>NZ_CP150255.1:0-3730833 GCF_037975305.1 Bacillus sp. FSL M8-0277
ATGGAAAATATTTTGGATCTGTGGAATAAAGCACTTCAAAAAATAGAGACAAAGTTGAGCAAGCCCAGTTTTGAGACATGGATGAAATCGACAAAAGCCCATTCTCTTCAAGGTGATACGCTTACAATTACCGCACCAAATGAATTTGCTAGAGACTGGCTGGAATCAAGATATCTTCACTTAATTGCTGATACCATCTACGAACTGACAGGTGAAGAGCTCAGTATTAAATTTATTATTCCTCAAAATCAGGATGAAGTGGAAGCTATGCCAAAGTCTCCAATTAAAAAAATGTCTAAAGAAGATCCCGTCGATATTCCACAAAATATGCTGAATCCAAAATATACATTTGATACTTTTGTTATTGGTTCAGGCAACCGATTTGCGCATGCCGCTTCACTTGCAGTTGCGGAAGCACCAGCAAAAGCATATAATCCGCTCTTTATTTATGGGGGCGTTGGTTTAGGAAAGACTCACTTGATGCATGCGATTGGTCATTATGTCATCGACCATAATCCATCAGCCAAAGTGGTCTATCTATCATCTGAAAAATTTACAAATGAATTTATCAACTCAATCCGAGACAACAAAGCTGTCGATTTCCGTAATCGCTATCGGAATGTCGATGTGCTTTTGATAGATGATATTCAATTTTTAGCAGGAAAAGAACAAACACAAGAAGAATTTTTCCATACATTCAACACACTTCACGAAGAAAGTAAGCAAATCGTCATTTCTAGTGATCGGCCGCCGAAAGAAATTCCGACACTTGAAGACAGATTACGCTCTCGATTCGAATGGGGCTTAATCACAGACATTACCCCGCCAGATTTAGAAACGCGTATTGCGATTTTACGAAAAAAGGCAAAAGCAGAGGGATTAGACATTCCGAATGAAGTCATGCTTTATATTGCCAATCAAATCGACAGCAACATTCGTGAACTGGAGGGTGCTTTGATTCGTGTCGTTGCTTATTCTTCTTTAATTAATAAAGATATCAATGCGGATCTAGCAGCTGAGGCGCTAAAGGACATCATTCCTTCATCGAAGCCAAGGATCATTACAATTAAAGATATTCAAAGAATTGTAGGGCAGCAATTTAATATTCGCTTAGAGGATTTCAAAGCGAAGAAACGTACGAAGTCAGTTGCTTATCCAAGACAAATTGCCATGTATCTCTCTAGAGAAATGACTGATTCCTCTCTGCCTAAAATAGGAGAAGAATTTGGAGGTCGTGATCATACGACTGTCATTCATGCTCATGAGAAGATTTCGAAATTAATCGTTGAAGATGAACAGCTTCAGCAGCATGTGAAAGAAATCAAAGAACAATTAAAATAACCTAGCTGATATAATAAGTACGGGAAAATGTGAATAACTAGAGCATAGTCATACACAGTCTGTCCACATGTGGATAGGCTGTCTTTCCTTTCTTATTACCGACTTATCCACATATTCACAAGCCCTACTATTACTTCTACGATTTTTATTAATAAAATATATATACATGTCATTAAGAAAATTTAGGAGGACCACTATGAAATTCACGATTCAAAAAGATCGTCTTGTCGAAAGTGTCCAAGATGTATTAAAGGCCGTATCCTCTAGAACAACGATACCTATTTTGACAGGGATAAAAATTGTTGCATCTGATGAGGGGGTTTCTCTCACAGGAAGCGACTCTGATATCTCAATTGAATCCTTTATTTCTCAAAGAGATGGAGATTTAGAAGTGATCACGATTGATCGTCCAGGGAGTATTGTGCTTCAGGCCCGCTTCTTTAGTGAAATTGTGAAGAAACTGCCAATGACTACTGTCGAAATTGAAGTAGAACAAAATCACCTCACCATCATCCGTTCTGGTTCAGCGGAATTTAACTTAAACGGCTTAGATGCTGAGGAATATCCGCATCTTCCGCAAATTGAAGAGCATCATGCATTTCAAATTCCGACAGACCTGCTTAAAAACTTAATTCGTCAAACTGTTTTTGCAGTGTCCACCTCAGAAACACGACCTATCTTGACAGGTGTAAACTGGAGGGTAGAAAAAGGTGAATTAATATGCACAGCGACGGATAGCCACCGTCTTGCTTTAAGAAAAGCGAAGTTGGATATTGACGAGGAAAGCTCATACAATGTCGTGATTCCAGGGAAAAGTTTAACAGAGCTAAGTAGAATCCTTGATGATGGACAAGATCTTGTGAGCATCGTAATTACAGAAACACAAGTTCTCTTTAAAGCACAAAACGTGTTGTTCTTCTCAAGATTGCTGGATGGTAATTATCCAGATACAGCTCGTCTGATCCCGCAGGAAAGTAAAACGGATGTCGTGGTCAACACGAAGGAATTCCTTCAAGCTATTGATCGTGCATCACTTTTGGCAAGAGAAGGACGCAATAACGTCGTAAAGCTGTCAGCTGATCCTGAACAAAGCCTTGAGATTTCTTCTAATTCACCTGAGATCGGTAAAGTAGTCGAAACGGTTCAAGCAGATGACATTAAAGGGGAGGACCTTAAAATCTCCTTCAGTCCAAAATATATGCTGGATGCGTTAAAAGTATTAGAGGGAACTGAAATTCATGTAAGCTTTACTGGCGCCATGAGACCTTTCCTGTTGCGCACACCAAATGATGATTCAATATTGCAGTTGATTCTTCCAGTCAGAACATATTAATTCAACTAAAATAGCTGCTGTGAGAGTGCACAGCAGCTTTTCTTCTCGTTTACCATGCTTTCTTTCATCCCAGTTCGCTTTCCCCCTTTCCTTCTTGTCTTGTTTTTTAGTACAATTAGATATTAGTGATATTGAAAGAGGTCGATACAATGCCTAATCTTATAACCATTGAGAAAGAAATGATTACATTAGGGCAGTTTTTGAAATTAGCCGAAGTCATCCAATCTGGCGGAATGGCGAAATGGTTTTTAAGTGAACATGAGGTGTTCATTAATCAAGAGCCAGATAATAGACGGGGACGCAAACTATACCCAGGAGATGTTGTCGAGATAGAAGGTTATGGCACATTTCAAGTTGTGAATTAGAAACGGGTGACAATACATGTACATTCAAAGTCTGGCGTTAACTTCATACCGAAACTATGAACACACCGAGCTTCAATTCGACAACAAGGTGAATGTCATGATCGGTGAGAATGCCCAAGGTAAAACGAACTTGATGGAAGCGATCTATGTATTGTCGATGGCAAAGTCGCATCGTACGTCAAATGATAAAGAACTTATCCGATGGGACCAAGACTATGCTAAAATAGAAGGTAGAGTCATCAAAAAAAATGGTCCACTCCCAATGCAGCTCGTGATCTCAAAAAAAGGGAAAAAGGGCAAGGTCAATCACATTGAACAACAGAAGCTCAGTCATTATGTTGGTGCGTTAAACACCATCATGTTTGCACCAGAGGACTTAAGTCTTGTGAAGGGCAGCCCGCAAATCCGCAGAAGATTTCTCGATATGGAGATTGGACAAGTTTCTGCTGTCTACTTGCATGATTTATCGCTCTATCAAAAAATTCTCTCTCAGCGGAATCATTACTTGAAACAATTGCAGACAAGAAAGCAAAAGGATCAAGCGATGCTGGAGGTTTTAACAGAGCAGTTGATTGATGCGGCAGCGAAAGTTGTCAAAAGACGACTGACTTTTACGAAACAGCTCGAGAAATGGGCGCAGCCGTTGCATTTTGGCATTTCTAGAGAGCTAGAAACACTCACGCTCCAATACCACACGGCGATAGAGGTATCAGAAGCGTCAGACTTGTCGAAAATAAAGAATAGCTATGAAGAATCGTTTCAGAAACTAAGAGACAGAGAAATAGACCGAGGAGTGACGCTGTGGGGACCTCACAGAGATGACCTTCTTTTCTTTGTGAATGGTCGGGATGTTCAGACATATGGCTCTCAAGGGCAGCAAAGAACAACAGCTCTTTCACTAAAGCTGGCAGAAATCGACTTGATACACGAAGAGATTGGAGAATATCCCATTCTTCTACTCGATGATGTTTTATCTGAACTTGATGATTACAGACAGTCTCATTTGCTCCATACCATTCAGGGACGTGTACAGACCTTCGTCACCACAACAAGTGTTGAAGGCATCGATCACGCCACCTTGAAAGAAGCGGAAATTTTCAGAGTAGCCAGTGGAAAAGTAATTGACTGATAAATGAGGTGTGGGTCTTGTATATTCATTTAGGTGATGATTGTGTTGTTTCTACACGAGAGATTGTCGCAATTGTTGATTACAAAATGAGGTCGTCTTCTGTTGTGGAAGAGTTTCTCCTAAAACACGAAAGACAAATCATTTCGTTATCACAAGGGACACCCAAATCCATCGTCGTCACAACTAAATCTGTTTATTACTCTCCTCTTTCCTCAAGCACGCTCAAAAAACGTGCTTCATTTGTGATTGAAATTGAAGTCTAAAAGCTCAATTCATATAAATATATCGTTTAAGAAAAGTGTAGGTGAATGTACGTGGCAATGGAACAGCAACATAATAGTTATGATGAAAATCAGATACAGGTGCTTGAAGGACTAGAAGCTGTTAGAAAACGTCCAGGAATGTACATTGGGTCAACCAGTGCAAAAGGACTTCACCATCTTGTATGGGAAATTGTCGACAACAGTATTGATGAGGCTTTAGCTGGATATTGCACAGATATTACGGTGCAAATTGAAAAGGATAATAGCATTACAGTGAAAGATAATGGCCGCGGAATTCCTGTTGGGATTCATGAGAAAATGGGACGTCCTGCTGTAGAGGTTATTATGACTGTTCTTCACGCTGGCGGTAAATTTGACGGCAGCGGTTATAAAGTATCTGGCGGTCTGCATGGCGTAGGGGCATCTGTTGTTAATGCGTTATCTACGACCTTAGACGTGACCGTATATCGTGATGGGAAAATTCATTATCAACAATTCAAACGTGGTGTTCCAGTTGGAGATTTAGAGATCATTGGTGAAACAGATGTTACAGGGACAACCACTCATTTTGTGCCAGATACAGAAATTTTTACTGAAACCATTGAATTTGATTACGACACACTTGCCAACCGTGTACGTGAGTTAGCTTTCTTAACAAAAGGTGTCAACATCGTTATTGAAGATTTACGCGAGGGGAAAGAACGACGAAATGAATACTGCTATGAAGGCGGTATTAAGAGCTATGTAGAACATTTAAATCGCTCAAAAGAAGTCGTTCATGAAGAACCCGTTTACATCGAAGGTGAAAAAGATGGAATCACGGTTGAAGTGGCATTACAATATAACGATTCCTATACAAGCAACATCTATTCCTTCGCCAACAATATCAACACGTATGAAGGCGGAACACACGAAGCAGGCTTTAAAACAGGTCTGACGCGTGTCATCAATGATTATGCTCGTAAAAATGGCGTATTCAAAGATGGAGACTCGAATTTGAGCGGTGAAGATGTGCGAGAAGGCTTAACAGCCATTATTTCCATCAAACATCCAGATCCTCAATTCGAAGGACAAACGAAGACAAAGCTCGGTAACTCAGAAGCAAGAACCATTACCGACTCCCTTTTCTCTGAAGCACTTGAGAAATTCCTCTTAGAGAACCCTGATGCTGCAAAGAAAATTGTGGAGAAAGGCGTGATGGCAGCTCGTGCAAGAATGGCTGCCAAAAAGGCACGTGAGCTGACAAGACGTAAAAGTGCACTGGAAGTCTCCAGCTTACCGGGGAAACTGGCGGATTGTTCTTCTAAAGACCCTTCCATCTCTGAACTTTATATCGTAGAGGGAGATTCTGCGGGTGGATCTGCTAAGCAAGGTCGTGATCGTCACTTCCAAGCAATCTTACCGTTAAGAGGGAAGATCCTAAACGTAGAAAAAGCGCGACTAGATAAAATTCTATCGAACAACGAGGTTCGGTCAATGATTACAGCGTTAGGGACTGGAATCGGAGAAGACTTTAATTTAGAGAAAGCTCGCTATCACAAAGTTGTGATCATGACGGATGCGGATGTCGATGGAGCGCACATTCGAACGCTGCTTTTAACATTCTTCTATCGCTACATGCGTGAAATCATTGAAAACGGTTATGTGTATATTGCGCAGCCACCTTTATTTAAAGTGCAGCAAGGTAAACGTGTTGAGTATGTGTATAACGATAAACAGCTAGATGAGCTGCTAAAGACATTGCCTCAAACACCAAAACCTGGACTTCAGCGCTATAAAGGTCTTGGAGAAATGAACGCAACTCAGCTTTGGGAAACAACAATGGACCCTGATGCGAGAACACTTCTTCAAGTCACACTTGAGGATGCGATCGATGCTGATGAGACATTTGAAATGCTCATGGGAGATAAAGTAGAGCCGAGAAGAAACTTTATCGAAGAAAATGCGCAATACGTGAAAAACCTCGATATTTAGATAGATCCCTACTGAGAACAACCTTATTTCTTGTTTGGAATAAGGTTGTTTTTCAAGAAATAGGGGCGTGTAACCAATGTCCTGTTTTTCCGTGTTTTCGCTGATTTTCTAGTAAATAAATGTGTATAAAGACGAGATTATTGATATAATGGAGAATAGTCTTGTGAAGATAAATACATATTTTACTCCCACATAATTTATTTCATGTGATACGTAAAGGGAGGTTCTTATAGTGAGTGAACAACATACACCAAATGTACGCGAAGTGAATATTAGTCAGGAAATGCGTACGTCTTTTTTAGATTATGCAATGAGTGTGATTGTGTCGCGTGCATTACCAGATGTGCGTGACGGATTAAAGCCCGTGCATCGAAGAATTTTGTATGCGATGAATGACCTAGGTATGACAAGTGATAAACCATTTAAGAAATCTGCACGTATCGTCGGGGAAGTTATCGGTAAGTATCACCCTCATGGTGACAGTGCTGTATACGAAGCGATGGTTCGTATGGCGCAAGACTTCAACTATCGTTATATGTTAGTAGATGGTCATGGAAACTTTGGTTCAGTCGATGGAGACGGAGCAGCGGCGATGCGTTACACCGAGGCACGTCTATCGAAGATTTCTATGGAAATCCTCCGTGATATCACTAAGGATACCATTGATTATCAGGATAACTATGACGGCAGTGAAAGAGAGCCAATGGTGATGCCTGCAAGGTTCCCGAACTTATTGGTCAACGGAGCGACAGGAATTGCTGTAGGAATGGCGACCAATATTCCGCCACACCAATTAGGTGAAGTGATTGATGGAGTATTGGCTATCAGTCAAAACCCTGAAATGACCACACAGGAACTTATGGACATCATCCCAGGCCCAGATTTCCCAACAGCAGGTCAAATCATTGGCCGAAGTGGTATTCGGAAGGCGTATGAGACAGGGCGCGGCTCTATTACATTAAGAGCAAAATCGGATATTGAGGAAACATCTAGTGGTAAACAGCGCATTGTTATCAATGAGATCCCTTACCAAGTCAACAAAGCCCGTTTAATTGAAAAAATTGCTGATCTTGTGCGTGATAAAAAGATTGATGGCATTACAGACTTGCGTGATGAATCAGATCGTAATGGTATGCGTATTGTCATTGAACTGCGTAGAGATGCAAACGTTCATGTTCTATTAAACAATCTTTATAAACAAACGACACTTCAAACGTCTTTTGGTATCAACTTATTAGCACTTGTTGATGGACAGCCGAAAGTCTTGTCCCTCAAACAATGTCTAGAGTACTATCTAGAGCATCAAAAAGTGATCATTCGCAGAAGAACAGCGTATGAGCTACGTAAAGCAGAAGCAAGAGCACACATTTTAGAAGGTCTGAGAATTGCACTTGATCACTTAGATGAAGTCATTGCTTTAATTAGAGGCTCTCAAACTGCGGAAATTGCGAGAAATGGTTTGATGGAGAACTATAGCTTGTCTGAAAAACAGGCACAGGCCATTCTTGATATGCGACTTCAGCGTTTGACTGGTCTAGAACGAGAAAAGATAGAAGATGAATATAAAGGACTTGTTGATTTGATTGCTGAATTAAAAGCCATTTTAGCAGACAATGAGAAAGTACTTGAAATCATTAGAGAAGAATTAATAGAAATTAAAGAACGCTTCAATGATACGCGCCGTACTGAAATTGTGACAGCGGGTATTGAAACAATTGAAGACGAAGATTTGATTCCTGTTGAGAACATCGTGATTACGCTGACGCATAATGGTTATATCAAGCGTCTCCCTGCATCAACATACCGCAGTCAAAAAAGAGGCGGTAAAGGTGTCCAAGGAATGGGAACCAACGAAGATGATTTCGTTGAACAGTTGATTTCAACATCGACCCACGATACGATTCTTTTCTTCTCTAATAAAGGGAAGGTATATCGTGCGAAAGGGTATGAGATTCCTGAATTCGGACGGACAGCGAAAGGGATTCCGATCATTAACCTTCTTGAAGTAGAAAAGGGAGAATGGATTAACGCCATTATTCCAGTAAGCGAATTTGATGAAAATTCGTACCTCTTCTTTACAACAAGACACGGTGTATCAAAACGGACGACATTGTCTCAGTTCGCTAACATTCGAAACAACGGTCTTATTGCACTTAGCCTTCGTGACGAAGATGAACTGATGGCTGTTCGTTTAACCAATGGAGAAAAACAAATCATCATTGGAACGAAAAAGGGGATGCTGATTCGTTTCGCCGAGACAGATGTTCGTGAAATGGGACGTACGGCAGCTGGGGTCAAAGGGATTACACTTTCTGAGGATGACATCGTCGTTGGAATGGAAATCCTTGAGCCAGATGCAAACGTATTGATCGTAACCGAAAGAGGTTATGGTAAATTAACGCCTGAAAAAGAATACCGTGTTCAAACTCGAGGCGGTAAAGGTCTTAAAACATGCAAGATCACTGACAACAATGGTCCGCTTGTCACAGTGAAGGCGACCAATGCTGAAGCTGAAGAAGACTTGATGATTATTACAGGGAGCGGTGTCATCATTCGTATGGCCGTTTCAGACATTTCGACAACAGGCCGTGTCACTCAAGGTGTCCGCCTAATCCGTCTTGGTGATGAGGAACATGTCGCAACAGTGGCATTAGTTGAACAATCACAAGAAGACGATGAAGATAATGAAGAGAACGTAGAGAATATAGAGTCAGATCAAGAGCAATCTGAGTAAAAATAAAGCCGGTTTTTCACCGGCTTTATTTTTTTTAAAAAACATCACTTTTTTTGAAATTTATAATGCTTTTTTCATAGATATGTGTTAATCTTTCAAAGGAGCAAAAAGAGGCTCTATTTTTTATCTCATTCCCCAGTAAAAACTTCTTAGAAAAACAAAATGTTTTTTAAGAAAAATGTTGACTGTTGATAGAGATATATGATATATTTAAGTGGTCGCTTTAAGAGAGTGACACACAAGTTCTTTGAAAACTAAACAAGACAAAACGTACCTGATAATTCGAGTTTTTATAAAAAAATCCTATGTTATATCATAGGTAGTCAGTCAAACGCTGACGAAAAACAAAACTTCGGTTTTGTACTTTTTCGGAGAGTTTGATCCTGGCTCAGGACGAACGCTGGCGGCGTGCCTAATACATGCAAGTCGAGCGAACAGAAGGGAGCTTGCTCCCGGATGTTAGCGGCGGACGGGTGAGTAACACGTGGGTAACCTGCCTGTAAGACTGGGATAACTCCGGGAAACCGGAGCTAATACCGGATAGTTCCTTGAACCGCATGGTTCAAGGATGAAAGACGGTTTCGGCTGTCACTTACAGATGGACCCGCGGCGCATTAGCTAGTTGGTGGGGTAATGGCTCACCAAGGCGACGATGCGTAGCCGACCTGAGAGGGTGATCGGCCACACTGGGACTGAGACACGGCCCAGACTCCTACGGGAGGCAGCAGTAGGGAATCTTCCGCAATGGACGAAAGTCTGACGGAGCAACGCCGCGTGAGTGATGAAGGTTTTCGGATCGTAAAGCTCTGTTGTTAGGGAAGAACAAGTGCGAGAGTAACTGCTCGCACCTTGACGGTACCTAACCAGAAAGCCACGGCTAACTACGTGCCAGCAGCCGCGGTAATACGTAGGTGGCAAGCGTTGTCCGGAATTATTGGGCGTAAAGGGCTCGCAGGCGGTTTCTTAAGTCTGATGTGAAAGCCCCCGGCTCAACCGGGGAGGGTCATTGGAAACTGGGAAACTTGAGTGCAGAAGAGGAGAGTGGAATTCCACGTGTAGCGGTGAAATGCGTAGAGATGTGGAGGAACACCAGTGGCGAAGGCGACTCTCTGGTCTGTAACTGACGCTGAGGAGCGAAAGCGTGGGGAGCGAACAGGATTAGATACCCTGGTAGTCCACGCCGTAAACGATGAGTGCTAAGTGTTAGGGGGTTTCCGCCCCTTAGTGCTGCAGCTAACGCATTAAGCACTCCGCCTGGGGAGTACGGTCGCAAGACTGAAACTCAAAGGAATTGACGGGGGCCCGCACAAGCGGTGGAGCATGTGGTTTAATTCGAAGCAACGCGAAGAACCTTACCAGGTCTTGACATCCTCTGACAACCCTAGAGATAGGGCTTTCCCTTCGGGGACAGAGTGACAGGTGGTGCATGGTTGTCGTCAGCTCGTGTCGTGAGATGTTGGGTTAAGTCCCGCAACGAGCGCAACCCTTGATCTTAGTTGCCAGCATTTAGTTGGGCACTCTAAGGTGACTGCCGGTGACAAACCGGAGGAAGGTGGGGATGACGTCAAATCATCATGCCCCTTATGACCTGGGCTACACACGTGCTACAATGGACAGAACAAAGGGCTGCGAGACCGCAAGGTTTAGCCAATCCCATAAATCTGTTCTCAGTTCGGATCGCAGTCTGCAACTCGACTGCGTGAAGCTGGAATCGCTAGTAATCGCGGATCAGCATGCCGCGGTGAATACGTTCCCGGGCCTTGTACACACCGCCCGTCACACCACGAGAGTTTGCAACACCCGAAGTCGGTGAGGTAACCTTTATGGAGCCAGCCGCCGAAGGTGGGGCAGATGATTGGGGTGAAGTCGTAACAAGGTAGCCGTATCGGAAGGTGCGGCTGGATCACCTCCTTTCTAAGGATATATGGAGCAGTGTGCGTTTTCGTCTTGTTTAGTTTTGAAGGAACTTGCAAAAGATCCTACAACATCATATCTTCGATATGAAAGATGGGCCTGTAGCTCAGCTGGTTAGAGCGCACGCCTGATAAGCGTGAGGTCGGTGGTTCGAGTCCACTCAGGCCCACCATCTTCTATTAAATCGGGGCCTTAGCTCAGCTGGGAGAGCGCCTGCCTTGCACGCAGGAGGTCAGCGGTTCGATCCCGCTAGGCTCCACCAACGTGTTCTTTGAAAACTAGATAACAATAAGTAATACATTCACATTGAATGCAATGCAAAGTTCATCACACATAGTGATTCTTTCTAAAGTAAGAAATGGTTAAGTTAGAAAGGGCGCACGGTGGATGCCTTGGCACTAGGAGCCGATGAAGGACGGGACGAACACCGATATGCTTCGGGGAGCTGTAAGCAAGCTTTGATCCGGAGATTTCCGAATGGGGAAACCCACTGCTCGTAATGGAGTAGTATCCATACTTGAATACATAGAGTATGAGAAGGCATACCCGGGGAACTGAAACATCTAAGTACCCGGAGGAAGAGAAAGCAAATGCGATTCCCTGAGTAGCGGCGAGCGAAACGGGAACAGCCCAAACCAAGAGGCTTGCCTCTTGGGGTTGTAGGACACTCTATACGGAGTTACAAAGGAACGATATAAGCGAAGAGGTCTGGAAAGGCCCGCCAAAGAAGGTAACAGCCCTGTAACTGAAATGTTGTTCTCTCCAGAGTGGATCCTGAGTACGGCGGAACACGTGAAATTCCGTCGGAATCCGGGAGGACCATCTCCCAAGGCTAAATACTCCCTAGTGACCGATAGTGAACCAGTACCGTGAGGGAAAGGTGAAAAGCACCCCGGAAGGGGAGTGAAATAGATCCTGAAACCGTGTGCCTACAAGTAGTCAGAGCCCGTTAAAGGGTGATGGCGTGCCTTTTGTAGAATGAACCGGCGAGTTACGATCCCGTGCAAGGTTAAGCAGAAGATGCGGAGCCGCAGCGAAAGCGAGTCTGAATAGGGCGCATGAGTACGTGGTCGTAGACCCGAAACCAGGTGATCTACCCATGTCCAGGGTGAAGTTCAGGTAACACTGAATGGAGGCCCGAACCCACGCACGTTGAAAAGTGCGGGGATGAGGTGTGGGTAGGGGTGAAATGCCAATCGAACCTGGAGATAGCTGGTTCTCTCCGAAATAGCTTTAGGGCTAGCCTCAAGGTAAGAGTCTCGGAGGTAGAGCACTGATTGGACTAGGGGCCCCTACCGGGTTACCGAATTCAGTCAAACTCCGAATGCCGATGACTTATCCTTGGGAGTCAGACTGCGAGTGATAAGATCCGTAGTCGAAAGGGAAACAGCCCAGACCGCCAGCTAAGGTCCCAAAGTATACGTTAAGTGGAAAAGGATGTGGAGTTGCTTAGACAACCAGGATGTTGGCTTAGAAGCAGCCACCATTTAAAGAGTGCGTAATAGCTCACTGGTCGAGTGACTCTGCGCCGAAAATGTACCGGGGCTAAACGTATCACCGAAGCTGCGGACTGTTCTTACGAACAGTGGTAGGAGAGCGTTCTAAGTGCTGTGAAGTCAGACCGGAAGGACTGGTGGAGCGCTTAGAAGTGAGAATGCCGGTATGAGTAGCGAAAGACGGGTGAGAATCCCGTCCACCGAATGCCTAAGGTTTCCTGAGGAAGGCTCGTCCGCTCAGGGTTAGTCGGGACCTAAGCCGAGGCCGAAAGGCGTAGGCGATGGACAACAGGTTGATATTCCTGTACCACCTCCTCACCATTTGAGCAATGGGGGGACGCAGGAGGATAGGGTAAGCGCGGTATTGGATATCCGCGTCCAAGCAGTTAGGCTGGGAAATAGGCAAATCCGTTTCCCGTAAAGGCTGAGCTGTGATGGCGAGCGAAATTTAGTAGCGAAGTTCCTGATTCCACACTGCCAAGAAAAGCCTCTAGCGAGGTGAGAGGTGCCCGTACCGCAAACCGACACAGGTAGGCGAGGAGAGAATCCTAAGGTGATCGAGAGAACTCTCGTTAAGGAACTCGGCAAAATGACCCCGTAACTTCGGGAGAAGGGGTGCTTCTTAGGGTGTTAAAGCCCCGAGAAGCCGCAGTGAATAGGCCCAGGCGACTGTTTAGCAAAAACACAGGTCTCTGCGAAGCCGTAAGGCGAAGTATAGGGGCTGACGCCTGCCCGGTGCTGGAAGGTTAAGAGGAGCGCTTAGCGTAAGCGAAGGTGCGAATTGAAGCCCCAGTAAACGGCGGCCGTAACTATAACGGTCCTAAGGTAGCGAAATTCCTTGTCGGGTAAGTTCCGACCCGCACGAAAGGCGCAACGATCTGGGCACTGTCTCAACGAGAGACTCGGTGAAATTATAGTACCTGTGAAGATGCAGGTTACCCGCGACAGGACGGAAAGACCCCGTGGAGCTTTACTGCAGCCTGATATTGAATGTTGGTACAGCTTGTACAGGATAGGTAGGAGCCTTGGAAACCGGAGCGCTAGCTTCGGTGGAGGCATCGGTGGGATACTACCCTGGCTGTATTGACCTTCTAACCCGCTGCCCTTATCGGGCAGGGAGACAGTGTCAGGTGGGCAGTTTGACTGGGGCGGTCGCCTCCTAAAATGTAACGGAGGCGCCCAAAGGTTCCCTCAGAATGGTTGGAAATCATTCGCAGAGTGTAAAGGCACAAGGGAGCTTGACTGCGAGACCTACAAGTCGAGCAGGGACGAAAGTCGGGCTTAGTGATCCGGTGGTTCCGCATGGAAGGGCCATCGCTCAACGGATAAAAGCTACCCCGGGGATAACAGGCTTATCTCCCCCAAGAGTCCACATCGACGGGGAGGTTTGGCACCTCGATGTCGGCTCATCGCATCCTGGGGCTGTAGTCGGTCCCAAGGGTTGGGCTGTTCGCCCATTAAAGCGGTACGCGAGCTGGGTTCAGAACGTCGTGAGACAGTTCGGTCCCTATCCGTCGCGGGCGCAGGAAATTTGAGAGGAGCTGTCCTTAGTACGAGAGGACCGGGATGGACGCACCGCTGGTGTACCAGTTGTTCTGCCAAGGGCATCGCTGGGTAGCTATGTGCGGACGGGATAAGTGCTGAAAGCATCTAAGCATGAAGCCCCCCTCAAGATGAGATTTCCCATTCCGCAAGGAAGTAAGATCCCTGAAAGATGATCAGGTTGATAGGTCTGAGGTGGAAGCGTGGTGACACGTGGAGCTGACAGATACTAATAGATCGAGGACTTAACCTATATTCTAATGTGAAGTTTGAACATTGTTATCTAGTTTTGAGAGAACATTCTCTCCATCAGGTTTGGTGGCGATAGCGAAGAGGTCACACCCGTTCCCATACCGAACACGGAAGTTAAGCTCTTCAGCGCCGATGGTAGTTGGGGGTCTCCCCCTGTGAGAGTAGGACGCCGCCAAGCTTGTATAAGGATCAGTTCCATACGGAACTGGTCTTTTTTGTTTTTTCTTCTAATAGCATCATGATATAAGCTGGGAACTTCTCTTCGGCAATCTCCATGTAGCGTTCAATCATGACGTAATCATCACTAATGTATTGAGACAGCAGCTCGTACCACCATTCAGTTTCGTAGCGGGCAATCATACTGAGGTTATACATTAATAAGTAATGACTGATGATCTCAGGAATCCCTAAAAAGGAATCACGCGTTGACGGAATATACCATTGATCCATTTCTAAATCATAATGAAGATGAGTAGCCAGCGCTGGGTTTTCTTCTAGAGATACATCAAACGTCAGCTTTTTCGCTGCTCTCTGTCTGAGTTTCCAACTTGTATGAAACTCAAAGTATTCAATAAAGCGTTCAGCAGACATGTTATAAAGCAATGGAATATGATCTTGAATCATCATCCCATTGGCCTTTTCCACTTTCACTAATGCTGAGGGCTGTTTTTGAAAATCTAGAATATGACTCATTTCCGGTATCTTTGAAAGGAGATGAATCATCGTAAATCGCTCATCTTCAAGTCCATTTAAATGAAATAGATGCTTTAACACATGCATGCATAGTCCATTTCGTTGAATTTTCACCTCATCTTCACTAAAACGGTAGTGCTGCTTCTTTCTCTTTCTCGATGTTACGCCATGGGCCAAAACAGAGGTTTGAGAAGGATAGTGAGGATCAACTGTCAGTAAACAGGCCTTTAGTAACTGAGCCATTCCATAAAACAATAAAATGGGCTTCAGTTCGAGTGGAGCGATAGCTGCCTGTTCATAGAACGTATGGCCATGCTTTAAAAAATAAATAAACCGTTCACAGTTTTTAAAGGCTTGCTGGTTTGCATCTTGAATGTTCCGTTTCTCATATTGTTGATATAGAAACTTTTGGGAAGTTTCGAGTGAGTAAAAACGTTTTAAATCCTTCCATCCTGAACTTTTCATCTTCTTCCTCAACTCTCTTTATATTTTCTAAAAATTGCAACTGTTTGTTGCTTCCTTGACATGCTGTTTGCTAGTTGATAATCTACATATAATATTTTGCCGAAAAGAGGGGGATTTACTAATGTGGGAAAGTAAATTTTCAAAAGAAGGTTTGACGTTTGACGATGTTTTGCTTGTTCCAGCTAAGTCTGAAGTACTTCCGCGAGATGTCGATTTATCAGTTGAGTTAACAAGCACATTAAAACTAAACATTCCAATTATCAGTGCAGGAATGGACACGGTGACTGAATCACAAATGGCGATTGCAATGGCACGTCAAGGTGGTCTTGGTATCATTCATAAGAACATGTCTATTGAGCAACAAGCAGAGCAAGTGGATAAAGTAAAACGTTCAGAGCGCGGCGTTATTACAAATCCATTCTTCTTAACACCTGAGCATCAAGTCTTTGATGCAGAGCACTTAATGGGTAAATACCGTATTTCAGGTGTACCGATTGTAAATAACATAGAAGATCAAAAGCTTGTCGGTATTATTACGAACCGTGACCTTCGATTTATTTCGGATTATTCAATGAAGATTAGCGATGTGATGACAAAAGAGGAACTTGTGACAGCTTCTGTCGGTACGACGTTAGAAGAAGCTGAAAAAATCCTACAGCAATACAAAATTGAAAAATTACCTCTTTTAGATGACGAAGGAACGTTAAAAGGTCTCATCACCATCAAAGATATTGAAAAAGTGATCGAATTCCCTAACTCCTCTAAAGATGCACATGGTCGTTTAATTGTTGGTGCCGCTGTTGGTGTCACTGGCGATACAATGACTCGTGTAAGAAAATTAGTCGAAGCCAATGTGGATGTCGTTGTCATTGATACGGCACATGGTCATTCACAAGGTGTTCTAAACACTGTATCGAAAATCCGCGAAACATATCCTTCTCTTAATATCATTGCTGGTAATGTTGCAACAGCCGAAGCAACTAAAGCATTGTTTGAAGCAGGAGCCGATATTGTGAAAGTCGGTATCGGACCAGGATCTATTTGTACAACACGTGTTGTTGCAGGCGTTGGTGTACCACAAATCACAGCGATCTATGATTGTGCAACAGAAGCAAGAAAACATGGTAAAGCTATTATTGCAGATGGTGGAATTAAATATTCAGGTGATATCGTAAAAGCTCTAGCATCTGGTGGACATGCTGTAATGCTTGGAAGCCTTCTAGCTGGTACATCTGAAAGCCCAGGAGACACAGAAATTTTCCAAGGTAGACGCTTCAAAGTTTATCGCGGTATGGGTTCAGTCGCTGCAATGGAAAAAGGAAGTAAAGATCGTTACTTCCAAGAAGATAATAAAAAATTCGTTCCAGAAGGTATTGAAGGCCGTACACCATACAAAGGACCAGTCGTTGATACAGTGTATCAACTCGTTGGCGGTATCCGTTCTGGTATGGGCTATTGTGGAACACAGGACTTACGCTCTCTTAGAGAAGATGCACAGTTCATTCGCATGACTGGTGCAGGACTTCGTGAGAGTCATCCACATGATGTACAAATTACAAAAGAATCACCAAACTACACAATTTCTTGATAAATTGTGACAGTTAAATTACATTTGACAGGGTCTATGACTCTGTCTATTTTTTTTGTCTTTATTGTGATAAAATTTATACTGTTGTGTTGAAATAAGCCCTTGTGGATTAAATATATATGAAATATGTCGAAAAAAGATGATAACGGAGGTATGACGATTGAACAGCAAGATATTGAAACAGCTTATGGTCTCTATCCTTGCACTGGCATTGATTGTGACAGCATTTACACCAATGTCCAAAGCAAAAGCAGCTGAAGAGCCATTCAATGTGAATGCGAAAGCAGCGATCCTAATTGAAGCTTCTACAGGTAAGATCCTTTATAGTAAAAACGCAGAGCAAAGACTGCCTATTGCAAGTATGGCAAAGATGATGACAGAGTATCTTTTACTAGAAGCGATTGCTGAAGGCAAAGTGAAATGGGATCAAACGTATACGCCAGATGATTATGTATACGAAATTTCTCAGGACCGCAGTTTATCAAACGTTCCTTTGAGAAAAGATGGATCGTATACAGTGAAAGAACTTTATCAAGCAACGGCTATTTATTCGGCAAATGCAGCAGCAATTGGCTTAGCAGAAGTGATTGCTGGATCAGAATCGAAGTTCGTTGAAAAAATGAACGCAAAAGCAAAAGAATTAGGTTTAACAAACTACAAATTCGTGAATGCAACTGGACTAGAAAATAAAGACTTACATGGCAAACAGCCAAAAGGTACAGGTCCTGATGAAGAAAGTGAAGTATCTGCGAAAGATATGGCATTGCTTGCACAGCATCTCATCAAAGACCACCCAGAAATTCTTGAAACATCAAGTATTGCGAAAACAAAGTTCAGAGAAGGCACAGACGATGAAATGGACATGCCTAACTGGAACTTCATGCTTAAAGGACTTGTGAAGGAATACAAAGGTGTAGACGGTCTGAAAACAGGTTCTACAGATTCAGCTGGTTCTAGCTTCACAGGTACCGCTAAGCAAGGTGACATGCGTGTCATCGCAGTGATCTTGAATGCAAAAGGTAATCTTCATACAGCACGTTTTGACGTGGCGAAAAAACTGTTCGATTATGCGTTTAAAAACTTCACGATGAAAGAAATGTACAAAAAAGGTCAACAGATCAAAGGACATGAAAACATCGAAGTCGACAAAGGCAAAGACAAAGAAGTACCTGTCGTTACGAAAGAAGCTTTCTCTGTGCCGGTAAAAAATGGCGACGAAAAGAGCTTTAAAGCAAAAGTAAATATCGAGAAAACAAAACTCGAAGCTCCTATTAAAAAAGGAACGAAGGTAGGCATGCTGACGACTTCTTATTCTGGTGATGAGAAGGATTACGGCTATTTGAATAAAGATCAATCAGGTGTTGAGCTTATAACGAAAACAGGCGATGAAAAAGCAAACTGGTTCATCCTTGCAATGCGTGGTGTAGGTGGATTCTTCGCTGGCATTTGGGGCGGAATCGTTGACACAGTAAAAGGTTGGTTCTAATAAAAAACTGCTCTCTATGCATGAGAGCAGTTTTTTTATCGTTAAAAGAAAAGCGATTGTTTGTGATTTTGAGGAGTGGACAAGGCTTGCTGAAAAATACCACATAACTTTTCCACTCCCTCGGTCAGTGCCTTTTCATTCACATAAGAAAAGCTGAGGCGGATATAGTTTTGTTTCGGCTCTCCAGGATAGCACACAGAGCCAGGCAGAAAGGTGATTTGCTGTTTACGTGCCTCATGCAGCAGTGCACGTGTATCAACCCAGGAAGGAAAGCTAAGCCACAAATTGAGCCCACCCTGAGGAATTTGCCACGTCACATCTTTTGGTGCGTGCTTCGTTAACACATCTATCATTAAATCACGTCTGACCTTCAAGGCGGTTCTCAGCTTTTTCGTATGATCAATCATTTTCTTTGAAGTCAGAAACGGCAGAATGGCTTTTTGTGTGAGAAGAGGGCTGCCTAAATCATTATTGGCCTTTGCAGCTAATAAACGATTAAATATCGAGCCTGAAGCAGTGATAATCCCAATTCTGCATCCAGGAGCAAGTGTTTTACTTAAACCTCGTAAATAAATGACGTGTCCATCATGATCCAGACTTTTGATAGGTGCAGGCGGCTTCTTTTCGAAATATAGCTCACGATAAGGATCATCCTCTACAATCAGACAATCAATACTTTGAGCCAGTAAGAGAAGTTGTTTTCTGCGTTTCATTGACATACTGGCGCCTGTCGGACTGTGAAAAGTAGGAATCGTGTAGATGAGCTTTGGTTTATATTTATCACAAATGCTTTGAAGCTGCTTCATGTTCATTCCTTCATGATCAACAGGGACTGTAATAATTCTTGCCCCTCTGCCCATAAAGACATCAATGGCGCCTGGATAGGTTGGTGCTTCCATGACAACTACATCATCAGGACCGATAAACGCACGTGCGACCAGATCAAGCCCTTGCTGAGAACCACTAGTTACTAGGATATTCTCAGGAGTTGAAGGCACATCCAGTTTTTCTAAAAAAGACTGAATGACCTGCCGAAGCTGAAGATCCCCTTGAATTTCCCCATACTTTGACATGATTTGAGGATGTCTGGCTAGGACATGCTGCATTTCTTTTTCTAAATAACGGTTTGGCAAAAGCCCAGGATCGATCATAGAGGAAGAAAGGTTGATCGCTTCTTCGACATAGTGATACTGAGCAAATTGAGATCGTGGTAAATAATCCGGAATGGATAACTGCCAATCAAAAGTGGTAGATGACGGAACCGGAATCTCTGACTGCTTTTGAAGCTCATCCACAAACGTTCCTTTTCCTTGCACAGTCGTTAAATATCCGTCGTCCTTCAGCCGAGTGTATGCCTTTGCTGCCGTGACAAGACTCACATTCAACTGCTTTGCCAAATCACGTACAGTTGGCAGCTTATCTCCCTGTTGAAGCAAACCCGATTGGATATGATCAATGATTGAAAAGTAAATCTGATTTGAAAGCGATGTATCAGAATGTCGATGGATATCAATATGCATGAGAAACCTCCATTGAGTGCAAAATTGTTATACATGAATTTGAATTGTTATAGTTGCATTATAGCATGTAAATGACACTTCAAAGAAAGAATGACATATTTTTAGCAGGTAATCGTTTATATACAAGGGTTTAAGCTATTTTTTCGGCTGATTGAATTGTTATACTATTCTCTTTATTGTTATACTGTCTCGCTTGTATGATAAAGGGGTAAATCAATCGAATTGACAAATGGGAGGAAACTATTGTGAGCAATAAGGGAACTGAACGAGTGAAACGTGGAATGGCAGAAATGCAAAAGGGTGGCGTCATTATGGATGTCGTCAATGCTGAACAGGCGAAGATCGCAGAAGAAGCAGGTGCGGTGGCAGTTATGGCACTAGAACGAGTACCAGCTGATATCCGTGCAGCCGGCGGTGTTGCCCGTATGGCAGACCCAAGAATCGTAGAAGAAGTACAAAATGCAGTAACGATTCCAGTCATGGCAAAAGCACGTATCGGCCATATCGTCGAGGCTCGTGTTCTTGAAGCACTTGGTGTTGATTATATCGATGAGAGTGAAGTGCTGACGCCCGCAGATGAGGAATTCCATTTAAATAAAAATGAATACACAGTACCTTTTGTCTGTGGTTGCCGTGATTTAGGTGAAGCAACCCGTCGTATCGCAGAAGGCGCTTCTATGCTTCGTACAAAAGGGGAGCCTGGAACAGGCAACATTGTAGAAGCTGTCCGTCATATGAGAAAGGTCAATGCTCAGATTCGTAAAGTAGCATCAATGAATGAAGATGAACTGATGACAGAAGCGAAGAACCTAGGAGCACCGTATGAATTATTGCTTCAAATCAAAAAAGATGGCAAGCTCCCAGTTGTTAACTTTGCAGCGGGAGGCGTTGCGACACCAGCAGATGCTGCGTTAATGATGCAGCTTGGAGCAGACGGTGTATTTGTTGGATCGGGTATTTTTAAATCAGACAATCCAGCGAAATTTGCAAAAGCAATTGTTGAAGCAACGACTCACTTCACAGATTACCGTCTCATTGCAGAGCTTTCAAAAGAGCTTGGAACAGCCATGAAAGGAATTGAAATCTCAAATCTACTGCCAGAAGAGCGTATGCAAGAGCGTGGCTGGTAATTAAGGGAGCGCAAACGAACATGCTAACAATTGGTGTACTAGGGCTTCAAGGAGCCGTGAGAGAGCATATTCAATCGATTGAAGCTTGCGCTGCAGAAGGGAAGATCATCAAACGAGCAGAAGAGCTAGCATCTGTGGACGGTCTTATTATCCCTGGTGGAGAAAGCACGACGATGAGAAGACTCATGGATACGTACCAATTCATTGAACCGATCAAAGCGTTCGCTGCAGAAGGGAAACCGATTTTCGGAACATGTGCCGGTTTGATTATGCTGGCAAAGCATATAGAAGATCGAGACGATGCTCATCTTGGACTGTTAAATGTATCTGTTGCACGGAATTCATTTGGCAGACAGGTAGACAGCTTTGAAGCAGATTTAGAAGTAAAAGGACTGGATGCGCCGTTTACAGGAGTGTTCATCCGTGCGCCTCATATCATCAGCGCAGATGAGAGCGTAGACATCATGGCTGAATATGATGGCAGGATTGTGATGGCGAAGGAAAACAATATCTTAGGCTGTTCTTTTCATCCGGAGCTGACAGACGATCACCGGTTAACACAGCTGTTTGTTGAAATGGTGAAGTCCTATAAAACGAAGCTCGCTGTATAAAACGGTTGAAAAGAGATAAAACTTATAGTACATTAAAATCACAATCAAAGATCGAAAAAGCGTTGACGGGAAATAGTAAGAAGCCCCTCTTTCTCAGAGAGCCGATGGTTGGTGCGAATCGGTGAAAGATGCAGTCTGAATCCATCCTTGAGCGAAATGCTGAAACACGTGAAGTAAGCATTTACGGTGATACCGTTACAGAGGAAAGAGGAAAGCATGCTTCTGCATGTTTTCAATCAGGGTGGCAACGCGAGAGCTCTCGTCCCTTTCATGGGATGAGGGCTCTTTTTATTTTTCGATAAAAAAAGGAGTGTTATACATGCTGGATATTAAACAACTGCGCACGGACTTTGATCAAATCAAAGAAAAATTAGCACACCGAGGCGAAGATTTAGCGGATTTTGATAAGTTTGGTGAGCTGGATCAAAAAAGAAGAGAACTAATCGGAAAAACAGAAGAATTAAAGAGCCGAAGAAATGAAGTATCACAGCAAGTGGCTGTTCTAAAAAGAGAAAAGAAAGACGCCGATCACATTATTCAAGAAATGCGTGAGGTAGGAGATGAGATTAAGAAGCTGGATGATGAGCTACGAACAGTAGAAGAAAGCTTGCAGCACATCCTATTCTCTATTCCGAATATCCCTCATGACACTGTACCAGTTGGGGAAACAGAAGATGACAACGTGGAAGTGAGAAAATGGGGCGAACAGCCGGCATTCTCATTTGAGCCAAAGCCACATTGGGACGTAGCGGATGAACTAAACATTCTCGATTTTGAACGTGCAGGAAAAGTCACAGGAAGCCGTTTCGTTTTTTATAAAGGGCTTGGCGCACGCTTAGAGCGCGCACTATATAACTTTATGCTCGATTTGCACGTAGATGAGTTTGGTTTTACTGAAGTGCTTCCACCTTACATGGTCAATAGAGCGAGCATGACAGGAACTGGACAGCTTCCAAAATTCGAAGAGGATGCTTTTAAAATCCGTGAAGAAGATTATTTCCTCATTCCAACAGCTGAAGTACCTATTACCAACATGCACCGTGATGAAATAATTGAAGGGGAACAGCTGCCAATCAATTATGCAGCGTTCAGTGCTTGCTTTAGATCAGAGGCTGGATCTGCCGGCAGAGATACACGCGGACTCATCCGTCAGCATCAATTTAATAAGGTAGAGCTTGTGAAATTTGTAAGACCTGAAGATTCTTATGAAGAATTAGAGAAACTAACAAATCAAGCAGAAAAAGTCCTACAGCTATTAAACCTGCCATACCGTGTCATGAGCATGTGTACGGGAGATTTAGGATTCACGGCTGCGAAGAAATACGACATCGAAGTATGGATTCCGAGCCAAGATACGTATCGTGAAATTTCTTCTTGCAGTAACTTTGAAGCATTCCAAGCAAGACGTGCAAACATTCGATTCCGTCCAGAGCCTAAAGCCAAGCTAGAGCATGTGCACACATTAAATGGATCTGGTTTAGCAGTAGGAAGAACCGTGGCGGCCATTTTAGAAAACTATCAACAAGAGGACGGCACTGTGATCATCCCTGAAGTACTGCGTCCTTATATGGGAAATAAAGAAGTCATGAAATAAGATGCCGCTATGGCATCTTATTTCTTTTTCCCAAAAGTCCTACAGTTTTCCTAAATTTAGCCGATAGAAATACTAAAAGCTTCTAGGAAAGAAGGAATAACCTTGAATAGGCTTGACTATTATGTTGAAATGGCTCAATTAATTAGAAAAGTTCTAGATGAAAGTATCCTTTTCGGCATCACTGATACAGAGAAGGTGCTTTGTTACTATCCGTCTAAAACAATAGATTTTGGCATGAAGGTTGGGGATCCATTGAACCCAGAAGACCAAAACGTGGCGACGACATTAAGAGGACAAGAATATGACGGTCATTTACCAGAGTCTTTATATGGTTATGAAATTGCAGTAAAAGGTTACCCGATTTTTGATGAAAATAGAAAAGTAATTGGCTCTTTTTTAGTGGCATTTTCACATCATCGTGAAAAGAAATTAAGTGGTTACATGGAGCATATCAATGATGTAGCGAAAGAACTTCAAAGTGGAATTGAGCAAATTGCTGCGCATTCACAAGAGCTGGCTGCCACAAGTTTAGAAATAAGCGAACAGGCAGGAAGAGCGGAAGAGAAATCTGCAAATATTGAAGAAGTCGTCAAAACCATTGGCGGGATTGCTAGACAAACCAATTTGCTAGGCCTAAATGCTGCAATTGAAGCAGCAAGAGCAGGAGAGAATGGAAAAGGGTTTGCTGTAGTAGCTGATGAAGTTCGTAAATTATCAGATGGCTCAAAGGAAGCGGCTGAAACCATTAATACCTTCTTAAAAGAGATCCAAGACAGCATTGGCACTTTGTCTGAAAACATCTCACAAATCAGCAGTTCAACAAATGAACAAGCAAAACAAGTGACAGACTTTACGAAAATTATTGAATCATTAAATGAGTTTAAAGAAGAGATGAATCATTTTATTGAAGAGATTAGACAGGATACAAAATAGATCAAGAGCAGCCGTCGATGGCTGCTTTTTTATGGGCAGATTCTCATGCCAAAATAACTTATTGAAATTTTTTTCGAAAAGATGTTGACTTGAAATAAATCGATATGGTATATTAATTCTTGTCGATACGGAGGAATACCCAAGTCCGGCTGAAGGGATCGGTCTTGAAAACCGACAGGGGTGTCAAAGCCCGCGGGGGTTCGAATCCCTCTTCCTCCGCCATATTGATTTTTTACCTTAGTTGAATTGAAACGCAAGCATAAAAATTGGAATTGTCAAACCGCTGCATTCGCGAAATGCAGCGGTTTTTTTTATTTTGTTTTAGAGCGATTTTTTTGAATAACAGAAGCAATTTCATGAAGAATTGGATCAAGTGAGCTTTCATCATGAAGTAAGTCGTAATCTTCAATGTTAATTTTAATCACTGGACATAAATCGAATTGTTCGATCCATTGCGTGTATCGAGTGTACATTTCTTCCCAATAGGCTCGATCTGTTTGAGTTTCCATCTCTCTGCCGCGTTCCTCAATACGATGTAAAATATGATTTAAATCCCCGTGCAAATAGATGAGAACATCAGGGTGAGGGAAGTAAGGTGTCATCACCATTGCCTCGAATAGACTCGTATACGTTTCATAATCTACTTCAGACATCGTACCTTTGTCCGCATGCATTTTTGCGAAAATGCCAGTGTCCTCATAAATTGAACGATCTTGCACATACCCTCCACCAGATTCAAAAATCCGCTTTTGCTCCTTAAAACGCTCAGCTAGGAAATAGACCTGTAAATGGAAGCTCCATCTTTGGAAATCTGAATAAAAGGGCTCTAAGTATGGGTTATCATCTACTTTTTCAAGAGAGGTTTGAAAGCCTAGCTTGTCCGCTATTGTTTTAGTCATAGTTGATTTTCCGACACCAACAGTCCCGGCGATTGTGATCACTGCATCCCTTGGTATTTCGATATTGTTCATAGCACTTGCTCCTTTATGTTCTGTACAATTTGCTGGTAATCTTGCTGTGAGGAAACGAAGTCTGTATGATCTCCTTCAATTGTAATGATAGGAAGCCCTGGGTCAGTCTGTTTTAAATGTTCAATGGCCAGCTCATAATCTTCAATGAGTGTTTTTAAATAAGCCGGTTCAATGTCTTCTTCAAAAGAGCGTCCTCTCATCTGTATTCTTTCAAGTAAGGTAGGAAGGCTGGCTTTTATATAGATGATGGCATTTGGTTTAGGAAGATCATCTGTTAGCAGGTGATAGATCTTTCTATATTTGTCCATGTGCTTTTTTGATAATGTTCTTTCTGCAAATATCATATTTTTATAGACATGATAATCAGTGACAATCGGCTGCTGTTGATTCACATAGTTTTCTTGAATAGATTCTAATTGTTTGAACCGATTGCATAAAAAGAACATCTCAAGCTGAAAGCTCCATTGTTCCATATCTTCATAAAATTTATCTAAGAATGGATTTTCTTCTACAATCTCTTTTACTAAAGGAAATTGAAATTCCTTCGCAAGCATTGTAGCCAAAGTTGTTTTTCCGGCTCCAATTGGGCCTTCCACTGCAATAAAAGGGGCAGGATACATAGGCGTTCTCCTCTATCTATAAAGTTGTCAAACCAATGTATATTGTACCATACCCCTGCCGAGAGATAGAGCGAACGGATTACGATGTCGTTCTTTTTTCAATATTGAATTGATCTGATAATAAGAGCCAATTTTGAGGGAAGGATAGACCTAATTTCCAATAAGCAATTCCGTTCAAGTTTAACTCTTTGATGAGGTTGAACTTTGCTTGAATTGATCTAGCGTCTTCGAACCATACCTCATGCTCTTTATTATTGGCATCTGTATAACGAAAATAAGGTGCTTGTGCTGTTTCGTCATATAGAATGGAGGCATTATTATTTCTAGCAATTGCAATCGCTTGTTGGGGACTGACAGCTTTAGCAATAGGGCCGCCTTGAACGTAAGGAAGCGTCCAATCATAGCCGTATAAGTTCTGGCCCATAACAATTTTATTTGCTGGAATAACGGTCAGTGCATATTCAATGACTTGGCGGACAGGTCCAATGGGAGAGACTGCTTGCGCAGGGCCGCCGCTGTATCCCCATTCGTAGGTCATTAATACAACATGATCGACGATCTTCCCAATGGCTTCATAGTCATGAGCTTCATACCATTTTCCCTTTTGCTGACTACTTGTTTTAGGGGCAAGTGCAACAGATATTGTCCATCCTTCTTGATGGAAGCGGGTTGTTGCCTCTCTTAAAAATTGAATGTAGGCATCTTTATCAGCGGGACGTAAATATTCAAAATCAAAATGGATTTCTTTTAATTGATACTTTTTTGCAACACGAACGATTTCATTTAAAAATGTGGCTTTGACAGATTGGTTATTCAAAAGAATTTGCCCAAGTTCATCACTGAATTTATCATTCTCTAGGTTAGTCACCACCATGGATAAAACGGTTCTGCTCTGAGCGGCTATTTGAGGTAGCTGATCTAACGGTGGTTCTTTCAGTGTTCCATCTCTTTGCGCTTGAAAACTAAAGGCGCCTAAATGCGTTAAATATGGAGAGGCCTCTCTAGCTGCTTGTTTTAAGTTTTCACTGACTTGATTTCCCCGTGGTTCAATGTAAGCATTCGAGTTAATGTTCCTTTTCGGTCTTTGAGGAATATAGAGCAAGAAGCGAATAGGAAGTATCGCTTCAGGCCGTATTCTATTCACACGTGCCAACTCTTCCACTGAAATTCGAAATCGTCTTCCAATTTGATAAAGTGTGTCATTCTGTTTGACCTCATAAAATTGACCTCTAATTGGAATGACAATTGTTTGTCCAATGACGAGTTGATTTGGTGTTTCAATATCGTTGGTACGGATGATTTCATTGACTGTTGTTTTAAAACGCATGGCAATTTCGTTTAAAGTATCTCCTCTTTTGACAACATAAATTTGAATAGTCAACGCCCCCTTTGTTATTGCTAACAATTTATGAGGGTTATGGATAAATCATGTTTGATTTTCATTCGTGATCTCTTTAGCAGTGGTGATTTTTGCTAGTAGAACGTTCTCCATCATCGTTAAAGCATATTCGTTGTCTCTGTCGTCATTTGATGCGATACAATCTTCAGGTACAATTAAGTTGTATTCTCGCATGTATGCGTCATTTGCAGTGAACAGAACGCAAATGTTTCCTGCAATTCCGGTCAAAATGATGTCTTGTACACCTAATTCATTTAAGAGTGTCTCTAATGCAGTTCCATAGAAGGCAGAATGCTTCGGTTTAATTAAGAAGTAATCATCTTTAGATGGTGCCATTTTCTCTAAAATAGGGGCGCTTCTTTCATTTTTGCATGTTTCCATCACAGCTTGAATATCAGCCTTCCAGAGACCATAGTGGTCGTTGATATAGATGATCGGCCAATTTACCTTGAAAGCATGATCTTTAAGAGCTAAAATCTTATTGGTCATTTGCTCTGTTTTATCAGCGAGCACATGTCCCATTTCAAAATCAAAATTATTAATCATGTCGATAATAAGCAGTGCCTTTTGGTGCTTTGACAAAGTAAGCCCCCCTTTAAAAGATTGTGCTAATATGTTAACCTCAATATCCTTTTAAAAAACATGAAAAGAGAGCCGTGCTATGACGAGAGATGAACAGTTTATGCAAGAAGCTATTTCTGAAGCCTTAAAAGCAGAACAAATAGGAGAAGTACCAATCGGTGCCATCATCGTTGTTGATGACCAAATTGTGAGCCGAGCTCATAATTTAAGGGAAACAGAGCAGCGTTCAATTGCACATGCAGAATTACTTGCCATTGATGAAGCGTGTAAAACGACTGGAAGCTGGCGTTTAGAGGATGCTGTACTTTATGTGACGCTTGAACCATGTCCTATGTGTGCGGGAGCGATTGTCCTTTCTAGAGTGAAAAAGGTCGTTTTTGGTGCGTACGATCCAAAAGGTGGATGTGCAGGTACTTTAATGAATTTACTGGATGATGAACGGTTCAATCATCAGTCTGAAGTCATTGGTGGTGTACTTGAAAATGAGTGTGGTGAGCTGTTAAGTCAGTTCTTCCGAAATCTCCGTCAGCGAAAGAAACAAGCCAAAAGTAAATGAATGGATGTCGTTTGCAATTTCGGCTATAAGAAGGTATACTTATGTCTGCGTCACTAACAATTTAATATTCATTTTGCCGTGCTAAGCGGGGAGGTAGCGGTGCCCTGTACTCGCAATCCGCTCTAGCGAGGCCGAATCCCTTCTCAAGGTTCGTTTACTTCAAGGTCTGCCTTAAATAAGTGGTGTTGACGTCTGGGTCCTGCGCAATGGGAATTCATGAACCATGTCAGGTCCGGAAGGAAGCAGCATTAAGTGAAACCTCTCATGTGCCGCAGGGTTGCCTGGGCCGAGCTAACTGTTTAAGTAACGCTTGGGGTAGCGAATCGACAGAAGGTGCACGGTAAATCAATATTAAATGTAACTCATCTAGTTAATCTAGGTGAGTTTTTTGTTGCTGTTTAAAGAATAGTTCAGCTGCTTTGTTTATACAAATAGCCAAAAAATCTTTTTAGAGTTTTTTTGTTTTTTATTAATCGCAGCGGGAACTAGTGTTCCTCGTGGTGTGGCAGATCAATTCGAAAATCTAGAAAACAGGTTTTTGGTTCATAGAAGTAGAAAAACTATAGTTGAAATCATCATTTTCGTTTATTAGAAAATAAAGGTGTGCTTTTGAATTGATCGGTGCATCATGTATAATAAAAAAGATGATAAATGGAGGAGGGCGTATTTGTGAGTTATCAAGCTTTGTATCGAGTGTTCAGACCTCAAGTTTTTGAGGATGTTGTTGGACAAGAACACATCACAAAAACGTTGCAAAATGCCCTTTTGCAGAAGAAGTTTTCTCATGCTTACTTATTTTCAGGTCCTAGAGGAACAGGTAAAACAAGCGCTGCTAAAATCTTTGCGAAGGCAGTGAACTGTGAAAAGTCACCTGTGAGTGAACCTTGTAATGAATGTGATGCCTGTAAAGGGATTACAAACGGCTCGATTTCAGATGTGATCGAAATAGATGCTGCCTCAAACAACGGAGTAGATGAAATCCGTGATATACGTGATAAAGTGAAATTTGCTCCTTCGGCGGTTACATATAAGGTTTATATTATAGATGAAGTACATATGCTCTCTATCGGGGCGTTTAATGCCCTCCTTAAAACGTTAGAGGAGCCGCCCGCTCATTGTATCTTTATTTTGGCTACCACAGAGCCTCATAAGATTCCTCTTACCATCATATCTCGTTGTCAGAGATTTGATTTTAAACGGATCACGACAAAAGATATTGTTGGAAGAATGCAGAAAATTGTAGATGCAGAAAGCCTAAATGTCCAAGAGGGCTCGCTCGAGATTATCGCTAGTGCAGCTGATGGTGGTATGCGTGATGCACTAAGCCTCTTAGATCAAGCAATTTCATTTAGTGGTGAGCAACTGACAATTGATGATGCGCTGCTCATTACAGGAGCTGTTTCTCAGCAATTCATTAGTCAGCTAGCCGAAGCAATTTTTGATCAAAATATTGCCGTGGCGTTAGATACCTTAAATGAATTACTTCAGCAGGGGAAAGATGCTGCTAAATTAATAGAGGACATGATTTTTTACTTTAGAGATATGCTGCTTTATAAAACAGCACCAGATCTGGAAGGGGTCCTTGAAAAGGTAAAGGTCGATGAAAATTTCGTGACGCTTTCGGATCGTGTGACACCTCAATTTCTATATGAAACAATTGAAGTGCTGAATAAAAGTCACCAAGAAATGAAATGGACGAATCATCCAAGGATTTTCTTTGAGGTAGCTGTTGTTAAGCTATGTCAGTCAACGGCTGGAATACCACAAGCTCATGCTAACGCTGATTTAACGACGCTAACGGATAAAATAGACAGGTTGGAACAGGAGCTATCTAGGATAAGAGCTGAGGGTGTGCCAATGTCTCATTCTCATCATCCTCAAGAAAAAAAGGAAGCACCTCGACCACAAACAAGTAACAAAAATGGATACCGTGCACCTGTCGGTCGAATTCACGAAATTCTAAAAGAGGCAAAACGTCCAGAGCTAGAAAAAATTAAAGGTAAGTGGGGAGAACTCCTTGCCCACTTGAAACAGCAGAATAAGGTGTCTCACGCTGCACTATTAACGGATAGTGAACCAGTTGCTGCTGCTACTCATGCCTTTGTTTTAAAATTCAAGTTTGAAATACACTGTAAAATGGTTGCTGAAGATAAAAGTGGTGTTCGAACCAACCTTGAGCAGCTATTAGAGTCTATGTTAGGGAAAAGAGTGGAATTAGTTGGCGTTCCTGACGCTCAATGGGGTAAAATAAGAGAAGAATTTTTAAGAGATCATCAGCCGGATGAACAGGCAGATGGTCAGGGGACTTCTGCTGAAGAGGATCCATTGATTGCAGAAGCAAAGAAGTTAGTAGGAACCGATTTAATAGAAATTAAAGATTAATAAAAATGAAAGAGAGTGGTGTTCATATGCGCGGTGGAATGGGAAATATGCAAAAAATGATGAAACAAATGCAAAAAATGCAAAAGGATATGGCTAAGGCTCAAGAAGAGCTTGCAGAAAAAGTCCTTGAAGGTACAGCAGGTGGCGGTATGGTCACTGTAAAAGTAAATGGACAAAAAGAAGTTGTTGATGTAGCAATCAATGAAGAAGTTGTTGATCCAGAAGATATCGATATGCTTCAAGATCTTGTACTTGCAGCGACAAACGATGCATTGAAAAAAGTTGATGAGCTAACAAATGAAACAATGGGTCAATTCACAAAAGGAATGAACATGCCAGGTTTATTCTAGGAGGAATAACTGAAGATGCAATATCCTGAACCAATATCAAAGCTGATAGACAGCTTTATGAAATTGCCAGGAATCGGACCGAAAACCGCGGTCCGTCTGGCTTTTTTTGTTCTTAGTATGCAGGAAGATGTCGTACTAGATTTCGCGAAGGCGCTTGTTAACGCAAAGCGTAATTTAACTAATTGCTCGGTATGCGGCCATATCACAGATCAAGATCCTTGCTATATTTGTGAAGATACAAGAAGAGATCAATCTGTTATCTGTGTAGTACAAGATCCAAAAGATGTGATCGCAATGGAAAAGATGAAAGAATACAACGGCTTATATCATGTGCTTCATGGTGCCATTTCGCCAATGGATGGCATTGGCCCAGAGGACATTAAAATTCCTGACCTGTTAAAAAGATTGCAAGACGATCAAGTGACAGAGGTAATCCTTGCAACGAATCCAAACATTGAAGGAGAGGCTACAGCCATGTATATCTCTAGATTGTTGAAACCATCAGGAATTAAACTCTCTCGTATTGCTCACGGACTACCAGTAGGTGGAGACTTAGAGTATGCGGATGAAGTCACACTGTCTAAAGCTCTAGAGGGCAGACGTGAGATGTAGGAAGGAGAAGTACGGTACATGGGTTTTCTTCGCAGAAAATCAATTCGAAAAGAATTCGATGAGAAATTAATTCAACAGCTTTTTAAGCAAAAGGAAGAATGGAACAGACAAAAAAAGCTTGTCGCAAATAGCGTTGATCCTTCACCGGACATTCTATTCGAATTAAAGCTTGCTCAAGCGAAGTACTTTTTCTATCTAAGAGAAGCGAAAAAGAGGAATTTACGTTTAAACAACTGGAGATAGCAGGTCTATTTTACATAGTCCTCTCATATGCTTGTACTATTCATATGAAGAGGAGATGAGAGGATTATGGAACCTGTTATTGTGATCGGGTCAATTTTGCTTGCTGTATTATTGTTGTTTATGTCAGGTGTTCAAGCGAACCCCATCAAATGGTTAGGGCTGATCGGAATAAAGTTTGTGGCAGGTGCTCTTTTTTTATTTTGCCTCAATCTATTTGGTGAGAGTCTAGGATTACATGTCTCTATTAACCCTGTAACAAGTGGAATCAGTGGTCTATTGGGCATCCCAGGCGTAGCAGCTTTAGTCGTAATTGAAAAATTTATTATTTAATGAGAAATATTGTTGACTTTGATCCCTTATGGTGGTAAATTAATATACGTCGCTGATGACGAAGAAACGAAATAACATGATAACAAAAAAGTTGTTGACATCAACAATTTAAATATGGTATGATGTTCTAGTCGCTTCTGAAGCGGTAAACAAGTTCTTTGAAAACTAAACAAGACAAAACGTACCTGTTAATTCGAGTTTTTATAAAAAATCCTATGTTATATCATAGGTAGTCAGTCAAACGCTGACGAAAAACAAAACTTCGGTTTTGTACTTTTTCGGAGAGTTTGATCCTGGCTCAGGACGAACGCTGGCGGCGTGCCTAATACATGCAAGTCGAGCGAACAGAAGGGAGCTTGCTCCCGGATGTTAGCGGCGGACGGGTGAGTAACACGTGGGTAACCTGCCTGTAAGACTGGGATAACTCCGGGAAACCGGAGCTAATACCGGATAGTTCCTTGAACCGCATGGTTCAAGGATGAAAGACGGTTTCGGCTGTCACTTACAGATGGACCCGCGGCGCATTAGCTAGTTGGTGGGGTAATGGCTCACCAAGGCGACGATGCGTAGCCGACCTGAGAGGGTGATCGGCCACACTGGGACTGAGACACGGCCCAGACTCCTACGGGAGGCAGCAGTAGGGAATCTTCCGCAATGGACGAAAGTCTGACGGAGCAACGCCGCGTGAGTGATGAAGGTTTTCGGATCGTAAAGCTCTGTTGTTAGGGAAGAACAAGTGCGAGAGTAACTGCTCGCACCTTGACGGTACCTAACCAGAAAGCCACGGCTAACTACGTGCCAGCAGCCGCGGTAATACGTAGGTGGCAAGCGTTGTCCGGAATTATTGGGCGTAAAGGGCTCGCAGGCGGTTTCTTAAGTCTGATGTGAAAGCCCCCGGCTCAACCGGGGAGGGTCATTGGAAACTGGGAAACTTGAGTGCAGAAGAGGAGAGTGGAATTCCACGTGTAGCGGTGAAATGCGTAGAGATGTGGAGGAACACCAGTGGCGAAGGCGACTCTCTGGTCTGTAACTGACGCTGAGGAGCGAAAGCGTGGGGAGCGAACAGGATTAGATACCCTGGTAGTCCACGCCGTAAACGATGAGTGCTAAGTGTTAGGGGGTTTCCGCCCCTTAGTGCTGCAGCTAACGCATTAAGCACTCCGCCTGGGGAGTACGGTCGCAAGACTGAAACTCAAAGGAATTGACGGGGGCCCGCACAAGCGGTGGAGCATGTGGTTTAATTCGAAGCAACGCGAAGAACCTTACCAGGTCTTGACATCCTCTGACAACCCTAGAGATAGGGCTTTCCCTTCGGGGACAGAGTGACAGGTGGTGCATGGTTGTCGTCAGCTCGTGTCGTGAGATGTTGGGTTAAGTCCCGCAACGAGCGCAACCCTTGATCTTAGTTGCCAGCATTTAGTTGGGCACTCTAAGGTGACTGCCGGTGACAAACCGGAGGAAGGTGGGGATGACGTCAAATCATCATGCCCCTTATGACCTGGGCTACACACGTGCTACAATGGACAGAACAAAGGGCTGCGAGACCGCAAGGTTTAGCCAATCCCATAAATCTGTTCTCAGTTCGGATCGCAGTCTGCAACTCGACTGCGTGAAGCTGGAATCGCTAGTAATCGCGGATCAGCATGCCGCGGTGAATACGTTCCCGGGCCTTGTACACACCGCCCGTCACACCACGAGAGTTTGCAACACCCGAAGTCGGTGAGGTAACCTTTATGGAGCCAGCCGCCGAAGGTGGGGCAGATGATTGGGGTGAAGTCGTAACAAGGTAGCCGTATCGGAAGGTGCGGCTGGATCACCTCCTTTCTAAGGATATATGGAGCAGTGTGCGTTTTCGTCTTGTTTAGTTTTGAAGGAACTTGCAAAAGATCCTACAACATCATATCTTCGATATGAAAGATGGGCCTGTAGCTCAGCTGGTTAGAGCGCACGCCTGATAAGCGTGAGGTCGGTGGTTCGAGTCCACTCAGGCCCACCATCTTCTATTAAATCGGGGCCTTAGCTCAGCTGGGAGAGCGCCTGCCTTGCACGCAGGAGGTCAGCGGTTCGATCCCGCTAGGCTCCACCAACGTGTTCTTTGAAAACTAGATAACAATAAGTAATACATTCACATTGAATGCAATGCAAAGTTCATCACACATAGTGATTCTTTCTAAAGTAAGAAATGGTTAAGTTAGAAAGGGCGCACGGTGGATGCCTTGGCACTAGGAGCCGATGAAGGACGGGACGAACACCGATATGCTTCGGGGAGCTGTAAGCAAGCTTTGATCCGGAGATTTCCGAATGGGGAAACCCACTGCTCGTAATGGAGTAGTATCCATACTTGAATACATAGAGTATGAGAAGGCATACCCGGGGAACTGAAACATCTAAGTACCCGGAGGAAGAGAAAGCAAATGCGATTCCCTGAGTAGCGGCGAGCGAAACGGGAACAGCCCAAACCAAGAGGCTTGCCTCTTGGGGTTGTAGGACACTCTATACGGAGTTACAAAGGAACGATATAAGCGAAGAGGTCTGGAAAGGCCCGCCAAAGAAGGTAACAGCCCTGTAACTGAAATGTTGTTCTCTCCAGAGTGGATCCTGAGTACGGCGGAACACGTGAAATTCCGTCGGAATCCGGGAGGACCATCTCCCAAGGCTAAATACTCCCTAGTGACCGATAGTGAACCAGTACCGTGAGGGAAAGGTGAAAAGCACCCCGGAAGGGGAGTGAAATAGATCCTGAAACCGTGTGCCTACAAGTAGTCAGAGCCCGTTAAAGGGTGATGGCGTGCCTTTTGTAGAATGAACCGGCGAGTTACGATCCCGTGCAAGGTTAAGCAGAAGATGCGGAGCCGCAGCGAAAGCGAGTCTGAATAGGGCGCATGAGTACGTGGTCGTAGACCCGAAACCAGGTGATCTACCCATGTCCAGGGTGAAGTTCAGGTAACACTGAATGGAGGCCCGAACCCACGCACGTTGAAAAGTGCGGGGATGAGGTGTGGGTAGGGGTGAAATGCCAATCGAACCTGGAGATAGCTGGTTCTCTCCGAAATAGCTTTAGGGCTAGCCTCAAGGTAAGAGTCTCGGAGGTAGAGCACTGATTGGACTAGGGGCCCCTACCGGGTTACCGAATTCAGTCAAACTCCGAATGCCGATGACTTATCCTTGGGAGTCAGACTGCGAGTGATAAGATCCGTAGTCGAAAGGGAAACAGCCCAGACCGCCAGCTAAGGTCCCAAAGTATACGTTAAGTGGAAAAGGATGTGGAGTTGCTTAGACAACCAGGATGTTGGCTTAGAAGCAGCCACCATTTAAAGAGTGCGTAATAGCTCACTGGTCGAGTGACTCTGCGCCGAAAATGTACCGGGGCTAAACGTATCACCGAAGCTGCGGACTGTTCTTACGAACAGTGGTAGGAGAGCGTTCTAAGTGCTGTGAAGTCAGACCGGAAGGACTGGTGGAGCGCTTAGAAGTGAGAATGCCGGTATGAGTAGCGAAAGACGGGTGAGAATCCCGTCCACCGAATGCCTAAGGTTTCCTGAGGAAGGCTCGTCCGCTCAGGGTTAGTCGGGACCTAAGCCGAGGCCGAAAGGCGTAGGCGATGGACAACAGGTTGATATTCCTGTACCACCTCCTCACCATTTGAGCAATGGGGGGACGCAGGAGGATAGGGTAAGCGCGGTATTGGATATCCGCGTCCAAGCAGTTAGGCTGGGAAATAGGCAAATCCGTTTCCCGTAAAGGCTGAGCTGTGATGGCGAGCGAAATTTAGTAGCGAAGTTCCTGATTCCACACTGCCAAGAAAAGCCTCTAGCGAGGTGAGAGGTGCCCGTACCGCAAACCGACACAGGTAGGCGAGGAGAGAATCCTAAGGTGATCGAGAGAACTCTCGTTAAGGAACTCGGCAAAATGACCCCGTAACTTCGGGAGAAGGGGTGCTTCTTAGGGTGTTAAAGCCCCGAGAAGCCGCAGTGAATAGGCCCAGGCGACTGTTTAGCAAAAACACAGGTCTCTGCGAAGCCGTAAGGCGAAGTATAGGGGCTGACGCCTGCCCGGTGCTGGAAGGTTAAGAGGAGCGCTTAGCGTAAGCGAAGGTGCGAATTGAAGCCCCAGTAAACGGCGGCCGTAACTATAACGGTCCTAAGGTAGCGAAATTCCTTGTCGGGTAAGTTCCGACCCGCACGAAAGGCGCAACGATCTGGGCACTGTCTCAACGAGAGACTCGGTGAAATTATAGTACCTGTGAAGATGCAGGTTACCCGCGACAGGACGGAAAGACCCCGTGGAGCTTTACTGCAGCCTGATATTGAATGTTGGTACAGCTTGTACAGGATAGGTAGGAGCCTTGGAAACCGGAGCGCTAGCTTCGGTGGAGGCATCGGTGGGATACTACCCTGGCTGTATTGACCTTCTAACCCGCTGCCCTTATCGGGCAGGGAGACAGTGTCAGGTGGGCAGTTTGACTGGGGCGGTCGCCTCCTAAAATGTAACGGAGGCGCCCAAAGGTTCCCTCAGAATGGTTGGAAATCATTCGCAGAGTGTAAAGGCACAAGGGAGCTTGACTGCGAGACCTACAAGTCGAGCAGGGACGAAAGTCGGGCTTAGTGATCCGGTGGTTCCGCATGGAAGGGCCATCGCTCAACGGATAAAAGCTACCCCGGGGATAACAGGCTTATCTCCCCCAAGAGTCCACATCGACGGGGAGGTTTGGCACCTCGATGTCGGCTCATCGCATCCTGGGGCTGTAGTCGGTCCCAAGGGTTGGGCTGTTCGCCCATTAAAGCGGTACGCGAGCTGGGTTCAGAACGTCGTGAGACAGTTCGGTCCCTATCCGTCGCGGGCGCAGGAAATTTGAGAGGAGCTGTCCTTAGTACGAGAGGACCGGGATGGACGCACCGCTGGTGTACCAGTTGTTCTGCCAAGGGCATCGCTGGGTAGCTATGTGCGGACGGGATAAGTGCTGAAAGCATCTAAGCATGAAGCCCCCCTCAAGATGAGATTTCCCATTCCGCAAGGAAGTAAGATCCCTGAAAGATGATCAGGTTGATAGGTCTGAGGTGGAAGCGTGGTGACACGTGGAGCTGACAGATACTAATAGATCGAGGACTTAACCTATATTCTAATGTGAAGCTTGAACATTGTTATCTAGTTTTGAGAGAACATTCTCTCCATCAGGTTTGGTGGCGATAGCGAAGAGGTCACACCCGTTCCCATACCGAACACGGAAGTTAAGCTCTTCAGCGCCGATGGTAGTTGGGGGTCTCCCCCTGTGAGAGTAGGACGCCGCCAAGCTTGTATAAGGATCAGTTCCATACGGAACTGGTCTTTTTTGTTTTTTAAGAAAAGGAACAAACACCCGATCTGACATGGATACATATACTAAACTACCATCTGAAACATTCTTAATTTTGTATACAATTGAAAGCGCTAGGGCATACTGAAGCTATAAGTGGAGGTGTCACAATGAGCAAAAAAGAGCGAGAAGCGATTTGTTTGATTTGTGAAGAGAAAAAGACAAAGGGAATTTATTTATATCATCAGTTTTTGTGCCGCGACTGTGAGCGAAAGTTAATTTCTACATCGACCTCGGATCCTAGCTATTCCGATTATGTGAGAAAGCTTAAAAATCTTCATACGCCGCCTTTGTATTCATAGACCACTAGATGGTCTTTTTTTATGAGCAATGAAGGATTGGGCTTGTTTTTTGGAACTTAGTTTGGACATCATCCGTAATTCATAATAAGATAAACAGAGAGCCTGATTATTCATAGGAGTCGATGAACATGAAATCAATCTTTTATACATTTATATGGGCCATCCTCTCTACTTTTTTTTCGCTTGTGATTTTAACCGTCAGTATAGGGGTTTTCCATCATCATGCTGGATTATCGATACTGTATGCGATGATTGGGTGGGGCGTGATGTTTGTGGGGAGCAGATGGACTGCTTTCCAATTGTTTTTAAAGAAACATGGACTGTCTCGTAGTGATTATGTATATATCAAACAGCATTTAAAAGAAGCAGGACAAAAGCTTGTGCGTTTAAAAAAAGCTTTATTTGCTGTGAAAAACGTACAAACGATCAAACATAATTATGAAGTTTTTCGGCTTGCACGACGAATCTATACAATAACAAAAAAAGAGCCTAATCGCTTTTATGATGCACAGCGTTTTTATTTTGAAAGCTTAGATTCTGTCGTTGAACTAACTGAGAAATATGCACTCTTGTATAATCAGCCTAATCGTAGTCATGAGCTGGAAATGACATTGAGCCAAACCCGAGTGACATTGACAGAGCTGCAAAAGCAATTGACGAATGATTTGCAGCAAGCGTTAGGAAGAGATATAGAAGCTCTTCATATTGAGCTTGAAGTAGCTGATAAAATGATGAAGAAATAGATGAAAGGAGTCAAACTCGATGAAACCGGAAGATCGCGCCACAACATCACCTGCCTCCAATATAGATCTTCAGTTTCGGGTGTTTGATACCTTATCTGATGAAGAGAAAAAAGAAGCTGTGCAGCGAGCTCAGCAGATCCCTGAAAATCCGCAAAAGCTCCTTTTCTATGGTACACGTGTGCAGGAACGACTATTGGAACAATCACAACAGATGATGAAATATGTTGAGAAAAAAGATATCGATCAAATAGGAGACGTGCTTGAAGCCTTTTTGCAGCAGCTGCAAGTAGTGGAGCCTGAGGATTTAGTGCCAAAGAAACAGGGCTTTTTTTTGAAATGGTTTCAACGGGATAAGCGATCTATTCAGGAGATCATATCACGATTTCAACATGCAAAATCACAGATCGAGAGATTGTCCGCAAGGCTTCGTTATGCAAGAGGTGTATTAATCTCGGATCATATATTATTAGAGCGTTTATTTGAAGAAAATCAAACATATTTTCAAGAGATGACGATGCAGGTTGCCGCAGTTGAAGCGAAAATGACAACGTTAGAGCAGCAGCCTCTTTCAGAAACGCAACTTTCTGTTGAACGGACGTTAGAGGAGCAATTGATGAGTCAAGAAGTCAATGAAGAAGAGTATGTGGAGAGACTAAAGGAACGAAAGTATGATTTGCTGTTAAGCCGGCAAATTGCATTGCAATGTAATGCTCAAATTCGGATGATCCAGCATACGAATCATACATTGGCCAATCACATTCAATCAACTGTTTCAGCATCTATTCCTCTATGGATCAACCAAATGTCGATTGCATTAACACATATTCAGCAGCGGGCCAATTCAGCTCTTGAGAACCGAATCCAAAAAACATATGAAAATGTATCGAAACAGCAGGGGCAGATTCTTGAAGAGGCAACTTTAGCCCCTATAGATACGTTGAAAAAGGTTCAACGTCAATTAGCTGAAACATTACAGGAAACATTACAGGTGAAAGAGCATGGAAGCCAAGAGCGAGCTCAATTGAAAAGCAGTATGTATGAGGCAGAGCAGCAGTTGGCGAATCCAATAAAGGAATGAGAAACCATCTTTCGGTTCACTTGTTTGAACGTTATAATAGACTTAAGATATCGTTAAAGTGAAAAGGGTCGATTTGTTTGAGAACACCTTTATATACAGCATTAGCACAGCATGCGGAAAAGAAGCCTTATTCTTTTCACGTTCCAGGACATCACAATGGAGATGTCTTTTTTGATGAGGCACGGTCTCACTATGCTTCAATCCTTCAATTGGATGTGACGGAGCTTGAAGGCCTAGATGATCTTCATCACCCGACTGGGGTCATCCAAGAGGCAGAACATTTATTGACTAAGCTATATGGTTCAGGTCAAAGCTTCTTCCTTGTGAATGGCACAACAGTCGGAAATTTGGCGATGGTGATGACAGCATGCCGCATGGGAGACGAGATTTTTGTCCAGCGTAATTGCCATAAGTCTGTCTTTCATGCGATCGAGCTTGCAGGGGCAACGCCTATTTTGATAGACGCTGAGATAGACGCACACTTGCACGTTCCAACACATGTGACGGATGATACAGTGAGAAAAGCCATAGCGAGACATCCTCATTGCCGGGCAATCGTTTTGACTTATCCGAACTACTACGGACACGCAGCTGATTTATCAAAGCTGATTCACATGTGTCATGAAGCAGGTATGGTTGTTTTGGTTGATGAGGCACATGGTGCGCATTTTGTCTTAGCCGGTGCCTTTCCTCCATCTGCTCTTTCCTATGGAGCGGACGTGGTGGTACAATCAGCACATAAAACCCTTCCGGCAATGACGATGGGTTCCTATCTTCATCTTCAAGGGGACCGAATCGATGCGAAGCGTTTGAAAACCTTGCTCACGATGCTTCAAAGTAGTTCGCCCTCTTATCCAATTATGGCCTCATTAGATGTAGCAAGAGCTTATGTCGAGGAGATCAAAGGAAAAGGGACATTGGATGTAATCATGAAAGAACTGACAGAGCTGAAAGATCAGTTCAACCGTCTGACCCATCTTGAAGTGGTTGAACCTGACTCGCTACATTCCGATCCTTTAAAATGCGTCATTCGATCAACAAAAGGACTGACTGGTTACGAACTAAAGCAGGTGCTTGAATCAGTGGATGTTCATCCAGAGCTTGCGGACGAACATCAGGTTTTACTTGTACTTAGCTTAGAACAGAGGCAGAACGTTCCTTTCAAGCGGATTGAGCAGGCTCTTAAGCAAAGTGATTCATTGCTCAAAGGAAAAAAACATATCCAAAATGAGACGATATCTATTGAGACTGATGTACAAAATCAAGACATAGAGGCTGTCCCATTTGAACATGCAGCAGGCCGGATGAGTGCAGAATCCATTATTCCCTATCCACCTGGAATTCCTTTGATGATTAAGGGAGAGCGTATTGAAAAAGAACAAATTGAGGCGTTAAGCCGTTTGCTTGGTCACGAGGTTCATATTCAAGCAAGTCAGGTCATTCATCAGAGAAAATTATATGTTTATATAGAAGAGGAGACACTATGAGTGGTATGTTTATTACGTTTGAAGGGCCAGAGGGTGCCGGAAAAACGACAGTGATACGAAAAGTGTACGAAGAAATGGAACGTCAAGGATATGCAGTGATGGCGACACGCGAGCCGGGTGGCATTGACATTGCTGAGCAGATCCGTGAAGTCATTTTAAATGAAAAAAATACAAAAATGGACGCGAAAACAGAGGCATTGCTGTATGCAGCAGCAAGAAGGCAGCATTTGGCTGAAAAGGTAGAACCGGCATTGCAGCGCGGAGAGACAGTCTTGTGTGATCGTTTTGTTGATAGCTCTCTTGCTTATCAAGGCTATGCGAGAGGGCTTGGAATTGACCAAGTCAGATCAATTAACGACTTTGCTATTGATGGCACGATGCCGCAAATGACGATTTACTTTTCCATTACACCTGAGGAAGGACTAAAGCGAATTCACGCCAATCAAGGAAGAGAAAAGAATCGATTAGACATGGAGACGCTGAATTTCCACCAGTTGGTCAGAGAAGGCTATGAACTACTTATTGCGCAATCACCAGAACGATTCCATGTAGTGGATGCTTCTCAGCCGATGCAAAATGTTTATGAAGAAGTACTTCGAGTGATTCAGGACACATTAAAGAAAAATCAAAAATGACCTCATTCCCAATCGTTGTTATAATATAGAGGAAGACATCGGCATGTCACCTGTGCCTAAAACAAAGGAGGCCAATCAAATGAAATTAATTGTTGCCGTTGTACAGGACCAAGATAGCAGCAAGTTGTTGAAAATATTGACTGAACATCAATTCGGCGTGACAAAATTAGCTTCAACTGGTGGGTTTTTAAAGTCTGGGAATACGACTTTTATCATTGGTTGTGATGATGTCCGAGTGGATAAAGCGTTACAGCTTATAAAAGAAAATTGCCGTAAACGTGATCAAATGATTGCACCTGTATCTCCAATGGGTGGTAACGCAGATTCATATGTACCATACCCTGTTGAGGTTGAAGTTGGTGGAGCTACTGTCTTTATTCTGCCAGTTGAACAATTTCATCAATTCTAAGGATGGGTTGCTGTGAAAATTAATCAAGATATGCGGCTGCTTTTAGAAAAGCGTGAACTCCAAGGCATGAAAGGAAGCCAGACATCTGCCTCTTTTAAAGCATCGATGGAGACGCAAAGCGGCAAAATGCGCTTAGAGCAGCTGACGGTTATGCTGAGTGATATCGAAGTGTTCGGTAAAAAGCTGACAAAGTCACGAAACTTAAAGGACTTGGCTAGGTTTAAAGGTCTTGTGAAGCGCTTTGTGAAAGAGACAGTCGATAATGGGTTAAATATAGAAACATCAAGAAGCTTTGACATTTATGGCAACACGCGTACACTCGCTTTAGTCAAAGCATTAGATGAAAAGCTGATTGAATTAACAGAGGATATGATGGACCAAGAGAAGCCATCTATTGATTTGCTTGAACGTATTGGAGAAATAAAAGGTTTATTGATTAACCTTTACACATAGAGAGTGATAACATGGCAATTAGCTGGGATGACATGAATGATTTGCAGCCGCGCGTCATGCGGCTGATTTTTAATAGTATTGATAAAGATCGACTTGCGCATGCCTACTTATTTGAAGGAAAAAAGGGTACTGGTAAGCGGGAAGCTGCGATGCTTTTGGCTAAGAGTTTTTTTTGCTTGGAATCAGGAGTGAAACCGTGTGAATCCTGTCAAAACTGCAAGAGGATTGAGTCAGGTAACCATCCCGATTTACATCTCGTGCAGCCTGATGGTCAATCAATTAAGAAAGCGCAAGTACAGGCATTGCAAGAGGAATTTACAAAAGCAGGTGTGGAATCTCACCGAAAAATGTATATCATTCTTCATGCGGACAAAATGACGGTTAATGCTGCGAACAGTTTATTAAAGTTCCTAGAGGAGCCTAACCGGGAAACGATGGCAATTTTAATCACTGAGCAATCGCATAAAATGTTGGATACGATTATTTCAAGATGTCAGATGCTCAGCTTTCAGCCGCTGCAGCCACAATCCTTGGAGCAGCAGCTATTACAAGAAGGCGTATCTCAGCATCTTGCAAGGCTTTTGTCGAATTTAACCAACAATTTAGCAGAAGCACTCGAATTAAGTCGAAATGATCAGTTTGCAGAGTCTAGAGCGAAAGTGATAAAATTGTATGAAGTCTTACACCAGCGAAAAGAACATGCATTTTTTTATATACAAGATCAATGGATGCCTTTTTTCAAAGAGAAAGACCTTCAAGAAACAGGTCTGGATATGCTTTTATTTATATATCGTGATGTATTGTCGATTCAAATAGGAAATGAAGATAAAGTCATTTATCAAGACTTATTCCAGACAATGAAGCAGCACGCGCTGCATTCCACACAGCAGATGGTGACGAACCAGATCCTTGCTGTATTAGAAGCGAAAAAGAGACTTCAATCCAACGTGAATGCCCAAGGGCTGATGGAGCAATTGGTGTTGATGTTGCAGGAGGGATAAGCTTGTACAACGTAATTGGTGTTCGCTTTAAAAAAGCGGGCAAAATCTATTATTTCGATCCTAATGGATTTCATATAGAAAATGATAGTTGTGTCATTGTAGAGACGGTCAGAGGAGTTGAGTACGGACAAGTGGTCATCGCTAATAAAAAAGTAGATGAACACGATGTCGTTCTTCCTCTGCGTAAGGTGATTCGTGTAGCAGACGAACGAGACCGACTCATCGTTGAGGAAAACAAAGAAGCAGCGATGACAGCCTTTGATACATGTCTTCAGAAGGTAAGTGAACACGGTCTTGAAATGAAGCTGGTTGATGTTGAATTTACATTTGACCGAAACAAGGTCATTTTCTACTTCACAGCGGATGGCAGAGTAGATTTCCGTGAGCTAGTGAAGGATCTTGCATCGATCTTCAAAACGAGAATTGAACTTCGCCAGATTGGTGTAAGAGACGAGGCAAAAATGCTGGGTGGCATAGGACCTTGCGGGCGAATGCTTTGCTGTTCGACATTCTTAGGAGACTTTGAACCAGTATCCATTAAGATGGCAAAAGATCAAAACCTGTCGCTAAATCCTACAAAAATTTCAGGGCTTTGCGGTCGTTTGATGTGTTGCTTGAAATATGAGAATGATGAGTATGAAACAGCGAAAGAACAATTGCCGGATATCGGTGAAACGATTCAAACATCTAGTGGCTCTGCAAAGGTAGTAGGGCTCAACATTTTAGAACGAATTTTGCAAGTTGAATTAACCGGGCAAGAAAAAGTGGTAGAATATACTTGGGAAGAATTATTACAAGAAGGCGTTGTATCTGCACAAACAACTGAGTAACGAGGTGTGCCACCTTGGATAAAAAGGAACTATTTGATACGGTGATCAATTTAGAAGAACAAATTGGTTCTCTTTATCGCCAGTTAGGTGATTTGAAAAATCATATCGGTGAAGTGATTGAAGAAAATCATCAGCTGCAGATGGAGAATCAGCACTTGCGTGAACGTCTGGATCAGTCCGATCGGGACAAATCGTCTGAGACAGAGAATGATTCTGCTCAGAAACCAGGTCATTCTGATATAGGAGAAGGTCATGATAACCTGGCTCGGTTATATCAGGAGGGCTTCCATATTTGCAATGTACATTATGGAAGCATACGTAAAGAGGGAGACTGTTTGTTCTGTCTGTCATTTTTAAATAAAAAATGAGAAAAGGCTTCCGCTGAATCGGAAGCCTTTTTCACAGGAAAAGAAAGGATACATCATGGTTTCGTTAAGAGAAGATGAACGATTAGATTATTTGCTCGCCGAAGATATGAAAATTATTCAAAGTAAAACGGTTTTCGCCTTTTCATTGGACGCAGTGTTATTAGCAAAATTTGCGTATGTGCCCATCCAAAAAGGAGAGATCATTGATCTTTGTACGGGGAATGGCATTGTGCCATTGCTGCTTTCGACTCGATCTAAAGCCTCCATTACTGGGGTCGAAATTCAAGAACGGCTGTTTGATATGGCAAAAAGAAGTGTGGCGTATAATCAACTTGAAAAGCAGATAGAACTGATTCATGGCGATCTGAATGATATGCCAGCACGCTACGGCAATCACAAAGTAGATGTCATCACATGTAATCCACCATATTTTAAGACACCTTCTAAAGAAGAAATCAATGAGAATGAATACTTGGCCATTGCTCGGCATGAAATTCATTGTACATTAGAAGATGTCATTCGCGTTTCTTCCACGCTGCTGAAGCAAGGAGGGAAACTGGCGATGGTTCATCGGCCTGGCCGGCTACTTGAGATTGTGGAATTGATGAAGAAGTACCGAATTGAGCCAAAACGAATTCAATTTGTTTATCCAAAACAGGGTAAGGAAGCCAATACCATCTTAGTAGAGGGGATAAAAGATGGAAAACCAGACCTGAAAATTCTCCCGCCTCTTTTTGTTTATGGAGATGATCAAGAGTATACTGAGGAAATCAGGACGATACTGTATGGAGAAGCATAATCATTATTTCTATGTATTGAAATGTGCAGACGGCAGCCTATATGCAGGTTATACAAATGATTTACAAAAAAGACTGACGACCCACAATAGTGGAAAGGGAGCAAAGTATACAAGAGCAAGACGGCCAGTTGAGCTGTATTATCATGAATGTTTTGCAACCAAGAGAGAAGCCATGCAGCAAGAATATCGTTTCAAAACGTGGACACGGAAAAAGAAAGATCTTTATATAGAAGAAATGCGTATTGAAAAGGAGGCGGCACATGAAAACACAGAAAAGCTTTGATGGTCAATCAGATATGGGCATTCTATATCTCGTCCCAACCCCAATTGGCAATTTAGAAGATATGACGTTTCGAGCCATACAAACATTAAAAGATGTAGACTATATTGCCGCAGAGGATACAAGACAAACGAAAAAACTTTGTCATGTCTATGAAATTGATACGCCATTAACGAGTTATCATGAGCATAACAAAGACAGCAGCGGTCACAAGTTGATCGAATGGTTAAAAGAAGGAAAAAACATCGCACTCGTGAGTGATGCTGGTTTACCGACAATTTCTGATCCAGGTGCTGAAGTGGTCCGAGACTTTACGAATATCGGCGGTTATGTCGTTCCGTTACCTGGAGCAAATGCTGCACTTACAGCACTCATTGCCTCAGGGATCACGCCACAGCCATTTTTCTTTTATGGATTTCTTGACCGACAAAAAAAGGAAAAGAAAAAACAGCTCGAAGCTTTGAAGAAGCGTCAAGAAACAATCATTTTCTATGAAGCGCCTCATCGGTTAAAAGAAACGCTGACTTTGATGAAGGAAGTGTGGGGCAACCGGAATATCGCCATTACGAGAGAACTAACGAAAAAATTTGAAGAGTTTATTCGTGGAGATTTAGAGTCTGTGCTGACATGGGCGGTAGAGAATCAAATCCGAGGTGAATTCTGTCTAGTCGTACAAGGTAACGATCAAGATGAAGAAGAGCTAAATGAAGATGTCTGGTGGAAGTCCTTATCTGAAAAGGAACACGTAATCCATTACATAGGGGAAGGATTAACGTCGAAGGAAGCCATTAAACATGCAGCCGTCGAACGCGGTGTACCAAAGCGCACCATATACGATGCCTATCATATTGAACAATAAAGAAAGGTTCTTGCAAACGGTGCAAGAACCTTTTTTATATCAAACTTATTTTTGTGATTGAAGTTGGTTTTGGATTTCGTTAATGATTTGCTCTGCACCTTCACGGCTAAGAACTAATTTACCATTAGCAAGTTTAAGGTTATCGTCTGATACTTCACCTGTAACTTGGCAAGTCATGTTTGGTTTATATTTTTTTAGGATAATTTTTTCATCATCAACATAAATTTCCAAAGCGTCTTTTTCAGCGATTCCTAGAGTACGGCGAAGTTCGATTGGAATCACCACGCGCCCTAATTCGTCAACTTTACGTACAATACCTGTAGATTTCATCTTCATTCTCCTCCCAAAGAGTTCTTATTCTTAATATAATATTATCTTCGTCATTATTCGACAAATTCCTTACATTCATAGCATAACAAGGTTTCCATAAATCGTCAATCATTTTGTTTACTATTGTTTGTAAAATATGACTCTTAAAGTCAAAAGACCTTGAAACTACTGATTTATAAGGATTTTGCGGCTTTTTTCTATGAAAATATGAGAAATGACGAGTTCAGATTAACAAGACTTTTGCCCTAAATTAGCCAATTGTAAATCTGGAGATAGATTTCATACGACAATATTCGACAAAATGTCGACAGGTTTGTCGTTTTTTTCGAAAAACTCATCTTTTTCGATCATTTCATCTTGTTCTATGTATATATGCTTGATCTTAAAGGCTAAGATGGTATCATAGAGAAAGCACAAGTGCAAAATTTAATAAATGGATCTAACACATTTTCATGTAATGATGATAACCGCTCTCGTCCATTGGGCGGGAGTTTTTGACATTTACACACACGCAGGAGGTTCCAACATGCCGGAAAAGAAAAAAACGTTCTATCTGACAACACCTATTTACTATCCGAGCGGAAAATTACATATTGGACATGCTTATACGACAGTAGCAGGGGATGCTATGGCTCGTTATAAACGTCTTCAAGGCTATGATGTGATGTATTTAACGGGTACAGATGAGCACGGACAAAAAATTCAGCAAAAAGCTGAAGAACAAAACATCACACCGATCGAGTATTTAGATCCTGTCGTAGCAGACATTCAATCACTATGGAAGAAACTCGACATTTCCAATGATGATTTCATCCGTACAACAGAAAAAAGACATACGAAAATCATTGAGCAAGTGTTTCAAAAGCTGCTTGATCAAGGCGATATTTATTTAGACCAATATGAAGGCTGGTACAGTATTCCTGATGAGACATTCTATACGGAAACACAGCTTGTGGATGTTGAGCGGAATGAAAAAGGAGAAGTCACTGGCGGGAAAAGCCCTGACAGCGGACATCCTGTCGAATTAATTAAAGAGGAATCATATTTCTTCCGTATGAGTAAGTATGCGGATCGTTTACTAGACTATTACGAAAAGAATCCAACGTTCATTCAGCCTGAATCAAGAAAGAATGAAATGATCAATAACTTCATCAAACCAGGTTTAGAGGATCTAGCTGTATCAAGAACAACCTTTGACTGGGGAATTAAAGTTCCAAACAATCCAAAGCACGTCATCTATGTATGGATTGATGCGTTGTTCAACTATTTAACTGCGATTGGTTACGGAACTGATCAGGATGAAAAATATAAAAAATATTGGCCTGCCAACGTGCACCTCGTAGGGAAAGAAATTGTTCGTTTTCATACGATTTATTGGCCAATTATGCTGATGGCACTCGATCTGCCGCTGCCGAAACAAATTTTCGCACACGGCTGGCTGTTGATGAAGGATGGTAAGATGTCTAAATCAAAAGGGAACGTAGTAGATCCGGTCACATTAATAGATCGCTACGGTCTTGATGCCCTTCGTTATTACCTCCTTCGTGAAGTACCATTTGGTGCGGATGGTGTGTTTACACCAGAAGGATTCGTGGAACGTGTAAACTATGACCTTGCCAATGACTTAGGTAACTTGCTTAACCGTACAGTTGCGATGGTTCAAAAATATTTTGACGGTACATTAAGCAGCTATAAGGGTCCAGTTAATGAGTTTGATGAGGAGCTTAAAGCAGTAGCTGAGCAAACAGTCAAAGCCTATGAAGAAGCGATGGAAAACCTTGAATTCTCTGTGGCTCTTTCAAATGTTTGGACATTAATCAGCAGAACCAATAAATATATTGACCAGACAGCTCCTTGGGTGCTGGCAAAGGATGAAACAAAACGAAAAGAGCTGCATTCTGTGATGTATCATTTAGCAGAATCACTCCGCATCACAGCAGTGCTCTTAACGCCTTTCCTAACGAAAACACCTGAGAAAATTTTCTTCCAGCTTGGCATTGAAGAAGAGAAGCTTAAAAGCTGGGATAGCATTCTATCTTTCGGTGCGATTCAACAAGCGACGGTACAAAAAGGCGAGCCTTTGTTCCCGCGTTTAGAGGTTGAAGAAGAAGTAGCATATATTAAAGAGAAAATGCAGGGAAGTGCACCAAAGGTAGAAGAAGAGAAAGTAGAAACAGAATTACCTGAGCTAGGAGCAGAAATTGCTTTTGATGATTTCTCAAAAGTTGATCTTCGAGTCGCACAGGTACTGGAAGCAGCCCCAGTGAAAAAAGCAGATCGTCTCTTAAAGCTGCAGCTTGATTTTGGATTTGAAAAGAGACAAATTGTTTCAGGGATAGCCAAGCATTATCAACCTGAGGAATTAGTAGGGAAGAAGCTCGTCTGTGTAGCAAATCTCACACCAGTTAAACTCAGAGGGGAAATTTCCCAGGGAATGATTTTAACTGGAGAAACTAGCGGGAAATTGCAGGTTCTTGAAGTGGATCAATCTCTAGCAAATGGAACAAAAATTTTATAAATCAACAAAGGTGTTCCACGTGTAACATTTCGTCGAACACCTTTTGTTTTTTAGAAGAATTGTCGAAAGGAGCAATCAACGATGTTATTTGATACACATGCCCACTTAAATGCGGAACAATATAATGAAGACTTAGAGCAGGTGATCGAAAGAGCGAAGAGTGAAAAAGTCGAAAAAATCGTAGTGGTAGGGTTTGACCGCCCGACAATTACGAGAGCAATGGAATTAATTGAAGAGTATGATTTCATCTATGCAGCCATTGGCTGGCACCCAGTCGACGCCATCGATATGACAGATGAAGATTTGCTGTGGATCAAAGAATTATCTCAACATGAAAAAGTCGTTGCAATTGGAGAAATGGGTCTCGATTACTATTGGGACAAGTCGCCAAAAGATGTGCAAAAAGAAGTCTTTAGACGTCAAATTGCTCTTGCGAAGGAAGTGAATCTTCCGATCATTATTCATAATCGTGACGCAACGGAAGATGTCGTGACGATCTTAAAGGAAGAGGGAGCGGCTGAAGTTGGAGGGATTATGCATTGCTTTACTGGCAGCCTAGAAATCGCAAAAGCGTGTATGGATATGAACTTTTATATTTCATTCGGTGGACCCGTGACATTTAAAAATGCCAAAAAACCGAAGGAAGTTGTCAAAGACATACCAAGTGACCGACTTTTGATTGAAACAGACTGCCCATACTTAACACCAGCGCCATTTAGAGGAAAACGCAACGAGCCAAGTTATGTGAAATATATCGCAGAACAAATTGCGGAGTTACGAGAAATAAGCTTTGAAGAGCTTGCTGAATTGACCACAAAAAATGCGAAAAAAGTTTTCGGTATAAACTGACAGTATATGATGTCAATCCTTGTTTAAGCTTGTCCATTTGTGAAACATAACGAAAATGTTCTACACGTTTACGCCTCTTCATAGGATAAGTTGTCGATAAGTCTTTCTTCCCTTCCTTCCATTAATCTCCCATAATAGGGTTACAATCGAGCATTTTTGTACAGTGGGTGGAAGGGTTGACAGGTTTTGAGATACTCTATATAATCTCTCCGAGGAGAAGGAGGCGTTTTTCATCGTACAAAAAATGAAAAATCTGTTTTCTGTTAAGCTAGGAAAAGGCAAGGTTTTATTACTAGTTGTTTGCTTGCTTTTAGCTGGAACTGGGACGGCTTACGGTGCGCATGAGCTCACTAAGCAGTCTATTACCATTTCAATCAATGGTAAAGAGAAGACAATTCGTACACATGAAGAGACAGTAGCACAGCTGTTTTCAGACCTTGGAATAAAGACCAAGGCGGAGGATCATATCTCTCCAAGTCTAAATACAAAGATTGAAGACAACATGAACATTGTGTATGATGCGGCTATACCGGTTCATCTGACCCTAGATGGGAAAGAGAAAACGATATGGACAACAGATCAGACGGTTGGAGCATTATTGAAGAATGAGAAGATAGATATTGGGAAGCACGATCAAGTAACTCCAGGAAAGAATAACAAGATTAAAAAGGATATGGATCTTGTGGTTCAGCAGGCCTTCCAGGTCAGCGTAAATGATGGAGGAAAAGAGAAAAAAGTGTGGACCACTTCGACTACGGTCGCTGACTTTTTAAAGCAACAAGAGCTGAAGCTCAAGAAGCACGATAAGATCAAACCTGCGTTACATAGTCACATTTCTAATAAAAGCGTAGATATCCAGATCACTCGGGTGGAAAAAGTCACCGATGTAGTGGAAGAGAAAATTGCTTTTGATACCAAACATAAAAAGGATCGTTCTCTTGAAAAAGGAAAAGAGAAGGTGCTTAAAAAAGGTGAAGAAGGTAAATTGAAGAAGCACTATGCCATTGTGAAAGAAAACGGCAAAGTGGTGTCTAAAGAATTGGTTAAAGAAGTGACTGAAAAAGATAGCAAGGATCGTTTAGTGGCCATTGGTACACAAGAGTCCCAAAAAGAGCCTAAAGCGACACCTGCCGTTTCAAGAAGCAATGAATCGTCAGGAAAAGAATTTTATGTGGCGTCGACAGCCTATACAGCGAGCTGTGCTGGATGTACGGGCAGAACGTCAACTGGCTATAATTTAAAATCAAATCCAGGTGCAAAGGTCATAGCAGTTGATCCGAGTGTCATTCCGCTAGGCTCTAAAGTGTATGTGGAAGGCTATGGATATGCCGTTGCATCAGACACTGGATCTGCTATAAAAGGGAATAAAATTGATGTGTTCGTCCCAAATAAGTCGGCAGCTTATCAATGGGGAAATAAACGAGTGAAAATTAGAGTACTCAAATAAACACATCAAATCATTTATATGAACAGAGGGCTTTGCGCACCCTCTGTTTTTTTGGTTATAATAGAAGCACTGTTTTCTAATTAATTAGACGCAAAAACAGCAAGAAAGGTTTCATTTTTTAACCAAAAATTGTTTATTGTTTTTGCAAGCGGAGGAATACATGAAAATCAAAGAAATCATTGTGGTGGAAGGTCGTGACGACACTGCGAGAGTGAAGATGGCAGTTGATGCAGATACGATCGAAACAAACGGATCAGCCATTGGCGATACAGTTATTCAACAAGTGCGTCTTGCTCAGGAGACGAGAGGGGTCATTATTTTAACTGATCCTGATTTCCCTGGGGAAAAGATCCGGAAAACCATCGCAGAAGCGGTTCCTGGCTGTAAGCACGCATTTTTGCCAAAACATCTCGCGAAGGCGAAGCGGGACAAAGGAATTGGTGTCGAGCATGCTTCCTTGGACAGTATTCGGGAATGCCTTGCCCATGTCCATGAGGAAATGGAAGTAACGGAAAGTGACATTACATTAGATGACTTATTTGACGCAGGCCTAATCGGAGGCGAATCATCGAAACGCCGCAGAGAACGACTAGGTGTGCTATTAAATATAGGATATACCAATGCGAAGCAGCTGCATAAGCGCCTTCACATGTTCCAAATAACCAAACATGATTTTATTGCGGCCTTAAAGACCGTCATGCAGGAGGAAGCCGATGAATAAAGATATAGCGACACCCATCAGAACGAAGGAAATACTGAAGAAATACGGTTTCTCTTTTAAAAAGAGCTTAGGGCAGAACTTTTTAATTGATACAAATATACTCGATCGTATTGTCGATCACGCAGAGGTGACGGATGAAACCGGCGTGATTGAGATTGGGCCTGGTATCGGTGCATTGACCGAGCAGCTCGCTAAGCGTGCAAAGAAAGTCACCGCGTTTGAAATCGATCAGCGGTTATTGCCCATTTTAAACGATACACTTTCTCCATATGATAATGTTACGATCATTCATCAAGACGTATTAAAGGCAGATGTGGGAAAGGTCATCGAGGAAAACTTTGCTGACTGTAAAGAAGTGATGGTTGTCGCCAACCTTCCATATTACGTGACGACACCGATTATTATGAAGCTGCTTGAAGAAAATCTTCCATTGAAAGGGATTGTAGTCATGCTGCAAAAAGAAGTAGCAGATCGTATGGCCGCTGTCCCTTCATCAAAGGAATACAATTCGCTGTCTATCGCAGTTCAATACTATACGGAAGCGAAAACGGTGATGGTTGTGCCTAAAACGGTTTTCGTTCCACAGCCAAATGTCGATTCGGCTGTGATCAAGCTGACCGTTCGTGAAACGCCTGCTGTCTCAGTAGAAAATGATGAGTTTTTCTTTCAATTGATCCGTGCGAGCTTTGGTCAGCGCCGAAAAACATTGATGAATAATCTCATGAACAACTTACCTGATGGAAAGCAACATAAAGCGATCATTGAAGAAGCACTTCAAACAGCAGACATTGATGGAAAGCGCCGCGGCGAGTCATTATCCATTGAGGAATTTGCCCGTTTGGCGAATGTTTTACAAAAAGCCCTGTCTTAAGGGCTTTTTTCTTTTGTTTTTCACCACTTCGTTTGTTCGGGCATAGGCTAGAAAGAACAGCACCATGAAAGACGAACATATTTAGCGCAAGACGATACCAACAGGATATGAGCCTGATTGTGGAGTGAAAAGCATGCAATTTCAAATAGGAGATATGGTGACAAGGGCATCCTATCAAATGGATATTTTGTTTCGAATTATTCGAATTGATGAGACCGATCAGCACGAAGCCACCGCCATATTGCATGGGAATGAAGTGAGGCTGATTGCTGATGCCAAGTTGTCAGATCTCGTCAAGGTTCAAAAAGAGGAACAGCTGACTAGAGAGAAAAATGACGAAAGAAAAATCAATGAATCGCTCGATTTACTAAGACAGGATTATCAGCTGCTGCGGGAAAAACAAGAGTATTATACTTCTGGACAATATCAGCATCAGGAGCAGTATTTTCACATGCCTGGAAAGGTCCTTCATTTAGATGGAGATGCTTCATACTTAAAGAAATGCTTAGATGTATATGAACGAATTGGTGTACCTGTGTATGGGGTGCATTGCCATGAGAAGAAAATGCCAAGCATGATTGACTCGTTAATTGATCAATATCGGCCAGATATATTGGTTATCACAGGACATGATGCGTATTCCAAGCAAAAGGGCGGCGTACATGATATCAGTGCATATCGTCATTCTCGGCATTTCGTTGAAACGGTTCAAAAAGCCAGACGGAAAATCCCTCATTTAGATCAGCTTGTGATCTTTGCTGGTGCCTGTCAATCTCATTTCGAATCATTGATCCAAGCAGGTGCCAATTTTGCGAGCTCGCCTTCCCGTGTGAATATCCATGCGCTCGACCCCGTCTATATCGTTGCGAAGATCAGCTTCACTCCATTTGTAGATCGAATCAACGTGTGGGATGTGCTCCGAAATACATTAACAAGAGAAAAAGGGCTCGGAGGCATCGAGACGAAGGGTGTTCTAAGGGTAGGTATGCCATATAAAAGAGATCATGAATCGACATAACCCGACTGATTTCAGTCTGGTTTTTTTTATGTTCAAAAAGAAATTGCAAAAGGATACATAATTCACCGGAAATTGAGAAAAATAGGGAGGAGAAAAGGTAGAAGTTTGTCAAAATTATTTTGTTGACAATGGCTCGTGTTCGTTGATATAATTTAATTTTTATTTGACAAAAACGGGCCGTTGTTGTATAATTATCTCAGTGAGGTGGATGCAATGGCGAAGACTTTGTCCGACATCAAAAGATCGCTTGATGGTAACTTAGGTAAACGTTTGACGTTAAAGGCTAACGGGGGCCGCCGTAAAACAATTGAGCGTTCGGGCATTTTAGCTGAAACGTACCCTTCTGTATTTGTGATTCAATTAGATCAAGATGAGAATTCGTTTGAAAGAGTTTCTTATAGTTATGCAGATATACTGACTGAGACGGTCGAATTAACGTTCGATGATACCGCTAGCTCAGTCGCCTATTAATGGGCAGTGAACTTTTTGTTTACTGCTTTTTGTTTTGCCTTTTTTTCTGAATGGGAGTCTGTCCATTTTTTGAAAGGGGTAAAAGAAAGGATTCGATACAAAATAAGAAAGCCACACAAGCGGTGGCACTGATTCGAATTCTCGACTAAAGGGGCTGTTTCGTTTGGGTAGACGCCGAGGCATTATGTCAGATGAGTTCAAATACGAGCTGGCGAAGGATCTTGGATTTTATGATACCGTCAAAAATGGAGGCTGGGGAGAGATTCGTGCGCGTGACGCAGGTAATATGGTCAAACGTGCTATTGAATTAGCTCAACAGCACATGGCTCAGGATGAGAATCAACGATAGAAAAACGGTCAGGGATACCTCGGGTGTCTCTGGCTTTTTTTGATGAAAAAGTCAGTGTGCTCAGCGTAAAAGCCTATATTCATCAGATCCATCAAATGTGATACAATATTGATACTTATGTTTAGATGGAGAAGTAGGTGAAATGTTTGCGTATTTTAGAAAAAGCACCGGCGAAAATTAATCTCTCACTTGATGTTCATGGAAAAAGACCGGATGGATATCACGAAGTGGAGATGGTGATGACAACAATAGACCTTGCAGATCGACTTGAGCTGACGGAGCTGGACAAGGATGAAATCCGTGTATCATCTCATAATCGATTTGTGCCAGATGATCAGCGTAATTTGGCTTATCAGGCGGCTAAATTACTTAAAACAAGGTTCGGTATTCAAAAAGGTGTATCCATTGTCATCACAAAAACAATTCCAGTCGCAGCAGGGTTAGCTGGAGGCAGCAGTGATGCAGCAGCAGCACTTCGCGGCTTAAATCGTTTGTGGAAGCTGAACCTCACGTTAGATGAACTAGCTGAGCTTGGAGCGGAGATCGGCTCAGATGTGTCCTTTTGTGTACACGGAGGCACAGCACTAGCGACAGGACGTGGAGAAAAGCTGCAGCATATTGCGACACCGCCGCATTGCTGGGTGATTTTAGCGAAGCCGGTGATTGGGGTATCTACAGCTGAAGTCTATAGACAATATGACGCAAGCAAAGTAGAACACCCGAATGTAAAGCGTATGATTGAAGCGATTGAAGCGAAAGATTATAAAGAGATGTGCGGCTCACTCGGAAATGTTCTAGAGTCTGTGACATTAAAGATGTATCCAGAAGTAGATATGATCAAAAGACAGATGAAGCGTTTCGGTGCTGACGCTGTTTTAATGAGTGGAAGCGGCCCTACAGTATTTGGCTTGATTCAATATGAATCGAAGGTACAAAGAATATATAACGGACTGAGAGGATTTTGTGATCAAGTATACGCTGTCCGCATGATCGGCGAACAAAATGCCCTTGATTAAATCCGTATATTAAGTTATATTTATCATAAATTATTCGGGTTCTGGGGGTAAGTTCATGAAGTTTCGTCGAAGCGGCAGATTGGTGGACTTAACAAATTATTTGTTAGCCCACCCGCACGTACTAGTACCGTTAACTTTTTTTGCAGAAAGATATCAATCTGCGAAGTCCTCCATTAGTGAAGACTTAACGATTATCAAACAGACCTTCGAACAGCAGGGAATAGGCACATTGCTTACTGTACCTGGTGCTGCTGGCGGAGTGAAATATATTCCGAAGATTCACCTAAAAGAAGCAGACGACGTGGTAAACGATATCGGAGAAGCTCTATCGACTCCTGAACGTGTACTTCCTGGCGGTTATTTATATTTAACCGATGTTTTAGGGAATCCTTCAATCCTTGCGAAAATCGGTAAGCTATTTGCGACCATCTTTGCAGATCGTGCGATTGATGTCGTCATGACTGTTGCGACAAAGGGTATTCCTATTGCCTATTCTGTTGCGGGTTATTTAAATGTGCCGGTTGTGATCGTTAGAAAAGATAATAAAGTAACTGAGGGATCAACTGTAAGTATTAACTACGCGTCAGGTTCGTCTAATCGAATTCAAACCATGTCACTTGCAAAGCGGAGCTTAGATAAAGGATCCAATGTCCTGATCATTGATGACTTTATGAAAGCTGGCGGAACCATTAACGGCATGGTGAATTTGCTTGAGGAATTTAATGCAAATGTTGCAGGGATCGGTGTTCTTTTAGAAGATGAAGGCGTAGATGAACGTCTCGTTGATGAGTATGTATCGCTTTTAAAGCTTTCAACCATTGATATGAAGCAGAAGATCATTGAGATCAATGAAGGCAATTTCCACGAGTTTTTTCATTCGAAAGCTTAAGCATTGATAAACATGTAGTTGAATGGGAGAGATTGATATGACAAAAGTTGTTCAAACCAAACATGCACCAGCAGCCATTGGACCTTACTCTCAAGGGATTATTGTCAATAACATGTTTTACAGCTCCGGGCAGATTCCATTAACGGCAGCTGGAGACTTTGTAAATGGAGATATTAAAGAACAAACTCATCAAGTGTTCCGTAATCTTAAGGCCGTACTTGAAGCAGCAGGTGCTTCCTTTGAAACAGTCGTGAAAGCAACAGTTTTTATCAAAGATATGGAACAATTCGCAGAAGTAAATGAAGTGTACGGTGAGTATTTCCATACACATAAGCCAGCTCGTTCTTGTGTGGAAGTGGCAAGACTTCCTAAGGATGCACTCGTAGAAATTGAAGTGATTGCATTAGTAAAGTAAACAGGCAATCGTAACGAAAGCCGTTTGGTTTCATCATATGCAGGAAAAGACATCATCATGATGTCTTTTTTTCGCGCAGAGAATGTAAGCGTCGTCACGAAAATGACAAAAAATGTATAAATATCCCGATATTTCAAAAAAGTTTTAAAAAAGAGCAGGAGAATCACCACAATCGTTGAATACCTAAGTAATGCTTTTATATTGGGAAAAGGTGGTGAACTACTGTGGAAGTTACTGACGTAAGATTACGCCGCGTGAATACCGATGGTCGCATGAGGGCGATTGCATCCATCACGCTGGACCACGAATTTGTTGTTCATGATATTCGTGTGATTGATGGAAACAATGGCTTGTTTGTTGCAATGCCTAGCAAACGCACGCCTGATGGAGAGTTTCGCGACATTGCACATCCAATTAATTCAGGTACTCGGGGAAAAATCCAAGATGCTGTATTAAATGAATATCATCGCTTAGGCGAAGAGGAAGAGACAATTGAATATGAAGAAGCTGGAGCTTCTTAATGATACGTTAACCTAAAAAGGCAGCTTTAAGAGAAAATGGATGTTTTCTTTTAAATGCTGTCTTTTTTGCGTTTTTCCTCATGTGTCTTATATGTTTCATCCGTTAGAAAAATATTGTACTTCCTCATGTATCCTTGAAATCAGTCCTTATTTAGGATATATTTTTCTATGGATAATAGGGATATTGGAGGCCAATCAATGGATAAGCGGTTCGCAGTGATTTTAGCAGCGGGAAAAGGAACGAGAATGAAGTCAAAGCTATACAAAGTACTTCATCCAGTTTGCGGAAAGCCAATGGTCGAGCATGTGGCAGATGAAGCGTTAAAGCTTTCTTTAGCCAAGCTAGTGACGATTGTCGGTCATGGAGCAGAGAACGTCAAAGAGCAGCTTGGAGACAGAAGTGAGTATGCACTTCAAGAAGAACAGCTGGGAACAGCACATGCCGTCAAGCAAGCAAAGTCGTTCCTTGCGCAGGAAAAGGGAACAACCATTGTCATTTGTGGTGATACGCCATTATTGACAGCGGAAACAATGGAAGCTATGTTGAGCGAGCATCAAAAACATCAAGCGAAAGTCACTATTTTAACAGCACATGCGGATGACCCGACAGGTTATGGTCGTATTATTCGTGACGAAACTGGTGCTGTCGTGAAAATTGTGGAGCATAAAGATGCGAATGATGCGGAACGTCAAGTGAATGAAATTAATACAGGGACTTATTGTTTTTCAAATGAAGATCTCTTCCGTGTGATTGAGCAAGTGTCGAATGAAAATGCACAGGGCGAATACTATTTGCCAGATGTCATTGAAATTTTAAAGAATGAAGGACAAACGGTTGCAGCATATCAAACACCGCATTTTGAAGAAACACTTGGAGTCAATGATCGTATCGCTCTATCACAAGCAGAGCAATTCATGAAGCGACGTATTAATCATCAGCATATGAAGAATGGTGTGACCTTGATTGATCCTGAGAACACGTATATTTCACCTGATGCAGTGATCGGTGAAGATACAATGATTTATCCTGGGACGGTCATCAAAGGGAATGTGAAAATCGGTGCAGACGCCACTATTGGGCCAAACACTGAAATTGTTGACAGCATCATCGGAGACCGCACAGTGATTAAGCAATCTGTCGTCTGCGATAGTGAGGTTGGAGTCGATGTGACAATTGGGCCGTTTGCTCATATTCGCCCGTTGTCGAAAATTGGCGATGAAGTGAAGATCGGGAATTTTGTCGAAATCAAGAAAACGGTTTTCGGTGACCGCAGCAAAGCATCTCATCTAAGCTATATTGGAGATGCAGAGGTCGGAACTGATGTAAACCTTGGCTGTGGATCTATTACAGTCAACTATGATGGGAAGAACAAATTCTTAACGAAGATTGAAGATGGCGCTTTTATTGGCTGTAATTCTAATCTCGTGGCACCAGTCACTGTCGGAAAAGGGGCATATGTTGCAGCTGGTTCAACGGTTACAGAAGATGTACCGCAGGATGCATTGTCTATTGCTAGAGCAAGACAAGTCAATAAAGAAGATTATGTGAAAAATATTCATAAAAAATAATCCAAATACCCGGAGGTTTACCATGTCTAATCGTTATGCTGATGCGAATTTAAAGATATTCTCTTTGAATTCAAACCCTGAACTTGCGAAAGAAATTGCCGATCGTATCGGAGTTGATGTAGGAAAGAGCTCTGTTAAACGCTTTAGTGACGGTGAAGTCCAAATCAATATTGAAGAAAGTATCCGCGGCTGTGATTGTTATGTCATTCAATCCACTAGTGCGCCAGTGAATGAGCACATTATGGAGCTGCTCATTATGGTAGACGCACTAAAACGCGCTTCTGCGAAAACGGTCAATATTGTGATCCCTTATTACGGATATGCACGTCAAGATCGTAAGGCAAAACCTCGTGAGCCGATCACTGCGAAGCTTTTTGCGAACTTACTTGAAACAGCAGGTGCTACACGTGTCATTGCACTTGATCTTCATGCGCCGCAAATCCAAGGTTTCTTTGATATTCCAATCGATAACTTAATGGCTGTGCCAATCTTAACAAACTATTTCGAACAGAAAAACTTGAATGATATCGTCGTTGTGTCTCCTGACCACGGTGGTGTAACACGTGCGCGTAAAATGGCAGATCGCCTGAAAGCGCCAATCGCAATTATCGACAAACGTCGTCCAAAGCCAAACGTTGCTGAAGTGATGAACATCATTGGTAACATTGAAGGCAAAACGGCGATTCTCATCGATGATATCATTGATACAGCTGGTACCATTACACTTGCTGCAAATGCACTTGTGGAAAATGGAGCGGCTGAAGTCTATGCTTGCTGTACTCACCCAGTATTGTCTGGACCAGCAGTAGAACGTATCACAAATTCTAAAATTAAAGAATTAGTTGTGACAAACAGTATTCACTTAACAGATGACAAGAAAGTTGGAAAATTCATTCCACTTTCAGTTGGGCCTTTGCTTGCAGAAGCCATCATCCGTGTACATGAAGAAGAATCTGTGAGCTACCTTTTCAGCTAATTTTCTGATTAAAAAAGGCCCTAGGCATCCGCTTGGGGTCTTTTTGCTATCATTCACAGTAAATAGGTTTAAAATGATTCGGTTATGGGTAATTATGAGAGTAGTGACAAAAATGAAATAGGATGGTGCTGAATATGGCAACTTTAAAAGCAAATAAAAGAACTGATTTCAAACGTTCCACACTGCAAAAAATCCGTCATTCAGGACACGTTCCTGGTGTCATATACGGAAAAAATACAGACAACCTGGCTGTTTCACTAGACAGCATCGATTTATTAAAGACCTTACGTGATGAAGGGAAGAATACAATCATCACACTAGACGTGAACGGTGAAACAAAATCTGTGATGGTCACAGAATTACAAACAGACCCGCTGAAAAATGAGCTTGTCCATGCAGATTTCCAAGTGGTCGATTTACAGCGTGAAATTGAAGCGGATGTACCTGTTCAACTGATTGGCGAATCTAAAGGAGTTAAAGATGGCGGTGTGCTTCAGCAGCCACTATTTGAACTATCCATTACAGCGAAACCAAAAGACATCCCTCAGCATATAGAAGCAGATATTACAAACTTAGAAGTGAATGATGTCCTAACAGTCGCTGATTTGTCTGTTCAGTCATCATATCAAGTGAATAACGATCCAGAAGAAGTCGTGGCATCCATTTTACCGCCTCAGCAATCAGAGGTTCCTGAACCAGATAGCACAGAGGAACCAAAAGAACCTGAGGCCATTAAAGAAAAGGATAACGATGGAGAATAACTGGTCATTTAGAGACGTAACCCTCCCGCGGTTGCGTCTTTTGTGCTAGAATGAAAAGAATTCATACGTTTTACATGAGGCAATCCTATTGGCTCATTTTTTAGGCGTGTGCTTTGTGACAAAGGAGGTTATTGGTTTCATGCTTGCATTCGTTGGATTAGGTAATCCAGGAAAAGAATATGAAAAAACAAGACATAATGTCGGGTTTATGACAATAGATGAATTATCGAAAAAATGGGACATCCCTTTAAATCAGTCAAAATTCAATGGACTGTTTGGAACAGGGTTTGTTTCAGGGCAAAAGGTTCTACTTGTAAAGCCGCTTACATATATGAACTTATCAGGAGAATGCGTGCGTCCGCTAATGGATTACTATGATATTCCTCTTGAACATTTGAAAGTCATCTATGATGATCTTGATTTGCCAACTGGCCGGATTCGTTTGCGTACAAAAGGAAGTGCTGGCGGGCATAATGGAATCAAATCGTTGATTCAGCATTTAGGGTCACCTGAGTTTGATCGATTCCGTATTGGCATTGGACGCCCTCAAAATGGCATGAAGGTCGTCGATTACGTGCTAGGACGCTTTTCAGAAGAGGAGCAGCCTGACATTGCATCAGCCATTCAGGCGTCTGTCGAAGCTTGTGAGGCGGCTTTAACTAAGCCATTTTTAGAAGTGATGAATGATTTTAACAAAAAGGTATAAGAATGATAAGCAAAGCACATACTGATCATAAAATCTCAGCATGGGAGGATCACGTATGGCTTTGCATTATTACTGCCGGCACTGTGGTGTAAAGGTTGGCAGTCTAGATGAATCCGCTGTTCAAAGTGAAGCACTTGGATTTCATCACTTAACAAATGAGGAAAGAAACGATATGATTTCTTATAGGGAAAATGGTGATTTACATGTACAAACCATTTGTGAGGATTGCCAAGAGGCGCTCGAAAGAAATCCTGATTACCATCAGTATCATACCTTTATTCAATAAAAAGCTTTGGTGTAGATAATAGACCAAAGCGTTTTTCTGTTTTAAACAAGCAGGGAGGAGGAGCCAAATGAAAAATATACAATCATTTATCAAACAAAGTGATGATTTTCAGTCCATTTTTAATGGGCTAAAGGAAGGGTTAAAAGAACAGCTGCTCGCCGGACTATCAGGCTCCGTCAGATCTTTATTTACAGCCGCTATATCAGACGAACTTAAGCGGCCAATGTTTATTGTGACTCACAACTTGTATCAAGCGCAGAAGGTAACAGATGATCTTGCCAGTGTGATGTCAGATCGCTCGGTCCTTCTTTATCCTGTGAATGAACTCATTGCTTCAGAAATTGCCGTTGCAAGCCCTGAGCTCAGAGCACAGCGTCTAGATGTTCTGAACCGGCTGGCGAATGGAGAAAACCCCATTATCGTCACCCCGGCTGCTGCGGTGCGTCGAATGCTTCCGCCAGTTGAGCTCTGGAAGGAGAGTCAGATCCATTTAAAGCTTGGTGAAGAAATTGATTTGGAGGCGTTTTCAAAACAGCTTGTACAAATCGGTTATGACCGGACGTCAATGGTTGCTGCGCCCGGAGATTTTAGTGTGCGCGGAGGAATCATTGATATTTATTCGTTAACGGAAGATCACCCAATTCGTATTGAGCTGTTTGATACAGAAGTAGACTCAATTCGAACATTCCACTCGGATACACAGCGTTCATTAGAAACACTTCAAGAAATTAAAATCGGTCCCGCAAAAGAGCTGATTGTGAGAGGGCCTGAACGAGTAAGAGCCATTGAACAGCTTGATCAAGGACTTGCGAAGAGCTTAAAGAAATTCAACTCGGACCAGCAAAAAGAATTGCTGCATCAACATATTTCTGCTGATCGAGAGAAGCTGCTAGAGGGTATCGTGACACAGGAAATGACGAAGTACCTGTCCTATTTCTATGAAAAACCTGCTAGTTTGCTAGATTACACTTCACAGGATACGATTATTATTTTAGATGAAATTAGCAGGATTCAGGAGATGGAAGAACAGCTTGAGCAGGAAGAAGCCGATTGGACAATTAGCCTGCTTGAAGAAGGCAATATTCTTCATGATTTATCCCTTTCTTTCCCGTTCCAACAACTGATCAATCAGCAATCGCGGTCGATTCTGTACTACTCCTTGTTCCTGAGACATGTCCAGCAGACAAATCCGCAAAATATCGTCAATGTATCTAGTAAGCAAATGCAGAATTTCCACGGGCAGATGAATGTGCTTGCAAGTGAAATTGAACGCTACAAAAAACAACAATATACAGTTGTCTTCTTAGGTGCGGATGAAGAGCGGACAGACAAACTGTCTTCTGTCTTACATGATTATGACATTGAAGCCGCTCTTGCCAAGCCGGACGCAGAGCTTGTAAGCGGGCAGGTTTATATTTTACAAGGTGAGCTGCAAACAGGCTTTGAACTGCCGTTATCGAAAATTGCCGTGATCACAGAAGGCGAGCTCTTCAAGAAACGTGTGAAGAAGCAGGCGCGTAAGCAAAAGCTGACCAATGCAGAGCGAATTAAGAGCTATTCAGAGCTTCAAGTCGGCGATTACGTGGTGCACATTAACCACGGGATCGGTAAGTATTTAGGAATTGAAACGCTTGAAATCGGCGGCATTCATAAAGATTATTTAAATATTCATTATCAAGGAAGCGACAAGCTTTATGTACCGGTTGAACAAATTGATCAGGTACAGAAATATGTTGGATCAGAAGGTAAAGAACCAAAGCTGTACAAACTAGGCGGCAGCGATTGGAAACGTGTGAAGAAAAAAGTAGAGTCCTCTGTACAGGACATCGCAGATGATCTCATTAAGCTGTACGCAGAGCGTGAGGCAAGCAAAGGGTATGCCTTCTCGCCTGATCATGAGATGCAGCACCAGTTTGAATCAGCGTTCCCTTACCAGGAAACAGATGATCAAATCCGTTCGATTCATGAAATCAAACAAGACATGGAGCGGGAGCGTCCAATGGACCGCCTGCTTTGTGGAGATGTGGGATACGGAAAAACAGAAGTGGCGATTCGAGCCGCCTTCAAAGCGATTGCTGACGGGAAGCAAGTTGCTCTACTCGTGCCGACAACCATCTTAGCGCAGCAGCATTTTGACACGATTATGGACCGATTCCAAGACTATCCGGTCAAAATTGCTCAGCTGAGCCGTTTCCGTACAAGAAAAGAAACAACCGAAACGTTAAAAGGGTTGAAAAATGGAACGATTGATATGGTTATTGGTACACACCGTTTGCTTTCTAAAGATATTGTCTATAAAGACTTAGGTTTGTTGATTATTGATGAAGAGCAGCGTTTTGGTGTGACCCATAAAGAGAAAATTAAACAGATGAAAGCCAATATCGATGTACTGACATTAACGGCTACGCCAATTCCGCGTACGCTGCATATGTCTATGCTTGGCGTACGGGATTTATCGGTTATTGAAACACCGCCTGAAAACCGTTTCCCTGTTCAAACCTATGTGGTCGAGTACAATGGCGCTTTAGTCAGAGAAGCGATTGAGCGAGAACTAGCACGCGGTGGTCAAGTGTACTTCCTGTACAACCGTGTCGAGGATATTGAACGAAAAGCAGATGAAATCTCTATGTTAGTTCCAGATGCGAAAGTCAGCTATGCACATGGGAAAATGAGTGAGAACGAGCTGGAATCAGTGATGATCAATTTCCTTGAAGGTGAATCAGATGTATTGGTCAGTACCACCATCATTGAAACGGGAGTCGACATTCCAAATGTGAACACGCTCATCGTCCACGATGCGGATAAAATGGGGCTTTCTCAGCTGTACCAGCTAAGAGGACGAGTAGGACGCTCGAATCGTGTCGCATATGCTTATTTCACGTATCGAAAAGATAAAGTTCTTTCTGAAGTAGCAGAGAAGAGACTTCAAGCTATTAAAGAATTCACAGAGCTCGGATCAGGATTTAAAATTGCGATGCGTGATTTAACTATTCGAGGAGCAGGAAATTTACTTGGTGCACAGCAGCATGGATTCATTGATTCTGTTGGATTCGACCTCTATTCTCAAATGCTGAAAGAAGCCATTGAGGAAAGAAGAGGCGATACAACGGCTCAAGATAAATTCGAACCGGAAATCGATCTGCAAATCGATGCTTACATCCCGGACACTTACATTTCGGATGGGAAGCAAAAGATCGAGATGTATAAACAGTTCAGAGCGATTGGATCAATTGAAGAGCGAAAAGAGCTTCAAGATGAGATGATCGACCGATTCGGTGAATATCCGCAAGAAGTGGCGGACTTGTTCACGATTGCGACGATGAAAGTATACGCAGTGCAGGAACGTGTCGAACTGATCAAGATGGAGAAAGGCATTGTCAGGCTCACCCTTGAAGAGCAATCAAGCAGTGAAATCGACGGTCAAAAATTATTTGCCCTCGGCAGTAAATATGGCCGTGATATTGGCTTAGGAATGGAAGGCAGCAAGCTAATTATTTCTGTCCAAACGAAAGGCAAGAAGACAGGGGAATGGCTTGAAATCGTTCTGAATATGCTTCGGGGTCTTCAAGATGTGAAAAAAGAAACCATTCCATCTTCATAAAAATTTGTTTGTCTCTCGTGTATATTACGGTTGATGTGACGGATACTAATCTCAGGGTCAAGTGGTGAATGTTGCATAAAGTGGACGCTTTTGCTCCATTCACCCAACACATCATCAAACGAAAGAGAGGCAGCAGTGAATGAAAGCAACTGGAATTGTACGCCGCATCGATGATCTAGGTAGAGTGGTTATTCCGAAGGAGATTCGCAGAACATTGCGCATCCGGGAAGGAGATCCGCTTGAGATTTTCGTCGACCGCGATGGAGAAGTCATTTTGAAGAAGTATTCGCCGATTAGTGAGCTAGGAGACTTTGCGAAGGAATATGCTGATGCATTATTCGACAGTTTGGGTCATTCCATCCTGATTTGTGATCGAGATACGTATATTGCTGTATCCGGCAGTTCGAAAAAAGAGTACTTAAACAAATCCATCAGTGATTTACTTGAACGAACAATGGACCAGCGCAATTCTGTATTAGAAGAAAGCAAAAAAGAAATTCAACTTGTCGATGGTATTGATGATGACGTATCTGCTTATACCATTGCACCTATTGTTGCAAACGGAGATCCGATTGGCGCCGTCGTCTTATTTTCTAAAGAGCGTTCAATGGGGGAAGTGGAGCATAAAGCGGCAGAAACAGCAGCTGGCTTCCTAGCCCGTCAAATGGAACACTAGGTCTAATAATTCTATATCATTTTGATGAAACGAAAGAATGCCGATGAAATCATTTGATTTTGTCGGCGTTTTTTATATGGAATGAAACAAAACGAGAAATGTGCCGTCTACTCCTTAGAAAGAAACGGCTTTTCATTCACGTATGATATAATGAGTGCGTTTAACTGTAGATCTATTTTTAAAGGAGTCATCCATGAAAAATGCTGTGAATCAGCCGCATTGGCTTTTCCAGGGTGCGGTGATTTTGACCATCGCAGGCTTGTTATCAAAGGTACTAAGTGCCGTTTATCGTGTTCCGTTCCAGAACATCGTAGGAGACACAGGGTTTTATATTTATCAGCAAGTGTACCCCTTCCTAGGTATTGCGATCATGCTCGGCACCACAGGGTTTCCTGTCATGGTGTCCAAGCTTTTGAGTGAGCATGGGGAGGAGAATCGACGAATTATTACAAGGGTATCCTTGGTCTATATCACTTTACTGAGCCTGGTCTTATTTCTTTGTCTTTACATAGGAGCAGGCAGTATTGCGAGCCTTATGGCGGACAGTCAATTAATCCTGCTCATCCAAATGAGTGCTTTCGTGTTTTTATTTCTGCCGCTTACCGTGATGCTGAGAGGCGTTTTTCAGAGTGACGGTATGATGCTTCCAACAGCTGTTTCTCAATTGGTTGAGCAGCTCATCAGGGTAGGCGTCCTGCTTGTTTTATCCTTCTATTTCGTCAGGCACGGCTATTCGCTTTATGAAACAGGGGCGGGTGCAGTCTTCTCCTCCATAGCGGGAAGCGCGGCCTCGCTTATACTGCTTCTTTTCCTTTGGCTGACTTACCGAAAACAGTCTTCTGCACCTATGACAGTCAAGCGGGCGACACTTCGGAAAAAGGATGTTTTGAAGAGTTTGGTGCTGTATACATTCACGATTTGTGTCAGCGGATTGCTCATTTTATGGATGCAAATGATTGATGCCTTTCATCTGTATGCGTTGCTGCGCAGTGAGGGACTGAGTGAAGCCGCGGCAAAGGCGGCAAAAGGTGTGTATGACCGAGGGCAGCCGTTTTTACAGCTAGGGACAGTGTTTGCCATTAGCATCGGGACCTCTCTTGTGCCATTTTTATCTGCTGCCATGAGGAATGGAGAGCATGAAGCGATCAGGCAAAAAGTACGTACATCGTTTAAAACCACGTCAGTTTTAGGGATTGGTTCCGCAGTTGGGCTGATTTGTATTCTTTCGTCAGTCAATACCATGCTTTTTCGTAATGATTTAGGTACCGATGCGCTGCAAATATTCTGTATTTCCATCGCATTTACATCGATTGCGATTACGCAAGCAGCTTTACTTCAAGGGCTTGGGCATACTGTGTATCCGGCTGTTGTGGTGCTTCTCAGTGTGCTAGTGAAATGGATACTCACGCTTGCACTTGTGCCGCTATTTGGCATCTACGGTGCCGCATGGTCAACCGTGTGCGGTTTTCTCGCTGCCGCTCTGCTCAATGCCGTTTATTTGAGGCATAAAGGATGGATTTCGTTGAGAGAGCTGTTTCCAGTGAAAATTCTTTTATCGGCCGCTTTCATGGCCATTGTCTTAATAGGGTATCAGGCACTGTTTTCTTGGGTCATTCCCTTTGAAAAACGTCCTTTTTCCGTTTTAGAGAGCCTGACGTCAGTTTTTATTGGTGGTTTCGCCTTTTTATATAGTATTCTTAAGCTAGAAGTATTTACGGACGAGGAATGGAGACTCATTCCATTAGGAGAAAAGATTTTATATTTTAAACAGATGAGAGGGAATCAAAATGGCAGGTAAGATTACCGTCGTCGGTCTTGGGGCAGGCGACATGGATCAGCTGACGCTCGGTGTATACAAGCAGCTGAAGCAGGCGAAAGAAGTATTTATGAGAACGCAGGACCACCCGCTTACCGCAGAGTTGATGCAGGAGGTTCCATCGCTGACCTTTTTTGATGAGATTTATGAAAAGCACGATCAGTTTGATTCGGTCTATCAGGATATCACGGAAATTTTATTTACAGAGGCTGCGGAAAAGGAGATTGTGTACGCAGTACCAGGTCACCCATTTGTCGCTGAAAAGACCGTCCAGCTATTAGTTTCTCAGCAGCAAGAGCGCGGGATTGAGGTGTCCGTTGCTGGTGGACAAAGCTTTTTGGATGCGACGTTTAACTCCCTGCAGATCGACCCCATCGAGGGATTCCAATTCGTTGATGCAGGAGATATGAGAGCGGACGATCTGAAATTGACCCAGCATGTCCTCATTTGTCAGGTATATGATCAGCTCACCGCTTCGAATGTGAAACTCACGCTGATGGAAAAGCTTCCAGACGATTATGAAGTCTATATTGTGACTGCGGCTGGAAGCAGCTTGGAACAGATTACTGCCGTTCCTTTATTTGAACTTGATCGAGATGTGTCGATAAATAACTTAACGAGTGTTTATGTGCCTCCGATTCAAGATGAAAAGCTGCTTTACCAACAATTTGACACCTTCCGTGACGTCATCCGTACATTAAGAGGTCCGGGCGGCTGTCCATGGGATCAAAAACAAACCAATGAGTCACTTAAACCCTATTTAATTGAAGAATGCTATGAACTGCTTGAAGCGATAGATGAAGATGATCCAGACCACATGGTGGAAGAGCTCGGAGATGTGATGCTGCAGGTGTTACTTCATGCTCAAATTGGTGAAGATGACGGCTTTTTCTCAATTGATGACGTCATCCAGCATGTCACAGAAAAAATGATTCGTAGACATCCCCATGTGTTTGGCGACACAAATGTTTCTGAAGCAGAAGAAGTGGTCGTCAACTGGGAAAAAATCAAGCAGCAGGAGAAGCCGGAGCGGGCAGCCTCTATGTTGCAATCCATCCCGGCGACGCTTCCAGCACTAACAAAGGCATATAAGCTCCAAAAGAAAGCCGCCAAAGTAGGCTTTGATTGGACAGATGTGAAAGATATTTGGAACAAATACGAAGAAGAAAAGCAGGAATTTCTCGTTGAAGTGGCAGAGAAGCCGGACGAAAGTGCAACGAAGCAGATGAAAGACGAATTTGGAGATCTTTTGTTTGTTCTCGTCAACATTGGAAGGTTCTATCAGCTAGAGCCTGAAACGGCGCTCGCTTCCGCCAACACAAAATTCATGCGTCGCTTTCAGCATATCGAACAAAAAGCAAAGGACATGGGACGTTCATTAGAGGACTTAACGCTAGAGGAAATGGACGATCTATGGAACGATGCCAAACGTATAGAAAGAGGTGAGCATACATGAGATTAGATAAATTTTTAAAAGTGTCCCGTTTAATCAAAAGAAGAACATTGGCAAAAGAAGTCGCTGATCAAGGCAGAATTTCGATTAACGGCACACAGGCGAAAGCCAGCTCTGATGTGAAAGAAGGAGACGAGCTTAAAATCCGTTTTGGTCAAAAACTAGTGACGGTTCAAGTCAACGAGTTAAAGGACACAACGAAAAAAGAAGAAGCCGCTGGCATGTATACTGTGCTAAAAGAAGAAAAAACAGCAGAATAGGGCTTGTTCTAAATGATCCTCCTGTCACATACAATGCAGTAACAATGCAAGTATGAGATATGGGGGATGTATAAATGAATCAATATTATAATCAACCTCAAGGCACGAAGCTGTCATCAGAAGCGGAACACAATATCACAATGCGAAACAGAAAGCATTTAGATATTACCGGCGTCAAACAGGTGGAAAGCTTTGATAATGAAGAATTTCTGCTTGAGACGGTCATGGGGATTCTCGCTATCCGTGGAGAAAATCTGCAAATGAAAAACCTAGACGTCGAAAAAGGCGTTGTGTCGATTAAAGGACGTGTCTTTGACATAATTTATGTAGATGAGCAGCACGGGGAGAAAGCTAAAGGATTTTTTAGCAAGCTGTTTAAATGACGCTGACAGTCCAGTTTTATACGATGCTTTCGATGGTAGCGATGGGCATCTGGCTGGGCGCATCGCTTGATACGTACAAGCTGTTTGTGAATCGGGAAAAGACAGCAAAATGGCTTTTGATTATACACGATCTCCTTTTTTGGCTGGTACAGGGTCTCTTATTCTTTTATGTTCTGCTGCTGACAAATGAGGGAGAATTCAGGCTTTATATCTTTCTAGCCGTTGCACTAGGGTTCTCGATGTATCAGGCATTGATGAAACAGCTGTATATGAACATTCTCAAATTTATCACGATGTGTATTTATCAAACCGTTCTCATCCTTAAAAGGCTGGTCATGTCGATCGTCTTCCAGCCGATCCGTTGGATTGTCACAATGGTCATAAGTGTTATACTGTTCTTGTTCCACTCGCTCTTACGTCTTGTTCGTTTTACGTTTCGGCTCGTGTGGAAGGTGCTGTCCATTGTTTGTTATCCGCTCATCTGGTTACTTAATGTGACCATTATTCATCGGATTCCCGAAAAATGGCGAACATCAATGAGATTGTTTTTCTCTAAAGGAGCAGGAATTTTACAAGGGACCAAGAAATTATCTGGTACCATCAAAACGAAATGGAAACAATTCTGGACAAAGTAAGAGAGGAGGCCTTCAACCTTGAACAAGAGAAAAAGAAATATCGCACAAATTCAAAATGATTACCAAAAACAAATGGAACAGCAAGCACAACGCTTAAAACGCAAACGCCGTGGACTCCTTAGAAGGCTTACCGTGTTTGGTGTGATCGTGCTCATGTTTGCTGTCTTGGTGACAAGTGCCCTCTGGTCGCAATCGTCCTCATTAAAGGAAAAAGAAGAGAAGAAGGTTGCGCTCGAAAAAGAATTAAAGCAATTACAAACAAAGCAGGAAGATATTTCTGATGAAATTAAAAAGCTGAAAAGCAAGGAATACGTACTCGAACTGGCACGACGAGACTATTATATGTCCAAAAAAGGCGAAAAAATCTTTGATGTGGGCAATAAGAGCGATTAGCCTTGTTGACACTTAAAATTCAGTTTATGTATAATTGAACAAATGAGATTTTTTTATAAGTCTAAGGAGGAGCACTTTTTTTATGTCGATTGAAGTTGGCAGCAAGTTACAAGGGAAAGTTACGGGCATTACAAATTTTGGAGCTTTTGTGGAGTTGCCAGGCGGTTCAACTGGTCTCGTTCATATCAGTGAGGTAGCCGATAACTATGTAAAAGATATTAATGAGCATTTAAAAGTCGGTGAACAAGTTGAAGTGAAAGTGATTAACGTTGAAAAAGACGGTAAAATCGGCTTGTCCATTAAAAAAGCAAAAGATCGTCCTCAACAACAACAATCAAGACCGAGCAGAAATGATTTCCGTCCGAAGGAATCGTTTGAGCAAAAAATGAACAAATTCTTAAAAGATAGTGAAGACCGCTTAACATCTTTAAAACGTAACACGGAATCAAAACGTGGGGGACGCGGAGCAAGAAGAGGTTAACTTGTTGCTGCTTTCTATATATCTTTCACAACAAAGCACCTGCTGTCCGCAGGTGCTTTTTTTCTTGATCCATACGACATTTTTTGAGATTTCGTCATTTAATTTAAAACTTCCTATTGACGGACAAGCGATTCCTTTGTATTATAGATCTTGTGCTTCTTAGCGCATTTTTATTATGGCGGTGTAGCTCAGCTGGCTAGAGCGTACGGTTCATACCCGTGAGGTCGGGGGTTCGATCCCCTCCGCCGCTATCCTTTTTATTAGAACATAAAAGCAAGGCCCGTTGGTCAAGCGGTTAAGACACCGCCCTTTCACGGCGGTAACACGGGTTCGAATCCCGTACGGGTCATCTTCGAAAACAGCTTTCTTTAGGAAAGCTGTTTTTTTGTGTCTTCGTAAAATTCTGATGAAAGACATCGACTTTCATGAAAGTATGCCTTTTTGACGAATAAAGCGTCGAACGTTTTATGGAAACGACAACTTCTTTTGACAAAATTTCTTTTTCACCTTCGCTATAATGACAAGCAACGAATATCAGGTGGGGGATGAAAAGATGGAAAAACTAGAAAGAAGAACTGATTTAACAGGAGCGGGGTTTGAAAGAATCAGTGCAGGGTTAAAAAAGATGAAAAACCTGTTTCTTCATCATACGCATTCTCTTTTTTTCTATAAAGGGTTTATTTATGTCGTTCTTGGTTTTTTATTAGGACGAGCCTTTATATTATCTGAAATTATGCCGTTTGCTCTGCCTTTCTTTGGCTCGATGCTACTTATCAAAAGAGATAAGTCCATGCTTGCTTGTCTCGCTTTACTTGCTGGAGCCATGACGATATCACCTCAAAATGCATTGTTTGTGTTTGCGTCGCTGATCGTATTCCTTCTTATGTCCAAGGTGGTTTCTTTCATCATCAAAGACCCAGTGAAAACATTGCCGGTTGTCATTGTGCTGTCAATGCTGATCACCAGAGGAGCGTTTGTTTACCTAGAGCAAGGTGCTGTGCAAAGCTACGATTACGTCATGGCGGGTGTCGAAGCAGGACTTGCCTTCATTTTGACACTGATTTTCCTTCAAAGCCTGCCGATTTTTACAGTCAGGAAAATCAAACACTCCTTAAAGGTTGAAGAAATTATTTGCTTTATGATTTTGATTGCCTCAGTTTTAACAGGTCTGGCAGGCATCACATTTCAAGGAATGCAGGCAGAGCATATTTTGTCACGATATGTAGTGCTGAGCTTTGCCTTTATTGGAGGAGCGAGTATTGGTTGTACAGTGGGTGTCGTGACTGGATTAATTCTCGGTCTCGCTAACATCGGAAACCTTTATCAGATGAGTCTTCTTGCCTTTTCAGGTTTATTAGGGGGATTGCTGAAAGAGGGGAAGAAAGCAGGTGCAGCCATTGGCTTAATTGTGGGTTCCTTACTTATTTCCTTGTACGGAGAAGGATCAGCAGGACTCATAACCACGCTATATGAATCATTGATTGCGGTTGCGCTCTTCTTGCTCACGCCACAATCAGTGACCTCTAAGGTAGCGAAATATATTCCTGGTACGGTAGAGCATGTACAGGAACAGCAACAATACGCCCGGAAAGTACGAGATGTGACAGCAAAAAAGGTAGACCAATTTTCTAACGTATTTCATGCGCTGTCTGAGAGTTTTGCGACATTTTACGATTCCATTCCTGAAGAAAAGAAACAGGAAGAGGATGTAGATCTTTTTTTAAGTACGATCACAGAACGATCCTGTCAAACGTGCTATAAGAAAAATAAATGCTGGGTGCAGAACTTTGATACAACCTATGAACTGATGAAACAAGTTATGCATGAATCTGATGAAAAAACCTACGAGCAAAACCGGAAATTGAAGAAGAAATTTAGCCAGCACTGCTCAAAATCAAAACATGTCGAGGAATTGATTGAAGAGGAGATCGCTTACTATAAAGCCAACCAGACTCTGAAGAAAAAAGTCCAAGACAGCAGACGACTGGTAGCTGAACAGCTGATGGGTGTCTCACAAGTGATGGAGGATTTTTCCCGGGAAATAAAACGGGAAAGAGAACAGCATTTTATTCAAGAAGAGCAGATGATAGAAGCACTGCAGCACTTTGGAATTGAAATTCAGCAAGTAGAAATTTATAGCTTGGAGCAGGGGAATGTCGATATTGAAATGAGAATCCCATATTGCCAGGGCCATGGTGAATGTGAAAAAATCATCGCCCCTATGCTCTCAGATATTTTAGAAGAACAGATTTTAGTCAAAGCAGAGCAGTGTGCAGAGCACCCAACAGGCTATTGCCACGTTGTATTTGGCTCTGCAAAATCATATCGAGTGGCTACAGGCGTAGCGCATGCAGCAAAAGGCGGAGGATTAGTGTCTGGAGACAGCTACAGCATGATGGAGCTGGGTGCGGGCAAATATGCCGCGGCTATTAGTGATGGAATGGGCAATGGAGCAAGGGCTCATTTTGAAAGCAATGAAACGATTAAGCTGTTAGAAAAAATATTGGCATCAGGCATCAATGAAAAAGTGGCGATTAAAACCATTAATAGTATTTTATCTTTACGAACGACAGATGAAATCTATTCAACGTTAGATTTGTCCATTATTGATTTACAGGATGCGAGCTGTAAATTCCTTAAGATCGGTTCAACACCCAGCTTTATTAAACGGGGTGATCAGGTGATGAAGGTACAAGCGAGCAACTTACCGATTGGGATTATTGATGAATTTGAAGTGGAGGTTGTGAGTGAACAGATGAAGGCAGGAGATCTGCTGATTATGATGAGTGATGGCATTTTCGAAGGACCAAAGCATATTGAAAATCATGATCTCTGGGTGAAACGCAAAATGAAAAGCTTTAAAACAGAAGATCCGCAAGAGATTGCTGATTTATTAATGGAAGAGGTCATTCGAACAAGATCGGGTCAAATTGATGACGATATGACGGTTGTTGTCATCAGGCTTGATCACAATACGCCTAAATGGGCATCCATTCCGACTGGTACATTCTATCTTGAGAAACAAGAGATTTCTTGAAATATCGTATAATATGAATTTCTTCTGGCGATGATGGGGATATAAAGCATTCAGTTACGATCCCAGGAGGAATGAAGATGCGAAAAGGTCACGTAAACCAAATCTTATTGATTACAGATGGCTGCTCAAATCACGGGGAAGATCCACTTGCGATTGCCTCATTGGCAAAGGAACAAGGGATTACAGTCAATGTCATTGGCATTATGGAGGAAAACAGACACGATCATGAAGCAATGAAAGAAGTTGAGGGGATTGCTCTAGCAGGCGGAGGCATTCATCAAGTTGTCTACGTCCAGCAGTTATCTCAAACGGTACAAATGGTTACAAAAAAAGCGATGACACAAACCTTGCAAGGTGTTGTGAATAAAGAATTGCAGCAAATCCTTGGTAAGGACACTGAAATAGAAGAGCTTCCGCCTGATAAGCGCGGGGAAGTGATGGAAGTAGTCGATGAGTTAGGAGAGACGGTTCACCTTCAAGTACTTGTGCTTGTTGATACAAGTGCAAGTATGAAACCGAAGCTGCCGACCGTTAAAGAAGCACTCATTGACCTCTCCATTAGTTTAAATTCAAGAATTGGTGAAAATCAGTTTGGAATGTGTATATTTCCCGGGAAAAACTCAGATGCTGAAATTGTGTTGAATTGGACGCCTCGATTCGATTCACTGTCATCTATTTTCCCGAAACTGACCACGGGAGGAATTACTCCAACTGGACCAGCGCTTCGAGAAGCACTCCAGCATTTCAAATCAGTTCGTTCACGTAAAGGGCTGCTTGAAGCAAAGGAAGAGCATGATGAATTCGGCTTCTAACATTCCGTTAGGCACGGTGATTCAAGGGAAATGGCATCACCATCATTACCGCATCGTAAAAGAGCTAGGAAAAGGGGCGAACGGTATTGTCTATCTAGCCGAATCGCCAAATGGTCAAGTAGCCCTTAAAGTGAGTGATGACAGTATGCTCATTGCATCTGAAGTCAATGTGTTAAAATCCTTTTCTAAGGCTCCTGTGAAAACCATGGGGCCTTCTTTTTATGATATGGATGATGCGATTTATCCCGGCATGCTTCAAAAGCGTTCCTTTTATGTGATGGAGTATGTCAGAGGCCCATTACTACTTGAATTTGTAAAACAAAAAGGTGATGAGTGGATCGTTGTTTTAATGGTTCAACTTTTATCTAACCTGGCTCATTTACATCAAGAAGGCTGGATTTTTGGTGACTTGAAGCCAGATAATCTCATCGTGTCAGGTCCCCCGGCAGCGATCCGGTGCATTGATGTAGGGGGAACGACAAAAGCAGGCAGGGCAATCAAGGAGTATACCGAGTTTTTTGATCGAGGCTATTGGGGATTCGGCACAAGAAAGGCAGAGCCATCCTATGATCTGTTTGCCTTAAGTATGGTGATGGTGAACTGTGCGTATAAGAAAGAATTCAAAAAAGGAGCAGAACCGGAAAAGCAGCTTTACAGAGCCATTGAAGGACATCCTTTATTAAAGCGTTATGAGCGGGTGTTAAAGGCTGCTCTACAAGGTAAATACCAATCAGCGGCGGCTATGAAGAGTGCAATGCTGAAAGAAGGACAGCTGATCGCTTCAAGAAAAGCGAGTCAAAAGAAGCAGCAGCAAAAAAACGGGCAAAAGCCCGCTGTTCAACAAAATCAACAGGTGACTTCACGATCGAGAGTTGCAGCAGCAAAAAGAACACCAGTACGCAAAAAATCAGGCGGGCTTTTTGAAACTGTTCTTATCGTGTGCAGTGTACTTGCTCTTTACTGTGCATATGTAGTTTTGTTCCTGCTATAGACCTGTAAAAAAGCAGGCTTCATCTTTGCTTGGAGCTACTGAAAGTGATAGGATATGTATATCTTTAAATTACCTGCTCTTTGTGAGGAGGAAGTTGTGAATAGAATTGAATCATTTTTGAAAAAACATGATGTTTACCTTGAAAATACGACAGTCATTGTCGGGGTTTCTGGCGGACCAGATTCCATGCTTTTACTGCACGAACTAAACAAACGTCGAAAAGGTTCCTTTCAGCTGATTGCAGCCCATGTAGATCACATGTTCAGAGGAGAAGAATCCTTTGCTGATTTGGCATTTGTTGAGGCATACTGCAAGGAGCAAGGAATTCCTTTTGAATCGGCCCGCATACAAGTTGCCCAATATGCAAAAGAAAACCACTTAAACAAACAGGCAGCTGCAAGAGAGTGCAGATATGCTTTCTTTCGTCAATTGATGGAGCAATACAACGCTCAATTTCTAGCGCTTGCACATCATGGAGACGACCAAGTAGAAACAATGATGATGAGGCTTGTGAGAGGGACAGTTGGAATAGGACTCGCAGGTATCCAAGCAAAACGTCCTTATCAAGATGGATGGCTGATTCGGCCGCTCATTGGATATTCCAAGGATGACGTGCTGACCGCTTGTGAAAAAGAACATATTCCCTATGTCATTGATCAAAGCAATCACACAGATGACTACTTGAGAAACCGGATAAGAAGACACATTCTTCCCGTGTTAAAAGAAGAGGCACCTCATGTACATGAAAGCTTTCAGTTTGTAAGTGACATGCTGACTGAAGATGAGCAATATTTGCAGGCATTAACAAAGGAACAAATGAACCAAGTGATAACGAATCAATCGCCTAAGCAAATTAAGATCAAAACGAAGCCTTTGCTTGACCTGCCTTTGCCTTTACAAAGAAGAGGCATTCAACTAATATTAAACTATCTTTATGAAAACACTCAATCAGCGTTTTCAAACCAGCATATTCTAGGGACTTTGGACTGGTTATCTCATACCGAACAACCGTCTGGATCATTAGATTTGCCAAAAGGTTTACAAGCTGTCAAGTCTTATGATTACTGTATGTTTACCTTTGAACGATCGCTTGTACTAGACCAGACTTATGCTCTTCACTTAAAGGGTGAGCTTGGAGAGAAGCTTTTCCTTCCAAATGGGCAGTCTATCGTGGTATCAAATCATATTCCGAAGGATGCACGGAACGGAAACCATTTTTTCTTGCTTCAAAAAGATCAAGTTCGTTTCCCTTTGATCATTCGCTCACGAAAAAATGGTGATCGAATGAAACTTAAAGGGATGAATGGATCAAAAAAGGTGAAGGATATATTTATTGATAAAAAAGTGCCTCTTGCAGAAAGAGACAGCTGGCCGATCGTCACTGACTCGGATCATCAAATCATCTGGATCCCAGGTCTGAAAAAATCCGTTTTTGAAGAAATTGATATGACAAACAGCGATCTCATTGTATTACAATATAGACAGCATGAAAATTTGTAGGGGGCAAGCAAAAGCATGAAACAAGATATTGAAAAGGTTTTGATCTCAGAAGAAGAGATCCAGCAAAAAGTGAAGGAACTGGGTGCAACATTAACCAGCGATTATGATGGTAAATTTCCCCTGGCTATTGGTGTTTTGAAAGGGGCTCTTCCATTTATGGCAGACCTGATCAAACACATTGATACATATTTAGAACTTGATTTTATGGATGTATCTAGCTACGGAAAATCTACCGTATCTTCAGGAGAAGTAAAGATCATAAAAGATCTAGATACTTCTGTTGAAGGAAGAGATATTTTAATTATGGAAGATATCATCGACAGTGGGTTAACTTTGAGCTATCTGGTAGAGCTTTTCCGATACCGTAAAGCAAACTCCATAAAAATTGTGACATTGCTTGATAAACCAAGCGGTCGTAAAGCAGACATCAAAGCAGATTATGTTGGATTTGAAGTGCCAGATGCATTTGTTGTCGGCTATGGATTGGATTTCGCTGAACGTTACCGAAACCTCCCGTATATTGGAGTGTTAAAACCATCTGTTTACGAAGGCTAATCAGCATACGTATACATGAGGTTATTGGTTGTATTGGAATGATTTTCTATGATACTATTGAACATAGTTGTGCTTACTGTGGGAGGAGGTAAGGAATGAATCGGGTTTTTCGTAATACGATTTTTTATATACTTATTTTATTACTTGTGATAGGGGTAGTCAGTTGGTTAGGATCCCCTAATCAAAAGCCTGAGAACATGTCTTACAGCAAATTTTCGCAAAATCTAAGTGCGGGAAAAGTGGAGAGTATCTCCATTCAGCCTGTAAGAGGGGTTTATGAAATTCGTGGTCAATTAGATGGCGCGAAGAAAGATGAATACTTCATTACCCATGTTCCAGATGGTCAAGGTGTTGACCAGATTTACAGTGCACTAAAGAATACAGATGTAAAAGTAGAACCAGCACCTGAAACAAATGGATGGCTGCAAGTTCTGACAACCATCATTCCGTTCATCATCATCTTTATCCTGTTCTTCTTCTTACTGAACCAAGCTCAGGGCGGTGGAAGCCGTGTTATGAACTTTGGTAAGAGTAAGGCGAAGCTTTACACAGAAGAGAAGAAACGTGTGAAATTTAAAGATGTTGCCGGTGCAGATGAAGAAAAGCAAGAGCTTGTAGAAGTGGTAGAATTCCTGAAGGACCCACGTAAATTCGCAGAGCTTGGCGCAAGAATTCCTAAAGGGGTTTTACTAGTAGGACCTCCAGGTACAGGTAAAACATTGCTTGCGAGAGCATCTGCAGGAGAAGCAGGCGTTCCTTTCTTCAGCATCAGTGGTTCTGACTTCGTCGAGATGTTCGTCGGTGTCGGTGCATCACGTGTACGTGATTTATTCGAAAATGCGAAAAAGAATGCACCATGCTTAATCTTTATTGATGAGATTGATGCAGTGGGTCGTCAGCGTGGAGCCGGTCTAGGCGGTGGTCATGACGAGCGTGAACAAACGCTTAACCAGCTTCTTGTTGAAATGGATGGTTTTAGTGCGAACGAAGGTATTATTATCATCGCTGCAACGAACCGTGCAGATATCCTAGATCCTGCATTGCTGCGTCCGGGACGTTTTGACCGTCAAATTACGGTTGACCGCCCAGATGTCATTGGCCGTGAAGAAGTACTGAAGGTTCATGCGAAAAACAAACCGCTTGATGATACAGTGAATTTGAAAGCCATTGCAAGCAGAACACCTGGGTTCTCTGGAGCAGATCTTGAGAACTTACTAAACGAAGCAGCACTTGTTGCTGCCCGTCATAACAAAAAGAAAATTGATATGCGTGATATCGACGAAGCGACTGACCGTGTCATCGCTGGGCCGGCGAAGAAAAGCCGCGTCATTTCGAAGAAAGAACGTAATATCGTGGCTTACCATGAAGCAGGTCATACCGTCATTGGTCTTATCCTAGACGAAGCGGACATGGTGCATAAAGTAACGATCGTTCCTCGTGGTCAGGCAGGCGGATATGCGGTCATGCTTCCAAGAGAAGACCGTTATTTCCAAACGAAGCCAGAGCTTCTTGATAAAATTGTCGGCTTGCTCGGCGGTCGTGTTGCAGAGGAAATTACGTTTGGTGAAGTAAGTACAGGTGCTCACAACGACTTCCAGCGTGCAACTGGCATTGCAAGAAAAATGGTTACAGAGTTCGGTATGTCTGATAAACTTGGTCCACTTCAATTCGGTCAAGCACAAGGAGGTCAAGTATTCCTTGGCCGTGACTTTAACAACGAGCCGAATTATAGTGAAGCGATCGCTTACGAAATTGACCAAGAAATTCAGCGTTTCATCAAGGACAGCTACGAACGTGCGAAACAAATTCTCACTGAGAATAAAGATAAGCTAGAAATCATCGCACAAGCTCTTCTAGAAGTTGAAACATTAGATGCTGAGCAAATTAAATCTCTTTACGAAACTGGAAAGCTTCCAGAGCGTGTATACGCAGATGACGAAGAGAAAAACGATGATGTGAAAGTGAACATCAAGAAAAAAGAAGAAGATGAGGAGATCTAATCTCCTTCTGTGAAAGCTGCCGGGATCATCGGCAGCTTTTTTTATTTCGATTCCTGAATGGATCGGTTTCGAATTGTTTACAAATGGAACTCAATTCGTGTATGGTATGATAGAAAGTCGAAAAATGCTCTTTTTGAGAAACTATTCAAAGTGGTGATGAAGTTGTTACTCGTGATAGATGTAGGGAACACAAATACCGTTTTAGGTGTTTATCATAATGGCGATCTAAACTACCATTGGCGAATTGAAACAAGCCGTCATAAAACAGAAGATGAATTTGGTATGGCCATCAGGTCTTTATTTGATTATGTCGGGCTGATGTTTGACCAAATAGAAGGAATTATCATCTCGTCTGTTGTCCCGCCAATGATGTTTGCATTAGAAAGAATGTGCGAGAAGTACTTTCACATAACTCCCCAAATTGTAGGGCCTGGGATGAAGACTGGATTAAACATTATGTGTGACAATCCAAAGGAAGTCGGGGCTGATCGAATTGTGAATGCAGTAGCGGCGATTCATCTATATGGAGCACCTCTCATTGTCGTAGACTTTGGCACAGCGACAACCTACTGCTTTATCAATGAACAAAAACAATACATGGGTGGGGCAATTGCACCTGGTATTACCATCTCAACAGAGGCTTTATATACAAGAGCGGCGAAGCTGCCGAGAATTGAAATTGTCCGTCCAGATCACATTGTTGGAAAAAACACCATCAGTGCGATGCAATCCGGCATCCTTTATGGATATGTTGGGCAAGTCGAGGGAATAGTGAAACGGATGAAGCAGCAAGCGAAACAAACACCGAAAGTCATTGCAACAGGCGGTTTGTCCACATTGATTGGAAATGAATCAGACTGCATTGATATTGTTGATCCGTTCTTAACATTAAAAGGACTTCAACTCATTTATGAACGTAATCGTGTCGGTGTACTATAGGAGGTTTAAAATCGAATGGACTACTTAGTTAAAGCGTTAGCATATGACGGAAAAGTCCGAGCATATGCTGCAAACACAACAGATACAATCAACGAAGCACAAAGAAGACACCATACATGGCCAACAGCATCAGCAGCGATTGGCAGAACAATGACAGCTACAGTCATGATGGGTGCTATGCTGAAAGGTGAAAATAAGCTAACGGTCAAAATTGAAGGCGGTGGACCAATCGGTGCCATCATTGCTGATGGAAACGCAAAGGGCCAGGTGCGCGGATATGTCTCAAACCCACAAGTCCATTTTGACTTAAATGAACATGGCAAGCTGGATGTTAGACGTGCAGTCGGGACATCTGGAACGTTAAGTGTTGTTAAAGATATCGGGCTGAAAGATCACTTTACAGGACAAACGGAGATCGTTTCAGGTGAAATTGGAGATGACTTCACTTATTACCTTGTCTCTTCTGAGCAAGTGCCTTCCTCTGTAGGTGTAGGGGTTTTGGTCAATCCAGATAACTCGATCCTTGCAGCAGGCGGTTTCATCATTCAATTACTGCCTGGAACAGAAGATGCTGTCATTGAAAGATTAGAAAAGCGGCTCTCAACCATTGAACCCATTTCTAAACTCATTGAAAAAGGGATGGCACCAGAAGAAATTTTAGAAGAAGTACTCGGAGAAAAACCTCAAATTTTAGAAACTGTACCTGTCGAATTCTCTTGTAACTGCTCAAAAGAACGTTTTTCTAATGGCATTATCAGCCTAGGAAAAGCCGAAATTGAAGACATGATTGAACAAGACGGACAAGCAGAAGCTCAATGCCATTTTTGTAACGAAACGTATGTATTTACAAAAGAAGAGCTAGAAGAGCTACGTGAAGAAATAACCCGCTAAGCTCTAAGCAGCGGGTTTTCTTTTTAGAATGGAAAGGAGACGAAAGATGAGACTGAAAGCAAGAGTGGTATGGACATTTATTCTCGTGTTGCTTATGATCAATGCCGTTGTCATTGCATATGTATTAACAAAGTCGCAAATGTCACAGGCTTCTTCAAACGGGAAGAGCGGTGAAGAAATTGCGTCGATTGGAAAAGAGAAGGTGACACGTCAAGAATGGTTAAAGAAGATGGAAGACCGCTATGGAAAGGCAACACTTGAGCAAATGATTAATCAGAAGGTGGTCGATCAGCTTGCGAAAGAAAACAAGCTTGAGGTGTCCTCAAAAGAAATCAATCGTGAATTGCTGATGCTTAAAGCGGTATCAAATAATTTCTACGAAGATGGACATACGAGTGAAAAGGACTGGACAGAACAGATTCGTTATCAAATATTATTAGAGCAGCTTTTAACGAGAGATGCTGTCGTTTCTGAAAAAGAAGCGAAATCCTTTTATGAAAAAAACAAGGACTTATATCAATATGATGATTCATACCGTATTCGTCATATCGTCGTGAAGACAAAGGGCGAAGCTGAAAATGTATTGAAGGATCTAAAAGGCGGATCTAGCTTCGAAGCGGTGGCAGCTGAACGCTCCATTGACCGCTACACCTCTCCATATGGCGGAGATCTTGGGTTTGTCACAGAAGAACAAGAAAGTATCCCAGCCCTATACATACAGGAAGCTCAAAAGCTTCAGCCAGATCAATGGACAAAAGAACCGATCGAGACCAAAAACGGGTATGCCATTATTCAATTGAAAGAAAAATTAGATGGTCGCTCCTTCTCGTATGAAGAAGTCAAAAATCAGATCAAAAGGCAGATTGCCATGGAAGATCTAGGTGAAAAGGCGAATGTTAAAACCCTGTGGAAAGAAGCAAAAGTCACATGGTTTTACGATGGCGAGCAGGACTAAAAGCATTGACAAAATTTTTTGAAATTGATAATTTAATATTAATACAATAAAATTACTCGGAGATAGAGGTGTTAGTGATGGCTCGTATTGCAAATTCAGTTTTTGAACTAATAGGAAATACACCAGTCGTTAAATTAAACCGTTTAGTAGATGAAGACAGTGCGGATGTCTACTTGAAACTTGAATATATGAACCCGGGCAGCAGTGTAAAAGATCGTATTGCGTTAGCGATGATCGAAGATGCTGAAGCGAAAGGTACTTTAAAAGCCGGCGACACGCTCATCGAACCAACAAGCGGAAACACAGGGATCGGTCTTGCAATGGTAGCGGCAGCTAAAGGAATTAACGCAATTCTAGTGATGCCAGACACAATGAGTCAGGAGCGTCGCAACCTTTTACGCGCTTATGGTGCAGAGCTTGTATTAACACCAGGTGCAGAAGGAATGAAAGGTGCCATCAAAAAGGCAGAAGAATTGGCAGAAGAGCACGGTTACTTCATGCCTCAGCAATTTAACAACGAAGCCAATGCGGAGATTCACCGTCGTACTACAGGAAAAGAAATTCTTGAACAGTTCGACGGCGAGCTTGATGCATTTATTGCAGGTGTTGGTACGGGCGGCACAATTACGGGTGCTGGTGAAGTCCTCAAAGAAGCCATCCCATCGATTCAGCTTTATGCGGTAGAGCCGACAGATTCTCCTGTATTATCAGGCGGAAAGCCAGGCCCGCATAAAATCCAAGGGATTGGGGCAGGTTTTATCCCTTCCATCTTGAACACGGAAGTATATGATGGCATTATCCAAGTGAAAAACGAAGATGCATTTGAGCTTGCAAGAAAAGCAGCGAAAGAGGAAGGAATCCTTGGCGGTATTTCTTCAGGAGCAGCTATTTACGCAGCACTTCAAACAGCGAAGAAGCTTGGTAAAGGGAAAAAGGTTCTCGCAATCATCCCAAGTAATGGGGAGCGTTACCTCAGCACACCTCTTTATCAATTCGATTAAACTGATTACCCCAGCATTTGCTGGGGTTTTTTTATGAAATCTGTAGATGGAAAGCAAATACTATTTTCTAAATAAATTGGATTGCATTACAATAAGATTAATGAAAATGAAAAAGGATGATAACATGACACAACGCAGGCCGATTGGCATCAAAATTCCTTTTACGAAAGATGCATTCTTGAAAAGATACGAACAATTAACTGCTGGCGAAACACACCATGTTCTACTTGAAAGTGCTCGCGGCGGTTCATACAGCATTGCTGGCATTCACCCAATCGCTAAAGCGAAGGGAAAAGACGGGATGACAACCATCCATTATCAAGATGAGGTGCTGTTCAAAGAAGGCGATCCATTTAGAGCGTTTACGGATTGGTTCCAAACCCTTCGAACCGAAACGAATGAGGAATACCCTGATTTTCAAGGTGGGGCGATTGGATTTTTAAGCTATGATTATGCTAGATATATCGAGCATTTTAAGATGCTGTCCATTGATGACCTGAAAACACCTGACCTTTATTTTCTTGTGTTTAATGATGTTGCAGTCTTTGATCATGAAGAAAACGTGCTGTGGCTGATCACTCACACAGAGGGAGCGGAATCTGTGAGTGTCACTCATCAAAGACTTGAAGATTCGAAGCAAAAGTGGACAAGCTCTGCAAAAGAATCAGCGCAATCACCTGTTCATGAACCTTCTGTAGAATGTGTACCAGCAGCACCTTTTACCGAAGAAACCTTTGGAGAAGCAGTAGAGAAGATTAAGCAATATATCGCAAGCGGTGATGTGTTCCAAGTGAATTTGTCCATCAGACAAGATGAACAGCTCCACACCCACCCTTATGATTTATACAAAACGTTACGTCAAGTCAATCCATCTCCTTATATGTCTTATCTGCACACGCCTGATTTCCAAATTGTTTGTGGATCTCCAGAGCTGCTGATTAAGAAAAAGGGGACTCAATTAGAAACAAGACCGATTGCGGGTACAAGATCAAGAGGCAAAGACGATGCTGAGGATCAAGCGCTGGCAAAAGAGCTCATTGAAAATGAAAAAGAACGCGCGGAGCATGTGATGCTCGTGGATCTTGAGCGGAATGACCTTGGACGCGTGTCCACTTATGGCTCAGTAAGAGTGAACGAATTTATGGCGATTGAGAAATATTCACACGTGATGCACATTGTATCCAACGTACAAGGGGAACTGCGTGATGATTGTGATGCAGTAGATGTCATGAGAGCTGTATTCCCAGGCGGCACAATTACAGGTGCTCCAAAGGTGAGAACAATGGAAATCATAGAAGAGCTTGAGCCGACAAGGCGTGGGCTTTATACTGGATCTATAGGCTGGTTTGGATTCAATCAAGATATGCACTTTAACATCGTCATTCGTACGGCGTACTGCACTGAAGGCAAAGCATTTATGCAATCGGGTGCTGGGATCGTCATCGATTCTGTACCAAAGCACGAATACAAAGAATCGATTAAAAAAGCCTATGCAGTAAAAAAAGCATTACAGTTGAGCAAAGAAGAGACTATTTTGAGTTAGAGGTGAGCAGAGCATGATATTAATGATTGATAATTATGATTCATTTACGTACAACCTGGTCCAGTATTTAGGTGAGCTTGGAGAAGAATTGATTGTGAAACGGAATGATCAAGTAACCATTCAAGAAATCGAAGAACTCGAGCCAGATTTTCTCATGATTTCTCCAGGGCCATGCAGTCCTGATGAAGCGGGAATTAGTATGGAGGCAATCAAGCACTTTGCGGGAAGTATTCCGATCTTCGGTGTGTGCCTGGGGCATCAATCCATTGCGCAAGTCTTTGGAGGGGATGTCGTTCGTGCTGAGCGCTTAATGCATGGTAAAACGTCAGAGATTGCTCATGACGGAAAAGGTGTCTTCACTGGACTCCAAAATCCGCTCGTCGCAACGAGATATCATTCATTAATTGTCAAAAACGAGACGCTGCCGGAGTGCTTTGTCGCAACAGCCAGCACAAAGGAAGGCGAGCTCATGGCCATTCGCCATAAAGAGCTACCAATTGAAAGTGTACAGTTTCATCCTGAATCGATTATGACGTCCTTCGGAAAAGAAATGCTGAAAAATTTCATTGAAACCTATCGTAAAAAGGGGCATGAAGTAAACGCATGATCATTTATCTGAACGGTCAGTATATAGAGGAGAAAGACGCCACTCTTTCTCCTTTTGATCATGGTTTTCTATATGGCATCGGTGTATTCGAAACATTTACCAGCCTGGCAGGACAAGTCTTTCTGTTAGATTGGCACCTTGAAAGGCTCAATCAATCATTGCGTGACCTTTGCATCGAATCCACAATAGAGAAACCATTTGTACTCGACATCATTCATACCTTACTAAATAAAAACGAAATAGCCGGTGGTCATGCGAGAATTCGCTTCAATGTTTCTGCAGGCAGAGGCAATGGATTTTCTGCAGATCCTTATGAAGAGCCTGTCGTGTTTGTCATGATCTCTCCATTCCGGCCCGAATCTATTTTAGATGAGAAGCAGGGAGTCATTCTTCAAACGAGAAGAAATACGCCGGAAGGTTCAAGGCGCCTCAAGTCTCATCATTATATGAACAACCTGCTGGCTAAAAGAGAAGTGGGGAATGATCCGTCGTTAGAAGGCATCTTTTTAACAAAAGAAAATGATGTGGCAGAAGGCATTACCTCCAATGTATTTTGGCGAAAAGGCGATGTGATTTATACACCGTCACTTGATACAGGCATTTTAAATGGGGTCACTCGTCGATATTGTATCGAAACACTCCAAGCGATGGAGGCGTCGCTAAAAGTAGGGCGATACCCGGTCTCCCATTTGCTATCAGCTGATGAGGCATGGATGACCAATTCTGTTCAAGGGATTGTGCCTTTCGGAAGTATAGGGGAAATCTCCTTGCACCAAAACAGCCGGATCATCTCAACGAAATTGAGAACACAATATACTAAAGAACGTCTAGAACATAAAGAGTAGGTGGACACAATGACACAACAAGTGATAAAACAGCCTAAAATCATACAAGCCAAGCACCACACCCTTAGTTATGAAGAAAAGACATTGGTCATGGGCATTTTAAATGTCACACCTGACTCTTTTTCAGATGGAGGAAAGTTTAATCAAGTGGATAAAGCGCTGGCTCATGCAGCGCAGCTGATAGAGGACGGGGCACATATCATTGATATAGGCGGAGAATCGACTCGTCCTGGAGCGGCGTTTGTCTCAGAACAAGAGGAGCTTTCAAGAGTCATTCCCGTCATTGAAAAGATCACAAAAGAATTGGATGTACCGATTTCCATTGATACGTATAAAGCCCATGTGGCAGATGAAGCAGTGAAAGCCGGAGCTTCCATCATCAATGATGTATGGGGAGCGAAGGCAGATCCTCAAATGGCGCATGTGGCAGCGAAGCACAATGTGCCGATTATTTTAATGCACAATCGGCCAGAGCGAAACTATACACATCTAATTTCAGATATGATCGCAGATTTGAAAGAAAGTGTTCAAATTGCGAAACAAGCGGGTGTCCGTGATGACATGATCATATTAGACCCAGGTGTAGGGTTTGCGAAAAATAAAGAGGACAACCTGATGGTCATGAATGAACTCGAACATTTTTGTCACCTTGGGTATCCACTGCTCTTAGCTACATCTCGAAAACGATTCATCGGAGCTGTCTTAGACCTGCCACCGGAAGAACGTACTGAAGGAACGGGGGCTACGGTCTGCCTTGGGATTCAAAAAGGCAGTGCGATGGTTCGTGTACATGATGTAAAAGAAATCGCAAGAATGGCAAAAATGATGGATGCCATGTTGAATAAAGGAGGCGCTTATCATCGATAAAGTATATGTAAATGGAATGGAATTTTACGGCTACCATGGCGTATTTGCAGAAGAAAATAAATTAGGACAGCGGTTCCGTGTGGATTTAACAGCTTCACTTGATTTAAGTAAAGCCGGACAAACGGATGACCTCAATGAGACGATCAATTATGCAGAGCTCTACCATATCTGCAAAAGCATTGTAGAGGGTGAATCAGTCAACCTCGTTGAAACACTGACAGAAAGAATTGCGAGCCAAGTGTTAAAGGACTTCCCGACAGTTCAGGAATGTACAGTGAAGGTGATCAAACCAGATCCGCCAATTCCAGGACACTATCAGTCCGTTGCCATTGAAATGACGAGATCGCGCGCATGAACAATACCGCATACATCGCTTTAGGTTCGAACATAGGGAAAAAGGAAACCTATTTAAAAGAAGCCGTCAAAAAACTGCACGAACATCCAGAGGTTCAAGTAGAATCAATCTCATCTATATATGAAACAACACCTGTAGGTTACGAAAACCAAGATGACTTTTTAAATATGGCTGTGAAAATTTCCACCTCGCTTCGTCCGCATGAACTACTGACACTTACTCAGAAAATCGAGCAAGAGTTAGGCAGAACAAGAGAAGTGAGATGGGGACCGCGAACGGCTGACCTTGACATTTTACTTTATAATCGTGAAAATATTGAAACAGAACAGCTTGTAGTGCCACATCCTAGAATGTACGAACGTTTATTCGTTCTCGTTCCGATGAGTGAGATTTGCCCAGAAATCGGCGAAGTACAAATAAATGCCGTAACAGACCAAGAAGGTGTAAGCATATGGAAAAAGATATGTGGGGTAGAAGAATTCGTGCATACCGAAAGCTAAAAGGGTATACTCAGGAAGGGTTCGCGAAAAGACTGGGCATCTCTGTCTCTGTCTTAGGAGAAATTGAGCGAGGCAATCGATTACCAACAAACCAATTGGTTGATCAAATAGCAGATGCTTTAAATATAACGGTGGAAGAACTTTCGCCAATTCTTGAAGAAGAAAGGAGGGGAAATGATGTTTAAAATCGGAGATATCGACATTAAAAACAAAGTGGTGCTCGCACCTATGGCTGGTGTGTGCAACTCTGCCTTCAGACTGACAGTGAAAGAGTTTGGAGCAGGTTTAGTCTGCGCTGAAATGATCAGTGACAAGGCGATCCTGATCAACAATGCAAGAACAATGGGTATGCTATACATTGATGAACGGGAAAAGCCTTTGAGCCTTCAGATATTTGGAGGTGAAAAAGACACTCTCGTTGAAGCAGCAAAGTTTGTAGACCAGAATACCACAGCGGACATTATCGATATCAACATGGGCTGTCCTGTACCGAAGATTACGAAATGTGATGCAGGAGCGAAATGGCTGCTTGATCCAAACAAGATTTATGAAATGGTCTCTGCTGTTGTAGATGCTGTAGATAAACCTGTTACGGTGAAAATGAGAATGGGCTGGGACGAAGATCATATCTTCGCTATTGACAATGCCCGTGCTGTTGAACGAGCAGGTGGACAAGCGGTTGCGCTTCACGGACGGACACGTGTGCAGATGTACGAAGGAACAGCGAATTGGGATATTATAAAAGAGGTCAAACAATCTGTTTCCATTCCTGTCATCGGCAATGGAGATGTTAAAACCCCTCAAGATGCAAAACGTATGCTTGATGAAACGGGTGTAGATGCTGTCATGATCGGAAGAGCCGCACTAGGAAACCCGTGGATGATCTATCGAACGGTTCATTATTTAGAAACGGGTGAACTGAAAGAAGAGCCAAATGTACGTGAGAAGATGTCAGTGTGCAAGCTTCACTTAGACAGACTCATTGATCTAAAAGGCGAGCATGTGGCTGTCAGAGAAATGAGAAAGCACGCAGCATGGTACTTAAAAGGTGTCCGAGGCAATGCGGACGTGAGAAATCAAATCAATCAAAGTGAAACGAGAGCGGAGCTTGTACAAGTTCTTGATGACTTTACGATCGAAGCCGAGGCAAAAGAGCTTCAAAGTATAAAAGTAGGATAAGACTATCTTTCTTTTTGTAGCTCACTGCTAGTGCATGTACTGGCAGTTTTTCTGCTTTTCTCTGCAAAATACATTATTGGAGTGATATAAATGAGTAATGAAGGGCTTAATAACGAAGAATTAAATGACCAATTCCAGGTCAGACGTGACAAAATGAATAAAATGAGAGAAGAGGGTATCGATCCATTCGGTGAACGATATGACCGTTCTCATCAATCTGCACAAATTATTGCAGAATACGATGAGTTTTCTAAAGAAGACTTAGAAGAAAAGTCTGCCCAAGTGACAATCGCTGGACGTATGATGACAAAGCGTGGAAAAGGGAAAGCTGGCTTTGCGCATATACAAGACTTAGAAGGACAAATCCAAATATACGTTCGTAAAGATAGTGTAGGAGAAGAAGCTTACGAGTTATTCAAAAGCTCAGACCTAGGCGATATCATCGGTGTAACAGGAACGGTGTTTAAAACGAATGTAGGAGAACTTTCTATTAAAGCAACTAGCTTTGAGGTTCTTACGAAAGCACTTCGCCCGCTTCCTGATAAATATCATGGATTAAAAGATGTTGAACAACGCTATCGTCAACGCTACCTTGACCTAATTGTAAATCCAGAAAGTAAGCAGACGTTCATTATGCGAAGCAAGATCATTCAATCCATGAGAAGATACTTAGATTCTAAAGGATATTTAGAAGTTGAAACACCAACGATGCACAGCATCCCTGGTGGTGCATCAGCACGTCCTTTCATTACTCATCATAATGCACTGGATATGCCGCTCTATATGCGTATTGCGATTGAATTGCACTTAAAACGCCTCATTGTCGGTGGCCTAGAGAAAGTATATGAGATTGGCCGTGTATTCCGTAACGAAGGTGTATCAACTCGTCATAACCCAGAATTCACTATGATCGAGCTGTACGAAGCTTACGCAGATTACAAAGACATCATGAACCTAACTGAAAACCTGATTGCTCATATTGCCGAAGAGGTACTAGGGACAACCACGATTCAATATGGAGAAGATGAAATTGATCTCAAGCCTGAATGGAAAAGACTCCATATGGTTGAAGCGGTCAAAGAAGCAACTGGTGTAGACTTCTGGCAGGAGATGTCTATAGAAGAAGCGAAACAGCATGCAGCTGATCACGGAATTGAAATTACGAAAAACATGACAGTAGGTCATATCATCAATGAGTTCTTCGAGCAAAAAGTTGAAGAAACATTGGTGCAGCCTACCTTTATTTACGGACACCCAGTGGAGATTTCTCCATTAGCTAAGAAAAATCCTGAAGATCCTCGCTTCACTGATCGCTTTGAGCTATTTATCGTACGCCGTGAACATGCTAATGCATTCACAGAGCTAAACGATCCAATCGATCAACGAGAACGATTCGAAGCTCAATTAAAAGAACGTGAAGAAGGAAATGACGAAGCGCATCTAATGGATGACGATTTTGTTGAAGCATTAGAATATGGTATGCCTCCAACAGGCGGACTAGGAATCGGTATCGACCGGTTAATCATGCTATTAACAAATTCTCCATCAATCAGAGATGTACTGCTTTTCCCACAAATGAGAAACCGCTAATACATCAATTAAAGCGCCATTTTAACTATGGCGCTTTTTATTTTTCATAAAATGAAACTTTTTTTAAAAAAACTATTGCAAGGAAAGAATCAAGGTGGTATATTATTATTCGTTGCCGCAAAACAGCAACGAGGTTAAAAAAAGAAATTGAAAAAACTTCTTGACTTTAACCAATACGAAATGTTAAGATATTAAAGTCGCTTACGAGTGATAACGAAAATGATCTTTGAAAACTAAACAAGACAAAACGTACCTGTTAATTCGAGTTTTTATAAAAAAATCCTATGTTATATCATAGGTAGTCAGTCAAACGCTGACGAAAAACAAAACTTCGGTTTTGTACTTTTTCGGAGAGTTTGATCCTGGCTCAGGACGAACGCTGGCGGCGTGCCTAATACATGCAAGTCGAGCGAACAGAAGGGAGCTTGCTCCCGGATGTTAGCGGCGGACGGGTGAGTAACACGTGGGTAACCTGCCTGTAAGACTGGGATAACTCCGGGAAACCGGAGCTAATACCGGATAGTTCCTTGAACCGCATGGTTCAAGGATGAAAGACGGTTTCGGCTGTCACTTACAGATGGACCCGCGGCGCATTAGCTAGTTGGTGGGGTAATGGCTCACCAAGGCGACGATGCGTAGCCGACCTGAGAGGGTGATCGGCCACACTGGGACTGAGACACGGCCCAGACTCCTACGGGAGGCAGCAGTAGGGAATCTTCCGCAATGGACGAAAGTCTGACGGAGCAACGCCGCGTGAGTGATGAAGGTTTTCGGATCGTAAAGCTCTGTTGTTAGGGAAGAACAAGTGCGAGAGTAACTGCTCGCACCTTGACGGTACCTAACCAGAAAGCCACGGCTAACTACGTGCCAGCAGCCGCGGTAATACGTAGGTGGCAAGCGTTGTCCGGAATTATTGGGCGTAAAGGGCTCGCAGGCGGTTTCTTAAGTCTGATGTGAAAGCCCCCGGCTCAACCGGGGAGGGTCATTGGAAACTGGGAAACTTGAGTGCAGAAGAGGAGAGTGGAATTCCACGTGTAGCGGTGAAATGCGTAGAGATGTGGAGGAACACCAGTGGCGAAGGCGACTCTCTGGTCTGTAACTGACGCTGAGGAGCGAAAGCGTGGGGAGCGAACAGGATTAGATACCCTGGTAGTCCACGCCGTAAACGATGAGTGCTAAGTGTTAGGGGGTTTCCGCCCCTTAGTGCTGCAGCTAACGCATTAAGCACTCCGCCTGGGGAGTACGGTCGCAAGACTGAAACTCAAAGGAATTGACGGGGGCCCGCACAAGCGGTGGAGCATGTGGTTTAATTCGAAGCAACGCGAAGAACCTTACCAGGTCTTGACATCCTCTGACAACCCTAGAGATAGGGCTTTCCCTTCGGGGACAGAGTGACAGGTGGTGCATGGTTGTCGTCAGCTCGTGTCGTGAGATGTTGGGTTAAGTCCCGCAACGAGCGCAACCCTTGATCTTAGTTGCCAGCATTTAGTTGGGCACTCTAAGGTGACTGCCGGTGACAAACCGGAGGAAGGTGGGGATGACGTCAAATCATCATGCCCCTTATGACCTGGGCTACACACGTGCTACAATGGACAGAACAAAGGGCTGCGAGACCGCAAGGTTTAGCCAATCCCATAAATCTGTTCTCAGTTCGGATCGCAGTCTGCAACTCGACTGCGTGAAGCTGGAATCGCTAGTAATCGCGGATCAGCATGCCGCGGTGAATACGTTCCCGGGCCTTGTACACACCGCCCGTCACACCACGAGAGTTTGCAACACCCGAAGTCGGTGAGGTAACCTTTATGGAGCCAGCCGCCGAAGGTGGGGCAGATGATTGGGGTGAAGTCGTAACAAGGTAGCCGTATCGGAAGGTGCGGCTGGATCACCTCCTTTCTAAGGATATATGGAGCAGTGTGCGTTTTCGTCTTGTTTAGTTTTGAAGGATCATTCCTTCAAGACATGTCTCTAGCGAGACAGGATTGTTCTTTGAAAACTAGATAACAATAAGTAATACATTCACATTGAATGCAATGCAAAGTTCATCACACATAGTGATTCTTTCTAAAGTAAGAAATGGTTAAGTTAGAAAGGGCGCACGGTGGATGCCTTGGCACTAGGAGCCGATGAAGGACGGGACGAACACCGATATGCTTCGGGGAGCTGTAAGCAAGCTTTGATCCGGAGATTTCCGAATGGGGAAACCCACTGCTCGTAATGGAGTAGTATCCATACTTGAATACATAGAGTATGAGAAGGCATACCCGGGGAACTGAAACATCTAAGTACCCGGAGGAAGAGAAAGCAAATGCGATTCCCTGAGTAGCGGCGAGCGAAACGGGAACAGCCCAAACCAAGAGGCTTGCCTCTTGGGGTTGTAGGACACTCTATACGGAGTTACAAAGGAACGATATAAGCGAAGAGGTCTGGAAAGGCCCGCCAAAGAAGGTAACAGCCCTGTAACTGAAATGTTGTTCTCTCCAGAGTGGATCCTGAGTACGGCGGAACACGTGAAATTCCGTCGGAATCCGGGAGGACCATCTCCCAAGGCTAAATACTCCCTAGTGACCGATAGTGAACCAGTACCGTGAGGGAAAGGTGAAAAGCACCCCGGAAGGGGAGTGAAATAGATCCTGAAACCGTGTGCCTACAAGTAGTCAGAGCCCGTTAAAGGGTGATGGCGTGCCTTTTGTAGAATGAACCGGCGAGTTACGATCCCGTGCAAGGTTAAGCAGAAGATGCGGAGCCGCAGCGAAAGCGAGTCTGAATAGGGCGCATGAGTACGTGGTCGTAGACCCGAAACCAGGTGATCTACCCATGTCCAGGGTGAAGTTCAGGTAACACTGAATGGAGGCCCGAACCCACGCACGTTGAAAAGTGCGGGGATGAGGTGTGGGTAGGGGTGAAATGCCAATCGAACCTGGAGATAGCTGGTTCTCTCCGAAATAGCTTTAGGGCTAGCCTCAAGGTAAGAGTCTCGGAGGTAGAGCACTGATTGGACTAGGGGCCCCTACCGGGTTACCGAATTCAGTCAAACTCCGAATGCCGATGACTTATCCTTGGGAGTCAGACTGCGAGTGATAAGATCCGTAGTCGAAAGGGAAACAGCCCAGACCGCCAGCTAAGGTCCCAAAGTATACGTTAAGTGGAAAAGGATGTGGAGTTGCTTAGACAACCAGGATGTTGGCTTAGAAGCAGCCACCATTTAAAGAGTGCGTAATAGCTCACTGGTCGAGTGACTCTGCGCCGAAAATGTACCGGGGCTAAACGTATCACCGAAGCTGCGGACTGTTCTTACGAACAGTGGTAGGAGAGCGTTCTAAGTGCTGTGAAGTCAGACCGGAAGGACTGGTGGAGCGCTTAGAAGTGAGAATGCCGGTATGAGTAGCGAAAGACGGGTGAGAATCCCGTCCACCGAATGCCTAAGGTTTCCTGAGGAAGGCTCGTCCGCTCAGGGTTAGTCGGGACCTAAGCCGAGGCCGAAAGGCGTAGGCGATGGACAACAGGTTGATATTCCTGTACCACCTCCTCACCATTTGAGCAATGGGGGGACGCAGGAGGATAGGGTAAGCGCGGTATTGGATATCCGCGTCCAAGCAGTTAGGCTGGGAAATAGGCAAATCCGTTTCCCGTAAAGGCTGAGCTGTGATGGCGAGCGAAATTTAGTAGCGAAGTTCCTGATTCCACACTGCCAAGAAAAGCCTCTAGCGAGGTGAGAGGTGCCCGTACCGCAAACCGACACAGGTAGGCGAGGAGAGAATCCTAAGGTGATCGAGAGAACTCTCGTTAAGGAACTCGGCAAAATGACCCCGTAACTTCGGGAGAAGGGGTGCTTCTTAGGGTGTTAAAGCCCCGAGAAGCCGCAGTGAATAGGCCCAGGCGACTGTTTAGCAAAAACACAGGTCTCTGCGAAGCCGTAAGGCGAAGTATAGGGGCTGACGCCTGCCCGGTGCTGGAAGGTTAAGAGGAGCGCTTAGCGTAAGCGAAGGTGCGAATTGAAGCCCCAGTAAACGGCGGCCGTAACTATAACGGTCCTAAGGTAGCGAAATTCCTTGTCGGGTAAGTTCCGACCCGCACGAAAGGCGCAACGATCTGGGCACTGTCTCAACGAGAGACTCGGTGAAATTATAGTACCTGTGAAGATGCAGGTTACCCGCGACAGGACGGAAAGACCCCGTGGAGCTTTACTGCAGCCTGATATTGAATGTTGGTACAGCTTGTACAGGATAGGTAGGAGCCTTGGAAACCGGAGCGCTAGCTTCGGTGGAGGCATCGGTGGGATACTACCCTGGCTGTATTGACCTTCTAACCCGCTGCCCTTATCGGGCAGGGAGACAGTGTCAGGTGGGCAGTTTGACTGGGGCGGTCGCCTCCTAAAATGTAACGGAGGCGCCCAAAGGTTCCCTCAGAATGGTTGGAAATCATTCGCAGAGTGTAAAGGCACAAGGGAGCTTGACTGCGAGACCTACAAGTCGAGCAGGGACGAAAGTCGGGCTTAGTGATCCGGTGGTTCCGCATGGAAGGGCCATCGCTCAACGGATAAAAGCTACCCCGGGGATAACAGGCTTATCTCCCCCAAGAGTCCACATCGACGGGGAGGTTTGGCACCTCGATGTCGGCTCATCGCATCCTGGGGCTGTAGTCGGTCCCAAGGGTTGGGCTGTTCGCCCATTAAAGCGGTACGCGAGCTGGGTTCAGAACGTCGTGAGACAGTTCGGTCCCTATCCGTCGCGGGCGCAGGAAATTTGAGAGGAGCTGTCCTTAGTACGAGAGGACCGGGATGGACGCACCGCTGGTGTACCAGTTGTTCTGCCAAGGGCATCGCTGGGTAGCTATGTGCGGACGGGATAAGTGCTGAAAGCATCTAAGCATGAAGCCCCCCTCAAGATGAGATTTCCCATTCCGCAAGGAAGTAAGATCCCTGAAAGATGATCAGGTTGATAGGTCTGAGGTGGAAGCGTGGTGACACGTGGAGCTGACAGATACTAATAGATCGAGGACTTAACCTATATTCTAATGTGAAGCTTGAACATTGTTATCTAGTTTTGAGAGAACATTCTCTCCATCAGGTTTGGTGGCGATAGCGAAGAGGTCACACCCGTTCCCATACCGAACACGGAAGTTAAGCTCTTCAGCGCCGATGGTAGTTGGGGGTCTCCCCCTGTGAGAGTAGGACGCCGCCAAGCTTGTATAAGGATCAGTTCCATACGGAACTGGTCTTTTTTGTGTTTTTGAAAAAATTACTTCTATTAAATCACTTTGTAAAGTGAGAAGTGATGATGTAGTAAGCCTCATCGATCAATTAATTTTTCTGTTCGTCTCACTTTCATGTATTCTCATTGAACAACGCAGCTGTTGTGTGGATCGGTCGTTCAATTTGTTTAGGATGAAGATCAAAAGCATAGAAAGCAGCCAATAAGAATTTTCTTTGGCAACCAGATACAGAGGGCTGTTTAGAGACACACTAGATAACTGAGTATTGCCAAAGAACATATAGCACCTTCAGTCAATTTTTTCGCCCGCTCTAAGTAAGAACAAGAAAGAATCAATAACTAACTTGTTAACCAAGATAACACTTTAATATTGAAGATGGTAAAGAACAGCATCATTTACGGATATTTTTGCATGAAAATGATTTCTCAGAAAAATAAAATAATAAAAGAATCCCTTCTCTAGATGATTTGTATGAGAAGATATATTGAAGAAAACAAGCATATAAAAAGCATGAAAAGGGTCATTTCACACTAATAAAGCTTTATTAGAGCGCTTTTTAACAAAAAAACATAAAAAAAATGAAAAAAAGACTTTTAAAATGATGAGACAAGTGGTAAACTTCTTTAGGTGCCTTAACGAAAAGATGAAAAAAACAACGTTAAAATAAATTCAAAAATTATTTTAAAAAAGTCTTTACAAACAATATCTTATCGTTATATAATACTACTTGTCGGATCGAGAGACATTCGAAATGACAACACAATATGGAGGATTAGCTCAGCTGGGAGAGCATCTGCCTTACAAGCAGAGGGTCGGCGGTTCGAGCCCGTCATCCTCCACCATATTTATTCTTACATAATGTTAGGATAGATAAAGCCGGTGTAGCTCAACTGGTAGAGCAACTGACTTGTAATCAGTAGGTTGGGGGTTCAAGTCCTCTTGCCGGCACCAGTTTCATATGGTAAGATAGACAAGTCGCTTTTAAAGCGAGCCATTAGCTCAGTTGGTAGAGCATCTGACTTTTAATCAGAGGGTCGAAGGTTCGAGTCCTTCATGGCTCACCATGTTTCATGCGGGTGTGGCGGAATTGGCAGACGCGCTAGACTTAGGATCTAGTGTCTTTATGACGTGGGGGTTCAAGTCCCTTCACCCGCATTGCCAAATAAAATGAAGAAATCCTGTAATGCGGAAGTAGTTCAGTGGTAGAACACCACCTTGCCAAGGTGGGGGTCGCGGGTTCGAATCCCGTCTTCCGCTTATACCATCCACGCCGGGGTGGTGGAATTGGCAGACACACAGGACTTAAAATCCTGCGGTAGGTGACTACCGTGCCGGTTCAAGTCCGGCCCTCGGCATTATACAATAAGCGCCCGTAGCTCAATTGGATAGAGCGTTTGACTACGGATCAAAAGGTTAGGGGTTCGACTCCTCTCGGGCGCGCCATTAAGATCGGGAAGTAGCTCAGCTTGGTAGAGCACTTGGTTTGGGACCAAGGGGTCGCAGGTTCGAATCCTGTCTTCCCGACCATCTTTTATGGGGCCTTAGCTCAGCTGGGAGAGCGCCTGCCTTGCACGCAGGAGGTCAGCGGTTCGATCCCGCTAGGCTCCACCAATATGATCTTTGAAAACTAAACAAGACAAAACGTACCTGTTAATTCGAGTTTTTATAAAAAATCCTATGTTATATCATAGGTAGTCAGTCAAACGCTGACGAAAAACAAAACTTCGGTTTTGTACTTTTTCGGAGAGTTTGATCCTGGCTCAGGACGAACGCTGGCGGCGTGCCTAATACATGCAAGTCGAGCGAACAGAAGGGAGCTTGCTCCCGGATGTTAGCGGCGGACGGGTGAGTAACACGTGGGTAACCTGCCTGTAAGACTGGGATAACTCCGGGAAACCGGAGCTAATACCGGATAGTTCCTTGAACCGCATGGTTCAAGGATGAAAGACGGTTTCGGCTGTCACTTACAGATGGACCCGCGGCGCATTAGCTAGTTGGTGGGGTAATGGCTCACCAAGGCGACGATGCGTAGCCGACCTGAGAGGGTGATCGGCCACACTGGGACTGAGACACGGCCCAGACTCCTACGGGAGGCAGCAGTAGGGAATCTTCCGCAATGGACGAAAGTCTGACGGAGCAACGCCGCGTGAGTGATGAAGGTTTTCGGATCGTAAAGCTCTGTTGTTAGGGAAGAACAAGTGCGAGAGTAACTGCTCGCACCTTGACGGTACCTAACCAGAAAGCCACGGCTAACTACGTGCCAGCAGCCGCGGTAATACGTAGGTGGCAAGCGTTGTCCGGAATTATTGGGCGTAAAGGGCTCGCAGGCGGTTTCTTAAGTCTGATGTGAAAGCCCCCGGCTCAACCGGGGAGGGTCATTGGAAACTGGGAAACTTGAGTGCAGAAGAGGAGAGTGGAATTCCACGTGTAGCGGTGAAATGCGTAGAGATGTGGAGGAACACCAGTGGCGAAGGCGACTCTCTGGTCTGTAACTGACGCTGAGGAGCGAAAGCGTGGGGAGCGAACAGGATTAGATACCCTGGTAGTCCACGCCGTAAACGATGAGTGCTAAGTGTTAGGGGGTTTCCGCCCCTTAGTGCTGCAGCTAACGCATTAAGCACTCCGCCTGGGGAGTACGGTCGCAAGACTGAAACTCAAAGGAATTGACGGGGGCCCGCACAAGCGGTGGAGCATGTGGTTTAATTCGAAGCAACGCGAAGAACCTTACCAGGTCTTGACATCCTCTGACAACCCTAGAGATAGGGCTTTCCCTTCGGGGACAGAGTGACAGGTGGTGCATGGTTGTCGTCAGCTCGTGTCGTGAGATGTTGGGTTAAGTCCCGCAACGAGCGCAACCCTTGATCTTAGTTGCCAGCATTTAGTTGGGCACTCTAAGGTGACTGCCGGTGACAAACCGGAGGAAGGTGGGGATGACGTCAAATCATCATGCCCCTTATGACCTGGGCTACACACGTGCTACAATGGACAGAACAAAGGGCTGCGAGACCGCAAGGTTTAGCCAATCCCATAAATCTGTTCTCAGTTCGGATCGCAGTCTGCAACTCGACTGCGTGAAGCTGGAATCGCTAGTAATCGCGGATCAGCATGCCGCGGTGAATACGTTCCCGGGCCTTGTACACACCGCCCGTCACACCACGAGAGTTTGCAACACCCGAAGTCGGTGAGGTAACCTTTATGGAGCCAGCCGCCGAAGGTGGGGCAGATGATTGGGGTGAAGTCGTAACAAGGTAGCCGTATCGGAAGGTGCGGCTGGATCACCTCCTTTCTAAGGATATATGGAGCAGCGTGCGTTTTCGTCTTGTTTAGTTTTGAAGGATCATTCCTTCAAGACATGTCTCTAGCGAGACAGGATTGTTCTTTGAAAACTAGATAACAATAAGTAATACATTCACATTGAATGCAATGCAAAGTTCATCACACATAGTGATTCTTTCTAAAGTAAGAAATGGTTAAGTTAGAAAGGGCGCACGGTGGATGCCTTGGCACTAGGAGCCGATGAAGGACGGGACGAACACCGATATGCTTCGGGGAGCTGTAAGCAAGCTTTGATCCGGAGATTTCCGAATGGGGAAACCCACTGCTCGTAATGGAGTAGTATCCATACTTGAATACATAGAGTATGAGAAGGCATACCCGGGGAACTGAAACATCTAAGTACCCGGAGGAAGAGAAAGCAAATGCGATTCCCTGAGTAGCGGCGAGCGAAACGGGAACAGCCCAAACCAAGAGGCTTGCCTCTTGGGGTTGTAGGACACTCTATACGGAGTTACAAAGGAACGATATAAGCGAAGAGGTCTGGAAAGGCCCGCCAAAGAAGGTAACAGCCCTGTAACTGAAATGTTGTTCTCTCCAGAGTGGATCCTGAGTACGGCGGAACACGTGAAATTCCGTCGGAATCCGGGAGGACCATCTCCCAAGGCTAAATACTCCCTAGTGACCGATAGTGAACCAGTACCGTGAGGGAAAGGTGAAAAGCACCCCGGAAGGGGAGTGAAATAGATCCTGAAACCGTGTGCCTACAAGTAGTCAGAGCCCGTTAAAGGGTGATGGCGTGCCTTTTGTAGAATGAACCGGCGAGTTACGATCCCGTGCAAGGTTAAGCAGAAGATGCGGAGCCGCAGCGAAAGCGAGTCTGAATAGGGCGCATGAGTACGTGGTCGTAGACCCGAAACCAGGTGATCTACCCATGTCCAGGGTGAAGTTCAGGTAACACTGAATGGAGGCCCGAACCCACGCACGTTGAAAAGTGCGGGGATGAGGTGTGGGTAGGGGTGAAATGCCAATCGAACCTGGAGATAGCTGGTTCTCTCCGAAATAGCTTTAGGGCTAGCCTCAAGGTAAGAGTCTCGGAGGTAGAGCACTGATTGGACTAGGGGCCCCTACCGGGTTACCGAATTCAGTCAAACTCCGAATGCCGATGACTTATCCTTGGGAGTCAGACTGCGAGTGATAAGATCCGTAGTCGAAAGGGAAACAGCCCAGACCGCCAGCTAAGGTCCCAAAGTATACGTTAAGTGGAAAAGGATGTGGAGTTGCTTAGACAACCAGGATGTTGGCTTAGAAGCAGCCACCATTTAAAGAGTGCGTAATAGCTCACTGGTCGAGTGACTCTGCGCCGAAAATGTACCGGGGCTAAACGTATCACCGAAGCTGCGGACTGTTCTTACGAACAGTGGTAGGAGAGCGTTCTAAGTGCTGTGAAGTCAGACCGGAAGGACTGGTGGAGCGCTTAGAAGTGAGAATGCCGGTATGAGTAGCGAAAGACGGGTGAGAATCCCGTCCACCGAATGCCTAAGGTTTCCTGAGGAAGGCTCGTCCGCTCAGGGTTAGTCGGGACCTAAGCCGAGGCCGAAAGGCGTAGGCGATGGACAACAGGTTGATATTCCTGTACCACCTCCTCACCATTTGAGCAATGGGGGGACGCAGGAGGATAGGGTAAGCGCGGTATTGGATATCCGCGTCCAAGCAGTTAGGCTGGGAAATAGGCAAATCCGTTTCCCGTAAAGGCTGAGCTGTGATGGCGAGCGAAATTTAGTAGCGAAGTTCCTGATTCCACACTGCCAAGAAAAGCCTCTAGCGAGGTGAGAGGTGCCCGTACCGCAAACCGACACAGGTAGGCGAGGAGAGAATCCTAAGGTGATCGAGAGAACTCTCGTTAAGGAACTCGGCAAAATGACCCCGTAACTTCGGGAGAAGGGGTGCTTCTTAGGGTGTTAAAGCCCCGAGAAGCCGCAGTGAATAGGCCCAGGCGACTGTTTAGCAAAAACACAGGTCTCTGCGAAGCCGTAAGGCGAAGTATAGGGGCTGACGCCTGCCCGGTGCTGGAAGGTTAAGAGGAGCGCTTAGCGTAAGCGAAGGTGCGAATTGAAGCCCCAGTAAACGGCGGCCGTAACTATAACGGTCCTAAGGTAGCGAAATTCCTTGTCGGGTAAGTTCCGACCCGCACGAAAGGCGCAACGATCTGGGCACTGTCTCAACGAGAGACTCGGTGAAATTATAGTACCTGTGAAGATGCAGGTTACCCGCGACAGGACGGAAAGACCCCGTGGAGCTTTACTGCAGCCTGATATTGAATGTTGGTACAGCTTGTACAGGATAGGTAGGAGCCTTGGAAACCGGAGCGCTAGCTTCGGTGGAGGCATCGGTGGGATACTACCCTGGCTGTATTGACCTTCTAACCCGCTGCCCTTATCGGGCAGGGAGACAGTGTCAGGTGGGCAGTTTGACTGGGGCGGTCGCCTCCTAAAATGTAACGGAGGCGCCCAAAGGTTCCCTCAGAATGGTTGGAAATCATTCGCAGAGTGTAAAGGCACAAGGGAGCTTGACTGCGAGACCTACAAGTCGAGCAGGGACGAAAGTCGGGCTTAGTGATCCGGTGGTTCCGCATGGAAGGGCCATCGCTCAACGGATAAAAGCTACCCCGGGGATAACAGGCTTATCTCCCCCAAGAGTCCACATCGACGGGGAGGTTTGGCACCTCGATGTCGGCTCATCGCATCCTGGGGCTGTAGTCGGTCCCAAGGGTTGGGCTGTTCGCCCATTAAAGCGGTACGCGAGCTGGGTTCAGAACGTCGTGAGACAGTTCGGTCCCTATCCGTCGCGGGCGCAGGAAATTTGAGAGGAGCTGTCCTTAGTACGAGAGGACCGGGATGGACGCACCGCTGGTGTACCAGTTGTTCTGCCAAGGGCATCGCTGGGTAGCTATGTGCGGACGGGATAAGTGCTGAAAGCATCTAAGCATGAAGCCCCCCTCAAGATGAGATTTCCCATTCCGCAAGGAAGTAAGATCCCTGAAAGATGATCAGGTTGATAGGTCTGAGGTGGAAGCGTGGTGACACGTGGAGCTGACAGATACTAATAGATCGAGGACTTAACCTATATTCTAATGTGAAGCTTGAACATTGTTATCTAGTTTTGAGAGAACATTCTCTCCATCAGGTTTGGTGGCGATAGCGAAGAGGTCACACCCGTTCCCATACCGAACACGGAAGTTAAGCTCTTCAGCGCCGATGGTAGTTGGGGGTCTCCCCCTGTGAGAGTAGGACGCCGCCAAGCTTGTATAAGGATCAGTTCCATACGGAACTGGTCTTTTTTGTGTTTTTGAGAGGTTTGACACCATATAAATGTGGAAATAATATTCTTAGTTGAGCGATTATCTTGAAAAATCGACCGAAAAAATTTATAGTAAGATTAAAGTCAAATATAGTCAAAGTCAATGGAGGAGGAGGCGGAGTGGCACAAAATATTTCTGATATCATCGAGCAGTATTTGAAAGAAGTCTTGGATCAGAATGGTCGAGAAATATTAGAAATTAAGCGCAATGAAATTGCAGATAAGTTTCAATGCGTACCTTCACAAATTAACTATGTTATCAATACACGCTTTACGAGCGAGAGAGGCTATATCGTTGAAAGTAAGCGTGGCGGCGGTGGCTATATCCGCATCATTAAAGTCAAAATGAATGATGAAGTCGACTTATTGAACAATATTATTTCCCAAATATATCATCGTTTATCACAGGCTGCCTCTGATCATATCATCATGCGTCTTGTCGAAAATAACATTTTATCTGAAAGAGAAGCAAAGATGATGATCAGTGTCATGGACCGTTCTGTTTTGCACATTGATTTACCTGAACGGGATGAATTGCGGGCTCGGATGATGAAAGCGATGTTAAATGCTTTGAAATTAAAGTAAAGCGGGTGAAAAGATTGATTTGTCAAGAATGCAATGAGAGACCAGCCACTTTTCACTTTACGAAAGTTATAAATGGAGAAAAACAGGAAATGCACATATGTGAACAATGTGCAAAAGAAAACAGTGATTCATATGCTATGAGTGGAAACCAAGGTTTCTCGATTCACAACTTATTATCGGGTTTATTGAATATTGATCCTAGCTTTACCACAAGTGCGAATAAGGGATCATCTATTTTTCAAGAAGCGAGAGAAGTCGATCAATGTCCTAAATGTGGCTTAACCTTTCAACAATTCAGAAAAACAGGCCGTTTTGGCTGTGCAGAATGCTATCGTTCATTTGATCAGTATCTAAACCCTGTTTTACGGAAAGTCCATAGTGGAAATACAGTCCATCATGGAAAAGTGCCTAAACGGATTGCCGGCAGTCTTCATGTGCGCCGGAAACTTGAGTTGATGCAGCAAGAGCTGAAGCAGTTAATTGAACAAGAAGAGTTTGAAAAAGCAGCGGAAGTTCGAGATCAAATTCGTGCTTTAGAGCATGAGCAATCTCAGCAGAGGGAGGGAGATTAACAATATGTCGCTCCAGCATTTTATTCAAGACGCTTTAAGTCAATGGATGAAACAAAAAGGACCCGAAAGTGACATTGTTCTAAGCAGTCGAATTAGGCTAGCGCGCAATCTAGAGCATGTTCGTTTCCCAACTCAGTTTTCTCAGGAAGAGGCTGAAGCTGTTCTCCAGCAATTCGAGCAAAAGTTTGCTAGCCAGGAAGTGAAGGACATCGGAAACTTTGTTCTGATTCGAATGAATGAAACACAGCCTTTAGCAAAGAGGGTACTTGTTGAAAAGCATTTGATCAGCCCAAACTTAGCAGAATCAAGATTTGGCGGTTGTTTGCTTTCTGAAAATGAAGAAATCAGTGTGATGCTGAATGAAGAAGACCATATTCGGATCCAATGCTTATTTCCAGGATTCCAACTAGCCAATGCACTGAAAGCAGCTAACCAGATAGATGACTGGATTGAAGAGCAAGTGGATTATGCGTTTTCTGAAAAGCGAGGATACTTAACAAGCTGTCCAACGAATGTAGGAACAGGTATTAGGGCTTCGGTCATGATGCATTTACCAGCTTTAGCTCTCACAAGACAAATGAATCGGATTATTCCGGCGATTAATCAATTAGGTCTTGTAGTCAGAGGGATTTATGGTGAAGGCAGCGAAGCAATAGGGAACATCTTTCAAATTTCAAATCAAATGACACTTGGTCAATCAGAAGAAGACATTGTAGATGATTTAAATAGTGTGACCGCTCAGCTCATTGAACAAGAGCGATCTGCACGAAAAGCGTTATATCAAACATCTAAAATTGAACTTGAGGACAGAGTGTATCGTTCGTTAGGGATTTTGTCCAATTGTCGTATGATTGAATCAAAGGAAACAGCAAAGTGTTTGTCAGATGTGCGCCTTGGAATTGATTTAGGTATCATTAAGGGGCTTTCAAGTAATATACTGAATGAACTCATGATTTTGACACAGCCTGGCTTTCTTCAACAATATTCAGGAGGAGCTCTGGAGCCAAATGAACGAGATATAAAACGAGCAGCGATTATTAGAGAAAGGCTGCGTTTAGAAATGCATAGGAATGGACAGGAGGATGAAACGATATGATGTTTGGAAGATTCACTGAAAGAGCTCAAAAGGTATTAGCACTTGCACAAGAAGAAGCCATTCGCCTAGGCCATAAGAACATTGGTACTGAACACATTTTACTTGGTCTAGTTCGTGAGGGTGAGGGCATCGCCGCAAAAGCGTTAGAAGCACTGGGCCTTGTTTCAGATAAAATCCAAAAAGAAGTCGAAAGCTTGATTGGAAGAGGGCAAGAGGTGTCTCAAGCTATTCCTCATTATACGCCTAGAGCGAAGAAGGTCACTGAGCTTTCAATGGATGAAGCAAGAAAGCTAGGTCATTCCTATGTAGGGACAGAACATATTCTATTAGGTCTTATTCGCGAGGGAGAGGGTGTAGCTGCCCGCGTGTTAAATAACCTCGGAGTGAGCTTAAATAAAGCACGTCAGCAAGTCCTACAGCTGCTTGGCAGCAATGAAACAGGTGCATCTGCCGCTGGCTCTAACAGCAATGCAAATACACCAACATTAGATAGCTTGGCAAGAGATTTAACAGCGATTGCGAAAGAAGATAGCTTGGACCCTGTCATTGGACGAAGCAAAGAAATTCAGCGTGTCATCGAGGTTCTAAGCAGAAGAACAAAGAATAACCCTGTGCTGATTGGTGAGCCTGGTGTTGGTAAAACAGCCATTGCTGAAGGTCTGGCACAGCAAATTATTCATAATGAAGTGCCTGAAATCCTGCGCGATAAACGAGTGATGACGCTTGATATGGGAACTGTTGTAGCGGGAACGAAATATCGTGGTGAATTTGAGGATCGCTTGAAAAAAGTCATGGACGAAATTCGTCAGGCAGGAAATATCATTCTCTTCATTGATGAGCTTCATACATTGATTGGTGCTGGTGGAGCAGAGGGTGCGATTGACGCATCTAATATTCTCAAACCATCCTTAGCACGTGGAGAGCTTCAATGTATTGGGGCGACAACGTTAGATGAGTACCGTAAATATATTGAAAAGGATGCTGCGCTTGAACGACGTTTCCAGCCAATTCAAGTAGATCAGCCATCTGTTGATGAAAGTATTCAAATTTTAAGAGGACTTAGAGATCGTTATGAGGCACATCACCGTGTGTCCATTACAGATGAAGCGATTGAGGCGGCGGTGAAGTTATCTGACCGTTATATATCTGATCGTTTCCTTCCAGATAAGGCGATTGATTTAATTGATGAGGCAGGGTCGAAAGTCCGCTTACGTTCTTTCACAACACCGCCTAACCTAAAAGAACTAGAACAAAAGCTAGACGAAGTACGCAAGGAAAAGGATGCGGCTGTTCAAAGTCAGGAATTTGAAAAAGCAGCTTCTCTTCGCGATACAGAGCAGCGTTTGCGTGAAAAAGTAGAAGTCACAAAGAAATCTTGGAAAGAAAAGCAAGGTCAGGAGAATTCAGAGGTATCAGTGGATGATATCGCAATGGTTGTCTCTAGCTGGACAGGAGTGCCTGTTTCAAAAATTGCCCAAACCGAAACAGATAAGCTTCTAAATATGGAACAATTACTCCATTCTCGTGTAATTGGGCAGGATGAAGCAGTTGTCGCTGTAGCAAAAGCTGTGAGACGTGCGCGTGCTGGCTTAAAAGATCCAAAACGTCCAATCGGCTCATTTATCTTCTTAGGCCCAACAGGAGTTGGTAAAACGGAGCTTGCAAGAGCACTCGCAGAGTCTATTTTCGGTGATGAAGAAGCGATGATCCGTATCGATATGTCTGAATACATGGAGAAACACTCTACATCTAGACTTGTTGGGTCACCTCCAGGCTATGTTGGCTATGAAGAAGGCGGACAACTGACTGAAAAAGTGAGAAGAAAACCTTATTCTGTTGTGCTTTTAGATGAGATTGAAAAGGCGCATCCAGATGTATTCAACATCTTACTGCAAGTGTTAGAGGATGGTCGTCTGACTGATTCTAAAGGGCGTACTGTTGACTTTAGAAACACGATTTTAATCATGACATCCAACGTTGGAGCTAGTGAACTGAAGCGAAATAAATATGTTGGCTTTAATGTGCAGGATGAAGGTCAAAATTACAAGGATATGAAAGGCAAAGTGATGGGCGAGTTGAAACGTGCGTTTAGACCAGAATTCATCAACCGTATTGATGAAATCATTGTCTTCCATTCTCTTGAAAAGAAACATCTAAAAGAGATCGTGTCTCTCATGTCTGATCAATTGACGAAACGATTAAAAGAACAAGACCTTTCAATCGAATTGACAGAAGCAGCAAAAGCGAAGATTGCCGACGAAGGTGTAGACCTTGAGTACGGTGCGCGTCCGTTAAGAAGAGCGATTCAAAAGCATGTGGAAGATCGACTTTCTGAGGAGCTTCTGAAGGGCAATATTGAAAAAGGTCAACAAATCGTATTAGATGTGGAAGATGGAGAAATTGTCGTAAAAACGACGGCTGCTACGAACTAATATAGTAAGAAAAAAGTGTGAGGCATACCAGTCAGGTGTATGCCTCCCTTTACTTATTTCTGACCATTATAAGGAGTTGTATTCTTCAATCTATGGCTAAGACAAAATCAAAATTTATATGCCAATCGTGCGGTTATGAGTCAGCCAAATGGATGGGGAAATGTCCAGGCTGCGGCACGTGGAACAGTATGACAGAAGAGGTCGTTCGCAAAGAGCCGGCAAACCGTCGAAGTGCTTTTAATCATTCTGTTCAAACCATTCAAAAACCTTCACCTATATCTGCAATTGAAACATCTGATGAACCCCGAATCAAAACGAATTTAGAAGAATTTAACCGAGTATTAGGAAGTGGAATTGTCAAAGGCTCTCTTGTTCTCATTGGCGGAGATCCTGGGATTGGGAAGTCCACATTATTATTACAAGTATCAGCACAGCTCTCAGACAAAAATCAGAATGTATTATACATATCTGGTGAGGAGTCCATTAAACAAACGAAGCTAAGAGCGGACCGCCTTGGCATAAAAAGCACCTCTTTACATGTTTTGGCTGAAACCGATATGGAGTATATAACGTCTGCTATACAAGAGATGAAACCCGCTTTTGTCGTGGTGGATTCGATTCAAACCGTTTATCAAAGCGATATTACGTCAGCTCCTGGGTCTGTATCTCAAGTGAGAGAATGTACAGCACAGCTGATGAAAATTGCCAAGACAAATGGGATTCCAATATTTATCGTTGGTCACGTGACCAAAGAAGGCTCGATCGCAGGTCCACGCCTTTTAGAGCATATGGTGGACACGGTTCTTTATTTTGAAGGCGAGCGTCATCATACGTTTCGTATCTTGCGTGCGGTGAAAAATCGATTTGGTTCGACGAATGAACTAGGGATTTTTGAAATGAGAGAGGAAGGGCTCACGGAAGTATTAAACCCATCCGAAATTTTCTTAGAAGAACGTTCGGCAGGTGTATCTGGTTCGTGTGTTGTTGCCTCAATGGAAGGAACAAGACCTGTTCTTGTCGAGATACAAGCATTAATTTCACCGACAAGCTTTGGGAATCCGCGTAGAATGGCCACTGGTCTTGATCATAATCGAGTGTCACTGCTCATGGCGGTTTTAGAAAAACGTGTCGGACTGCTGCTGCAAAACCAGGATGCGTATTTAAAGGTCGCAGGCGGTGTGAAGCTTGACGAACCGGCGATTGACTTGGCCATTGCGGTCAGTATTGCATCAAGCTTTAAAGACGCAGCGCCGCATCAAGCGGATTGTTTTATAGGAGAGGTCGGTCTGACGGGAGAAGTCAGAAGAGTATCAAGAATTGAACAGCGTGTGCAGGAAGCTGCGAAACTTGGATTTAAGCGAATGTTTATTCCTCAGGCGAATATAGATGGATGGAAAAAGCCGAGAGGGATTGAGTTAGTCGGTGTAGAAAATGTAGCGGAGGCACTTCGAATTTCACTAGGGGGATCATAGAAATGGAAAAAGAGAAAAAAGGAGCGAAAGAACTCGATCTCTTAGATATCGTACAGTTTGTGGCACCAGGGACACCTCTTCGGGCTGGGATTGAAAATGTCCTGAGGGCAAATACTGGCGGGCTCATTGTTGTTGGTTATAACGACAAAGTAAAGAGTGTTGTAGATGGAGGGTTTCATATTAACTCTGCCTTCTCTCCAGCACATTTATATGAATTGGCTAAGATGGACGGGGCCATTATTTTAAGCGATTCTGGTCAAAAAATCTTGTATGCGAATACACAGCTCATGCCAGATGCAACGATCCATTCATCGGAAACGGGCATGAGGCACCGTACAGCTGAACGTGTAGCGAAGCAGACAGGCTGCTTAATCATTGCGATATCTGAACGGAGGAACGTCATTACCTTATACCAAGGGAATCGTCGTTATACGCTGAAAGATATTGGCTTTATTTTAACGAAGGCCAACCAAGCGATACAAACACTTGAGAAATATAAAACCATTTTAGATCACGCCATTTCTACGCTAAGCGCCCTAGAATTTGAAGAGCTTGTGACCTTTGGTGATGTATTATCCGTGCTCCATCGTTACGAGATGGTGCTCAGAATCAAAAATGAAATCAATATGTATATCAAAGAGCTCGGAACAGAAGGGCATTTGATCCGTCTGCAAGTCAATGAATTGATTACAGATATGGAGCAGGAAGCGGCTTTATTTATTAAAGATTATGTGAAAGAAAAGATTAAAGATCCATATGTTCTGCTTAAGCAGCTCCAAGATATGTCGAGCTTTGAGCTTTTAGATGATTCCATTCTGTACAAGTTACTTGGCTATCCAGTTTCTACAAATATTGACGAATATGTGTACACAAGAGGTTACAGACTGCTTCACAAAATCCCTAGACTGCCTATGCCAATCGTCGAAAACGTGGTTGAAGCGTTCGGTGTGTTAGATCGAATTATGGAAGCGGATGTACAAGATTTGGATGAAGTAGAAGGAATTGGAGAAGTAAGAGCGAAAAAGATAAAAAAAGGATTAAAAAGGCTGCAAGAAAAACATTATATCGACCGACAGCTGTAAGAAGAGAAATTTTTCTTAAACACGGTTAAAAATGGATGAATATGGGTATATTAATGATGCTTTTGTTTTCTATTGATTATGATAGGAAACTTAAACATATATCAATGTCAGGTGAGGGTGGATTGACAGATGAAAAATAAAGGAGGTGAAGGTATGTTAAAAAGAATCGTTCAGGCGTTTTTTATCATTTTTGGTGCAGTTGTAGGGATTTTTATCATTCCAGAGTTATTTCTGCTGTTAAATGTAAAGGACATACCTTTCATAACAAATGCTTACTCTTCAGCACTAATAGGAGCCGCTGTGTTCTTTATCATCGGCAAATGGTGCACAGGCTATGTGGTTAATTGGGTGAAATGGATCGAGGATTCTCTATTAAAGGCGCCTCTTCCTGATCTTATTTCTGGAAGTTTCGGATTAGTATTTGGACTTATTCTAGCATATCTTATTGTAAACGTGATCCCGCTAAACAATATCCCATATCATATTTTTGGTACCATTATTCCGATTTTCCTGGCTTTCTTTTTAGGATACCTTGGATTTCAGGTAGGCTTTAAGAAGAAGGATGAAATGATGGGGCTGTTCTCCCGATCTGCAAAGGTCACCAAGAAAAAAGGAGCAGCCGATGATGAACCTGAAATAGAAGATAAAAAGCTGAAAATTTTAGACACAAGTGTTATCATTGATGGAAGAATCGCAGATATTTGTCAAACTGGATTCTTAGAAGGCGTCATGGTCATTCCTCAATTTGTGCTCGAGGAATTACAGCATATTGCAGACTCTTCTGATGTATTAAAGAGAAATAGAGGCCGAAGAGGTCTTGATATTTTAAATCGTATTCAAAAAGAATTAGATATCAAAGTTGAAATTTACGAAGGTGACTTTGAAGACATTCAAGAGGTTGATAGCAAGCTTGTGAAGCTCGCTAAATTAACTTCAGGTGTTGTTGTGACAAATGATTTTAATTTAAATAAAGTATGCGAACTTCAAAAAGTAGCAGTGTTAAACATCAATGATCTAGCCAATGCGGTGAAACCGGTTGTGCTGCCTGGGGAAGAAATGAAGGTACAGGTCATTAAAGATGGGAAAGAGCATAACCAAGGTGTTGCGTACTTAGATGACGGTACGATGATTGTGGTCGAAGAAGGACGCAATTACATTGGAAAAGACATCGATGTGCTCGTCACAAGTGTGCTGCAGACTGCTGCTGGAAGAATGATTTTTGCGAAGCCAAAACTTCTGGAGAAGGCGCTCTAAAGGGAGAACGAACATGTATTATGAAGTAGTTATTCCGGCTGCGGGGCAGGGGAAACGAATGAAGGCCGGCCGCAATAAGCTTTTTATTGAGCTGAAAAGAATGCCGGTTATTATTCATACACTAAAGGTGTTTGACGCTCATGCTCAATGCAAACGCATGATCCTAGCGATCAATGAAGAGGAGCGTCAAGACTTTGAAAGGCTACTCAAGGTACACGCTTTTCAAACGCCTGTTTCACTTGTCACTGGCGGCGAAGAACGTCAGCAAAGTGTATACGAAGGATTAAAGGCTGTGAAAGATGCGGACATCGTGCTTGTTCATGATGGGGCAAGGCCTTTTATTAAGCATACACAGATTGACTTGCTCGTTAAAGCAGCGATTGAAAAAGGCTCCGCAGTTGTAGCGGTACCAGTGAAAGACACAATCAAACGCGTTCAAGAAGGCAAAGTGGAACAAACCATTGAACGTCAGAGCTTGTGGGCAGTCCAGACCCCACAAGCTTTTCGTCATTCTATTTTAAAAGAGGCGCATGAATATGCAGAGCGGACCGGTTTCCTTGGAACAGACGACGCCAGTCTTGTGGAACAATTACATGGTGAAAACGTGTATATTGTCCAAGGAGATTACACCAATATTAAGCTGACGACACCGGATGATTTATTGGTTGCCAAGGCAATTATGGATGCGGAAAGAGGGTACTAGATCATGTTGAGAATAGGACAAGGCTTTGATGTACATCAATTAACAGAGGGAAGACCTTTGATTATTGGCGGGGTCACCATCCCTTATGAAAAGGGGCTGCTTGGGCATTCAGACGCTGATGTACTGCTTCACACAGTGGCAGATGCCTGCCTAGGTGCGATTGCTGAAGGAGATATCGGCAGACATTTCCCAGACACAGATCCTGAGTTTAAGGATGCGGATTCTTTTAAATTACTGCAACATGTGTGGGCACTAGTAAAGGAAAAAGGCTACACACTTGTGAATATTGATTGCACCATCATGGCGCAAAAGCCCAAAATGGCACCTTACATTCAACCGATGTGTGAGAAGATTGCAGAAGCGCTTGAGGCAGATGTCACACAGGTGAATGTGAAAGCAACAACGACAGAGAAACTCGGATTTACAGGAAGAGGCGAAGGAATTGCCTCTCAGGCAACTGTTCTTCTTCAGAAAAAGTAAAACTCATTTTGATGAGAATGGGATTTGATGATAAAATACGTTTATAAAAAATTGGTGTCAGACAACATGATGCAGATGAAAGGAAGTTAAACTCATGGGAAATGAAGTGCGTGTTCGTTATGCACCGAGTCCAACTGGTCATTTACATATTGGGAATGCTAGAACGGCTCTTTTCAACTATTTGTTCGCACGCAGTCAAGGCGGCAAATTTATTATTCGAATCGAAGATACGGATCAAAAGCGCAATGTAGAGGGCGGAGAAGAAAGCCAGCTTCGCCACCTGCAATGGCTCGGTATTGATTGGGATGAGAGCATTGATAAAGATGGCGGCTACGGCCCTTACAGACAATCAGAGCGTAATGATATTTATAAAAAGTATTATGATGAGCTGCTAGAGAAGGACTTGGCGTATAAGTGCTATTGTACGGCTGAAGAGCTAGAGGAAGAGCGTGAAGCACAAATCGCCCGCAGTGAAATGCCTCGATATTCTGGTAAATGCAGTCATTTATCAAAAGAAGAAGAGGACAAGCTGATTGCTGAAGGAAGAGAGCCAAGCATCCGCTTCCGAGTGCCAAAAGGAGAAATTATCAAATTTGACGACATGGTCAAAGGCGATATTTCATTTGAGACAGACGGCATCGGTGACTTTGTCATTGTGAAGAAAGATGGTACGCCAACTTATAACTTCGCTGTAGCAGTGGATGATTATTTGATGAAAATGACTCACATTCTCCGCGGAGAGGATCACATTTCGAATACGCCTAAACAAATCATGATCTTCAATGCATTCGGCTGGGATGTTCCGCTATTCGGACATATGACGCTGATTGTGAACGAGAACCGCAAGAAATTAAGCAAGCGTGATGAATCCATTATTCAATTCATCGAGCAATATAAAAACTTGGGCTATTTACCAGAAGCCCTATTCAACTTCATTGCACTACTTGGATGGTCTCCAGTGGGCGAAGAAGAACTGTTTACAAAAGAGCAATTCATCGACATTTTCGATGTAAACCGACTTTCTAAGTCACCAGCTCTATTCGATATGCATAAACTAAAATGGGTGAATAACCAATACGTGAAGGCACTTGATCTTGATCAGGTTGTTGCGTTAACGCTTCCGCATCTTCAAAAGGCAGGCAAGGTAAGCGAGCAGCTGTCAGACGAAGAAAACACGTGGGTACGCAAGCTGATTGCTCTGTATCATGAACAATTAAGCTATGGAGCAGAAATTGTTGAGTTAACAGAGTTGTTCTTTAAGGAGCAAATTGAGTATAATCAAGAGGCAAAGGAAGTTCTAGCAGAGGAGCAAGTACCAGAAGTCATGGCATCTTTTGCTGGTCAGCTTGAACGACTTGAATCTTTCACACCTGATGAAATCAAGGCTGCTATTAAAGCGGTACAAAAAGAAACAGGGCATAAAGGCAAGAAACTATTCATGCCAATTCGTGTGGCTGTCACAGGACAAACGCATGGCCCAGAACTTCCGCAAAGTATTGAACTACTAGGTAAAGAAACGGTATTAAACCGCATTAAACAAATATAAGGAAATCGTTGCGAGGGAGAAGTACAATGTTTTCGTCCATCACAGAAAGAGTCTTCACCGGCTGAAAGAGACTTATGGGCAGACGTTGGAAATGCACCCTCAAGACCCTTGAGGAACACGAGTACGTTAGTATGCAAGGGCGGTACCCTCCGTTATGGGATTAAGTTGAGAAGGCTGCGAAATGAGGGCTTTCTAAACAGAGTGGAACCGCGTTTTCAAAACGTCTCTGTCATATGGCAGAGGCGTTTTTTATTTGTCCAAAAAAGAGAGCAAGTCCGAAGAGAGATTGATGGGGAAGAACGGGGGGAGCATGTGTTTTTCAAAATGCTGAAAGAAGATATTGATACTGTGTTTGATCAAGATCCTGCTGCTAGAAGCTATATTGAAGTAGTGCTAACCTATTCAGGGCTTCATGCGATTTGGGCTCATCGTATCGCGCATGCATTTTATAAGCGGAAGCTGTACTTTCTTGCGCGGATCATTTCTCAGGTCAGCCGGTTTTTCACAGGGGTTGAAATTCACCCTGCGGCAACCATTGGCAGGCGCTTCTTCATTGACCACGGTATGGGAGTGGTGATTGGGGAAACATGTGAAATTGGAGACAACGTCACTGTTTTCCAAGGCGTGACATTAGGGGGAACAGGGAAAGAAAAGGGAAAGCGGCACCCGACCATTTTAGACGATGCGCTCATTGCGACAGGTGCAAAGGTGCTTGGTTCCATTACAGTCGGAAAAGGAGCCAAGATTGGAGCGGGGTCGGTCGTGTTAAAGGACGTACCCGACCATTCTACTGTTGTCGGTATACCTGGGCGAGTCGTCGTTCAAAATGGTAAGAAAATCAATCGTGATCTCAATCATCAAGATTTGCCAGATCCAATTTCCGATCGTTTCAAAGAATTGGAACGAGAAATGGAAAAGCTAAAAGGTGAGCTGGCTTCATTGAGCAGAAAGGAAGAACAATCATGACAATCAATATTTATAATACATTGACACGTAAGAAGGAAGAATTCGTCCCGCTTGAGCCAGGAAAGGTCAAGATGTATGTGTGCGGACCAACCGTTTATAACTACATTCATATCGGGAATGCAAGGCCTGCTATTGTTTATGACACTGTACGTAAGTATTTAGAATACAGCGGCTATGATGTGAACTTTGTCTCAAACTTTACAGATGTGGATGATAAACTCATCAAAGCAGCCAATGAACTCGGGGAAGATGTCCCGACGATTGCTGACCGCTTTATTCAAGCCTACTTTGAAGACGTCAGTGCACTAGGCTGCAAAAAAGCTGACCTTCACCCGCGAGTGACGGAAAATATGGATGATATCATTGCATTTATTGCGACATTGATTGAAAAGGGCTACGCCTATGAAGCGGATGGCGACGTGTATTACAGCACACGCTCATTTGAAGGCTACGGAAAGCTTTCTCACCAGTCGATTGATGAACTGAAGACAGGTGCCCGTATTCGTGTAGGTGAGAAGAAACGAGATGCGCTGGACTTTGCTTTATGGAAGGCTGCAAAGGATCAAGAAATCTCATGGGATAGCCCGTGGGGCGAAGGACGACCAGGCTGGCACATCGAATGCTCGGCCATGGTTAAAAAATATTTAGGTGATACGATCGACATTCATGCTGGCGGACAGGATTTAACCTTCCCTCACCATGAAAATGAAATCGCTCAATCTGAGGCTTTGACAGGGAAACCTTTTGCAAAGTATTGGATGCATAACGGATATATTAATATTGAGAACGAAAAAATGTCAAAATCACTAGGCAACTTTGTGCTTGTGCATGACATTGTGAAAGAACAAGATCCTGACGTGCTTCGCTTCTTTATGTTGTCGGTTCACTACCGTCATCCAATTAACTACTCAATGGATTTACTAGAAAGTACTAAGAGTGCGTTTAACCGACTCAAAACGTCGTATGCCAATTTACATCATCGCCTCGAGAGCAGCACGAATATCACAGAAGACAATGCTGAATGGCTGGCGAAGGTTGAAGAGCAGCGAGCGACATTTATTTCTGAAATGAATGATGACTTCAATACGGCAAATGCGATCTCTGTTTTATTCGAACTTGCGAAACAGGCGAATTATTATATGGAAAATGATCATACTTCGGAGGAAGTGATCAATGCATTTATCGGCTTGTTCCAAGAAATCACGTCTGTTCTTGGCTTTTCATTAGAAGAAAAGCATACGCTCGATGAAGAAGTAGAAGCGTTAATTGAAAAACGCAATGAGGCTAGAAGAAATCGTGATTTTGCGCTATCTGATCAAATTCGTGACCAGTTAAAGAGCATGAATATTGTATTGGAGGACACTCCTCAAGGTACTCGCTGGAAAAGAGGAGAATAGGTCATGTTGAATTTTGAAAAGCTGAAAGATGGTAAACAGTTAAACGGACTTGCGCTTGCTTACATGGGTGATGCCATTTTTGAAGTCTATGTGAGGCATCACCTCCTCCAAACGGGGGCGACAAAACCAAATGAGCTGCACAAACGAGCAAGCAAAATTGTTTCAGCTAAATCTCAGGCAGCTATTTTATTTACGCTACAGCAGCAAGGCTTTTTCACTGAAGCAGAAGAAGCGGTGCTGAAAAGAGGAAGAAATGCAAAATCAGGCACAGTGCCTAAAAACACAGACGTTCAAACGTATCGTTATAGTACGGCGTTTGAAGCGCTCATGGGTTATTTATTTATTGAAAAGCAGGACGAACGCTTAGAAGAGCTGATTAGTCAGGCGATTGAAATCGGAACGTCAGGGAGGAAGACAAATGAGTCAGCAACATGATTATGTGATTGGGAAAAATGCAGTGATTGAAACACTGAAGTCAGATCGGGAGTTATACAAGCTCTGGATGGCAGAAAACACTGTAAAAGGACAAGCCCAGCAGGTCATTGAACTCGCAAAAAAACAAAATATCACCATTCAGTATGTTCCGAGGAAAAAGCTTGATCAAATGGTAACAGGTCAGCACCAGGGAATCGTTGCACAAGTAGCAGCATATGAATATGCAGAATTGGACGATCTATATCAAATCGCTGAACAGCGGAATGAACAGCCATTTTTTCTTATCTTAGATGAAATTGAAGACCCGCATAATTTAGGTTCCATTATGCGTACAGCAGATGCTGTAGGTGCACATGGGATTGTGATTCCGAAAAGGAGAGCGGTCGGCTTAACGACAACCGTTGCCAAAGCATCCACTGGGGCAATTGAACATATTCCTGTTGCCAAAGTCACCAACCTTTCAAGAGCTCTTGATGAGATGAAAGAAAGAGGAATCTGGGTTGCGGGAACAGATGCGTCTGCCAAACAGGATTACAGACAATTTGATGGCACGATGCCGCTTGCTCTCGTGATTGGCAGTGAAGGAAAAGGGATTGGCCGATTGATCAAAGAAAAGTGTGATTTTCTGATTAAGCTGCCTATGGCCGGGAAGGTCACTTCGTTAAACGCATCAGTTGCCGCTAGTCTATTGATGTATGAAGTGTATCGAAAACGTTATCCGTTAGGAGAATAGAGATGGACATCCTCTTAGTCGATGGATACAACATGATAGGTGCTTGGCCACGGCTGCAGCACTTAAAGGAAAACAGCTTTGAAGAAGCCAGAGACATACTGATTCAAAATTTAGCAGAATATCAAGCATACACAGGGTATCGAGTCATTGTCGTATTCGATGCCCATATGGTCAAAGGAATCGAAAAAAAGCGGATCAATCACCGAGTAGAGGTCATCTTTACGAGAGAGAATGAAACAGCTGATGAGCGGATTGAAAAGCTTGCCCAGGATTTGAATAATATTCGGACGCAGATTCATGTGGCGACCTCAGACTTTACAGAACAATGGGCAATCTTTGGACAAGGAGCTCTTCGAAAGTCGGCCCGAGAGCTTTTAAGAGAGATTGAAGTGATCGAACGAAAGATTGAAACGAGAGTCAAAAAGATTACTTCTGATAAACCAGCATCCAAGATTGAATTGTCAGAAGATGTATTGAAAACGTTTGAAAAATGGCGGCGTGGGAATCTAGAATAGCTTGACGATATTTCAACCATTAATGTATAATATTTCTATCTAGGTGCGGTCGGGGGGATCGAAGTGAATCTAAACAACAGCAAGGATAAATCCATCAGAGAGCAATTTTGCCAGTTGGAAGATGAACAAGTCATTGAAAGGGTTCATGTCGGAGATAGTGATGCGCTAGATTACTTAATAACGAAATACCGCAATTTTGTACGTGCAAAAGCAAGATCTTATTTCTTGATTGGAGCGGATCGAGAGGACATTGTTCAAGAGGGGATGATCGGACTTTATAAGTCTATCCGCGATTTCAGAGAGGACAAGCTTACTTCATTTAAGGCTTTTGCAGAATTATGTATTACCCGCCAAATTATCACCGCAATTAAAACAGCTACTCGCCAAAAACATATCCCGTTAAATTCCTATGTATCATTAGATAAGCCAATATATGATGAAGAATCAGACAGAACATTATTGGACGTCATTTCCGGTGCTAAAGCGCTTAACCCAGAAGATTTAATCATTAGCAAAGAAGAATTTGATGATATCGAAATGAAGATGGGTGAACTACTAAGCGAGCTGGAAAGAAAGGTTCTTGTGCTTTACCTTGATGGCAGATCCTATCAAGAGATTTCTGAAGATTTAAACCGTCATGTGAAATCAATTGATAACGCACTCCAAAGAGTAAAGAGAAAATTAGAGAAATATTTAGAGCTTCGCGAGATTAGTCTCTAATCAAACCTATATTGACAGCTTTTTCGACACTGTGATAAGGTACTAAGGAAATGATGTCGAGAAAATAGGTGTAAATATGAGGAAAAAGATTACTCTAGCCTGTAAAGACTGCGGAAGCCGCAATTATACGACAATGAAAAGTGATGCTTCAGCAGCTGAAAGATTAGAAGTTAAGAAATATTGCAAGACTTGTAATTCACATAAAACACATTTAGAAACGAAGTAAGATTTGCGTTCTTTAATCTGTGGAGGTCTTTTACAATGCGTATTATCAGTTTCTTAAAAAGTGTCGGGAAAGAAATGAAGAAGGTCAGCTGGCCAAAGAAAAACGAAATGATTCGTTACACAATCACTGTTATTTTAACAGTCGTATTCTTTGCAATCTTTTTCTCTTTTCTTGATATAGGAATCTCACAATTAATCGAATTAATTCATTAATACTTGAATAATGGTCTGCTGAACGTGCTATAATAGATCATAATATGACTTGCCAAAAAACCCGTTTTACGGGTTTTTTCAATTGCTTGAAAATATTTACCGGTACTCGAGATTCGTCAAATAGACATTACGAAATGTGGGGAGGGAAGGACTAAATAGTCCTGAACGAAATGGAAAAGAATTGGTATGTTGTGCATACGTACTCTGGCTATGAAAACAAAGTAAAAGCGAACTTGGAAAAGCGTGTTGAATCAATGGGCATGCAAGATAAGATCTTCCGCGTTGTTGTACCAGAAGAAGAAGAAACAGATTTTAAAAATGGTAAGAAAAAAGTTGTCAAAAAGAAAGTATTCCCTGGCTATGTCCTAGTGGAAATCGTGATGACTGACGACTCTTGGTATGTTGTTCGTAATACACCAGGTGTCACAGGATTCGTTGGATCAGCTGGATCAGGCTCAAAGCCGACAGCGCTTTTGCCAGGCGAAGCTGAAACCATTCTGAAGAGAATGGGTCTTGAAGAACGCAAAACAGAAATCGACTTTGAATTGAAAGAAACAGTCAAGGTCATCGACGGACCATTTGCGAACTTCACAGGCTCTATCGAAGAGATTGATTACGATAAAAGCAAAGTCAAAGTATTCGTTAATATGTTTGGTAGAGAAACACCCGTGGAACTTGAGTTCACGCAGATCGATAAATTGTAATTCAAAAGAGCTTGAAATGAGTGTATAGAAGTGGTAATATAGCAAAGGTACGTCTTGAGTTCGCTCAAGATCGCTAGCTAGTTATTTCGTCATTCATATAAAGAATGAAGTTGTTGAGTGGGAGGGGGATTCCCCTATTACCACATCACGGACTTTAAGGAGGTGTGTCTCGTGGCTAAAAAAGTAGTTAAAGTTGTTAAATTGCAAATTCCTGCTGGAAAAGCTAACCCAGCTCCACCAGTTGGACCTGCACTAGGTCAAGCCGGTGTTAATATCATGGGATTCTGTAAGGAGTTTAATGCTCGTACAGCTGACCAAGCTGGTCTTATCATTCCTGTTGAAATTTCGGTTTTTGAAGACCGTTCATTTACATTTATTACTAAGACTCCACCTGCTGCAGTTTTACTTAAAAAAGCAGCTGGTATTGAGTCTGGTTCTGGTGAACCTAACCGTAATAAAGTGGCAACTGTTAAGCGTGATAAAGTACGCGAAATCGCGGAAACAAAAATGCCTGACTTAAACGCTGCTAGCGTTGAATCAGCTATGCGCATGGTTGAAGGTACTGCACGCAGTATGGGTATTGTCATCGAAGATTAATTTATTGTCTTGTTGGGTTGCGAGTTTGGTTTTGACAAGTTCGCAACCCTTATTCGTGGGAGGTTATTCCGCTAAAACCACATAAGGAGGATTTTTATAATGGCTAAAAAAGGTAAAAAGTATGTAGAAGCTGCTAAGCTAATCGAACGTACTAAAGCGTATGATGTAGCTGAAGCTGTTTCTCTTACAAAAAAAGCAAATACAGCGAAATTTGATGCGACTGTAGAAGTTGCTTTTCGTTTGGGCGTAGACCCTCGTAAAAACGACCAACAAATCCGCGGTGCAGTTGTACTTCCTAACGGAACTGGTAAAACTCAACGCGTTCTTGTGTTCGCTAAAGGCGAAAAAGCAAAAGAAGCAGAAGCTGCTGGAGCAGACTACGTTGGAGATTCTGATTACATCACTAAAATCCAACAAGGCTGGTTCGATTTCGATGTAATCGTTGCAACACCTGACATGATGGGTGAAGTTGGTAAGATCGGTCGTGTACTTGGACCAAAAGGTCTTATGCCAAACCCTAAAACAGGAACTGTTACATTCGAAGTAGAAAAAGCAATCAATGAAATCAAAGCTGGTAAAGTAGAATACCGCGTTGATAAAGCTGGGAACATCCACGCGCCAATCGGAAAGGTTTCTTTCGAGGACGAAAAGCTTGTTGAGAACTTTGCAACAATCTATGACACAATCCTTAAAGCAAAACCTGCAGCGGCTAAAGGTGTATACGTGAAAAACGTTTCTGTTACATCTACTATGGGCCCTGGTGTGAAAGTGGATCCATCTTCTTTCTCTGCAAAATAAATCTTGACTTATCACAATCATTTTGATAATATCAAAATGTTGTAAAATAGAATATGTCCATTTATACCGTAGACAGCAGGGGCCTTATGGCTTAATTAACCCGCCGAGGTGTATATGTCACAGTCTTACGTTAACGTATGCTTGTATATACAGCCTCCATGTCTTAATGGAGGCTTTTTATATGGAGAACCGTTCGTTAGGAACGTGATGGCCTGATCGGTATAAGTGTTACACAAACAATGTACAGGAGGTGTAACCATGAGCAATGCAATCGATACAAAAAAAGTTGTCGTTGATGAAATTACTTCTAAATTTAAAGATAGTATGTCTACTGTAATTGTAGATTACCGCGGTCTTTCAGTTTCTGAAGTGACTGAACTTCGTAAACAGCTTCGTGACGCTGGCGTAGAATTCAAAGTTTACAAAAACACTTTGACTCGCCGTGCAGTTGAACAAGTTGAACTAACAGGTTTAAACGATTTCTTAACAGGTCCAAACGCTATCGCATTCAGTAACGAAGATGTTATCGCACCTGCGAAAATCATCAACGAATTTGCGAAAAGCCACGAAGCTTTAGAAATCAAAGCTGGTGTCATCGAAGGAAACGTAGCGACTGTAGAAGAAGTGAAGGCTCTTGCGGAACTTCCGTCTCGCGAAGGCTTACTATCTATGTTGCTTAGCGTTCTTCAAGCTCCAGTTCGTAACCTTGCTCTTGCTACTAAAGCAGTTGCAGATCAAAAAGAAGAACAAGGCGCTTAATGCGTACTTAACGTAAAAAACTTAAAATGGAGGAATTACAAATGGCTTTAAATATCGAAGAAATCATTGCTTCAGTTAAAGAAGCAACTGTACTTGAGTTAAACGACTTAGTAAAAGCAATCGAAGAAGAATTTGGCGTAACTGCTGCTGCTCCTGTAGCTGTAGCTGCAGCTGGTGGTGCCGCTGCTGAAGAGAAAACTGATTTTGATCTAGTACTTGCTGGTGCTGGAGACCAAAAAATCAAAGTTATCAAAGTGGTTCGTGAAATCACTGGTCTTGGCTTGAAAGAAGCTAAAGAACTTGTTGACAACACTCCAAAACCACTTAAAGAAGGTATTGCTAAAGAAGAAGCTGAAGAACTTAAAGCTAAGCTTGAAGAAGTTGGCGCTTCTGTAGAAGTTAAGTAATCTTCGCCTAATCTTTTGGGAAAGCTCGCTTTTACTGGCGGGCTTTTTCTTTTCTATTCTCCTGAAACGATTGAATCCAGAGGAGGTCCATTCACCATGAGTGACCACTATTATACGGAAAAGCCATCAGTGAAAAGCAATAAACAGACATGGGACTTCACCTTGAGAAACCGTACCTTTACTTTTACAAGTGACAGTGGAGTGTTTTCTAAGAAAGAAGTCGACTTTGGTTCAAGGCTTTTAATTGAAGCTTTTGAAGAACCTGATGTGGATGGCGATATCTTAGATGTCGGTTGCGGTTATGGACCGATTGGCTTATCGTTAGCAAGCGAAATGACGAGCCGCACCATTCATATGATTGATGTGAACGAAAGAGCAGTCGAACTTTCAAAGGAAAACGCTAAACATAATCGCGTTGATAATGTCCGCATCTATCAAAGTGATTTGTTCTCGAATGTTCATTCATCAGCTGCTTTTGCCTCTATACTGACCAATCCCCCAATACGGGCAGGGAAGAAAGTTGTACATGCGATCTTTGAAAAAAGTGCTGATCATTTATTGCCGGAAGGTGAGTTGTGGGTGGTTATTCAGAAAAAGCAGGGCGGACCATCTGCGATTGAGAAATTAGAACAGCTCTTTGGAGAAGTCGAAGTTGTATTGAAAAAAAAGGGCTACTATATTATCAAAGCTAAAAAAGTTTGACGCAGTTTCCTAGCTGTGTTAACATTATAAAATGCCAATGTGTATATTTTGCTTAATAGGCTTAAAAAACAACTGTTTTGTATAAATTATGCATATTTGGGAAAACTAATAAAATCGGTATTTGTTTTTGGATGTGGTTTTCTTATTTTAGAAACCCTTTTTTCTTTTGTCTTGTAAAAGTATTTCTTTACTGACATTTGAAAGGCTGAAATACTTTTTACACATATAATACGCATGATTTGAGGGGTGAATCAGTTGACAGGTCAACTAGTTCAGTATGGACGACACCGCCAGCGCAGAAGCTACGCACGCATAAGCGAAGTGTTAGAATTACCAAATCTCATTGAAATTCAAACCTCTTCTTATCAGTGGTTTCTTGATGAGGGTCTTAGAGAGATGTTTCAAGATATATCCCCAATTGAGGATTTTACTGGTAACCTTTCTCTTGAATTCATTGATTACAGCCTAGGGGATCCTAAGTATCCTGTAGCAGAATCAAAAGAACGTGATGTAACTTACTCTGCTCCACTAAGAGTAAAAGTTCGTTTAATTAACAAAGAAACTGGAGAAGTAAAAGACCAAGATGTGTTCATGGGTGATTTCCCAATCATGACAGACACAGGTACTTTTATCATTAACGGTGCGGAACGTGTAATCGTTTCTCAGTTAGTACGTTCTCCAAGTGTATATTTCAGTGGTAAAGTAGACAAAAACGGTAAAAAAGGTTTTACTGCGACTGTCATTCCAAACCGTGGCGCATGGTTAGAATACGAAACTGATGCGAAGGATGTAGTCTATGTACGCATCGATCGCACACGTAAGTTGCCGGTTACGGTTCTTTTGCGTGCTCTCGGCTTCAGCTCTGATCAAGAGATTCTTGACCTCATTGGCGAGAATGAATACTTACGCAACACGCTGGAAAAAGACAATACAGAGAATGCGGATAAAGCACTTCTCGAAATCTACGAGCGCCTCCGTCCTGGAGAGCCGCCAACTGTTGAAAATGCGAAAAGCCTGCTAGACTCTCGCTTCTTCGATCCGAAGAGATATGACCTAGCAAATGTTGGACGCTACAAGATTAATAAAAAGCTTCATATTAAAAATAGACTGTTCAATCAAAAATTGGCTGAAACGTTAGTTGACCCTGAAACAGGTGAAATCCTAGCAGAAAAAGGTCAAATTTTAGACAGAAGAGTTCTTGATAAAGTTCTTCCATACTTAGAAAACGGCATCGGATTTAGAAAGCTTTATCCAAATGGTGGCGTAGTAGAAGATGAAGTAGAACTTCAATCTATTAAGATTTATGCACCGTCTGATCAAGAAGGCGAGCAAGTGATCAACGTGATCGGGAATGCATACGTAGAGGAAGCTGTGAAAAACATCACGCCTTCTGACATCATTGCATCGATCAGTTACTTCTTCAACCTTCTTCATGGTGTAGGTGACACAGATGATATCGATCACCTTGGTAACCGTCGCCTGCGTTCTGTAGGTGAGCTTCTGCAAAACCAATTCCGTATTGGTTTAAGCAGAATGGAGCGTGTTGTTCGTGAAAGAATGTCGATCCAAGACACAAACACGATCACACCTCAGCAACTGATCAACATCCGTCCTGTGATCGCTTCTATCAAAGAGTTCTTTGGTAGCTCTCAGCTTTCTCAGTTCATGGATCAAACAAACCCGCTTGCTGAATTGACGCACAAACGTCGTCTGTCAGCGCTTGGACCTGGTGGTTTGACACGTGAGCGTGCAGGAATGGAAGTTCGTGACGTTCACTACTCTCACTATGGTCGTATGTGTCCGATTGAAACACCAGAGGGTCCAAACATTGGTTTGATCAACTCTCTATCTTCATTTGCAAAAGTGAATCGCTTCGGCTTTATTGAAACACCTTACCGCCGGGTTGATCCTGAAACAGGTAAAGTGACACCAAGAATCGATTACTTAACTGCGGATGAAGAGGATAACTACGTAGTAGCACAAGCGAACGCTATATTAGGTGAAGATGGTTCGTTTATCGATGATAATATCATTGCTCGTTTCAGAGGAGAAAACACCGTTGTTCCTCGAAACCGCGTTGACTACATGGACGTTTCGCCAAAGCAGGTTGTTTCTGCAGCGACAGCATGTATCCCATTCCTAGAAAACGATGACTCTAACCGTGCTCTAATGGGAGCAAACATGCAACGTCAGGCTGTGCCTTTGATGCAGCCGGAATCACCGATTGTTGGTACAGGTATGGAGTATGTATCAGGTAAAGACTCTGGTGCTGCTGTCATCTGCCGTTACCCAGGTGTTGTAGAACGTGTTGAAGCTAAAAATATTTGGGTTCGCCGCTATGAAGATGTCGACGGACAACAAGTCAAAGGAAACCTAGACAAATACAGCTTGCTGAAATTTGTCCGCTCTAACCAAGGGACTTGCTACAACCAGCGTCCAATCGTAAGTGTTGGAGATGAAGTCGTAAAAGGAGAAATCCTTGCAGACGGTCCTTCAATGGAAAAAGGTGAATTGGCTCTAGGACGTAACGTCATGGTCGGCTTCATGACTTGGGACGGTTATAACTACGAGGATGCGATCATCATGAGTGAGCGCCTTGTAAAAGATGACGTCTACACGTCTATCCATATTGAAGAATATGAATCAGAAGCTCGTGATACAAAGCTTGGACCGGAAGAAATCACTCGTGATATTCCAAACGTTGGGGAAGATGCTTTGCGCAACCTTGACGAGCGTGGAATCATCCGTATCGGTGCAGAAGTAAAAGACGGAGACCTTCTTGTAGGGAAAGTAACGCCTAAAGGTGTAACAGAACTAACAGCTGAAGAACGTCTATTACATGCAATCTTCGGTGAAAAGGCTCGTGAAGTACGTGATACATCTCTACGTGTTCCACACGGCGGCGGCGGAATTATCCACGATGTCAAAGTCTTTAACCGTGAAGATGGAGATGAATTACCTCCAGGTGTTAACCAATTAGTCCGCGTATACATCGTTCAGAAGCGTAAAATTTCTGAAGGTGACAAAATGGCTGGACGACATGGTAACAAAGGGGTTATCTCTAAAATCCTTCCAGAAGAAGATATGCCGTATCTTCCAGATGGAACACCGATTGATATCATGTTAAACCCTCTAGGGGTACCATCTCGTATGAACATCGGTCAGGTACTTGAGCTTCATATGGGTATGGCTGCACGTTACCTTGGCATCCACATTGCGTCACCAGTATTTGATGGTGCGCGTGAGGAAGATGTTTGGGAAACGCTTGAAGAAGCAGGTATGTCCCGTGATGCGAAAACAGTCCTTTATGATGGTCGAACTGGTGAACCATTCGATAACCGTGTATCAGTCGGAATCATGTACATGATCAAACTGGCTCACATGGTTGACGACAAACTTCACGCTCGTTCAACTGGACCATACTCACTTGTTACGCAGCAGCCACTTGGCGGTAAAGCACAGTTTGGTGGTCAGCGTTTCGGAGAGATGGAAGTATGGGCACTTGAAGCTTACGGTGCAGCATACACACTTCAAGAGATCTTAACAGTTAAATCGGATGACGTTGTGGGTCGTGTGAAAACATACGAAGCCATCGTCAAAGGGGATAACGTCCCTGAACCAGGTGTCCCTGAATCATTCAAAGTGTTAATTAAAGAACTTCAAAGTTTAGGTATGGATGTCAAAATCCTATCTGGCGATGAAGAAGAGATAGAAATGAGAGATTTAGAAGACGATGAGGAAACGAAGAAAGCAGACGGATTAGCGTTATCTAATGACGAAGATGCTGCAGACCTCGCACCTGTCGATCTTGAACGTGACGCAGTCACAAAAGAATAGCAGAAACGATTAGAGCAAGTGACTAGGGTATAACCCGAAGATTAAAAGGGAGGTAGGCCCCTTGCTAGATGTGAACAATTTTGAGTATATGAACATCGGTCTCGCATCACCTGATAAAATCCGTTCTTGGTCTTTTGGTGAAGTGAAAAAGCCTGAAACGATTAACTATCGTACACTGAAACCTGAAAAAGATGGTCTCTTTTGTGAACGTATCTTCGGACCACAAAAAGACTGGGAATGTCATTGTGGAAAGTATAAACGCGTTCGTTATAAGGGTGTTGTATGTGACCGTTGTGGTGTAGAAGTAACACGGGCAAAAGTCCGTCGTGAGAGAATGGGGCATATCGAACTGGCTGCCCCAGTTTCCCACATTTGGTATTTCAAAGGTATCCCAAGCCGTATGGGTCTTGTTCTTGATATGTCACCACGTGCGTTAGAAGAAGTGATTTACTTCGCTTCATACGTCGTGACAGATCCTGGCAACACACCGCTTGAGAAGAAACAACTTCTTTCTGAGAAGGAATTCCGTGCTTATTTAGATAAATACGGTAATACATTCCAAGCAGCTATGGGTGCAGAAGCAATCAATAAACTTCTTCAAGATATCGATCTTGTAAAAGAAGTAGATGCACTGAAAGAAGAGCTGAAAACTGCTCAAGGACAGCGTCGTACTCGTGCGATTAAACGCCTTGAAGTGCTAGAAGCCTTCCGTAACTCAGGAAACAAACCATCATGGATGATTCTTGATGTACTTCCGGTTATTCCGCCAGAATTACGTCCAATGGTTCAGCTTGATGGTGGACGTTTTGCTACTTCTGACTTAAACGACCTTTATCGTCGTGTCATCAACCGTAACAATCGTCTGAAACGTTTATTAGATCTTGGCGCGCCAAGCATCATCGTTCAGAACGAGAAGCGTATGCTTCAAGAAGCTGTCGATGCCTTGATTGATAATGGACGTAGAGGCCGACCAGTAACAGGACCAGGAAACAGACCATTGAAATCTCTTTCTCATATGCTGAAAGGGAAACAAGGACGTTTCCGTCAAAACTTGCTTGGTAAACGTGTTGACTATTCTGGACGTTCCGTTATCGTCGTAGGACCACATTTGAAAATGTATCAGTGTGGACTTCCGAAAGAAATGGCTCTTGAATTATTCAAACCATTCGTGATGAAGGAGCTTGTTGAAAAAGGTTTAGCTCACAACATCAAGAGTGCGAAGCGTAAAATTGAGCGCGTGCAGCCGGAAGTATGGGATGTTTTAGAATCAGTGATTCGTGAGCATCCAGTCTTACTAAACCGTGCACCGACTCTTCACAGACTTGGTATTCAAGCGTTTGAACCTACACTTGTGGAAGGACGCGCAATTCGTCTGCATCCACTTGTATGTACAGCCTACAACGCTGACTTTGACGGTGACCAAATGGCGGTTCACGTACCATTATCTGCTGAGGCTCAAGCTGAAGCTCGTATCTTAATGCTTGCTGCTCAAAACATTTTGAACCCGAAAGATGGAAAACCTGTTGTTACGCCATCTCAGGATATGGTGCTTGGTAACTACTACCTTACACTTGAGCGTAAAGGTGCTATCGGAGAAGGTATGATCTTCAAAGATACGAACGAAGCCCTTCTAGCTTATCAAAATGGGTATGTGCATCTTCATACACGTGTAGCTGTTGCAGCTAACTCGTTGAAGAATGTGACATTCACTGATGAACAGCGTTCTAAATTGTTGATTACAACAGTTGGAAAACTAATCTTTAACGAAATCTTACCGGAATCATTCCCTTACATGAATGAGCCGACAAAGAGCAATATTGAAGAAAAAACGCCTGACCGCTTCTTCCTTGAAAAAGGTGAAGATGTCAAAGCTGCGATTGAGAAACAAGAAATCAATGCGCCGTTCAAAAAAGGTATTTTAGGTAAAATCATTGCGGAAATCTTTAAGAGATTCCATATCACTGAGACATCTAAAATGCTTGACCGCATGAAAAATCTTGGTTTCAAATACTCTACTAAAGCGGGTATTACGGTTGGGGTGTCTGATATCGTCGTATTAGATGATAAACAGAAGATCCTCGAAGAAGCGCAAGCAAAAGTAGATAACGTCATGAAGCAATTCAGACGTGGTTTGATTACTGAAGAAGAGCGTTACGAGAGAGTCATTTCGATCTGGAGTTCTTCTAAAGATGTCATCCAAGGTAAACTGATGAAGTCCCTTGATGAAGTCAACCCAATCTACATGATGAGTGACTCTGGGGCGCGTGGTAACGCATCTAACTTCACTCAGCTGGCTGGTATGCGTGGTCTGATGGCCAACCCGGCTGGACGTATCATTGAACTTCCGATCAAATCTAGTTTCCGTGAAGGTTTAACCGTATTGGAATACTTTATTTCCACTCACGGAGCGCGTAAAGGTCTTGCCGATACAGCCCTTAAAACAGCTGACTCAGGTTACCTCACGCGTCGTCTCGTCGACGTTGCACAGGATGTTATCATCCGTGAAACAGATTGCGGTACAGACCGTGGTATCTTGGCAAAGTCCATTAGAGAAGGAAATGAAATTATTGAGAAACTTGAAGAACGTCTAATTGGACGTTTTGCAAGAAAACCAATTGTTCATCCTGAAACGGGCGAAGTCATTGTTGGCGAAAACGAACTAATTGATGAAGATAAAGCACTTGAAGTAGTTGAAGCAGGAATTGAGGAAGTATGGATCCGTTCTGCATTTACATGTAACACGCCTCATGGTGTATGTAAACGATGCTACGGCCGTAACCTTGCAACTGGTACTGACGTTGAAGTCGGTGAAGCAGTTGGAATCATCGCTGCTCAATCAATCGGTGAGCCAGGAACACAGCTTACAATGCGTACGTTCCACACCGGTGGGGTAGCAGGAGACGATATCACACAAGGTTTACCTCGTATCCAAGAGCTATTTGAAGCGCGTAATCCGAAAGGGCAAGCGACGATTTCTGAAATTGATGGTGTCGTTGCTGAAATTAACGATGTTCGTGACAAGCAGCAGGAAATTGTGGTTCAAGGCGACGTTGAAACTCGCTCTTACACAGCTCCTTACAATGCACGTCTGAAAGTTGTTGAAGGTGACAAAGTTACTCGTGGTCAAGTACTGACAGAAGGTTCGATCGATCCGAAAGAACTTCTTAAAGTGACTGACATGACAGCTGTTCAAGAATATCTGCTTCATGAAGTACAAAAAGTATACCGTATGCAAGGGGTAGAAATCGGAGATAAGCACGTTGAGGTAATGGTTCGCCAAATGCTTCGTAAAGTGCGTGTCGCTGATGCAGGGGATACAGATGTATTACCAGGCACACTTCTTGATGTACATCAATTCACTGAAGCGAACAAAAAAGTACTATTCGAAGGCAAGCGCCCTGCAACAGGCCGCCCAGTTCTTCTTGGTATTACAAAAGCATCGCTTGAAACAGACTCATTCTTGTCTGCAGCATCCTTCCAAGAAACGACTCGTGTCCTAACAGATGCGGCGATCAAAGGAAAACGTGATGAACTGCTTGGCTTGAAAGAGAATGTTATCATCGGTAAACTTGTTCCAGCTGGAACAGGAATGCCAAACTACCGTAAAGTTAAGCCGGTTTCACAAGTGCAACCGTCTGACGATATGGTGCCTGTAGAGTAATCTTTCTCGTGAGATTCCTATAAAATCATCAAAAAATGGTGAAGGATGTCAAGATAATCTGTCATATGATATTGACATCCTTCTGCCATGATGATAATATAACCAAGGTGCTCAAAATAAAACCTGTTACTTTGGAGGATATTCGATGTCTTATGATAAAGTATCACAGGCTCAATCCATTATTATTGGTACGAAGCAAACAGTAAAAGCTCTGAAACGAGATTCAGTAAAGGAAATCGTCGTAGCGAAAGATGCTGATCCTGCTTTAACAGCTAGTGTAACAAAACTAGCGCAAGAGAAGGGTGTAGACATTTTAGTGGTAGATTCCATGAAAAAGCTCGGCAAAGCCTGCGGAATTGAAGTTGGGGCAGCAGCTGTTGCCATTATGTTATAGCGTACTTGTTTTGTTTTTGCATGTGTAAATGCAAAAGCATTGTTTTTTGCCTTTTAATGAACCACCTGGGTATGTGGGTTATAAAAAAAGCAACGAAGGGAGGAATAACAACATGCCTACAATTAATCAGCTAATACGCAAAGGACGCGTGAGTAAAGTTGAAAACTCAAAGTCTCCTGCACTTAACAAAGGATACAACAGTTTCAAAAAAGAGCACACTAACGTAACATCTCCACAGAAGCGCGGGGTTTGTACTCGTGTCGGCACAATGACACCGAAAAAACCAAACTCAGCACTACGTAAATATGCTCGTGTACGTTTGTCTAACCTGATTGAGGTAACAGCTTACATTCCTGGTATCGGACATAATCTACAAGAGCACAGTGTAGTACTTATCCGTGGCGGACGTGTAAAAGACTTACCGGGTGTACGTTACCACATCGTTCGTGGTGCGCTTGATACTGCCGGAGTTGACGGTCGTATGCAAGGACGTTCTAAATACGGAACAAAACGCCCTAAACAAAGTAAATAATACAAACAAACATAAGGGTTTTTAGAAGTTGATATCAAATCAGTGGAGTCAGGCAACTGACAATGATATTGAGATGAGAGACAGATAGAAATCCTTTTAAATGAGAAGGGAGGCTATCAGATGCCACGTAAAGGTCCTGTAGCAAAAAGAGACGTATTGCCAGATCCAATTTACAATTCTAAACTTGTATCTCGTTTGATCAACAAAATGATGATCGACGGTAAAAGAGGAAAGTCACAAACAATTCTCTACAAGTCATTTGATATCATCAAAGAACGTACTGGTAATGAAGCGATGGAGGTTTTCGAACAAGCCTTGAAAAACATCATGCCAGTTCTTGAAGTTAAAGCACGTCGTGTAGGTGGAGCTAACTACCAAGTTCCTGTAGAAGTTCGCCCAGACCGTCGTACTACTTTAGGTCTTCGCTGGTTAGTAAACTACGCTCGTCTTCGTGGAGAAAAAACGATGGAAGAGCGTCTTGCTAACGAAATCCTTGACGCAGCTAACAACACTGGTGCTGCTGTTAAGAAACGTGAAGATACACACAAAATGGCAGAAGCGAACAAAGCATTCGCTCACTACCGCTGGTAGGATTTATACCAAACTAAAAAAACTATTCCCTAATAAGGAAGGAGAAATTACCCAATGGCAAGAGAGTTCTCCTTAGACAAAACTCGTAATATTGGTATCATGGCTCACATCGATGCTGGTAAAACGACAACGACTGAGCGTATCTTATACTACACTGGTCGTATCCATAAAATTGGTGAAACTCACGAAGGAGCTTCCCAAATGGACTGGATGGAGCAGGAGCAAGAACGTGGTATTACAATCACTTCTGCTGCTACTACAGCACAATGGAAAGGTTACCGTGTAAACATCATCGATACACCAGGACACGTAGACTTCACTGTTGAAGTTGAACGTTCTTTACGTGTACTTGATGGTGCGGTAGCAGTTCTTGATGCACAATCAGGTGTAGAGCCACAAACTGAAACAGTTTGGCGCCAAGCAACAACTTACGGAGTACCTCGTATCGTATTCGTTAACAAAATGGATAAAACCGGTGCGGACTTCCTTTACTCTGTAGGCACATTAAGAGATCGTCTTCAAGCGAACGCTCATGCAATTCAATTGCCGATCGGCGCTGAAGATCAATTCGAAGGAATCATCGACCTTGTAGATAACGTAGCATACTTCTACGAAGATGACCTTGGAACTCGCTCTGATGCACAAGAAATCCCTGCTGAGTATAAAGACAAAGCTGAAGAGCTTCGCAACAGCCTTATTGAAGCTGTCGCTGAGCTTGATGAAGAGCTTATGGAAAAATACCTTGAGGGTGAAGAAATTACAATTCCTGAATTGAAAGCTGCAATCCGTAAAGGAACGTTGAATGTTGAATTCTACCCAGTTCTTGTTGGATCTGCTTTCAAAAACAAAGGTGTTCAGCTTGTACTTGATGCTGTGCTTGATTACCTTCCTGCACCAACTGATGTTGCTGCAATCAAAGGTATCCTGCCAGATTCAAATGAAGAGGTTGTTCGTGAGTCTACTGATGACGCACCATTCGCAGCTCTTGCATTTAAAGTTATGACTGACCCTTATGTTGGGAAACTTACTTTCTTCCGCGTATACTCTGGAACACTTGCTTCAGGTTCATACGTGAAGAACTCTTCTAAGAACAAGCGTGAGCGTGTTGGACGTATCCTTCAAATGCACGCAAACAGCCGTGAAGAAATCTCTACTGTATATGCAGGAGATATCGCAGCAGCTGTTGGTCTTAAAGATACATCTACTGGTGACACTCTTTGTGACGAGAAAGATACTGTTATCCTTGAGTCTATGGAATTCCCAGAGCCAGTTATCGATGTAGCAATCGAGCCTAAATCAAAAGCTGACCAAGATAAAATGGGTATCGCTTTAGCTAAACTAGCTGAAGAGGATCCAACATTCCGTACACAAACAAACCCTGAAACTGGTCAAACGATCATCTCTGGTATGGGTGAGCTTCACCTTGATATCATTGTTGACCGTATGAAGCGTGAGTTCAAGGTTGAAGCTAACGTAGGTGCTCCTCAAGTTGCGTACCGTGAAACATTCCGTTCTGGTGCAAAAGTTGAAGGTAAATTCGTACGTCAGTCTGGTGGACGTGGTCAGTTCGGACACGTTTGGATCGAATTCGAACCAAACGAAGAAGGCGCAGGCTTCGAATTCCAAAATGCAATCGTTGGTGGGGTTGTTCCTCGTGAATACATTCCAGCTATTCAAGCAGGTCTTGAAGATTCACTTGAAAATGGTGTATTAGCTGGATTCCCATTAATCGACATCAAAGCTAAATTATTTGATGGATCATACCACGATGTTGACTCGAACGAAATGGCGTTTAAAATTGCTGCATCTATGGCGTTGAAAAATGCTGTCAGCAAATGTAACCCAGTTCTACTTGAGCCAATGATGAAAGTGGAAGTCGTTATCCCTGAAGAATACATGGGAGACATCATGGGTGATATCACATCTCGTCGTGGACGTGTAGAAGGTATGGAAGCTCGCGGTAACGCTCAAGTTGTTCGCGCAATGGTTCCACTTTCTGAAATGTTCGGATATGCAACTTCACTCCGTTCTAACACACAAGGACGCGGTACTTTCACTATGCACATGGATCACTACGAAGAAGTGCCTAAGAGCATCAGTGAAGAAATCATCAAAAAAAATAAAGGTGAATAATTGATTTTGCCTTTAAACTAAAGTATAACTACTATTGAAGATCAGAAAGTGAGAGGTAACTCTTCACTTTCTATCACTCTATACCAAATACAATGAACCTTTAAGGAGGATTTTTAGAATGGCTAAAGAAAAATTCGACCGTTCCAAATCGCATGCTAACATTGGTACAATTGGACACGTTGACCATGGTAAAACAACTCTAACTGCTGCTATCTCAACAGTTCTTCATAAGAAGTCTGGTAAAGGATCAGCTATGGGATATGACCAAATCGATGGTGCTCCAGAAGAGCGCGAGCGTGGAATCACAATCTCAACTTCACACGTCGAGTATGAAACAGACACTCGTCACTATGCACACGTAGACTGCCCAGGACACGCTGACTACGTTAAAAACATGATCACTGGTGCTGCTCAAATGGACGGCGCGATCTTAGTAGTATCTGCTGCTGATGGTCCAATGCCACAAACACGTGAGCACATCCTACTTTCTCGTAACGTAGGTGTACCATACATCGTAGTATTCCTTAACAAATGTGACATGGTTGACGATGAAGAGTTACTTGAACTTGTTGAAATGGAAGTTCGTGACCTTCTTTCTGACTATGACTTCCCTGGTGATGATGTTCCAGTTATCAAAGGTTCTGCTCTTAAAGCTCTTGAAGGAGATGCTGATTACGAAGCAAAAATCTTTGAACTTATGGATGCGGTTGATGAGTACATCCCAACTCCAGAACGTGACATTGAGAAGCCATTCATGATGCCAGTTGAGGATGTATTCTCAATCACTGGTCGTGGAACTGTTGCTACTGGTCGTGTTGAGCGTGGACAAGTTAAAGTCGGTGACGAAGTTGAAATCATCGGTCTTCAAGAAGACAATGGTAAAACAACTGTTACAGGTGTTGAAATGTTCCGTAAACTTCTTGACTATGCTGAAGCTGGTGACAACATCGGTGCACTACTTCGTGGTGTATCTCGTGAAGATATCCAACGTGGTCAAGTACTTGCTAAACCAGGTACAATCACTCCACATAGCCGTTTCAAAGCTGAAGTTTATGTACTTTCTAAAGAAGAGGGTGGACGTCACACTCCATTCTTCGCTAACTACCGTCCGCAGTTCTACTTCCGTACAACTGACGTAACTGGTATCGTACATCTTCCAGAAGGTACTGAAATGGTTATGCCTGGCGATAACACTGAGATGGAAGTTGAACTTATCTCTACTATCGCTATCGAAGAAGGAACTCGTTTCTCTATCCGTGAGGGTGGACGTACTGTAGGTTCTGGCGTCGTTTCAAATATCATTAAGTAATAAACATATAAAAGAGACTCCTTGCAAAAGGGTCTCTTTTTTTGCTTTTCCAGATCAGAACGGCTACTATAAGCTATAGAATCTAAATGGAACCGAGAGGATCACTGGAATGGCGAAGACATATTTGAAGAAATGGTTAATCGGCGGGGTTGACCAATGGATTATGATCAAAGAAGATCACACAAGTGAAGCGAAGCCTGTTCTATTATTTTTACACGGTGGGCCCGGCTCCGCTCAAATCAGCTATATCGACTCATTTCATGAGGAACTTAATCGAGATTTTACAGTTGTTCATTGGGATCAGCGAGGCGCGGGACTTTCCTATCAGAAGAACCTCCCCAATACTTCCATGACCATTCAGCAATTTATTGAAGATACGATTGAACTGACAGAGAAAGTCCTTTCATATCTAGGTCAATCAAAATTGTACATCGCCGGATATTCATGGGGGTCATTAATCGCCATACAAGCAGTACATAAGCGCCCAGATCTATATCACGCTTATTATGGAATTAGTCAGGTAGTAGATGTAATAAAAGAAGATATTGTGTCATACAAGCTTCTTTTAGAGAAATGCGAACGAAATCGGTTGTTTACTTGGTGCCTGCGATTACTGACGCCTCCTCCGTGGAAACGAATATCAGCTCATGCTCTGTTCTCTCTATATAAAGAGCTCGGAAGCGTAGGTCTCACACATAGGTGGAAGCCGCTGATTCAAATGCTACGCGGGTTTCTTTTTAGTAAGGAATATCAGCTCAAAGATAAGTGGAATTTCCTTAAAGGACAGAAGCTTAGTCAGGACATGCTATGGGATGAATTGATGAATGAGAGCATTGAATACCGAGTTTCTACTATATTAATACCTTGTTACTTTATCATTGGTGAATATGACATGATTACACCAGCTGCTGTATCAAAACCTTATGTTGAGCAATTAACAGCACCAGTCAAAGAATGGTTCACCTTTAAAGAATCTGCACATTCCCCGCATCTAGAAGAACCAGAAGAATTTATTCGTACCATAAAAAAGACGGCTGTACATCATCTTCAGGGAAAGCTTGATTTATAGGCTGAACCCCTGTATAATATGAAAAGTGTGCAAATCATAAATTTATCCGATTTATTATTGCAACACGCAGGCCAATTTGGTACAATAGTGCATGTTGGTCTTTGACTGCGATGAAGTGAGAGGTTGCTGACACACCCGGCCGCTTTGCCATGGCAAGGTGATCAGGTTTTTCTCACGGAGAACTGTCTAACGTAAGTAGGCGAAAAGGAGGGAAAATAATGGCAAAACAAAAAATTCGTATTCGTTTAAAAGCATATGATCATAGAATTCTTGATCAATCTGCTGAGAAGATTGTTGAAACGGCTAAGCGTTCTGGTGCTAGTGTATCTGGTCCAATCCCGCTTCCAACTGAAAAATCAGTTTACACAATCCTTCGTGCGGTGCATAAGTACAAAGATTCTCGTGAGCAATTTGAGATGCGTACTCACAAACGTCTAATCGACATCGTGAATCCAACTCCACAAACAGTTGATGCACTTATGCGTTTAGATTTACCATCTGGTGTAGATATCGAAATCAAACTTTAATTCAAATAGAAAACACATATTATAGGAGGTGTGACTAATGACCAAAGGAATCTTAGGTAGAAAAATTGGTATGACGCAAGTATTCGCAGAAAACGGTGATCTTATCCCTGTAACTGTTGTTGAGGCTGCTGCTAACGTTGTTCTTCAAAAGAAGACTGCTGACACGGATGGCTATGAAGCAATCCAAATCGGTTTTGACGACAAACGTGAAAAGCTTTCTAACAAACCAGAGAAGGGCCACGTTGCTAAAGCGGAAACTGCTCCTAAGCGCTTCGTAAAAGAATTACGCGGTGCGGAGTTAGATGCGTATGAAGTTGGTCAGGAAGTCAAAGTTGATATTTTCGCAAATGGAGATATCGTAGATGTAACAGGAACATCAAAAGGTAAAGGATTCCAAGGGGCTATCAAGCGCCACGGACAATCACGCGGACCAATGACTCACGGTTCACGTTACCACCGTCGTCCTGGTTCAATGGGACCTGTTGATCCAAACCGAGTATTCAAAGGTAAACTTCTTCCAGGTCGTATGGGCGGAGAGCAAATCACTGTCCAAAACCTTGAGATCGTTAAAGTTGATGCAGAACGCAATCTTCTATTGATCAAAGGAAATGTACCAGGAGCTAAAAAATCTCTAGTAACTGTAAAGAGTGCAGTTAAATCTAAATAACTCTCTTAGGAAAGGAGGAAACAAGTCATGCCAAAAGTAGCATTATTTAACCAAAACGGTTCTACTAACGGTGAAATCGAATTAAACGCTTCTGTGTTTGGAATCGAGCCAAACGAAAGCGTAGTATTCGATGCTATTCTTATGCAAAGAGCTTCCTTACGTCAAGGAACTCACAAAGTAAAAACTCGTTCTGAAGTACGTGGCGGAGGTCGTAAGCCTTGGAGACAGAAGGGTACTGGTCGTGCTCGTCAAGGTTCTATCCGTTCACCACAATGGCGCGGAGGCGGTATCGTATTCGGTCCAACACCACGCAGCTATTCTTATAAATTACCTAAAAAAGTTCGCCGCTTGGCTATCAAGTCAGTATTGTCTTCTAAAGTAATCGACAACAACATCATCGTTCTTGAAGATCTGACTCTTGATGCAGTGAAAACGAAAGAATTCGCAGGCATCCTTAAAGGATTATCTGTCGAGAAGAAAGCGTTGATCGTCACTGCGGATGCAAACGAAACAGTTGCTTTATCTGCTCGTAACATCCCTGGAGTAACAGTTGTTGAAGCTAACGGTATCAACGTTCTTGACGTTGTCAACCACGAGAAACTTCTGATCACTAAAGCAGCGGTTGAAAAAGTAGAGGAGGGACTTGCATAATGAAAGATCCTCGTGATGTTCTAAAGCGCCCTATCATTACTGAACGTTCTGCTGATCTAATGACAGAGAAGAAGTACACGTTCGAAGTTGATGTCAGAGCTAACAAAACAGAAGTGAAAGACGCTGTTGAAGAAATCTTTGGAGTGAAAGTTGAGAAAGTCAACGTTCAAAATTACAAAGGGAAATCTAAACGCGTTGGACGCTACACTGGTATGACTAGCCGTCGCAGAAAAGCGATCGTGAAATTAACAGCTGACAGCAAAGAAATCGAAATTTTTGAAGCGTAAATCTTAAAAAGAAGGAGGGAAATTCAAAATGGCGATTAAAAAGTATAAACCAACCAGTAATGGTCGTCGTGGCATGACTACTTCAGATTTTGCTGAAATCACGACTGACAAACCAGAAAAATCGTTGCTTGCGCCGCTTCACAGAAAAGGCGGACGTAACAACCAAGGTAGAATGACTGTTCGTCATCAAGGTGGCGGTCATAAACGTCAATACCGTATCATCGACTTTAAACGTGATAAAGACGGTATACCTGGACGCGTTGCTACAATCGAGTATGATCCAAACCGTTCAGCGAACATCGCTCTTGTAAACTATGCAGATGGTGAGAAACGTTACATTCTTGCTCCGAAAGGAATCCAAGTTGGTACTGAAGTTACTTCTGGACCAGAATCTGACATCAAACCAGGTAATGCTCTTCCACTTATCAACATCCCAGTTGGTACAGTTGTGCATAACATTGAATTAAAACCAGGTAAAGGTGGACAATTAGTTCGTTCTGCTGGTACTTCTGCTCAAGTTCTTGGTAAAGAAGGTAAATACGTTCTTGTACGTTTGAACTCAGGAGAAGTTCGTATGATTCTTTCTGCTTGCCGTGCGACTATCGGTCAAGTTGGAAACGAGCAACACGAATTAATTAACATCGGTAAAGCTGGACGTTCACGCTGGAAAGGCGTACGCCCAACAGTTCGTGGTTCTGTAATGAACCCTAACGATCACCCACACGGTGGTGGTGAAGGACGTGCTCCAATCGGACGTAAATCACCAATGTCTCCATGGGGTAAACCGACTCTTGGATTCAAGACTCGTAAGAAAACCAACAAGTCTGATAAATTCATTGTACGTCGTCGTAAAAACAAGTAACGGGGTTGTCTACGGTTCATTTAGGACCGTAGTTCAATCACGAAGGGAGGTTCCACAATGGCTCGCAGCTTAAAAAAAGGACCATTTGTTGATGATCATTTGATGGCTAAAGTCGAGAAATTGAATGAAACTGACAAAAAGCAAGTCGTAAAAACTTGGTCTCGTCGTTCTACAATTTTCCCACAATTCATCGGTCACACAATCGCTGTCTATGACGGACGCAAACATGTACCTGTTTTCATTTCTGAAGATATGGTAGGTCACAAATTGGGCGAATTCGCACCAAGCCGTACTTACAAAGGTCATGCTAGTGACGATAAAAAAACAAGACGCTAATGAGAGGAGGCTTTTAAATGCAAGCTAAAGCTGTCGCAAGAACAGTCCGTATTGCTCCTCGTAAAGCACGTCTAGTAATGGACCTGATCCGAGGTAAGCAAGTAGGAGAAGCAGTTTCTATCTTAAACCTTACACCTAAGGCTGCTTCACCAATTATTGAAAAAGTATTAAAATCTGCTATCGCAAACGCTGAGCACAACTACGAGTTGGACGCTAACAGCCTAGTGATTACTCAAGCATTCGTTGACGAAGGTCCAACACTTAAGAGATTCCGTCCACGTGCTATGGGTCGTGCGAGCGCAATTAACAAACGTACTAGCCACATTACAATCGTTGTATCAGAAAAGAAGGAGGGATAATCCGTGGGTCAAAAGGTAAATCCAGTAGGTCTTCGTATTGGCGTCATTCGTGATTGGGAATCTAAATGGTTCGCAGGAAAAGATTACGCTGACTTCTTACATGAAGACTTGAAAATCCGTGAATTCATCAGCAAGCGTTTGTCTGACGCGTCTGTTTCTAAAGTAGAAATCGAACGTGCTGCAAACCGCGTAAATATCACAATCCACACGGCTAAACCAGGTATGGTAATTGGTAAAGGCGGATCTGAAGTTGAAGCACTTCGTAAAGCTCTTAACAGCCTAACTGGCAAACGTGTACACATCAACATCCTTGAAATCAAAAGAGCAGATCTTGATGCTCAGCTAGTTGCTGAAAACATCGCTCGTCAACTTGAAAATCGTATTTCATTCCGTCGTGCACAAAAACAAACAATCCAACGCACAATGCGTGCTGGAGCACAAGGAATCAAAACAATGGTTTCTGGTCGTCTTGGCGGTGCAGATATTGCTCGTTCTGAATATTACAGTGAAGGTACTGTTCCGTTGCACACACTTCGTGCTGACATCGACTATGCTACTGCTGAAGCTGACACTACTTATGGTAAGCTTGGCGTAAAAGTATGGATCTATCGTGGAGAAGTCCTTCCAACTAAGAAGAATACTGCGGAAGGAGGAAAATAATATGTTATTGCCAAAACGCGTGAAGTATCGCAGAGAACATCGTGGAAAAATGCGTGGACGTGCAAAAGGTGGTACTGAAGTACATTTCGGTGAGTACGGTATCCAAGCTCAAGAAGCTTCTTGGATCACGAACCGTCAAATCGAAGCTGCTCGTATTGCTATGACTCGTTACATGAAACGTGGCGGTAAAGTTTGGATTAAAATTTTCCCTTCTAAGCCATACACAGCTAAACCTCTAGAGGTCCGCATGGGTTCCGGTAAAGGTGCTCCAGAAGGATGGGTGGCTGTAGTAAAACCAGGCAAAGTTTTATTTGAAATTTCTGGTGTGTCTGAAGAAGTTGCTCGTGAAGCTCTTCGTCTTGCATCTCACAAATTGCCAATTAAAACGAAGTTCGTAAAACGTGAAGAAATTGGTGGTGAATCAAATGAAAGCTAATGAAATTCGTGACCTTACCACTGCTGAAATTGAACAAAAAGTAAAGTCTCTTAAAGAAGAACTTTTCAATCTTCGTTTCCAATTAGCGACTGGGCAGCTTGAAAACACTGCTCGCATTCGTGAAGTGCGTAAATCAATCGCACGCATGAAAACTGTGATTCGTCAAAGAGAAATCGCTGCTAATAAATAATAATTAGAGGGGAGGCCCCGCAAACATGAGCGAACGTAACCAACGTAAAGTGTATCAAGGTCGTGTTGTTTCTGACAAAATGGATAAAACCATCACTGTTGTAGTTGAAACATACAAAAAGCATTCACTTTATGGCAAACGTGTAAGATACTCTAAAAAGTTCAAAGCACATGATGAAAACAACCAAGCAAAAATCGGAGACATCGTAAAGGTCATGGAAACTCGTCCTTTATCTGCGACTAAACGCTTTCGTCTAGTTGAAGTTGTCGAAGAAGCCGTTATTATCTAATAAAGTTCGGATTTCTTTTTCCGAAAGGAGGTAACATTAATGATTCAACAGGAGACTCGTTTAAAAGTAGCTGACAACTCTGGCGCACGCGAAGTACTAACGATTAAAGTTCTTGGTGGCTCTGGACGTAAGACGGCTAACATCGGTGATGTCATTGTTTGTACGGTTAAACAAGCAACACCAGGAGGCGTTGTCAAAAAAGGTGAAGTTGTGAAAGCAGTTATCGTTCGTACAAAGAGCGGAGCTCGCAGAAACGATGGATCTTACATCAGCTTCGATGAAAATGCATGTGTCATTATCCGTGACGACAAGAGCCCACGTGGAACTCGTATCTTCGGACCAGTAGCACGTGAACTTCGTGAAAACAACTATATGAAAATTGTTTCTCTAGCACCAGAAGTACTTTAATGAATACAATCCGCGACTCAAGGAGGTGCGATTAAATGCATGTTAAAAAGGGCGATAAAGTAGTGGTTATCTCTGGTAAAGATAAAGGTAAACAAGGAGTCATCCTTGCTGCTTTCCCTAAGAATGACCGTGTTTTAGTAGAAGGTATTAACCTTGTGAAAAAACACTCTAAACCAACCCAAGCTAACCCTCAGGGCGGAATTTCTGAACAAGAAGCGCCGATCCACGTATCAAACGTAATGCCGCTTGATCCTAAAACGGGTGAAGTGACACGTGTTGGGTATAAAGTTGAGGACGGAAAGAAAGTCCGTGTAGCGAAAAAATCTGGGCAAGTTCTAGATAAATAGTAAATAAGGAAGGGAGGTCTTTCTCATGAACCGCCTTAAAGAAAAGTATGTAAAAGAAATTACACCTGCATTAGTTTCTAAGTTTGAATACAAATCAGTAATGCAAGTGCCAAAAATCGAAAAAATCGTGATCAACATGGGTGTTGGTGACGCCGTTCAAAACGCTAAAGCAATCGATACTGCTGTTGAAGAATTAACGTTTATCGCTGGTCAAAAACCTGTCGTTACTCGTGCGAAGAAATCTATTGCTGGATTCCGTCTACGTGAAGGAATGCCAATCGGTGCGAAAGTAACACTTCGCGGAGAGCGCATGTACGATTTCCTTGATAAACTTATTTCTGTATCTTTACCACGTGTACGTGACTTCCGCGGGATTTCTAAGAAATCTTTCGACGGTCGTGGAAACTACACGCTTGGTATTAAAGAACAGTTAATCTTCCCAGAAATTGATTACGATAAAGTAACAAAAGTCCGCGGTATGGATATCGTTATCGTTACGACTGCCAATACGGACGAAGAAGCACGTGAGTTATTAACTCAAGTAGGTATGCCGTTCCAGAAATAATCAATGAAAGGGAGGCGAAATCGTGGCTAAAAAGTCTATGATTGCGAAACAACAACGCAAACAAAAGTTTAAAGTTCAAGAGTATACGCGCTGCGAACGTTGTGGACGTCCACATTCAGTAATTCGCAAGTTTAAACTTTGCCGTATTTGTTTCCGCGAACTTGCATATAAAGGACAAATTCCTGGCGTTAAAAAAGCCAGCTGGTAATCCCCATAAATGGGAAGGAGGTTATTAAATAATGGTTATGACAGATCCGATTGCAGATTTGCTGACTCGTATTCGCAATGCGAACATGGTACGTCATGAGAAGCTAGAAGTACCGGCTTCAAAAATCAAAAGAGAAATTGCTGAAATCTTAAAGCGTGAAGGTTTTATCCGTGACGTTGAATATGTAGAAGACAGCAAACAAGGAATTATCCGTATGTTCCTTAAATATGGCCAAAACAACGAACGTGTTATCACTGGTCTTAAAAGAATCAGTAAACCTGGTTTACGTGTATATGCGAAATCAAATGAAGTACCACGTGTACTTAACGGACTTGGAATCGCAATTATTTCTACATCACAAGGTGTTTTATCGGACAAAGAAGCCCGTGCTAAACAAGCTGGTGGAGAAGTACTTGCTTACGTATGGTAAAAAAAGTTTAAGATGAATGGAGGTGCTTGGTATGTCTCGTATAGGTAAAAAACTAATCGAGATCCCTTCAGGAGTTACTGTGACAAACAACGATAACACAGTGACAGTAAAGGGACCAAAAGGTGAACTAACTCGTACATTTCACCCTGATATGGAAATTAAAATTGAGGACAGCGTCTTAACTGTAAGCCGTCCGTCTGATCATAAAGAACACCGTGCATTACATGGTACAACACGTAGCTTAATTGCAAACATGGTTGAAGGTGTATCTAAAGGTTTCGAAAGAGGTTTAGAACTTATCGGTGTCGGTTACCGTGCAGCTAAATCTGGAAACAAACTTGTTCTTAACGTTGGATACTCTCATCCAGTTGAAATCGTTCCTGAGGCTGGAGTTGAAGTCGAAGTTCCATCTCAAACGAAAGTAGTCATTAAAGGTATCGATAAAGAGCGTGTGGGAGCTCTAGCTTCTAACATCCGCGCTGTCCGTTCTCCAGAGCCTTACAAAGGTAAAGGAATTCGTTACGAAGGTGAATTCGTTCGCCGTAAAGAAGGAAAAACTGGTAAGTAAGATCGCTTAATGTGAAGAAAGGAGTGACTCGGATGATTACGAAAACTAGCAAAAACGCTACTCGTCTTAAAAGACACGCTCGTGTTCGTGCGAAACTTTCAGGTACTGCTGAAAGACCTCGCCTTAACGTTTTCCGTTCTAACAAGAACATCTACGCTCAAGTAATTGATGATGTTAACGGTGTAACACTTGTAAGTGCTTCTACTCTTGATAAAGAGTTAAAGATCGAGAATAGTTCTGACGCTGCAGCTGCTACTAAAGTTGGCGAACTTGTTGCAAAACGTGCTGTTGAAAAAGGAATCTCTAACGTGGTATTTGACCGCGGAGGATACTTATATCATGGACGTGTAAAAGCTCTAGCTGAAGCTGCTCGTGAGGCTGGACTTAAATTTTAATAAAAGAAGGAGGGACACATCCGAATGAGTCGTATTGACCAAAGCAAATTAGAGTTAGAAGAACGCTTAGTTACGGTTAACCGCGTAGCGAAAGTTGTTAAAGGTGGACGTCGTTTCCGTTTTGCAGCTTTAGTTGTTGTCGGTGACAAAAACGGTCATGTAGGTTTCGGTACTGGTAAAGCACAAGAAGTACCAGAAGCGATCCGCAAAGCTGTTGAAGATGCGAAAAAGAATTTAATTGAAGTACCAATGGTTGGAACTACAATTCCACATGAAATCATCGGTCGATTCGGTGCAGGAAACGTTCTATTGAAGCCTGCTTCAGAAGGTACAGGAGTTATCGCTGGAGGCCCAGTGCGTGCGGTTCTTGAGCTTGCTGGTCTAGCTGATATCCTTTCTAAATCTCTAGGTTCTAATACACCGATCAACATGATCCGCGCAACACTTCAGGGTTTAAGTGAACTTAAACGTGCTGAAGACGTTGCGAAGCTTCGTGGAAAATCTGTAGAAGACCTGTTAGGATAAGGAGGGAACATTAATGGCAAATAAATTAGAAATTACCCTCAAACGCAGTGTAATCGGTCGCCCAGAAGATCAGCGTGTCACTGTTCGTACTCTTGGTCTTAAGAAAACAAACCAAACAGTCGTACATGAAGACAATGCAGCGATCCGCGGCATGATTAACAAGGTGTCTCATTTAGTTTCTGTTAAAGAACAATAAAACATTTTTAATCGATAAGGAGGTGCCCAAATGAAACTTCATGAATTGAAGCCTTCAGAAGGTTCACGTAAAGTACGCAACCGTGTTGGTCGTGGTATTGGATCAGGTAACGGTAAAACTTCTGGTAAAGGTCATAAAGGTCAAAACGCTCGTTCTGGCGGCGGTGTACGCCCTGGTTTCGAAGGTGGTCAGATGCCTTTATTCCAACGTCTTCCAAAACGTGGTTTTACAAACATCAACCGTAAAGATTACGCGGTAATCAACTTAGACAGATTAAACAGTTTTGACGAAGGAACGGAAGTAACTCCTGAACTTCTTCTAGAGACTGGTGCAATAAGCAAGTTAAAAGCAGGAGTAAAAATTCTTGGCAACGGTAAATTAGAAAAAAAATTAACTGTAAAAGCCAATAAATTCTCTGCTTCTGCGAAAGAAGCTATTGAAGCTGCTGGCGGTACAGCCGAGGTGATCTAACTTGTTTAAGACAATCTCCAATTTTATGCGCGTGAAAGATATACGGAATAAGATTATATTCACTCTTTTAATGTTAATCGTCTTTCGTATAGGTGCTTTCATCCCTGTGCCTAATGTGAACGCCGAAGTTCTCCAGGCACAGGATCAAATGAGTGTTTTCGGGATCCTCAACACGTTTGGGGGCGGGGCACTTTTCCAATTCTCCATTCTTGCAATGGGGATTATGCCGTATATCACCGCTTCGATCATCATTCAGCTCTTGCAGATGGATGTTGTTCCGAAGTTCACTGAGTGGTCAAAGCAAGGAGAGGTTGGCCGCCGAAAATTAGCACAATTCACAAGGTATTTTACAATTGTTCTAGGTTTTATCCAGGCGTTAGGAATGTCATATGGATTCAACAATATGGCAGGAGGCATGCTGATTGAAAACCCAGGTGTTTCAACGTACCTCTTAATTGCGGTCGTACTCACTGCGGGAACAGCATTTTTAATGTGGCTGGGAGAGCAGATTACTGCTCACGGTGTTGGTAACGGTATTTCGATTATTATCTTTGCCGGGATCATCGCAGGTATCCCTCAAACATTAAAACAAGTGTACGCTCAGCAGTTTGTAGGTGGAGATGGACAGTTGTTCATGCAAATCCTGAAAATTGCCCTTATTGTCATTGCTATTCTTGTCATTGTTATTGGTGTTATTTACATTCAAATGGCAGTGAGAAAGATTGCGATTCAATATTCAAAAGGAACTGGCCGTGCACAAATGTCTGCTAGTCAAGCAACGCATCTTCCATTGAAAGTGAATCCAGCAGGGGTGATTCCAGTCATCTTTGCCGTTTCTTTCATTATTACTCCGCAGACGGTCGCATCGTTCTTCGGAACCAATAATGTGACAACTTGGATAACCAACAACTTTGACTATACTAAGCCAATCGGTATGACGATTTATGTAGCACTGATTGTTGCTTTCACATATTTTTATGCCTTTGTCCAAGTGAATCCTGAACAAATGGCTGAAAATCTGCAAAAGCAGGGTGGCTATATCCCGGGAGTTCGTCCAGGGAAAATGACTCAAGATAGAATTACGAGCATTTTGTACCGACTCACGTTTGTGGGCGCCATTTTCTTAGCCGTGATTTCAATACTTCCTATCTTTTTCATTCAATTCGCTGGATTACCTTCCGCTGCACAAATTGGCGGCACAAGTCTTCTCATTGTTGTAGGTGTTGCACTTGAAACAATGAAACAGCTTGAAAGCCAATTAGTGAAACGAAACTACCGTGGATTTATGAAATAAAACAGAGGGCTGGGCTCCTGCCCAACCTCTCTAAGTAAGGAAGGGGAAATCCGAAATGAACTTAGTCTTAATGGGGCTTCCGGGTGCTGGTAAAGGCACTCAGGCAGAACGAATTGTTGATGATTATGGGATCCCTCATATCTCAACAGGAGATATGTTCCGCGCTGCTATGAAAGAGGAGACACAACTTGGGCTCGAAGCAAAATCCTTTATCGATAAAGGAGAGCTTGTTCCTGATGAGGTCACAATCGGTATTGTTAGAGAAAGACTTGGCAAAAATGATTGTGAACAAGGTTTTCTTCTGGACGGATTTCCGCGAACAGTCGCTCAGGCTGAAGCTTTAGAAGACATTCTAAAGGACCTTGGCAGAACGATTGATTATGTCATTAATATTAAAGTCGATAAAGATGCATTGATGGAGCGTCTGACTGGCCGAAGAATTTGCAAAAATTGCGGAGCAACCTATCATTTAGTATTCAATCCACCTGCGAAAGAAAATGTTTGCGATAAGTGTGGAGGCGAGCTTTATCAACGTGCAGATGATAATGCAGAAACCGTTTCGACTAGACTTGAAGTAAACTTAAAGCAGACTGAACCTTTACTGAACTTCTATTCAGAAAAAGGATATCTTGCAAACATTGATGGTGCAAAACACATTAATGATGTATATGCAGATATCAAGGGCCTGCTTGGGGGATTAAATAAATGATTATCTGTAAAACTCCTCGCGAGCTTGAGATTATGAGAGAAGCTGGACGCATTGTCGCACTGACTCATGAAGAGCTGAAGAAACACATAAAACCAGGTATTTCGACAAAAGAATTGGATCAAATTGCCGAACGTTTTATTACAAAGCAGGGTGCAATCCCATCTTTTAAAGGGTATAATGGTTTTCGCGGGAGCATTTGCGTTTCGGTGAATGAAGAACTCGTTCACGGTATTCCTGGTAAACGGGTTTTACGTGATGGTGACATCATTAGTATCGATATTGGCGCAAAGTTAAATGGCTATCATGGTGACTCTGCTTGGACTTATCCAGTTGGGGTAATCAGTGATGAAGACCGCAAATTACTGGAAGTCACAGAGGAATCTCTATATAAAGGCTTACAGGAAGCAAAGCCAGGCGAACGTCTGTCGAACATTTCCCATGCCATACAAACGTATGTAGAAAACGAGAATTTCTCAGTTGTTAGAGAATATGTTGGACATGGGGTCGGACAGGATCTTCATGAGGACCCTCAAATTCCTCATTATGGTCCGCCCAACAAAGGCCCGCGGCTAAAACCTGGAATGGTGTTGGCCATCGAACCGATGGTGAACGCAGGCAGCCGATATGTGAAAACATTGGCTGATAACTGGACGGTTGTAACGGTTGATGGGAAAAAGTGTGCTCACTTTGAGCATACGATTGCGATTACAGATACAGGTTTTGATATACTGACTAAGATTTAGGTCTTCACTGAAGCCTTTCAGGCCCAAATCGGGCAGGTTGTCTGTATAGTCCAAAGGAAAGAACAAGATCAGTATACAGGTGTCATCGGCATGTTCGGTGGCTGCCATGTACTAATCGCAGACGGAGAAAAGCGTAAATTTCATTCTCCTAAGAAAAAATATCAATCATATAACCTTTTATGGTTGCGTATCTCCGGAAGTTCAGAACAGTATATTCAAAACAGGTCGGGTGATAGATGGACAATTGAGATAAACTCATTTGGACATTTGTCAGAGAGCAAGTTACTGATTTGAAGAAGGGAGAACACTTGAATGGCGAAAGACGATGTAATTGAAGTGGAAGGTACTGTAGCAGAAACTTTGCCAAATGCAATGTTCAAAGTTGAACTAGAGAATGGTCATACAGTTTTGGCTCATGTATCAGGAAAAATCCGTATGCACTTCATTCGCATTTTACCTGGAGACAAAGTTACGGTAGAATTATCTCCATATGACTTAACTCGTGGTAGAATTACGTACCGTTACAAATAAAGCAACTCCGGAAGAAGGAGGTTGGAAACACATGAAAGTGAGACCATCTGTTAAACCTATCTGTGAAAAATGTAAAGTTATTCGCAGAAAAGGAAAAGTAATGGTGATCTGTGAAAACCCAAAACATAAACAAAAACAAGGCTAATAACAAGGAGGTGCCCAAATCATGGCTCGTATTGCTGGTGTAGATATTCCACGTGATAAACGTGTTGTCATTTCTTTAACATATGTTTTTGGAATTGGTCGTACGACTGCGCAACAAGTCCTTAAAGAAGCAGGTGTTTCTGAAGACACTCGCGTTCGCGATCTAACTGAAGACGAACTTGGTAAAATCCGTGATATCATTGACAAACTTAAAGTAGAAGGTGACCTTCGTCGTGAAGTTTCACTTAACATTAAGCGTCTAATTGAAATCGGAAGCTACCGCGGAATCCGTCATCGTAGAGGACTTCCTGTTCGTGGACAAAACACAAAAAACAACGCGCGTACTCGTAAAGGTCCGCGTCGTACTGTAGCTAACAAGAAAAAATAAGTAAAGGAGGTAGTTAAAGAATGGCTGCTGCTCGTAAACAAAATACGCGTAAACGTCGCGTGAAAAAGAATATTGAAGCTGGAATCGCTCATATTCGTTCCACTTTCAACAACACGATTGTAACGATTACTGATGTTCATGGAAACGCAATTTCTTGGTCAAGTGCTGGTGCATTAGGATTCAGAGGTTCTCGTAAATCTACTCCTTTCGCTGCACAAATGGCTGCTGAAACTGCTGCTAAAGGTTCTATCGAACATGGTCTTAAAACACTTGAAGTAACTGTTAAAGGTCCTGGTTCTGGTCGTGAAGCTGCAATTCGTGCACTTCAAGCTGCAGGTCTTGAAGTTACTGCAATCAGAGACGTAACTCCAGTTCCTCATAACGGATGCCGTCCACCAAAACGTCGCCGCGTGTAATTTGTTTGTATAGATTTTGTGTCCCTGTCAATAATGGGTTATGATACAGTTATTTATGAGACGAATACACGACTCGTTGCCTGAGCACATACGGGACTAAACAATGAGGAATTTCGGATGGAATCTCATATGATTCTATTCGAGGTTTCGACGTTTTGAAGGAGGGTTTTATTAGATGATCGAAATTGAAAAACCAAAAATCGAAACGGTTGAAATCAGCGACGATGCCAAGTATGGCAAGTTTGTCGTAGAGCCACTTGAGCGTGGATATGGTACCACTTTAGGGAACTCCCTTCGTCGTATCCTTTTATCCTCACTTCCTGGTGCAGCTGTAACATCGATCCAGATAGATGGTGTCTTACACGAATTCTCAACGATCGAAGGCGTGGTTGAAGATGTTACAACGATTATCTTAAACATTAAAAAGCTTGCACTCAAAATCTACTCTGAAGAAGAGAAGACGCTTGAAATTGATGTACAAGATGAAGGTACTGTAACAGCTGCTGATATTACACACGACAGCGATATTGAAATCTTAAATCCAGATCTCCACATCGCAACTCTTGGCAAGAATGCGAGCTTCCGTGTTCGCTTAACTGCACAAAGAGGTCGCGGGTATAATCCTGCTGATGCAAACAAAAGAGACGATCAGCCAATCGGTGTGATTCCGATCGACTCAATCTATACACCTGTCTCTCGTGTGACTTATCAAGTGGAGAACACCCGTGTTGGGCAAATCACAAACTATGATAAATTAACACTAGATGTATGGACTGATGGGAGCACAGGACCGAAAGAAGCGATCGCTCTAGGTTCTAAGATTTTAACTGAACACCTGAATATTTTCGTTGGGTTAACTGACGAAGCTCAGCATGCTGAGATTATGGTTGAGAAAGAAGAAGACCAAAAAGAAAAAGTGCTTGAAATGACAATTGAAGAGCTTGATCTTTCTGTTCGTTCTTACAACTGTTTGAAGCGTGCGGGTATTAATACTGTTCAAGAGCTTGCTAACAAGACAGAAGAGGATATGATGAAAGTTCGTAACCTTGGACGTAAATCTCTTGAAGAAGTGAAAGCGAAACTAGAAGAACTTGGACTGGGTCTTCGTAAAGACGATTGACTAGTTTCATTGTGAACTAGGATTTTCGTGTGTTTTTTATTCATACAGCATTCTCTAACTAAGGAGGGGACATCACATGGCATACAGAAAGCTAGGACGCACTAGTGCACAACGTAAAGCAATGCTTCGTGACCTAACGACTGATTTGATCATCAACGAACGCATCGAAACAACTGAAACACGTGCGAAAGAACTTCGCTCTGTAGTTGAAAAAATGATCACTCTTGGCAAACGCGGAGATCTTCATGCTCGCCGTCAAGCTGCAGCTTACATTCGTAATGAAGTAGCTAACGCTGAAACAAACCAAGATGCACTTCAAAAATTATTCGCTGACGTTGCAACTCGCTACGAAGATCGCCAAGGTGGATACACTCGTATCATGAAGCTTGGACCTCGTCGCGGCGATGGCGCACCAATGGCTGTCATTGAATTAGTTTAATCACATAGCGTGTATCTAAGAAAGGGCGGGACAGTTCATAACTGGATCTATGCCCTTTTTTAGATACTACGGCTTTTTAGCAAGAAGCAAAGAAGAGGTTGAGCTGAGAGGAGGTCCGGTAGAGATGGGGAAGACATTAATTGACGTAAAGGACATTGTATTTCGTTATCACAAGGATGCGGACAAGCCCGCTTTAGATCAAGTGTCATTGCATGTGAATCAAAATGAATGGCTCGCCATTGTTGGTCATAACGGTTCAGGTAAATCCACTCTTGCCCGTGTACTGAATGGGCTCATTTTACCGGATGCTGGAACGGTCAAGGTTGGAGAGATTGAGCTGAAAGAAGAGAGTGTCTGGGATATTCGCAAAAAGGTCGGAATGGTCTTTCAAAACCCAGATAACCAATTCGTTGGCTCAACGGTTCGTGATGATGTGGCTTTTGGTTTAGAAAATAACGGGGTTGAGCGGGAATTGATGATAGAACGTGTAGATTGGGCTGTCAAACAGGTCAATATGCAGGAGTTTCTTGATCAAGAGCCGCACCATCTATCAGGCGGGCAAAAGCAGAGAGTCGCCATTGCAGGTGTACTTGCCGCAAGCCCTGACATCATGATCTTGGATGAAGCAACATCAATGCTTGATCCGATTGGCCGTGAAGAAGTGTTAGAGACTGTTAGACTATTGAAGGAACAAGGGACGGTCACAGTCATTTCCATTACACATGATTTAGACGAGGCCGCCAAGGCAGACCGGGTCATTGTCATGAATGGCGGGAAAAAATTTGCCGAGGGAACACCAGAGGAAGTATTTGAACTAGACGAACAGCTAGTTCAAATTGGACTTGATCTGCCATTCTCCTATCGGTTGAGCAAACAATTGAAGCAGCAAGGTGTACCGCTTGCAAATGCCCATTTGACACAAGAAGGATTGGTGAAAGAGCTATGGACATTACGATCAAAGAATTAGAGCATCGTTATCAAATGAAAACGCCGTTTGAGCGTCTCGCTTTGTATGATGTCAATGCTTCCATCCAAGAGGGCAGCTATGTCGCTGTCATTGGTCATACGGGCTCTGGCAAGTCCACGTTGCTGCAGCATTTAAATGGCTTGCTCAAACCAACGAAGGGGAGCATTGCGCTTGGGGATACCATCTTACAAGCCAATAAAAAGCAGAAGGATTTAAAGTCACTTCGGAAAAAAGTAGGCATCGTGTTTCAGTTTCCTGAGCATCAGCTCTTTGAAGAAACGATCCTTAAGGATATCTGCTTTGGTCCGATGAATTTCGGTGTTCCTCAGGAGAAGGCAGAAGCAAAGGCGAAGGAAATGCTGAAGCTAGTTGGTCTTCCTGAATCCTTATTATCTCGATCTCCCTTTGAACTAAGCGGCGGTCAAATGAGACGTGTGGCGATTGCAGGTGTTCTAGCGATGGAGCCAGAAGTGCTTGTGCTGGATGAGCCGACTGCAGGATTAGATCCACGCGGACGTAAGGAAATCATGGACATGTTCTATGAGCTTCATCAAAAGGCAAACCTCACCACGATTCTGGTTACACACAGTATGGAGGACGCCGCTCATTATGCGGATCAAATGATTGTGATGCATAAAGGAACTGTGAAGGCGACAGGTACGCCGAGAGAATTGTTTGCCAATCGTACAGACATGTCTTCGTTTGGTCTCGACCTCCCAGAAACGATTAAATTCCAGCAGACTGTAGAAGAAAAGCTGGGCATTACGTTTCCAAGGCCGCTTCTGACCATGGATGAAATGGCAGAAGCCTTAACAGCTCTTTATCAGGAGGACACGACATCATGATGGATAGTATGATTATCGGCAAATATGTGCCAGGTTCATCCTTTGTCCATCGTCTTGATCCAAGGACAAAGCTGTTATCAATTTTCTTTTTTGTCTTTATTGTCTTTTTTGCTAATAATTACATCACTTACGGGCTTTTAGGTGTCTTTACCCTCCTTGTGGTGATGGTTTCTCAGGTGCCGCTATACTTTATTCTCAAAGGAATGAAGCCGATCCTATGGATTGTCCTGTTTACCTTCATACTGCATATCTTCATGACAAAGGATGGCGCCTTGCTATTTCACTTTGGTTTTTTAAATATTTATGAAGAAGGTCTAAAGCAGGGGATTTTCATTTCTCTCCGTTTTGTCTATCTCATCATGATGACGACACTTCTGACGTTAACCACAACGCCTATAGAAGTGACAGACGGTATGGAAAAGCTGCTTCACCCATTCCGTAAAATCAAACTGCCCGTTCATGAGCTTGCTCTCATGATGTCCATCTCTCTTCGGTTCATTCCAACTTTACTAGAAGAGACAGACAAAATCATGAAGGCACAAATGGCAAGAGGTGTTGATTTTACAAGCGGACCTCTTAAAGATCGCATGAAAGCCATCGTTCCTTTACTTGTCCCGCTTTTCGTCAGTGCGTTTAAGCGTGCAGAGGAACTGGCGACCGCTATGGAAGCGAGAGGCTACCGCGGAGGAGAAGGGCGGACGAAATACCGTCAGCTTGTCTGGGGCATGAAAGACACGTTCACACTGCTCCTATTCATCCTGTTAACAGCACTCCTTGTGCTTCTGAGAAATTAGGTGATTCCTAGATGAAGGTCAAATGTACCGTATCCTACGATGGAACACATTTTAAAGGCTATCAGGTGCAGCCTGGGCAGCGAACTGTTCAGACGGAGATCGAGTCGGCTCTTGCAAGAATGCATAAACAGGATGAACTGATTCCGATTGTGGCTTCTGGCCGGACGGACAGTGGCGTCCATGCGAAGGGGCAGGTCATCCATTTCGACACGCCGCTCTCGATTCCGATGGAAAGATGGCCTTTTGCCCTCAACAGTCTCTTGCCGGATGACATCCGGGTTCTAAAGGCTGAGGAAGTGGATGAGTCGTTTCATGCACGTTTTAGTGTCGTTTCGAAGGAGTACCGTTATAAGGTCTCAACGGAAACGCACCAAAATGTGTTCACGAGACAGTATGCCTGCCACTTTCCTTACCGGCTGGATGCAGACAAAATGAGAGAAGCCGCTGGGCACCTCATTGGCACACACGATTTCACAAGCTTTTGTGCGGCCAATACAGAGGTTCAGGACAAGGTGAGGGAGATTTACACCCTTGAGTGGAAAAACGTCTCAGACGGGCTTGAAATGCGTGTGAGAGGAAATGGCTTTTTATACAACATGGTGCGAATTATCGCTGGAACGTTACTTGAAATCGGATCTGGTAAATTCCACCCTGATGAGATAAAAGCCATGCTTGCCGCCCGAAATCGCGAAGCGGCAGGCAAGACTGCGCCTAGTCACGGACTGTATTTATGGGAAGTTTTCTATGACAACTAAACCAGGTGTAACATGTTCTTGACACAGGAAGCAGAAAGTTATAAGATATCATATGGTATGTATTTCAACCCCACAAATAAGCCCCGGAAGACTTATCTTGTGTTTTGAAATAGAACGTAGCATTTGATTCAAGGAAAAATCATTGATTTATTTAGGAGGGAAACTCATGCGTACAACACCAATGGCGAACGCAAGCACAATTGAGCGCAAATGGCTAGTTGTTGATGCGGCAGGCAAGACTCTAGGTCGTCTTTCTACTGAAGTAGCATCACTTTTGCGCGGTAAGCACAAACCAACTTATACACCACACGTTGATACAGGTGATCACGTCATCATCATCAATGCTGAGAAAATCGAACTAACAGGTAAGAAATTGACGGACAAAATTTACTACCGTCACACAATGCACCCAGGTGGTTTGAAACAAAGAACTGCTCTTGAGATGCGTACAAACTACCCTGAAAAAATGTTGGAGCTTGCTATCAAAGGTATGCTTCCAAAGGGTCCATTAGGCCGTCAAATGTTCAAAAAATTAAATGTGTACCGTGGTTCTGAGCATCCACATCAAGCACAACAACCTGAAGTTTACGAACTTCGCGGTTAATTATAAGGGAGGTTAACAATTTGGCACAGGTTCAATATTACGGTACAGGTCGTCGTAAAAGTTCTGTAGCGCGCGTTCGCTTAGTTCCAGGTGAAGGCCGTATCGTCGTTAATAATCGTGAAATTACTGAATACATTCCATTCGCTGCTTTAATCGAAGACGTGAAACAGCCTTTGAACATCACAGAAACAGCTAACAGCTACGATGTTCTTGTAACTGTTCACGGTGGTGGATTCTCTGGTCAAGCTGGAGCAATTCGTCACGGTATCTCTCGTGCTCTTCTAGAAGTAGATCCTGAGTACCGTACATCACTTAAACGTGCTGGACTTCTTACTCGTGACCCTCGTATGAAAGAGCGTAAGAAATACGGTCTTAAAGGCGCACGTAGAGCTCCTCAGTTCTCAAAACGTTAATCAATTTTATATTGTATGGACGTTTTACAAAGGTTTGTTACAAACAAACCTTATAAAAAAAGCATCAGCTTCGTGCTGGTGCTTTTTTTTGTGCTTTTTATGTGATAGATCATAACTGGTCTCTTCCTCTTGAATACGTATAAAATATGAGTATAGAAGTTTTCTGTTAAAAAAGATGGAGGTTGTCCTATGAATCTAACGACAGAAAGATGTCTCATTCGTCCATTTGCTGATGATGATTGGCAGGATGTCTATGCATATACATCTGATCCGGTAGTGATGAAGTATATTCCGGAAGATGTATTTTCTAAAGAAGATGCGAAGGAATTTGTCAAAAATAATCGTCATGAAGATGCTAAGTATGTCGCTGTCCTATTAAAAGAAGATCATACATGCATCGGGCATATCGCATTTCATCCTTACTTTGGTGATCACACGTATGAAATTGGCTGGGTCTTCAATCCTGTATATCAAAACAAAGGCTATGCATCTGAAGCAGCCTATGCTGTACTGCATCATGGCTTTCACACAATGAATTTACATCGGATCATTGCCACTTGTCAGCCTGAAAATGTGCCATCGTGGAGAGTGATGGAGAAAATGGGGATGAGAAGAGAAGGATATTTTGAAAAATGTATCCCACAAGGAAATGAGTGGTGGGATGAGTTTTACTATGCCATCTTAAGTGAGGAATGGAAAACTTGATAAGTTTTCATGATATGAAGTAATTCGTCATTCCAAATATCCCTTGGCTTTCGCTATTGATATAATCAGATCAAATAAGCAGAAGAGGGGCGCCAAGCATGAGGATCTTTGATGCACATTTTCATATCATTGATTTTGATTTTCCCATTCAAGAAAACCAAGGGTATACACCCCCTAGTTATGTGGTGAATGATTATAGGAGAGAGACGGCTGATCTGGGGATTGTAGGTGGAGCCATCGTCTCAGGGTCATTTCAAGGCTTTGATCAAGGCTATTTGTTGAAAGCGCTAGATGAACTGGGGCCAGATTTTTGCGGCGTGACTCAATTACCTTTTACGGCAACTGATGATGAGATTGTTCATTTGGATCAACATGGGGTGAAGGCTTTACGTTTTAATGTGAAGCGTGGCGGTTCGGAGGATATTTCGAAGCTCGATTATTTTGCGAGAAGGGTGTATGAACTGGCGGGCTGGCATAGTGAGCTCTACATAGACGCTAAGCATCTCCCTGACATCTCATCTACGCTTGAACAGCTACCAGCCGTTTCGATTGATCATTTAGGCTTATCGGAAGAAGGTTTGCCGCATTTGCTCAAGCTGGTTGATAAAGGAGTTCGGGTAAAAGCAACAGGTTTTGGACGTGTCGATTTAAACGTTGAACATGCGTTGACATCCATTTATCAAACGAATCCTGATGCACTGATGTTTGGTACAGACCTTCCATCCACAAGGGCGAAGCGTCCATTTGAATACGGTGATGTTGGGTTGATTCAGCAGCTCTTTGATGAAAAAGCAGCTGATCATATCTTATATAAGAACGCACATCAATGGTATTTTGGTCAATAATTTCATAGGAGGTGTGTTCAATGGGGTTAAGTCAACTGACATTCAGAGAAGCCAAGCTGGATGATCTCGATAAAATCGTCTTCATGCTCGCGGATGATATGTTAGGTCAAAAAAGAGAGCGTTACACGCAACCATTGTTAGAAAGCTATATCGAAGCCTTTCATTCAATAGATGCTGATCCAAATATTGAACTCATTGTTGCGTGTGATCAGGAAGAAGCTGTAGGTGTTCTCCAATTGACCATGACGCCATTTCTTACACATCAAGGAGGATGGAGAGCTTCAATAGAAGGAGTTCGTACGGCCTCGTCTCATAGAGGGAAAGGAATTGGCACGATGTTGATAAAAAAGGCTATTCAGCACGCAAGCGACCGCGGTTGTCATATGATTCAGCTAACAACAGACAAACAGAGGCCGGATGCACGCCGTTTTTACGAAAAGTTGGGCTTTGAAGCTACGCATGATGGGATGAAGCTGCAACTGCCTCATGAATAAAATCATTAAGAAGCGGAGGGGATTCACAAACCACTTCTTTTTTTGTGCCTTTATTTCAAATATTTGTTATATTAAAGATGAGAATCTATAGTGGTTGGGAAAGGAGAAACATTTGAATAAAACAAAGGAAGATCTTTTGACATTTGTCACGAAAAACAAAAAGGACGTATCAGTGACAATTATTGAAAATGAAGATGTGAGATTAGATTGGAATGGTGATCAAAAAACACCACTTGCAAGTACGGTGAAATTAATGGTTTTATTTCATTTTGTTAAAACCGTCTCTAGCGGTGACATCAAGCTAGATGAAAAAGTGGCATTGGCGGACATAGAGCGGTTTTATATTGATAGAACAGACGGTGGTGCTCATACATACTGGCTGGAGATCAACGATTTTTCTGAGCATGCAACTTTATTAAATGTTGCCAAAGGGATGATGCAATTCAGTTCGAATGCTTGTACTGATTATTTGATTGAACGTCTCGGCTTAGATAAGATCAATGATCGAATGAAACAAGCGGACCTTACAGAACATGGTGAAGTCATGCCACTGACACCCAAGCTGTTGTGGCCAGCCTATATATCTGATCATGAGCGGGATGCATTCAAGCAAATGAGCGATGTAACTGATGGACAATACAAATCTCTGATGATTGAGATTTTTAATATCATGAAAAATGACCTAGAGCATAAAAAGGCGTTAGAAGAAAAATTGATGAAAAAAGACTTGTTAAGCTTGCGTATTCAATCATTACTGACGCAAAAAATGACAAGGTCTACAACTAATCAATATGCACATTTTATGAAACGTCTACAGGATGAGCTGTTAACAACAGAAGAAAAGCGTCTTTTTAGCCAAATTGTGCTGGGAGAAACATTCAAGGCGGAAACAGATCAATATCTTTGGTATAAAAGCGGAGCAACATTGTTTGTTTTCACAGCTGCTTTATATCGAAGAACAGATACATCCTCTATATCCATCTCTCTTTTTATCAATGATCCGAAAGCGAACAATTCTCACTGGATTGAGGAAGTATTCAATGAATTTATGCTTACTGCAGCAGTGGATCAAAACTTTAGACAACGTTTAATTAAGGCTTTTACTACATAATCATCAAAAAAACAGAGGGAGATACCCCTCTGTTTTATTATTTCTGCATTGGAAACACTTTGTATACATCTTGGCGTTTCTCTTTTGACTTCACAACTCCAACAACCAGTTCCTTCTGCCAAAGCGCTACATCGTCTTGGTACTCTTTAAATGAGTGAGGCAGCTTTTTTTCTAGCTCTTGTCTTTTAAACGTGACGGATTGTTTGTCGTTAGAGTTCATCTTGAGTGTCACTTGCTCAGCATTATCGATAAGAATAAAAAGTGCCAATGCGTTATATAAGTAGTTTTTTTCAATGGTATCCTTCTTGTCAAACCAAAATGTATCAAATTGTTCTTCTGTATCATTGGCATTTTCTTTCACGCCATATGTCACTTTTAGCTCTTTTTCATCTACGATTTCATACTCACGAATCACGTTACCTGGAAGATCTGATAAAATAGCGCCAATTGCTCCGTTGTCTCCAATATAAGAATTTTTGTGCTTAGAAAGCTGTTTTAATGATATGTCTTCTATTCCTTTTATGTCGCTCTTCTGCTCGGTCGCGTGACTGCTGCATCCAGATAAGACGACTGTTAGTAGCAGTAGGATATACATCCACTTCTTCATGAATTTTGCCCCTTTTCCATTCTTTCTATATATAAGTGTTTATTTTATCACAATTTTCCAACCCATTAGCTCATTGATTTCCATTTACTGAACTGCATGTTTTGTTCAAACCAACGAACAATACAAAGAAAAAAGGAGTTCAGTCCATGGCAGAGGTTCTTTCATTTTATCAATTGAAAACAAAACGAGATGTCACGCTTGAAAAGAAGCTGTTGCGTACATTGTCTCTTCAACAGGTGACGGTCGCTTCCGAGAAATTCACGAAGAAGCTGTTCCCATTTGCAGATGATCCAGCTGGGATTATGAGTGATGGCTGCATCGATTTCGCCATTGAAGCTTTTTTAGCAGGTGGGAGATACGGTGAGTCGAGCAAGTACGGTGAATCGTTCGATGATATAAAGAAGCGGTCAGTTCATGAAGAAGATGAGCTGGTTGAGGAGCTAGCGGGGTGTTTGCAATCGTGGGGGAATATGTTCCGAATGGAGCGGAAGATGTCGTGTCTGTATCCATTTGCGAAGGATTTTTTAAGCATGTGGTGGCAGGAAGGCTTTCGGGAATCAGAAAAAAGGCATAAGCTTCGGCTGCATTAAGCATATTTCCAGTCCTTGTCCCATATCTATAAAATAATGGTGTATGGGAGGGACAGGGATGAAAAGAAAGCTGAAATGGACAGGGTTTTTAATCGGGTTTATTGTCCTCTTATTCTTATTCAGGTTTCAATTTCTAAATGATGATTCGTGGAAATCGTGGAACTTGCCTCTGAGCGGCAAGATCATCTATTTAGATCCGGGTCATGGCGGTCCAGATGGCGGGGCTGTAGGAGGAGAGCTGCTTGAAAAAGAGATTGCACTGGATGTATCCATGAAGATACGTGACTATTTGCAGGAGCAGGGAGCGCTTGTTCTCATGACCCGCGAGGATGATTCTGATTTATCATCAAAGAACACAAAGGGATATGCCCGGAAGAAAGCGGAAGATTTAAGAAACCGCGTAAAAGTCATCAATGAGTCTGAAGCGGATCTCTATTTAAGTATTCATTTAAATGCGATCCCATCGAACAAATGGAGCGGCGCGCAGACGTTTTTTTACGGAAAGTATGAAGAGAATGAAAAGGCAGCGAAGTTCATACAAGATGAATTACGCAATAATCTTGAAAACACAGATCGAAAGGCGAAGCGGATCAATGGCATTTATTTAATGCAAAATGTGACAAAGCCAGGAGCTCTTGTGGAGATTGGGTTTCTCTCCAATCCGAAAGAGGCCGGTCAGCTGGCAACACCTAAATATCAAGATCAAATAGCCGCATCCATTTATAAAGGCATTTTAAGATATTTAACAGAGCAAAAAGAGCCGCCTGAATAAGGGGCTTTTTCCTTTTGAACGCAGGCAAACAGGACAGACATTGTAAGGATATGTATGATATACTTGGATTGTAAACGAATTCAATAAAGGGTGAGGTTCTGCTATGATCGGACAAGATGATGTGAGAAAACTAGTTGGGAAGATGGACGAACCTTTCCTTCATATACCGCTTGGTGAGCTGGATGCCATCAAGGAAATCAGCCTAAAGCCTGAAAAAGACCATGTGAGCTTAAAGGTGGCTATTGCCAAAACGGGTACTGCTGAGCAGATGAAGCTGCAGCAAGACATCGTACAAGCCTTGAAAGCAGAGGGTGCTAACACAGTAGGACTTCGTTTTGAAGAACTGCCTCAGGAAACACTTGAAAGGTTTATGCCTTCACAAGATGAGGAAGAAAACCTGCTCAATTCTAAAAATCCGCCTGAGTTCTTAGCGATAGCGAGCGGAAAGGGCGGCGTTGGGAAATCCACCGTGTCTGTTAACCTTGCTGTAGCGCTTGCTCGTCTAGGGAAAAAAGTCGGACTGATTGATGCAGATATTTATGGCTTTAGTGTACCGGATATGATGGGAATCACCGTCAGACCAACGGTTAAAGGGGAAAAAATTATTCCTGTGGAACGCTTTGGTGTCAAAGTGATTTCAATGGGCTTTTTTGTTGAAGAAAATGCACCGGTCATATGGAGAGGACCGATGCTTGGTAAAATGCTAAATAACTTCTTCCACGAAGTCGAGTGGGGAGAATTAGATTACTTACTATTAGACCTTCCGCCTGGAACGGGAGATGTGGCGCTTGATATTCATACAATGCTTCCAAGCTGTAAAGAAATCATTGTCACAACACCGCATCCTACAGCTGCCTTCGTTGCTGCTAGAGCAGGCGCAATGGCACTGCAAACAGATCACGAAGTGCTAGGGGTCGTTGAGAATATGAGCTATTATGAAAGCAAAAAAACAGGTGAAAAAGAACATGTCTTTGGAAAAGGGGGCGGGGACAAGCTGGCAGAAGAACTGCGTGTATCGGTCCTTGGCCAAATTCCTTTAAGACAGCCTGATTGGAATGAAGAGGATTTTGCTCCATCCGTCTATGATGCGAGTCATCCGACGGGAGAAGTGTATCAACACATTGCGAATAAAGTCATTGAACAATTAGCAGTAAAAGCATAATGAAAGCCCGAGTGGATGTATGTCCACTCGGGTGATGTTTAACTGCCGCTTTCTTCGCTGCCTTTTGATCCGGAATCACTGCTTTCAGATGCTGCATTTTTAAGCTCATCTTCGAATTTCTTCTTATAAAGAGGACTGCTTAATGTTTCCGTAATAACTTTTTCTAAATGCTTTCTGAACTCTTTGCTTTTCACCAGTTCACCGTATTTCTTTTCCATTTCAGGATCCTTGAGAATATCCATCATCAATTGCTGATAGTCAGGGTCCTTCATTAATTGTTTTAACATCTTTTCATGCTGTTGCTGCATGGATTTTGCGAAAGTCTCGGCAAATTTAGAATCCTCAAAGACCTTCTTCCAGAACTCTTTGCCTTTATCAGAAGTCAGTGTTTTCTCTATCGTTTTTTTCACAGTTTGTTCATCCATTACCAAAGCTTCATTCATTGCCTCGTCATTTAATAACTGTTGAATGGCCTTTTTACCGTCATCTGTCTTCAATATATCGACGACCATTTTCTTTGTTTCGTCATAGTCCATATTAGATGAGGATTGGGTTTTGGGAGCACAAGCTGTTAGAGATAAAAGGAGAAAACAGCTCATTATACGCAAGATGCCTTTTGACATACTGTGGCTCCTTTCGTTACATGTCTTACTTTTAATATGAATGTTTCACGTGAATTTATACATAACAAAAATAGGGGTTGGGTCAATTCAATGAAAAGTCGGGATTTAGTTCGTTTTTTCTTCTCTGTGCTAGCTGTTGGAGCGGTCATTACAAGCGTGGTAGGCTTTGCGCTGGAGTGGGGGAAATATCAGAAGCTTTTTATATCGTTTGAAATACTAGAAATCGCATCTGTGTTATTTTGGTTCATTGGTGTGGGGATGATTTTTAGTGTCATTAGTCAGATGGGGTTTGTTGTCTTTTTGACGGTGCACCGGTTTGCGCTAGAGATATTCCGGTCACATTCTTTATGGAATACCATTCAGCTGTTTCTGGTGATCTTTGTGCTGTTTGATTTAGCTTACTTGCGATTTTTGTTTTTCGGGGAGAATGAATCATTTCTTCCATACCTATGGCTGCCTGTCTTTATCGGTGTGTTCGCATTGATCGTGGCGTACTTTAAACAGCAGCAGTCCTCTAAGAAAACATTTGTTTCCGCAATGTTTCTCATGGTCGTCATCACGTCGCTAGAATGGTTCCCGGCGCTCAGAGTCAATGAAGAGGACTGGCTGTATTTAATGCTATTACCGCTATTAGGCTGTAATGCGTTTCAGTTATTAGCTATGCCGCGGTTTTCAAAGGCAAAAGCTACTTAACTTCCGATGACCTTGTTTTAGTATTGGAGATCAGTTCGCCAACCGTCACATTCTTTAAATTCTTTTCTTTGATTTGTTTCAAAATAGCTGGTAAGGCTTGAGCGGTTTGGGTTGCTGAATCTGAGGCATGGAGGAGAACAATGTCTCCGCTTTTCATTCGATCATTTACATTCTGAACAATCTGATCGACGCCTGGATTCAGCCAATCCTGTGAATTGACGCTGTAATGGACAACGGTATAACCGTACTGTGTGGCAATTTTTAAAGCTTTTTCGTTAAATTGCCCAGTTGGCGGTCTTAATAGTTGAATGTCATCTAGTCCAAGCTTTTGAAATGAATTTTGTGCCCGGACAAGATCTTGCTTGATTTCACTATCTTCAAGCTGGCTATAATTTTTATAAGCATAGCCAAGGCTGCCGATTTGGTGACCGTCCTCTCTAATTTGTTTGACGATATCAGGATGACGTTCAGCCCAAGAAGCAGACAGAAAGAAAGTAGCGTTCTTTATATCGTACTCTCGAAGGACATTTAAAATAGGAACTGCCTTCTCATCTCCCCAGCCGATATTAAAAGTAAGGGAGACATGTTTTGAGGAAGTCTCGCCTTTATAAATGGCTCGGGGTCCGTGTTCTGTTTTAAATACCGACAGCGGCGGTGCCTTTTGTACATAAAAAAAGGTTGCAGCTGCAAGGGCTGCTACAAGAATAATGACAACTTGCTTCAGCCGTTTAATAGGCAACACATATAATCGACTCAATTCAAACACTCCTGCCTTGTCCGAGATTGTTACTTGATTGTATGCAGGACAAGGGTTTGAGATGCACGATAAAACTATTTCAAAAAAAGTTTTGAAAAGGCGTTGACCAATAGAAAGTTTTCGTGATATATTATTAATCGTCGCTGACACACAGTGACAAACACAAAACGCTTCGGGAAATAAACTTGAAAAAAGTTGTTGACATAAGATGAAGCGAAATGTTATATTATTAAAGCCGCTAAGAACGGCGAAGATGATCTTTGAAAACTAAACAAGACAAAACGTACCTGTTAATTCGAGTTTTTATAAAAAAATCCTATGTTATATCATAGGTAGTCAGTCAAACGCTGACGAAAAACAAAACTTCGGTTTTGTACTTTTTCGGAGAGTTTGATCCTGGCTCAGGACGAACGCTGGCGGCGTGCCTAATACATGCAAGTCGAGCGAACAGAAGGGAGCTTGCTCCCGGATGTTAGCGGCGGACGGGTGAGTAACACGTGGGTAACCTGCCTGTAAGACTGGGATAACTCCGGGAAACCGGAGCTAATACCGGATAGTTCCTTGAACCGCATGGTTCAAGGATGAAAGACGGTTTCGGCTGTCACTTACAGATGGACCCGCGGCGCATTAGCTAGTTGGTGGGGTAATGGCTCACCAAGGCGACGATGCGTAGCCGACCTGAGAGGGTGATCGGCCACACTGGGACTGAGACACGGCCCAGACTCCTACGGGAGGCAGCAGTAGGGAATCTTCCGCAATGGACGAAAGTCTGACGGAGCAACGCCGCGTGAGTGATGAAGGTTTTCGGATCGTAAAGCTCTGTTGTTAGGGAAGAACAAGTGCGAGAGTAACTGCTCGCACCTTGACGGTACCTAACCAGAAAGCCACGGCTAACTACGTGCCAGCAGCCGCGGTAATACGTAGGTGGCAAGCGTTGTCCGGAATTATTGGGCGTAAAGGGCTCGCAGGCGGTTTCTTAAGTCTGATGTGAAAGCCCCCGGCTCAACCGGGGAGGGTCATTGGAAACTGGGAAACTTGAGTGCAGAAGAGGAGAGTGGAATTCCACGTGTAGCGGTGAAATGCGTAGAGATGTGGAGGAACACCAGTGGCGAAGGCGACTCTCTGGTCTGTAACTGACGCTGAGGAGCGAAAGCGTGGGGAGCGAACAGGATTAGATACCCTGGTAGTCCACGCCGTAAACGATGAGTGCTAAGTGTTAGGGGGTTTCCGCCCCTTAGTGCTGCAGCTAACGCATTAAGCACTCCGCCTGGGGAGTACGGTCGCAAGACTGAAACTCAAAGGAATTGACGGGGGCCCGCACAAGCGGTGGAGCATGTGGTTTAATTCGAAGCAACGCGAAGAACCTTACCAGGTCTTGACATCCTCTGACAACCCTAGAGATAGGGCTTTCCCTTCGGGGACAGAGTGACAGGTGGTGCATGGTTGTCGTCAGCTCGTGTCGTGAGATGTTGGGTTAAGTCCCGCAACGAGCGCAACCCTTGATCTTAGTTGCCAGCATTTAGTTGGGCACTCTAAGGTGACTGCCGGTGACAAACCGGAGGAAGGTGGGGATGACGTCAAATCATCATGCCCCTTATGACCTGGGCTACACACGTGCTACAATGGACAGAACAAAGGGCTGCGAGACCGCAAGGTTTAGCCAATCCCATAAATCTGTTCTCAGTTCGGATCGCAGTCTGCAACTCGACTGCGTGAAGCTGGAATCGCTAGTAATCGCGGATCAGCATGCCGCGGTGAATACGTTCCCGGGCCTTGTACACACCGCCCGTCACACCACGAGAGTTTGCAACACCCGAAGTCGGTGAGGTAACCTTTATGGAGCCAGCCGCCGAAGGTGGGGCAGATGATTGGGGTGAAGTCGTAACAAGGTAGCCGTATCGGAAGGTGCGGCTGGATCACCTCCTTTCTAAGGATATATGGAGCAGCGTGCGTTTTCGTCTTGTTTAGTTTTGAAGGATCATTCCTTCAAGACATGTCTCTAGCGAGACAGGATTGTTCTTTGAAAACTAGATAACAATAAGTAATACATTCACATTGAATGCAATGCAAAGTTCATCACACATAGTGATTCTTTCTAAAGTAAGAAATGGTTAAGTTAGAAAGGGCGCACGGTGGATGCCTTGGCACTAGGAGCCGATGAAGGACGGGACGAACACCGATATGCTTCGGGGAGCTGTAAGCAAGCTTTGATCCGGAGATTTCCGAATGGGGAAACCCACTGCTCGTAATGGAGTAGTATCCATACTTGAATACATAGAGTATGAGAAGGCATACCCGGGGAACTGAAACATCTAAGTACCCGGAGGAAGAGAAAGCAAATGCGATTCCCTGAGTAGCGGCGAGCGAAACGGGAACAGCCCAAACCAAGAGGCTTGCCTCTTGGGGTTGTAGGACACTCTATACGGAGTTACAAAGGAACGATATAAGCGAAGAGGTCTGGAAAGGCCCGCCAAAGAAGGTAACAGCCCTGTAACTGAAATGTTGTTCTCTCCAGAGTGGATCCTGAGTACGGCGGAACACGTGAAATTCCGTCGGAATCCGGGAGGACCATCTCCCAAGGCTAAATACTCCCTAGTGACCGATAGTGAACCAGTACCGTGAGGGAAAGGTGAAAAGCACCCCGGAAGGGGAGTGAAATAGATCCTGAAACCGTGTGCCTACAAGTAGTCAGAGCCCGTTAAAGGGTGATGGCGTGCCTTTTGTAGAATGAACCGGCGAGTTACGATCCCGTGCAAGGTTAAGCAGAAGATGCGGAGCCGCAGCGAAAGCGAGTCTGAATAGGGCGCATGAGTACGTGGTCGTAGACCCGAAACCAGGTGATCTACCCATGTCCAGGGTGAAGTTCAGGTAACACTGAATGGAGGCCCGAACCCACGCACGTTGAAAAGTGCGGGGATGAGGTGTGGGTAGGGGTGAAATGCCAATCGAACCTGGAGATAGCTGGTTCTCTCCGAAATAGCTTTAGGGCTAGCCTCAAGGTAAGAGTCTCGGAGGTAGAGCACTGATTGGACTAGGGGCCCCTACCGGGTTACCGAATTCAGTCAAACTCCGAATGCCGATGACTTATCCTTGGGAGTCAGACTGCGAGTGATAAGATCCGTAGTCGAAAGGGAAACAGCCCAGACCGCCAGCTAAGGTCCCAAAGTATACGTTAAGTGGAAAAGGATGTGGAGTTGCTTAGACAACCAGGATGTTGGCTTAGAAGCAGCCACCATTTAAAGAGTGCGTAATAGCTCACTGGTCGAGTGACTCTGCGCCGAAAATGTACCGGGGCTAAACGTATCACCGAAGCTGCGGACTGTTCTTACGAACAGTGGTAGGAGAGCGTTCTAAGTGCTGTGAAGTCAGACCGGAAGGACTGGTGGAGCGCTTAGAAGTGAGAATGCCGGTATGAGTAGCGAAAGACGGGTGAGAATCCCGTCCACCGAATGCCTAAGGTTTCCTGAGGAAGGCTCGTCCGCTCAGGGTTAGTCGGGACCTAAGCCGAGGCCGAAAGGCGTAGGCGATGGACAACAGGTTGATATTCCTGTACCACCTCCTCACCATTTGAGCAATGGGGGGACGCAGGAGGATAGGGTAAGCGCGGTATTGGATATCCGCGTCCAAGCAGTTAGGCTGGGAAATAGGCAAATCCGTTTCCCGTAAAGGCTGAGCTGTGATGGCGAGCGAAATTTAGTAGCGAAGTTCCTGATTCCACACTGCCAAGAAAAGCCTCTAGCGAGGTGAGAGGTGCCCGTACCGCAAACCGACACAGGTAGGCGAGGAGAGAATCCTAAGGTGATCGAGAGAACTCTCGTTAAGGAACTCGGCAAAATGACCCCGTAACTTCGGGAGAAGGGGTGCTTCTTAGGGTGTTAAAGCCCCGAGAAGCCGCAGTGAATAGGCCCAGGCGACTGTTTAGCAAAAACACAGGTCTCTGCGAAGCCGTAAGGCGAAGTATAGGGGCTGACGCCTGCCCGGTGCTGGAAGGTTAAGAGGAGCGCTTAGCGTAAGCGAAGGTGCGAATTGAAGCCCCAGTAAACGGCGGCCGTAACTATAACGGTCCTAAGGTAGCGAAATTCCTTGTCGGGTAAGTTCCGACCCGCACGAAAGGCGCAACGATCTGGGCACTGTCTCAACGAGAGACTCGGTGAAATTATAGTACCTGTGAAGATGCAGGTTACCCGCGACAGGACGGAAAGACCCCGTGGAGCTTTACTGCAGCCTGATATTGAATGTTGGTACAGCTTGTACAGGATAGGTAGGAGCCTTGGAAACCGGAGCGCTAGCTTCGGTGGAGGCATCGGTGGGATACTACCCTGGCTGTATTGACCTTCTAACCCGCTGCCCTTATCGGGCAGGGAGACAGTGTCAGGTGGGCAGTTTGACTGGGGCGGTCGCCTCCTAAAATGTAACGGAGGCGCCCAAAGGTTCCCTCAGAATGGTTGGAAATCATTCGCAGAGTGTAAAGGCACAAGGGAGCTTGACTGCGAGACCTACAAGTCGAGCAGGGACGAAAGTCGGGCTTAGTGATCCGGTGGTTCCGCATGGAAGGGCCATCGCTCAACGGATAAAAGCTACCCCGGGGATAACAGGCTTATCTCCCCCAAGAGTCCACATCGACGGGGAGGTTTGGCACCTCGATGTCGGCTCATCGCATCCTGGGGCTGTAGTCGGTCCCAAGGGTTGGGCTGTTCGCCCATTAAAGCGGTACGCGAGCTGGGTTCAGAACGTCGTGAGACAGTTCGGTCCCTATCCGTCGCGGGCGCAGGAAATTTGAGAGGAGCTGTCCTTAGTACGAGAGGACCGGGATGGACGCACCGCTGGTGTACCAGTTGTTCTGCCAAGGGCATCGCTGGGTAGCTATGTGCGGACGGGATAAGTGCTGAAAGCATCTAAGCATGAAGCCCCCCTCAAGATGAGATTTCCCATTCCGCAAGGAAGTAAGATCCCTGAAAGATGATCAGGTTGATAGGTCTGAGGTGGAAGCGTGGTGACACGTGGAGCTGACAGATACTAATAGATCGAGGACTTAACCTATATTCTAATGTGAAGTTTGAACATTGTTATCTAGTTTTGAGAGAACATTCTCTCCATCAGGTTTGGTGGCGATAGCGAAGAGGTCACACCCGTTCCCATACCGAACACGGAAGTTAAGCTCTTCAGCGCCGATGGTAGTTGGGGGTCTCCCCCTGTGAGAGTAGGACGCCGCCAAGCTTTTTGTTTATATCCTTCCAATGGAAGAAGTTACTTTATCATTCCGCAGTAGCTCAGTGGTAGAGCTATCGGCTGTTAACCGATCGGTCGTAGGTTCGAGTCCTACCTGCGGAGCCATGCTTCCATAGCTCAGTAGGTAGAGCACTTCCATGGTAAGGAAGAGGTCAGCGGTTCGAGCCCGCTTGGAAGCTTTCCTCTAAATGTTGATCTGACAAGGTTTCTCGATGATGAGAAGGCTTTTTTTTATGTCCTTTTTTAATTGCTTGGGGACAAATTAGGGGCCAATTATCGAATTTGCAATAAGTTTGTTATAGCTTCCGCATGACCTAAACGCTGAGAGACAGATTTGATATTAAACCCAGGTATTTTACCGATTTGATTTATTAGCATAGCAGCATGAGTATGATGCATATCTTGCAAATGAATTTTCTTATATCGTGCCTTTTTACGAATCGCTCCCACCATGTATTTAAATTTGAAAAGGTAGTTGAGAGAACGCACAATGCTAATTCGTCCAGCTGATGACAGAGCAAGGCATTTCATTGGCCAACGTTGTGCCACATAAGAGATGGAACGGATCGAAAACAAAAGCAGCTCTTCAAAAAGCATTGAAAAAATGAAAAAAGTAAAGCCCCTGACCATAGAGAATAGGGGCTTTTTTGATGTTTATTTTTCATCGTTTGAAAATCCGTGGAGCTGCAATTCTTTTGCTTTCGCAACTTTCATTGTTCTTCTTTTGAAGTGAATCCTTCTCTTAAAATCCTTTTTCTTTTCTCTGTTACTTTATCGAGTGATTCTAGTGTATACGAAAAAGTGTTGTTTCCACACGGTTTTACACTAATCATGTTTCTCCTCCTGTTTTCGTAATATATTATTTTCATTTTACTTAATATTCCATAAAACGCAGTTGGTTAAATTTTATCATCCTTATATGCTTGTTAAATGTGTCGAATTTGTGAAATTAATAATTTCCACAAACTAAAATATGTGGTAGGTCTGTCTATAGTAGGTAACACAATACTCATTGTTATGGTGAGCATCAATAGAAGGAGATTTCATGATTATTGCCATAACTGGTGTTACATATGGTAGTAAAGTTAGAGAGCCAAAAGGTGCTCTGCGTTACTACTATACACATGCCTTAGAAATCGGAAATTCTAAGGAAGAGCTTCTCATCCAAATGGACTTAACAGATAAGCTCTCGAAAAAAATTACATGGAGGTAATAAGAAATGAGAATTAACCACAACATCGCAGCACTTAACACTTTAAACCGTTTATCTGCAAACAACGGTGCGAGCCAAAAGAACATGGAGAAGCTTTCTTCTGGTCTTAAAATCAACCGTGCAGGAGATGACGCAGCAGGTCTTGCCATCTCTGAAAAAATGCGTGGACAAATCCGCGGATTAGAAATGGCTTCTAAAAACGCACAGGACGGTATCTCTCTTATCCAAACAGCTGAGGGTGCATTGACTGAAACTCACTCAATCCTTCAACGTGTACGTGAACTAGTGGTTCAAGCTGGAAACACTGGTACGCAGGATAAAGAGTCTGACCTTCAATCTATCCAAGATGAAATTGAAGCTTTACAAGAAGAAGTAGATGGTATCTCAAATCGTACAGAGTTTAACGGTAAAAAATTATTAGATGGTACGTTTAAAGGAACCTTAGGAACACCGGCAATTCCGGGAGATCCAGATGATCCAGATGATAACGGTACACCTGCAGTCCCAGCAAGTGGTAATGCTTTAGTGTTCCAAATCGGTGCTAACGCAACTCAACAAATTTCAGTTCATATTAATAAAATGAGTACAGATGCATTGGGAGTTAAAGATGCTAATGGGATTGTAGCGAATCAAGCTATTAAAGACATCGATGTAAGAAAGTTTGCTGATAATGCAGCAGATGCTACTGATGTTGGTTTTGATACTCAACTAAGTATTGTTGATGCAGCTATTAACCAAGTATCTGCTCAACGTGGAAAACTTGGTGCAGTACAAAACCGTCTAGAGCACACTATTAACAACTTGGGTGCATCTGCTGAAAACTTAACTGCTGCTGAGTCTCGTATTCGTGACGTTGACATGGCTAAAGAAATGAGTGAATTCACTAAGAACAACATTCTTTCTCAAGCTTCTCAAGCTATGCTTGCACAAGCGAATCAACAGCCACAAAACGTACTTCAATTATTACGTTAATAAACCAAAAGCCCCTTTATATAGGGGTTTTTTTGTTTGTCTTTATTCAGTTCGATGTTTCATTTTATTGATCGTTCTAAAAGACGCTTCATCCAAGTGTTCATCAGGGAAAGATCTTCAGCGATAGAACGTGTAAAGGAAAAGTTTCAAGCAGCTGGCGTACAAGTAGACGTAGTTGGAATGGATACACAAAGTCGAAATCTTGTGAAACAGGCGAATGGTTCTTAATAAGTTCTTTCTGTTTGTTACAATAGAAAAGGTAAGAAAGTGAAGGATGGAGGTGGCCGGCATGCTTGTGCGTTTGAACCAAGTGCTCGGCCGGATGATGCCGCTTATTACACCTATTAGTGTGTTATTCGGTGTTTTATTGGCGGCCTATTTAAAGGATTTTACGTTTTTGGTGCCATGGGTATTTGCTGTTATGACCTTTGCAGGGAGTTTGTCTTCTACTTTTTCGGCTTTAAAGCATACGGTAATGCACCCATTGCCTTTGATTTTATCGTTTATGATTTTGCATGTGCTGATGCCTCTTTATGCTTGGTCAGCGGGGCATTTGATATTTGCGGGCGATTCTATGACGATCACCGGTTTGACTCTTGCGATGGTGATTCCAACAGGTGTGTCTAGTTTAATATGGGCGGCGATGTATAAAGGGAATGTCGGGTTAACGCTATCTATCATTTTAATTGATACATTGCTTTCGCCATTGATTGTTCCAGTAAGCTTGTCACTTTTCGTCGGTACACAGGTCCATATGGACATGGTGGCGATCATGAAAGGGCTGTTCGGTATGGTGGTGCTACCCTCTATTTTAGGGATGCTCGTTCGTCAGTATGCAAAGCCATCGGTGACGAAAACAATGAGTCAGACCCTGGCTCCTTTTTCAAAATTAGGCTTGTTTGTTGTCGTATCGATTAACAGTTCTGTTGTCGCCCCATATTTGCGTGAACTGGATGCTGCATTTTTTAGCAAAGCAGCAACTGTCTTTTTCATCGCGATGAGTGGGTATGCTTTTGCGTGGTTGATTGGAAAGGTGATGAAATGTACTCAAGGGGAAATTGTGGCCATTGTGTATACGGGCGGCATGAGAAATATTAGTGCTGGGGCTGTGCTTGCTATTAGCTTTTTCCCGCCTGCTGTTGCTGTCCCTGTTGTGATTGGCATGCTGTTTCAGCAAGTACTTGCTGCCTTGTTTGGTTTTTTACTCAATCGATTTGAGCTGAAAGCACCTGCTGTGACTAAATCTTTATCATGAAAAGACCTCCATCCTATGAGATGGAGGTCTTTTTGCGAATTAATAGATGAGATATTTCTTCCGTTTCTTTTCGAACGATTTGAGGTCGTGATGATAATGCTTCATGAGGTGTTTGACAGAAGTACCTTGGTTGATTTCTTCTTTGATCCAACCATTCCCGATGAGTTTATCAAAGCTGCCTGTTTGAAGGAACTCAAAGTCTTTTGGATATAAATCATGTATGGCTTTAATGATGGATAACCCTGTTTTTACCGCTTCGAATGAAGAGCGGTCTGTGACGTATAGCTGCACACCGTGTGATAGCTTCCCTGCATGTTTAGAAAAAGTGGGGGTGAATGATACGGGTCTAAATTTCACACCCTTTAGTTTTAATTGATTTAGATGATCTGCTAGCTCATTGCTATTGATATACGGAGCGCCAATGAGCTCGAACGGTTTTGTTGTTCCTCTGCCTTCAGAGACATTTGTGCCTTCAATTAATCCTGTGGCGGGATATACAAAGGTACTATCCACTGTCGGCATGTTAGGTGAAGGAAGGACGAACGGTAGCTTCGTGTCATCAAACGTCATGGAACGCTTCCAATTTTTCATTTTGATGACTGTGACATCAGCATTGATATGAAACTCTTTGTTAAAGAATGTTGCTAGTTCACCAGTGGTCATCCCATGTCTTAATGGTATTGGATAGAGCCCTACAAATGAAGCGTGCTCAGGTTCTAATACAGGGCCTTCTACTTTTAGTCCGCCAATAGGGTTTGGACGGTCTAGGACAACAAAGGGAATGTTGTTTTCTTTAGCGGCCTCCATCGCATAGGCCATCGTGTAAATATAGGTGTAATAACGAGTGCCAACATCTTGGATATCAAACAGCAAGACATCTACATTTTTGAGCATGTCAGGCGTTGGTTTTCTTGTTTTTCCATAGAGGGAGTAAACAGGAAGACCTGTTTTTTCATCGGTATAGGATTCGACGCCTTCTCCTGCTTGTGCATCGCCGCGCACACCATGTTCAGGTCCATATAGAGCAGTAAGCTTAATATTTGGATGCTCAAATAGGAGATCGACACTGCTTTTCATATTTGCATCAATACCAGTTGGGTTCGTAATGAGGCCGACCCTTTTCCCTTTTAACCATGAAAGGTTGCCTGAGAGTAGTGTTTCAATCCCTGTTTTGACTGTTGCTTTTTTTCCTTTTGTATCTGTTCGTTCTTGGCTTGCGGGGGAGGCGGCGGTCAATGTGCTCATAATGAGAATGCTTGCGAGTATGAAGCTTGCTGTTTTTTTCAAGAGAATCCCTCCTATTTGATCTGTTTCCCTTTCAAGTTGAGTCCATAGCCGAATGGATATAGGGTTTGATTTTGATGAGTGACAGATGGGATATCTACAGGCAGTTTGCCTTTAGGTGATGCAGTGCCAAATATAACTTCTAACCCAGCAGGAATATTTGGCTGGTTGAATTGTCCGTTTGAGTAGCCCTTAAAACCGTAAACAGCTAGTAAGGCATCCGCCTCCTCAAAATTTGCAGCATCGTAAGGGTTTCTTAGGCTCATGATGACCATTTTTTTGTTTTGTGCTGCAGCTTCTTTCATGACAGCACGCGGGAAAGCAGTAGCCCATTTTTTCGGGTCCTGTACATTGTCATCAATCACACCATCATTCACAGCTGGATCATTTTGGACAACGTATGAGCCGGTAATCACATAGTCAGCATCTTGTATGAGTCTGGCTGTTTCTTTGTTGAAGGTCTTATCCGCAAAAGCATATGATTGGATACGTACAGGTTTGATCTTTTTTTGTTTGATCAGAGAGTCAATTGTGACAGACATGGCTTTTGTTTGATCTTCGTAAGGTGCCATGACCAAGATTTTATCATTCTTTTTAGGCTTGAAGGGTAGGGTCTTATCGTTGTTTTTAAGCAGGGTGATCCCTTCACGCGCCATTTTTTGTTCTGCTTTCCGGTGCGATTTTTTCCCAACGACTTGAGTGGCTTTTTTGATTTTTTTCTCAAGGGTGATAGGTTTTTTGGAAGAAATGATGCCTCGTTTGATCTTCAATTGAAGAATTTTTTCAACAGATTCGTTGATTTGAGACATCGGAATTTCTTTCTTTACAATTGCCTGTTTTACAGCATTGAACACATTCTCAAGGTTTTTCTCAGTTTTAAGAGAGGTGACTGGTGCTGGCATGAGGGCGATGTCGACGCCAGCCTTAATGGCCATCACTACGGCTTCTTCCTGTCCGAAGTTATCTGCAATCGCTTTCATATTTAGGGCGTCTGTTACGACAACACCTTGAAAGCCCATCTCTTCTTTTAATAAGTGTGTGATGACTTTTTTCGATAAGGTTGCTGGAACCATAATGTCCTCGCCATCTTTTTTGCTTTTATATGTTGTATCATCAATGGCGGGAAATTGAACATGAGCGGTCATGACCATATCCGCACCAGCGTTGATGGCTTGTTGAAATGGATAGAGTTCAACTTTTTTTAAACGATCTAGATCATGTTCTACGAGCGGCAAGCCGTAGTGACTATCGACGGCTGTATCACCATGTCCTGGGAAATGCTTGAGTGTCGAAATCGTCTTCTCCTTTTGAAGTCCCTTCATGGTTTGAAGGCCAAGCCTTGTGACAAGGGCAGGGTCAGAGCTAAAGGAACGGACACCAATGACGGGGTTGTTTGGGTTATTATTCACATCTAGCACAGGAGAGAAGTTTGTATTGATCCCTAGTGCGTTTAATTCCTTACCGATGATTTTCCCTGTGTCGTATGCATTTTTCGTGCTTCTAGAGGCACCAATCGACATATTTCCTGGGAAATGTGTTCCCTTTTGTAATCTTGTGACGATTCCACCTTCTTGATCAATTGAAATGAGTAATGGAATCTTTGGTGATGCTTTTTGAAATTCATGGGTGAGTTTGACGGTTTGTTTCGTATCAACGACATTCTCCGCAAATAAGATGACACCGCCTAGATGATATTTTTCTACAAGATGGGATACTTCTTTATTCATCTTTGTTAAGCCTGTAGGTGCGGATTCATCTTTTGTTTGCCAATTACGAAAGTCTGGCATAAGCATTTGACCTATCTTTTCATCCAAAGACATGTTTTGTACCATTTGTTTTGCGGTTGAAAGAGGGGCAGAGCTAACCTTTTCCGTTGGAATGGAAGAGGTTAGCAGAGCTAAAACCAAAGCAGCGGGGAAAAGTGCTTTTAACATCGAATTCCTCCTTTTACTTAAAAGATTCGTAGATGGCGGTCATGATGCTTCCATAAGTGCCAGTTGGGAAAAGGTCACCTTCAAATTGATTTGGGTTGGTTTCAGGTGAAACGACAGGCGAATGTTTCTTATTTGTCAGCAAGACGATACCTAGATTATGTTTTGGATCAATCAATGTCATCGTTCCGGTCCAGCCAGTATGTCCATAGGCTTCGTTACTTGCATATTTTCCAAACATCCATTCCATGTCAGTATGACCGTTTTTTCGCCAGCCTAGCCCGTATGTTGGGTTTGTATCAGAAGAGGCTGTAAAGAGATCGATAGAAGCTTGATCAAAGATGGTTGTTTTTCCATAGCCTCCTTTGTTCAGCATGAGCTGGAGCAGCACGGCCATGTCTGATATGTTAGAGAAAAGTCCAGCATGACCAGAGATACCTGCCATTGAGTAGAATGCTTTTTCATCATGGACTTCGCCTAGCAGGGTGTATCTGCGAATGTTTTCAAAATCAATGACACCATCTCGCGAATTACCTAAACGTTCGGTTGCTGCAAAATGCTTCGGTTTGAATCCTTTTTGCAGTGGATTGAACATTGTGTGCTTGAGACCTAGCGGCCGATAGATTGTTGACTCTACATATTGATCAAGAGGCATGCCTGTTTTTTTCTCAATGATCATGCCTAACAGCATGTAATCAATGTCACTATAAATGTGCTGGGTGCCTGGTTTGTATTGCAGAGGCACCTTCGGCAGCCATTTCATCGTTGTCTTTCTATCTTGAGAGAAAAAGGTGCCGGCTGCTTCTTTGCTATAAAATAAAACACTGGAAGGGAGTCCGGCAGAATGGGTCAGAAGATCTTTTACACGGAGCTGATCTTTGCCGGTTACCTTTGCATCTGGTTCATCTTTAAAATCTGTCAGGATGGCTTGTATTTTTTCGTTCACATTCAGTTTTTTCTCGTAGACAAGCTTTTGCAGGGCATAGTTGGTCGCATACATTTTGGTATTGGATGCTAAGTCGAACAGAGTATTCTTTTTCATTTTCTTATAGGATTTGAGTTCCGTTGTGCCTTCGTATTTTTGCCTGTAGCCATAGGCTTTTTGGTGGACGATTTTTCCGTCTTTGATAATGATGAGTGCGGCTCCTGGAAACCCTGCTTTGATATCGTTTTGAATCATGTGATCAACCTTCCTAAGCTGCCTAGAAGAAAAACCAACTTGTTCCGGTCGTTTTGCCTTTTTTAAGACGGGATATTCTTCAGGTGCTGTTTTAGACAAAGACGATACAGGATGGGAGCTAGTTGCAAATGTTTGTGCTGGTAATCCAAGGAGCATGAGCAGACTTGTCATTAAGAGAAAGTATTTCTTCAAGAGTTAGACCTCCTATTGCTTATTTTTCCTCAAATTCAACAGCCATATCATCATGAAAACCAAATAAGTATGTGAAAATAAATCCAGCGACATATGCAATAAAGAGTCCGATTAAGTAAAGAAGCATTTGATGTGCGTGAACAATAAAGGTTAATGGGAGACCTGATACACCAATCGCCTTCGTTGCAATTTGGAAGTAGGCTTGAAATGCTCCGCCGATTCCAGCGCCAAGACAAGCGGTGAGAAATGGTCGTCCCAGCGGGAGTGTGACACCGAAAATGAGTGGTTCACCAATGCCAAGCATCCCTGAAGGAAGTCCACCTGCGATGGCCCTTTTGAGTTTTTTCTTTTTTGTCTTCATATAAATGGCGAATGCCGCACCTACCTGTCCTGCACCGCCCATAGCGAGAATCGGCAAAAGCGGGTCATCTCCTATGGAATTAATGAGTTCCATATGAATCGGTGTCAGTCCTTGGTGAAGTCCTGTTACAACAAGTGGAAGGAAGGTCGCACCAAGAATAAATCCAGCGAAGATTCCGCCCATATTTAATAGATAAGTTAATCCTGAGGTAATGGCATCAGATATAAATCCGCCGACTGGCATGAAGACAACGTACGTAAAAATGCCTGTAATGAGTAGTGTGATGGTTGGTGTGACGATGATATCAAGTGATTGCGGGACGAAGCGTCTGATTCTTGTTTCCACAAGCGCCATAAAGATGGCAGCTAGAAGAACACCGATGAGACCGCCTCTGCCTGGTAGAATATTTGTGCCAAATAGCATAATATCTGCGGAGGCTGGATTAATAATGAGGATACCAGCTAATGCGCCTAATGCAGGAGAGCCCCCAAACTCCTTTGCGGCATTTGTTCCGACTAATATACCGAGATATGCGAACAAGCCTGAACCAATAACGGTTAAAATGATCGCTGCTTGAGACTTTCCATCAAGCCAGCCCGCTTGCACGATTGCTTTTGTAATCCCTGTAATAAGACCTGATGCAACGAGTGCTGGAATGATAGGAATAAAAATGCTGGCAATTCGTCGTAAGAACAGCTTGAACGGTGTGCGGTTCTTTTGTGAAATGGCTTGCTTGTTTTTTTGTGCTTCGTTGTTTAAATCATAGGAGCCAGAGGCATTTAGCAGTTGTTCAAATGCACTTGATACTTGGTTGACAACACCAGTACCTAAGATAATTTGCAGCGTTTCTGCCTCGACGACTCCAATGACGCCATCGAGTTCTTTGATTGCATTGATCTGAACTTGTTCATTGTCAATCGGTGTAATTCGGAGACGCGTCATACAATGTGTATGGGAAGAAATGTTTTCAGAACCACCACAGAGAGAAAGAATGTCTTTCGCCAACTGCTGATATTTCGTTTGATGACTCATGTTGAATCCCCCTTTGTTTTTCGTTTCATGGAGCGGATGGCATGTCTTGTTTTATCAATATATTGCGCTGTCTCTTCATATTGACGGGAAGCTAAGCTGAGGAACAAGACATCAATTAAGTAGAGCTGTGCCATTCTAGAGGAAGTGGCTGCACTGCGAAAAGGTGCTTCATTGGAACCGGACGTCGATAGGTGAACGTCACATAAGGCAGAAACGCTTGTTTGACCTGGATGCGTCAAGGCAATGGTTTTGACTTGATTGTCTTTTGCGAGCTGAAGGGCTTGAATGATGTCTAACGTTTCTCCTGAAAAGGATATACCGAACACGATGTCATTCTTTCCTGCATTTGCGATAACCGTTGATGCGATGTGCATGTCAGTGAAGGCAGTCGCTGCATAATTGATTCTGAGAAATTTCTGCTGGGCATCCGCTGCGACGATGCCAGATGCACCGACGCCGATAAAATGGATTTGGTTTGCATGCAGCAGTAATTGAACAGCCTTTTCTAACGCATCTGCATTTAAAATAGAAGCAGTATCCTTAATCGATTGAATCGAGTTTCCTGCTGTTTTTTGAATAATGGACTGAATTGGTTCATCTTGTTCGATATCACGGTAGCCTTGTTTATCGTTATGCATCAAGTCTCCAGCGATTCGCATTTTTAAATCGTGATAGCCATCTAGACCGAGAGATTTACAAAGGCGGATGACTGCAGAGCTGCTTGCACCGGCTGCCTGACTGATCTCATGTACTGTGCTTTTAATGACTTTGTCAGGATGGGCAAGGATATAGTCTGCAATGATTTTTTCAGATTGGGGGAGCTTTGCTTTCATTGTGTGTAGTAGGGTGAGTCCACCTGCTGACATGAGCTCTGCCTCCTTTAGGATTGATGGTGTGAGATGGCTTTGTCGATATGACCATTCGTTTTGTTGAGCAAATCCTTGGCTGTTTTCTTATCTGTGTTTGTTTGGAGCATGACGATGGCAGTTTTGACTTCTAAGTCTGCCGCTTCAAGCGTTTTCACGGCTTGTTCGTAGGGAGCGTTTGTCACATGTTGAATGATGGTGATGGCGCGTTCTTTTAATTTATGATTGCTGACTTTTACATCAACCATCAGGTTTTCATATACTTTTCCTTGTCTGATCATGACAGAGGTGGAAAGCATATTTAAAATCATTTTATGAGCGGATGCGGCTTTCATTCGTGTTGACCCGGTGATGGCTTCAGGTCCTACAATGACTTCAATGGCGCAGTCTGCCAGTTCGCTAATTTTTGCTTGTTCATTACAGCTGAGGGCTACTGTTTTTGCGCCGATGGATTTAGCGTAGTTTAAAGCGCCGATGATGTAGGGTGTCCTACCGCTGGCGGCGATACCGACGACTGTATCTTTTGATGTCAGGTGAATGTGTACTAAATCCTGTTTGCCGGCTTCTTCACTGTCTTCCACATCTTCGGCAGCATGTGAAAAAGCAGAGTCTCCGCCTGCCATGATGCCGACAATCACATCAGGTGAGACACTATAGGTAGGGGGACATTCGACAGCATCCATCACGCCTAGTCTGCCGCTTGTCCCGGCCCCTAAATAAACGAGTCTGCCCCCATTTGAGATGGATTCATAGGCGAAGTCACTTGCTGTTTTGATATGTGGTAGGACACGGTTGACTGCTTGAGCGACCTTCATATCTTCTTCATTAATCATTTGGAGCATTTCGAGTGGATCTGCTTGTGATATTCCCATTGTGTTAGGATTTCTTGATTCTGTTGTCAAAGAACGCAATTGAGATGGCTGCATGCGACATTCCTCCTTATTTCTTCATTTTCAGTATATTCAGTATGATATGAAATTTCAACATTATATTTAAATACTGAAATTATATTTCAGTGAAAAAGTGGTGCTAATCAAAGGTAAATAGTTAGAAAATAAAAAAAATAAAAATCCCCTTTACAAAAGGGGGACAACCTGTATATAATAACTTTTGTCAGCTTCACGGAAACAGTCAAACTTGACAAATTGGCCCGTTGGTCAAGCGGTTAAGACACCGCCCTTTCACGGCGGTAACACGGGTTCGAATCCCGTACGGGTCACCATTGATGTGGAGGATTAGCTCAGCTGGGAGAGCATCTGCCTTACAAGCAGAGGGTCGGCGGTTCGAGCCCGTCATCCTCCACCATATGCCGGTGTAGCTCAACTGGTAGAGCAACTGACTTGTAATCAGTAGGTTGGGGGTTCAAGTCCTCTTGCCGGCACTGTTTTTTCTTTATCAATTTCATATGTGGAGGGGTAGCGAAGTGGCTAAACGCGGCGGACTGTAAATCCGCTCCCTCCGGGTTCGGCGGTTCGAATCCGCCCCCCTCCACCATTCTTGGGCTATAGCCAAGCGGTAAGGCAACGGACTTTGACTCCGTCATGCGTTGGTTCGAATCCAGCTAGCCCAGTTAAGACACCTTTTTCAAAAAGGTGTCTTTTTTATGTTGGCAGGCGGAATGTATAACTATTCAAAATATTGTTGAGTTGAGTCAGAAGGCACCGAGAAAGTAAAATATAAGCATGAACGGAAAGGGGATGTACATATGGGAGATCAAAAGAAGGTCACGCTTGTCGGGGTTCCGATGGATTTGGGTCAAATGAGAAGGGGCGTCGATATGGGACCAAGTGCGATTCGGTGTGCAGGCGTAAAAGAAAAATTGGAATCGCTTTCATTTGATGTGGAGGATCTCGGGGATATCCCGGTTGAACAAAGAGATGATGAAAAGGGTTTATATACAAGTGAAAAGCTAAAGAATTTAACGGAGAATGCTGGTGCGAATCAGCTGCTGGCTGAGAAGGTTGACAGTATTGTGCAATCAGGCTCATTCCCGCTCATTTTAGGCGGTGATCACAGCATTGCCATTGGCACACTTGCGGGGGTATCGAAGCACTATGAAAACTTAGGTGTCATTTGGTATGATGCACACGGTGATTTAAATACAGAGGAAACCTCTCCTTCTGGAAATATACATGGTATGCCGCTTGCAGTCAGTCTTGGCCTTGGCCATGCGGATTTAACGAATATTGGCGGCTATTCTCCAAAATTGAAGCCAGAGAATGTTGTTTTAATTGGTGCTCGATCCTTAGATGAAGGAGAGCGGGCATTGATAAGAGAGAAAGGCATTAAAGTGTATACGATGCATGAAATAGATCGTTTAGGAATGACAAGGGTGATGGAGGAAGCCATTTCATATTTAAAGGAAAGAACAGATGGTGTCCACCTGTCGCTTGATTTAGATGGATTAGATCCAGCCGAGTGTCCTGGTGTAGGAACTCCTGTGGCAGGCGGCATTAGCTACCGGGAGAGTCATCTTGCTATGGAGCTTTTAGAAGAAGCCGGTATTTTGACTTCAGCTGAATTTGTTGAGGTGAACCCGGTTTTGGATGAAAAAAATAAAACAGCCGAAGCAGCTGTTGCATTAATTGGATCGTTAATGGGCGAAAAGCTATTGTAGAGCGGGATTTGTTCCCGTTCTTTTTTATTTTCGGAAAATTTAAGGATATATTAAGGTTTTTACCAGTGGATATGCGTAACACGCTGTCAAAAATTTGTTACACTATTTTTTAGAGGAGAATGAAACCTTTTGGAAAGAGGTTCGTATACATAAAGACCGGTGAAGGCAGAGGTTGAATATACTATGGACACAATGATTAAAAAGAGAATTAAGCAAGTGAAAAAAGGCGACCAGAACGCATTTGCAGACATCGTAGACCTGTATAAAGACAAAATTTATCAGCTGTGCTACCGTATGCTTGGGAATGCACACGAAGCAGAGGATATTGCACAGGAGGCGTTTATTCGTGCCTATGTGAATATTGAAAGCTTTGATGTGAATCGTAAGTTTTCTACGTGGCTGTACCGCATTGCAACCAACCTGACCATCGATCGTATTCGCAAAAAAAAGCCGGATTATTATTTAGATGCAGAGGTGGCAGGAACAGAAGGATTGAATATGTATTCTCAAATTGCTGCTGATGGCATTTTGCCAGAGGAAGAGGTGGTGTCTCTTGAATTATCGAGTACCATTCAGCAAAAAATTCTAAGATTACCCGATAAATATCGTTCGGTCATCGTATTAAAGTATATTGATGAACTCTCGTTAAAAGAAATTAGTGAGATTCTAAATATACCTGTTGGTACGGTGAAAACGAGAATACACAGGGGTAGAGAGGCTCTCCGGAAACAGTTGAGAGACCTTTGAGTGAGGTGATTTTGATGAGCTGTCAGGAAAAAATCGTCCTGCTTATGCATCAGTATTTAGACGGGGACATTGAGCCCCAAGACGAAAAAGAATTAAAAAGCCATCTGCAATCGTGTGAGGAGTGCCGTACTCATTTTCAACAAATTGAGAAATCCATCGCGCTTGTGCAGAGTACATCTCATATAGAAGCACCGACTGATTTCACTGCAAAGGTGATGGCAGGTCTTCCAAAGGAAAAAAAGCGTGTGTCGGTTCAAAGATGGATCAAAGCTCATCCGCTGATGGTGGCCGCTGCCCTCTTTCTCATTTTGATGGGAGGCAGTCTGTTTACAAGCTGGAATACGGATCATAATTTCAGTGTGTCGAAGCAGCCGAATCTCGTCGTTGTAAATGATACAGTGACCGTACCTAAAGGGGAAACCGTAAAAGGTGATGTCACTGTCAAAAATGGCAAGTTGATTGTAGAAGGCAAGGTTGATGGAAATGTCACCGTCGTCAATGGGGAACAGCTGACTGCTTCTGCCGGACAAGTCACTGGTCAAATTAATGAAATTAATGAAGTGTTTGATTGGATTTGGTACAAAATGAAATCTACAGCACAAAATGTGATGCGGGTCATTGGACCAGAGGAGCAAAAGTAATTATACGGGTCGAGAGCAGTCTCTTTAGGAGCTGCTCTTTTTCTATATTATAGGTCAGAATGTATGCGAGCTAGCAGGCCAGCCATATATGGCAACTGTTTTCCTTGCTGAAACAAAATGTGATATAATAGCCACGCTATGTATTTACACATAGGCTCTTTTTTTATCAAAAATGCATCAAACGAAGAATAACTGAAAATTCTGGAGGACGAGGAAATGGCTTTAGGGGATATTCCTATTTTGCAGTACCTCGGTAATGCTGTTGATATTCTCGTTGTTTGGTATGTGATATATAAATTAATGATGGTCATCCGCGGAACAAAAGCGGTTCAGCTTTTAAAGGGAATTGTGGTCATTGTTCTCGTCAGGATGGGAAGTGCGTATCTCGGTCTTAACACACTTCAATGGCTGATGGATCAAGCGATTACGTGGGGATTCCTTGCGATCATTATTATTTTTCAGCCAGAGCTAAGGAGAGCGCTTGAGCAGCTTGGGCGCGGCCGTTTCTTCTCAAGAAGCGGGACACCTGTAGAGGAACAGCAGCAGAAAACGATCGAGGCAATTACAAAAGCAATTAACTATATGGCAAAACGCAGAATCGGCGCGCTGCTGACAATTGAGCGTGATACTGGGATGAATGATTACATAGAGACTGGAATTCCTTTGAATGCAAAGGTGAGTTCAGAGCTGCTCATTAATATTTTCATTCCAAATACACCGCTTCATGACGGTGCTGTCATTATGAAGCGTGATGAGATTGCAGCTGCGGCTTGTTATTTACCGCTGTCAGAAAGTCCTTTTATCTCTAAGGAACTAGGGACGCGTCACCGGGCGGCAGTCGGAATTAGCGAAGTGACAGACAGCTTGACCGTCATCGTTTCTGAGGAGACAGGCGGCATTTCTGTCGCGAGAAATGGTGATCTCCACCGAGAATTGACAGAAGAAGCGCTTGAAGAAATGCTGATTGCTGAATTTAGTAAGAACAGCAAAGATGCTTCCTCGACCAAATGGTATTGGAGGGGCAAGAAAAATGGATAAGATTTTGAATAATCGCTGGGCCGTAAAGCTTTTTGCATTGGTCTTCGCTTTATTGCTGTATGGTGCAGTCAATTCAGCGCAAGCGCCCACGCCGAAAAAAATCGGTGAATCCTTTTTCCCAACATCGACGACAGATGAAGCGACCTTAACCGATATTCCTGTTAAAGCGTATTATGATGACGAGAAGTACGTCGTCACTGGTGTGCCGCAAACAGTCAATGTGACGATTAAAGGGTCAACGAGTGCTGTGAAAACAGCAAGACAAACAAAGAACTTTGAAATATATGCAGATATGCAGAATTTATCCACAGGTACTCATAAAGTGGAGCTGAAGGCAAGAGATGTATCAAAGGGACTCACGCTATCGATCAACCCATCTGTGACGACGGTGACGATACAAGAAAAAACAACAGCAGAATTTCCTGTTGAAACCGAATTTTATAATCAAAATAAAATCAAAGACGGCTATTCACCTGAACAGCCTATTGTGAATCCGAAAAAAGTCACAGTCACAGGTTCAAAAGACGTGATCGACAAAATTTCTGTCATTAAAGCATTTGTGAACCTAGAGGATGTCGATCAGCAAATTGAAAAGGAAGCGAAGCTCACTGTGTATGATAGCAGTGGGAATGAGCTGCCAGTCGAATTGAGTCCGTCTGTTGTGAATATTACAGTTCCCATCTCAAGTCCAAGCAAAAAGGTTCCGTTTAAAATAGAGCGGACTGGCAGTTTGCCGGATGGGATCAGTATCTCAAGTATTGAGACAAGCCCGAGTGAGGTCACAGTGTACGGCTCTCAAAAAGTGCTGGATTCGCTTGATTTTATTGATGGCGTCAAGCTGGACCTAAGCAAGATCAAAGATGATACGGAGATTGATGCCGATATTCCCCTGCCAGATGGTGTGAAAAAGGTATCACCCGAAACGGTGAAGATCAAAGTGAAGGTTGCTACAGCTCAAGAAAAAAAGATCGATAATGTACCAATTTCTGTCGTAGGTCTGAGCAAGGATCTCACCTCTGATTTTGTGAGCCCATCTTCTGGACGGCTTACGTTAACAGCAAAGGGATCAAAGAGTGCGATTGATAAACTAAAGGCTTCAGATGTTGAAGCCTATATCAATGTCGGGGACTTGAACGAAGGAACACATGAGGTCACAATTCAAGTGAACGGTCCTCAAAATGTGACGTGGACATTATCGAGATCAAAGGTCAAAGTGAAATTGACTTCTACTGAGACAGAAGATCAGCCAGCGTCTACAAATGATCAGAAGAAGCCATCTTCTGATGACGATGATCAGGAAGAGAAAAGCAAAGAAGAATCCACGCAAGATAAAGCAAAGAAAGAATCAAGTCAAAGACAGCGGATCAAAGAAGATAAAAAAGAGGACGAAGCGTCCTCTTGAATGGTAAAAAAGGAGCGATTGAAACATGGGCAAGTACTTTGGAACTGATGGTGTAAGGGGTGTGGCGAATAGCGAATTAACGCCAGAGCTCGCATTTAAAATTGGGAGATTTGGCGGCTATGTGCTCACGAAGGATAAAGAACGTCCAAAGGTACTCGTTGGGCGAGACACACGTGTATCCGGTCATATGTTAGAAGGAGCGCTCGTTGCAGGCTTACTTTCAATTGGGGCTGAAGTAATGCGTCTGGGTGTGATCTCAACACCTGGAGTGTCTTATTTAACGAAAGCAATGGACGCAGAAGCGGGTGTCATGATCTCTGCTTCTCACAATCCAGTTCAAGATAACGGAATTAAATTCTTCGGCGGTGACGGCTTTAAGCTGTCTGATGAACAGGAGAATGAAATTGAGCAGCTGATGGATCAGCCGGTCGATCAATTGCCACGCCCAGTTGGAGCGGATCTTGGAACAGTAAATGACTACTTTGAAGGCGGTCAGAAATACTTGCAATTCTTGAAGCAGACAGCAGACGAGGATTTCACAGGTATTCACGTGGCGCTTGACTGTGCACACGGTGCAACCTCTTCTCTAGCGACACATTTATTTGCAGATTTAGATGCGGATGTGTCCACAATGGGAACATCACCAAACGGATTGAATATCAATGATGGTGTAGGCTCAACTCATCCAGAGGCGCTTTCTGCTTTTATGAAGGAGAAGGGTGCAGATATTGGTCTTGCGTTTGATGGTGACGGTGACCGTCTGATTGCTGTCGATGAAAAAGGTGATATTGTAGACGGCGATCAAATTATGTACATATGTGCACGTTATTTGAAGGGCGAAGGCCGATTAAAGGATGACACCGTCGTGTCTACGGTCATGAGTAACCTAGGTTTCTATAAAGCGCTCGAGAAACAAGGCATTAAGAGCATCCAAACCGCTGTTGGTGACCGCTATGTGGTTGAAGCGATGAAAAAGGATGGGTATAATGTCGGCGGTGAGCAATCAGGCCACTTGATTTTCCTTGATTACAATACGACAGGTGATGGCATGCTTTCTGCAATCATGCTTGTCAACACACTCAAAGCAACAGGAAAAACATTGTCAGAGCTTGCAGCTGAAATGGAGAAATTCCCGCAGCTTCTAGTGAATGTGAAAGTGTCTGATAAATATAAAGTAGAAGAAAATGAAAAAGTAAAAGCAGTAATTCAAGAGGTTGAAAAAGAGATGAATGGTGACGGCCGTATTCTTGTTCGTCCATCTGGAACAGAGCCGCTTGTACGTGTCATGGCAGAGGCGAAAACAAAAGAGCTATGTGATGAATATGTGACTAGAATTACCGCTGTTGTGAAGGAAGAAATGGGTATTGAGTAATAGATAGCAAAGCAAATCGCTAGTAGCGGTTTGCTTTTTTTCGAATAAACGTCATAAATGGATGGATTTGTACGAATCTTATACGCGAGGGCAATTAACTGTTGTCTTCATACATAGGAGAGCACATCAAAGGTAGAACGTGACAAGCCTCATCGCATATAGTGTATGGAGGTCTTACTTTCTTGAAAGGGATCACCCGCTAAATTGTGATTGACGGAGGTCAGACCTTATAGTACAATCATCCTTGTGTTACTGGATTTTTATTCTATCAGGAAAGGCAGGGTAGATGTTCAGAAACTCTCTTATAATTATAGCGCCCGAACTAAGCGATCGGACGAAAGATGCTTAGTTGACGAGGATGGAGGTTATCGAATTTTCGGCGGATGCCTCCCGGCTGATCAAAAAAGAGATCACAGCCGTAAGTGTTTCTTTAAAGCAAAGAGGTGACTCTTTGTACAAAGGGAATACACATGATCTCCCAAATTAAACATGTAGAGAGGGACGAAGAAATGTCCCTTCTATTGTAGTAGGCTTTCTTTGTCCCTTTCACATGATCGGGAGGAAGAATATTTATGTGTGGAATCGTAGGTTATATTGGTCAGAATGATGCGAAGGAAATCTTATTAAAAGGTTTAGAGAAGCTTGAGTACCGCGGGTATGACTCAGCAGGTATCGCTGTGGCAAACGAAGAAGGCGTGCATGTGTTCAAAGAAAAAGGACGTATCGCTGAGCTTCGTGAAGTTGTTGATGCAAACGTAGCATCTTCAGCTGGAATCGGACATACACGCTGGGCAACACACGGTGTACCAAGCCATCTAAATGCGCATCCACATCAAAGTGCTTCTGGCCGTTTTACGCTTGTTCATAACGGTGTCATCGAGAACTATGTACAATTGACACGCGAATATTTACAAGACGTCACACTAAAAAGCGACACAGATACAGAGGTTGTTGTTCAAGTCATCGAACAATTTGTGAACAGAGGTCTTGATACAGAGGAAGCTTTCCGTCAAACGCTTCTTCAACTAAAAGGCTCTTACGCAATTGCCCTTTTCGATAACGAAAACAAAGAAACAATCTATGTGGCGAAAAACAAAAGCCCATTATTGGTTGGTTTCGGAGAAGATTTCAACGTTGTCGCTTCTGACGCAATGGCGATGCTTCAAGTAACAAACGAATATGCGGAATTAATGGATAAAGAAATGGTCATTGTCACAAAAGACGAGGTGATCATCAAAAACCTTGACGGTGATATCATGACACGTCCTTCTTATATCGCTGAGCTAGATGCAAGCGACATCGAGAAAGGCACATATCCTCACTACATGTTAAAAGAAACGGATGAGCAGCCGCTTGTCATGCGCAAAATCATCCAAGAATATCAAGACGAAAACGGCAAGCTGTCAGTCGCTGGCGATATCGCAAGCGCAGTAGCAGAAGCAGACCGCATTTACATCGTGGCTTGTGGAACGAGCTATCATGCAGGACTTGTTGGTAAACAATATATTGAAGACTGGGCAAAAGTACCTGTAGAAGTCCATGTAGCAAGTGAATTCTCTTACAACATGCCGCTTCTATCGAAAAAACCGTTGTTCATCTTCCTTTCTCAATCTGGGGAGACTGCGGACAGCCGTGCTGTACTTGTTCAAGTCAAAGAGCTTGGTCATAAAGCATTAACAATCACAAACGTACCAGGATCTACGCTTTCTCGTGAAGCGGATTTCACATTGCTTCTTCATGCAGGACCAGAAATCGCAGTGGCTTCAACAAAAGCTTACACAGCGCAAATCGCTGTTCTTGCGATCCTTGCATCTGTTGCAGCTGAATTAAATGGTCAATGTCTTGACTTTGATCTTGTGAAAGAGCTTGGGATTGTAGCAAACGCAATGGAAGCCCTTGTCGATCAAAAGGATGAAATGGAACAAATCGCTCGTGACTTCTTCACAGTGACACGTAACGCATTCTTTATCGGAAGAGGACTTGATTACTATGTGTGCCTTGAAGGTTCACTCAAACTAAAAGAGATCTCTTACATCCAAGCAGAAGGCTTTGCTGGTGGAGAACTCAAACACGGCACGATTGCTTTAATTGAAGAAGGCACTCCGGTCATTGCCCTTGCAACGCAAGAGCACGTGAACCTCAGCATTCGCGGTAACGTCAAAGAAGTCGTTGCACGTGGTGCAAACCCATGTGTCATTTCACTAAAAGGCCTAGAAGACGAAGGCGACCGTTTCGTCCTTCCAGCTGTACACCCAGCACTTGCACCACTTGCATCTGTTGTTCCATTACAGCTAATCGCTTACTACGCAGCCCTTCACCGCGGGTGTGATGTGGATAAACCACGTAACCTTGCGAAGAGTGTGACGGTGGAGTAGGGTTAAATAGATTATTCACTTTTATTGATGTTAATAAAGTTGTTAGAGCTGTCAGCCTGGGAACACTTACTTACTCAGAACCCGCTGACAGTTTTTTTCTATTGGGATAAAGTTTGGATATGGATTATACAGTGTTTAATTTAGAGAAAAAAGAAAGTTTAACAACATATTCAGTTGTTAAATTAACGTTTCGTGGGGATAATGAGAATTAGTACTTTTAATATGATTTTAGAATGTGCTTTCAAGAAATAAAATTGACAAACACCACATCGCTATTTTAATAATAAAATGATGACCATTCACGATCCTTGTTACCCTTTAATGATCTGTCATTCATTGATTAAGACATGTTGAAATCCAACTTTTTAACATATTTTCCATCTTGACATGGTCAATCATTTGTGACTTTAAAATGAAGTTGCACCATTTTAAAAAAAGATGAACGGATTATAAAAAAGTTGCACTGTTTTACCCCTTTAGAGATACGTCTAAAGGGCTATTTAAGTCATAAGTGTTTTAAAAAGAGTTCCCACTATCTTTTTCTATGCGAGAGTCAAGATAGATTTGTCTAGATTGTGAGAATCTTTAATAGGTACAGAACAAAGAAGTAAAATGACCTAACCTTAACTATTCACTTTGTTGTTGGATAACAAGAGTGTTCACCAATTAATGACAAAATGATAAGAAAATGTACTGGTTCCCTTCCTATGTATTCCCTGTTCTTAAATAATAACAAGGTTCATGACTCTCCCTAATGGCCATGAACCTTGTTACGACGATGATGAAAAATCCTAACGATGTTAATTTCTGAACTGGATGCCGCATCATTAGTATAACTTTCCTAATCAAACGACCTTTGAACGTTCACCCTAGCAGATGATCCCTCCCACACGCTCATCAGATGAAACATAAGCTATTAGATGGACGAGTGTTAGAGAAATTCGAGATTGAGCGTGAAGATCGTTCACTATCCATACTTATTTTATCATCTAATAAGATTAAAGAATGGAATTATATATACAAGAGTTTACTTTTAAATCTCGTAAATAGTAGTGGGGTTTGGTCAAGCCAATTTTTGCAAAACCTTGAAAATAAGGGCGTAAACTTTAGGAAGATGAAACATAGTAAGAAAAATAGTAGACACCGAGCAGAACTATTGCTGAATAAGTTGATATAAACAATATGTGAATTGCTCTGAAATTAAGGCGGTAGTATACAGTAGGATTTCATTTTTTAATGAAATCCTCTATTTAATGACAAAAGGAGCTATCTCATAGGACGCTTGTTTTGTCACCGCCGTAAGCGATAAGAGTTTCTATAATCTGTAACAATAATACAACACAAGAAGGTACACCAAACGCAACTTTTACTAAATACGTACCATAAACATCCCTCGTCTGTTTATGGTTGAATGCTAAATTAGTAGCCCATTCCAATGCTTTAAGCTGTTACTCCTTTTCAACTATGCCTTTAAGCTGTTCTTTAACATTATTTTTACTTAATCCTCCGTGGTAACAAATCACTTTTTCAATATCGAAATCCAAATAGCTTGCTATGGAACGGAATGCTGTATCCATATCCGGAGTGGATGGTGGATGAGGTCCTTGCAAAACACCTTCTACACTATACATTGCATCCCCTACAACAAGGGTTTTGCTTTGCTTCAAATAAAGGCTAATATGCCCGGGTGTATGCCCGGGTGTAAAAATAACGTGGATTCCTCCGCAGAATGGGAGATCCTCTCCACCAAACAATGTTTTGTCAACTTTAGCCCTTGGGGAATTGTTAACTTGAGCCACTATTACCCGACGTTTATCATCTGAAAGGCCGTCTAATTGCCAAGCCATACTTTCAAGGTTTGCCTTTAAGAGGGGGAATTCACCCTCAATATAGGGCTTATCAATTTCATGAGCGTAAACTTTAATATGCGAATCAGATTCCTGCAAGATTTCAGGAAGGCTACCAATATGGTCAATGTCCTGATGTGTTAGAATAATAGCTTTTAATTTTTCAAAAGAGACTCCAGCATCATTCATTGCTGTTCGTATTTGCTCCAATTGACCAGGTGTTCCAGTATCAATCAGAACAGCAGTCTCATCATCCCAAATAAGAGTAGGATTCAATTCTTGACGACCACCAAAGGCTTCAATCTGTAGTTCAATCATTTTTACTCCATTCGAAATTTCCATATTTCTTTCTCCCTTCTAGTTTTAATACGTTAAATATTCTGAGGGTCGGTTACTTAGTGGATCAGTAATTATAAGGATAATGCCTGTTTAAGATGAATTTGATATCCATATTTTTAATAAGGTGGCCTTGAAAAATACAGCTCTCAATTAACAAAACGAAAAAGCGTTATAAATAGTTACGGGGATGTCGATATTTTTTGTATTCGCAGTCCCTTTTTGATCTCATATTTCGTTTATAATAAATGAAAAGCAAAAATAAAGGAGGGATTTCAATGCGAGCGATTGATCAAAACGCTACTACTGAAGCGAATAAAAACTTCGAAAATGCCGTTAAACCCTACATGAAAGACTTGAAGAACTATTGCCGTTCCCTGATGAAATCGACTTGGGATGGAGAAGACCTGATGCAAGATACATTGACGAAGGCATATAAAAGTTACTCAACAACATTAAATCCAGTTTCCAAATCTTATTTGTTCCGAATTGCAAGCAATACATGGATTGATGGAAACCGGAAACAAAGGCTTAACGAAGACTTTAATAAAGATGTTTCAGAACTAGCCGATAAAAAAACAAATTCAGATATTCTTATAGAAGGAATGCAATTATTGTTGGAGGAACTTTCGCCAAAACAGCGTATAGCAGTGTTACTCGTTGATGGATTTAATTACACAATGCAAGAAACTTCAATTATGATGAGGACAACTGAGGGGGCCGTAAAGGCGGTTCTTCATCGGGCCCGAAGGAAAATAAAACAAGTAAGAAATCAAGCTACTATTTATTCGGAGGACGACAACGTCAAAACGTATATTACCGCATTCCAAAGTGGAAAACCTGAAATGATTGTCGATCTTTTCCGGAAAGAAATTGGTGAACCACGTATGGTGGAAATAAGTACCCTATCAGGTTCTAATCCAAAGATGACAATTCAACCAATTGTTGGATTCGGAACTTCATACGTAATTGTTACGCTCAGGAAAAAAGATGGAAATTTAGTTTGTATACCATTTTATAGGTCAGAATGGCTAGCTTTCTTCACTCAATTGAAAGAAGAACTTTTTTTGGCAACATAATAAAAAGGGGTTATCTGAATAGTTATTGTGATTCCACTTTTCGTTGATGCTTTATTGAAATAAAGTTCTTTAGTGGGTAAAAAGAAGCAACAATATCATCTTTTATCTACTGTTTCTTCAGGGGAATTTTGGAAACGTTTTTTTGTTTATGAGGTTCAGTATGTCCATGGCTGATCATTTGCTGGTCATTTTATGGCTGAAAACGAAAAACGGATGACCAGTGACGTCGAAATAAAGTTCGATCATGTATAAAAGTCTGATCGTTTATAATAAAGTTTGATCAAAAATCCTGCGGTAATGAAATGCAGTTTTTTTTCTTGTTGCGCAATCAGACCATGTAATGGAGTAAGTCTTCTTATAAAAAGAAAAGAGTAAAGAAAGATCTAGATTACGTAGAAGCAAACCTAAAAGGGTTGGACTTACAAGGCCGAGGTTTTAGAGGAACATTAATGATTGCAGCAAATTTAAGCCATAGTAATTTGAGAAGGTCTGATTTTATTGTAGCTGACCTAAGAGACGCAGAGATAAGTGGCGCTAACTTGAAAGAAGCTCCTTTTCTAACACAGACACAAATCAATTCCGCAAGAGGAGATGATCAAACCCAAATTTCCGATTAGTTAGAAAGTCCAAACCATTGTCTAAACTAAAAGATTACCACGCAGTTTTAGTCAACTTTTCAACGCCCTTATTGTACTATAAAGGGCTTTTAATAACGTCTTTGAAACGATCTTCAGCAAAGGGGCGCAATTGTGGAAGACTAAAGGTAAAAATGATCAATCTTTTTTATAAAACTGAAACTTAAATTTGCTAGATGGGAATCTATTTTGATCAAACTTTTTTCAAAATGGATTCTTCTTATTTGCCGAAAATACGGATTTGTGAGGTATTTTTAATCAAACTTTATTCCAAAGCAACATTTGATACTAGATATAATTGTCTAAAGGGATATTTTTGTGTCTAAAGAACTAATTAAAATGAAAGATAGATTCGATAAGATCGTACATCTTCAAGAGAGCGGAGTCATTATGAGTGAATATTTAAAAAAGGAAAAATGGGGAATTACTTTTTTCTTCATCGTTTATATCGCATTGTTTATTAGCTCTTATTTGTTGATTGGTGGTCCTGCTACCGTCGAAGGACCGATTTGTGTATTTCTAGGATTCTGTTTCGTTCAATTTCATAAATATAGATCTTTCAAAAAAGATGCAGGTAATAAAAAGAGAATAGGCATACTAAGAGAGCAGCATGTAGAGAAGGCCATACAGCTTGAATATTTAACAAAGAAAGAGAGAAAAACACATGAACAAACCTAAAATCTATACAATGAGCTTCGCAAAAGTCTATCCTCTCTATATCGCAAAGGTGGAAAGAAAGGGAAAAACGAAGGCTGAAGTCGATACGATTATTTGTTGGTTAACAGGGTACAGTCCAGAAGAGTTACAGGAACAGTTGAACAAACAGATAGACGTTGAAACCTTTTTTTCTGAGGCTCCTGAGCTGCATCCTTCCCGCAGTTTAATCAAAGGGGTCATCTGTGGTGTTCGAGTGGAGGATATTGAGGAAGAAACCATGAAAAACATTCGTTATCTGGATAAGCTAATTGATGAATTAGCGAAAGGAAAGAAGATGGAAAAGATTTTGCGAGGTTCATCATAAACATCTATAACACGTAAGCCCAGTGAAGGTGCCTTCACTGGGCTTTTTTATATCTTATAGACCATTCGATCGATAAAAATAAAATCCATTTGAACGAATTCCCTCTCCATGTCGTCAAAAGAAGTGATATCAAAAAAATTGGTGTTTGAAAAAGGAGTGGCGTGGATGGATATGAAAATGATATTACCTCTTATTTTACTGCAAGCGATTTTGATGGTGATTGGTTTGTTTGATTTGCTGAAAAGAGATCCGTCGAGAATCAGGGGAGAAGTGAAGTGGGTTTGGGCTTTGGTGATTGTGTTTGTGGCGAGTGCCGGTCCTATTGCGTATTTCATTTTTGGTCGTAAACAATCTTAGTAGGGGGGATTCGCTTGAATATGTTGGAGTGTCACGGGCTGACGAAATCGTATGGCCCGAATGAAGTTTTAAAAAATGTCTCGTTTTCTGTTGGGGAGGTTGGATGTGTCGGCTTTTTAGGAGCCAATGGTGCGGGGAAGACAACGACGATTCGGATTTTGACGGGGCTTGCTCGTCCTACGTCTGGTGTCGTGAAGGTGGCGGGTATGGATGTGACGAAGGACATGGATGACATCAGTCATGTGATTGGCTATTGTCCGCAACAGCCTGCATTTTATCAAGATATGACGGGGCAGGAGTGGATGCATTGGGTTGGTGGGTTATTTCAATTAGAGAAAAACATCATTCGATCCAAAACAGATGAATTGTTGAAGCTTTGCCGCATATACGAGGCGAAGGATCGTTCCATTGGCAGCTATAGCGGAGGGATGAAGCAAAGGCTCGCCATTGCACAAGCGCTCATCAACAGCCCGAAGGTTCTTATTCTAGATGAGCCTGTGTCTGCACTTGATCCAATGGGAAGGAAAGATGTCCTGACTTTGATTGAGCGTCTGAAACAAGAGATGCTGATCTTTATGTCGACCCATATTTTAGATGATATTGAACGTGTGGCGGATCATATTATTATGATCAACAGCGGCAAAATTGAGATGTCCTCTTCGATGAAACAGATCAAAGAAGACTATATCCAGCCAGTGATTGAATTTCAATTAGAACAACAGAATACGAAACTAGTGGCTTTGTTAAAGGAGCGGGATTGGGTGGAGGAATGCATTGAAACAGGAGACGCTTATCAGGTGCGAGTCAACGATCAACAAATGGCATTGAAGGAGCTGCCTCGTCTCATCACTGAAGCTGGCGGTGTTCTCCTCCATTATCGACTATCTAAGCTGACGCTTGAAGATATTTTCATGAAGGTTGTGACGGCGTGATGATGTTTAAAAAGGAATTTAGGGAGTTATTCACTAGTTATAAAATGTTATTTGTGCCGATTATTTTTACGATTTTAATGATCACACAGCCTATTACACTCAAAATGCTGCCGGATCTTTTGTCGAAATCAGCGAATTTACCTGAAGGCTCCACATTTTATATACCAGAGCCAAGCGCTGGAGAGGCTTTAGCGAGTGCGTTGAGTAAATTCGATTCGCTTGGCGTTTTTATTCTCATTATGATCGTGATGGGGACGATCGCAGGAGAGCGTGCCTCTGGGGTGACGGCGATGATTATGGTGAAACCGATCAGTCGAATGAGTTACTATGTCTCGAAAATATGCGCCTATGCTTGTTTGACCTTGTTTAGTTTGGTAGTGGCAGTGCTTGCCTCCGTTTATTATGTGGACATCCAATTTGGGCATGTGGATTGGGGCAATGTGGTAAAAGGAACGCTTCTTTATTACCCCAATTTATTGCTGATTGTGGTATCGACCATTTGTGCTTCGGCATTCTTTACGCGTTCCGTCACAGCTGGCGGTGTATCGCTTTTGATCAACCTTATTCTATTTACCGTTCCTTCATTTTATGAGGATACATTAGGGAAGTTTGCGCCTAAAGGCGTGACAAGTGCGGCCGAGGAGATGATTCATAGAGGGACTTATTCGGATCAGGCACTTACAAGTTTTCTAGGTGTATCGGTATTGATTGGTTTCTTTTTTCTCATCGGATGGTTTCTTTTTAGAAAACAAGAATTATAGCAGGCGGTTGCGATTGTTTCTTCAGGTTTACTATGAGCATAAAAATCTGAATACCGTTGAAAGTTTGATAAGATGATAAAAATTGACTGTATTTTCAGAAAAGGGGTTTTTATCAATGAGAACATCACGTAATCCGGAGACCATTCACCCGCCAGTTGCACCATATACTCATCAAATAGAAACAACAGGACCACAGCGGTGGTTAACCCTATCAGGTCAAGTAGGGATGGAGACGGATGGAACAATTCCAGAGAGTCCATTAGAGCAGCTCCAACTAGCATTAGAGAATGTGAAGCGAAACATAGAAGCGGCAGACATGGCGGTAGAAGACATAACGAAATTAGTATTTTATCTCGTAGGAGAGTTCGATGCGGAGAGCAGAAAACGAATCATGGGGCAGTTTTTAGGCGAGCATCTGCCTTGTATGACGATGATTTATGTGGTGGCATTGGCTTCACCTGATCTTAAGGTAGAGGTGGATGCTTGGGCGAGTCAGGAGATTTAATCGGTAAAAGATTGGGTGATTGATGCTCAATCTTTTTTGTTTTGTGAAATTTTAAGAAATTACCTCTATACCCTTATTTTGTTATTGTCTGTATGGTAATATCAGGGTAAATATTGAGTGGGTCTAATTACATTTACATGTCATCGTAAAAAACACCATTGATAAGCATACATCACTCTAATAGTAAGGGAGAGATTTGATGCCATTCATGGAGGTTCAGAATATAAGCAAACGATATAGCAATGGTGATGGGATAGAGGGTCTGTCATTTTCCATCGAAGCAGGTGAGGTTGTGGCGCTACTCGGGCCTAATGGTGCCGGGAAGACGACAACGATTCGGTGTTTAACGGGGCTATATAAACCAGATGGAGGGGAAATTCTCATTGAGGGTTTCCCGCCTGGTCATTCCCATGTCCAAAAACAAGTAGCTCTTATTCCTGATCAGCCGTATTTGTATCCAGACTTAACGGCTGCTGAACATGTTCAATTCCGTGCTCGAGGATATCATAAAGGCTTAAAACAGATCAAGGAAAAGGTATATGGGGCGTTGAAAGAAGTACATATGGAAAAAAAGATGAACGAACTGTGCGGAAGGCTGTCAAGAGGTCAAAAGCAGCGTGTCGTCTTAGCAGGGGCCATTGTTCAAGATGCCTCCCTTTTTATATTAGATGAACCGACTGTCGGGTTAGATATTCCATCAAAACAGTGGCTGTCGGATTGGCTGAGACAAAAAAGCAGTCAAGGTGGGTCGGTCTTTGTGTCGACTCATAGTCTGGAGTTCGTTCTCGATACGGCCAGTAGGGTGGTATTGATTCGAGACGGTGCCATCATGAAGAATATGGATGTTCCTCAATTAAAGGAAGAACAGAGTGAGTGGAGGGCAGAAGTCATTCAACTTCTGGGGGAGTGGTCAAGTGAATAACACACTCTCCCTTTTATGGATGAAATCTCAAAGGCGCTTGATCAGTAAAAATCAAGAAAAGAAAATGCCTTTTCTGATCTTACTTCTTTTCATTGCGGCAATTGGTTTTCAGCTAAGCGCAGTTTCAAGTATGGGTGATTGGAATGCGGTTGCAGCTGGGTGGATCATTGTCTGTTTGTTTGTTCTCTATACGGGGTTTGGCTTGTTTACAAATCGGCTGCCTAGTCAAATGAACGATATCATTTGGTTATATGGAAATGGCGCTTCTCTATGGACAGTTGTCATCAGTGTATGGTTATATCACATTTTTTGGCGAGGGGCTCTTCTTATTGTCTCTGCTTTGGCTGCGGATTTACTTCTGTTTTTTATGACGCAGCAGTACCCGTTTCTCCTTGGAAGATCACTCATTCTCACAGGGCTGTTATGTTTGGTTGAAACTTGGATGATTGCGATGTCTTGTGCTAGAACCATTCGAGTATATAAGCGCCTGTTCATACTTAGTTTTGTATTGATGTTTTGCTTCTTTGCACTGCTTGTTTTGAATCAATTCATGATGAAACAGCTCTTCTTGATGAAAATGGCTGATTCTTTGATGTTTCAAGCTGGACGTATGATTGAAGAGTTCTCCATTCTTTCTTTCTTCATCTTTATTGGAGTAATGTTCCTATCTTTCATGATGATGTACAAGGCTAGTCATCGTTTAGAGATGAAGGAGTCTTTAGTCAAGGAGGCAGTATTTTGGGAAGAATTTGAGGGGAAACACATTCAATCAAGTCCAATCGTTCAAAAAAAGGGCAAGACATGGTGGGGGCTTCCGTCATTAACGGGTAGCTGGGCTTTTCTTTGGATTGAATTATTGCTGCTAAAAAAGTATGCGGCCTTTCATTTGTTATCTACCATGCTGTTAATTGGTACTTACTATGTCGTCCTTACTTATTTTTCTGATTGGCTGAATCTATTCTTAATCGTCATCGCTTCATCCGTTCTTTTTAGTTCATATTATGCTGGGATTGTAAGACACGCACAAACAGGAGTGCTCTATCTTTTTCCAGGTGCTTTATATCAAAAAATCATCCTGTTAGAAGTGTTTCAAACCTTTTGGCTGTATGCGTTCTACTTGATTTCTCTTTATTTAATTGAGATTCAGGATGTATTGTATTGGACCTTATTTGGTGGAGGAGTTTATATATGGTTTTTGGCCATACGGCTCTTTGCCTTTATGCAGCCCCTGAGACGAGAAAGGAGTTTTGCTTTGGCCGCCTATTATCGATCATTGCTATTTGCGTCTGTGATTAGTGCTATGGTTATGATTAGCATTCATCTAATCACTGATGGCTTGTTGACAACAATTGTATCCCTAGTGGCTGGAGCAGGATTTTATGTGCTTTGTTATCGATACCGTGCGGTTCATTAAAAAGAGGAGTTGATTGTCAATGAAACCAGAAAATAAGCTGTCTCAATCAGTTCAACAATTGGCAAATACAAATGAAGTAACGATCGTTCAAGCAATAGGGGAATTGAGAAAGTTCGGAAAAGATGCAGTGCCCGTCCTTGTTGAGGCTTTAAAAGAAAAAGGATCTCTGCGGAACATTGCAGCAGCTGTACTTGGTGAATTTGGAGCAGATGCGGGAGAAGCAGCTGAGCCACTAGCGCAGCTATTAGAAAGTGAAGAAGAGGATACAAGAATGGCCGCTGCCATGTCACTCATGAGGATTGGACAGCCTAGCTTGCCATTCCTTCTGGCACTGGCTAAACGTTATGAGGGACCTACTTGTTTCTGGGCATCATGGTGTATCTCTTGGATTGATCCATCAAAAATTGAAAAAAACATGTACGAGTGCTTAAAACAAGAACAAGAAAATCCAACAGGCAGCGTCACTCCTTTTGCTGCAGAGGAAGCATTAGGGAAGATTATTGCTTTTCAGCTAAAGGAAAAGGGGGATAAATAGTGGAAACGCAAAAGCTCAATTGGCCTGAGCACCTCCCTTGGATTTTTCCTTCAGATCAAAGGAGTTTTAGGGAAATTTAATAGATCGGAAAATGGGAGATAGCGGCTTGGGAAAAATATTGAAAAAGATAGAAAAACATTCAATTAGTTAGTAAGTATCAGGGAGGAGAGAGTGTTGTTTCAATCAAATAAAGAATTAAAAAGAAACATCATTTTTTTCGCAGGGGTTGGAGCGGTTTTGTTGATTTTAATGATATTGAAATGGTTTCCGATTTCTGCAGACTGGGAGGTGACGTTGATTTTATTCGGATTGGGGATTTTGTTTTATGTGAAGCGTGTGATGAGGAAAGAAGAAAGTCATCATTCATTATGATACCTAGAATGTATATTCTAGGTTCAGCGTGTAGACAAACCCTCGCATTCGTTGTCAGGTCTGCGCGCTGGTGCTCACGAATGTCAAATTCGCTCCGCGCCAGTACTCGTCCTTCCTAGGGCTGCAAAGGTTTTCTATCACGCTGAAAAGAAGACAAAGGGCTAAAATCAAGATCATTTTAGCCCTTTGTCAACAATCTGTACCTAGAATGTATATTCTAGGTTTTTTTATTAAATTTACCTTAAAACGCATGTTTTTACATGGGTGTAGAGACCAATTTTTTAAAAGTGTGGTAGGATAAATATGCTTTTATATTTTCCGAAGGAGCTGTCGAGTTGAAGGGGTCTAGGGTTGAGTTAATTGATAGTTTGCGTGGTTTTAGTTTATTAGGTATTTTGATCGTGAATATGCTTAATTTTCAATATGATTATGATTTTGAGAAAATGTTTGATTCGAGTTTTTGGGGGCAGGAATTTGGCGTTTATGTAACGGAAATTTTGTTCCAGGGGTCGTTTTATCCGATTTTCTCCTTTTTGTTTGGGTATTCTTTTATCAAGCTGATTGAATCTACGAAAGCTAAGGGACTAAATACGAATGCCATTGTCGTCCGCCGTGGTTTTGGTCTGATTGTGCTTGGAATGCTGCATTACATCTTTATTTGGAATGGTGACATTCTTCTTTATTATGGAGCTTGTATGCTTTTCTTGATGATGTTTATGAGCAGCCGGATCAAAACAATGCTGATTTGGTCGGGTGTGTTAGGTGCATTGTCATTAGTCGTTTCCCCATACATAATGAAACTTGTTCATGGGACTGATGAATTATTAACCGATGTGTATGCGAAGGGTGATTATGCTGATATTTTGCTCAGCCGGATTACGGTTGAAGACGATATGATGATTGTGACCATTATTTTGGCGATCGTGAGCATTACGCTTATGCCGATACTAGGGTTTCTTTTCGGTACGATGACGGTGGGGCCGTTCGCCTTGCTAGGCATGGTGATTGGTAAACGAGGGCATCTCACAGAAGAAGATCGAGGGATGGCCTATCGCAAAGGCTGGGTCTGGGTCATTGTCGTCGGCCTTGCACTAAAATGTGCGACGTTCATTGATGCGCCTTGGAGTCAATTCGTTATGGTTCTCGGTGGATATGTGCTGGCGATCGGGTATATTCAAGCGTTTATTGTTTTTTACTATTCGAAGGCAGCCGAAGGCTTCAAACGTCTGCTTGCAGGGCTTGGCCGTTTGTCTCTATCAAACTATTTGGCGCAGTCGATCATTTGTACAACGATTTTCTATTCTTATGGACTTGGTCTATTTGGACAAATGGGATCAATATTTGGACTGCTGCTCGCTGTCGGACTGTATACAGCACAGTTGTTCATCAGCTATCTCTATTTGAAAAAATGGAGAAGAGGTCCGGTGGAGTGGATGATGGGAAAATGGGTGTATTGGAGATAAATGTTTTATTAAAACGTGAACAGGTAAGGAGTTTACTATTGAGAATAGAGCACTTTAAGACTGTAATCTCCTATGACTCTTTTAGGAATCCTTAAAATTAATTTTTACTGATCATGAGTATTGGAAAAAATAAATATGTATAAGTACGGGTTCCATTTTAATTGAATCTAAGAACTATCCCTACTAGGGTGATGATTGAATTTTATGATTTTCTCTGACACTTATACAGGTCACCGTTATATAACATTCATCCAGTATATTTTAAATTGGATAGAAAATTTTAAAAATCCCATTCAAACTTCTTTTTATTTTTGAGATAATGACATAAAGTTTGCATATTTGGAATAAAAAGAGAGGTGGGTTACGTGTCACAAATTAAAGCTAATCATGAAAAGGGGCGCTATAGATGGGTTATACTCATAATAGCTACCTTTTCACAAACATGTGCAACGTTTGTAAATTACGGAGTAGGCCCTTTAGCAACATTTTGTCAAGAAATATATAACTTATCACAATTTCAAACAGGTTTAATTGTATCAGCTGTAAATATTGGTCCTATATTCTCTATGCTAATATTCGGTAACATAATGGATAAATACGGTGAGCGTTGGGTTGTAGGAATAGGATCAATTTTATTAGGACTTACCATGTTAATAACACTTCCTATTAATGAATATGTATACCTTTTGATTGTTCTCGCTTTTGTCGGGGTTTGGTATGGGACGGCTCAACCAGGGGGGAGCAGCGCAATCATCAATTGGTTCCCTAAAAATAAAAACAGAGGACTTGCAATGGGGATTCGTCAAACCGGAATACCACTTGGTGGTGCTTTAGCTTCCACAACTCTACCTTTTTTCTTTTATAATTATGGTTTATCTTCAGCTAAATTAACACAAGCTATTGTAGCAATTGCAGGTGGTATAATCTTTTCAATTTTCTACAAAGATCATGGAATGACTGCGCAAAGACAACAAAATGATCGTTTTTTGGAAAAAATTAATAAAATCAAAGCAAAATCGAGTCTTTATCCAGTATTTTTTATTGGAATGAGTATGATTTCTTTACAATTAATCATATTAGCTCACCTGATGAGTTATCTAAGCAATACCTTACATATATCATTAAGTATTTCTGGAACGTTGTTAAGTGTGGTTTTAATTGGCGGTGCAATTGGAAGGATATTGTTAGCATGGATCAGTGACAATTTGTTTAATGGAGATAGAAGTAAGCCATTACAACTTACAATATTATTAACTGTCATTATTTTAATTGTTCTAGTCTATTTTTTGAATTATCTTCCATTATGGGGGGGTTATATAATTTGTTTCATTTTAGGTTTTTTAGGAGTGGGATGGTACAGTTTATTTATTGTGTTAATGTCTGAAAAAGCAGATAAAGAGTTTATCGGATTAACTGTAAGCTTTGGATTAACTTTAAATCAAATTTTTATTGTGCTGGCACCCTCTCTATTTGGCTTATCAGTGGATTATTTTAATGGATATAAACTACCGTTCTTCCTATTAATATTGTTTATATCACTAGGGGGTATATGGCTTAACTTATCCGAAAGAAACAATAAATTTCAAACGCAAAAAGAAACTGAAAACGTATCTCTAAAATAGAAAAAAACGCCATAGAATGACCTTATTTTCATTCTATGGCGTTTTCACACTCGTTAGTGATTTAAAGCAAGTTTAAAAACTCGATCTTTAACAGGTTCTAGAGTACGATGATTCCATAAATCAGGTGCTATAAAAATCCGCTGCAACCACCGAATTGGGTTACCTGATTTATCCAAAGTAGGTTTGAAGGCATCTCTTGAATGAAATGTAAATCGATTATTAATATACACTAGACGACCTGGAGTAACATCAATACCAAATGAAACTTTACGAATCGCATTTCTAAAATTCTCTAATGATGTAGCTGCTAAGTTATTAATAGGTGCTACCATGTCTGGATAAAAAGCAGCTGTAACCTCTGGTAAATCAATTGTTCCTTTTATAATTGGTGAAGGACTTGTCTCTTGTAATTCGACCGGCGTTGAAACCCTCCAGCGATACGGGACTTTAATTCGATAAAGAGGGTGACTTAATTGTTCAATATCTTGCTCGGACAAAAGTCTTAATGCTTTCCGTGCGTCAGACAAACGTGTAAGAGGCTTTTTTGGATCGTTATTTACACCTGTAAGAAGTAATCCAGATGGTGAAAAATTATTAGTTCCCATAAACTTTAATGCAGCATTTTCAATATGAAAATCCAACTCAAACTCAGAGCCAAGTCCTGTATATTCTTTTTTTGCTTTTAGGCTGGGTATTAAGTTATTAACAATATTTTGGCCTTCATGAAACATGGAATAAGGTTCTCCAATTAGTGATCCAATCGCAATTATGAGGTTTTCACTTATAAATCCTGACTTAGCCTCTAGGGGGATATCTTGAGAATCTGGTGTGAATCTAACTTCTTTATCTGTTGGAAGATTTTCGAAAATAATATATGGAGCTGGTTTCAATGAGGTTTTCTGTTGATTGAGAAATTTCACAATTCCTTTCGGAAGAGCTCGCATTGCTGCCATTCGAACTTCTGTTATGTAATCTGTATTTCCTGTTGGATCGTACTGAATCTGATTTAATTCGTTAAATAAAAAGTTTCGTTCCTTATCACTTAGAGTGAAGATAAATGATTTGTTAACAGAATTTTCTTTACTAATTACAGAAGGGTTCATAATTACCAAGCACCTTTCCATTATTTTGTATAAAGGGATTTATTTCTATAAATCCCAAATATATTGTATTCTAATTTATTAGAATTTTCAATGTTTGTAGATAATTTCAATGAAAAAATATAGAAATATTTATAGGAGAAGATTTATTACGCATATCTTGATAGTTTAAAAGTAAACGTTAGTTAATAATTACCCTTTTTATAGAAATTCCACAAAATGAGGTGCAATCATCCAACAAAAGGTTAAAAAAGGAAGATTTTTATGGCTCCTGTATGGCTATGGAAATCAATATCGGTCAAACCAAGATGGAAGCTATATTAGGTATTACCTATCATCAGATGGCGAATGAAACACAATGGAGGAAATATGATGATGTCATGAATCCAGGCTACGATTCTAAAATTTCAACATAAACTTGCTCTTTCCTCTTTATGGGTGGACGACGACGGGAGCATCTGTTCTTCTAATGGTAGGTGTGTACAAGTTGATATTTCTTCATTAAACGCTGATGGAGATCCAATGTGATGATAAGAGGAGGAGTCACCATTTTTCAGTTTTCTAATGACTCATTTCCCTTTTTTTGTATAAATTTCTTTAATACAAACACCGGAGTGAATTGTTGTAATCGTAAACACTAAGGGGAGCAAGTCCAAATACAGAGCAACAAAAGCCATAGACAGTGAAAAATTTAGAGACTAATTTTATCAAGTGACGCCAAAGCAAAAAACAAAGTTAAAAAAGAATAATTGTTCAGCGATAAGCCCTAGTATTAACTCAAAATAAGTAGAGAATTCCACATTACGTATAACAATATGCTCATTATTTACACTCATTGCTCGGCGAATGAACTCAAATGCAAAAGAGAAAAGAACTGCATGGCTTAAGGGCTGTGCGGTTTTTTAATTGCAATCTATTTTAAAAAAATGAGGAGAACGTTTTTAAAATGGTTGATTATTCTTTCAGTGTGTATATAATGTATATATAGTGTATATACAATATTTCGTTCCAAACACCAGTACAGAAAAAAAGAGGTTTTTATATGCAAATTACGATTTCAAACCACTCTAAGGAGCCCATCTATGAGCAAATTACGAATCAAATTAAATCGATGATTTTAACGGGTGAGCTGGCGGAAGGGGTGGCACTACCGTCTATTCGTAAGCTGGCGAAGGATTTACAAATCAGCGTCATCACAACAAAGCGAGCATATGAAGAGTTAGAGAAGGCAGGATTTATTTATTCGATTGTCGGTAAGGGATCATTTGTTGCCGAGCAAAACCTAGAGGTGATGAGAGAGAAGAAATTGAAGGTGATTGAGGAACAGCTTGGAGCAGTTGTTACAAACGGCAAGGAATTAGGCTTATCTTTTGATGAATTGCAGCAGTTATTAAAGTTCTTGTATGAGGAGTGAGATGAGTGGAGCACGTGATTGAATTCAAAGGAGTATCAAAACGATTCAAGGACTTTTCTGTTCAGAATCTTGATTTACAGGTCAAAAAAGGCTTTGTTACAGGGTTTATTGGAGAAAATGGCGCTGGTAAGTCGACCACGATTAAAATGATTATGAATTTATTAAAACCAGATTCGGGTGAGGTTAAAATCTTCGGATTAGATTATTGCACCCATGAAAAAGAGATTAAGGAACGAATCGGCTTTGTTTACGATGCTAACGTTTTTTTCCCAGGATTGAATTTAAAGGACATCAAACGAATTGTGGCACCTGCCTATAAACGCTGGGATGACAAGCTTTTTTATCAATATATTGAACAGTTTGGTCTGCCGCTGAATAAAGCGATCAAAACATTTTCAAAAGGGATGCAGATGAAGGCGTCACTTGCGATTGCACTGTCGCATCATGCCGAGCTGATTATCATGGATGAACCAACTGCTGGGTTGGATCCGGTCTTTAGAAGAGAGCTACTCGGCACGTTACAAGAATTGATGATTGATGGAAATCGAACGATCTTTTTCTCGACGCATATGACGACTGATTTAGATCGCATCGCGGATTATATTGCGTTTATACAAAATGGAAGATTGGTCTTTCAACAGTCGATACATGAGGTAGCGGAGAATTATGCGCTGGTGAAGGGGAGCCTAGATTTGTTGGATCGAGACACAGAAAAGTCATTTATCCATATTCAGCGCACGGCAGCCGGATTTGAAGCATTAACAGATCGAATTGATGAGGTGAAACTTATTTTTGGGGATGCTGTTGTGATTGAACCGGCGTCGCTTGAGGATATCATGTTTTATTTGAAAGGCGGGGTTGCGCATGTTTCATTTAATTAAGCGTGATGTGATTTTGCAAAAGAAGCAGTTACTTATTTTTATTCCGTTTATCTTATTTTTTATTTTCATGGATGTCCATCCAGTATTGACGTTTCTAGTCGCTAGTGTCTTCATTCCATTTAACACATATGCGTACGATGAGAAGGCAGAAACGAATATCCTATTAAATTCTTTGCCTTATACACGGAATGAAATTATTGCATCCCGTTATCTTGGTGCCGTTTTTTATATGGTCATTGCGATCGGGCTGACAAGTGCTGCTTTATTTAGTTTTGGGAAGCTGTTTTCGATGACGGATATTGCTCTTGGCAGCGGGTTGTTTTTATTGTTCGCGGCGTGTACGTTTCCATTGTTTTATATCTTAAAGCCTGGTTATATCACAACGGTAGTGCTCATTGGCTTTATCCTATTATCTGCTATGGGACCGCCTGTTGTTGTCTATTTAGCAGAGCAATTTAGTGGGATCACTGATTTTATGATGAATTTATCGATCCCTATTTTATATACGGGATCAACTGTGCTGATTATGCTCATCTACTTGCTGTCTTGGGGACTTTCTACTGCGATTTATCAGAGGAAAGTGTTTTAATTCAGATGATCACATCATTTTTAGAGAATCATTCATTTTGAGGTAGGACTTTCAAAATGGATGATTCTTATTTTTTTGCATCCGGTGAAATTGACATACAGAAGAAAAGAGGTTATTATTATTTAACATAATGTTAATAAATTTTAACATATTGTTAAATAAATCATCCTTTAAGAAAGGGATTTCAAATGGAGATTAAAAATCGAATTAAGGTATTACGGGCAGAAAGAGACTGGACACAAAAGGATTTGGCAGAGAAGTTAGGTGTGACTCGTCAAACTGTGGCAGCGATTGAAAATGGTAAATATTCTTTGTCTTTAAAATTAGCCTTTCAAATTGCTAGGACATTTGAAGTTGATTTGTATGACGTATTTCAAGAGATCGACAAGGAGGAACCACAATGATGACGAAGATCATACTTTATTCTTTGATTATCCTTTCTATTTTAAGCACGGCCTTTCAATTTAAGAAAAACCGTGAATATAAACATGATGAACGAGGTCAATTTATTTTAGCGAAAGCAGGAAGTTTTTCCATTATAGGTGTGGCTTTAGCATATATATTGGTTGCTGTCGTTCAATCTATGGTCCATCAATTCTCATCTCCAACAGAGTGGTTTTATATAGCGATTACTTTTATGTATGTATCAAGTGTTTGCGCAAATACAATTGGCATCATCTATTGTGAAAGAAAATATTAATTTTCATCGATGGATGTAAGCTAGAGTTCCTCATCATGAAGGGAAGAGAAAACCAATGAAAAAAATATTGAGAATCATGCTGATCTCCATAGGCACCATTATCACGGTCATGGTTGTTTTTCTAGCTACTGTTTATTTTGTAAACCTCATTAGTAATGAACGGGAGAAGGGGAAAATAGAAGCTTATGGGCAAAAGGTCTTGGTGGATGGGAAGCAAATGAATGTGCTCATTCAAGGCGATGGGAAAGAAACGATTGTACTTCTCCCAGGCTATGGAACTGCTTCACCAGTGCTAGATTTCAAGCCTCTAGTAGATGAATTATCACCTTATTATAGAGTCGTAGTGATTGAACCATTTGGATATGGTTTAAGTGACGATACAGATAAAGTACGGACAAGTCAAAACATTGTAGATGAGATTCATGAATGTTTGCAGAAGCTCAACATTAAAAAGTATACGTTGATGGGTCATTCGATCTCTGGCATTTATGGATTAGAATATGTGAATCAATATGAAAAAGAAGTCCAAGCGTTTGTTGGAATTGACAGCAGTGTTCCTAAGCAGGAGGATGCAGATGAATTGCCAGTCTCCAGCTTACAGCTGCTTCATCAATCCGGCTTTTACAGATTGATAGTGAAAGTGAATCCAGACCAACTGGTGATGCCTAAAGTGGATGATCAAACGAAAGATCAGATCAAAATGCTGACCTTTCAAAATTTCTTGAATGAAAGCCAAGCTAGTGAGGCAGAAAACTTTAGAAACAATTTTAAAAACGCTCAACGCATACATTTGCCTAAGAATCTCCCCGTTGTTTTCTATCTAGCGGATCAAACGGAGGAAGATACACCAAGCTGGAAACCAATGCATGAAGATCTACTGAAAAATGTAGATCAAGGAAAAGTAGTTACTTTCAAAGGCGGCCATTATTTGCATCATACGAAATCGAAGGAACTCGCAGCTGATTTTAGAGAATTTTTATCTAACATCGAGAGTCACCGTTAACATCTAGAGTTACCCAAGGTTATTGAATCAAAACAGGCGTGTTGATTTGTTTTATGATTAAGAACAGATGAGGTGGGTGCCTGAGATAGTGGGGGAAGTGAGGATTTGGCATTGCCGGATGTTCCTGTGAATTTATCGCTTGAGAAGACCGTGTGAGCGGTCTCTTTTTTATTCTATACAAATCATTAAGAACAGTTTATAATGAAAAATACAAATATACATACCGACGGTCGGTATGTAAAAGGAGGCGTTTTATTTGGCCAGAAATAAATATCCAGAAAAGACAATCAAGCAAATTTTAGATGTGTCGACAAAGCTGTTTCAGGAAAAAGGATTCGAAAAGACGAGTTTGCAGGATATCATCCAAGAATTGAACATGTCTAAAGGGGCTATTTATCATCATTTCAAATCGAAGGAAGAAATATTACGTGCCGTGATGGAGAGGCAATTTCGTCATGCGACTGAGAAGCTTGAAGATCTGATTGAGCATACAGTGGCAGCGCATGCAAAAGAGAAGTTGCAGCGTATTTTAGAGCAGCTAGTGGCAGATCCAAAATCTCATTCGATTGATGGGATCTTGGTTGACCAGATCAAAAACCCGCAATTTGTGGTTGAAGGGATGAAGGCAGGAGTCAATCAGGATGCGCTTAAAATCAAACAGCTGATTCTTGAAGGAATTGATGATGGTTCGATGACAACTGCTTTTCCTGGTGAAGTGGCAGAAGTGTTTATGCTTCTCGTGAATATATGGCTGAACCCAACGTTATTTGCTCGTGATGAGCAGGAAACTAGTCAGCGTTTACTGTTTTTACAACAGATGATGAAAGGTCTCGGAGTGGATGTGGTGAGTGATCTATTTATTCAAAAGGTCACAGCGCATTATGCTGGGATTGGTGGATATGATCAGCCTGAAACCTAAATGGCCAGAAAAGAGTCAAAAGCAAAATTCATTTCATAGGAGGATCCCTTATGCTTCGCTTCGTAAAACTTGAGCTAAGAAAAAGTCATATGAAACATTATATTCAAGCTAGTATGATTATCAGTATTGTACTGCTGGTGTTTATTTATTTTGTCGCGTTTGTTGCACAGGTTGAACAGGAAATAGGTTTTCAGCAATATCCGAATATTTATTTGTTGACGAGTATAGTATGGATGATCTTTTTTTCGATCGTCACAGCCATGATGTATTGTCGAGTAATAGTGACCGCATTGAAAGAACATGAATCTCATTCATTAAGTATGAAGTCATCCCTCCTTTCGAGAATGGTTTGGATGCTGTGCTTTTCTACAATTGTCATGCTGTGTAGTATCATTCCTTCATTTGTTGTGTTTAGTGTCACTGAAACATTCTTCCCTATTGTTCAAGATGCACTGACAGCGGATGTGATGCTCACTGTGATCAAAACGTACCTAGTGTTTACTTGCTGTATCAATGGTATTGGCATGATTGCGATGAGAGTGGGGGTAATGAAAATGTCTACTTTCATGACCATACTGACTGCGATTGTTCTATGTGCTGTTTTAGGAAACGTATTAATCGCTGTTTATGGAAATGATCAAATGAATGTCATTTTGTCAGGAGTCATGATGATAGCTGTCCTCATAGTGATCTTGGAATTATGGGGCCGCATGACCCGGATTCAAGCGAGATAAGCGAGTATACAAGGAGGGAGACATATGGAGCATACGATTCAAATTGAAGAATCAGTCGCAGAATTATCGTTGGATTGGTTGCTCGGAGAGGTGTGTATTCAACACCATGATCATCCTTATTTCATCATTCGTCAAACGACCAATCAAGTGTTTCCAAAGCGTTATTTGATGCATCATCAGGTAAAAGATGGACGATTGTTCATTCAAGATAGACGGAAAAAAATACTCAGCTTTGGGCTTCAACTTTATAAAATCGATGTCGCTATTTTTCTCCCTAAACAACAATTACAGTCCATTTCCATTCGTTGTAAAGGAGCAAATCTTCAGGCAGAGAGATTGAAGGTGGAAAATGTCTCTTGTCATTTAACGTCTGGAAAAGCAATGCTATCAGGTGAAATCAAGCATCTCCATTTAGAGACAGTAGGTGGGCTTATTTCTAGTCGGCAACTGACCGCAAAAAGATTATTACTGCACGCCACATCGTCAAAATTTGAGTTGTCGGGTGCCTTTTCTGACGTTGATCTGCATGTAACAGGTAGAAGGATGCAGATTCATTCTACAAACATGCTAAATTCACTTAAATCTACTTCAACTGGAGCAAATGTTAAAGTGACGATACCGGAAAATGATGGGTTTACTTGTTATGTAAAGAAAAGATCCGGTGCTTTCCGGAATGACTTTTCTTGTCATCGAGAGAAGGAAAAAATGGTGCATAAAAATGGACTGCGATCCTTTGAGGTTGATATAAGAGGCGGTCAGTTTTTATTACGTCATCAGCTTTGAAATGACTTTCATCCCTTGATTCAATATATCAATATAAAACAATTTGAGCATCTCTTTATGTCGGAATATTTTATAATAGTGTTTCTCTCAAAAAAACAATTGTTTTTTAAGGGTAGATTTATTATGATAATATACATCGAAAGATTGATGTTTCTCAATCAGAATGAACATTCTGATTTTTATTTTTTATGTTGTTTGTTGATGAGGGGGAAGAAAAGTGGCTCAAAAGGAATTAAAGAGAGGGTTAAGTGCCCGCCATATTCAAATGATCGCACTTGGCGGCACGATTGGTGTTGGCTTATTTATGGGGTCAGCCAAGGCCATTCAATGGACAGGTCCATCGGTTCTTTTCGCGTACGCAGTATGTGGTATCTTTATCTTTTTTATTATGCGTGCGATGGGAGAAATGTTATACGTTGAACCGAGTACAGGTTCATTTGCTACATTTGGTCATCAATATATTCATCCGCTTGCGGGGTATATGACAGCTTGGAGTAACTGGTTCCAGTGGGTCATTGTCGGGATGTCGGAAATTATTGCCGTAGGCGCTTATATGAAATATTGGTTTCCGGAGCTACCAGCGTGGATTCCAGGATTAATTGCGATGATTATTTTGGGAGCGGCCAACTTGATTTCGGTTAAATCGTTCGGTGAGTTCGAATTTTGGTTTGCAATGATCAAGATTGTGACGATTATTTTAATGATCATTGCAGGTCTAGGCATCATTTTCTTTGGATTTGGAAATGGCGGGACGCCTATTGGCTTGTCTAATCTGTGGGCGCACGGCGGGTTCTTTACAGGTGGATTTAGCGGATTCTTGTTTGCGTTGTCGCTCGTCATTGCTGCCTATCAGGGTGTAGAGCTGATTGGGATTACAGCAGGTGAAGCACAAAATCCAGAAAAGACGCTGACCAATGCCATCAAAAGTATCATCTGGCGTATTTTGATTTTCTATATCGGTGCGATCTTTGTCATTGTGACAGTGTATCCTTGGGATCAGCTGAATACCCTTGGCAGTCCATTTGTGGCGACGTTTGCGAAAATTGGGATTACAGCAGCCGCTGGTATTATTAACTTTGTCGTCATTACAGCAGCGATGTCCGGCTGTAATAGTGGGATTTTCAGTGCGGGACGTATGCTTTATACATTAGGTGTGAATGGACAGGCGCCTGCTTTCTTCACCAAAATTTCGAAGAATGGTGTGCCGTATTTTGGGACATTCGCTGTGCTGATTGGTCTAGCGGTAGGAGTTGTCCTCAATTATGTTGCGCCACCAAACATTTTCGTCTATGTGTATAGTGCGAGTGTACTTCCTGGTATGGTGCCATGGTTTGTGATTTTGATTAGTCATATCGGCTTTAGAAAGGCGAAGGGAGCTGCGCTTGATCAGCATCCATTCAAAATGCCGCTAGCTCCGTTTTCTAATTATCTTACAATCGGTTTCTTATTGATGGTGCTTGTATTTATGTTCATTAATCAGGATACGCGTATTTCTCTGATTGTGGCCATTGGGTTCTTAATTGTAGTAGCGCTTAGCTTCTATGTCTTTGGGATCGGGAAACGGAAACCGATCGAAACAGCTTCTTCTGATCAAACGGTAAAATAATCAAAGGCCTTGCGGGATGGACCGCAAGGCTTTTTTTGTTTAGAGTGAAACTTTTACACGGTTAAAGACATCTGGAAAGTTGGTGAAAAGACCGGTGACGCCGTATTGCAGTAAACGGGTCATGTCGGCTTCATTGTTGACCGTATATGGGTGGAGGAGGAGTCCGTGGCTTCTGACCTGTTGTACGTTTTCAAGTGTCAATGCTCTGAAATTCGGTCCGACACCCACTGCATAAGATTTGATGAAATCGAGCTGATCATCTGTGATGGACGTCATTTGTGTTCTGTCTAAAAGCTGTACTTTTGGAAGGCGTGGAGCTAATGTCTGTAGCTTTAGCAGGCTGTCTTGACTAAAGGATTGGATGATGACCTGCCCTTTTCTTGCGTGTTTCCCGAGGAGGTGATGTTTTTTTAGGGTCGCCAGTAGCTTTTCTTCCATTTGCGGATAGATGTCTGGTTTTTTTGTTTCAATATAATAATTTTCTCGTTTGCCGAAATAGCGCAGCACTTCATCTAATGTGAGGACCCGCTGTCCGATATAGTTGGCATTTTGTCTGTCGGGATTGACTTCATTAAACCAAGTACCGGCATCAAGCTGTTTGATTTCGGCAAGTGTGAGGTCTTTGACCCAGCCTGTTCCGTTTGTGGTGCGGTCAACGGTTTCATCGTGCATGACGATGAGATGTCCATCCTTTGTCATTTGAAGGTCGAGTTCGAGGTAATCCGCATTCATCTTTGTGGCGAGTTTGTAAGAAGCCAGGGTATGCTCTGGTGCATACCCTGATGCTCCGCGATGTGCAACGGTTAGAATACGATCTGGAGATAAAAGATGTTCATGTGCCGATACGGTGGCCGGCACCCACGCAATAGACAGTAAAGCAAAAGAGAGCAACACGAAAGCAAGTAATCTACTTTTCTTCATATTTTATCCTCCTTTAACGGTAACTGTCTTCATCATAAGAAATAGATGTAAAGGGCATGTTGGGTGGATATGAATCTTTTATATGATTTTCATTAAGCTTGCTCTACGCGCTTCCCTGTATTCCAAGTCATCGCTAGGAAGACAATCGCAAGCACACAAGAACCAACCAATAAAATGAAGCCTCCTGTCCAGTCGTAATGATCCACGACGACGCCCATCATCGCATTGGCGAAGGCAGAGCCGCCAATATAGCCGAAGAAGCCTGTGAGTCCAGCCGCAGTGCCAGCCGCTTTTTTCGGAGCGAGGTCAATGGCTTGAAGTCCAATGAGCATGACAGGTCCGTAAATTAAAAAGCCGATGCTGATGAGGGCGATGTTATCGACCATTGGATTGCCAGCAGGGTTTAACCAGTAAACAAGCACCGCAATTAACACCCCAGCCATAAAGAGGACGCCTGCTGGTGCACGGCGGCTTCTAAAGAAGCGGTCACTGATCCAGCCGCACAATAATGTGCCAGGAATGCCTGCATATTCATAAAGAAAATATGACCAGCGCGAATGCTCTGGTGAAAAGCCCTTTGCTTCTGTTAAGTAGGTCGGCGCCCAGTCCACGACACCGTAACGGACGAAGTACACAAAGACGTTGGCAATGGCGATATACCAAAGGAATTTATTGTTGAGTACATACTTAAATAAAATCTCTTTCACTGTTAATTCTTTTTCTTGATCTTCATACTGCTGTGCCGGATAGTCATTGCGATATTCCTCAATTGGTGGAAGACCAGCGGATTGCGGAGTATCCCGGACGAGAAGAATGATCACGAAGGAGACGATAATAGCAATGATGGCAGGGAAGAAAAAGATACTTTTCCACGTCGCAAACAGCACGATCCCTAAGGTGATGAGCGGTGCAAGAATTCCCCCGCCAATATTGTGAGCGACGTTCCAAATGGACATTTTCGTTCCACGTTCACTAACCGAAAACCAATGCGCCATCGTCCGTCCGCATGGCGGCCATCCCATGCCCTGGAACCAGCCGTTTAAAAACATGAATAAGAACATGATCCATACACTTGACGTCACCCATGGAAATGAGACAAATAGGATATTGATAAGGGCTGATAGAAAGAGTCCGGTGGCTAAAAAGTATCTTGGGTTACAGCGGTCTGAGATCATCCCCATGATGAATTTACTAAAGCCATAGGCGATAGAGACAGCTGCGAGTACAAAGCCTAATTCACTTTTCGTGAACCCTTCTTCCTGTAGATAAGGAATAGCAAAAGCGAAATTTTTTCGTAGCAAATAGTAGCCCGCATACCCGATAAAGATGCCTAAAAAGACTTGCAGCCGCAGCCGCTTATACGTCTCATCTGTCTTGGCATCATCGAGCCTGTCGATATGCGGAGCGGGTTTAAACCATTTGAACATAAAGATCCTCCTCTTGTCGTTGTCCGATTGACTGAAGCAAAAGTACGAGATCAGCGTTTGATCTTGTACTTTTTAAGAGACAAAAGAATTGATAACGCTTTCTTTTGTACTCCCATCATATCGGATGGAAGAGACGTTTATGATGAGGCTTTTGTCATTATTTTGGAAAAATAGTTCATCAAGTAACGAAAAAAAATCCGCACAATGGCGGATTTTTCTTAGCTGTTACAGAGACACATTAATTTTCGCAGATTTCTTTAGTTTTTCAATTTCTTTTTGTACTTCTTTCTGCTTTTCTTGGGATTCTAGCTGTTTTTTAATTTGTGATTTAACCTCTTTGTACTCTGGTGCTTTTTGCTTTTGTTTTTTCATTTCATCCGCGTATTGATCATAGTACGCTTTGACATCCTTTTCAGAGACGGAGGCTGATTTGATTTCTTTGTCGACATACTGGCTGTATTTGATGCTGTCGGCAATGTCACTTTTCAGCTGATCCATTGTGAGTCCGCTTTTCTTAAGGGCTTCTTCAAATTGAGCGTTGTCTTTGAATTGTTTCTTTTCTTCTTTTAGCTGTTTATCTACCTGCTTGTCAGAGGCTTTGATGCCTTTCTTCTCAGCATCTTGCAGGATAAGCTCTTGACCTACGAGCGCATCAATGGTTTGTTTCTTAACTGCTTTTGCGCCTTCTTTAGATGTTGGGTCTTGCCCAGATTGCTGAAGCTGTCCTTGAATGGTTGATAGAGCGCTATTATATTCATTACCTGTTATTTTGTCTTGGTTGACGGTCGCAACGACCTTTTGATCATCGATTTTTTGTGCGTCTAATTTCTTTTGCATCTCTTCCATTTGCTTTTGCTGTTCTTTTTGGTCAGCCTGTGTTGTTTCCTTGTTTTTGGCTGCATCGTTTTGCTTATCTTGTTTGGCATCGTTTGACGAGCAGGCTGCAAGCCCAACAGATAACAGACAAGCGATGAGTGTGTATGATACCTTTTTCATCATTTTCTCTCCCTTCGGTATGAGAACATCTAGTGCGCATTCTAACCGTTTTTTAGGAAAAATAAAACCGTACAGACAATTTGTTAGCGGATTGACATGTTTTTTATCTGTTTGTCCTCATTTTGTCTTCTCATAGTCATCTTATGACAGACTCAATCGTGGAATAATTGTTCCATCGCTTCGTCGATATTGGTGATTGGCTGGCGGCAGCTGTAGTTTTCACAAATATACACGGTGGTTTTGCCATCGATCGTTTTGTAATCTTTTGTAAAGGGCGCGAGTTTTGCTAATTCCTCCCCTGTTTCGGCAGTCAATATGATATCAAAGGGCATGAATCGTTTTTGAAGCGCCTGTAAAAGCTGTTCTTTTTGAGGGTCGCCGTTTTTCCCGAGAATGATGATTTCTCTTTTCGTTGCATATTGACCGAGGAGCCCTTGCAGAAACGCTGTGTGCCCGCTTGGATAGGAAGAGACATCGACATAAAAGGCTTTGAACATTTGCTCTAATGTGTCCAGCCAATCCTGACGTCCGGTCAGTCTGCTTAGCATGAGAAGCTGCTTGAGTGCGGTGCTGTTACCAGAAGGCATGGCGCCGTCGTATACTTCTTTTTCTCGAACGATGAGCGCTTCCGCATCTGATCCTGAGAAGAAAAAGCCCCCTTTTTCCTTATCCCAAAACAGCTCAAACATGTTCTCGGCAATGGCTGTCGCTTTTTCCAGCCATTCTAATTCAAATGTCGCTTCGTATAAAGACATATACGCTTTTAGCATATGCGCATAATCCTCGATAAAGCCGAGATGCTTTACGTCTCCTTCTCTATAGCGGACCATGAGCCGCTCATGTTGGACGAGGTGTGTTTCTAGAAAAGACATCGCCTGTTTCGCCATACGGATCGCTTCCTCTGCACCAAATACCCTTCCTGCTTTGGCGAGCGCAGAGGTCATCAGTGCATTCCATGATGTGAGTACCTTGTCATCGACAAGCGGTGCAGGTCGCTGCTGTCTGACAGATTGTAAAATGTGACGGGCTTCTTGCAGCTTAGACTGTAGCGTATGGTCATCAATCGAAAAAGAGGCTTTAATGTCATCAAAAGAGGTTGAAATGGTATGAGGGATGTTCGCCCCTTCAAAGTTCCCCTCTTCTGTGATGTGATAGACAGCGCAGAATAATGCGCCGAGATCCTCGCCTAAATGAGTCATGATCTCATTTTTTGACCAAACGTAATATTGTCCTTCTTTCCCTTCAGAATCTGCATCTATCGCTGAATAAAAGGAGCCGCTCGGATTCATCATATTTCGCTTGATAAAGTGGATCAGGCGGTGGACAAGCTTTTCATATTCAGGTTGTTGAGTGAGCTGATACGCTTCTGTGTAAGCTTCCATCAGCAAGGCGTTATCATACAGCATTTTTTCAAAATGAGGCACAAGCCATTTTTCGTCTGTTGAATAACGAGAAAAGCCTGAACCGACATGGTCGTATATACCGCCATTTGCCATTCCATCTAACGTTTTTGTGACTGCATATAGCGCATTTTCCTGCCCAGTCCATTCGTAATAGCGCATCAAGAATGAAAGCATATGAGGTGCAGGAAATTTTGGCGCAGAGCCGAATCCGCCGTGCAGCGTATCAAAGCTGCTCATGAGCTGATAATAGGCTTTGTGAATCGCTTCTTGAGATAGCGTGTTTTCCGTCTGTCCTGCTGCTTTGATCCGCAGATTATTTGTCGCCTTCTCGGCCAATGATTCGATATGATCGCGATCGTTGTGATATGCGTCCAGCAATTGTGTCAGTACCTCGATGAAGCCAGGACGCCCGTAAGCACTTCTCTTTGGAAAATACGTCCCCGCATAAAAAGGCTTTTGATCAGGCGTGACAAATACGTTGAGCGGCCAGCCGCCTTGCCCCGTCATCATCTGACAAACAGACATATACATCGAGTCGATATCTGGACGCTCCTCACGATCAACTTTGATTGAAATGAAATGCTCATTTAAGATGTCAGCAACTTGCTGATCTTCGAAGCTTTCGTGCGCCATGACGTGGCACCAGTGGCAAGTTCCTTTGGCTATCCATACCCAATAGATAAGAGAACAGGTTTATTCTCTCGTTTCGCTTTTTCAAATGCTTCATCACACCAAGGATACCAATCCACGGGATTATAAGCATGTTGGAGTAAGTATGGTGACTTCTCAGTGATTAATCTATTGGGTTCTTTTCTATTTGGCATGGGATCACCTACTTTCTGTTTAATTTAATTTTAGGTTATCACAATGATTTAATAAGATACAAAACTGAGAAGATCTACGGATTTAATGGAAATGTGTGGTATGATTTTGAGTTAAAGCAAAGGTGAGAATTTATGAAAAAGTTTTTTGTCATTTTATTGAACAATATTTCAGTTTCAGCAATTGGAAGTCTGGTCACTCCCGTAGTAGTTAGTGTGGCTTCGAAATAAGTTACTGGTAGTTGGACTGAATTGTTATTCACTTATCCTGTAATTATTTCCATTGCGGTTATTGTTGTATGGTTTTTTGCATGTTTAATCTATAAAATAATAACGTTTAGAAAAAGCAATAGTCCTTTTTTAATTTTTTTACCCTCAGGGGGTAAAAAAATTAAAGAACATGAATACAAAGATGTCGTATGGGATATTTCCGGTGAAATAGACGTCTACGGTAGAGTATTTATTGGATCAGTTTATGCAAAAGAAATTGCAAAGTGTCCAAATTGTAAAATCGAATTAGAGGAAACATCTACTTTTTGAGTTTCTTATAAGTGGAAATGCATCGCCTGTTTAAAATTCAAAAAAACTAATAAGTTTCCGCTTTATGAGGAAGCACAAAGGGTAACAAAAATAGCTAAAAGAGAGGTTGAGAAACGCTTGGAAAGTGCCTGAAGAATAAGGATAACCACTGGGTTATCCTTATTTTAATCTACAAACATTTCTTCACTATATTTTGAAACCTTAAAATTTATAGAAATAAAATATACAGTTAATTCAATTAGATTTTTTAAATCCTTCAAGTCCTTATTTTTCCATTTTTTCACATAGTGTGTTTCGTCATTTCCTAACCATATAGCTCTTTCTGTCATCGCCTTTATATTTGGATCGGTAATAAATTTTTTAAGACATTGCTGTAAAGGCATCCTTTTTATCTTTTCAATATCTTCAGGTGATTGCTTTAGAGCAAAGTCTTTTATTAAATACTCGAGTGCTTTCCTGTAACCAACCCCACAGATTAAGTTGAGTTTCTCTTGTTCTGCAACATAAGCCTGATTGTATATCTCTATGAAGTCTGGAGAAAGAGGATAGATTTCATCAGGGAAAAGTTTTTCTTCTCTACTTAAAGGAGTGAAGTGATCTAAAGAATACTCCGAAGTTTCAGATGGGCATTCCTTATATACAGCAAAGAAAAGAGATTTGCATTTATTATTTGGGCAAGAACATAGAAGCTCTTGATGTCCATTAAATTTAAAATAGATTAAAATAAATTCAGGATTAATAGACTTCTTACATATAGGACAAAAATCAGGTAAGGGATAAGCGTCTAGTAAAGCAATATCTTCAAAAGTATCATTTCCTAAATATCTTATATGTGAATTAATGTCCATAGTGATTTAAATCTCCTATCTAATATTTACTTTCCGTATCTAATTGACTCTTTGCTAATATTTTATCTCGTGATTTATGAAGTTAGCTATACAAGTAATCCTTTCATGGAATGCCAATTAACATCACCCTCTTAAGGAATTGTTATATTATATTTTTAACCTTAATTCTTCATTACCGAAAATATAAATATCACCATCCTCAGAAATTTTTACGGATAAACAATTTTTAGAAGAAAACCTTGCGGCTGTAGTCCCTGTGCCATAAGTTTGGGGGTAATGCTTGCCTTCGGTATTGATTATTTCACCAAAACTTACAATTCTCATGTCGGCATCCAATACAAGGGCTCCATCAACCGAAGAAATAGACTCAATAAGATAATAGTCAGCATTAGAAATTTTCATATTGAGATTTTTGTTTTTTATAACACTTAAATAAGTTGGTGCTGGAATTTTGGAGTTGTTCTTAAGAACTGCGTTAACCTCCAGTTGTTCCAATTTCTTGCGCCGTTCCCTGTAAGATTTTTTTTTAGTTGAATCTAACAAGATGATTGAACTTACGTTATTATCAGAGAGTCTCAATAAAGTCTCGACAAAGTTGTCTGTATCATTAATTATGGATTGGAAAGTTTTAAACATTATTTTACTTTCTGAGGCAACAACTGATTTAACTAAAGGCTTAATCTTTGCAAGAAAAAGGTGATTTACGATAATAGATCGTATGAAATTATAGTGTTTTAATTTCCAGTCCCCATTATGATAAGTTAATACAAAATCGTTTTTGGAGAATATATTTATTTTGTTAGACTTTATTGAGAGATAAACATATTCTGGGCACCTTATTGATTGCTCAGGATAAAGTCTATTGAAGTCCATTTTTAAGTTATTAACATTTATATCAGGCACAACACCTTTGAGCATTTCAAAGAAAAAGTTTATAATTGTATTGTGGAGTTTGTCTTTTAAATATGAGTTAAATTCTTTTTCTAGAATAAAATTCAAACTTTTCCCTTTACTCCTTTTCCGTAATAAAGCTATTACATTAAACTCCGAGTCTATTATAAGTGCTAGTGACATATTATCAACTAATCTTAAAAACGGCTTTTCCTCATTAAAAAATGTAGTGATTGGTTTTTTTTTCGGTAGCTTTACAATGTCTGCTTTTAAGTCCTCTAATTGAGTCAAGGATTTAGTGTTTGGACAATACAAAACACCAATATCTACATTTTTTCCTTCATAACTTCTTGCTCCGATATTTTTCAATTGGTTAATTAAATTTTCATACTTATCGCCATACTCATTAAATATGAAATAAAGAGATAAGTCTTTAATTATATTATTTATAAGATTTACATCAGGAACGCTATATAATTCTATGTATTGATCAATTATTTCTGTTAGCTTTTGCACAAGATTCTCGGTAAGAGGTTCATAGAAATGGGGGGGTAATCCTAGAGATTTTATACTCATAGTATTTAAATTTTTAATCCTTTGTTTTTGTTTAAGTTTATAAAGTTTTTTTGGCATAATACGGAATCCAAAATACTCACTCAATTTATGTCCTAATTGTTCTAAAAACTCAACTTCGACCATGTTATACACTCCATTGTAATCTAATTTCTGTTATATATTTACTATATCATTTTGTTAGGCAAAATTGTAAATTCAACAAAAAGTGTTATGCAACTTTTTAAAATAAGAGTAGTGCACTTTTCACTAAGATACCCGTAACCAATAAACAAAAGATCAGGCTTATTCTCCATCATTACAACACGGATACAAAATCGTTGGGTTATAAGCATGTTGGGTTAAGTATGTTCCCATTTTAGAAATTAATCAGGTACTACTTTAATTGGAATAGCCTAAAGTATCAGTATTGTTCAACTCGAGTTGATTATCCCAGTCCACCAGTGGCATGTTCCTTTAGCTACCCATACCCAATCGATATGAAAACAGGTTTGTTTTCAAGTTTCGCTTTTTTAATGCTTCATCTGACCATGTACCAGTTGACTGGATTATATGCGTGTTGGAGTAGGTAGGGGGATTTTTCAGCGATTAATCGGTTGGGTATTTTTTTGTTTGGCATGGGATCACCTTCTTTCGTATATAAAAATTATTATTTAATCAATTATGTGCGATCTTCCTAATTTTATAACGTAATTCCAACGATAACTTTCATGAGGGTATTCTTTACTTAAATCTTTGCATATTATGTCTAATAGCGTGAAAGTTCTTCTATAAGTAAAATTCCAATAAAATTTACTGAAAAAAAGCAGTCTGAAAGCAAAAACGCTATGGAAATTATTATCGATGTTTTCAATCCATTTAAGCAACTTAAAACATTTTTTCCTACGGTTACCATGTACTCTGATAGCAAAGTTAGAAAAATTATAGAGATTGTCCTCAATTGCACGAACACCGCACTTTTTTAGAATCTGATAAAAGTGAAAATGAAATATTATATCTTCTGTTATTTCAGGCATTTTTATTTTTAAATCATTAGATATTTTATTAAAGTTTTTGCAAAACTCGTACATTAATTGGAATTTCAAGTGGTTGGCTTGTATCCAATTTTCACACTGGTGGAAATTTCTTGTGATATGAAATTGACTTATTAAATCATGTTCAGCATATTTTAAATTTTGACTAATGATTTTCATTATTCCTTGGAATTTTTCATTTGGATCATTAAGTTTGTGAATTTCTTCTTCTGTAACTCTATCTAAATTCATAAGTTTACTTTTATAAATTTCGTTCTCATAATAATCATTTATAAGTAAAATTAAAGGGGAGTAAAGGTTTTGAAAGCATTCTTTTTTGTATTTTATAATTTCTCTTTTGTTTGTTAGAGCATGAGCTATTATTTGTGCCAATGTAGCTGCCAAAAGAGGTATTGAAACAGGTATTAAAATGGACCAGTCTATTTGCATTTATTACACTCTTTTCTTATAGATTTATATGCAACTTTGAAGATGCTTCTTTTTTCTCTTTTACAGCATTACTTTTCAATCGAGAACATGTTTTATTATGAGTTTGATTGAAGACTTATTACAGCACGTTTAATGGAAGCTGACTTTATCAATCTATTATTTAAGGAATTTAATTTTCTAAAAGTTCTTCCAGTTTCGAGCATGTAATAAGCCATGTGGTCTGCTAAAGTTTTATCTTGGATTTTATTACCTTCGATAAAAGATATTACTCTATCTTGAATTTTCCATCTATCTTCTATTGCAGCCCAATCCCAAAGGAGTTCTAAAGCCTCTTTGCGGATGGAACTATATAAATGACTTCCCATATAAAAGTTTTCAGCAAAGATTCCTATTTTATAATCATCGTTATACGGCCAGCCTATGCTCTCCATTTCACTTAATCGTACTCTAAATAGCTTAATAAAAGATAATGCAGCATCTTCTCCTATTAGTTCAACATACTCATAAATTGCGTTCATATCTTTAAGTTTCTCCATTGCGGGTTCAATAAAATCAAACCAGTCATGCTCAATAACATTGCATTTCATTGCTATCTCATGAAATTCAATCCAAGAAATTTTTGGGTTTGAATTTAGTAATTCTCCTAGTGTTAGGTTGAATTTATTATCTTGGCCTAAAATACTCTGTATTTGTTTTGCCTTTTCGTATGCTTCTTTAAAATCTATGGCATCTTTATATCTTTGGTCAGGATGATAAGAGGAGGCACGTTTTATTAGTGTTTCAAACCTATCAATTGAATTTATCACATCGGGTTCTTCTCCGGTCAAAATAAAATATAATAGTCTTCCTAGAGAATATACATCACTTTTTTTTGTTGCATTTGATAGTTTTCTTAATTGTTCGGGTGCAACATACGAGGCTGTTCCGTGACCAGCTATAGATGATTTTCCACCTATTGATCTGGCATCGTAATCTTTTCCTAAGCCGAAGTCAGCTATCCAAACTGTAAAATTATCAGTGATTAATATATTGTTAGGAGATAAATCTCTGTGAAGTACATCTTTAGAATGAGCAAAAAAAAGAGCTTCAACTATTTGATCAAATAAACTAATTTTTATATCATCAGTTAACTCAATAGAAGACTCTAAAATAAATTCTTTTAAATTACACCTAGCTCTTTTCATTACATATGCATACTCTTGCTTATCCTCATTAATTCTCTCTTCTACCAAAGGAACAATATTAGGGTGTCCACTAAGTTTTTTTAACATTTCTACTTCTTTTTTGAATCGATGAGTATAATGTTCATTTTCTTTATACTGTTCAAGAATTCTTTTGACAGCTACTTCATCTCCTTTTTCGTTTATTTCTGCTTTGACTTCTGCAAAGGCACCTGATCCTATTTTATTCATGATAGTTTCTCCTTTTTAAAGATAAAGTATATACGAATTGCAATGTAGGTGTTTTCTTATAGTTGATTATATCATGCACTGCTTGTATAACTTTGGGAAATTGATACAGAAGAGGCAACAAGTCTTCATTAATCAAAGAAACATCTTCATCGGAAAAATATAGTCCCTTTAGCAATTTGAATTTGGCTTGGAGCTGTCTCACTTCTAATACAACATGTAAGTTGTCATCTGCATCTTTTTCTAGCATCTAATACCGAAGTAGATACTTTTAATATAATAAATGAAACTTATACTACAAATATTAAGTAATAGATTGTATTAAAAAGATGGTTCAAAACGATGATTGGAATTCTTTCTTAAAGTATGTTGTGGCACCAGTGACAAGTGGCGTAACCGATGCTGACAAGCACTGGTTTATTTTCACGCTTGGCTTTGTCGAAGGCTTCTTGCCCCCATGGGTACCAGTGAACTGGGTTGTGGGCGTGTTGAAGGAGGTATGGTGATTTTTCCGTGATGAGGGGGTTGGGTGTTTGGTTGTTTGGCATGGGTCACCTGCTTTCTAAATATTTTTTCGTATTTTCTTTTCTCCATTTAATATATCAGATTGCTGAGGCACGTCATAATTTGTCTGTAAGGTATTCCTAAAATGAAAAAAACAAGGGCTATAAACCCTTGATCGATTCTTTATTTCATCTTTAACTACTTCTATTGTAATGTTTTAACAAGATGGCTGAATTATGTCCTCCAAAACCAAAAGAATTGGATAGCCCGTATTTCAAAGGAAGCTGTCTCGCTTCTAATACAACGTCTAAGTTGCAATCTGGATCTTGCTTCTCTACATTAATAGTGGGTGGAATCATTCCCCGTCTCAAACTTTCCACTAAAGCAATGGCTTCTACTCCACCGGCAGCACCAAACATATGCCCAGTCATTGACTTGTTCGCCGTTGTTGGAATTTCACCTGAACGTTCACCAAATAATGTCTTAATAGCTAGAACTTCTGAATGATCCCCTACTTGAGTACTTGTTGCATGAGCGCTAATAACATCGATTTCATCCGTTGATATTTTTGCACTTCTCAATGCTTTTTTCATGGCTAAGTAGGCACCCTTACCTTCTGGGTGTGATGCTACCATATGATGAGCATCTGAACTAGCTCCGTATCCCACTACTTCACATAGTATCGGCGCATCTCTAAGAATCGCGTTTTCTAATGATTCTAATACTAAGATACCTGCACCTTCACTCATAACAAATCCATCTCTATCTGTATCGAATGGACGGCTGGCTCGACTTGGGTCTTGGTTTCTAGTAGATAGTGCATGTGCGTTTCCAAAACTAGCTAAAGATATCTGTGAGACGGCAGCTTCTGCTCCACCAGCAAATATAATATCTGCATCATCATTTCGGATCGCATTGAAAGCTTCACCGATAGAGGTGTTCCCAATAGAACAAGCAGTGACTGGTGACATTGATGGCCCTTGTGCCCCTAATTTTATGCTGATTTGGGCAGCAGCTGCATTTGAAATCATCATGGGGACAAGGCTGGGGCTTACTCTCGATGGACCTCGTTTATCTAATACATTCACCTGATCAACAAGCGATTGTATGCCCCCGATTCCTGAACCAACATATACGCCTAAACGTTCAAGATCTACTTGATCTAACTGTAATTGTGAATGTTCTAATGCTTGTTCGGCGGCTGCTAAGGCAAACTGACTAAAACGATCTAATCGTTTTGCTTCTTTTCTCCCTAATATTTCATCTGCATCGAAATCACGAACGATTCCAGCTATTTTTGTTTTATAATCAGTCGTATCAAAAGAATCAATGAGAGATATTCCCGATTGTCCTTTAATGAGTTGATTCCAAAAGCTATCTATATCATTTCCAAGTGGAGAAATAACTCCCATTCCAGTAATGACAACTCTTTTCATAATCATTCCCTCCTTGTTTTTATTAACTTTAGCCATTGTGTTATCCTATTACAAGTTGTTGTTTATCCTAGTATAATGAATAATATTTTAAAGGGTGATCATATTGAAACCTGAAACAAGACTTCAAGCATTATCAGAATTTCTAAAAAACCAACGTTCAAAAATAACGCCTCAAATGGTTGGTTTACCTGTAGGAACCCGCAGAAGAACACCAGGGCTCAGAAGAGAAGAAGTAGCTCAACTAGCCGGTGTAAGTCTTACTTGGTATACATGGTTAGAGCAAGGCAGAGATATAAAAGTATCTACTTCGGTATTAGATGCTATTTCTAGTGCATTACAATTAAATAACGATGAAAGGAGATATTTGTACGCTTTAGCGTTAGAGGAAGGTGTGAAACAATCCTATATCATTGAGAATGAGAAGGAAATCAGTCCGGCTTTAGGGAAAATGTTGCAGGAACTTCGTTATTGCCCAACGATTATATCTGATAGAAGAAGTCAGATTGTTGGGTGGAATCAAGCAGCATCTAATGTATTTTTGGACTTTGAACAAATCATCCCGGCAGAAAGGAATATCATCCGCTTACTATTCGCAAGAAAGGAATTTAAAAGTTTAGCCGTGAATTGGGAGCATTTTGTTAGAGGATATATCGCCATATTTAGAACGTATTATGGACAGTATGTGGCTGATGACTGGTATGAGCAATTTATAGAAGAAATGGAGCAGGCATATCCTGAGTTTCGTAAAATATGGAATGAAAATGAGATCAGCTATGCGCCTGAAGTATTAATTGAATTTCGTCATGCTAAGGCAGGTAAAATGTTGTTTAATCTCACTTCATTACAAGTGTATGGGGATACTGATTTAAGATGCAGCGTCTATACTCCAGTTGAGGATACTGAAACTGAGCTTAAGTTAAAACGTTTAATTGAAGGCTAGCTATTGTTTGGAGTGTATAATTGATTTGAGGGATACTTCCTTCACAGTGGTTAGATTATAGTGGTTAACTACGGTAATGATAAGACAACGAAGTATTCAATACCAATAGAGATTTTTGAAAAAGTTTACGAAGATTTATAAAGAGGTAATTGAGATTTTCTACTTTCTCTATAAAAGAAGGGCAAGTCGTTTGACTAAATACCTCTTAGGGTATACTATCTGTCATAGAAAGAATAGAAAGGAGTCCTTATTCATGGAGTATAATCAGCAGATGAAGAATCGTCTTCGCCGGATTGAAGGGCAGATTAAAGGGGTTCTTGCGATGATGGAGCAAGGCAAGGATTGCCGCGAGGTGGTCACGCAGCTGTCTGCATCACGTAATGCCATTGATCGGGCAATGGGTGTGATTGTGAGTACAAACCTTGAGCAATGTGTTCGTGAAAGTCTTGAACAAGGCAAGGATACGGAAGGTCTTGTGAAAGAGGCAGTTGAGCTATTGGTGAAAAGCCGGTAAGAAATTCCTCAGCCTTTGGAGGTTGACGGATTTTTTCACTTGATGTAATATACCCTTACCGGTATATGTATATATTTTTTATTTTCTATATACCCCCATAGGTAATTATTGAAGGAGGAGCAGAATGGAAGAACAGAAAAAACGCACGACGATTGTGTTATTTAGTGGAGATTATGATAAAGCGATGGCGGCTTACATTATTGCTAATGGTGCAGCGGCCTATGATCATGAGGTGACGATTTTTCATACGTTTTGGGGGCTGAATGCCTTGCGTAAGGATGAGATGGTGCCGATGAAAAAAGGATTTTTAGAAAAAATGTTCGGCAAAATGATGCCGCGCGGTGCTGATCGTATGGGGCTGTCAAAGATGAATTTTGCAGGAATGGGTCCGAAGATGATTAAGCATGTGATCAAAAAGCACAATGCCATGACATTGCCGCAGCTCATTGAGATGGCGAAGGAGCAGGATATTAACCTCGTGGCATGTACAATGACGATGGATCTTTTAGGATTACAGGAGAAAGAATTATTAGATGACATTCAATATGCTGGTGTAGCGGCATATTTAGCAGAGGCTGAAATTGGACGTGTGAATTTATTTATCTAGTGAGGTGAAGCAGGATGGTGCAGACGATTTTACTCATCATCGTAATTGGATTACTCGTGAGCCGCTTTCTGCCGGTTCGAGGTGTGAAGCAAATGGATGCAGCTCATATGAAAAAGAAGCTGAAAAGCAGAGGTCAACAGCTCATTGATGTGCGCTCTCCTAGTGAATTTCAAACAAATCATATCAAAGGCTTTCAAAACATTCCGTTGCCTCATTTGAAGAATCGAGCTTCTCAGCTTGAGAAAAATGAAGAGGTTTATGTGATATGTCAAAGCGGGATGAGAAGTATGCAGGCAGCGAAAATATTGAAGAAGCAAGGATTTACTCAGATTACAAACATCAAGGGTGGCATGAATGCTTGGTATTAAATGCGCAACAAAATATACCCCCACCCCTATATGAAGGAGGACATGACATGCAGCAACCAACTGTCATTTTAGATGCAAAAGGACTGGCATGCCCGATGCCGATTGTGAAAACAAAAAAACAAATGAATGAGCTCTTACCAGGAGACGTACTTGAAGTGCAGGCTACCGATAAAGGGTCAGCAGCGGATCTAGCGGCATGGTCAAAAAGTGCCGGTCACGAATTTTTAGGGACAAAAGTAGAAGGTCAGGTGCTTCATCATTTGATTCGTAAAGGCGGAGAACAAGAGAAAGAAGGGAAGTCCATGATTTCGGAAATGTCTTTGGAGACTTTTCAACAGAAAGTAAAAGAAGATCCATCTTTGTTTATTTTAGATGTGCGAGAGCTGGATGAATACGAGGCGGGGCATATTCCAGGAGCTGTTCATATTCCTCTTGGTGAGGTTGAACAACGTGTGGAGGAATTGAGCCGGGAGACGGACATTTACCTGATCTGTCATTCAGGCAGAAGAAGTGAATTAGCTGCGCAAAAGTTAAAAGAAAAAGGATTTCATCAATTGATGAATATCGTGCCAGGCATGAATAGCTGGACAGGAGCGATTGAAAAATAGGAGCTGAATGAAACATGACGGTAACAGCGATGAACGCAGAGCAGTTAACAAAAAAGATCGTGAGCAAGGAACCGCTCTTTTTGCTAGATGTGCGAAATCAAGCGGATGTTCAGGATTGGAAGATCGAAGGGGAAGCAATCGTTCATATGAATGTGCCTTATTTTGATCTCCTTGAAGGAGTAGAGGGCATTTTGCATGACATTCCTCATGATCGTGAAGTGTTGGTGGTTTGTGCCAAGGAAGGCTCCTCTATTATGATCGCGGAGATGCTGTCAGAGGCGGGTAGAACGGTCCATTATTTAGAAGGTGGCATGAAGGCGTGGAGTGAGCATCTAGAGCCAGTGAAGATAGGGGATTTAAGCGGCGGTGGAGAGTTGTATCAATTTGTGCGGATGGGCAAAGGCTGCCTGTCCTATATGATCATGTCAAATGGAGAAGCCGCAATTGTAGATGCAGCTAGAATGACGGATGTCTATATCCATTTTGCTAAAAAGCACGATGTCACTGTGACGCATGTGCTCGATACTCATCTTCATGCAGATCATATTTCTGGTGGGAAAAAACTGGCTGAACAGACTGGTGCCAACTACTGGCTGCCACCAAAAGATGCAGAAGAGGTGACCTTTGAATATAAACGGCTTGAAGATGGACAGCGGATGACAATTGGAGCGGCTACCATTGACATTCATCCCCTTTACTCACCGGGGCATACGATTGGGTCAACATCTTTTATCGTGGATCATCAATATCTTCTTTCAGGTGATATTTTGTTCGTGGATTCGATTGGAAGACCTGACCTCGCTGGAATGGCGGAGGACTGGGTAGGTGATTTGAGAGAAACACTTTATGACCGATATGGAGCACTTTCGAAAGAATTGATTGTGCTACCAGCGCATTTCATGATCATGGATGAAGTCAATGAAGACGGAAGCGTTTGGAAGGAGCTAGGCGTTCTATTTGAAGAAAATCATGGACTGAATATTGAAGATGAAGACGTATTTAGAGAAATGGTCACGAAGAATCTGCCTGCACAGCCAAACGCCTATCAAGATATTCGTCAAACCAATATGGGGAAGCTGAGTCCAGATGATGAAGCGCAGCGTGAAATGGAAATTGGTCCAAACCGTTGTGCGATTCGGTAATGTCCAATAAAATAAGAAGAGAGGAACAATCAAATGACATCAGATCAAATGTTAGACGTCAAAGGGCTTGCATGCCCAATGCCGATTATTCGGACGAAGAAAAAAATGAATGACTTGACGGAGGGTCAAGTATTAGAAATACATGCAACAGATAAAGGGGCTAAAGCTGACTTAGCAGCATGGGCGAAGTCAAGCGGACATGAATTGATCATGCAGACGGATGAAGGACATGTGCTGAAGTTCTGGGTGAGAAAAGGGTCCTAAAGGATGTAGGGGTATCTGCTGAAGATCCCCTTTTCCTTTTGCAAAGGAGGAGACCAGCGTGGATTTTGCGTTTTTGATTACACTTTTTATCATCGGAGGTATTGGTTCCTTCTTATCAGGAATGGTGGGGATCGGGGGGTCTGTGATCAACTATCCTATGCTGCTTTATATCCCGCCAATTGTTGGTGTGATGGCACTTTCGGCACACGAGGTATCAGGAATTGGCGCCATTCAAGTGCTTTTTTCGACGCTCGGTGGGGTATTGGCCTACCGAAAAAGCGGATTTTTACATCGGTCGTTGATTTTATATATGGGGAGCAGTATATTGGCGGGCAGCTTATTAGGCAGTTATGTCTCTCACTTTATGCCAGAGAATGGGATGAATCTCGTCTATGGATTGCTTGCAATTGTGGCTGTGGTCCTCATGCTGATTCCAAAAAAGGGACAGCGTGCAGATGCAGAGGGAGAAGTCACTTTTCATAAAGGACTTGCGGCAGGTATTGCCTTTGTGATTGGCAGTGTTTCCGGGGTGCTAGGCGCGGGTGGAGCATTTATATTGGTACCGGTGATGCTGTCTATTTTAAAAATTCCGGTCCGGATGACGATTGCGTCCTCACTTGCGATTACGTTTCTATCTGCGATAGGTGCATCAACTGGAAAGATATTGACGGGTCAAGTCATGCTTCTTCCTGCGGTTGTGCTGATGCTGGCAAGTTTAATAGCCGCTCCGATTGGTGCTAAGATCGGTCAGAAAATCAATGCCGTCTACTTGCAATGGGCACTTGCTGTGATGATTACAGCGACAGCGATCAAAATTTGGCTGGATTTATTATAAATAAAGGACCAGCAAACGTGTTGGTCTTTTTTATTTGACATCATCGTGCTCGATATATGTTTCAAGGGCTGGGTGAAACTCTTTTTGATAATGAAGGTTGGGGCATGTTTTCACGACTTTGCCTTGCAGGGCATTGGACTTAGAGACTTCTAATGCTGTTTTACATTTAGGGCAGCGTTCGGCAAACAGTGAGGGCCAGCGCTTCATATATCACCACTCCAGTTAAAGTCTTAAAAACCGATTATATTAATATGAATTATAGGGGATCGTGCTGGTGAGGTCAATGGGTGTTTGGGTCTTTTTAACAAAAAAGAAGCACCGTGAAGGATGCTCAGTATGATGTGAAATTGAAGTTTCCGGCTGATAAGTATCCAGAAACAGCACGACACATAAAAAATGCTATAAAGAAGGGAGCTTCAGATGTCTGCACGATTGATAGAGAAGGTGCCGATGAAAATAGAGAAGAATCACTGAAAAACATACCAACAAAAAGAGGATATGACCGAGACGAGTTCCCTATGGCAATGTGTGAAGAAGGCGGCGCAGGAGCCGATATAGAATACATATCTCCAGCAGATAATCGAGGTGCGGGATCTTGGGTATCTCATCAACTAAGTGAATACGAAGATGGAACGGCCGTATTGTTTGTTGTTGATTAGGGTTATGAAACTTTGAATCAAGCCAAAGCGTATGTAGAATATGACTTTGCAACAATAGGTAACACAAAGAAAAAGAAATGAGGTGAATCATTTGTTTGTAGAGGTAGTAATCAATCTGTATGAAATAGGACTACTCATTCTAGGGGTATCCGCTTTAATGTTAATTAAAGCAAATGAGGAACGAAAAAGAAGCAGGGAGAGCTAGCCTGCTTTTTTATTTTGAATATTTTCTATTGCTCATTTGCTTTTAAAAGTTCTATGATGATGTCGTTTTGTTTCTCAATGTTTTGTAATCTCTTTTCGATCGTGGAACTTGAAATACAGATCACAATGAGAATCTCAATGCCCACAAATAACAAATCCCTCCTAAAGCTCAATTGGGCAATCATTTAATGTCGACTAACATTTGCAACATAGTAACATTAATTGAAATTTATAACTACTTGCGTAATTCTTGTTTGTTTCGCGTGTGAATTTCTATTATCCTTAGTGTAAAAGCGCAGAGGGAGTGTGTGTACATGACCAATGAAAAAAATACAATTACAGCGTTCCATTGTTGGAGAAGGAACGGTGAATTGAAGGTTAAACCAAGGCCTTTCAAGTGGCATATTCCCAAAAGACTAAGAGGACAGATACAACAAGGTGACATTGTCTTGGTTGAATCTCAAGACAAAAAGAAACCTGTCCTAGTAATTGACGTTTCAAGGGAAGAGCTAGAGGAAACGGGGCGCTATTACAAGCGAGTCATCAAGATGCTGGATCGAGTAGATAAAAGGGATGAACAGCCTGCAACATCAGTGCGAGTATAATAGAAATAAACCCCATTCTCATTTTAAGAATGGGGTTTATTTCTTAAAAGGCTGGTAATAATTAAAGCAATAATTGAAAAATTCAATCTTCATTTAACAAATGGTCTAACATAGCTGTACGGTTTTCTAAAAAATATTTGGTAATTTGATAATGCTCAGTCATTTCATAGCGTATTTCCTCTATTTTCTTTCCATCAAAATTTAAAATGGTTGCTTCCGGATATCCTAACAAAATTGGAGAGTGGGTAGCTATTATAAATTGAGAGTTACTCTTTGTAGAAAGGTCATGAATAATCTTCAATAATCCTAACTGCCTTGCTGGAGAAAGTGGAGATTCTGGTTCATCAAGTAAATAAAGAGCACTTTTTCCGTTAAAACGATTATTAAACAAAGATAAAAAGGATTCTCCATGAGACTGCTTATGCAGTGGTGTACCTCCGTAAGGAGCATAAACATCTTCACCGCTTTCTTGATTTAAAGTATCTAAATATGCAGCGAAGTTATAGAAAGATTCAGCTCTTAAAAAGAAACCGTTTGTTAATTTAGGTTGCCAAGATAAACGCAAATGGGAACCTAGTGTAGTCTCATCTATATTATTAGTATACAAATTATTTCTGCCACCACCATTTATATTAAAACCACAACTATCTGCAATAGACTCTAGTAAAGTTGACTTTCCTGATCCGTTTTCACCAACAAAAAATGTTACATTGTTTGTGATTTTGATTTCATCTAAATTTTTTATTACCGGAACACAAAAAGGATATTCATTATAGGACGCCACTTTATCTTTAAGAAAAGTTATTTTTTGTAAAGTTATAATTATTCACCTCTTACTTTTCAAATTATGTAATCGTCAATGAAATCACAGTGATTAATGGATATATGTTTAATTTCTCATACATTTCGGTATCAAGACAAGAAAAAGCGTCCTTTATGTTCAAAGGGAGACTATTACGAGTAGTCTCTTTTTTAATGTAAAAATTCACTCAAATTTAACATGTCAATTGATCAGATATTAAAATATCCTTAAAATTCTAGTAATGTTTACATGATCCATATTAACCATTATTATGGTAAATGTGGACCATGCTAAAAAAGGAATTGGAGGTAATAATATGAAAAAACGAAACGTTATTGTCACATCCTTGTTGTCAGCATCTGTATTATTCACTGGGTTTGGATTGGAGGGAAATGCGCAAGCGAAAGAGGTATACCCTTCTATGAACAATGAAAGAGCCAAGCAAGAAATAGAAGAAATGAAAGCAGAGGGAATGACCTCTGAACAGATTAATGAGCTTTATGAGATGAGCAAAAAGGAGTATGACTCTGTATCTACGGAAGCAAAAGCAGAAGCTATATTCGAAGAGTCGCAGAAAGATATCGATCAATACATTAAAGATGGAGTGATCGATGAGTATCTACCTAAGTACAATGAAGAGAAAGATAAGATGAATGTTAATGCAAAGTCCAAGGCATTAGGAACTAAGGGAGATGTGTTGGTTAGTTATGACTTAAATTCAGGCAGTTCTGCAATTGGCTTGGGACATGCCGCAATTGTCTCTCAAGAAAAAAAACAGACAGTAGAATCTTGGCATAAGCTTTGGAGTCCAATTAAACAGCATGGAGTCAGAAAATACAATAATACATGGGCTGCTAGAAAGAAGGTTTATGGGCTTTGGGTGAAGAAGTCTAATAACACGAAATATATTAATGCGGCTAAATATGCCGAGAAACAAGCTAAAGAGAAGAAGCCATACAATTTGAACTTCTTTGACAAGAAAACTACAAAAAAGTTCTATTGCTCTCAATTAGCTTGGAGAGCTTGGAAAAATCAAGGTCATGATATTGACCATAATAAAAAAGATTCAGTCGTGTCGCCGATGGAATTAGTTAACTCTAACAACACGAAGGTCTTTCATCATAAAAAGTAAGTTAATAAGCAGTCGGGGATTCTCCCCGATTGCTTTGCTTGTTTAAAATTAAAAGGAGATGATTGAATGAAATACTTTAAGTTGCTTTTATCAGCTTGTGCCATAGCATTAATATGTACAGCATGTTCAAAGAAAGAAGAGGTTGTGGGAGACCCTTCTAAGGGAGAATTGAGCAATATGAAAGATAGTAAATTTGCTGTAATTCATTCAAAGATGATGGATAGGGGATGCGAGATAGTAAACTATAACGATACAGGGAGTAAGCTATCAAGCGTGTCATTAAAAGACTGCGTGGGATTCACTTCGTCTACTCAGAGTGATAATAATATGTACTTCTCATCTAATAGGTCTAATTATCATGTATCGATAGATAAGAATAATGGAAAGGTAAAACATCTACAAACAAAATCACTTTCAAAATCTACAGAAGACGAGGGAGCATTTTTTATTAACTATTCGAATGGCTATGTTTTACATGATGTAAACGTTGGCTATGTAGAAGATGGATTAGCAGGAGAGTTAGTTTATTGGGAAGAAGACAGTGAAAGTAAAGAGCAACTCAAATTCAACGGAGAATTGAGGACAGCTATATTTGACAATAAAAAAATATATGCCATTTTGAACAATGATGAAAATATCATATTATCCTCTATAGACCCAAAAAGTCATAAGGATAAAAGAAAGACACTAGACGTTGACTCTGTTTTCTATCCTGAAAACAATGAATCATTAAATAATTTAAACGATAAAGAATTAATGATTGCTCTGAATGACGATGTTGATAGTAAGAAAAACTCTATTCTAATCATACTTGACAAAAAAACTCTCGATACGAAAAGAGAAATTGTAATGGATAAGGGATTCACTATCTACAAGACTCATGTAGATAAAGATAAAATCACGATAATATCCCATGAAGGAGAAGTTAAAATGTTTAACAGAGACTTCAAAGAGATATCGTCTGAAAAAATTCCACTTAATTTTAAATCAGATGACGAACGTTTAGAAGAGGTCAAGATTTTAGACGGCAAGATTTATGCATTGGTAAGAATGTTTGATAGAGATAAGGATGGAGTTATTGGCAGAATTATTGAATATAATATTGAAAGCAAAGACTCTAAAGAGATATCCCTAAAATCTGATAGGGATTGGGAAATGACAAGCTTGGAAGTTGTAAAATAACTGACGAGGAGTGTGGAGTAAATTAACTTACATTATCTTGAACCCATGAGGCTTGTGTTATTTACATTGCCATTATTGTATTTAGCTTGGGGGATTATTGGCTATGTAATCTTTAAGAAGGTTTATGTGGTTTTAACTATCACATTTATAACTTCAACCATTTTTATATTTGCCTATACTGGGTTTGACATGTCAAATATGTATTGGGTAGGGGTGGTGACTTTTTTATGCATGTGCACCTCTGTAATTACAAAAATTATTCGAGACATGTATATTCGCTATAAAAAAGCATAATCAACAAGCTTATGTCCACAAACATAAGCTTTATTTTTGTTTCATACCACTAAAATAACTCAAAATGCTTGTAATAATTAAAGCGATAACTGACGCAATCAGCAAAGAAACGCTGATCGCTCCTAACCCTAAACCTTCCCATCCTCCCACAAAAAAGCTTATGAGCAATAAGATGATACTTACCAGCATTAAAACTGATGGAAATCCATACTGGAAAGATGACTTCTTTTTTTTAAAGATTAAAGAAACACCTAGTATAATAACTGTAAGGATGGTTGTGAGTAGCCAGAAAGACATTTGTCTTGCCCCCTTGAAAGAAGAACCCTAATGAATAATTATATGTTTTTCAATATCGTACCACTGATTTAAGTTGTTTACAAAAGCAGTTAGTTAAAAAAACGGTTCTATGACAATGGATGTCACAGAACCGTTTCTTTGATCTTATATTGTATTTCCAGCTTCTTTCCCTACACTCGATGTAATCACTTTGTCAGCCACTTCATGTGAGACAGCAGCAGAATGAAAAATTGGTAACGCTAATGCTACAGTTACAAGCATGATGGGAACAAAAATTCTACTCTTCAACATTTAACAATTCCCCTCCTTGAATTAACGACTTTGCTTCAAGTGCTCTTTCATAAAAAACGACAGCAATTTCCAACTGCCTACTTTTATTATAGTATTGCGCAGCTTCAAAAGCTAGTTGGTACACATCTTCGTAAAGATTTTTGCTTTGTATATTGTCAAGACAACGTTTTAACTCTGTGATCGCATTTGGTGTCTTAGATTGAAAATAAAGGCAATATAAAAATTTCATTTCTTCTTCATAAATTTTGTCATTCAGTTGTTGGGCTGCCGAGACTCCTTTCTCATATGTTTCGGCTGCTGGAACAACCTGTCCTAATTTCAAGAGGGTGTATAGCTTGTTAAAATAGGCTTTTGGAACATGTGATGTTTCATTCTTTTCAAAAAGTTCACAAGAAGTATCAAAGTGGGACAGGGCATCTGTATATTTTTCTAAGTGGAAATAACACTTGCCTAAGTTAAAGATCGTAGAGGATATAAGGTATTCGTTTTTCGTCTGCTGTGCAAAAGAATGGGATTTTTCAAAGTAAGTAAGTGCATCAGCGTATTGTAGTTTAGACAGATAATTTCCAGCGATGACTGAATAACACCAGGCTATTTTTTCTTGCATTAATGGTTGCTCTGTAAATAGACTCAATGCTTTATGTGCATACATGACAGAAATTTGATACTGATCTATGTGGTAGTACACTTCTGATAATTTGTAGTAAAATTCAGCCTTTTCAGTAGGGTCTTCAATATCCAGGAGAACTTTTTCAGCAGATTTATAAGAACTGATCGCCTCGTCAAATTGCTTTTTCCTAAATTCGTGCATTCCTTTAAAAAACCAAAAATAAAAATCTAACATCTTTTCAATTTGATCTTTGTCTTCATGAAGTGATTGATCAATCTTATGTTTCTGCTCATTGATCTGAACCATATATTCATCTAATTCTCGGCTAGATAACTTAGGTTTGAGGTAACTTAGCATTAAGTCATGTCGAAAATCCAGCAGACTAAAATATAATAATACGGTTTGATTTTCTTCCATACTGTCAAAGAGTCGTTGAACATCTGCTTTTAAAAATTCTGCATCAGTTATTTGATCTTTTTTGATGGTTGAATACCATTCATTCAGTTTGATCGCCACTTCGTCATAAGTGATAGAAGCACCCATATATATTCCCCCTTCAAATTCCTATAAAACCATTTATATACAATATTTTAACATGTCTAACTATTCTAAAATCGAACATATGCGCTCTATATGTAAATTTTCGGTATACCGCAAAATCAAGCCTACTTTAAGAGGAAAATGAGTGATTCAACATCTAATTCTTTCATATAGTTCTGAGTATCTTGTTCGATCGTTTTTCTTGTATATTTATGTTTATTTGCATTCGCTTTAAGATGGGTTGAATCAGTAAAAAGGACGCGCCCTCCAACCATATCGTGATTGATGGCTTGAAGCACAATCTCGTCAAAAATATCTTGAAAAATCGTTGTATCTTTAAATCGAGTACGACGATTCCAACTAATGGTCGAGTGATGTGGAACGGGGTCATTGATGTTTAAACCTAAAAACCATCTATACGCCATGTTATAGTAAATTTCTTTTTCAAGTTGTCTTTCAGAACGGATACCGTACAGGTATCCGATAAACATCATTTTGAACAAAATAAGTGGATCAAGAGAAGGACGACCTTTATTCTCGCTATAATACGGTTTTACTTTATCTACGATAAATGAAAAATCAATGTACTGATCAATTTTACGAAGCAGGTGATCCTCTTCGACCAGTTGATCTAGCAATACAAATTCGGCTTCGTGCTGAGAAGAATTTCTAGTGTGGAACATGAGAAAAAACACCTTCCTTTAGTATGCTTTTCTCTATTATAAAACGGGGGAATGGAAACTTTAAGGGAAAAAATAAAGCTGTCGAGATTTTCTCGACAGCCTGAGCATCGTGAGGGATGCTTCTCTTTCGTTTCTATTCTCAATAAGCTTTTGCCCAGAAAACCATATCAGATGCAGGCTTTCCGCAGCAGACACATGTATCAGAGACAGATTCCTGTTCAAATGGGATACAGCGTGAGGTCGCCCCTGTTCTTTCTTTAATGTCGTTCTCGCAGGCTTCGTCACCACACCACATGGCTTTAATCAATCGGTTTTCTTCTGAAAGAATGTGCTCAATGTCTTCGATGGTGTGAGCTCTTGATGTTTTTTCATGTAATCGTTCTTTCGCCTTTTCGTACATCGTCCGTTGAATATCTTCAAGCGTGGATGTGATGGTTTGTTCAAGTGCATCTAATGTGACAGCTTGCTTTTCACCAGTGTCTCGTCTTGCGAGCATCACCTGTCCTTTTTCGATGTCCTTTGGTCCCACTTCAACACGTAGAGGAATGCCCTGCATTTCACATTCGTTGAATTTCCAGCCTGGCTGTTTATCGCTTGCATCAATGTCAGCACGTGCGATGCGGGCGAGTCGTTCTTTCAACTCGTAGGCATGATCGAGTACACCTTCTTTATGAGAGGCGATTGGCACGATCCGCACTTGGGTTGGTGCAATGTTTGGCGGAAGGACGAGTCCTCTGTCATCGCCGTGCACCATGATCATGGCACCGATGATTCTTGTGGTGAAGCCCCAAGAGGTTTGCTGGACATGCTCTAGCTTTCCTTCGCGGTTTAAGAATTCAATGCCAAATGCTTTGGCAAATCCGTTTCCGAAGAAGTGAGAAGTGGCCGTTTGCAGCGCTTTTCCATCATGCATCAGGCTTTCAACTGTATAGGTGAAGCGGGCACCAGCGAATTTTTCCTTCTCTGTTTTTCTCCCTTTAATGACAGGAATGGCAAGGAGCTCTTCGCAAAGAGAAGCGTAAATGTGAAGCATTCTTTCTGTCTCCTCAATCGCTTCTTGCTCAGTCTCATGACATGTGTGTCCTTCCTGCCATAAGAATTCAAGCGTTCTAAGAAATGGACGTGTGGTCTTTTCCCAGCGAACGACATTCGCCCATTGGTTATAAAGCTTCGGTAAATCACGGTAGGAATGAATGATATTTTTGTAATGCTCAGCGAACAGTACTTCAGAGGTTGGTCTGACGCAGAGCCTTTCCTGTAATTCGGATTCACCGCCATGTGTGACCCACGCCACTTCAGGAGCGAAGCCTTCGATATGGTCTTTTTCCTGCTGCAGCAGACTTTCTGGGATAAAGAGCGGCATATACACATTCTCATGCCCTGTTTCTTTGATTTGGCGGTCAAGTTCGTCGCGAATATTCTCCCAGATTTTAAAGCCGTATGGCTGAATGATCATACTGCCTCTGACGCTTGAATAATCGACGAGGCGTGCCTTTGTGACAACATCTGTATACCACTGGGCAAAATCGTCTTCCATGCTTGTGATTTTTTCAACAAATTGTTTCTTTGGCATTGCATATTCCTCCTTTTAAAATGCAAAAAAGCTGTGCTTTAAGTTAGGGACCATTCCTGGTGGTACCACCCTAATTTAAAGCACAGCTTTACACTCGATCATGATAACGGTATGAACCGCTGTATGAAACAGAACTAAATCGGCAGGTTCACTTGAAGATGTCAGTAGGAACTTCTCAGCACCGTTCCCTCTCTGTTAAAGGTCAATTCAAGCTACTATTCCAGATCTACGTTGATCAATGTTCGTTGATTTTTCATCAGTTTACCTGTAAATGCAGGAGAAAGCAAGTTGTACTGGGGTTTCTTTTCATGCTGTTCTGAGTGCTTTGTTTGATCGTGAATTTGCAGTCATTTCCTATTTTTATAGCTTGCCAGTTATGTAAGCATATGCTACTATATTTGAAGAAAAAAATAGACTTGTATAACCTCAATAATATGGTTTGAGGGTTTCTACCAGGATCCGATAAATCCTGATTACAAAAGCGTGCTTTCCTTTTTTGTAATCAGGGTTTTTTTGTTTGTCTTCACCCTGTATCAAAAGTGAAAGCGATGATATAGAGAAGGGATGTTAGACATGAACTGGAGAGTATATTTATTAGCCGTTTCTACTTTTGCGGTTGGATTAGTTGAGCTTGTGGTCGGGGGCATTTTGCCAAGCCTTGCAGAGGATTTGAATGTATCTCTTGCGACAGCTGGGCAGCTTATCACCGTATTTGCCATTGTGTATGCCATTTCAGCACCTGTGCTGCTGACTGCCACAGCTAAAATTGAACGAAAGCGTCTTTATTTAATCGCGTTATTGGTGTTTACAATAGGGAATGTATTCACATATTTTAGTTCGACCTTTGCTCTTGTCATGATCTCTAGGGTATTGATCGCAATGAGTACAGCGCTAGTGGTGGTGTTATCATTGACGATCACTGCTAAGTTGGTGGAGCCAGCGCATCGTGCGAAGGCATTAGGTCTGATTTTTATTGGGATTAGTTCTTCACTTGTTCTCGGTGTACCGATCGGTATTTTTATTACAGAGAGCTTTGGCTGGAGAGTGATGTTTTTAGGAATCAGTATTTTATCAGCGATATCGATGGTGCTAATTTATTTCCTATTAGAGAAAATGCCTGTTGAAAAAGTGACACCTCTTAGAGAGCAAATTCGTGCTTTAGGGCATCCGAAAATTTTTAGTGCACACTTGATCAGTTTGTTTATGCTTGCAGGTCATTATATGCTTTATTCTTATTTCACTCCATTTCTAATGGAAGTTCTGCATATGACCCCGTTCTGGATTAGTATTTGTTATTTGGTCTTCGGGCTTGCATCTATTGGCGGGAATGGGTTAGGCGGTTGGCTTAGTGACAAGCTGGGTTCAGGGAAAGCCATTTTGCTGGTGACAATTGCATTTGCGGTTGTGTTGTTTATCATTCCTTATACAGCGGGTGTGTTTGTCCTCTTTATGATCATGGTTGTCCTATGGGGAGCTCTTAGCTGGGCATTAACGCCTGCCTTGCAGAGCTATTTGATTCAAACAGATCCTGTGACGTCTGATATTCAGCAAAGCTTAAATACATCGGCGTTGCAAATTGGTATCTCAATTGGATCAGCAGTTGGCGGTGTCCTGTTTACGATGACCGGTTCATCTGTTGATCTGGCGAAATTCGGTGCAGTGTTTGTGCTGATTGCGTTTAGCTGTGCGGTGATTTCGTTGAAGAGACCACCACTTTATATGGATCGTCAGCATCGTGCTGAATAGCTGCCTAATGATAGGCAGCTTCAGCGTGTAGACAAACCCTCGCATTCGTTGTCAGTCCTGCGTGCTGGTGCTCACGAATGTCAAATTCGCTCCGCGCCAGTACTCGTCCTTCCTAGACTTCAAAGGTTTTCTATCACGCTGAAAAGAAGACAAAGGGCTAAAATAAAAATCATTTTAGCCCTTTGTCAACAATCTGTAGCTGCCTATGATAGGCAGCTTTTTTTTATGTTCTATTTTACTCTATTCAAAAACAACCATTTCGCCGATTGGTTGAAAGCCGGCACGTTGGTAAATATTTTTGCCGTCCGCCGATGCTTGTAACAGGACGCGCTTCTGTTTGTTGTCTGTCTGGGTCAGAAGGTAATGAAACATGTCACTGCCAAGTCCCTTTCCGCGGTGATCTGCCTTTGTGATGACATCATAAATACCGTAGCTATCGGTTGCTTCGAGTAATAAGCCTGTTGTGACCGGTTTGTGGTCTGCATATCCGACGAACATGCGAGCGCGTGATTGTATAGCTTCAAGCGAAAAACGCTGGAAATAGTTCTCTAAGGCGATAGCCTCCGGTGACTCTTTGAATAGCTCGATAAAGATATTTTTGTAATCAAGCAGTGTCTGGTCATCAAGTACTTCTTTGATTGTAAGTGGTGAAGATGTAGCTGGGTCAATGCCTTCTGTCTGTTCAAGCATCATGATGGTATTGCGTTCAACCTCTTCAAGCTGATATTCCTTCAGCAAATCAGTCCAATCAGGATGAAGCAAGCGGTGATCCACCCATGTGCTAAATAATAGTTTCTGTGACTGCAAGTATTCGATGGTTGCTTTCACTTTTTGCGGATCTTTAATTTGCGCTGATGTCGGTAATAGCAAATTGAATGTGTCTGTCGATATGTGAGTATTGGATAGTACGAAATCGTCCGTTGCGAGGAAGGTTCCGTCCACAGCTGAAGAAAACAGGTGGATCTTTTCTTCTAATTGGCGAATGGCGATGTGTTGTTCGGTTTTCATTAGCTCACCTTTTTCATCAAAAATTGGATGTCATCCCCTATGAATTATAGCAAATAAAAGAAAGAGGAGCTGTGACATCATAGATCATCTAGTAGAAAAGTACATATACCATTTTCAGGTCTGATGGCCTATTATTTTTATCACACTGACATTTCTTTTGACTCCTATCTTAATTATTAGTACCATTTTATTAACCAGTTAAGAGTGGAGGTTCAGATGGAGACTAAAGAGCAGATTGTATTAAAAGCGATTCAAGATCTGATTATTCATAGAGAAAAGAGAAGGAATGATCCAACAGATCCACTGATTACCACGACTGATACACTCAAACAAGATTGGACACTCACACAGCTTCACATTTTATCGATGATTCAAGCCAATCCAAACGAATCAAATAATACATTTCTTTCTCAACAACTGAAACTATCAAAGCCCGCTATTACAAAGGCTGTGAAAAAACTAATTGATAAAGGCATGGTGGGCTATTGCCACCGGCAAGGGGATAAAAAATCTGTCTACTATTCATTGACAGAGAAAGGCACGCAATTGGCGGCACTGCATGATGAATTACATGAGAAAGCTGTCGCGTCCTACTTAGAATTTCTCCAGCAGTTTCATGAAGATGAATTACAAGTGATTGAGCGCTTTTTGAAGGCATGGAAAGAAAAAATATAGATTAAAAAAACCGAAACCATCGTAGAAAACGAGATGATTTCGGTTTTTTATATGGTAAAATTAACATATATTGACGTTATTCGTGATCATGTTAAAAGGGAGGGAGCTTCTTTGGGGAAAGAAATGATGGAAAATTTTAAAAAGTCCGCAACCATCATGCCGTTCGTGGGATTGTTTGTCAGCTTGCTATTATTTGTTTACTTTTTTGGTATCAAAGGAGTTGAAGGGTCGATTTGGGCTGCTGCTTTATATTGTGCTCTGCCCTTTTTAGGGTACACGATCTTCTATCTGCCTGTATGTATTTATTTTAAAGTCAGTAAAAAACGTTCAATCCATAAAAATGAGGAACAGACGTGATTGTGGTCAGCGCTTGTCTTGCTGGGTTGAAGGTCCGGTATAATGGTAGCCATCGATTAGATCAGCGAATCGAAGAGCTTGTGCAGGAAGGAAAGGCTGTGACAGTTTGTCCTGAACTGCTTGGCGGCTTTTCTACGCCAAGACCTCCGGCAGAAATCATTGGTGGAGATGGACATGATGTATTACGAGGGCAGGCTGCTGTTGTCGATGTTCATGGAACTGATGTCACAGAGATGTATGTAAAAGGTGCGAAAGCGACACTGGAACAGGTTCAGTCACTGAAAGCAACAGCGGTTGTGCTAAAAGAGTACAGTCCTTCTTGCGGGAGCCAGCTGATTTACTTGGGAGAGTTTAACGGCAAGACAAAAGCTGGAGATGGTGTGACGTCCGCCTTGCTAAAACAGCACGGGATTCAAGTGTTCTCTGAGGAGGATGATTGGACTTCGGTGTTTCAATAGGCGTGGCGTGAATAGAAGGAGGAGTTAGGTTGAAAAAGTGGATCATTGGTGTAGTTGTCGTTATTTTAATCGGAATGGGTATTTATTTTATGATCCATGCCAAAACATACTCTTTTGATGATGTGGTCTCGATTGATCGAAACAAAGTGACATCCATACAAATTGAGCATGATAATGAACGTGCTGTTTTGAAGAAAAAAGAAGACATTCAAAAGCTGTTGAAGGAACTTTCAGATGTGAAATTAAAGAAAATGAACGAAGCCAAAAAAGCTTCAAAAGAATCTTATTGGATCAGAGTGTACGAGAATGAAAAGGAAACTTATGGTCTGACTTTTTATGACCAAAGCTTTTTAGAGACATATGATTTTTCTAAAAAGAAAGATCAAACAAGCGAATACCAAATCGTTGACGCCAATCAAGTCGATATAGGACAATATATCAAATAACACAAGCGAAAATTCATGCATGATCAATCGAAAATTCGGGTATAGTGCTTGGTAAGCAAAAATGAAGCGGAGGTTTGTTTGATGAGTGGATTAACAGATACAGTCACATTAGCAAACGGAGTAAAAATGCCGAAGCTAGGCTTCGGTGTATGGCAAGTAAAAGATGGGGATGAGGCTGTAAATGCAGTCACAGACGCTCTTGAAGCGGGCTACCGCAGCATTGATACAGCAGCAGCCTATCAAAATGAAGAAGGGGTAGGCAAAGCCATTCAGCAATCAGGTATCTCTCGCGATGATCTGTTTATTACGACAAAGGTGTGGAATCGTGATCAAGGCTATGAATCAACACTTGAAGCCTTTGAAACAAGTATGAACAAGCTTGGGCTAGATGTATTAGACCTTTATTTAATTCATTGGCCAGTTGAAGGCAAATATAAAGAAACTTGGAAAGCACTAGAGAAGCTGTATAAGGATGGACGCGTTCGAGCCATCGGTGTGTGTAACTTCCATCAGCACCATCTAGATGATCTATTAGAAGAAGCAGAAGTTGTGCCAATGGTCAATCAAATCGAGCTGCATCCAAAGCTGACGCAGGAGCCTTTACGAGACTACTGCAAGGAGAAAGGGATTCATGTAGAAGCGTGGTCACCATTAGGCAGCGGGAAGCTGCTGAACCATCCTGTTCTTCAGGATATTGCGAAAAAACATGACAAATCCGTGGCTCAAGTCATTCTTCGCTGGGACTTGCAGCATGGCATTATCACCATTCCAAAATCTGTGACGAAGAGCCGAATCATCGAAAACACACAAGTCTTCGATTTCGAGCTGTCCGCACATGAGATGGGTGTCATCGATCAGCTCAATGAAGATGAGCGCACAGGTCCAGATCCAGATAACTTTGATTTTTAATCGAAAGAAAAGCACAGGTGGCATGCCTGTGCTTTTTATTGAACGATTTTACGAGGCTGATACGGTTTCAATGACTTGAATGGCGTCGACCATTTGCTCTTTGGAATAGTCTCCAATCAAGCAAAAAGTTTCATCTATACGTGCAGCATGGCTTGCCACTGTTTTTGCGGCTTCTTCTAGCTGAGCTGTGATGCCAAGCTCACGCATATTTCTAGGTAATCCGAGTGTTTCATAAAGCTCAAGTAATTCTTCTACTTCGCCCATTCGATTTTCTGCGGCAAGCTGAACAAGAATGCCGTATGCCACTTTTTGACCATGTAACATATGGTGCGTTTCCTCAATAAACGTCAATCCGTTATGGATGGCGTGGGCTCCTGCCATTCTTCCGTAGCGTCCTCCGTAGCCGCCGACCGTGCCAGCTAATGTAATAATGGTATCCGTTACATCTGCAAATGCTTGCGAAAGCTGACCCGTTTGCAAGCTGTGGACAGCTTCTTCGCTATGGGAAACAAGAATATCCCTCACGTATACCGCCTGTTTTAGTGCTGCATGCACCATGAGCGGCAAGGAATCCTTTGCATTTCGAATAATGGCTTCCGCTTCATACCATTTGGCCAGCGTATCTCCAATCCCACTTTGAAGGTAGGAAAGAGGAGAAGAGAGCAAAAATGTATGATCAATGAGCGTGAGGTAGCTGGACCGTTTATGGTAATCGACTCTCATGAAATTCCCCTTGTCATCATAAATGACGCTAAGCGGTGTAGATGCAGCACATGTCCCCGGGATGGTTGGAACCATGATCACTTCAATTTGAAGAGCCTCTGCTACTGACTTGGCGGTGTCTAAAATCGTGCCGCCTCCAATCCCAATCACCACATCTGCCTCTTTCAGTTCTTCTGCAATTCGAGTGATTGCATTGGGTGAACTGTATCCTTTGTGCTGGACAACAGACCAATGAGACGGAAGCTTTGTATACTGTGAAAAAGCATGAAATGAATCATATCCTGTCACGACAGCGGGTGACCGGAAGGATGGAGAAACAAGTGAATCGAGTTCATGATAAATGCCTTTTTGAGAAATAAATTGGTTTGGACCGCTTCTGACGATATCTTCTGGCTGTATCATTGCGTTCTGCTCCTTTGCAATATCATATTTGATAAATCATCTCATTTTACAGAAAGTTCTGTCAAATATGAGAAGAAAGACCCTTCCGTTTTATGGAATTGAGCCGCTGTCATTGCCTTTAGGTATGTATTTCCTGTATGATAAAGAACGGTATGTTTTGATTAAATTTAAGAGGTGTTTATATATATGGAAAAACAATATCGTGTCTTACTTTACTATCAATATGTCCCCATCGAGGACCCAGAGACGTTTACAGCAGAGCATCTAGCATTCTGTAAGGAGCTTGGTTTGTTAGGTCGTATCCTTATCTCAGCAGAAGGCATAAACGGAACGGTTTCTGGTACCATTGAGCAAACGGACAAGTACATGCAAGCATTAAAGGAAGATCCGCGCTTTGCGTCTATGCCGATCAAAATTGACGAAGCAGACGGTCATGCTTTTAAAAAAATGCACGTCCGCCATCGAAATGAACTAGTGAATCTGAGCCTTGAAGATGATGTGAACCCGTTAGAATTAACAGGTAAGCATCTTAGCCCGGTTGAATTTTACGAGCAAATGCAATCACCTGATACCGTTGTGATTGATGCACGTAATGATTACGAGTTTGATGTCGGCCACTTTAGAGGGGCAGTTCGTCCTGATATTGAGACATTCCGCGAATTACCGGAGTGGATTCGTGACAATAAAGAGATTCTTGAAGGGAAAAAAATCCTGACGTATTGCACAGGCGGCGTACGCTGTGAGAAATTCTCAGGCTGGTTAAAGCGTGAAGGCTTTGAAGATGTCTCTCAGCTTGACGGCGGAATAGTCACGTATGGAAAAGATCCAGAAGTTCAAGGGAAGCTTTGGGATGGTCAATGCTATGTGTTTGATACTCGCTTAACAGTGCCTGTAAATCAAACAGAGCATGTGGTTGTCGGAAAAGATTTCTTCACTGGTGAGCCTTGCGAGCGTTATGTGAACTGTGCAAATCCTGCATGTAACCGCAAAATGATTGCAACAGAAGAAAGCGAGCATAAATATATGCGCAGCTGCAGCCATGAATGTCGTACGAGTGAACGTAACCTTTATGTGAAACAGCACAATCTGTCTGAAGAAGAAGTGCAAGAAAGACTAGCTGTGATTGAACAAGAACAAGCGATCTCACAAGGATAGAGGGAACCCCCCTTTATCCTTTTTTTCTATTCATGATAGGGCTCAGAAGGAAGAGGGATTCATTTCCTCTTTCTTTTTTGTTTTGTTTTTTTCAAAATAAGGGTAAAGGTAGTTATTCAGTCTAATAGATTGCATCATTGAAAAAGCGCTTTCTTAAGAAATAAGCATGTTCGACTATTTCAGAAAATGGAGAATTGAGAGATAATAAAACAGGCGAAAAAATGAACAAGGGTAAAGATTCAGTTGAAGAAATATTTGTCAATTGAATGAAAAGTGAGCTGCAATGAAAGAAAGGTGCTTACTTAGGCACATGCTTTGTAATTTAATCGAAAGGTGTTATGAACATGAATCATTTACATCGTAGAATGGGAACTTTCGCTTTAATGATGGTAGGTCTTGGCTCAATCATTGGTTCAGGTTGGCTATTCGGTGCTTGGCGTGCCGCTCAAATTGCCGGCCCTGCTGCTATTTTATCCTGGTTGATTGGGATGGTCGTAATTTTATTTATCGCTTTGTCTTATAGTGAACTCGGATCAATGTTTCCAGAGGCAGGCGGGATGGTGAAATATACGCAATATTCACACGGCTCTTTTATCGGGTTTATTGCTGCTTGGGCAAACTGGATCGCCATTGTCTCCGTCATTCCGGTTGAGGCGGTGGCTTCTGTCCAGTATATGAGCTCATGGCCTTGGGAATGGGCAAAGTGGACAACCCATTTGGTCACAAAAGGGGTGTTGACGACAGAAGGGCTCATGGTCGCCAGTGTGCTCCTTGTGATTTACTTTCTGCTCAATTATTGGACCGTTGGGTTATTTTCAAAAGCGAATACATTCATTACCGTGTTTAAAATTGTCATTCCAGGATTAACAATTGGTGCGCTCTTATTCGTAGGTTTTCATAGTGAGAATTTTACTTCTGGAACAAGTATTGCTCCTAACGGCTGGGCGAGTGTGCTGACAGCTGTTGCGACATCAGGAATTGTGTTTGCCTTCAATGGCTTCCAAAGCCCGATTAATATGGCGGGTGAGGCGAAAAATCCAGGCAGATCCATTCCGATTGCTATTGTTGGATCTATTTTGATTGCGACTGTGATTTATGTGCTTTTACAAATCGCCTTTATCGGTGCTGTCGATCCGTCCATGATTGTGAATGGATGGGGTCATTTGAATTTTAATTCGCCATTTGCCGACCTTGCCATTGCGCTTGGGATTAACTGGCTGGTTCTGATTTTATATGCAGATGCGTTTGTATCACCTTCTGGTACAGGGATTACGTATACGGCGACGACATCCCGTATGATTTATGGAATGGAAAAAAACAAATACATGCCAAGTGTACTTGGTCGTCTGCACCCTATTTATGGCGTGCCTCGTCCAGCGATGTTTTTTAACTTAGCCGTATCGTTTATCTTTCTGTTTTTATTTAGAGGCTGGGGTGTACTTGCAGAAATCATATCTGTTGCGACACTTATTTCTTATCTGACAGGCCCAGTAACTGTCATGACACTGAGAAAGACAGGGACAGATTTATATCGTCCGCTGCGAATAAAAGGACTCAGCATCATTGCTCCTCTCGGCTTTGTCTTTGCGTCATTGACGCTGTATTGGGCGAGATGGCCGTTAACAGGTCAGGTGCTGTTCATTATTATAATCGGTCTTCCGATCTATTTTTACTATCAAGCAAAAGCGAAATGGAAAGGCTTCGGCCGCAACTTCAAGGCGGGTGCTTGGATGGTCGTGTACTTGCTTGTGATGATGACGATTTCCTGTCTGGGCAGTGACAAATTCGGCGGCTATAACGTCATTCATTATGGCTGGGACATGGCTCTTATTACAGTGGTTGCTCTGCTATTTTATATGTGGGCACTCAAAAGTGGATTTGAAACAGAATTTCTAGAGGATGCGAAAAAAATCAATGATGAGCTGCGTACTTCTTCGCAAGAAGCCGCATCATCCAAAGAATAAAGGAACGGCTGCCTGAATATCATGGGCAGCCGTTTTATTTTGATAAATGATGCATCACGTGTTGCCTCAGCCAAGTGGTGACACCGCGCAAAACGGCTGCTGTGACAAATGAGATGAGCACATACTTCCAAAGCAGATTCATACCTTGTCCACTAAGCAAAAACACGATTCCTAGAAAGACGAGTGTGAATAGAAGCACGAATAAAAATGATGCAGACCAGAAAAAAGCCTTCACTGAAGGTCACCTCCTTGGAGTATTGTATGCAGGCAATTGAAGGATCAGACCAGCTATGACGGGGTAGAATTATGGTGAAATCTATTGCAAAAGTCAGATAAAAACACCAAGTGATTTGACAGTTGTGTTAAGATGAGAGCATATTTTGAGTGAAGATTGTGGTTCATAGACGGAGGTGTTTGGGGTTGCAGATACAAAAAGTTCTAAACAATAATGTCATTAGTGTGATAGATGAACAAGGAAAAGAAATCGTCGTCATGGGAAGAGGTATCGCCTTCCAGCGGCGGCCTGGGGATCCGGTAGACGAATCGTTAATCGATAAAGTTTTCCGCCTGGAGGATCATTCCGTTCATGAGCGGATGAAAATGCTGCTTCTGGAGGTTCCGTATGATGTGGTCAAGGTAACCGAAGAAATGATTCAATATGCACATACAAAGCTGAACCGAAGATTAAACGAAAGTCTGCATGTATCGCTTGCAGACCATATTCATTACGCCATCGAACGACTGAAGAAAAATCATCTCATTGAGAATTCGCTCATTTGGGAGATTAAACGCTTATACAAAGATGAATTTCTTGTGGCAAAGGACTGTCTTGAGATGATTAGAGAGCGTCTTCATATTGAATTGCCTGAGGATGAAGCAGGCTTTATTGCCATGCATATCATTAATGCAGAGCTCAATGAGGACATGAATACAACGGTCAATATTACAAAAGAAGTAAACGCCATCCTCACCATTGTGAAATATCATCTCAATATGGAATTTGATGAAGACTCACTCAACTTTTATCGTTTTCTCACACATTTACGCTTTTTCGTCCAGCGTCTGATAAACGAAACAATGCTTGTCAGCGAAGATCAGGATTTGTATCAGCTGATCAAGGTAAAATATCCGAAGGCATACGAATGTGCAAAGAAAATCGCAGAATACGTCTATCAAACCTATCACCGAGATCTCACATCAGAGGAGATGCTGTATCTATCCATTCATTTGAATCGATTGATCAAACGAGAAAAATAAAGGTAGTTTTCAAAGGAAAGCGTTGACATGAGAAAAGCTGAGTGGTACTATTTGCTCATAAACATAAAAGAATACGGTTTCACAATGATCGTCTTAGAGGATTGTGACTGTTCGGCAGGCAAAACCTAAACGTTCACTGAAAAAGCGCAATAGCAAGTTGCGACTATTTTTGGTGCCCGTTTAGGTTTTTATTTTGCCCAAAAACGTATTTTTTTGAAAAAAAGGGGATTTTTGTATGAGCTATCGTCAATTAGCAGAAGACATTATCAAACACATTGGCACAGAGAAAAACATTCATTCACTGGTCCATTGCGCTACAAGACTTCGCTTCACATTAAATGACCGATCAAAAGCAGACAAAGCAGCCATTGAAAAATTAAATGGCGTTGTGACCGTTATGGAAAGCGGTGGCCAATTTCAAGTAGTCATTGGCAATACCGTACCAGAGGTTTATCGAGAGATTGGGGAGTTTACAAATTTATTAGAGGATTCCACTTCTTCATCTGCAAAATCAGGTGGAGAGAGCACAAGCCTTTTCGGAAAATTCGTTGACATTGTCTCTGGTATTTTTACACCACTTCTCGGTGTCATGGCAGGTGCTGGTATTTTAAAAGGTCTACTAGGTATCTGTATCAATGCAAAATGGTTATCACCTGAAGATACGTCGTATCAAATTTTATTTGCTGCGTCTGACAGCTTGTTCTACTTCCTGCCATTACTGCTCGCATTCACTTCGGCGAGGAAGTTTAAAGCGAATCCATTTGTGGCTGTGACGATTGCTGGTGCACTCATTTACCCAACCATTCAAGAATTGTCAAAAGGCGGCGGAGATGTGACCTTCTTCGGTATTCCAGTCGTCTTAATGTCTTATACATCAACGGTTATTCCAATCATTTTGGCAGTGTTTGTCATGGGATATATCGAACGTTTCTTTAACAAAGTCATTCATGAAAGTGTCAAAAACTTTATTACTCCACTGATTTTACTTGTCACGGTTGTTCCGCTGACACTCATTGTATTCGGACCATTTGGTGTGTATGCAGGGAACGGCATTGCCGCTGTCTTGCTGAAAGTATTCTCCTTTAGTCCTACACTTGCAGGTGCTTTAATTGCGATGGCATGGCAGGTTCTTGTGATCTTCGGTATCCACTGGGGTCTAGTGCCAGTGATTTTAAATAATATTGCCGTCCACGGAAAAGATCATATCAAGCCGGCGACTGCGCCAGCTGTATTTTCACAAGCCGGTGCTTCCATCGGTGTTATGCTGAAAACAAAGAATAAAAAGCTGAAATCATTGGCTGGATCGACAGCGGTTTCTGCCGTGTTTGGGATCACAGAGCCAGCTGTATACGGGGTCACGCTTCGTTTGAAAAAACCATTTATTGCAGCCGTTATCTCTGCTGGAGTCGGCGGTGCGATCATTGGTTATTCACAAAGTATTGCGATTGCGTCAGGGCTTCCAAGTTTACTGACACTTCCGATTTTCTACGGACAAGGGTTTACAGGGTTCATCATCGGAATCTCGGTCTCATTTGTTCTATCCATCGTCTTGACTTATTTGATTGGATTTAAGGATCCAGTAGATGAAGATGAAACCCCAGCACCGGTTGCCGCACCAACAATGGAAAACGAACATGGGGTCAAAGCAGCTCATGTGAAAAGTCCTTTAAAGGGTGAGGTAATCAAGCTGGAGGAAGTACAGGATAAGGCATTCTCATCTGGTGCACTAGGAAAGGGCGCAGCCATCATTCCATCAGAAGGCAAGCTGTTTGCACCAGTATCAGGAGTCGTGACAACGGTGTTCCCAACAGGTCATGCGTACGGTCTTACTTCTGAAAGCGGAGCAGAAGTGCTCATTCACATTGGACTGGATACCGTACAATTAGGCGGTCAGCATTTTACCCCGAAGGTCGTACAGGGGCAAACCATCACTGAGGGCGAATTGCTTGCGGAGTTTGATATTGAAGCCATCCAAGCTTCCGGCCTGTCCGTCACAACACCAGTGATTATTACCAATTCAGGTGAGTTTAGCGATATCATAGAAACAGAAGAGAAACAAATCACACCAGGACAATCATTTTTACATCTCGTTTAATCAAGAGGAGGAAGAAACTATGAGATATTCAACACTAGCACCATTTCCAAAGGACTTTTTCTGGGGCGGATCTACATCCGCCTATCAAGTAGAAGGTGCGTGGAACGAGGATGGCAAAGGACCATCTGTCATTGATATGAGAGCAAGTTACCCTGAAGGAACAACAGATTTTAAAGTCGCAAGCGATCACTATCACCGCTATAAAGAGGATGTGAAGATGTTTGCAGAAATGGGTTTGAAGGCTTATCGTTTCTCTATTGCATGGACACGGATCATTCCAAATGGAGATGGGGAGATCAATCAAAAGGGGATTGAATTCTATCATTCTCTCATCGATGAATTGCGCCGCTATGATATTGAACCAATCGTGACGATGTATCATTTTGATCTGCCTCATGCACTTCAAGTAAAAGGCGGTTGGTCAAATCGTGCGACAGTAGATGCGTTTGAACGGTATGCAGAGGTTCTATTTCAGGAGTATGGCGAGAAGGTGAAATATTGGCTGACCATTAATGAACAAAACATGATGATCTTACATGGATCAGCGCTCGGTACACTTGATCCAAATTTAGAAAATCCGAAAAAAGAACTGTATCAGCAGAACCATCATATGCTCGTCGCTCAGGCAAAAGCTATGACGCTTTGTCATCAAATGCTGCCTGAAGCGAAAATTGGACCAGCACCAAACATTGCGCTCATTTATCCGGCTTCTCCAAAGCCTGAGGATGTACTTGCTGCGGCGAATTACAATGCGATCCGCAACTGGCTGTATCTTGATATGGCAGTCTTCGGCCGTTATAACAACCTTGCTTGGGCGTACATGAAAGAAAAAGACATTCTTCCTGTGATTGAAGAGGGAGATATGGATATTTTGAAAAATGCGAAGCCGGACTTCATTGCCTTTAACTACTACACATCTCAAACGGTTGAAGCGAGTAAAGGAGATGGCAAGGATGAATTTGCGCGCGGCGGAGACCAGCATTTGAAATCTGGTGAAGATGGCATATACAAAGGCGGCAACAACCCGTTCCTAAGTAAAAATGCGTTTGGCTGGGAGATTGACCCTGTCGGCTTCCGATCAACGATGCGTGAGATTTACGACCGTTATCAGCTGCCTCTTATTATCACGGAAAACGGATTGGGTGCTTTCGACAAATTAGAAGAAGATGGATCGATTCAAGATGATTATCGAATTGACTATTTAGAAAAGCATATCGAACAAATCAAATGGGCGATCACAGACGGCGTCGAGGTCTTCGGATACTGCCCGTGGTCCGCTATCGACTTAATCAGCACACACCAAGGATGCTCCAAGCGCTACGGATTCATTTACGTGAATCGCGATGAATTTGACCTAAAAGACCTGAAGAGAATTCGTAAAAAGAGCTCTTACTGGTATGAAACATTAATTCAGCAAAATGGAGAGAAGATCGGGGGGTAACAAATAAAAAAGCCAATCACCTTATGCGGGTGGTTGGCTTTTTTTCGTTCACTCTATTGGCAAGATTATATTGTTCGAATTGTTTTTTAAAAAGATAGCCTGATTTTAACAGCCTAATAAACTGCTTTCTTTTATAATCCAAAGAAATTTTGCTGTTTCGAATGCTACATCAGGTGGAAGGCCTGCCTGTATAAAAATTGCGCTACTTTGTAAAAACCTGATTTAGCTTTCTTTGCATATTTCTTGTCTATTACTTTCAATAAAGGGTTTTTCTAAATATGTGCCTGACTTGTGAAGAGCCTGAACAGCAAGTTTTTTTGCTATTGTAGTGACGATATTTTTAGTTTGGGCTTCTTTAGATTGTGGTGGGAATATCGTGCACCATTGTTTAGGAACATATGCATTTCGGCTTGTGTCATTTGTCTACCACAGAAATTTTCATCAAAACGAAGTTCTAAAAAATAAAAAAATGATTGCGGACACCGCAACCAAAAAAGTAATTTTCTTAAATCTATCTTAAATACATTGATAGACTCATTTTGATTTGATAACCTTAATTTTGGAATTTAATCCAAAAGGAGGAATATAAACAAAATGTTCAAAAAAACACTTTTAACCCTAATTACCCTAGCTCTTGTCATATCGATATGGACTCCATTTTCATCAGAAGCATCAGCAAAAACACACTCTATCAATTCACAAGAATTAGAAGCGTTAGTAACACCAACAGTTCTACAAAATGAACAAACTACCAAAGAATTAGACGAACTTGAAATGAAAATGGGGGAATACATAGAAAACCTTCCATTTACAGAAAAAGAATTTGAAAACATGACAGAGTCAGAACAAAATAAAGTGATCGATCAATATTTCAACAATGAAGAATTTTTAGCTTTAGAAAACCGAATGAAACAACTTGACTCCAAAAGTAGTCAGAGTGAAATCACAACACAAGCACTACCAGTATTCTTCATACCTATCGCAATGACCGTAGTTAAGAGTTGCTTTAATGGCTATCAGATCAAAAGGCGCAAGAACTGCACTTAAATATCTAAAAAATCGAATAAAAGGATTCGGTAAAAATTACAAAATTAAATGGGATGTAAGAAATGATAAAGGACAACTTAGAAGTTTAGTTGTCGTCCTACACAAAGGAAAGAAAAAAACAACAAGAGTATTTGCTGTAGACAATGGAAAAATCCCTTTAATACCAAAAACCTCAACTTGGTATTGGCATTTCCATGTAGCTCCAAAAGATAAAATACACCATGCTCTCAGAGCATCAGTACCAAAGAAATACAAAGCAAGTCCAGGAGAAACAATATTACACTAAAAAACCCCTAATTTTCAGGGGTTTTTTTCTCTTCAAGACTTGTAACTATATCAACTGGATGTATCAAGTTTTCATCATCATTATCCTCATCAATGTAAGGCATAATAAGTGAATCCAACTCTTCTTTATCATCAACTAAAGCAACGTAAGTTGTATAATCCTCTAAATCTGATGGAAACAATTCAGCTTGACCAACATTACTTTTCAATGCTTGGTCAATAGCACTCTTTAATTCTATTAAACCCTCACGATTACCAATAATATAAGAATCCATATGCCAACTTTTTTGAGCATATATATGACAAATCTTATCTCTATCTTTCATCATCTCATTACACCCTTCCTGAAAAATTTAATTGATTATGTGCCAACACGCCAACCAGCTATAACATCAAACGTCTCATTGGCTACTTTATCCTCATCTTCTTCAATCCTGATCAGATCTCCTTCCTAGGCATCAATACGCTATTTCCAAAACTGCCACCAACATTTTTTTGTCCTTCTTTTCCACCTGCTCAATTGCCGCAATTAATTTTTTAGTTTCTTGAGTTTCTCTTTATGGCCTCTAACAGCTTTTTATCTCTTTCAAGAAGACTGCTTTGTATGTATTCTTGCTGCTTTTTCAACTTGCTGGAGTTTACAAATCACATCTTACTCTCTACTATCATCATACCCCGAATTCAATCTCATTTATAGACTGTTTTCCGCCCAGATCAGGCCGTATACTGTTATACGCAAGTCAAAAACGATAAGGGGCGTGGCTGTATGAATGACAATGAGCAGGTTTTAGACCCTGGTCCATTTTTTCATGGGACGAAAGCGGAATTGAAGATTGGAGATCTGCTTGAACCGCAGTATTTATCGAATTATCAGGATCAAAAATCAAACCATATCTATTTCACCGGAACATTAAACGCAGCCAAATGGGGTGCTGAGTTAGCAAGATCTGATGCGAAAGAGAGAATTTATGTTGTAGAACCGTTAGGCGAGTTTGAAAATGATCCGAATTTGACTGACAAAAAATTTCCGGGTAACCCAACACGTTCTTATCGGTCAAAATCCCCTTTGAAAATCGTCGCAGAATTAGGTTCGTGGGAAAGACATTCCGATGAAGAAATCGATCATATGCTGAGCTCTTTAAAGAAATTAAGTGAAGAAGGGAAAAATGTCATATACGATTGATGATTCTCAATCACACGAAGGCCGCCTCATCAACAGCTGGGCGGCCTTTTGTTTGATCTTATTGAAACAACGCATTCATCAGCTCATCGAATGTTTTTGATTGATTCATAGAGTGAATGCGGTTTGGATTATCCAGTAAATCAACGGCTTGTTCAAAGAATTGATTCATGCAGGCTGCGTCATCTTTATGAATGGCTAATAAAAAGACAAGTGATACTTGGTTTCCCTGCCAGTCAATCGGCTGTTTTAAGTGTGCGATGGCTACGCAGGATGTGCCTTCATTTGTGATGAGCGGGTGCGGCATGGCAATTCCTTTTCCGAGGTAGGTAGACGACATTTGCTCCCGTTCAAGCACCGAGGACCGAAAAGATGACGATACTAGCTGATACGTTTCTAAATGGCTGCATAGTGTGTCTAATACCTCGTCCTTACTGGATAGGTCAGCGTTCAATAAGGTTAATCGTTCTTGAAAAAACGCCATCAGTTCTTGCGAGGGAGTCCCGTGTCCATTTAATAAATGAATGACCTCATTCACCCGCTGTACATCATGTTGTTCAAAAAAGGCGCTAACCTGTATCACTGGTTTTCCCTTTGATGCGAGCGGGACGGTTGTAATGATAACGTCACAGGGAAGGGTGGTGCTCATGAGATAATCCTGATAGGAATAAAGCTCGACGATGTCCAGTTCGTGCTGAAAGGCTGCCTTCAATTTAATTTCAAGCAGTCTTGCCGTCCCTAGTCCAGACCCGCACACGATAATGACTTTCTTTTTTTGCGAGGTATCGAGCTGACTTCTTTCAAATGAAGCAGCGATATGCAGGGCAACATATGCCGCCTCGTCTTCATTTGGCGTCCGCACCAGCTGTAAGGCATTCAGTCCGCTGACAGCTAAATCAAACGGGTATGGATAGGACGCTTTGATTTCATGCAACAGCGGATTTTGTAAGGATACGCCATATTGGATTCGATTTAATAATGGCTTCATATGAAGCATCAAGTCTTGCTGCAGGATGTTGTCATCTGCAAAGTGGTGACCGCTCATTTTCTCAATGTGCTGTAGAAAGACCGCAACCGCCTGCTGAACTTCCACTGTCGTCTGATGCTGGGCGGCTTCTTTCCACGTTTGATTTGCCAATAGATGCATGACTAAGTAATCTGTTTCATCCTCTGATAAGGTGACATGAAAGGTGTCACTCACCTGCTGTATGATCTTTTGGGCAATTCTCATCAAGACGGGTGATCGTTGTGTACGAGTGGTACTGGCGGGTATCCGCTGGTTTTTTCGTGTTTGCTGAATCGCAATTGCTAAGTGAATGACTAAGTTTTTTAAGGCAATGTCTTTAATGAGCAATGACTCTTGATGCAGGTTCGTCAGGACAATAGATCGAATGGTTTCAAGAGAAATATCGGGAAAATGGAGCTGCTCCCGCTCGGTGATATGAGAAAGTGCAGGCTCTTCTTCAAGGAGTAAGTCTGCATAGCATGTTCTTTTTTGCAATTCGTCTCCCTCAATTTTTAAGCCAAATCCAGGCTTTGACACAAGGGTCATACCGTAACGGGCTAACAGCTCTCGTCCTTTTTTCAAATCACTGCTGACCGTCATGCGGCTGATGAACAGTTCTTCAGCCAGCTGGTCAATTTTTAAGTAATCCTGTTGAAGCAATAGCTTCCTCATGATAAATCGTACACGCTCTTCTGGCATGACGGGGACGAGAGAGCGGGCAGGAAGCTTTTGTTGATGAAGCCAAAGCAGGAAGGCATCTTGGTCACTCGTTAATAGGGTGTATCCCTTTCCGCGGATCGTTTTAATCTTGGCTCCAGCTTCCTTTAATTGCTCATTTGCTTCTTTGATTAAATGACGGATGGAGCGGTCAGATAAGCGAAAAGAGGCAGTGAGCTCCTCCAGCTTCACGAACCCCTTCGTTTCAAATAGCTGCTGAATCAGCTGATAGGTTCGAGGATCTGCCGTCATCATCATTGCGCGGCTCCTTGCGCCTGTAAGGCATCAGTACCAAGAGCGATGGCGCCCATTAAACCTGATAATCCATCAAAGGATGGCTTGGTGATAATTTCATTTAAAGGCTTTGGTAGTTGTAAATACCCATGAAGCCGCTTTTCTGTTTCATCAAGAATGAGCGGCAGCATAGCGGGCTGTTTCATCACACCTCCACCGAGAATGATGCGCTCTGGCGAAAGGGTGAGTAATAAATTGGCGGTCATCTGTCCGAGATAGTAGGCATGAAGTGACCAGGCAGGATGATCCTCTGGCAGTATTTGTGCCAGTGTATGATAGCGCCCTTCTATGGCAGGTCCTGATGCCAGTCCCTCTAAACAGTCATGGTGTATAGGGCAGCAGCCACCGTAGGAATCATGAGGGTGCCGCTGCACTGTGATATGACCCATTTCTGGATGCAGCAACCCGTGAATGAGGCGGTGTTCAATATAGGCACCGCCGCCTATTCCGGTTCCAACAGTGATATAGACCAAAGAAGCAGGCTTTTCTGCTTCAACCGAAAAGCGGGCTTCCCCGAGTGCTGCACAGTTCACGTCTGTATCAAGCTTCATAGGGAGTCCAAGGGCTTGTTTTAAAGTAGAAAGGAAAGGGAATTGGCGCCAGGCTGTTTTGGGTGTCTCTAAAATCGTCCCATAGCTTGGGCTTTGTTCTTTTACATCGACAGGCCCGAATGCCCCAATGCCAATGGCATCGACAGGATGCTTTGTAAAGTAATCGATTACTTGCCGGCATGTTTCATCTGGATTACCTGTTGCAAAGGAAGTCGTGTGTTCAATCGTTCCATCTGTTGTACCGTAGCCGCAGACAAATTTTGTTCCGCCTGCTTCAATGCCTCCAATTCGCATGATCAATGCCCTCCATTAAAGAGGGGCGGAATCCAAATGGACCCCGCCCCTACATGTTCATTTTTTCTTTACAATGTAGGTTTGTACCTGACAAGGTGTGAGCGGTTCAATGTGTAATGATCCATGTTGTGCTTTGAGTATATGTCCTTCAGGTGTTTCGCCTAAATTCGCTGTTTCTCCGTGCTGTAGAGATGAACTATTGATTGAAGCGGCTGTTTGACGCGTTAAAAATGGATTGAAGAGACGGATGACAATGCCTGTTCCATGCTCTTCTTTTTTCAGAGCGCTTAGAATGGCTCCGTCTGTCTCAATGTCAAGCAGGCTATAAGTAGATTGTAAGTCTTCTTTTTCATCTCGGAAAGAGAAAATTAAACGACCGTTTAAAAAGTCTGCCCGTTCGTAGCATTGAACTGGGGTTGTATACCGCTTGGCAAGCTGCGCTAAGTGCCCCTCGCTGACAGCATCCTTGCTATAGTGCATGCCAAATGAGAACGACAGTGCATCTTGTAGCTGAGCGTCAGGTGTCTCAACAATTTTTTCACCAGATGCGCGTCCTGGACGGTAAAGAAGATTTTCTTTCCCCATTTTTCCGAAACAGCGGAAAAGCGTATACGCAATCGTTGTGTAGCTTTCTCCTGTGATCTGGTATTCTCTCACGCAGTCCGTCAATAGAGCGACACCATATGCTTCATCACGAAGTGCAGTAAAGGATTGCATCGGTTCAATGGTGATCGGTTTTTCTTCCCAATGCTCATTGCTCCACCATTCAAGCTCTTGCGTGAGCTCTGTCGGGCGTTCGATGGTTCCAAACTGCTGATCGCTCAGTGATACCTTTGATGCGATGCCTGTATCAAAGAGGACACGCAGACGATGGTCTAACGCATGATTGTCGACATCGACATGAAAACGAATGACAGGCTCATCTTTATTTAATGCTACCTTCGCTGTAATCGGGAGTGAAGTCGTGACTGATTGCTGAGAGCGCTCTTCTAAGTCATAAGGGACAGTAAGAGTAAGCTGGACGGTGAGCTCTTCTTGCAAGCCGCTTTTAGATACTGTGATGTCTGCTGAAGAAAGGTCCTTGGATGACACATACAGATCCTCACGCGGCGGTGAATAGTTGTATGAATCCCCATCGTCTCCATTGTCTTCAAAGATCATTTGCTCAGAGAATGTCCGGCCAGTTTGTTTATCTGTGATCTCCAGCGATCCATTGTCATTTGCCGCAATGCGGTAATACGTATTTTCAATCGCGTGTTCTTCTGTTTGTTCCCATACAGATTCGCTTGATTCATCGAAAACCATGCTGACTTGTGTATAACCAACGGACGGTAAGTCGGCGGCTTCAATCAGCAGAACGGCTTTCCATACTTGTTTTGGCATGTACACATCTTTACTTGGGTTAAGAGAAATTTGCTGTGCCAGCACATAATCTGTGACATCAGTTTTGCTTTTTACTGTGTAGTGAAGCGTTTTTCCATTGGCATCTTTTAGTGTAAAAGGACGTTCTGTGATAAAGGTTTCAACTTCAATAACTTCAGAACGCTTTGAAGGCAGTGTATTAAATAAAGTAAACGTGATTTCTTGCTCTGTTTGCAGTCGAATGGCGATGAGGCGCATGTGTAAGTCCACAAGGTTCTCAGCAATTTCCTTTGCCTGCTTGTAGCGGAAGAAGACATCTTGATTCGTCGTATCACTATTACAGCCGCCAATGCTGTCATGTGCTGCATTTTCAAACATGAGGTACCAAATATCACGAACCGTATCATGCGGATAGTCGTGTCCGAGTGAATAGCTCATCGTGAGGATAGGCTCCATCACATTGACGAGATAGTTTTCAATTTGATTGTTTAAGATTTTTAAATCAGCTCGTGTTGAAAAAATAGATTTGTGAATCCGCATATGCTTCGCATGAATGAGCTCTCCTTTTAAAGTTTCAAAAGACGTCCGCTCTTTTTTCACTGCTGCGATGTAATCTTCTAAACTGCTGATTTGATAGTGGTGCTCGTCCAGTTCATTGGCTTTTTCTAATAAGTCAGGCAGGTTTTTGCGGATCGGTGCCTGATCAAAGCCATTTGGGAAATAGACATTTTTTGTGGTTGCTTTTGCTTGCAGCGCACCGATTTTTTCAGATAAAAAGGCTTGTAAGTCCTCATCTTTTTCGGGAATATTTCCACCGTAGTAGTAGCCAAATGGCAGGTTCACCGCAAAGACTTCACTGCCGTCAGCCCCTTGCCAATTGAATTCAGTGTGATTCGTCATATGGTCTGAAACGCCGCGCCAAAAAGCTGTATCCACAATGCCGAAGCCGCGGTAAATTTGAGGCATTTGTGCGGATTGACCAAAGGAATCAGGGACATAGCCGACTTTCATCACATGACCGAACTGCTGACAGCGTTCAATTCCATATTGCAGGTTCCGTACAATGGATTCACCTGAAATGACGAGCTGGTCGGTTTGGGTATACCACGGGCCGATGATGAGACGTTTGGCTGTGACGAGCTTTTTGATTCGATTCTCATCCTCTGGACGCCATTTGAGGTAATCATCCAGTAAGGATGCTTGGGCATCGAGCATGAAGTAATGGAACCTTTCATCTGTTTCAAGAGTGTCTAAAATGTCCATTACGCTTTTCATTAAGTAGATACGGGAGCGGGAGGTGGTGAAATACCATTCCCGGTCCCAGTGAGTATGTGGAATCACATGTACATTAACAGTCATTGAGTAACGACACCTTTCTTTGTTCAAATTATCCTTCTAGCACAAGGTCAAAATCGTCTTCTTCTTTCTGCTTCTGATCATGTTCCGGCGTTTTTGGTTCTTTTTTCTCAGAGAAATTGACAAGCAGGTTGGCGCCAATACCGATGACGAGTGCGCCAGTGAGAGCTCCAATTAAATAAGCCCACCAGTTTCCGACTGAGAAGAAGCCGTATAGCCCGCCAATTGGCGGCATGATGTCATGGACACCTAATAATGCAGCAACCCCGCTTCCAGCAGCACATGCGACAACATTGAGCGGAATCAATTTCAATGGATTGACGAGGGTAAAAGGGATCGCCCCTTCCGTAATACCGATAATGCCCATGACAAGGCCGCCACGTCCTGCTTCTCTAAAGGTTGGAGAGAAATTGCGTTTTCGAATCAATGTCGCAAGCCCGTATCCAAGCGGCGGAATGACAATCGCAATATTGACGAGAATGGCAGGGAGGTAGACGCCTGATAGGAAGAGCGCGTTACCTGCCATCCAAGCAGATTTATTCACTGGTCCGCCAAGGTCAAAGCCAATCATCGCACCTAGAATGAGAGCGAGTGCGAGTGTGCTTGTCCCGTCAGCGACCATGCCTTTGATCCATTCAATTAATGCTGTGTTCAAAGCACCTAATGGCCCGCCCAGCAGAACGGACATGAGAAGTCCAGTTAAGCCAACGGTAATGAGCGGTAAGATGAGCAGAGGAACAAGTCCGGCTGCGGAGCCTTTAATTTGAATTTTTCGTTTCACAAAAAGAGCGACATATCCTGCGAAGAAGCCTGCAATAACGGCACCGATAAATCCAGCATTCGTTGAGCTGGCAAGGGCACCACCGATGAAACCGGCCGAAAGCCCTGATTTATCCGCAATCGAATAGGCGATAAATCCAGCGAGCAGGACGTTCATTAAGCCAATCCCTGTCCAACCAACCTGCTCCATTAAATAGGCGCCGTGCAGTATGCCACCAGCATCCTTATAGGCGTTTAAATCTGAAACACCAAATCCTAATCCGACTAGTTTTGCTAAACCAACGATAAGGGAGGCACCGATGATTACAGGAAGAATATAAGAAATACCGGTCATGAGATGGCCTTCAATGACTTTTAATTTTGCTTTCATTTTGCTTTGCTCCTTTCTATATGGCATTGCTCACGTTTATTGAGATTCAGATTTTTTCTTTTCAACAAGTGCTACAGCTTTTGTGATGATTTGCTCGGCATTTTTTAAGGCGCGTCCGATCTCGACACGTACTGTGGGAATGCCTGAAAAACGTTCCGCATCGTTGATATGCTGATTGGAGGCAATGATACAAAGGTCTGCCTGTCTTGCTTCCTCTGCGGTAATGCCATTTACCTGTCCCATAATTCCTTGCTGCTCGATTTTGATCTCGTGACCGAGCTGTTTACCCGCATTTTCTAACGCTTTTGCTGCCATTGGTGTATGAGCTAACCCTGCTGGACATGAAGTGACACCGACAATTTTCATTGTGTAATCCCCTCTTTCAATTGTTGTTCAATGACTTCGTAATAATAGTCAGCGGTTTGACCTGGTTGAATCTTTTCGATGAAAGCAGGTTCCATGAGGCTTGTCGCAATGCCTGACAGTAATTTCAGGTGTGTGATGTTTGCTTCTTCTAATGGAACGAGCAGTGTAAATAAATAGCTTGTGGGTAAATCGTCAAAGCTTCCCCATTCAATCGGTTGTTCTAGCTCTAAAAAAAGAAGTGAAGCCGTTTGTACAGCGGAGCTTTTTGTATGAGGAATGGCGAAGCCTTGCTGAAGTCCTGTTGAGACTTCATCTTCGCGAGTCAACAAATCTGATAATAACCCCGCCTGATCGTTTGTAATCTGAAGGTCTTCAGCTTTCTCGGCAATGTATTGTAAAATCTCATTCTTTGATCGTCCGTCTACTTGTGTGAAAACATGATCTTTTTGGAACAAGCTGATCCCTTCTCTCTTGTTTGTTAAGCGCTTACAAGTTGATTGTAATGTACTTTTCGACATGGTTAAATAGCATCATTTTCCGTTTGAAATGGCAAAAAGTTTATGAAGCTATTCGTCTTGCTGCCTGTATATCTCAAATCCTAGCTTAAAACGAGTTTAATTATGTAAAAAACAGATTCTACTAAATGCATTTCTGTGATATTCTTCCAAGGTATTACAAAAGATAAGGGGGTCTTTTCATGTTCAAAAAGCAGGTCAAATCCTGTGTGATCGTACTCATGGCCATCATTCTCTGTATGGCGGCATTACCTGGATACGAGGCAGCAGCTGCCAGTAAAGGAACAAATGTCAATGAAGCCATTGGGTTAAAAAATGGTGAAGTCATCTCAGGGACATTACAGAATGAAATGGAAGAGTCATGGTACCAAATCACGCCATCAGCACAAGAGGTGGCAAAACATACACATATGAAAATTTCTGTGAAAAGTAAACAAGTATTATCCGTATCGGTCTATCCAAGTAAAGACAGAGCGATGAAGGATGACACTTATTCGAGATATCGTGTGGACACTGCAAGTGGAGAGACAGAGATCGACTTCCCTCATGCATGGTCAGGTCCTTACTTTGTCAAAGTGCTCTATTTAGGGTCAGAGGAAGACAGCCGTGATGAGGAAGAGGATGCGGCTTATACAATCGGGTATAAAGGAGCTAACCTTCCGCCCTCTGAACCCGTTTTCCCTGAAGACGATGAGCCTGGTATCATTATTATTGAGAAAAAGTACGGGCGAGAAATTCTCCAATCGATTCGTACAATCGAAGATAAACGTTTTAATGAAACACCAAATGGTCAGAAGCTGAGCCGTGTGCTCCAAAAAACAAAGCCATTTCTCAAATCGAAGCTCATCAAACAAAAAAATGAGCAGCAAAAGGTATACAATCATCTGCTTACATTAAAGTCACTGCTAAATGACGTAGAGAAAAATGGTGCATTTAGTGGTCATATTGTGACAGAGAAAGAACAACAGGCGATCAGGTCCCTTTTTGATATGCTCAAAGAAGCAAGTCCGGCTTATTTAAAAAAGGAATTAGAAGCCGTCAGTCAAAAAATTGGCATCAATCAGCTTGAAGGAAAATCGATCGGTTATGTATTAGAAAAGCAAAAGCTTGTAAAAGAAGAGAAAGTGAAGACGAATAAGATCATTTTTAAATTAAAGGATGGCCACACGCTTCAATCTGCGAAAAAGAAGATGAAAAGCTATGGCATCCAAGAAAACCATGTGACATCACAGTCAGTCAGTCCTTTATTTAAAGGAATGTATGTCTATGATGTGCCAGCAGGGCAAGAATCAGCTGGAAAGACTTTAAAAGCAGGCAAAGCTGTCATCAAAAGCACTGCAAGAAAGCTGTCCAGCATGCCGAATGTTGAATTTGCGGAGCCTGTTCAAACCTATCGTGCACTAAGCAATGACGTGCAGTATGGTTACCAGTGGCCGCTGAAAAACAGTGCACAAAACAGCGGAAAAAAAGGCGCTGATGTGAAGTTTGAACAAATGAATACACTGATTGGCACAAGCAAAATGAAGCAAACATTAATTGCAGTTGTGGATACAGGTGTAGACAGCCGTTTGACTGATTTAAGCGGGACTGTTCGTACGGACTTAGGTGCGAATCTCATTGGAAGAAACAAAGATGCGATTGATGACAATGGACACGGTACGCATGTGGCGGGCATCATTGCCGCAAAAGTCGATAATCATTACTCGATGGCAGGTCTTAACCAACATACGGGCATCATTCCTGTGAAGGTGCTGGATGCCTATGGCTTTGGAGATACAGAGCATATTGCACTTGGAATTAAGCATGCAGTAGATAAAGGCGCAAAGGTCATCAACATGAGTCTTGGTGGCTACTACAGCCGGGTAATTGAATATGCAATGAACTACGCGGCTCAAAGAAATGTACTAGTGGTTGTGGCGAGTGGAAATGATGGCGTTCCAGAAATGGGCTATCCTGCGACATCAAAATACGCAATGGCCATTGGCGCAAGCAACCGTATGGATATTGCCGCTGAATTCTCAAGCTTTGGTAAAGGACTGAGCATGTCTGCACCAGGATCTGATATTCCAAGCTTAATGCCAGATGGGAATGTCTCATACCTGAGCGGGACATCAATGGCGACACCATATGTGGCAGCGGCAGCAGGATTACTTCTTTCTAAAAATCCAACCTTGAAGCCGAATCAAGTAAGGAATATCTTGCAAAGCACAGCCGATAATATCTCCTTTACTTCTGTTGATGGAACAGATGACGTTTTCTATGATGAAAACGATGAGCCAATTGTCGATCCGAAAATTCCAGGGATCGATTGGATGACAGGACATGGCAGACTGAATGCATTTGCTGCTTTAAGTGCTGTCGAACTGAACGCATCTGTGAGCAAAGTGGAGGATCAGCATCAAAAGGTGACAGGTAAAGCAAAGGCTGGCGCTGCTATTTCTGTGTATAGAGGCAAAACACTGCTTGGAAAAGGCACAGCAGGCAAAAATGGAACCTTTAGCGTGAAGATCAAGCATCAGAACAAAAACAAAGTCCTTCACATTAAGATTTCAAAAGGAAAGGCCGCTACAACGCTCAAAACAGTCGTCAAAAAAGGCAAAGCACCAGCTAAGCCGAAAGTGGGCAAAGTAACGGTTAAAAGTAAAACGGTCAAAGGGACTGCGGGTGCAGGATTGACCATTAAAGTGAAAAATAAATCAAAGAAAGTCATCAAAACGGTAAAAACAAATAACAAGGGCGCATTTACTGCCCAAATAAAACCGCAAAAAGCCAAAACAGTCTTGTATGTGACCGCTTCTGATGTGAGAAAAAGAGAAAGCAAAGCGGTGAAGGTTGTTGTTGTGAAAAAGTAAGAGGAGAGCTTCCCTTTCTAAAGAAGGGAAGTTTTTTTGCTTGTTACTGGAAAAATACCAATTAATGTCGATAGTAATATAGCAGGAAAAAAAAGGAGGATTTATCGATGAAAAAAATCATGTTTGCTTTCTTTCTATCATTGCTTCTCGTATTCCCAACCTTTGCACATGCAGAGGAAACAGGGGCAGTACCAGCTTCCGTTCAAGTAACAAGTGTCACCGCAGCCGATAGTGGATTAGTGAATTACGGCTATGGCAGTAAATATCGCGTGGGTTCTTATTATCCAGCTACGTTTAAAGGAACACTAAAAGATACAAGTGGAAATCTCATGCCTAATCAGCCGATTCAGCTTTATTTTGAAGCAGCAATTAAATCATATGCTCAAACAGCGACAGGCACAACAGACGTAAATGGACAATTTTCACTGACGTTTCAAGTTCCTGCAGGTGCAGGCTACCAAACATACAATAATGCAGGCTGGTCTACACATTACTACGATATCGTTCCAGTGACGTTCACTTCAAACGACATCAAGCTATCTTCAAATGTCACAAGTGTGTACCATTTGGCATATACATCCCGTTACTAATCTGCTGGAAGAAGCGACTTGGCGAAAGCCTTGTCGTTTTTTTTCATAGAAAAAAGGATGTCATCAAGTGACATCCTTTTCTTTTTGTTAGCAAACCTGCTGGGCGGCAACCGAAAGAGTCGATAAACAAACACTCATGAGCCGTGACTCCCAGATTCGATCGAGCGTTGACCTTTTAATTCTGAGCTTTGATGGATAAGAACTTTTACACTTGAACGTTGATCCTTGAACGTTCAGCGTTGAGCTTTTATCAAGGATCATCCAGAGATGATCAGATGAGGAGGGAATGACCTTTCCCTCGGAGGTGTTTAGTTCTATCGATTTTCGGCTCACTAACAAAATTGATTAATCGATCTGTATTTTTGTTAGTGTATTGCTTTCTGACAAGGAAAAATCAACTTCCATTTGAAAATCCTCAATCTCGGTCGAAAGCTTTTCAATCTTCACTCGAAGACGAAGCGGATCGATGATCGTCGCCTCATTTTCAGCGAGGAACGACTTGACGATCTCTTGGTTGGCAGCCGCTTGTGTTTTTCCGTCTTTTCCAAACAAGGTTTCTAAATGCTGGTCGAGCCTCTTCTTCACATCTTCATTGGTTTGTTCTGCTTTGTCTACTAGCTCTGTGTACACCTTTTTCAATTTCCGTAAATAACGAATATCGTATTCTATCGACGTCTTCCGTTCAATCGCTTCTGCCACCGTCATGCTGACACCCGCAACATCAATCGTTGTCGTCGCATTCGACACAACGATGGCTGATTTGATGGCATTCCGGCGCTTGATTAATGCTTGAATCGATTGGTCATCAGCCTTCGCCTTCTTTTCGATGTCTTCTTGATGTTGAAACCCGTGCTGTATATGTTTCCCGATCATCAATCCACCAAGTACGGCTTCATCAACGGTTCGGTTGATTCTCTTATCTAACATTTTCAGTTCACTTAATGCTCTTGTAATGGTCATTTCCATATTAGTGACAACTCCCTTGATTCATCCTGAAAATCATAGATTCCTATCATATACCAAAGTGCGCTTCTTTTACTAGCGATATCCTTTTTTGTCAAATTGTTTTCGATAGAAAAAAACCTGGCGTTATACACCAGGTTCTTCACGTTTTTTCTGAATCCAAGCTGTCACATAATAGGCAGCATAGCAGAGCGCGATGAAAGGAATGCCGCAGATAAGGGCAATCCGCTGATTTGGATCAAAGGCAATGCCAATCACAGAGGCAAGACACAGGAAGAAGGCAGCAATCGGAACCACTGGATAGAGCGGGGTTCGAAAGGAAAGATCATGGAGCTGTCCGCCTTCCTGTAAAAAACGTTTCCGAAACATAAATTGTGAGGCAGCAATCCCCATCCACACGATCACAACGGCCAGTCCAGAGATCGAAACAAGGACAAGGTATACCGTTTCTGGTGCGATGACACTTGAGAACAAAGAAAGAATCCCACCGATCATACTTAAAATCAGTGCGTTCAAAGGAATTCCTTTAGATGTCAGCTTCGCCAGTTTCTTAGGCAGTGTCCGTTCCTCAGAAAGTGACCAGAGCATACGGGATGACGCGTATAGTCCAGAGTTTGCGGCAGATAAGATCGCTGTCAAAATGACAAAATTCATGAAATCTGCGGCATATGGAATCCCGATGCGATCAAACACCACAACAAATGGACTTTTGATCAACCCGGCTTCTTCCACTGGGATCAAGCCGGCTAAGACCACGATCGTTCCAACGAAAAACAAGACAAGACGCAGTACGGTTGTGCGAATCGCTCTTGGAATGGTCTCATCAGGATTGACGCTTTCACCCGCAGCAATCCCAATTAACTCCGTACCTGAAAAAGCGAAATTGACGGCAAGCATCGTCATTAAAATCGGTAAAAAGCCGTTTGGGAAAAGACCGCCTTCCCCGGTGAAGTTAGAAAGGAACGGAGCGGCCTCACCGCCTTTTAACGGAATCAAGCCAAACATCGCAGCTCCGCCAAGAATAATAAAGAGAATAATAGCCATTACTTTAATGCTGGAAAACCAAAACTCTGATTCTGCAAAAAATTTAACTGTAAACGCATTGAGTAAAAAGATAAGAAGAGCAAAGACACCGCTCCACATCCAAACCGATGTGTCCGGGAACCAGCGCTGCATTAAAAGCCCTGCCGCTGTAAATTCCGATCCGAGCGCGACTGTCCATGTCAGCCAGTAGAGCCAAGCGACTGTATAGCCTGTGCCGGGTCCAATATACTTTGTTGCATACGTATGAAAGGCCCCTGTAACCGGCATTGCCACAGACAGCTCACCTAAACAGAGCATCACGAGGTACACAATTAATGCCCCGACAAGATAGGCAAGGATCGTCCCCGCGGGTCCTGCTTGATTGATGGTATACCCAGAGCTTAAAAAGAGCCCTGTTCCAATGACGCCGCCTAGAGAAAGCATGAACAGGTGGCGGCTCGTCATTTTTCGTTGATATTGTTGTGACTGATCTTTTGCTTGTTCCATGTCTTCCCGCCCTTTTGCTTAGAAGTATGTGTGATGATTCATGGTGCTATGCTGTGGTAAGTTTTAAGATGTCCGTGATATCTTCTGGGGTCGTCCGGCAGCAGCCGCCGATGATATGCGCGCCGTCTTGATACCATTGATGCGCACATTCACCAAATGTATGCTGAAGCGTATCTCCGCTCCATACCTTTTCTTCAGGATCATACAATTCCCCTGAGTTTGGATACACGACAATCGGTTTGCTCGTCCCCTTTTTCATCTCTTGAATGAGAGAAGAGATAAATTGCGGCGGCGTACAGTTTACACCCACAGCAGCGATCTGTTCATAAGGTTCCAGTGCTTGTACACATTCTCTGAGCAAATCTCCTTCACTAATATGAAGGTCGTCCTTCGCGCTGAATGTAATCCAAGCAGATACACCATTGAATTCATCTTGCAGCAGCTTTGCAATGGCCGTTGCTTCAATGAGACAAGGGATCGTTTCACACGCAAGAATATCTGCACCAGCTTCTACTAATGCCTGAATCCTTGGTCTATGAAAATCAATGAGTGTCTGCTCTGTGAGTCCATAATTTCCTTTATATTCTGAACCATCAGATAAATAAGCGCCGAATGGCCCCACAGATCCTGCAACAAATGGTTTTGTCCGCCCTTTACGACGCGCTTCATCCTGCCAAAAAAGATCGCGTGCCTCTTTTGCTAAAGTGACAGATCGTTTCATTAGTTCAATGGCTTCTTCTTTTGAATAGCCTTTTTCAGCGAAGCCATCAATCGTTGTTTGGTAGCTCGCTGTTGTGGCACAGTCAGCTCCGGCTTTGAAGTAATCCAAGTGTACTTGCTGAATCAATTCTGGCTGTTCAATCAGTATTTTGGCTGACCATAAACTGTCGTTTAAATTGCAGCCCTTTCGTTCAAGCTCTGTTGCAAGTGCACCGTCTAAAATTAAAGGTGCGTGAGCTTGTAAACGGCTTTGAATAGGATTCATCGAATGGAACACCCTCCTTTTTAGTCGGAAATGATGGATATGATATGAGGCAGTAGTTTAAATGACTAAAGTGTTTTTGTCAAGGAGAGGAAAAAGCATGTGACCGCGGAAAAACCCTGAAAACATGCGGGTTTCCATGCATAAACATGCAGTCAAAATAATAGAAAACCAAGTCATTGACAGCCTCTAAAAAGAGATATATATTATGGAAAGGTTCATTTCAGAAAGCTTCGTCAAAAGGCGCTGTCTTTTGATTTTTTTGTTCAACGACTGTCTTCTTTCGTGCAGAAAGAGGGTTTTTTATATGCTTAAAAAAGGAGGAAAGAAGAAATTGAAAAAATGTGTAAAAGATATCGCAATGATTCTAATTGGTTCTTTTTTATTTGCCGCCGCAGTGAACATGTTTGTCATTCCGCTTGAATTTGGTGAAGGCGGTGTAACGGGGCTGTCCATCATTTTCTATTATTTGTTTGAAATTGCACCATGGCTGACGAACCTAGTGTTTAATGCCATTCTGCTGCTTGTGGGGTATAAATATTTGGACAAGAAGACGACGATTTATACTGTGGTTGCCGTCGCAAGTAACTCCCTATTTTTACACCTGACCACAACATGGGTCGTGAGTGTTCACGAATTGATCATTGGGGCCATTTTCGCAGGAATCATTATCGGAATTGGGATTGGTCTTGTGCTAAGAGCAGGCGGTACAACGGCGGGTTCTGCCATACTCGGAAGAATTGCCAACAAGTATTTAGACTGGAACGTGAGCTACGCCATCTTGTTCTTTGATCTGATCGTCGTATTTGCTTCCTACTTTATTATTGGTGCGGAAAAATTAATGTTCACGATTGTGATGCTGTACGTGGCGACAAAGGTGATGGACTTCGTGATAGAAGGGCTTAACACGAAAAAGGCAGTGACGATCATTTCTTCATGCAAAGATGATATTGCCGAAGAAATCAATCACACCTTGGATCGAGGCGTGACGATTTTAAACGGACGCGGTCATTATTCAAAGGAATCGAAGGAAATTCTCTATGCAGTCATTCAAAAACAAGAGCTTATGCGTCTAAAGAAAATCATTAAGAAAATTGATCGAGACGCATTCGTTGTTGTCCATGACGTGCGTGATGTGTTCGGAGAAGGATTTGTGAATATATAAAAACGAAAGGACCCCAAAAGGGTCTTTTTTTATATTTATACCTCTTGTCACATGATACTATGTAATGTATAGTATAGATGGTTAGGAGTTGTAATCATGAATGCACAATTAAAAAAAGGTTTACTGGAATTCTGTGTACTGGCGGTATTAAAGAAAGGCGATTCCTATGGTTATCAAATGATTAAAGATATGTCCCATTGTATTGAGATTTCAGAATCGACATTATATCCGATATTAAAGCGATTAGAGCAAAACAATTATGTGGAGACCTATTCCCAGGAACATAATAGTCGATTAAGAAAATACTACCGGATGACACAAAGCGGCCGTGAGCATATGGCGCAGTTTTTAGCGGAATGGGATCAAGTGATGGCGATTTACGACTTTATTTCTGGAGGACAGGGCAATGAATAAAAAAGAATTTTTAGCCAGCTTAGAGAAGCACCTGCATCGTCTAGGCGAAAAAGAAAGTGACCGGTTCATCGAGTATTACGATGAAATGATCGAGGATTATCAAGAAGATGGATACAGTGAACAGGAAGCGGTCGATCAAGTCGGGCAGCCTGCTATCATCGCTGAAGGGATTTTGAAGGAACAAGGAATTAAAACCGTTCAGGTGCCGACGTTTGGAGAAAAAGCCACAAGGCTCTCCATCCTCATTTTAGGCTTTCCATTATGGGGCAGTATTCTAGCAACAGTCTTCCTACTGATTCTTTCTGTGTATATGGTGATTTGGTGCATTCCGCTCGTGACAGGTACAGTGACGCTAGTTGGTCTGCTCGGAGGTTTTTGGAGCATCATTGGTTCTCCATTTATCTTTCAGGACGGTTTGCATGTGGTGGTGACGCAAATTGGCGTTGGTATTCTTCTATTAGGTGTCGGATTATTATGCGGCATGGCCACGGTGTATTTGACAAAGCTATTTGTTCAAATGACTGTTCAAACCACTAAGGCATTCATGGGAATGTTTAAAAAGAAGGTCGTGAGAATATGAATGTGAATGATTTAAAAAAGCAATGCATCAAATGGGGGATCATCTTCACCGTTGCCGGAGGAATGATCATGGCAATCGGTTTTGGACTATCGGGCTTTGACCTAGATGCATATCACAACAATGACCAGAACAATGTGTTCCGCACTATCAATTGGAGCAAGCCATAAATGAAAAACCCGCTTATGCGGGTTCAGCGTGTAGACAAACCCTCGCATTCGGTGTCAGTCCTGCGTGCTGGTGCTCACGAATGTCAAATTCGCTCCGCGCCAGTACTCGTCCTTCCTAGACTTCAAAGGTTTTCTATCACGCTGAAAAGAAGACAAAGGGCTAAAATCAAGATCATTTTAGCCCTTTGTCAACAATCTGAAAAAACCCGCTTATGCGGGTTTTTTTGCTCTGGCTACAAAGAAGAAATAACAGCAAAGTGCACCTAGTTCACAAAGCATAATGATCAGGCCCATTGGAAAGGCTGTTTGGCTTCCGGCTAGTCCGACAAGAGGTGTCATGCAGGCGCCTAGCAGCATTTGTGCCACACCGATCAGGGCAGCCGCACTTCCTGCATGTGCGCCGTGATGCTGCATCGCAAGAGACGGGGCAGAGGTGCCGACAATTCCAACGCTTGAGACCACAAAAAAGAGCGGAATGAGAATGCCATATAATCCAGCATCAATGGAGATCATCAAAAATAAGGTGATGCCGCCTAAGGCAGCTGTCAGCAATCCAATGCGAAGAACCTTCTCTTCGCCGATTTTAGCAGCGACGCGGGCAAATACTTGTCCAGCTGTGATGATCCCAAGACTATTCACTGCAAAGGCAGCACTGAATCCTTGTGGAGAAAGGTGAAAAAGCTCCTGAAGCACAAACGGTGAGCCAGAAATATAAGCAAACATCGCTGCGAATACAAGACCTTGCGAGAGGGCATACCCAACAAAGAGACGATCACTCGCTAAAATTTTCATGGCACTTACAATCTGTTGAAAGCCTCCTGTCTGTCTGCGCTCCGCAGGTAAACTTTCTTGAAGTGAAAAAATAGATCTCAGCAGCATCAAGGCCCCGAGAATGCCTAATAGAACAAATACACCCTGCCATGTGGTAAAGCGTAACATCTGTCCACCCACGATAGGTGCTGCTGCCGGAGCAACCCCATTGACCAACATGAGCAGTGCAAAGAATTTCGTCATTTCTGAGCCTTCATAATGATCTCGCACAATGGCTCGTGCAATGACAATGCCTGCTGAACCAGCGAGTCCTTGAATCAATCTTAAGAGGATGAACATCCAAATTGACGAGACCACCGTGCATAAAAGAGAGGAGGCGATAAAAATAATTAAGCCGATCATCAGCGGTTTTCTTCTGCCGATCGTATCACTAATAGGACCTGCAATCAGTTGTCCAAGCGCGAGTCCAATCAGACAAGCCATCAGACTTAATTGGGACAAAGCAGTGCTTGCTTCAAAATCTCGTGCAATATGAGGCAATGCAGGTAAATACATATCCATTGCAAGCGGTGCAAGGGCGGTTAAAGAACCAAGCAATGCAGCAAGGAGAAATCGGTTTTTTTTCGATTCTTGGGGATAAGATAAAGAACTCATATGACATTACACTCCTCGTATACTTCCTCAAAACAGCATAATGAATCGAGCGTCCCTTTTCAATGGAAATTTTCAAAGAGGATTCCGTGCAAAATAATTGATCTTTCGAAGGAGACTCTTTACATTGAATGAGTAGAGAAAAGAACAAGGTCATCGACATGCAGTATTTGCATGATACGTATATCTGGCAATTAAACAACAGGAGGTGCTGACATGGAGCAGCAAGAGCTGATCATTCGTCAAGCAGTCAAAGAAGATCATGAGGCCATTAGACACGTACTAATCAAATCCTATTCACAGTATGAGCCTCAATTTACAGAGGAAGGCTGGCAAAATTATTCTGCTGCGCTTGCAGCAGCTGTAGATAATCCAAACATGGAGCTGATGCTTGTGGCGGAGCTTGAAGGTCAGGTCGTAGGGACGCTTCAAATGTTCCGGTCATCAGCGCAAGCGTATGACAAACCCGAAATGGGCATTACATCAGCCATCGTCCGGTTTTTAGGAGTAGATCCCGATGTCAGAGGAAAAGGAATTGCAGAGTCATTGTTACGTAAAAGTATTGAGCTCACGCAATCATGGGGCGAAAATGTTCTGTACCTTCATACCTCTGATAAAATGCAGGCTGCCATTCGTCTTTATGAAAGAATGGGCTTTGAGCGTGCTCCAGATAAAGAATTTGTGAATCAAAATGGGACGCATGTTAAAAGCTATCAATATGTCATCCAGAAAGAACAACCAGCTGGTTCATCACATCACGCATAATAAAAGGAAGAGCACGTCCTCGATGGACAGCTCTTCTTTTTTTATTTACGCCCACAGTATAAGCGCCCAATATGATATCCCCCACGAGATTAAACCGAACATAACAAAGAATTTTAACATGCGCTCATAAGGAGAAAGCTTTCGTTCTCTCTTCGTTTTCACCAGCCGCCAATAAAGGGCATAGCCGCAAAAAATGAGGATGATTTGTCCAAGCTGTGTAAGGTTTTCAAGAATCGTGATTCCGTTCATTTATTTCACCTCATCAATAGGTCTTCCATATGTGAATGCAGCAACCCTTTATTTTTTCAAAAAAAATCGGTGTATACTGGAAAGAGAGAATCTAGATGCAAGAGGGAGTTGTGACATGGTGTTTTCGCTACATGCGGATCGGTGGGATGAAGTAATCGAGAGAAAAATCAAATACGATCAGAAGATTGTGGAACATACGTGTCAGCTGTTAGACGCACAGGGACAGCAGGCTGTGCTGTTTCACAAGATTGAAGACACGTTTACGATGAGGGCAGGTGATGGTGCTCTGACGATTCCAAAAGGGAGCTATACGACCGCTTATTATTGGAAGGATCGTCCTTACAATATGTATTTCTGGAGAGATGATCAAGGGAAGGAACTAGGTTCTTATTTTAATATTGTGGGGAATACATCGTTCAACGGCCAGCTGGTCATGTTTGAAGACCTCATTGTTGATCTTCTCGTTCTTCCGAATGGTGATTTTTTTGTATTGGATGAAGATGAGTTGCCAGAGAGTTTAGTGGATTTTGAACAAGGTTCAGTGCACCGAGCATTAGAGAGTGTGATGGCTTCGTTAGAAAACATACTTGATCAAGTGAGGGCAGATGTTGATGGAAAATATCATCACAGCTTGTTTGCACCGCTGTTAAAATAGAAAAAAACGATTCCTTTCAGCGAGGAATCGTTTTTTCTGTTACACCTTGATACGGTTTAATCGTTTTTGTAAACTGGTTTTCGTTTTAGAAGCTTTTAGCTGTTTGACAGCGGTTTGCGCTACTGCTTTTGTTTTCTTCGTTCGTTTGGTTTCCGCTTTTTTGACCTTTTGTTTGGCGTCTGTCACTTTCTTTTGATAGGCGACCTGTTTTTTGACTTTGTCGAGCCGATTTTGCAGGCTTGTTTTTTCTTTGCCTTTGTTTAACTTTTTGATGGCCGCTTGTGCGCTTTTAATGGCGCCTTGTGTTTTGCTTTTTTCGGCTGTTTGAACCTTTGCACGTGCCAAGCGGATATCAATGGTTCCTTGTACCTTTTTCACCCGTTCAGTGAGTGCTGTTTTTTGCTTACTTGCAGTGAGTCGGCCAATTCTCGTTTTGGCTTGATTGACATCTGCCTGCTTTTTAGAAGTTTCGGCTGTTTTGACAGCGCTAGTCGCAGCCTTCAAAAAGCTTGATTGTGGTATATATTGCACGCGGCCATAGCCGAATTGTGGATCTTTTCCTTTTGCGCCAAGATCCACTGTATAGCTGCGCAATAAGGTGCGAAGCTGAACATTTGTTTTCTTCGGATGAAGCTGCTTCAACAGTGCCAGCATGCCTGTGACATGCGGTGCGGCTTGTGATGTACCTGTTGCATACCAATATTCATTTTTTAAATAAGTGCTGATGACGTTCTGACCAGGGGCAGAAAATTCAATACCTTTCCCTGTATTTGAGATAGAAGCGAGTTTGTCTTTGTCCGTCGTTGCAGAAACGGCAATGACGCTATTGTAGGCGGCAGGATAGCTGATATGATTCTTCTTCCCATCATTCCCGCTTGCAGCGACCACAAGCAGTCCTCTTTTGTATGCTTCATCCACTGCTGAACGCAAAATAGGGATATTGTCTTCAAAACCTAGACTTAAATTCATAATATCCATCTTGTTGCTAATGGCCCAATCGATTCCTCGAAGCAGACTGTACAAGTCGCCTTCTCCCTTTTTATCTAACACTTTCACAGCATACAGCTTCGCGCCAGAAGCGACGCCGACTGTGCCGTAATCGTTATTGAGGGCACCAATCGTTCCTGCGACATGTGTGCCGTGTCCTTCATCATCTTTATAGGAGGAAGTGTAGTTCACGAATGATTTACCGCCGGATATCTTTAAATCCTCATGGGGAGAAATACCAGTATCCAAAACGGCTACCTTCACATTTTTCCCCGTGACGCCTTCTTTTATCGCTTGCTTTACATTCAGCTTTTGCAGGTTGTAAGATTTTTGAACCAATGCATCCTGATTCGTAGAGGCAGCGGTTTTTTTCATCGTAGAAGAAGCGAGTTTGACCTTTATGTTTTTTGAGACATACGCGATGTTAGGGTCTTTTTTGAGTGACGTGACCGCTTGTTCATCTGCTGTCACAGCGACAGCGGGAAGATGTATGTACTGTGCGTTCACTTTTTCACTTTCTTCAATCGCTGTTTGCTTTCCTTTTTGGTTTTTATAGACGATGATGACATCTGTTTCTTTTGGCGGTGCAGCTGCCTGCGAATGGTAAGGCAAGGCAGTTGTCAACGCAAGAAGAAACGCGATGACTACGAATATTTTCTTTTTCAAGGCGATAGCCCCTTGCATACGATGACCTCCGTCTTTTTTTCTCTATTATATCGGAGAAATGAGAAGGATGGTTAGAAGAATCATATTGTTTGTCAGAAAGTTTTTTTTACAAGTAACCTGAAATTGAAATTCATACAAATCTAGTAGACAATAGAGAGAACATAATAAGAGAAAGTAGGATATGCTGATGAACGTAAAAGAGTATATGACGTATGATGCGATTGGCTTGGCGGCACTTGTACGGAATAAGCAGGTAACGCCAGACGAGCTTGTACAAGCTGCATTTGCTAGATTGAATGAGGTCAATCCTGAACTAAATGCGTTGATTCAGACAAGACAAGATCAAGTATTAAAAGAAATCAAGACATTACATACGAATCAGCCGTTTGCGGGCGTTCCATTTGTACTGAAAAGTATATCGCAAGGGCTGGAAAATGAACCGCTGACAGCAGGAGCTGCATTATTAAAGGATGTAAAGGCAAAAACGGACTCCCACTTTGTCCAGCGATTGAAGCAGGCTGGATTTCTCATGATGGGACATACAAACACACCAGAATTCGGATTAAGAAATGTAACAGAACCTGCTTTACATGGTCCAACGAGGAACCCTTGGCATCCTGACTATTCTCCTGGCGGTTCAAGCGGCGGGACGGCAGCAGCTGTTGCGAGCGGCATCGTACCTGCTGGTGGAGCAAGTGATGGTGGAGGGTCCATTCGGATTCCAGCATCCTTTACAGGTTTGTTCGGTCTCAAACCAACAAGAGGAAGAACGCCGGTAGGGCCAGGCGCAGGAAGGCAGTGGCAAGGGGCATCCATTGACTTTACACTTACAAAAACAGTGCGGGACAGTGCAGCCCTTCTTGATCTACTTCAAGTCATTCAGCCTGAAGCGGCTTTCCAAACGCCATTATACGACGGCAGCTATCAAGAAGATCTAGAGAAACGTACATCTTCTATGCGAATTGCTTACAGTGTAGAATCTCCAGTTGGTACGAAGGTCAGTGAGGAAGCGAAGCAGGCGGTGCAGCAAACAGTGAAATGGCTGAGTGATCAAGGGCACCAAGTAGAAGAAGCAGGGCCTGCAATCGATGGAATTCATCTGATGCAGCAATACTACGTCATGAACAGCGGAGAAATGTCTGCACTATTCACGTCCTTGAATCGTTCATTAGGACGTCCAGTCAATCCGGAGGAAACAGACATCGTGGCATGGGTGTTGGCAGAGGCTGGCAAGAATGTAACCGCTGCTGCTTACACAGAAAGTCTTGATGCATGGGATATGGCGGCTGCACAAATGGCGTCATTTCATCAAACCTATGATCTCTTTGTGACACCAGCGACTGCCTATTCAGCTCCTAAGGTTGGTGAGTTGATGCATTCGAAAGAAGAAATCACAGAACTTTTACGTGTGTCATCTCTCTCAATGCAAGCGCAGCAGGATCTCATTTATGACATGTTCTTAAAGAGTCTGACCTACACACCATTTACACAGCTTGCCAACTTAACGGGTCAGCCTTCTATGAGCGTTCCTGTTCATCTCACTAAGGCGGGCATGCCTTTAGGGGTACAGGTCACAGCACCTAAGGGGAAAGAGGATTGGCTGCTTCGGCTTGCAGCAGAGATGGAGACATCCTCGATTTGGAAAGGAACAAATCAACTCATACGTTGAAACGACATTTGTCTATGGAGGGAAAGGAGTGTCACACGTGAGTACGAAGGATAGAATTATTCAAACGGCCGCACTTCTTTTACGCAAACAGGGGTATCATGCGACAGGATTGAATCAAATCATTAGAGAGAGCGGCACGCCTAAAGGATCTCTTTATTATTATTTTCCAAACGGAAAAGAAGAGCTAGCCATAGCAGCCGTTGAATATATTAGTCAAAAGGTCATCAATCGAATTGAAGAAAGCTTTGCCTATTCGGATGATCCTTATATCGCCATCGACCGCTTTATGACAAACATCATCCGGGGATTTACGGAGCAAGAAAATGAAAGAGGCATTCCGATTGTCTTGCTGGCGGCAGAATCCAAGCCAGAACATACGCAGCTTCATACTGCATGTAAGCAAGAAATGATCCGCTGGCAAAAGCTTGTGAAAGAAAAGCTCATGAGCAGCGGATATGAAGAAAACAAAGCGGATGAGCTGGCTTCTCTCCTTCATTCAATGGTGATTGGGGGTCTATCGATGACCACCGCACTCAAACAAACGACTCCGTTAGAACATGTGAAATGTTACCTTAGACACTTATTTATGCGAGAAGAGTAAAATCTCTCGCATATTGTCTATCTATTATATCAATTGGTCTATATAATAAAGATAGTCAATTAGTCATGAGGAGTGATGGGATGTCGGAGCAACCGCAATCGATCAAGCAATCCGAAGGTACCTCTTTTTATACCGTGTCTGGTTCAGGGAAACTGTATGGGCTGGAAAATCAGCTTGTTCATGTGCTGGCAGAAGTAAATCAAACGAATGAGCTGTTTGAGCTTGTCTTAATCACAGGTGGGAAAGGAGCTTATTTTCCACTTCACTGTCATGAGCACTTATTTGAAACCATTTTTGTGCTGGAAGGAAAGCTTGAAGTGATCTTGGACGGTAAAAAATATATGGTCACAGCCTTCGATTATATTCATATCCCACCCAAAACGATCCATGGCTACAGAATGCATAGTCACAAAACAAGATTTATTTCATATACATTGGGCGGACAAATGACAGATGTCTATCAGCAAATTGGGAAAAGGCTTCAGCGGAACGAATGGCCGATGACCGATCATGCTTTCGATGCAGACAGCTTTGAACAAGCTGAAAAAGAAAGCGATATCATATTGATGCATGGTATCCGGCAGTTGTCAAATACAACTAAGCCCTCCGTTTTATTTCATAGTCAGCTCCCTCAGGCGGTGCAGCCCTACGTATTAGAGGCTGGTGAAGGGAAGCAATACATTATTGATGGTCAGCTTCATGAGCTGATCGCAACAACAGAAACAACTGGAGGCGGGTTCAGTCATTTTGTGATTGAAGGCGCGAAGGGAAAGTATTTTCCTCCGCATTATCATCAAGTACATACAGAAGCACTCTATTGCGTTGAGGGAAAAATGAATCTGCAATTGAACGGAGAAGATATATGCCTGATGCCGGGTGACTTTGCCTATATACCGCCGGATACAATTCACTCTTCTGAACTCGTGTCCCATTCTAATAAATTTTTGCTATTGCTGCTTCCTGGAAAGATTGAGCAGTTGTATGAGCAGTTTGAAGAATCACAAAGCCCGAGTATATGTCCTTATTTTATTCAAGAAGGGAACTTGATGATTGATCGAGAGACTTCCTCTCAATATGATTTGGTCTTTATTGAAAAAGGATAAATAGGTAACGCGTTACACATGATTGTATAAGTGCCTGTCGAACCGATCGACGGGCTTTTTTGTTTTTTAATAATCCTGATCTGATGCATGAACCATCCATTCAAGGTGAAGCTATGTACAGATGATTTTCGCTAAAGGAGGAAATGCATGTGAGAGCTGTTACTTATCAGGGGAAAAATAGCATTGCAGTGAAGAAAGTAGATGCGCCATCTATTCAAGATCGGGAAGATGTGATCATCCGAATCACATCAACAGCAATTTGTGGATCTGATTTACATTTGTATCAGCGGAATTTCCCGCTTCCAATCGGCTACGTGATTGGGCATGAGCCAATGGGGATTGTGGAGGAAGTTGGCCCGGATGTCACGGCAGTAAAAAAGGGAGACCGTGTCGTTATTCCATTTACCGTTGCATGTGGTCAATGCCAATATTGTCATCACCACTTAGAAAGCCAATGCGACAACTCAAACCCGCACTACGATTCGGGTGGACTTTTTGGATATAGTGAGAAATATGGGAACTACCCTGGAGGACAGGCAGAATATTTACGCGTGCCTTTTGGGAACTACACTCCGTTTAAGATCCCAGATGATTGTGAGCTGGAGGATGAACAATTGCTGTTCTTATCGGATGTTCTTCCAACTGCTTATTGGAGCGTGGAGCACGCCGGTGTGAAAAAAGGTGATACGGTCATTGTGTTAGGCTGTGGACCTGTTGGATTAATGGCACAGCAATTTGCATGGCAAAAAGGGGCAGACCGTGTGATTGCGGTCGATTACATTGATTACCGTCTGCGACATGCAAAACGGATGAGCGGCGTAGAAGTATTTGATTTTACAGAAGATCCCGACATGGGAGAAACGTTAAAGGAGCTGACCAAGGGTGGAGCCGATGTTGTGATCGATTGTGTGGGAATGGACGGGAAGAAGTCGCCGCTTGAAAAAATTGAGCAGAAACTTAAGCTACAAGGTGGAACGATCGGACCGATTCAAATTGCCACAAAAGCCGTCCGTAAATGTGGAACGGTGCAGATGACGGGTGTGTACGGCGGCCTATATAATATGTTCCCATTAGGTGCCTTTTTCGCAAGAAACGTCACCCTGAAAATGGGGCAGGCCCCGGCGAGAGGCTACATGTCAAAGCTCTATCAAAAAGTGACAACCGGTGAAATTAATCCTAAAGCGATCATCACACACCAATTGCCGTTAGATGATGCCGCTCATGCGTATCACATATTTAATGATAAGAAGGATGATTGTATAAAGGTCATCTTAAAGCCATAAAAAAGAAGGCTTAGGAATTCTCCTAAGCCTCAGCGTGTAGACAAACCCTCGCATTCGGTGTCAGGTCTGCGTTCCGGTGCTCACGAATCTAAATTCGCTCCGCTCCGGTACTCGTCCTTCCTAGACTGCAAAGGTTGAAAAGAGGACAAAGGCTTAGGAATGTTCCTAAGCCTTTAATGGCTCGTCCATCATTTTTTCGATTAATTCAAAAAATGTTTTTTTATCTTCTTCTGAAAGGTGGTTGAACAGCTGATTGACAAGCAGCTGGCGGTTGTCGATCATTTGTTTTGCAATTTGTTCACCTGATTCAGAGAGTTCAATCCATACAGTGCGGCGGTCATTATTATTTCGAGAGCGGATAATCATCCCTTCATCTTCTAAGTGATTGAGAGCGGTTGTTGTTGCAGAGGGAGATAATGAAACTTCCTGCAGAATATTTTTCACAGTACATGATTGATGACGATAAATGATGCGTAAAATAAACCCTTTCACATTCGTGACGTTTTTCGGAATGTTCTCTTCATCTATTTGTTTCGTCGCCTTTAAATACTTTGTCAGCGCATGGTCTAATAAACTTGCCTCTAGCTCGAAATGTTGCATTCTCCATACCTCTTTTCCTATTGCATTCGCATTTTCCGATCAATTACTAGGTCTATCTTATCATAATAGTTATCATCATTTAAACCAAAATGGAAGACGGCTATAAAATTACCTATATTATCAATTAATATAAAGAACAATTCCAAATTGAAATGATTTTACTTTCAGCTGGTTTTATTTTAGAATGTGAATGAGATAAAATCTGCCAACCCATTCACTGGAAATTGGCTATTGTAAATCAAACGTTTGGAGATGAAGATATTGAATACATTACAGGCATTACTTAACGACAGAATGGAACGCTCTTCACAAATTGAAGCGGTAACTGGCGGGGGTGTGTCTTATACATTTGAAGAATATGCAAAGCGTATTGACCAGCTCGCTCATTACTTACATCAAAAGGGGATTCGAAAAGGGGACCGTGTTTGCTTTATTTGTCAAAACCATCATCACTTTTCAACGATTATGCTGGCAGCCATTAAAGCAGGTGCAGTCGCAGTTCCGCTTAGCTGGCAGCTTACTTCTTTTGAGCTGGAAGGTATTTTGAAAAAAGCAGAGCCAAAGGCTTTATTTTTTGACCGTGAATTCCGTGACATCATTGCGGCAGTGAATGTGTCTTTAGAAGATTGTCTGATGGTGGAATCCGGTGCCAATGCGAATACAACACAGCTGTTTGAAGACATGTTGGCTTCAAATGATGGAAGTAACCTTGCTGAAGAGGTATCAGAAGAGGATCTAGCGATGATTTTATTCACCTCTGGGACAACGGGAAATCCAAAGGGCTGTATGGTCGGACATGGACGAATCTATCAATTTTTAACAAGACATGGGAATCGAGGATTCGATCTGAAAGGAAAACGGTACTTGGCGAGTCACCCTCTGTATCATATGAGTTCGATTAATCACCTGATCGCAGCTGCGATTGAAGGATATACGCTTGTCTTCTTACATGATGCAACACCGAAGCGCATTTTAGAAACGATTGAGAAAGAAAGAATTACGTTCATGATGGCTTTCCCATCAGCTTACACGTACATGCTAGAAGAAATGAAACGCGGTTCGTACGATCTCTCATCTTTTGAAATTGCGATTTCTGGCGGTACGAAGGTACCGGTACGCTTAATTAAAGATTACAAAGAAGTAGGCATTCAGATGATGCATGGCTATGGAAGTACCGAAGCATGGGTTGTGAGTGCGTGGCATCCAGCGATGGGCGAGGATAAAATGGGCTCTGCAGGTAAAGTGGATCCGGATGTAGAAGTGAAAATCATGCACCCTGAGACAGAGGAGACATTGCCAGCTGGAGAAATTGGCGAAGTCGTTATGAGAAGCCCATTCTATTTTCTAGGCTACTATCATCAGCCTGACGCTACAGAGAAGGTGCTGAAAGATGGCTGGTTCCATATGGGAGATGCAGGCTATCTAGATGAAGACGGTTTTCTTTTCATCACAGGGAGATACAAAGATGTGATTCTGTACGGTGGGGATAATATCTACCCTGACCAAGTAGAAGAGGTCATTGATCAAATTCCAGGTGTGATTGAATCAGCTGTCATTGGGGTGCCAGACGAATTATATGGTGAAGTGCCAAGTGCGTATATCGTAAAAGACGATTCTGTCGATTTTTGCGAAGAAGATGTGGTGAACTATTGCCAGGAACGTTTGGCAGATTACAAAGTGCCCTCCATTCATTTCACACAGGAGCTGCCAAAAAACAAGCTTGGTAAAATCATGAAGAAAGATTTACGTGAATTGGTTGTGAATGCGTAGTACCTATTCTGCTATAATGAAATTTGAATGATTTTTTGTTTTTCTAACGTTTTGGAGGGAAAGGGTTTGCGACATATTCTACGTAAGAAACACATTCACGATTTGTTAGAACAGAGCAGGCAGCAAAAGGTAAAGAAAACGCTGGGCGGGCTCGATCTCACGCTCCTTGGTATAGGGGCAGTGATCGGCACGGGGGTCATGGTGTTAACCGGAATCACAGCGGCTAAGGATGCAGGGCCGGCTGTCATTTTTTCCTTTGCCATCGCAGCGATTGTGTGCAGTTTGGCAGCACTTTGCTATGCAGAAATGGCTTCAGCACTGCCTGTATTCGGCAGTGCGTACATTTATTCATATACAACGATGGGTGAGCTTGTCGGGCATCTAATGGGATGGACGTTATTGTCCGTTTATATGCTGACTGCTTCAGCTGTCGCCAGTGGCTGGTCGAGCTATTTCAACAGCTTGCTTGAGGGGTTTGGAATTTCGATTCCCCATCAATTTTTAGCGGGACCTGAACAAGGCGGATATATGAATCTGCCAGCCATCATCATTGCCTTACTGATTGCGTGGATCTTATCTAGAGGAACGAAGGAAAGTAAAAAATTCAATAATATCATGGTGTTTGTGAAACTCGGTATTATTGTTCTTTTCATTGTAGTAGGCGGGTTTTATGTACAGCCATCCAATTGGCAGCCGTTCATGCCGTTTGGTGCAGAAGGCGTCATTGCTGGTGCTGCTGCTGTGTTTTTTGCCTTCTTAGGATTTGATGCGATTTCTGCTTCTGCAGAAGAGGTGAAAAATCCGCAGCGGAACCTGCCAATTGGCATTATTGGCTCATTACTCATTTGCACGATCATTTACATTGTCGTTTGTTTGATTATGACAGGTATGGTGCACTATACAAAACTGAATGTCACAGAGGCGATGTCCTATGTCTTGCAAAGTGTACATCAAAATAGTGTAGCCGGTATTATTTCTGTCGGTGCGGTCATTGGATTGATGGCTGTGATTTTCGCCAATAATTATGCAGCAACTCGAATTGCCTATGCGATGGGACGAGATGGTCTTTTGCCGAAAGTGTTTTCGAAAACAAACAAAAGCGATACGCCTGTTGCAAGCATATGGATGATTGGCGGCATGACAGCTGTTATTTCAGGGTTTATTGATTTAAAGGACTTGTCCAATTTAGCGAATATCGGTGCTTTATTGACGTTTGCAATGGTGAGTTTATCTGTCCTCATTTTGAGAAAGACACATCAGCAGCTTGAGAGGGGATTCCGGGTTCCATTTGTGCCGGTCTTGCCGATTATTTCAATGGGCTGCTGCTTGTTCCTTATGTTCAACTTACCAGGCCGGACGTGGCTTTACTTTGGTGTTTGGCTGTTAATCGGTGTTGTCATGTACGCAGCGTATTCAAACAAACATAGTGAATTAGCGAAATCTTCATGAGAAAAAGGTGCAAATCCGTTGACGATTTGTGCCTTTTTTCATACGATTTGGGATAAGCTATAAAAGAGAAGATGGACGGAACAAGAGGAGGATGAGGGGTATGATTAGTGTTAGTCCTTATATTGTGGTAGACGATGTGAAGGAATCTCTTCAATATTATCAAGGGATTTTTGGCGGTGATATTCATATTTTAAATGAACATCAAGACCGTGTGCTGCATGCAGAACTGCACCTTGGAGAATCGCTGCTTCACTTTTCAGATACGTTTGACCGCACACCAAAGCCCGAGAATCTCAGGTTGATTATGCAGTTTGACAATGAAGAAGAACTAAAGGCTGTATATGAAGCGCTAGAAGCTGATGGAGATGTACTGGTCGAATTACAAGATACGTTCTTTGGCGCCCTTCACGGGCAAGTACAGGACCGTAAAAATGGGTTGATCTGGGTGCTGAATTATATGAAATAAACCAAGACCTTCACCTTCGTGAAGGTTCAGCGTGTAGACAAACCCTCGCATTCGGTGTCAGTCCTGCGTGCTGGTGACGAATGACAAATTCGCTCCGCGCCAGTACTCGTCCTTTCTAGGGCTGCAAAGGTTTTCTATCACGCTGAAAAGAAGACAAAAGGCTAAAATCAAGATCATTTTAGCCCTTTGTCAACAATCTGGCCCTTCACCTTCGTGAAGGTTTTTTTGGGAGTGCTTTTATTTTCTGAAAAATGGGAAATATGCTATGTTGGAAGAATAAAGAACAAGGAGAAAGGTGGCAAAGGGATGGAGCAAATTGAATTTCAATCAATCCAAACAAATGGTGTAACACTTCACACAGCAATAGCTGGACCTGAGGATGGCCCGCTGCTTATACTGCTGCATGGATTTCCTGAGTTCTGGTACGGCTGGAAGAACCAAATTATGCCCCTAGCCGAGGCAGGCTATCGTGTCGTCGTTCCTGATCAAAGGGGCTACCATCTAAGTGATAAACCAGAAGGAATTGAATCCTATGTATTAGATCAACTGAGAGATGATATCGTAGGGCTGATTAAGACGCTTAGTCCGAATCAAAAGGCGATTGTGGGTGGTCATGATTGGGGCGGAGCAGTTGCTTGGCATTTGGCATCCACACGTTCTCAATATGTAGAGAAACTAATCATTGTCAACATGCCGCATCCGCGGGTGATGATGAAGGTTCTTCCATTTTATCCCCCGCAGTGGAAGAAGAGCTCCTATATCGCATTCTTTCAGCTTCCGAATGTGCCAGAGGCAGCTCTTCAGGAAAATCACTTTCAAAAGCTGGATGAAGCCATTGGGCTGACTGCAAGACCCCATTTGTTCACGAAGGAAGATGTATCAAGCTATAAGCTGGCTTGGACGCAGCCAGGTGCCATGACCTCAATGCTGAATTGGTACCGCGCCATCAAAAAGGGCGGCTTTGAAAAGCCGATATCAAAGCGCATTTTAGTACCTGTTCGCATGATCTGGGGGATGGAGGACAAGTTTTTAAGCAGAAAGCTGGCGAAGGAAACGATGAAGATTTGCCCAAATGGACAACTAATTTTTGTCGATGATGCTTCTCATTGGATCAATCATGAAAAACCAGAAGTGGTGAACAAACTCATACTCGAATTTTTGAACTAAAGAAAAAAGCTCTGATCAGAGGGGGAAACTCACTCTTGTCCCCATAGAAAAAACACCTCCATATTTTATTTCGGATCACAACGATCCGTTTTCAAACTTGAAGGTGTTTTTTATTTGTCTCATCTTATGGGGTCAGTCCCAAGAGGACCAGAGCTTTTTTGATTTAACCGATTCGATTCTTTTTCAACGAAGCAGGTTCGTCGTCCCAGCATTCAATTTTCTCATTGTTTGGAACGACATTTTTATAAAAGACAGGATCCTTGCCTTCTTTTTTCTGTCTCGTATAATCCTTCAATGCTGCAAAGGCGACCTTAGACAGCATGGTGATGGCGATGAGGTTGACGATGACCATGAGTCCCATGAAGAGATCGGCTAGACCCCACACGAGAGGAACAGTAGCAACTGCACCGAAAAGAACCATTCCAATAACGGCAATTCGATAAATGTTAAGCCAAACTTTGTTGGCTCCAAGGAATTCAATGTTCGTTTCGCCGTAGTAATAGTTACCGATTAATGTACTAAAGGCGAATAGGAAAATCATGATAGCAAGGAATCCAGAGGCCCATGGTCCAATGTGCTGACTGAGTGAAGCCTGTGTTAATTCAATTCCTTGCAAGTTCGTTGTTTTGTATGCATCAGAGAACAGGACAAGGAAGGCTGTGCTTGTACAAATAATTAATGTATCTGTTAACACGCCAAACGCCTGAATTAATCCTTGTTTTACAGGGTGACTTGTCACAGCTGTTGCTGCTGCGTTAGGTGCACTACCCATACCAGCCTCATTCGAGAAAAGACCGCGTTTAATCCCTTGTAATAATGCGCCGCCTAATGTTCCACCAGCAAACTGTTCAAACCCGAAGGCGTGTTTCACAATCGTACTGATGACACCAGGAAGTTCAGTGATATTTGTCACAATAACAAAGAATGCAATTCCGATATAGGCTAGAGCCAGCACAACGACAATGTATTCAGAAGCTTTTGCAATGGCTTGGATTCCCTTGAAAATAATTGCTGCAAAAATAACAGCCATCACAATACCGACTGTTAAACGGTCTAATCCAAAGGAGTTTTCAAAAGCGACAGTAATTGTATTTGATTGCACCGCATTAAAGACGATTCCAAAAGAAATTGTAATCAGAATCGCAAATAAAATTCCCATCCAACGCTTGTTTAACCCTTTTTCCATGTAATAAGCAGGTCCACCGCGGAATCCTGTTTTATCTTTCACTTTATACACTTGGGCTAATGTACTTTCAACAAAGCTTGAGGCAGAACCGATAATGGCTACGATCCACATCCAGAAGATTGCGCCAGGTCCACCAATTGCAATGGCGATGGCAATCCCTGTGATATTCCCTGTTCCTACACGTGCCGCCATACTGATGGCAAATGCTTGGAACGGTGATATCCCTTCTTTTTCTTTTCTTCCTTCTTTCAGGACACGCACCATTTCTTTAATCATTCTCACTTGCAGGAAGCGTGTTCTATATGTGAAGTAGACACCAACTCCAAGTAACAGAGCAATGACAATATAAGTCCAAATAAAATCATTTGTATGTGTTAAATAAGATAGCAAAGCTTTTTCGTTCATAACATCACCTCTTCGAATTCATGACTGTTCATTTTAAAAAATACTGAGATCCCACTCTTTTGCGAGCTTTTTCAGCATCATGACACCGGTAATACTATTTCCGCAATCGTCAATGGCGGGACCATAAATGCCGATTCCGCAGCCTGTTTGAAATGGGAATTCTCTTCTTGCGCTTGGCGGAACGCAAGCCATAATTCCTCCAGACACACCACTTTTGGCTGGAACGCCTACGAAAGCAGCAAAATTACCAGACGCATTATACATGCCGCATGTCAGCATCAATGCCTTTGTTAGTCTTGCGATATCCTTTGGAATGACTTGGACCTGTTTAAAGGGATGATAGCCATCACTTGATATAATCAGCCCAATCAAGGCGATGTCCTCTGTTGTAACCTCGATGGAACATTGCTTTAAGTACACTTCTAATGTGTCCTCGACATCTGATTCTAAGTAATTGGTTTCTTTTAAGTAATAAGCAAGAGCACGGTTGCGGTGCGCAGTTGCCCATTCTGATTGATAAACCTCTTCATTAACAGAGGGACGCTTACCTATTAAGTTTTCGATTAAATCGAAAATATATGCTAGCTTTTCTGTAGAAGTCTTTCCGGGAAGGATGGAGGATACGGTAATAGCTCCAGCATTAATCATTGGATTAAAGGGCTTCCCTGGTTTATGCATCTCAAGACGGTAGATGGAATTAAATGCATCACCAGTTGGCTCTACATCTACCCGATCCAAGACGTATGGTACGCCTCTTCCTAAACAGGCAGCTATAAAGCTGATGACTTTTGAGATACTTTGCAGGGTAAAGGGAACGTCCCAATCACCATATCGTACAGATGATCCATCTGGGCCTATCACGCTGATACCAAGTTGAGAGGAATTCACTTTTCCGAGTGCTGGAATGTAGCCAGCATTCTGTCCATTTTTGTAATACGGACGTATTTCTTCTGCCCATTGATCAACAGAAGACTGGCATGCGTGTTGTGTATTATTAGAAATTGCTGTTTTCATACGATTCCTCCAATCAAAAATCAAAAAGTACCCTATTGAATTGGCGGATGACAAAAAATGCGATCAAATAGGCACGAAAACATGTTACACATCTTCAAAGAACTTGTCATGCGCTGCTTGTACCACTCCTTTACACCTAAATATATGTTGAAATGAAGGCTTTGGCGGCGAAAAAACAAAAAGGGTTTTTAGTGAAAATTCAGAAAACGCTTACATATAGTTTCACTAAAATTGTTCATTCAATTTATCTTGGAAACTACACAATCTGACGAAAATCTACAGAAAAACTTACAAATAAAAATCGGTTTGTCGATCATTGTCTAAACAATTCCCATTATTGTAGACAATCACCAAAATGCTGAATAGCTGAAAGGTCACCATGGCGCCTCGGTGAATAGTCATAAAAAAGGATTTTGAGGAAAGAAGGAGCCGTGAAAATTATTTTTTTGTACGTTGTGAAGAAAAGAGTCTCCTTGTATACTGTGGCTATGCAAAAAGGGGAAGGGATGTCAGTCATTTGAGTTTAAACCAGCTTGTTAAAAAAGACGCATTCATATTAATTTTTATGGTGGTTATTGTGCCGCTTGCAGGAGAACTGAAGTTTTATCCTGTGAATGAAACGTTCCGGATCAGCTTTGGGGCACCTGCGTTTTTCTTTTGTTTATTACTCTTAAGGAAATCTAGACCGTTCTTGCCCGGGTTTTTAACAGGTGCAGCCATTGTGCTTTTTCGAGTAGGTTTAGATCTGATGCAGCATCATGCTGATCTCGCTACATCATTTTATCAGCAATTCCCAAGTTTCTTTTTTTATTTTACATATGCTTTCTTGTTCTTTGCCGTCCGTACGGGACGTTTTAAACAGCGTTCTATTTTTATTGGGATCATTGGTCTCATGATTGAATTAGTGGCTGATTTTGTTGAACTGTTTGTACAATTTTTAGTGTTTGATACGACGATGACGCTATCAAAGCTGAGTGATATGTTTCTCATTGCGTTTGCTCACAGCTTTGTCGTAATCAGCTTTTTTAATATGATGAAGCTGTATGAGGCACAATCAAGAGAGAAGCAGATCATGAAACAAAATGAGCATATGATGATGGTCATTTCAAATTTATATGAAGAAACGGTTCATTTAAAGAAAACGTTAAAACATACAGAGCATATTACGCAAGAATCATACAGGCTTTATCGTCTCTTGCATGAACACGAAGCAGGGAAGAAAGTGAGTCAGGGGCTGTTGAAGCTCGCAGGAGAAATCCATGAGGTGAAAAAGGACAATCAACGTATTTATGCTGGGCTTTCGAAGCTGATTTCTAAGGAAAATATGCAAGACTATATGAAGGCGGAAGAGCTCGTTCAAATTGTCCTTCGCATTCAAGAAAAGTATGCGCTCTCTCTAGGGAAAAACATCTCCTTTACATCTGATATAAGAGGCATTCATTTGCATGATTATCATGTGTTCATTTTCTTATCGCTCATTAATAATTTAATGGCAAATGCGGTTGAAGCCATAAAGGATGACGGAATGATCTCACTCGTATTGAAAGGAAGTCATGATAAAATAGAGATTCGGATTGAAGATGATGGCCCGGGGATTCCTGAAAAAATGAGAGAAATAGTATTTGATCCAGGCTATACTTCTAAATTTGATGCATATGGAACACCATCAACTGGGATTGGCTTATCCTATGTGAAAGAGCTGGTTAAAGAGCTTGGCGGTACAATTAAAATCGAACAAAGAGAATCAAAGGGAACGGCTTTTCAGCTACTCCTTCCTATACAAAATTTAATACAGAGAGGGTGAGTGTATGCGATTTTTCATTGCAGATGATGATCGTGCAATACGCTCGATTTTAGGTCAAATCATAGAAGATGAAGATTTGGGAGAGGTCGTGGATGAAGCCGATGACGGAGTGGGATTAGAAGCACATTCATTGAACCTAAAAAAAATAGACATCCTTCTGATAGACCTTTTAATGCCTGCTAGAGATGGCATTCAAACGATTCGTCATATTCACCCTGAATTCAAAGGTAAAATCATGATGATTTCCCAAGTAGAGGCGAAAGAGATGATGGCAGAAGCCTATGAATTAGGGATCGAATATTATATTCATAAACCTGTCAATCGAATTGAGATCGTCAGTGTGATTCGAAAAGTCATAGAACGGATCAAACTCGAGAAATCGATTTACGATATTCAAGCTTCCCTTCGCCATGTGCTGCCACTAGAGCCTGTGATTTCTCATGATACAACGGGCAATGGGTTGAAGAAAAGGACGATGAAAGAGGCGGGGGAATTTCTCTTATCCGAACTAGGAATTGTCGGAGAGAGTGGTTCTAAGGATTTACTTGAGATCCTGATCTACTTACATGAAACACAGTCAGCCAATTCTCATGAGGTTAATTTCCCGCCACTAAAGCAGCTCTTTATCAAAACAGCGGAGAGGAAGCTGGATCATGGGGCGACCGATGTAGAAGTGATGAGGGAAGTGAAAGCGGCAGAGCAGCGGATTAGACGCGCTATTCATCATTCCTTGAATCATTTTGCTTCACTAGGATTAACAGATTTCTCGAATCCTAAGTTTGAGCACTATGCGTCGAAGTTTTTTGACTTTACCGATGTCAGCCAAAGAATGAAAGAAATGCAGAAGACCTCTTCATCCGCAGGATCAACTGGCAGAGTCAATACGAAGAAGTTTGTTCAAATCTTTTATTTTGAAGCAAAACAGTTATTTGAGGGAATGAGCTGAAGAAAATCTATTGGAATGATTGGAGAAAATAAACAGAAAAAGACCGCTATTCCTATGATCTGTTGTGATCTTCAAGTATCTTTATTATTTAACTGATCATTCTGATTTTTCTTTTTTCTTGAAAATAAAACTCTCATGTGCAATCGTTTGTTAAAATAGTGAGGTTAGACTAGAATGTCGGAGGTTTTATTTTGGGAAAAATTAAACGAAATGCGCTCTGCCCTTGCGGAAGCGGAAAAAAATATAAACATTGCTGTGGTCAAAAGTCAGGCGGAGAACAAACGTCTGAGCTTGTGTTTAAGGAAGCTGTACAAGTTCAAAAGGATTTAATGAATTACGCATTCTCTAAACATCAGAAAGCCATCAATCAATTCATTAATGAGTTTTCTTTTCTTGCAGATATGGATAAAGAAACGCAACAAATCTCAGTCTTTCATTTGAGTGTATGGGGCATCTTCTTCCGTCCATTAACGGATCAGAAAGAAACCATCTTCCAAGAATTCCTGACAAAGAAAGCGGAGGATATTACCCGTCCGAAAACAAAACAAGTGGTTCAATCATGGACAGACATGGAGCCATCTTTGCTTTTATTAAATGAAAAAACGGACGAGTCTCTTTACTTTGAGAATATGGTGACAGCTGAAAAGGTTGAAGTAGATGTAAAACCGGATCAAACAGTGCTGCCTGAAAAGGGAAGTCTCGTGCTTGGATTCCCTGTTCAATTTGAAGAAAAAGCAGAGTTTTTCATTCAATATACGATGTTTGCGAAAGAGTTTACAGATACGCTTCTTCTTCAAGTTCGTCAGCTTGTTGAAGCATTTGAGGCAAATGGAGGAACGCGCAGCACATTTATGAGAGAATCATTCCCTGACGTGTTGAAGTGCATGTTTGCAAAGCAAGAAGTAGAAGAATCAGAAACATCTGCTCAAACAGAAGGCGATACAGGTCTAACAGCAGATCGCATGGACTGGGCAAATGACGTTCAACTGGAAACAGCTAAGCTGATTGAAGACGGAATGAAGGAACACGGGGACCAAAGCTTGACTGATGGCGCTTTAACTGTGTGGAAAGCCTATTGTGATCAGAAATCACCTGTGATCCGTAAAGCAGCATCATTTGCTGCGGGAATCGAATATTACATTCATTCACTTGCAAGCGATGCCCCGCTTTCTCAAGCGCAAATAGCGAAAAAGTATGGCATTAGTGCGTCTACTGTATCGAGCCGTTTTAAAGATATTGAAAAAGCGGTGAAAGAAGAGCAAGAGGCGACTGTATAGCATCAGAAAAGACGCGGCACCTTCATTGGGCCAGCGTCTTTTTTAGTTCATGATTATCTTGTTTTAATAAAACCGCTCATGTACTGCGATGTATTGTAATCGTTAAGGTCAATTTTCCACTGACCATCCCCATTACGTTTCATTTTCACTTCGTATTCAGCCGGGCTGGAGACTGGAGGAAGCTTTTCGAATTCAGATGCGTACAAGTTTAAGCTTTTCTTATACAATTCTTCTTTAGAGCGGATCTTGCCGTTGTAAAACTCGTCTCTTTGCTTGTCCAGCTTGTCTTTTAAGTTAGAAGCATCAATGCCTGTTACTTGAGCGACAACCTTCGCCTCGTCATTAGAGATGGTTTTTACACTTGTTTCTACTTTGGTTTTATCCTTCATGGTGTCTTGAATCCGTTTGTACATCGACAGAATATCACGGTCACTTACTTCATTGCCGTACATGCCGGCAGTTCTTTTGAAGTCTTTTACGAACATATCGTGGTATTTATTCACGACATCGGATTGGTTGTCACCTGTTAAATCTGCAAATTGATCGTTCTTTTTGTCAAATACAATGATATCCGTATAAGCGGATAGCGCTTTTGCAGGGTTATCCAGCTTTTTCGCTGTATCCAGTATTTTGTTTCCATCTAGGTCGATTTCGATCGAATCACTGTTTTTCTTGATGCTGTCTTGGTACACGAACTGATATTTTTTCCCTTTGTCTACTAGGAAATAAAGAGCACCTGATTGTGATTTTCCTTTGTTCAATGAACCAAGGTCAAGACGGTCTTTACTGCCGTAAAATTTTAAATCAGATACTTTGGCATCGTCCTGATAAAGGGAGAAGTCAGAGCTATATAATGATAGAGCTTTGTCACCTTTGTTTGTAATCGTCAGGTTGATTTTTAGCACCAATTCATTGTCTCTTAGCGTAGTTGTTGAGTCTTCTGGTAACGTATATTCGTAGCTATCGACTTTTACCTCTGCTGTTTTTGTTGATTTTTGATCAGTGTTGCTTGATTTTGCTGAGCTCTGGCAAGCTGCAGAGATGATCATCACGAACGAAATCATGAGGAGTGCACTTATTTTTTTAAGATTCACAGTTGATGCTCCTTTGCTTTTCTTTCGTCATTTCATTCCCGCTATCTGACTATGAAAAAAGAAACAGATAGGATGGTATATTCGGGTGTTACAGGGGAAAATCTCCTTATGACGATTTGCACTTTTCATTCTATCGAAATTCAATCATGATGAGGAATAGGTTTTAGTCCCTATCTTTGAAAGGAATTTACACAAAAGCCAATAATAAAAGGAAATGCGTAAGTCTAATATACCGGTTAATAAGAATTAATTTGTAGATTTATTATCGGTTTTAAATGTTTTTTACGTAAAAATCTTGAAGTGAGGGTGTTGGTGCTTCAGAGAGCAGGATACTTGAATGTTGGAAAGGATTCATGGGAAAATAAGGATGATTAAGCAGATAAGGGAGATGAACTTTTGAAAAAGGTAACGCTTGGACGAACTAATTTACAGGTGAATCCGATAGGGCTTGGTACGAATGCGGTAGGTGGACATAATTTGTTCCCGAACCTGAGTGAAGATGCCGGACGAGAGCTTGTGGAGACAGCTCTTGATCAAGGTGTCAATTTCTTAGATTCTGCTTTTATTTATGGGCTGGGCCGTTCAGAGGAGTTGATTGGTGAGATTATTGCCAAAAGAGGCGGTAGAGAAAACCTTGTCCTTGCGACAAAGGGGGCTCATAAAGAAGTAAACGGACAAATTGAATTGGATAACAGCCGAGACTTTTTAAGAGAGCAGGTCGAAAATAGCCTGAAACGACTGCAAACAGATTATATTGATTTATACTATATGCATTTCCCGGACGGCCGGACACCGCTGGAAGAAGTAGCAGGCACATTAAAGGAATTGAAGGATGAAGGGAAAATCAGGGCCATTGGTGCATCAAATCTTGATTTTGAACAGCTTCAAGCCTTTAATCGAGATGGCTACTTAGATGTGCTTCAGTCGGAGTATTCTTTGCTGAAACGTGAGGCAGAGCAGGATCTTCTCCCATACTGCGTCGAGCATCGTATTTCCTTTATTCCGTATTTCCCGTTGGCGTCAGGTTTGTTGACTGGTAAATTTACGAAGGATGCGACATTTGATGATATTCGAGCAAAAGATCCGCTTTTCCAAGGCGAGGCGTTCCTTCAAAACCTCGAAAAAGTAGACAAGCTGAAGGCAATTGCGCAATCAAAGAACGCCGAAACGGCACACGTCGCACTCGCTTGGCTTTTAGCACAGGACGGCATCGACGCCATTATTCCAGGTGCAAAACGAGCTGAGCAAGTTCAGCAAAACCTAAAAACAAACGAAGTTCAATTAACAAAAGAGGAAATCAATCAAATTGACCACATTTTCTCTTAATCAAAAAAGGTGCTTAGCTGCACCTTTTTTTTATGACATCGTGAGAGGGATTTTGATGACAAGCCGCAAATGTGGAGAACGGTAAGTGAAATCAAGAGTACCGTCTGCCTTTTCAACAAGCTGATGAATGATATAAGTCCCCATTCCTTGATGATCCCCGCCTTTTGTCGAGCGGCCAAAGTTTTTGAACAAATGGTCTAACACGTGTTTTTCCATTCCTTTTGTGCTGTTCTCACAATGGATTAAAAAGAGCCCGCTCCGAATAGAGGTCGTAATCGAGATGCTGCCCTCTTTCCCGGCTTGCTTCGCTTCAATCGCTGCGTCTAGGGCATTATCAAGCAAGTTTCCAGTGAAACTAACCTGATCCGCCTTAGAAAAGGGAAGCGATGAAAAAGGTGCTTGAAGGTCTAGAGAAAGGGCAATGTCCTCTTTTTCAGCCCGTTGAAAAAAGGAATGCAGGGTTGAGGCCAAATAGGCATTTTCTCCTTTCATCCAAGGGAAATGTTTTACGTATTGCTGAATCAAATCCTTGATCTCGTGCTCGTCGTTCGACGCGGAAAAGGCATTTAAATGTCTAGCTGTTTCATGATGTTTACTGCGCAGCTCAAGCAGCAATTCATTGGTTCTTGATTCTGCATTGATCAGCTCTTGAAGCCGCCCGTTTAATCGTTTCTCCGTCTGCATCATCTTCAATGAAAGGATATCTGTTGTCATGATGATGATCAAAACTAAAAGAGAGCTCCATCCATTTCCTTGCGTCAGAAAAAGGGAAAGACCTGCACAGGTAAAGAGCACAAAAGCGCCCAACATCACATAACCACTCACATGAGGCAAAAACCTTTTGTATATGAAAAATGTATAAAGACAAATCACACAAAAAGTGAGGAGCCACAGCACTCCTGATGATAGCGGCAGAATAGCTTCAGCAGCTGCATGAAACGCAAGACCTAGCCATATGAGAGCATACATGCGGAATCCAAGATAGAAAGCGTTCACGTTCGTTCTCCTTAAAAATAATATTTCTTAAAATATTCTAATTGCTGCTTGGTCATCATGGCTTTTTTATCTGTACCTTCAAAAGACACGATAAATGAATTTTTGGCATACGCCGAGAAGTTCTTAATGTAATGAATATTGATGATAAACGATCGGTGAGAGCGGATAAAATCTTTTTCAGCTAGATCGCCCTTTAACTCGTTTAGTGTCTGATATGTTTGGATATCTCCTGTTGTTGTGACAATGGTGGTTGACCTGCCTGTTCGCTCAACAAAAATGACATCCTTCTTTTGCAGCACATGAATATCTGACTGCTGTTTAATGAGAAGCCGTCCATGAATGCTTTTCTCCTGCTTGGTGGACATGTAGCGTTCTAAGGATTTGGCAATTCGATCGGCTTGGTAGGGCTTCATAATATAATCGTGAACATTTAAATCAAACGCATGGACCGCATATCCGCTGTTTCCTGTCACAAAGACAACATCGACATTCAGTGCATGAGAGTGAATGAGATCCGCTAATTCATAACCGGACATTCCGGGCATTTCAATGTCTGCGAACAACAGATCAATATCTCCTTTTTTGACCTTCTCGTATGCATCCTCTGCTGACTGCGTGACAAAGACAATCTCCACAGTCTCCATTCTGCCTACAATGGCATGCAGTTTTTCTAAATCTACTCGGTAATCGTCAACGAGACCTACTTTTATCATAAAAATCACCTATGACTCATCGTATTATTTGTCTATTTTATCATTTGTTTTTTAAAATAGATCATTTCAAGACAGAAAAAGGACGTTTCGCGACATTTTTATGTCAGGGAAGCTTTATTTTTTCTATCATAGACTTAGAAAGTTGAAAGGGGCGAACCACATGATTACTCTCAGCGATTGCAGCTGCTGGTTTAAAGATAAGAAAAAAGTCGTGAAAGCGATGAAACATATGACGTTCTCCGTGAAGGAAGGGGAAGTCGTTGGCATCCTAGGAGAAAATGGTGCAGGGAAGACCACATTATTACGCGCCGTAGCCACATTATTAGAACCTACGCACGGATCAGTCACTGTCGCAGGCTTTGATACGGTGAAAGAATCTACGGAAGTGAAAAAGCGAATTGGTGTCTTGTTTGGCGGTGAGACGGGGCTTTACGATCGTTTAACGGCACGAGAAAACCTTGAATACTTTGGCAAATTGTATGGCTTAGATCAGCATGAAATCAAAGCAAGAATAGAGGATTTGGCAAAGCGTTTTGGGATGAGACAATATGTGGATCGAAAGGTGAAAGGATTCTCAAGAGGAATGAAACAAAAGGTGGCGATTGCCAGAACCTTGATTCATGATCCTGACATTATTTTATTTGATGAGCCGACAACAGGCTTGGATATTACATCAAGTAATATTTTCAGAGACTTTATTCATCAGCTCAAGCAGCAAAATAAAACCATCCTTTTTTCAAGCCACATCATGGAAGAAGTCAGCCAGCTTTGTGACAGTGTCATGATGATTCATCAAGGAGAGCTTGTGTATAAAGGGACACTTCCAGAATTATATACACAGGAACAAAGTGATGACTTAAACTATATCTTTATGTCGAAGCTCGCTAGGGGGATTTCATAATGTGGAAAACCGTATTTTTAAAAGAAATGACAGATGCGCTAAGAGACCGAAAAACGCTACTCTTAACAGTGCTGATACCTCTTTTGACGATGCTTGGATTGGTGTTCTTTTATGAAAGCATGATTGCAGATCCAGGAAATGAAACCTATACGGTCGCAGTGAATGAACAGCTTCCAACTGAAATGAATCAAATGATCAAAGAGGTCAAAAACCTCACACTTGAAACATTTGATGACCCGCAGCAAGCTGTCAAAGATGGAAAGGCGAATGCTTATCTGGAAATGCCGAAAGAGGCAGACGACATGCTTCAGCATCAACAATCATTTGCGATTAAAATTCATGGGTACACAACAGATGATGATTCGGTGATAACGGTTCAAATGCTGCAATCCTTACTGGAGCAGTATCAAAACCAAGTCGTAGAAAAGCGTTTAGCCGCTGATCAAATCAATACGTCTGTTGTTCATCCATTTCAGGTGCAGGCTGTTGATGTAGAAGAGGGCGATGAAGGAGAAAATGGCATGACCTCTATGCTTTTGTCGATTCTTCTTCCAATGATTTTGGTGACCTCCGTCATCTCAGGTGCTTTGCCAGCTGCGCTTGATATTGTAGCGGGTGAAAAAGACCGAAAATCCATTGAAGCGTTGTTCCTGACACCTGCCAGCAGACTCCAAATTCTCATCGGAAAATGGCTGGCTGTCTCCATGTTCGGGATTTTAAGTGGAATTGTGGCGATCGGCATGCTGCTACTATCCACGCTGCTCTTTACAGAAAAGCTAAAACAAGCACTGAACTTTGGTGATCAAATGTGGAGTATTATCGGCGTCATGTTTGCGGCGCTCATCATCTTCTCCTTCATGGTATCGATGATTGAACTGCTACTCAGTGTCGTTTCAAGCTCAGTGAAAGAAGCGCAATCGTACATGTCCATGATCATTACATTAGGTGTGATCCCAATGTTCTTTACCATGAGAGCAGGTGCTACGCAGCTAGATACGTATTACTTTGCTGTCCCATTCCTCAATATTCATGCGCTCTGTAAGCAATTGATGTTTGGAATCATTGATCCGATGGCCGTCACTCTGACACTCGGCTCCTCAGCCCTCGCAGTCGTCATCTTGTTTGTCATCGTGAGAAGCTTGTTTATGCAAGAGAAATGGATGCTTGCAAAATAAAGAAAGTAAAAACTTGTAGATTTTATCTGCAAGTTTTTTATATCCAGAGATTTATATAAAAGAGATTCACGATCGGGTGAAAGGAATGGCATAATGGAAGGGGGAACTTACATTATTATCCTAATTTATTTAAAGAGGTGATTCGTTTATGTCTTATCAAACAGAAGACGATGATGTGCTAGAGCTATGTAATATATATGCTCAACAAACACACCATTTTGAAGCTTTTATTTTGGGAAACAGGAAAGGGTTATTGGAATTAAGAAAAGCGATAGATGAGGCATTAGAAACGGGTAGTTCCGTTGCACATTTATATCCATCTGATTTTGAAGGATATGAAACGTATGTTGCTTTAGTAGACGATGAGCAAAAGTTTGAGAAATTAATGGATCCTTATGTAGAGGAATACGGACAAGAGGAGGATGCGGTTGATCCGGTTGAAGTGATAAAAGAGTATGAAGCTGTAAAAGAAAATTCTTCATAATAGACCGTATCTTGCTTTCTGTGCTGTAATTCGGAATTAAATATAGGATCAAACGAAAAACGTTAACAAAAAACCCCCGGCATCGGGGGTTTTTCCTTAGTTCTTGATGAACTTTTCAACTAATGAGCTTGTTTTGTAATCGTTCAAATCAAGTTTCCATTGGTCGATGTCATTTTTCTTCATGTTGACTTCTACTGTTTCTTCAGAAGATGATGGTCCTAATTTTTTGAACTCTTCTGGGTAGATCGAGAGTAGGTATTTTTGAGCTTCATCGTAAGAAGCTGAACGGTTTTTGCTGTAGAACTCAGTCGCTTTTTCTTTTAAACGATCGACAAGCGGGCTTGCATCAATTGGTGTAAGAGTTACAGTCACAACAGCTTTATCACCACTGATCGCTTTTGTTTTTGTTGATACTTTTGATTTTTCAGCTAATGTTTCTTTCACAGCTTTTAGAAGCTTATCAAGGTTTTCGTCCTTCGCTGAGCTAGAAGAAATACCTGATGACGTGATGTAGCCTTGTTTGAATGATTTATCAAATTGGTTGACAACAGTTGATTTGTTATCACCTGTTAGTTTTTCGAACTCGTCGTTATTCTTACCGAAAATCATGACATCAATATAAGAAGAAAGGGCTTTTGCAGATGCTTGAAGTGTATCTGCTTTTTTCATTAAGTCTTTACCTTTAATATCGAATTCTAGTGTTTTGTCATCTTTTTTAGAACCACTACCTGGCTCATTGTACACAAGCTGATAGTCTTTGTCTTTATCAACAACAAAGAAAAGACCGCCTTTTGATACTTTGTCTGCATTTAGAGAGCTTGAAGATAATACTTCATTGTAGTCATCTGGAGAGATCGTAGACACCTGTGAGTCATCTTGGTAAAGCGTAAAGTTGCTTTTATCAACATTTAGAGGCTCTTTGCTGATATTTTTTACAGATACGTTCACTTTTAGTACATACTGATCATCCTGTACAGATGTATCGTATTGAGGTGGTAATGTGTACTCAGCACTTTCTACCTTTACCTCTGCTGCATCAAGAGATTTTGTATCTTTTTCCTTTGCAGCTGACTTTTCTTTTCCACCACTACAAGCAGCAGCGACAACAGTGACACATAAGATCAGAAGAAACAGGGATAATTTCTTTTTAAACATGACGTGTTTTCCTCCTCGGGTTTATGATGAATTTCATTGAAAAGCTTTAGTTCATATCATTCTTTTTGCACAAAAAGAAAAATACTGTATGTTTTTTACTGTAGAATGAAGCGAAAGTACTGTCAATACTTCAGTGCGTTTCTAAGGTCGCACAGCTTCAAGTAGTAAAAATGACACTAAGTTGAAAGGAGAAACTTGTAAAATATGATTTGATGTCTCCTGTAAAAACTCAATATTTTATATTTTAAGGTTTTGAGTCGGATTGTTGAATAGGTTCAAATGACTGTTTTTGATGCTGATGTCGCAATTAGAAGGATTTTTATGACTTGTAAGTGAGTCTATAGTAATGAATATTTTTTCCTGTAATGTGCATGATCACTAGGTTTGTGTGTTGTTGGCAGAGAGACACATGTCCAGCAAAATGTTGAGGTGTTTAGACAGGCTCTCGACACGGAATGTGTCTTTTCCCTTCAAAATGGCAGTCATCTACACAGAAACCCTACATAAAATAAAAGAGAAACGAATGGAGGTGGATGTATGGCAGTGGTAAGAGCGACAAGCTCTGATATTGACCTCATGGCCAGACTGCTGAGAGCGGAGGCAGAAGGTGAAGGGAAGCAAGGGATGCTGCTTGTAGGAAATGTGGGCATCAACCGGTTGCGTGCCAACTGCTCTGACTTTAAAGGGCTGCGTACGATTCCACAAATGATTTATCAGGAGCATGCATTTGAAGCAGTCACGCATGGTTATTTTTATCAACGAGCACGAGAAACAGAAAAAACACTTGCACGGAGGAATATTAACGGAGAACGATTTTGGCCAGCAAAATTCAGCCTTTGGTATTTTAAGCCGCCTGGTAATTGTCCACCGACATGGTACAATCAGCCGTTTGTGGCAAGGTATAAGTCTCATTGCTTTTATCAGCCAACCGCTGAAACTTGTGAAAATGTCTATAACACCTTTTAGCTTGATGAACAGCACAATCCTCTTAGTCAACGATTGCAGAGGATTGTGTTTTTCTTTTTTTCAAAATGGGTAACCATTGTGTATCAACAAGATGAAGCACGTGATAGGAGGAAATAAAGATGTATCAAGATTTAAAAGGGAAAACAGCCATTGTCACAGGTTCTTCAAAAGGAATCGGACAAGCCATCGCATTACGATTTGGACAAGAGCAGATGAATGTGGTTGTGAACTATAAAGGTGATGAAGAGGGTGCTGAAGAAACGGTCCAAGCCATTCAGCAGCGCGGAGGTAGGGCGGTGAAAGTACACGCAGATGTCTCCAAAGAGGAAGGAATTCAATCCATCATGGATACAGCACTGGAGCATTTCGGAACAGTCGATGTGTTCGTCAATAATTCAGGCTTTAATGGTGAAGAAGCGATGCCGCATGAGATGACGCTCAAGCAATGGCAAAAAGTCATTGATGTCAATATCACAGGCGCCTTTTTAGGGGCAAAGGTCGCAATTGCCTATATGATGGAGCATGACATCAAAGGGTCTATTTTAAATATATCCAGTGTCCATCAGGAAATACCGCGCCCGTTCAATGTTCACTATTCCACTTCCAAAGGCGGAATGAACATGATGACAAAAACGCTGGCTCTTGATTATGCAGAAGCAGGGATTCGGATCAATGCAATTGCACCAGGTACAATGGCGACCGAATCGAATGATGATTTGCAGGATGAACAGAAAAAACAAAAGCAGCTTGAAAAGATTCCGATGAGAGCATTTGGTGAACCGAAGGAGATTGGGTCCGCTGCTGCATTCCTCGTATCTAAGGAAGCTTCGTATATCACAGGCACCACTTTATTTGTAGATGGAGGAATGACGCTTTACCCTTCTCAAATCAATGATTAATCCAAAAAAACATCCGCCCAATTAGCCGGCGGATGTTTTTTGTTCGTAGCGGTGTGCGGCTTTGGCTGGTTTGCCGAGCAGCATCGGGTACTTGCTCAGGAAGGAGATACACGGCACCATAAGCAGCAATGTTCCGATCGTGTAAAAGAGAGTCCAAGAGAGCTGCGCTGTATCTGCAATATTGATGCCAAGTCCATAATAAACAAATGCTTTCATGATATCGATGCCGGCAAATTGCAAGACAAGAATAACAATGGAATTTCGTCCGAGATACGTCAAAATAGGGGACGTTTTGAATTTGAAACTTAAATAAATCACAGCAGCTGAACCGAGCAACGCACATGCATAGAAAAGAAAAAGATCACCATAGTCATTCACGCGCATATCAATCCGCGAATTAAAGCTTTGCATGTAAGCCGTCAGTACAAGCAGACCTGTACAAAGAAGAAGGGTTGGGTCTGTTTTTAATTCCACAAACCATTGCTTTGTCAAAAATCCGATTGAATAAAACACAACAGCCGTCAAGGCGACATTGGCATTCCACGGCAGACTTTGGTCTAAAAGCAAGGTTGAGGCATATCCAGCACCTCCGCAAAGGACGGTCAGTAAGATCAAGACAGCAGGTTTCCCTTTTGTCAGACGGTGCATAAAGAAAAAGATCACTTCCACTAAAAAGAGCGTCGTTAAAAACCAGATGGCTGGGTTATGCGTGAGTCTAGCTTCATCTGCATTGGATATAAAAATACCTGTAAACGGAACGAAAGGGTCAATATCCGTTTGTCCCTTAAAGGCAAAAAAACGAGTAACGGTGAACCAGAAAACATACGTAATGATGGAGAAATAGAGATAGGGCAAGAGTAAGCTCTTGGCTTTCTTCTGAATAAATGACAGAGCAGGGCGTGAGGATGATCGAAACATCATGCCTGATAGTAAAAAGAAAAGCGGCATATGAAAAGAGTAAATGAATTGCTTGAGCGGATCTGGAATGGGCACATGTGCCATGACTACGAGCAGAATACCAATCCCCTTAGCTGCATCGACCCATTCGAGTCTCTTATTCATGGCCTGTCATCTCCTTCCTTCTAGCGTCGTAAACGTGTCTTTCATATGTACCTCTACTATATAAAAGGTACACCCCTTATGCGTTTACAGTTCGCTAACGATTAGAAGACACATTTGCGATCAGATGACAGGCGGAAGGATTTTGACATCTTGATGTTACATTTCCCATTTCAGATCGTTGACAAAGGGCTAAAATGATTTTATTTTAGCCCTTTGTCTTCAAAATAATTCGGCAATTCGTTTGAAGGAGCGCTGTTTTTCGATCGGATCAAATGAATTGTTTAAAATCATGATGTCATCCGTTTGATAGCGGTCCATCAAGCTAAGTAATTGCTCTTTCACCGTTGCCTTTGAGCCGACGATCATCCGCTGGCGGTTTAGTAACACTTTTTTCTTTTCCTGCGAGGTGTAGTGATAGGTACTGGCTTCTTCTATAGAAGGTACGCGGCTATCTAGTCCTTTTTCAACACGCAGCAGCCATAAATCTGTACTGCTGGCGATCCGTTCGGCCTCTTCATCGGTTTCACCACAAATGACAAACACGGCAAACATAGCGTGCGGCTGGGTGGAAAAGACAGATGGAGAAAAGTGAGACCGATACGTCTCAAATGCTTGTTTGCCACGTGCAGGGTGGATAAAGTGACCAAAAATATAGTTGATCCCAAGTTCCGCTGCCTGCATGGCGCTATTTTCTCCTAGACCAAGCAGCCAAACTGGAGGACGAGCATCAACAAGCGGAGAAGCCTTGACCCCTGCATGCGGGTGCCCAGAAGGCAGGCTGTCTGATAAGTAAAATAGAAGATCCTTCAGCTGGCGGTCAAACTGAGACAGGTCTTTATGCACGCCGTCTGTCAAAGCCAGTCTCGTCCTTTCAATCCCGCCCGGAGATTTACCGACACCGATTTCAATTCGTCCAGGATACAGAGCCTCAAGCTGCCGCGTGACCTCTGCTACTTTCAAGGGGCTGTACTGCGGAAGTAAAATGCCGCCAGACCCGGTACGTAAGGTCGATGTATGAGCAGCAATATGTGCCATTAATATTTCAGGTGCTGTACTAGCGAGCCCTCTTGTGCTGTGGTGTTCAGCAAACCAATAACGCTCATACCCAAGCGTTTCCGCAAGCTGAGCCAGCTGCGTTGTGTGAATCAATGTCTCTTGCGCTGTCTGACCTTTAGGAATAGCGACTTGATCTAATATGTGAAGTGATGGCATCATCAACATCCTTTCGATAATACGTTGGATATAAGTATAAAGAAATCCACGGATGGAAGGAAACGAAAGGGTTTATCCTTTGATCTCATGCTTTATCTTTTCTATATCAACATATGAAACCACATCAATACACTATTTATCAGCAAGAGCTGTGGACAAGAATTTTCGACAATGTTTCACATGAAACACTTCATTTACGACATGAACCATTTTCAACATGGATCTTTCGTTAAAAAAATATCATCTGTTTGAAACCTATCTTGAACGTAGATCGTATATACTAGTAAATAGAAAAAAGAGTAAGAGGCTCCAATGTCATTTCATGAATTTTGTCGAATTTTCATGTATGATGATTTTAATAGGGTCCATCGCTTAATAAATAGATTTTTATTATGCTGGAGGAGTGATTGATTTGGCGATTACATTAGAAAAAGGTCAACGTATTGATTTAACAAAAGGGAAGGCAGGACTAACGAATATCCTAGTTGGACTTGGCTGGGACCCTGTATCACAAGGCGGCGGATTTTTAGGAAAGCTGTTTGGCGGCGGAGGCGGCGCTGATATTGATTGTGATGCTTCAGTGCTCATGCTGAAAAATGATAAGTTTACGGAAAATAAAGATTTGATTTATTTTGGCAACTTGAAAAGCAAATGCGGCAGTGTCGAGCATACAGGTGACAACCTGACTGGTGAAGGAGACGGAGATGATGAACAAGTCCTCGTCAACTTGAGCAAGGTGCCGGGCAATGTGAATAAATTGGTGTTTGTTGTGAACATCTATGATGCACTAAGAAGAAATCAACACTTTGGTATGATTCAAAATGCGTACATTCGCATCGTGGATCGTTCAAACAATCAAGAATTAGTGAAATATAATTTAAAAGATGAGTATGCAGGGAAAACATCATTAATCGTCGGAGAGCTTTATCGTCACGAGAATGAGTGGAAGTTTGCGGCTGTTGGGGACGGTACAAATGATGCGAAGCTTGCCGATATTACGAGAAACTACATTTAATTAGAAGGGAGAGGTTCCTAGTGGGAATTTCTTTAGCGAAAGGTCAAAAAATTGATTTAACAAAAACAAATCCAGGTTTAACAAAAGTGGTCGTAGGTCTTGGCTGGGATGTCAATAAGTATGACGGCGGACAAGACTTTGATCTAGACGCAAGTGTATTTCTTTTAGATGCGGCAGGTAAGGCAAGCTCACCATCTGATTTTGTCTTTTACAATCAAACAACTGGCGGTGGCGGCAGTGTCGTTCATACAGGCGATAACCGCACTGGTGAAGGCGACGGAGATGACGAGCAGGTCAACATCGACTTATCAGCTGTACCAGCGAGTATTGAGAAGATTTCATTTGTCATCACGATTCATGATGCAGAAGCGCGCAGTCAAAATTTCGGACAAGTCACGAACGCATATGTGCGCATTTTAAATGCAGCATCAAATGAAGAGCTCATTCGCTATGATTTGGCGGAGGACTTTTCAATTGAAACAGCGATTATTGTAGGTGAATTATACCGTCATGGCGGAGAATGGAAATTCTCGGCTGTTGGATCGGGCTATCAAGGCGGACTTGCCCGCATTGCAACAGACTTCGGTTTAGATATCGGGTAACGACCCGTTTTCATATTTTCAGGAGACAGGAGAGATACGAATATGGCGATTCAGCTTTCAAAAGGACAACGTGTCGATTTAACAAAAACCAACCCAGGACTGACGAAAGTGATGATCGGTCTTGGCTGGGATACGAATAAATATTCTGGCGGAGCCGAATTTGATTTGGACGCTTCGGCATTCTTAGTGGATGCAAACAATCGTTGTCAGCAAGACACAGATTTTGTTTTCTATAATAACCTTCAGCACCCAAGCGGCAGTGTCACTCATACAGGTGATAACCGGACGGGTGAAGGAGATGGAGATGACGAGCAAATTCTCGTTGATTTCTCAAAAATTCCTGCTAACATTGATCGTATCGGAATTACAGTGACGATTCATGATGCAGAGACGCGCAGCCAGAATTTTGGACAAGTCTCAAATGCGTTTGTTCGTGTTGTAAATGAAGAGGGCGGGGAAGAATTGATTCGCTTCGATTTAGGGGAAGACTTCTCAATTGAAACGGCTGTCGTAGTGTGTGAATTGTACCGACACGAAAGCGATTGGAAGTTTAACGCGATCGGAAGCGGATTCTCTGGCGGACTTGCAGCTCTTTGTCAAAATTATGGGTTAGAAGTATAAACGAGAGAAACAAAATTCAAGAGGCGCTGCCAATGACTCATATGAGGGCCTTTTCCAAAGTGAGAAAGAAACAGCGATCAAGAATAACAGCAGGCGAAAGCCTGCTGATGCTTCTACACTTATAGGAGGAAAACCAGTTGGACATTTTGAAACATATGTTGGACACGTATGCCTCGTTTTTTGATTGGCATATGTGGGCAGAGGTATTAACAAACCCTGTCTCTTGGGGGCTCATTGGGACCCTTGTTGTGCTTGAAGGATTGTTATCAGCAGATAACGCACTTGTATTAGCTGTCATGGTGAAACATTTACCAGAAAAGCAGCGTAAAAAGGCATTAACCTACGGATTAATTGGCGCTTATTTCTTCCGTTTTCTATTCATTGGCGTGGGGATGCTGCTTATTAAGTTCTGGTGGATTAAGGTTCTCGGAGCTGCATATTTAGCATGGCTTGTCATTAAGCATTTCTGGTTAGGTGACGGCGATGACGAAGCGAAGGAATTGAAAAAAGAAGGCTGGATGATTCGCGTATTTGGCGTGTTCTGGGCAACCGTTATTTCTGTGGAAATTATGGACCTTGCCTTCTCGGTGGACAGTATTCTTGCGGCATTCGCTGTATCTGAGGAAGTATGGATTCTTCTATTAGGCGGAATGCTTGGCATTCTCATGATGCGTACAGTGGCACAGTTATTCCTTGTCCTCATTGACCGTATCCCAGAGCTTGAGAATACCGCGTTTATTCTCATCGGGATTATTGCTATCAAAATGGGCTTAAGTGCTGCACATATTGAAATTCCGCATCTTGCATTCTTTGCGATTATTATTCTAGCGTTTATCGGAACGTTTATTGTTCATAAAATCAATAAGAAGAAACATCAAGATGTGACAAACGAAGCTGCGGCTTCAAAAGAAGAATAGAATAGGACGATCAAAAAGGAATGGAGTTGAACTAGCGGCTCCATCTTTTTTGAATCATCAGGTTATTGATTTTCTCTAAACAACAGGAGGTGGCACAGCATGCGGTATTTCCGTTTTTTATCAGAGGCGAGGCAGCACGATCTTTTTTTCAAGCGGCCGGAGGCGATGCATTCACTGACACCGAGGCATGTACTTGCGCATGCATTAGGTGCTACTTTGTATATGCCTGCGACAAGACAAGATATAGCAGATATGCTGCTGTCGCAGAAATATGAAGCGCTTTGCTCTGTTGTATTTTGCTTGGAGGATGCCATCGGTGATCAAGAAGTGGACATGGCTGAACAGAATCTAGTGGCACAACTGGCCAGTCTCAAAGAGAAAGTCACGCATGCGCCTGAAACGGCTGAACATTTGCCTCTTATATTTATTCGCGTTCGTTCGCCGAAACAGCTGCTCAAAATGGCAGACTTGCTCGGTTCCTCTCTTCAATTACTTACCGGTTTTGTGTTCCCGAAGTACTCGGTTCATAATGCGAAGGATTATTTGGACAGTCTGAAACAGGCATCGTCCCAAACGCAGACAACACTTTATGGGATGCCCATTTTGGAAACACCTGATTTACTAGAAAAAGAAACAAGATATACGGTGTTGTCAGAGTTAAAGCAGATCTTGCTGAATGACGAGGAATATATTTTGAATATTCGCATTGGGGCAACAGATCTTTGCGGTTTGTACGGGATTCGCCGTGATCGTGACACGACCATTTATGAAATTAATTTGATTGCTGATCTGATCACAGATATCATCAATTATTTTGGCCGTTCCTTTGTGGTATCAGGTGCTGTGTGGGAGCATTTTGGCCCTGCACGAAAGGAACAAAAACCATTCATCCGGGCACTTTCTCATAAGAGTGGCGAATCGTCTTCATCTGAATTTGATGACGTACAAGGTTTACTCAAGGAGACAAAACTCGATGTGGCTAACGGCATTCATGGAAAGACGGTCATTCATCCAACACATCTCAAGCCGGTTCAAAGCATGTATGTTGTGACGAAGGAAGAGTATATGGATGCATTAAGCATTCTGGAACATGCAGACGGCACAGTTGGCGTAATGAAGAGTACCTTCTCTAATAAAATGAATGAAACGAAGCCGCATTACCGGTGGGCAGAGCACATTTTAATGAAGTCAGATATTTACGGGGTGTTTCATGAAAATAGAAGCTATATCGACATACTCACAGAAACAGAAGCCGCATACGCTGAGCATCTTGGAACATATGGAAGTTGAGCTTGTTCTCAAAGAAGGTGCGCTTCAGCTAGAAAAAGAGCATCTTTTTGACATGGCTGCAAGGGTGAACAAAAAAAGAGCCTTTTTATTCGTTAGTAAGGTGCTCGGTAAGCACATTCCTGTTCATCCAGTAAAACCGCTCCTTGTCTCGGGACTTTTAGCCATGGCGTATGCCAAAGAGCAAACAGGCAAGACGTCTCCATATCAAGAGCTTTTAGTAGAAGCACTCAAGACGGATGACCACACGGTATTAACTAAAGCCTACGAAGCGCTCAAAAAAGAGAAGCTTTCAACAGGAAAACAGCCGATCGTGATCGGCTTTGCAGAAACAGCCACAGCTCTTGGTCACGGTGTGTATGACGTATTAGAAGGAGCATCTTACATTCATACGACACGTGAACAGCTGCTGGATCTTGATCCTTCATTGGTATTTGAAGAAGAGCATTCGCATGCAACGGATCAGCTTTGTTATGCAGACGAAGCATTACTTCGCACAAACCGTCCCATCGTGCTAGTAGATGATGAAGTCACGACAGGTCGTACGAATATCAATATCATTCGGGACCTTCATGCAAAGCACCCACGGCATTCTTACACGATTCTTTCTATTTTAGACTGGCGGACAGAGGAGCACGAGAAAGCCATGTGTGAGCTTGAAAAGGAGCTTGGTATTCACATCACCTCATTGTCTTTATTAAAAGGGCAAATGGTTTTTCGAGGCAAAACGCTCGATGAACCAGCTTATTCGTATGAGATAGCTGAGCAAAAGGATCTGCCAAGTCTCTCTGTTCACTCCCTTCAATCTTTCTTTCAGCAAGAGCCATATGCACGTTCTCATGCAACCAATTCGGCTGGTCATTCGCCATATATACATGAAACGGGTCGTTTTGGTTTAAACGCAGCAGATACGGCAGTCATCGACCAAGCAGCTGCAGAGGCTGGGCTGCAACTAAAGCAGGATCGCAAAGGAAAGCAGACACTTTGTTTAGGAACAGGTGAGCTGATGTATGTGCCGATGAGAGTGGCTGCACATATGGGAGAAGGTGTTCTCTTTCATTCAACGACGAGAAGCCCAATTCATCCCGTTGAAAAGGATGGATACGCTGTTCAAAACGGGTTCACCTTTGTGAGTCCAGAGGATGCTCGAATCCAGCATTACGTGTACAACATACCAAAAGGTCAATACGATGATGTATTTCTCTTCTTTGAGAAAAAGGTCTCTCAGGAGGCATTGCTTCCGCTTGTTCATTTATTTGCCGAGCGGCATGTGAAGCATGTGCAGATTGTGACTTTATCAGACGAGGTGAAGGTGAATGGCTAATGTGTATACAAAGATGGGAAGCTATCCAGAGCAGGATGTAACCTTCTTACTCAAAGATTTATCATCCATTGAGATGGAGAAAAGTACAGAGGAGCGGGAACGTTCGATTCAGAGTGGTGCCCATTATTCAGAAATGCTGCCGATTGAATATAAACCAACGGAATCTTATATGGATTTATTCTATGAATCTCTGAAAGAAAGTAAGGAGAAGGTAGCAGAAGCAGTAGCTGTTGTAGCAGAACAGATTGTGAAAAAGCGAGGCTTCCAAACGGTGCTTTGCAGTTTGGCTAGAGCGGGAACGCCGATCGGGGTACTTATCAAACGATATATTCGAAAGACATATGGTCTTGAACTGCCTCATTACAGCATCTCGATTATTCGTGATCGAGGAATAGATGAGAATGCGCTGCATTATATGCTCAAGGAGCATCCGGGCTATGAGATTGCCTTTATTGATGGATGGACCGGAAAAGGTGCGATTTCGAGAGAGCTCCAAAAAGCGGTGATTGATTTTGAAAGAAAGTACGGTATTCGTCTTTCTAGTGAACTAGCTGTACTCGCTGATCCTGGCTATTGTACACATGTCTACGGAACGAGAGAGGATTTTCTCATTCCAAGTGCTTGCCTGAATTCGACTGTATCTGGACTTGTTAGTCGTACCGTACTAAACAACCGCTGGATCAATGCCGATGATTTCCATGGGGCAAAATATTATGAAGAGCTTCTTGAAGAGGATGTGTCCAATCTGTATGTGGATACAATCGAAGAAGCATTTTCTAGCCTCGAACCAAATGTAGAAGAGAAAGCAGAAACCATCCTCGCGCACGGAATGCCTGCGGATTGGCGAGGGATGGCGTCCATTGAAGCGATCGGTCAGGAGTTTCAAATTGAAAACAACCATTTGATTAAGCCGGGTGTTGGTGAGACGACTCGTGTGCTGCTGAGAAGAATCCCTTGGAAAATCTTGATTCAGCCTGGGTCTCAGGAGAAGCTAAAGCATATTTTGCTTTTGGCAGAGGACAGAGGCGTTCCTGTCATTGAATATGCCAATATGTCCTATACGTGCTGTGGACTCATTCGTCCGCTGGAGCAGACGTCATGAAGACAAGTGTGTTTGCCAGCGATTTAGACCGGACACTGATTTACTCACACCGAGTGCTGGATCAGTATGAGTATGAAGGAGATTATGATTTAGTTGAGATGCTGGATGAACGTCCGCTTTCCTATATGTCGGTTGAAACGAAAAAATCCTTGCAGAAGATTCATCAATTGGGCTGGTTTATTCCAGTGACGACAAGAACGACCGCTCAGTATGAACGGATCACCTTCTTTCAACAAGAGCTCAAACCGGAGTATGCCATCACGACAAATGGGGGCTGTATCCTGCATCACGGCAAGCCGCTTGAGGATTGGCAGGTCATCGTTGATGAGAGGCTCAAAGCGTGTATGTCAGTCAGAGAGATGCTAAGAGCCATCTCCGAACTTCCAGTTGCAGCATGGGTGAAGCGTACCCGGACAGCCGAGGGAAGATTTCTTTATTTGATTATGAAAGATGAGTATCTGTCTCGCATTCCACTTGCTGAATTGAAGCAGTGGGGCGAGGAGAGAGGCTGGCAGGTGTCTCTACAAGGACGGAAGCTTTACTTTATTCCGTCACCGCTCAATAAGTGGGATGCTGTTGCTTTTCTAAAGGAGCGGCTGGAGCTTGAATATGTATACGGTGCGGGTGATTCCCTCTTAGATGCAGGTCTCATTCGACAGGCAGATATGGGCTTTGCCCCAAGGCATGGAGAAGTGCTCGACTTTGATCCATTACTTGAGCCGACAGCAGCATCTGGCATGGCAGCAGCAGATGAAATCACCGCTTGTGTCATGAACCAGATGACGGCCGCAAAAAAGCCTTCGATTCGATAGCAGAAGTAGAAGGGTGAATGATATGATAGTAGTAGCTTTCGAGAAAATATAGGAGAAAGGAAGGAGCGGCGTGAGTTATAAAGAAATCAATGTTAACCAAACACGGGCGGAGCAGGAAGCCTGGAAAAACGTGCTGAAAAAGCCGCTCCCTGAAAGAGACGGTTATGTAAAGGACGAGCATACATTGTCCTTGCCGCGTCTCGCCGCCCGGGTCCTTGGAACTCCGCATGATGCAACCGATTATTTTATTTATTTACATGAATTATATGAAACAGATGGCGTTCACATTTTAAGTGAAACGCTCAATCGTCATATTGAGCCGGAGCATTTTCAAGCGCTTCAACGCATTCATTTGATTAACCAAGAAGAAAAGGGATTATCTGTGAATCGCTTTGTGGCTTTCTTAGATGGTGAACAGCTGATTGTACGCCATCCAAACCCTGTGATGAACCGGCATATCCGCCTTTCATTGATCAAGGTGTTTGAGCATTTCAAACAGCTGCATGAAGGGGGATTTCAGCATCCCGATTTCCGCCGGGTACTCCTGGATGTAGTGAAGTTTTCAAATAATCATCTAGGTCCATGGCTGAAGGAAGTCAATATAGAAGAAAAAATGCCGGCTGTCATTTGGTATGGAGAGGCGAATAAAAGTCAGCTTTATTTTCTTTACTATGTCATGCTGATTGGCTGTGATGTTGTGCTATTTCATCCAGAGGGCGAGGATTCGTTCCGCGAACTAGATCCAGAAGAAAAGCTGACTTTTATTGATCAGTATCCGGGGACTTCAAAGCTGGAACCGTTCCCTACTGAAAAGCCTGAGAGGAAATCAACGGTGGCGTACCGCTCGACAAGAGAGCTTGAAGAGGTGCTCCACACGGAAGATTCAATGCTGTATAAGCCTTGGCAATTCAGAGATCATACTCCTCATTCTATTACGCTGAAGACAACGTATGATGAGCTGTTTTTAATTGCAAAGGAACGTTCCTTTATCCGCCCTAATTTTCAAGCAGACCGCGACACGATACAGATTCCGAACCTCTTTGCGAAAATGATGGGAGTCACACGAGACAAGCGTGAATACTGGGATCGTATCCACACGTTAATGGAATGGAAAGAGACGAAGACCATTCGCCATTTTCCTTTTACGAAAGAAGTGTCTTCGAATTATCAATTTCATTATCAGCATGCCCTTTCGTCTGCTGGAGAGATTGATCCTGAATTATTAATGAAAAGCAACGTGTGGCAGTTTTCTCATCTATATGAGGGGACGCAGCGTGCGATAGCAGAGGCGATATCTCGAATCTGTCAGCATCCGAAGCTATTAAAAGAAGGCAATGAGACTGAATTAGATGTCCGTATTTATTTATTCAAACAGGTACTGCATATCGGCCAGGAGCTCATTGAACTCATTCAAACCTTTGATTATGCACAAACCGTACCGAAAGTGATTTTATATCATACGGAATATAATGGTGAGCTGACTCGTTCTGATGCGGCTGCCCTGATTTTTCTAAATGAAATGGGTGTGGATCTCTTCGTGTATCATCCGGCGGGATACCAGTGTATTGAGCGGTATATAGATGACCAATTATTTGATACCCATTGGCTTGATGAGATGGTTATGAACCAGGAGTTTAAAGAGCCGTCCATCGTTAGAAAATTATTTCAATCCATTAAAAACAGATAAGGAGATCAAAGCTTATGACAAATACAAACGGAAATGACATCATTTCAATTGATAAAGAGGAAATCTCCATTGAGAAGGCAGACGATATTCGCGTTCAGCTTCGAAATGAACCAGAAGTGCAAAATATTGCGAGACAGATCGATGCGAAAAATCAGCTGGAGCTGCTTGAATACGGAAAACAGCCGGCCGTTGAAATCTCTAAGTTCTCTGATCGTATTCTTTCGATGATGCGTTCAACTAGTGTCACTGACTCAGGAACGATGCTGACGCAGCTTGGAAAAATTATGGATCGTTTTGATAAAAATGATTTTGACGAGCCAAAGGGTGGTTTACTGTCAAAAATCTTTAAACGCGGCGGCAGCATGATTGAAAAGATTTTCAGTAAATATCAAACGCTCGGTGCAGAGATTGAAAAAATTAATGTAGAGATCAGTAAATATAAAGACGAAATGACCAAATCGACTGTGACGCTTGAAGAAATGTATGAGCATAACATTCAATACTATATGGAGCTTGAAAAGTATGTCGTTGCAGGTCAAATGAAAATCGAGGAATTAAAGCAATTGGTTCCTTCTTATGAAGAAAAAGCAGCTAGTGGAAACCAGCTCGCACAAATGGAGCTTGATACACTTCGTAACGGCATTCAAGCGTTGGAAGAGCGTGTATATGACCTTGATATGGCACGGATGGTGGCTCTTCAAACAGCACCGCAAATTCGTTTGCTGCAGCGTGGGAATACGAAACTAATCGGTAAAATCAACTCAGCGTTCATTATCACGATTCCGATCTTTAAAAATGGCATCATTCAAGCTGTGACAGCGAAAAGACAAAAGCTTGTGGCTGATTCAATGAGTGAGCTGGATAGAAGAACAAATGAAATGCTGAAACGAAATGCTGAAAACATCTCAAGCCAAAGTGTAGAGATTGCCAAATTGTCTGGACGTCCAAGTATCGACATTGAAACGATCGAATCTTCCTTTAATACGATTGTACAAGGGATGAAAGAGACAAAACAGATCGAAGAAGAAAACAAACGATTACGCGAAGATGGAACAAAGCGTATGCTTGAATTGCAAGATAATATTAAGCGAGCTGCACTAGAGTCCTAAAAAATAAGCTGTCTGTAACTAAAGTTGCAGGCAGTTTATTAATATTTTAATTAAAATTTGAATGAAAAAGGTTTCTATGTGACCATTTTCGGGTAAATCCTGTTCAGGGGAATGGTTCACCCATGTTCGAAAAAGTTCGCTATGGTGAGGATTTGAGTTATTTTTTAGCACAATTAGGAATTTCCAGTAAAATATTGTCTGATGAGAGGAAATACCCCGTAAATGATGTTGTTTATGAAGCATTCTATAGGATTTACGAGTAATACGGCGTATAAACTCTAATCACCAGACCTCTTATATGGAATTCATACATATTGTGCGGAAATAAGCGAATTCTAAAGATTGTTCGCATCATAACGCTTATGTTACGGTTATAAAGATGCTAATTTGGAGGGAAAATATGAATTCTGAAGAGAGAAATATCAAAATCAAGATAAATAATGTATCTAAAATTTTCGGTAAAAATGCTAAAAAAGCAACTCAAATGCTTGAAAAAGGAAAAACAAAAAGAGAGATCCTAAAAGAGACCGGCGCAACAGTTGGTGTCAATCGAGCAAATTTTGATGTGTATGACGGCGAGATATTTGTCATCATGGGGCTATCAGGGAGCGGAAAGTCCACACTTGTGCGGCTGCTAAATAGGTTAATCGAACCAACCTCCGGCGAAATATATATTGATGGGGATATGATAACAAATATGTCAAAGGATCAATTGCGTGAAGTCAGACGGAAAAAGATCAGCATGGTCTTCCAAAACTTCGCATTGTTCCCGCACCGCACCATTCTTGAGAACACAGAGTATGGTCTTGAATTACAAGGTGTAGACAAAGAAGAGCGCCACTCAAAAGCGCTTGAATCTTTAAAGCTTGTTGGACTTGAAGGCTTTGAAGAGCAATATCCAAACCAATTAAGTGGTGGGATGCAGCAGCGTGTTGGATTGGCACGTGCATTAGCAAATGACCCTGACATCTTATTAATGGATGAAGCATTCAGCGCACTCGATCCATTAATTCGTAAAGACATGCAGGATGAATTGCTTGAGCTTCACACATCTGTAGGAAAAACGATCATTTTCATTACCCATGATTTAGATGAGGCGCTTCGGATTGGCGACCGCATTGTGCTCATGAAGGACGGGAATATCGTCCAAATCGGAACACCAGAAGAAATTTTGATGAACCCATCGAATGAATATGTTGAACGATTCGTTGAAGATGTCGACCTTTCTAAAGTATTAACCGCTGGTCATATTATGAAACGTGCAGAAACAGTCCAGCTCGACAAAGGGGCACGTGTTGCGCTCACGCTCATGAAAAACCTTGGAATTTCGTCAATCTATGCAGTTGATAAGAAAAAGCATTTATTAGGTGTTATTTCTGCACAAGCGGCGAAAAAGGCGGCAGAAATGGGAGCATCGCTTGAAACTGTTCTTGATAAAGAATTCACGACAGTATTGGAATCTACGTATTTGACAGAAATCTTTGATGCAGTGTCTGATGCGGCAAACATTCCAATTGCCGTTGTCGATGAGAAAAACAGAATGAAGGGTATTGTGGTCAGAGGTGCATTAATTGGTGCGTTATCAGGTAATGATGAGTATATCAACATGTCTTCTAACAAGCTTGAGGAAATTAAAACACAAGAGCCTTCTGCACAGGAGGTAGAATAAGATGTTTAGTATGAGTGATTTACCTAGAATTCCGTTCGCGGATTACATCGATCAATTTGTTGACTGGTTAACATTAACGTTTGGCGGTTTCTTTGATGGCATCACAAATGCATTAGCAGGTACAGTAAATGGAATTGTGGCAGTACTTGGTGTGATTCCATCCATTATTTTAACCCTTATTTTTGCCGGCATTGCTTGGTGGATCAGTACAAGAGGAATTGCTCTTTTCACACTTATTGGATTCTTGCTGATTGACTATTTAGGCTACTGGCATCCAATGCTTCAAACCCTTGCGCTCGTTTTAACAGCTGTGGTCATTTCCATCGTAATCGGGGTTCCGATCGGTATTTGGGCATCACAGAAGGAAACTGTGCGTAAAATTGTGACACCGATTTTAGATTTAATGCAGACAATGCCTGCATTCGTTTATCTATTACCAGCCATCTTCTTCTTTAACATTGGCGTTGTGCCTGGAGTTGTGGCATCGGTTATTTTCTCTATGCCGCCAACGATTCGTATGACGATTCTCGGTATTAAACAAGTACCAGCTGATTTAATTGAAGCAACAGAAGCATTTGGTTCAACGACATTCCAGCGTTTGTTCAAAGTTCAGCTTCCACTTGCAACAAAAACCATCCTAGCTGGTATTAACCAAAGTATCATGCTTGCTCTATCAATGGTCGTCATTGCGGCAATGGTAGGTGCACCAGGACTTGGTTCAGAAGTATATAGTGCGGTAACGCAGCTGAAAACAGGAATTGGATTTGAAGCAGGTATTGCCATTGTCATTGTGGCAATTACACTTGACCGTATTACACAAAACATTAAAACGAAAAAAACCAGGGGGAATGCTTAATGTGGAAAAAGTCTCTCTACATTGGGATGACCGCCCTGCTTGTCTTTTTACTAGCCGCTTGTGGCGCAAAGTCGGACTCAAATGCGAGTGCAGCACAGCAGGTGAATAAAACCATTATCGGTATTGATCCTGGTTCAGGGATTATGGCGCTAACGGATCAAGCGAAAAAGGATTACGGCTTAGAGGATTGGACGGTTGTGTCTGCATCAAGTGCAGCCATGACTGCAACGCTCAAGAAATCTTACGACCGTAAAAAGCCAATCATCATCACTGGCTGGAATCCACACTGGATGTTTTCTCGATATGATTTAAAATATTTAGAGGACCCAAAGAAATCTTACGGTGAAGCGGAAGAGATTCATACGATTTCACGTAAAGGGTTTGCAAAGGATCAGCCGGATGCAGCCAAAATGCTTGGTCAGTTTAAATGGTCTCAAGATGATATGGGCGAAGTCATGATGGATATCCAAGATGGTATCAATCCAAAGGATGCCGCCGTTAAATATGTGAAGAAACATAAAGACCAAGTAGCGAAATGGACAAAAGGCGTGAAAAAGTCGAATGGTGACAAAGTCAATCTTGCCTACGTTGCGTGGGATAGTGAGATTGCAAGTACCAATGTTGCTGCAGAAGTACTGCGTGAGCTCGGATTTAAAGTGACCTTGACTCAGGTGGAAGCAGGTCCAATGTGGACAGCAATTGCAACTGGAAGTGCGGATGCCTCGTTATCTGCTTGGCTGCCAAATACGCATAAAACGTATGCAGCGAAGTTTAAAGGGAAATATGATGATCTAGGCACAAGTATGAAAGGTCTTCGCATGGGTCTAGTTGTTCCGACATATATGAAGAACGTCAACTCGATTGAGGATTTGAAAAAATAGCCAATTATGATGAGGTTCCCTTATAATAGAAGGGAGCATATGAAAAAGCAGTCTGCTCAAAAAGCGGCTGCTTTTTTCTTATATATAAGGAAGGTGGACGAGTTGTCGATGATGGTTAAGCCAATCATGATTTTCCTGCATGGCGGAGGAGTAAGTAGCTGGATGTGGCAGGAGCAGATAAAAACATTCAAAGAAGCGTATGAATGCTATACGCCTGACCTCATTGGTCACGGGACTAGAGCAGATGAACAGTCCTTTTCCATGCGAGAAAGTGCTCTTGAAGTCATCTCATGGATCAAGCAGCATGCGCACGGACATAAAGTAATACTCGTTGGCTTCTCTCTAGGTGCACAGGTTGCCGTTGAGGTGTTATCAAAAGAGCCTGACATCGTAGACATAGCCGTCATCAATAGCGCTCTTGTAATGCCGCTGCCATGGCTTTACTTGATGGTGAGACCTCTTTTACCTCTTACGTATCCATTATTAAAGAAAGATTGGTTTATCGAGCTCCAAGCTGAAAAAATGGGGCTTCCAAACGATGTACTCAATCACTATGTGGCGGATTCGAAGAATTTGCAGAAGAAAACCCTTCTGACGATGTTTCAAGAAAATCTCCATTACAAGCTCCCAGACACGTTTCAACAAGCGAAGGCACGAATTCTTGTCACAGTGGGGGAAAAGGAAAAAGGCATCATGAAACGGTCAGCAAAGAAAATAACGAATTCACATCCGCAGGCAGCAGGTGTCGTCGTTCCCGCTATTGGACATACATTTACGTTTGAGAAGAAAGAACTGTTTATGGATATGGTTCAATGCTTTATAGAGGAACGCGCATTACCAGTGGAATTAAAGGAAATCAAGTAACCGAAAGTAAAGACAGGCATAAAAGAGGCAGCCAAATCTTAGAACCTATATGATAGAGGTATAAAACGCTTACAGATGAGCTACTGTCTGACTGAAAGCTCATGAGACGTAGAAGGAGGAGCTATGAGTAAAAACTATATCATATTCGGTGCAAGTCAAGGATTAGGGGATGCTTTTGTTAAAGGTCTTCCTTCAAGCGGAGATACAGTTTGGATTGTGTCTCGAAGTGAACCGAGCAGTTTGAAATTAGATGACGGTGTACATAGAATTTGGCTGAAAATTGATTTATCAAGCCAATCTCATATCCCATACATGATCGAAGCATTGGGGGACAAAACCATTGATGTCCTGATCTATAACGTCGGCTTATGGGAAAAACGAGGCTTTGAAGATGATTATTCATTTGATCACGATCAGCCAGAGGATATCGCTCATTTAATCAATGTGAACGTCACGTCTACGATTACTTACATCCAAGCACTGCTTCCGCACGTAAGAAAATCGGAGAATGGAAAAATCATCGTGATTGGTTCAACGGCGGGACTTGATCATACAAACCTACCGCAAGTTTCTTTTGTTGCATCTAAATTTGGCCTGCGCGGAATTGTGAATGCACTAAGAGAGCATGTGAGAAAAGATAAAATATCTGTCACCTGTATTAATCCAGGAGAGCTGGCGGCAGAGGTACCATATGAAGATGGTGCCGAAAAAGCCATCGCTCTATATGATGAAACGAGAATTCCTGTACAGGATATAGTAGAGCTTGCGAGATGTGTGATTCATTTATCAAGGGTATCCTGTGTAAAAGAAATCAACGTCCCAGCCATGACAGATTTGAATGCGTAAAACAATCAGACCACCCGTTTAAAGAAAAAACGGGTGGTTTTTTGATTTTATGATGAATGCTGCTGAAGGGTTTGATAAACAGCTTCAGTCAAAATCTCAATGCCGGTAAAAATAGCAGAGCGGTCGAATGTCATATACGGATGATGTAGACCGGGCTTTAGATCACAGCCTAAACCAAGCATCGTGGATTTGATATGCGGAACCTTTGCTGCATAAAAGTGAAAATCCTCTCCGCCTGTCGTTACGATCGGAGGATCAAGCTGTTCTTTCCCTAAAATCTTTTCAATGGCTTGAGACATCATCTGAACGGCTTCCTCATTTAAGGTAGCGGCAGGCAGACGATGATCTGTTGAAAGGGTAATGGAAGCGCCAAAGGCATCCGCTACAGCATGTACGGCTCTTTCAATTTCTTTTTCTAGTTCATCCATCACTTCATTTGTTTGTGCTCTGACATCTAATGTAAAAGAAGCTTTGCCGGGGATGATGTTTGAACTACCTCCGCCAGCATGTAGGTTGGTCATTTTCACAGAATGTGCAACTCTTGGGTCGACATGAATATGCGCGAGTCTTTGCACGAGGGTAGAAGCGACTTCAATGACGTTGACCCCTAGATGCGGGCGTGCACCGTGGGCTTCCTCACCAATAATTGTGCCGATGTAATGATTACTCGATCCATGTAAGATCGCAGGTGCGCAGCGTCCGTTTAATGTTTCTTGAATTGGGCGCACATGCACTCCGTATAAGTAATCAACGTCTGCTAGCACACCTTTTTCAATCATTTTCAGCGCACCGCCGCCTTTTTCCTCAGCAGGCTGAAAAATGAAGCGGATGGTGCCGTTTGGGAGCTCCTTTTCTTTTAATGCCATGAAGGTGCCGAGAGCCATTGTCATGTGTGCATCGTGACCACATGAATGATTGGCTTGAAACTCACCATCTACTTCCTGCCAAAGTGCATCAATATCGGCTCTCACAGCGACCACTGGTGAACCTTCTCCCATTTCACCGATCACCCCTGTACAGTCGTCAAATGTTCGAGTTTGACAGCCCATTTTCTTTAATAAGTCCTCAAGATAAGCCGTCGTATTCGTTTCTTCCCAGCTGATTTCAGGGTGGGCGTGAAGGTGATCAAAGATGTCTTTCACCGTTTGCTGCATGTCGTTTGTCAAAGTTGTCATGAATAGCCTCCTTGCTGACAGAAAATCTGTCAAAATATTCTTTTAGTGAAATAATATTGATCTTAAATATCATCAGTGTTTATAATATAACACATCATTTGATTATTCAGAAAATTAAGTGAAATTCCAATCGGGACAAAGGGGTTTTGACACATGAAAACAGCAGCAGTATTACCACCAGAGAAACAAAAAAGAAAACTTCAAATGCCGGATGCGTATGTTCTCTTATTTATCATTGCGCTCATTTGTACCGTTGCAACGTATTTTGTGCCAGCAGGTGAATTTGACCGAAAGACGTCAGGGGAAATTACAACAGCTGTTCCTGGCAGCTATCACCGCATTGATCAATCACCCGTAAGTCCAGTGGGCTTTTTTACAGCCATTCAGGAAGGGATGGTAGGGTCTTCTTCTATTATTTTTCTCATTCTATTTACTGGTGGAACCATAGCCATTTTGGAGAAAACAGGTGCCATTAACGGAATGATTCACCATGTCATCAGCAGATTTCAAACAAAGCAATTATTGTTTATTTGTATTGTTGGAGGATTATTTTCAGTGCTTGGAACGACCGGAATTGTCGTGAACTCTGTTATAGGATTTATTCCAATCGGGATCATTGTGGCAAGATCCTTGAAATGGGATGCTGTGGCAGGAGCTGCGGTCATTTATATCGGCTGTTATGCCGGGTTTAACGCAACCATATTGTCTCCATCTCCACTGGGGTTATCTCAGACGATTGCAGAGCTGCCGATTTTTTCTGGCATTGGCCTGCGTGTCATTATTTATCTTTGTTTTCTTATATCTAGTATTGTGTACATCTATTTATATACAAGACGCCTAAAGAATAAAGAGAAGGGAAGTCTTCTTGGAGATGAATGGTTTCCTGCGAAGGGACTTGGCGGATCTGATGCAGAATCTGTGGACAAGCCTGCATTTACGGGCAGGCATAAGCTGATTTTAGCAGTGTGTGGATTGTCTCTTGGGGGCTTCTTATATGGCGCGCTTCAGCTTGGCTGGACCGATAAGGAAATGGCAGGAGTCTTCATTTTCATGGCCATTGCTGCTGGATTGCTTGGCGGATTAGCAGCCAATGATATTGCGAAAACGTTTATCATCGGCTGTCAAAGTCTTGTTTACGGCGCACTCATTGTTGGAATGGCACGCTGCATTTCTGTCATTTTGGAAAACGGTAAGCTGCTTGATACTGTGGTTAATGGCTTGGCGAGTATGCTGACAGGATTTAGTCCAATTGCTGGTGCGATCGGGATGTATATTGCGAGTGCACTTCTTCACTTTTTGATTTCATCAGGATCAGGAGAAGCGGTTGTCTTTATTCCAATTCTTGCGCCGCTGGCTGACTTAATGGGCATCACAAGACAGGTCGCTGTAGAAGCGGTGATGCTTGGTGAAGGGGTGGTTAACTGTATCAATCCGACGTCAGGTGTGCTCATGGCTGTGCTTGCTGCAAGTGGTATTCCTTATGTGAAGTGGCTTCGTTTTATGGTGCCGCTTGCGCTCATTTGGTTTGTCATTGGCCTTGTCTTTATTTGCATCGGCGTGATGATCAATTGGGGACCTTATTAACATGTATAAAGCTGCTGACAATGGCTTGGCAGCTTTTTTCTTGTGGAAATATGCATGGAGACAGCGCTTTGAAAGCACAATAAGTGTGTTCACAAATTCGCAACATATTTTTTTTCAGAAACCCCCTTGAAAAAGTTTGTGAAGTGTTGCACAATAAGAATGTGAAATACTTCACATACAGAAAACAACCTAGTTTTACTCAGGAGGATGAGATAAATGACAAACGAAAAAGTAAACAAAGTAGCACTTATTGGAGCAGGTTTTGTAGGTAGCAGTTATGCCTTTACATTAATAAATCAAGTGATCACAGATGAATTGGTTGTCATCGATTTGAATCAAGATAAAGCAATGGGTGACGTCATGGATTTAAACCACGGGAAAGCATTTGCTCCGCATCCGGTGAACACATGGTATGGAGATTATGAGGATTGTAAGGATGCGGACATTGTGTGTATCTGTGCTGGAGCGAACCAAAAGCCAGGTGAAACGAGACTTGACCTTGTTGAAAAAAACTTAAATATATTTAAAGGCATTGTAGACAATGTGATGAAAAGTGGATTCGATGGTATTTTCTTAGTCGCCACAAACCCTGTTGATATTTTAACATATGCGACTTGGAAATTCAGTGGACTGCCAAAAGAACGAGTGATCGGCAGTGGAACTACACTTGATACTGCAAGATTTAGATACATGCTTAGTGAGTACTTTGACGCAGCGGCACACAATGTGCATGCGTACATCATTGGAGAGCATGGGGATACAGAGCTTGCTGTTTGGAGTCATGCGAATATCGGAAGTGTACCGATTACAGAATTAATGAAGAAAAATGATCAATACAAACAAGAAGATTTAGATGAGATGATGGAAAATGTCCGTCATGCCGCTTATCAAATCATTGAGAAAAAAGGCGCTACTTACTACGGCGTAGCGATGAGTTTGGCCCGCATAACAAGAGCGATTCTGCACAATGAAAACAGTATTTTGACTGTCAGCACTTACTTAGATGGAGAGTACGGAGCAGAAGATGTCTACATTGGTGTACCTGCCCTTGTGAATCGAAATGGCGCAACAGAAGTGATAGAGCTTGCACTGAATGATACAGAAAAAGAACAATTCGCGCACAGTGTGAATGTGTTAAAAGAGATTTTGGCTCCTCATTTTTAATCAAAAGCAACCTATCTGAGCAGAAAAGGATGAATCACTATGTGGCAGCAAATATATAATCCGTTTGGTAATGAGTTCGTGAGTGCATTGGTAGCAATGCTTCCAATTTTGTTTTTCCTACTTGCATTAACCGTATTTAAGTTAAAAGGTGTTTTAGCCGCTTGTTTTACCTTAATCGTCAGTTTTGTAACAGCGGTTTTCTTCTTTCATATGCCAATTGAAAAAGCATTATCTGCTGTGCTGCTCGGTATATCTAATGGGCTGTGGCCTATTGGATATATCGTCATCATGGCGGTGTGGCTCTATAAAATTGCTGTGAAATCTGGTAAATTCGATGTTATTCGTTCTAGTATTGCAGGAATCTCTCAAGATCAACGTCTTCAGCTCTTATTAATTGGTTTTAGTTTTAACGCATTTTTAGAGGGAGCCGCTGGGTTTGGTGTACCGATTGCGATTAGTGCCGCTCTCTTAACAGAGCTTGGGTTTAAACCGCTGAAAGCTGCGATGCTCTGCTTAATTGCCAATGCTGCGTCTGGCGCATTTGGTGCTGTGGGTATCCCAGTCATTACAGGGGCGCAAATGGGCAATATGACGCCGCTTGCATTATCTCAAACCCTTGTGTTTACGATTCCGTTTATTTCATTCTGTATTCCGTTCCTACTCATTCTCATTGTGGACGGATTCAAAGGGATTAAAGAAACGCTCCCTGCCTTGCTTGTTGTGAGTGGAAGCTATGCCATTTTGCAAGCTGTCACAATGGTGACAATGGGTCCTGAGCTTGCCAATATTATTTCAGCTTTAGCAAGTATGGGGATTTTGGCTTTATTTCTTCGAAAATGGCAGCCGAAACATATTTATCGTGAAGAAGGGGCACCAGACATTGAACAGAAACAAACGTATCGCGGCGTTGAAGTGCTGAAAGCATGGTCTCCATTCTATATTTTAACTGCCGTGATTACGGTATGGAGTCTACCAGCATTTAAAGCATTGTTTGCTGTAGGAGGCCCGCTCAACTGGACAACCATTTTAGTAAAAATGCCATTTTTGCATCAGCAAATTGTGAAATTACCACCAATTGCACAAACAGCAACACCTATTGATGCGATCTTTAAAATTGATGTGATCAGTGCAACGGGTACTGCCATTCTGATTGCGGTGATGCTGACAGGTTTGTTTAGCAGACATATTACATTAACAGAAGGCGCTGCTTGCTTAAAAGCATCAGTGAAAGAGCTTTGGGTGCCAGTTCTCACTATTTGTTTTGTCATGGGCTTTGCCAACTTGGCGAACTTCGCCGGACTAAGTTCAGCCATTGGGCTTGCACTTGCCAAAACAGGCGATTTGTTCCCGCTTGTCAGCCCAGTGCTTGGCTGGATCGGGGTGTTTATTACAGGATCTGTCGTGAGTAACAACGCCTTATTCGGTAACCTTCAAGCGGTCACTGCTTCTCAAATCGGCTCACAAGCAGGTTTGTTAATCGGAGCAAATACAACAGGCGGGGTCATGGCGAAATTAATTTCTCCACAATCTATCGCCATTGCTACAGCAGCAGTTGGAGAAACAGGTAAAGAATCTGAGCTCTTCCAAAAGACTGTGAAGTACAGCTTCATCCTGCTCGGCATAGTGTGTATATGGACATTCATTCTTGCTCAATTTATATAGGTTTAAAAAAAGACTGAGACAGCTCTCAGTCACAGCGTGTAGACAAACCTTCGCATTCTTTGTCAGGCCTGTGCTCCGGTGCTCACGAATGTCAAATTCGCTCCGCTCCGTTGCTCGTCCTTCCTAGACTGCAAAGGTTTTCTATCACGCTGAAAAAAGGAAAACAAAGGGCTAAAATAAAGATCATTTTAGCCCTTTGTCACCAAAAAAGACTGAGACAGCTCTTAGTCTTTTTTGTTTATGTCGATTCCCTTGTCACGAGCCGGGTAGGCAGCTGGATATGTTCACGCTGTAATGGTTTTTGGTCTTGCAGGATCTCGATTATTTGCTGCACAGACCGCTGGCCAAGCTCTACGATCGGGATGTCGATTGTGGTGATCGTTGGAGCCGTCACCTCGCAAATGTCTTGATTGTCATAGCCAATCACCGCTAGATCCTGAGGAATTTGATAACCATATGAAATGGCCTGTTTAATGAGTCCTGCTGCGACTTGATCATTACCGGTGAAAATGGCATCAGGTGCATTCTTCATGTCATGGATGACATCCATTAAGCGAAAACCGTCTTCAATGGTGAAGGCCTCGCCGAACAGCCAATCGTCATGCAGCGGCAAGCCGTGTGCAGAAAGAGCATCGAGATAGCCCTGTTTCCTTTGTTTCTGTGCTTCACTGCTTTCTGTATCAAAGCAAAACCCTATCGATTTCCGCCCCGACTGAATCAAGTAGTCAACTGCTTTATAGGCAGCTTCCCGCTCATCGTATCCAATAATCGGGATGTCTGCTGTTTGATGATATTCATTCGCCATGACAATAGGGCCGTTCGTTAAAAATGGCTCGATCTTTTCCCACGGATTTTCTAATGCCCCTAATATGACCCCATCTACTTCTCTTCTTTTTAATAATTGAAGCCCTTCAAGCTCTAATGATTCCTGATAAAACGTCTGAAGCACGATGGCTTTATAGCCTTGATCCAGTGCTTCTTTTGAAATTCCTTTAATGAATTGTGCAAAAAAAGGATGGTCCACAGCCGGGACAGACACAGCAATGGTTTTTGTCTGATGTGAACGAAGGGTGCGAGCCGCTGAACTCGGTGTATATTCCATTTCTTTCATCACCTGTAAAATGAGCTGGCGCTTTTCCTCTGACACATATGGATGATGATTCAGCACTCTGGAAACGGTGGTGGTTGAAACCCCGCAGCGTTTGGCAATTTCATAAATTGTACACATATTAACAAATCCTTTACACAAAGTTATTGTTCTGAAATCGATAACATCATTTACAATGTGAAACAAGTTAAATATTAACAAATGGAATTGATTAATTGGAGGGAATGGAATGCAAATATTGACGAAGATATCAGGTAAAAGCAAGGATTATCTTCCTTTGCTGGATATGATCAATCAAGGTGTTCAAGTAAAGTCTGATTCAGTTGAGAAGCACCTAGCAAATGAAAAGCTGGTGACGTTCCTCGAGCAAGATATAGGGCACACAGGATTGGAAAAAATTCTCTTCCATTATAAACAAAATAAGGAAAAAAAGATACCGTTCCTGCCAGTCGATAAACTGATTTCAGAGGATGAGATCGATGACATTATGCAGGTGCTGAAAGAAGTATTGAGTTCTGGCCGTTTTACTTCAGGGCCATATATCCCGGCGTTTGAAAAGCAGCTCGCTGAGTACTTAGGGAAGAAATATGTCATTGCCACGTCAAGTGGAACAGATGCCCTAATGATCAGCCTTATATCAGCAGGTGTCACTCCAGGAGATGAGGTCATTTTGCCAGCGAATAGCTTTGCTGCAACAGAAAATGCAGTGCTTGCAATTGGGGCTGTTCCAGTCTATGCCGATATTGATCCAGATACTTACTGCTTGGCACCGAGTGAAATAGAGAAGCATATCACAGATCAAACGGCATGCATTCTTCCGGTTCATTTATATGGAAAACAAGCGGATATGAAGGCCATTTCGGCGATTGCGAAAAAGCATGGGCTGAAAATCATTGAAGATGGCTGTCAGGCAATTGGCAGCACTGGCCTTGGAGCATATGGAGATGGGCTTGTTCTCAGCTTTAATCCATACAAAAATCTTGGTGTCTGCGGCAAGGCCGGAGCCATCGCGACAAATGATGAAGCCTTAGCGGAAAAATGCATGGAGATCAGCTATCACGGCTTTGAAGTAGGAAAGAAAAATGTCAAACGCAGTGACTATGGCTTTAATTCGAAAATTGATAATTTGCAGGCAGCGATCGGACTCGAACGTATGAAGTATTTAGGATTACAAAACTTTAAACGTTTCTACTTAGCAAAGCGATACATTGACCAGCTACAAACGCTTGAGGAAGAAGGATACTTGAAGCTTCCGAAGCTAACGGATGATCACGTCTGGCATCTGTTCCCGATTAGAGTGCTGAAGGGAGGGCGAGATGAGCTTGCAACGAGATTGCTGAAAATGGGCATAGAAACGGATGTTTATTACCCGATTCTATCGCATCAGCATCAAACAAATCTTGTTTCTCAAAAGTATAAACAAACGACACTTCCACAAACGGAAAAAGCAGCACAGGAATTACTTCACTTGCCGCTGTATCCAGGCATGCCGCTGCAAGATCAGGAGAAGGTCATCGAGGGGGTTCATCATGTTATCAAGTCTTCCATTCAATAAAAAGCTGCTGAATCAGCCGGATAATCCGAAGTGGATCGTCTTCTGTGACTTTGATGAAACCTATTATTCTCACGAAATGACAGAGGAGCAGAGAGAGGATGTCAAGCGGCTGGAAGCCTTTGTGGCAGAAAAGAGTGAAGCAGGACAGCTCATGCTTGGCTGGGTCACGGGAAGTAGCCTCGATTCTGTCACAAGTAAAATGGAAACAGGCGGTTTTTATCAATTCCCGCATTTTATTGCGTCGAACTTAGGGACTGAGATTGTGTATACATCGGATGCTCGTTTTGGACAGCCAGATGCGGAGTGGATGAAGCGGCTGGATGCACAGGGCTTCTCAGATGAAAAAATTGAAGACATCCTCGAAACCATACATGAAAAGGGAATTCATCTCAGACCGCAAACGCAGCTGGGCAGCTCAGGGTATAAGAAGAATTTCTATTATCAGGAGCAGGATGAACGGACAGATCTTCATCATCTATCATTCATCCAAACACTTGCCAAAGAGCGCGGGGTGGCGGTCAACATCAACAAATGCAATCCGCTCGCAGGAGACCCTGCGGATTGCTATGATGTCGATTTTTTACCAGTCGGCACAGGGAAGGATGAAATTGTCCGCTTTATGCTGAACCAATATGATTTATCGAAAGATCAAGGCTTTGCCTTTGGAGATAGTGGGAACGATTTGCGGATGCTTCAATCCGTCACGCACGGTTTTCTCGTCCAAAATGCGACGGCCGAAGCCAAGCGGCACCATCATCAAATTTGTCATCATGGGTATGCAAAAGGAATCTATGAAACACTGAAAACAGTGATGTATAAACATGAGGAGGCACATTCATGAAGAAAATTGGAATTGTTGGAGCAGGGAATATTGCAAAAGCACATGCAAGGGCATTATCAACGATCAAAGGTGCAGAGTTATCAGGTGTTTATGATTTACACGAGTCAGTTGCACAGGGATTCATTAAACAGTATGGCGGACGCGTGTATTCAAGTATCGAAACTTTAGCAGATGCATCTGATGGGTTGATCATTGCCTCCCCTAATTTTTGTCACAAAGACCATGCCCTTCAGGCACTAAGAGCAGGACAGCCCATTTTATGTGAAAAGCCGATGGCTGTGTCGCTGAAGGAAGCGAAGGAAATGGTGGAGACAGCCAAACAGTTCCAGGTTCAAGCCAGTATGGGCTTTAACTATCGTTACTTATCCTTTGTGAATATTTTGAAGAATTTGATTGCCAATGGTGAATTAGGTCGGATTTTAACTGTCAGGACTCATTTTAAGAAAAACAGTGCCCTCAGAAGAAAGACATTTTCATGGAGAGACAGCGGGGAGAGTCTGCGTACGAGCGGTGCATTAGGAGATCTTGGCATTCATTTAATTGATATGCTTTGGTACTTATTTGGCAGTGACATGAAGAAAGACTCCTTAAATACCAAGATGCTGACGCATGTAAAGGAAAAGGAAGAGAAAAAGGTACAGGTGGATGATCATACCGAAATTTTCGGTCAGATGGAGAATCAAGTGTTCTTTCACTTGGTCACATCCAAAAGCACGCAGCCTGAGGAATGCGGATTTAGTGTTGAAGTCGTTGGTCATGACAAGGTATTCAAATACCATACGAACATGAAAAACGAATACGAGATCAGCGATGGCTTGTGTGTGGAGCGTCATCAAATGCCGCAAACCTTGCTGACAGATCCGCCAAACGAATTTTACGGATGGTCTGATACGTTCCGTGATCAGCTGATGCACTGGGTGAATACAGATCCATATCCATCTCATATGAAAGTCGCTGATTTTGTAGACGGGTATCGCGCGCAAGCAGCGCTTAATACGTGCTTCGAGAGGGAAGAGGCTGTCGAGTCTGCCCAGACATATTAAAGAGGTGGAGCGGAGGATGTCAAAACTCCGCTCCTTTTTAGAGGAAGTGAAAAGATGAAAAAAGTATTTTATTTTGGCTGTGTCTTTTATTTTTTTATTGGGACCATTCATGTGTTTTTTGGCAGCTTAACTCCTTATTTACTGTCTAGTTACGATAAGGGTCCTGGGGAATTATCTTCTTTAATCTTTTTTCAGTTTATTGGTTTTTTGACAGGGGTTCTGTTATCCCCCATCCTTGTGAGGAAAAAAGGCTACGGCGCTGTTCTGACCATGGGTCTTTTGCTGATGATCGGGTCACTTCTGCTTGGGCTTTTGGTTCCTGGCTGGTCAACACTTGTGCTGGCAGGTTTTTTTCTTGGGAGCGGGGCAGGCAGTCTTGAGACAACAGCCGGAGCGTATGTGATTTCGATGGCAAACAGTGCGAAGCGAATCAGCATCATGGAGGTCTTCTTTGGGTTAGGAGCACTGTTATTTCCGCTTGTGATTTTACTGACTGTCAATGAACAGACGTGGCACTATGTGTTTTTATTTCAAGTCGGTGCACTGACATTCTTTCTTATGCTCTGGCTTGCCTTCATGAACAAATTGCCTAGTGGACAGATGACTGCTCCTTCCAATGGGGTAAGAAAACCGTCCTTACTTGTTGATCGAAACAATCGAATCATTGTGGTGATCATGATTTGCTTTGCCTTTTTCTACGCAGGAATTGAAACGAACTTTGCGAACTTTTTGCCGTCGATCATGCTGGAGAAGGGGGGAGACAATTGGGGTCTCTTTGCGGTCTCTACCTTTTGGACAGCGATCGTCATTGGCAGAACTGTCATTGCGAGAAAAGCTGATAAGTTGCACCCGCTGCGTTTTTTAAAGCTAAGCGCAGCACTCATGATTCTGCTGCTCGTTGTATTTGCCCTGACAACCCACATCGCCGCGCAGCTGCTTCTCATCTTTTTCATCGGTCTGTGTGCAGCTGGTATGTTCCCAATCGCACTGACTGCATCTGCATTAATGATTGAAAATGCGATCGACGAGGCGACGAGTTACTTTATTGCAGCCGCAAGTTTAGGCGGAGCCTGCTTGTCCTTCTTGATCGGCTTTAGTCTTGAATGGGCAGGAGCAGCAAGTGCCGTCTTTGTTTTCGCCTTCTTAGCTGTTCTTCTGTTTGCAGCTGCGATTCAAATGAAACGTGCTACGAAAAAGGAAACGGTCCTGCCGCAACAATCGGCGCTGAAAGCCGATCGATAAGCAATACCCGATGCTCCCTTGAGTCCGCCTGAAAAGATGACAAAGGACTTGTACTAAACCATAGAACGTTTGAATAATATGTACAAGTCAGCATCAAAAGGAGGACGTCTATGTGGCGGTGTTTTTTGGTTATATCTTTTTAGGGTTGTCACTTTCAGCGCCTGTTGGGCCAGTCAATGCAGCTCAAATCGACAGAGGGATTAAAAGTGGATTTTGGCACGCGTGGATTTTTGGTGTGGGGGCCATGGCTGCGGATATTGTCTATATGCTCCTCATCTATTTTGGTGTCGCCCAGCTTTTGACCGCACCTCTTGTGAAAACCTTTTTGTGGCTGTTCGGCTTTTTTGTTCTGACCTATACCGGCATTGAGAGCCTGCGTAAAATCAATTTGCAGGAGAGTCCGAAAAAGGATGGAGGAAACACTTCGGTGGGTCAGTCATTTATGACGGGGTTTTTCATTTCTCTTTCCAATCCGCTCAGTATTTTATTTTGGCTTGGCATCTATGGCAGTATTTTGGCCAATACGATCGAAAAGTATGGGACATCCCAATTGCTCATGTATAGTATGGCTATTTTTATCGGCATGCTGATTTGGGATTTCAGTATGGCACTGCTTGCTAGTTCGTTTCGGCGTTATTTAAGTGAACGTGTCTTACATGGCTTATCCGTGCTTGCAGGCTTATCTTTACTTGGTTTCGGCGTCTATTTTGGTTATCAAGGGATCCTGGCATTGATTGGGTAGGAAAAACAGACTGATACATTCAGTCTGTTTCAGCGTGTAGACAAACCCTCGCATTCGGTGTCAGTCCTGCGTGCCGGTGCTCACGAATCTTCAATTCGCTCCACTCCGGTACTCGTCCTTCCTAGACTTCAAAGGTTTTCTATCACGCTGAAAAGAAGACAAAGGGCTAAAATAAAGATCATTTTAGCCCTTTGTCAACAATCTAAAACAGACTGATACATTCAGTCTGTTTTTTTGTAAGGATTGACAGACATAACACATTCTTGAATAATGGTGAGATATAAAATGGATTTAAGGAGCTTTGCCATGCGTATTTTTCTTCCAGTTTTCAACTATGTGTGCATGCTGATCTTATCAGTCATCATAGCAACATTCGTATATACCATTCTATTTATCCCGACTGAAGTAGGCTTTGGTTATGTGGAGATGACGAGTCTGCTCATTTTGATCGCTTATGTGGTGTTTGCTACACCGATTCAGCTTGTTTTACACCGGCATCCTAGAAGGTTTCGAGGTCGAGACTTACTTATTTATTTTCTTGCGGCGTGGGTGGTTTGTTCTGCGTTAGCGTTATGGATTGATTATGGACTGGTCGTGTTCATTAGCTACAAAGTCTATCTGTTTAGCTTTTGCTCAGCCTTCATTTATTGGGTGCTCGATTCTGTCTTTTTGATGAAGAACCGATCATAGGGATGATAAAAAAGTGCTCTATTAAAAGAAGCAGAATGGGGTGAAAGACACACACCTCAATTTATTTGAACGAGAACATCCACCTCTGGAATGCGCAAGGAAAGTCGTTTCAGGACAGTCACCACAGCCTTTTTTTCTCATAGGCTATGGAGAAGACGCTAAAACGAGGTGGAAGGAAATGGCCCAGTTGTATGCAAAAAGTTGTCTTGATCAAAATCTACGATCTCTAGAAGAATGGAAGCAGGACGCTTTTACGCAATTTGGAGAGATGGTAGGGGATGAGGCAGATACATTCCCATGTGTACCCGGAAGACAGGGGTTTTTTCTTGATCATTTACGGTATGGGTTTGTTGGTGACCCGAGGGAAGAGGATGCGGTTGATGAATTGGCCCAGCTCTTGAGAGAATATCAAAGTTGTTCGAAAGAAACGGGTCAATATGCCTCATTTGTTTGCTTTTTTGAGACACCGCAGGATTTGAGGGAATATTCGCTCGAAGAGTATGAGGAACAGTTTTGGTCGCTCGTTCAGCAATTGCATGAAAAGGATGAAATGAAATGGCCAAAGGACATTCCGACAGATCCTGAGAATCATGAATGGGAATTTTGTTTTCATGGGGAACCCTATTTTATTTTATGCGCAACACCGGCTCACAAACTCAGAAAAAGTCGTCACTTTCCTTATGTGATGTGGGCATTTCAACCAAGATGGGTGTTTGAGAAGATGAACGGATCCACCACATTCGGGCAAAAAATGAGCAAACTTGTTCGGAAAAGGCTCAAGGCATATGATCAAGTAGATGTTCATCCAGCGTTAAAGTGGTATGGTGATCAGAAAAATCTGGAATGGAAACAATATTTCCTCTCAGATGATGAGGCGGAGAAACCAGCCTCCGCCAAATGTCCATTTACTGCATTAAAAAACATGATGAAATTATGATGCGGTCTGATCCTGCTGCTTCCACTTTTTCCTCATAAATAGCACCATGATGGCAATCACTGCAATGATCCCAAGACTGATAAAAAAGCCAGGTCTTCCGCTTGCCTCAGTTAATGTGCCTGAAACGGCGGCTCCAATCAGGAGCAGTGCAAGAATCATTTCGCACGTTTGGCGAGTGGATGGCTTTGATAGCTTTTTACTTGAGAATAGAATGAATACCCATGTGTACAGAAGGGTAAGGCCGGCTGCTGTTGTGAGATGCTCGTAGATGTGTTTGGACAAAAAGAGCGCAAGCAAAATCGAGACAATTAATCCAGCAGCAGTTAAGATAATTGAAGACCATCTGACATGAGATGGGTCTTTTTGTTTAAAACAAGCAGGTGCATCTTGATGCTCCGACATCGTGCCAAGCAGCGTCGTGACTGCATAGAGTGAGGCAACCAATGTCGAAAAGCCGGCAATAATGAAAATGCCATTAAAGATATGAAGAAAGATCGATAAATGAAATGGCTCTAATGATGTAATAAAGGGACTGCTGTTCTCATTAAAGGCTGTCACTGGTACAAGCAAGAGAGCAAGTCCAATTGAGACGATATAGATCACCGCTAGAATGATCAGCATGACGCGTCCAGACTTTGCTGCATCCTTCGGGTCCTTTAAATGAACCGCCATCAGCCCCATGACTTCTATTCCCCCAAATGCATAAAACGCGTAAATCAATCCATTCCAAAGACCAAGCGGACCGAGCGGCATCCATTCGTGATCTTTGTTTGGGAGGTGAAGGGTTGGTTTATGATCTGTCAGAATACCGAATAACACAAGCACAGCAAGGATCATAAATAGAAAAATCGCCGCTGTCTTCAGTACCGCAAGGACATTTTCTGTCTTTTGAAAAGAAGAAAGCCCTATGATAATCACGAGTAGAGCAAGAGCGGAATAAATCGCAGAAAACACCCAAAGCGGAACAGATGGAAACCAGTGGCGGGTAAAAAGAGAAATTGCTGTTAACTGACTTCCTGTAATCAGCATTTCTGCAAACCAATACACCCAGCCATTGCTAAACCCTGCCCAGCGTCCATATGCTTTACGAGCATAGGAACAAAATGACCCTTTATCAGGATTATCGGCTGTCATTGCAGCCAAATGCTTAAAGACAAGATAGGTTCCGATCGCAGCAAGCAAAAAAGAGATGCAGACGGAATAACCGGACTTTGTAATGGCGATGCTGGAACCAAGGAAGAAACCGGTGCCAATTGTACAGCCTACTCCGATGAGAGAAAGCTGCCACCAAGATAAAGATTGTTCTTCTTTCAATGCATGTGCAACACCTTTCTGTTTCAATGACATTAGCTTGTGACCGGCTCCTTTTTTTATACATGATCAAGGGGACGTTTTGGGCATACTGTCAAGGAAAGGAGTGCAGGTGTTGAACGGAGAATACGTGATTTTACCAAAGGATGGACATGGCTTTCGTTTAGGAAAAGGCCAATGTATGCGGGTGGTTGATGTTGAAGGCCAGCAAGTAGCAGATGTCATGGCCTATCACGAAAAGGATTTTTATGAAAAATTTGACCAAGGCGCGACAATGGACAGCCTATTTTCGTCCAAAGTGAAAAAAGGCGATAAGCTCTATTCTAATTTATACAAACCGATGTTTACGGTCATTGAAGATACAGTCGGGTGCCATGATTTATATATGCCCGCCTGCCGGCAAGAAATGTACCAGCTTTTATACGGACGGACGCATTTAGAGGTCATGCATACATGCTACGATAATTTAAGGACTGCCTTCGAATCATTTGGGATTCCGAAGGAGGATATGTACTATCCTTTTAATGCCTTTATGAATACAGTCATTGATGAAAAAGGAAAGCTGTCTGTGGAGCAGCCAAAATCGCTTCCTGGTGATTACATTCGTCTGCGAGCCGAAATGGATCTCATTGTGGCCGTATCCGCATGCCCTGCTGATATTGGGAAGTGTAATGGCGCAAGCTGTACATCTATACGGGTAGAAATTGATTGAAAAAAAGGCAAGTCCGTATAGACGGGGTCTTTTTCATTTGTGAATGTTTGATCATTGATGAAATAGGGGAACGTCTTACAAAATGTTCTTCCTGAAAACATGGTATAATGAAGATTCAAAAAACGTTGTCAAATCAATGAATTTAGAGTAAAACCTGTTCTCTTCATGTAGAGGATGCTTAGGAGGAAAAGTGTATGAGTTTGCAAAAAAAGATCAGCCAAGAGTTGCATGTGCAGCCCTCAATTGACCCGAAGCAGGAGATCGAAAAACGGGTTGGATTTTTAAAGGACTACTTGAAAAAAACCGGCGCGAAAGGATTCGTTCTCGGGATTAGCGGCGGACAGGATTCAACGCTCGCTGGCCGTCTTGCACAGCTCGCTGCATCTGAACTGCGTCAAGAAGGAAAGGAAGAGGCAGTCTTTATTGCGGTTCGTCTCCCGCATGGCGTGCAGCAGGATGAAGATGATGCCCAGCTCGCTTTATCATTTATTCAGCCGGACAAGTCGTGGAAATATGATATTGCGCCTGCCGTGACGGCATTCAGTGAACAATATCAAAAAGACACAGGCGGACCGTTGTCTGACTTTAATAAAGGGAATGTCAAAGCACGCATGCGAATGATCGCGCAATATGCTGTCGGAGGAGAAGAAGGATTACTTGTCATTGGTACAGATCATGCAGCCGAAGCAGTCACTGGGTTTTTCACGAAATATGGTGACGGCGGTGCAGACGTTCTCCCGCTCACAGGTCTGACGAAACGCCAAGGCCGGACACTGCTAGAAGCGCTGCAAGCACCAGAGCGCCTATACTTAAAGAAACCGACAGCCGATCTGCTTGATGACAAACCTCAGCAAACGGATGAAACAGAACTAGGCATTACGTACAATGAAATTGATGATTACTTAGAAGGTAAGCCCGTGTCAGAACAAGCAGCAGAAGCGATTGAAAAGCGCTATGTTCAATCAGAGCATAAACGCCAAGTACCCGCTTCCATGTTTGATGACTGGTGGAAATAAAAAAGCGACCTCTCCAGTAGACGGAGAGGTTTTTTTATGTTGAATTTTTAAATGGGTTTGACAAAATAACCAAAAATTCATTAAATTAGTAGAACGATCTACTCAAGTCCATTTAACTAAATAAAGATTTTTTTGATCAAAAAAAACAATCATAATTAGTTCGATTCACTTAATTTCACTGCTATTTACAGTATTTTCAGAAAAAACGATTGACGAAGAAAAAGAATACGCTTACAATGAAACCACATTCCGAAAAGTGAAATTAGATTCCACTGAATGGAATAAAGGGGTGGTTCACCTCCAAATAAGAAGCTAAAGGAATGATTGACACAATGAAAAATCGAAGTGCACTGGAAATCTACAAAGAGGGAGGCGCTTGGTGGGAAACTGAGATTAGTCATATTCAAAAAAATTCAATTGAACTTCGAGGTTATCCGATTGAAGAACTGATTGGCGAACTGTCGTATCCACAAATGCTTTATTTACTGCTTGTTGGTGAATTATTGGATGATTCAAAAGCAGCTCTTTTTGAAAGTGTTCTTGTCGCAGGCGCGGACCATGGACCAAGAGCGCCATCTATTGCAGCTGCCAGAATGGCGGTGACTTGCGGCATTTCGTTTAATTCCTCTGTTGCAACAGGGGTGAATTTATTAGGTGATATTCATGGCGGAGCCGGAGAGAAGGCCATGCGTATGTTATACGAAGCCAAAGCGATCTACGATGATCAAAAGGATATACAGTCTGCGGCCAAGCAAGTATGTCACACATGGTTAACTCGCAAGGAAAAAATCCCGGGGATCGGCCATCAGCTTCATGATGATGATCCGAGGGTTAGACGTCTATATGAGCTAAGTCACACATATGTCCAGCAAGGTCTTATCAGTGGGATATATTTACGGTTAGCCGAAGCGATTAGACATGAGCTTGAACACCTGAAAGGGAAGAAAATCACGATGAATATAGACGGTGTATCTGCTGCAATCCAATGTGAATTAAACATTCCAGCAGAAGCAGCAAAAGGCATTTTTTCCTTATCCAGAGGAATGGGCATCGTGGCGCATGCATATGAGGAGCTGACAAAGGGAGCCCTCGTGAAGGGACCTTGTCCAAACGAAGAAAGATTGGTTCGGTATGCAGGACATGGAACGCGGCACTTGAAGGAGGGAGAGAAAATTTGAGCAGTTTGAAAGCGTTATCATATATAAACGGCGAGTGGATGGATACCGATCGTGTGAAAACAGATATCATCAATCCTTACTCAGGAGAAAGGATCGGTACATCATATCTCGCCTCATCAGAAGACATAGAACAGGCACTTTCTATTGCGCAGCATGCTAAAAAACAAATAGCGGGAATATCGGCAATCGAACGCTCAAAGCTTCTAACGAAAGCAGCCACCTTGCTTGAAGAACAAAAAGACCATTTCGCAAAACTGATTTCGTTAGAATTAGGCAAACCGCTTAAAAATACAAGAGATGAAGTTTCACGATCAATCGAGACGCTAGCGCAGTCGGCGGAAGAAGCGAATCGATTAGTAGGTGAGACCATTCCAGGCAATGTATCATCACGTGGGCAGGGAGCAATGGCCATGACATTTAAAATACCAGTCGGAGTTGTGCTGGCGATTACTCCTTTTAATGCACCGCTCAACTTAATTTGTCACAAAGTTGGTCCAGCTTTTGCGGGAGGGAATGTCATTATTTTGAAGCCTGCACCGCAAACATCAGCTGTTGCTACAGCGTTTGTCAAACTCCTTCTCGATGCAGGGTTCCCTGAGGCAAGTTTGCAGCTTGTGATTGGCGGGGTCGAGGCTGGGAAACAGTTAGTCACTGATGAAAGAACGAATCTCATCTCTTTTACCGGTGGGGCTGCCGGAGGAGAGCATATTACAACCTCTGCGGGATTAAAAAAAGTATTGCTCGAACTCGGAGGGAATGGCGCGACGATTGTTCATCACGATGCTGATATTGAACAAGCCGCATCCCTTTGTGCCAAGACAGGCTTTAGTAATTCTGGTCAAAGCTGTATTTCTGTTCAAAGAATTTATGTCCACCAGGAAATAATGCCGTCTTTTACTGAGGTATTAAAACAAAAAGTAGAGCAGCTTGTCGTTGGAGATCCGCTGTCCAGTGAGAGTGATATCGGCTGTATGGTCGATGCACAGGCCGCGCAGCGTGTTGAGACATGGATACAAGAGGCAGAGAGTATGGGGGCACAGCTTTTATGTGGGGGAAAAAGAAATGGAGCGAGCATCACACCGGCTATTTTGCTGAACCCTCCGAAACAGGCCAAGGTCGTCTGTGAGGAAGTATTCGGCCCAGTTGTCAGCATTCTCCCTTATGCGGAGCTGGAGGAGGCAATTAAAGAAGCAAATGATAGTCGATATGGTTTGCAGGCAGGGATCTTTACGAATCAGCTGGATGTTGCGTTACACGCAGCAAAAGAACTTGAAACTGGCGGTGTTGTCATCAATGGGACATCAAATTTTAGACTGGATCATTGGCCTTATGGAGGAATTAAGCGAAGTGGTCTTGGAAGAGAAGGTCCGCGTTTCGCTATTGAGGAGATGACCGAAACCAAAATGATCGTGCTTCCACAGGGTCTGTGAAAGGGGCGTTTGGATGTGAATGCATTTCAGCAAAAGGTAAAAAGTGTGCAGACAGGCGGTCAGCCAATGATTTGTACGCCGCTCATCGGGCAAACAAAGGAAGAATTGTTTCATGAGGTCGAGGTATTAACTGAGAAGAAGCCTGATGTGATAGAGTGGCGGGCGGATTTTTTTCATCACCTTCATGACAAGGAACAAGTCATAGAAACCCTTAAGGGAATGGTAGAAAAGGCAAAGGGCATACCATTTTTATTCACCATCCGCTCTGAAAAGGAGGGCGGCGAAAGTATATCACTCTCAGAAAATGAGAAGGTTTCTCTGCTTGTCGAGCTTTGTTCCACACAGCTTGTGGACGCCGTTGATTATGAATTGATGCATGATGTGACACATTTACAGCAAGTCAGTCAGGCGGCTAAAAGTAATGGGGTCACCTTAATTGTGTCGTATCACGATTTCCAGCGCACCCCTGAGTTGGATCGTCTCGTGCAGCTATTCGTCAATGCAGAATCAGTCGGTGCCGACATCGCAAAGATTGCAGTGATGCCGCATTCCTATGAGGATGCATTAACACTGCTCTCTGCGACCAGCCATGCGAACAAGCAGCTGTCGATTCCCGTTATTTCGATGGCAATGGGGGAATATGGGGCTTTTACAAGAATGGTTGGTGGACTTTTTGGATCTGTCATGACCTTTGCTGTAGGGAAAGAAAGCTCAGCTCCCGGGCAAGTGGCAATACAGGATTTGAACAGCGTTCTATCTATTGTTTTTCAAAGAATAAGTGAGTAGCAGATTCATAGCTGCACCGTGAGAGGAGAGAAACATGAAGAAGAATATTTCTACACAGGTTATTCAGTATTTAGAGAATCGGGGAGTCGAGCATATTTTTGGTCTCTGCGGTCATACGAATATTGCTTTTTTATCAGCGCTTGAAAAAAGCTCGATTCAATTTGTAAATGTCAGACATGAACAGATAGCGGCACATGCAGCAGATGGTTATGCGCGAGCAAAGAAACAGACAGCTGTTGTTCTCAGTCATCTAGGTCCTGGACTCACCAATGCGGCAACAGGGGTAGCGAATGCAGCACTTGATTCCATTCCAATGGTTGTCATTGCAGGAGATGTCCCGAGTCATTACTACGGAAAGCACCCACATCAAGAGATCAATCTTCATTCCGATGCCTCTCAATACGAAATTTACCGGCCGTTTGTGAAAAGAGCATGGCGAGTCGATATTCCAGAATTATTTCCAGAGATTTTATTAAAAGCATTTCAGTTAGCTGAAAGCGGCCGTCCTGGCCCAGTGCTGATATCTGTTCCAATGGATGTGTTCTCAAAAGACCTAGATGTGTCCTTGTTTGAACAAATCAACCATCATACACAGACCATTGAAAAACCTTCAATTGATGATCAAACGGCCAATCGGATATTAGATCGATTGCTGCAGGCAGAAAGGCCGCTTTTATATGTAGGGGGAGGCATTTTACTAGCTGACGCAGCTGAAGAATTAAAGGCATTCTCTGATCATCTAAGTATCCCTGTCGCCCATTCTTTGATGGGGAAAGGAGCCATGCCAGATGATCACCCAATGACCCTTGGAATGACAGGATTTTGGGGGACAAAATTTATCAATGATCAGTGCAAAGCGGCGGACTATATATTGGCTTTAGGCACCCGTTTTGCTGAAGCTGATGCGAGTTCGTGGGAATCAGAATATACGTTCCGTTTCCCATCAACCAAGCTCATTCATATTGACATTGATCCGAATGAAATTGGACGTAACTATCCTGTTGACATTGGAGCAGTAGCTGATCTGAAGCAGGCCTTGACTGTACTCAATCGAGTGGCGAGAGAAAGACTGCCAGAAGTGCTAAATCGACCTGAATTGAAAAAGGAAATTGCGGCATATCGTAAGGAGTTTCAGGCGAGCAACCTGAAGAACATTCAAGATGAATCCTTCCCAATGAAGCCGCAGCGTATTTTGCAGGAAGTGCGAGAAGTATTACCGCCAGATGCTTTTATTACAACAGATGTTGGCTGGAATAAAAATGGGGTCGGACAGCAATTTCCTGTGCTCACGCCAGGGACCATTCTAACACCAGGCGGCTTTGCAACGATGGGATTTGGAGCACCTGCCGCACTTGGGGCAAAGATTGCCCAGCCTGACCGTGTCGTTGTGTCACTCGTTGGGGACGGCGGATTCGGTCAAAATCCATCCGTTCTCGCAACAGCCGTTGAAGAGAACATTCCTGTTGTGTGGATTGTGATGAATAACAGTGCGTTTGGAACAATAGCTGGCTTGCAAATGGCGCACTATGAAACGACGTACGGTACTGTTTTCAGAAAAGGTGGAGAAAGCTATTCTCCGGATTTTGCTGCCATTGCAAGAGGTTATGGGATGAAGGGGATTAAAATCACCTCTGCTTCTGAATTCAAAGAAGCTTTAGCTGAAGCAATTGCATCTCAAGAGCCTTGCGTCATCGATGTAGCAATGAAAAATGATCCTGTCCCTACGGATGGACATTGGAATATTAATGATATTTATTCACCAAATTCAAAGCGCTCACATGTCAGCGTGAATTAAACATAACGAGGAGGAAGTAACAATGAAAATTAAAGTATTGAATCCGTTTCAAGATGGGAACCCATTATGGTTAGGTTTAGATCATCCAGAGGAGCATATGATTCGAAAGGTATTTCAAACCATTACACCAGATACTGTTGGGTCAGAGCATATGATGGCAGGTCTCACCATTTTTGAACCGGGAGAAGCAAGTTCAGTGCACAATCACCCAGGTTCAGAGGAATTTGATTATGTGATTAAAGGATCTGGCGAAGTCATTTGTGATGGAGAAAGGCAGTCCTTTAAACAAAATGATTTCATGTTCATTCCAGACGGTGTCTCGCACCAGCATGTAAATACAGGAGATGAACCTTTATGGCTGATTTGGCTTTACACACCGCAAGGGCAGCTTCCGAAGGATTAACAAACTGCTCCGGTAAGCCCTCCTTTTGAATCATCAGGGTCTTCCGGGTCAATCAGAAAGATGACAAGGGCTAAAATAGAAAGTTATTTAGCCCTTCATCACTTGAATGAAAGGGAGTCAAGCAATGAATATGAATACACCGCTCGAAGGAATGAAAATATTAGACGTCTCTACGATGATCGCTGCCCCCTATGGCGCGGTGCTTCTAGGGGATTTTGGTGCAGAGGTCATCAAAGTCGAGATTCCTGGTAAAGGCGATACGCTGCGGCATGTTGGCCCTTTTGCAGAAGGTGAACCACTTAGATGGTCAGGTCTCTCACGGAATAAGAAATCTCTAACACTGGATCTGCACAAAGACGAAGCAAAAGACATTTTTAAAAAGCTTGCAGGTCAGGTCGATGTGTTGATTGAAAATTTTCGCCCTGGAACTCTCGAAAAATGGGGCGTAGGGTACGACGTATTAAAAGAAATCAACCCTCAATTAATTATGATTCGTGTATCGGGTTATGGACAAACGGGTCCGTTTAAGGACAAGGCCGGATTTGGAACACCTGCGACGGCGTTTAGCGGATTTACATATATTCAAGGGTTTCCAGACCGGCATCCAGTCAGTCCTTCCTTTTCTTTAACAGATTATATTGCAGGCATATATGTGGCGTTTGCTACTGTGACAGCGATGTATTACAGAGATACACATTCAGAAGGAACTGGGCAAATGGTGGATTTGGCCCTCTATGAATCTGTGTTTCGTATGTTAGAATTTTTGGTTGCAGAATATGACAAGCTTGGGAAGGTGCGTGAGCGTTCACCGGGGTTAAGCGGTCATTCAAGCCCTGCCGGCACCTATGTGACAAAGGATGGGCATTATTTGGTTCTTGTGACGAGTACGGATTCGACCTTCAATCGATTGGCAGAGGCGATGAATCGATTAGATTTATTAGAGAATGAAAAATTCGCGGTCAATGCATCTAGGCTGAAGCATAACAAAGAGATGGATGCGATCGTCTCTCAATGGATCGCGTCGAAAACAAGGGATGACGTATTAGAAATTCTAGATACTCATGGCGTTCCTGTGAGCCCAATTTTAAGTATTCAGGATATTTTCGAGCATCCGCAATTTAAAGCACGAGAGAATATCGTCGAGGTGCATCACCCCCGTCTTGGAAAAGTAAAGGTGCCTGGGATCATTCCAAAGTTTGAAAAAACACCCGGAAGTATCCGGCACATTGCACCTGATTTAGGCGAACATAATTATGAGATTTTAACAAATATGCTTGGCTTAACAGAAGAAGAGTGTAAACAATTGGAGGAAAAAGGGGTTATTTAAGGCGCTCAACCGAACCGCACGCTGCGGAAACAAAGGAGGATGGTTATGAAAGTGCATTCAGAACTGAAGGGGAATGAATTGCGGCCCGCTTATATGAAGCCAACGAAAGCCCGTTTTGGCATATTGATTCTGTTGTTTTTTATTACCGCCATTAATTATATTGATCGAGCCAGTGTATCTATTGTTGCACCTGCTATTCAATCTTCATTGCAATTAAATCCTGCCTTATTAGGCCTCATTTTTTCAGCATTTAGCTGGACATATACAGCGATGCAAATACCAGGCGGTTTTATTCTCGATAAATTTGGCTCAAAGGTAACGTATGGGATATCACTCATTACTTGGTCTATTTTCACAGGCCTGCAGGCGTTTGCGAACAGCTTTGCCTTTTTATTCGGCTGTCGTTTGTTTATTGGGATTACAGAATCTCCCGCATTTCCTGCGAATAACCGCATTGTCACCACATGGTTTCCAAGGCGGGAACGGGCTTTTGCGACAGGTGTTTATACTGCTGGAGAGTATGTGGGTCTTGCATTTGCGACACCTCTTCTTTTTTGGATCATGACGACTTTCGATTGGAGAACCGTCTTTATTACGGCAGGTGCGCTCGGTATCATATTTGCTTTCTTTTGGTACAAGTATTATCACGAACCGAAAGAGCATCCGAAGATGAATGAAGAGGAGTTAGAATTGATTCGGCAAGGCGATGGACTGACAGTAGCATCACAGGGGAAGCTGAAATGGGCAGACTTTGCCGCCCTTCTAAAATACCGTAAATTGATTGGGCTCTATATTGGCCAATTCTCTGTAGCGTCTACACTTTTTTTCTTTTTAACATGGTTTCCGACCTATTTAGCAGAGGCGAAAAATATGGCATTTCTTAAGGTAGGTTTTGCGGCTTCTCTTCCTTATATTGCTGCATTCTTTGGGGTATTGTTTGGAGGTTATGTGTCTGATTGGCTGCTTAAAAAGGGCGTATCCGTTAATGTAGCGAGGAAGCTGCCGGTAGTGGTTGGCTTGCTTCTGACGAGTACCATTGTTTTAGCGAACTTTACAACGAATATTCCGCTTGTGCTGACCATTTTATCCATCGCTTCATTTGCACAAGGACTGTCTAATATCTCTTGGACGATGCTGTCTGAAGTGGCACCAAGGGAAATGGTTGGTCTGGCTGGCGGTGTATTTAACTTTTTTGCAAATTTAGCTGGGATCATCACTCCGCTTATTATCGGATTCATCGTGTCGGCGACAGGTTCTTACAACGGAGGGATTTTATTCGTCAGTTTAGTCGCATTAGGCGGGGCATTGTCGTACATTTTTATCGTAGGGAAAATTGAACGTATTCAATTAAAACCAGAGTGAGAAAGTAAAAGAGAACTCAAACCAAGTTGAGTTCTCTTTTTTATGAATAAAAGATAATAGTGATGATCGTTGCACATGCGATACCCATGCTGATATAAAAGCCAGCAAACCATATATTCCAGCGAGTGATACGGTAAGGGTTGACCTTCATCAAATCAGCTAACAGGGAGACAGAAACATTAAAAGGACTAAACATGACAGTTGATGTTCCAGCAACGATAAGCATGATGGCAATGGGAAGAGCAGGAAGTTCTTGGATGACAGGTGCCATCATGCTGACTAACAAAGCAAGCGAGACGAGCGGGTGAAAACCGCAAAGAGCGGTGATCAGAAAATATAACCCAATGACACAATAAACCAAAATGGCATCGTCTGATATACTGACAATAAATGCTTGAATCGGCTGCATACTGTTTGTGGCAAGCAGCATATCGACAAAGAAGCCAGCACTTAAAAATAGACACATATAGTTGGAGAGCTGACGGGTTCTTTCTTTCCAATGAGGGACAGAGACGGCGATATATTGTTTTCTTTTTTTGATGACAGAAGAGAATAATAGAGCAAATGGAATAATGGTTAGCACAACAGCGAATAAATAGCCTTTCCCAATCCATGCATCGACAAGTGAGACGGCTGTCATAAAACTCAGCAGCATGAAAGCAAGCTGAAGGGTTTTTCGCTTAATTCGACGAGGATTGGAGTTTGTTTCTGCGGACTGAATGATGTTTGGGAATCGTTTGCTTTGACGAGAGAAGAGCATCCAATCTGTCGCCAGCACGATGACCATTAAACCAAAAGTAACGGGTGCGATTTGATAATATTTGAGTTTGGTTGCATCAATGGTGACGCTTACGAGCACTTCAACAGGACTCCAGCTTAAACATAATGCATATGACCTTAAAAGGTTACGTGTATAAAGATGTTGTCTCACTTGTTCTTTTAGGGAATCCAGCGACGGTTTGAGCGATGTATATAGTAAGGGGATCGTCGCGATATTTAAAAACATGCCAAGAATATGAGTGACAAATGAACTCTTGCGATAAAGCTGGTTTGTGCTCGTTGTATGCAGTGTGAGCAGTTTATTTAATTGTGTATCGAAATGTCCAACATGTATGAGAGAATGAATAAAAGGCAGCATGAAAAATAGAGAAAGCAAGCCTAGCATGGAATGAAAGTGAAGAAAAAACGTGTGCAATGGCTCGTCGGATAAGAAAAATAAGAACAAGCCAATCATGAGAAACATAGCACCTGTTTTCAAATAAAGCCCACTTGCTTTCTTAAAAGAAATGATGAGCGAAGCAGCGGCCAGCAGACCAACAAAATAGGAGAGTATGGGAGCGGGAAATAGTTGATGAACAATATATAGGCTAATAAGAAGTGTAAAAACGAGCAGGTACATTCAAATATCTCCTCCATCAAACCTCTCCAATCGTTTTTATTCCGACTGGTGGAATTTGTTTTCTTTTAGTGGAACGTTTAAAATGGATTATAGCAAAATCGATCGTTTATGTCGATAAGAAATCAAAGGGGAAAAGGAGAAAGTGAACATGGCTGATAAGAAGTCAAAAGAAGAATCAGGACTGCGTACGGTTCAGCGCGCTTTGGATATTCTTTATTGTTTTAGTGAAGAACGTCAAGAGCTGACGCTAACGGAAATTTCAAAAGAGATGAATTTAGCAATGTCTACTACAACGAGACTGCTCAAGGCACTTGAAATGAATCATTTTGTGGAAAAGAATCCAGACACAATGAAATACCGATTGGGTCAAAGACTTTATCTCCTTGGATACATTGCAGGAAAGTCCATTAAATTGAGAGAACTGGCTAAACCACTCATGTACGCACTTCGTGATGAAACAAAAGAAACCGTCAACCTGTATGTACTGGATGCAACAAGCAGGGTTTGTATTGAACAGGCGGAAGGGCTGCAATCGATTCGACATCTTGTCAAGGTTGGTGAGAAGCTGCCGTTATACGCAGGTGCAGGCGGAAAGGTATTATTGGCATTTCAAAGTGAAGAATTTCAACAAAAAGTATTAGCGTCTGAGGCTGATCATGTGATGAGAGATGACTGGCAAAAGGAATGTAAACATATTCTTGACACGTATACTTCTTGCAGCATCGATGAACGAGAGGTAGGATCTGCGGCAGTAGCGGCACCAGTCTTTAACATTCATGGGGAAGTGAAGGCTTGTTTATCCATATCTGGTCCAACCCAACGGTTTACTGAAGAAGTCATTCCCAAGCTGCAGCAAAAAGTGAAAGAACAGGCACAAAGGCTTTCTGAACAGCTCGGCTACGTCGTCAAACACAATTTTTAAGATTGCCTATCTTTTCGCGCTCCATTTATCATATAATAGAAACGTTATGTAGCATTCCTTGTCGTAAGGAGGACGTGTCACGATCATGAAAATCAATAGAGAAATCCCTGTAAGACAGCGGAATATTGTTCTCATTGGCTTTATGGGTGTTGGGAAAACAACCATTGGTCAGCTAGTTGCCAAAAAGCTATATCGAGATTTTATTGATGTCGATCAGGAGATTGAAAAAAAATACAACATGACGATTCCAGAGATGTTTCAGCAAAAAGGAGAAGCATTCTTCAGACAGGCTGAAAAGGATTATATCGTCGATTTATGTGAACATACGCAGCTCAAGATCGTCTCACTTGGAGGCGGTGCATTCAAACAGGAAGAAATCAAACGTGCCTGCTTGAAGCATTGTACGGTTCTTTTCCTTGACCTATCTTGGGAGAATTGGAAGCAGCGGCTTGATATTTTAATTGAAAACCGTCCTGTTCTTCACAACCGGTCGCTTGATGAAATGAAAGAGCTGTTTGAAGAACGCCGTGAGATTTATTCTCTTCATAACTCCAGAGTGGAAACAGATCATTTAGAGGCTGAGGAAGTCGCCAATTATATTGTGGACACACTCAAGCTTGGCTGGGATTTATATTCGAAATAAAAAAAGTCTACCGTTTAGGGACTGACCCCCGTTTTTGAGACAGGGATCAAAACACCTTTATACAGCCAATTGCCGATAGTTTATCGGTGATTGGTTGTTTAGTTTCGTTTGAATACGAATGTTGTTATAATAATAAATGTATTCTTTGACAGTGCGTTCTACGATGCTGGTCGTAGTGCGGTCAATCCTGTTAAGATAGAACGTTTCAGACTTTAGTGAGGAATGAAACGATTCGATGGAGGCATTATCAGCGGGCGTCCCTTTACGGGACATGCTCATGGTAATGCCTTTTATATGAACAGCTTTCTGATACTCGTAAGATGTATATACAGAACCTTGATCGCTATGTAACACGCAATTCTCAGGCAGTGCTGGGAGCTGATTAAGTGTGTTTAAGATAAAGTCTGTGTCCTGCTTATCACCAATCGTAAAAGCAATCACTTCTCCATTATATAAATCCAATATACTGGAAAGGTACAATTGTTTCTGTCCATAAGGCAAATACGTGATGTCCGTTACTAGTTTTTCAAGAGGGCGATCAGACTGAAAGTTCCGATCCAGTATGTTACCGGCCACGGCATAGGGCTGCCCATTCTTCTTACGCTTTTTCATTTTAACCCGGCATTGCCACTGGTTTTTCTGCATGATACGTTGAACAGTTTTATGGTTAATACGCATTCTCATTTTTAGTATGGCTGTGATTTTTCGATAACCATATCGATATTTGTGCTTTCGGCACAACGTGCCGACCTGTTTCTCTAGTTGTCTTTTAGAATGATTCTGAGTCAGATCCTTTTTCCATCTATAATACGAAGTACGTAAGATGCCTAAATGGACACAGATGTCCTGTACCGTCATCGTTTTGTGAAATTCTTCTACCAGTTTGATTGACGTTTCCTTATCAACTTCCTTTCCAATTCGTTGTACTTTTTTAACACTTCATTCTGTTGACTCAAATAGCGATTTTCTGCCTGCAGTCTCTCTAATTCGGAAGAGTACTCGGGACCCTTTCCATAGGTATATTGTTTTCCAACAGGCTGTTCGAACCGGTGTGTATCCCCAGCCTTATGCCACCTCACCCATGTCTGAACCTGCGTCTTATTCTTGATATTCAATTTCTGCATGATCTCTTTCATAGGTACGCCTGCCAATCTCATTTCTACAGCCTTCTGTTTGACTTCAACCGGATAACTCACTCTTGTCCCCATAGAAAAAACACCTCCATGTTTTATTTCGGATCACAACGATCCATTTTCAAACTTGAAGGTGTTTTTTATTTGTCTCATCTTACGGGGTCAGTCCCTTTAGGGTAGACTTTTTTCTATTGATGTCTTTTTCTTCGTAGATAGGATGATGTTTTGACAGTAAAATTTATTTATCCTTTTTTGGTATGTTGCCGTTTGGAAAAAGAGGTATCATACTTCAACCAGTTCATGAAGATGAGGGTTTTTTTGGTTGATATGGTAAACAAAATATATCCCTTATTTTCTTTTTTGGAAAAATAAAATAGTATCTAAAATTCAACAATAGTTTTTTGAATTATTATAATTTTAAAAAAATAATGTTGACACCTCCGGCAATATCATTCTATGATAGTTTACGTAAACGCTTACCGTAAACGTTTACTATAACGAATGGGGAGGAATTTGTTTATGAAAAATAAAGAAAAATGGAGCGGTGTATTCCCGGCTGTCTTAATTCCTTTTAAAGATGACTATTCAATTGATGAACCTGCTTTTCGTAAGCTTGTCCGATGGGTGGCGGATCACAAAGGGATTAACGGGATTGTTGTCAATGGACATACTGGCGAGATTATGACTTTACTGCCACATGAACGAGCTGAGGCAGTGCGCATTGCAGCCGACGAATTAAAAGGGGAAGTACCTGTCATTTCTGGGGTTTCTGCTGAAGGGACAATTGAAGCAATCCAGCATGCAAAAGCCGTTGAAGAAGCTGGTGGTGAAGGTATACTTCTCATGCCGCCACATTCATGGCTAAGATTCGGTATGCAGCCTGAGTCACCTGTCCAATTCTTTAAAGATGTTGCAGAAGCGATTGATATTTCAATCATCGTTCATCAATATCCAACATGGACAAAAACCTCATATACAACCAGTCAATTACTAGAAATGTCGGAAATTGAGAATGTTGTTTCGTTTAAAATTGGTCAAAGAGACATGGCACAATACGAGGTCGATGTACGGGCATTGAAAAAACATGCACCAGATGTATCGTTACTCACATGTCATGATGAATATTTATTGCCAACATTGGTTCAAGGCATTGATGGAGCACTTGTAGGTTTCGGCTGTTTCGTGCCAGATTTGATCGCTGAACTTGTGAAATGTGTGGAAGAAAAAGACCTTGTAGCGGCTAATAAAGTTTACGATAGAATCTTTGAATTAAAGCATGCTGTGTATAAAATGGATGAACCTTCATCTACTTCTCATCTGCGCATGAAGGAAGCGATGTATCAGCGAGGTTTGATCAGTAGCTCGCTTGCTAGGAAGCCGGTATTACCTTTAACTGATGAGGAAAAAGAAGAAATTCGCCAGGGCCTTCAAAGTGTTGGTTTGCTTAAGGAAAACGTCGGTAGATAACAGACCATTGATTTCATGATGAAGGTGAGTCAGGTTATAATAGTGTATAAAACAACAGACTCCCGGAGGTATGAAATGTGTCAGTAAGTATTAAAGATGTCGCATTGAAAGCTGGAGTGTCTATCGCCTCTGTTTCCAGAGTATTAAGTGGTAAACCAGGAGTAGGTGCTCAAACGGCTGAAAGAATCAAACAAGTGATTGATGAGTTAGGCTATCGCCCTAATTTAGGAGCTAGAGGGCTCGTTAAAAGAAAGACTGGCAATATAGCTGTCGTGGTTCCGCGTGGTTCATATATTTTGAATAATCCATTTTTTTCGACGATTTTAGATGGTATTGCGAAGGAATTAGATGAAACTGAATTCAATATGTTGATGTCATTTACATCTATACAGCAGCAGCGATTACTTGAAACACAGGCTGTAGATGGTGCCATTTTATTTTCTCCAAGAAATGAAGAATTGAGTATGGATTGGTTAAAAAGTTTAGCTATTCCCATTATTGTTGTTGGAAGTTACTTAAAGGACTCTCCTTTCCCATGTGTCAGGCCAGATGATGAACAAGGTGTGTGTCAATCCGTAACGGCCTTATTTGAGAAAGGTCATCGAACCATTGGGCTGGTCAATGGTCCAATGAGTTCGATGCATAGTGTGAGGTACTACAAGGGATATGAGCGCACACTTAAAAATTTAGGGTTAACAATGAACAAAGAACTTGTGTTTGAGCTAGATGAATTTGATGGGGGAAAAGTAGTAGAAGTGGTTTCTCAATTTCTCCAAGGAAACCAGCACATGACTGGAGTTGTTTGCTCTTCAGATTTTTTGGCGATGGGGGTCATGAAAGCTGCAGATCACGCAAATGTGTCCATACCTCATGACTTGTCAGTCGTTGGTGCCGATGATGTGCCCATTGCAAGTTTTCTAACCCCTTCTTTATCTTCAGTTCATGTAGATTTAGTTGGAATGGGGAGAAAAGCTGTTTCTTTATTAACACAGGTATTAGAAGGAGAACAGTTAGAGGCGATGGAACATATCTTCCCTATGTACTATATAGATCGGGGCACCACGGGAACGCCAAAAAAGAAATGATAGATGCTGAAAACTCGTATGAACGCTCTAGAATGTCTCTTGATTTAAAATGTAAGCGATTTCTTTAGCGCTCTTCGGCATGTACTTTTGCATCATTTCCTCTAATAAGGAGGAGATATCATGACGTTAGAAGTCAGCGGAAATTCAAATTCTCATGATGGGCAAGTTGTTGATAGAGCTTCACAACTATTGACGAGAATGGAAAGTGTACCTTTTTCTAGATGGCATTTAAAGCCTCGTATCATTATGGGATCTGCCACCTTTTTTGATGCTTTTGATGCTCTGTCTTTAGCGTTTGTTCTCCCAGTTCTCATCGGCATGTGGAGTTTATCACCTGCTCAAATTGGTCTTCTTATTGGGTCTGGTTATATAGGACAAGCGATTGGTGCCATTTTCTTTGGATGGTTAGCAGAAAGGCGTGGCCGTGTTTTTAGTGCAAAGTGGACTATACTCCTCATGTCCGTCATGAGTATTGCATGTGTGTTTTCAGGTAATTTTATGGCACTGTTTATTTTTCGTTTTATACAAGGAATTGGGGTAGGAGGAGAGGTGCCGGTAGCAGCCTCATATATCAATGAGCTATCCCGGGCTCAAGGGAGAGGCAGATTTTTTATGCTTTATGAGATGATTTTTCCTTTAGGGTTAATGATCTCAGCTCAAATCGGCGCATTTGTTGTACCTAGCTTTGGGTGGAAGTGGATGTTTTTAATTGGAGGCATTGGAGGTCTAATCGTCTTTGTATTCTTTTTTATGTTACGTGAATCTCCAAGATGGCTTATTTCGAAAGGCAGATTAGATGAGGCCGAAAGAATTATTGAAGAAATTGAAGCTAGTACTGACAAACGAATGCCTGTAAAACAAGTATATAATAGTACTGAAAAGGGCGATTGGAAAGAGCTTTTTTCAACTTTTTACCGTAAAAGAACATTGATCGTATGGGGACTATGGTTTTCTGCCTACTTTGTATCGAATGGTTTAAATAACTGGTTACCAAGTCTTTATAATACGGTTTACAATTTGCCAGTTGGAGATTCATTAAGGGCAGCCTCTCTCACAAATATTTTACAGACCATAGGTGTATTCGCTTGTGCATTTTTAATTGATAAAGTAGGACGAAAGCGCTGGGCAACCATTGCATTTATCGTAACAGGTGCTTTATTAACGGCTTTATGGATCAGCGGAGCGAGTTCTCCAGAAAGTGTGATCTATTTAGGGTCCGCTGCTTACGGAATGATGGGGACAATTACAGTTCTTCTCTATTTATATACACCTGAAATTTATCCAACACGTATGAGGGTGATTGGAACGGCATTTGCTACTGCTTGGCTTAGGCTGGCCTCAGCGATTGCTCCTATTATGATAGGCTTTATTTTAGAGGTGAGCGGTGTTTCAACTATTTTTATTCTTTTCGCAAGTGTGACTGTAGTGGGAGCAATTCTTGCTTTTAAAATGATCGAAACGCGTGAGAAAGTATTAGAGGATATTGCACCGTGATTGACGCACGCAGTGAAGAACTTATTCCAAAGAGGGTAGGTTCTTTTTTTATTCAGAGGATCTACGTACAATTTTTAAAATGCCTAACCTATCTCCGTTCTTTTATCTTATAATAGAAACACGATGTAGCACTCCTTGTTGTGAGGAGGGACGTGTCACAAACATGAAAAGCAATACCTGTGAGACAGTGAAGATGTATATTCGAAATAAAAAAGTCTACCGACGAAGGTAGACTTTTTCTATCAGTTTAATTCTTGATTCCTTGAATGAGTGCAGCTTTTAAGCAGAAGGAAATAGGCTGCTGCTGTGCATCGAATTGAAGCTGAAATAGCTGCTTTGTATCAGGGTCTGCGGCTTGAAGATGGGAAACGATCTCCTGTTGGACATTTTCTGGTGTGCGTCCACGTGTGATCCAGTCCTGATAATCAATTTGCAGATCCCAGTAACGAACCTCTTTTTGAGTCAGTTTGTTGGCAGCGAAAAGCTCTTCCCATTCTGATAATGAGCTTTCTCGCACATGAGAAGGATCTCTAAGTCTATTTAAGTGATTAATGAATGAATCCTGTGCCGCATTCTCAGGTGCATAATGGTCGACGAGCAGAAATGCGCCGCCTTTTTTTAAGACCCGGCTGATTTCGGACATGGCTGCGGGAAGGTTTGGAAAGTGGTGAGCGGCAAACCGGCACGTCACGATATCAAATGATTCATCAGCGAATGGCAATGCTTCTGCGGCTGCCCGTTCAAAAGTAATATGTTCCAGCTGGCGTTCTTTTGCAAGTGCTGCTGCAACCTCGATCATTTTTTGCGTGACATCAATGCCGATCCCTTTAGAAATAATGTCTGAAAAGGAAAAAACGGTATGCCCTGCTCCGCAGCCGATATCAAGTAAATGCTCATGACCCTTCGCATTTGCTGTCGCTTTCATCCATTCCAGCTCTTCTCCGGCTGAAAATATAGGTGAATCTCGATAGTTCTCGGCATTTTGTGAGAATTGGTTTTCAGCTTTAGCATATGGATTCATTTCTTCTCCCCCTTTGTTGTCTCTTTATCGTAAAATTCCTTTTGTTATTTGTCTAAGACATAAAAGATATGACATGAATAGTTAAAACCTATGAGGTGATGTAAGTGGATATACGAATGATGGAATATGTCATGGAAGTGTACCGGCAGAAAAGTTTTACAAAAGCAGCGGACCAGCTTCACATTGCACAGCCTTCTTTAAGCCAACAAATAAAGAAACTGGAAGAGGAATTAGACACCCCCCTATTTATTCGAAAGTATGGACAAGTCACACCCACCCCTCAAGGGAGTCGATTCATTAAAAGGGCTGAGAACATTTTGAAGGAAAGAGATGACTTGCTGCGTGAAATGGGAGAAGCTGCTTATGAGGTGGGGAAAGAGCTGAACATTGGAGCGCCAGCAGTCACAGGAGGATATGTCTTGCCCGGTTTATTAAAAACCTTTTGTCAAACGTATCCTCATGTTCACGTTCAGCTAATAGAAGAATCACCTCGTGAGCTAGAAAAACTTCTATTGGCTGGTCAGCTGGATTTGGCTATTTTATCTATGCCTGTCGAGCATGAATCATTGAAAACGAAACAAATGCTGACAGAGCCGCTTCTTCTCGCAGTTCCGCAAACTGCTCAGCCCTGGTTAACAGGTGAATTGAACGAAATCATCAATCAAGCAGATCAGAAAGGGGCTGTTCCGTTTCGCCTTCTGGAAGACGCAGCATTCATTATGCTGAAAGAGGGATACGGCTTTCGGCAAGTGGTCACGGAACTATGTCTTCATCATGGTTTTCAGCCGAAGATTACCTTTGAAACAAGTCATATTCAAACAGCGCAGGCATTGGTCAAAAATGGACTAGGTGTGACAGTTGTGCCGAAAATGGTGGCACAAGAGGACAGGAACGAAGTCACTTATTTGAAAATTGATTCATGCCCAACCCGCACTCTTGTGTTTGCATATGTGGAAGAAAGGTATTTAACGAAAGCAGCTCAAGCCCTAATGGACCTTTATCAAAAAGCTTAAACAAACGTTTAATTAAATGCAAAAAGCAGGGGAGCACCCTGCTTTTTAATAAATATCCAGACGCTGATCTGTCATCACAGGAATCTGCTGTCTCACTTCATCCACTAGCTGAAGGTCAATGTCCGCATAATAAATGTCTTCCTCATGACTTGTTTCAAGCAGAATACGGCCAAGTGGATCAATCACCATGGAGTGTCCAGGGAATTCAGTGTCTCTGCTTGTGCCTGTTCTGTTAACAGCAATCATAAATGACTGATTTTCTATTGCTCTTGCGATGAGCAAGCTGCGCCAATGATCCACTCTTGCTGACGGCCATTGCGCCGTATTGATAAGCACCTTCGCCCCTTTGTTGACAAGTGTTCTGGAAAGCTGCGGAAAGCGAAGGTCGTAGCAGATCATCGCCCCGATCTTCACATCCTCATCATAGTCAAATAAACCAAGCTGATCACCAGCGGTTAAATAGTTGTGCTCATCCATTAAGCGGAACAAATGAATTTTGTCATAATCGACTAAAAGCTCACCTTGGCGGTTAAATCCATACATCGTGTTGGTGATCCTCTCATCTTCTGTACGCTTGTTCAATACACTTCCTGCAATGAGAACGACTTGGTGCTTACGGGCAAAGGAAGAGAAAAGCTGTTTTGTTCGTTCACCGTTTACATCCGCCAGCTGATCGGCTTTTTCAAGAGCGTAACCAGTATTCCACATTTCGGGTAAAATGATCAGATCAGGCTGCTCGCGGATCGCTTCTTCTAAAAATGCTTCTGCTTTTTGAAAGTTCACATCAGGTTCTCCAATTTGTACGTCCATTTGGACAAGGGCGATTTTCATACAGGTTCCTCCTTTATTCGATGATTGCAAATATGAAATCCATGAATGGATCGATTTTGATTTTTTTGACTGAGATGAGAATCTCTAGTTTTCAAGCCAGTTTCTTTATCATAAAGGTTTCAATCTTCTTTGCCAATAGAAATGTCAGAAGGTTTTGTCTTTTGTAGTGAAAATGTCTTTCTTCGTCAAGAAAACAGTGATATGATACACACAACTAATAAAACAAAGGGGGATAGTAGGATATGCAATTGTTTGATTTACCGTTAGATGAGCTAAAAAAGTATAAACCGAAGAAAACAGCACGTCCTGATTTCTCAGACTTTTGGAAGGCGTCGCTTGAAGAACTGAACCAAGTGGAGGCAGAGCCAGCACTTGAACCTTATGATTATCCAGTAAAGGGCGTTAAGGTGTACCGCCTGACGTTTCAAAGCTTTGGTCAATCTCAAATTGAAGGCTGGTATGCGGTACCAGATCAAACAGGTCCGCATCCAGCACTCGTTCGTTTTCATGGCTATAATGCAAGCTATGACGGCGACATTCATGACATCGTCAATTGGGCACTGCATGGCTATGCGACATTTGGCATGCTCGTCCGCGGTCAAGGCGGCAGTGAAGATAAGACAGTGACACCAGCAGGGCAGTCTCTGGGATGGATGACAAAAGGTATTTTATCGAAAGAGACCTACTATTATCGTGGTGTTTATTTAGATGCGGTTCGAGCGCTCGACGTGATTCAGTCCTTCCCAGAAGTGGATGAACACCGAATCGGCGTGGTGGGCGGCAGCCAGGGTGGTGCACTAGCGGTTGCAGCTGCAGCACTTTCAGACATTCCGAAGGTCGTCGTGGCAGATTATCCGTACTTATCAAATTTCGAACGTGCGGTAGATGTGGCATTGGAGCAGCCTTATTTAGAAATCAATTCATACTTTCGCAGAAACAGCGACCCAGAAGCGGAAGAAAAGGTATTTGAGACGTTAAGCTATTTTGATTTAATCAATTTAGCCGGATGGGTGAAACAGCCCACATTGATGGCGATCGGTCTGATCGACCAAATCACCCCGCCATCTACTGTGTTTGCGGTATACAACCATTTAGAAACAGATAAAGATTTAAAGGTGTATCGCTACTTTGGACACGAGTACATCCCGGCTTTTCAAACAGAGAAGCTTGCCTTCTTACAAAAGCATTTAACGAATTAAAAGAAAAGAGGCCACTCTCTAGGAGGCCTCTTTTTTAATAGCTCGTATTCTGTCTCGTTTTTTCATCAGGCACTAACGCGGTGATAATGAGAGCAAGGGCAGTGATGATATGAAGAATGAATCCGAGAATCGGAATCCAGGCAAGACAGGATGTGACAATTCCGATGATGCTTCCAATCATTGGTCCCTGGTCTCGCTTCGATAAGACGAGTGTGATAATATGCAGAATAAGCATGACCATGAGCGGTGTATAGCCATTACTGATAACGAATAGACCTCCGATCACAGGGATGGCAAGGCAGGCTTCAAAAATCCCAGTGATCCATTTCATAATGCGAGATATAGACATTAGATCCAACTCCTTTTTCATATATGTCTTATTCGTATTTTCCCAAAACGTGAAGAAGTCATGCAGAATTCTATAGAAAGAGTTGATGGACGCTTGAGAGAGAGAATTAAGGAAGAGCTGAAAATCATTGAAAAAACGTATGACGTAAAGATTTGCCTTGCCGTCGAATCAGGCAGCAGGGCATGGGGATTTCCCTCGACCGATAGTGATTATGATGTTCGTTTTTTATATGTTCCCCGGAAAGAATGGTATTGGGTGATGGAAGAGCATCGTGATGTCATTGAACGGCCGATTGATGACATGCTTGATATCAGCGGCTGGGAGCTTAGAAAGGCACTGCGCCTATTCAATAAATCAAATCCGTCCATTATGGAATGGCTGTCTTCTGATATCATCTATGCTGAATCTTTCTCTTTGGCAAAGCAGCTAAGAGAATTAAAAGATCGAGCGTTTTACCCTGCGGCTTTGATGTATCATTACCTCAATATGGCGAAGCGGAATGAGAGTCGGCATTTACGAGGAGAGCAGGTGCGAATCAAGAAGTATTTCTATGTGCTTCGTCCGCTGCTTGCCTGTCAGTGGATTGAGCGTTACCGGACAGTTCCACCAATGGACTTTCATGAATTGCTCAAAGAGCTAGTGGAGGAAGGCCCGCTTTTAGCAGAAATTCACGAACTGCTCAAACGTAAAATGGACGGAGAAGAAATGGATGTAGAGAACCGTCTCGCTCATGTCCACCCATTTATTGATAAAGAGCTGGCGCGTTTTGATGAATTGGTGAAAAGCTACAATCAACCGAAAGATAATCTGATGCAAGAATTAAATGAGCTGCTGCAGTCTACCCTTGATGAGGTGTGGGCGTAGGAGGGAAGAGCCAGCCGGATAGCGGCAGGCTCTTTTTTATCTCTTATTGTGATAAAACCACAAAAAAAGTCAGAATTTTTGTCATCTTCAAATATTGTAGCGGACAGCTTATGAGCCTTACAATAAAGACATAGCTTACAAAGAGTGGGAGGTGCCCTTTATGGAGTCGGTCACAAGAAATTTCTTCTTGTTTTTGTCAAAAAGCAGTCTCTTGAACCATATTGCTCGTAATTGGGGAAGTGCTGTTGCATCTAAGAAAATCATCGGTGGGAAAGATTTTGAGAGCGCTATCTCTGTCATTAAACGATTAAATGATCAAGGAATGGCTGTAACAGTCGATCACCTTGGTGAGTTTGTCACAAAGGCAGAGATTGCAAATGAGCGGACGGATGAGTGTATTCAAACCATTCAGCGGATTGCAGAGGCCAAGCTCAATTCCCACGTGTCACTCAAAATGACATCACTCGGCCTGGATATTGACGATGACCTTGTGTATCGCAATATGAAACGTATTTTAGATACGGCAGAAAAACACCGTATCATGGTGACAATCGATATGGAGGATGAACAGCGCTGTCAAAAAACGCTGGACATTTTTAAAGAGATGAAATCTCAATATGAGTATGTTAGTACGGTCCTGCAGGCGTATTTGTACAGAACAGAAAAGGATCTTGATGACCTCAATGAGCTGCAACCATTTTTACGACTTGTAAAGGGTGCCTATAAGGAATCCGCCGAAGTGGCGTATCCGAACAAAAAAGACGTTGATCAGAATTACAAGAAACTGATCGAAAAGCAATTACTTACAGGGAACTATACAGCCATTGCGACACATGACGATCAAATGATCGAGTTCACGAAAAATATTGTAAAAAAACACAATATACCGACAAGTCAGTTCGAATTTCAAATGCTGTATGGCATGAGATCAGAAACGCAGCAGTCACTTGTGAAGGAAGGCTATCAAATGAGGGTCTATACCCCGTATGGACGAGAGTGGTATGGCTACTACATGAGACGTCTTGCAGAACGGCCGGCAAACATTGCCTTTGCTTTAAAAGGAATGACGAAAAAATAATTTGAAACGGGAGCGTGACAAAGATGACAACACCTTACAAACATGAACCATTCACGGATTTTAGCCAGGAAGAAAACCGTAAAGCGTTTGAACAAGCATTAGCAAAGGTAACAGAATCACTGGGTCAAACCTATCCGCTCGTGATTAATGGCGAAAGAATCGAAACGAAAGACCAAATTGTCTCGATCAATCCAGCGAAAAAGGGTGAAGTTGTTGGAACCGTATCAAAGGCCGGGAAAGAAGAGGCAGAACAAGCGGTTCAGGCTGCGGCCAAAGCATTTGAAACTTGGCGCTATACGTCTCCAGAAGAAAGAGCCAGCGTCATATTCCGTGCTGCGGCAAGCATTCGCCGTAAAAAGCATGAGTATTCAGCCCTTCTTGTCAAAGAAGCAGGTAAGCCTTGGAACGAGGCGGACGCAGATACAGCAGAAGCGATCGACTTCCTTGAATATTATGCTCGTCAAATGCTGGAGCTGGCGAAAGGCAAACCAGTGAACAGCCGCGAAGGGGAACACAATCAATACGTATACACACCAACTGGCGTGACGCTCGTCATTCCGCCGTGGAACTTCTTGTTTGCCATTATGGCAGGAACAACAGTAGCACCAATCGTTACAGGGAACACAGTTGTCTTAAAACCTGCAAGTGCAACTCCTGTCATTGCGGCACGTTTTGTGGAAGAGCTTGAGCAAGCAGGTCTTCCAAAGGGTGTGGTGAACTTTGTACCAGGAAGCGGAGCTGAAGTTGGAGATTACTTAGTCGATCACCCGAAAACAAGCCTGATTACATTCACTGGCTCAAGAGAAGTAGGGACACGTATCTTTGAACGTGCGGCAAAAGTACAGCCAGGTCAGCAGCATTTAAAGCGTGTCATTGCTGAAATGGGTGGTAAGGATACAGTGGTTGTAGATGAGGATGCAGACGTCGAATTAGCGGCTAATGCCATTTTCACATCAGCCTTCGGTTTTTCAGGTCAGAAATGTTCAGCTGGATCTCGGGCAGTCGTCCACGTGAAGCTGTATGACCAAGTGATCAAGCGAGTGAAGGAAATCACAGAAACGAAAACAACAGCGAACCCTCTTTCTGCGGATGTCTACATGGGACCTGTCATTGATCAAGCGTCCTTTGACAAGATCACGGATTATATCGAGGTTGGCAAACAGGAAGGCCGCTTAGTCACTGGCGGAACGAGTGATGATTCAGAAGGATATTTCATTCACCCAACCATTTTTGCAGATCTTGAGCCAACATCTCGCTTGATGCAAGAAGAAATCTTTGGACCTGTCTTGGCCTTCTCGAAAGTATCTAGCTTTGATGAGGCACTTGAAGTAGCCAACAACACGGAATATGGTTTGACAGGTGCTGTCATTACCAATAATCGTGATCACATCAACCGTGCGAAGCAGGAGTTCCACGTAGGAAACCTCTACTTTAACCGTAACTGCACAGGAGCCATCGTGGGATACCACCCATTCGGCGGATTCAAAATGTCAGGAACCGATTCAAAAGCAGGCGGTCCAGATTACCTAGCTCTACACATGCAGGCAAAAACGATTAGTGAAATGTTTTAAGTTGGAAAAGCATGAACCTGTGCACACGGGTTCATGCTTTTTTTGCTTGTCTACGACTTGTTTCTATGCAAATCTGTCCGGAAAGAAGTATGATAAATGTATTACTTAATCAGGGAGCAATCGGGATGGAAGAGATATTAGAAAAGCTTCATACATTTTTTGATGTCGATAAGTTAATTGCATTTATTAGCGGGTATTTAAAAAAACCAGTCATTTTAGAAAGCACAGAGTGTCAGCTCCTTGCTTATAATTCTTACAGCATTCAGCAGTTTGACCCAGTCAATCAGCAAACGATTTTCTCAAAGGAATGTCCGGGGTCTGTAGTCGATTGGTTAAAGAAAACAGGGGTCATCGAGCGGCTTCACAAGGAGTCAAAGCCTTTTTATGTGAGCGGTCATGACGAGCTCGGGTTTAATCGGCGGGTGGCTGTGAGCGCCAAGCATAAACAAGAGGTTGTAGGCTTTATTTGGGTGCAGGACATTGAGGATTCCCTCTCTCAGGAGGAGCTGCAATTTTTGCATGAAGCTTCCTTTCAAGTGGGAAAAGTGATTTATAAGAATAAGAAACAGCTGGAGAAAAAGGAAGGCAAGATTGAAGAATTTTTCAAAAAGGTCATGGATGATCATTTTTATACAGAAGAAGAACTGAAGTGGGAGGCTGAGAATTTAAGCATCCCGCTGCCAGCGGTATTTACTGTCATGGTCGTACACGCTGCCGATAACAAAAGTGAGACGGCAGAAGATGTAAAGGACGTCATTCGGACGTATTTGCAGCTAGAAGACAAGGTGAATCACGTATACTCCGTTCAAGCCGACATTGTCGTGATATTGGGCAGCTTGTCAGACCGGCACTCACCGAAAGCGACTGCGGCTGACGTCATCGCTCACCTGCAATCGAAAGCGCATGCCCATCCTTTTCCATTGTATATTGGAATGGGAAGAGAATATCGAGATGTCATGAAAATGAGCACAAGTCGATTTGAAGCGATAGAGGTCGTGAAGGCTGTGAAAATTGTGGGGGGACAAGAGCTGATTCCATATGATTACGAGAATCTGGGGGTTTTCCGGTTCTTAGACTCAATTTACAGTCATCAAAAAAAGAAAAATGACTTCAATCCAGATTTATTACGTTTGAAAGAAAAAGACCGTGACAGCCAAACCTCATTTTTAAAAACGCTTGAAGTCTACTTATTGAATAACTGCAAGCTAAAGCCAGCCGCGGAGCAGTTGTTTATTCATCAAAATACATTAAATTATCGAATGAAACAAATCTTTGATATGACCTCAATCGATTTAAGTCACTTCAGCCAGCGATGTGAGTTATTTATTGAATTAATGCTGATGAAAAAAGATCAATAGTCATCGAATCCGCAGGTGCCCGGGATCACCTGCGGGTTTTCATGTGAAAATGGCATACAACGGCTGTGTTTCGTTGTATGATAGATAAGGATTTTATGAAAGGGGGGCCACCTTTGGGAGCAGTCACCTTGGCCATTTTGATTTTCATCCTGACCCTCGTCCTTGTCATTTGGCAGCCAGGACGTTTAACCATTGGATGGTCAGCATGTGGAGGCGCCATTCTTGCACTTGCCTTTGGTGTCGTTCATCTGGGCGATGTGTGGGAAGTGACGCAGATAGTATGGAACGCAACATTTGCGTTTATTGGCATCATTATTATTTCGTTAATTTTAGATGAAATTGGGTTTTTCGAATGGGCTGCACTGCATATGGCAAAAGCCGCAAAAGGGAACGGTGTCCGCATGTTTATTTATTTAACATTGCTCGGCGCTGTCGTGGCTGCTTTTTTTGCGAATGATGGAGCGGCACTGATTTTGACCCCGATCGTCTTGTCTGTAGTGAGAGCGTTAAAGCTGGATGAGCGGATGATCCTGCCTTTTGTGATGGCGAGCGGCTTTATTGCAGATACAACCTCCTTGCCATTTGTTATTAGTAACTTGGTCAATATCGTATCAGCCGACTATTTTCATATTGGGTTTCTAGAATATACAGCAAACATGTTCGTGCCAAACCTTGTGTCGCTTGGAGCAAGCATGCTAGTGCTTTATGTGTTTTACCGAAAGCTTATCCCAAAAACATACGATGTATCACAGGCGAAGGAACCGGCATCAGCAATCCGGGATATCCGCATGTTCCGCTTGTCTTGGTATGTACTTGGCTGTCTGCTTGTCGGTTATTTTGCAGGGGAACTCATTGGGGTTCCGGTCTCCATCATTGTGGGCGGTATTGCCCTTGTCTTCTTGTGGCTGGCGAGAAGAAGTCCGCAAGTGGCGACAAAACGTGTCGTAAAAGAAGCACCGTGGTCCATTGTCTTTTTCTCAATCGGCATGTATGTCGTCGTATATGGACTGAAGAATGTCGGTCTCACAGAAATATTGGCGGCATGGATCGAACAAGGAGCATCGCATGGCTTGCTTGCGGGAACGATGTTTATGGGCGTGCTTGCCGCAGTGCTGTCCTCTGTCATGAACAATCTGCCTACCGTATTGATTGATGCGATAGCAATCGGTCATACAGATACAGCAGGCGTCATGAGAGACGGACTGATTTATGCCAATGTCATCGGCTCCAACCTTGGTCCGAAAATGACCCCTATCGGCTCATTGGCGACATTGCTGTGGCTTCATGTTCTTAAGAAAAAAGGCGTCCATATCTCTTGGGGTGCATACATGAAAGCCGGAATCATCCTGACCATCCCAACCTTGATCCTTACTTTACTGGGGTTATATGCGTGGTTATGGCTAATACATTAAAGCTGAATCTAAAAAAGAGCAGGTCGATTGGATCTGCTCTTTTTTGTTACAGATATTTTGCATAGTGTTTTTCTAAAAAGTCCTGAAGCAATGAGACTACGCTGCAAATGCCCCAGTAAATGAGGGCGACCAAAATATACATGGTCATATAATCGAATTCGCGCCCACCTACGATCTTTGCTTGCTGGAAAAGCTCGGGTACAGTAATCATCGCAGCCAGTGAGGAGGCTTTGATTAAATCGAGCATGACATTGGTCAATGGTGGCAGTGCGATGCGGACGGATTGAGGCAAAATGACACCGCGCATCGTTTGCCAATAGCTGAGCCCTAGTGATTTGGCAGCTTCCACCTGTCCACTTGGAACAGATGAGAGGGCCGCCCGATTGATTTCTGCAATATAGGCAGCGCTATTGAAGCTGAATCCAATAATGGCAGCAGTGACCGCTGTAAACTCAATGCCGATATAAGGAAATCCAAAATAAAGAATAAACAAAATCACCAGAATGGGCACACCACGCATGAATGAGATATACAGCCGTGCAGGCAGCCAAAGCATCCACGTGTTCGCCATTCTGGCAAGCGCAATAAAAAAGCCAAGAATGGTGCCAAAAAACATGCTCACAAAGGAAATGAGCAGCGTCAGCCAGATGCCTTTCATGACAAATGGAAATGACGCCTTTGCCAGTGCAGGATTAAATATATATTCTAAATGAATATCTCCCACGCTTGCGGCTCCTTATTTAGAAATGTCGACATCTTCGACATCAGCATTTATTTTCTTTGAGACGTCTGCATGATTAAAGAATTTTTCGGAAATCTTTTTCATGGTTCCGTCTTTTTTCATTTCTTTTAAGACACGATTTAATTCTTTTTGAAGCTCTGTGTTGTCTTTCTTCATCACAAAACCTTGTTCGTTTGGCATGTATTTTAAGTCAGGGTGAATCGTAATATTTAATTTCGGGAATGCAGCTAGAGCTAGTGTCTGCAAGTAATAATCATTTAGAATGACATCTGTACGACCGTTAGCGACATCCTTTAAGTATTGCTCGTTTGTCGCATTATCATAAATGACTTCCTTCGCACCGTACTTGCGAGCGACATCCATGTAAATCGTTGTGGCAGCACCAGCTGCTTTCTTTCCTTTTAAATCTTTTAACGTTTTAATGCCAGACAAATCATCTTTTCTTACGATCGCCGTGCCATAAGAATATTTATAAGGAGTTGAAAAGGCGAACTTATCTTTTCTGTCATCTGTGATGTCAATGTCATTTGCAGCGGCATCCACTTGACCAGAATTAATGGCGCTCAGCATGCCATCATAGCCCATTTCTTTAAATTCTACTTTCACATCAAGGCGTTTAAATGCTTCTTTGACCACTTCCACTTCATAACCAGTCAATTGATCCTTGCCATTAGCGGTATCATGATATGACGTTGGATAAAGGGTGCCTGAAGTAGCAACCACGATTTTCCCTTTCTTTTGAATCTCATCCCACTTTGAATCTCCAGACTGAGAAGAGCCTGATTGACTGCAAGCAGACAAGACAAGTATGAAAGCAGACACAACAAGCATTACCCAGATCGATTTTCTATGATAAAAACGACTCATTTAAGAATCCTCCTCTATTTTTTATACAAAACAAAACATAGCACGCTTTTTCTGTTAGGACAACGTTTTCAGAAGAAAAGCGAAAAAGTAAGAATATTATGTGCAATTTGTGTGATGGAATATGTATAAAAAAGGAAAGTGTGCACAAAATAAATGCGAATAAAGGAGGGAATAAAATGATGAAAAGAATAAGTGGATTGATCATATTATCGATGATGCTGTTGTCTGGTTTTTATATGGAAACAGCTCATGGAGAAACACCCCAAATGGAAAAGCGTCCAGTAACGCATCAAGTAAAACTAACGACAGAACAACAAAAACAAATTGAAACGCTTGAGCAGCAAATTCTTTCTAAACGAAAAGAAGTGATTGAGAAGTACGTCCAATATGGTGTGTTAACAAAGGAACAAGGTACACATATTACGAAACGGATGGATGAGCATTACAATCATTTGAAAAACAACGGATTTGTGCCATTGCTGAAAAAACCACAGCACCATCGACCATAAGGATGAAACCGGCAGCGAGGTGCCGGTTTTTTATTGTTTATCAATCTATTCAAAAGGAGAGACTTTCACCATCTTTAGGGACAAAAATGGCTTGTGCTGCTTGATGATCCTGAATGTAAGCTTGTAAAGAGGCTCTTGTTAGTAAGCAATGATTCACTGCCTCAAGGTGAGTAGCGACAATTTGTGCAGTTGGGTGAGAACGGTGAACGTCTAAAATGTCTTCCTTCGTCATCGTAATCGGATCGCCTTCTAAAAATTGAGCAGCTCCGCTATTGACCACAATGACATCTGGTTTGCAAGTATTGATAACCTCCTTCGGCTCATCACACCAAATGGTATCACCTGCAATGTAAAGGGTAGGTTCATCAGGGTGAGAGAAAATAAAACCGCTGACCTGTCCCATCCGCTTTGCAATTTCTCCTGTCCCATGCTGTCCACCTGTCCGCTGAATATGAACACCATAAATGTCTATTTCATCTTCAATGCATGTGACATGCTGGAAACCAGCCTCTTCAACTTCTTTTTTGTCATTATCCGATTGCGTATAAATGGGTTGGTCTTGGTCTAATTTTTGTTTCGCCTCGTCATCAAAGTGATCCACGTGCAAATGAGTGAGTAAGACAGCATCTGGGTGTAGCATGTTGTCTATGTCAATGTTTACAGGCAAATCAACAATCGGATTGTTCAAATGTTGATTGGCTGTATGAGGAAACGGTGGATATGTTCCTTTTGCTGCTAAAAAGGGATCAATGAAGAAAGTTGCCTGACCATATTCAAGGTAGAAAGTAGCATTCCGAATGAGTGTGATTTTCATGAAAAGGCCTCCTTTTTTTCTGCTTAAGTTTACAGTATATTAAAAGAGTTCCATGTGACAGAGGGTAATGAAAGTCTTTCATCAGAAGGACTTGATTTTTGAAAGAGGTGAGCCAATGTTAGACCAAACCGATTTGGATATATTAAAAGAGCTCTCAAAAAACAGCCGATTAACTATGAAAGCGCTAGGTGAAAAAGTTCATTTAACGGGTCAAGCTGTTGCAAATCGTGTGTTAAAGCTTGAAGAAGAGGGTGTGATTGAAGCATATACCATTTCGATTGACTGGCGGACGCAAAAGACCATTCAAACATTTATGCAGCTCTATACCCGCAGTCATCATCACGAACCGCTTCTGTCCTTTCTCGACCGACAGGAAGAGATCAAGAATTTATTTAAAATAAGTGGTGAGGGCTGTTATATGGCTGAAGGTCATTTCTCCAGTCATGATGAACTGGATCTGTTTTTAACGGAGCTGACAAATTACGCAAATTATAAACTGTCTATTGCGGTTAAGCGTCTCATTCAGCAGTAAGAAAAGAGACGCAGGAGGATAAGGAAACGATGAAAAAATTAATCGAAAATCAAGCTGAACCGGTGACAAAGGAAAAAATCAAAGCAGACTTGGTTCAACTTGGTGTGAAAAAAGGCATGATTTTATGTGTTCACTCATCTTTATCATCTATTGGATGGGTAAACGGAGGCGCTGTTGCCCTCATACAAGCATTGATGGAAACCTTAACAGAAGAGGGGACACTAATCATGCCGGCACAAACGTTAGAGCTTTCTGAGCCCGCTGATTGGATCGATCCGCCTGTTCCTTTTTCATGGTGGAAATCGATCAAAGACACGATGCCTGCATTTGATCCAGCTTACTCGATGCCAACAGCAATGGGAAAGGTAGCAGAAACGTTTTGGAAATACCCGGGCGTGGCGAGAAGCAATCATCCTCATTTTTCATTCACGGCTTGGGGGAAAAAGAAACATGAGCTTCTGAAACACCACGCACTTTCTTTTGGATTAGGAGAACATTCGCCTCTAGCCCGCATGTATGAGCTTCAGGCTCAGGTGCTGCTGATTGGTACGTCTTTTGAAAGTCTGACAGCTTTCCATCTGGCTGAATATCGCATCCCTCAGCAAGACCTCATGACAAGAGGAGCTCCCATCTTAGAAAATGGATGGAGGGTATGGAAAGAATACCAAGATATTATCACAAGAGAAGAACTATTTGAGCAGATCGGCCGTGACTTTCTTCTATCAGGAGGCACTCATCATCACGGTCAAATCGGGCTTGCCAGTTCATATTTATTACCGGTGAGAGAATCAGTAGACTTTGCGGAAAAGTGGCTTGATTTGTACGATCAGTCGTGACCTACACCGTTTGGAAATTCATATGATAAAGGTCTTGATCAGCCTGCTGAGAAGTATAGCAGGTGAGCTGATAGTCTCCCTTTGGAATAGGGAAAGACAGCACCTGAGCCATGACGCTTGTGATATAAACTTGATCGTTTGCATGCGTAAAAGGCACTGTGACCGTTCTATCAGCCGAAGCTGGGGGCATATTGCTATTTAAAGTTACGGTAACAGATGCTTTTCCGTTGTTGACCCCTTCAAAGGATACACCGTGATCTCCTATGGCGAATCCTTGAAGAATGTCATCATCTGACCAGTCAATCACAGGTGGTGTTTTGCTTCCGGTGTATACGGTGATTTGGTGATAGGAGATAGATAGGGAATAGGCTTGGTTTAAGTTATTCATTTAAAAAACTCCTTTATACATAGATTTTCGTTGGAATGTGAATGGTTGAAAGAGTGATTCTTGAAGAGAATGTTAGGCAGCAAGACGATTGTCGCCGTCTTGCGCTTCTATATGAGGAATCTAGATGTGAAATTGTGAAACCATTGCTTTTAAATCTCCTGCTAAATGGGCAAGAGCTTCTGATGAAGCAGTTACTTCTTCCATTGCGGCAAATTGTTCTTCTGTTAAACCAGCTACTTGTTGTGAATGTTCACTTGTTAGTTTAACCCCTTCTGTAATAGTGGCAAAGGATCGTTTCGCATCGTTTGTATAAGCTACGATTTTTTGTGATGCACTAGATAAATGCTTGATACCATCTGCCATTTCTCTCATTGACTGCTGAATATCAATAAATGATTCTTCTGTATGAGAAATAAGTACAGTCCCTTGAGCCGCTTCCTCTCTTACTCGTTTGATCGCATTAGTTGAATGAGTCATCTCTTTTTGGATTTCAGAAATGAGATGGGAAATCATATTTGATGATGCTTGAGACTCTTCAGCGAGCTTTCTTACTTCGTCTGCGACAACTGCAAATCCTTTCCCATGCTCGCCTGCTCGTGCTGCTTCAATTGCTGCGTTAAGGGCAAGCAGGTTGGTCTGGTTAGCGATGTCTGTAATAACATGGGAAATATGATCAATTTCAGCCGAACGTGTTTCTAATGCTTGAATGGCTGTCCCATTTTCCTCTATTGATTTTGCAATAGATGTCATTTGTGAGTTTACTTCCCCAATATTCTGTACACCTTTTAGGGCGATTTCTTGTGCAAATTGACTTCTTGAAGCCATTTGCCCCGCATTTTCCGTGATGTTTGCCAACTCGTTAGATACTTGAATCATCGTGTGCTCACTTGTTGTCATTTGAGCTGACTGTTCTTCTGATGATTGAGCAACTTCCTGAATACTATGGGTGATTTTTTCGGATGCTGCACTTGTTTCTTCTGCACTAGCTGACAGCTGTTCAGATGAAGTTGCCACTAATTCAGACGTGTTCATCACATTAAGAATGGTGTGATTTAGTTTTTCCCGCATTTTATTGAAATGATCAGCCAGATCAGACAGTTCGTCGCCTGCTGTATCTGTCACATTGATGGTTAAATTTCCTTCACCTGCACTTTTAATGGCAGAAGCCATACGCTTGAGACGGGTTTGAATCCGCTTTGTGAAAATAGAAATAATGATCACAGCAACGATTAGGCTTAACAACAGAACTATGAAAAATTGAATGTAGAATGACTGAAGCATTTGTGAAATCATGCTTTGGTTGGCGCCAGTATAAAAAATACCGATCGTTTCGCCTGCATCATTTTTGATCGGCATATAAGCCGTTTGATAGTCTTTCCCTGCAACATTTGCTGTGCCGTAATAGTTTTCACCTTTATCTAATACAGTGGCCTTCACTTCTGGTGAAACTTGTGTACCGACAGCTCGTTTTCCGTTTAACATGACATTTGTTGCGACACGGGTATTTCCTTGGAAAATTGTGACGGTATCATCGGTGTATTCTGCTAAATGGTCGACCAATGTATCATGATCATTGATTTGGGTATTCCCTTTGTAAAGCTTTCCATCTTTTATCTGCCACGAGCCTGCTACTTTTTCATCTAGGTAGGCATAGCCTAGCTTTAAATCACCTTTTGCTTTTTCAGTGGCCATGTGCTTGATGTTTTCTGTCATTTCGCGATTCACCACATAACCAACAATTGCTGAAAAGATGATGATGACACTTAAAAAGATCAGCAAAATTTTGGCACCAAGCCTCAGTTTTCCCTTTTTCTTCATGCTTTTTGACTCCTTTAGGTATAAGGTAGGATAAACCTCCTTAAGGATTATCGGCATGAAAAAAATGTTTGAAATACCTGAATGCAGTTACGAGGAAATTTTTTTAGATAGAAAAGGGAAATGGCGTTAATCGATGATAAATTGTATTCTTGTGCCGTCAGGATCATCCGATAATTGATGACCGACCCATGAGCCGGCTCCTCTATTATCTGAAGGACTAATATATTTGACTGAAGCTCCTGTTCCTCCTTCCTTACACATCGCCATCGGCCATTCGTCCCGATCATACCCGCGCTTTGTTGGGATGCCATGAAGTGATTGTTCTCTTTGTTCATCGCTATGTTTACGGTCAATCGTGCATACGGATGAATGCCCTTCATCAATTGCCTCTTCTATGTGCTTCGCGGTTTCAGGGTAACGTTCTGATGGGAAGTGAATGGTCTTGTCATAAGATGAATTCGTCGTCTCTTGTTTACTTTGCTCCAGCTGAATATAGCCTGTTGCTACACCAACGACGATCAGTAAAAGCAAGAGAATGATTTTAAGAAGTTTCATAGATGATAGCTCTCTTTCTTGTTTGCGTATTTTGTAAACAGAAGTATAGCAGAATTACTTACCAATTTCTCCTGGTTTTGAAAAAACGCCTTTTAAAGTTCGAAAAACGGTTTTTATCCGTTTTCTTGCTTTTCACATTTGTAAAAATTCATAAAAATTTTAATTTTTCAGTTCATAAAAAGATTATGCTTTATCAAAATGGCTTTATCACTGCTTTTTGGGCTAATTTCAAGAATTTAACACACAGAAATTTTAAAAAAATAAAATTGACTAGACCGATATGCTTTAATAATATGGAGTCAAATATCAAATAATGTCGTAATTTATCAAAATATCGTTCTATTTACATTGTAGGAGGGAAGTACAAATGGCGGATGTCTCTTATCGGCTTGGCATAGACATAGGCGGAACATTTACTGACTTATCGCTGATGAATGAAGCAACAGGGGCGCTAACTGAACTCAAAACACCCACAGTGACTGACGACCCAGCTCAGGGAATTATCAATGGGCTAAAACATCTAAAAGACAGAGGTGTTGATTTAGCTAAAATCCAATATCTCGTACATGGCATGACAATCGGTCTTAATACATTATTGCAGAGAAAAGGAGCAGATTTGGCCCTTTTTGTGACGGAAGGCTTTCAAGACATATTGTCACTACAGCGTTTACGATTACCCATTCCTTATGACTTCAATTCTCGTTTGCCAGAACCATTGATACCACGAAAGCATGTATATCCAATCTCTGAAAGGTTGATACACGATGGTACGATCAAAAAACCTCTCCATCTGCAGCAATTAGATCAGGCTGTCCAGCAGGTCATGTCTAAAGGGCTAGCAGGTATTGTCATTTCTTTTTTACATAGCTATCAAAATCCAGTTCATGAATTACAGGCAAAAGCCTATATCAAACACCATTATCCGCAATTAGAAGTCCTTACTTCATCTGAATTATGGCCCCAAATGAGAGAATACGAGCGTACTGTGATGTCTGTTGTCAATTTGTATATCCAACCAAAGGTGAAACAGTATTTACAAACATTGAAAAGCCGGTTGAAAGAAGAAGGTGTACCAATTTCTCCATACATTACACAATCAAATGGTGGTTTAATGGATGCAGAAAGTGCAGCAACTTCACCTGTTAAAACACTTTTTTCTGGTCCGGCAGCTGGTGTCATTGGTGCGGCAAGAATTGCAGCCGCTGCAAATGAATCCAATCTGATCACGTTTGATGTGGGAGGGACGAGTGCAGATATCTCCATTATTCAAAATGGACAGCCTACAATGGCTCAGTCAAATCAGCTTTCAGGTTTTCCGATCATTCTTCCATCTGTTGCGATGTATTCAATAGGGGCAGGCGGGGGTTCTGTTGCATGGATTGATCAGGGAGGGCTTCTCAAAGCAGGACCAGAATCAGTTGGCTCACAGCCGGGACCAGCTTCGTATGGAAAGGGAATGAAAGCCGCCTTAACTGACGCGTTCCTCATATGTGGTTATCTCAATCAAGAGCGTTTTGCCGGAGGACATTTACAACTACAGCTGTCCGCGGCGGAAAAGGCCTTTCAGCCAATTGCTGACCAGCTCAACAAAACGGTAGAAGAAGCGGCTGACCAGCTGATTCAAGTAGCTGTCGCCAATATGTACACAGAATTAAGCAATGTCATGGAGCAGCAAGGGTTTGACCCAAGAGATTTTAGTTTACTAGCGTTTGGCGGAGCAGGACCGGTTGTAGCGAATTTCCTTGCGCGAGAAATTCATGCGAAAAACGTGGTCGTTCCTCCAAGTCCAGGAACATTATGTGCATTAGGTGCCCTGAACGCTGACTTTATTCATGATGCGGTACTGTCGAAGAAAATATGTTTACAAGACTACTCGATAGATCAACTAAAAAAAGATTATGAGATGCTTTCTCGAAAAGCGACTGATTGGTTCAGTCAGCAGAACATTCAGCATATTAAACAGACATCCATACTATTATTGGCAGATGCACGTTATCAAGGACAAGCCTTTGAGATTGAATTACCTTTATCAGCTGAATGGCTGAAGCAAGAACAAGATATCCATCAACTCATTGAAGCCTTTCACAAACTACATCAGCGTCAATATGGTCATAGAGATGATCAGGCGAACATCGAGTTTACTCATTTACGAGTTCGAGTCATAGGCGAGACGCCGCCGCTGCCTTTCACAACTGTTCATGAAAGCAGCGGACAATCTTTGAAGCCACATGAATTTAGGCGAATCTTTATGGAAGAAAAAGAATATGAAGCAGCTATTTATTACAGAGATACTTTGTCAGTAGGCTCTGTCATTAATGGACCTGCCATCATTGAGCAGGATGATACGACAACATTGATTCTGCCAAATTGGGCAGGCAGCATTGATCAATCAGGGAACTTGGTGATTTCAAGGGAGGCGGCTTTACATGAGAACTGATCCAGCAAAGCTTGAGATGATGCGTAGTTATTTTAATGCAATTGCATCTGGCATGGGACATGTCATTGAGCGGACGTCTTTTACGACTTTCGTCAAAGAATCAGCTGACTTTGCGACAGCGTTAGCCACGCCTTCTGGAGATTTCTTTGTTTATCCGAAGACAGTGGGTGTCACGATCTTTTTAGGGCTGAGTCTTAAAAAAGCGATTGAAGAGAGCGGACCGATGCAGCCAGGAGATATTATCATCACAAATGACCCTTATACGACAGATGGTTTAGCAACTCACCTGCCAGATGTCCATATCATTAAGCCGATTTTCGTAGATGGTGAAATTGTCAGCTATGCTTGGTCTTTTGTTCATGTAAGTGATGTGGGCGGACTTGTGCCCTCAAGTATTTCACCGACAGCGACAGATGTTCATCAAGAAGGATTAAGAATACCGCCAGTGAAAATTTATGAAGGCGGAAAAGAGAATCAGGTCGTTCGTACTTTTTTAAGAGCCAACAGCCGAGCCAGTCATTTAAATGATGGGGATATCAATGCAATGATTGCTGCAGTAAATACAGCAGAAATTCGGTTAAAAGAAATGATCGGGAAATTTGGAATAAATGAAGTGAAACAAGGAATGATGGACCTCCTGAAACAATCTGAGGTTCGTGCAGGAAAGGTCATTGAAGCCATTCCGGACGGAACGAGTGAATTCGCTGATTATTTAGATGATGATATGATCTCGGATGTGCCGATCCGGTTGAAAATCAAGTTAACGGTGAAAGGAAAGCGGCTGACACTTGATTTTTCTGAGTGTGACCCGCAAGTGAAAACAGCTTTTAACCTTGTCACCAATGGTCAGAAGCATTCCTTCCTATATCAAGGATTGATTAATTACATTATTAGTAAAGATCCCTTTATACCGATTAATGGCGGAATCACATATCCGATTGAAGTGATTTCACCTAAAGGGACGTTAGTGCATCCAGAATACCCGGCTTCTGTTGGTATTCGGCATTCAATTACGATGAGGCTGTACAATGTCGTACTAGGCGCCATTGGTAAGCTGTTACCTGAAGCGGTGCCGGCAGCAGGTGCAGGTCAATCTGCAATTGTTGTTCTCTCCGTTCCTGATAATCAAACAGGTGGCAGGAAAATGTCTGTTGTCGAACCATTAGGCGGAGGCGGCGGTGCTCAAAATGGAACGGATGGAGTAGATGGTATTGATCATTCGTCTGGCTTTTTGAAAAATACACCCATTGAGAGCTTAGAACAGCATATTGATATTCATGTTCACCGATATGAGCTTTTGCCAAACACAGGCGGAGCAGGAGAAAACAGAGGCGGACATGCGATTGGTTTGGAATTCGAAATGATCAAGCCTGAATCCATGGTGACCGCACGAGGGATGGAACGGATGAAGTTTCAGCCTTGGGGGCTAATGGGCGGCCGCGCGGGAGCTATCGGTGAGGTCAAACTAGTCACAACAAAAGGTGAAAAACAAGACCAGCCGAAAATAGATGTTCTACGTCTTGAAAAAGGCGAAATTGTGCAATTGATATCACCAAGTGGAGGCGGCTGGGGAAATCCATTTGCAAGAGAGAAAGAAAAAGTCCTTCATGAAGTGGAAGCAGGTTTATTAAGTGAAGAAAGAGCGCTGCAGCAATATGGCGTTAAAGTGTATCTAGACCAAAATGAATGGAAGATTGATGAGGAGCAAACGAATCTGCTTCGTGAAAAGGGTAATCATCCTGCTAATATCATGTGGGATGTTGGAGAACACAGAGAAGCTTATGAGAAAGTATGGACGGATGAAGCCAGCAGCGAGCTTGCTGTGCGGCTGCGTTCCTACCCAGCCAATGAACGTACACATTATAAACATGCAGTTCATCAATATTTCAGTCATAGAAATGAGCCGTTAACAAAGAAAGATATTATTCAAGCACTTCGTCATATGGATGGACAAAAAGGGGGAAATGAATCATGAAAAGAAGATTAATCACTATTTTTGCAGGTGTTCTATCAATGATTCTACTGCTGACAGCTTGTGGTGGGAATGGACAGGATCAAGGTAAACAGCAGCAGACTGTAATCGTTGGCGTATACGGAGGCGATTGGGAAAAGAATATCAAACCGATCCTCGAAAAGTTTGAAAAAGATACGGGAATTAAAGTCCAAACCGTCTCTGGTGCGGATTCTGAATGGTTTACAAAATTAAAAGCGTCAAATGGTAAAAATCCACCGTATGACCTGCTTATTTTACAGCCTGATACGATTCAAAGAGGCATTGCAGCAAACGTTCTTGCACCTATCGATGAAGATCAAGCACCAAATGTCAAAAAACTTTACCGTTCTGTCCAAAAGAAGCTCACTGTTGATGGAAAACAATATGCAGCAGGCTTTAGTATGGGTCAGCTTGGAATTGCTTATAGAAAAGACCTCGTAAAGCAGGAACCAAACAGCTGGACAGACCTATGGAGCAGTCAGCTAAAAGGGAAGGTAGCGATTTCATCCCCGACTTATTCAGCCGGGCTGCAATTTTTCTCTGCGCTTGTCCATGCTCAAGGGGGGACAGAATCAAATCCTAAGGATATTGATAAAGCCTTTAAAAGCCTTTCGCAATTAAAAGGGCATGTAGCTGCTTTTCCAGACAATCCAGGGTCTATTCAAACCTTGTTAGAACGTGGTGACGTCGCAGCAGTTCCATATTGGGATGGACGAGCATTTGCACTTGAAGAAGAAGGAATGAATATTGGTTTCTCATACCCGAAAGAAGGCGCTGTTGCAGCAGTTGCGAGCTGGGCTTTAACGAAGGGAAGTCAGCATGAAGAAGCGGCTTACAAACTATTAAACTATTTAAGTGGAAAAGAAGCTCAAGAGGCTTTCTCGGCAGTATCTTATTATGGTATGTCGAATTCTGATGTGAAATACGGTGACAAGATTAAGGGGAAGGTCAAGGTTGGAGAGAATTATTATAGCAAGCTGACTTGGGTAGATTACGAAACAGCAACTTCGGAGCTGGGCAATTGGACAAATCGATGGAACGAAGTATTAGGCGGAGGAAAATAGGTGATCGTATGAGTGGAATCCATTTAGAACATATTAGCCAGCATTTCGGCGAGCAGATTGCTCTTAACGATGTCAGTCTTACGGTGAATGAGGGAGAGTTTTTCTCCCTTCTTGGTCCTAGTGGCTGCGGGAAATCAACGTTATTAAACATCATTGGCGGTTTTTTAGAGCCAACAAAAGGTGTCGTCTATGTTGGTGATCAGAATGTGACGAATTTACCGCCTTATCAAAGAAAAACGGGTATGGTTTTTCAAAGCTATGCACTCTTTCCGCATCTGACTGTATTTGATAATGTGGCGTATGGGTTAAAGGTTCAAAAGAAAAAGAAGGCAGAAATTAAAGAGAAGGTAATGGAGAGTTTGTCTCTTGTGCAATTAGAAGCGTTTGCGAAACGTATGCCGCATCAATTAAGTGGTGGACAGCAGCAGCGGGTAGCGATTGCAAGGGCGCTTGCGATTCAGCCATCTGTTCTTCTTCTTGATGAACCGCTCAGCAACCTAGATGCAAAACTAAGAAAAAATATGCAGACAGAGCTTCGAAATATTCAAAGGAATGTCGGAATTACCACCATTCTCGTGACCCATGATCAAGAGGAAGCATTAAGTCTTTCTGATCGGGTTGGGATTTTAGGAGAGGGGAAAATCCAGCAGATTGGGACGCCTTTAGAGGTGTACCGCCAGCCGAACAATCGATTTGTTGCTGAATTTATCGGACAAGTGAACCTATTTGAGGCGGTCTATGATGAAGCGAAAGCTGCATTTATCGTTCCTCATTTAATCCAGTCAAACGGGCAGGAAGTTCAATTAAAGGTAGCGGCACACCAAGAGAAGAAGGAGAAGCATTTACTCATGCTCCGTCCGGAAAGAATCAACATATCTTCTGAGCGGGAAGACATTCAGTCCAACCATGTATCAGGTGTGCTGACTGATGTCAGTTATATTGGTCACTCATTACGTTTGGTGGTGGGGCTCGATAGCGGTGAAATGATTGTTCATGCTTCTGATGCAGCATTTCCAGAGCTGCCGAAAACTGGAGAAGCTATTCATATCAATTGGCAGCCTGAAGATATCGTTTTCCTAGATTCGAAGGTGCATACGTGATGCGTATCAAGAAAAAGAATCAGCGATTTCATTGGTTCATGCTGCTGCCGGCGTGTTTGTTTCTTGTTGTATTTCTTCTAGCGCCGCTTGTGATGATGTTCGTGCTCAGTTTTCGTGATGTGGATTCAATGATGAACACATTACAAACGTATAGCTTTTCTCAATATATTCATGTGTTCACGACAGATGCGTATGTGAAGGCGATTGGAAGTACAGTGTGGGTAGCCTTACAGACAACGGTGATTTGTTTATTGATGGCATACCCTGCGGCATACGTGCTCGTCAAGGCACCTCATCCGCGTCTGCGGGCATTTTTCTATATCTTACTTGTCTCGCCGCTTTTGACAAGCGTTGTGATTCGGACATTTGCATGGATTGTCCTTCTTTCACAAAATGGTCTGATCAATGGCATGTTATTAGATTTACATGTGATTGAGAAGCCGCTCTCTATGCTGTGGAATATGAATGCGGTGATTATTGCTTATGTCCAGGTCATGCTGCCTTTTGCAGTGCTGCCTATTGCGACGAGCTTAACTGATATGGATCGTCATTTACGATCGGCTTCTATGAGTCTAGGAGCTGGACGAATTCGAACCTTCTTTCATGTGACCTTTCCATTGACCATTCCAGGGATGGTGACTGGGGCTATTATTGTCTTTTCGCTGGCGGCTGGGAGCTATATCACTCCGCTCTTAGTCGGCGGAAGAATGCAGCCGCTGCTACCGCTGTCTATTTATCAGCAGGTCATGCAGGTGTATAACTTGCCTCTTGCTGCAGCGATGTCCTTTACGTTATTGGTTTGTGTGCTTGTGGTGGTCAGTTTATTAAGCTATCTATTGAAGCGCTGGGAGGCGAGGATGCATGCGTAAAAAATCATTAGGTGATCGCTTGCTTTCCATCCTGATTTGGACTGCTGGGTCATTGGTTTATCTCTTTTTGACCATACCTGTTCTTGTCATTGTCCTATCTGCTTTTAGTCCAAATGCCTTTCCTGAATTTCCGCCGACTTCGTTCTCTGTTCGTTGGTTTCAAGAGGTCGTGTCGAATCCAGAATGGATGGAGTCTCTGCGTATCAGTGTGATTTTGCTATTCATCGTAACGCCTCTCACGGTTCTTTTAGGCACGATGGCTTCGTATGCTTTAGCAAGGCTTTCCTTTAAGGGAAAAGAGGCGATTCAAGCCTTCATTTTGTCACCTCTTATGATTCCTCAAGTAGTGTTAGGGATTGCCATGCTCTATTTGTTTACGGCTATGGGGTTTACGGGATCTTTGTGGGCGCTTGTCATAGGTCATGTCATCATTGGCTTTCCCTATGTGGTTCGAACAGTAGGTGTCAGTGTCTCGAATTTGGATCCGCGGCTTGAGCTAGCTTCAATGAATCTTGGCGCAGGACCCATTCGCACATTCTTTCGAGTGACGCTGCCTTTGATAAAGCCAGGAATTATTGCAGGTGGGGTATTTTCTGCCGTGACGTCATTTGGGGAAATATCGATCAGTTTGTTCGTTTCCTCTCCCCAAACGATTACGATTCCCGTCAGGACGTTTAATTACATTGAGCAAACCTTTGATCCGAGTGTCAATGCGATATCTGTCATATTTATTATCATTTCTATCATTGCGTTGCTCATTATTGAAAAAACAATTGGCCTGTCTAAGGTGATGTAAATATAATGAAGAAACAAGGGAGCTGTCATTTGAAATGGCAGCTCTTTTTGTGTTGTTTTTACGGTAAATATTTTCAATTTTTTAGGGAATATAGTTCTTAAGATTTAAGAAATTGTGGAGGATGGAAGGAGACCTCTATCCTACATTTTCGGTCATATTTGCAAAATTTAAGGGAAAACATGAAATTTTTGCGGTATTTAGTCGATTCTTTTCGGTTGAACGCAACTATTATTAGTTATTTTCGGTAAATATCGTAAATTATTATGTGATTCATTCGGCATAACGCATGAATCTTTACACCCATTTTTCGGTGAAAAAAACAATAATTTCATATAAAGTGGACGTAATATAGAAAATATTTAAAAAGAAAAGAAGAAAAAGGCAAATCTATGGAAACGTAGAGACGCAAAGCCATGTCCTAAGGTAAATGTTGCTTTTTTACTAAGGTCGCCAGGTTACCGAATCAAAATGGGAGTCCCTCCGTTTTATTCGGGGTGGGCTTCTTTCCGTATTCTGTCTATTTTAATGAAATAGACTTGGTTCTTTTGATATAGAGGGTGCTGGGTGTCACATTGGTGGAGAAAACATAGAAGAGGCGGAGGATGAAAATGAATACAGTTTATTACCCCTTAACACATGCGCAAAAGCGAGTATTCTACACGGAAAGATTTTATCCAGGTACAAGTATTTCTAATTTGGGTGGATTCGCCAGATTGAGATCGGTATCAGGTTTAGATCCATCTTTGGTCGTTGACGTGCTTCAAGCGTACATTCGCCAAACTGACTCCCTTCGGTTGAGGCTGGTGTATCGACATGAGCAGGAGGAGCCTGTTCAATATATCAAGCCTTATGAAGAACAGCCGATTCGCATGGAAAAGGGCTGGAGTGAAGAAAAAGTGAGGGCTTGGGCGAATGAGCAAATCCGTGAGCCGATGCCGTTGATTGACAGTCCCTTGATTGAATTTACGGTCTTTCAAATCAGTGATCAAGAGTGCTGGCTGTTTTGTAAAGCACATCATATTGTGGCGGATGGCATCTCCATTATCTTAATGGGAAATCGCATCATCGACTTATACCAGGACATGCTGCAGGGGGTAGACATCTCACCGGTTGAGGAGATTTCCTTCGTTGACCACATCATGAGTGAGCAAAGCTATGAAACTTCTAAACGATTTCAAAAAGACCAAGCTTTTTGGAATGAGCAATTTGCCAATATTCCAGATTTCGCTTCATTAAAACCGCATAAGGGATACGAGATGAGTTTACATGCGGAGCGATTTTCAGGGGATATTCCAGATTCTTTGAAGGAGAAACTTCGTGCGTTTTGTGAGGAGCAGAAAGTCAGTATGCTCTCGATGTTTATGTCCACTGTTTATGTATATTTACATCGTTTTAGCGGCATGGGGGATGTTGTTCTTGGAACCTTTATGGGCAACCGAACAAACGCCAAAGAAAAAAAGATGATTGGTATGTTTGTTTCCACCATTCCGATGCGTGCATCTGTTCAGGGGTCGCAATCATTTCTGGATTTCGTCAAACAGGTCATGGCGGATCAAATGAAGATCTTGCGTCACCAAAAGTACCCTTACAATCTTCTCATGAATGATTTGAGAGAAAGAGAAGGGTTTACAGGACGCCTTTTTGATATTTCTTTAGAATACCAGGTCATGCAGTGGCAGAAAAAAGAGAATCTGTCTTTCATTACTGAACCGATCTTTAGCGGGAGCGGAATGAATGATATTTCCATTCATGTAAAGGACCGCTGGGATACTGATACATTGACCATTGATTTGGACTACCGTACAGATGTATTCACCGAAGAAGAAATCAGTAAGATGTTTGATCGATTCTTAATCATACTAGAAGCGGCAGTCTCCCAGCCTGACCAGCTGATTGGGAAACTCCCTTTACTTCCACCAGATGAACAAAAGGAACTGCTTCAATTATCTGAGAGAAAACCTTTTGAAAAGCCAGCTGAAAAGCCGGTTCACCACCTGTTTGATGAGACAGCCAATAAGTATGCAAAGCGAACAGCTGTTGTAGCAGAAAATGGAGCATTTACTTATGGAGAACTGTTTCAAAAGGCAGAAAAGCTGGCGCGTTTTTTACAAATGAAAGGTGTCTCGCGTGATGTGCCTGTTGCTGTCTTAATGGATCGGAAGGCAGAGGCTATGGTGTCGATCTTCGGCATATTAAAGGCTGGCGGGGCGTATGTACCGATTGATCCGGCATTACCTGAGGAGCGTATTCAATATATTGTGGAGGATTCTGGTGCTTCCATTGTGTTAACAGAGGAATCGTTCGTTTCAACATACCGTGCCCTCTCGGAAAAAATGGTCGTGCAGCAGCAAATCGCATTAGATGATGAACTGCTGCCTCAGCTTGTAGATCAGTCGGTACCAGAGGATTTGGCTTATATGATTTATACATCGGGGACGACTGGAAAGCCGAAGGGCGTCATGATTGAGCATCTTCAGCTGCATCATTTGGTCCATGCCTTGCATCATGAGATTTATGAAGAGGCGAGTGAGCTTCAAATGGCGCTTCTTGCACCATTCCATTTTGATGCATCGGTGAAACAAATCTTTGCTGCGCTATTATTTGGGCATACGCTTCATATCATCCCGCGAGAATCAACGAGAAATGGTGTTCAATTAGCGGCTTATTATAAAAAACATCAAATTGAAGCAGCAGACGGAACACCGGCGCATGTGCAGCTTTTACTTGCAGCGGAATTAGATGGGCTGTCCTTGAGGCATATGTTAGTTGGGGGAGAAGCATTGCCTGCGAAAGCAGCATATTCTCTTATCGAAGCGGTTCGGATGAGTGAGCCTGATTTTACTTTGTGGAATGTGTATGGTCCGACTGAGACGTGTGTCGATGCGGCGGTTCATCGCCTAGAACTAAGTGAGCTGCGCGAATCCTCTGAACAGCAGCGTTATGTGTCAATCGGAAAGCCGCTCGGTCATCACCGTCTTTACATTTTAAATGACCATGATCAATTACAGGTACAGGGGGCTGCTGGAGAACTGTGCGTTGCAGGGATAGGTGTTGGACGAGGCTATGTGAATCAGCCTGAATTGACGGAGAAAGTATTTACGGCAGATCCATTTTCTCCAGATGAGCGGATGTATCGAACAGGGGATCTAGTCAGATGGCTTCCGGATGGCACAATTGATTATCTTGGCAGAATGGATGATCAAGTGAAAATAAGGGGTTACCGCATAGAAACAGGCGAAATTGAAGCAGTGATGGAGCAGGTAGATGGAGTGGATCAAGCTGTCGTACTTGTTGTCGAAGAAGCGGATGGGGAAAAGGTGTTAAGTGCTTACTATCAAGCTCGTCATGAAAATGTGTCAGTTGACATACTTCAAGCCGCTATCAAACATCAGCTACCAGCTTACATGATGCCGCTCTATTTCAAAGAGCTCGATGCATTTCCACTCACAGTCAGCGGCAAAGTTGATCGTCGTGCGCTTGCTGCCTTAAAAGGTGATAAAGCCGTTCAAGCTGTTTATGCTGCGCCTAGAAACGGTCTCGAAACGAAGCTTGTACGTTTGTGGGAAGAAATTCTTGGTCAAGAGAAGATTGGTATATATGATTCCTTCTTCGAACGAGGGGGGCATTCACTGAAAGCAATGACTGTACTCACACATGTGCAGCGAGATTTTCAGGTGGAGGTGCCGCTGTCCGTTTTATTTGAACAGCAGACCATTGCCGCTTTGGCTGCCTACATTGAGCAAGCGGAAACATCTTCTGAAACGGTGATACCTAAAGCACCTGCCTTAGACCATTACCCATTGTCACCTCCACAGCAGCGCGTTTATATGGTGAGTCAATTAGAGCAAAGCACTGCATACCATATGCCAGCTGTTGTGAGGTTAAAAGGAACACTGCAGCAAGAGAAGCTGACGGAAGCCTTTGAAAAACTCATCACACGTCATGATATGCTGCGTACGTCTTTTCATACGTTGAAAGGTGTTCCGCGTCAACGGGTAGCTCCATCCGTGCCTTTTCAAATAGAGCAGCTAACAGGCGGTACGATGGAAGAAAATATGCAGCAATTTGTCAGACCCTTTGACCTTGGGTGTGCACCACTTCTTCGCATTGGCCTGAAGTCATTAGATGATCAGGAGCACCTGCTCTTTTTCGATATGCATCACCTGATTTCAGATGGTCTTTCGATTGATTTGATGCTGCGTGAGCTGTCAGATGCTTACGAGGGATCGGTCAAAGACCCATTGAAGCTTCAATATCAGGACTATGCTGTTTGGCAAGAACAACAAGATTTTCAAAAAGAAGAAGCATTCTGGCTGCAGGAATTTTCGGGTGATCTTCCTGCTTTACAGCTGCTGACCGATTATCAGCGCCCAGCGGTCCAGTCGTTTGCAGGGGATCGTGTGATCAAAGAAATCAATGAAACGTTAAAGCGGCAATTACAGGAGCTAGCGGCAAAACACCATACGACACTGTATACGGTTCTGCTTTCTGCTTACTATACATTGCTTGCGAAGTACACGGGTCAAAAGGAATTCGTGGTTGGAACACCGGCGGCGGGGCGAGTGCATGCAGACTTGGATGACATGATCGGCATGTTTGTCCAGACACTTGCTTTGCGGTCCGAGGTTGATCCGAATGGAACCATGTCGCAGTTGATCGAGCAAGTGAAGGAAAAGACGATGCATGCATTTGAGCATCAGCAATATCCATTTGAACGACTGCTTGAAAAACTGAATGTGCCAAGGGATTTTAGCCGTCATCCATTATTCGATACCGTTTTTACACTCATGCCAGATCATGAATCAGCCCAGCATATAGGAGAAATGCAAGTTGAAATCGAAGAAACCAATTTCCATATTGCAAAGTTTGATTTAACGCTGCAAGCGATGGAGTCAGATCAAGGGTTATCCTTTGTCCTCGATTACAGTACGGCGCTATTTAAACGAAGTACAGCCGAGCAGATGCTTCATCATTATATGTATTTGCTGAAGCAGATGGTTCAAGCGCCGGAGGAGGCAATTCGATCTTATCGATTACTGTCTGAACAAGAAGCAGAAGCTCAACTGAATCTGTGGAATCCGTTACCGACGCCTTATCCGTCAGAAGAAACCATTGTGACGCAGTTTGAAGCACAGGTGCAGGCGCACGGTCATAAGTCTGCCCTCCAATGTGAAGGTGTGATTCTTTCTTACCAAGAACTAAATGACCGTGTGAATCAGCTGGCTCATTATTTACGTGAACATGGGTTTGAAAGAGGGATGAAAGCAGCCTTATTCTTTGAACGGTCTAATGAGATGGTACTCTCTGTTCTAGCTGTACTTAAGGCGGGCGGCGTCTATGTACCAATTGATCCTGATTTCCCTGATGAACGCGTGAAGCACTTTTTAACAGACAGCGGTGCGCAATTCTTACTGACACATCAAGTGCTGCGCCATCGTTCGGTGCTTGCTTCTTTCGAGGGAACCATCATCGAAACAGAAGATCGTGGAATTGTTCAGCAATCAGACAGCAATATAGACATTCGGGTATTGCCAGAGGATTTGGCGAATTTGACCTATACATCTGGTACAACTGGAAAACCTAAAGGAAATATGGTGACACACCGGAACATTTTGAGAACAGTGAAGCAATCAAATTATCTTGCCATTCATCATGAAGACACGGTGATGAGCCTATCAAACTATGTATTTGATGCTTTTATGTTCGATGTGTTTGGTGCTTTATTAAACGGTGCGAAACTGATTGTTCTGCCAAAGGATCATATCTTAAACATGAATGAGCTTTCTGGAGCGATTGAGAAGGAGAAAGTCAGTATTTTAATGATCACGACAGCTCTTTTTCACTTACTTATCGATATGAAAAAAGGCAGCCTGAAGAACGTCAGAAAAGTTCTATTTGGTGGAGAACGTGCTTCCGTACCTCATGTCATGACTGCACTTGAAACGGTAGGGGAAGGCAAGCTTGTTCATATGTACGGTCCTTCTGAAAGTACGATTTTCACTACGTATTATCCAGTGAATCACATTGAGGAGCAGGCGTTATCCATTCCAATCGGAAGGCCAGTGAGTCAAACGGCTGTTTATATTGTAGATGAATTTGGACAGCTGCAACCGCCAGGTGTAGCAGGAGAGCTATGTGTCGCTGGTGATGGACTGGTCAAAGGATATTATGGGCAGCCAAAACTCACAAGTGAAAAATTCGTGGAAAATCCTTTCCGCTCTGGTGAGGTCATGTATAAAACGGGTGATCTTGCCCGCTGGCTGTCAAATGGAGAGATTGAATTCATTGGACGAATCGATCATCAAGTGAAGATTCGTGGTCAGCGTATTGAACTTGGAGAAATTGAGCATCAGCTGCTGCGCCATCCGCAATTAAAGGAAGCCGTCGTCATTGCAGCCCCAAATGACACATTATGTGCATATTTTACAGCCGAAGGATCCGTCTCATTAACTGATTTGCGCGAGCAAGCAGGACGTGAACTGCCTGTGTATATGATGCCGTCATTCTTCATGCAATTAGACGAGCTTCCGTTGACGAATAACGGCAAGGTAGATAGGCGAGCGTTGCCAGTGCCTGACCTAAGTGAGCAGGGGATAAATGAGTATTTCCCTCCTCAAACCGAAACAGAGCATCACGTAGCGCGCATTTGGGAGGAAGTTCTTGAAGTGCCGCGAATCGGCAGGAACGATCATTTCTTTGAATGCGGCGGCCATTCGCTACGCGGCATGAAAATGCTGAACAAGCTGTATGAAGAGATGCATGTGGAGCTCACTTTGAAGTCTTTATTTGAATCCCCGACATTAGAGGCGTTTGCCTTGGCGGTTGATCAAGCGGATCAAACGGAGATCAAGCGAGTGGAGATCGCAGAAGAAGCGGCCTATTATCCAGTGACATCTGCTCAGAAAAGACTGTTTGTATTGGAGAAAATGACCGATGCGGAGCAAAGCTATCATATGCCGGCTGCTTTAAAGCTAGAAGGTGCTTTTGATGAAAAACGATTTAAAAAAGCGATTGAACAGCTTGTCCATCGTCATGAAGCATTCCGAACGAGCTTTGATTTTGTTGAGAATGAACCTGTTCAACGGATTGAACCAAACATCTCCGTAGACATTGAGACAATCGAAGGGAACGGAAGAGACATACAGGAATTGATGAATGATTTTATCCGTCCTTTTGATATAGAAAAGGCGCCTCTACTCAGAGTAGGTCTAGTTTCTGCTTCCGTAAATGTCCATTATTTACTGATTGATATGCATCATATCATTTCAGATGGTGCATCTGTGGGCATTTTAATTGAAGAGCTTTCAGCCTTGTATCGAGGAGACAAACTAGAGGAATTACCTGTTCAATATAAGGATTATGCGGTTTGGTCAAAAAGCGAGACGTTTGCTGCACAAAAAAGAGCTGAAGAGGCGTTTTGGCTGGAGCAATTAGAAGGAGAACTGCCTGTACTGGCACTCCCAGAAGATTTGCCAAGACCAAAAGTGCAAACATTCGCAGGAGATCGTGTCTCATTTACAATCAATGGGCCGCTTAAAGCGAAATTGGATGAGCTGGTCAGAGCACTCAACAGTACGACGTATACAGTGCTGCTCACTTGCTACAGTACCCTTTTAAGCAAGCTTTCGAGACAAGAAGATATCATCATCGGTTCGCCGATTGTAGGCAGAACTCATCCTGATATTCAATCTGTCATTGGCATGTTTGTGAACACGCTGGCACTTAGAACAAAGCCAGCAGGACATCTGACAGCCGCAGAATTTGCGTCAAATGTTCATCAGCTTGTGTTAGAGGCAAATGAGCATCAGTTGTACCCATTTGAAGAATTGGTAGACCGAGTACAAGCGGTTCGAGACACTAGCCGTCATCCAATCTTTGATGTGGTGTTCTCGATGGAAAATGCGGATATCCGTAATTTAACGATGGATGGACTTCATATTGTTCCGGAGCCATTCGAAGAGAATATCGCCAAATTTGATTTGACCTTAACTGGAAACGAATCGGCTGATCACATTGAGCTTGTGTTCGATTTTAATTCTTCTATCTTTCAACAGTCGTCGATTGAAAAGTGGAAGGAGTTTTTCCTTCATTTATTGGAACAAATGGTATCAGCGCCAGATCAATCGCTAGATCAAATGCAGCTATTATCATCGAAGCAGCAGCAAAAAATGCTCAACGAATGGTCAGGTCCTGTCCTAGACGTTCCGTCAGATCAAACGGTTCATGAACTGATCGAGGCTAAGGCATTTGAAGCACCTCATCAAAAAGCGGCGATCTTCTGCGGAACGAGCTGGACGTATGAAGAGCTGAACAATCGGGCGAATAGAGTCGCTTCAAGACTTATCTCAAGGGGCATAAAACGAGGAGATCGTGTCGGTATTCTCACCCGTCCGTCCCTTGACATGACGGCAGCTGTCCTTGGCATCTTGAAGTCAGGTGCGGCATTCGTTCCAATTGATGCGGATTATCCGGATCAGCGTATTGCCTACATGCTGGAAGACTGCGGGGCAGAGGTTCTTCTCATGCAAAAAGGATTAACTGCACCAACTTCCTTTGCAGGTCATGTCCTGTTGATAGAAGATACCGTAGAAGGCGAAGCGCAAGAAATTCAGGTTCATGTCAAACCAACAGATCTCGCCTATATGATTTACACATCGGGAACGACAGGACAGCCGAAAGGTGTCATGGTCGAGCACCAGTCCCTTGTGAATCTTGCGTTCTGGCACAATGATGCCTTCCAAGTGACAAATGCGGATCGAATCGCTAAATATGCCGGCTTTGGCTTTGACGCCTCCATTTGGGAAATGTTCCCGACATGGATTGCCGGCGCAGAGCTGCACATCATTGATGAAGCGATTCGTCTCGATATGATCAAGCTCAATGCGTATTTCAATGACGAAAATATCACCATTGCATTCCTGCCAACTCAGCTATGCGAGCAGTTTATGTCGATGGACAATCACTCCTTGCGTTACTTACTAACAGGAGGAGACAAGCTGAAACAGGTAAAACCAGTTCCATATCAACTCGTGAATAACTACGGTCCGACAGAAAACACCGTCGTGGCGACAAGCGGGATCATCGATCCAGATCAAGGCACGCTTCCGATCGGAACAGCGATTGCCAATACCCGTTTTTACATTATGGGTTCGTTATATGACCTCTCGCCGCCAGGCGTACCGGGTGAGCTTGTGATCGCAGGAAAAGGACTGGCAAGAGGGTACTGGAATCTTCCGGAGGAAACAGAGAAAAGCTTTGTCCCAGATCCATTTTATCCAGGTGAGCGTATGTACCTGACAGGCGACTTAGTGAAATGGACAGAGGATGGCGAGCTGATCTATCTCGGCAGAAAAGACCATCAGGTCAACATCCGCGGCTTCCGGATTGAGCTGTCAGAAATTGAGGCGCAGCTCCTTGCGCTGGCAGAAGTCAAAGAAGCAGTTGTGACAACGGTGAAAGATGCCAGCGAACAGGATGCCCTTGCCGCTTACGTCATCACAGATGAAGAAACGACCGACCTAAAAGAAAGTCTAAAACGAACGTTGCCAGACTATATGGTGCCTTCATGGATCATCAAGCTAGACCAACTGCCGATGACGGCAAATGGCAAAGTCGATCTGAAAGCATTGCCAGCACCTGATATGGAAGCGAACCAAACAGCATACGAAGCCCCAAGAGACGAAGTGGAAACACTTCTATGCGGCATTTGGAAAGACGTGCTTGGCGTCAGCCAAGTCGGCATTCACGATCACTTCTTCTTCCTTGGCGGAGATTCAATTAAAGGCATCCAAATGGCAAGCAGGCTCACACAAGCGGGCTGGAAGCTTGATATGAAGCTATTATTCCAGTATCCAACCATTGCCGAGCTGCGCCCATATATCGAAGAAGCTGATCAACTGACAGCCGACCAATCACCTGTCGAAGGGGAAGTCATGTTGACTCCAATTCAACGCTGGTTCTTTGAACGAAACTTTACGAGTCAGCACCATTGGAACCAATCAGTTATGCTCCAAGCGCCAAATGGCTTGGATGAAACCATCGTTCAGCAAGTGTTGGAGCAGCTCATGATCCATCATGATGCCTTGCGAATGGTGTATCCGCTTGAAGAAGGACGCGTAATCCAGCGTCATCGAAAAATCGAAGAAAACTTGGTGGCTGTTGATGTGGTAGAAGTACAAGGGGAACTGTCGCAGCAAATCCAGCAGGTAGAAAACCTGGCAAATGAAGTGCAGGCGAGTATATCGCTAGCGGAAGGACCTTTAGTAAAGCCAGCCATTTTCCGAACGGATCAAGGGGATCATTTACTGCTCGCTGTACATCATCTTGTCATCGATGGTGTGTCATGGCGTATTTTCCTTGAAGATTTTATGGCTCTTTATGAACAGTCGAAGCGCGGGGAAATCCTGACACTTCCTGAAAAAACACACTCTTTCCAAGAATATGCCCAGAAGCTGACGGAATACGCGATGTCAGATGAGTTGCTGTCGGAAAGAGCTTATTGGAAAAAGGTACTTGCGCATTCTGTTACACCGCTTCAAAAGGATCATGTGACGGAGGATCAGCGGATGCTTCATACACAGACCATTCGTTTTACATTGTCTGAGGAGGAAACGCGCAGTCTGCTGACAGATGTACATGAAGCATATCAAACAGACATCAATGATATTTTGCTGACAGCACTCGGATTGTCCATGAAAGAGTGGACTGGTGAAGACAGACACTTTATTCATCTTGAAGGACACGGAAGAGAGAACATCCTCCCTGCGGTCAATGTATCACGGACGATTGGCTGGTTTACAAGTATGTATCCTGTGTTACTGGATATGTCGCATGCAGACGATCTTTCTTATCAGATCAAGCATTTAAAAGAGGAACTCAGGCACATCCCGAACAAGGGAATCGGCTATGGCATATTAAAATATTTAACCCCTGACAAGATGAAGGACGATATCTCATTTGAGCTCGCGCCACATATCAGCTTTAACTATCTTGGTCAGTTTGATGAACAGATCAGCGGTGAGTTAAGCCGCTCAACGTGGCATCCAGGACAATCGCTGAGTCCTGAATCAGAGAAACCTCATGCACTTGATATTGTTGGTTTCGTCGAACAAGCCATGCTCCATGTGACGATTTCTTATCATCATCTTGAATTTGAAGAACGTACGATGGAACAATTCAAGGACCTTCTTGAAAAGAATGTGAAGGCGCTGATCTCACATTGCGTATCACAGGAGGAAACCCAGATGACACCTAGTGATGTAGGGGATGAAGATCTCACGATGGATGAACTTGAAAAGCTAATGGATATATTTTAAGCAAACGAAGAGGTGGACATATGAGCAAGCAGAAGATTCAAAAGGTATATCCTTTAACACCCATGCAGGAGGGCATGCTGTATCATGCCATGCTAGACCCTAATTCCTCCTCTTATTTCACACAGCTTGAGCTTGGAATAAGCGGAGAATTTGATCACGCTCTTTTTGAAAAAAGTCTCAATGAGCTCATACGGACATATGACATTCTCCGTACAGCCTTTGTTTATCAACAATTACAAAAGCCTCGTCAGGTTGTACTTGCTGAACGTCATCTCGATGTGTATCGAGAGGATCTATCACATCTGAATCATCAAGAGCAGCAAAAGGTATTGGATCAATATAAAAAACAAGTGAGAAAGCAAGGATTTCATTTAACAAATGATCTGTTATTGAAGGTCGCTGTTTTTCAACTAAATGAAACAAATTGGCATCTAATTTGGAGCAACCATCACATCATCATGGATGGTTGGTCCATGGGTGTTTTAATGAAAAAACTGTTTCATTACTATGAATCTTTTCGGAACGGTCGAACGCCGGATCGCTCACAGGGTAAGCCTTATGCAGATTATATCCAGTGGCTTGGAAAGCAAAATAAACAAGAAGCGGAAAGCTATTGGCAGGAGCGTCTAGATGGAGCGGTTCAGCATCAAGGGCTGCTGCAGCAAAAAGAAGCGAACGGACAATACGACCATCAGGAATGGACGTTTACATGGGATGCTCAAACGGTACAAGCCATTCAAAATGTAGCAAGACAATGCCAAGTGACAGCCCCGAACCTGTTTCAGGCTGTCTGGTCTGTTCTTTTAGGCACCTATCATGCAGCTGATGACGTCACGTTCGGCACCGTTGTATCGGGCAGACCTCCAAGTGTATCTGGAATTGAGCGCATGGCAGGGCTGTTTATCAATACGATACCCGTTCGAGTGACATTGGATCAGAAACAGACGTTTAAACAGCTGTTTCAAAAGGTTCAGCAGCACGCACTGGAAGCGGAAAACTATGATTTTATGCCGCTTTATGACATTCAGCAGAAGACAGCTGCTGGAGGGCAGCTCTTTGATCATTTGGTTGGGTTTGAGAACTATCCTTTAGATCAGGAGCTGTCTGGTGACACCATGTCTGCACGTCTTGGTTTTTCCATTGATGTAAAGGACGGATTTGAACAAACGAATTTTGACCTAAATATCCTTGTGTATCCAGGTGAAACATGGACATTGAAAATCAAATACAACGCCATAGCTTTTGAAGAAAAGATCATTGAAAACATATCGAAACATCTAACCAATCTCATGAAGCAAATCATCCAAAACCCTGAAGTACGCCTTCAGGACGTGACGTGTATCACGGAAGAGGAGAAGCAGCAGATCAAAGCGTGGAATCAGACGGAGCGAGATTATCCGAAGCATCTGTCTATTCCTGAGCTGCTCAATGAACGTGTGAAGGCGCAGCCTGACCATCTGGCATTAGTTGAAGGCGATCAAACATTCACGTACGAGGAGCTCGGACAAGAAATCAGTCGTTTAGCTGGCAGTCTTATTGAGAAAGGCGTACAGCCAGGAGATGCTGTTGCAGTGTATATGAACCGATCAGCTGATGCGGTGATTGCCATTTTAGCAGTTCTGCACGCAGGGGCAGCTTATGTGCCGATTGATCCTTCGCAGCCTGAAGAAAGAATCCGATTTATGCTTGAGGACAGTGGCGCATCCATTTTGCTTCATGCTGATAGTCAGCCGCCAGTTGATGAACAGATCAAGGCTGTACATGTGACGAGTCAGCCTCATCACTCACACATGGATGTATCAGTCAGGACGTCTCCATCTCACTTGGCGTATATCATGTATACATCGGGATCAACTGGACAGCCAAAAGGGGTTCAAATTGAGCATCAGCACATTGTGAGATTGGCTTGTTCTCAGGAGAAATTAGGCTTGAATAAGTCGGATCGTATGGCGCATACAGGAGCGGTCAGCTTTGACGCCATTACCTTTGAAATCTTTACCACGCTGCTGGGTGGGGCGACGCTGTATCCTGTTGACCGCGATACTTTATTGGATATTCATCGATTTGAACAATTTATCCAAACACATCAGATCACGACGCTCTTTTTAACGACTGGATTATTTAATCAGCTCGCTCAGCAGCGGCCGCAAATGTTCAAAGGATTAACCACATTAATTACAGGCGGTGACGTGATCAATGTGAAGAGTACGGAGCTTGTGAAACAGCATCATCCAGCACTTGTTTTGCTGAATGCCTATGGTCCAACAGAAAATACAACCATCTCGACCATTTACGAAGTAAGAGGAGATGAAACGGGTCCAATTCCAATTGGCCAGCCGATTAACCATTCGTCGGCTTATATTTTAGATGGTGATCAACGATTGCAGCCAATTGGAGCGCCAGGAGAGCTGTATGTTGGCGGGGATGGTGTCGCAAGAGGATATCTCCATCGTCCAGATTTGACCAATCAAGTATTCATGGCAGATCCTTTTAAGCCGTCAGGCCGTTTGTATCGAACAGGGGATTTGGCTCGGTATGGCGCGGATGGCCAAATCGAATTCCTCGGCCGGACAGATGATCAGGTGAAAATTCGAGGCTTCCGTATTGAGCTTGGTGAAATTGAATCAGTGCTTCAGCAAAAAGTGGGCATAGATGATGCGGTTGTGCTTGTCCATTCGTTTTCCTCAGATGAAAAGGAAATCACCGCTTACTTCACAGGGACAATGACAGAAGAAGAAGTGCGAGATTTATTTAATCAAGAGCTGCCAGCTTATATGGTGCCGCACCATGTGATGAAACTGGAGGCTTTTACGCTCACATCGAACGGCAAGGTAGATCGAAAAGCTTTACCAAAGCCGGACGAAGCGTATCAGGAGAAAAAGGAAATCATTCCGCCTGAGACGGAGACAGAAAAGGCACTCGCTCAAATTTGGGAGGAGCTTCTTGGAAAAACGGTAGGAGTAGATGAACATTTCTTCATGGCTGGCGGGCACTCTCTTAAAGCGATGATGATGTCCGCGAAGATTCAAGAGGTGCTTCAAAAGGAAATGCCGATTCAAGTGATTTTTGAGAAGCCTACGATTCGTTCATTAGCGGGATATATCGATCAGGATGGTCAAGAAGAAATGGGGCATCCGATTTTACCAGCAGAGCAGGCGGACGAGTATCCGGTATCACCAGCTCAGCGCCGTTTATACATTTTGCAGACACTTGAACCAGACAGCACGAATTATCATATTCCAATCGTCTTAACGCTTGAAGGAACGCTCGAATATCAGCGGCTCAAATCGGCGTTCGATCAGTTGATCCAAACGCACGAAATCCTAAGAACGAGTTTTCATATGAATGGAGAAGATATTGTTCAAAGAGTGAATGAATGGACGGGATTTGACCTTCCTGTTCATGATATCAAGGAAGAAGAGGCGGAGGCATTTCTTTCTGAACATCAATCACCATTTGATTTAACAGCTGCGCCTTTATTACGAGCCCAGTTGTTGAAGATCAGTGAAAACCGTCATCTTCTCGTCTTGGAAGCGCATCATCTCATTACAGATGGCAGCTCCATGAAGACGTTCATACAAGATTTGGCGAAGGCCTATGATGGCGAAGCTCTTGCAGAAAGAACCATTCATTATAAAGATTACGCTGTCTGGCAGTTAAGTGAAGAAGAGACGGAGAAACAGAAGGAGCATGAAGCCTATTGGCTGAAGCAATTCGAAGGAGACTTGCCAGTATTAGAGCTGCCAACGGATTATTCGCGTCCAGCGGAACGTGATTTTTCAGGAGAACGATTCATGTTTGGCTGTGATCAAGCGACGACTCAGCGGATTCATGACCTGCTTCAGAAAACAGATACGACCATGTACATGTTCTTGTTATCTGCTTTTCAGGTGCTGCTTGCCACCTATAGCGGTCAGGAAGATATCATCGTTGGTTCCCCTTTTGCAGGACGGACACATCCTGATATACAGGACATGCCAGGGATGTTTATCAACACCGTTGCGATGCGCGGAAAACCAGAGCAAACGAAAACATTTTTACAGCTGCTTGAAGAAATAAAAGAAACGAGTGTTGATGCTTTTGCTCATCAAAGCTATCCGCTTGAAGAGTTAATTGCACGTCTTCCGTTAGATCGTGATACAACCCGAAGCCCGCTCTTTAGCGTGTCATTTAACATGCAGAACATGGAGGTTCCCGCGCTAAAGCTCGGCGACCTGCACATTTCGCCTTATGCCATACAGCATCACTCAGTCAAATTTGATTTGTCTCTAGAAGCATTTGAACGAGAGGGAGCATTAAAGCTGAGCTTTGACTATGCAGCGGCGTTATTTAAAGAAGAGACGGTCCGCAGATTCGGAACGCATCTTCTTGCGATTATTCATGAAGCGGTCCAACACCCGGAGGAACAGATCGGCTTGCTCCCTATTCTTGAACAGCATGAGCAAATAGAGCGGTTGGAGAAAAAAGACGAAGTGCAAACAAATCATCATGAGCTTTTCCACGTCCAATTTTCACGTCAGGCAAAGGAAACACCAGATGCCATTGCGGTGATGGATGATCAACGGAAGCTCACTTACCGCAAGCTGGAAGACATGTCAAATGCGCTTGGCAGTGAACTGAAGATACGTGGCGTCGAGAAAGAAAAGACTGTAGCGCTGATTCTTGATCGCTCTGTCTATGTCATCGTTTCAATGCTTGGTGTGATGAAAGCAGGAGGTGCATTTGTGCCAATTGATCCGGCCTTCCCTGCGGAACGTATCAACTACACATTAGAAGATTCAGGTGCACAAGTGATCGTAACAAATGAGTCTCTTGCAGGGTCCTATCAACATCACAAGTCGATTCAGGTCGTGCAGGTTGAAAAAGCAGTACTTCAAAGCCGCATGTTAGATTTACCGGAAGCATCAGCCAATCAACTTTCGTATGTGATTTACACGTCTGGGACAACAGGAAAACCGAAGGGTGTTCAGCTCACGCATCGTAATCTATCACACTACGTTAACTGGCTGACAAATGAGGTGACATTGCAAGAATGCGATCGGACGGCACTTCTTTCTTCTTATGCATATGATCTTGGTTACACAAGCATTTTCCCTGTCTTAAAGGCAGGAGGAACCCTGTATGTGCCTCGTGAAGATGTGTATACAGACCCGGTACGACTCATGCGTTTAATTGATGAACAAGAGCTGACTTATATAAAAATGACACCATCCTTATTTCATATGATGGCAGATTCGAAGGATCATGCATTTAACGCTTTACGCCTTGTCATACTTGGAGGAGAACCGATTGTCTCTGAGGATGTGGAGACATTTATGGAACAGCATCCATGTGTGGCTGTGATGAACCACTACGGCCCGACAGAGACAACCATTGGAACTGTGACCAAGCTGATCACAAAACAAGAGCTAGGCACACTCAAGGATCGCTCTGTGATCGGACAGCCAATTGCTCACACAAGAGCGCTCGTACTCAATCGGCAGCAGCGCTTCATTCCTTATGGTGCACCTGGAGAGCTTTATATATCAGGGGAAGGTGTATCGAGAGGGTATTTGAATCAGCCTGAATTAACGGCAGAGCGTTTTCTAGAAAATCCGTATTTTTCTGAAGAACGGATGTATCGTACAGGAGATTTGGTCAGACAGCAGGCAAATGGAGACATTGAATTTCTCGGAAGAATAGATGATCAGGTGAAAATCCGCGGCTATCGTATTGAGAAGCAGGAAATTGAGCATGCCGCACGTGCACGATTATCCATTCAAGAGGTGTATGTCAAAGTACTTCATATGTCCCGTTTACCAGAGCTTGCACTTTATTACACGTCGCCTGAACCGATTGGAACACTGACGTTTAGAGAAAAGCTTGCGGAGACACTGCCGGATTATATGATCCCAACGTACTTTGTCAAAGTCGACCACATCCCGCTCGCGCAAAACGGAAAGGTAGATGCGAAGTCTCTGCCGCTTCCGCACGAGGTGCATATGAATCGCGCGGTCCATGTAGCACCAGACACGGCACTTGAGCAGACGCTTTGCGATATTTGGTCAGAAGTACTTGCGGTTGAACAAATAGGTGTGCATGATCACTTCTTTGAATTGGGAGGTCATTCCCTCAAAGGCATGGTGCTCATTTCAAAAATGCAAGCCAAGCTGAACAAGCATGTGCCGCTCAAAGCCCTTTTTGAAAAGCCAACGATACGCGCGATGGCAGCTTATTTAGAAGAAGTGGGTTCCTCGGACATGACATCCATTCAGCCGGCGGAGAAGCAAGATTTCTATCCTGTCTCTTCTGCTCAAAAGCGGATGTATGTGTTGCAGCAGCTGCATCCAGAAGCAGTGACTTACCATATGCCTGCCGTATTGATGATGGAAGGCAGTCTAGATGTAAAGCAGCTAGAAGAAGCGCTGCAAGCCTTGATCGAACGACATGAATCATTGCGGACAGCCTTTGTAGAAATTGACGGCGTACCCGTTCAAAAAGTGTATCGCCGAGTGCCGTTTACGTTAGAGGTTGTTGAAGTAGAGAAAGGTCATGAGCAACCTGTCATAGACGCATTCATCACCCCATTCTCATTACATCAAGCACCATTAATGAGGGCAAAGGTGGCGAAGCTTTCTGAAGAAAAATATGTGTTCATGATGGATATGCACCATATCATCGCAGATGGTGTCACACGCAGTCTGCTCATTCAAGAATTGGCAGAGCTATATGAGAAAAAGACGTTACCGCCAGTTCAGCTGCACTACAAGGATTATGCGGTGTGGCAGCAGGAAGAAAAGCAGCAAGCGCTGCTCCAGAAACAGCGTCAATATTGGCTGGAGCAATACGCAGAGCCACCTGAAGATTTGGCACTGCCACTTGATTTTCCGCGCCCTCATGTCCAGTCATTTGAAGGAGACCGAGTCGATAGATGGTTATCTCTTGAGAAGGTGCAGACCATTAAAGCACTCATGGCTGAAAAAGGTGTAAGCATGAACATGGTCATGCAAACGGCATTTGCTATTTTCCTTTCCAAATTAACTGGGCAGACAGATATCGTCATAGGCGCTGTCACAGCAGGACGTACACATGCTTCAATCGAACGGGTTCCAGGCATGTTTGTGAATACACTGGCTCTTCGACATGAAGTGCAGCTCGAGGAAACGACAGCACAATTGCTTGAAAAAATGAAAGATCGAAGTCTATCAGCCTATGAACATCAAGAATTTCCGTTTGAGGAATTGGTAGCACAGTTAGATCTTCCGAAAGACACTAGCCGCAACCCATTGTTTAGTGTCATGCTGACAACGGATGACCGTGATATGACGTTACCGAATCTAAATGGTCTCAAGCTTTCGCAAAAACAGCAAGAGACAGTTCATGCAAAATTTGATGTAACGCTCGGTGTATTCGAAGAAAAGGACCAAGTGGGCTTACGCTTTGAGTATGCAACAGCGCTGTTTAAAAAGAAGACCATTCAGCGTTGGAGTCGATATTATGAACAAATCATAGACGAGATGCTGGCGAAGCTAAATGAACCAATTTCATCGCTTTCGATCTTAAATGAAGAGGAAAAACAAGAGCTGATCAATGAATGGTCAGGCCCTGTGCTACATGTACCGTCAGATCAAACGGTTCATGCACTGATTGAGGCTAAGGCATACCAGATACCTCATCAAAAAGCGGCGACCTTCCGCGGAACGAGCTGGACGTATGAGGAACTGAACAATCGGGCAAATACAGTCGCTTCAAGGCTTATCTCAAACGGCATAAAAAGAGGAGACCGCGTCGGCATTCTCACCCGTCCGTCCCTTGACATGACGGCAGCCGTCCTTGGCGTCCTCAAGACAGGTGCGACATTCGTTCCAATTGATGCGGATTATCCGGATCAGCGTATTGCCTACATGCTGGAAGACTGCGGGGCAGAGGTGCTTCTCATGCAAAAAGGATTAACTGCACCAACTTCCTTTGCAGGTCATGTCCTGTTGATAGAAGATGCCGTAGAAGGCGAAGCGCAAGAAATTCAGGTTCATGTCAAACCAACAGATCTCGCCTATATGATTTACACATCTGGAACGACAGGACAGCCGAAGGGTGTCGTGGTCGAGCACCATTCTCTTGTCAATCTTGCGTTCTGGCACAATGATGCCTTCCAAGTGACAAACGCGGACCGAACCGCCAAATATGCCGGCTTTGGCTTTGATGCTTCCATTTGGGAAATGTTCCCGACATGGATCGCCGGCGCAGAGCTGCACATCATTGATGAAGCGATTCGTCTCGATATGATCAAGCTCAATGCGTATTTCAATGACGAAAATATCACCATTGCATTCCTGCCAACTCAGCTATGCGAGCAGTTTATGTCGATGGACAATCATTCCTTGCGTTACTTACTAACAGGCGGAGACAAGCTGAAACAGGTAAAGCCTGTTCCATATCAACTCGTGAATAACTACGGCCCAACTGAAAACACAGTCGTAGCGACAAGCGGGATCATCGATCCAGATCAAGGTACGCTTCCGATTGGAACAGCGATTGCCAATACCCGTTTTTACATTATGGGTTCGTTATATGACCTCTCGCCGCCAGGCGTACCGGGTGAGCTTGTGATCGCAGGAAAAGGACTGGCAAGAGGGTACTGGAATCTTCCGGAGGAAACAGAGAAAAGCTTTGTCCCAGATCCATTTTATCCAGGTGAGCGTATGTACCTGACAGGCGACTTAGTGAAATGGACAGAGGATGGCGAGCTAATCTATCTCGGCAGAAAAGACCATCAGGTCAACATCCGCGGCTTCCGGATTGAGCTGTCAGAAATTGAAGCTCAGCTTCTTGAACTGAATTCAGTCAAAGAAGCAGTCGTGACAACGGTCAAAGATGCCAGCGAACAAGATGCGCTTGCCGCTTACGTCATCACAGATGAAGAAACGACCGACCTAAAAGAAAGTCTAAAACGAAAGTTGCCAGACTATATGGTGCCTTCATGGATCATCAAGCTTGACCAACTGCCGATGACGGCAAATGGCAAGGTCGATCTGAAAGCATTGCCAGCACCAAATATGGAAGCGAACCAAACAGCATACGAAGCCCCAAGAGATGAAGTCGAAACACTACTTTGCGGCATTTGGGAAGACGTGCTTGGCGTCAACCAAGTCGGCATTCACGATCACTTCTTCTTCCTTGGCGGAGATTCGATTAAAGGCATTCAAATGGCAAGCAGACTCACACAAGCGGGCTGGAAGCTTGATATGAAGCTATTATTCCAGTATCCAACCATTGCCGAGCTGCGCCCATATATCGAAGAAGCTGATCAACTGACAGCCGACCAATCATCGGTTGAAGGGGAAGTCATGTTGACTCCAATTCAACGCTGGTTCTTTGAACGAACATTCACTGACCAGCATCATTGGAATCTCTCGATGATGCTTCATGCGCCAAATGGATTTGACCTTTTGATGACAGAACAAGTGATGCAGAAATTACTTTCACATCATGATGCACTGCGCATGGTATACAGGCAAGAGGATGGCGGCATCCTGCAATACAATCAGCGGGAGCTCACTGAACCGATTGCGGTTATTTCTCATGATGTCTCTAAAGAGCACGACGTGAAAAAAGCCATTTCCACCTATGCCAACGAGTATCAGCGTCAGCTGAACCTCGAAACAGGTCCGCTCATGAAAGTGATCTGTTTCCGTGCAAAAGATGGCGATCACTTACTTATCGTGACACACCATCTTGTGATTGATGGTGTCTCATGCCGAATTTTACTAGAGGACTTTATGTCTCTTTATCAACAGGCAGCCCAAGGACAAACGCTCGTCCTACCGCCTAAAACCCACTCCTTTAAAGAATGGGCAGAGGCGATCGAACGATACGCACAGTCCAAGCCGTTAAAAAGCCAAAGTGAGTACTGGAATGAGATTGACAGGACGCCAATGACCACTTTACCTGTTGATCATGAAGTAACGAAAAGAAAAGTTGCTCAAACAAAAGCAGTACAGATGCAGCTTTCAGAGTCCGAAACCGAGCATCTTTTGACCGACATTCATCTACCGTACACAACGGAAATGAACGATATTCTTCTATGTGCGCTCGGTCTTGCCGTTCAGGAGTGGACAGGTGAATCCCATGTACATGTGCAGCTTGAAGGTCATGGAAGAGAGGATATTTTATCAGGGCTGGATGTCTCCCGCACGGTTGGATGGTTTACGAGTATGTACCCAGTCGTACTGAAAGCAAAGTCGGATCAGACCGTAGCTGAGGCTATTAAAGAAACGAAAGAGATGCTGCGGCGTGTCCCGAATAAAGGGATCGGCTACGGGATTTTAAAATACCTCACAGCCACTGAATCGTCAGGACAGCATGTACAGCCTGAAATCAGCTTGAACTATCTGGGGCAGATTGATCAAGAAGTGACGACAGAACTCTTTAGACCGTCCGCCTATGATATGGGACGACAAGCAAGCCCTGATTCAGAAGCTGTCTATAAGCTGAATCTCAGTGGTCTTGTTCAACATAATCGATTCATGATGTCGTGTTCCTATTGTACAGATGAATATGAAGAACAAACGATACAGCAGTTCATGGCATTGCTAAAAGAAAAAATCCAATCCATCATGACTCATTGTTTAGCGCAGCACGAACGAGAATTTACGCCAAGTGATTTCTCTGCTGGTGACCTTGAAATGGATGAAATGGACGATATATTTGACATGCTTGAGGAGAAATTGACCTAACAACATGAGATCAGTCATAAAAACGGGAAGGGAGGATGAAATAGATGAGTTCATTTAAAAGGGATCAAGTTCAAGACATGTATTATCTGTCACCGATGCAAGAAGGCATGCTGTTTCATACCCTCCATCACCAAGAAAAGGGCTTTTATGTAGAGCAAATGGATATGAACGTAAAGGGCACACTGCGTCATGACTTACTTGAGAAAAGCATGAATGTCATCGTGGAGCGGTACGATATTTTTCGTACCGTATTTCTCCACGAAAAAGTGAAGCGCCCTGTCCAAGTTGTGCTGAAGAAACGTCCTTTTACGCTTGATGTGGTGGACATGCAGAATCTTTCTGAAGACGAACAGCTTGTACGTCTTGAGACATTTAAACAACAGGATCGCCTGAGAGGATTTGACCTTTCGAAGGATGCTCTCATGCGGGCAACTGTTTTCCAAACGGGCCCTGCCAGCTATCGCTGGATATGGAGCTACCATCATATCCTTCTTGATGGCTGGTGCTTTGGGCTTGTGGTGCAGGAGTTATTTGCGATTTATCATGCCCTTTTACATGACATCCCTTACAAACTGGAACCGGTTAAACCGTACAAAGAATATATTCAATGGCTTGAAAAACAAGATAAACAAGCATCACTTCAATATTGGCAGCAATCATTAGCCGGGTTTGATGGGCAATCTACCTTTAAAGAACAGAGAAAGCAAACGAATGAACATGAATTAGGCGAATTGGAATGGTCGATGAGTAAGGCAGAAACGGCTGCTTTATCAGAGTTAGCGTTCCAGCAAAATGCGACGTTAAGCAGTGTGCTGCAATCGGTCTGGTCAATTCTGCTGAGCAGATATCAGCGGTCAAATGATGTGCTGTTTGGCACGGTTGTGTCGGGACGTCCGGCAGATTTAGCTGGTGTTGACAGAATGGTTGGCTTGTTCATCAATGTCATCCCAAGAAGAATTCAGCTGACAGATGATATGACATTCCGTTCTCTTCTGTCAGAAACGCAGCAGCAGTCTCTTGCAGCCGAGCCGCATCAATATATTCCGATTTATGATATTCAGGCAAAGACAGGTCATCAGCCACTCATTGATCATATTGTCGTGTTTGAAAATGTCCCAGCCGCAAAGAAGGACGAGCAAGAGGCGCGGTTAGGATTTACTGTGGAAAACATGAATGTGTATGAAAAATCGAACTATGATCTCAATTTGCTGGCATCACCAGGAGAACAATTGCAATTGAAGCTGGCCTTTAACAAAAAAGCATTTGATCCTCAATTTGTTCAACGGTTAAAGGAGCAGCTGAGTTTATTGATGAGCGAGGCGATCAAGCATCCTGATCAATCGGTTCATACACTTACACTTGTCACGAAACAGGAAAAGCAGCTGATTCTTGAGGAATGGAATGCGCCCGAGCTTGAGCATGACCAGCTATATTTGTCGAAATGGTTTGAGCATAATGTCCGCAAACAGCCGAATGCGGTCGCATTATCAGCAGGTGAGCACACGATGACATATGCGGAGCTGAATGAACAAGCTAACCGATTGGCAAGACATTTGCAAAAAAATGGGGTCACGCATCAAACGGTCATCGCCATTTTAGCGGGCCGCACGCCTGAACTGATTGTCAGTCTACTTGCTGTCTTAAAAGCAGGTGCAATCTATGTGCCAATTGATCCCGATTATCCAGAAAGCCGCATTCAATACATGCTTAAAGACAGCGGGGCAACGCATCTACTGACTCACTCATCCTTTATCGGTCAAGTGAAGGGACTTGCGTTTGATGGAAAGTATCTGTTTGCAGATGATCAAGAAATTTCACTGATGAGCTCAGAGAATCTGCCGCTTGAAGCAGGCTTACACGATACGGCTTACATCATGTATACGTCTGGTACAACAGGTCAGCCAAAAGGCATCATGACGACCCATTCCAATATTGCCCGGGTGGTCAAAAATACAAACTACTTAACCATTTCAGAAACAGATACACTGCTGTCATTATCCAACAGCGTATTTGATGGCTTTACATTTGATGTGTATGGCGCACTTTTAAACGGAGCGAAGCTTGTCTTGCCGAAAAAAGAGACCATTTTAAACATGGGCGAGCTGACGGGATTGATTAAAAGGGAAAACATTTCTGTCATGTTTGTTCCAACGGCATTATTTAATCTCCTTGTTGATGAAGAAACCGACTGGATGCGTAGTGTGCGCAAGGTGCTATTCGGAGGAGAGCGGGCATCGGTACAGCATGTGAGGAAAGCTTTTGCTGTCATGGGGAAAGGCAGACTCATCAATGTCTACGGCCCAACCGAATCAACAGTATTCGCCACTTATTATCCAGTCGATGAGGCTCTGCCGATGGAAGCGCGTTCGATTCCAATCGGAAAGCCGCTCAACCAGACGGGTGCTTATATATTGAGTCAGCACAGGCAGCTTCAGCCGATTGGAATGGTCGGAGAGCTTTGTCTGAGCGGCAAAGGGCTTGCGAAGGGGTATTTGAATCGTCCTGATCTGACAAAACAAGCCTTTATCGCGCATCCATTTGCTGCGGGAGAAAGGCTGTATCGTACAGGAGACTTGGCTTATTTTCGAACGGACGGTTTGATTGAGTATGCAGGCAGAGTGGATGATCAGGTGAAAATTCGCGGTCACCGAATTGAGCTGACAGAAATTGAAGCCCACCTTCTCATGCATCCAGGTGTAAAACAAGCGGCTCTTATAGCTGATCAGCATAACACGCAGCATACAAGGCTGCTCGCCTATATGACGTGTGAGGAGGAGTGGAAGGATAAACTGGATGTGATCAAATCAGGGCTGAAGGAAAAACTTCCGGCTTACATGCAGCCTCATGACCTGATCAGACTTGAGAAAATACCACTTACGCCAAATGGAAAGGTTGATAAACGTCAGCTGCCAAAGCCAGAGGTGCCTCAAGGAAACCGTCATGTGAAGCTTCCGGTAAATGAGGTAGAACAAAAGCTACTTGTGATGTGGCGGGAAGTGCTTGAACGAGAAGATATCAGCACAGATGACCATTTCTTTGAGCTTGGCGGGCATTCATTAAAAGCGATGTCGCTTTTATCCAAGATGTCGAAGGAATTCGATGTTCAGGTGCCTATTCACTTGCTGTTTGAGACGCCTACCATTGAAGCAATCAGCCGTTATATTCAACAGCAGGATCAGGAAGCAGCCGGCTATCTTGTATTCAATGAATCTCAAACGCCAACAGTCTTTGCTCTACCCCCATTACCAGGCTATGGCTTTATCTATCAGGAAGCCGCAAAAACGCTCGACGGTGTTCGTTTGATCGCCTTTGACTTTATTGAAGCTGATCACCGAATCACGCAATACGTTCAGCATATCCAGCACCTTCAGCCTGAAGGACCGCTGACTTTGATGGGTTACTCTGGCGGGTGCTACCTAGCCTTTGAGCTTGTTCAATCGCTCGAACAAGCAGGGCGGACCGTCGAAAAAGTCATCATGATCGATTCCTATAAGAAAATAGGAGAAAGTGATTTAGAAGGACGATCCATTGATGACGATATTGCAGCGATCGTCCATCAGTCGAAGCAAAGTGAACTTGCCCAAGCGGAGCTCATTCAAGACGCGCTTGCTCAAAAAACGAGGGCTTACTATGAAACTTTTGTTAAGGGGGTGAACCAAGGAGAGATACAAGCAAACATTGATTTCATCCAATCCGAAGAAAACATTGCGATACCAGAATGGATGGAACATTGGGAAACTGCGACGACCGGCGCTTATCGACAATATCAAGGCTATGGTCAGCACGCCGACATGTTCAAAAACAAAGAATGTGCCGCCCGAAATGCACAGCTAATTAAAGAAATAGTCCATCATAAAAATAGAGAAACAGTCTTGTGAACTTTAGATGAGGCAGGGGTGCACATTGGCAGCCCTGCCTGACAAAAAAGGGAAGGAACTCATATGAAACCATCAACCATTAATCAATCGAATGTACATGAATCAATGGATACGATTTTACAAGATGTACAGAAAACCATTTTACAAACCAACGAAATCGAACGCTTCGCTGTTTTTTCTCGTGAAAAAACCATTCGACCACGGCCATATCACCTCTCTCATTTATTTCTAGACCAACACATGGAGCAGGAGGCCGCAGCTGAATGGATACAAACGCAAATGGCTTCACCTGCTTTAGCGGACATGCCCCCAGCCATTTCCTATGGAGGGGATATAGATGTTCGGGCAGGAGCTCAAACCTTGCAGGACGCTCTAACTGAGGCAGCCAAAACAACAAATGGGCTGACTTATATCATCAATAGTGAAAACGAGCTCACGCAATCCTACGCGCAGTTAAAGGAGGATGCCGAGCGGGTGTTGACGGGTTTAAGGGCACTAGGGCTTGAGCCAGGAGATCCTGTGTTCTTTCAATTTTCATCGAATCATGCGATGGTCACGGCTTTTTGGGCATGTGTGTTAGGCGGATTTGTCCCAACACTTGTGTCGGCAGCCCCGACCTATCGGGAAATGAATGCCTCAGTGAAGAAGCTTCATCACGCTTGGGACCTGCTGGAGCATCCGCTCATTCTCACGGATGACTCGCTGATTGATGAGGTGCAAGGCTTGGCTTTACTGTGGCATACAGATCAATTACGTGTGGCAGCCGTTGAACCAATGCTTACTTTAGAAAGAGATCTAGAAGCACACCCAGTCACGCCCGATGATTCCGTCTTTTTTATCTTAACGTCTGGAAGTACGGGGATGCCCAAATGCGTAGAGCATTCTCATAGAAGTGTGCTGGCGAATGTCAAAGGAACAGTGGCAGCCAATGGGTTTACACAAGAGGATGTCTCGTTAGACTGGATGCCATTAGATCATATTGGCGGCATTGTCATGTTCCATCTTGTCAATGTGTACACAGGCTGTGAGCAAATTCGAGCAAGAACAGATGACTTCATCGCTCAGCCGCTGCGCTGGCTTGACTGGATGGACCGCTATCGTGCAACGAAGACATGGGCACCTAACTTCGCATTTGCGATGATCAATGATTATGAGAAAGAAATCTCTTCGGGATCGTGGGATCTTTCTGCTATGACTTGTATGATCAATGGGGCAGAAGCGGTCGTACCGAAGACGATTCACCGGTTTTTACACCTGCTCGCTCCGCACGGCTTAAAAGGAGACGTCATCAGACCAGCTTTCGGCATGTCAGAAATCTCATCAGCCGTGGTCTTCTCTTTTGCGATTGAGCGGGGAGATGAAAACAGCGGGGTACTGACCTTTGAGGAAACATCGCTGACAGAGCAGCTAAGACCAGCAGAGGCACGCGAAACTGGAACCGTCAGCTTTACAGAGCTCGGGAAACCGATTCCGGGTATCACGATTCGTATCGTTAACCATGAGCATGAGCTTCTTCCCGAAGATCATATTGGTAGCGTGCAAATCAAAGGGCCGACGACAATGAAGGGCTATTACAAGAATGACGAAGCGAATCAAGAGGTTTTTCAAACAGAGGGCTGGTTCCACACGGGTGATTTAGGTTTTCTGCATGAAGGAAGACTGACATTAACCGGTAGAGAAAAAGACATGATCATCATCAACGGGAAAAATTATCACAACTATGAAATTGAAGCCATGGCAGAGGAAGTACCCGGCGTAGAAACAAGCTTTGTGGCAGCTTGCTCCGTTCGGATGGAGGCATCTGCATCCGATGAACTGATTCTCTTTTTTACACCGAAGCTGTATGAGCCTGCTTATATCATGAGGGCTAGCCAGCACATTAAAACCCATATTGCGACAAAAATGGGTCTTTATGCATCAAGGATTATTCCTGTCCAGAAGCATGCCTTTCCGAAAACAAGCTCTGGAAAAATAGAAAGGGCACAGCTCAAGACAAGGTGGCAGGAAGGTGAATTTGACGAAATCATCAAGGAACTGGACATCAGACTTGAAAATGAACACACCTTGCCTGATTGGAGTTATCAAAAGAAGTGGACACCCGCTCCGCTTCATGAAACGGAAAAGCAAACAGAAGGGGACATGGTGATCTTTGCTGATGAGTTAGGGCTGGCAGATCAATTGAAATTCCTCTCAAACCATGAACAAACCTATATCACGGTTGAACCGGGTCAAGCATTCACACAACTCACACCCACTCACTTCATCATCCACCCGAATCGGCCGTCAGACTACGAACAACTCTTTGAGACGCTCCGTTCGTATGGCGTTTCGGTGAAACAAATCATTCACCTTTGGAACTACACAAACAAGAAAGACACACTTCAAGCGGCAATGGCGAAGGAAGCGCAGAAAGCTGGCAGCATGAGTGCATTGTATGTAACAAAAGCGATCGCCGCCTATGAGGAACCTGTAGAGATGACCTTTGTCTCCGCTCATGCGATGAATTTGCCAGAAGACAAAGTACATCATGTGGAAAAAGCAACAACAGCGGGATTGATGACAGCTGTTCAGCATGAATGGCCGTTTATCAAGGTGCGATGTCTTGATTTTTCTCTCACAGAATCGGTTGGTCATTCTCATGTATCGGCGATCATGACAGAGCTCATCCATGGCACAAGTCAGCATGTCGCTGCTTATCGTGAAGGTGTTCGTTATATTCCTCTTATAGCGCCGCTTCATCTGGAAAGGGAACAAAAGAGGAAAAAACCGCCATTTGAATCATCGGGGCTTTACGTGATGACAGGCGGGCTTGGCGGAATAGGACGGATGCTAAGTGAACATCTTCTAACATCCTATCACGCGCATCTTGTGCTGCTTGGAAGAAAGGCACGAGAGGTTTTAAGTGCGGAGCAGCAAGACGTATTGACCTCACTTGAGAAACAAGCGGAAAAACGCGGCGGCACTGTTCATTATGAAGAAGTGGACTTGACGGATGCAAAAGCCCTTGAAGCCCTTATCTCGAGACAAGAGGTGGCTCATGGAAAAAGGCTGCATGGTGTGATTCATTTCGCTGGCATCATTCAAGAAGAGCTGCTTGCGGACATGACGTCTGCGTCCTTACATGCGATGTACGAAGCAAAGGTATATGGCACGATTGCGCTTCATGAAGCGGCTTCTAAACGGCATAATGTCTTATTTCTTTCTAGCTCATCAGCACGAACGTTAAAGGGCGGGATGACCGTAGGCGCTTATTGCGCTGCCAATGAGTTCGTTGAACAATTTGCTCATTATCAGAGGCTGACATCTACCGTGAAGCCTTACTGCTTTAGCTTTAGCATGTGGGATGAGATCGGCATGAGTGAGGGTTCAATGATCAAAGGCATGTTAAAAGAAAGAGGCTATCTTCCGATTCCGAAGCGGGCGGGCTTGCAGACGATGCTGGCATGTTTGATGACTGATGCACCTCTCATTTATATGGGATTAGATCGGTCGAAGCAGGACATTCAAGAGATGCTCCATGCGAAGAGCCGAACAGAGAAAGCCGTGTATGTCTTTTTCAAAACCGACAAAACAAAAGCCATTGAAGAACGGCTGTATCAGTCCATTTATACGTCTTTGCAGTCTCATCTATCTGGTGAATATTCCGTCCATCTATTTCCTGAGGAATATTGGAAAGAATCAGAGGATGGCATGCCGGATGAAGCGCATTTCAAAGCACTCATTGAGGATAGTGGACAGGAAGCCGAGGACAGAGCGCCTCAAACGGAGACGGAGAAACTTTTGGCAAGCATTTGGTCCGAGCTGCTTGATGTCTCAAATGTCAGCTGTGGTGATCATTTCTTTCTACTCGGGGGTCATTCGCTCAAGGCAACGCAAATGCTGTCTGCGGTGAGACAAAAAATGGGGTTTGATGTGCCTCTCGCTGTTCTTTTTGAGCATACGAGACTTGGGGAATTAGCGGCATGGATCGATTCGCATGCAAAAGTGGATGAAGCGGTACAGGTGTGGAAAATGGCAAAGGGTCAGGAGATTCCGATGTCTTATGCCCAGCAAAGACAGTGGTTTCTCTATCAATTACAGCCTGATCTGCCATTTTACAATAATACAATTTCCTTTCGGATGAATGGATCTTTAGATGTGAAGGTACTTCAGCGCAGTCTTCAGCAAATGGTGCGAAGGCATGAATCGCTCAGAACTTCCTTTGCCATGAGCGGCGATGAACCGGTGCAGATCATCCATGAGCATATGACCCTTCCAGAGCTTGAAGTGGTGGATCTATCAGATCTGACGTCACAGGAAGAAAAAGAACAAAAAGCGGCTGAGTGGGCAAAAAGAGAGGCAAGCAGAGCTTTCCGCTTAGAGCATGATCCGCTCTTTCGGGTAAAACTAATTCGGTTGTCGGACACAGATCATTTGCTACTAATGTCCATTCACCACATTGTGTCAGATGGCTGGTCGGTTGGGATTGCCGCAAGAGAGCTGTCTGAATGGTATACAGCGATGATTGACAAGAGAGAGCCTGATCTTTCGCCGCTGCCAATACAATATGCGGATTACGCCCTATGGCAGAAGGAGTATTTGACTGGAGAGACGCTGCAAAAGCAGGTTTCCTATTGGAAGGAGCAATTTGCTGTCCCTGTAGAAGATTTGGTTTTGCCGTATGACTACCCGCGGCCAGCCGTTCAATCCTACAAGGGAAAAACGAAAAAATACCACCTGTCGAAGTCGCTGTCTGAGCAGCTGGCAGCTCTTTCTAAAAAAACAGACAGCACCCTTTATATGACGCTACTGACTGCCTTTTCTACCTTGCTGCACCGTTTGTCTTCACAGGATGAGTTTGTGATTGGATCAGTCATTGCTGGGAGAAATCGGACGGAGATGGAGCAGCTCATCGGATTTTTCGTCAATACGCTAGCACTTCGGATCAATCATAGCGGGAATCCTGCTTTCACTGACCTATTAGAACGGGTGAAAGAAACAACAATGGGCGCTTATGCGCATCAGGATGTGCCGTTTGAGATGGTCGTAGATGAGCTGAATATTGTACGTGAGGCTGGCAAACAGCCGCTGTTTCAGGTCATGTTCGTTTTGCAAAATCTGCCTCTTGAGGCTTCTCCGATGGGGGAGGCGACATCTGTTTTAGCCATTGAAGATAACGATACCGCCAAATTCGATCTATCCCTGTTTGTTTTTGAAGGAGCGGAGGGTCTTCAACTAAAACTGGAGTATGATGTGGACTTATTTTCTGACGATACGATGGACCGGTTCCTTCAGTACTACGAGCAGCTGCTTGAGCGTATTTGTGAAAATCCAGCACAGCCGATTAGACTAATGAATTACCTGCCAGAAAAAGAGAAGCATCAGCTGCTCTATGAATGGAGCGGCAAAACAGATCAGCCTGCAGGCCCGCTTCTCATCACTGAACGGTTTGAAGCGCAGGTGAGAAAGTCACCCGATGCCATCGCTCTCGAATTCGGGGAAGAGCAGTGGACGTATCGTGTGTTACAAGAGAAAGTCGACCGGCTTGCGGCTTCTCTGCAGCAGCGAGGTGTGACGCCGCATGAACCAGTAGGGCTGCTCATCGACAGGTCGCCTGAAATGATTCTTGGGGTGCTGGCGATTGTGAAAGCAGGAGGCGCCTATGTGCCAATTGATCCTGAATATCCAGATGCCCGCATTGATTATATGCTGAGGGATACAGGTATTCAGCTGTTACTGACAAAAAATAAATGGCTGAAAAAGGTGTCCATCAGTCAAACCGAACTCATTTGTCTTGATGAAGGATATGAAGAATTTTTATCAGAAGCAGAACTCATACCTGCTGCCTTAAAACCTGATGGACTCGCTTATATCAATTACACCTCAGGATCAACTGGACAGCCAAAAGGGGTATTGATCCCGCATCAAGCAGTCATCCGGCTTGTGTGTGAAACAGATTATGTCACCCTTGATGAACATACACGTATTTTACAAATCGCTAGCTTCTCCTTTGATGCCTTTACGTATGAAATATGGGGAGCCCTGCTAAACGGGGGAAGACTGATCCTGACCGATCGAAATACAGTTTTATCAATGGATACACTGGCTGATACACTGACATCATACAAGATCACAACAGGATTTCTGACGGTGCCGCTGTTCAACCGATTGACAGAAGAACATCCAGAAGCTTTATCTGGATTCGATGCATTATTGGTCGGTGGTGATGCGCTCTCAGCTGCTCATATCCGCAAGGCACTGCCGTATTTACCGGAAGGGCTTTTAAACGGCTATGGACCAACTGAGAATACGACGTTCTCCTGTGTGCATCACATTCGTTCATTAGACGAAGGGCAGACGACCGTTCCTATCGGTCAGCCAATTGCTTATTCACAAGCCTATGTATTAGACGACCAGCTGCAGCCGGTTCCGCAGGGTGTCATTGGAGAAATCTACGTTGGCGGAACAGGGCTGGCACTCGGCTACCTTGGAGATGAAGAAAAAACATCGCAATCATTTATCCCGCATCCTTTCCATAAAGGAGAGCGTTTATATAAAACAGGTGATATGGGCCGCTGGCTCCCAAATGGCATCATCGACTGCCTTGGAAGAATGGATCATCAAGTGAAAATACGCGGACATCGCGTCGAATGCGGAGAAATTGAAGCCGCTATGCTGAGTGTTGAAGACATCGTAGAATGTGCGGTTATTCCGCATCAGCACGAGAGTGGTCATAAGCGCCTGATCGGTTACTTTGTCCAAAAAGGTGAATGGACTCAGCAAGACCTTCGACGCAAGTTAAAAGATAGACTGCCAGATTATATGGTACCGAGCCTATTCATAGAGCTCGAGGAACTGCCGCTCACGCCAAACGGCAAGGTAGATCAAAAGCATCTCCCGCCGCCAATGTGGAGACAGGAAGAAGCAGACAAACCAGCAGATCAGGCACTCAGTGAGGAAGAACGAGTGCTGGAAAAGGTGTGGACTCAGCTTCTTGGCACTCCTTCAATCGGTGTTCATGATAACTACTTTGAGCTTGGCGGAGATTCTATTATTGTCATACAAATGGTGGCACGCCTAGCACAGGAAGGCTACATCATACAGCCGAGAGATGTATTTGAAAAACAGACCATTTCACAGCTGGCACGCGCTATGAAAAAAGCAGATGTATCTGTGTCCTATGATCAATCACCTGTTACAGGAAATGTTCGTCTGCTTCCAATCCAATCTTGGTTTCTTGAACAATCGATGACAAACCAAGATTATTGGAATCTATCAGCGCATATTGAATTCAAGCAATCGATACAACCTGAGCAGTTAACACAAGTTCTTTCAAAGCTTGTCGATCATCACGATATGCTGAGAGCCATTTATACAAAAGCAGCAGACGGTACATGGATTCAAACCGTTCGTGCGCCTGGCATCATTCCTTGTGTCACTTTCGTTGATTTGACGGATATTTCTCACGAGGAAGCGCTAGAGCAAATTCGCTTGGAGACAAGCGCTTGTCAAGGAACATTGTCATTAGAGAGAGGAGAATTGATCAAATTTATTCTTTTTCAGACAAGTGATCGTACGTCTGAACTCTTTATCGCAGCCCACCATCTTGTGATGGATGGAATATCGTGGCGCATCATACAGGAAGATGTATTAAATGGGTTAAAGCAGGTTGCGGCAGGGCAGGAGATCACGCTTGCAAAGAAAACCGCTTCCTATCAGCAGTGGGCAGAGGCACTCTATGAATATGCACAAACCGATCAATTACAAGAGCAGGTTCCTTTTTGGGAAAAGATCATGAATCAAGAGGAAGAAGGTTCTCCTTTTCAACCACCTGCGCTTTTCAATATAGAAGAACATGCAGAGATCCTGACTATTCAATTGACGAAGGATCAAACAGACATTTTACTAAGGCACGCATCACAAGCGTACCGAACAGAGGTCAACGATTTACTCCTGTCAGCACTTGCGCAAGCTGTTGGAAAGCCACTACTGATTACATTAGAAGGACACGGACGCGAGGATTTATTTGAACAGATGGATTTGTCACGGACAGTCGGCTGGTTTACAAGCTCTTATCCTATTTTTATTCCTTTTATTCAAACCGATGTTGAGAGACAAATTAAAGATGTCAAAGAAACCTTAAGAGCTGTGCCGCAAAAGGGGATCGGCTATGGCTTACTTCAATACATGACCGCATCACGTTTACTTAAAACGGCAGCGCCGCAGGTGAGCTTTAATTACCTTGGACAGTTAGATCAAATAGATGGTGAGGCAAATCTGTATATAGCAGATGAACGAAATGGACATGTACATGACCCAAAAGCAGAAAGACAGCATTTGATCGATGTGTACGGATACGTTGTCAGTGGTCAGCTTCAGATGAATTTTATGATCAATCGTGAACTGCTTCAGGAGGAAGAGGTGCGTCAGTTACCTGAACGATTTAAAGAAAAAATGGAGGGCATTTTGACGCATTGTGTAGAGGCAAAAGGCGGCTTTACGCCATCTGATTTTCCAATGGTCCAGCTGACGCAAAAGCAAATAGATAAGCTTCCAGACAATGTGGTAGATGTGTATCCATTATCTCCGATGCAGCAAGGGATGCTGTTTCATGCACTGTTAGATCAAGCATCACAGGCGTATTTTGGTCAGGTGCATATGACACTCGAAGGCTTAACGGACGGCGAAGCCTATGAAAAAGCATGGAATCTGCTTGTGGAACGTCATTCGATTTTACGGACAAGATTTGCTTGGGAGGGGCTAAAGGAGCCTGTCCAATTGATTCAATCAGAAGGAAGCATTCACCTCACTCAGCACGATGTGCGCCACCTGAGTGAAATGGATCAGAAGAAAACCATTGAGCGTTATTTACAATCCGATCGTTCAAAGGATTTTGATTTGGAAAATACGGCTGAACCGCTCATTCGTATCGCTTTGTTCCATCGTGACGAGAAAACTTGCACGTTTGTTTTTAGCTTTCATCATATTTTAATTGATGGCTGGAGCCTGTTCGGCTTGATTGAGGAATCCTTTTCAATGTATCGCTCGCTTGTGGATGAACGAGAGATGAACCTTCCTGCTGTGCGTCCATATAAAGATTTTATTGAGTGGCTGCAAAAGCAGGATCAAGAGAAGGCACAAGAGTTCTGGAAACATTATATGTCAGGAGTAGAGGGAGTCACACCACTTCCAGGAGACGGAGAGCAAGCCTCGGATGAAGGAGCAGGTATTGATCAAATTAGTATCAAACTGACGCCTGAAATGCAGCAGAAGCTGGACAAAATGACAGGGACACAGAAGGTCACGATGAGCACATTGATTCAGGCGGCATGGGGTCTGCTCTTGCACCTTCATTCAGGCTCAGAGGATGTCGTGTTCGGTGTCACAGTATCTGGCCGGCCGGCGGACTTACCAGAGGTTGAAAGCATGACAGGGCTCTTTATTAACACCTTGCCGCTTCGTTTGCCGATCACACCAGACAGGACCATTGCCGAACTGCTTACGCAGACGCAGGAAACGGTTTTTCACATGCGAGAATTCGAGTATACCGTACTCCCAGATATTCAGCAGATGACCCAAATTCCGAATGGAGAATCATTGTTCAACAGCATTGTCGTGTTTGAAAACTACCCGATTGAATCTGTAGAGCCGTATGGTGTACGGATCTTAGACATTGCTAGTCATGAAGAAACCAACTATGACCTGACCCTTGTGGCTGTCCCGGGAGATACGCTGGAGCTTCGGGTCACATACCGCTTCAATCAATATAAAGAAAAACAAATACAATCGCTGATGCAGCAGCTGGTCCATACACTTGAAGCCATGACAGAACAAGTGGAGACACCACTCTCTTCCTTCACGATCGTGACAAATAAAGAAAAAGAGCGGATGATCACCGATTGGGCGAAAAATGCACAAGTCAGCGTGCTGTACCCAGATCAAGAAGAGGTCTATTCAGTTATTCATGATCCTTCGTGTGAGACGGAAATCTATGTTCTGAGCGAAGAGCATCAGCTCATGCCGGTAGGATTTCCTGGAGATATTTTTATCGGTGCAAAGGATATCAAGGCACTTTGCGGAGAGCTTGCCGATTGGATGGAGACGCATAAAATTCCGCATCCATTCAAACATCAAACTGGCGAATACCTCTATCCGACAGGGGATGTCGGCGTTTGGACTGAAAAAAACAAGATTCAGATTTTGGATTGGGTGTAGGAGGAGAAGAACGATGTTAATGAGTAGAAGAAAAGGACATGCAGCAAATCATATCGTCAGAATCAACGGAAAACGAATCGATCTCAAAGCATTAGAACAGGTCGTGATGCTTCATTTTCCGTTAAAGGAATGTGCATTCATCCCGAAGAAAAATGAAGAAGGTAGCCTCTCGCTTGTGCTATTTGCACAGGCGAAGGACCCTTCGCTAGCAAGAGAGGATCTAATGACAGGCGCGCTTCACCCTGATGAAGTGCCAGCCGCTCTCGTCTTATTGCCTTCCTTGCCAAGGACAGAAAGTGGAGCGGTCGATACAGAAGCACTGCTTTCGATTGACATCATTGATGAAGAGAGTTTGAGAAAGATAGAAGATCGTACGAAAGCTATAGATGGAGTAGAGGAAGCGGCTGCTCTCATTGAAAGTCAGACAGAAAAACAAACGCCTTATCACCTAGATGATCTGTTTCCTAATCGGCAGCGTGCGCAAGGGAACGAATCGATCTCGAAGGATGAAGAGGGCGAAACAAAGCAAGCATCTTGTCATGAAAAGCCGCCTGCACTTGTGTATGGCGGGGATGTCATCAAAAAACCAGGCACACCTGTCACACTGACAGAGGTGTTGATTCGATCAGCCTTTATGTCACCTGACCGCGGGGTGACCTACATCAAAGAAGGCGGGTGCACGTTGACCCAATCCTATCCTGAGTTACTCACAAACGCAGAACGGGTTCTGTCTGGTTTAAGGAAAGCAGGCCTGACAAACGGCGATCAAGTGTTACTACAATTGAAAGATCATCAAGATTTCATCACTGCGTTTTGGGGCTGTATTCTCGGTGGTATCATTCCGACTCCGGTTTCTGTACCGCCTGTTTATGATGAAACGAATCAAGCTGTGAACAAGCTGAAAGGCGTGTTTCGGCTGCAAAATGAACCGTTTATTATGACGAATGAAGCAAGTGCTGAGGACATTGCTGGGCTGCGTGAGTCATTTGAGGCAAAAGACATGCCTATTTTAACAATCGAAACATTGCTCTCGTGTGAACCTGATGAACAGCATTATGAGCCAGAGCCAGATGAGCCTGTGCTTCAGCTGCTCTCTTCAGGTAGTACGGGTGTGCCAAAGTGTATTCGTCACAACCATCAAAGTATTTTATCTCGAATCATCTCTTTTGAGCAGACAAATGGCTTTACGCATGAGGATGTGTCGCTTAACTGGATGCCGCTTGATCATGTAGGAGGCATTGTCATGTTTCATGTGCATGACGTCTACTTTGGCTGCCAGCAGATTAGTCCATCCATCGATCAATTTATCGAGCGGCCGATGGTGTGGCTGGATTGGGTAGAAACATACGGCGTCACAAGGACATGGGCACCGAATTTTGCTTTTGCGATGATGAATGAATATGAGGACGACATTCGCAAGGGGAGCTGGGATCTCTCCACACTGACTTATATCATGAATGCAGCCGAAGCGGTTGTGCCAAAAGTGACGCAGCGCTTCATGCATATGATGGGCCAGCACGGATTAAGCCGTCATGCGATGGTGCCGGCGTACGGCATGTCTGAAACATCCTCAGCCATTGTTCAATCAAAGAAATTCATGCGGCATGGTGATCAGGATGGACAGCTGACGATTGATCAGACTTCGTTAACAGGTGAAATTCAATACGTGGCGCAAGATCATCCGCACAAAATGACGTTTACCGAAGTCGGTGCACCGATTCCGTCTGTATGGATTCGGATTGTAGACGAGCATCATCATGTGCTGCCAGAAGATCAGGTCGGGCGCTTGCAGGTGAAGAGTCCGACGATTATGATGGGCTATCATCAAAATGAGGAAGCCAATCAAGAGGTATTTGCGGAAAATGGCTGGTTTCACACGGGGGATTTAGGATTTATCCACGAAGGGCGTCTTGTTCTAACAGGCCGGGAAAAGGATATCATTGTCATCAATGGAGCCAACTATTTGAATTACGAAATTGAAGCAGTTGTGGAAGAGGTGGACGGGGTGGAAGTCACCTTTGCCGCTGCGTACGGCATCTACAATCCCGAATCAAGCAACGACACGCTTGCCGTCTTCTTTGTCACACAAAAGGATTCGCTAGAGGAACAAATCACGATGATTCAGCAGATTAGAGAGGCCATCATTCGTAAAATTGGCATAGAGCCCGATCACATCATTCCAGTGAAAAAAGACCAATTTCCGAAAACAGAAAGTGGAAAGATCCAACGTGCTCAGTTAGGCGCGGCGCTAAAAGAAGGGATATTCCGTGACATTGAAAGGGCACTGGACCTTGCTTCTGAAAATGAACAAACACTGCCAGATTGGTTTTTCAAACGCACTTGGGCAAAGGAGCATATTGGTCCGTCTCAGCCTGCTACTGATCATGTACTCGTTTTCGAGGATGAAAAAGGGCTTTACCAATCACTTTATGCCCATTTCGAACAAAGAAATCAGCCCTATGTTTCTGTGAAAAAAGGACATGAATTTTTGCGTCTCTCCAAAGGGATGTACCAGATGAACCCGAGAATCAAGGGGGATTATGTCAGGCTCGTTGCAGCACTTGAAGCAGATGAATTAAAGACAGGGTGCATACTCCATTTGTGGAATGTGGCAGACAAAGAAGCCATTGTTGAGCCTGCGCAGTTCACAGAAATGCATGCGAGGTCCAATCAATCGATTTTGTACTTGTATCAAGCATGGAGGCAAGAAAACAAAGAGCCTGTCCGGCTTGTTGTGGTGACAAAGGGTGGTCAATTTGTAAGCCCTGAAGACGATCTTCATGTGGAGAAAACGTCGCTCGTTGGTTTATTAAAAACCATCCCGCAAGAATGGGAAGGAGCAGAGGTGTCCCATATTGATATTGAAGCGGAGCAAGTGGAGCAGGATGCAAAGCACATTGCTGATGAGCTGTCGGCGATTCATATAAAAGCAGAGGTGGCATACCGAAAAGGGCACAGGCTCGTACCAAAGCTGGAAAAAGTCGATATGATGAACGCACCTCAAACAGAAGGATTTTTAGAATATGAAGGACTTTATTTGCTGACCGGAGGACTCGGCGGTATTGGATTTGAACTGTCTAAGCAGATGCTCCAATTTGGCCTAAAGCTTGTATTGATTGGAAGGACATCTTTGGAAGACAGCTTGGAAAAGAAAGAAGCGTTCTTACAGCTAAAAAGTCTCGGTGACGTTATCTATGTACAAGCGGATGTGACCGATTTAGCTGACGTGGAGCGGGCGATTTACAAAGCAGAAAAACATTTTGGTCAAACCATCCGGGGTGTGCTGCATTTAGCCGGTGCTGGCAATGTATCAGAGCATTTTCAGCATACAGATAAGTATACATTGGCGCATACGTCAGAAGAGGATTTTACAAAGGAACTGTCAGGGAAAGCAGACGGAGCGTTTGTCCTGCAGGAAGCCTTCAAGCATGATCCGGCAGTACCACTCGTCTTTTTTGGATCAGTAAATGGCTTTTTTGGCGGTACAACATTCGGGGCTTACTCTGCGGCCAACAGCTTTTTAGATGGGCTTGCGCACACGCTCACCTTTCAAGAAGGAAGACGGGCGATCTCTTTAAACTTTAGTATGTGGGATAATCTCGGTTTGTCTAAGGGACATACCGGCGCAGCCCTTACCGTCCGCAAGGGATTTCAATTGATTGGAAAGAAGCAAGGTCTCCATTCATTATGTCTAGGTGCTCGGCTGAATGAAGCGCATCTATTTATCGGACTAGATGGAGCCAATCCAGAAATCGCAGCGTATCTTCAGCCAGCGCCAATACCGACTTTTGAGAAAAAGCTTTTTTACACAGTTCAGCCTGGCAAAGAAGTGCATGTGGAAGATATCGCAGGCGGAACAAAAGGTGACTGGGATATTCAGCAAGTACAGGAAATACCGAAAAAACTAGATGGCTCTATTGATCATGAAGCCGTTAAGCTGAATCATCACAAAAATGGACAACACCTTGAAAAACAATTGCCTGAAACGAAAACAGAGCAAATGCTTGCTGCCATATGGGAGGACATTTTAGACGTTGATCGTGTGTACAAAGAGGATCAATTCTTTGACCTTGGCGGACATTCATTAAAGGCGACTCAAACCATTTCTCGGATCAATCATGAGTTTTCAATCAAGGCGCCTTTAAAAATATTATTTGAAAGCAAGCATCTGGCACATTTGGCGCAAATGGTTGATGACATCAAAGAGATATCGGCAGTTCATGAAGCCAATATTCCAAAGCTGGAAAAGCGAACAAGCTATGAACTGTCACATGCTCAGAAGCGTATTTGGTTCTTATCCACATTGGAAAAGAGCCATCATTACAATATATTAGGTGCTTGGAAGCTGACAGGACAACTGCACATTCAAGCGTTAACAAAAGCGATTGGTCTCTTAACGAAACGTCATGAAGCACTACGCGCAACTTTTCAATCGTTTGGTGGCAAGCCAGTTCAACTGATACGTGAAGACCTTCCGCCATCCGTCACAGTTGCGAACTTCTCATTATTTAATGAAAAAACAAGAACGAGAAGACTCAAGCAGCTTATTCAGCAAGAAGCGAACCGCATTTATGATTTAGAAAGAGGGCCTCTTGCGCAGTGGACGATTGTGGATATGGGCAATGAAGAATTTTATCTTCTTTGCGCGCAGCACCATATCATTTCAGATGCATGGTCGCTCAGTCTGCTCATTCAGGAATTAGAAGTGGCATATGACGGGCTGCTTGCAGATGAAGCGCCGCAGCTCCCAGCGCTGGAAATTGAATGGACAGATTATGTCCATTGGGAAAATGAGCAAGTAATGCATCATCAAGTAGACCAAGCCTATTGGCTCGATCATTTACAAGGTGATCTTCCGGTGTTAGAGCTGCCGTTTGACCGTCCTCGCCCGCCAGTTCAAACATTTAACGGCGCTACAGAGCAAATTGTCTTGGAAGATACGCTTATCCGCCGTTTGCAGGCTTTGTCCAAGCAGCAGGGCACAACGCTGTTCATGACGATGCTGTCAGCGTACTACGTCCTGCTTCACAAGCTGTCCGGACAGACAGATATCATCATTGGTTCGCCGATCGCAGGGCGAGGTGCCAAGCAATCAGAGAAGCTTGTTGGAATGTTTGTGAATACACTCGCGCTGAGACAGGATATCTCCACAGCAGATACGTTTGCTGATGTCATGGAAAACGTGAAGGAGATGACATTAAAAGCCTTCGAGCATCAGCGTTATCCATTTGACAAGCTTGTCGATGATCTTTCATTAGATAGAGATTTAAGTCGATCGCCTATTTTCCAAGTGGCGATGGGCTATGTAACAGATTCGCTCCATGTCAATCTCAAAGGGCTGACAAGTGAACATGTGATGGTTCATCATACAGTGTCTAAATTTGATCTCACCCTACATGTATTTGAACAGGGGGATCAGCTGTCGATCCATGTGGAATACAATACAGATTTATTTGATCAAGAGACCATTCATCGTTATATGAATTATTATCTTCATCTGCTAGATGGTATGACAGCTCAGCCTGAACGTACATTTTCTGATTATTGCTTAATGGACAAAGCGGAACAGGCTGCGATGATCATAGGGAAAAACCAAACGGCTACGCCCTATCCAAAGCGCACCATTCAAGAGCTGTTTGAAGAACAGGTGCAGCGTGATCCGCACCGCATTGCCTTGTCTTATTTGGAAGAGCACATGACGTATCAAGAGTTGGATGAGAAGGCAACACAGCTTGCTGCTTACTTGCAATCAAAAGGAGTTGGACCAGGTTCACTTGTACCGATGCTTTTTGATCGTTCCTTTGACATGATTGTCTCAGTGCTAGGCATTGTCAAATCTGGTGCTGCATATGTTCCAATGTCACCAGAATATCCAGATGCGCGAATCCGCCTCATTGTTCGCGATACGCAAAGTGATGTGATCATCACTCAGTCTCATTTAATAGAGCGTCTAGTAGACTTTACAGGTACAAAGATTGAGATGGACAAGCCATTACCAGTAACAGATGCAGTGTATCAAAGAGAACAATCAATCATTGGAGAAGACCAGTTAGCCTATGTCAACTACACATCAGGCTCAACAGGTACACCAAAAGGCGTCATGCTCCCCCATGCAGGAGTTGTCCGTCTGGTTCGAAAAACAAACTATATAAAACTAGGTCCAGATGATAAGATGCTTCAGCTCTCAAACTATGCTTTTGATGCCTTTACATTTGAGTTGTGGGGCATGCTGCTGAATGGCGGTCAGCTCATTCTGATTCCGAAATATGCCGCACTGAATATGGATGAATTATCACGGCTGATCAAAGTGCATCAAGTGACAGCCAACTGTCTGCCAACCGCTTTATTCAATCGGCTGGTGGAACACGATCCAAAAAGTGTAGCAGGCTACCGCACATTACTCGTTGGCGGAGAAGCGATGTCCAGTGAGCATGCACGAAAGGCACTGCCACATATGGAGGGTGTACTCATCAATGCTTACGGCCCAACAGAAAACACGACCTTAGCCACAACACATCAAGTCACGCACATGCCAGAGGGAGCAAGGTCAGTTCCAATTGGTGTCCCAGTATCGAATTCAACTGTTGTCATACTAGATGATGCGCTCAACCCAGTGCCAGCAGGCGTCAAAGGAGAAATTTACATCGGCGGCACAGGGCTGGCAAAAGGCTACCTTCATGATCCAGAGCGGACGCATGAACGGTTTATAGACAATCCATTCCCTGAACTAGGGGGAGACAGGCTGTATCGTTCAGGTGATCTAGGTACATGGCGTTCAGATGGCACCATTGAATATCTCGGCCGAAAAGACAACCTCGTGAAAATTAGAGGCTACCGGATTGAATGTGGAGAAATAGAGACAGCTCTCCTCAAGCATCCACAAGTAAAAGAATGTACAGTCATCGCCAAAACGTATGGCAGCTCAAAACGGCTGGCGGCCTACCTTGTCACAGACGGAGAGAATCCTGTTTCAGGCTGGAAAGCATTTTTACAGGAAAGCCTGCCAGGCTACATGATTCCAAGTTACTTTGTTGTAATGGACGAAATGCCAGTCACAACAAACGGAAAGGTTGATCAAAAAGCACTGCCAGACCCAGCAGAAACGAACTCTCTTTCTCAGGGGGAGGACAAACCAGTCACCGAAACGCAGCAGCTGATTGTCACAGCTTTCAAGGACGTGCTTGGTGTCAAACAAGTAGGCATACATGACTCATTTTTTGATTTAGGCGGCGATTCAATTATGAGTATCCAAGCTGTTGCCAAATTAAAAGAACAGGGGATTCATGTGGATCCAAAATGGATTTTCATGCATCCAGCGCCGGCTCAGCTAGCCGCACATGTGGACGCAATGCCAGAGGCCGGAGAGCACGTCGAAAGGTCTCCAAAGGACTACGTGATTGAGCTGAAAAAAGGCGATCCAGCCGTACCGAGGATTTTCTTTGCACCGCCTGCCGGTGGAACGGTGATGGGCTATATCGATGTGGCTAAGCTGATGACACATCAAGGCGCTGTGTACGCCTTGCAGTCTCCTGGCTTATATGAGGATGAAGAACCGCAATTCCTCCATTACACAGAGCTTGTGTCCATATTTGTTGAAGCCATTGAGACCTTCTATCGACCTGGTGTTGACTATCTAGCAGGGCATTCAATGGGCGGGCACCTTGCCTACGGAATGAATCAGCGGCTCTGCCATGCAGGAAAAGCGCCGAAAGGACTCATCATTTTAGATACCGTCCCTGTGTTAAGAGATGAGGCAGATCAGGCGCTCCATGCGGATATGAACGAAGAAGAAGTGAAAATGCTTGCGCTTGTCCTTGGAATGGGGAATCTTATCGGCATCCAGCCAGAAGCATTACAAGGGCTGAGCTTCCAAGAAGTGAAGCAAAAAATACTCAAAGAGGCAGAAAAGGATGAAGTGGTTCATCAATTTATGAATGATCAGTATTTAGATAAATATTTGCAAATGCAAACGCATAATACAATCATGTCACAAGCCATTGAATTAGAAAAAGAACCATTCGATGTGCCGTTTTATATTGTACAAAGCAGTGATCACGCCATTGATTTTCAGAAGAAGTTCTCAGACTGGGAGGCTTATACGAAAGGATCATGTTCGTATTATCACATCAAAGGAGACCATGTCACCATGATGAAAAGGCCGCAGGCAGATGAACTGGCACGGATTCTTCAAACGATGATAAAGGGGTAAGAACATATGAACCATTTATTTAAAACCTTTGAAAAAAAATCAGACCTTATTCAACTTATTTGTTTTCCTTTTGCAGGCGGTTATTCCGCCTCGTACCGCCCGCTTTTTGAACAGCTAAAAGGCACTGCCGAAGTAACAGCAGCAGAGCCCCCAGGTCATGGAACCAATCTCATGCCGCTCGAAACGAGCATTGACCGATTGGCTGAGCTATACAAAGAAGGGCTCTCGGGCAACTTGAACCGCCCGTTTATCCTGTTCGGACATTCCATGGGAGGACTTGTTGTGTATAGACTGGCTCAGCTGCTAGAAAAGGAAGGAATCGATCCTGCAGCAGTCGTGATCTCAGCCATTCAGCCGCCGCAAACAAAACGACAGATCCTGACCCATTTATCGAATGAAGCATTTGTTCAGCATATTGCCGAAATGGGCGGGATTCCAAAGGAATTATTAGAGAACAAACCAATGATGGATTACTTTACGCCGTCCTTACGTGCAGACTATCAGGCGCTGGAAACCTTCCAGCACAAAGATCAATCCATCATCGAAACACCCGTTTATTTATTCAATGGAACAAAAGATGAAAAATGCATGAAAGATGCAAATGGCTGGCTGCCATGGGCAAAAACCATCGAACGCACCAATTTCGAAGGAGGGCACATGTATATCAACACACACCTCGAGCCCTTCGCAGAACAGATGAGACATGTGATTGATGTTGCAAGCAAACAACAATTAATGAAACTTTAAAAGAAAGCGGTCCTCCTTAAAGGGACCGCTTTTTCTTATGAATTCCGCTTTTTCACCACATTCCCGCCAATCACTCCGCCAATGACCAGCACACCTCCGATGAGATGATACCAATCGATTGTTTCATGTAAAATGAGAACCCCAGCGGCAACTGTAATAAACGCAGATAAATTGTTAAAGATGCTGACCTTTGCCGCTTCAAGCTGAGAAAGGGCATAGTTTGATAAATATGCCGTGAGAAGTGATGAAAGAATGCCTAAAAAGAGCATTGACCATACAAAGGATGGTTGTGTAAATGGGCTGAAAAATTGCGGCATTGTCCCGTTTGCTGAATGCTGGATGAGCGCAGCGGCATTGAAGAAGACAAATCCAAAGAATGTCATCACGAAAGTGAGTTCAATCACATGGAAGCGCCGTGTAATCACTCGGGCAAATACACTGTATGCACTGGAGGATAAGGCTGAAAGTAATATCAGTCCATAGCCGATCATGTGTGAATGCTTCACATCAATTCCCTTCATGACAAAGAGAAGCATCACCCCGCACACAGAAAGAATGGTAAACAGCACTTGGATCCATGTCGCGCGTTCCTTTAAAAACCACGCGGCAAGCACCATCGTCAGAATGGGGATCGTTGCCTGAATAATACCAGCCTCTGACGAAGAGGTATACATCAGCCCCCATACTTGAAAAGCAAAAAACAACACAGGATAAAGCAAGGAAAACGGTACGATGTAGAGAAGATCACGCCATTGAATGGAGAGGCGGATTTTCTTTCGTAAAAAAGGATAAAGCAATAGTGCGGCTGCAAAAGAAACTGTAAAGCGGTGTGCCAATAAATCAATCGGATTTGCTGATTCTAATGCAACTTTGACAAACAAAAATGAAAAACCAATGATCGTGGCGTAGCCTATCGCGGCAGCATACGCTTTCTGTTTTGAAATGTCCACAATTTGACTCCTTATACGAGCATGCATGCTTCAGTTGAATTGACCGGTTCTGTTCTTCTATCGTAATCGGATCATCTAAAGTGTACAATAAGAGAACATGATATCTGTACCGGTACAAGGAGGAAGTGGTGTGAGGAAATATGATCAGCTTGTTCTCAGCTTAAAAGAGAAGATGACGTCTGGTGAATACCATGCAGGCATGAAGATCCCCTCCATTCGCCATTTGGCGGCTCAATATGCAGTGAGTAAAAGCACTGTCATCAAAGCACTAGACACATTAGAACGTGAACATCTGCTGTATTCTGTAGAAAGAAGCGGCTATTATGTCGTGAAAACGAAGCAGTCAGCGGGGAAACAGGATAGCACATGGATTGATTTTGCTTCATCTGCACCTGATCCCGTCGTGTTTCCATATGTTGATTTCCAGCACTGCATCAACCAAGCCATCGATTTGTATCAAAATGACTTGTTTATATACGGCACAGCCAACGGATTACCCTCGCTGCTGCCAGTCATTTCTAAGCGATTAATGGATTATCAAGTGTTTGCAAATCCAGAACAGATCGTTATGACTTCTGGTATTCAGCTGGCGTTATCCATTTTAAGCACCATCCCTTTTCCGAATGGCAAACAGACCATATTAGTCGAACAGCCAGGCTATCATCTATACCTTCAATATTTAGAAAAAAATCAACTGCCTGTACGGGGGATTCAGCGGACGGAAAAGGGAATTGACCTTCAGGAATTGGAGCGCATCTTTCGAGAAGAGGAGATTCGTTTTTTCTATACGATGCCAAGGTTTCAAAACCCGCTTGGAACGAGCTTGTCAAAGCAGGAGAAAAGAGCGATTGCAGCTCTTGCCGAGACATATGACGTCTATATCGTTGAAGATGATTACATAGCCGATTTAGAATTCGACGCAAAAAGAGACCCGATCTATTCGTACGATCAGGCGGGGAAGGTCATTTATTTAAAAAGCTTCTCCAAAATCATCTTTCCAGGACTTCGAACAGGAGCGGTCGTCTTACCTGAGGAACTGATTAGACCTTTTAGCGAACACAAACGGCTCATTGACATCGACAGCTCCATGCTGTCACAGGCAGCCTTAGAAATATATTTAAAAAGCGGGATGTTTGAACGGCATCGAGACAGGATGCGGGCGACCTATCGAAACCGCTCCAAGCAGCTCGTGGCAAGTTTAAAAAATGATCAGAGCGCTTATGTGCTGGGAGAACAGGAGCCGGCTACCCATACACATGTACGTTTCGATCGGTCAATTCCGATGAACCAGCTCATTCAGCAGCTGAAAAAGGCATCTGTTTCCATTCAGTCAATCGACCGCCATTATCTGTCGACTTATCAAAAAGACCCCATTCTTCAGTTGAACATTTGGCATGTGAAAGAAGAGCAAATCACACGTGGAGTCGATTTGATAAAGACAGCATTTCAGCAAATTGGGCGATATTAAAGACGAGACAGTACATCACTACAAGAGAGTATCTCAACACGTTCAGCCGCAGAAGGCTTTCGTGTACACACCGCCATTTGGTAGGTAGGATCGAGTGAGTATGTTTGAACAAAGCAGGGCGCTTCATGATCAGGTAATGCAAGCGTCGCCTGTCCATCCTCTGACAGGCGGGCTGTAAAGGACGAAAGACCATAAGATAATCCCTTTCCAGTCAGCTTGATAAAGGCCTCCTTCATTGACCATAAATGAAAGAAGTAGGCTTCCTGCCGTTCTGCCGGTTGTGAAAGTAAATCCTCATACTCATCTGCTGAAAAAAATCGTTTAGCAATCGCTAGATCAATCGGTTTGATCTCCTCAATATCAATACCTACAGGTGCATCATCTATTGCGCATACGACCCAATCACCAGAGTGAGAAAGATTAAAATGAAAAGAAGGAATGTGCCGGACGACAGGCTTGCCATTGCCCTCTGTTTCAAAAACGATCTCATCAAAAGGCAGATCGTACATATCATGGATCATCTGACGAACCAGCACCTCACCTAATAAGGTCCTTCTTGCATCGACCAAAAAGCGAAAGCGCTCAGCCGCAGCACGTTTTTCAGCTGAAACAAAGGGTTTCAATTGATCGATTTGTTTTCGTGCATGGATGTCATCTAAATGTTGTAATTGGATAGCGAAAATCTTCATAATGAACCTCTAATTTTTTACATTGATTGTACCATTGGAGAGCGCCGTACAAAAGGGAAACAGACCTCCTTTTCAGCGAAAGCTCAAAATGACAGGAAGTGGAAGGGTTGGGTTGATTTCCTCTTATGAATATAAGAATATTCTGTTTATTTATTTTAACACAAGAAAAGCCATTCTTTTTGTAGAATGGCTTTTTTTATCGGATAAGCGTCTGAACAGGTTTCTCTGCTGTTTTTGTAATAAGCAGCTGCAGGAGCCGTGTCGATTGCGGTAAGGAGAATCGAAGGACGAGACCTGTAAAAATAGCCGTCAGAATCGTGCCAACGCCAATCGGCCCGCCGAGCATCCATGCAAATAAAAGCACTGTTAGCTCAATGCCATTTCGCACCCACTGCACGTTCAATCCTGTTTTCGCTGAGATGAGCAGCATTAATGAATCCCTTGGCCCGGCGCCAAGATTCGCTGAGACATAAATGCCAACACCATAACCTGAAACCACAACGCCCGTAATAAACACATATAAAGCGGGTAAATACCCATGTGGTGCAGGTAATACCGCATTAAAGAAATCTATAAACATACCAATCAGCACCATGTTTAGTAATGCGCCGATCTTTGGAAATGATTTTGTAAAGACAGAAGTCAGTGTCACAATGAGTGCACCAATAATGATGGACCATTGTCCAATCGTGAGTCCAAAGTGCTGAAACAGTCCGTAGTGGAAAGCGTCCCAAGGACCAATGCCTAGAATCTTTCCTTTCACTGTCAGCGATAGTCCAAAAGCTAGTACGATCAATCCAACAAAATAAAAAAACCAACGTAAAAGATGTTCCCGCTTCAAAAGCTTTCCCTTCTTTCTTAAACACTCGAATTCAATCGTAACATACTCCCACGCCCCTTTAAATGGCTTTGCTAAATTGTAATCGCTTACTTATAAAAAGAATTTTTCGCATCGTAAAAGGTCAAAACAAGAGCAAGACTTTCGACTTGTTTTTTTTAACAAAGTGAACCAATCATTCCCTTTTTTTAAGATAAAATGAAAAAAATTCAATATATACTGACAAAAAAATAAGCATCACCCAATTAAAGAATATTTATCTTTAAATAGAAAGGATTGTATGTAATTCACATTATAAGACCTGTTTGGAAAATAGATAGATGAGGAATTTCGGGATGGAAAAAGGTTATTTTATTGGAAAAACATAAGCAAATCAATCATCGGGAGGTATTTAGTTCAAAATGTCTATTTTTGTCGAAAATAGTCATTTAGTCCTGTTGAGGCTTTTGAAATCTTACTGATATTCTTTACCAAAGTGTGGGAGGTGAACTGGTACATACCATTATGATTAAAGCAGGGAAAAGGGGATGTCAAAAAATGAATATATTAAAAAGAACGAGTCAATTATTTCTTATATTGGTGTTGATTGCTGGAAATTTATTAACAGTCTCACCACCTGTTACGAAAGCCGCTGGGACGGTGGTTGTCAATAACACAGATTCCTACATGATTGGAAATGGTAAGTTAGTTCTTTATCAGCTTGATGGGCAAAACCCAACAAACGTAAAGGCTAGTGTACAGGTGAAGGGAATTAATTCGTCTGTAGTGAACGGTGTTGCTGTGAATGATCAAGAAAACACAGTGTATGCAACTACGACAGCAAGTGGAGAGCCAGTTCTTTATAAAATAAATGCGACCACTGGACAAGCAGAGCGTGTAGGTGTTTTAGGCGGAAGAGCGCCAAATGCCGTTGTTTATAACGGTAAATATATTCATTCGTATGCGGTTGGTGGAGAACCCTACCTTGCAACGTACGACTTAGCAACTGGTCAAAAAACGGCCAAGAAAATTGCCGGTTATGACGTTGGCCCTGGCATTGGCGGAGACATTGGCGGAGACCTTGTAGTCGATAAGGATGGCTATCTTTGGTTCGCATCTAATACCAGTGGGTCCATTGCGCAAATGAATCCTGAAACAGCTGAAGTAATTCGAGTGATTCCAATCACAAATGCAGATGGTAAACCTATTGAGGGAGGAGTACGAGGAATTAGCTTTTTGCCAAATGGACAAATGCTATTACAATCAGGAAAAGATGACTCTATCGGTCATTCTACTCTTTTCACACTTGATGCGAAAACATTAAGTACAACATATATGGGCACTGCAGGTGATTCATTATCTTACGACTTAGCTTCAAGGGTGAAGCCCGAATTTGATCCATATCCTCCTAACCTTGAATCAGAAAAATCTGTTGCCTTACAGAAAAAAGCAGAAGGCAACACAGATGAAAAGAATCCAGAAGTAGGCGACACTTTGCTTTATACAATTAGAGCAAAAAATACGGTGCAATACGGTATTCTTAAAAATCTGACCATATCAGATAACCTTCCGAGCAGCTTAGCCTATGTTCCAGGCTCACTTAAGGTGGATGGCGCAGGCGTAACAGATGCGAAAGACCAAGACAAAGGTGATTTTACAAACGGTACTGTTACAGGTCAAATAGGTGATGTGAAAGACACCGATTGGCACACCGTGACATTTGAAGCGAAAGTAGCAAAAGGTCAAGCTGGCAAAGATATTCAAAATACAGCCAATGTCAAAGGGGAAAACACACCGCCAGACAAACCAACAACAAACATAGAAATTTATCCTCGTGATCCAAAGCTTGAATCAGAAAAATCAGCGGTCTTACAGAAAAAAGCAGATGGTAATACAGATGAGAAGCACCCAGAAGTAGGCGACACATTACTGTATACCATTCAAGCCCGTAACACTGTTGAAGACAGCTTCATTGAAGATCTTGTGATTTCTGACAAGTTACCTCAAGGGTTATCATATGTACCAAATTCTCTTCAGATAGATGGGAATCCAGTTACAGATACAAAAGATGACGACAACGGTGATATGACAGGTGGAACTGTCACTGGAACGTTCGGTGAAGTGAAAGATGCGAAATGGCATACCGTGACATTTGAAGTCACAGTTGAAAAAGGTCAGGCAGGCAAAGACATTCAAAATACAGCGAGTGTCACAACCGGCAACACACCGCCAGACGAGCCGACAACGAATGTAGAAATCTATCCTCGTGACCCGAAGTTGGCTTCTGAAAAATCAGCCGTCTTGCAGAAAAAAGCAGATGGTAATACAGATGAGAAGCATCCAGAGGTCGGTGATACCCTTCTTTATACGATTAAAACAAAGAATACGATAGAAGACAGTCTCGTTAAAAACTTAGTGATCTCAGATGAACTGCCAGAAGGATTAGCATATGTGCCCAATACACTTGAGGTAGACGGACAAGCGGTGACAGATGAGCAAGATCAAGACAATGGTGATGTCACAAATAGAACCGTCTCAGGACAATTCGGTGACATTCAGGATACAGATTGGCATACCGTGACGTTTGAGGTCACGATTCAAAAAGGACAGTCTGGTAAAGACATTCAAAATACAGCGAGTGTCACAGGTGAAAATACACCACCAGACGATCCAACAACAAAAACAGAAATCTATCCGCGTGATCCAAAGCTTGAATCAGAAAAATCAGCGGTTTTGCAGAAAAAAGCAGAAGGTAACAAAGATGAGAAACATCCAGAAGTAGGGGACACCCTTCTTTATACGATTAAAACAAAGAACACGATAGAAGACAGTCTTGTTGAAAATCTAGTGATCTCAGATCAATTGCCAAAAGGGTTGGAGTATGTCGCTGGTTCTCTTGAGATTGATGGAGAATCCGTCACAGATGTGAAAGATGACGATAGCGGTGAGTACACAGATGGAAAGGTCACGGGGTATTTTGGCGATGTGAAGGACACGGACTGGCATACAGTGACGTTTGAAGTCACTGTTGAAAAGGGACAGGCTGGTCAAGACATTCAAAACACAGCCGAAGTAACAGGTGAAAACACACCGCCAGATGAGCCAACAACAAAAACAGAAATTTACCCTCGTGAGCCAAAACTAACATCAGAAAAGGCAGCGAGCATTCAGAAAAAAGCAGAAGGTAACACAGATGAAAAGACACCACAGGTAGGCGATACCCTTCTCTACACGATCAAAACAAAGAATCTTGAAGAAGACAGCATCGTCAAAAATTTAGTGATCGCAGATCAACTGCCAGAAGGTCTTGAATACGTCGAAGGATCATTAAAAGTAGATGATCAAGCCGTCACAGATGCAAAAGATGACGACAACGGAGACTACACAAAAGGCACAGTAACTGGCCAATTTGGCGATATCAAAGACACGGACTGGCATACGATTACTTTTGAAGCGAAGGTTGCTAAAGGCCAATCAGGTAAAAGCATTCAAAACACAGCGAAAGTAACAGGCGAAAACACACCGCCAGATGAGCCGACAACCGAAACAAAAATTGATCCAAAGGATCCAAAGCTTGAATCAGAAAAAACATCTGAGATTTCTCAAAAAGCAGAAGGGAATAAAGATGAAAAACAAGTTCAAGTAGGCGACACCCTTCTTTACACCATCAAAACAAAAAATAGTGTAGAAGACAGTGTCATAAAAGATCTAGTCATCGCAGATCAACTGCCAGAAGGTCTTCAATATGTCGAAGGTTCACTAAAAGTAGATGGACAAGCTGTCACAGATGCAAAAGATGACGACAACGGAGACTACACAAAAGGCACAGTAACTGGCCAATTTGGCGATATCAAAGACACGGACTGGCATACAGTGACGTTTGAAGCGAAAGTTGCTAAAGGCCAATCAGGTAAAAGCATTCAAAACACAGCGAAAGTAACAGGCGAAAACACACCGCCAGATGAGCCGACAACCGAAATAAACATTGATCCAAAGGATCCAAAGCTTGAATCAGAAAAAACATCTGAGATCTCTCAAAAAGCAAAAGGCAATACAGATGAAAAACAAGTCCAAGTAGGCGACACCCTTCTTTACACCATCAAAACAAAAAATAGTGTAGAAGATAGTGTCATTAAAGATCTAGTCATCGCAGATCAACTGCCAGAAGGTCTTGAATACGTCGAAGGATCATTAAAAATAGATGATCAAGCTGTCACAGATGCAAAAGATAAAGACAACGGAGACTACACAAAAGGCGCAGTAACCGGTCAATTTGGCGATATCAAAGATACGGACTGGCATACGATTACTTTTGAAGCGAAGGTCGCTAAAGGATATGAAGGTAAAACCATTCAAAATATCGCAGTTGTGAAGGGTGAGAATGTTGACGAACCAGACAAACCTGAAAACTCAACAACAGTAGAACCGCCGCATGTGCCAGAGGTGCCAGGGAATCCAGAACAGCCTTCTCATTCAGAACCGGATACACCTGGTCATCATCTTCCGAACACTGCAACAGCGATGTACAACCTTTTACTAGCAGGATTTGCACTTGTGCTAATAGGTGCCTCCCTTATTGTATGGAAAAGAAGAAAAAGAAACGGGTAATCGTCCATGTTTCAAAAAATCATCTCAACTCTATTGATCACAGCAGGTATTTGTCTTGTGATGATAGGATACATGAGGATCGTTGATGGGCAAAGGCAAGTAGATCAATCTTTCCAGTCTGCACAAGCAGCCATCCAGCAAAAGGGGGAAACGGATCCCTCTTTTGTGCCAAAGGCTGGTGAAACCATTGGGCTCTTGCACATTCCAAAATTAAATGCTGAGTTACCAATTGTAGAAGGAACAGAAGCGGAGGATTTAGCAAAGGGCGTTGGTCATTATCACGAAAGCTATTTACCTAATGAACAAGGACAAATCGTTTTATCTGGGCATCGTGATACTGTGTTTAGACGAACAGGAGAACTGGTGAAAGGGGATCAACTTGTCATTGAGCTTTCATATGGACGATTTACCTATGAAATTGAGAAAACAAAGATTGTGAAAAAAGATGATCAAAGTATTATTACATTGCAACAGGAAAAGGAAGAACTTATCCTCACCACATGTTATCCTTTTTCTTTCATTGGTCCTGCACCAAACAGATATATCATATATGGGAAGCGTGTTTAGCCACTGGATCAGCCTGCAACTTATCTTTTCATGAACCGATTGGAGCGCTTCATTCCTTGATAAAGAGGGAATTGCCTATATCTAGAGATGCAGGAGGGGGTCAATTTGTTAAATCAAGACTATGTAAGATATATAGATAACGTCGGGAGAATTGTCCTGCCGACAGATATGAGAAAACGGTTGAAAATTCACCCAAAAGATATTATGGAGATTTATCGAGAAGAAGACCAAATTGTCATAAAGCCGTATTGGCAGGACAAACCTTGTATCGTCACAGGGGAAGTGACAGGCTCCAACAAAGTGCTATCGGGTGGAGTGGTTATCAGTCCAGAGGGAGCGAGATTGCTTTTACAAGATTTACTGGCGCTTCGCCTGCAAAAGGAAATATAAAAAAAGGCTGTTCTCATCACGTGAGAACAGCCTTTTTTCATCATACTGGATTCAAAATCCGGTTTAAGAATTGTTTTGTTCGTTCTTCCTTTGGTCGTTTGAAAATTTCTTCGGGAGGACCTTGTTCGACGATGACGCCGCCATCAATAAAAATCACTTCGTCTGCCACTTCTTGGGCAAACTTGATTTCATGTGTGACAACTGCCATGGTCCAGCCTTCTTTCGCTAAATCCTTCATGACCTTTAAGACTTCCCCGACAAGCTCAGGGTCAAGTGCAGAGGTGGGCTCATCAAAAAGCATGAGCTCTGGCTGAATGGCAAGTGCACGGGCAATCCCGACACGCTGCTTTTGACCGCCTGACAGCTGGAATGGATACAGGTCTTTTTTATCTTCAAGACCGACCTTTTGCAAGAGCTGAATGGCTTCTTTTCGAACCGTTTCCTTTGGACGGCGCTGCACCTGAACAGGACCTTCCATCACATTTTCAAGCACGGTGCGGTGTGGAAACAGGTGATAATCTTGAAACACCATTCCCGATTTCCGGCGAAGCTTCAGCAGATCAGCTGACTTATTTTTTTTCGAAAAATCAATCGAGAAATCATCGAAGGTAAAGGAGCCGCCATTTGGTGTTTCAAGTGCATTTAAACAGCGAAGCATCGTTGTTTTTCCTGAACCTGATGGGCCAAGAATGGCTACAACCTGCCCTTTGTTGATCGTAAAATCTATTGACTTTAAAATCTCATTTTCACCAAAGGATTTCTTGAGACCTTTGACTGTTAGCATGTCGTTCCCTCCTTACCTTGCGACATATCGATCAAGTCGTTTTTCAATTTGATGCTGAACGAGCGATAGAATGAAGCAGAATACCCAATAGATCAGGGCTGCCTCCATATAAATGAACAAGATCTGATCCAAGTTCGCCGCAGCAATTTCCTGAGATTTACGGAAAAGCTCTGCTACGAGGATTTGGGAGGCAAGAGATGTATCCTTCACCAAGCTAATGAATGAATTAGATAGCGGTGGAATCGATACACGCACAGCCTGCGGTAAAATCACGCGGACGAGCGTTTTACGATGCGTCATCCCAATTGAATAACCAGCTTCCCATTGACCTTTAGGAACAGATAGGACGGATGCACGGATAATTTCCGACGCATACGCACCTACGTTTAATGAAAAAGCGATAATGGCACTTGGATATGGATCCAGTGTGATATTAAATGTCGGAAAGAAATAGAAAATAATAAACAATTGCACAAAAAGCGGCGTTCCGCGAACGGCCGACACATAGATGGAAAAAATCCATCTGAGGGCTTTGATTTTAGACATTCTAGCAAGTGCTGTCACAAGCGCGATAAAAATACCAATAATAAAAGCAATGATGGCGAGGGGGATTGTGTAATAAATCCCCTGCATCACCATTGGCCAAAAAGATTGCTGAAGAAGATCCCAAGGAATGACGACTCCTAGGGTATTACTTTGTAACATCTTCACCAAACCATTTCTTAGAAATCTTAGCAAGTGTACCGTCTTTTTTCATTTCTTTTAATGCGCCATTCACTTTGTCAACGACTTCGCCGCTGCCTTTTCTGAATGCAAAGTAAGTTTCTTGAGGATCTCCTGTTTCAAATGCAACTTTTAGGTTTTTGTTCCCGCTTGTTTTCAAGTAATTCAATACAGCCAGCTTGTCATTGAACGTCAGATCAGCACGTCCTTGTTGAATCAATTGAATCGATTGTGCAAGACCTTCAACGCCCTCAATTTTAGCACCAGCATCTGTAGCTAGTTTATTGTAGTTACTTGTTAATGATTGTGCTGCTTTTTTGCCTTTTACATCAGATAGTTTCTTGATGTCGTTGTTATCTGATTTTGTCACAACAATGGCTTGAGACGTTGTGTATTTATCAGAGAACTCGTATTGATTTTCACGTCCAGTTTTACCAACTTGGTTCGCTACCACGTCAAAACGTTTTGAATTCAGTCCAGCAAACATGCTGTCCCATTGTGTTTCTTTGAATTCAGGTTTTAAGTCAAGACGTTTTGCTACTTCTGTGATGACTTCTACATCGTAGCCAGTTAATTTATCTGTCTTTTTGTCATGGAATGTGAAAGGAGCATAAGTTCCCTCTGTTCCGATCGTCAGAACACCTTTATCCTGAATGGATTTCCAAAGGTCGCCTGATTCCTTAGACCCAGATTGTTTATTCGCGTTGTCGCTTGCACCAGATCCACATGCCGTGATCAATGCAACACAAGCGCCTAACATAATGGCAAAGAACATTTTTTTCATTTTATTCCCCACTTTTCTTGTTGGTATTTACAACATATGATCTTACAGAGAAGCAACCTAAAAGTAAAGCATTTGAAACTAGCTTGAGCGAATCTCACCAACTTTATGCCCGCAACCCGTTTCTTTCAAACCTCTCACGTCTACAAAGCCTTTCATCTTTTATTTGTGCGAACATTATTAAAATAAAGACTTTGAGACAGTGACCATAGAAGGAAGCATATTTATTATAAAAGATGTATAATTAGTAGGTTGTTTTGAAAATGGAATGAATCACATGGAGACATGTTTTGATAAGTTATCATCTTAGAAGAAGGAGGGCATCATTGTGGATGTTGGACAAAATCAGCCTGAGCAATTGAAAAGGGCGATGACCTCCCGCCATTTATTTATGATTTCACTTGGCGGTGTCATTGGGACAGGCTTTTTCTTAGGAACGGGCTATACGATTGGACAAGCAGGGCCAGTTGGAGCCGTTCTTTCTTATATTGTGGGCGGATTGATTATGTATTTAACCATGCTGTGTCTTGGAGAGCTGTCGGTTGCACTTCCTGTGTCCGGGTCGTTTCATACGTATGCGACGAAATTTGTCAGCCCTGCAGCGGGTTTTGCGGTCGGCTGGATTTATTGGCTTGGCTGGGCAGCAACGGTCGCCCTGGAATTTTTATCAGCAGGACAGCTGATGAGGCGCTGGCTTCCACAAGTGGATGTGTGGATTTGGTGTCTCGTATTTGGACTGTGTCTTTTCTTATTAAATGCCCGGTCGGCGAAAGCGTTCGGGGAGTCGGAGTTTTTCTTTTCAACCATTAAGATTATTGCGATTTTACTTTTTATAGGTGTAGGCGGAGCGGCGATGTTTGGTTTTATTGAAACAACGAGCGGTGAACCTGCCCCTTACTTCAGTCATTTTGTGAGTGATGGGCTGTTTCCAAATGGATTGCTTGCCGTTGTGGTCACGATGATCACCGTGAATTTTTCATTCCAAGGAACAGAGCTGATCGGGATTGCGGCAGGAGAAAGTGAAAACCCTGAGAAAACCGTTCCTCGCTCAATTCATCAGACTGTTTGGCGTACACTCGTCTTTTTCGTCCTATCTATTTTCGTCTTAGCGGGTATGGTGCCTTGGAAGGAAGCGAGTGTGCTGCAAAGTCCGTTTGTTACTGTATTTGAGAGAACGGGCATTCCTTTTGCGGCAGATATCATGAACTTTGTCATTATCATCGCTTTATTATCTGTTGCAAACTCTGGCTTGTACGCATCGACGAGAATGCTCTATTCCTTATCGAAAGAAGGAATGGCAGGAAAAGCATTTAGACGCGTGAATCAGCGCGGTATTCCGATGAATGCCTTACTGCTCACGTTCTTGTTTACAGGGATTTCGCTATTATCCGGGTTCTTTGCAGAGAAAACAGTTTTTGCCTGGATCGTGTCCATTGCCGGCATGAGTGCCCAGACTGGCTGGATCACCATTACCTTATCACAAATGCTATTCCGCAGAAGATATCTTAAAGCAGGCGGAAAGCTGGAAAACTTAAAATTTAAAACCCCTCTTTATCCGGTGCTGCCGATTATTGCGATCACACTCAACACCATTGTTTTGGTCAGCCTTGCCTTTGATCAGGAGCAGCGCATCGGGTTATATGTCGGCGTCCCTCTCATGATCATTGGGTATGTCGTCTATCACCGCTATGTGAAAAAGCATCAGGCGAAAAGTGAACCGCTTAAGCTGCAAATTCATGGAGATGATGAGATCCGGTTTTAAACTAGAAAAAAGAAGCCAACCCAATGGGGAGGCTTCTTTTTTTATTTAATGAATACCTTTCATCGCTTTCTTAATCACTGGTGTTAAGAGCAGCATCACACCGCATAAAACGATGGCGAGCAATCCAATGATACCGAAATAGACGGTTTCTGGCACTTTATCAAACAGTTTGACCACTTGGGCATTGATCGCCTGTGCCATCGCATTTGAAAGGAACCAAAGGCTCATTGTTTGCGCTGAGAAGGCAGCAGGTGCAAGCTTTGTTGTCGCTGACAGCCCAACAGGTGATAAGCAGAGCTCTCCGATCACGACGAGGAAGAAGCTCAGAACGAGCCATAATGGACTCACAAGTGTATTCGGACCAGACATGTAGGCAGGAATGATCATGATGATAAAGGATAATCCTGCAAACAGAAGGCCAAGTGAGAACTTAATCGGGGTAGACGGCTGTTTCTTTCCAAGTCTAATCCACAACCAAGCAAACACAGGAGACAGCAGCACAATAAAGATTGGGTTCAATGATTGGAACCACGAAGAGGCAAGTGTCATCCCAAGGAAATTCAAGTTTGTTCGTTGATCTGCATATGTGGCTAAAATGTTTGAGCCTTGTTCTTGAATCGCCCAGAACATCACCGCAGCAAGGAACAATGGAATATAAGCAAGAACCCTTGATTGCTCCACTGGGCTCGTCTTTTTACTGAAATACATGACGATGAAATACACAATCGGAATGAGCACACCAAGGACACTGACAAACCAAGTGAATAGATTAATCGTGAGTGCGCCTGTTTGAATGCCAATGACGACAAAAACAGCGAGCACAATGGCAATTAATGTTCCGAAAATTTTGAAGTTCTTGCGTTCAGTAGCTGATAACGGATTTGTTACATAAGTACCGGCAAGACCAAGATTCGGTTTTTTCGTGATCACAAATGTAATCAGACCAACAAGCATCCCAACGGCAGCAAGTGAGAATCCGAGGTGGAAGTTCACTTTTTGACCGAGTGTTCCGACAATTAATGGGGCAATAAAACCGCCCATGTTGATCCCCATGTAGAAAATACTAAAGCCAGAATCCCTGCGTGGGTCTGTTTTGGAATACAAGTCGCCAACAATGTTTGAAACATTCGGCTTCAGAAGACCTGTCCCAATAATAATCAGCCCCATACTAATAAAGAGCGCTGTTGCACCGCTTGGCAAAGCCAAAATGACATGTCCAAGCATAATGAAAACCCCGCCATAAAAGACCGTACTGGACGAACCGAATACTCGGTCGGCGAGCCATCCGCCAATAATGCCTGACATATAGACAAGCGCACCGTAGACAGACATGATCGAATTGGCTGTCGTCTGATCAAAACCAAGACCGCCCTTTGTCACCTCTGTGTACATATAGTAAATAAGCAGTGCACGCATGCCGTAATAAGAGAAACGCTCCCAAAATTCAGTGAAAAACAGTGTGTAAAGTCCTTTAGGATGTCCAAAAAAACCTTTTTGAGGAACACTTTTAACAATTTTATCGTGGTCAATTGTTGACATGGCATAGATCCTTTCTTAAAAAAAGAGATATGAGAAAAATGATATTCTTGTATAGTTCTTGTGTCAATATAAAACTATTCTAAAACAGGAAAATGTTAGTTAAATAGGCGTAAAGACTCAAAAAACGAAAAATTCTTTCAAGTAAGAATGGTCAGAAAGTTATATTGGAAGAATTTATTTAAAATTTGAAGGATTGTACAAGCAAACCTTTTACACATGCATAGGATGACAAGAGGACATGTGTGAAAAGGAGGGGTTTAGATTGGGGGAATTGAATGAATCTGATCTAAAAAAACCTGTTGTCAATGTTCAAGATTTTGGTGTAGTGGCGGATGGGAAAACGGACTGTACAGCGAGGCTCAATGAATGCTTAGAATGGACGAAAGCGCAGGGGTATTCCCATGTCTGGCTGCCGAGCGGCACGTATGTCATCGATGCTGTGTACAGAGGTGATCAATTTTTTCCTTTTCGGGGTGCGGGTATACGTGTGCCAAGTCATATGACCATTGAGATGGCGCCGGATGCCGTCATTAAGGTGAGGCCAAATGATTCGTGGGGGTATGCGGCCTTTTATATAGGAAAGGTTCAGCATGTGACCATCCGGGGTGGGCGAATCGAAGGGGATCGCCATGAGCATGTGTACAAGTCGCTTCCCCCTGAACGAAAAACCCATGAATGGGGCTTTGGGATATGTATTGAAGGGGCCTCTGATGTGGAAGTGAATCGTGTACAAATCAAGAATTGTACGGGAGACGGCATCATTGTCAGTCCTCACGGTTTATTATCACAAGCTGAATCGTACTCGCCTGCTTCATCTATTCACATTTCTGGCTGCCACATCACAGATTCAAGACGAAACAATATCTCGATTACAGGCTGTGATGGAGTCATTGTGGAGGACTGCCTGCTGGAGAGAGCAGGAGTTGACGGAGTCGAGCCGAGAATGGGCATTGATATTGAAGGCTACGGAGAAAATGCGGTTAATATGGAGGAACCACTGAATATTCAAATTCGAAACAACATTGTAAGAGGTGGTGCCGCAAGCTCCATTTATAACTTCAACGGCTATGGTGTCATCATTGAAGGCAATCACACAGACAGCAGTATCTCCTATGGCTTTGCCACCGAAACTATCATTGCCAACAATTTGATCCGTGCAGTAGGAGGAGGCGTCACAAAAGCTGGGATTACGAGCTTAGGAGTCTCTTTTGGTCAAACGGAAAACAATGTGATCATTATTGGCAATATGATTGAGGGATTTGAAAAAGGGATTGATGTGAGGGGCGATAGTGTTCACATTACAGGGAATAAGATCAGTCTATTTGAAGATGCGGCTTTGTCCGTTTATATGGCGAACCGTATTCTAATAGAAGGAAATCATATTGAATCGGGGACGAATATAGGGCAAAGAAGCGCAGCGCTGCGTATCTATCAGTCGGATAGCGTGGTCTTTTCAAACAATACGATTTACTCGGTGATTGATGGAGCGATGGTGAGAGGAACGAATATCCTGATCCAGCACAATCAATTTAAAGATTTCAGCAGAGGGATCTGGGTGCAGGAAGGAGAAGCTGGAGTTAACGGCAATCTCTTTATTCAAGAAGGACACCCAGAGCTAGGGTCTTCGTATACGATCAGTGTCACTGGAAATGCAAAGGCTTTCATTTGGCAAAATCGCTTTAAGCACTACCAAAACTACGCCGTATACAGCAGCACGACTGGTCCATTAGAAATCAAAGACAATTCCTTTGAAGAATCATCTTTATATGTCGTGATGTATATTAAGAACGGTTCACCACAAATCGGAGATAACCGCTTTTATTTAAATCGTTCGATCGGACAGCCGACGGCGATCTTTATCGATCAAGCCGCCTCAGCCCGTGTGCTGCGGAATAACATCATTAATTTATCTCCTCAAAAAGCGATTGCCGTCCGCACCATATCTTCCACTCATTCCGTGATCGCCCATAACATGCTGGAACGCAGCCAATTGATGACACATACTACAGATCGGCTCATTGGGAATATTGAAATCGATACACCGTGATAAACGGGTGAAATCCCTAATTTTGGAGGTTCAGAAGGCGGTTGACAATCCTGTAAAAAGGGCATATAGTAATAATTATTTTTCATTTTTCGCAACATTTGCCCTTTTTTTATTGATAAAACCGATTAATTCAATCAGAAAAATGTATCTTACGAGGACTTCAGTTTGATACATCAGGATATAGAAAGGATGAAGAACAAGTGTCACAGCCGAAAAGGAAGCTCAAGCTAGGCGTATTCATCGCAGGAACTGGACATCATGTTGCCTCTTGGAGACATCCGAATGCCGTATCAGATGCAGCCATGAACCTGGATTATTTTAAACAATTAGCGAAAAAAGCAGAGGAAGGAAAGCTAGATTTACTCTTTTTAGCCGACAGCTTATCCATTAACCAAACCTCTCATCCGAATGTACTGACGAGATTTGAACCGCTTACCCTGCTTTCGTCCATTGCTGAGTCTACTTCATCAATTGGTTTAGCAGCAACAGCATCCACTACATACAGTGAGCCTTTCCATATTGCAAGACAGTTTGCCTCCCTTGATCATTTATCAGACGGAAGAGCGGCATGGAATGTGGTCACATCTTCTATTGAAGAAACAGCGAAAAACTTTAGCGGAGAAGAGCATTTAGCCCACCATAAACGATACGAGCGAGCAGAAGAGTTCGTCGAGGTCGTGAAAGGTCTTTGGGATTCTTGGGAGGAAGACGCCCTTGTCAGAAACAAGGAAACGGGAGAATTCTTTGAATCTAGTAAGCTTCATGAGCTCCAGCATAAAGGAGAGTTCTTCTCAGTACGAGGTCCTCTCAATGTATCACGCACGCCTCAAGGGCAGCCAGTGATCATTCAAGCAGGATCATCCGAAGATGGTCAAAAGCTTGCAGCAAAAACAGCTGAACTCATTTTCACAGCACAAAACGATCTCAAAAAAGCGAAGGAATTTTATCAAAGCTTAAAGGAGAAAGTAGAGGCTGCTGGCCGTGCTAGAGAGGACGTCAGCATTATGCCGGGCATCTTCCCGATTATTGCTGATACAGAGGAAGAAGCCAAAGCGAAATATGAAGAATTACAGGAGCTGATTGTTCCTGAGATTGGGCTGAGCATTCTGCAAAACTACTTAGGTGGGATTGATCTGTCTCAGTATCCTTTAGACGGACCGCTTCCAGAGATTGATCCAAGCACGTCAAATGCGGTAAAAAGCCGTTTTGATCTCGTGATGAATATGGCGAGAAAGGATCACCTGACCATTCGCCAGCTCTATCAATCGGTTGCCGGCTCTCGTGGTCATAATATTTTCATTGGTACACCGCAGCAGCTCGCAGATGTGATGGAGACATGGATCAATGAAGAAGCAGCAGACGGCTTTAACGTCATGCCGCCGCTATTGCCAGAAGGGCTGGATATGTTCGTAGACCGCGTCATCCCAATCCTTCAGGAAAGAGGCTTATTCAAAACAGAATATACAGGACAAACCTTACGAGAAAATCTAGGATTAACTGAGCCAAAAAATCGCTACACGACATAAGGGTGAGGTGACTAACGTTGGGATACACGTTTCGTCTGGCAACAGAGGCAGATATAGAGGCACTGCTTGAACTGACAACAAGAGCCTATGAGCCAATTCGTGAGCTCGGCATCCAGTTCCAAGCAGCACATGCTGATTTTGCTCTCGTTCAGAAAAATGTACAAAAGAATCTTTGCTATGTGATGGAAGAAAACGGAGAGCTTCTATCCACCTTGTCGCTCCGTATGCCTTGGGGAGAACAGCCAGGCCCGTTCGGCGTCCCTCACATTTGGTGGTTTGCCTCAGAACCATCCGCCAAAAAAGGGACAGGCTCTGTCTTGCTGGAATGGGTGGAAACCGAAGTGTTGAGGGATACCTTGAAGGTGCCATACGTATCTCTAGGTACAGCTGATAAGCATCCGTGGCTCATCGACATGTATGAGCGCAAAGGCTACGTCAGAGCAGGAGAAAAGGATTTAGGCAAGGGGCACATCACGGTTTATTTTAAAAAACAACTAAGATCAGATATCACACAACCATAAAAGGAAAGAAGGGTATACGAACATGAAAAACAAAAAGTGGCTAGTCGTTCTATTTGCAGCAATGCTGGCAGTTTTAGCAGCTTGCGGCGGGGGCAATCAGGGTGAAGGCAAAGATGAAAAAGTATTAAAGGTAGGTGCCACAGGACAAAGCTATCCGTTTGCCTATAAAGACAATGGTAAGCTTGTTGGCTTCGATGTCGAAGTAACTGAAGCGGTTGCGAAAAAGCTCGGCTACAAACTAGACTGGCAGCTGAGTGAATTCAGCGGACTCATGGGACAGCTGACATCTGGTAAGCTGGATACAGTGTCAAACCAAGTCGCAGTCACAGATGAGCGTAAACAAACGTTTAATTTCACTGATACGTACGCTTATGCAGGAACACAAATCATCGTGAAAAAGGACAACAACGACATCAAAGGTCTTGATGATTTAAAAGGAAAAACAGTGGCGGCGGTTCTTGGCTCTAACCACGCCAAAAACTTAGAAAGCAAAGACCCGGACAAAAAAATCAATATTAAAACATATGAAACGCAAGACGGTGTCTTAAATGAAGTGGCAAATGGCCGCGTAGATGCTTATGTCAACGGACGCAGTGTATTACTTGCTCAAATTGAAAAAACAGGTCTGCCACTCAAAATCGTTGGCAACCCAATTGTGTATGAAGAAGTAGGCTACCCATTTGCCAAAGATAAAAAGCATGACAAGCTAAGAGAAGAATTTAACAAAGCGATTAAAGAATTAAGAGAAGACGGGACACTTAAGAAATTGTCTGAGAAGTATTTCAAAGACGATGTCACAGTGCCAATTAAAAAATAACGACAGCGGCGGTGAAGAGCAGACATGAACAAAATTGATTGGCAGTATATGGTGACCGTTTTTCCGACATTGATCCAATACTTGCCGATAACGATCTTCATGGCGATTGTCTCCATGGTATTTGCCATTATCATTGGTGTGGTATTCGCGCTCATTACGAAAAACCGGATACCTGTTTTATACCAATTTGCCAAGCTGTATATTTCTTTTTTCAGAGCGGTTCCAACCTTGGTTCAGCTCTTTCTCATTTATTTTGGTCTTCCGCAGCTATTCCCTGCGATGACCTCAATGGATGCCCTAACAGCGGTCATTATCGGATTAAGTATTAAAAACTCAGCATACTTAGCAGAAATTTTCAGAGCGGCCCTTAATTCTGTAGATGAAGGGCAACTGGAAGCTTGTCTATCTGTCGGCATGACAAGATGGCAGTCTTACGTCAGAATTATTTTCCCGCAGGCAATTAGAAATGCGATTCCAGCGACGGGGAATACCTTTATCGGTCTTTTAAAAGAAACATCTCTTGCCTTTACGATTGGTGTGGCAGAAATGTTTGCACAAGGGAAGATGATTGCATCGGCGAACTATAAATACTTTGAAACCTATTTAGCCGTAGGGATTGTGTATTGGGTGATGACCATCATTTATAGCTTCCTTCAAGACCTATTTGAACGAAAAATCAGCAAACCTTACCGGAATTAAGGAGGTGTGGACATGATCAAGCTCAGCAATTTGAAGAAATCATTCGGCGAACTTGTCGTCTTAGACGGAATCAATCTCGATGTGCAAAAAGGGCAGGTTGTGGCCATTATCGGACCTTCTGGCTCCGGTAAATCCACCTTGCTGCGCTGCTTAAATTTATTAGAAATACCAGATGAAGGCACGATTGAAATTGGCGATGCGAAGCTAGATGCGTCTAAATATACACGAAAAGAAGCCCATCACCTGCGTCAACAAACGGCCATGGTGTTTCAAAACTATAATCTATTTAAAAACAAGACAGCACTGCAAAACATCACAGAATCACTGCTTGTGACGAAAAAAATGACGAAGCAGCAGGCAAATGAGATTGGAATGAAGCTGCTGAAGCAGGTAGGGTTAGAGCAAAAGGCTGACAGCTATCCAGTCACGTTATCTGGCGGACAGCAGCAGCGAATTGGGATTGCCCGCGCATTAGCGGTTGATCCACATGCGATTCTACTCGATGAACCAACGTCAGCACTTGATCCAGAGCTTGTCTCAGGTGTGCTTCAAGTCATTAAATCCATTGCGATTCAAGAAACAACGATGATCATCGTCACACATGAAATGGCGTTTGCAAGAGAAGTGGCAGACCATGTGATTTTCATGGCGGATGGTCATATTATTGAACAGGGCACACCAACTGAGCTATTTGATGAAACGAAGAATGAACGGACAAAACGATTTATCCAAAAAGAAGCAGCGGCTGAAGAAGCATAAGCTGCTTTTTACTCTTTAGAGGGGTGAGTATCAGTGAAATCAATAGGAAATGAAGCATTAAACAAACGTTTAATTAACATTCGCCGAGCGCTTCATGAGCATCCAGAGCTGGCATTTGAAGAACATGAAACGACTAAAAAACTGCGCGGCTGGTTAAAAGAAGAAGGGATCACCGTACTCGATTTTCCAGCTCTTCAAACAGGTGTTGTCTGTGAAATCAAAGGAGAACAAGAGGGACCAACAATTGCCCTGAGAGCTGATATTGATGCACTTCCGATTGAAGAAGCATCTGGCGAACCATTTTCTTCAAAGGTACCGGGCAAAATGCATGCATGCGGACATGATTTCCATACAGCTTCTATCTTTGGAGCGACTCTTTTATTAAAAGAACGGAAACACGAGATCAAAGGAACGGTCCGCATTTTGTTCCAGCCGGCTGAGGAAGTCGCGCAAGGAGCGAAACATGTCATAGAGGCAGGCGTTTTAGCTGGAGTGGATGCGATTTTTGGTATGCACAACAAACCTGACCTGCCAGTTGGCACTATAGGCATTAGAGAAAAAGCGTTGATGGCAAGTGTAGACCGGTTTGAAATAAATATTAAAGGAACGGGTGGTCATGCAGGTATTCCGAATCATACGGTGGACCCGATTGCCATCAGCGGGCAGATCACAAGTGCTCTTCAGCAAATCGTTAGCCGCCGCATCAGCTCATTGCATCATGCAGTTGTCAGTATCACACGCATTCAAGGTGGTACTTCATGGAATGTGATTCCTGATCGTGTTGAGATGGAAGGAACCGTTCGGACGTTTGAGCCTGAAGTAAGAGCGATGATTCCAGAGCTTATGAAACAAATCGTGAGTGGGATTGCCGAGGGATTTGGGGCGAAAGGTGAAGTGAAATGGCATCCGTATTTGCCTTCTGTGTTGAATGACGATCGTTTGACAAAGGTGGTCGAAGAAACGGCAAGTGCACTGGATCTCACAGTCGTTCAGGCAGAGCAGTCACCGGGCGGAGAAGATTTTGCCCTTTATCAAGAACACATTCCAGGCTTTTTCGTATGGATGGGGACAAGCGGTACCGAGGAATGGCATCACCCTGCCTTTACATTAAATGAAGGCGCACTCCCTGTTGCCGCTGCCTTCTTTGCTGAGCTTGCTGTTCGGGCATTGGAGTCACGATCATGGAACTAACAAAACAACTGGCAGAGGCTGTACTGTCTGCTCATCCACTTCAAGACCAGAGGGCGGTAGAAATGGCTCGAAATGGTCTGTTAGATGCTGCGGCAGCAGCGCTTGCTGCGAAAGAGGATGAAGGAATTCAAAAGCTCATGGCACTGGTGGAACAAGAAGGCGGAGCAGCTCAAATTCCTGTCATTGGACAAGGGAAGAAGGTCAGCCGTCAATCCGCAGCGATGCTGAACGGCTACCTGATCCATGCCCTTGATTATGATGATGTGCATTCAGATGTGAGAGGACACCCAAGTGCAGTCATCATTCCAGCATTGCTATCACAGCTATCAGACGGCAAAGGGTTTGGCGATCGATTTTTAGCAGCCTACATCACAGGTGTTGAAGTGATGGCAAGGCTTGGCGAATCCATCGGCAAGGCGCATTATGAGCGGGGCTGGCATAATACCGGAACCCTTGGAGCCATTGCGGCAGTATGTGCCATTGGATATTTAAAACAAGTCTCGCAGGAAGAGCTGACGAAGGCAATCGGCTTTGCTGGAGCGCAATCGGCCGGAATGCGAAAGCAGTTCGGCTCTGATATGAAGCCATTACAAGCCGGCTTAGCGGCTAAAACAGCTGTCTGGTCTATGGATTTAGCTTGTTCAGGTTTCGGCGGGAATGAAACGGTTCTTGATGGCACGCTTGGTTTCTTTTCTCTCTATGGAGATCAGGAGCGTGCGGAAAGTCGTTTACTAGAGGGGTATGGTATAGCGTGGCGTATTGTCTCGCCGGGGCTGTGGTTCAAAGTATACCCGTTCTGTTCAGCTGCGCATCATGCAGCCGATGCGATCCAATCCTTAATGAAAGAGCATCCTTTCTTACCGGAGCAGGCGAAACAAGTAGAGGTCCTATTCCCGCCTGGCGGAGATGCAGCGCTTATTGAGCGGGCACCTTCGACTGGAGAAGAAGGACGATTCAGTGCCGAATACGTGATCGCACTTGCCGTGTTTGGACAGACGCTCACGCTGGATCACTTTACGAAAAAATCCATTCCATCACACATGCGCACATGGATGAAGCGGGTGAGCAGAGGATATGATCAAACGATAGAACCCCATCCAGACGCAGTCCCAAAAGGTCGCTTTACGATTGTGAAGCTTACCTTATCTGATGGCACCATCATTAGCGAACGAGTCGATATTCCGCGGGGCGCACCAGGCCATGCATTATCGAAAGAAGACATCATGCAAAAATTAAACAGTGTCACTGACGATTCACATGCACAGAAGATTGTACAAGTTATTGAAGACGGAAACGATTCTTCTTATTTGCAGCTGTTGGCATGATTGAAAAAGAAGAAAAAGGGCTAAAATAAACATCATTTTAGCCCTTTTTGTATATATCATTTCTTAATCCATTTTGGTAAACGTCAAGCCAATATGAGCAAGTGCCTGCGGCAAGTCTTTCCGAATGGTGATGTCTTTAAATGAAATATTCGATTGAATCGCACTTAAAGCAAGGTCTTGTTTAATCCCTGTTAAAACAGCCGAAATCCCTAAAAGTCTCAGCGTTTGTGCATAGCTGACCAGATATTGAATGCTCTGTTCATTCAGGCGTTTTGTTCCCGATACATCAATGACCAAATGAGAGAGCGACAGCCTATAGCTTTCCTGTAAAATGGTTTCTAATATATGCTGAGCACGTGTCTCCTCGATATCACCAAGTAGAGGAAGCACGGCGACACCGTCAACAACTGGGACGATCGGTACAGATAATTGCTGAATCTGCCGGTTGGCACGGTCTAGTTCGAGGACGTAGCTTAATAGAGAAGCCATCGTTTCAAACATATGCACATGCTCTTCTGTGAATTGCTGCGGTCTTAAATCAAGCCCGCAAATCGTTCCGTAGTTCGTACCATCTGTAAAATCAATCGGCACGCCGATGAATGATCCGCCTTGAAGACGTTTCGTAACTTCTAAGTATTTAGAACGATCATCCAATGATATATCAGGGATCACAAGCGTATCCTGATGATCAACCGCCAGCTTGCAAAATGTCTTCTCGTAAGGAATTTCTTCTCCTTCTTCAAGAAGCTGCTCGTCATGATTTAGCACCTTGACAATCTGATTGGTGGTTTGATCGTTTTTAGCAATAAACAGTGTATTCACATCAGTGAATTGACTCATCATATTTAGAATACTCGTAGAAGCATCATGAAAATTGCGAAACTGTTTTAATAGTTGTTGACGAGGCATTGTTTTAGGACTCCTTGTAGCTCCGATCATAGGCCGGAACAATAGTTGGTTTGTCTCTATCATACAAAATCAAACGAGAAATAGATACATTTTAATGCGCAAATCCATGTGAATCAGGTGAGAACAAAAAAGACTGCCGACCCTGAGATCTGACAGCCTGCTGATTAAAGAGAGACCGGGACGGTAGACATAGAGAAAAATTCCTCATACAACGCTTGAACGGCTTCTTTTTCTTGAGCCGCTTTGACGCCAAACATCATGCTGACCTCTGAAGATCCTTGATTGATCATTTCAATATTGACCTTCGCTTTTGACAGCGCCTTTGCTGCTCTTGCTGTGGTGCCAACATTGTGACGCATCGCTTCTCCTACAATCATAATGAGGGAGAGATTCGGCTCTAACACGACCTCATCTGCATCAAGCACGAGCTTTAAGCGATCGAGTAGCTCTTGTTCAATATGCTGCTCCTCCAGCTGATCCTGCCTTAAAATAATGTTCATATCATCAATGCCAGAAGGGACGTGCTCATACGTAAGCCCATATTCCTCTAATGTTTGCAGCACCTTACGCCCAAATCCGATTTCTCGGTTCATCAAATATTTGCTAATATAAATGCTGCAAAATCCGCTGTCTGAAGCGATTCCGACAACGGGTCCATTTGTATGATCCCGCTGGTTCACAATTTTTGTGCCTTTTGCCGAGGGATTATTGGTGTTTTTAATCTGCACAGGAATGCCTGCACGGAAGGCCGGAATGAGTGCTTCATCATGGAACACAGAAAAACCAGCATAGGACAGCTCGCGCATTTCCCGGTACGTCAGCTCTGTAATCTCCTTTGGCTCATGAACGATCGTTGGATTGACAGCGTAAACAGCATCCACATCTGTAAAGTTTTCATACACATCTGCCTTCAACCCGTTTGCCAAAATGGAACCGGTAATATCGGAGCCGCTGCGAGAAAAGGTGACAATGTCCCCCGATAGACTAAAGCCGAAAAAGCCAGGGAATATGATGATGCCAGAGCGCTCTCTTAATTTATACAAATGATCATATGACTCCGGAAGGACTTGCGCTTGACCAGGCTCATCGCTCACAAATAAACCAGCTTCCTTTGGATTCACATAGTGAGCTTCGACACCTTGATAGCGGAAATAGGCGGCAATGAGTTTTGCGTTATTGTCTTCACCGCTTGCTTTGATGGCATCAAGATATCGCTCAGGATGAGACGTATCTGCCTGTAAGAGGGTATCTAGATCTTGCCGGATGGTGTCAATCACGTTATGACTTAACCCGAGTTCATCCGCAATCGAGGCATACCGCTTGATGACGGCTTCCTGTAAGTCATGTGCTTCGCCTAAACGTAAATATTGCTCACCACAGCTAATTAATAGATCGGTGACCTTCGTATCCGTTGAATGCCGTTTTCCTGGTGCGGAAACAACGACTGCTTTTCGAGCTGGATCTGCTGTTACAATGTCAAATACCTTTTGCAGCTGCTTGCCAGATGCAAGTGAACTGCCACCAAATTTAACGACCTTCAATGCATACATCTCCTATAGTAAAAATTTTCTCACAAATTGAATAGTTCCTATTATCAACTCTTTTCTTCAAATTATCAAGGTTTTTCTTCACTAGAAATACAAATGTATTTTCTGAGAGGACGGTATAGCGTGAGTATATGAAAAAAGAGCCGGCAATATGCCGAGCTCTTTTCTTATGAAGAAGATGATGAGGAAGATAGCTCCTGCTTCATCACTTTATTATTGCGTTTTTCCTTTAAGAAAAAGGAGAGGACAAGCCCAATGACCGCAATCATACCAGAAATGAAGAATGACGTATTCATTCCATGAACGGCTGATTTTAATGGGCTGGCTAATTCTGCATTTGCAGCAGAGCTGCTCATGATGGAGACAAGCACTGCTGTCCCAATGGAACCGCCCATTTGTCTCATCGTGTTATTCATCGCTGTCCCATGCGGGATCAAATGAGGTGGTAAAGAGTTAATACCTGCTGTTGTCAGCGGCATCATGATCATCCCAACCCCGATTAAGCGAAGCGTGTAAGCGACCGTAATGAGGGCGATGGATGAATCAAGGGTGAGCAGCATAAATGGCAAGGTCGTCACGGTAAGTATCGTAAACCCGCCTAAAGCCAGCCCTTTTCCGCCGACTTTATCAAAAATCCGTCCAATAATCGGTGAGAGGAGCCCCATAAAGAGAGCACCAGGCAATAAGATCAGTCCTGTATCAAGAGCAGACAACCCTCTGACATTCTGCGTATAGAGCGGCAGAATCGTCTCTGTCCCAATCAATAAAGCAAAGACAAGCATCCCAAGAAAGGTCGTCAAGCTAAAGATTGCAAACTTAAAGACACCAAATTCAAGCATCGGTCTTGTCAAATTCGACTGGCGCAGAATAAAGAAGAACAAGCTCACAGCGCCGACAATCAACGAAATGAGGACAGTGGCACTTGTCCAGCCGTATGTGCCAACACTAGAAAATCCGTAAAGCAGTCCGCCGAAACCGAAGGACGACAAGATGACAGATAAAACATCAATACGTGTCTCTCTTTGCTGCGTTACATTTTTCATTAAGAAGAAAGCAAGAATGAGATCAATGATACCGATTGGCAGAACAATATAGAACAAGAACTTCCAGCTGAAGGAATCAACAATCCAGCCGCCAAGTGTCGGTCCAAGAGCTGGTGCGAAAGATATGACAAGTCCGACCATGCCCATTGCCTGCCCGCGCTTTTCTTTCGGGAAAATGGTTAAAAAGATCGTTTGCATCAGCGGCATTAAAATCCCTGCGCCAGCTGCCTGCACAATACGCGCTGCAAGTAATACAGGGAAATTCGTAGCGAATGAAGCAAGAATGGTACCGGCTGTAAAGATGCTAAGCGCTGTTAAAACTAAAGAACGGCTTGAAAATTTCTCGATTAAGAAAGCCGTGATCGGGATGAGAATCCCGTTTGTCAGCATAAAGGCTGTGGTGAGCCACTGTCCTTTGCTGACATCAATATTGAATTCCTCCATGATATGTGGGATCGCTGGTATGAGCAGCGTTTGGTTTAAAATCGCGACGAATGCCCCAACGAGGAAAATCCCCACAATCACAGATCGATTATACGATGTTGTAGATTGGTTCATGTTATCCCTTCTTTATCTATAAGATGATGCTTTTCAGCTGTGACACGTTTTGTGATAAAACGCTATTTTTGCCTAAATAATCGAGTAGTGAGCTGATTAAAAAGGTTCTCGGTTGGTCCTTTGATAATTCTTCACTTAGCAGTTCAAACGCAGAGAGGAAATCGTCCTTTTCTTCCCCGTTTACCAGTGTGTGAAGCTCTTGTTTAATCTTCGTTAAGTATGAGATGATAAGCTTTTCTTCATCGTATTCGTCCTGTGTGGAAAGCAAATAAGAGTCCATCAGCTGATCTGTTAGCACAGGCTCAATAGAGCAAGGCTTTTTCGACACACGGTCCATCACACCGATAATCATTTCGGCGGCATTTTCTAATTGGATGTTCTTGCGCTCAATCGCCAGCATTAAGATGAATTCTCTCATTAATCCGTTAAGAACAATCACAAGATCCCAGACGTAAGGCGCAACAGATTCACCATATGTGCTTAAAATAATGTCTCTGTGCCGCTGCATGATAATGGATCGTGTCTCACGTAAATGCTTAATCACAATGGGTGAATGCTGTGAAAAAGCTTCAAAGGACAGCATATTCAAAAATTTATGATTCTCTTTAAACTCTTCAAGCTCAAGCTTGATCTTCTTTGTGAATTTTTCCTTTTTGGACAGCGTCGTTTCTGAATGAATGATCTGAGAAATCTCTCTCATTTTGCACTGATTGTATTTAATCAGTTCTAATAGAAGAGCTTCCTTTGAATCAAACAGCTTATAAATAGACGCTTTTGATATTTTACAGGCATCGGCAATTGACTGCATGGAGACACTCATATAGCCTTTTTGAGAAAATAATTTCTTCGAAACCCGCAAAATCTCTTCTTGCTTTTCATTCATCTTCATAAGTCCTTTCCGAATCGGCAAAACCATATGGTCACAATGGAAACCGAGTGGTCACTTTTGCAATGATAACAAAACCAATGACCTATGACAAGAAAAGAAACTTAAAAAACACCTATCTTATGACAGGTGTTTTATCCTTCTGCATGTGCGGCATATATGATGATCTGTCCGTTAAGTTCAGCGATCAAAAGGTCTTTTCGCTCCTTTACAGAGTAAATCGCTGTCCCTTTTTTCAGCTGGGAAGCTGTGCCGTGATTAAAATGTTCGGCAGCTGTTTTCTGAATCACACCTAATTGCTGATCTTTAGTGACGGTTAGTTGATGGGTCCAATCTACAGTTGCTTCATAGACAGTTTTTTCCCATTGGAAATAAATCTGCCTGTTCATTGAGAGCTAATAACTCTTCTGCACTAGGTGGTTTAGATTCGGAATGCTGGACGGATTGGCATCCATATAAGCACATGGCGAGTAACATTATACATAAGTCAGTCCATCTCTTTCGTGTCAAATGAGATCCTTCCCTTCACAAGAAAGCTTGTATATGGTCATAGTCGTTTCCGAAGGATGTATCGTTACTATGTGAGGAAGATTGTATGTTGGCACAAAATACGATACATTTATCGTATGAATAATCCAATCTATCCAACCCAAGAAGACATGAGACTGATTTCTGTGCTGCACGCTTTGGCTGATCCTGTCCGTTTAGAAATTGTCCGCTGTTTAGCGGAAACGGGGGAGAGGACATGCGGCACGTATGAGATGAATATTGCCAAATCCACGCTGTCACATCACTTCAAAGTGCTGAGGGAGGCAGGCATTGTGAAAGTGAGAATTGATGGAAAACACCGCTACTATTCTTTAAGAAAACAAGACATCGAGACCGCTTTTCCTGGGCTCATGTCATCCATTCTAGCCGTAGATAAAGAGCGGTGGTAAGCCAGCTGTCTGTGAAGAGCAGCTGGCTGTTTTATTTCCCGAAAACGGCTTCATACAGCCGTTTCATATCCGAGGACGAGTGGAACAAAACCTGCCTGATGCTCCGGCAATTGCTCATCAAGGGCAAAACGGTCTAAGTGTTCTCAACAATGAAACTAGGGTAAATTCAATTTGTTTGCCCATTGAACTCGAATTCTATTGGTAAATCTATGACCTCCACTTTCTTCCTCCATCTTTTTGAACAAGTAAGGACAAGCTTATTAAAAGCATAGCCATGCCTAGTACTAAAAAATATAGTGGCATCGCAAAGACTGTTCCGTTATGGAACACACTCATCCCATAGATGATAGCGCTGACGATTAAATAATAACCTAAGCTAAATATCGCACCAGCAGAACCAATGACGTCTTGAAAGTCAATGAGCGCTAAGCTTAAACAGTTTGGTAAAGCCGTACCTGTACCAAATAAAATAATGAACACACTAACAAGCATTGTTGACATTTGTAAAGAAATCGGTAAGAAATGTACCGATGTAGCTAGCAATGTACCGATGAGCATAATGGCTAACCCTACATAACGAAATGACTCTTGACAAGAAAATCACTTTATATCTTAAGATAAATGGAGATACAGCTATGATGTCAACTTATCAAATACTAATATCCAAAGTGAGTGTCAGTGCATTTTGTTCGAAGTCACTAGAATGTTATCTATGAAAAATTTAAATATCACTTGATACAATATAAATCAATTTCATTCATTGTTATTTTTCTTACAATAGTATAAGTACAGGTATGTGATAATAGCGTCCAGCAATGAAAAAAAGGCGTTATCATGAGCAAGTCCCGTAAGGATGCTCTCTGATAATGCCTAAATGTAATATTCTAGATCATTTTTAAAATTAGAAATGTTTTATAACTATTCTCCGACAAACACTATATTAATTGGAAGATGAATCATCAAGTGAAATTTATAACAATGACTGAATTCAATTAAAATTAATAATCAATCGCCCGAATGAGTTTCAACACCCTTACTTTCCATGATCATTATATCGATGATGGAGTAGTCTCTGGAGTTCAATATTCTTATTTCAGATTAGCGAATCATCCTTCTGTAAGAGCATAATATTTTTTTATTTGTCCATCCACTTCAGCTATCAAAATGTCATCTCTTTCGTTTACTGAAAAAATCACAGTCCCTTTTTGTAGGATAGATGCAGTGCCGTCTTTAAAAGAGCTATTTGCTGTATTCTTAATTGTCCCTACTTTTTTCTTTTTCGTTAACGTCAATTTGTTTACCCAATCGATATTAGTTTTATAGACTGTTCCATTCAGCTGAAAAATATCAGTATCTTTTTCAAGTGCTAAAACTTCGGCAGCAGTCTGCTTTTTTGACACTACTTTTTCGTTATTTTCTTCTGTTTGACAGGCAGTTAACACCGAAATAATTGAAATAAAAATAAATAATGTAAATACTTTCTTGATAATCAATTTTCTACCTCCTTTTAATATTATTGTATTCTAATTTTGGCTTATTTCAATTATTTTTTCTTTTATCGAATCAAACTTGTCCCCTGAAATGTTATCTATAACTTGTTGATGAATGTCGTTAGTAACTGTAATATTTTGTCCACCTAAATTTTTATTGAAGGAGAGATTTTCTTTTTGAAGATCAGTTAAGTTACTTTGTAGAATAGCAATGTCTTCTTCATTAAATTTAATAAGATACGGTTCAAGAGATCCGAAATAGTTCCCAGTGTTTCCTTTTTGTAAAAAGGCAATGTATTTTTGGTTTAATTCTGGTTTAATATACAAAGGATCTTTATTTGTAACAGTATATACTTGCTTTTTTGATGCATCCTTAATTAAAATTCCTTCATCGGAAATTATCTCATCTCCTGATGTGACTTCAATTGGTACAGTTTCCGAATAGCGATGGTTAATTTTGATGATACTTTCACTATTACCTTTTAGGGTATCTTCTACTTTAAATTGATAAAGATGGCCTTCAGTAAATTCGGAAGGTTCAGAGGAACCAGACATGTTCTAACTTTTAAGTAATTTCTGATAGTGACCTACAACTATAACATCAGATTGTAATACCATCTCTTCAATACCATCAGCAACATTAAAATCTTTTGAAAGTAAAATAGTATTTTTTTTAGAGCCTGATTCCAGTTCATTTTCTTTAGGTAAGTGAATAGGATAATACATGTAAATTGTAACGAATAATATTAGTGAGATAAAAATAAATAATATTTTTTTATACTTAATCATTTAATTTCCTCGCATTTCTTTATTTATAAATATTCTTTACTCCATTAATATCATCTTTTTGAGGAGTGGTCATTTTATTTCTATTTCTTTCGGAATTCATTATAGAAGTTCCGGTGGTATGAGCTATCCCTATTAATTGAAGTTCCAATATGTGTATCGTTACTTGTAAATGAGATTGTTTGTGAGAAAAAAATAAGATAAATTTTACGTATGACGAATCCAAACCATCCAACCCAAGAAGACATGAGACTGATTTCTGTTTTGCACGCATTGGCTGATCCAATTCGGTTAGAAATTGTCCGCTGTTTAGCGGAAACGGGGGAGAGGACATGCGGCACATATGAAATGAACATTGCCAAATCTACGCTTTCCCATCACTTCAAAGTGCTGAGGGAGGCAGGCATCGTGAAAGTGAGAATTGACGGAAAACACCGCTACTATTCTTTAAGAAAACAAGACATCGAGACCGCTTTTCCTGGGCTCATGTCATCCATTCTAGCCGTAGATAAAGAACGGTGGTAAGCCAGCTGTCTATGAAGAGCAGCTGGCTGTTTTATTTCCCATAAATCGCCTCATACAGACGTTTTACCGCCGGCTCAATATCCTCTGGTCTCATATGAGAGAAGCCGAGGACGAGCGGAACAAATCCTTCCTGATGCCCCGGTAATTGCTCATCAAGGGTAAAACGGTCCATTCCATACATTTTCAGCTTTCTTTCTTTGGCTCGCTGTAAAATCTCATGCTGCGTGCGGTTTGAACGGAACTCTGCGATAAAATGAAGTCCAGCATTTTCCCCAATAATCCGCACGTTGTCAGCAAACACCGTGTCGAGCTCTTCAATGAGTTGCTTCCGCTTTTCCTCATATAAACCATTCATTCTTTTGATATGTCGCTGATACGCCCCATCCTTTATAAAATGAAGAAGGGTGTATTGTGTAAAAAGGTTGGCTGTTTGAATGAAGAAGTGCTGTTCTTCTTTATAACGTCTCAATAAATGCTGCGGGAGCACCATGTAACTTAGCCTTAAGCCTGGCAGCAATGATTTTGAAAAGGTTCCCATATAAATCACTTTGTCATATCGATCCAAACTTTGCAGTGCTGGAATGCTGTCTGTCCCATACTTGAATTCACTGTCATAATCATCCTCAATGATATAACGGTCTTGCCCATCGGCTGCCCAGTTTAAGAGCTGAATCCGCCGGGAAATTGGCATAATCACTCCTGTTGGGAATTGATGTGAAGGGGTAATGATCAACACATTCGGCTCTTTCTTCTGAATGTCACTCATCCGTACTCCTTTTTGATCAATGCCAATCGTTTCAATTTGATGATGATTGCTTTTCAGCATTTGATAGAGCCGGCGATAGCCAGGGTTTTCTAACCCGTATACTTGATCGGCTGGAAGAATGCTTGATAACGAATGAATAAGTGACTGTGTGCCTGCACTTAAAATGAGCTGTTCTGGATAGCATTTGACTCCTCGTGCAAGCCCGATTAACCGAGCAATTGTTTCTCGAAGCTCGTACACGCCTTGTGGATGCGGAAGCTCACCAAATGCTTCTTGGTGGAGACTGATCGCCTTTTGTTCACTTTTCAGCCAGCTTTTAAAAGGAAAATTGGCTGTATCAACAGAGATATGTGAAAAGGAATACCAATCGTCTCGTGCAATCGGCTCTTCTTTTAAATCTGCTGGAAGAGAAGAGGGTTTCAGCTGACCTGACTCATGAAATGTTTCTAGTGATTCCACGAAAAAACCTTTGCGTTCAACCGAATATAAATATCCCTCGGCAAGCAGCTGCTGATATGCGCCATTCACTGAATTGACGCTGACATTTAAAGTATCGGCTAACTCTCGTTTGGAAGGTAATTGATCATGCGGCTGAAGGTTTCGATTTAAAATTTCACCTTTAATTTTCGTGTAAATTTGATGATAAATAAATCCGTTTGCCCCTGTTTGGTCTAGTTGAATTGTCAGCATCTTGTCATTCCTTCCTCTCTGGTACCATGAAAAAAATGATATTGGTACTTTCTATCATACCAAAAAATATTCAGAATAATAAAAAAGACATAAAGGGGATGGATGACAATGAGTCAAACGACAACAAACCGTTTTTCAACAGAGGAATGGCAGGGGAAAAGAGATCAATATGTCGCAAGAGGCGTGAGTAATGGCAACCGTCATCTTGCAGCAAAAGGGAAGGGAGCCGAGCTGTTCGATATCGATGGGAAACGTTTTATCGATTTTGCCGGTGCTATCGGTACGTTAAATGTAGGGCATTCACATCCAAAGGTTGTGGAAGCCGTCAAAGCACAGGCAGACAGTCTGATTCACCCAGGATTCAACGTGATGATGTACGAATCGTATATTGAATTAGCTGAAAAGCTATGCCGCCTCACACCAGGCGATCATGACAAGAAAGCCATTTTTCTCAATTCAGGCGCAGAAGCCGTTGAAAATGCGGTGAAAATTGCACGTAAATATACGAAAAGACAGGCCGTTGTCTCGTTTACAAGAGGCTTCCACGGCAGAACGAATATGACGATGAGCATGACGAGTAAGGTCAAGCCATATAAATTTGGGTTCGGACCATTTGCGTCAGAGGTGTATCAAGCGCCATACCCGTATTACTATCAGAAGCCAGAAGGGTTAAGCGATGCAGCCTACGATGAGTACATCATTGATCAATTCAATCAATTCTTCGTCGCTGCCGTTGCACCAGAAACCGTTGCGTGTGTGGTCATGGAACCAGTCCAAGGGGAGGGCGGATTCATTGTACCATCGAAGCGTTTTGTACAGCACGTTGCTTCATTCTGTCAGCAGCACGGGATTGTGTTTGTTGCAGATGAGATCCAAACAGGCTTTGCGAGAACAGGGAAATATTTTGCGATTGAGCACTTTGATGTGGTGCCTGACTTAATCACGGTGTCAAAATCTCTTGCAGCTGGCCTGCCGCTGAGCGGTGTCGTCGGCAGAAAAGAACTGCTTGATGCGGCAGATCCAGGGGAGCTAGGGGGAACATATGCAGGAAGTCCATTAGGCTGCGTGGCAGCACTAGCGGTTCTTGATATTATTGAATCAGAACAACTGAATCAACGATCTGAGCACATCGGACAAGTCATTGAGGACAAAGCGAATGAGTGGAGAAGTAAGTACTCATTCATCGGGGAAGTCCGGCGATTAGGGGCAATGGCGGCCATTGAAATTGTGGAAGATCAAACAACGCGTACACCAGATAAGAAAACAGCCGCAGCGATTGCAGCCTATGCAAACAAGCACGGACTACTCTTATTAACGGCAGGGATTAATGGGAATATTATTCGCTTTTTAACACCACTTGTCATCACAGATGAGCTGCTTCATGAAGGACTAGGGATCATCGAGGACGCCTTCAAAGCACGCTAAACAACAAAGGGGGATGGTTGTATGCAAAAACAACAAATGGCAAAAGCCATGTCGCAGTCTGACGTACTGTTTTTATCCATTGGTGCAATGCTTGGATGGGGCTGGGTTGTACTTTCGGGAGATTGGATTTTAACAGCTGGATTTTTAGGCAGTGTGATTGCCTTCGTTATAGGCGGTATTCTCGTCATTTTTATTGGACTGACGTATGCCGAGCTTTCGTCTGCGATTCCAGAGACAGGCGGAGGGCTCGTCTTTGTCCAGCGGGCATTTGGGATGAAATCAGCGTTCGTCTCAGCATGGGGCGTATTGTTTGGTTATGTGTCCGTCATTACGTTTGAGGCTGTTGCCTTGCCGACAGTTATTGATTATGTGATTCCAACACAGCATGTTGGCTTCCTATGGAATATAGGGGGATGGGACGTTTATTTCACATGGGTATTGATTGGTTCTGGCGGTGCATTGTTTTTAACAGCACTGAATTACATTGGGGCAAAGCCCGCAGCCATTTTTCAGTCTGTGTTCACAGTAGCGATTATTTTGACAGGCTTTCTCCTTTTAGGCGGCGCGACTTTTAATGGAGATTTTGCAAACCTTGAGCCAATGTTTCAAGGCGGGGTTGGCGGGCTTATGGCCGTGTTAGTCATGATTCCTTTTTTATTCGTTGGGTTTGATGTGATTCCGCAAGTAGCAGCAGAGATTAATGCGCCGAAGAAAATCATTGGGAGAATTTTAATTATCTCCATCGTGAGTGCGGTCGTATTTTACCTACTTATTGTCTTTGGGGTAGCTGCGGGGCTATCAAAAGGACAGCTTGAAGCCTCTTCATTGGCGACAGCAGATGCCATGGTGCAGCTTCTCGGTCATCAAGCATTTGGGACAGTGCTTGTCATTGGCGGTGTAGCAGGGATTGTGACGAGCTGGAATGCTTTTATCATCGGTGCAAGCCGTATTCTATACGCGATGGCGGAAAGAGGCATGATTTCCAAATGGTTTGCGTATATTCATCCAAAGTATAAAACGCCGACAAATGCCATTTTATTTCTTGGTGCTTTGGCCTTTTTCGCTCCATTATTAGGGCGCCCTGCTCTCGTATGGATTGTCAATGCGGGCGGTGTCGGGATCATCGTCGGGTACTTAATTGTGTCCATTGCCTTTATGAGACTTCGCAAAGTAGAACCAGAGCTTGAGCGTCCGTACCGCATTAAGTATTGGCGAACGACAGGCGTTTTAGCCATCGGGCTAAGTCTCCTTTTTCTTTCATTTTATTTTCCAGGGATGCCGGCCTCGTTATCATGGCCAGCTGAATGGATATTGCTTTTAGGTTGGGCACTCATTGGGTATATACTATATGTAATGAATCCAAGAACGAAGGAGACGGTAGAGCATGACAAACGAACTCAAAGTGTATAATCCTGCAACAGGAGAAGAAATTGCTTCAGTTGCTCAGCATACAAAAGAACAGATCGAAGACGCCATTTCTCGCTCACATCAAGCATTCAAAGTATGGGCAAAAACGTCAGCACATGAACGTGCCAATATCATTCGCAAGTGGTTTGATCTCATGATTGAACATAAAGAAAGGCTCGCAAAAATCATCACGGAAGAAAACGGGAAGCCGTATCAAGAAGCATTAGGCGAAATCGTTTATGCGGCTGGATATATTGAATGGTACGCAGAGGAAGCCAAACGAATCTACGGCAGAACCATTCCGTCACATACGACGAACAAACGCCTTTTTGTCACAAAGCAGCCAGTTGGACCTGTTGCGGCCATTACACCGTGGAATTTCCCAGCAGCCATGATCACGAGAAAGGCAGCACCAGCACTTGCAGCGGGCTGTACCTTTATTGTGAAGCCTGCCGAAGATACGCCGCTGACGGCTATTGAACTTGTAAAATTAGGCCACGAAGCCGGAATTCCAGAGGATGCCCTGCAATGGGTGGTTGGAGATGGAAAAGAAGTCGGTGAAATATTCACAGATAGTCCATTGATTCGCAAAATCACGTTCACAGGCTCAACGCCGGTCGGAAAGCATTTGATCAAAAACAGTGCAAGTACAGTCAAGCACGTATCAATGGAGCTTGGTGGTCATGCCCCGCTCATCGTAGACAAAGATGCCAATCTTGAACTAGCTGTCAAACAAGCAGTGGCATCTAAATTCCGTAATGCAGGACAAACCTGTGTCTGTGCCAACCGCTTAATTGTGCATGAAGACATTCATGAAGCATTTGCTCAAGGCTTCAGCAAAGAGGTCGAAAAGCTGAAAGTGGGAAATGGCTTTGAAGAGGGCACATCCATCGGCCCAATTATCAACAAGCGTGGCTTTGATAAAATTGTCAGCCAAATTCAAGATGCAGTCGATAAAGGGGCGAAAATCCTTGTCGGCGGAGATACGCATTTCGATGATGACAAGTCGTATTATTTTGTCCAGCCAACGGTTCTCACACATGTGGACCCTTCCATGAACATCATGCATGAAGAAACCTTTGGACCAGTGGCACCGATTACGACGTTCAAAACGCTAGATGAAGCGATTGAATTAGCGAACGATACACCTTTTGGTCTTGCAGCTTATTTCTTTACAGAAAATTATCGAAACGGCCTCTACATCTCAGAGAATCTTGATTACGGGATTATTGGCTGGAATGATGGCGGGCCATCGGCTGTTCAAGCACCATTCGGAGGAATGAAAGAAAGCGGAATTGGCCGTGAAGGCGGCATCGAAGGGATCGAACCTTATTTAGAAACCAAATATGTATCCATTGGTTTAGACGAATAGACGTGAAAAAGACTGTCCGAATAAGGAATCTCGGCAGTCTTTTTTATGTTAAACAGCCGGCGGAAAAAGCTGCTCCACCGTTTCTTTTGTTTCTTTCAGAATGTCGTGGATGTAATCTGCTGGTGCCTGCTCCATGCTGCTGAACAAAAGTCGTTCAACAGGCTCAACACCAATAAAATTGAAGACTTCTGTATCTGATGTCATTCGGTGGGAAGCGGAAACGATCCGGTTAGAGTCAAGAAAGGTCCTTGGAGCATCGTGCGTGTTGATAATGACACCTTTTTTGTGCCGAAGCAGGTTTTCAATAGCCCCATGCTCATTGATTTGATAAGCGAAGCCCTCAGAAAAAACGCGTTCTACATAGCCCTTTAGCATAGCGGGTAAGCCTGTCCACCAAATGGGGAAAATAAACGTTAGGACATCTGCTTGCTGAATCAGCTTCTGCTCTGTTTGAATGGCAATTGGGAGATCACCCCGTTTGATCGCAGCCTTTTCCAAGATGCTTAGTTCTGGTGAAAAACCAAGAGCATAAACATCACGAACAGTCACTTTATGACCATTGTTCAAAAGAGTGCTGACAACAAGATCTAATAAGGTTTGATTTAAGCTTTGCTGGGGATGAGCAAATATAATTAGATGGTTCATCTTATAGCCTCCTAGGTGGTCATGTGTCTCATTATGGCATGCGTCATCATCCTATTCAATCCTATATTGGTAATAATAGGTTGGGAAAATGGAGGTTGATCGTCCAAGCTTGCAGGCAAAGCCTTGCATCTCGTGTTCAGGCAAGGTGGAAAGAAACAAAGCGATCGTTTCCGTGAAAACGATCGCTTACGAATCAATTATTTCTTTCTAAAAGCAAGCACAAGCGCAATCAGTGCTACGACTAGAGCAGCAATGGACAACCCTAGCACAAGTGGTGAAGAAGAATTGGAGGCTGTTTCAGATGCCTTTTCTTCTTTTGGTTTTTCTTGACCATGTGAATCCGTTACCGTATTAGATGCGACAATGTTTGTGATCGAATGCGGCTTATCAGCATCTTGATCGCCAGTCCATTCAACGACCGTTCCATCCTTATAATATTGATACGCATCCCATGCAGCTTCGCCTGCTTTTTCAGGGTTTTTCGCTACAAAAACGAATTGCTGGAACTGTCCGGCAAGCACGCCTTTACCCGTTGCTTCCCAAGTCACTCTTGTTACCTTGCCATCTTTTTCTTCAGTTGACGTTTTCCATCCAGAGACTGGCTCATATTGTTGGAATTCGACGCCTTTAGGTATTGTCAAGACAACCTTAGTCGTTGGGCTGTCACTCTCAGAAGGAACTTTTAACGTATAGGTTTCCCACGCATTTGTCGCAGACGTATCAGGTTTGACTGTGACGTGAGCACTTACAGGAATCGCCAATAAAAATGAAGCGAGAAGCATTGGTAATAAAGCTTTAACGTATTTTTTCATATGGTATGAACTCCTTTTAGTTTCTTCTAATAAATGTGGTATCAATATTTTCAAAAGAACCAGTTAACGCATGGATGTCAATTTTCCAAGTGCCTTTTTCATTTAACAAGAGGTTTTCAGCAGAGTAATGACCATTTTTTAATCGTTTCAGCTGAAATTCACTCGGTTTCTCTTCACCGAATAAGGTGACTTTATGGATCTTGGCTGACACAGATTGAATATCAGTAATCGTTTGTCCATCCTTCTTCGTAAATGCGACCTCGAATGTGTTTTTGCCCGGGGCATTCGGGGTAATGCTCATGGACACAATGTCACGATGCTCCACTTGGTTTGCGCCGAAGAACGGCTCAGGTGCAGGCGGAGGAGGGCTCGGGATATTGGTGAATACAGCTGTTAATAACAAGATAGCGATTCCGATGATCCACTCAGCTCGTAACGAAACGTTTTGTTTCTGTTTCTTTTCCCATCTTAGCATCAAGTAATGGACAAGCCCAAGAAGGCCCATCAAGATAAATAAGCCAAGCTTGATTAAAAAGGTTCGTCCGTATGCTGATTCGAAAAGAGCATCAAACGATTGCAAAATAAAGATCGCATTTACAAATCCTGAAAACACAATGAGTCCAACAGAGAGCAGTGCCCAAGGGTGAAACGCTGTTAACGTATTCCGTATGAGCGGCTGATCTTCATTTGGCAGCTTCTTCAACAATAAAAGCACAATGGCTGTTAAACCACCGACCCAGATTGATGCAGAAACGAGATGGATGAAATCAAGTGACGTTGTCAGTATTTTATTATCCGTTGCTGCTGGATGTCCGATTTGTGCCTTCAGCCAGAGAAGTACTGCGAATAGGAGCAGTGGAAACAACCATACCCGAAAAGAAGTGAAATCCCCTTTTTTCATCGCAACTAGGCTCCAAATGGTTAGAAGCACAAATGACACCATGAGCATCATCCACAAACTACCGCCAGAAGTCGATGCAATGGTTTCTTGTAAAAGCGCTGGCTGAAATGCTCCCCAAAAAGACACGTCTGCTGCTGATTTTGTTTGAATCGGCAGCTGGAACACGAGTGCTCCGCTCATCATGACCAGTGACAATGTCAAAAGCCGTTTCATTCGTTCCGCTAATACAGGTGAAATGGCTGCTTTAAACCAAAACAGTCCAAACAAAATGGTCCCGAGAAATAAGCTAAACGACGTATAAAGAAAGGCTTTATCAATGGTCGAGGCAACATCAATAGATTCATTCGTTTGACCTTGATCTAATTGGTCAAAACCGCCATCCGCTTTGCCAATACTAAATGGGATCATGCCAGAGACAGAGTGTCCGTCTGCTGATACCGCATTCCATTGAATGGTGTAAATTCCCTTTGGTAAATCCTTTTTTAAAGCTGCTTCCATGATTTTTTGATCTTTGATGACCGTATCTCCTTGATCCACACGATCCCCTTTTGCATTTAGCACCTTAATGGCATGAAATCCACTTTCAATTCCTTCACTAAATGTGATAGAGACCGAAGGAGGCTGCTTCTCCAGCTCTTCATTTGCTGCTGGATTCGAGCTGACGACGTATGCATGGGCAAATGCTTCCTTTGGAATGAAAAAAGCAAACGTAACGATAAGGAGCAGAAGCCACTTACTATGTTTCAACAAGTGTATAACCGCCTTTCTACCTATGAAAATGTCTCATGTATCAGAAAGAAAGCGGCAGTAAACTGTGAGTCACAGAAAAAACCCGCTCCTCCTATTGTACCGCTCACTCTAAAAGGTAAACGAAACAAACAGCAAGATGGTTCACTTTTTCTGTGTCATGTCTGCGCAGACATTTCTTGATTGAATAGGTTTGATCATGTATAAGCCTATTCGATTTAAGAAGAGGAAACAAGAAGTGACGATTTGAAAGTTGTGAAATTCCAATGAATTTTGCGTCAAAACCACGGCACATCAACTTTTTTACTCTATTTGTCCTATGCTCTGACAGAGAATTCACATCATATTTCAATTTTGTCACACACTAAGTGACAAAGTGAAATTTAGTTTCAATTGAAGGAGAAGTGAAAGCGTTTTACGATAAGGTTAAGGGCTTCACTGACACTTGTTCTTATATCTTTTGACCTATAAAGCCCTAAATAAAGGGAAAGAAGAAAGGAGTTTTCATAGATGCAGGAAAAAAGCGGATTCCGCGTAAAAGTACAGCGCTTTGGAAGCTATTTAAGCGGCATGATTATGCCGAATATTGGAGCATTTATCGCTTGGGGACTCATTACGGCCTTATTCATTCCGAGTGGCTATTGGCCAAATGAACAATTAGCTTCACTTGTTGGCCCAATGATCAACTACTTACTGCCGCTCTTAATTGGTTACACAGGCGGTAAACTCGTATACGACCATCGAGGCGGGGTACTCGGTGCAACTGCGACGATTGGGGTCATTGTCGGTTCGGACATTCCAATGTTTTTAGGTGCCATGATCATGGGGCCACTTGGCGGTTACTTGATTAAGAAAATTGATCAGCTCTTCAAAGATCGAATCAAATCGGGCTTTGAAATGCTTGTGAATAACTTTACGGCAGGGATTTTAGGTGCCATTCTTGTCGCGATTGCCTTCTACGCCATCGGACCAGTGGTACTTGGTCTAAATAAAGCCCTTGCGGCAGGTGTAGATATCATTGTGAATGCACATTTGCTTCCGCTGGCAAGTATTTTCATTGAACCAGCGAAAGTCTTGTTCTTAAACAATGCGATTAATCAAGGGATCTTAGGTCCTTTAGGAGTAGAGCAAGCGGCGAAGACAGGGCAGTCCGTTCTGTTCTTGCTTGAAACAAACCCAGGGCCAGGTTTAGGTGTTCTACTTGCATACATGTTCTTCGGAAGAGGGAATGCAAAGCAGTCTGCACCGGGTGCGATTGTCATTCAATTTTTAGGAGGAATTCATGAGATTTACTTCCCGTACATCTTAATGAAACCAAAGCTCATTTTGGCGGTGATTGCAGGGGGAGCGAGCGGTGTTCTGACCTTTACCCTGTTAAATGCAGGCTTAAAGGCTGTGCCGTCACCAGGAAGTATTATCGCTCTCATGCTGATGTCACCAAAAGGCGGACATCTTGCTGTTCTAGCAGGTGTTGTCGTGGCTACCGTCGTCTCATTCCTTGTCGCTTCTGTGATTTTAAAAGCTTCAAAAGCAGTTGACGAAGACTTAACAGCAGCAACAGAAAAAATGCAGGACATGAAAGGGAAGAAAAGCGCAGCCGCCTCTGCTCTTACAGCACAAAAAGAAGACGCTGAAGCAAATGAGCAAGCAGCATCTCCAAGTGATGTCAATCCAGATGATGTGAACAAAATCATCTTTGCCTGTGATGCAGGAATGGGCTCAAGTGCGATGGGCGCATCCATCTTAAAGAATAAAGTCAAAAAGGCAGAGCTTGATATTGATGTGACAAACACATCCATCAGCAACATTCCAAATGATGCTGATGTGGTCTTCACTCATAAAGATTTAACAGACAGAGCCAAGGCAAAATTGCCAGGCGCTGTGCATATCTCAGTTGATAATTTCTTAAACAGCCCGAAATACGATGAGCTAATTGAGAAATTGAAAAAATAACATGGCGAAACGGGTTGAGTTCAATTTTTCTTCATTGAACTCCCCGTTTTGGTTGTTTTCCTGATTTTCCATTCTAAAAAAAGGTGTGATCATTCATGAAACAAGTACTATCAAAAGACAATATATTTCTTAACGAACAAGCAGGCTCGAAAGAAGAAGCCATTAAAAAAGCAGGCGAAGTCCTAGTGGCAAATGGCTATGTCACAAGTGATTATGTTGACAAAATGTTTGAAAGAGAAAATATCTCGTCTACATTTATGGGCAACGGGATTGCGATTCCTCATGGAACAGAGGATGCGAAAGCAGCTGTCCTTCATTCTGGGATTTCCATCATTCAAATTCCAGATGGCGTTGAATACGGCGAAGGAAATATCGCCAAAGTCGTCTTTGGCATCGCAGGTAAAAACAACGAACATCTCGATATTCTTTCTCAAATTGCGATTGTCTGTTCAGAAGAGGAAAATGTAGAACGCATCATCCATGCAAAGGATCAGGATGAATTGATCGCCATCTTTAACGAGGTGAACTAACATGAAGGCACTTCATTTTGGAGCAGGGAATATTGGCAGAGGGTTTATCGGTTCTTTGTTAAAAACATCAGGCTTTGAGCTTGTCTTCACTGATGTAAATGAAGCGGTCATCAACGAGCTGAATGCAAGAGGAGAATACACGGTTGAACTCGCAGCACCAGGTCAGAAGCAAGAAGTAGTCGGTCCAGTGACAGCGATCAATTCTGCACAAGACCCAGCGGCATTAACAGAGGCGGTGGCATCAGCCGATTTGATTACAACAGCTGTTGGACCAACCGTTTTGAAGATCATTGCTTCATCGATTGCTGAAGGATTGAAACAGAAAAAGCCTGACCATATCATCAACATCGTGGCATGTGAAAATATGATTGGAGGCAGCTCTCATTTAAAAGAAGCCGTTTTCTCTCATCTAACAAAAGAGGAACAAGAAGCGTTATCAAAAACAGTTGGTTTTCCAAACGCTGCTGTGGACCGCATTGTGCCGATTCAGCACCATGAGGACATTTTAAAAGTATCAGTCGAGCCTTTTTTCGAATGGGTCATTGATGAGACTGGCTTTATTGGGGACGTTCCTCAAATTGACGGAGCGACCTTTGTACAAGATTTGACGCCGTATATTGAGCGCAAGCTCTTTACTGTCAATACAGGACATGCGTTAGCTGCGTATGTCGGGTATCAGCAAGGCGTTCAAACGATTAAAGAAGCCGTCGATACACCAGAGATTCGCCAGGTGGTTGAAGGTGCACTGCACGAAACGGGCAGTTATTTAATCGACACATATGGCTTTGAAAAAGAAGAACATGATGTGTATATTCAAAAAATCATCAAACGATTCGAAAATGTTTTTATCTCCGACGAAGTCACTCGCGTCGCACGCTCTCCTCTTAGAAAGCTAGGAGCAGATGACCGTTTAATCGGTCCGGCGAAAAAGATCAAGCAGCCAGTGTACTTAATCAAAGGCATTGCTGCAGCTCTCGCTTATGACTTCGCCGAAGACGAAGAAGCGGTTCGTTTGCAGGTATTAAGAAAAGAAAAAGGCATTGAAGGTGTGCTGGAAGAAGTATGTGGCCTCACGCCAGCAGATGATCTCTATCAAGCCATTCTTAAAGAAACAGATCGATAATTAGAAAATCCCTTTCCAACGAGTGAAAGGGATTTTTTGATGACTTTTTAATACTTTACCCCGTTTGTCGATATATGAAGTAAGGGGGAATTTGTATATGAAAAGGAAAATGTTTGCGTCAAGGAGTGTCTTTTTTCAATTAATGTCTGCCATTATCGTCATCACGATCTTAACCGGCGGACTTGTTGGGACAACGGGGTATTTATTAGCGAAACATGTCTTAATTGATGCGGGGAAAGCCGATTTAAAGCACATCGTCAGCGGAGCAATGGCTACACTTGAACAGTTGAATGATCGTGTAGAGAAAAAAGAACTGACGATTGAACAGGCACAGGAACAAGCCCGCATTTACTTGAGCGGGCCAAAAAATGACAACGGGAAAGGGTACCAATTTCAAAAGTCAGATTTTATCTATAAAAATAAAGGCTATCTTGTCGCATATGGAGCAGATTATTCCTCTCAAGTCCATCCTGTCAATGACATTGGCGTCATTCCAGATAACACGACCAATCGTGAAAAAATGGTCGCTGGAGCCAAATCAGAAGGCGAGGATGCACACTATGTGACCTATTTAGATAATGACGATGCCACTGGGGAAGAAAAGCAAAAGCTTGCCTATATGAGCCAGTTCACGCCCTGGAATTGGAGTATCGGCATTGCCGTCTTTCAGGATGAATTTTATAAAGAATTAGAGCAGATGAAGCTCTATATCATGCTCATTACAGCAGGTGTCGCTCTTCTCAGTCTTGGCGTCTTTTATTTAGCTGCTCGAAGAAAGGTCAGACTGCTCAAACAAGTCACTGCTGCTTCAAAAGAAATTGCGGCGGGGAATCTTGAACGCACAAGTTTAAAAGAAACAACAGATGAAATTGGACAGCTGGCAAAAGGCTTTAATCATATGTCAGGAGAACTCCGGACACTTGTAAGCGGTCTACAGGAAACGAGCAGTCAACTCGTCGAATCAGCCACAGATTTATCAGCAATATCTGAAGAAACCTCAGCTAGCAGTGAAGAGATTGGCCGAGCGATTGGTGACATATCGACTGGAACGCTTCATCAGGCATCTGACCTTGATGTAGCCAATCAACAAATGACCCAGTTCAATCAATCGATTGAGAACGTCAAAGAACAAAGTGACCAAATTAAACGAATCTCTGACCAATCGAATCAATCTTCGCAGCAGGGCCAGCAAATTGTTCAGCAATTAAAACAATCAAATGAACAATCCATTCAAGCGTCTCAAGGCATTAGAGCAGGCATTGAGCAATTAAGTACAAAAGTACAGGATATCTCTAAAATTACAGATACGATTGAAAGTATTTCAAATGAGACGAATTTACTTGCGCTGAATGCCAGCATAGAAGCAGCACGCGCAGGAGAGCACGGCAAGGGCTTCTCGGTTGTGGCGAGTGAAGTGCGGAATTTAGCAGAGCAGACAAAACAATCAGCTGTGCAAATTCAGCAAATGGTACAAGGCATTAAAGAAGAAACGACGGCAACAGCCGACATGATGTCAAACACAATGGATCGTTTCGCTGAGTTAGATGACGCGGTACATGCAACAGAACATGAATTCAATGCCATCTCTACGTCGATTTCACAAACCATCGTTGAAACAGACGCAATGGCAAAAGAGCTGAATGCATTACTAGAGCAAAACGACCTCATCACAAAAGCCATGCAAGGCGCAGCCCAAATTTCTCAGGAAAATGCCGCTGCGATCGAAGAGATCACCGCATCCACAGACGAACAAGTGACAGCCATCTCTAATGTGGCAAAAGCAGCAGAAAGGCTCAATGAACTAAGCATACGATTGAATCACGATATTGCGCGCTATCGTCTATAAACCATTTTGACTGAACGTCTCGTTTCAGGTACTATATAGTTAATCAAAACCTTGCTCACGCAATCAAAAGGGAGTGTTCCGGTCATGAAAAAGAAAATATTGATGTTCTTACCTTGTGGCTATGGATACTCCACTGCTGTTTTCTTTTAGGATAGATAGAAATTGGTGAAGTCTGTCTACATGAAGAGAAATCTAGCAGAAAAATCAAAGTGAGTGAGGGAAATCATATGGAAAAAATCACAAGAAAAAACCCAGAAAGTATGCCGAAGCCCGTTGGCAGCTATAGTCATATCACAAGAGTACCAAAGGGCGCGGGATTATTTGTTACATCGGGTCAAGTCGGAACAGATATCGATGGACAGGTACCATCAAGTTTAAACGACCAGGTAACCAATACGTTTGAAAATATCAAAAAAATCCTTGAATCAGAAGGATTGAATGAAGAGCATGTCATCAAGGTCAATATATGGGCAACAGAAGAAATCGACTGGGATCATCTATATCCTCAGTGGGATACGATCTTCAAAACAGCTTACCCATCAATGACGGTTGCTTATGTATCAGCTTTAGGATGGCCTGAGCTGAAAATTGAAATTGAGCTATGGTGCGCCGATATTTGATTTAAAAAAAACAGTGAAAACTGTTCTTTCAAATTGTTGACAAAGGGCTAAAATGATCTTTATTTTAGCCCTTTGTCTTCTTTTTTTCAGCGTGATAGAAAACCTTTGAAGTCTAGGAAGGAGCGAGTACCGAAGCGCAGACCTGACACCGAATGCGAGGGTTTGTCTACACGTTGAGCCGCTTAGTAATCCATCCAGCAAGGAACGTAAAGACGGTGTAGACGATGATTCAAATGAGAAAGGATTCATTCCCGCCAATATAAGTGAACATGAAGATCATGCTTGCTATCAGGACAATCAAAGTGGGCATCTAAGTATTTTCAAAAGCAGCGTGCCAAAAATGCCAATCAGCACAGAGATAATCGGAAAACCAAATACAATGAATAGGACAAAAACAGCCATATGACTAACTCCTTTTAACAAGTGTTTACATCAAAACATATAAGACCGACGCAGCCAGCTGTTCAAATTCAGCAAATGATCCAAGGCATTAAAGAAGAAATGGCTGCAACAGCCGGCATCATGTCGAGCACAATGGATCGTTTTGCCGAGTTAGATGAAGCGGTGCATGCAACAGAAAATGAAATCAATGCTATCTCTACATTGATTTCACAAACCATCGTTGAAACAAACGCTATGGCAAAAGAGCTGAATACATTGCTGGAGCAAAACGACCATATATTTGCATCCACAGACGAACAAGTGACAGCCATCTCGAATGTGGCGAAAGCAGCAGAAAGATTCAATGAACTAATCATGCGATTGAATCAGGACATTGCGCATTACCGTCTATAAATTAAAGAGGACCGAATTATTTCCGGTCCTGTTGATTAAGGAGATTTCTTAATAATGATAAATGTTATGACAGAAGAGATTATGGAAATAACAGTGTAGCATACTACCCAAAATAAAAAAGAAAGGTTTCCTTCTGCTAAAGTAAACAAAAACACCAAACTTAAGACAAGAGAAACAAGAGGAGAAATCCATATGTTTCTAAAGATACGTGTACCTATTATTCCAATTAGAATTGACAATATGGGCAAAACAAAAACAATTAATAAAACAATAGATCCCACTAGGTCAGCCCCCTTATTACTGAATTAATTCAAGTCGCCCCGTTTCCCAATCTTTTTTTGAATGAATATTGATGGAAGTAGTTAATGTTCCCTTCTTTATATTATATATATCTACATGTCCTATCACATTTTGTTTTTTTTGAGTAGGGTACTTGAAAAACGCATACATATTATCTTTAGAGTATTGAATGTTTTGGAGATATTGTTCTTCTTTTGTATCTTTCATATCAAAAGATTTTATTAATTTGAAATTTTTATCATAGATTAATACTTTGCCCTCAGAGGATGGGATAGCAATATTACCATCATGTAGTAATTCAATTTGTGTTGGAGAAAAGGATTTTTGATTAATTGTAATTTCTCTTTTTATTTTTAAATTAGACTTATTAATTAATAAAATTTTAGATTCTTCACTTTGGTTAACCGTATCGGTTAGGGCTAAAGCTATTGTATCAGAGTCTAACTCTTTAAATGCATCTTTTTCGTTACCTTCAATAAAATAAATTTGTTTATTTGGAATACGTTTATCCAAAATAATTTTATTGTTATTTGGATCAATAACTTTTATAGATAAGTATTCATCGTCATAGTTGGAAAGTATATAAAATTTCCCATCTATAAACCTTGCAGAGTTGAGCATCCCTTTTAACTTTATATGTTGTTTTTTATTATCATTGTTGTCTGTCCAGTAAACAAATTCGCTCTCATACCCTTTATTTGTATAACCGATATTTATATCTTTAAAAACATAAGAGTTACTAGCATTAATAAAAAAAGACCCTTCATCTTCTGTGGTTTTTGACATACTTTTTAAATTAACTTCTTTTAGTAATCCTGATTTTTTGTTTATGGTAAAATAATCATTACTTCGACTGCTATTAAAATAAATATTATCCTTGCTTTGTGAGCTGGATATAATACTATAACCAGAATTCAATAAACTATCTTTTATACTATTTCCTTTATTATCAAAGTAAATTATTTCAGTACCGGATTTTAATGTATTGGAAAGAGAAATAATAAATGATGTATCCTTCATTTTGGTGAACTCTTTCTCTTTTGAGTTATTTTCCGAATTATTGGCTGTACACGCTGATAAAATTAAAATAACAAATATACTTAAAAAGATACGTTTGCTAAACATTTATAGACATCTCCTTAAAGACTAAAACAACCGTATAAGGAATACGATTGTTTTGAGTTAATTATTTTATTTGTTATGTTTAAAAATCTTAGTATTATTTGACTTTACAAGTTCCATTGGGGTGACAATAGTATCCCATTTGATATTATCAATATCTATGCCTTGATTCTTCCATGCTCTCCATGCAAGCTGTGAACAATAGAAACTTTTAGTAGTGTTTTTGTTTAAGAAATTCCAGTTATAAGGTTTCTTATTTGAGGCTTGTTTTTCTGCATATTTAGCTGCTGCAATATATTTAGCGTTAGAAGAACCTTTAACCCATAAACCATAAACCTTTTTCTTCGTATTCCATGTATTCGGGTATTTTCTCACACCATCTTGCTTCTTTGGGCTATAACTTTTCGCCCAAGATTCTACAGTGTTTGAGCTGTTTTGGGCAACAATTGCTGCATGTCCAACTCCTATTGAGGCGCTTCCAGAGTTAATTTCATAACTAACTAATACATCCCCCTTTGTGCCCATAGATTTTTTGGTGGACAAAGCAGATATTTTATTTTTCTCTGTTTTATATTTAGGGTAAATCTTGTCAATTTGTCCTGAATTTTCAAGCTGTTTGAACTCTTTTTGATCTTTTTTGTATAATTCGTCCCCTTTAGTTTCAGCAAATTTACGATCTTCTTTGGCGGTCTTAATTAATTCAGTAATTTCTTTATCGCTCATTCCTGATATTTTGTGTTGTTTTATTGCCTCTTTTTCTAAAGAATTTGATTCTGCAGCAAAAGCTTGCTGAGAAAATCCAATACTAGTAATTAAAAGTGTAGAACATAAAACAGTTTTAAACGTTTGTTTATTTATCATACTAAAATCTCCCTTCAAATTTATAAGTAAAATATACAATAAATAAGTTGCCCTTTAAACCCATATTTTCAATTTTAAGGTTATTTTAAGGTTTATTTTTACTTATATATTTTGGAAGGTTTTAAGTATGATTTACACATATTTGTGTAAAGTGCGGAGCAAATGAGAAGCATAGACGATAACAAAATGTCTTTTCATTCCACATTGGTAGTTAGTGCTAGTCTTATTTAGGAAGGTATCTGTCGTTACTCTTGAATATCATCACTTATTGTTCCTATCCATTAAAAGCACTGCAAATCACAATCATTGAGCAAACACCGGCGATAAAGGCATGTTTTTTTCTCATACTGGTTCACTCCTTTAAACAGGATTAGGAGACGGCATCACATATTTCAATGAAATGACCATCAGGATCAGCGACATAAGCGACGGTTTGACCCCATGGTTTTTTTGCAGGTTCTTTAATGATCGAAACCCCTTTTTCCTTCATTGATGCAATGGTTTGTTCCACATCATCCACAACAAATCCAATCTCAAACGTTTGCGAGGATTGATTTGCTTCAGGGACAGGCAATCCAAGTGCATCTTTGACATCCTGACGCGAGTTAATCGATAATGTCACGTCCCCCGTGTCAAACTCAACATAGGATTCAACCCTAAGTTTCATAGGAAAGCCAAGTACATGTTGATAAAAATGAATACTTGCCTCAACATCGTTTACATATAGAATGGTATATTTCATTTTCATGTGAAAAACTCCTCTCTTCATATACGTGTCAAAACCGGAAAGGTTTCCCACTCAGTGTACCATATAGGATATAAAGCATGTTTTATTCCAAAAAAATCAATATATTTAGCTCGATAGTCTTGAAAAACAAAAAGTGGTGACATATGATAAAAATGTAAAAATAGAAAAAATAGGGGGATTCTACATGTTGAAAAAAATCATGGTGGCTGTCTTGTCCTTAGGTCTTTTACTAAGCGTTACACAAGTCGACACCCACACTGCAGATGCAAAAACAGTCAAGTCCTACAAAAACTGCAAAGCGCTGAACAAAGTCTATAAAGGCGGCGTAGCGAAAAGCAAAAACACGAAAAACAAAGGCGGCAAAACAAAGTACAAGCCGTATGTGTCAAAAGCACTTTACCAAAAAAATCAGCGACTTGACCGTGATAAAGACGGGATTGCATGTGAACGCTAAGCCAATGCGAAGAGACCTGTAACAAGGTCTTTTTTCTATGGGATCAAACTCGTCCCTTTGTGCCATCTCCCTCTTTATATTAAAATAAAGATAGTTACAAAAAATGATACAAAGAGGGGTACTCAATTTGTCCATTCAAGCTGATAAGAAAGACATCCGATTGATTGCCATTGATATGGATGGCACGCTGTTAAACAGTGAACACGTCATTCCAGAGGAAAATAAACAAGCCATTAAAGATGCTGAAGCAAAAGGGGTCCATGTGGTGATTAGCACAGGGCGGACGCTGATGACATGCCGAGAGCTGGTTGAGCCGCTTAAGCTGTCTTCTTACCTTGTGACAGCAAACGGAAGTGAAATCTGGGATTCAAACTTCCAGCTGATCGAACGAGATCTATTGCATCCTGATCATGTCCAAATGATGTGGGATCTAAAAAATAGGTACGAAACCGATTACTGGGCTTCCACTGTGGAGAAGGTGTGGAGAGGTGAATTCCCAGAACGAATTCATGACCACGAATGGCTGAAATTCGGCTTTGAAATTCATGACGATGACGTTCGTGAGGAAGTGCTCAATACACTGAAAACAAATGGTCATCTAGAGATTACAAATTCAAGTCCAACCAATATCGAAGTCAATGCAGCTGGCATTAACAAAGCGGCAGCTCTTGCAAAGGTAGCAGAACGCATTGGCTGTACGATGGACAATGTCATGTCGCTTGGCGACAGCCTAAATGATATGGCCATGATCCAAGAAGCCGGATTAGGCATTGCGATGGGAAATGCGCAAGAAGTGGTAAAAGAAGCCGCTGATTGGATTACAGCTCCTAACACAGAACACGGTGTAGCAAAAGCCATCCAGCATTGGGTGTTGTCTAAATAAAGAACATGATGAAAAAGCGAGAGGCGATATCCTCTCGCTTTTTTATGTCCTAGTTCTATTGTTATGTTTTCTGACAATGTCATGTGCAATCTATCCAAAATTGATATAATCAATATAAATTCGAATATTCGGACTTTATGTTCCGTTATTCGGAACAACAAGGAGGGATCCTATGTATCAAGTAGATATCAACTGTGATTTGGGAGAAAGCTTTGGTCAATATACTATCGGTTCGGATGAACAAATTTTAGAATATGTCACCTCAGCCAACATCGCTTGTGGTTTTCATGCAGGAGATCCAACAGTCATGAGAAAAACCGTCAGAATGGCACTGGATAAAGGGGTCCGAATTGGCGCGCATCCGGGTCTGCAAGATTTAGTCGGATTTGGCAGACGTCCAATGGCGATTTCAGCAGAGGAAGCCTATGATCTCGTCGTCTATCAAATTGGCGCTCTATCAGCCTTTCTCAAAGCAGAAGGCGGCACGATGCAGCATGTCAAGCCACACGGCGCCCTGTACAACATGGCGGCTAAAAATACTGAATTATCTGAATCGATTGCGAAGGCTGTGTATCATGTCGATCCAAGTCTTGTATTATACGGGCTTTCAGGCAGTGAACTTGCGATAGCAGGTGAGAGAATGGGTCTTCAAGTGGCGCATGAAGTATTTTCTGATCGGACCTATCAATCAGACGGGACGCTGACATCCCGCCGCGAACCACACGCACTCATTGAAGACGATGAACTGGCCGTTCAGCAGGTCGTTCGTATGGTGAGAGAAGGGAAAGTTCATACCGTTCAAGGGGAAGACATTTCGCTTAAAGCGGATACTGTCTGTATTCACGGAGACGGCATCCATGCGCTCCAATTTGCCAAAACTATTACATCAAAGCTAAAAGAAGCGAGCATTCATCTCAAAGCCTTTCAATAAAAATCGTCATCAAAGGGGGAAACAGCATGAAAAAAGAAGAAGTCAAGCACACGAAGGCACCAAAGGGGAACCGGTCTATGCTGATGGGCGCAGCCTTTTTAATGGCGACGTCCGCCATCGGACCGGGATTTTTAACACAAACGACTGTCTTTACACAGCAGCTGGCGGCTAGCTTTGGGTTTGTCATTCTCATCTCTATTTTGTTAGATATTTTTGCGCAAACCAATGTATGGCGCATCATCGCCGTGTCAGAAAAACGAGGGCAGGATATTGCAAATATGGTTCTGCCGGGTCTCGGCTATGTCCTGGCCGTTTTGATTGTCATTGGGGGACTTGCCTTTAACATCGGAAATATCGCTGGTGCTGGTCTCGGTTTTCAGGTCATTTTCGGAGTCGATCCGCGAATCGGTGCAGGGGTCAGTGCTGCTATTGCTATTCTGATCTTTGTGATCAAAGAGGCTGGAAAAGCGATGGACCGTTTCACACAGATAGCGGGTTTTGTCATGATTGGTCTGATGCTGTATGTGGCGATTTCAACAGCACCGCCAGTTGGAGAAGCGGCAGTGAGAACATTTGTCCCAGAGAAAATTGATATTTTATCCATTGTGACACTTGTAGGCGGAACAGTAGGCGGCTATATCGTCTTCGCTGGCGGACACCGCTTGCTGGATGCAGGTATTAAGGGGAAGGAAGCATTGCCCCAAGTGACGAAAAGCTCTATTTTCGGTGTCCTCATTACGTCCATCATGCGTGTAGCACTCTTTCTTGCTACATTAGGAGTTGTCGCAAAAGGCTTGCAGATTGATCCATCTAACCCGCCTGCCTCTGTATTTCAACTAGCTTCAGGAAATATCGGATATAAAATGTTTGGCATTATTATGTGGGCTGCGGCAATTACGTCCGTCATTGGAGCAGCATATACATCAGTTTCCTTCTTTAAAACCTTCTCGCCAAAAATTGAGCAAAATCAACGTGGCATTATCATCGGCTTTATTGCCCTCTCGACCATTTGTTTTATTACGATCGGAAGACCTGTGAACATATTGATATTAGTTGGGGCAATCAATGCATTGATCTTACCGCTCGCGCTTGGCACCTTGCTGGTAGCGGCTTATAAGAAAGACATTGTTGGGGATTATCGACATCCATTCTTTTTGACAGTATCAGGCGCATTTGTAGTTGTCATCATGGCAATGATGGGCGGATATACCATCATCAATGAAATTCCAAAACTATGGAGCTGAATCGAATGAATATCTATCAAACATATGAGCCTTCACAGATCAGAGAGTTGATTCGTAAAAAAGAAATCACAGGGCCAACGGCAGGCCTAGCAGAGGGATATGCTCAAGCCAACTTAATGATCGTCAAAAAGGAACTTGCCTTTGATTTTCTGTTGTTTTGTCAGCGCAATCCGGCTGCATGCCCCTTGCTTGATGTGCTGGAGCCGGGTGATCCAGTGCCGAGACGGTCTGCACCTCATGCGGATATTCGTACGGACTTTCCTAAATACCGTGTTTACCGAAAAGGGATTCTTCAAGAAGAGGTGTCGGATATCTCTGCTTATTGGGAGGACGATATGGTTGCCTTTCTCATCGGCTGCAGTTTTACGTTTGAGCATGCGCTCATGCTGAATGATATCCCTGTTCGCCATATTGAAAACGGCCATAACGTTCCGATGTATCAAACGAATATCGCTTGTGAAAGGGCGGGGGCATTTCATGGCCCGATGGTCGTCAGCATGAGACCCATTCCGGCGCATCAGATCACAAGAAGTGTACAAGTGACGTCTAGGTTCCCGTCAGTTCATGGTGGCCCCATTCATATAGGTGACCCAGCGATGATCGGAATTGACAATGTGGATCAGCCGGACTTTGGAGAAGAATCTGTGATCAAAGAAGGAGAGGTCCCGGTGTTTTGGGCATGTGGTGTGACGCCGCAAGCCATTGTCATGCATACAAAACCAGACATTGCGATTACCCATGCACCTGGGCATATGTTCATCACAGATCAACGAGATCAACAGCTTGGTGTGCTTTAGAAAGAGAGGGGTCCTCAAGTGGCATTTTCAACAATAAAAAATTCTATCACCTTTCACCCGTTAGGAGATGCAGCGATTGTTATTCAAGCAGGAGCAGACATATGTGAAGAAATTCATGAGCGTGTTGTGCAGCTGTTTTCTTGTATTGAACAGCATCCATTTGCCGGATATGTGGAAGCTGTTCAAGCCTTTACAAACGTGACTGTTTTCTACGAGCCGTATACCGTTTATCAATCTGCCCATCTTCAACAACAAGATTTGTCCCCCTATGAATGGGTGAAAAGCTATATTGAAACACTCCTTGAAGAGAAATGGCAGGAGGGGGTTCAGGCTAAGCGCCGCACCATCGACATACCGGTCTGCTACGGGGGAGAGCTGGGTCCTGATTTAGAAGAAGTCGCCCGGATCAATCATTTAACACCAGAAGAAGTCGTGCGTATTCACATCGCAGGGACGTATCTTGTCTATATGATTGGATTTGCACCAGGGTTTCCGTTTTTAGGCGGGCTTTCTGAAAAGATCGCAGCCCCGCGCAGGGAAACACCGAGAATGTCCATTCCAAAAGGATCTGTCGGCATTGCGGGAAAGCAGACCGGCGTTTACCCGATTTCCACACCTGGCGGCTGGCAGCTCATTGGACAAACACCGCTGCCACTCTTTCGTCCAGACGAGAAAGTCCCAAGTCTATTGAGAGCAGGGGACGAGGTCAGATTTGTCCAAATGTCTGAAAAGGAATTTTTCAGCATGAAGGAGGCAGAACGTTGAGTATTCATGTCATCAAGCCAGGTATGTTCACAACCATTCAAGATAAAGGGCGGAAAGGCTATCAAAAGTATGGCGTCTTAACGAGCGGCGGCATGGATGCGCTCTCGCTTAGAATTGCCAACATTCTCACAGGCAACGAGGAAAACGAAGCCGTACTGGAAATCACATTAATGGGGCCGGGTCCTGTGTTGACGTGTCAAAAGGATGCGCTTATTGCAGTAACTGGCGCTGATGTAGAGATCGACATCGATGGAGAGCCAGCCCCTTTATGGAAACCGCTCTTTGTTCGATCAGGAAGCACGCTCATCTTTGGTCCTTGTAAGAGGGGCTGCCGCTCTTACCTTGCTGTGGCGGGTGGATTCGATGTGGAGCCCGTCATGGAGAGCAAAAGCACCTATGTGAGAGCAGGAATCGGTGGACTGAACGGACGTCCGCTTGAAAAAGGAGACGTCCTGTCCATTGGAAAGCCATCACTCGTAGCAAATCGATTGTCTGATAGACTCAAAAGCAATCTGAAACAGGCGGCGTACAGCGCACCCGATTGGACTGTAAGTTATACGCATTTTTTACCGTTGCGGAAATCGCCCGTGATTCGGGTGCTGCCAGGGAGACACCTTTCTTTTTTTCAAGAAACATCTCAACACACCTTTTTTGAACAGCCTTACCAGGTCACGCCTCAATCAGATCGCATGGGCTGCCGCTTGAAGGGGGAGCCGGTTCATTTAAAAGAAAAGCTTGAATTGATTTCAGAGGCGGTTGCCTTTGGTTCTATTCAAATTCCTCCTGACGGTCACCCGATTATTCTGCTGGCAGATCGGCAAACAACAGGCGGATACCCACGGATTGGAGAAGTTGCGACGGTCGATCTGCCGCTCATTGCACAAGCGATGCCTGGGGCGAATTTGTATTTTAAGCGAATCGATCATCAGGACGCAGAGCAGGCGCTATTTAAACAAGAAGCAGAACTAAAGGAGCTGGGTGCCAGAATCAAGCTGGAAGCCTTCGTTTAGAAAAAGGGGATGGACATGCAGAACACAAATAAAACCGTCGTGAAATCAATGGAGATTTTGCGGCTGTTTATCACACGTGACCAATTAACATTGAATGAAATGATTGAACTTTCCGGCATGCCGAAAACGTCTGTGCACCGGATGGCGAGCTCGTTAAGCGATATGGGATTATTAGAAAAGCAAGATTCAGGTGCTTATCGGTTAGGACTGATGTTTCTAGAATACGGTCAGCTTGTGGCGGACCGCCTTGATATTCGGAGAATTGCGAGACCATTTATGGAAGGCTTGCGGGATGAAGTGGGAGAAGCTGTACAGCTCATCGTTCGTGAAGGAGACGAAGCCATTTACGTGGATAAAATTGAAGGGACGCAGCCTGTTCGTCTCTACACCGCCGTCGGCAGGCGCTCTCCTTTATATGCGGGTGCTTGTGCGAGAAGTATTCTCTCCTTTTTGCCAGAGAACGAGAGACTTGCCTATATCGATTCGATTGAGCTAGGGAAAATCGGAATCGGAACCATTACAGATAAAGAGGTTCTTCGAAACATACTGGAAGAATCAAATGAGCGGGGGTATACGTTAAGTTATTCGGAGCTTGAAAACTATACAGCTGCGGTTGGAGCACCTATATTCAATCACCTTGGGGAAGTCGCAGCAGGAATTAGCATTGCTGGGTTTGAAGCGGGTTATCAAAAGGAACGTCTTCCATACTTAATTGAACAAGTCAAAAAAGCCGCGAGCGGTATCTCCAGAGAATTAGGCTTTCATCTAGATAAATAAAAAGCCAATGACCGTTAAGATCATTGGCTTTTCGCGTTCAGTTTATTAGAAAGTTTTACCTAAAGCTTTTGCACGTTCGATTGCATCTGCTTTAATTTGCTCTGCTTTCGCAGGTTCAGCATTGTGACCTTCAACGATAAGACCTTCGAAAGAAGGAATTCCGAAGAAGCTCGCAATTGTACCAAGGTAACGGTGGCCTGCTTCAAGTTCAGCAGCAGGACCTTCAGTGTAGTATCCGCCACGTGCTTGGATGTGTAGAGCTTTTTTGTCTGTTAATAATCCAACAGGACCTTGCTCTGTGTATTTGAATGTTTTACCAGCTACAGCAACAGAGTCGATGTATGCTTTAAGAACTGGTGGGAATGAGAAGTTCCAAAGTGGTGAAACAAATACATATTTGTCAGCAGAAACGAATTGATCGCTTAATTCGTTTAGGCGAGCAACCTTCGCTTGCTCTTCAGCTGAAAGTGTATCGAAACCAGCACCTGATTGCAGCTTGCCCCAGCCAGCGAATACATCTGCATCAATGTGAGGGATGTTTTCTTTGTACAAATCGATATGTACAACCTCGTCACTTGGATTTGCTTCCTTATAAGATTCGATAAATGCTTTAGCAGTAGCCATACTGTAAGAAACTGTTTCATCATGCGGATGTGCAGTGATGTATAAAACTTTTGCCATGTTCATTCAATCCTTTCTGTTTCAGTGATTTTTTTAGCGTATCCCAAAGATACACTGAATATGTGGCATCTTTAATCATAGTGGAATGCTACGAAAAAGATGTAACAAGCACAGTTACATAAAAACTGATATTTTTATTGTAATCACAATGTAGTTTGAAGTCAAGGTATAAAGTCTCGAAATCAAGATAAAAAGTTTGTCAATTTTTCTGGAACGCATGCAGGTGCAAATTTCATGATCTCAACCTATTCTTATTGAACAAAAAATCAGTCGATCTCGCAAGTAAAGAGTTTGTAAAGACGTCTCATGAAAAAAAGATGAATGCCTCTAAGTCATCTGCTACAAGCATCTGTTCTCCGATTTCGTATATATAAGAGAAGGCAGGAGAGAGTGAGGGATAAGAGTGGGACGATCCTATGTTGCGATTGGAGATTCCTTAACAGTTGGAGTGGGGGCACGTTTATTTGGTGGAGGCTTCGCAGAGCGGTATCAGTGGATGCTTGAAAAAAAGACACATACGCCAGTCGAGCTGTCTGTATTTGCAAAGTCAGGGTTAACAACAGATCAGATTTTACAGCTGTTCAAACGATCTGATGTGAGGCGTGCTATTGCAGCAGCTGACATCATCACCATCACAGGCTGTGGGAATGACCTTGTTCAAGCGATTCAGCAGTATGAAAAGGGTGAAGATGAAAAGAAATTGCTGCAAGCGACGCTGCATTGCCAAGCAAATTTCAGCAAAATGATTCAAGAAATCGCTCAGATCAAAAGAGGGCAGAAGCAGCCCTATTGCGTGTATCTCATGAATTTATATAATCCTTTTCCGCAAATACCTATAGCCGGGCGGTGGCTTGAGCAATACAATCATCAGCTTCGCTCGCTTGCTGCAAATCCGCATGTAGAGGTTGTGGATGTGTACCGGGCGTTTGAAGGACATGAAAATGAGTACTTATCGATTGATCAATTTCATCCGAACCATAAAGGATATGAAGCAATGGCAAAAGCATTGTTTCAACAATCCTGTAAACAGCTGTAATCCATTGGGATTGCAGTTTTTTTCATCCTTTTAAATGAAGGAGGGTTTCGATATGATAAAAGAAACGAAAGCGAAAGAGGTGTGCAGGCATGGAGGAAATCAGTGCATATTTTCAAGAAATGAAAGGAACCGCTTATGAAGTGGGAAAGCAGCAGGCTGTCTGGATGAAGAAAAAGCAATGGCTACAGACACAATACATTCGAACAGAACCGCTTGCAAAAGAGGCTGTGAAAGAAACGAAGCAGCTGATGCGCCCTTATCTTCCTCAGTTAGAAGAAGAGATTGCTGGATTTTGTGATGAACTGCAATTAGATGAGCGCTATTTGACCTTTTTCTATTCATCTCATCTACAGCCAGGCTGTTCCCACTGCGTGAGGCAGGGAAATATGGAGACAGGTCAACAAACGGTCATGCTGCGTAACTATGATTTCTCTCCGATATTTGATGATATGCGTCTTGTGACGACACATGTGAAGGGCTTGGCATATCATACAGGCTCGTCGCTGCTTTTGTTTGGCAGATCTGATGGGATGAATGAGCATGGTCTTTCTGTCACATTCTCTGCATGTGGTCCGCCGGTTGGAAATGAACCCGGTTTAAAGCCTCCAGCAGTTGCCGGCTTGCAAGTGTATCATGTGATTCGATCTGTTCTGGAAACCTGTAGAACGGTTGAGGAAGCCATTCGCTCTATTCAGGAAATGCCCGTTGCCTCAAATGTCCACCTCATGCTTACTGATCGAAAAGGAGAAGCGGCTGTGATTGAAATCATTGATGGCCGTAAAATGGTGAGAAGACCGGAGGAAGGTTATATTGCAGCCACAAATCATCCGCTTGCTGATCAAACAGCAAAAGGGGTGACGAAACATCATTCTGTTGTCAGATATGACATGCTAATAGAGGCATTAAAAGAACAACAAACAAGTGATTCTCTTGTTAAGCTGTTTCAGACAGAATATCCTGATGGTCTGGCTGTGCACAATTATGAGGAGCTGTTTGGAACAATGCGAACCGTCATCTTCCGTCCGGAAGAAGGAACGATGGATTATTGCTTTGGCTCTCCAATATACAATCCGACGTATTCTTTAAAAGCTGGGGGTTCACTGCCTTTTCATGAACAAAAGGTTCAATTTCATCAAAAGGATTATGGACCGTCATTTTGGAGAAATGTATGATCAGACGTTGTATTTAATTTTGTCACAGCTGATGTGCCAAAGTCAGATCAACTTAAGATTGCATCTTTTGTTGAAAGCGTTTTATATTAGGGTACGACAATAGACCTATTTTTGCAGAAGGAGGCATTTCATGTACATAACGGCACGAGAACAGAAGATCATCAAATACATCATTCAGCAAAATCGTTATGTCACGATTCGTGAGATAGCCGATTCTGTTCAGGTGAGTACAAGAACGATTCATAGAGAACTAAAATCGATTAAACCCATATTAAAGAATTATGATCTTTCACTAGATAAACAGCCGGGGAAAGGCTTGAAGGCAGTCGGTGAACAGGAGGATAAACAGCGGCTTCTTGCTCATATGTCAAATGAGGATCAAATTGAATATAGCTCTGATGAACGGAAGCTCTTAATATTATGTGCGCTGCTTGAAGCAAAGGAACCGGTGAAATTATATACACTCGCTTCCGATTTGCAGGTCACAAATGCGACGATCAGCTATGACTTAGATGAACTGACGGAGTGGATCGCGCCATACGGTTTGCAACTGATCCGAAAACGCGGGTATGGCATTGAATTAAAAGGACCGGAGGAAGCAAAACGAAAGATTGTCGGCAACCTCATTGTCGACCGGCTCGATATTCAATTATTTTTAGAAACGATTGAAATGAATATCAAGCAACGAACGAAAGCGACGGAAAAAGTGTTTGGCGTTGTCAGCAGAGGGCAGCTGCTCAAGGTAGAAAGACTTCTCTTTCATTTGAAAAATCGACTGTCACTCTCTTTATCTGATAGTGCCTATATTGCGCTTGTCGTTCACTTAACCTATGCTATCGAACGGATTCAGCTTGGCGAAACCATTCGAATGGAAGAGGAAGAGCTGCTTGAACTAAAGCGCACAAAAGAATTTGAATCATCTCTGCGAATCGCAAGAGCACTTGAACGCATGTTTAATGTCGAAATCCCTGAAGCAGAGGTTGGATATATGACCATCCATCTGCGCAGTGCAAACCGCAGCTTTGGGGCAGAATACCGTATTGATGAAATCGAACTGGATATCGCGATTAGAACGAAGAAGCTCATTGATTTTATTTCAAATAAAACTGGCTATCATTTAAATGAGAATGATTCATTGTATGAGGGACTCGTGTCTCATCTTGAACCTGCCATGAACCGTTTAAAGGAAAAGATGAGAATCTACAATCCACTTACACAACAAATTAAAAAGGACTACTTTTTACTTTTCATGGCGATTGAAGAAGGAGTCGAACGTTTCTTTCCAGAGATCGAATTTCCAGAGGATGAAATCGCCTTTATTGTGCTTCACTTTGGCTCAGTGCTTGAGATCAAAAAAGAAGAAACGAACATTCATGCATTGGTCGTGTGCTCAAGCGGGATCGGTTCCTCTAAAATGCTCGCATCTCGGTTAAAAAAAGAATTGCCAGAGATCGCCGAATTTGATCTGTCTTCCTTGATGGAGCTAAAAGAAATCGATGCATCAAGCTATGACATGATTGTCTCGACCGTCCCTATCCCATATGAGCATATCGATTACATCATGGTCAGTCCGCTCTTAAACGAGGATGATGCTATGCGTGTGAAGGCTCATATTAAACGAAAGATCCCTTATATGATTGAGAAAAAAAGGATGAAAGAAGCTGCCAAAGAAGCGGTACAAGAATCCGTTAATATGATGGCGGTTGCAGAGCGGGTGACGAATTACATGTCTGTGATTCGCAGCATCTTGTCCCATTTCACCATCGACAATAGAAAGGCGATGCCGCAGCATGAGGCAACAATCAGGCAGCTGCTTCGTCAGCTTGAAGAGGAAGGATTTATCACACATGCGGATGAGGTAGCAAGTGGTTTACTAGAACGTGAACAGCAAGGTGGTTTAGGGATTCCTGGTACAGAATTTGCTCTTTTTCATTTAAAGCATACGTTCATCAAGGAACCAATCTTTCATATTTATGATCTTGATCAGGCATACGAGGTCAAAAGCATGGACGGCGGGCAGCAGCAGATGTCACGAATGCTCATGATGCTGGCGCCGCTAGAGCTAGGCAAGGAAGGGTCAGAAATGTTTAGTCTGATCAGTTCATCCATCATTGAAAGTGAGGAAAGCATGACGCTTTATGGTCATGGGTTAAAGGAAGACATTGAACAGAAATTGCATCAGCTGTTCTATCAATTTGTCAAAGAGGCAAAGTGGTAAGAAAAAAGCCGAGAGCTTATTCGCTTCTCGGTTCAGATTGTAGACAAAGGGCTAAAATGATTTTTATTTTAGCCCTTTGTCTTCTTTTCAGCGTGATAGAAAACCTTTGCAGTCTAGGAAGGGCGAGCACCGGAGCGAAGCGAATTTGACATTCGTGAGCACCGAAGCGCAGACCTGACAAAGAATGCGAGGGTTTGTCTACACGCTGGGCCGAGAGCTTATTCGCTTCTCGGCTTTTTGGCTGTGACACAGATAGCAAGCGTTGGACGAATTTCCACATACTCAACAGAAAAATGGTCAAACCCCGCAAACTGTAAATCATTCAATATGTTTTCACCCATCTCTTTTGTCCGGCTCGCATCAGCACCTTTTTCTCTTGGCTGCATCACAATGACGAGTTTTCCGCCGGGTTTCAACGTGTGATAAAGGTTGAGTAGGCCAGTCTTTGGATCATCCCAAATCGTAAAGTTGTTCACAGACAGTACTTTGTCATACTGCTCTCCCGGCAAACGTGTTTTCTCGATTTTTCCTACATACAGCCGGACCTGTTTGTCTTTTGACCGTTTGCTGACGCGGGATTTTGCTTGCTCCTGCATGGTGGAGGAAGCATCTAGTCCATCTATATGGAGACCTTCATAATGCTTAAGCATATGCTTGATGCTGTAGCCGGGTCCATAGCCGATTTCCAAAATGTTTTCACCATCTGACAAATCTAAATGCTGGATCGCCCACTGATTCAGTGCTTTATTTTCATTTGCCATAATGAAACCTGCAATGCTTCCGAGCCAGCCTTTTGGTTTGCTAAAGGTTTTCGAAATGGTTGACAGCATGTGAGAACGCTCCTTTTTAATGATCATGTAACCGATTTTATCCATCTTGAAACATGCCGAATTTCAAAACGCATCAGTGCCGCACCGGGATGTTTGAGTGAAAAAGTGAGGTGGTAATGAAAGGATACATCAACAAATCAAGGAGGAGCTTACACATGGATTTATGTGAATATTTGACAAATGGCATTCCGCGCCAAACACAGGATCAGCAGCCAGGCAGTGAAAGGGAAATGAATCCTGCGCCGATCTTTGAGGATGAATCATATCAAGGGTCTGGCAAGCTCAAAGGGAAAGTCGCACTGATTACAGGCGGAGATAGTGGAATTGGACGTGCTGTGTCTGTTGCCTATGCAAAAGAAGGGGCACACGTCGCCATTGTGTACTTAAATGAACATGAGGATGCAAAGGATACGCAAAAGCGCGTAGAACAGGAAGGCGTCAAATGTTTAACGATTGCAGGAGATGTCGGTGACGAAGCCTTTTGCGAGAAAGCGGTAGAAAAAACAGTTGAAGCCTTTGGGCAATTAGATATTTTAGTGAATAATGCGGCTGAACAGCATCCGAAAGAACGGATTCAGGATATATCTAGTGAACAGCTTCACCAAACCTTTAGAACCAACTTCTATTCCTATTTTTATTTTACAAAGAAAGCACTGGATTACTTAAAACCAGGAAGTACAATTATTAATACAACATCCATTAACCCATATCGAGGCAACAAAGTGCTGATTGATTATACGGCGACAAAAGGCGCTATCAATGGCTTTACGCGTTCTATGGCACAGTCGCTTGTGAAGGATGGGATTCGGGTGAACGGTGTAGCGCCAGGTCCAATTTGGACGCCGCTCATTCCATCTACATTTGATGAGGATCGTGTGGAAAGCTTCGGGGCAGAAACCCCAATGGGAAGACCAGGACAGCCTGTAGAGCATGTCGGCTGCTATGTGCTGCTTGCTTCTGACGAATCGTCTTATATGACAGGACAAACACTTCACGTCAACGGCGGTTCCTTTATGAATACATGATCAATAGCGCACCGCCCACCTGATTGGGCGGTGTGTTTAGTATTTCTTGCGATTTTTCTGCACAGATGAGACAGACCATACGATAATGCCCACAACAACTGCCGCAATGACAAGTGAACTTAAATGGAACATCGTTTCATGATGCATGTTCAACTTCTCCCTTCATTGAGCCTGTTTTCTATAGCATCAGCCAGAAGATCTCTTTTTATGAAAAACACATTTCTTTGTTTAATGAATGGATTGTCGTGGAAACCTAAGAGTACGGATGAAATTTGAAGGAGTGAAACGATATGTCACAAGAAGAATTAAAACAAAAGGTACTCAATCTATTAGATGAACAAAAGGTCGGAACACTAGCGACCGTTGAACAGGATAAGCCGCATACCCGCTACATGACTTTTTTCCATGAGGGACTGACATTATATACACCAACGAGCAAAGAAACACATAAAGCAGACGAAATTGAAAAAAACCCGAATGTCCATATTCTCATTGGTTATTCAGGTGAAGGATTCGGTGACACGTATGCAGAAATCGCAGGTACCGCCACATTAACCGATGATCCAGAACTGATCGACCGCCTTTGGTCTGAGGAGATGGAGAAATGGTTTAAAGGAAAAGATGATCCGAACCTAGTGATTCTGAAGATTGATCCAACATCTATTCGTTACATGAATGAAGGAAACCGTACTCCAGCTGAATTATCACTTTAACACTTGCGTAAGATGGGGGGATGTGTTATAGTTTTATATTAAGTGTTGAAATAAGCAAATAAATAAAGAAAGTAAACTTTCTTTTTTCTATGACATAATGAGAAGCAATAGAGCTTCTACTAGATAAGAACGAGACGCTGTCAAAGCGAACAAACTTATTCTTTTCCTTCTGCACCCGCCCCCTATAAAAGCGGAAGAGTGGAAAAAAGACGTTTTGATTTACAATTCACACTGGCACGGCTTCGGAGCCGTAAGGACGAATGAGAGGTAGGGCTTTCGTTGTCTTGTTATCCAGAACTTCCATGGCGTTTACTTTCAAACGTAGGTTCACTCGGAACACATATGACACACTGATATGATCGAATCTTAATTCATACACTCCGTAACGGAGATCACACATTGATTATTTATTTGCATGAAAAAAGCAAGAAAAAGGCTGCCATCTATTTGGCAGCCTTTTTCATTGGATTCATTTCATGATCACTCACTTCTTCCTTTCTTCTGATAACGCCAAATCTTCTGAATAAAAAAGAACATCACCGCAAACAAAATAGAAAAAATGAACATGTCCAAGAGTGTCACGCCTCTATTAGGGTGCACAATGCCAAACCAAACCCATTGCAGAACAAAAGAGATAGCAAAATAACTAATGGATTCTTTCATGATTTTCCCCCTTTCATTTATTTTTTTGACCTTTTAGCCATAACAGCCAAATGAAGAAGGAACCGATGATACATGATAGTAAAGTGATGGGCGGCAAGGTATGCCAGCTAGTCAGCCCCTTTACAAAACACATATAAAAAAAGAAAATGGAAATGGATACGAGCACCCATTGCTTGAACCAACGGGGAACACGCAGCCAAGCCGCTAGAATGATCGATGATAGCTTACTCATTGTGATAACATCCTTTTTTCGAATCTGATTAGATTTTATCGCAAACTACCAAGTTTGTAAAATATGGAACTTAAAGGCTGGAATGGTATTCTTCTAGCATGAAACATTCTCGTTGCACTGACGTATAAGATAAAGGAACCTCATGAAAGGAAGCGATCAAGTGAAAAGAATACCAGTGATTTTTCTCAGATATATTGTCTTCTTTATTCCAGCGATCATTCTTAGTGTCTTGGTGTGGAACCATTACCAAGATGATTTGTCAGCAGGGAAAGTGACGGAATATGACGTCAAACGAATATTTACATTTGATGAAGGAAAACGAGTGGTGAGTGCTGTATCAAAAGACCAGCAGCTCCATTTTGAAATGTATGATCCTCAATCAGGAAAAAGAATCAGTGAATGGACGACAGCAAGCGATTCGTTTAATGAAATGCTGCCATCCATTCAAGGTAACAATCTCTTACTTGCTTTAAAAAATAAAGACGGGCAGCTGTTGATCGAGAAACTAACGCCAAGCGGAGAAAAGAAAGAGCTCGTTAATCAAAATCTACAGATACCCTCGTTTTTAAAAACGAATACATATCAATGGAATGGACGGCTCGTGTTTACAGGAGAAATGGAAGGCGCCGCTGCAGTCCTTGGTGAGCTAAAGGATGGTCAGTTTCATGTGCACAATCTAAGCGAGCTAAAGCTGCCAGCAAGGCCAGTTTCCATCGATGTCGTCATGAATTCCTTTAGAGGACAGACCCCTATTCCTATATTTGAATTGACTTTGAAAAATGACCAGAAGGCATATGTCAGCGGAGTCTCAAACGATAAGAATCAGCTTGGGGTCTATGTCTCCAAAAACGCTGAACCGTTTAGCCTCATTGAAGATAAAGTGGAGCAGCAGCTGGAAAAAACGATCGGAACATCCCAAAATGTTGCAGTCGCTGTCGAATCTAACTATCCAAAAAGACCAAGGAAAGTGAATGCAGAGGGAAGGCTTGGGGAAGTCGTCCCAACACCAAAACCGATTTATCAAACCCTTATCTACCAGCTTAATGAGGAAGAAGTTCTTCTTGCAGGCTCTACAGCAAAGGACGAAGCAAAAGGCAAGCTGACTGGTTATATTTATAACCACCGCACGAATAAGACAACGTCCGTCAGCAAGCTTTTGCAGTCGTTTTTATATGAAACGTTACAAAGAGAAGGACTCTCTTTCAATAAAAATGTGAAAAGCGATTGGATCTATTATTCAATCGACAATCAATTAACGGGTGCATTTGAGACGAAGAGCAAAGAGCTAAAGGAATTTCCTTTGAAAAAAATGATCTCAATCGAAAACGCCAGTCCTGCTCACCAAACGTCTGTTGACACCTTTATGCAATATGTCATGAAAGGAGGACCGCTCATTCTCAACTGGGCGATATGGCTGTTTATTCCACTGCTGTTATTTGTGCTAGCCATCTTCCTGCCGCCGATTTTGAGACTGGTGAGAAAGAACAAGATGAAAGACAGTGTCACATTAGAAGCCAATATTGTATCTGTCAAAGAAACGGGTACTTACATCAACGAACAGCCGCTTGTCAAAATGCAGCTGCAATTTCAATATGATGGGGAAAATATCGAGAAGGCAGCTAAAACGGTTGTATCCTACACCCAAATACCGCAGCCGGGTCAGCGTATCGCCATTCTCTACAATCCGAAGAAGAAAAAGGCGATGCTCTTAAAAGAGGGGGACTTCTCACAGACAAGTGAGCCAAAGTTCATCAAAGGCGCTGTTTTAAGAAATATAGAATCATATGGAACCGTAGGACGAGGCACTGTCTTATCGCTTACATTTGAAGCAGATCAGAAAAGGTATACCATTCCGATGATTCAAGCCGCTGGTTTTGAATTTAGAACAGGAGAAAAAGCCGACCTCGTCGACATTAGCGGTCAGTTGAAAATGGCAGCCTATGGCCATGAAGTTCGGAATCGATCGGGGAAAGACGTGACATTAACAGGAACCATCCAGCGGGTGAAGCAATATCCAGTCACGATTCATGGTCAGAAGCCGATCATGCTAGATGTGACGGTTTCTAGCGGAGATCAGTCCATCACAAAAACGGTCAGTCAATTCATCCCTGATCATATGGAGGTCGCGCCAGGAACTCAAATCACGATGCAGACAAAACAAGAAGAGCTGGATAAAGAAATCAGTCTCATGCAAGAGAAACAAGGAAGTGCAAAAGTGACCCATGTCGCATTTGCTGGTGTCATCGGCAACCAGTCGCTAGCGATCATTCAGATTGAGCGAGATGGCATGATGTATGAAGTGAAACAGCCAATCGATCCAATCACCAGCGTACTGCCAGGTGATGAATTATGGGTGGCATATCACGAAATGACGCGTCAAGCAGCCATAGTGAAATATGCCTCGATTTAAAAAATAATTCAGTGTGTAGAAAAAGGGCTAAAACGAATTTCGTTTTAGCCCTTTTTGATTAAGCTTTTGTATCATACTGGCGGAGCACCTTATCATAGGCGAAGTTGCCGAAAGGAATGAACGCCGCAAAAAAACCAGCGATCGACCATTTCAAATGCCAGCGAACTTTAAAGGTCACATATGCCAAAATCAGCATATAGATGACAAACAATGCGCCATGAAGAGAGCCTACAATGGTGACTGCCATCGGAATATCCGCAAAATATTTCAGAGGCATGGCAATTAAAAGAAGGGTTAAAAGAGACATACCCTCAATAAAACCCGCCTTTCGAAGACGGCTAATACTTGTATGCATAAACAAATCCTCCTGTATAAAAGCTAGTTTCTCATCTTCTAATATAAACGAAAGATCGTCTGGACATGCTAAAATCTACGAAAAATTCAAAATATGTTCATGTAATGCTTAAAAAATGGGAAAAAGGAAAAATCACTTAATCCGTGTTTGTTTCAGAGAGTACTTGCTTTAAGTGCATCACATCATGTAACAAATGATTCGTCATTGCTTGGACGGCTTCTGTGGAGCGGCGCTCTTTCATTTCAGAATAAATGGCAGCATGCTCTGTTTGAATCGTCTCAGCACGCGCCCCGCCGCTAAAATGAAAGATGCGGCAAAAATGAATGAGTGCATTCACATGATTCAATTGTTTACATAAGCGGTGATTGTGACTCGCTAGAATGATTTTTTGATGAAAGGCTTCATGTAACTGGACGATGTCTTTAGATGGCAGCTGCTGTTTGATTGCTTCGTCTGCCTGCGTGAGGACATGCCCAATTTCCTCCAGCTCTCTTTGCGAGGCTTCCTTGCATGCAAGCTCAACAGCAAGCGTTTCTAGGGCGATCCGAATTTGATAAAGCTCCTCGACATCTTTTTCCGTTAACGTATAGACAGAGTAGCCCGACCGATGATCAGCGATCAAGAGCTCATCTTTTTCTAAAAGTCTCATTGCCTCTCTCACTGGTGATCGGCTTACACCAAATTGTTTGGCAAGCTGTGTCTCATTGATGCGTTCCCCTGGCTGAAACTGTCCATCAAATATCATTTGCTTCAGCTGTTCATAAAATTGCATATGATATGGTGCTGGTCTTTCCATCTCGAATGAATTCATCCTGTCATTCCCTCATTTACACATCATCTTTTGTCTCATGTTATCCAAGTTTTTCCCTCTAGGCAAGCCTGCATCGGAAAAGTCAATATCGTACAATTCAAGAGAAAAAGGGTGTGCTACACTGATGATCAGTTCAGTGAAAGAGGGGATCGACATGAAAACACAAGAGGAACGAACGGTACATTTTGATCAGGACTTGCAAATAGAGGCGTATCGCTTTCATGGCATCATGCAAAAGTTCCCGAATCATTTTCATACATACTATGTGATTGGATTTATTGAGGATGGTCAAAGACGTTTGATCTGCCAAAATAAAGAATACATCATTGAAAAGGGAGACATTCTTCTTTTCAATCCATATGACAATCATGCATGCGAGCAGATTGATCACAGTACACTAGATTATCGTTGTTTAAATATTGAAGCAGATGTGATAGAGAAGATGTTTCAGCACAAGCCGCATTTTAAAGCTCCTGTGTTTTCACAAAGTGAACTGACAAAGCCGTTATATGATCTTCATCAAATGATGACAGAAGAAGCCCCAGCTTTGAATAAACAGGAAACGTTCTATTTCTTTATGAAGCAGCTGATTGAAGCCTACGCTGATACATCAGAGGAAAAAGCGTCAGTAGTACATGCCGCCGAACAAAAAGTCCAAGACGTACAGCAATATATTGAAACACACCTTACGGAAAATATATCGTTAGACGACTTAGGAGAGCTTGTCTCCATGAATAAATACTCACTTCTGCGCGCTTTTACAAAGTACAGAGGGATCACGCCGTATCGTTATTTACAAACAGTTAGAGTGAATTATGCGAAGGAGCTTCTCGCCAAAGGAGTGAAGCCTGTAGATGCGGCAGTCTCCACCGGTTTTTCTGATCAAAGTCATTTGAGTCATTTCTTTTCAGAATTTATTGGGCTCACACCAGGGCAATATCAGCAAATTTTCACAAAGCAGGTAACAGCAGATGAAAAATAAACAGCTTCTTGGTCATCTAGCGGCCATGTTCACCATTTTTCTATGGGGATCAACCTTTATCTCAACCAAAATATTGTTAACGGCTTTTTCTCCAACAGAAATATTATTTTTCCGCTTTTTTATTGGATATCTCGCTCTGATGATGATCTATCCGGTCACTATGAAGGTGCAGCGTAAAAAGCATGAAGCGATGTTTGCGCTCGCAGGTTTATGTGGTGTGGTCTTATACTATTTTTTAGAAAATGTCGCACTCACCTATACGTTTGCTTCGAATGCAGGTGTCATCAGCTCAGTTGTACCATTCTTCTCATTTTTATTGGCTTATTTTTTATTGAAAGATGAGCCTTTGCATCGCCGGTTTTTCATAGGCTTTTTCATCGCGATGACAGGAATTGTCCTGATTAGCTTTAATGGAATGGCGACGTTCCAATTGAATCCAATCGGTGATGCGCTAGCATTAACGGCGACCATTGTCTGGGCCTTCTATTCTATTTTATCGAAAATCATCAATCAATATGGATACCATATCATTCAAGTGACGAGACGTGTCTTTTTTTACGGCTTACTCTGGATGCTTCCCCTGATCTGGCACTTTAAAATTCGTATAGACTGGGAGCGATTGACGAACCCGTCGTTTGCCTTTCACTTATTGTTTTTAGGCCTGTTCGCATCTGCTATTTGTTTTCTCACATGGAGTTTTTCAGTGAAAACGCTCGGTGTGGTGAAAGCGAGTGTGTATATTTATGGCGTTCCTATTATTACGATGGTCATTTCAATGATCGTTCTTCATGAGAGATTGACCCTCATGTCTGTACTTGGAACGGCACTGACCTTAGGCGGACTGCTGCTTTCAGATAAAAAAGGTACGAAGAGGAAGAAGGAGAAACCCTCGATGCTTTTGCAGGATAAACAGGCGCTTTGATCAAAAAAGCGCCTTTATCCATTGAAAGAACATGCACTCTCTAGTAAACTCAAACTTAAACGGTCGACGGTCGACCGACAATAAAGGGGGAGAAATAAATGAAGCATGTTTCAATTGCGGCGATACCAGGTGACGGGGTTGGGAAGGAAGTTGTACCTGAAGCCATACTAGTATTGAAAGCGGTATCAGAAGTGCATGGCGGTCTGTCTTTTACCTTTCAGGATTTTCCGTGGAGCTGTGAATATTATTTAGAGCATGGCGAGATGATGCCAAAGGATGGATTACATCAATTGAAAGCCTTTGACAGCATTTTTTTAGGGGCTGTCGGAGATGCCAATTTAGTGCCGGATCACGTATCACTTTGGGGACTGCTTATTAAGATTAGGCGGGAATTTGAACAGGTGATAAACATCAGACCTGCAAAACAGCTTAGCGGCATTCGCTCACCGCTTGCTCAGCCAAAGGATTTCGATCTTCTAGTTGTCAGAGAAAACGGTGAAGGTGAATATAGTGAAATTGGAGGCCGTATGTATCAAGGGGAAGATCAGCTTGCAGTTCAAAATGCAGTGTTCTCAAGAAAAGGGACAGAGCGTGCGATGCGTTTTGCCTTTCAATTAGCAGAAAAAAGGCGAAAGCATGTGACGAGTGCAACCAAATCGAATGGGATCGTTCATACCATGCCTTTTTGGGATGAAGTGTTTCAAGACGTAGCAAAGGATTATCCAGAGGTGACAGCAGACTCACAGCACATTGACGCGCTCTCAGCCTTCTTTGTAACAAGACCAGAAAAATTCGATGTGATTGTTGCCAGTAATTTGTTTGGTGATATTTTGACAGACCTTGGGGCAGCCATTATGGGAAGTATTGGCGTAGCGCCTGCCGCCAACATTAATGTAAATGGTAAATACCCATCCATGTTTGAGCCTGTACACGGATCAGCTCCAGACATTGCGGGAAAAGGAATCGCCAACCCAATCGGTCAAATTTGGACCGCTAAACTCATGCTTGATTATTTCGGGGAGGAAGAACTGGGCACACATCTGCTCGAAACCATCGAATCAGTCACAGCAGATGGCTTTTTAACGGCAGACATCGGCGGCGCCTATCAAACGCAAGAAGTCACAAACGAAATCATCACACGATTGAAGAAATAATCCGCCATTAGAACCGCATCTCCACGTCTGCTATAATAAAAGGATGGATAGAAGAAAGAGATGTGAAATCTAGTGTCAAAAACAGTTGTATTAGCAGAGAAACCTTCAGTCGGACGTGATCTTGCACGTGTGCTGAAGTGTCATAAAAAAGGAAATGGCTTTTTAGAAGGAGATCAATACATTGTGACGTGGGCGCTTGGCCATTTGGTCACACTGGCTGATCCAGAAGGCTACGGAAAAGAATTTCAATCCTGGCGTTTAGAGGATTTACCAATCATTCCCGAACCGCTTAAGCTTGTGGTGATGAAAAAGACAGGAAAACAATTCCAAGCAGTGAAAGCACAGCTTGCGAGGAAAGAGGTCAAAGACATTGTCATCGCAACAGATGCTGGACGTGAAGGGGAGCTTGTCGCTCGATGGATTCTTGAAAAAGCGCATGTGAAAAAGCCTTTGAAACGATTATGGATCTCATCTGTCACGGACAAAGCCATTCAAGAAGGCTTTAAACGATTAAAAGACGGCAAAGAATACGATAACCTGTATCGCTCAGCCGTTGCACGTGCAGAGGCAGACTGGATTGTCGGCATCAACGCAACAAGAGCGCTGACAACGAAGTTCAATGCACAGCTTTCCTGCGGACGGGTGCAAACACCAACGATCGCCATGATCGCCAAACGAGAAGAAGACATTCAGCAATTTCAGCCGAAGCCGTTCTATGGATTGACTGCACAAGTAGATGGACTGACTTTGACATGGCAGGATGCCAAAACAAAGCAAAACCGGACATTCCAAGAGAGTGTGATCAAAGAACGCTTGACAGCCTGCGAAGGAAAACCAGCAGTGGTTGATGCGTTGAAAAAAACAGCGAAAAAAGCTTTCGCGCCGGGACTGTACGATCTGACTGAATTGCAGCGTGATGCACATAAACGCTATGGTTTTTCAGCCAAAGAAACATTATCTACGCTTCAGCGATTGTATGAGCAGCATAAGCTCGTAACATATCCACGTACAGATTCACGATTTATTTCAGCGGATATCGTTCCTACATTAAAAGATCGTTTAAAAGGAATGAACGTCAGACCGTACGCCCAGCATGTGAACCGGATTTTACAATCAGGTGTGAAAGCGCACAAAGGCTTCGTCAATGATGCCAAAGTGTCAGATCACCATGCGATTATTCCAACCGAGGAAGAGCTGTACCCAGGAGTATTAAGCGATAAAGAGCGTAAATTATATGACCTCATTGCCAAACGTTTCCTTGCAGTACTCATGAATCCTTTCGAGTATGAGGAAACAACGGTCATCACCAAAATAGGCAGTGAAACGTTCACAGCAAAAGGGAAAACCGTGCAAGCAGCTGGCTGGAAAGCCGTGTACGATGACTCATATGAAGAAGAGGAATCAGCCGAGGCAGATCAACATTTGCCGCTGCTTTCAGAAGGACAGTCACTAGATGTACGACAGCTGAAAGAGACAAGAGGAGAAACGAAACCTCCTGCACGTTTTAATGAAGCGACCCTATTATCTGCTATGGAAAACCCAGCGGCATTTATGCAGAACGAGGAAAAGGACTTAGTGAAAACCCTTGGTGAAACAGGTGGACTAGGAACAGTAGCAACAAGAGCCGATATTATTGAAAAGCTGTTCAATAGCTTCTTAATCGAGAAAAAGGGCAAAGACATTTTCATCACATCGAAAGGGAAGCAGCTGCTCTCGTTAGTGCCTGAGGACTTAAAGTCTCCTGCATTAACAGCGGAATGGGAACAAAAGCTTTCTAAAATCGCCAAAGGGCAATTGAAAGCTTCTCAATTCATGAGTGAAATGAAGTCATATGCCAAACAAGCTGTATCTGAAATCAAACAGACGAACCAGACCTTTAAGCATGACAATGTCACTGGCACCCATTGTCCAGACTGCGGTAAACTCATGCTGAAAGTGAATGGAAAACATGGCACGATGCTCGTTTGCCAGGACCGAGAATGCGGCCATCGTAAAAATGTGGCGAAGAAAACAAACGCACGCTGCCCGAACTGTCATAAAAAGCTCGAGCTGCGCGGAGAAGGCGATGGCAAAATCTTTGCTTGTGTATGCGGCCATAGAGAAAAACTGTCTGTCTTCGAAAAACGCAAATCTCAATCCAATCAAAAGAAAGCCAGTAAGCACGATGTGTCTAAATATATGAAGAAACAAAAGAAAGTGGAAGAACCAATTAATAACGCACTAGCTGAACAATTAAAGAAGTTAAAATTAGATCAATAGTTCTATAAAAACCCGTGCGGAAACGCATGGGTTTTTCAGTATTATTAAGTATATCGGCATATTGTTTTTCTGAAAATGGGAATGAATATGCGGAAAGGCTCGTAATTTGGCATAAAATATTCATTTAAATTTAAACAAAAACGCTCTATAATAAATCGTTAGATGCTTAGAGAACGCGGAATTGAAAGGGGACACGAATGCATACACGCATATATCGTACAGCAATTGTTTTACTCATTGTCATTCTACTAGGCGGATGTACCTGGGAACAGCAGAAAGAATCAGCTGATCCAGTATCATCTCAGCCCGTTTTGCCTGGAGAATATTTTATCACTCACCACTTAATGACAGATCAAGGCTTAATTCGCACCTCTTTTGCAGAGCAGCACATCTACTTATCTGAATCACTTGGACTTTGGATGGATTATCTTGTTCGAAAAAAAGATCAAAATTCATTTGACCAACAATTTGATGTTCTGCAAGATCAATTTTTACTAGACCATCATCTTCTCAGCTGGCAAATTGAATCCGATCAAAGAAATAAGGCCAATGCTTTAGTTGATGATTTACGTGTAGTGACGGCACTTCAAAAGGCAAATCATTTGTGGAAGAAGTCAGCGTATCAAACGACAGCAAAAGAAATCGCTCAAGCGTTAAAAGAAAAAAACATGTTCAAAGGCATATTGTCCGATTATTATGATGCATCAACCAATCGAACTTCACATACAATCACACTCTCATATATAGATCCAAAAGCAATCAAAGAATTGGAATCCCTCCAAATATTCACGAAACAAATGACCAGTAACCAATTAGCCATTCTAAAACAAGCACCGAGAAAAAAAGGATTCTTTCCTAAATCCTATGACATAAAGAAAAAAACCTATTCATTCGATCAAGAAATCAATATGATCGATCAACTTTATACAGCTTTACATGCATATCATGCAAAGGTGAATACGTCCGAGATCATGAAATGGCTTAAAACGTCGTTTAAACAAGAAGGCAAACTGTACGGAAGATACAAACTGAGCACATTGAAGCCATCTGTCACATATGAATCGCCTTCGGTATATGCACTCGTCATTTTGTATGCCCTTAAACAAAACGAGCTGAAATTCGCAAAGACTGTCTATCACCGCATGAAAGAATTACAAACTCAAGATCCTCTCAAGCCTTATTACGGAGGATACATGAACGAAAAAGAGACACACTCATTTGATAACTTATTGCCTTTAATTGCAGAAAGGGAGCTTCTAAATGAATCGGTTGTTCAGTAACACGTATCGCTTGTACTATTCTCTGCTCCTCACGTTTGCAGGCCTTATTTTGTTTATGGGCTACCTTAACGTACAAGATGCGGAGAGCTTTATGATCATCGCACTGACATTTGTCGTGTTAGGCTGTGGTATTTTATTTGGTATCCTACCAGCATTAATTTTCACCTTACTGTTTTTGTTCTTTATAGGAAGCGTCATGTTCTTTACAGAGCTTGGTCATGAAAATTCCCTTTTTTCAAATCAAACATTGCAAGATGTAGTAATTTGGGGCGTAGCACTTCTTTTTTTCGCTATTTCAGCGGGAAGCTTGCATGAACGGATCAATACGCTGCGTCACACCATTGAACAACAAAAGCAGGCCATCAAACAATTTGTGGCGATTGACTCGACAACAGGATTTGACAATGCTGAGCGGATGAAGCTCGAATTATCCGAGGAAATGAAACGGGCGGAACGGTACAAACAGCCATTTGTCTTTATCCTTCTTCATATGAATTACGCAGCGGAATTCAAATCGTTATATGGAGAAAAAGAAATGCAGCATCTATTTCAACAATTAAGTCTCAAGATACGCGAAAGCGTAAGAGAAACCGATAAAAAATTTCGGTTATCTGAAGAACGAATGGGCTTGCTGCTAACCCATACACCAGAAGAAAATGTGTCAGTTGTCCTTGATAAGCTAAAGGATAAACTGCAAACGCATGTCCTATTAAACGGTCGTGAAGTGACCTTGACATTTCATGTCTGTCATTTAACAAGCAGCTCGGATTATCGTACGCCAGAGCAGTTTTTAGAAGAACTAGAAAAAGAGATGATGATGAATGAACTTTAATTCTTTGATGAAATGTTGTTTGATGATCACGCTTTTTTCGATTCTTTCGTTTAAACACATGGCTTCAGCCGATGCGCTCGTCACGCAGCCAAATACACTGATCGTTTATTCCACACCATCGGGGGAAGTGACTCCAGCCGTTCATATGCTGGATCTACTCGCCGGTCATTTTTCAAAACAGACGACGATTGTATCTGATGAACATTTGGCTGAAAAGAGGATGAATGAATTTCAGCAAGTCATTTATCTTGGAGAAATAAAGAGAACCCTGTCAAAACAAACCATTCGTGCGATGAACGAATCACAGCAATTCATCGCCATTGGATACAATGCGGAACAGCTTCGCCCATTCTCCAAGCTTACTTTTCACAAACAAGATCATATCAGTCAATTGAAACATACACATGATCAGACATACCGTCAGCTAGAGAGAAGGATCAATGTGTTAACGGTTCGAGGGACAGACTTGGAAAATGAATTTCTAGTGAAGAAACGTCAATCTGATCTGCCATTTGTGACTCAGACAAAAGAAGGTACGGCATATATCGGTATCTTAGATGTCGTGCAACACAACAAGCTTCTTGCAGAAGTGCTAGAAAAATACATGCCATCTTCTGTGCAAATGAAGACAAAATACTTAATGCTCGGGAACATCAGTCCAGCAAGTGACGAGAAGAAGCTACTAGAACTTGGACAATACGTATCCGCACAGCATATTCCTTATCAAATTGCAGTGACCCCTGTTTGGATAGATCGAGCAACAGGTGATGAAGTCACACTGAGCGACCGCCCGAAGCTCGTGAATGTGTTAAAACAATTGCAAGAAAATGGAGCGAGTATCATTCTTCATGGCTTTAGCCGTACGTATCGAACGGAGGAATCTGGTCAGGGATTTGAGTTCTGGGATGCAAAATATGATCAGCCCATCACGACAAATGATCCAAAAAATGCAGAGAAGAAACAAAGTAAAAGCCAATTCCCAAATGAAAAAGACTTTCATACGTATACCAAATTGAATCAGCAGCAAGAAGTCGCCTATACAGAAGAAAAACTGACAAAGGGCATTGAGCTTCTTGCTAGGCAAGGCTTATATCCTCTTGCGTTCGAGGTGCCTCATGATGCGATATCACAAAAAGGTTATGAAGTAATTTCAAAGCATGTATCCAGCCTATTTGGACAGGTGCAGTTATCAGACCGCACTTGGAAAACAGCCGGTGCATCGCCGCTCGTGACGTCTCCTGCCATGTTACACAGCATGACCTTATATCCTCAGCAGCAAGTTGAGCAAGTGTCTGACAAAGAAGGTTCAAATGTTTTAACTGAACAGACGATTCAATCCGTGCAGCATCTGCAATCAGCCGCAATCGGGCTGTCCTATGACGTGGAGTTAGGGATAGCAGGGTTACAGAATTTAATCACACAGATGGAGGCAATCCCTTCTAGCGAATGGCTGGATGTAAAGAAAACAAAACAGACGGTCCAAACTGCACATGTAAAAATCCAAACATCTGGGAATGGACATATTCAAGTAGAGGAATCCAACATCGCCGAAACAAAAACAGTCAAACGAAGTGGCATGGAAAATATGCTGAGAATTCTCACGGTCGTGGTCATGCTGTTTATTGCGGCATTTGCTTTATACACATTGTATTTAAGACTGACAATGAAAAAACGAATTTTTAAGGAGAGAAAATTAGGTGGCTGATGTCTTATTTTATCTTTCATTAATGCTCATTTGGATCATGCTTCTATACCACATGTTTCTCATGCAGGGCGGCTTTCAGCATTACCTCACCTATGAAAAAGTGCTGCCTAAATGGACAAAACAAGGGAAAGAGCTGCCGACCGTCAGTATCCTGATTCCTGCTCATAATGAAGAGGTCGTCATTCGGCAGACATTAAAAGCGATGGTTCAGCTATCTTATCCTAAACACCTCCTTGAAATCATTGTGATTAATGACAATTCTTCTGATCGCACAGGAGAGATTGTGCAATCATTCAGTGAACAATATGATCATGTCCATATGATTGAAACGAAGCCGCCATTTGCAGGGAAGGGAAAATCCACTGCGCTGAATGAAGGCTTGAAGGCTTCAACAGGAGAAGTGATTTGCGTATACGATGCAGATAACATGCCTGAACCAAAGGCTGTCTATCATTTGGTTCTTGGATTATTAAATGACCCAAAAGCAGGCGCTGTTGTCGGGAAATTCAGGGTGATCAATGCAACCAAAAATTTGCTGACCAAATTTATTAATATTGAGACCATCTGTTTCCAATGGATGGCGCAGGGCGGGAGATGGAAATGGTTTGGTATTGCGACAATACCAGGTACCAACTTCGCCATCCGCCGGCACATTTTAGAAGAGCTCGGCGGCTGGGATGTCCAAGCTTTGGCCGAGGACACCGAATTAACGATCCGTGTGTATAACCTTGGATATGTGATTCGATTTTTTCCAGCTGCGATCACATGGGAACAAGAGCCTGAGACATGGAAGGTCTGGTGGCGGCAAAGAACGCGCTGGGCTAGAGGGAATCAATATGTTGTCCTTAAATTTTTAAGGCAGTTTATGAAGCTGAAACGAAAACGAATGGTTTTCGATTTGTTTTATTTCTTCTTTACGTATTTCTTATTTTTCTTCGGCGTTCTGCTCTCAAATGGCATCTTTATTGTAAACCTATTTGTTGATCTTCATTTATCTGTAGGGGCTGTCGCACTAATCCTTTGGGGATTAGCCTTCTTCCTCTTTCTAACAGAAGTGATGATTACATTAAGTATTGAGAAAACAGAGCTCACCAAACAAAATATTCTCATTGTGGTCCTCATGTACTTCACCTATTCTCAAGTATGGATTGCGCTTGTCGTGTACTCCTTATGTGTAGAGGTGAAGAGCCGATTATTGAAACAAGAAGTGAAATGGTACAAAACAGAGCGTTACGATCAACAACAAAAGAAAAGCGGGTGACAAATTGAAATCGGTCAAATGGATGTTTTTAATATTAGCGCTATCCCTTGCCATTCAGCCTTTTTTCATGGCAAGTCAAGCAATGGCGCAATCCAATCGAGTACAAGTGAAAGACGATTGGGTTCACTCATCAAAAGGAAATCAAACAGAAACGCAGCATCTATCAGAAGATGTGGTGACCTTGTATGGTCAAGAAGACCGCACTGAATTTTCCTATCAAATGGAGAAAGAAAAAGTAGAGTCTAGCACTCTTACATTAAATATAGAGGCTTCACCATTACTAATATCGCCATCATCTTTCACAGTGATGATCGATGGAGAGATTGAAAAAACGATCCCTGTATCAGGGAAAAACCCAAAAAAATCGATTCAAATCAAATTGAACAAAACGCAACTGAAAAAAGGATCTCATCAAATTCAGCTCGCATTTTATGGTGTGTTAAAAGAAGGTGTGTGTATCAACCAAGAGACGCCTGCCAATTGGCTGAAAGTATATCCTGAAAGTGAGCTGGCGTTCAAAGGAGTTCAAACGAAAGACGTGACGTTAGACAGCTTCCCTTCACCATTTATTCCATCAGGTGATCAGGAAGAACAAACAGATATTGTGATTCCAAATAAACCAGAAGCGGCTGAATTAGAAGCGGCTATGAAAGTATATCGTACGTTGAAAAACAAAGACCGCCTAGCAGACCTCAAACTCGTTCAAGAAAAGGACGTCGAGCAAATTGCGCACCCAACTATTGCTGTTGGAGCAAAAGGAAGCTGGAATGGACGAATAAAATCGCTCGAGCAAGCGGCTGGAATTAAAACAGAAGGCGATCAACTTACGTTAGCGGTGAGAACCCTGACAGCAAAGAAAAAAGAACAGCCCATTTTATTTGTCACTGCTAAGCAGCCAAAGACAATTGCTGAAAAAATCAATGTCTTGACTCAGCCAGAACTGACAGGTCAGCTCACTGGAACAGACTTGCTGCTGCAAAAGGTGACAGCTAGTGCTTCTAAGCCATCGCATCATATTCGTTTAATAGATTTTGGCGCAGATGATGTCAAAGTTGGAACCAAAAAGACAGCATCTGATCATTACTATTATCCGAAAGCATTAATGGCTCAACAAAAATCAGGTGCAAAACTAAATCTATCATTTAAAAAATCAGATCCAGCGAACAAAGCAGAGCGTCTAACAGTGATGATCAATAACGAACCGCACGACGTACCGTTAACAAAACTAGGAAACAAAGATGAGAATGGGTTCTACCATGTGTCGATTCCAGTAGATTCACAAGTGCTTCAAAAGAACGAATATGTGGACTTACAGTTTGTCACAACAGGTTTTAAAAACATGGAATCCTGTAGACATACAGATGAAGAAGGCTGGATTTACATTGATAAGAACAGCTCTCTTCAAATACCAGAAGGAACAACTAGTGATACACCGGACTTAGCCGCATGGCCGCTTCCTTACACTTCAGAAACGGAGCAAGGAAACACATTGATCATTATGCCAGATCAAATCAATCAAGCCTCAATCAATCAAATGGCTATGCTGACCGAATCATTTAGTCAGCCGGAAGCTGCTCAATATCATTTAATTGAAGCATCGAATGTGACAAATGAACAATTGAAAAAGAACTCTCTCATTTTCATCGGAGGCATCCAGACATTCTCTCTTTTAAAAGAAAAAGCAGATGATCTCATCGTTCCAGCGAAAAAGGGTCAATATGATGTATCCTCATTTGGCATGATCAACGAAACAACAGCTCGTATTGTATGGACGCAGCCATCCGTATGGAATAAAGAACAAACCATGACCGTTTTTTCAGGAATGACGGCAGCTGACGCTGATATATCAAATGAAGTGATTCGATTCCTTCAAACAAATACTGAGACCGCAACAGTTGCAATAGAAAGCAAAAACAAAGATGTGTTCTCTAATCACCAAACAGTCAGCAATGCAAAAAATGATCTTAAAAAAGGTGAAAAGCAAGGCGTCGGTGATTCTTGGATTTACTTTGCATGTATCGCTGTACTGATCATTTTTGTCGTTGTGATGATTGTTTATTTCGTACGAAAAAACCGCAAAAAGTCTGATTAATAAACGGTCAAAAGACCTCGAAAAAATCTCTTTACTTTGGTGTCAAACGGGAGTATGATCTCTTTTATAAAAGACCAATCGCTGAATCATTTCGATGAGCGGGGGAACCAATTTTGGTGGTATAAAACACCATGTGGGGTGAATCCTTTTAAGGTAGGGCAAAGTCTCATGCGCCCGAATCCGTCAGCTAACCTCGTAAGCGTTAAAGAGAGCAAAGACCAACCTGTGATCTAAACAATAGACACAGGGGCATTCTATTGCCTCTGTGTCTTTTTGGCGATCCATCTTTTGCAACTTAAATCGTTTGACACTAAAGGAGCGGGCATCACATGTACAGTTTGATGAAGCGTATTTTAATTGGTAAACCATTAAAATCACAGGCAGCAGGAGAACAAAAACTATCAAAAATCAAAGCGTTGGCATTATTGTCATCAGACGCATTATCATCGGTTGCATATGGTACAGAACAAATCTTAATTGTACTTTCTGTCGTTAGTGCAGCAGCATTTTGGTACTCACTCCCGATTGCAGGTTGTGTATTAATTCTTTTAATGGCGTTAATTCTGTCTTACCGCCAGATCATTTATGCTTATCCAGAAGGCGGCGGGGCATATATCGTCTCTAGCAGAAACCTAGGTGAAAAACCGGGATTGATCGCTGGCGGATCATTGCTTGTAGACTATATTTTGACTGTAGCAGTGAGCATTTCAGCGGGGACCGATGCCGTCACATCGGCTTTTCCAACACTATATCCATATCATGTCTTGATCTCAATTGTATTGGTCATCGTGATTATGGTGCTCAACCTCCGTGGATTAACAGAATCGGCATCTATTCTGGCTTATCCTGTATACTTGTTTGTATTTTCACTCCTTATATTAATTGGAGTAGGCGGTTTTAAATTATTAACAGGCGGCGTACCGCCAGCACCTGAACATACAGCGGTAGGCACACACGTACAAGGCATTACATTATTTTTGTTATTAAAAGCTTTTTCATCTGGCTGTTCTGCTCTGACTGGAGTAGAAGCCATTTCAAATACGATTCCATCCTTTAAAAAACCAGCTGCACAAAACGCAGCGAGAACATTGTTGATGATGGGTGGATTGCTAGCTGTTTTATTTGTGGGAGTCACATTGCTTGCATTTGGTTTCGGCATCTCGCCAAAGCCAGAAGAAACGGTTGTATCACAAATTGCGTCAGACACTTTTGGACGTACGTTTTTCTATTACGTGATTCAGGCAGTCACAGCGCTAATTCTAATATTAGCGGCAAATACCGGCTTTTCAGCCTTTCCGTTATTGGCTGTCAATTTAGCAAAGGATAAATATATGCCGCGTATGTTTACTGTAAGAGGAGACCGGCTTGGTTACTCTAATGGCATTATCTTTCTAGGCGTAGCCTCTATGCTGCTCATCTGGTTGTTTGATGGGAAGACAGAACATCTCATCCCGCTATATGCTGTCGGTGTGTTTATTCCATTTACCCTGTCGCAGACCGGCATGTGTGTGAAGTGGATTCGTGAAAAACCGCAGGGCTGGAAAACGAAAATGCCAATCAATATCGTCGGAGCACTGATTTCTTTTACAGTTTTTATGATTCTCATTTTGACCAAGTTCCATCTCGTATGGCCAATATTTGTTTTCCTGCCTATTGTTTTATTTATCTTTCATTCCATTAAAAAGCATTATTTGTCTGTGGGAGAACAACTGCGTTTATTGAATGAAACAGAGCCAGTTGAGATTAAAGGAAATGTGGTCATCGTACCGATAGCAGGAGTCACACGTGTTGTTGAACAATCTGTTCAGTATGCAAAATCTTTATCAGAGCAAGTCATAGCGGTTCATGTATCCTTTGATAAAGAAAAGGATAAGAAAATTGAAGAAGATTGGGAAAAACTTAATAGCGGTGTACGGCTTGTGATGCTGCATTCGTCCTATCGAAGCCTCATTCACCCGCTAGATAAATTTCTTGAGACAGTTGAGACAAAAGCAAATGCCCATCAATATAAAGTGATGGTCCTCGTGCCACAATTTATACCGAAAAAAAGATGGCACACCATTTTGCATAATCAATCTGCCTTTTTATTAAGATTCCGCCTATTATGGAAGCGGGATATTGTGGTGGCAACCCTGCCCTATCATTTTAAAAAGTAGCAGGAGCAGGTTGAAACGTTTGATCAAAAGGATGCGGTGGTATGGAGTAAGAAAAAAGGAGTTTTCTCACATGCCGCAAAGAACCGCAGGAAAAGAAGTAACAGCGCTACTGGAAGAGTGGGGCGTGAAACATATTTATGGAATGCCCGGCGACAGTATAAACGAATTGATTGAAGAACTTAGGCATGAATCAAGCCAAATAAAATTTATCCAAACGAGACATGAAGAAGTGGCAGCACTATCAGCGGCGGCTGATGCCAAACTAACAGGTAAACTTGGTGTCTGCTTATCAATCGCTGGGCCGGGTGCTGTCCACTTATTAAATGGGCTGTATGATGCAAAAGCAGATGGTGCACCAGTTTTAGCAATTGCAGGGCAGGTTGCTTCGGCCGAAGTAGGCAGAGACGCATTCCAAGAAATCAAATTGGAGCGAATGTTTGACGATGTCGCTGTCTTTAATCAGCAGGTACAGACAGCAGAGGCGCTGCCTGACTTATTGAATCAAGCCATCAAAGCAGCTTATACCCATAAAGGTGTGGCAGTTCTTACCGTATCGGATGACTTATTTTCTCAAAAAATAAAGCGTAAACCCGTCTATACATCTCCTCTGTATGTTGAGGGAGAAGTACGGCCAAAGAAAGATCAATTGCTAAAGGCAGCTCAGCTGATTAACAATGCTAAGAAGCCAGTCATCTTAGCAGGTAAAGGATTAAGACATGCAAAAGAAGAGCTTCTTTCATTTGCAGAAAAGGCAGCTGCTCCTATCGTCATCACGCTTCCTGCAAAAGGGGTTGTGCCAGACAGGCATCCATACTTTTTAGGTAACTTAGGTCAAATTGGAACGAAGCCGGCATATGAAGCGATGGAAGAATGTGATCTCTTAATTATGCTTGGCACCTCCTTTCCATATAGAGACTACTTACCAGAGGACACGCCAGCCATTCAACTAGATATTAAACCAGATCAAATCGGCAAAAGGTATCCGGTAGATGTGGGAATTGTGAGCGACAGCAAGAGTGGTTTGCATGAACTAACTTCCTACATTGAATATAAAGAACAGCGTGGCTTTCTTGAAGCTTGTACAGAGCATATGATGAAGTGGCGAGAAGAAATGGATAAAGAAAAATCTGTTGCTACTTCACCAATTAAACCGCAGCAAGTCATTGCTAGACTAGAAGAAGCAGTCGAGGACAATGCCATTCTTTCAGTTGATGTTGGTAATGTCACGGTATGGATGGCACGTCATTTTGAAATGAAACAGCAGGATTTCATTATCTCCAGCTGGCTTGCCACAATGGGTTGCGGTTTACCTGGTGCGATTTCAGCTAAATTGAATGAACCGAACCGACAAGCCATTGCCGTCTGTGGTGATGGAGGCTTCACAATGGTCATGCAAGACTTTGTGACAGCTGTAAAGTATAAGCTGCCGATCGTTGTCGTAATCTTAAACAACAACAATTTAGGGATGATTGAATATGAACAACAGGTAAAAGGAAACATAAATTATGGTATAGAGCTGGAGGATATTGATTTTGCTAAGTTTGCAGAAGCGTGTGGCGGCAAAGGAATCTCCGTGTCATCACATGAAGAATTAGCTCCAGCCTTTGATACAGCTCTTCAATCCGATAAACCAGTCATTATTGATGTCGCTGTCGCCAATGAACCTCCGTTACCTGGGAAAATCACTTACACCCAAGCAGCAGGCTTCAGTAAATATTTATTGAAAAAATTCTTTGAAAAAGGTGAGCTGGATATCCCTCCACTCAAGAAAAGCCTCAAACGCTTTTTCTAAACACAAAGTAGTCGGTCTTCTGAAAAGAGGGCTGACTTTTTTTGCGATGATTAGGAAAAATATTTCAATTGTCACTTGCCTTCATCTCTATTAAAATATTTGGAAATAATTTTTGTAACTTAAAGCCTATTTTTCCAATTCGCTGAGAAAGGTAAAATAGACTTTATGATCAATAATGGAGGGAGTGACTTCTTCTGGGCAAGATACTTGATGCAAAAGCACTAACAAGTGCCATGGACGCAAGGGCAAAACACTACCAGGAACTCCGTGAACAAATGGTAGACTTGAAAAAGACACTTCAAGGCGTGGCAAACCTCGGTGATGATTTCACTGGAAAAGGTGCCGATAACATTAAAAGCTTTTATAAAGAACTGGCTGGAAATGTAGATATGTTTATCAGCTTCATTGATAAGCAAAAAGCCTTTCATGAAGGTGTTTCTGGGACACTTGATGATACGAGTTTTGGCGGCGAAACCTTCGTAGAAGAACACTTTTTAGACAACGCTGTACATATGGGCATCAAAAATGCCAAAAGCATTGTGAAGGATCAAAAAAAGGCGCTTAAAACGATTTTTCAAGACATCGACGACCTCATTTCTCTAGAAGTATTTGATAGTCAAACCTTTGATGAAAAAATTGCAGATGCGGAAGACGAGCGAAAAAAGACGATCAAAGATCTAAGAGAGCTTGATCAAAATTTAAAAGATGAATATGCTTTGTCAGAAACGGAGCAGCAAGCTACAATGGCATTGTATACGGAAATGATGAATGCCACAAATGATGGAAAAGCCATTTCGCCTATGAATTTTGACAAGAAAGCGTATCAAAATAGCGAAATCTACAAGGCAAAAAGCGATATTGAGAAGCAAACTTCCGAATATCTCAACATTAAAAAAGAACAACAGGAAGCCCGCGAGATCGCAAAGGAACAAGAAGCACTCGCCAACCGTCCTTGGTATGAAAAAGCACTTGATTATGGCGGGAATATCGTCAATGAACTGACTGGCGTGAACGATGCAAAACGCGCCGCAACAGGCGTTGACCCGATCACAGGTGAAGAGCTCACCGCAGGACAGCGCGTCGCAGCAGGCGGTATGGCAGCAGCAGGTTATATCCCAATCGTCGGATGGGCAGGTCGTATTTTCAAAGGTGGTAAAGCCGTCTATAAAACAACTCAAGCCACATCAGCCGCAGTCAGAGCAGTCGATATTTACAAGACATCGCAAAAATCCTTTGACGCCTTAAAAACATCTCAAAAAGGCTTATATGGTCTCACCGCCACCAACGGCTTCAGCGAAGCGATTACAGGGCGTGATATGTTTGGGAATAAGATCTCAAAAGAACAGCAGGAAGCGAGTATGAATGCGGCTCTGGGAATGCTTTTACCGTTTGGGGCGAAGGGGTTCAATGGGAAGATGGGGATTAAAGGTGGTACTGGTAAAAATGTGGATAATGGTACAGTGTGGAAGGATATAAAAGTTACTCAACCACTTTATGAAGGTACAAAAATCCCAAAATCTTTTGAATTAGCAACAGTTGATGGAAAGTTCTGGGTGCACCCTAATGGGACAAAACATATGGTTGAGTATATAACTAGAGATGCAACGACACATGGTATGCCGATAAATAGTCAAACTTTATTGTCGAGTTTCCAAAGCTCTGTTAACAATGCTGCCAAGCAAGGAATTAAATATGAAGAAATTATGAAGGTAGGTAATTGGGAATTAATATTTAGTAAACCTCGCGGAGACGGATTGCTACCAGTAATAAAGCATGCTGTGTATATGCCTTAAAAGGAGAAATGATGATGTTAAAAGTAATAGAATATAAAGACAGTCAACCTATCAACATTGAATATGATCTTTATACACCGATTAATATAGAATTTGGTAGTTGGAATATATCAAAAGAGCCAACGATATATTGGAGAACTGGAGATTTCAAGAAATCTTTAATTGAAATAGGTTTAGGGAAATATACGGGTAATATTCGTTCAATTACACTAACGTTAAGTGAAAATGTACACAAAATGGAAAGTTTGAAATTAGATATGGAAGATATAATTATGGTTAAAGGTGTACCGAGTTTTCAGATAGAAGAATCTAATGATAATACCTATATAGACGAAAAAGGTAAATTAGACGTGTATATAGGTAGGGATAAGGTATTCATTTCATTCTCAGAAAATGATGCAGTATCTATTTTACAAAATGATACAGTAGGATTTGCTTTGGATAAAGAAGAAGTAGTATGTGGTATTATCATAAGTGGTATGTTAGAACATGAAAAGAAAACATTAGAAGATGCATTGAATTAGAGTATTATGAAATACAAAAACCTTGATGACTAAATGTCTTAAAAGGTTTTTTGTGTTGATCGGAGTTTAGAAAATTATTTGATAGTGATGAATATGGTGAAGGAATTTTTCATTATCAAGAAAGTGCTAGAAGCCACCTCATGAGCAAGTGAAAACGGATTATATAATTTTTTACAGCTGTTTTTTGTTTTGTTCAAACATAGAAACGGAAAGGGTTTTTAAATATTGAATGATATATTGACAAAGAAGTTAGTTGTAGAAAGTGGTATTGAGTTTGAAAAGTCTCTAGAGTATGGGGGACCCTATGAACTAGCGATTGTAGAATATACTCAAGGAGGGAAAGAAAAACTATTTACGGGACTAGCCTATGATATGTACGAAAACGGACATGTTGAAAGTTATTTCTATGTAGAGAAAGGTATTAAACAGGGGAAGTACGTGGAGTTTTACCAAAATGGCAGTTTGAAAAAAATAGGGTATATGAGGAAGAACACTACAGAGGGATATCAAGTGGAGTTTTTTGAGAATGGAAATAAAAAGTATGAGTGTGAATGTATTGCTGGCCGAGAGATGACTTACATAAAATATGATAAAGATGGTCATGTGAAAGAGTATAAGGAAGAACCTAATGAATCAGATTTAATATATGCTGAAAAATTCAATGAATGATCAATGGTCAAATGAATTATCAGTTAAAAAAGCTTAAAATGAGAAGAAATCAAATAGAAGTCATTACAAATTGAAAAGGAGAAACAACCATGCTATGGATCCTCACACAAAACCAACAAACGCTGATTCATGTCCAAGAAGTCTCAGTAAGCGGCAAAAAAATTGAAGGGATGATCTTGGGGAGTACTTCCTGGGCAAAGATGCTCGGCAAGTATGACTCAAATGATCGCGCAGCCGAGATCCTTCAAGACATGATGAAGACGATTGAAGAACATCCAAATGCCACAATGACATACCGAATGCCGCTTCAATAAAAAGAAACCACCTTTCCATCGTGAAAAGGTGGTTTTTGTTTAGGATGGTGTTTTTCCAAAGGCTAAGAATAAGGGAATGCCTGTGCCAACAAGGGTGGTGGCAAATAGGAACATACCGCAAATAAATAGAAAATGGCTGGCTGAAAAGACGAGTGCCAGAATGAGAAAAACGATGCTGAGTCCTATCATGCTATAGGATGGGACAAAGCGGCGTTTGTAGGTGGCTTTCTTTGTTAGGAAGGAGAAGAAAATACCAAATAACAAAGGGACAATCCATAAGTAAAATAAAATAATAAGAGACATACATCATACCTCGATTTTTCCTTCTATTTTATCAGATGCCGATCACAACGGATACTACAAAGCTTCACTTTGTAAAATAATTCATGCAATCGACACAATTAAGTGGGCTGATTCATCGAATGCGTTTTTTGTTTCATATATTCAGGCTGTAAAAGGGCGTACACACAATGATCGGTAAAGCGATTGCCCAGCCATTCACATTGTCTTAAAATTCCCTCAAGCGAAAAGGATAATCGCTCTGGGATGCGTCTGCTTTTCTGGTTATCGACAGCAGCCCTAATCTCAATACGATGCAGCCCGCACTCTTCAAATAAATAGCGAATGACTGCTTGGCATGCTTTTGTCATGATGCCTTTTCCTTGATGGCCTTCTCCGAGCCAATAGCCGACTGAAACGGTTCTATTGATCCAATGAATTTGATGGGTGCCAATGATGCCGACAAGTTCTCCATGTGACCAAATGCCCGCTTGAAAACCGTTGTTCTGCATCGCTTGCTGCATCGCACCTTGGATAAACGCCATACTGTCTTCCTCTGTCTGCGTTGAATCCACCCAAAGCATCCATTCACGTAAATGCTCTCTCGACCGCTGGATGAGCAAATACAGACTTCTTGCGTCTCTTGGCTCAAGCAGCCGCATGGATATCTCTTGATCCTGATAAACAAACATGTACCCACATCCTCTCAGGGGAATTCTACCATAACCAAATGGAAAGAAAAAGACAGCTCAACACGGTCTTTTACATAAACGTATCTACAATTAAGAAGAGATTAAGTGCTACAACAAGAGCTGCTATCACCCAAGATATTCCTGTCACCCAGCGGGCATTCGTTAATTCACCCATAATTCGTTTTTTACTTGTAAATAAAATGAGCGGAATTAAAGCAAAGGCAATCCCAAACGATAAGACGACCTGACTCATCACAAGCGCAGAGGTCGGATTCACTCCAGATGCAATAATCGCAATAGGAGGAATGATGGTAATCAGCCGGCGAACATACAGCGGGATCCGGTATTGAATAAAGCCCTGCATAATGATGTCGCCTGACAATGTACCGACAGAAGAGCTGGATAGTCCGGCTACAAGCAGACCTACACCAAATAAGATGGCTGATACAGGCCCTGCGAGTGTACCAAAATGCTGAAACGCAACATCCAAATCTTCAACAAAAAGACCATTTTTATAAAATAAAGCGGCTGCCACAATCAACATGCTGGCATTGATGGCCCCGGCGACGATCATTGCAATGAGGATATCTAAAAACTCAAAGCGGAAAATCTGCTTTTTCTCCTTTTCCGTTCTGCCGACGACTCTTCTTTGGGTTAAAGCTGAATGTAAGTAGATTGCGTGAGGCATGACAGTGGCACCTAAAATTCCAGCTGCAAGCAGCACGCTGTCTGCGCCATCAAATTTTGGAATGAACAGTCCGCCAGCGACACTTGCGATATCTGGTTTGGCGACAAAGGTTTGTACAGCGAAAGCGATCACGACAACGAACAACATGCCTGTGATACCTGCTTCTAATGCTCGATATCCTCGTCTTTGCAGCTCCAATATCGCAAATGAACCGATAGCCGCGATAATGGATGCTTCAAGCAGCGGGATTCGAAAGAGCAAGTATAAACCAAGTGCCGCCCCGATAAACTCAGCTAAATCCGTGGCAATAATGACGAGCTCTCCCTGAATCCATAAACCGATCGAAACGGGCTTTGGAAACTCTTCACGTGCGATTTCAGGTAAGTTTTTGCCTGTCGCAATTCCAAGCTTTGCGGATAAAGACTGGATGAGCAAAGCCATGAGATTTGATATGAGAATGACCCATAAAAGGAGATATCCATATTTGGAGCCAGCCGCAATGTTGGTGGCGAAATTTCCTGGATCAATATAAGCAATGGCTGCGATAAAAGCAGGACCGAGAAAAGGAAGGAGTCTTCTAAATCCCTTGACTTTTCCTTCAAGTGCACGCTCAGCTGCCTCTGACATGTGTGCCTGTGCCTCGATGTATTTGTTTGTCATATGTCATCACCTAGATTCTACAAAGTTTTGCTTGGGCACAAAATGTTTCCTTGATGCAATTTTTAATCATCATATGCCCATCTTCATGAAAAGTCAACTATCTGAACTAATAGGTTTGTTTATCATATGTAAGTGAAAAAAATAGATACCTTGTCAATCCAACACATAAAAAACACCGCCTTTATAGACGGTGTCCCTACTGCTTCCTCTGTTATTTGTTTTTTTAAGATACCCTTGATCCCACACTACGGAAGATCAGGCTTAAGATGATGACAAAGATCGCTGCACCTAAGATTGCTGGAATGATCGCAAAGCCTGCCAAACTAGGACCCCACGTTCCAAGTAATCCATGACCAATCCAAGCACCTGCAAGTCCTGCAATCATTGAACCGATCCATCCTCCTGGTACACTACCTCCAGCGAGTGCACTGCCAATAAGGCCGATGACAATCGCCACAACTAATGAAATCAGAAATCCTAACATGTTGATCACTCCTCTTTTTGTTTGTGTATTAAGCAATAACCGTTTTGAAAAAGTTTCAAACCTTTCGAAACCGATTCAATGTTCTATACGTATGATGGAAAAGGATTGTGTATAATAACAAACAAATACTTCAGCAGCATCTAAGGAGGAAAAAGGCATGGAGGAAAGAGAGTGGCTAAAAGCACAATTAAAGCAGATTGAACAGTGGGAGAAAGATCAGCAAAAGGTATGGTTTTGGGAGAAACTCAGCCGCCTGCCATTTCAAATGCTGGACAAGCTGACGCCTGCCTTTATCCAGAAAAAAATCGGTGTGCTGCTAGATGAAATGGGGCATTACATTCAATCAGGCGGTGCCTATTTGACATCAGAAAAAGGCATCATCCATCAATTTCAAAAGAAATGTGCCGACGAATCGATTCAGCGTATAGAAGATATAGAAAAAGCTCCAATTGAAATCATGGATGCGATTAGTGAACATATGGGGAGAAATAGGACGAATCTCGCCACGGTACAAGGGGCGACAACGGGTGTCGGTGGTATGTTTACACTGGCTGCAGATATTCCTGCGGTACTTGGTCTCTCCCTTAAAACACTACAGGATATTGCCGTCACCTATGGCTATGATCCTAAAAACAAGGAAGAGCGGGTCTTCATCATAAAATGCTTACAGTTGACCTCTGCTGATGTGGTTGGGAAGAAATCGATATTAAAAGAACTCAGGAGCTATCATGCTTCCGAAGGGAAACACGAAAACATGTTCTCACAAATCCAAGGATGGCGTGAGGTAGTCTATAATTACCGAGATTCATTTGGCTGGAAGAAACTGTTTCAGCTTGTTCCCGTAGCAGGGATTTTATTTGGCGCAGTTTCCAACCGCTCACAACTAAAAAGTATTGCCGAAACAGGCATGATGCAATACCGAAAGCGAAGAATTGTCTCAAGATTAGAAGAGCTCACGCAGCAAGAACAGAGTGAATCTGGTGCATAAAAAATCCCTTTCTCAAAGGGATTTTTTATTTGGTCTTATCCTCTTCTTGAAAAGCATGGATCGGAGAATGTTCATAACGCGCACGCAGCTCACGTATCTGTTTGATTAGGGTAGAACCAATGGTTTTTTCGGCTTCCTCATACAAAGGATCGAGGGCTTTCATCCATTTTTGTCTTTCTGCTGGCGTCAATTCATGAATGGCAATCTGCGATTCCCGTTTAATGTCCTCCAGCTGATCTTTGTTCATCTGTTCTGCATGTTTTTCATTCCAAGCTGTTGTTTCTTCCATCGCTTCAAGTAAAATTCGTTTCGTTTCAGGTGTCTGGCGATCAAAGAAGGATTGATCTGTTAAGACCACATAGCCTAAATACCCGTGATTACTGATCGTCATATAGTCTTGTATATGATAGAATTTTTTTGAATAAATATTTGAAATGGTATTTTCTTCACCATCTACTTTTTTTGTTTCTAATAGCTGAAACGTCGAATTAAACGATTCCTGATAGGGCTTTGCGCCAAGAAGTTTGAATTGTTTTTCAATCATGTCGCTTTGCATAATGCGGAGAGATTGGTTTTTTAAATCACTAGGCTGTTTGATTGGACCTTTATTAGAGGTGATTTGCTTAAAGCCATTTGTCCAATACGCCATTCCCTTTAGCCCGTCTTTTTGCAGGGTGCCAAACAATCTTTGTCCAATTGCACCGTGCAAGCCTTCCTGAACCGCATCATAATTAGAAAAAGCAAAAGGAAGGTCAAGTGCCAGCCACTCAGAGGATAGCATGCCGAGCTTCGAGGTAGATGGTGCGATAAATTGAACTTGATTCTCTTTGAGTGCATTAATTTCTTCTATATCAGAATAAAGACTTCCGTTGGAGAAAATTTGAATGGTGATCTTCCCATCGGATTTTTCGTGCACAAGCTCAGCAAATTTCTTTGCGGCAAGTCCTTTTGGTGTATTATCTGCCACGACATGGCTAAATTTGAACACAAGCTGATCCTTCAGCCCTGTCTGTTCATCGTCAAAGGTCGTCGCTGCCTTTGGCATCATATGATAAAAACCAAAGTATAAAGCGGTTACAAAACCGATCAAGAGCAATAGTGTATAGGCGAGTAAATTCTTCATGCGTCCGATCCCCCTTATGTCAAGCATACTTGACCGAGGAAGAATTCGTAAAGATACAGGTGAAAAAAATGATGAGAAATCGATTGAAATTACAACAATTATCTATTAGATGGAAGCTCACCATCCTCACATATTTCGTTGTCATTTTCGCCCTTTTAATCGGAGGAATTGTCCTTGTTGGGGGAATCCAGCAAACAGAGGAACGAGAGCTTCGAAAAAGGCTCATGAACACAGCGAGAACAGTTGCGGAGATGAATGAGGTGAAGCAGGCGTTAGCTGATCAAACAAAGAAGCGTGACCGATTACAGCATGCCATCGAAGAGATTCGGATTATTCAAGACGCTGACTACATTGTCGTCATGGATATGGAGCATGTGAGATTAACGCATCCAGTGAAAGCAAGGATTGGCCAGCGTTCGGAGGGAACAGATGAAGAGCCTGCTTTTGCCGAGCATATTTATTTCTCAGAAGCAGAGGGAGAGCTTGGGACCGCCATCAGAGCCTTTTATCCAGTGAAGGATGATCAATTTAATCAAACAGGGGTCGTCCTTGTAGGGAGAACGCTGCCAAGTATGATCGATATATTAGGAGAAATGAAGCGGGATATCCTCATGATCCTTTTGCTGACGCTCAGCTTTGGGCTTGTAGGTTCATTTTTACTCGCTCGTCATATTAAACAGCAAATGTTTAAGCTGGAGCCGCATGAGATTGTCAGAATGCTAGAGGAGCGAACCGCAACCTTTCACTCTATTAATGAAGGGGTCATCGCCATTGATAATCAGCACATGATCACCATTTTTAATGAAAAGGCGAAGCAAATCTTTGGCGTGACAGGGGATGTCGTAGGCCGGAATATTTGGGATGTGCTGTCTGACACAAGACTTCCAGAGATCATTGATCGTGCTGAGCCTGTCTATAATGAAGAAATTCATATGAGCGGAAAGCGGATTATGAGCAGCCGGATTCCGATTGTCATGAAAAAGAAAATTATCGGAGCGGTCGCCATTTTTCAGGACCGGACAGAAGCGGCAAAATTGGCAGAGGAGCTAACCGGAGTTAAGAACTTTGTTGACGGTCTGCGGGTACAAAATCATGAGCATATGAACAAGCTTCATACGATTGCTGGGCTGATTCAGCTTGGTAAACCCGATCAGGCACTTGATCTAGCCTTTCAAACGACGGAAGAGCAGGAACATGTGCTGGACTTTCTTCACCGCGTTATTCAGCATGATGCCGTTGCGGGATTATTGATGAGCAAAATCAGAAGGGGCAAGGAGCTAGGCATAAAGGTCGAAGTAGACGAACATAGCTGTCTGCGTGATTTCCCTGAGCGTCTAGATCAACATGATATGACGAAGCTGCTTGGCAACCTGATCGAGAACGCCTTTGCTTCGTATGATACTGTAGAAAGAGACACAAAATGCATTTCGATTAGTATTGATCAAACCGAGGATGTCCTCGCGATTTTAATTGAAGACAACGGCTCCGGGATTGAAGAGGAAATGATTCCTTCTATTTTCGATAAAGGCTTCACACACGGCAAAGAAGGCGGAACAGGCTATGGCCTGTATATTGTAAAAACGATTATCGACAAAGGGATGGGAAATGTAGAAGTCACATCAAGCATCGGCATTGGTACCACCTTCTCAATCGAATTCCCAATGATCATAGAGGAGAGAGACAGATGACTCAGATTAAGGTGCTATTAATTGAAGATGATCCGATGGTGCAAGAAGTGAATAAGGAGTTCATTAAGAGTGTTCCTGGCTTTCAAGTGGCGGCAATCGCAGGTAATGGGGAGCAGGGCATCCAGCTCATCAAAGAAATTCGTCCAGACCTTGTTGTCCTCGATGTATATATGCCAAAAAAAGATGGCGTAAAGACGCTTCAAGACATTAGAAAGCAAAAGATACAGGTGGACGTGATCGTTATTTCTGCGGCAAAGGACAAAGAGACGATTGGCACCATGCTTCAAAATGGTGCACGAGATTATATCATCAAGCCATTTAAGTTCGAACGTATGAAAGAATCACTTGAAAGCTATAAAGCGTTTAAATCTAAAATTCGCACAGCAGCAGAATTTTCTCAGGAGATGCTGGATGATATCATACGAAAGCCTGCTGTTATGCAGGAAGATACTTGGCTCCCTAAGGGGCTGAATGTGCATACGATGAATGAAATTAAAGCCTATATGGGCATGCAGGAAGGTCCGCAGTCTGCAGAGGAAGTTGCCAATGCACTCGGCATTGCACGTGTCACGGCACGCCGGTATTTAGACTTCTTAGTGAAAGAAGGCGAGCTGAAATTAGATATGCAATATGGCGGGGTAGGCCGGCCTGTCAATAAATATATCGTACATTCTGACTAAGAGACCAAAAAGACCAAAATGTACGATATGTTCATAAGCTTCACAGCCTTTGATGAAATCGCTATCATTTAGCTACAGATAACAGTTAAGCGTTTACATCAAAGGGTGAGGGAGTTGATTTTTTATGAAGAGGCTTTTGAAGAACCTGACATTTCAGGTGATTGCAGCTGTCATTATCGGGATCATTGTCGGGATGGTTTGGCCAAACGTCGGAAAAGAAATGAAGCCGCTTGGTGACACCTTTATCAATGCCGTTAAAATGGTCATCGCACCAATTATTTTCTTAACCATTGTTCTTGGTATTGCCAAGATGGGGGATATGAAAAAGGTTGGAAAAGTTGGGGGAAAAGCATTTATTTATTTTGAAGTCGTCACGACGCTTGCTTTGGTCATCGGTCTTTTTGTCGTCAATATCATGAAGCCAGGTGCAGGTCTGGACTATAGCAAGCTTGAAAAAGGGGATGTTTCACAGTATACCCAAAACGGGGGACAGGGTATCGACTGGATGGAATTTGTCACACACATTGTGCCATCTAACATGGTAGATGCTTTTGCAAAGGGTGATATTTTACAGGTCTTATTCTTCTCTATTTTATTCGGTGTTGCGCTTGCTGCACTTGGCGAGAAGGGGAAAGGAATCATTGAGTGGCTTGATAAGCTGTCACTTGTTTTCTTTAAAATCATTGGATATATCATGCGTGCTGCGCCGCTTGGTGCATTTGGGGCAATGGCCTATACAATCGGTCACTTTGGTTTGGCATCGATTAAACCGCTCGCAAGTCTGATGCTCTCCGTTTATTTGACTATGTTCCTGTTCATCTTCGTTGTGCTGAATATCATTTGTAAAATGTATGGCTTCAGCCTGTTTGGTTACCTGCGATTTATCAAGGATGAAATTTTAATTGTTCTTGGCACAAGCTCATCAGAATCCGTGCTGCCAAGAATGATGGATAAAATGGAACGCTACGGGTGCTCTAAGTCTGTTGTGGGTCTTGTCATCCCAACAGGGTATTCCTTTAACTTAGATGGAACCTCGATCTACTTATCGATGGCTGTGGTCTTCTTAGCGCAAGTGTTTGGTGTAGACTTGTCTATCGGCCAGCAGATCACCATTATCCTTGTTCTAATGCTCACATCAAAGGGAGCGGCTGGGGTGACAGGAAGCGGATTTATCGTGCTGGCTTCTACACTCGCTGCACTACAGGTCATTCCGCTAGAGGGGCTTGCACTTCTGCTTGGAGTAGATCGATTCATGAGCGAAGGAAGAGCCATCACAAACCTCATTGGAAATGGAATCGCGACAATTGTTGTGGCGAAAAGTGAAGGTGAATTTGACGAAGAGAAGAGCAAAACAGCCCTTCAAGAAATGCGCAATATGAAGCAAGCTGTATAGTATAAAAACAACCAAAAACCGAAACCTTATGTCTACATGGGGTTCGGTTTTTTCTTGTGTTGAAAAGAAAAAACATGAAAGCTTGATAAATTTAGGTCGAATCGTAAGACCTCAATGACCTTTTGTTATATAATTTACAGAAAGATCCGATATAATGTATATCAGATCCAATGAAAAATAGACTTTAGTCCTGGCAGGTGTATAACGAAATGGCAGCATTTTTAAAATTGTTCGAAAAACCCGGTGTTAAGCGGTTTTCTGTATTTGTAGTATTAGCCACAGCCTTATATTTATTAAGAGGAATGATGAATTTAATTCTCTTGACCTTCATATTCACCTTTTTGATGAATCGGTTAGAAGAGGTCATTAGAGGCTTTTTAAGTCGCTTCCTGAAAATAGGGCAGAAATCGGTTATTACCATTTTGTATATTCTTTTGGCTGGTGGATTGACGGTTGGCGGATTCGTGTTTGTGCCAATCATCGCCAAACAGGTGGAGCAGCTATTTCATTTAGGAAAGAAAATTGCAGATCATCCACAAGATTTACCCTTCATTGATGTCATCACGAACGTATTCGGAGATTTTAAAATATCAGCTTACTTTGAGAAAGGGTTTAATTTCCTCTATACATACTTAACTGATTTCAGTACGTTCAGTATCCAGGTCATTATGTCCTTAATATTAAGCATGTTCTTCCTGTTCGAAAAGGAACGCCTCATTCAATTCATGAACAAGTTCAAAACGAGTAAAATCTCTGTGTTCTATAACGAAATCGCCTTCTTTGGACGTAAATTTTCCAGAACGTTCGGAAAGGTACTCGAAGCACAGTTTATTATTGCAACTGTTAACTGTGTTTTAACAACCATTGCGCTAGGTATTATGGGATTCCCGCAATTATTTGGATTAGCGGTCATGGTCTTTTTGCTAGGCTTAATCCCTGTGGCAGGTGTGGTTATCTCACTTATTCCACTCAGCATTATTGCGTATACGCTTGGAGGCGGCATGTATGTCCTGTATATCGTGCTTGTGATCGTCATCATCCATGCCATTGAAGCCTATTTCCTAAACCCGAAGCTCATGTCAGCAAAAACAGAACTCCCTATCTTCTTCACATTTGTTGTGCTGATCTTCTCTGAACACTACATCGGCATTTGGGGACTGATTATTGGTATCCCGATCTTTGTGTTCATTTTAGATATTTTGGAGGTCACGAATAAGGAAGAAAGTAATTAAAAAGTTCATATGAACCTGTTTACAATTTTCCGAAAATAAGGTATAAATAGTATGAAAATATCATATTACCACACGCTTAATCCTTCTAAAGGAATGGGGGACCCATGTTTTTGGGGTGAATTTTTCTCTGTGAGAAAAAAGGACATCTCTTCGTCCTAACCCGTCAGCTAACCTCATCGGCGTGAAGAGAGTAAACAGTGGTACGTGTATGGAAACAAAGACCCACGAGAAAACTCTCTTGTGGGTCTTTTTTGATGAGGAAGGGGAGATTTTATTGAAGCTAGCGACGAAAATTATTATTGCCTTGTTTGTAGGTGCAATCACAGGACTATTGCTTAACATTTTTGCTCCAAATGTATTCAAAGTGTTAGACCCTTATCTATTTACGCCTCTAGGTCAAATCTTCTTAAACCTGATTAAAATGTTAGTGGTGCCGATCGTATTCTTTTCCATCACACTAGGTGTAGCAGGTCTAGGTGATCCGAAAAAGCTTGGCAGAATCGGCGTAAAAACCATTACTTATTTCCTGCTTACTACTACTTTTGCCATCATCATTGGCATTTCATTAGCCTTATTAATCAAGCCGGGAGCATTCGGTCATTTTGATACGAAAGCAGCTGATTATTCCGCAGAGGAAGCCCCATCAATGGCAGAAACACTACTCAACATCATCCCAACCAATCCAGTCCAATCTTTAGTTGAAGGAAACATGCTTCAAATCATCGTCTTTTGTGTATTTTTAGGTCTTGGCATTGCCATGCTTGGGAAGAAGACGGAAGGTTTGCTAAAGCTGTTTGAACAAGGAAATGAATTAATGATGTACCTTGTCGGCATAGTGATGAAGTTCGCACCGTACGGAACATTCGGTTTGATCGCAACTGCCATTGGCAGTCAGGGATTTGATGCGATGAAAGCGATGGGCCTTTATTTCTCGGTCGTGTTAGTTGCGCTCGTGCTGCATTTCTTCCTGACTTATGGGTCAACTGTCGCCATTTTAGCGAAACGAAATCCGATGGCATTTTTCAAAGGTTTTTCTCCAGCAATGGTTGTTGCATTTAGTACATCAAGCAGTAACGCAGTCCTGCCAGTCTCAATGGAAACAGCCCAGAAACGTTTGAAGGTGCCGGAGCCGATTTCAAGCTTTGTACAGCCGCTTGGTGCAACCATTAATATGGATGGCACAGCGATTATGCAAGGGGTCGCGACTATTTTTATCGCGCAAGTGTATGGAGTTGAACTGACGCTTGTCCAAATGCTGACGGTTGTCTTAACGGCTGTCTTAGCAAGTATCGGTACAGCGGGTGTGCCAGGAGTTGGGCTCATCATGCTCGCTATGGTACTGAACTCTGTGAATCTGCCGGTTGAAGGCATTGCGCTCATCCTTGGCATAGACCGCTTATTAGATATGGCAAGAACCGTTGTCAATATTACAGGTGACGCCGCATGTGCGGTGATTGTGACAGAAACGGAGAAAAAACACGAGACAGACGCAGCATCACCGAACCTATCCATGTAATGTAAAAGAAGGGCTGACTCGATCAGCCTTTTTTTCATGGAGTCCCTTGTCTTGCGTGATATACTTTTAACAGAATGAGCGGTCTTATTTGCCGCCATAGGCTTTACATCAGAAGGAGGAACCACGTTGGAATCTGCTGTTCTAAAAGTAGAGAAAGTCGATAAACGAATTGGCCGGAAAATGATCTTACAAGATATATCTATAGAAATAGGGAAGGGGGAAATCGTCGGCTTACTAGGACCAAATGGGTCTGGAAAAACAACCTTGATTCGTTTGATCGTTGGCTTGATGAAAAAAAACAATGGCCGAATCATGATCAATGGATATTCACAGGATGAGGATTTCCTACATGCGATGTCATCTGTTGGTGCCATCATAGAAAATCCCCAATTTTATTCTTATTTAACAGGCTTCGAAAACCTTGAACTGTATGCGGCGATGCACGATGGAGTGACAGAGGAACGAATGCAGGAAGTGGTGAAAAGAGTTCGTCTGGAGCACGCCATTCATCAGAAGGTGAAGACATATTCACTGGGGATGAAACAAAGGCTTGGGATTGCACAAGCCATATTACATCAGCCGAACCTGCTCATTTTAGACGAACCGACAAATGGACTTGATCCTGCAGGTATGAAGGAATTCAGGGAGCACTTGCAAACGCTAGTAAGAGAAGAAGGAACGTCCGTCTTATTCGCCACACATTTATTGCATGAGGTTGAAGAGCTGTGTGACCGCATGATCATCATTCAAAAAGGACAGATCAAAGCCAGTGCCATGCTTCGAGACATAGAGGGGAAAGAACAGATGCTCATGAATATTCAGCCAGTGGAAAAGGCGGCTGCATGGCTTGATACACATGCCTATACATATGAACGAAACGGAGCGCATGTATTACTTCAATTGAACAAAGACCAAGTGCCTGAGCTGAACAAACAGCTTGTTCTGGCTGGATTTGCTGTACTTGAAATGACGCCTCAAAAGCCATCAATTGAAGAGGCATTTATGAAATGGACGGAAGGCGGGACGGCAGATGCTTCAACTCATCAAGAATGAGCATAAGAAAATTACGAGGAAAAAGATCACGTTCATTGCACTTGGATTGATTGTTGTGTTTCAATTAGCGATGGCTCTAGCGTTGAAACGAGTCATCTCCAGCTTTGGTGGACAAGACACTGTCGCCAACTATTTTGCTTATTCCACAAATGTCGTGTTTATTTTACAGGTGCTCGCGGTTGTCATTGGCGCGACCTTGATCTCAACAGAATTTCAAAAAAGAACGATCAAGTTTTTATTGATACGGCCCAAAACAAGGCTGCAAATTTTCCTGTCAAAATTCATCACACTTGTGCTGACGGTCATCTATTTGTTTGTTTTTTATTATGTCATTGCTTTCCTATTTGGCTTTATTTTCTTTGGTACTGCATTTGATGAAAGTACGGGACGATTATTTGAGCATACATTTGCTGTGATCGGATCTCAGTGGGTGGAAGTGATCATGATGGCAAGCTTCGCTTTTATGTGTTCCAGCTTGTTTAGGAACAGCCTCGTTGCGCTTGTGACCTCGTTTTTTGTTTTATATGCAGCTAAATCACTTGTGCCTATTATGTCTCTTTTAGAAAATCAGTGGGGGAAAATCCTGCTTTTTGCTAATACAGACTTTACTCAGTACAGCTTTCAAGGACCGCCGCCGTTCCAAGGCATGAGCCCTTTGTTTTCTCTATTTATGGTAGGGGCGCATTTTGTTTTCTTTGTTGGCACGGCTTGGGTTCTTTTTTGGAAGCGTGATGTAAATGTGTAAAAATTGTGTCAAATAACAAGAAAAATTCGTGACATCTTTGTGAAAACGAGTCTGCATTTCACGATAACCGGCTGATTTTGTCTTATAATAAGAGGGAGTCTTGGAGGTGGCACTATCGTGAAAAATTTCATTACGGCTTTACCCATTTTGTTGCTGCTGTCGTTTTCGTTTGTGTCTTTTGCCTTCCAGTTTGATCATCTTATTTATTTCAGACTAGCGCTGGGGATCTTTTCGTTAGCGGGTCTTTTCTTTCTGTATACACTTAAAAGAAACATGAAATGGTTCATGGTTTATTTATATGCGAGCTGGATCATACTTGCAGCTGTCACAACATTTGAGGAGCCTGTCTTTTCTCAGTTCTTCTTCGGTGGTTTAACAATGACTATGGGTTATCTCACATATATGCTCATTTATTTAGGAATGAAGCAGGACCGTGTAGCGAAATCACATTAAAACAAAAGCCGATAAAATCACAGCATAGATTTTATCGGCTTTTTTTGTTGAAAAAGACAAAAGAGAGGAGCAGCCAGCTTTGACTGCTCCCCCTTATGTTTATGATTCACGTCCAGCAGCTGCAAGCTGCTTCTGATGCTTTTTGTCGATGGTTTCGTATATACTTTCCATCATTTTAGGATCGCGCATGATGGCTTTCTTGTTTTCTTCAATCAATTGCTGATACGTTTTGATTTTCTTCTTAGACATGTGACTCATCGCTCCTTTATAAGAATAGACGTCTATAGGATTCCACATAGATGAAATTGATAATCATTTTCAATTAGCACCTCTATTATACAAAGCACAATGCCGGAAGTAAAGATTATATTCAGAAAATTCACGTAATCGACAAATTCGAAGCCTAGTCGACGCTCATTCTTTCCCAGGAAATAATTTCTGTCATTTCTTGTCGTAAGAGAAGCCTCTATATAAAACATTCTTTCGCTCATTGAAACGTTTTGACTGAACAATTCGTCTTATGAAGAGATTTGATGTAAGAGATGGAGAAAAAAAGACACCAGCAAGTGTTTGCTGATGTCCTTCGTTTCACGATTTAAGAAACGTGCCCTTGAAGAAACTCTGTCACTTCTTCAGGTGATTTTGCGTTTGCACTGTGTAAATGACCTGTTTTTTCGCCATTTTTGAAAATTAACAGGCTTGGAATACCCATGACCTGATACGTTTCTGCTAATTCAGGGAAATCATCTTTGTTTATTTCAAACCATTCATGGTGAGCATACGCCTCTAAGATGTCTGGAATGAACATGTCCATTCTTGTACAGTCAGGACACCATGTTGCAAAGAATTTAACGATGACTTCTTTGTCAGATTGAATGATTTCATTGAATTGTTCAGTACTTGTGATTTTTTTCAATTTGTCACAACTCCTTTTCAATGTCATTTTAATATAAAATAAAGGCGAATGACATACAAATGCTCGGGAGGCGCTTACAACTTTACAAATCATTTCAATTCCGTAACAACAAAAATTAATTAGAGCATTTTTGCTTGAAAGTGATAAGATAGTAAAGATGAATTTTAGTGGGGGGAGTATCCATTGAAAATAAGTTTAGGATTGATTTACGGCGGAAAGTCAGCCGAACATAATGTATCACTGCAAACAGCCCTTGCAGTTACAAAAGCACTTAACACTGAGAAGTTCGATATACATCCAATTTATATTACAGAAGAGGGCGAATGGCTAAGAGGAGAAAAACTCACTGAACCAGTATCAAACGTCAGAATGCTTCAATTTGAACAGAGCGCAAAGACGTTTTTACCAACTTCTTTAAATGAGAGCATGTTTCCACAGCCTGCATCCGCTGATGAGAAGATTGATGTTGTCTTCCCATTGTTGCACGGGCCAAATGGTGAAGATGGAACGATGCAAGGATTACTTGAACTGCTAAATATCCCGTATGTCGGCAACGGCGTTCTTGCTTCTGCCGCGGGTATGGATAAAGTCATGATGAAAGATGTTTTTGCTCAAGCAGGACTTGCACAAGCAAAGCACCTTTCCTTCAATAAAAAAGACTATGAGAAAGCCACAGCAGACAGCTTAGAACAGGTAGAACAAGTACTTGGCTATCCATGCTTTGTGAAACCTGCCAACATGGGATCAAGTGTTGGAATAAGCAAATGCCGCAGCAAAGAAGAGCTGCAAACCGCATTCGACTTGGCTTTCCAATATGATCGTCGTGTGGTCGTAGAAGAAGGCGTCGTAGGAAGAGAAATCGAGATAGGTGTATTAGGAAATGACGAGCCGAAGTGCTCTGTCGTTGGTGAAATTGCACCTAAAACAGATTTTTATGACTACAAAGCAAAATATGAAGATGGCGATACAGATTTGATCATTCCTGCGAGTGTGTCAGAAGATGAATACAAGACGATTCATGATATGGCGATTAAGGCATTTAAATCCCTAGATGGTTCTGGTCTTGTACGTGCAGACTTCTTCCTCACAGAAAAAGGCGAAGTGTTGATCAATGAAGTGAATACAATGCCTGGATTCACACCATTCAGTATGTTCCCGCTTCTTTGGAAGCACACTGGTGTAGAGTATCCAGAGCTAATTGAAAAGCTAGTGTCACTTGCAATTGAACGCCATCAAGAAAAACAAACCATTAAAACGACTTTTTAATGTGAGCAACAAGCAGACACTATCCTTTGGTAGTGTCTCTTTTCCTTCAAACGTGAAATGAGAAAGAGAGGCGAAAAAATCATGATCAAACGTACAGTGAATCAAATCGCCCAAATGGCTGGTGGGACACTATCTAATCAAGCTTTTGGCGAAGAGCAAATTTACGGAGTGACGACAGATACACGAAAAGTATCAAAAGGTGCATTGTTTATCCCCTTAATTGGAGAACATTTTAACGGTCACACATTTGCTTCTAAAGCAGTAGAGCTTGGAGCCGCAGCCGTTCTTTGGAATCAAAAAGAAGCCAATCCACCGTTCGGTGTACCTGTCATTCTTGTCGACGATACACTGGCAGCACTGCAGCAATTGGCAAAATCATATTTAAAAGAAGAAAACCCCCGTGTTGTCGGTATTACAGGAAGTAACGGGAAAACGACGACAAAAGATATGATTCATTCCGTTTTACAAACAACGTATCAAGTTCATAAAACAGACGGTAACTTTAATAATCATATCGGTCTTCCGCTCACCATTCTAGCGATGCCAGAAGGTACAGAGATAGCTGTATTGGAGATGGGCATGAGTGCAAGAGGCGAGATCGAGTTCTTGTCGAACCTAGCTGAGCCTGATGCAGCAGTCATCACCAATATCGGAGAATCTCATATGCAAGATTTAGGATCAAGAGAAGCCATTGCTGATGCAAAATGTGAGATCGCAAAAGGGCTAAAAAAGGATGGCATCTTTTACTACTTAGGAGATGAACCTTTGATCCGCGACAGAGCGACTGCACTTTCGCAGCAAGTGAAAACCTTTGGAGAAGCAGAGAACTGTGATATCAAGGTAACGCATATCAACCAGCTTGCAGAAGGAACTGAATTTCAGGTTGAAGGGTATACCCAGGGGTTTCTCATTCCTGTATTAGGGAAACATAATGTAAAGAATGCCCTTGCTGCCATTGCCATAGGCCAGCATTTCGGACTGAATGAAAGACAAATCGCCCAAGGACTCATGCAAACAAAGTTGACAGGGATGCGTCTTGAACTGTTTAAAACGGAAAAAGGAATCACTGTTATCAATGATGCGTATAATGCAAGTCCTACTTCCATGAAAGCTGCCATTGATCTTGTAGGAGATATGGACGGCTTTGCAAATAGGATTCTTGTCCTTGGAGACATGCTTGAGATGGGCAGCGAGGAAGAAACGTATCATTATGAACTAGGCCGCTACATCAAGCCTGAATTCATTGATCATGTGATGACGTATGGCCGCCTAGGTGCATTCATCGCTGAAGGAGCAAAGAAATCATTCGGTGATGCGCGTGTGTTCTCATTTATGGACAAAGAGGAACTGAAGAAAAAACTTGCTGATGTAGCAGGTCCTGACGATGTTGTTCTCGTCAAAGCCTCACGCGGCATGAGATTAGAAGAAGTCATTACTGCGCTATAAAAAGTGAGCGGCAAAGAAGGTGACAGAATGATTGGCTGTCTATGTATACATGGATTCACTGGCGCCCCCTATGAAGTGGAACCGCTAGCGCAATATTTAAAGCAGAAGACAGATTGGAACGTTCAGTCTGTCACGCTTCCGGGGCATGGAGATGAACTTCAGCTAAAGGGTATTCTCTATCAAGAATGGATTGCGACAGCTGAATTAGAACTTCTTTCTCTTTACAGAAAATGTGATACCATTTTTTTGATCGGGTTTTCCATGGGAGGAATGATTGCTTCTTATCTTGCAGCGAAGTATCCAGTTGCTCGTCTCGTCCTTTTAAGTGCTGCAGCGAAATATGTGAATCCAAAACAAATGATTCAAGACACAAGGCAGTTGGTGAAAGAATCATTGTCTGGGCTGATTGATACGAACCCTTTGTATGATAGATACCGTCATAAGCTAACGAGCACACCGCTGTCAGCCGCTGTTGAATTTATGAAGCTGGTGAAGCAAACGAAGAGCTCCCTTGAGAAACTACACCTCCCTGTGTTAATTGTTCAAGGGGAAAGCGATGGGATTGTGCCAGCTTCAAGTGCACAATTTATTGATCATAAAATCCCGTCTCGTCAGAAAGAAGTGTTTTATTTACCTGACTGTAAACATCATGTTTGTCACGAGCCGTGTGCACAGCAATTGTTTGGAAAAGTAGAGCAATTTCTAAAAAAAACAATTTAATCTATAGAAAAGCGAAAATGTGGCTAAACTAATATAAATTGAATCCCACTTGTTAAAAATTGCATCATTTTTGTCGAATGAGTGACAAGCCTATGGTACAATAGGAAAGAAAAGGTGGCTGATTCGGTTGTTTCAATACGACGGAAAAACCTTTGTCCCGCAGTCTAATTCGAGTAACGGAGAAGTATCGGCAGGCACCATATTTCAATATCGTCAGGACGGGAATATATTAACGGGCACATATCAAGGCGGCAGTATTGTATCTGGTGTACTTGTAGGAACTGTAAATGAGGATGGAACACTTCATTTTAGATACCACCATGTCAGCAAAGACGGCAGCATGAGAAGCGGGTCTTGCAATTCTACACCTAAGCAGTTGGATAACGGAAAAATTCAACTGTTCGAAAAGTGGAAATGGATGGATGGCGATCAAAGTGATGGTGAATCTGTCATTGTGGAACAGTAGATATATCCATTTCTGTCTTGTTGAAAAACAAATAGTGTAATGGTAAGATATAAGGTAGGGTAATTCGGGCTTTGTATATAATGGACCTGTCCTTTCGGGTAAGGGCAGTTTTTAATGATCATTCACGAGATTACTGAAACAGCAATTAGAAGGAGTTTGAATAATTTGACTATAACGTTTCAAGATTTTCAATTAAGCGAAAGTCTCATGAAAGCTATTAACCGCATGGGATTTGAAGAAGCAACACCGATTCAAGCGGAAACAATTCCTCTCGGTCTTCAGAATAAAGATGTCATTGGACAAGCACAAACAGGAACAGGAAAAACTGCAGCGTTTGGTATTCCTCTTGTAGAAAAAATTGACCCAGCGTCTCCAAATATCCAAGCGATTATCATTGCGCCAACAAGAGAATTAGCGATTCAAGTATCTGAAGAGCTATACAAAATTGGCCAAGACAAGCGTGCGCGTGTACTTCCGATTTACGGTGGACAAGATATCGGTCGCCAAATCCGTTCGCTCAAGAAAAATCCTCATATCATCGTAGGGACTCCAGGACGTTTACTCGATCACATTAACCGTCGTACAATGCGTCTTCAAAATGTTGAAACTGTTGTGCTTGATGAAGCAGACGAAATGCTAAACATGGGTTTCATCGAAGACATTGAATCGATCCTTTCAAATGTACCAAGTGAACACCAAACACTTTTATTCTCTGCGACAATGCCTGCACCAATTAAGCGCATTGCAGAACGTTTCATGACAAACCCAGAACACGTAAAAGTAAAAGCGAAAGAAATGACTGTCTCTAACATCCAACAGTTCTACTTGGATATCCATGAGCGTAAGAAGTTTGATACATTGACTCGTCTTCTTGACATTCAATCACCTGAGCTTTCAATTGTCTTCGGCCGTACGAAACGCCGCGTTGACGAATTGACTGAAGCACTTAACCTTAGAGGTTATACAGCTGAAGGAATTCATGGTGACTTGACTCAAGCGAAACGTATGGTTGCGCTTCGTAAATTCAAAGAAGGTTCAATCGATGTGCTTGTAGCAACAGACGTTGCAGCACGTGGACTTGATATCTCAGGCGTAACACACGTGTATAACTTTGACGTACCACAAGATCCAGAAAGTTACGTACACCGTATTGGACGTACTGGACGTGCTGGACGTACAGGTATGGCGGTGACATTTATCACACCGCGTGAAAAAGATATGCTTCGTGCGATTGAGCAAACAACTAAACGTAAAATGGATCGTATGAAAGAACCAACACTAGATGAGGCAATCGAGGGACAACAACAAGTAACAATTGATCGTCTGCGCACAATCATCAGTGAAAACAACTTAAACTTCTACATGACAGCTGCTGCTGAATTACTAGAAGATCATGATTCTGTCACAGTGGTTGCGGCTGCCATCAAAATGATGACAAAAGAGCCAGATGCAACGCCTGTTCGTTTGACAGATGAAGCACCAATGGTTTCAAAACGCAATCGTAACAACCGCAGCTCTTCTAAACGTAGAGACGGTGGCGGCGGAGGCGGCTATCGCGGAAAAAGTCGTTCATCTTACGGTGATAAAAAGCGTTCTTCAAATGACCGCAATCGTTCTTCTAGCGATCGCCGTCAAAAGAAATCTTATAATAGCTAATTTAAAAGCGAATCCTTTGCAGGATTCGCTTTTTTTAACAGGTTTACTGAAACTTTTTAGGCTTTCTTTCGTAATATATTGATAGAAAAGTAAGAGAATGGGGGAAGAATGTGAGAAAACAGCCGCAACGTCAAATTAGTTTAAATGGTTTAAAGGTATGGCGTCTTCAAAATGGAATTATCTCATTGATTTTCTTACTCATCATCATTGGGGTATTTGTTGCTAGTTATTATCTACAGTGGCCATATTGGATTGGCGCCATCCTCGCCGGTTTATGGGTCTTACAGGTTATTTTTGGCATTTGGCTTATACCGAAAATACGTCATCGCATCTGGCGCTACGAAGTATTCGAAAATGAAATTGAAATTCAGCATGGACTCATTCGCGTTACACGTGTGATTGTACCGATGGTGCGTGTCCAGCATGTCGATACATCACAAGGGCCGCTCTTAAGGCGCTACCGTTTGGCATCTGTTCAAATATCGACTGCTGCCACAGTTCATGATATACCGGCGCTAGAATTAGAAGAAGCAGATGAGCTTCGTGATTACATATCTCGTTTAGCAAGGGTGACGGAAGATGATGTCTGAACCAAAACGTGTACATCCAATCTCGATGTTCATTGATTTTATATCAGATGCCGTATCCATGATTAAAAACTTCATTATCCCTTTTTTCGTGCTTATTTTTGTGAACTCGAATTCGAGCATTCGTTTTTATGCATTTATCTTTCTTGGTGTGCTTCTTTTATGGAAAGCTGTTTTAACCGTTTTAGCATGGAGGCGCTTCACCTACCGGATGGAAGAGGATGAATTTCGCGTAGAATCGGGCGTCATCACAAAAAAGAAAAAATATATTTCGTTAGAGCGAATTCAAACGGTGAATACAAGTGAAGGTATCTTCCAACGGATTTTTGGTTTGGTGCGGGTCCAAATCGAAACAGCTGGCGGAACAGACGGTCCGGAAGTGAGTCTGACGGCGATTACAAAAGCAGAAGCGGAACAATTAAAGCAATCGATTTTCAACCGGAAGAAAAGCTTGCAGCAAGAAGAAGTGGATGAAAATGGGGATGTCCCGCATGATCCTCTGACAGCGCAGCAACCTGTAGAAAAAGAAATCAATGTTTCCTACCGAATGGGTGTACCAGAGCTGCTTTTGGCTGCGACCACTTCCAGTGGGATCGGAGTCATTATTTCTGGGTGCCTCGCCATTTACACACAAATAGATGAAATTCTTCCTTTGGACGGTTTCCTCAAGCGGTTTTCTTTTTTAAGTCATGCGAGTGTTGAGATTTATGCGATTCTCATATTTATTGCCGTATTGATTGCTTGGATTCTTAGTGTTGGGGTAACAGCCCTTCAATATGCGAATTTTACCGCGAAACGAAAAGGGAAAGACATCATCATCACAAGAGGGCTCATTGAGAGGCATCAAATGACCATTCCGCTTGCGAGAATTCAAGCAGTGAAAATCAAAGAAAATATTCTTCGTGAACCCTTTGGCTTTGCGACGGTGATGCTTGTGAGTGCAGGAGGTTCTATTACAGAAAAAGAAACCTCTTCCGTCTTATTTCCACTGATTCGGAAGAAAAAAATCAACGAACTGCTATCTCAATTCACAGATGATTATCATTTGGCGCCAGAAGCTGAACTGAAAAAGGTGCCAAAGCGTTCGCTCAAGCGCTACCTGATCTCTTTCGGCTTTGTGCCATTACTTGTCGGCGTAATCCTATCTGTCCGTTTTCCGCCATGGGGGTATTTGGCACTTATTCCGCTGCCTATTGCTTTGTTTTTTGGTTATTTAGCTTATAAACAATCAGGCTATAAGATCAAAGATCCATTGATTCAACTGACATCAAGAGGCATTGGCAAAACCACTGGCATTGTCTTGAGAAAACGAATGCAAAACTATACGATGACGCAATCTTTCTTCCAAAAGAAAGGCCGAGTGGCGAGTATTCACACCTTTGTGAAATCCTCTGCGCTGCTTGATTCCTTTGGTGTGCATCACCTTGAGGAAGAAGATGCAGCACGTGTAATGGATTGGTATTCGTATGAAAAAAATAAATCTTCTTAAACAAAAAATGTCGATCCGCTTCCTGTTCATAGGAGTGATCGACATTTTTTTATGAGGTTAGTAGCGTCTTTTTTTTGAATGGAAAAATAGCGTAAGAGGTGCTAGGAGCATGCCGCCGATTAATCCAAATAAGTGAGCCATGATATTGATGTTCGAGTTGACGAACGTCATGATGACAGAGACGGCAAGAATTGTTAAGATCACCTGAGAATTGCCGCGGTCCATCATATGCGGTTTAAATAGAACAAGGTATAAATAAACGCCAAACAAACCGAAGATCGCACCAGACGCGCCGACATGTACATACTCTAAAGGCTCCACCCAATAGGTTCCGAGATTGCCAATGAACCCTGCATCAAGATAGATAATGAGAAATCGAACCTTCCCAAGCAAATGCTCAAGCGCTGGAGCGAATAAGAACAAAGACATAGAATTGAACAAAATATGGGTCAGACTTCCGTGAAGGAAAATAGGTGTGACGAGCCGCCACCATTCTCCAGTAGCTACACCATAATTGAAACCGACGAGATGGTCGTGACCAAGCTGTATAAGAGGGATAGGAAGCGCAAATATAAGCCATAGACCAAATTGCAAAGCAAGGATCGTTGTGACGATTGGATACGATCTAATAAATTGTTGAAAGCTCTCCGTTCGAATAAACATAACAAACCCCTTTTGACTAGATAATGGTAAGTTTATAGTAACACGTTTATGAAGAGAACATCCAAATTAGTACGAGTATCATAGGAGGTACCTCATGATCAAAGGAATAGGTATTGATATAGTAGAGATCAACCGGCTCGCGCGAGTGCTTAGCAGACAGCCTCGTTTACCAGAACGGATTTTAACGTTAAGTGAACAAGACATCTTTCACGCACTTAGTGAAAAGAGGCAGCTGGAATTTTTGGCAGGACGTTTTGCAGCAAAGGAAGCTTTCGCTAAGGCATACGGAACGGGAATTGGCCGGCATTTAAGCTTTCATGATATGGAAATCCATAAAGACGAACTTGGAAAACCCTTCATCAAAAGCGAAAAGACGAAGGGTGACCAGGTTCATGTGTCCATCACTCACACGAAAGAATATGCTGCTGCACAAGTTTTAATTGAAAGGTTGTCAAGCTAGTCTGCATATTGTTTGTCCCCCCTTCATATATTGGGTAGTGCGATAAGGAAGGGCGAGTTGCTAACAGGCTTTGATGGTTCGTGGTACGCAGTTAACTCTTGAGGCGTACTGTTAAAGTCAAACAAGCGGTTTCTTCCTTTTAACACAATTAACGAAGGGGTTGAAAAGGGTGAGGAAAAGCTTTGTTTTGCTTGTAACGGGAATCCTTTTTGTACTGATTCTCTCCGCATGCGGTCAAAAATCTCAGCAGGATATCGTTGGAGATTTAAACAAAAAGGCAGAGGAAATGACATCATACAAAGCCAAAGCAAAAATGACCATTGAGACAGGAAATGACCCGCAGGAGTATCAAGTAGAAATTTGGTACAAGAAGCCGGAACTTTACCGTGTCTATTTAGAAAATCCGAAAAAGGATCAGAGTCAAGTCATTTTAAGAAATGGCAATGGTGTGTTTGTGCTGACACCTTCATTGAACAAGAGCTTCCGTTTCCACAGTGATTGGCCGAATAATAGCAGTCAGGTCTACTTATTTGAGTCACTCGTGAAGGACATTAAAAATGACAGTGCCGCTCAATTCAAAGCGAAAGATTCAAAGTATGTGTTCGAAACCAAAACCAATTATCAGCACAACCAAATGCTGCCTACCCAAGAGATTATCTTTCATAAAAAAACGATGGCGCCTGCCAGTGTGAAAGTGCTGGATAGCGACAAAAAGCCAATGGTGAAAGTGGAATTCTCTCACTTTGAATTCAATAAATCCTTTGGCAAAGATGCATTTGATGAGAAGAAAAACATGACACTCTCTCAAATGGATGTTGCCACAAGTGCAGACCCATCTGACAGTTTTGCGGTGAAAACGCCAGTTGACATGCCAGAGGGTGTGAAAAAGATGGAAGAGAAAGAAATGATGACAGATGCCGGGAAGCGTTATGTCATGACGTATGGCGGAAAGAAATCCTTCACACTTATTCAGGAAAAAGCGAGAGTCGCTGAAGCATCTACGCCTGTGACAATGAACGGTGAGCCAGTCGACCTTGGCATGACAGTTGGGGTTCTTACAGATCAATCCCTTTCATGGACATCTGACGGAGTGGACTACTTGATTTCTTCAAGTGATCTATCGAAGGAAGAGCTCTTGATGGTTGCAAAGAGTGTAGAAGGCCAGTCAGCTAAATAAATACCTCAGGCGAGAGCCTTAGAAATGAAAAATCAGCCCTATGCAAGGGCTGATTTTTTTGATTTGTTTCACTTTATTCTTGATTTTTAGTATCATATGAGGGGATTGAATCATTCAATAGGGAAGTGTGACGGATGGACACAAATGCCTTTTATAGAGACACATGGGCAGAAATTAATTTATCAGCAATCAAGCATAATGTTTCACATATGAAAGATCATATCGGTCAAAGTGTTCAACTAATGGCTGTGGTGAAAGCCAATGCATATGGACATGGAGATATAGAAGTGGCAATAGCTGCCCTCAAAGCAGGAGCAGACGTATTAGCCGTCGCCTTTTTAGATGAGGCCGTTTCTTTAAGAAATAAAGGCATCACAGCACCAATACTTGTACTCGGCGCTGTACCGCCGGAATATGTCAAAGCCGCCGTTCGATACAATGTCATCATGACCGCTTACTCCATCGATTGGCTGAGAGACGTCACCAAAATGGTGAAAGGGCAGATGGGACAACCGATACGTTTTCATTTGAAAATAGACAGCGGAATGAACCGATTAGGTGTGAAAACGATAGAGCAAGTGAACGAAGTGAAAAAGCTTGTCAGCGAGCACTCTTATTTACAGCTGGAAGGCGTATTTACTCACTTTGCGACAGCAGATGAAAAGGATGAAGCCTACTTTGATCGGCAGGTCGACACCTTTCAAACACTGCTTGAGCCGCTTTATACGGACAAGCTGCTCGTTCATTGCGCCAACAGTGCTGCAGCTTTAAGGTTTAAAGACGTTTTGTTTAATATGGTTCGCTTCGGCATCAGTATGTACGGGCTGTCACCGTCTGAAGAAATCAAAGATGAATTGCCTTTCAAGCTCGAAGAAGCCATGTCTCTTCATACAAAGCTTGCCCATGTAAAGCATATTCAAAAGGGTGAGAGTGTCAGCTATGGGGCAACGTATACAGCCAATCAAGATACGTGGATCGGCACGGTTCCAGTCGGCTATGCAGATGGATGGATCAGGAAGCTGGCAGGAACGGAAGTGCTCGTTGGCGGAAAGCGCCGGAAGATCGCAGGAAGGGTTTGCATGGATCAATTCATGATTGAACTGAAAGACAAGCTTCCAGTAGGGGAGCCGGTCGTTTTAATTGGTCAGCAAGGAGAAGACATGGTATCAGTCGATGAAATCGCAAAAAGGCTTGAAACCATTAACTATGAAGTCACTTGCTCGATTGGCCACCGCGTCCCAAGAGTATATTTAGAGCACGGCGAAAGAGTGCATGTGCGGAATCCGCTCCTTCAAGGCGGGCCAAGTTTTTTATAAACAACATTCAAAAGAACGATAGTCAAACTGACTTCGTTCTTTTTTATTCGACAAAAGTAGGGTAAACATTCTCCCTTTTTTAGAGATTTTGGAAATACCGTATGATTTTCGGAAAAAAGCGTATAATGGGAAAGAGGAACTCCATTATCATCTTGATTTACGGGTGGCCGAACGTAATATCATCATCTAAAAAAGAAATCATGAAACAGCTTTGCTTGTGCATTGAATAATGGTATGATTAGTCTTGGAATGGATCGATACGGTATCCGTAAGTTTTGTGGAGGTGTATGTTTTTTGTCTGAATCCAGCGCAACAAATGAAATGAAGATTCGACTGCCGGAGGCTTTAATGTCTGAGATCGAACGAGTAGCAGAGCAGGATAAGGTAACAAGAAATGAATTGATCTACCGAGCGACAAAAACGTATATTCGTGAACGTAATATTCGACAAAATCGTGAATCGATGAGACGCGGCTACATGGAGATGGCGAAAATTAATCTGAATATCTCTTCAGAGGCACAATACGCAGAGTTTGAGGCTGAGAATACAGTTGAGCGATTAGTCAGCGGGGGTTAAACATTTGATTGTTAAACGCGGTGATGTTTACTTTGCTGATTTATCTCCTGTTGTTGGCTCCGAGCAGGGCGGGGTTCGCCCGGTATTGGTGATTCAAAATGACATTGGAAATCGCTTTAGCCCGACTGCTATCGTCGCAGCCATAACAGCCCAAATACAAAAAGCGAAATTACCGACTCACGTCGAAATTAATGCAAAGCGCTACGGCTTTGAACGAGATTCTGTCATTCTTTTGGAACAGATTCGTACAATCGATAAACAAAGATTGACAGATAAAATCACACATCTTGATGATGAGATGATGGAGAAGGTTGATGAAGCCTTACAAGTTAGTTTGGCTCTTATTGATTTTTAATATGGTGAGATATGGTTGCTCTACTGGAGCAACTTTTTTTGTGTTCAATTTTTATTAACGTTATAATGAAGAAAGACTAAAGAAGAGCTTTAAATGTAAGTAGGGGGTAAAACATGTCGAATCATATCGTGTTAGCTTTTGCAAGAAAGCATCAAAAGGAATTAGAAAAAGAGTGGACGGACATTTTAAAACGACTCGGAGAAAAAGAAACGGACATGATGCTGAACGACAAAATGTATGAAACCATCTGTTCGGAATATGTTCAACTAATCATTACATCTCTTTCAGAGGGGTATAGTGAGGATTTTGAAGAAAAAGTGCAAAATTTTGCTTTAAAAATTGTTCAAATGGGTATATCACTTAAGTTACTGGCAAACGGTCTAACGGAAATCCGTACACATTTATATGAAAAAATGAACGATGACAAAGATACAACACAAGAAAGTCATGACCTCATTTGGCAAATCGATCGATTCATCACACCCATCCATAACGAGATCTTAAACCAGTACTCCATCTCATGGGAAAAAACCGTCAGCCTTCAAAAAATGGCGCTGCAGGAACTTTCTGCCCCGCTAATTCCTGTATTTGAGCACATCACCGTCATGCCACTTGTTGGAACAATTGATACAGATCGTGCGAAAAAAATTATGGAGAACCTGCTCAATGGTGTTGTCAAACATCGCTCACAGGTCGTCTTAATTGATATTACGGGTGTACCTGTCGTGGACACAATGGTGGCCCACCATATCATTCAAGCGTCAGAGGCTGTGAGATTAGTAGGAGCGAAGTGTTTACTTGTCGGTATTCGCCCAGAAATAGCCCAAACGATCGTTAACCTTGGAATTGATTTATCACAGGTTACAACAAAGAATACCCTTCAAAAAGGAATTCAAACTGCTTTGGAAATGACAAATCGAAAAATTGTTTCATTGGAGGGATAACCAATTGAGAAATCACCCGAAGATTCCAATCTTAAAACTATATAACTGTCTTCTGATTTCAATACAGTGGGAGCTTGATGATCAAACAGCTCTTCACTTTCAAGAAGACTTACTGAATAAAATTCATGAAACAGGAGCAAACGGTGTTGTCATTGACTTAACATCTGTCGATATGATTGATTCATTTATCGCAAAGGTATTAGGTGATGTGATCACCATGTCCAAGCTCATGGGGGCAAAAGTTGTATTAACAGGAATACAGCCGGCAGTCGCTGTGACGCTTATTGAACTTGGTATATCACTGGAAGAAATTCAGACAGCACTAGATCTTGAACAAGGGCTTGAGACACTGAAGCGGGAATTGGGGGAATAGATATGAAAGACCAATCCTGTGTGAAAATATTGACGGAATGGGATATAGTCGCAGCAAGACAATTGGGGCGCAATGTTGCAAAAGAACTTGGTTTTGGAACAGTTGACCAAGCAAGAATTACGACGGCCATTTCAGAATTAGCTCGAAACATCTATTTATACGCTGGTAAAGGTCAGATTTGTATAGAAGAAGTGATGGAGCGCGGAAAGCGTGGACTCAAGGTCATCGCAGCCGATGAGGGGCCTGGCATCATGGATATACGTAAAGTGATGGAAGACGGATTTTCTACATCAGGCGGACTCGGAGCAGGCTTGCCGGGCGTCAGAAGACTGATGGATGAATTTAAATTAGATTCTGCACCAGAACAAGGAACGGAGATACAAGCTGTTAAGTGGCTTCGCTAGGAGGGAAACCATGGATTTTAAGGAGGTAATGGAGCAGCGGTACCATCAGCTGCTCAGTCGTTATATCAGTGATTTAACTGAAACATCGCTTTATCAAGCTCAAAAATTTAGCCGTAAAACCATTGAGCATCAAATACCTCCTGAAGAAATAGTGAGTGTTCACCGAAAAGTGATTCAGGAGCTTTACCCTGATTTGCCGGAAGATGTTTTTCATTCACTAGACTTCTTAATTGAAGTCATGATTGGGTACGGACTTGCCTATCAGGAACATTTAACACTTAGAGGCATCCAGCAAGAAATTAAATCTGAAATTGAAATTGCTGCAAATGTTCAGCAAACCCTTCTGGAAACGAAAATTCCAGAAGGAGATACGTTCGATATTGGGGCGATCAGTGTACCGGCAAAACAGATGAGTGGAGATTATTACCATTTTGTAACGGATCACGATACGATTAATATTGCGATCGCAGATGTCATTGGAAAGGGAATCCCAGCTGCGCTTTGTATGTCGATGATTAAATATGCGATGGATTCCTTGCCTGAGTCAGGGAGCGGCCCAACTAAAGTGCTGAAAACCCTTAATCGTGTTGTCGAGCAAAACGTAGACCCAAGTATGTTTATCACCATGTTTTATGGCAGTTATAATAAAGAAACGCATGAATTTAAATATGCATCGGCTGGTCATGAGCCGGGCTTTTTCTATTGCAATAAAGAGAACCAATTTTACGATTTAGATGCAAAAGGGCTTGTCCTTGGAATCGCACCAGATTTTGATTATAAGCAGTATGAGAAGCATTTGGACGTAGGAGATATGGTGATCTTATTCTCTGATGGTGTCACAGAATCTAAGTCGGAGGACGGCTTTTTAGAGCGGGAGGATATCAAAGCGCTTATAGCAGAGCACCTATCCTACTCAGCTCAGGAAATGGTCGATGCCATCTATGCCAGCTTACTCAAGCTACAAGATTTTCAGCTTCACGATGACTTCACTTTACTTGTGCTCAAAAGAAAGGTTTAGAAAGTGAAGATGCGGGTATATAAAATTCTAGGAAACAAGAATTTCGAGGTGAATGCATAATGAATATGACAGTGAAAGAGCATCAAATAGATCAAAAAACGAAAATTAGTGTCAGCGGAGAAATCGATGTGTACTCTGCTCCTCAGCTAAGAGAAACACTCATGCCTAAAGCCGAGGCGGGAGAGCATCTTGAAATTTGTTTGAAGGATGTTACGTATATGGATAGTACAGGATTAGGTGTATTTGTTGGGCTGTTTAAAGCGGCTCAAAAAGCAGGTGGAACACTAAAGCTTGAGAACTTGTCAGAACGGCTTGTAAGGTTGTTTGAAATTACTGGACTAAAGGACATCATTGACATTTCTGCAAAGACAGAGGGTGGGGTACAATGAACGAATCAGTAGATCTAATCGAGATGAAAATCCCAGCGAAACCAGAATACGTAGGCATCATTCGCCTGACTCTTTCAGGCGTAGCAAGCCGAATGGGTTATGCCTACGAAGAGATTGAAGACTTAAAAATTGCCGTCAGTGAGGCCTGTACAAATGCAGTTCAGCATGCCTACAAAGGTGAATACGGCGAAGATGGAGAGGTAGCAGTTCGCTTTCTTGTCTATGAGGATCGTCTAGAAATCATTGTTGCTGACAAAGGCGGTAGCTTTGACTTTAAGCAAAAGCAGGAAGGATTAGGGCCTTACACATCTGCTCATACGGTGGATCAATTGGCAGAAGGAGGTCTTGGTTTATACTTAATGCAAACATTGATGGATGAAGTCGAGGTGCAAGCAAACTCCGGAGTTACCGTTGCGATGACAAAGTTTTTAAACAGGGAGCGAGTTGACCATGACACAACCATCCAAAACTATGAAACTAACTAAAGATGAAGTGGATCGCCTTATCCAAAGCTATCAATCCAATCAAGATGAGCAGGCGCAGCTCACGCTGGTCGAATGCTATACAAACTTGGTCGATATGTTGGCAAAAAAGTATTCAAAAGGAAAAAGCTTTCATGAGGATCTCAGACAAGTTGGAATGATTGGTTTACTTGGCGCTATTAAGCGATATGACCCACTCGTCGGTAAATCATTTGAAGCCTTTGCCATTCCAACCATCATCGGGGAAATCAAACGCTTTTTACGAGATAAAACATGGAGTGTCCATGTACCAAGGCGAATCAAAGAGCTTGGACCAAGAATCAAGATGGCCGTTGATCATCTAACAACAGAGACGCAAAAATCACCGAAAGTCCAAGAAATTGCAGAGTACCTAGATGTGACAGAGGAAGAAGTACTGGAAACCATGGAGATGGGCAAAAGCTATCAAGCACTGTCTGTTGACCAAGGCGTAGAGGCTGATTCTGAAGGAAGTACAGTCACCATTTTAGACGTTGTCGGCTCACAAGAAGAGGGCTACGAACGTGTAAACCAAAAAATGATGCTTGAGAGTGTGCTTCATGTTCTGACAGATCGAGAAAAAGAGATTATCAACCTGACTTATTTGCAAAATAAGAGTCAGAAAGAAACAGGCGATTTACTAGGGATATCCCAAATGCATGTATCGAGACTGCAACGGAAGGCAGTTAAAAAGCTACGAGATGCATTATCAGAAGATGCGTCTATGGAGCTAGGGTAATGAAGCAGATTGAACAGCACGAGCATGTGAATGCCATTATCTATCAATCGAATAAAGAAGGGAAATCATGCTGCGGGGACAGTTTTTTTATTAAAGCAGATGATGAAGAACTAATTTGTGCTGTGGCAGACGGATTAGGCAGCGGTCAGTTCGCCAATGAATCATCTTCTTTAGTCAGCGAAATTGTCGAAGAATATGGACATGAGGATATGACGACCCTCATCGAAAGATGCAATCAGGCGATGAAAAATAAACGCGGAGCCACAGTTGCGATCTTAAAGGTGAATTTTTCCCAGCAGCAATTTACCTATTGTTCGGTTGGTAATATTCGGTTCATCTTGAATGCCCCTTCTGGCGACTATATTTATCCACTTCCGACATCAGGATACTTATCAGGGAAACCTAGAAAATATAAAACATACACCTATTCCTACGAAAAAGGATCAACATTCATTATGTATTCAGACGGATTGAATGTGCCAAACATGAGAATGTGTTTAAAGCATAGTCATTCAGTTGCAGACATTGCCAAACAACTTGAAACATACACACAAGACAAGAAGGACGATCTCACCTATGTACTTGGTCAGCTCACGTAAAATAGCTGACCTTTTTTCTGTTTTGCCGATTTTTTTGATACACTAAAAGAGAAGACACAGTGAGAGGATGCAAAGTATGAAGACATCTGACTTTTTATTGAAACAAATTGCAACAGAATTAAAGCTTTCAACAAAACAAATTGAAAGTGTCATCAAGCTCTTAGAGGATGGCAACACCGTCCCGTTTATTGCCCGTTACCGGAAAGAGCAGACAGGCTCACTGGATGAGGTGCAAATTCAAACCATTTCAGAGCGCTATACATATATCCAAAATGTCATGAACCGAAAAGAAGAAGTCATCCGATTAATCGCAGAACAAGACAAACTGACGGATGAATTAAAACAAAAAATTGAGCAGGCTCATAAACTGCAAGAGGTCGAAGATTTATACCGGCCATTCAAACAAAAACGTAAAACAAAAGCAAATGTAGCCAAAGCAAAAGGGCTCGAGCCGCTGGCTGAATATGTACTCACGCTGCCAAACGATGAGATCGAGAAGAAGGCCGCTTCTTTTATCAACGAAGAAAAAGAAGTAACAAGTGTAGAAGAGGCACTTGAAGGCGCGCAGCACATCATTGCTGAACAGCTGGCAGATGATCCTGATATGCGGAAATGGATTCGCAGCGAAACGTACCAAAAGGGAAGTCTGGTCACATCAGGAAAAGACATCGAGAGCGATGAGAAAAATGTCTATGAAATGTATTACGATTATCAAGAGCCCATCAAAAAGATAGTGCCTCACCGCGTACTAGCGGTCAATCGTGGAGAGAAAGAAGGCATCTTAAAGGCAGCCATCGAGCCACCTGCTGAAAATATTCGTTTCTATCTCGACAAACAAGTCATAAAAGGCAAACAGACGACGGCGAGACCGTTTATCGAAGCGGCAATTGACGATGCGTATAAACGCCTCATTCAGCCTTCCATCGAACGAGAAATACGCAAAGAGCTGACAGAAAAAGCAGAGGAACAAGCGATTCATATTTTTGCTGAAAACTTAAGAAAACTACTGCTTCAGCCGCCGATGAAAGGGAGACGTGTACTTGGAGTGGACCCTGCATTTCGTACAGGCTGTAAATTAGCCGTCGTGGATGATACAGGAAAAGTCCATCATATAGGCGTCATTTACCCGCACCCGCCTGTACAGAAAAAAGCGGAAGCGAAACAAAAAGTGAAAGAGATCATTCAATCATCTAACATTGAAGTCATTGCGATTGGAAACGGAACAGCCTCAAGAGAGACCGAACAATTCATTGCAGACCTCATTCAAGAGCTGGATCAGCCGGTCTCCTATTTGATTGTGAATGAAGCAGGAGCAAGTGTATACTCTGCGTCTGCACTGGCGCGAGAAGAGTTTCCAGACCTGCAAGTCGAAGAACGAAGTGCTATATCCATTGCTCGAAGATTACAAGATCCTTTAGCAGAGCTCGTGAAAATTGATCCGAAGTCTGTCGGAGTGGGCCAATACCAGCATGACGTGAGCCAAAAACAATTAAACAGCTCGTTAACCTTCGTGGTAGAGACGGTCGTCAACCAAGTCGGTGTGAACGTCAATACGGCCTCACAGGCGCTGCTGCAATATGTGTCAGGTCTTTCAAAAGCCGTCGCAGGGAATATCATCAAGCGCCGCGAAGAGATTGGAAGATTCACAAGCAGAAAAGAGCTAAAGGACATTCCAAGACTTGGGGCAAAGACTTATGAGCAGTGTATCGGTTTCCTGCGCATCGCAGATGGACAAGATCCACTTGATCGGACAGGCATTCACCCAGAGAGCTATAAAGAAACAAAACAGTTCTTACGCATGATCAAGATGACACCAAATGATCTTGGCACAGAGCAATTAAAGGAGAAAATCGCAGAGGTCAAACTGGACGAAGCAGCAGAGCAGCTTGATATTGGTATCATTACACTTCAGGACATCATCGATCAGCTGACAAGACCTGAGCGTGATCCGCGCGATGAAGTACCAAAACCTCTTTTAAAAACAGATGTGTTGAAATTGGAGGACTTGAAGCAAGGAATGGAGCTGCAAGGAACGGTAAGAAACGTCGTAGACTTCGGCGCATTCGTTGATATCGGTGTAAAACAGGACGGGCTTGTCCATATTTCTAAACTCAGCAGCCGTTTTGTGAAGCATCCGCTTGACGTTGTATCAGTTGGTGACATTGTGACTGTATGGGTGGACTCCGTTGATCAGGTAAAAGGCCGCGTTGCCCTCTCCATGCTGAAACCAGAGTAAACAAAAAACGAGGCGCACCTTAGGATGGGGTGTGCCTTGATGTGACTGAATGTTTTTTTCTGTAGAAGTACCAGCATTGATTCAGCAACTTGATTTGGTAATGATTTTTTTCGAAAAAAGCCTTCTGCATCTGATTTTTCAGCCAGTTGGGCATCGCCCATTCCTCCTTTGATCAAAACAGTGGATGTACCTTCAATGTATGCAAAGGGGAAATTGTCCTGTTCGATGTTTTTATAGAAAGGAACGATCTTGATTGAAGGAGAGCGAGTTACAGCAGTTAACAGAGCATATTTCTGAGCATTTCTTTGGTAAGGCATTCCGCCATCAGGCTGTTTTTAATGACCGTCTCAAAACGACAGGCGGGCGATATTTACTTGGTACACACAATATCGAACTGAACCGCCGATACCTAGAGGAACATGGACGAGAAGAATTAATCGGGATCATTAAGCATGAGCTGTGTCATTATCATCTGCATCTTGAGGGAAAAGGCTATCAGCATCGTGACCATTCCTTTAAAGAGTTATTAAAACAAGTAGGAGCCCCGCGTTTTTGTACACCGCTAAAGACCGTACAAAATAAACGGCGTGTACAGAAGCGGCATGAATATGTCTGCACAGGATGCGGTCAGTATTTTATCAGGAAAAGACGGTTTGATACCTCTCGTTATGTGTGCGGCGTCTGCAAAGGAAAATTAAAGTGGCAGCGTACAATCGGTTCAGAGTGATAAGCATTCCTTTAGAGGATGCTTTTTTTTTGTGAGATGAAGTAGACACATTGAGACAAATAGAGACGCAAGTCTCATTTTGTCTCTTTTTTGATCGATGTGAATCGCTCAAAGCCTAAGCTTTCAAGTGCCATGATGTTGGCACGCTTTTTGCTTGTATAGAAGTGCAAGCAAAAAAGATAGGAGGTTTTATCATGGAAATGGCACTCACAAAAGAAAAAGCCGTTTGGATGTATCAAAAAATGCAGGAAATTCGCCAATTTGAAGATCAAGTACACACGCTTTTTACAAAAGGGATCTTGCCAGGTTTTGTCCATCTTTATGCTGGTGAAGAAGCTGTTGCTGTCGGAGTCTGCGCTCATCTGAATGAACAAGACAGTATTACAAGTACACACCGCGGCCACGGTCATTGTATCGCGAAGGGCTGTGATCTAAAAGGAATGATGGCAGAAATCTATGGAAAAGCCACAGGTCTTTGCAAAGGAAAAGGTGGATCTATGCACATTGCAGATTTTGATAAAGGAATGCTAGGTGCCAACGGAATTGTTGGAGGCGGCTTTCCACTTGCGTGCGGGGCAGCCCTCACAGCTAAATATAAAAAAACAGATAATGTAAGCGTTTGCTTTTTTGGGGATGGTGCAAACAATCAAGGGACTTTTCACGAAGGAATCAACCTCGCCGCTATCTGGAAACTGCCAGTCATTTTCATCGCAGAAAACAATGGTTACGGGGAAGCGACCCCATTTTCCTATGCTTCAAGCTGCAAATCGATTGTGGATCGAGCCGCCAGTTATGGTATTCCGGGTATTCAAGTAGATGGAAAAGATGTGACAGCCGTTTATCAAGCAGCAGAACAAGCGATAGAACGAGCAAAAAATGGAGAAGGTCCGACATTGATTGAATGCATGACATATCGGAATTATGGTCATTTTGAAGGGGACGCCCAGCGCTACAAAACAAACCAAGAAAAAACAGAACACCAAGAAGAGAAAGATGCCATCACTCTTTTTAAAAATGAATTATTAAAGGAGCAGCTGCTGACGGATCAAGAGATATCAAGTATTGAAGCGGCTGTAGCAGAAGCGATAGATGAAGCTGTTAGATTCAGTGAAGAAAGTGAATATCCAGATCAATCCGAATTATTGACCGACGTGTATGTTTCGTATCAATAAATCAGAAAGGGGAGAGGGAAATGACAAGAGAAATCAGCATGTCTAGTGCTTTGAATGAAGCGATTAAAATGGCGATGAGAAGAGACGAAGATGTCATTTTAATGGGAGAAGATGTTGCGGGAGGCGCTCATGTAGATCACTTACAGGATGATGAAGCATGGGGCGGTGTTCTTGGTGTAACGAAAGGAATCGTACAGGAATTTGGACGTGAGCGTGTCCTTGACACACCGATTAGTGAAGCTGGCTATGTTGGTGCGGCTATGGCAGCTGCGTCAACAGGGCTAAGACCAATTGCGGAGCTTATGTTTAATGATTTTATCGGTACTTGTCTGGACCAAGTCCTGAATCAAGGCGCAAAATTTCGATACATGTTTGGCGGAAAAGCAGAGGTGCCAATCACAATTAGAACGACACATGGGGCGGGTTTTAGAGCAGCTGCCCAGCATTCGCAAAGTTTGTATGCACTATTTACAAGCATCCCTGGTTTGAAAGTAGTTGTGCCTTCTTCACCATATGATGCCAAAGGGCTGCTGCTGGCAGCGATCGAGGATCAGGACCCTGTCATCTTTTTTGAAGACAAGACGCTTTACAATATCACAGGAGATGTGCCGGAAAGGTATTACACACTGCCACTTGGGAAAGCAGATGTGAAGAGAGAAGGATCTGATGTAACAATCTTTGCAGTAGGCAAACAAGTGCATACAGCACTCGAAGCAGCAGAAGAGTTAGCTGCTCAAGGTATTGAAGCGGAAGTGATTGATCCAAGAAGCTTGTCGCCGCTCGATGAAGAGGCCATTCTGACTTCAGTAGAAAAAACAAATCGTCTTGTCATTGTCGATGAAGCAAATCCAAGGTGCGGAATTGCCGCAGATATCTCTTCTTTGATTGCAGATAAAGGATTTGATTTACTTGATGCTCCAATCAAAAAAGTGACGGCTCCTCATACACCGGTACCATTTTCACCACCTCTTGAAGATATATATCTACCAACACCTGATAAAGTTGTGAACACCGTATTAGAGATGATTGGCAAGAGTCATGAGAAGATCTTGAACTGAAGAAAGGAGAGAGGGAGATGGCTGTCGAAGTTGTGATGCCTAAATTGGGCATGTCGATGAAAGAAGGAACGGTATCTGTCTGGAATAAGGAGGTTGGTGAGACCGTAAATAAAGGGGAAAGCATTGCAAGCATCAACTCCGAAAAAATTGAAATGGAGATCGAATCACCTGCTGAAGGAACCATATTGGATATAAAAGTGTCAGAGGGAGAAGGTGTACCGCCTGGCACGGTCATCTGCTATATCGGTGAAGGAAATGAACCAGTGGAGGAAAAGAAAGCTAGAGACAACCAGTCAAAACCAAAGAAAGAGAGAAAGAAAATCTCACCTGTTGCCCGTAAAATGGCGAATAGCGCAAACCTAGACATTGATACGCTCGTGGGGACAGGACCAGGTGGAAGAATTACAAAAGAGGATGTGCTTCATGCGCTTCCTGAACGGGAAGAGAAAAAACAAAATGAGACAGAGCATCAGCCTATTAACATGATGCGGAAAACAATTGCCTCAAGAATGATGGAAAGCCTGCAAACAAGTGCACAATTAACCATTACGATGAAAGCGGACGTGACACAACTTACAAACTTACAACAACAGCTAAATGAAACAGCCATAGCACGTTACGATACAAAGTTGACCATCACCGATTTTGTAGCCAAAGCAGCGATCCTTTCGTTGTTAGAACATCCTGCGATGAACAGTCAATATCATAACGGAGTTTTGGAAACCTTTGAGAATGTTCATCTTGGGATTGCTGCTGCGTTAGATAACGGATTGGCTGTACCGGTCATTCAGCATGCGGAGCGGTTAACGCTGATAGAGCTAGCGAAGAGCATTAAATTGTATGGCCAAAAAGCACGTGAAGGAAAGCTTCTCCATGATGAAATCCAAGGTTCGACCTTTACATTGACCAATCTTGGAGCCTATGGTGTAGAGCATTTCACACCAATTTTGAATCCGCCGGAAGCGGGTATCCTTGGTGTCGGCACAATGTATGACACCCCGGTTTATCAAGAGGATGAATTGTGCAAAGGGACCATCCTGCCTCTCAGTCTTACGTTTGATCACCGCGTGCTGGATGGAGCGCCGGCGTCCGCATTTTTATCAACGGTCAAAGCACATTTAGAAGAACCAATATCCACTCTTTTATAGGAAGGAGGTGAACGTACCATGACACTGGTCATTATAGGAGGCGGACCAGCAGGTTATGTGGCGGCCATAACAGCCGCCCGTTTCGGCAGGGAGGTTGTGTTAATTGATCAAGGTCAGCTGGGAGGAACCTGCCTCAATGAAGGCTGTATTCCGACCAAAGCACTTTTGCAAAGCGCCGATATGTATGAGCATGTGAAATCGGCTGGACATTTTGGAATTGAGCTTCCAGAACATGAGCCTATCATCCAATGGAATGCTGTCCAAAAACGGAAGCAGTCTGTCGTCAAGCAGCTCACTGATGGTGTTCGCTACTTGATGAATAAAAACAAAGTTACCGTGGTGAATGGGAAGGCTTCATTTCTATCAGCACATGAGCTATTGATAGAAAGTGAAGGGAAGTCTGACATCATTCAAGCAAAACAAATCATTATTGCATCAGGGGCAGCGCCTGCTGCTTTACCTTTTGCACCTTTTGATGGCGAATGGATCATTCACAGCAAGGATGCCATGTCACTTTCTTCGATACAAGATTCGCTTTGCATCATTGGGGGCGGGGTGATCGGCTGTGAGTTTGCGAGCATCTTTAGCAGAATGGGATCAAAGGTTGTCATGGTTGAACGGGCAGTACACATTTTACCTGAAGAAGATCGTGATACAGCACAATGTCTTCACGAGCAACTCGAAGAAACGGGTGTAGACATTTTGACGTCCGCCGCAGTCAAACAGCTTGATTCCTCTTCAAGAAAAGTAGTGGTGGAGAATAATCAAGGAGAGCGGTGTGAAATCCAGTCGGATCTTTGCTTAGTGGCCATTGGCAGAAATCCGCAGCTTGGAGAATTGAATCTTGATCAGGTTGGTATTGATTTTGATAGAAACGGCATCTACGTCAATGAACATATGCAAACCAATCACCCGCATATCTATGCGTGCGGTGATGTAACAGGTGGGGTCCAGCTTGCTCATGCTGCTTTTCATGAAGGAACGGTTGCGGCATCCCATGCATCAGGAGAACATGTAAAGGTCAATGAGCAAGTAATTCCGAGGTGCATCTACACTTCTCCAGAAATCGCCAGTGTTGGGTTAAATGAAGAGAGTGCTAGAAAACAATATGAGGAGATTCGGATAGGGACATGTGCATTTTCTGCAAATGGAAAAGCATTAATCTTAAATCAACCAGCCGGTCACGTAAAGGTCATTGTAGAACCGCAATATCAAGAAATATTAGGTGTTTCAATCATCGGACCAAATGCAACAGAACTGATTGGACAAGCGGCGGTGATGATGCATACAGAGCTGACCGCTGATACTTTAGAGCAGTTTATTGCGGCACATCCGACACTTTCAGAGGCGATACACGAAGCCTTGCTGCAAACCATTGGACGAGCGGTACACTGCTGAAAAAGGCTTCTTTTCTATCCGATTGACTTCTTGGGTTAGCTAATGATAATTGAAAGCGCTTTTATAATTATCTATAATGAATAAAAAGCCCCTAGAGGAGAGGATGGAATGAATCCGACGCCTTGTTATTTAAATACGTGGAAACGTTTTGTTCGTGAAGGTTTGCTTGATCAGTCTCGTCTGAATAAGAGAGTGGTGGAATCATGGCACAGGTGTAAACAGGCAAATGTGAATCCGTATTTAGATAAAGGACAGTCGTTGTTAGAAAAGGAAAGATTCAGTGCCCAAAAAAAGAAATATTCATTATTCCTAAATGCGGCTCTCCCTTACTTAAATAAAATCAGTCAGCAATTAAAAGAATCTGACATGCTGGCCTTACTCATCGATGCAGACGGTTATGTGCTAAGTCTGACAGGAAGCGAAAGAACGATGGTGGAAGCAAGAAGAATAAATTTTATGGAGGGTTCACGCTGGACCGAAACTGATGTAGGGACAAATGCGATCGGAACGGCACTCGTCATCGGAGAAGCGGTGACGATCAATGGAACTGAGCATTTTTCTATCGCCTCTCACCATTGGAGTTGTTCAGCCGCCCCTATTCGCGATGTAGACGGTACAATCATAGGGGTGATTGACATCTCCTGTATGACGGATAACAAGCACCCTTTTATGCTTGGAATGGCATCAACGGTTGCTTATGCCATCGAGAGAGAAATTCAAGTCCAGCAAAAAAGGAGGGAGATGGAGCTAATCACTCACTGTCTCCAGCAGGTGGAAGTAGACAAACCGTATGTGGTCTGTAATGAAAAAATGCAAATTGTTTCTGCCAGCAGGTCGATTAGAGAACGATTTTCAGACTGGTATGGAATGGATGTCGAGCGGCTTAAGGATCATCCATTTGTTATCAGAGGGAAACAGATCATTCAATCAGAGCACGATGGAAAGATGCTAGGCATATCCCTTTCCCTTGAAGAAGCAACGAAAAGCAGCATAACCGTTTCTTTTGCTCAATTTCCCGGGGAATCCGGAACAAGTAAGGTATTTCAACAGACGCTCAGCGAAATGAAACGAGCGGCACAAACAGATGCAAATGTATATATTTGGGGAGAAACAGGTACAGGAAAGGAACTGACCGCTAGAGCTATTCACTCTGCCAGTGAAAGGCATAAAGGACCGTTTATTGCTGTTAATTGCGGAGCCATTCCTGAAAGCCTTTTAGAAAGCGAATTATTTGGCTATGCTGAAGGGGCTTTTACAGGGGCAAAACGTCATGGAGCTAAAGGGAAATTTGAACAAGCTCATAAAGGAACACTCTTTTTAGACGAAATTGGCGAAATCCCATATGCGATGCAAGTAGCGCTTCTTAGGGTGATAGAAGAAAGGAAAGTCGTACCGCTCGGCGGGACACACGAAACCCCTTTGGATATTAGAATCATTACAGCGACACACCGTAATATGAACGAACTGCTGAAGGAAGGAAAAATACGAGAAGACTTGTATTACCGTCTTCATGTCTATCCAATCAACATCCCGCCGCTTAGAGAAAGAAAAGAAGACATTCATGATTTATATCGCTATTACCAAAAGAAGCACCACTGGCATGCGGCGTTTCCTGAATCATTTTTTCAGAAATTACTGGAGTATCATTGGCCAGGAAACATACGAGAGCTTTTTAACCTATTTGAACATCTAAGGGTCCTCTTTCCGCAAGGCGGATGGATTGGTGAATCGCAATATGCTTCAGTATTAGAGGCGATTGATCAGAAAAAGCAGAAGCTGCATCCAGCAGAGTGTACTGAAACTCCAAAAGAACTCACATTCAGGGAACGCATTCAAAAGCAAACAGTGATAGAAGCACTGCATAAAACAAAAGGTCATGTGTCAGAAGCAGCGAGGTTAGCAGGAGTGCCAAGAAGTACTTTTTATAAATGGATGAGAAAGTTTCATCTGTCTTAATCTCATGGAAGGCTGGATTTAGGCCCTTGGTCTACGTGAAGAGGTCGGGGGCTTTATGCCAAGTAAACAAATGGCATGGAAAAAGGCTTGACTGTTATATTAGTATATGTTAAATTATAAAAGCCGTCGCAAATGAAGCAGGGATGAAACGCTTAAAAATTCTTGACACATTTTTCTGGCATATATATAATGAAACATGTCTTATTATTCCGCAGTAGCTCAGTGGTAGAGCTATCGGCTGTTAACCGATCGGTCGTAGGTTCGAGTCCTACCTGCGGAGCCATAATGGAGAAGTACTCAAGTGGCTGAAGAGGCGCCCCTGCTAAGGGTGTAGGTCGCGCGAGCGGCGCGAGGGTTCAAATCCCTCCTTCTCCGCCATTATTTTATGGCCCGTTGGTCAAGCGGTTAAGACACCGCCCTTTCACGGCGGTAACACGGGTTCGAATCCCGTACGGGTCATGTTTTGTTTTTTTGATTCGTTGGGCTATAGCCAAGCGGTAAGGCAACGGACTTTGACTCCGTCATGCGTTGGTTCGAATCCAGCTAGCCCAGCCATTTTTTTATATGTTTTTCTGCATAGCAGATGAGCCATTAGCTCAGTTGGTAGAGCATCTGACTTTTAATCAGAGGGTCGAAGGTTCGAGTCCTTCATGGCTCACCATTGTCACGCGGGTGTGGCGGAATTGGCAGACGCGCTAGACTTAGGATCTAGTGTCTTTATGACGTGGGGGTTCAAGTCCCTTCACCCGCATTGTTTTTCAAACAGTGCACTTATGAATATATGAGCACATCATACACGCGGTCGTGGCGGAATGGCAGACGCGCTAGGTTGAGGGCCTAGTGGGTGAATAACCCGTGGAGGTTCAAGTCCTCTCGGCCGCATCAATGATACCAAGGGTTGTAGACCTTTGGTATTTTTATTTTATATAACTTCTAAATGAATCTGTCCAAAATAAGTCCACTTACCTTAAGTAAGTGGACTTATTTGTTTGAAATTATATTTTTATAGAGTGTCGTTCAATTGCAGCCATACCCTTTTGAAGTCAATCTAGCTCTTAAAAAGAGAACAAGCCGTTTGAATAAAGACTTCTGTAGCCTTAGAGATATCCTTCATATTTGGAACAGCTATACCGATGTCTCTATATGTGTTTGGCTTCAATTCACGAAAAACCACATCTTCAGGTAGGGATAATATGTTTTTTTTCGTTGTAATTGTAATCCCTAACCCTTCTTGTACCATACATAATGCTGTGTCGATGTAATCAATGACAAACCTAATCTTAGGTTTCAAATTTAAATCTTTAAATAAAGAGAGAATTTGAAGCTCATAACCCCCTCTTCCAATGATGATGTCTTCATGTTGTAAGTCAGGAATACCGATTGTGTCTTTTTGATATAAAGGATGACTCGAGTGCATAATGACAATTAATTGATCTTTCATTAAAGGCACGATATCAAAATCTTCTTCAGGTGGAATAATCATTCCTACATCCACCGTTTTAGAACGTAACCATTCTTTGACTTGAACTACACTTCCTTCTGAAATCTTGACTTCAAGGCCTGGATATTGATCTTCCATTGTTCGTATAATCTTAGGGATAAATCTTGTACATGCCGTTGGATAAGCCCCAATATGAACTTTTCCAATCTCTAACCCCTGTTCAGCTGCAATTAATTCATCTACCTTCTGCAAATCACTCAGGATATTTCTGAAAATAATTAAGACACGTTCTCCTACGTCAGTAAAGAACAACCGATTCTTTTTATTTCTCATGATTAGTTTTGTTCCTAATTCTGCTTCAATAGTTGCTACAGCGCGGCTTACCGCAGGCTGTGTCATGTGTAATTCCTCACCAGCTTTTGTGAAACTTCTTGTTTCTGATATTTGGACAATCAGTTGAATTTGTGATCTATTCATAGCGTTTTCGTTATCTCCTATATAATTAATATGCATTTTAATTATGTTGGAACTTAATGTATCATAATAGTAAATATAAATTCAAGAAATCAACCGGAAAGTGAGTTCGTTATCATATTTTATTTTTATTAAACAATACATGAATTTGGATTTAAATTTTTGGAGGAGGATCATAATGAAAAATATTTTAATCATTAATGCTCATGAATATCATGAGATGGCAAAAGGCCAATTAAATCAAACGTTAACAAAAAGAATGGTAGACAAGTTAAGCCCATTTTATCAAGTCAAAACGACAAATGTGGATAGCGGTTATGAAATAAAAGAAGAACAGGACAAGTTTATATGGGCTGATATGGTTATCATTCAAACACCTGTTTATTGGTATCACTACCCGGCTGCATTTAAAAAGTACATGGACACGGTATATGAACATGGAATTTTTTATAAAGGAACAGAAATTTATGGTGAAGGCGGTTTATTAAAAGGTCGTCAATACATGCTTTCTGTTACTTGGGGTGCAGGTGAATGGATTTTCAATAATCCAGCTGAGCAGCCTTTCTTTGAGGGAAGAGAAGTAGATGAGATACTATTTGCAATGCATAAAGCACAGCAATTTATAGGAATGAAACCTCTGAAAACACTTTCAAATCATTCGGCTCTCAAGCCGGATATAGAGAAAATATTTGAGAAGACGGATCAGCATTTAGAAGAGGTATTTTCTTTATCTTAGAATGACGGGAAATCTGTATTTAAGCTGTATGCATCATCATTGGCCCGGAAAAATTCCTGGATTTTAACTAATGACTTCAGCCTGAAAAAGGAGAGAAGTATGATGAGTACTAGTGAAAAAAGGAGATCGGGATTTTGTTCACAATGCGTTTCAAAATGTGGAGTTATATCCATTACGAAAAATGATCAGTTAATAAAGGTGATTCCTGACAAAAATCATCCGAATGGAGGAATCTGTCCAAAAGGAGCCGCAGCCCCTCAAATAGTCAATCATCCTGATCGTATTCTGTTCCCTTTAAAAAGAACTAATCTAAAGGGACAAGACCCTGTATGGGAAAGAATCACATGGCAAGAAGCCTTTCGAACCATTACTGATAGGCTCAAACAGATTCGTTCAGAAACAGGGGCGGAAACTGTTTCATACACTTATCCAACTGTTGGTGCGAGTGGAAGTTTTAACTGGGGCCCATATTTGCAGCGATTGATGAATCTTTATGGTACCCCCAACTATATATCCCATACAAATGTCTGCCAATGGGCAAGGGACGAGGGATCAAAATACACTTATGGTGTTGGGTTGCCTCAACCTGACTTTGAACATGCCAACTTGATATTAATATGGGGACATAATCCAGCAGATACGAATCTACAGACTTGGAAAAGACTGATGGCAGCACGAAAAAGGGGAAGTAAACTAGTGGTCATTGATCCACGTCGAACAACGACAGCTGGAGCGGCAGATTTGTGGATTGCGCCGAATCATGGAACTGATATTGCTTTAATATTAGGTTGTATTCAGTTTTTGATTAAGAATCAATCATATGACGATCAATTTTTACTCAACTGGACAAATGCCCCTTTCTTAGTCGATAAGCATACAGGGAAATTCCTTCGACCTGAAAATCATCAGTCGAATGAATTTTTAACTCTTCATCACAAGCAGAAACCATTTAAAATTAATACTTTAGAAGATCCTGAGATATGGTCAGAACAAATAGTGCTTACAGGTGAATATGAAAATGAGGACGTTTCTTCGGAAACCGTATTTTCACAATTAATGAAAAGAGTTTCTTCTTTTACGATTGAACATGTAGAAAACATCACGGGTGTTCCAGCTGAGAAGTTAACGGAACTGGGGGAATTATTATGCCAAGTAAATCCGATCGCTTATTATTCATGGAATGGCTTAGAACAGCATGTAAATAGTTCATCAACCAATCGAGCATTATGTATCCTTTATAGTCTGACTGGTTGTTTTGATAAGCAAGGGGGAAACATTATCCTCCCATCTTTACCAGTAGGCTTAATTAAAGGTGGAAATTTGATACCACTTTCACAACAGCAGAAACGTCTAGGATTAGAACAGAGACCCTTAGGTGCTCCCAAAATATCCGCATCTGGATATGATTTTGCCGATGCTGTATTGAACAAATCTCCTTATCTGATAAGAGGATTGTTAAGCTTTGGCGGTAATATGGTCACTCAAAACCCAGGAAGTGAAAATATGATAGAAGCCTTGAAAAAACTAGAATTTCATGTCCATGTCGATTTGTTTCATAGTCCAATGACAAGGTTTGCAGATATTGTCTTACCTGCTGCTCATGCTTGGGAGTCACCGAGTTTGTTGACTGGTTTTGAGGGGGATTTACAAACGGCGCAACATATTCAATACAAACCTCCGATGTCAAAGCCTCCTGGAGAAGCTCGTCCTGACCTACAAATCATAATGGACCTAGCTTTAGAAATGGGTTATCAAGAAGAATTTTGGGATGGGGATATTGAGGCTGCGTTTAATTACTATCTTGGCCCTCTCAATGTAACCGTAGCTCAACTCTTAGCTCAGCTAGAAGGAATATCCATTCCCTTAAACGTGAATTATTGTAAATATACGGAAAATAAGAATGGTGGAGTCAGTGGCTTCTCCACTCCAACGCGTAAACTAGAAATTTATTCTGAATTTTTGTTAGAGCGTGGGTATGATCCACTACCCCAGTTTGAGAAACCAATAACTGTTCCGCATTATCAGAAAAAATCTAAAGACTTTCCATTAGTTCTTTCTTCTTTTAAATTAAAAGGTTTTTGTCATAGCCAGCATCGAAATATTGCAAGACTAAGGAAAATGCATCCCGATCCTTTTGTTGAAATCCATCCACAAACAGCTCAAGTGTACAGCCTAAATGAAGGAGAATGGGTTTATTTAGCATCTCCTCATGGCAGGATGAAGGCAGTCGCTCGACTGACACAAAGTATACCCTTGGGTACGGTCTATACCCAAGCAGGCTGGTGGGATAAGTGTGATGAACTAGAATTAGCTGAATTTGATCCATCCTCAGTAGAAGGTGCAAATGTAAATCAGTTAATAGGCACAGATCAGCTAGATCCCTTATCAGGCTCCGAACCATTGAAATCTTATCACTGCCAGATTTATAAAATATGATGAACATTTTTATCTAATTGAAGAATAGAAAAAGTAAAAATACTATTAAAAGCTGAAGATTCCAAACATTGGGAAATTCGGCTTTTTTCATCTATATTACATAAAAACAGACTGATTTTATTTTGAAATGCATATCATTTTTGTTATCTCTTATATAATTAATATGCATTTTATTTATGTAATGACTTCATGTACCATTAAAAAGGATTGCGCATCAAGAAACGTATCGGAGGTAACAAGTATGATCAATCGTAATAGATTATTTCTATTTGCACTTATATTAGCTGCATTTAATCTGAGACCGGGTATCACGTCAGTTAGCCCAGTTCTAAATGGAATAACGGAGGAACTAAGCATGAGTTCGATGTCAGCAAGCTTACTCACGTCTATTCCTTTAATTTGTTTTGGTTTTTGTTCATTATTTGCAGGCCGATTGGCCAGTCGCTATCAATCAGAGAAAATTATTACCTTTTTTATCGCCTTGATAGGAGTTGCAACACTTTTACGTGTCTTTTCAAATTCTTCCGTAAATCTATTGATAACGGCTTTGTTTATTGGTGCGGGAATCGGAATTGTCAGTCCTTTACTTTCAGGTTTTATCAAAAGCTACTTTCCAGAGAATGCTGCTTCTATGATAGGCATCTATTCTACATCAATGGTCGTTGGTGCATCTATTTCAATTGGACTGACGACACCGCTGCAACACATGCTAAATGATTCATGGAAAAACGGATTAGCCTTCTGGAGTATTTTTGCTCTAGTCGCACTTCCACTTTGGTTCTTGGTTACTAAGCAAGCTCAAAAACACACCCATAAATCGTCCAAAAAGATTCGTGCGTCCTTGCCTTTAAAGAATAAAGAAGCCTGGCTATTAACTTGTTTTGTTGGTCTTGTCATTCTACTGTTTTATTGTTTTGCAGCTTGGCTGCCAGCAATTGTAGAGGAAAAAGGAGAAACTGCGGCATTTGGTGGTCTTATTGGTACTATAACCATGCTCGCACAGCTGCCGGCCACCCTTTTCTTGCCTAGTCTCTTAAAGGTAATGCCAAGCAGAAGATTTTGGATTACATTTTTCACACTCAGCGTGATGATTGGTTTATCACTGTTATGCTTTACAAACATCACACCTATTGTTGCGAGCATATGTCTCGGAATAGGCAGTGGGGGACTTGTTTCACTCACTTTATTATTACCAATCGATAAGACAGCTTCACCAATTGAAGCAAGCACCTGGTCAGCAATGACTCAAGCAATTGGATATATGATAGGTGCAGTGGGTCCATTTATCATTGGGTTCCTGCATGATTATTTAGGAAGTTTTGTTCCTACATTGTATCTGCTTATCACTCTAGGCTTGATTATTATCCTCTTGGGATGGAAACTGACGAGACAAGTTGGCTCTTTAGGAGTGGGAGTACCAGTGAAATAACATCATCACGAATGGTCATCCATTTGTTTGGTTGTGAAATGTGAGCCTGAAGAAACTAGAGTATTGAATTTAATGATAACCAAGGCTCTCTGACTATAAAGTAAAACTTGTTCAAGTAAAGTTTAGTGAACATATAAAGAAGCGATTTTGAGTAAGAAAATTGAAAATCATCTTTATTCAACTTAAAATAAAGGTTGGTAAATGATAATAATATACTTAAATGTAAAATGGAGGTTATCTGGTGTCGTCATTAAGGGAGCGTATTTTTTCAAGAGTAGATTTAGAATCAAAAAGGGTCATACAGTTTGAAGATTTACCTGATCTCCTTCAATCTTTTGCGAGGAGTATTCCTTTTGAAAATATAGATGTCATCTATAAAAATTATAGAGTCATTTCTAAAGAAAATCTTCAAAAGAAACTTTTAGATCATCATCGAGGCGGTTTATGTTATGAGATAAATCCACTCTTATACTACTTCCTTAAAGATTGTGGATTTGATGTTCAATTAATATCAGCAACAGTATATGATCATTCATCAGAGAACTGGTCAATTGATCATACACATGTAGCTATTATGTTAACATACCATCACAGAATGCATCTAATTGATTCGGGTTTTGCATCATTTCTTCCTCTTTCACCAGTTCCTTTTACAGGTGAGGTTGTACAGTCTCCCGTTAGAAATTATCGAGTAAGAAAACTGAACACTGAAAAAGGGTCCTATGTTTTTGAAATGCAAGAAAAAAATACATTAGAATATGGAGAATGGAAACTAGGATATGCTTTTAATCTGAACGAGATATCAGAAATAGAGTTAAATGAGATGCAAGAAACCATAGCAAAAAATAAAAAATCACCGTTTAATAAAAACCTTCTCGCTGTAAAAATAATAGAAGATGGACATATTACGTTAACAAAAGAAAAATTCATCAAAATTAAAAACGGTAAAAAAACGAAGAAGGTTTTGAATGAAGATCAGTATGTCAAGATACTGAATGAAAAATTTAACATTAATCTTTTTAATTAAAAGTGTATATCTTTTAGGCTCGTTTCATTAGGGAGGAGTATGACTTATGAATGTATTAATGATCAATTTTCCAGGGGAGGGGCATGTTAACCCAACTCTTGGCATAGTGAAAGCATTAATTAATCGGGGAGATACGGTTTATTATGTTACAACAGAAGAGTTTAAGGAACGAATTGAAGCTTTGGGCGCGAAAACATATCTCCACCCAAATTACCTTAAGGGACGGACACCTCAAAACACAAGCATTCATGAATTCGTGCAAGTCCATTTAAGGATTTCTATTGATATTTTAACGATCGTTCAGGAGCTTGCTCAATCCATTACGTTTGATTATGTGTACTATGATACGTTCGGTGCAGGATTATTGGTCAAAGAATACTTAAATATTCCAGCCATTTCTTCATCATCGTCGTTTGTTGTTCCTGAAGAACAATTCTTAACAACGTTAGAAAACAGCTCTGTATCACTCAGCTCGTCTTCAGAAGTGGAGAGGGAAAATGAAATGTTAATAAAGAAAATAGAGCACAGCTTCAATGTTAAGGTGAAGCATCCTTTTCAATTTCTTATGAATACAGCTGATTTGAATATCGTCTATACCAGTAGAGAGTTCCAGCCAAATAGCGAACATATAAACGATTCTTATATCTTTATTGGGCCAACTATCACGAAACGCAAGCAAACCAACAATTTATCATTAGATGAATTAAAAGCCCAGAAAGTCATTTATGTATCGATGGGTACTCTTTTTTTGGGTGGAGAGCCCTTTTTCAAAACTTGTATGGAGGCATTTAGAGATTTTAAAGGTAAAGTAGTATTTTCAATTGGAGATAATACGAAAATCTCTAAATTAGAGCCCTTCCCAGAGAATTTCATTGTTCGTCACTATGTACCACAGCTGGATGTCTTGCAGCATACAGACGTCTTTATTACGCATGGTGGAATGAATAGCACGAGTGAGGCTGTCCATTATGAAGTGCCCCTTATTGTGATCCCTCAAGCTAATGATCAGCCAATGATCGCCAAACGGCTGGAAGAACTTCAAGCTGGCTATACAATTCATCCAAATGAGGTCAGTGTACCAAGGTTAAAAGAAGCTGTTGATCTTATACTTTCTAACCCTTCATATCGAGAGAATGTTAGAAAGTTAAGTGTAAGCTTTAAAGAATCTGGAGGAGAAGAGAAAGCTTTGAGAGCAATAGATGAGTATTTAGCATCGTTCTAAAAGGTGAATTTTTTAAAATTTTTACTGGGAGTATTATTCATTTGAATTCAAGTTCTCTCGGCCGCATCAATGATAGCGAGGGTTGTAGACCTTTGGTATTTTTGTTTTTTATGACTTCTAAATAAATCTGTCCACTCACCGTAAATAAGTGGACTTTTTTTGTTTGAGATAGATATTTTTATCTAATGAAAGAATTTTAATAAGAACGCTCAGTTTTGATTATAAAAAGATGGCGCATGCTATCTTATCCGAATATGCTGAAGTGTATACTTTAGAAAGATTCTTAGACTATTTAAGTAATGAATTGCCGAAGCAACCGGAACAAATTGCATTATTTGATAGAATGGATTTATTTAATTAACTTTGATCATGCTTGCCCATTTTTATTTCACTTCTTTATTTTTGTAATTCAATATAGAAAAATGAAGAAACATCAGTTGACCTGAGAATGTCCTGGATTAATGTTAAAAAGTCTAATTAAATATAAAGAAAACAAAAAAATGTAATGTAATCAACTTTTCGTAAGTGATGTTACAAATTTTCTAGGTTGAGGGCCTAGTGGGTGAATAACCCGTGGAGGTTCAAGTCCTCTCGGCCGCATCTAAGAAACCAAAGGTTGTAGACCTTTGGTTTTTTTGTGTTTTCGAAGTAATTGAACTGTTATTTATGACAGTTTACGGTGATACCAAATTCAGTGGAACAAAGAATTTTGCTAAAATTGTGATAAAATATTGAAGGATAGGAAAGGGGAAAAATACATGTCAATTTACCATAAAGTCATTGGAGAAGGATTTCCAATTGTAATATTACATGGTTGGACACTTGACCATCAAGTGATGTTACATGCATTGGAACCGGTATTTGAAAAACAAAGCGGTTGGAAAAGAATATACATAGACTTACCGGGGATGGGACGTTCCGAGCCGCATCCATCTATTCAGAACTCAGATGATATGTTAGAAGCGGTATTGCGTCTTTTGGACGAGATTATTCCTGATGAACAGTTTATTGTTTGTGGTTATTCGTATGGAGGGTACATAGCTAGAGGTATTGTTCATTCACGCCGGGAAACCGTTCGTGGATTACTGCTTGTGGCCCCAATGACTATACCTGTATTCGATAAAAGAGTCGTGCCAGAGAAGACCGTTCTAAAAAGTGACAGCAGCTTGATATCACAACTTTCTCCAGAGGAGACGGATGAATTTTGTTCCATGGCAGTTGTGCAAGGAAAAACGGAATGGGAAAGATTTCGAGATGAAATTCACCTTCCTTCTAAACAAACAAATCATGAATTCATCAATAACATTCTTCAAAATGGGTATGGCTATACCTTCGACATTTCAGCTGAATTTCAGTATCCTACGCTCATTATCACAGGGCGTCAAGACGATGTAGTCGGATATCAAGATGCGTGGCGGCTGATCGAAAACTATCCAAGGGCAACTTTTGCAGTGCTTGATATGGCTGGCCACAATCTGCAAATCGAACAACCCGATGCATTTAACTCATTAGTTCATAACTGGTTAATCAGACTTGAATCGGAAAATGTGTAGTTGTACACCTTTGTATAAATAGAAGGTTTCTTGATTCGGGTTCATAGCTGTATTAATGATTTTTATAGTTTCTAAACGAAAAAGTCCACTCAACTTAAGTAAGTGGGCTTTTTGTTTGAGTTATCTTAAAGGCTTCAATTAGGTTGTGCTGAAATTTCCAACTAAACAACGAAATAATAAGGAGGGGTGGAGCTTATGCTTGGATTACCAAGAGGGGAAGTTTTTTTAGTTCCTTGGTCTGCTGAATGGGGCAAAGAATTTGAAAGGGAAAAGAAACGAATAGTAGAGGTCATTGGGCAGTACACGGTGAATGTGCATCATATTGGAAGTACAGCAGTAAATGGTTTGAGTGCGAAACCCATTATAGATATTGCGATTGAAATAGATTGTTTTCTGGACGGGAAACAGTGTGTAACAGCTTTGCAAGAGCTTGGTTATTCATATAGAGGAATCAATGTATTACCTGAAAGACACTATTTCAACAAAGGAGAACCACGTACACACCAAATCCATATGTATCAAACAGGCAATAGGTATTTACTTGAACAGTTAAATTTCAGGGATTATTTAAGAAGTAACGAATTAGTGAGAAATGAGTACGAGCAGCTCAAACTGAACCTATCAAGTTTAAATAAAAAAGACAAACACAAATATGCCGAGGGAAAAACTAACTTTGTTCAGTCGATTTTAGAGAGAATTTAGATAAAGATTGCTTTTCGTGCTGAAAATAACATATTTTATGCGCAAATGATTGAACATAGCTAAATGAACGTTTCATCATTAAATCCCTGTCTTATTTGTGTTACCATAGCACATTTTGTGCTCTTTTAAATCCTAAATTGCAATTATTTCCGAATCATGTTACAATAAGGTTAATTATTTTTGTTCGGCGTAAAGGATAGCATGAAGAAAGACTTTTCGTCTTGAGGATACTTTGGGCAAGGATAGTATAATACATTGTGTGATAACGCACTAGGAGGCAACAAACATGGAACAAGGTACAGTAAAATGGTTTAACGCAGAAAAAGGTTTTGGATTTATCGAACGTGAAGAAGGCGACGATGTATTCGTACATTTCTCAGCTATCCAAGGTGACGGATTCAAATCTTTAGACGAAGGTCAAAAAGTAACATTTGACGTAGAGCAAGGTTCTCGTGGAGCTCAAGCTGCTAACGTTCAAAAAACTGCTTAATCTTCATTTTTTAAAACAGGTTCTCTGTAGAGAGCCTGTTTTTTTGTGCTTTCATTTATTTCTTCAATAAAAAACCCTACTCAGCGTACAAGTAGGGAGATGTTACAAGGTAATCGTAAAAAAATTCATGCTTCAAAGGTTTATCAACAGTATAGCATATTGGATTTACAATATGCGGAATTTGCCTAAATAAATTCTTTTTTCTTTCATTAATTGAAGGGTGGGTCAGAGAACTTGAATTCAAAAATGGTGAGGGATGCCCAAAAGAGCGGCAGAGTTCTTAACAGAAACTTTTGATTTGTTTTTCTGTAATCCCTTTGATGACCTCTAATTCACTTAGCAAAAATTCATGGGCGTCATCTAGCATTTTCTTTTCACTTGCATTTAGTGCTTTCTCTTTTTTCATACGCATCAGGTCACGTACAACTTCAGCACCGTCTTGGATGCTACCCGTTTTTATTTTGTTTGTATTAATTGTATGCCGTTCTTTCCATGTCGGTATTTGATCTGATTCGCCATGCTGGAAAATGTCCATCACATTGTTTAATGCCAGTATATCTGTAACAGGTCTAATGCGTGAACCCGATATTTTCCGTGTTGGAATCATCACTTTCATATGACTGATTGACATATTAATCACATAATACTGTTGTTTTTCATCTGAAAATTCTTTTTCTTCTATGGCTTCAATTATACCTGCTCCGTGCATTGGATAAACAATGTTATCACCAATTTGAAACATATCATCCGCCTCCATATCATGTATCTACTTTAAGGGTACCACACTTAGAGATAAAATAATCAAATTTTTAATAATAACATGTTTATTTATTTTTTGTCAATAAATTTAGTTCTAAAAAAAAGAGATGATTTCATGAAAATGTTGGATGATTTTTGAACATATCCTCTAAAATCTCACTACAAGAAAAACAGGATATCCACCATTAAAAAAGACCAGCCATTGAGCTGGTCTTTCCAGATAGAATCCGATCATAATGTCGAAATATCAATGACAAACCGATAACGCACATCACTTTTCAGCACACGTTCATACGCTTCATCAACTTGACTTGCGTTAATCACTTCAATTTGTGGTGCGATATGGTGAGCAGCTGCGAAATCGAGCATTTCTTGTGTTTCTTGGATGCCGCCAACGAGTGAACCAGCAATGCTACGGCGGCCGGAAATTAATGAAAAGACATGGAATTGATCTGGATTAGGCGGTGCACCGACATTCACTAAGGTTCCATCCACGCGAAGTAAGGATAAATAGGCGTCTACATTGATATTGGCAGAGACTGTATTGAGAATGAGGTCATATTGACCGGCTAATGTTTTAAATGTATCGGGATCACTTGTGGCAAAATAGTCTTTTGCACCAAATGACAGTGCCTCTTCTTTTTTATTCATAGAGCGGCTCAATACCGTGACTTCAGCGCCAAGTGCACGTGCGAATTGAATGGCCACATGACCGAGTCCACCCATCCCGACGATGGCCACTTTTTTACCCGGGCCTGCCTTCCAGTGCTTTAACGGAGAATAAGTGGTAATGCCAGCGCAGAGAAGAGGACTTGCGGCATCAAGGGATAATTGATCTGGAATGCTGACGACAAAGCGCTCTGTCACGACAATCTTCTGACTATAGCCGCCATAAGTTGGTTCTCCGTCATAATCAATGCTACTATAGGTTTGGACGACTCCTTTCGTGCAATATTGCTCGTCTCCGTTTTGGCAATATTCACAGGTGCCGCAGGAATCAACAAAGCAGCCAACGCCTACACGGTCTCCAATCTGAAATTTCGTCACAGCATCACCGACAGCCGCAACAACTCCAGTAATCTCATGACCCGGAACCATTGGGAAAATACCGCCGCCCCATTCATCAAAGGCGCTGTGGATATCTGAATGACAGATCCCGCTAAATTGAATATCAATTAAAATATCATGTGGACGAAGCGCTCTTCGTTCAATGGTTGTCCGTTCAAAATTCGCTTTTGCATGTGAAACACTTAAAACGTTTGATTGGTGCGTCTGACACATTCTGGATCATCCTTTCAAAAGTAAGATTCTGTTCTACTTCTATACTGTACGTCTTAAAGTAAACTCTAAGTCAATAGAGAACCCTCTTCAGGCTTTTCAACATCCTTAAATAAAGAATTGAGCCAAAAGGATCTTGCGTTCTCTATCAAATTGGAGATGATAAAAATAAGGAATTTCATTTTTCATAAGGTGAGAGAAGAAGAGAAGGGTGAAAACAATGAAAATAGCACAAGCCGCCAAGCAGCTTGATTTATCTACTGCTACGCTCAGATACTACGAGAATATTGGGTTAATTCGACCGATCCGTCGTGATGAAAACGGTGTTCGTGATTATGCAGAAGAGGATATTCAGTGGATTGAATTTATAAAATGTATGAGAAAGGCGGGTCTCTCAATTGATGCACTTCGAGAATATACGGCTTTATTTATCGAGGGCGAGGATCATACCCTGTCCTCGCGGAAAAGTATTTTGGTCAATGAGAGAGAAAGACTTGTAGAAAAGCAAAAGGAAATTGAAGAGACGATTAAGCGGTTAGATTACAAGATAGAAAGTTATGAAGATATTATCCACAGTTATGAACAAAAGCTCGTTCATCAACTAAAAACCAATTCCATTTGAATGAAGAAAAACCTGTGACAAGTCACAGGTTTTGTAATGTGGTTATCTTTTTGTGTAACGCACCCAGTTATAATGTGCGTGGAGTGGTGTAACACCGTTATAGGAGCCGAGCCATTCATCGACACCTGCACCATTCCAGAGGTTCATCATAATCTTTCCTGGAGTTTGAGGGATTTGAGTAGTGGCAGTATGTTTTAATTGTCCGTCCACATACCATTTAATCGAGTTAGGCTGCCAGTCAAATGCATACGTGTGATAAGAGTTTGCTGCATCAAAACCAAGGTTGACGATCTTTTCATGATTTCCTACACCATTGGTATAGTAGTTAAACTGAACCTTTGTCGTATCTTTTCCTAGAAATTCGATGTCAATTTCATCCCAAGGCGTACCATCAGTCGGTCCTGTATAAGTAAAGAACGAAGACACGATCCCAACATTTTTGGCTGGTTTCATGCTGACTTCATAAAGCCCGTAGCCATATGTTTGAGTGGAACGATTTTCTCCGCAGTCAAACTTATTATAGGAAGGACTTGTAAGCGATAACCGCATTTCCCCTAACGACGTCATGGAGACATTGTTTGCACGCCACGTACAGTTAAACATGTTTCCATTCGAGTACCCATCGGCTTTTTGCCATAACCCCGTATTATAGTTGTTAAAAGGCTCATAAAACGACCCGCCTGTTTGGGCCGAGGCACCCGCAGTAAATGTGGACAAACTCAAGACGATTCCAGTGACAAGCAGCATTAACATTCGTTTCACACGGTAAGACATGTAGGCATTCCCCTCTCTTTTTTGAAAGCGTTTTCTTAATTGATCATACATGATTCTCTCGAAATGGAAAATCGGTCTAATATATGATATTAAAGAGGATTTTTTGCTAGATTTTTCTCTTGTTTCATAGGAAGTTACGAAAAAGATGATCTTTTTCAGGCGATTTACTAAAGAATGATTGACAAAGCGGACAGTTGTCCGTAAGATAATACCGGTACAATTGTCCTAATGAAAATCAAAAAGTTTTGATTGAACACATAGAGAGAAGTGCACTATGGATGAAGGTAAAGAAGGTGAAGCATCATGGAAAAGGATATTGGGAAGGAAATTGAAGAAGTCGCTTTTACTTTGTTTCAGGAATTTGGCGTGGAAAATGTCAGCATGCATAAAATTGCCAAAACAGCTGGTGTTGGGCAGGGTACTCTTTATCGCCGTTATGCCAATAAAAGTGATTTATGCCTTTCGATCCTTGGAGAAAGATTTGAACAGCTGATCCCTGCTTTGCATCTTTACTTGAGCAAAATCAGTGACCAGCCGGTTCGTGAACGTTTGCGTTATGTGCTCGAAGAAATTCATCTCATTGTCGGTCATCATTTAGACTGGATTCGGATGCTTACGATATCTGGGAATTTAGAGCAGACAAGCAAAGTGTATGACTGTCATTACAGTCAATCGCTTAGGCAAATGATTCGTGATTTGCTAGAAGAAGCAGATGAAAAAGGGGAAGCGAACATACAGGATATTGAACTGACGACACTTTGTATGTCCTCTCCAATGACGCCTGAACTGATGTTTTATATTCATGAATCTGGTTATTCAATCGAAAAAATCGCTCAATTCGCTGCAGAAAAACAGATTTTATCTGTTTTCAATAGACATTGAAGTGGCTCATTTCTGACCGTCCTTACTTCCTATGATTGATTTAATTTGAAAAAGAAAAGGAGCCAACCTACTATGAACAAACAGCAAGCAGCAGCTTCTCATATTCGAACGCTGCCCATTATTATCTCATTTATCACAGCCGGTTTTATTGGCCTGTTCAGTGAAACGGCACTAAATATGGCGCTGAGAAGCTTAACGTTAGACTTTGGAATTGAAGCGACGACAGCTCAGTGGCTGACAACAGGATATTTATTAACACTTGGTATTCTCGTACCAATTTCAGGACTCATTCTTCAATGGTTTACAACAAGACAGCTTTTCATGACATCGCTCGTCTTTTCGATCATTGGAACTTTTATCGCAGCAGTTGCGCCAGTCTTTAGTATTTTAATGGTGGCACGTGTCGTACAGGCAGTCGGAACAGCATTGCTTCTTCCATTGATGTTCAATACGATTTTGGTAATTATCCCGCCTCATAAACGAGGTAGATCTATGGGGATTATAGGTCTTGTGATCATGTTTGCACCAGCTGTTGGTCCAACAGTCTCTGGCCTTATTTTGAAATCGCTGACTTGGCATTGGATTTTCTGGATTTCACTTCCGCTATTAATAGCTGCACTCGTCTTTGGTTTTATCTTCATGCAAAATATTACAGAACCAACAAGACCGAAAATTGATATCTTATCGATTGTGCTTTCAACCATTGGTTTCGGAGGAATTGTGTATGGCTTTAGTAGCGCCGGTGAAGGCGGCGGCTGGAGCAGTATGCATGTGATCGTGGCAATTGTAGTAGGTGTCATTGGGATTCTTGTATTCTCTCTCAGACAGTTGAATATGAAGGAACCGATGCTGAACTTAAGCCCGTTTAAATATCCGATGTTTGTCATTGGGTTACTGCTGATCTTAGTGTGTATGATGGTGATGCTGTCTGCTATGATGATTTTGCCATTGTATTTGCAAACATCCTTGGCACTAACGACCTTTACAGCAGGTTTAATGCTATTGCCAGGTGGAATTATCAACGGTCTGCTATCTCCTATCATGGGTGGTTTATTTGATAAGTTTGGACCGAAATGGCTTGTGATTCCAGGGCTTGCGATCGTCGCAGCGACGATGTTAGGTTTCACCAATCTAAGTGTGAATACATCAATTGGATACATTGTGACTCTTCATATTACATTAATGGTCGGAATCGCGATGATCATGATGCCTGCACAAACAAATGGATTAAATCAGCTGCCGCCAGAGCTATATCCGCATGGTACAGCGATTATGAATACATTGCAGCAGGTGTCAGGAGCCATTGGTACTGCGGTCGGTATTTCAATCCTTTCATCAGGAACCCGCAGCTTTATGGAAAATGTGGCTGATCCTGCAAATCCGATGAACAAGCTGCTCGCCTTTACAAATGGCGTCCAGCATGCATTTATCTTTGCTGTGATTATGACAGTCATTGGTTTGATCATCGCTTTCTTCATTAAACGAGTGAAGGTAGAACAGCAAGTTTCATAAAACAGATGAAAAGCACTGAGGACTTAGCGCCGCAGTGCTTTTTTTATTTTCTCAATGCTTGTTTCAAAGAGGGCGAAAATGGGGAGATAGATAAAAAGTGAACCAATGTGAATGTGCTGCTGATTCAGTAGAAGGAAAAGAGGAAAAAGAAACGAATGAGTTAAGAAGAAATAAATAAGACAGGAGACTGAGATCATGAACTTAGAAGAACAAATCAAAATCGCTGAGTCATTACGTCAACCATCTGAAGGTTCATTACCGAGTCAATCGGAACTAAAACCAGTCCATCCACCTGAAGTGAACAAAATGGAATATGACATTCCAACAAGTGCTGGCGAAACAAAGGTATGGGTATTTAAGCCGGTCAACACATCAAAGCAGTCGCTTCCTGTTTTTGTGAATTTACATGGCGGAGGATTTATTCTAGGCAGTGCTGAAATGGATAACCACTGGTGTCCGGTCATTGCAGACCGAGCCCAATGTATCGTCGTCAATGTCGAGTATCAGCTTGCTCCAGAGCACCCTTTCCCAGCCGCTCTTCATGAATGCTACGATGTGCTGAAGTGGCTGTATGAACACCCTGAGGAGCTTCAAATAGATCCTAATAGAGTAGCCATTGGCGGACATAGCGCAGGAGGAAACTTGGCAACGGCTGCTTGTCTCTTAAATATTCAAAAAGGGAACCAACTCCCGATTGTCTATCAAGTGCTTGATTATCCGCCACTTGATTTAGCCACTGATCCAGCACAAAAGCCAGCGTTTGAAGAAGCGATCCCAGTTGAAATGGCGAGGCTCTTTAATGCCTTCTATCTGCAAGGCCAAGATCCGCGCAATCCGCTCGTTTCTCCAATCTTTGCCGATCGTTCATCCTTGGCACAAATGCCACCAGCTCTCGTTATCACAGCTGAAAGAGATTCGCTAGCTCAAGAAGCCGAACAATATGCTGAGAAGTTAAAAGAAGCAGGGATAGACGTCACGTACAGACAGTTTAAAGGAGTCCCTCACGCCTTCACGCATGCCGGAGATTTAGAAATAGCTGAAGAAGCTTGGCATCTCATGAGTGATCAATTGAAGAAGGCATTTGAATAAGAAAGAAGCATTGATAGAAAAGCACAGAACCCAGCGGGTCTGTGCTTTATTGTTGTGAAGTGAATGAAAAAAATCAGATATATGCCTTCATTGTCGATATAATAGAAAGATAGAAGACGACTTAAAAAGGAGCGAATCTAATGGAAAAAGAGAATCTACAGGCATTTTGCCTTTCTTTAAAAGGAGTCACCCATGATTATCAGCCAGAATGGCAGGCAGATCGATATCATATTGGTGGAAAGATGTTTGCTATGATGGGCGGAGATGCGAATCGAAAGCCTGTGATCACTTTAAAATGTGACCCTCAACGTGCTGAAGAACTAAGAGAGATGCATGAGGGGATTATTCCTGGCTATTATATGAATAAGACTCATTGGAATTCCATCTACCTTGATGCAGACATTCCAGCTTCATTTGTAGAGGAGTTAATCGAACATTCCTACCAATTGGTTTTTCACAAATTAACAAAAAAATCTCAACATGACATCCTCCAACATGATGAATGAAGATAGACAAGCTAATCACCCCTGTGATTCTCTTCAAAATTGACTAGAGCGAAGTGCTGTCGTTATAATTTAACTAGTTAGAAGACGTTCATAGGGGGATATAAAATGAGCTATACAGTCATTACAGGAGCAAGTTCAGGTATTGGATATGAGGCGGCACTGGCCTTTGCAGCACGAGGCAAAAATCTTATTTTAGCTGCACGCCGGCTCGAGAAACTCCAAGAACTGAAGAAGGAAATTCTTGATCAATATCCCGATATCGAAGTAAATATACAGTCTGTCGATTTAACCGACATGGAGCAAGTGTATTCATTTTATGAATCATTGGCTGAATATGAGCTCGACACCTTCATTAATAATGCAGGATTCGGCCATTTCGGCTCGATAGGAGAACAGGATGTAAGTAAAATTGGAGATATGCTTCATCTGAATATCGAAGCCTTAACGATTTTATCCACTTTATTTGTTCGTGATTATGAGCAAGTAGAAGGGGCTCAGCTGATCAACATTTCTTCAAGAGCGGGCTATACAGTCGTCGGCAATGCCGTCACCTATTCGGCCACAAAGTTTTACGTGAGTGCCTTTACAGAAGGACTGGCACTAGAGTTGAAAGAAAAGGGAGCTAAGTTACAGGCAAAAATATTAGCACCTTCTGCAACAGAATCGGAATTTGCAAAGCGTTCATTAGATGTAGATCAATTCGAATATGAAGGCAATATCAAGAAATATCATACATCAAAAGAAATGGCAGCTTGTCTGCTCGAGCTGTATGATCATGAGAAAACAGTCGGTATTGTTGACGGCAAGACATTTGATTTTGAATTGAAAGATCCGATTTTTTCACATGCTGGTCCAAGTATGAAATAGAAATGACACATCACTGAGGGAAGATGTCCTCGGTGATTTTTTTATGGCATGATTGACTGTGTGGTAACCACATGGTTTAGACTATGTACACAAGGAGGGAATCTAGTGACGTATGTAACAAGTGGAGAAGTATGTAAGCTATTAAACATCACAAAGTATACGCTTCGTCATTATATAGAACAGGATCTCGTTCGCCCTGCGAAGGTCGCTCAAAATGGATACCAATTATTTGATGAAAAAGAAATTTACACCCTTTATCAAATCCTCTTCTTAAAAAAGGCGGGGTTTTCTTTAAAAGATATCAGCGAGAGCTTTTCGAAAGAACCCGGTATGACTCTGTCCTATCGAGGTATGCTGGATCAGGTCGAGAAGCAATTACAGGAATTGAGCGAAGTGAAACAGCGTCTGGAGCATATGCTGTCGATTCAAAACAGCCTTCAGCTTAATCAAACAACGACTCAAGATCGGCCAATTCGTTATTTAAAACAGATCCCAGATCATCTTCTAAAGACTGAAACAGAGCTCGACTTTAAACAAATCGTTCACCAAAAGGAGCTGGATCTGTCTCTTTTTGAGGAGAGATATTATGTGATCAATCTGCAAGATGACTCAACCATTTCTTATTATGTATCAAATGAACAGGATTACGATGTGAGACTGGATGCTGGTTCTTACGCGGTCAAAAGTTTTTTAGCCGAAGATGAAGAGAAAGTCATTGAAGAAATTGAGGCTTTTCTACACGAAGCTCCGTTTGACCAGCCTTCTTATATGATCTTATATGAGAATGTACCAGTCTCTGTCACGTACCAAGATTCCATGGTGTATACAGTTGAACAGAGAGCGGGGAATAGAACTTGAAAAAAAGGATTTGGCTGATCATCGCTGCATCGGCATTCATTTTTATCACAGCATTTGTATTTTATGAAAACAGCTTTGCTATGAATGAAAAGGAAGTCGTCATGGAGACTGCGGATGGGACATTATCAGGTATCGTCACAACACCTAAGAAGGAGTCGGTAAAAGGAATTGTCCTTTTTGTACACGGAGATGGTCCACAAAATGCCACATATGACGGAGGATACAGACCTTTAATGGAACGCTTTGCAAAGCAAGGCTATGCGTCTATATCATGGGATAAGCCCGGGGTGGGTCAATCAGAAGGAAACTGGCTGCATCAATCCATGGATGATCGTGCAAAGGAAGTAGAGAATGTGATCAAATGGGCGAAGAAAGAGCCCAATCTTCAATCAAAACAAATCATTTTATGGGGAGCAAGCCAAGCGGGCTGGGTGATCCCAAAAGTAATGACAGATCGAACCGATATCACAGCCTCCATCCTTGTCGGGCCTGCTGTCAATTGGATGAGACAGGGAAGGTACAATACACTTCAAACATTAAAAGAAGCGGATGCATCTAAAGAACAAATTCAAAAAACACTCAAAAAAGAAGATGAGCAAAACAAATTATTAGAAGAAGGCGCAGCATTTCGCACATATCAAAAGAAAACGGACGATCAAGAGATGACAAAAGATCGTTATGAATTCATTCAAAAGAACATGAAAGCCGATGCCACTTCAGATATCAAGCGCATCCAATCACCGATCTATTTGGTTTTGGCACAAAATGACCGAAACGTAGATTCCGCAGAAACAAAAAGGATCTACGAGAAAGAAGTAGCACCTCAATGGTTGCATATTCAAACAATAAGAGACGTAGAGCATTCAATGCTGAATCCGCTCATTCATCATTCCAATGCCCTGATCACATTAGCAGCGATCGCCGCACCGAAAGACTTCCTGCTTAGCCAAGCGTACTTGGATCATTGTGAGCATATACTCGAGCAGCTAAAAACACCTTCACATTAGGTGTTTTTTTTATGCGTTCTTTGATAAAGCAAAGAATCAAAGATCCAGTAGATGAGACTGCTCATGATAATGATAGGTATAGATACTGAGCTTCCAGTTAGATAAAGAGGATGGAAAGCCTGTGGCTTTGTAAAATTTACTATATTTTATCATAAATTGATGATCTAGCATCGTTTACTATTCTTAATTGAACAACCTCAATACTCCTTTTTAAAAAGTAAAGTTAGGTATTTAGATGTAAAAAATAAGTGTAATAATGCCCTTTTTTCCTTTATTTGGTTCTATAACTTTCGCCTCATGCTGATGAATGAAGGAATGTTATAAAGTAAACCCTATAGAAAGAGATCTAGCTTTGAATCCATCACATTTAAGAAAAGAGATGATCGAATGAACGTAACAAAATGGTTAGGTGCTGTCCTTCTTTCAGTTTTATTAATGTCGACAGCAGCTTGTGCCAATACAAGTACCCAAGAGAAAAATCAAAGCGAAAACGAAACCGCATCTAAGGAATCAAAGGACAAAACGACAGCCGTAGAAACAGGGAATAAGTCCTTGTCTAATATTAAGGTATTAGCGACAGGCGGGACGATTGCTGGCAGTTCAGACAGTGATACAGATACGACAGGATATAAATCTGGTTCACTTGGCATCGATAAAGTCATTGCTTCAGTTCCTCAGCTCAAGGATATTGCAAACGTAACAGGTGAGCAGGTGGCAAACGTAGGTAGTGAAAATGTGGATGATGCTCTTCTTTTAAAATTAGCTAAACGAGTCAATAAACTCTTAAACGATGATCAAGTCGATGGGATTGTCATCACACATGGAACAGATACACTTGAAGAGACCGCTTACTTTTTACATTTGGTTGTCAAAAGTGATAAGCCAGTTGTGGTCGTTGGCTCAATGAGACCAGCGTCTGCTATCAGTGCGGATGGCCCGCTAAACTTGTATCATGCTGTCAAAATTGCCTCTGCAAAAGAAGCAAAGGGCAAAGGGGTCATGGTCACATTAAATGACCGAATTGCATCAGCTCGTTTTATTACAAAGACAAACACGACGACAACCGATTCCTTCAAGTCTCTTGAGCAAGGCTACATTGGAGAAATTGCTGGTGAAGTGGTTTCCTTTTATAACGAACCAACAAGAAAACATACGTCTGAAAGTGAATTTGATGTATCAAAAATAAAAGAATTACCACAAGTCGATATTTTATACGGCTATCAAAATGATCAAAAATACATGTATGATGCAGCAGTAAAAGCAGGAGCGAAAGGCATTGTCGTTGCCGCAGCTGGCAATGGAACGATGTCAACTGAAGCCATCAAAGGGGCAACAGATGCCGTAAAGAAAGATGTAGTCGTCGTGAGGTCAAGCCGTGCAGGAAATGGGATTGTGACCCATGAAAAAATGGATGATGAACATCACTTTGTCTCATCAGATTCATTGAATCCACAAAAAGCTCGCATTCTGCTTATGCTCGCTCTAACGAAGACAAAAGATCCAAGTAAAGTGCAGACATATTATGAAAAATATTAATGAAGAAAGGGACCCGAAGCTTCGGGTCTTTTTTATGCGTGCTCCTGATGATGCTCTTTTGCACGTGTTTTTAAAGAGAGTAAAATATCTCGCCAAATATCGTCTACATCCGTAAGAAAATGTCCCGCTTCATCGATATAATAGGTTTTGACGTTTGGAATGCTAGGCGCCATTTTTTCTATTTCGGCAAAAGGAGCCATCGCATCTTCTTTTCCATGCCATACATCAACAGGGATTTGTATATCCTTCATATCAAATGCCCACGGACGCGAGAGCAAATCTGGTTCATGAATACATTCATCCACCGATTGACGAGTGGCTTCGTGTAAATGTGTCATCATCATCTCTAATTGCTCATCGGTTTGAAGAAATTGACGGTCCCATGGATGTAAATGCTTGTTCCCGTTTTTGGCCAGCTTCTTAAATTTCTCTGGTTTGTTCTCAATCATTTTCTTCTGGGAACGATAGCTTGCTCTTAATAGCCAAGGGAACTTCTTACTGAGGAAAAAAGCCAATTTGTTTTCTTTGAGCATACTTTTAGGCGGTTTTCCGTCCTGAAATGGCGTTGTACTTGAAATCAGAGCGGCTGAAAGGACTCGGTTCGGCAATTGATAAGCACAGCCAGCGGCGAATGCGCCGCCTCCAGATACACCCATCACTGAAAAATGGTGAACGCCGAGATGATCTGCGACTTCCAACACATCTTTTGCCCAATCTAAAATCGTACGTTCAGGTTGAGGGGTAGATAAACCAAATCCTGGTCTGTCTAAACAGATGAGACGAACACCGAGCTCTTTAGAAATGGGGTCATCATCTAAAAACATCACTCTTGATCCAGGAGTTCCATGAAAAAAGAATACTGGAAACCCTTCAAGATCCCCGTATTCACACAAACCAATATGACGTCCATCTTGTAAATGAATACTATCCATATTTTCATCCCCTTAATAGTTTATCTAACTTAAATGTCGGAGAAAGAAACACCGGATTAAGGCGTTTCTTTCGCAATCTGATAGATTTTTTCGTATAGAGACAATAATGTTTTTAAATCTTCTTTTGGAAGCTTTGCATAGTATTTTTGAATGAGGTGCAATTGAATTTCTTCTGTATTCTTGTGAAAGTCATGACCCTTTTGAGCACAATCAACAATGATTTCCCGCCGGTTATGTGGATTAATTTCTCGTTTGACATAGCCAAGTTGTTCAAGCTTTGATACAAGCTGGCTGGCGGCACTTGCCGAAATGGAAAAGTAATCAGCTAGTTCGTTGATTGTTCTTGTTTTTGTCCGTAATAATTCAAGTGTCAGCTCTTGTTTGGCTGATAAATCTGCATATTCATGTTTTAAAAATCGTTGATACTCTTCTACGTAGATGGAGCCTAGTGCATTCGAGTATTCAATGATTTTTTTACTGTAATGAATGATTTCTGCATCCAATGACATCACCTCTACTCCATTATAGGCAATGTTTATAGTTAAGTGAAGTTAAATATTAAGGGAATTTAAATGAGGAGATGGCATGAGTGGTTGTTTCGACGACTTTTTCATTGTATTTTGAAAAAGATCCATTTATAATAAAAAATAAACCAACTGGTCGGTTTTGAATTGTCCTGATGAAGAAAAGCAAGATAGAAGGGATTGTAAAAGATGACAAGTACACAAAGCGGGGCTGAAAAGAGCGAGAAGACGAAGCGAAAAATCGTCACCGCTTCACGTGATTTATTTGCAAAAAAGGGGTACTCAGAAACATCTGTGCGAGATATTCTAGAGGCGGCTGAAGTGAGTAAAGGCAATCTTTATCACCATTTTAAAGGAAAAGAGTTTTTGTTCCTTCATATCATGGAAGAGGATCACCTCTTGATGATGGAGACGTGGCATCAGGAAAAACAAACGATGCACCAGGCCATTGATCAGCTCGCAGGATTTGCAGAGCTGCTCAGTCAAATGGGCATTAACTACCCATTAATGAGAGCAAGTGAGGAATTTTGTGCAAGTGCCTTTACATCAGACGAGGTCATGGAACGGCTGAACAAGATTGACGCCGACTTTGATGATGTGATGAGAGACATCATACTTGAAGGTAACAAAGATGGCAGCTGGTCGATCCAGCATGTCGAGTCAACGGTGAAAATATTATTATCCGTTTTTTACGGATTAGACGTGTTGTATAAAAATGATCCAATCGAAGAGAAAAAAGAATTACAAAAACAAGCGATCTCATTGATTATTCACGGAATCAACCATCATGAGTAACAATTGAATCAATAAAGGGGAAACAAACATCATGCAAAAACCGATTCGTGAGCAAAAAGCTGTACTCGTTATTTTATTAAGTAACATATTTATTGCGTTTTTAGGCATTGGTCTTATTATTCCTGTCATGCCGCTATTCATGAATGTGATGCATCTAACAGGGAGTACGATGGGATACCTTGTGGCGGCGTTTGCTGTGGCTCAGCTCATTGCATCACCTATTGCAGGGAGATGGGTAGACCGCTATGGAAGAAAGATTATGATTGTGTCAGGACTATTTCTATTTGCGTTATCAGAACTCGTCTTCGGTCTTGGGACACACGTGTATGTGCTGTATTTTGCAAGGCTGCTAGGCGGTATTAGTGCGGCATTTATTATGCCAGCTGTGACTGCTTATGTCGCAGATATCACGACCGTTCAAGAAAGATCAAAGGCAATGGGATATGTATCAGCGGCCATTAGTACCGGCTTTATTATCGGACCTGGGATTGGCGGATTTATTGCAGAATACGGTGTACGCCTGCCATTCTTCTTTGCAGCAGGGATTGCCTTTATTGCCGTCATTTCGTCTATGCTTTTGCTGAAGGAGCCATTAACAAAAGAAGAGCGAGCGAAGCAGATGGATCAAGTGAAGGAATCGACCTTCTTTAAGGATTTGAAAAAATCGATCCATCCAAGCTATCTCATCGCTTTTATCATTGTGTTTGTCCTCGCGTTTGGACTGTCTGCGTATGAAACGGTCTTCAGCTTGTTTACAAATCATAAGTTTGGATTTGGTCCAAAAGATATTGCGGTGATTATTACGGTCAGTTCGATTGTGGCGGTTATCATCCAAGTGCTGGTTTTTGGGAAACTCGTAAATACCCTCGGGGAAAAAAGAGTCATTCAGCTCTGCTTGATTGTCGGAGCGGTGCTCGCTTTTGTTTCAACTGTCGTCTCAGGATTTATGGTAGTCCTCATTGTCACATGTGTGATTTTCTTAGCGTTTGATTTATTGCGTCCAGCATTAACGACCTTCTTATCAAAAATCGCTGGCAATCAGCAAGGATTTGTCGCAGGGATGAACTCTACCTACACAAGCCTAGGTACGATTTTCGGCCCAGCCCTTGGCGGGATTTTATTCGATCAAAATATACATTTCCCATTTCTATTCGCAGGTGTTGTCTTATTTCTCGGATTAGGCTTAACCCTTATTTGGAAGGGGAAGGCGACGGTTGTATCTAATTAAGGGCTCTAACTAGGGCTCTTTTTTTTGTTCCTGTGGATAGAGTATTGAAATCATCACAAAGTCCCTGTTGATGAGGTGTTATTCATGTTAACATGATACATATTTTACCAAAATGCTAAAGGAGGATTTTTAATGCAAATTAAAGAGATTTTTTATATTCGGTGTATCTCGTGTTTGAGTGTTGTGCTCATTCATGCAATAGCCATTTTATCTAGCCCACAATCATCATCTATTCTTGTAGCACTACTTATGTTCAGTACACCGAGTTTTATTTTCATTTCTGAGTTTTTATTGGCGCATTCTTATCCAAATGGTACACCTAAAGGATTTATGTGGAAGAGAGTGAAAGCCATCTTTTTCCCATTTGCATTTATTGGGATTGTCGATGGGTTTTTGTATTCTGCATCGTTAAATGGAGGGGCAGCTGACTTCTTTAAAAGAGCTTCAGCAAATGTCTTATTGGGAAATTATATTGGTTATTTTGTTCTGATTATTTTTCAATTTTACTTTTTGCATATGTTTTTTCACAAAATGGCTAAGCGTACCTCAGCCAAATGGGTATTGCCGATCTCCTTTATCATCACAGTTGGTTATTTAAGTGTCATGAACCTCGTCAAAATCCCACAACCTCAATTACCTAATCCAATGTTCGGCTTAGAATGGATTCCATTTCCAGGTTGGTTATTCTATTTTTGTTTAGCCTATTATTGTGGAGTGAATTATCAGCAGTTTATCACAAGACTTCATCAATTTAAGTTTGCCGTGTATGGACTTGTTCTGATTTCAGCAGTGACCCTTCTAAGCAATACATATGTAGGCTTTTTCGAGCCTTCTTCTAAGAGGCCAGATGTTGTTCTTTATACAATCAGTATTGTCTTCTTATGCTTTCTCTTGTTTTCTAAAGTAAAAAGCGTTCCATCTTTCGTAGCTGTCATTAGTCAATATTCATTCACCATCTATTTGCTTCACGGGTATTTTCTAGGTATCTCTGTGTTACTATGGGGACAATTAAAAGATTATCCATTCTTTGTGGGGACATTCATAATATCAGCACTTGCAATTGCTGGACCTATCCTATTGTCTCGGTTAGCAAATCATTATAAATATGGCTATATGTTTGTCGGTAAAATCAACAGAACGAGACGAAAAACAGTCGCCTCATAAACGATTTAAAGGGGATCTTAAGAAGATGCCCTTTTTTTGTTGCCTAAAAGTACAGTGCTTTTTGCCCAAAAGTACAATTTTAATCGATCATCTCATTGATTAGAATAAAAAGATGAAGTTCATGAAGTTGAAGAAAAAGGAGTAAGTGAATGGCAAAATTTTTATATCATTTAGGAAAAAGTGCTTTTTCTAAGCCGAAACGGATGATTATCGGTTGGTTACTTGTTTTAGTAGCTGTTGTGGCGGCAACAATAGGGACAGGTGTTTCATTTAATGGAGATATGTCGATTCCAGGAACAAAGTCAGAAAAGGCAATGGATCTCTTGGAGAAAAAGTTCCCAGCAGGTGATGATGGCGGGACCATTCGTCTGATCTTTAAAGCACCTAAGGGCGAAACATTAGAAACAAAAAAAGTAAAAAATAAATTGAACGAAACGATCAAAGAAGTCAAAAAGGATAAAGCAGTCAAGCAAGTGACGGATTTATATCAGACATTTGCTATTAGTAAAGATAAGAAAATAGGGTATGCGGATATTACATACCGGGTGAAGGCGGGTGAGGTAAAAGCATCCTCAAAAGAGAAAGTATTAGATAGTATTAAGATTTCAAGAAAGGCTGGCATCCAAACAGAATTAGGAGGCTCCGTCACATTCTCAGAAATTGAGGTAGGCGGGATTTCGGAAGTCATAGGTATTGTCATGGCCTTCTTTATTTTAGCCTTTACCTTCGCTTCATTATTGATTGCAGGACTACCGATCTTGACGGCTGTCATTGGGTTAATAATCGGCGTGATGGTCATATTAATTACCTCAAATTTTGTTGATATGTCTGCATTTAGTCTTACATTAGCTGTGATGATTGGACTTGCCGTAGGAATTGATTATGCATTATTTATCATTTCTCGATATCGACAGTTATTAGCAGAGGGTTACGAATTGAAAGAAGCAGCTGCTAGAGCTGTTGCTACAGCAGGCAGTGCTGTATTGTTTGCAGGTGTCACCGTCGTGATTGCACTATGCGGACTTGTATTAGTCGGTATACCATTTTTAGGCGTTATGGGTCTTGTAGCTGCATTCATGGTATTATCAGTTATGCTTGTGTCTCTGACAATTGTTCCTGCGATACTAGGGATTCTTGGTGATAAAGTAAGCCCTTCAAGAAAGAATAAATGGTTCTCTAAATTACAATCTCAACAAAAAGAAGAAACAACATCTTGGGGAAGGTTTATCAAAAAGTATCCAGGTAAAATCATCCTAGGTGTCATTGTATTGACTGGTCTATTTAGTTGGCCAGCACTTCATATGGAGTTGGGTCTTCCTGATAACGGTATGAAGGGGAAGGAAACAACTGAACGCAAGGGCTATGACCTGTTAGCAGAAGGGTTTGGCAAAGGGTTTAATGGGCCACTGGTTGTTATCATTGATGCCTCCCATGCAAATAACGCAATGAAATCTATTGAGAAAACAACAAAAGTATTAGAGAAGATGGATGGCATCAAACAAGTGGCACCGGCTGTTCCTAATCCATCGGGTAAGTACGCCATGCTGACCATCTTACCGAAAAGCGGTCCAGAAGATAAGGCGACAAAGCAATTAGTCAAAGATATACGAAATGAATCTAGTCAGACTGCTGCAAAGTATGATACGAAATTACTTGTTACTGGTTCTACGGCAGTTAATATAGATATTTCAGATAGACTCAGTGAAGCGTTACCGAAATTTGCAGGAGTCATTATTGGATTTGCTTTGATTTTGATGATTCTTGTGTTTAGATCATTCCTTGTTCCATTAAAAGCGGTTTTAGGATTCCTTATGACATTGACGGCTACACTAGGTTTTTCAGTCTTTGTTTTACAGGATGGACACCTTGCGCCATTGTTTGGAATACCAGCAAATGGCCCATTGTTAAACTTTATGCCTGTACTAGTGACAGGAATATTATTTGGTCTTGCAATGGATTATGAAGTCTTTTTAGTCAGTCGAATGAGAGAAGATTTCCTTCTATCAGGTGATGCGAAAAAGTCCGTTGTATCAGGTTTGAAGCACAGTGGAAGAGTAGTGACTGCCGCAGGCTTAATCATGATCCTCGTCTTTGCTAGTTTTATCTTTGCAGATGACTTGATCATTAAAACAATGGGGTTAACGTTGGCATTCGGTGTTCTGTTTGATGCATTTGTCATAAGAATGACTTTTATCCCAGCTTGTATGATGCTGATCGGACGAGCTGCTTGGTACTTACCCAAATGGTTCGAAAGCTGGCTTCCACGTATAGACATTGAAGGTGAGTCTATTTCTCAGAAAGATGAGAAAGCAGAGAAAGAAGAGAAAGTGATTTAGTCACTGATAGTCTTACATGGTATGATTGATGATACCGCCATTACCTCGATAAAGGGTGGGCGGTATTTTTTGATTGAATATGAGGCTCGGATGGTGATTATTTATGGCGAAACGACGGGTAGACCCTTTTAATGAAATGATCTATTCGCGGATTCCAACATTATTATGGGTCATTCTTGTTTATATTGCAGCAATGATATTTCAGTTTATAACCACCCCAATAGCAATTTCTGGCCTGTTTTTTTCTGCACTTATTGCCATACATCTGATTCTGCATTGGTGGTCATTTTACTGGTTTCAGCAGAATCCATGGGTATATTTTCTGATTCAAGGAATTGTGATTCTACTTTGTGTTTCAGTCATGCAGGCGGCTTCCCCTGTGATCTTAATTGGTCTGTTACCAGTACTAATTGCGCAAAGTATTGGGGTATATTATCATACATTGAAGGTGATTTTGACAGGGCTTAGTTTTTATGTCCTTTTTTTTCTTGCACTTATTTTGGTCAATGATACAGATGATTTGACGGTATACATTCCTATTTTGTTTTTGATTCTGATTGTAGTCATCGCATACTCCATTTTATTTTTTAGACAAGTCAAAGCTAGAATTCGCACACAAACATTTTTAAAGGAACTTGAATTGGCACATCAACAAGTGGAAGAGCTGACACTTGCAAATGAGCGTCAAAGAATGGCGAGAGATTTACATGATACCCTTGCACAAGGACTGGCAGGTATTATTATGCAGCTAGAAGCGGCCCATGCACATTTAGAGAATCAGAATGTTGAGCGTGCTCAAAGCATTATTAAAGGTTCTATGAGCCATGCGCGGACGACATTAGGTGAGGCGAGATTGGTCATCGACGACCTTCGAACATTTAGCCAGGATCAATATGACTTAGCTGATTCTGTGAAAGATGAAGTGAAGCGCTTTATGACGGCGACGAATATTCCAGTTCATACAAAAGTGGCTGTCTCCTATCAAGTGTCCCCTTTTCTCATCGAACATACCGTATACATTGTCAGTGAATGTTTGACGAATATTGCCAAGCATGCCAAAGCAAGTAAAGTCGAATTGGTGATGGAGCAAAAAGAAGATCACATCTCCTTGCAAATCACAGACAATGGAGTGGGTTTTGATGAGAAAAAACAAGAATCCACTTCCGGGCATTACGGTCTAATAGGTATGTCAGAACGTGCCCGACTGCTTGATGCACAGCTACACTTAAAAAGTGAAAAAAATGAAGGTACACAAGTGACGGTAACCATACCTTTGAAAAAGGAGTAAAAACAATGTCTTATCAAATTGTGATTGTCGATGATCATTTTGTTGTTAGAGAAGGATTAAAATTAATTCTTGAGACAGATCAACGATTTGATGTTGTTGGTGAAGCAGAGGATGGGGCAAAGGGGTTAGATGTCTTGAAAGAGAAGGCTCCAGACCTTGTATTACTTGACCTCAACATGCCTAACATGAGTGGGCTTGAGATGCTAAAAGAGATGCAGTCTCTTCAATTAAAAGTACCGGTCCTGATTCTCACTACCTATAACGAAGAGAAATTAATGATTGAAGGGCTGCAACTTGGAGCAAAGGGCTATCTTTTAAAGGATGCCAGCAGGGAAAATTTATTTTATACAATTGAAGCAGCTATCAGAGGAGATATTCTTCTTCAAGCAAACGTCGCTGCTAAGGTATTTGAATCAACAGAGCATCAAGTGACTCCGAACCATTTGAAAAAAGAAATAAACATGCTGACTGAAAAAGAGATGCTTGTCTTGCAAGCAGTGGCTAGAGGATTTCGAAGTAAGGAAATTGCATTTGATATGGGGATTTCTGAGAGAACTGTCAAAGCTCATTTAACAAATATTTATCAAAAGCTGGAGGTCACTTCAAGAGCGGAAGCAATTAAAGCAGCAGTAGAATTAGGGATGATTCATTTTTAGAGAGAGCGAATGATCATATGAGATGATGACAAGAAACATTGCTCTGTTAAGTTTCAGCGTCAAGTGATTTATTATCTCTTCCACTGCGGTTTCAGTATGTGTAGGAAAATGAACTCTGCCTACATAAGTAATGGTACGATCTTTGACCCGGCACTAGGCGGCATATTATCCGATCAAAATATTCATGTCCCATTTTTATTCGCAGGTAGGCTTACCCCTTATTTGGAAGGTGAAGGCGACAGAAGAGACAGCAGCAGAATAATGAATGAAGAAGTAAGAGACCTTTTAAACGAGGTCTCTTTTTTTAAGACTGCGGCTTCAGGTGTTTTAATGCCTGTGCCATGTGGATGGTTGATGACGTTTACTTATGTCACAACCTTTTCTTGTTTCTAAATAAAACCAAACCCTCATTCATAAACCTCCTTTCACAATGAGCATAGCAATAGAGGAAAGCAAATGAGAAAGAATTTTATTAGTTGCAAAGAGTCACTGCATGCGCGCATTTTTTTATATATAATGGAAGGAAAGAACATGTTTGGAAAAGGGGAGCGCCATGCATCTTTTGGAAAAGCAAAGGACAGCATCGATAAAAGAAGGGATTCGCTAGATCGATCCGGCATATCCAGTGTTTGTAGATGCGGTCATGGATGGTTTCATACAAGGGAATCTTTATGTAGATGATGCAGTGCACCCTCGTATTTATTTTCTCGAAACAGCATGCGGCATTTATTATGTTGCAGGCAAGAGAGAAGAAGAGCTGTCACACTTCTCGGCGTTTATTGTGGATATTTACGAAAGGCAGAAAAGACAAAACGGCCGATTTACCATATTTTCAGCGAATCAATCGACAGATGTGATGATGAAAAATTGTCTTGGATCACATCTGAAAGAGATGGAAAGACATGCGTACGTTTTTTCGCAAGCACAATCTTATGTTTCTGCGTCTCATCCAGGCTACAGAGTAGAGCGGACAAAAGAACAGGTGATCAATGCAAGCAGGGCTTTCACGCCTAGCTATTACGAAGCCTATTGGGGGAGAGCGGCGCGCTTTCTATCAAAAGGAATCGGAGTTGCCATCTTAGATGGTGAGAACGTGGTGAGTGAATGTGTCTCCATTTTTTTAAGTGAAGATCGTGTAGAGATAGATATTTGGACAGAAGAAGCCTGCCGGGGGAAAGGTTTAGCGCAGCTGGCGGGTCAGCATATGATCAAGAGTTGTCTTGAAAATAAGAGGACACCGCATTGGGATTGCGATGTCCATCACCTAACTTCGATCAAACTGGCAGAAAAGCTAGGCTTTCAGCGGACAAAAACCTATCGATTGTTTTACAGCTCATGATGAGAAGGTTTTGAGATACCAAGCATCCATTGCAGAATGCTCAGAGCCTTCAATCGGCTCTGAAAGAAGAGAAAAGCCATATCGCTGATAAAGGCCGGTGGCTGCAGTTAATTCCTGGCGGGTTTCTAAATAACATGCTTCATAGTATGTAGAGGCATATTGTAGCGCTGTATCCATCAGTTTTTTGCCAGCACCTTTTCCTTGAGCATTTGGACTCAGATAAAGCTTTTGTAATTCACATATTCCGTTAGTAAATGGAGCAATGCCAACGCCGCCCACAATATCGCCATTCTCTTCAGCAATCCAATAGGCTGCATGAGTCAATGATTGATAGTATTCGAACAGCTGGTCAAGGTGGGGATCAGTGTAGGCGGTTCCTTCAATCGCCAGATTCGCCGATTCTAGTGACTGGCGGATAATCGCTGCGATATACGGGTTGTCTTTTTGCTCAATGGGTCTCATGTTCATTGGAAGTACCTCCATCGTCATAAAATAAAAAAAGAGAAAGTGAGTTGAAACAACATGTTTTGGCTGCAAACCGCTATTTTTACAATCGTTGTATTGTGTCTCTCATGGTGGGCAGGGAAAAAAGGCAGAAACCGTCATGCGGGTCTGATCCTCCCTATATGCTTTATTCTATTTGGATTGGTTTTATTGATAGCCAGTTTCTTCATTGGCAGATGGGAAGGCATGGCGCTTAGTATATCAAGCGTCTCTATCGTTCTCTCTTCCATGATTTGTTTGATCATCGTCACAGCGATTCAATTTTTAAAAAAAGATGTCCCTTCTTAAGCAGGGGCATCTCCACTGTTCATCTGATTGTATTCTTCACGAAGGATGCCCATGATGATCACATCTGAGTAGGTACCATTGAAATAAAGCGCTTGGCGCCTTTTTCCTTCATATTGAAATCCGGCTTTCTCATAGCTTCTGAAGGCTCTCGGATTGTGGGAAAAGACTTCGAGCTCAAGGCGATTGAGTTCTAATGTCTCAAAGGCGAATGCTTGAACCATTCGGACAGCTTCGGTGCCATAGCCTTTTTGGAAATGTTCTGGTCCATGAAGCGCAATGCGGAAGCTTGCCGTATGATTGATTGGATCAATATCCACAATCGCCGCATCCCCAATCATTTCTTTCGTGTCTAACAGACAAATGGCGAAATCTCGTCTGCTGTCATCTTGTAAAAATCGGGTGTAGGCTGAACGAATTTCTTCTAGTGTGAACGTTTTTCGTGTGCCAGTCATGTAAAGTGTTTCTTCATGCTGGCATCCTCTTTGAATACCCGGATAATCCTGTTCTTCAATCGGTCTCAAAAATAAGCGGGTCATGACGGATCACCCTCCTCTATATATCGAGATATTTCAATTAAATTCAGATCAGGATCACGGATATAAACAGATTCAACCGGACCTAATGTACCTGTGCGCTTGACGGGTCCCTCTTCAATAGGAACTACTTGCTTGCGAAGGTGCAGCAGCAAACTGTCCATATCTAAATCGGTGATAAAGCACAAATCACTAGAGCCTGGAAGTGGGTGAGCCGCTGCCGGCTCATATTCATGACCAGCTTCATGAAGATTGATCTTCTGTAAACCAAAACGAAGCGCTTTACGGCCTTCTCCAAAGGTTTCTTCCTTCATTCCTAATACGTTTGTATAAAAGCGAATGGTGTCCTCCATATGTTGTACAGTCAACACGATATGATCAAGTCGTCGTATCATCAGTTTCTCCTCCAAGTATGATCATTGATTGAACTGATTTTATTATATCATTACTTGAAGAGGATACCTTAGTGAATCACGGTGTTGAAGGCATGAAAACGGATGATGAAAAATCCATGTATACTTTGTCTTTTCTTTCTGATACAATCGAAATAGAATGTATGTTCTCGTTTAAGATAAGGGAGTGATGGAATTGAGTCAGAAAAGGAAGCTGCTTTTTTATGGGGCAATGAGTATCGATGGCTATTTAGCGAGAGAGGATCACAGGCTCGATTGGTTAATAGGAACAGAGGGCGAAGAAGAAACGAGGTATGATGACTTTTATGCGTCAGTTGATACGCTGATCATGGGGCGAAATACATATGAGCAGGTTCTACAGCTGTCACCAGATGAGTTTCCTTATGAAGGAAAGACATGTTATATCATGTCACGTACTTTACAAGACAGTTTGAAAGGAACCCATATCATTCGTGAAGATATCTTATCTTTTATGAAAAAATTAAAACATGAAGAAGGTCAGCATATCTGGATTGTCGGCGGCGGGGAACTGCTTCAGTTTTTCTTAAAAGCAGGATTGGTTGATGAGCTTTATCTTCAAATTGCTCCTGTCATGATTGGGAGAGGCATTCCCCTGTTTTCCCCAGCGGATATAGAATCCAGGTTTTCATTAAAAGAAGTCAAACAATACAAGCAGATAGCTGAATTGCATTTTGTCTTAAAAGAAGAAGATCACTGATTTGAGGTGGTCTTTTTTTTATGAAACAAACTCGTTGACAATCATATATCCTAGTGTTAGGATAAATTTATCCTAGTTTTAGGATTTCTTAAAAAGGGAGTAGTTGCCATGGTGCAGCATGAACATGAATTAGACTTAAGGCTATTCCGCGTGTGGATGAAAGCCTATCAAGCTCTTTTTACAAATATTCAAACAGACATTGAACGTTATGATATCGGATTTGAAAACTTTCAGATCCTTGAATTGCTCTATAGTAAGGGGCCACATCCCGTCCAAAAAATCAGCGACATCCTGTCAATCCCAAGTGGAAGTATGACATATGTCGTGAACAAACTAGAAAAACAAGAGCTCGTGAAAAGGCAATGTGCGCCCTCTGATAAACGTGTATTTCATGTATTACTGACGGAAAAAGGAAAGCAATTGTTTGACGACATTTTTCCTAAACACACAGATGTCATTTCACAAAACCTATCCTTTATTGAAAAAGAAGAAAAAGAACAGCTCATTGAATTATTAAAAAAAGTCGGTTTAGGTGCAAAACAACTTCACGAAAAGGGGAAACAAGATGACTCTCAGCTTTGATACATTGGTACGTGAAAGACGATCCGCATCAAATTTTTTGCCAAATATCTCGATTTCGAGAGAAGAGCTTAACAGCATTTTTGAAGAGGTCAAAATGGCACCATCTGCTTTTAACTTACAGCACACACAATATGTCGTCGTCCAAACAGAAGGTCTCAAAGAACAAGTAAGAGAAGCTGCATTTGGACAATATAAAGTGCATTCTGCCTCAGCAGCGATCATTGTATTGGGAGACCCAAAGGCTTATCAGCAAGCGGCGAACATTTATGAAGGTCTGAAAATGCTTGGCATTTTAAACACGCAGCAATACGAAGAAATGGTCAGAGAGACGATGAGCTTTTATGAACAGAGAGGAGCGGATTTTCAGAAAGAAGAGGCAATCCGCAATGCTTCATTATCTGCGATGCTGTTTATGCTCGCCGCCAAAAACAAGGGCTGGGACACGTGCCCAATGATCGGCTTTGACCCTGATGTCATGAAAAAGGTGCTCAACATCGAGTCGGATTTGGTTCCCGTGTTAATGATCACACTAGGAAAAGAAAAAGTAGAGAGCAGACAACCGAGAGGCTACCGAAAGCCAGTCTCTGAATTCGTAACATACTTATAAGATAGGGGGTTCCACTCATGGAACTAGGAATTAGTACATTTGTAGAAACAACGCCTGATTTTCAAACAGGAAAAACAGTCAGTCACGCACAGCGTATTCGAGAAGTAGTCGAAGAAATTATTTTAGCAGATCAAGTCGGTCTCGATGTATTTGGCGTAGGTGAGCATCACCGTGAGGATTTCGCTGCATCGAATCCCGCTGTTGTCTTAGCGGCTGCGGCAACACAAACAAAGAATATCCGCCTGACAAGTGCAGTGACAGTCCTTTCATCAGCAGATCCTGTTCGTGTCTTTCAGGATTTTGCAACGCTAGATGGACTATCAAACGGGCGTGCAGAAATTATGGCAGGCCGTGGTTCATTTATTGAATCATTCCCGCTCTTTGGCTATGACCTTGATGACTATGAAGAATTATTTGAAGAAAAGCTTGATTTGTTGCTCAAATTACAGCAGTCTGAGCGTGTCACATGGAGCGGAAAGCATCGCCCAGCTATTCAAGATGTCGGCGTATATCCAAGACCTGTTCAAGATCCGCTTCCAATCTGGATCGGCAGTGGAGGAAACCGTGAATCTGTCGTACGTGCTGGATTATTGGGACTGCCTTTAGTACTTGCCATCATTGGCGGAAGTCCTAGACAGTTCGCACCGCTCGTTCAGCTGTACAAGCAAGCGGCAGTGCACGCTGGACATGACCCTGAGAAATTAACCGTGGCGTCACATTCGCATGGATTTGTTGCGGAAGAAACAGAACTGGCAGCAGACCAATTCTTCCCTTCCACACAGCATGTGATGAATACGTTAGCAAGAGAGCGAGGCTGGGGACCTTATACTCGTTCTACATTTGATGCAGCGAGAACGTTAGAAGGCGCGCTGTATGTAGGAGATTCAGATGCAGTGGCAGAGAAAGTGATTCACCTAAGAAAAAATGTAGGAATCACGCGTTTTATGCTTCATGTACCAGTTGGTTCAATGCCGCATGATCAAGTATTAAAAGCCATTGAGCTATTTGGAAAAGAAGTCGCTCCTAAAGTAAGAGAAGAGGTTGCCCGCTGGGAAGCAGAGCAAGCATAACGAAAAAGGTCGATCAAGTGAATAGGCTTGATCGACCTTTTTGATGCTTAAGGATCAATGACACAAGGTTTCACTGTAGGGCATGAAGCAGCAGAAGCAAGTGGTGTGGTCGTCAAGGTGAAGAGAAAAACAAGTTGAAAACAGATGAGCCATTTTTTCATGAAATCACCTCCGTTCACAATTGTTTGACGGAATGAGATGAGGATAAAAGCACAGAAGTATAAAACACTCTCTATCCAACATAAGACAATCATATCATAATTTTCAAAAAAATGAAAAAATATCTTATATAAGTACTGAATTATGGTATGGTTATTATGTTCTACAAAAAAAAGGAGGGATTTTTTTATGAAAAAGGTCATGTCTTCTGTTTTAGTTGGAGCAATTGTCTTAACGGGTGCTGGGGTCACAACTACTCCAGTGGAAGCAAAGGAGCAAACAAACAGTGAAATAACGGCTCAGGCCAGTCGAACTGTTTCAGTAACAAGAACATATACGACATCAAACATCCCAGAAAGTATTGTATATGCAGAGGATGGCTGGGTCGGTATTTTAAAACAAACCTCTATTAAAGAATTGGGATTAGGAAAATATAGTGTCACATTTACTGGAACAGTGGTACGCGATCCAGGATTTAATTAAATAAAATGCAAAGCTGACAGGTGGACAAGCCTGTCAGCTTTTTTCATGAGGATAATAAAGAATCATTTGCAGCCGGACCATTTGTTCTCCGGTTTGTTTATATGCATGCGTACGGTCCGCTTTAAAACGAATGGAGTCGCCGGCGTTTAAGCTGTATTGCTCATCTCCAATGGATATATCAAGCGCTCCCTCAAAAACGGTAATCAATTCCTCTGTCCCGCCAATGTGTTCATTTGCATGCAGCGACCCGCCAGGATCAATTTCTACTCGGTACACTTCAAATTTCCCCCGGTCATCAAAAGGAAAAGTCGTATATACGCGATATCGCCCATCATCTTCCGTTAAAATCTGTGCATCTTCATTGCGTACTACTTTGATTTCAGGCTGTGGTGCGTGAATGAGCTCACTAAAAGATACCTTTAATCCGTTGGCGATTTTCCATAAAGTCGTGATGGTAGGGGTTGATTCTCCTCTTTCAATTTGTCCAATCATGGTTTTGCTGACACCTGTTAATTCTGCCATCTTTTCGAGGCTTAATTTCTTTTGGTCTCTAAGAAGCCTCACATTTTTAGAAATAATCGATTGTACATCTTCCATGAAAAAAACTCCTTTCTCTATTTACTTTATAAAGACCGAACGTTACAATAAAACGTAACATACGCAATAAAGTAATTAAAGTCTTAATAACGTACAAGGGAGGCGGCAACTATGATTCTTTCTATGTTGATCTATGCTTTTGTGAGCAGCTTTACCCCAGGGCCAAACAACATCATGGCCATGGTCTTTACGAATAAATATGGGGTCAAGCAAACATTTCGATTTTGTTTAGGTGTGGGTATCGGATTTCTCGTTATTTTGTGTTTGAGTTGCTTCTTTAATATCATTCTTTATCAAGTGATGCCGAAAATAGGCTGGGTCATGGCGTTCATCGGAGCTGCATACATGATTTATTTAGCGGTCAAAATCATGAAAAGTAAAGGCGGGGATGACGAAACACTTGATCGTTACAATCATTTTGTCCCTGGTATGATGCTGCAATTTATCAACCCAAAAGCGATCTTGTATGGATTGACTGTGATTTCAACATTTGTTTTGCCATATGGACAATCGAATATGCAGTATGTCATATGGACGCTGATTCTCGCACTTATTGGATTTCTCGGTACATTTAGCTGGAGCCTATTTGGCTCTTTGTATAAGCGCTTTTTGACTGCTTATGAAAGACCGTTCCAGTATGTCATGGGGCTGCTTCTAATATACAGTGCGATTTCAATGGTATGGGGTTATGTGATGTAAGTAGTCAGAAGCTTGGCCGCTGCCTGCCCATCACAACAGTATTGTAATAAAGTCCATCTGCCAGACGTTTATCCTTTTTTAATACCCCTTCAATCAGAAAGCCATGGTGCTCATATAACCGAATGGCTTTTTGGTTCGTTTCTAGCACTTGAAGTGACATCTTCTGGATGCCTTGCTGATCAGCCCAGTCAATAGAAGCGGCTAAAAGCTCTTTGCCAATGTGATAGCCCCAAACATCCTTTTGAATGGCGACCCCAAAAGTCACTTTGTGAGCAGAGCGCTTGAGTGAATGTCCCTCACATCTGGAGAAACCAACAATTTCCCCTTCAATATCAGCGACCAAAAATAAATGTTTGCTTTTTTTGGTATCATCTTGAATCAACACCTCAAAATCTTTTTCATGAAGAAAGGCTTCGCCTGGTTCACGGTCTAAATATTCTGTTTCACCATCAATTTTCAGTCTGAGCGCTGATAACTGCTTGGCATCGCCAATTGCAGCAGACCGAATACGATAGGTCAAGTTACGAACGGTGAATATGTTTTCAGAGATAATCATAGAACACCAACCTTTCTTTCCATTATGTCTATCATACCTGAAACGTGTACATAGCAGGTGAAAGCTTTTAAGTCTGTCTTATAGATCATTATTTTTTAATCCAGCTGACCCTGGCTGGATTTTCATGATTTAGACTGAGAACTTAAATAGGCTTCTCTCACAACTGTTAAAAAGTGGTCAGCGACGGTTGATGTTTCATCTTGTCTCCATGAAACATATAAATTTACTTTTGGTGTAGTTTCTTGGATTTTTCTATAAACAACCCCTGAACGTTTTACGCTTTCTACTGAGGATGGAACCACAGAGATTCCCATTCCTGCAGCAACTAAATTCACAATCGTATGCATTTGAATAGCTTCCTGAACTACGTTTAAACTTATGCTATTTTCCCAAAAGTAGCTGATAATTAAATCATAAAATGCTGCACCTAGATGACGTGGAAACATGATAAATGGTTCATTGGCTAATAAATGAATTGGAACTTTGGGAAATGAAGCTAAAGGATGATTTTCTGGCAAAACCAAGCTTAATGATTCCTCACAACAAATTTCTGAGGTAAGTATCTTATTATTTTGGTTAGAACGAATAAATCCTATTTGAATTTCTTTCTTATATAGTGCTTTTAACTGCTGTTCTGTAGCCATTTCACATAAGACAAGTTGGATGTTAGGGAAACTTTCTCGAAACCTTTTAATAATATCAATCACAATATCAGTAGAATCAACGAAGCCGATCGTCAAATGACCTATTCTTCCGTCATCTGCAAGTTGTGTTGCTTTAATCGTTCTATCTACTTGAAGAAGCGTACGGCGGGCTTCTTCTAAAAATACTCTCCCCGAATCTGAAAGTTCAACCTGTCTTCTCGTTCTATGAAAAAGCGTAACACCTAACTCTTCTTCTAATTTGCGAATTTCCTGACTTAATGGAGGCTGTGCCATTTTAAGACGTTCAGCTGCCCGGCTAAAATTTAGTTCTTCAGCAACCATGATAAAATAACGTATTTGTCTCAGATCCATTTTTTATGCCCCCTATAAATTTCAACATTGCTTATTGTGTTTTTTTAATGGAAATATTTTTAGTTATATAAAATATATATATATTTATCTGAATATATATATTATACATATTAAGGGCCTCTTTTTATAATGAAAGTATTCTTTCAAAAGGAGGGCATTATTATGGAGTATAGTAAACTTGGAAATAGTGGATTAACAATTAGTAAACTTGCATACGGAAACTGGATTAATCATGGTGGTAAGATAAATGAAGAAACTGCCCATGATTGTGTGAAAGCTGCTCTTGATGTTGGTATTACGACGTTTGATACTGCTGATGTTTATTCAGACACCAAGGCTGAAGAGATACTAGGCAGGTCTTTAAAAGGGATCCGGCGGGAGAGCATTGAACTATGTACAAAAGTATGTCATCCAACCGGTACTGGGAAAAACGATAGAGGATTATCACGCAAGCATATTTTGGAAAACTGTCATGCCTCTTTGCGACGTTTACAAACGGATTATATTGATATTTACTATGCACACAGGTTTGATCCAACTACACCTCTGGAAGAAACGATGTTAGCTTTCGCAGATTTAGTAAGACAGGGGAAAGTGAACTATATTGGTGTAAGTGAGTGGACAGCAGAACAAATTACTCGAGGGGCAGCGCTTGCACGAGAGCTAAAAGTCCCCCTAATTGCCAGCCAACCTCAATACTCCATGCTATGGAGAATCATTGAAAGTGATGTAATACCGACCTGTCAGCGCGAAGGACTTGGCCAGGTAGTATGGTCGCCTTTGGCCCAAGGAATTCTTACTGGAAAGTATCTCCCAGGAAAATCACTTCCGACTAATTCGCGTGCTAACTCACCTGCTGGAAAACCTTTTTTTAAAAACCTTGCTCAACGCTGGATGAATAATAATACCTTAGAGGCGATCCAAAAGCTTAAGCCCATCGCACAAGAGGTTGATCTTACTCTCGCTCAGCTTGCGATAGCATGGGTACTGCAAAATCAGAACGTTTCTGCAGCAATTATCGGTGCTTCTAGTCCAGAACAGGTGAGGGAGAATGCTTTAGCATCTGAGGTGAAAATTGAAACTGAGATGATGAATCAGATTGACGAAATTCTAGGTGATCTTGTTGAGTACGATCAGAGTAAAACAGGTTAAAGCTTTTAAGTCTATCTTATAGATCATTATTTTTAATCCAGCCGATCTTGGCTGGATTTTCTTGTTGCTGTAGTTTCTTGGATCGCACACTCAGATGTTTTGTATCTGTGAAAAAGGCTAAATGAATAGTATCAAACGTGGAGGTGGAACAAATGAGTGAAGAAAAAGGACATATGGATAAAGCGAAAGGAAAAACAAATCAAGCCAAAGGTCAATTGAAAGAGAAGCTTGGCGAAGCAACAGATCATCAAAACCTGAAAGCAGAAGGGAAAAAGGATCAAGCCAAAGGAAAGCTTCAAGATAAAAAAGGGGATTTGAAAAATCACCTGAACCAGTAAATCCGAAAACACGGCATTGCTTCATGTCTCCATCATGACATGTCTTTCATCAATAAAATGAATAGATGTGTGAAAAGAATTGATTATACGCGCTCGCTATCATCATGTAGACTTGAGACAGAAGACATGATCAAGGGAGATGGTTGAGATGGAGCAAGTGTGGGAGAAAGTTGACGAGTATATCACAGACAAGTTGATTCCTAAAGATGATGTTTTGGAGCAAGCTCTTACTCATAATAAGCAAGCAGGACTGCCAGAAATTGATGTGTCACCAGCTCAAGGGAAAATGCTTTATTTATTAGCAAAAACCAAGAATGCAAAGCGCATTTTAGAGATCGGGACACTTGGTGGATACAGTACCATTTGGTTGGCGCGTGCTCTTGAAGAGGATGGAGAACTCATCACATTAGAGGCTGTCAGCCACCATGTACAGATTGCGCAGCAAAACATTAGTAGAGCGGGCTTATCGGAACGGGTGAGCATTTTGCAAGGAAAGGCATTGGATACGCTATCTCAGTTAAAAGAGAGGGATGTGCTTCCATTCGATTTGATTTTCATTGATGCAGATAAACCGAACAACCCGAAATATCTAAAGTGGGCGTTACACTTCTCAAAAAAGGGAACAGTCATTATTGCAGACAATGTCGTGAGAAATGGAGCAGTCCTTCATGACTCTAATGGGGATGAGCGAGTTCAAGGAACTCGTGAATTTTTCAATTTACTCAAACAAGAGTCAAGAATAGAGGCTACAGCCATTCAAACTGTTGGTGAAAAGGGTTACGATGGATTTGTATACGGAATCGTAAAATGAAACAAAGCTTAACCACATGCGGTTAAGCTTTTTCTTTTAAAAAAACCATCTGGCAGTCCCCATCAGCAGGACGCCTACAAGAACAGTAAGTGATAAGCTCTTTGTCCAAACGGCGATCACGACGGTCGGAACCAAGACAGCAAGGTACATCCAGTGAATGGTGACACCTGTTGTGGTATGAATGAACAAATGCTCTGCAATTAAAGCCGTAAAGATACAAATGGGAATAAACGATAACCACTTGAGCACCACTTCAGGCAGCTCGATACTTCGTACAAATATAAAGGGAACGACCCTTGGAATCACAGTGACAATCATACAGCCGAGAATGAGCCACATCATAAAACTGCTGATCATTTATCTGTCACCACCCCAATGGTTGCGACAATTATGGTGGCTAATAGAACAGCCACGTGTGATGGAACAAAATGAAGCAGGACAAACATCGCAACGACCATATACAAAACAAGTGACAGGCGATGGGTTAATTTACTTTTAGGTACAGTTTGCAAAGAAAGAACCAGCAGTGCAGCAAACATAGCGGAAAGAGCAAAATCAAGACCAAGTGCTTCAGGATTTGAGATCCAGTGTCCAAAAATGCCGCCAAGTATACAGGCAGCAATCCAGCACAAATAAGCCGTTATGTTCAGCCCGTGCATCCACCGGTTATTCAGCTTTCCATGCTGAGCTAATTTATTCATGGCTACGCCAAAGGATTCATCAGTCAGCAATAGACTGAATCCAATATTTTGTTTTAAAGAGTAGCGTGTAAAATGAGGAGCCAGCGTCAGGCTTAGTAATAAATGACGCAGATTCACAATAAATGTAGTGAGAATAATAGCGGAAAGGGGGCTTCCCGTGACAAGCAGTGCACAGATAATAAACTGTGAAGCACCTGCGTAAATAAAGATTGCTAGAAGCGCAATGTCCCATAGGCTCAACTGTGCGCTAATTCCAACAATTCCAAAGGCAAACCCGATACTCATATAACCAAGCAGGGTTGGCACACAATCTTTTATTCCCTCGAGAAATGGTTCATGTTCCGTGCTGGGAATATGTTTTCTAGCTTCAATATCCAACGACCTCTACTCCTTTTCTGCGTGACGACCTATAGTTTTACTTACTATATGAAAACGAATTTAGCATGTCAATATCCCCTTATCTTCTATTATATAAAGAAAAAAGGTGCAAAAAGGATTGAAGTCATCCAGAATCTGTTATAAAGTATCAGAAAATAAAAAAATTGGAGTGACGACAATGCTGTGCAAACCTTTGTTTGAACATGATGTTCCAAATGCCCTCCGTCCATAACGGAGAGTGATCTCCGTTTGTGGATATGGTATTCAAAATATCCAATAACGGAGGGAAAATGATGAATGAAAAATATATAGGCGCCCTTTACCTAGCAATCGCAGCAAGTATTTGGGGCGGCATGTACGTTGTTGTCAAAGTAACAGTAGCGGTTGTTCCGCCACTTGAACTCGTCTGGATGAGATATGCTGTAGCAGGAGTCGTGTTGGTGATCACCATTTGGCACTTGGGCTATTCCTTTCGATTAGATAAAAAAGATATCCCCCTTATGGTGTTGATTGGGCTGATCGGAAATTTCCTTTCAATCGTGACCCAAGAAATTGGGACGATGTATACCTCTGCACAAATGGGGGCTGTTATTACATCTGCAACTCCTGCGTTTATGGTGCTGTTTGCTTTCTTTCTATTAAAAGAAGCCATGACTGTTCGAAAGTGCGCATCCATCCTGCTTGCTACAGCAGGTGTATGGCTCATGATTGGACCAGTTGCAGTACAGACAGATGAATTTGTCGGTGGTCTTTCATTGGTCTTCGCTGCTTTAACATGGGCGCTGATGTCTGTTTTGCTCAAACGTGTCCCAGGAAAGTACCCTCAGGTGGTGACAACCACATATGCGATCATCATTGCATTCATTGTTTTAACACCGCCTGTATTATTTCGTTTACCTCACCTAGATGTGGAACAGATGGCAAGGCCGGAGATTTGGGGCGGTATTCTTTATCTAGGCATCATCTCAACAGCTCTAGCATTCTTTTTATGGAATAGAGGGCTTCAATTAATGGATGCCTCAAGCGGCGGTTTGTTCTTTTTCTTTCAACCGATCGTAGGTGCCGTTCTTGGCTGGCTGCTTTTGGGAGAAGAAATGGGATTACGCTCATTCATTGGCATTCTATGTATCTTTGCAGGTGTCTATACTGTGCTGCGTCAAAAGGAATAAAAGAAGATGTCCCTTGTAATAGGGGCTCCTCTTTATAAATGAGAGATTGAGAGAGGATGGAGGGAAATAGGATGATACAATTTCCACAATTACAAAAAGGACAAACAATTGGCGTCACAGCACCTTCCTCAGGTGTACAGCCGTCTTTGCATGACATGTTTCAGCTCTCATGCGAGCGAATGAAAAAAAGAGGCTATGATGTCATATGTGGAGATACGGTATGGCACCAGGAAAAGGCAAAATCAGCTCCTGCCGTAGAACGAGCAAAGGAGCTTCAGTACATGATGACCTGTGATGAGATTGATCACATCATCCCGCCATGGGGAGGGCAGCTTCTGATGGAGGTGTTAGAGCACCTTGATTTCTCATCGATGCAAAAAAAGTGGATTCTTGGTTACTCGGATACGAGTGCGCTTCTGCTGGCGTTAACTTTAAAAACAGGCATTGCCACTGCGCATGGACCGAACCTAGTAGATCTTCAGGGAGAAGAGCTTGATCAAACAACTGTCATGTGGGAAGAAGTACTTTCAACAAAAGGGGAAATGGACATCAGCCAATATTCTTCATCTATGTATCAAAAGGAATGGCAGTATGACAATCCGATTGAACATGTTTTTCATTTAACAGAACCGACCGCATGGCATACGGTTGATCGACAAGAAAAGATGGTAAAGGGGAGGCTAATGGGCGGCTGTATTGATGTCATACGCCACTTAGCTGGGACGCCTTTTGGAGATGTCAAAGCTTTTCAAAAAACATTCTTAAAAGATGAACCAATTCTCTGGTACTTTGAAAACTGTGAATTAAATGCTGTAAGCGTGAAGAGATCGCTTGTTCAATTGAAACTAGCAGGATGGTTTGACCATTGTTCAGGTATTATGTTTGGGCGAAGTGCAGTAGATGTGCCTGTGGAAGGGTATCAGTATCATGATGTATATGAAGAATTACAAAAGGAATTACAAATCCCCATTTTTTACGATATAGATTGTGGGCATGTCCCGCCGCAAATGACGCTGATTAATGGCGCATATGCAGAAGTGCAGCTGCAACCTCAAGGCAAAGCGGTCCTAAAGCAAGCATTTTTATCATAAGAAAAGGAAAGGGGAAGCCCTTTCCTTTTGTTTTCTTTTCAGCGTGATAGAAAACCTTTGAAGTCTAGGAAGGACGAGTACCGGAGCGGAGCGAATTTGACATTCGTGAGCACCGGAGCGCAGGACTGACAACGAATGCGAGGGTTTGTCTACACGCTGAAGGAAAGGGGAAGCCCTTTCCTTCATATAACACTACATTCCTTTTGTTTCTTCACCTGCTTTTGGAACTTCCCAAGCAGACTCACGGAATACTTTCTCCCATTTCGATACGACAATACATGCAACGGCATGACCTGGAACGTTCACACCAGTTCGTGCCATATCCATAATTCGATCGACACCGGCGATAATGGCGACGCCTTCTGCTGGAAGACCTACTGCATGGGCGGTTGCCAAAAGTACGACGAGTGAACCGGATGGCACCGCTGCAATCCCTTTACTCGTTAACACAAGAACAAGCATCATCAAAAGCTGCTGTGACAAACTCATGTCGACACCAAACGCTTGTGCAAGAAACACACAGGAAACCGATAAATATAAACTGGACCCATCACAATTGAGAGAAAGACCAGATGGGATGACAAAGGAGACAATTCTTTTCGGACAGCCGTATTTCTCCATTCGTGACATAAGCTGAGGAAGGACGGTTTCTGTACTTGTAGTAGAGAAGGCAACCAAGAACAAATCCCAAATCATTTTTAAAACTTCGAAGTAGTTAAAACGGAAGATCAGTGCGACCAGAGGGAACAAAGCAAAGAGAATAATGAATAAACCTAAAAATACAGTCCCAACAAGCTTCATCATTGGAATTAATAACACAATGCCATATTGACCAACGGAAGCAGCCATTAATGCAAGCACTCCAATAGGTGCTGTCACCATGACCATCTGCGTTAGCTTAAACATAATTTGTGCCACTGATTCAAAGAAGTTGAGAACAGGAGCGGATGCCTTACCGATACCGCTTGCCGCTACACCAAATAATATGGCGAAGAAAATGACAGCTAGTAAATCATTTTGAGCCATGACATCGACGATATTCGTTGGAATGATATCGAGTACCATTTGTTTAAAGTCGACGACTTTCTGCGTATAGCCGTCTAATTCACCAATATCTTTCTTAGCTAATTTAGAGAAGTCAAGGCCAACGCCAGGCTTTAGAACATTAGCCAGCAATAGACCAATTCCTAGAACGATGGTTGTGATGACCTCAAACCAAATGATCGTCTTTAATCCCAGGCTTCCCATTTTCTTCATACCACCACTGCCGGCTGCACCAATAACAATGGTAGAGAAAACGATAGGAACAACGATCATTTTAATCAATCTGATGAATCCATCTCCAATTGGCCTGAGAGCCATCCCGAAGTCAGGAAAGAAATGGCCGATAAGAGCTCCTATCACCAAAGCGATCATGATTTGAAAAGCGACGAACTTTTTCATCATCTCCTACCCCCTTTAAATGCTTGGAAAATTTTAAGAATTTTCCAATAAATAAAAATTCTATGTGACCATGTTTTGTCCTCCTTTGGATTTAGAAAGATTTTATTTAAGAATCATTGGGATTATGAAGAAAGAGAAGAAAATAGGGCTATTGCATCTCTATTTATCTAAGAGAAAACCACTTCTTAAAAAACATGAAACTTTTTTAGAAAAATGTATTGACCCTTTTATGTGATCCATGGTATATTTTTATTCGTCGCTGATGACGTATTTGAAACAAAGACATTCAAACACATGCGACAAACAAATCTTAAAAAGATGTTGACTTGATAAAAACGATATGTTAAGATAATTAAGTCGCCTGATTAAGCGCCCGTAGCTCAATTGGATAGAGCGTTTGACTACGGATCAAAAGGTTAGGGGTTCGACTCCTCTCGGGCGCGCCAATGCAAACCACGCGGGTGTAGTTTAGTGGTAAAACCTCAGCCTTCCAAGCTGATGTCGTGAGTTCGATTCTCATCACCCGCTCCATTTTTTGAAATATGATCTTTGAAAACTAAACAAGACAAAACGTACCTGTTAATTCGAGTTTTTATAAAAAAATCCTATGTTATATCATAGGTAGTCAGTCAAACGCTGACGAAAAACAAAACTTCGGTTTTGTACTTTTTCGGAGAGTTTGATCCTGGCTCAGGACGAACGCTGGCGGCGTGCCTAATACATGCAAGTCGAGCGAACAGAAGGGAGCTTGCTCCCGGATGTTAGCGGCGGACGGGTGAGTAACACGTGGGTAACCTGCCTGTAAGACTGGGATAACTCCGGGAAACCGGAGCTAATACCGGATAGTTCCTTGAACCGCATGGTTCAAGGATGAAAGACGGTTTCGGCTGTCACTTACAGATGGACCCGCGGCGCATTAGCTAGTTGGTGGGGTAATGGCTCACCAAGGCGACGATGCGTAGCCGACCTGAGAGGGTGATCGGCCACACTGGGACTGAGACACGGCCCAGACTCCTACGGGAGGCAGCAGTAGGGAATCTTCCGCAATGGACGAAAGTCTGACGGAGCAACGCCGCGTGAGTGATGAAGGTTTTCGGATCGTAAAGCTCTGTTGTTAGGGAAGAACAAGTGCGAGAGTAACTGCTCGCACCTTGACGGTACCTAACCAGAAAGCCACGGCTAACTACGTGCCAGCAGCCGCGGTAATACGTAGGTGGCAAGCGTTGTCCGGAATTATTGGGCGTAAAGGGCTCGCAGGCGGTTTCTTAAGTCTGATGTGAAAGCCCCCGGCTCAACCGGGGAGGGTCATTGGAAACTGGGAAACTTGAGTGCAGAAGAGGAGAGTGGAATTCCACGTGTAGCGGTGAAATGCGTAGAGATGTGGAGGAACACCAGTGGCGAAGGCGACTCTCTGGTCTGTAACTGACGCTGAGGAGCGAAAGCGTGGGGAGCGAACAGGATTAGATACCCTGGTAGTCCACGCCGTAAACGATGAGTGCTAAGTGTTAGGGGGTTTCCGCCCCTTAGTGCTGCAGCTAACGCATTAAGCACTCCGCCTGGGGAGTACGGTCGCAAGACTGAAACTCAAAGGAATTGACGGGGGCCCGCACAAGCGGTGGAGCATGTGGTTTAATTCGAAGCAACGCGAAGAACCTTACCAGGTCTTGACATCCTCTGACAACCCTAGAGATAGGGCTTTCCCTTCGGGGACAGAGTGACAGGTGGTGCATGGTTGTCGTCAGCTCGTGTCGTGAGATGTTGGGTTAAGTCCCGCAACGAGCGCAACCCTTGATCTTAGTTGCCAGCATTTAGTTGGGCACTCTAAGGTGACTGCCGGTGACAAACCGGAGGAAGGTGGGGATGACGTCAAATCATCATGCCCCTTATGACCTGGGCTACACACGTGCTACAATGGACAGAACAAAGGGCTGCGAGACCGCAAGGTTTAGCCAATCCCATAAATCTGTTCTCAGTTCGGATCGCAGTCTGCAACTCGACTGCGTGAAGCTGGAATCGCTAGTAATCGCGGATCAGCATGCCGCGGTGAATACGTTCCCGGGCCTTGTACACACCGCCCGTCACACCACGAGAGTTTGCAACACCCGAAGTCGGTGAGGTAACCTTTATGGAGCCAGCCGCCGAAGGTGGGGCAGATGATTGGGGTGAAGTCGTAACAAGGTAGCCGTATCGGAAGGTGCGGCTGGATCACCTCCTTTCTAAGGATATATGGAGCAGCGTGCGTTTTCGTCTTGTTTAGTTTTGAAGGATCATTCCTTCAAGACATGTCTCTAGCGAGACAGGATTGTTCTTTGAAAACTAGATAACAATAAGTAATACATTCACATTGAATGCAATGCAAAGTTCATCACACATAGTGATTCTTTCTAAAGTAAGAAATGGTTAAGTTAGAAAGGGCGCACGGTGGATGCCTTGGCACTAGGAGCCGATGAAGGACGGGACGAACACCGATATGCTTCGGGGAGCTGTAAGCAAGCTTTGATCCGGAGATTTCCGAATGGGGAAACCCACTGCTCGTAATGGAGTAGTATCCATACTTGAATACATAGAGTATGAGAAGGCATACCCGGGGAACTGAAACATCTAAGTACCCGGAGGAAGAGAAAGCAAATGCGATTCCCTGAGTAGCGGCGAGCGAAACGGGAACAGCCCAAACCAAGAGGCTTGCCTCTTGGGGTTGTAGGACACTCTATACGGAGTTACAAAGGAACGATATAAGCGAAGAGGTCTGGAAAGGCCCGCCAAAGAAGGTAACAGCCCTGTAACTGAAATGTTGTTCTCTCCAGAGTGGATCCTGAGTACGGCGGAACACGTGAAATTCCGTCGGAATCCGGGAGGACCATCTCCCAAGGCTAAATACTCCCTAGTGACCGATAGTGAACCAGTACCGTGAGGGAAAGGTGAAAAGCACCCCGGAAGGGGAGTGAAATAGATCCTGAAACCGTGTGCCTACAAGTAGTCAGAGCCCGTTAAAGGGTGATGGCGTGCCTTTTGTAGAATGAACCGGCGAGTTACGATCCCGTGCAAGGTTAAGCAGAAGATGCGGAGCCGCAGCGAAAGCGAGTCTGAATAGGGCGCATGAGTACGTGGTCGTAGACCCGAAACCAGGTGATCTACCCATGTCCAGGGTGAAGTTCAGGTAACACTGAATGGAGGCCCGAACCCACGCACGTTGAAAAGTGCGGGGATGAGGTGTGGGTAGGGGTGAAATGCCAATCGAACCTGGAGATAGCTGGTTCTCTCCGAAATAGCTTTAGGGCTAGCCTCAAGGTAAGAGTCTCGGAGGTAGAGCACTGATTGGACTAGGGGCCCCTACCGGGTTACCGAATTCAGTCAAACTCCGAATGCCGATGACTTATCCTTGGGAGTCAGACTGCGAGTGATAAGATCCGTAGTCGAAAGGGAAACAGCCCAGACCGCCAGCTAAGGTCCCAAAGTATACGTTAAGTGGAAAAGGATGTGGAGTTGCTTAGACAACCAGGATGTTGGCTTAGAAGCAGCCACCATTTAAAGAGTGCGTAATAGCTCACTGGTCGAGTGACTCTGCGCCGAAAATGTACCGGGGCTAAACGTATCACCGAAGCTGCGGACTGTTCTTACGAACAGTGGTAGGAGAGCGTTCTAAGTGCTGTGAAGTCAGACCGGAAGGACTGGTGGAGCGCTTAGAAGTGAGAATGCCGGTATGAGTAGCGAAAGACGGGTGAGAATCCCGTCCACCGAATGCCTAAGGTTTCCTGAGGAAGGCTCGTCCGCTCAGGGTTAGTCGGGACCTAAGCCGAGGCCGAAAGGCGTAGGCGATGGACAACAGGTTGATATTCCTGTACCACCTCCTCACCATTTGAGCAATGGGGGGACGCAGGAGGATAGGGTAAGCGCGGTATTGGATATCCGCGTCCAAGCAGTTAGGCTGGGAAATAGGCAAATCCGTTTCCCGTAAAGGCTGAGCTGTGATGGCGAGCGAAATTTAGTAGCGAAGTTCCTGATTCCACACTGCCAAGAAAAGCCTCTAGCGAGGTGAGAGGTGCCCGTACCGCAAACCGACACAGGTAGGCGAGGAGAGAATCCTAAGGTGATCGAGAGAACTCTCGTTAAGGAACTCGGCAAAATGACCCCGTAACTTCGGGAGAAGGGGTGCTTCTTAGGGTGTTAAAGCCCCGAGAAGCCGCAGTGAATAGGCCCAGGCGACTGTTTAGCAAAAACACAGGTCTCTGCGAAGCCGTAAGGCGAAGTATAGGGGCTGACGCCTGCCCGGTGCTGGAAGGTTAAGAGGAGCGCTTAGCGTAAGCGAAGGTGCGAATTGAAGCCCCAGTAAACGGCGGCCGTAACTATAACGGTCCTAAGGTAGCGAAATTCCTTGTCGGGTAAGTTCCGACCCGCACGAAAGGCGCAACGATCTGGGCACTGTCTCAACGAGAGACTCGGTGAAATTATAGTACCTGTGAAGATGCAGGTTACCCGCGACAGGACGGAAAGACCCCGTGGAGCTTTACTGCAGCCTGATATTGAATGTTGGTACAGCTTGTACAGGATAGGTAGGAGCCTTGGAAACCGGAGCGCTAGCTTCGGTGGAGGCATCGGTGGGATACTACCCTGGCTGTATTGACCTTCTAACCCGCTGCCCTTATCGGGCAGGGAGACAGTGTCAGGTGGGCAGTTTGACTGGGGCGGTCGCCTCCTAAAATGTAACGGAGGCGCCCAAAGGTTCCCTCAGAATGGTTGGAAATCATTCGCAGAGTGTAAAGGCACAAGGGAGCTTGACTGCGAGACCTACAAGTCGAGCAGGGACGAAAGTCGGGCTTAGTGATCCGGTGGTTCCGCATGGAAGGGCCATCGCTCAACGGATAAAAGCTACCCCGGGGATAACAGGCTTATCTCCCCCAAGAGTCCACATCGACGGGGAGGTTTGGCACCTCGATGTCGGCTCATCGCATCCTGGGGCTGTAGTCGGTCCCAAGGGTTGGGCTGTTCGCCCATTAAAGCGGTACGCGAGCTGGGTTCAGAACGTCGTGAGACAGTTCGGTCCCTATCCGTCGCGGGCGCAGGAAATTTGAGAGGAGCTGTCCTTAGTACGAGAGGACCGGGATGGACGCACCGCTGGTGTACCAGTTGTTCTGCCAAGGGCATCGCTGGGTAGCTATGTGCGGACGGGATAAGTGCTGAAAGCATCTAAGCATGAAGCCCCCCTCAAGATGAGATTTCCCATTCCGCAAGGAAGTAAGATCCCTGAAAGATGATCAGGTTGATAGGTCTGAGGTGGAAGCGTGGTGACACGTGGAGCTGACAGATACTAATAGATCGAGGACTTAACCTATATTCTAATGTGAAGCTTGAACATTGTTATCTAGTTTTGAGAGAACATTCTCTCCATCAGGTTTGGTGGCGATAGCGAAGAGGTCACACCCGTTCCCATACCGAACACGGAAGTTAAGCTCTTCAGCGCCGATGGTAGTTGGGGGTCTCCCCCTGTGAGAGTAGGACGCCGCCAAGCTTGTTATATTTATATCGTCGCGGGGTGGAGCAGTTCGGTAGCTCGTCGGGCTCATAACCCGAAGGTCGCAGGTTCAAATCCTGCCCCCGCAACCAAATTATTTTATATGCCAATGGGTAGTGCTCAGTGAGTGCAACCAAAATGGTCCGGTAGTTCAGTTGGTTAGAATGCCTGCCTGTCACGCAGGAGGTCGCGGGTTCGAGTCCCGTCCGGACCGCCATTTTTATGACTTGTAAACGAAAACGTATAGTTTCGTTTTTTTTTATGTCTTTTTCTTTTCATACGTATCCAATATACATTGAATGGCTTTTTGTTTGGCTACACGTTATGTAAAAAGAAAAGATAGATCACTTCAACCCAGCCTGGTTTTTTCATACCAGGCTTTCTTTATATCATTTTTAATTGAAACTGAAACTCATATTGGCTTACACTAATACTAATTATGTCTGACATCGTGTCTACTCAATCAACTGATTGCATGAAGGGGCTGCTTTTTATGGATGAATTTGATCTTATTCGCCGAATTACACCAAAAGAAACACATCAGCGTTCTTTGGTTATGGGTATCGGAGATGATGCAAGTGTTTATCAACCTCATTCACATTGTGAAGAGGTCGTTTGTGTTGATACAATGGTGGAGCATGTTCATTTTCGCTTTGATTTTTCCACACCTTTTGAGATTGGCTTTAAAGCACTAGCGGTCAATGTCAGTGATATCGCCGCAATGGGAGGGACTCCAAAGTATTATCTTGTATCAATTGCGATCCCGCCTCATGGTGATGAGACGATCGTTTCAGCTCTTTACGAGGGAATGAGAGCATTGGCTGATACTTATCATATGGATTTGATTGGTGGAGATACGGTTGCCACTCGCAGTGACTTTGTCATTACAGTGACGGTCATTGGAGAGGTACCAAAGGGGAAAGCTTGTTATCGTCACAGTGCTCAGACAGGAGACGTCGTCTTTGTCACAGGTGAGCTTGGTTCATCAGCTGCTGGCTTATCACTTTTAATGAACGAAGTAGCCCCTCCCAAGGCAGTCGACACAGCCTTTTTTCTTGAGCGTCATAAAAAGCCTCAGCCCCACATTGCTGCTGGCCTCATTTGCTCAAGCTTCCCGCGGGTCACCTTGAATGATGTGAGTGATGGATTAGCGAGTGAGCTGAATGAGATAGCTGAAGCGAGTCGTGTGACGATAGAGATAGAAGCAAACAAGCTCCCTGTACATCCAAATTTACCAGTGCTGCGTAAAGACTGGCTGGAATGGGTGTTATTTGGCGGGGAAGACTTTGTATTAACTGGTACAATTTCAGAGGCTGATTGGGATAGCTTTGAAATGCAATGTAGAAAAAAAGACATTCAAGTCAAACGCATTGGACAAGTCAAAGGTGATCAAGCAGCAAGCGTTCTATTAAAAGACAATGAACAGCAAACAATGTTAATGAAAAAAGGATATAATCATTTTAAGAAATGAGGTGACATCAACTGTGAAATTAACGTGGACGACAAAAGGTGCGGATGAGACGAAACGAATTGCCGCTGCATTGGCCAAACTTGTGATGCCAGGCGATGTTTTGACATTAGAAGGAGATTTAGGCGCAGGCAAAACGACTTTTTCAAAAGGTTTTGCAGGAGGCTTAGGGATTACCCGAATCGTCAACAGCCCTACCTTTACGATTATTAAAGAATATACCGATGGCAGACTGCCACTTTATCATATGGATGTGTACCGCATGGAAGATGCGGAAGAAGATATCGGGCTCGAAGAATATTTTGAGGGCGAAGGTGTATGCTTGGTTGAGTGGGCACATCTCATTGGACCTCAATTGCCTTCCTCCTACTTGAAAATAGAAATGCTAAGAACAGAACGTGAAGAAGAACGTCATCTTACGTTTAGTGCAAAAGGGGAACGCTATGAGACCCTTTGTAAGGAGATGAAAGAATTTGACCATACTGGCAATTGATACGTCAAACCATACACTAGGAATTGCCCTTGTCAAAGATTCCACAGTGATTGGCGAGAGCATTACGTATTTAAAAAAGAACCATTCCGTCCGAGCGATGCCGACTGTTGAGGCATTGATGAAAGAATGTGGTGTAGCCCCAAGTGAACTAAGTAAAATTGTTGTAGCAAAAGGACCTGGTTCCTACACTGGGGTCCGAATTGGTGTGACCATTGCCAAAACACTCGCATGGACGCTGTCTATCCCGATATCAGCTGTTTCGAGTTTAGAAACACTTGCGGCAAATGGTCAATACTTTGATGGATGGATCTCGCCACTATTCGATGCGAGAAGAGGACAAGTATATACTGGGCTATATACGTTTGAAGAAGGAAAAATCAAAGAGATCAAACCAGACCAAAATATCTTGCTCACGGATTGGCTTCATGAGCTGAAGCAGACAGGAAAGCCTGTCCTATTCCTTGGACAGGATGTGCATCTTCATGAAGAAAGCATTGGCTCCATTTTAGGAGAAACGGCTGTGATAGCGGAGGGAGCTTTTCATAACCCAAGACCTTCAATGCTTGCGTTTTTAGGGGCAGATCGTCCTGCTGAAGATGTCCATCAGCTTGTTCCTAACTATATTCGTTTGGCAGAAGCGGAAGTGAAATGGCTTGAAGGACAAAAATAATCTCAACATAACCGAGATTCGAAAAATGACGGTAGCGGACATTCCAGAGGTATATACGATTGAAGTGCATTCGTTTACTGCGCCTTGGAAAAAAGAATCATTTGTCTATGAGATTCTCCATAACCAGTACAGCCATTATTTCCTCATTGAAGAAGATGAGCAGCCTGTTGGCTATTGCGGGGTCTGGATCGTCATGGACGATGCACAAATTACGAACATTGCGATTCTCCCTGAGCATAGAGGAAAGGGTTACGGGGAAGCGTTGCTGCGATATGTCATGGAATTTTGTAAAGAAAAAAAGACAGATCATCTTTCTTTAGAGGTGCGGGTGTCAAATACACCTGCACAATCCCTTTATGAAAAGCTTGGTTTCAGACCAGCTTCTATTCGAAAGAATTATTATACGGATAATGGGGAAGATGCATTGGTCATGTGGGTGAATATAAATGAGTAAACAAACAGATCGATTTATATTAGGTATAGAGACAAGCTGTGATGAAACAGCTGCATCTATTGTGAAAAATGGGAAAGAAATTGTAGCGAATGTTGTCGCATCGCAAATAGAAAGCCATAAACGATTTGGCGGAGTTGTCCCAGAAATTGCTTCAAGGCATCACGTGGAGCAAGTCACCATCGTGTTAGAAGAAGTGATGGCACAGGCCAATATGAGCTTTCGGGATTTAGATGCCATTGCTGTCACAGAAGGACCGGGCTTAGTCGGTGCTCTTCTGATCGGTGTCAATGCAGCCAAGGCACTGAGCTTTGCTCATCAAATTCCTCTTGTTGGTGTACATCATATTGCGGGGCATATTTATGCAAATCAACTTGTAGATGAATTGCAGTTTCCATGTTTGGCTCTTGTTGTCTCTGGTGGACATACTGAGCTTGTACTAATGAAAGAGCACGGGTCTTTTGAGGTTATCGGAGAAACATTAGATGATGCGGCTGGAGAAGCATACGATAAAGTGGCCCGGACGATGGGTCTCCCGTATCCAGGCGGACCTCATATTGATCGGTTAGCACATGAAGGAGAGCCAACGATTAAGCTTCCACGTGCATGGCTTGAAGAAGGTTCTTATCACTTTAGCTTTAGTGGATTAAAATCAGCTGTTATTAACACACTACACAATGCATCTCAAAAGGGAGAAACAATTGCTCCAGAGAATTTGGCAGCAAGTTTTCAAGCAAGTGTCATTGAGGTGCTTGTTGGGAAAACATTAAAAGCGGCTGAGGCCTATGGCGTCAAGCAGGTTGTCCTAGCTGGTGGAGTCGCTGCCAATAAAGGACTGAGAGAAGCTTTAACGACAGCATTCACGAAGCTTCCTGACGTGAAGGTCATTATTCCACCATTATCTCTTTGTACAGACAATGCAGCCATGATCGCTGCTGCTGGAACCATTGCGTTTGAAAAAGGTATAAGAGGCGATATGGCGATGAATGGCCAGCCGGGCTTACCGCTTGTCTCATATGAATGAAAACTCCTGTGGATACACAGGTTTTTTTCATTTTTAATGAAAGCGATTTATTCACAAGTAAACATGATATATCCACAATTGTTAGAAAATTTCGTTTTAAAATGAAGTGGATGTGCACAAATACGTTCTTTTATGTGGATATGTGATTAAATCTCTGTGGATAAAGTGGATAAGTCCGATTTTTAAAAGAATAATAAAGAAGTTATTGTGGATATTAATGTGGATAAGAAATTTTCACTAAAAGAAAAAAGAGCACCCATTAGGGCACTCTTTACGATTCGGATAGCTCTTCCCACTCTGCGAAAAGGGATTCCAGCTCTTGATGAAGTGTATCGTTTTCTGTTTGAATGTTTTGGACCTTCTCGTGATCTTGAAAAATAGCAGGATCACATAGAAGCTCTTCATTTTCACCAAGCTTCGCTTCAATGACAGCAATCCGTTCTTCAATTTCCTCGATTCTGCGCTGCTTTTGTCTTTCTTTCTTTTTCAGTTCTTTTTCTTCCGCATACGAAAGCTTTGCCGTTTCAACTGGCTTGGCTGCTTGTTTTTTCAGCGCCTCATTTTCTTGAATCGCTTCAAGCTCTAATTGTTCATTTTTCTTTTCAAGGTAGTAGTCATAATCACCGAGATACTCTTTTGTTTCTGTAGGCGACAGTTCGAATACTTTCGTTGCCAGACGGTTGATAAAATAACGGTCGTGAGACACAAATAAGATGGTTCCTGGGTAATCAATCAGTGCATTTTCTAAAATTTCCTTACTATCTAAGTCTAAATGATTCGTAGGCTCATCAAGTATCAGGAAATTGGCTTTTTGGAGCATCAGCTTTGCCAGGGCAAGGCGCGCTTTTTCTCCACCGCTTAATGCATGAACGGGCTTTAAGACGTCGTCACCGGAAAAGAGGAAGTTCCCTAAACATGTCCGAATTTCTTTTTCATTCATATGAGGATAGTCATCCCAAAGCTCATTCAGCACTTTTTTAGAGGATGTCAGTTTGGCTTGTTCTTGGTCATAGTAGCCGATTGTGACATGAGATCCAAAGGTGATGTCGCCTTTTACAGGCTTTATTGTGTTCGTTAACGTTTTTAAAAGGGTTGATTTCCCGATCCCATTAGGACCAATGAGTGCCACGCTATCCTCTCGTTTGATCTGAAAAGAAAGAGAGGATAGGAGCGGTGTTTTTTCATCATAACGAATGTCGAGATCATGTACCTTCAGCACATCATTGCCGCTTTGTCTCGTAATATCAAAATGAAAGTTTGCAGATTTTTCATCACCTAATGGCTTATCTATACGATCCATCCGTTCCAGCTGCTTGCGTCTGCTCTGAGCGCGCTTTGTGGTTGAGGCTCTTGCTAGGTTGCGATCTACGAAATTCTGAAGCTTTGAGATTTCTTCTTGCTGCTTTTCGTAAAGCTTCATATCGCGCTCTAGCTGCTCAGCTTTCAGATCAAGATACTTACTATAGTTGCCTGCAAACTTTTTCATGGCAGTTCTTGAGACTTCATAAACATGGTTCACCACTTTGTCTAAGAAGTAGCGGTCATGGGACACGATCAGAATGGCGCCTGTATAATTTTGCAAATACTGCTCCAGCCATGATAAGGTATCAATATCTAAATGGTTGGTCGGCTCGTCCAGAATTAAGAGTTCTGGTTTCATTAATAAGAGCTTTCCAAGCGCTAGACGGGTTTTCTGGCCGCCGCTTAAGGATTGAACGGTTGTCCCATCTTCAAAGTGACTAAAGCCGAGCCCATGAAGAATGGAGCGGACGTCTGCTTCGTATTGATAGCCGCCTTGGTCTTTAAATTCCTGCTGTAGCCTGTCATAGGTTTTCATGAGGGAATCTAGCTCAGAACCTGTAGAGGAAGCCATTTTCTCCTCGATGGTTCTCATCTCTTGTTCCATCTTTTTCAAATGATCAAAAACCGATAATAATTCGTCTTTTAACGTACGTGTAGACGTCACATCGGTATGCTGTGCTAAATAGCCGATCGATAGGTCTTTCGGTTTGATGATCTCACCTTGCTCGTAAGACAATTGACCGGCAATGATTTTCAAAAGGGTGGATTTGCCTGCGCCGTTACGACCTACAATGGCAATCCGATCCCTTGCTTTGACTTCCAATTTTATATTCGTTAAAACGGTATCAGCACCAAACGATTTGGACAGCTGATTCACTTGTAGAATCATCATGTAACTTCACCTCTGCTATAATATGTTAAGTGTAGCTTATCAGCAGTAAACCAGCAAATGTTACATACAATCGCCATATTCAAATGAAAGACAGATAGGAAAAAATAGTGTATCATTTGAGTGAGGGAGCGTTGAAAAGATGAGTCAATTTAGCCACTTTAACGAACAGGGAAGAGCAAAGATGGTCGACATTAGTGACAAATCGTCTACCGTGAGAACCGCCGTTGCTGCTTCAAGTGTTCGTATGATAAAAGAAGTGTTTCATAAAATAGAGCAACGTGAAATTGGAAAAGGCGATGTGCTGTCTGTTGCACAGGTTGCTGGCATTATGGCAGCAAAGCAAACATTTACCATCATTCCAATGTGTCATCCGCTTGCACTAAAAGGTGTGGATATCTCCTTTGATTGGGAGGAAGACGGAAATGCGCACATTCTGAACATACAAGTACAAGTGAAAACAAAAGGAAGTACGGGTGTGGAGATGGAAGCGCTCACTTCTGCTTCAGTATGTGCACTGACTGTTTACGACATGTGCAAAGCGATTGATAAAGGCATGATCATCGGTCCTACCTATTTAATTGAAAAGACAGGCGGGAAAAACGGTGATTTTCACAGAGCATCTGATATTTAAGTTGGAGGACCTTATATGAATATAGATCAGTCAAAAATTCCACAAGCGACAGCCAAACGTTTGCCGCTATATTACCGTTTTTTAAAAAATCTGCATGCATCAGGAAAACAAAGGGTGTCATCAGCAGAGCTTAGTGATGCAGTCAAAGTGGATTCTGCTACCATTCGCCGAGATTTTTCGTACTTTGGTGCACTTGGGAAGAAGGGCTATGGCTATAATGTCGATTACCTTTTGACCTTCTTCAGAAAGACACTTGACCAAGATGAAATGACCAATGTCATGCTCATCGGTGTCGGGAATTTAGGGACTGCTTTTTTACACTATAATTTCATCAAAAACAATAATACAAAAATTTCAATGGCTTTTGACGTCAATGAGAGTAAAATAGGAAGTGAGATAGGCGGCGTGCCTGTCTATGATTTGGATAAGCTTGAAGAGCATGTTCAAGAGGTAGGAGATATTCCTGTTGCCATTTTGACAGTACCTGCTGTAGCAGCTCAACCCATTACAGATCGTTTGATTGCCCTTGGCATCAAAGGAATCCTTAATTTTACGCCGGCTCGATTGAATGTGCCGGAACACATTCGAATTCATCATATAGATTTGGCGGTTGAACTTCAGTCACTTGTGTATTTCTTAAAGCATTACTCTGTTACACAGGAGGATTGACGAAAAGGGGTAAAGGGGGTGGAGCAAATGGGTCCGATCGGTCCTGGAAGTTTGGTTCTGATTGCGATTGTTGCGCTCATTATTTTTGGGCCGAAAAAGCTTCCTGAATTAGGAAGAGCAGCAGGAGATACATTACGTGAATTCAAAAATGCCACAAAAGGTTTAGCTGATGATCAGGAAGAAAAAAAGAAAAAAGAAGATCAGTAGAATAGGATGAGCTTCATGAATGTCAAAGATATGCCGCTTATGGAGCATATTGTGGAACTGCGAAAACGTTTAGTGATCATTGCGATGTTTTTTGTCGCCTTTATGGTGGCTGGTTTTTTTCTTGCTAAGCCGGTCATTGTGTATTTACAAAATACCGATGAAGCGGCCACACTGACACTGAATGCATTTAAGCTCACAGATCCGCTGTACGTGTTTATGCAGTTCGCATTTGTCATCGCTTTGGTTTTGACGTGTCCCGTGATTTTATATCAGCTTTGGGCGTTTGTGAGCCCCGGCTTATATGAAAAAGAAAGAAAGGTGACACTTGCTTATATTCCGATTGCACTGCTTTTATTTTTGAGCGGTGTGGCTTTCTCTTATTTTATTTTGTTTCCGTTTGTCGTTGATTTTATGATGCGAATGTCGAATGATTTAAATGTAGAGCAAGTCATTGGGATTCATGAGTATTTTACATTTCTGATGCAGTTAACACTTCCATTTGGCTTTTTGTTTCAGATGCCCGTTGTGTTGATGTTTCTCACAAGACTTGGCATCATCACACCGATGTTTTTATCAAAAATACGGAAGTATGCCTATTTTGTCCTCCTTGTCATTGCCGCACTCATTACACCACCAGAGCTTGTTTCTCACCTCATGGTCACCTTGCCGATGCTCGTTTTATACGAAGTGAGTATCGTCATTTCGAGAGTGACCTATCGCAAAATGCAGCAAACAGAGGAGAAAGAAAGTTATGATGTCACATAAAAAAGCATCGTGATCCGAATAAGGGTCACGATGCTTTTTCTATTGTGAAAGGAATTGATTGATCGCTTGAAATAGATGCTGATAATAGGAAGGCTCATGCGGGACAAAATCTTGTATACAGACTACTCTGCTTTTCTCACGTCGTTCTCCGAATTCATCAACTTCAAAGCCATCAAGCTGCATGTTTTCACATTTTCTTGTGAAAAGCTGCTGTGCATCCATTAGCTTTGCTCTGTAAAGTCCAGCGACTTCTTCCTTTTGTAATTGAATGTTCATCTGCTCTTCTTGATGGACGTAAAGATAGACATGGCAACATTCACGATCAGTAAAACTGGGTAGATGGATTTCCTCCTGTATAACACCTGCAAAGGCTAGATCTTCAAAAGGGACAGTAAGACCAAGCTCTTCTTCTACCTCTCTCACACCGTCAGAAGGCTGTTCATTTGCAAGAAGATGACCTGCTGCGGTGATATCAAAAAGAGAAGGGAAATCCTTTTTTGTGGGACTTCTTAGCTGAAAATAGAGATAGATGGTGTCATGTTCCTTTTTGAGAAGCCAAAAATGAAAGGTTTCATGCCAAAGGCCTTGGGCATGGATATCTGATCGGGCAGCGACTCCAATCGTTTCATGCTGCTCATTTAAGATGTTCAGTTTTTCTTGTTCCATGAAAACTTGTCCTCCATAAAAAAACCATTTTCCAAGTGCGGAAAATGGTTTTTGACTTATTTTTGCTGCTGTTTTTTGAGTTTGACAGAGAAGGCAAACATTTTAAGCGCGATATTAATATTATAGGCTGCAAACACCATCAGCAAAATGCTGTAAAATGACCACATGTCACCTGGATTTTGAATGGCCATATAGGTGAAAGCCACACCTACGGCAAAATAAATGATGCCCCATACAACAGGGTTTCTCATGAGAAAAAGCCTCCAATAATCATTTGCATTGTTTGAGATTGTTCTTCAATCATTTTTCTTACTGGCTCAATCTGCACAAGAATAACGAGTGAGTTCATCAGCATATGAGCACCGATTGGAACAATGATTCGTTTTGTTTTCGCATATAAAAAGGCAAAGGTAAAGCCCATTGCGGTATAGAGCAAGATATGGGGAAAATCATTGTGTACAGCAGCGAAAACCACTGAACTGACAAGTGCTCCAATGAAAAAATTCGTTTTTTCATAAACCACACCAAAGATGATTTTTCGAAAAATGATTTCCTCTAATATCGGTCCAATCAGGGCGATGACGATCACAAGCCATGGAACTGCATCCATTATGGCTAAAATGTTTTGAGTATTTTCGGATTCACGGCCAATGCCAAATGCATATTGTTCAATCGCTCCTGCAATCGATTGTGCAAAGAGGGAAAGAAAGAAACCACCAATGATCCAAGCGATTGCCGCGCCGACTGAAGCCGGTGCCTCATTTCGAAGTGAAGCTTTTGGCACAGTCCGAAGAATGAGCAGAATAATGATTAATCCGACACAGAAGCTGATAATTGTCCATGTACCTGACAATTTAGAGAGCTCTGCTTGTGTCATCGGTGTCTGAATGTAACCTAACCACTTCATGATGAATACATACGGAAACGCAGAAAACTGCACCAATATATACGTTAAGATGATGTACCAATATTGTTTTTTCAAGTAACGAAAACCCCTTTACTAAAAGAACTAGATTTATTGTAACACAAGTCTTCTTTTTCGATGAAAAGGAAAGAATCTGAGATGAAAAAAGATCATGAAAGCGTAAAAATTTTTAAAGGTTTTTACTTGAAATTGCAGAAGACATTCTTTATTATAATAAATGTGTTAGCACTCACTGGTGATGAGTGCTAAAAAAAGACTACATATAAAAATTGAGGAGGTTGTTTCTTATGTTAAAGCCATTAGGCGATCGCGTAATCATTGAACTCGTTGAATCTGAGGAAAAAACCGCTAGCGGTATTGTGTTACCGGATTCTGCAAAAGAAAAACCGCAAGAAGGTAAAATTGTTGCAGCAGGTTCAGGTCGTGTACTTGAAAGTGGTGAGCGCGTTGCGTTAGAAGTAAACACAGGCGACCGCATTATCTTCTCAAAATATGCAGGCACTGAAGTGAAATATGAAGGCAAAGAATATTTAATTCTTCGTGAGAGCGACATTTTAGCTGTTATTGGTTAATCACATAAAAAACATTGAGATACATTTTTAAAAAGACTGAGGAGGTTTCGTTATTATGGCAAAAGATATTAAGTTCAGTGAAGAAGCACGTCGCGCGATGCTACGTGGTGTAGATGCACTTGCAGATGCTGTAAAAGTAACTTTAGGACCTAAAGGACGTAACGTGGTTCTTGAGAAAAAATTCGGTTCTCCACTTATCACAAATGATGGTGTAACGATCGCAAAAGAAATCGAATTAGAAGATGCATTTGAAAACATGGGTGCAAAACTTGTGGCTGAAGTTGCAAGCAAAACAAACGACGTAGCTGGTGACGGTACAACGACTGCAACAGTTCTAGCTCAAGCGATGATCCGTGAAGGTCTTAAAAACGTAACAGCTGGTGCAAACCCTGTTGGCGTTCGTAAAGGGATCGAAGAAGCAGTGAAAGTAGCACTTGAAGGCTTGCACGAGATTTCTAAACCAATCGAAGGCAAAGAATCAATTGCTCAAGTTGCGTCTATTTCTGCAGCAGATGAAGAAGTGGGAAGCCTAATCGCTGAAGCAATGGAGCGTGTAGGTAACGACGGCGTGATCACAATCGAAGAATCTAAAGGGTTCACAACTGAGCTTGAAGTGGTTGAAGGAATGCAGTTTGACCGCGGATATGCATCACCATACATGGTGACAGATTCTGATAAGATGGAAGCAGTTCTTGAAAATCCTTACATCTTAATCACTGATAAAAAAATCACAAACATTCAAGAAATCCTTCCTGTACTTGAGCAAGTTGTACAACAAGGAAAACCATTATTGCTCATTGCTGAAGATGTAGAAGGCGAAGCACTTGCAACACTTGTTGTGAACAAACTTCGTGGAACATTCAACGCAGTGGCAGTAAAAGCACCTGGATTCGGTGATCGTCGTAAAGCAATGCTTGAAGACATCTCTGTTCTAACTGGCGGAGAGTTAATCACAGAAGATCTAGGACTTGACCTGAAATCAACTGAAATCGGTCAGCTTGGCCGCGCTTCTAAAGTCGTTGTGACAAAAGAAAACACAACCATCGTAGAAGGTTCAGGAGATTCTGCTCAAATCTCAGCACGTGTGAACCAAATCCGTGCACAAGTAGAAGAAACAACTTCTGAATTCGATAAAGAAAAATTACAAGAACGTCTTGCAAAACTAGCTGGTGGCGTCGCTGTCATCAAAGTTGGTGCTGCAACTGAAACAGAACTAAAAGAGCGTAAACTACGCATCGAGGATGCACTCAACTCAACTCGTGCAGCAGTTGAAGAAGGTATCGTATCCGGTGGTGGTACAGCACTTGTGAATGTATACAAAAAAGTCGCTTCAATCGAAGCTGATGGTGACGTTCAAACAGGTGTAAACATCGTTCTACGTTCTCTTGAAGAGCCAATCCGCCAAATCGCTCACAACGCAGGTCTTGAAGGATCAGTCATCGTTGAGCGCTTGAAAAACGAAGAAATTGGCGTAGGCTTCAACGCAGCAACAAACGAATGGGTAAACATGATCGAAAAAGGAATCGTTGACCCAACAAAAGTAACTCGCTCTGCACTTCAAAACGCAGCTTCTGTTGCAGCAATGCTTCTAACAACTGAAGCAGTCGTTGCTGACAAACCAGAAGAAGGCGGCTCAGGCGGCGGAATGCCAGATATGGGCGGCATGGGCGGTATGGGTGGCATGATGTAATCATGCTCCCTGAATCCCATTAAAAGTGGGGTTTGTAGAGCTTTATTTACTCTGAAAGTAATGAAATAGTAACTTTTTTAATAAGGGTCTAAATTAGAGGTTTTCCATAAGTTCATTGAACTTTTGGGAAGCCTCTTTTTATCATTTTGTTAAATGTAAATACAAATAAGTTCAAGAGATACTTAGGTTCAGTTATTAGAATGTTTAGATAATGAAAGGAGTTGACTAAATTAGCTGGCGATTTAATTTTAATTCACTTCTCTTTCAAAATGGGGCAGAGACCAAAAGATAGTTAGTAAATTTCTAGTGAAAGTAGCCGATTATTTTGAGGTATCAACAGTTACAATGCTTAATCGTCCATTGATAAAGGTAGATAAAGAAATATTTTATAGAGAGGGTGAGTTTGGTATTCGAAGGTCCTAAAGTTATTCTTGATAATTAGCAAGCTACTAAATTTGAAGTATTTAAAACCATGTGCGATATAATTGCTAGAGAGGCAGAATTGAATGAAGAGCGGTACTCTCATAGTAAGTTCAGTTAGTTAATGGAAATGGACTCGAATTCCCTAGGTGTAAATATATAACCTATTGTTACAACAGCTACAAAGGGCTATTACATAGTATACTTATATAAAACAGATATGAGTGAAGTTTATATATGGCTTAAGCAGGGTTAGACTAATTTCAGAAACAAGTACAGAATAAAGCAGGACATGAAAAAATAAAAACGACAGGAACATTATTAGGAAAAAGTTAAACACTGTCCCATCTAATATGACTGCTACAGAATTAATTTTTTAGGTGGATGTGGAGATTTAGCATTTAAGGTCTTCAAGATAACTTTGATAGTTTACATTACTCAGTGGAACTCAAGGAATTGTTAACCTCTTATCATCGACAAATTATGTTGCTAATGGAGAAACAGAGATAATGCTAAGGAAATTGTAAGGCTAAATCAGTAAAAATCTGTATGAAGGGGCTTCTAAATAAAGGGTCTTTCCATAAAACTTAGAAGGAAATGATAGTTGGTAAGTAAGCCAATATGTAATAATATAGGTCATTTTGTGAGGGATGAACATATTGGAATTTATAAGATTCGATAATACGTTATAGGGAATTATCGGACCGGCACTAAAAGATTCGTAATGAATTCTTAATGTGAGGTGACAAGAATGTCAGTAGAGATATCTGGACCAAAAGGTTATGAATTCCAGTACCTTATAACCGCATACATGGTTATTTCTAACTTAGAAGAAAAAAAACTTAAAGTAATAGTCGAAAAAGAAGATGGGGAAGATTTCGAAATATCTTTCGAAAGAGAGAATAAAAGTTACATAATTGAAAGTCAAGTGAAAAGTACTGCTGACGACTTAAGTTTAAAGAAGTTAGTAAGTTGGTTGCATCATTTCGCTGATAACAGTAGTAATAATAACCTTATCTCCAGAATAGAGAATGATGAAAATAGATATGCCTTGTTTATAACGAAAGGAAGATGTACAGATGAAACAAAATATTTTATTTCAAAACAATTTGTCGCTCATAATGATGCCATTTTTAAAAGGGGCGAATTAAGTAACTATCTAGGACATATTTCCACGCTTTTTACTGGCTCTACAAAATTACAAAAAGAGCGAAGGGAATACAGTGAATTACAAAAAGAGAAATTTAATAGTAACCGTCCCCTTCTTACTTCTCTTTTAAGAAAAACAATTATACAAGAAAACATTGATGAGAATAATATAATTGAGGAAATTTACAAGATCTTAAAACAAAAATTTAATATCCCAATTGTGAAATGTGAGGATGTTTTATTAAAAGTTCTAGAGGCTGTTAGAAAGGCTAGAAGTCATCGTGGTGATGTAGTGCCGGAGGTCATAGAAATTATACAGACTAATAAGATTAATGTAATTTCAACTGGGGAAGTAAATATTGAAAGAGGTTTAGAGAATCCCCTCTTAGGTAAAATAAAAGAGAATAATTATCTACTGTTAACAGGAATATCATTTTGCGGTAAGACCCATATGGCAAGACAAATTGCGAAGAAGTATCAACAATATGGGTATCACTATAAAGAAGTGTCAGATGTAAATGATGCTAAAAGGTTTTTATTAGAGGAATCTTCAGAAGAAAGACTTTGTATAGTTGAGGATCCTCTAGGCCACATGAAGTTAAAAGAAGAAGCATCTGAAATTTGGAGTCAACTCGCAGATTTGATAACTAAAATTAATAGTAATAGGTTGCTTATAATTACATCGAAGATAGAAATGATAAAGGAATTTAATGGGGCAGAAAGGTTGGAAGATTGCTCTTTAGAAGGCGGAGAGTGGATTGACCTGACTGTTAGTGATAAAGAATTTCTTCTAAAGGTTTGGAAAGGGTACCTTGATTATAACGGGTTGTCAGAGGATTTATTTGAAAGGATACGAGGTATAATTAAAAATCAAGATAAAGCCCATCTTTTACAGCCTGGTCAGATAAGGTACCTATCATTACAGGGAATTGATGAACATAATTACACAGACGATGAAATTATAAGAATAGCAACGATTGATGCCCAAAAAATAGGGAATTATTTTAATAGTCTCCCAGAGAATTATAAGTTGATTATATATGTGTTAGGTCTAGGGGCTACAACTCTTGATTCAATTAACATTAGAGAATTATCCTATATTTTAGGTGATGTGGAGGAATATCCTAGTTCTGGGTGGGAAGATTCTGCTGAATTTTCAGAGATTGAATTTGATAATGACAGTATTGACTTTCCTGTTTATTCTAGTGAGCTTCCTTTAGAGGATGTATACTATAACTCTTTATATTATTTAGAAACTAAAGGGTATATAAAAAACCAAGATGAAAATTATGTGTTTAGTCACCCTACCTTTCAATATGCAGCACAGTTTACATTAAGTAGGACAAAAGAGCGGTCACAGGAAAAAAGATTACTGGAAATAATTAAAAAAGGGCTATCGTGCCTTGATGATCGTATTGCTATAAATTTTATTAATAAATTTGATTATTTGTATGAGAATTGTAGAAGGGAAATACCAAAGAGCCTTGATAAATATGCTGAAAGATGTTTAAGATCAATATTTCCAGCTGTAAGAGATGAAGCTCTAATTTTCTTACTCAAAATTTTTGAGAGTCTGAACCCTGAAACGCAAAAAAAGGTCCATAATTATTTACAAACGAATTTCTCTCCAGAAGATAATATAAAGTGGAATATGGGACAACCATGGATTTTAGAAAAGACACACTATAACTTATTTGATATGAAAGACTTTTTTATACAAAAGATGCCTGTGCCAATAGGGGAATATAATAGAATTAGGGAAAAAGTAACTGGTGAAAGTTTATATAATATAAGCGTTAGGGATATATGGAATTTTGTGAAAAGTATTGAAAATTTTACAGATAATATAAGCGAAGATGCCCATCTTCTAATTAAGGTTTTTAAATCTAATGAATCATTTATTAGAGCTAATATAGCAAGGATATTAATGGAGAATATTGGATATTATCAGGGGATTAGAGAAATTGTGCTAAATGATCCTCATCCATCAGTACTATATCAAGGTGTGAGAGGAATATTTATTGGTTGGAAAAATTTTGATGAACAGTCTAAATTGTTTCTTACCAATAAATTAGAAGAATTATTTAATGATTCATCAGTTTCGATAGTAAGTATTCACTTTATGATTGACTTTGGAGATGAATATGGTTTCGATTCGATACATCAACAAGAGTTAAGTGATTCTGAAAGAGTGGATGTTTGGAATCTTTGGGCTAAATTGTTCGCAGTTTTTTTTAGAAGTATTTCGAACTCGTTATATTTAAATGATTCACATCTGTATAATACTATTATACAAGCTTCGAAAATACTGGAGACTCCGAAATTTATACCAATAATTGATGCATGGTTAGTGTGGATAGAAAAAAAAATTGAGAACAATAAATTATTGTCTGGATCAGCTCTAGGTGTTGCTAGGCCATTGCTTGAAAATTCTAGGGATAATCATAAAGCACGCGAACACATTTCTGAAAAACTGTTAAGTTGCAAAGATACTAACTTTATTGCAATTACTCTCTCGGATTATATAAATAATTGGGATTTGTTAAGTGACACAGAAAAAGAAATTATAATAAGGTTATTTGAAAATGATAAAAGGGTCGATAAAGAGTGGTTAAAAGCAATTTCTTTGACTAGAAGATATGTTCCAACAGAAATTCAGAAAGTTATTTCTGGTGAAGATATTCTTAATAAAGATCCACAACTAATTATTTCAAATATGGATGATCAACTATTATTAAAGTGTTTAAATATATATCTAGGATATCCGCAACCATTATGGTGGATTGGGACTCACCATGAAATAGATACACCATGGTCGGATATATTAATAACATTGCTAATTGAAAATAAAACTGAACATCTAGGTTATATAATTGCTTTAAGGAACTTTATTGAGCAGTATTCGCGAAAAGAATATCCAAATAAAAATAAAGGGTATGCTACGAAAATATGGAAGGTGGTATGTGGAAATAGTAATCTTTATGATGAAATTTTTGAATTGCTCTTAATGTGGTCAAGGAAAATAGTAGGTGTTAATGTAATCGGACTTTGGGAAATCTTTTTTGAATTATGTCCGGGAAAAAAAGATGAGGAATATTTATCAATAATTGTGGAGAATGCAGTTATATTAAATGATCGGAACCATTTATATGAAATTTTCGGTGAAAATATATTTTTTAATAAAATATTTCCAAATTTGAAGAGTGACTATTTAATATACAATATATTAAATACATTTATTAGAAGTAAACAATTAGAGGAACCTATTTTAGAGAATTTAACAACTTTTATAAAAAGTATTTATGAGGCTATGACACCATTAACAAAAATAACAGATAGATTTGTGGAGTTTTTTTATAAAAAATACTCTCACCCTAATAAGGAAGAATACAATATGATAGTAAATCTTATTAACAAAAGAAGGCAAGAACTTTTGGAGGAAGCCCGGAAAGAGGAAGACAAGCTAGAGGATGACTATGAGTTAGAGGGTTGGAATTATTAATAATGAAACTTGTAGTGAGAAGTTCGCTTTAATGTGATAGTTAAATTTAATGTTGGGGTTACAGGTAGAAAGAGTTTAATATATTACAGGTCTGGTTCGGTTTCCAACTCGACTCACACCTACTAATTTTAGTTTCATGTTTGTAATACTTTTGCTTTTATTGATTTTTGGTAACACAAGGTAAATAAAATCCTGAATTACTCTATTAATTAAAGTAAAAGATGTTACATTATACTCTTAAAAAGACCTTTAATGACTCAGGTTAATGAATTTATAAAAACTAACATTTTAATATGTTACAAAGCAGTTGACTTGTGGTTGAAATGATGTAAACACCCGAAAACTCCTTGAAACAAAGGAGTTTTTGTTTTGTCTTTTTTAAAAATTAATAACGTATTGAGATACAACGATTTTGTATTCTTATAATTGGTGACACAATGAAATCGAAACCTTCACCATTTTTCATTCGTTAAAATAAGATACAGTTATTTTTGAAAGAGTTACCTCTAATCATAATAGAATAGAAAAGCGGTGTTCATATGAGCTTAACTACTTGGAGTCTATCAACGTTTCACTAGCCTGTTTGGATTTTTTGGAGCGAAGCAGCGTGATAAATGAAAGAGATTTTTGCTGGATATCAGTGTTATTGCTTGCGCGTTTGATTCGATTAGTAATATTGAATTTAAAGTGTACTATTTAACGAAGGGTCAGTATTTGTATCTTGTGCGTATTTGTGAGGAACCTGGCACTCTTATGATCAAGAGTGCTTTTTTGTTTTAAGAGATATAAGATATCTTGACTTATAATGTCACATTTTCTTTAAAATTACATAAAAAAATCCACTTATTCCATAAAAAATCAGATCAATTCCTTATAATAAAAGTATCTGAGAATGGGGAGTGAGTCGAGATGGACCAAAACTTGCTGCAAATGAATCAAGTGAGATCAGAGGATGAATTAGCGGTTGTGAATATTTCTTCTACAGAAATTGGGGCGCTGTCAAAGGAAGCGGCTGAGCGGATTTTACAAACGAACGATACGGATAATATTCATCAATTGATGTATGTTCCGATTGAAAAGAAAGCAGATTTGCATTGGTTGATTCAAAGTGTTGGACAGGCGTTAGAAGATGAGGATGACGATAACGTTGCACTTGAATTGGCTGATTTGCTCTATTTCTTTGTCATTCCATTTTATAAGGAGTATATTTTGAGGGAACATCATTTGTATGAGTGTATAGATGATCTGTTGGTACGATTAGCATCGTGGGCTCACTCAGATATTCACACACTGGTCGATGCGATGAGAGACGATTTGTCTGTATAAACTTGAAAAAAGCTTGTAGAGCGATCCTCTACAAGCCTTTCTAAATTACTGGGCTCTTTCCCAAATAATCTTTGTTTCATTTGTTTTTTTCGTTCCCTTTGCCAGCACCTTACCGTTTTCTTGTTTCACGGTGATGTTTAGGTCGTAAAAGGAATAGAGAGCACCAAGACTGTCATTTTCGGGTTTGTGCAGGTTGTTTTCTTTTTCAGTTGAAGCTCCAATGGCCAGTGTCTTGGCAAAGTTTAAACCGATGACTTCAGCGTAATCACTATTGGTATCAGAGGAAGCCGTCACGTTTAATGAAATGACTTTTTTCTTTTGATCAACGGTAATCGCTGTGTCTTGTATGAGTTTAGACTGTTCCATGACTTCTTTCGTTTCTTTTTGAATGCGTTCATTGATCGTTGGAAGTGCCTTCGTTTCTATTTTTTGTTCGTTTGTTGTATTTGAGCAAGCTGCTAGCATGAAGAGACTTGCAACTAGGCTCATGAAAACAAGTAGACTTTTTTTCACGTTCGTTCTCCTTTTTTCTTCGAAGTATGTATGTTTATGTTACCACGAATCCTTGATTTGATTAAAAGAGAAGTGTTGATAAGCTGTGAACAATAAAAAGCACCCAAAAAGGGCGCTTTTTTCTTATTGTGCGGAAAGGCTTGTACTTAATGGAACAGAAGAAATGACGGTGAATTTAGGAGCCGCAGCACCTGATTCTAAATTTTTACGTAAAAGCGATGATTTGATGGACCCATCCCATTTTTTATAGACGCTTCCTGATGTATCTGCACGAAGCTGTACATTCGAGAAGCTTGCTTGTGTGTAGCTGTTTGCCCCATTATCCTGAACGCCGTGTACCATTTTGACGACATCGAGGTTTTTCAGACGGCTAGGTTTGTAAACAGGCTGTTTATAGCGCAATGTCCCATTGACGTATAGTGACACTGTGCCATCACCATTGTTGATGAGCTTTAAGTTGACACGTGCACCATCCTTAATGCTCTTATCATATTCGCTGTTCCAATATTGACTGCCACCTTGTGAGCCGCTGCCTAGAAAGACTTTATAGCCAGAAGACGTTTTTGAAATACCGCTCTCTATAACGGCAGAGCCGAGACCGAGGTACCAGTCCGCATAGCCATTTTTAATCGTCGCTGTTTTCGGAAGCACAATATCAGCGGAGATGCCTGACCATTTGGCTTCATCCGTTTGTGTCACAATCGCACCGTGACGAGGACTAGCTGCTGAGGCAGGAAGACTTGAAAGCATCAAAACCAACGCTAAACTCACACTCAAAACGATGAACCACTTTTTCATAAAAATTCCTCCTTATATTTGATTCATTTTTATTATATAAAATGAAAGAGAGGAGTTGCTTACATTGTTCTGGCTGATTTTGGTATTTTTTATGAACAAAATCGGTCATAAAGTGGTCAATTTGTATTCGAATTGTAATGTGACTGTAAAATAACTGGGGGCATCTTCATGTATAATAAGTGCAGAAACCAAATACGGAGGATTTTTTAATGAATAAAAAGCTTATCGCGACAATCGTAACAGTAGCTAGTTTATTTTTGGCGTTTAGTTTCTCACATGGAGCAAGTGCAAAAAAAGTAAGCGGCAATATTACTTGGTATAATGGTGTCGGTAAAAAAGGCGCAGATGGAAAAAAACTCGGTCATTGGGATGCAGCAACTAAAATGGGATTTGACGTACCGAAAAAAGGTACAAAACTAAGAGTGACAACAAAAGCGAAACCACATAAAGTGATTACAGTATATAAATATGATGTAGGTAGAATGCCAAACGCTGTATTAGACGTCAGCCCAAAAGCATTCAAAGCACTAGGGTTTAAAACAAGTAAAGGTGTCGTAAAAGGACATTACACTTATTAATACATAGGCATGCAAAGAAGCGGGAAAAGTTCATTTTCTGGCTTCTTTTCTTGTAGAGAGGGTCTGAAAGGCAATGAAAAAATCAACATGGTGGATCATCACGGTCATCGGAGTCGCAGTGATTGCGGCCATCATTTTCTTTATGATGAAGCCGGGGCAAGAGCCGAAGCATGCGGTAAAAGTGAAAACAAATCAGGATGCAAAAGACGAATTACTCGTTTCATTTACAGATCAACAGTTAAACAATACGTATTACTTGCATGACCGGGCACTTCATACGGAGAAACTGACAGCCTATCCTTCGATTGCTTATGATTCTACGAAACAGCTTTTATATTACACGTATACGGATGAAGACACGCAAAAAGTGAGTATTCGAGAACTGAATGTAAAAACGGATGAAGAAAAAACGCTATTTACGAGTGAAGATTCCATCGACAGTATGAGGCTGTCTGGAGACGGAAAACAGTTATATCTTAGGTATAATAAGGATTCTGGGGAACAATTTTATGTCGCTATGTTTGATGTAAACACACACAAAGTGAAGGTATTATATCCAGAAAAAAGCAAGGATGACACGGTAAGTTCTTTTGCATATGATCCGGCGTCAAACCTTCTGGCAATCCAGCATTATTCCTTAAAAGAAGATTACAAGAAAACCGATGAAGCGAATGAAAAGGGAAGAGACCCTGAACCAACGACCATGAAGATCACCCTTCAAACAGGCGTGAAGGGGAAGCGAATTGCACGCATCTCGCAAACGATCAATGATATTTCATTTTCACCAGATCATAAGACATTGATTTATACAGAAGTGAAGGTGCGAAACGAAAAAGAAGTAGCCTCTATTAAAATGCTTGATGTAGGAACAGGAAAACAGGCGACACTCGTTAAGAACAGTGAGGATGTGCATATTTTAAGTGCCGCACAGCCGCAATTTTCTACGGATGGGTCTTCTATTTATTTCTTAGGTGTTGCTAAAAACGCAAAGGAATTAAAGGATGACACCGGTCGAAAAGCAAAGGTAAGAACGATATTTGAATACAATATCAAGAAGAAAACAGTGGAAGCCGTTTGGGAGAAGGATGGCGGGATTGTTAACAATTTCACTGTCAATCGATAAAAGGTACGTTCAGTTATTTTTATATAACTGGACGTTTTTTTATTTTGCCATTTGACATGTTGCAGAAATTAAGGAATTTATGTAAGGAAAATCAGTTTTTAAGGTGGGAAACGTGTGGTATTTTCATATTTTGCTTAAGTGACAGAGGAAAGGAAAGAGAGTAATATGAGCGGACATAAAAAAACGAGAGGACATATGCTTCTCGTTTTCTCTGATTTATTTGGTGTTATTGTCTAATAAGTTTTGAAAAATAAACAGGGCATTAATGGAGTGAGGGAATCCAGCAACCTTTGTACAGTGCTTAATAATCTCCATAATCTCTATGACAGAAAGTCCGATATGTAATGCTTGTTCAAAATGAGTCTTTAATTCTTCATCACAATCGCCTTTTGTAATGAGGGCAGATAATGTGCTGATGGCCTTTTGTTTTTCATCTAAAATGAAGTGGTTGAATTCTTTTTGTTCACCGAGTTCAATTGTTAGCTGTTCAATATTTGACCGAATGCTCTCGTTTTTCTGAATTGAAAGCTTCTCTATGTTACCTGCCGTTGTTTCTTGTGTGATCTGGCAAGTCTCTTTTTCTTCATTCAAATTGAACTCCTCCGTTTTTTATCGCAATTTTCCATTTGTTCGTTCAGTGTGGCAAATGTGCCTTTTGATAGATGCAATGGGTATATAGTAGTATTATCGGTTTGCTGCGTCAATTTTTTAAGTGTTGAATGTACAAATAAATGCCATTTCAAGTCATGCATTGTTTTATTTTAGAATGATTCAATGAAAAGAAAGGAAAGGGCTAATATAACGCTGTCTGTTAGCCCTTCGCAATGATGTAGTCAATATATGTGTTTACGCATGTGACGGGAGATCGGTTTCATGTTACTTAATAATATCCATCGGCCGCATCATGTCATAATCCTCGTGCTCTAATATATGACAATGCCACACATACCTGCCGCTGTATGGAACAAAGCGAGCGATGATCCGAATGACTTCACCGGCATGCGCTTGAATGGTGTCCTTGTAGCCTTGTTCATGTAAGGGAGGTGCTTCGTTTGGTCCTGTATACACAATGTCCCCTGTCGATTGATAGACCTCAGTATCAAATGGTCTTCTGTCTATCACTCTGAATTGAACAAGGTGTAAATGAATAGGATGTGTGACTCTTGTTGGATTGACGATAGACCAAACCTCCACACTGCCAAGACGAGGATTTTCCGTGACAGGGTCATTCCAAAATTGGTTATCTAGCAATAAAATGGGGCGGCCGTATTTATCCTGTGTGCCGCTAAGTGTGAGCGTACGCTCTTTATCAGCTCGACTAGGACGAAGCGGTGGAAGCGGTTTGAAAATAGGCCGTAATGTTTTAGGTGCTCTCCCTTTTAGCGGACGTGTGACTTTAAATTGCATGATGTTCGCATCTGTTTCAGGATTCACTTCCTGTCCGCAGCCGGCTTTATTTTTAAGGATGATCGTTTTGTTTTCATAAGCTGAAAAATCGATGATAACATCAAATCGCTCAGCAGGAGCAATGCTAAAGGATTGATGGTGAACAGGTCTTGGTAAAAAGCCGCCATCAGATCCAATTTGCAAAATCGTCGCATCGTTGTCTAGATGCAGCTCGTAAGTTCTTGTATTGGACGCATTTAAAATACGAAAACGGTATTTTCGCGGCTCTACTTCTAAATACGGCCATACTTTTCCATTGACCAAAATGGTTTCTCCGCAAAAGAAGGGCACGATAGACGGATCTGGTATGTCACTGTCTTCTGGCGTGTTGTTTGGTCTGCTTGGATAAAACAGCGCGCCATCCTCCTGAAACGTACGGTCCATGATCATTAGCGGAATATCATACTCACCCTTCGGTAATTCTAGCGATTTTTCAAACGCATCTGAAATCAAATAAAATCCAGCTAATCCGGCGTACACATTTAATCGTGTCAATGCCATCGCATGATCGTGATACCACAATGTGCAGGCTTGCTGATGATTTGGGTATTCGTACACCTCTCGTTCAAAGAAGGGGCCGGTTGCTTCAAAGTCTCGTGAAAACCAAGCCTCTGGATAGCCGTCACTGCTTGCTGGTGTGACGCCGCCATGTAAATGAACGACGGTTTTGACTTCTGGTTCATCATGATGGCCTTCGTGAATGGTGTGATCGACCGGTAGAAAATGCTTAAGTGGCAATTTGTTCATCCATTTCACTTTGACTTTTTCATTTCGATTCGCATGAATGGTTGGACCAGGCAAACTGCCATTATAGGTCCATAGCTTGGTTGGGGGCAGGTCTCTATGAACTTTTAGAAATACCTCCTCCATAGCGATTTCATAATACGTTTGTCTTGGGTTCTTTTTGACGGGCTTCGCAACTTCTGGAATTGGCAGCTCGTCAACAAATTTTTCTAGGTTCATGTTATCTAATCCTCACTTAAAATCCAATTTGATACAGTATAAGTGCGGACATCAAAATAGGTGAATAAAATAAAAAACCCGCTTTTCAGCGGGAGCATTACGGATGTTTATTTTCAAGCGCTGCATTTGCAGGCACTTTTTTATTCGGTTTAAAGATGAAATAAGCGGCAAGCACACCGAAGGTAATGATACTCGTCAAAATGAGCTGCGGTCTCATTGATTCGATAAACAGCATTGATGCCAAGATGGCGCAAATGACCAAAATGGTAAAATACGTGAGGTATGGGAACAGCCACATTTTGATTTTGAGCTGTTCTGGATTGTCTTTTTCGATTTTACGGCGCATTCTTAATTGTGAAACAGCAATGACCAAATAGACAAGAAGGGCAATGGCGCCGGATGCGTTGACTAAGAACAAAAAGATGGTTTCAGGATAAAAGTAGTTCATCATGACGGCAATGTAGGAAAAGAAGGTGCCTGCGACTGTAGCCGCTACAGGAACACCACGTTTGCTGATTTTCATAAAGCGTTTCGGTGCTTCGCCTCTTTCTGCCAATGAATAAAGCATTCTGGACGTTGTGTACAACCCAGAGTTTAAGCAAGATAGAACAGCTGTTAAAACAATGACGTTCATCACTTGAGCAGCTGATGGGACACCGATGTATTCTAATACCGCAACGAACGGGCTTGTTAAAATACTCGCTGAATTCCATGGAAGCAAGGTCACAACGACAGCGATGGAACCGACGTAGAACACGATGATACGCCATACAACAGAGCGGGTAGCTGTTGTCACAGACTTGACGGGGTCTGCTGATTCTCCGGCCGCTATTGCCACAATCTCGGTTCCCATGAAGGAAAAGATGACGACGACAATTCCGAGTAAAACAGAGCTGAATCCATTTGGAAGGAAACCGCCGTTCCCCGTTAAATTGGCAAGACCTACAGTATGATGACCACCAAAACCAAAGATAAATGCAAAACCGATGAGTAGAAAGAGAATAATGCTGACGACTTTTATTAATGAGAACCAATATTCAAATTCGCCAAAAGATTTAACAGAAAAGATATTTGTTAATGTTAAGAGGATAGTGAGGATAAGACTTGTGAGCCAAACAGGTGCATCTCCATACCAATACTGAATAATGGCAGCACCGGCAATGGCTTCGATCGCGATGACAATCACCCAGAAGAACCAATAAAGCCAGCCAATTGTAAAACCGGCCCATGGACCGATGGCATCGCTCGCATATTGTGAGAAGGATCCGCTTGTCGGATAGGCGCATGCCATTTCTCCAAGCATTCTCATAATAAAGATCACGAGAAGTCCTGCAAAAGAATAGGAAAGAATGGACCCAGGCCCTGCAGAATGAATGACAGCGCCGCTACCAACAAATAGCCCTGCGCCAATAACCCCAGCAATGGAGATCATTGAAATATGTCTTGTTTTCAGATTTTTTTGAAGACCGTTTGTCATGTTGGACATGTCTTTACCTCCAAACATTTCTCCTTATAGAGAATTTGTTTTTAGAATATTTTAAATTTTATCATACTGAATTGTCATTCAGCATTGGACAGGTTATCAAACCGACATTTCAAACCTCTTAACATGATGTTAAAAAGTATAAAGGATTTGAGAGATTATGTTCCCTCTTTTTCCTCTGTTCATTCTTAAAAATAGCATAAGATCGGATGGGGAGAAGTTGTGTCTCAAAATAAAATTATTCTGATAATTTCTCAGAAAGAGTGATATTACCAATATGATCATCACAGAGTGAATTGGAAAAAGGTTGATGGGAGTAGGTCTTGAGGTCAATTGACCTTATAAAAATAAGTTTACATAGGTCAACACATTTCTATGTATCCTATTTTGCTGACACAAGCGAATCATGTTGCTGTAGACCCACACGGGCTTTGCTTTGTAAGATAAATAATAGAAAAGTGATGTGTGAGGAGGCGCGGTTCGACATGGAGCGCTATAACGAATTAAGACAAGGTGAAACAGGTGCTTGGGTCAGTATCATTGCCTATGTGATCTTATCTGCGGTGAAACTTCTGATTGGGTATACGTTTCATTCAGAGGCTCTTTCGGCAGATGGATTGAATAATACGACGGATATTATTGCATCCCTTGCAGTGTTGATTGGATTGCGTATTTCTCAAAAGCCGCCTGATGAAGATCATCCATACGGTCATTTTAGAGCAGAGAATATTGCGTCTCTTGTGGCGTCCTTTATTATGATGCTTGTTGGACTTCAGGTTCTGCTGAGTGCAGGCCAGTCGCTCTTCTCATCTAAGCATCAAACGCCTGATATGATCGCAGCTTGGACGGCAGCAGGAAGTGCTGTGGTGATGTATGGTGTGTATATTTACAACCGCAATCTGTCCAAACGGATCAATAGCCAAGCTCTTCATGCAGCAGCAGCTGATAATAAATCAGATGCGTATGTGAGTATCGGAACATTTGTAGGGATTATTGCCTCTCAATTTCAACTGGCATGGATTGATACGCTTGCAGCGTTTGTGATTGGCCTCATTATTTGTAAAACGGCGTGGGAGATTTTCAGAGATGCCTCTCATTCGTTAACGGACGGTTTTCATATAAAAGATATGTCCAAATATAAAGAGACCATTGAAGCAACACCTGGGGTGGGCGATTTGAAAGATATTAAGGCACGGTATCTCGGAAGTACGGTCCATGTGGATGTAGTAGTGGAGGTCGAGCCGCACTTGAACATTGCAGAAAGCCATGATATTGCAGATGAGATCGAACGTAGAATGAAGAAGGAACATGATATTTTACACTCTCATGTTCATATGGAGCCAGCAGGTGAGCCAAAAGAAGAGAAGAAGTCTTTTCCATCGTGAGAAGGCTTTTTTTTTCTACGTGTTGATGTTTTATGCTATTGCGCGTTGTATGGTAAAGTTAGACTATATGAAATTTAACGGAAACGTGATAGGAGGATCAGGATGGCATTTGATGAACCGATGCATTCAGATTTACAAAAAATCGTAGATAACATCCATAAAGTCATGGTTGGGAAAAAAGACATTGCGATATTAAGCCTTGTTGCGATTTTGGCGAAGGGGCATGTGCTGCTAGAGGATGTGCCTGGTGTTGGGAAGACGATGATGGTTCGTGCTTTGGCAAAATCCATTGGCTGTGAGTTTAAGCGAATCCAATTTACTCCTGACCTTTTGCCTTCAGATGTAACAGGCGTGTCGATTTATAATAAAAAGACAAATGAATTTGAATTTAGACAAGGACCGATTATGGGGCAGATTATTTTGGCTGATGAGATCAACCGGACCTCTCCCAAAACACAGTCGGCATTGCTTGAAGCGATGGAGGAAGGCAGTGTTACAGTGGACGGAGAAACAATGCTGCTTGCTGATCCTTTTTTCGTCATGGCTACGCAGAATCCAGTTGAATATGAAGGGACCTATCCACTGCCAGAAGCACAAATGGACCGGTTTTTATTCAAGCTGCAAATGGGGTATCCGACCATGCTGGAGGAGCTGGAGGTACTCAACTTGCAGGAAAAGCAGTCCCCGATTGATACGCTCCAAGCAGTCATGACAAAGGATCATATCCATGCGTTGCAGCAAGCGGTTCAGACTATTCATGTGGATGTATCCATTAAAGAATATATTGTTGAAATTGCACAAGCGACGCGGCAGCATCCATCTGTTTATTTAGGTGTGAGTCCAAGGGGATCGATCGCCCTCATGAAAGCGGCTCAGGCGTATGCCCTGTTGAATCGGCGCGATTATGTGATTCCTGATGATGTACAGTATTTAGCGCCATATACATTACCGCATCGTATGATTTTGACTTCAGAAGCGACGTATGAAGGGAAGAAGGCGGAGACACTGCTGCGACAAATGCTTGAGCAAATTGGCGTGCCAGTTCAAAAGTCGATGACTCAATGAAATTAGGTCATCGTTTCGCTTTTTCATTATGGTTACGGGTGATGATGCTCATCATCCTCACTGCGGCAGTCTTTTGTTATGCCATGTTTCAGGGAGGGTTTGTGAGCTGGTTCCTTTTTTATGCATTTTTACCCTATACTTTGTATGCTTTGCTGTTTGCGCTCGTTCCGCTGAGAGTGACAGCGAAAAGGACTTTACAACAAACCCGCTTGAAGGCGGGAGACGTGCTGCCTGTTGATCTTGAAATTAAGCGGACAAATCTATTTCCATACGTTTACGTCTTGATTGAGGATGATCCGCCGGACACCTTTCGTTTACAGGAACAAATTGCAATGAAGCAAATGCTGTTTCCTTGGTTTCGGAAAACGTGGCGTTTTTCCTATCAATTGAATGATGTCATGCGCGGAGAACATCATTTGTCAGCAGTTCGAATCAAAACGGGTGATATGTTTGGTTTTGTGGAGAAAGAAGTCATCATTCCGTTAGAAAAAAAGCTGCTTGTTTATCCGAAAATGCTCGATCTTCAGGTGGAGTCTGCTGAGTCATTGAATGAAAATGGAGGCAAAGCGGTTCACTCGTGGTTAAATGAACCGACCCATGTGACAACAGGCGTAAGGGAATATCAGCAAGGAGATCGTTTTGCTTGGGTGGACTGGAAGACGACGGCTAGAAGGGGTCAGCTGATGACGAAGGAATTTGAACAGAATCAAACAAAGGATCTTGTCGTGTTTGCTGATTTTACCGATGAAGCAGTTTTTGAGACCGTCGTGTCTATTGTAGCATCTGTCCTACAATCGGCAGTGAAAAAAGGGGTGCCGTCAGGTCTTGTACCTCTAGGAGATCAGCATGCCTTTCGAGTGGATCAAGGAGAACTTCATTTGCAGGACATGCTTTATTATTTAACAAGAGTGCAGCATCACCCTTCTCGCGTACAAGAGTATAAGGCGTTAGCAGCGAGTGAGTATCAGCATTCTGGAAAATATGTCATCACGGGTCAGCTGCAGGAGGAGCTTGCTGCGAGCCTCTTTGGAAATCGAAACAGAAAGAACATCACTGTTCTTTTAGTGAAGAGAGCCGTGGATCGATTCACGACAAAAGAAAAACAGCTTGTAGACCGGCTTAGGGCATCTGGAATACGCATGACCGTTTTATTTGAAGACCGGCTGTACGAAAGAACTGTGAGGTGACAAACATTTATGCTGCATACGCATCAGCGGCAAAGCCGTTTTGAGTTGTTCATCTATTATGCTGTAGCATTTCTGCTGCTTTGGGAGTGGCTTCGACCGCTTCAAGATTTTACAGAGACGAGTCATACGTCTTATTTCATCATTTTTATAGGGCTTACATGTTTGTTTACATTCTTTCGTTTGAAATGGTATGTGACGTTTCCTATTTGTACTGGCTTGATTTTGCTCGCTTTATATTTGATCTTTTATCAAGCAGAGCCAAGCTATCCGGCTGCATTATTAGGTGATATTAAAGATAATATCACCTTGATGAGCACAGGCATGTGGAGTGACATGTACCCCTCCTTCCGCACATTATTGTTTTATATTTTGTTATGGCTGCTTGTCTACTTGCTTCATTATTGGGTGGTCTATCAGCAGCGTATCTTTTTCTTTTTACTCATGACGATTGTGTATGTCACGATTCTGGATACGTTTACGCCATATGATGCAACCTTTGCGATCGTTCGTATTATGGTATTTGGTTTTTGTCTGCTTGGGTTGCTGTATTTCGATCGACTGCGTTCGGCTGAAGGCATTCGGGTGACGCAGAAGGCGCGCCTAAAGTGGTTTTTGCCCATGCTGGCGCTCGTTCTTCTGTCAGCGACACTTGGTGCTTCTTTACCAAAGTCTGATCCGAAATGGCCTGATCCTGTCCCATTTTTTAAGGCGGTGACGAATCAAGATGGCTCTGCCGGACAGAATAAGGTGGGATATAGTACAGATGATTCGTCGCTTGGCGGACCGTTTAGTGAGGACCGCACACCGGTCTTTAAATGGAGCGGAAAAGAGCCGTCTTACTTTCGTGTTGAAACAAAAAGTATCTATACCGGAAAGGGCTGGGAGGATGCCTCAAATGATACGAAGCCTACGCGGCTAAAAGAGAACAGTGTGCGGAATCGTTGGTTTACCGAGCGTGTAAAAACAGAGGTGCACGAAACGAGAGTCGATATGGAATCAAACTATCGATTTAATCATGCCGTCTATCCGATTGGGACGATCATGCTGATGCCAATGGAAAACATTCCGCTGCAAATGATGGGGAAAACGGAGAAAATTGTCCCATCCATTCAAAATCCGCCGAAAAATTTAGGGAACTACCAAGTCAGCTTCTTATCGCCTACATTTATCCTTGAGGATTTGCAGAGCATCAAAGTACCGACGAAGCAGAAGGTCAATCAGGAGGTTGGCCGTGAATACTTGCAGCTTCCTTCCTCATTGCCAGAGCGAGTGAAAACATTGGCAAACAGCTTAACGGAAACGAAGGATAATATGTACGATAAGACCAAAGCGATTGAGGACTACTTAGGGTCAGCGAAATTTTCATATGAAACGCAAAATGTCGCTGTGCCTAGTCGTAATGAAGATTATGTGGATCAATTTTTATTTGATACGATGATCGGCTACTGTGATAATTTTTCATCCTCTATGATTGTGATGCTCCGTTCGATCGGGATTCCGGCGAGATGGGTGAAAGGGTACACGTCAGGTCAATTATATGAAACACAGATGGATGGAAACAATGTGTATGAAGTAACCAATAACAATGCGCATTCATGGGTAGAGGTGTATTTTCCAAATAGAGGCTGGGTGACCTTCGAACCGACAAAAGGGTTTACGAACCCAGAGACCTTTACAAATGAATCGGTTTCTAGCGATCAGACAGATGATAATCAAAAGGAAGAAGATCAGCCTAGCTCTAATACAAACGAAGATCAGCAGGCAGAACAGCCACAGCAGCAGGAGACAGAGCGACCGGTAGAACCAAAGAAACAAACAGCGCAAGCGAAGCCTAATATGGTACATGTTGGTTCAATCTTGGGTTTCGCGGCAGGAGCTATGGTCCTTCTAGGATTGATCAGTTGGCTGCTTTATCGATTCAGAGCAAGATGGCTGCCATTCTTTATTGTGAGAAAGGTGAAACGTCTGCCAGAGGAGGAAGCATTCTTTTATGCGTATGCTGCTCTATTAAAGCAGCTGAAGCGCAGGGGAATTGAGAAAAAACCTGGCATGACGCTAAGAGAATTTGCTTCTTTGATCGATGACAAGGATGGAGATCATCGCATGTCAGAGCTGACGCAGCTCTATGAGCGGGCACTCTATCGACGAGAGGATGCGTCGGTGCTTTGGCGGCAATCGGCAAAGTTATGGGAAAATTTAATAAACAGGAGATAGTCTTGACCCCGTACCTTCCTGTTGTTAGAATAGGTGAATATTAAAACCTTCTAAAATACATGAAATTGAAGCGTTCGGATGTGAGTCTGGGCGCTTCAAAAGCGTGATTTACACTGAGAGCAGGTTTTCTCCTCTCATTTTTTCTGTGCGTTTATAAAAACTATATTGGACATAGAGGTGACACCATGACAAATTTAGTAAATGAAATGATTTTGGTTCTAGATTTCGGCAGTCAGTACAATCAGCTGATCACACGCCGTATTCGTGAATTTGGTGTGTACAGTGAGCTTCATCCGCACACTTTAACTGCTGAAGAAATTAAAGAAATGGCGCCTAAAGGAATCATCCTTTCTGGCGGTCCAAACAGTGTTTATGATGAAGGATCTTTCCGCTGTGATGAAAAGATTTTTGATCTAGACATTCCGGTTCTAGGCATTTGCTATGGCATGCAGCTTATGACTCATTATTTAGGCGGGAAAGTAGAAGCGGCAAGCCAGCGTGAATACGGAAAAGCAGATATCCACATTAATGGAACGCCTGCTTTATTCAAAGACCTTCCGACTGATCAAGTCGTATGGATGAGCCATGGTGACCTTGTTGTTGAAGTACCAGAAGGCTTTACAGTTGATGCAACAAGTGCACATTGTCCAAACTCAGCGATGAGCTTAGCTGAGAAGAATTTCTATGGCGTTCAGTTCCACCCAGAGGTTCGTCACTCTGAGTACGGAAATGACCTATTGAAAAACTTTGTCTTCGGCGTGTGTGACTGCGATGGCAAATGGTCAATGGAGAACTTCATTGAAATCGAAATGCAGAAAATCCGTGAAACAGTAGGCGACAAACAAGTATTGTGCGCACTAAGCGGCGGTGTAGATTCATCTGTTGTGGCGGTATTGATCCACAAAGCAATCGGCGATCAGCTGACATGTATTTTCGTTGACCACGGTCTTCTTCGCAAAGGCGAAGCAGAAGGGGTTATGAAGACATTTAGCGAAGGTTTCAACATGAACGTGATTAAAGTAGATGCGAAAGATCGTTTCTTAAACAAGCTAAAAGGTGTGTCTGATCCTGAGCAAAAACGTAAAATCATCGGTAACGAATTCATCTATGTATTCGATGATGAATCGGACAAGCTAAAAGGAATCGACTACTTAGCACAAGGAACACTTTACACAGATATCATTGAGAGCGGAACAGCAACGGCACAAACAATCAAATCTCACCACAACGTAGGTGGTCTTCCAGAAGACATGCAGTTCGAATTGATTGAGCCTTTGAATACGCTATTCAAGGATGAAGTCCGTGCCCTAGGTTCAGAGCTGGGTATTCCTGACGACATCGTCTGGAGACAGCCATTCCCAGGTCCAGGACTAGGTATCCGTGTACTAGGTGAAATTTCTGAAGAAAAACTAGAAATCGTCCGCGAATCGGATGCGATTCTACGCGAAGAAATTGCCAACTTCGGCCTTGATCGCGACATCTGGCAATACTTCACGGTACTCCCAGACATCCGCAGTGTAGGTGTTATGGGTGACGCAAGAACATACGACTACACAATCGGTATCCGTGCTGTTACTTCGATTGATGGGATGACGAGTGACTGGGCAAGAATCCCTTGGGATGTCCTTGAAAAGATCTCTACTCGTATCGTGAATGAAGTGAAGCATGTTAACCGCGTGGTGTATGATATTACGAGTAAGCCGCCTGCTACGATTGAGTGGGAATAGTTATAAAAGAGCTAGAAACCTTTGTGTATCAAGGGTCTCTAGCTCTTTTTTATTTTTAATTGCACTTTTTCCTTCCTTTTTAATGTGTTAATGAATCATTCCATCCCTTACACACATCAATCCATTGTGAATAACCGGAGTATTTTTCTAATTGTTTTATTGTTAGTTCAATCGCACTGTTACTGCTCCCGCAGGCTGGATAAACTGTCTCAAAACGTTTTAGTGAAATATCTAAATAAACAGAAACGCCATTCTTTATAGCAAAAGGACATACTCCGCCAATTTCATGACCGACCAAGTCAACGACCTCATGAGGAGGCAGCATTTTAGCTTTTGTTTTAAAATATTCCTTGAATTTTTTGTTATCAACTTTTGCATCGCCAGAGGTCACAACTAAAATAGCTTGTCCATTTACTAGAAAGGAGAGTGTTTTTGCGATTCTTTCAGGTTCGCAGCCCAATGCAGAAGCAGCCAAGTCTACGGTTGCACTAGATACTGAAAATTCCTGAATTCGAGTATCCATAGCATATTGTTTAAAATAATCTTTTACTTTCTTGATCGACATGATGATTTCTCCTTTTTATTAGTATTGATTTGAAGTTTGCTCGACTTTATTATTTAAACGATATTGATGTGGTGTTAGGTGAAACTTTCTCTTAAATAAACGAATGAAATGCTCTACATTTTGATAACCAACAGCTGTCGCAATATCATCTATTTTCAAATCACTACCAGTGAGCATTTTGCAGGCTTTTTCCAATCTTATTTCTTGTCGAATCTCACTAAATGATTTGCCAAGCTTACGAGCTATATATTTTGACAGATAAGATTGTGAAAGGTTAAATTCCTCTGCCATCTCCTGGATTGTGATATGCTCACAACATTGCTGAATATATTGGAGCATTTGAATAATACGTATATCACTATATTGTTTGACTTGATTTACGTTCATATGACTTGGTTTGAATCTTAATAAGAGGCTTAATAATATCTCAAACAAATTATTCATAATCAATTGGTAACTAGGAAACCGATTATAATTTTCTGTAAATAGTTGAAGAGAGCAGTCTAGCAAATGTTTATCCAAGCGACTATGGAAAATAAGAATATTTTTATTTTCTTTTATATACAATGCATTCAAAAAGAACTCTGAAATGACATGATTGCCTTTTAACATTTTAAAAAACACTTTTTGAAAAGTACTTTTACGGATCATGATTTGGATTGCGATTGTATTCTCCATGACAATTGGCTTGTGTATTGTATCAGGTGGAATAAAGGCAATATCTCCTGATTTTAAAGTCATTTTTTTATCTTCCACTTCTACATACATCTCATTTTCCAGAACATAGATCATCTCAAAGAAATCATGGATAGCCGACAATGGAGGCATAAAACGGCTATACTTTCTCACTTCGATATCTTTCTCCTGACCTAACCACATGGTATCCTCTTTTTCAAATTCGTTCTGCCCTTTAAGCAAAAATTCTTCTATATATATTTGCTTATGCATTAAATTGGTTTGATCATAATCCTTCAAAAATAATTGCAATGATTGATTGTCATGCCTTTTCTGTTGGTATTGTTGATAAAAGATTTCTTGCTCGTTATATTCTCTTAAATATTGCATCGCTTCATGTTTTTCAAGTTTATTTTTTTCCATCTATATCCAAACCTCTAGTCTATTTACTGCAACCACCAGGGCCTTCACTGTTGCTTCAATAATATCTTTATCAATTCCAGCACCCCAATGCATTTTTCCTTGATATGAAATTCCAATCTGTGCACAGGCTTTTGCTTGGGAATCCTTGCCCAAAGAATTCTGTTCATAGACTTCCAAAACATACTCGAGATGAAAATATGCTTTTAACGCATTACTAATTGCATCTAAACTTCCAGTGCCAGTTCCTTGTATTTCAATTTGTTGATCATCTCTCAGCAAAGTTAAGGTGACTTCCTGCTTCTCTCCTTTATGAAATTGATAATCAAGCAGCTGGAAATGAGGGTGAAAATCAACATACTGTTCTTTAAAAACATGATATATTTCTTCGACAGACAATTCCCTATTTGTCTGATCAGATACTTTCTTCGCTGCATATCCCATGGCTTCATTCATTTGATAAGGAAGTTGAATGCCATAGTTTGTTTCTAGTATATAGCCTATGCCGCCTTTTCCAGACTGGCTGTTGATTCGAATCACATCCGTTTGATAATTCCTCCCCAAGTCAACGGGATCTACTGGGATATACGGAACGTCCCATTTATCAACTTTATTTTCTTTTCTATATTTCATACCTTTAGATATCGCATCTTGATGTGACCCAGAGAATGCGGTGAAAACCATTTCCCCAGAATAGGGCTGCCTCTCAGGAACAGTGATTTTTGTTAGTTTTTCATATTTTTTACGAATAGCTTCTAGGTTATTGAAATTCAATTTTGGATCATAACCTTGTGAATACATATTCATCGCCAAGGTAATCAAGTCAACGTTCCCTGTACGTTCACCGATACCAAATAATGTACCTTCGACTCTTTCTGCGCCAGCTAGAACACCAAATTCTGCATCACTCACCCCAGAGCCGCGGTCATTATGAGGATGAACAGATAATGTCACACTGTCTCGGTAAGACAGATTTTTGTGTATATACTCAATCTGACTTGCAAAGATATGAGGCATTGAATATTCAACTGTTGTCGGAATATTGATGATTGCTTTATGAGTTGGTGTCGGTTTCCAAATATCTAAAACACTATTACAAATATCTAACGCATAATCAACTTCAGTTCCTGGAAAGCTTTCTGGACTATATTGAAAATAAATATCACTATTTGTTTTTTCGGCAAGTTCTTTTACTAAAATAGCTCCATCAATGGCAATTTGTTTAATTTCATCTTTTGTTTTCTTAAATACCTGTCTGCGCTGCGCTTCTGAAGTCGAATTATATAAATGAACAATCGCTTTCGGTACCCCCTTAATGGCTTCGAAGGTTCGGCGGATAATATGCTCTCTCGCTTGTGTGATCACCATAATCGTGACATCGTCTGGAATCATATGATGATCAATCAGTGTCCGTAATAGCCTAAACTCCGTATCAGAAGCAGCTGGAAATGCGATCTCAATTTCTTTAAAACCTATCTCTACTAATAACTGAAACATTTCCAATTTTTCTTCTAAGTTCATAGGAATAGGTAATGCTTGATTTCCATCTCGCAAGTCCACACTGCACCATATCGGAGCACTTTCTAATGTTTCTTTCTTTACCCAATCATACGTAAGGTTCGGTGGCAAAAAGTATTTCTTTTCGTATTTTTTGTGGTTAAACATGATCGATTCCTCCTAGAAAATAGAATATAAAAAAAGCCTATCATCTCCAATATTTACCTTGGAGACGAAAGACTTCTGCTTACGCGGTACCACCCCTGTTTCATGATAACCGTACATTATCATGCCCTTATTCGGATACAGATTGTTTGATCTTATATCCTTCCCATATAACGGTGGGGTGCCGACCTTAACTACATCAATCCTTTTCATTTCACTAAGGCTACTCTAAGGTGAGTTCCCTGCCTTTTTGTTATTGCTTCTCATCAACCAGCAACTTTCTGAAAACATTTCGGCAAGTACTATTCCTTATCATCGCATTCTAATTTTTCTGATTTTTTCTATTATACCAAGATTACAAAAAAGAGATAGTGGTAGGGATATCTTTTTCAATTGATTTTTTTTGTCCTATTGGTGTCTTATCTTCATTTTCAATTTTATTTATTTTACTTCTGTTTTAATGTGGTATCCTCTTCACCAAATAAAAACCCAAGGCCACAAATAAAGGTGAGTGTATGAACAGCGAACAATAAAATCGCACCAATTTTTTTCATGGCAATCAACCTCCTCTTAAATTCAGTCTACTAGCCTTCAAAATTTAAATTCACTGGTTCATCCTCTAAATGATCCACAGTATTTTGTTCTGTCACTGGCACACTTTCATCTACAATTTTAAAACTAAGTTCGTCCATCCAAATTTGACCTGGACCTTGTAGTAATATGCCAAACGCAATGACTTCACTTTTTACTGGAACATCTAGTACGACACTAAAATGATTCCATCCATTTGTTCCTGTAATAGGACGGTTCATCATATTGTCAAACGCAAGAATTTCACCTGAAGAATGGTCTATCCTCATCCATAAACCAGCTGAGCCTTTCACATCTTCGCTTTTGACAAAAGCAGAAAATTGAAGACGTTCCCCTCTGTAACGCTCAGATTTAATTTGCTGCATCAATGTTGCGAAACCTCCAGCTTTTTCATCTTTTGATTTCAAATAAGCGGAGTTAGTACCACTGTGTACAATTCTGTTATCCAAACCTGTTTCATAGTCAGAAGGGGTGTCCCCCGTCATAATCCAGCCAGTAGGTGTGTTCTTATTTGCAGCCATATTCTTTTCCTCCTTATCAATTACATTCCTTAGTAATCTCCGATAACGTGCTGGTGACATGTCATATATCTTCTTAAAGGCTCTAGTGAAGGATTCCTGTGAACTAAATCGATACTGCAATGCGATGTCAATCGCCCGTTGGTCCGTATGAATTAAATCCTTCGCCGCTTGGGTCATCCGTCGTTCTCTTATATAATCAACAACTGACTTCTTAATCACTTTTTTGAACATACGGTGAAAGTGAAATCTAGAATAACCAGCGTGTTTCGCTAGAGTTTGAAGCGGTAAATCGTCTTTCAGATGTTGTTCAATATAATGTAATGTTTCTTGAATCGTTTTTTCATGTTCTTGATAGGACAACCGAGCACCTCCTTGCCTTACGAGTTTAGTATAGCGGAAATGCTCTTTAGGAAACTTGACTTTTTGTGCTATGTTTCGATAGTAGAATGGGTATTCTTGTCCTAGGTCCTGGACTGGTATATCTATAGTGAATTTAACTCAACATGAAGTGACAACAGTGTGTAAAAATGGCTATTCCACAGATTTAAAATTGGTAAAGAAAGATATTCGTAATTCTCTTTATAAAACAAATAAAATTATAGAATATAAGCTTTAAAAAGTTTGGAATCCTTGTGTGACAGGCTTCTGAGCTTTTTTATTATTTTGAAGCTTCTTTTTCTTGACTGAATCATTATTATGAAATGTATAGTAATTGAGTCGAACGATTGGATTTTCAAATGTATGATTAGTTTTAATTAGTTATTAATTATAAAGATACACCTAGATATGACTATGAGAAACCTTATATCAGAACCAAAGTTTGATTTTTTTGGAATCTTTTATTGACTTTTAAATGGGAAATGTGGGAGTATATACATAATAACAATTTAACCCATTAATTATAATAATTTGAAATAATCCCGATCATTACAAATTTTTTAGTAAATGTATATCTTACTCCCACACCTAAAGAAAATCTAACTCGATATTCACTAAATAAAGAATATAAAAGGTGATAAATATGGAATACAAAGAAACCAAGTGGAAGGTATTTTTTTCTTTAATTAGGAAAACGAGAATCAGCATAAATCTGTTTATCATTGCAATGATTTTAACTGCAATAAGTGCAACTGCTTCAACTTTAGTACCACATTTTTTGAAGAAAATAATAGATTCATATAATTCTACGAACACTATTCACTCTTTGGATTTAACCGCGTTAATCGGAATATTTCTATCTAGTGCTATTTTAGGAGCGATTGGTAGTTATATGTTGAGTGTTGAAGGACTGAAGGTAGTAGCGAATCTCAGAATATTATTGTGGAGGAAAATAGTAAAATTACCGATTGGTTTTTACGACAAAAACCGTTCAGCAGATATAGCCAGTAGGTTTGTAAATGATACTTCTGTGATTTATAACTTGGTTAGTAATTCATTTTCACAATTTGTAAACGCAATCTTAATGATTTTATTTTGTGGATTTTGGTTATTTTATTATGATTGGCAATTAACATTGATCATTATTGTTGCAATCCCACTCTATTTAATATTCTTTATCCCATTAGGAAAAATATTAGCAAAACTCTCAAAATTAACTCAGACTTTAACAGGAAATTTAAATGTACGAGCTGTTGAAACAATCTCAGCGATTAAATTGGTGAAATCTTCAACAGCAGAGGAATTTCAAATTCAAAAAGGAAGTCAAGATATTGAAAGGTTACAGAATATTAGTTTAAAACAAGCGAAATGGATGGTCTTAGTTAATCCAGTAATTAATTTAATTATGATGATCATCATAGTCACCATTATTATGGTGGGCGGAGTTAAATTAGCTAATGGAGATTTAAGTCCAGGAACATTTATTGCATTTTTAACACTTATATTTTATGTCATAGGACCAATCACAAATTTTGGTTTGTTTTTCACTCAATTACAAAAAACTATTGGAGCAACTGAAAGGGTTTCTCAACTATTGTCTGAAAGTGAAGAAGTGCAAAGTGAAGGTGAAGATTTAACTATAACCAATAATGATTTAGTCATTAGAGATTTAAGATTTTATTACAGTGAGAATGACACATTTTCACTGAAAAATATTAATTTAACTATCAAGGGTGGAACTACAAATGCATTAGTGGGACCGAGTGGTAGTGGTAAAACAACTCTAATTTCTCTATTGGAACGATATTATAAACCAACTAGTGGAACAATTTTTATGGATGGGAAAGATATAGAAACATTTTCGCTAAAGTCTTGGCGCAATCAAATCGGATATGTATCACAAGATCATAGTTTAATAAGTGGAACAATAAGAGAGAATCTTCTCTTTGGTTTAAATGAAATTCCAGACGAAGAAAAAATAATCGATGCTTGTAAATCGGCGTACGCATGGGAGTTTGTGAAAAAATTTACAAATGGATTAGATACTGATATTGGAGAAAAAGGTCTCAATTTATCTGGTGGACAACAGCAAAGAATTGCTATTGCAAGGATGTTTCTAAAAGATCCAAAAATTATTTTTTTAGATGAAGCTACTTCAAATTTAGATAGTCAATCAGAAAAATTCGTAAATGAAGCGATGGTGAAAATCATAAAAGGTAGAACATCTATTGTAATAGCACATAGATTATCAACTATTATTAACGCCGATAACATTATTTTTATGGAGAATGGTGAGGTAACAGGGAACGGGAAGCATCACGAATTAAAAAATAACCATCAACTTTATCGTCAATTTTGTGAGCAACAGTTTAAAGAAACAAAAAATGATCTGCAAGAAAGCAGTTAATAAAAAAATGACATAATTGAGTAAGGAGAACATTAAGATGGATAAGAAATTTGTTTATTTTCAGCACATGAGTGATGATTCTAATTATTATGTAGAGAAAAAATCTTTAATTCCAAGCAGACCTTACGAGATTGATAACTTACCTAAAGGTTACAAGATAACAATAGAAGAGAATTCACCATGGATTTATTATTCTAACCCTAGCATTAGTATAAAAGAACAAGGATGGAAAATACATATAAGTGCGACAATAAATGATGCACAAGATATTTTAAAAGTGGTAAGCAAATTATTGTTTAAGAGAAAAGTTGCTTTTAAGCATATTAAGGACAAGCAGACGTTATTCAATTTAAATTCAAAGCATGGAAATAGAATCTCTTCGGGAAAGTTTATAGCGATATACCCCCCAACAGATAAAGAGTTTTTACAATTGCTCAACGATTTGTATGAAGAGTTACGAGGTTACGAGAATGGCCCATATATTCTTAATGATAAATCATGGAAAGATAGCAACATATATTATAGATATGGGGCTTTCAAAAATATTTATAACGAAAAAGGTGAACTTTGTATAAAGGATGAACAGGGAAATCTCATTCTAGATAACAGACAACCATATTATAAAGTTCCCGAATTTGTAAAGGAGTTAGATCAATATTTAGATTCAATAAATATTTCCCATGAAAATGAAGAAAGTGAGAAATTTAATGGTTATGACTTTCAAGGCGTTCTTAGATTTAATAATGGAGGTGGGATATACACAGGTATAAGGAAATTGGATCAAAAAAGTGTGGTCATTAAAGAAGGAAGACCAAAAGTAGGTCTGGATGGAGAATATAATGATGCTATTGATCGTTTGAACATTGAATATGATGCTCTGACTAAGCTTGCAGATATTAGTGGAGTAGTGAATGTTGTTGATTATTTTAAAACATGGAAGCATGTGTTTCTTGTGGAAGAATTTATAGAAGGTTTAACTTTACAATCTTGGTGTGCAGTAAACTATCCATTCAACTTGGAAAACGATAAAGATGCATATATCAGGAAAGTAAAAATCATCTTAAATAAGCTAATCACCACAGTTAAACAAATGCATGAAAGAGATATTGGCATGGGAGACTTACAGCCGTTAAATATAATGATTACACCTGATTTGGATGTGAAAATTATTGACTTTGAGTCAGCAGCTAGTGCAAAACTTGAAGAAAAAAGTACTTTGCAAACAATCGGTTTTACTCATGTGAAGAATAAAAATCATAAAGAACGAGATTGGTATGCTATCAAGAAAATTTTGCACTTTTGCATTTTACCTATTGGCCCTGTTACGGACTTAGAACCGAGTATTAAAAATACACATAGAAATTGGATAGAACGTGAATTCGGAAAAGAGGTTTATGAATTTGTTTTGAATATAGAAAAAGAATGTGATGAAGAACTATCAGAAACTAAAGAGCAAACATTTCAACAGAATATTCGCACGGAAATGACAAAAAAGAATGATATTTCAACAATTATTAGTGGTCTGAGAAATGGAATAGAAAACAATCTTTTGCTTGATAGTTCTTTGGTTCATGGGGATGTTAGACAGTTTGTTAACCCAGACGGAAAATTTAATATACTTACAGGTGGAACAGGATCAATTTTAGCTTTATCTAGATCTGGAAGTTTAAATACACAAGTGATTGAATGGGTTTCCAATGTTTTAATTAAAAACTTGAATCATTTTGAAGAGGATGGATTGTTTACAGGAAAAGCAGGTATTGGAGTCATTTTATATGAACTAGGTTACAAAGAGGAAGCAAAAAAGTTATTCAGAAAAATTGAATACTCTAGTTTGAATGATATGTCATTAAGATCAGGTTTGCCTGGAATAGGATTATCATTAATCAGTTTGTATTTAGAAGAAAATAAATCAGAATACTTAGTTATTTGTGAAGAGATAGCAAATATTATTGAAAACAAAGTAAGGGAAGAAATTAAATTGACATCGACAGATTGGACGGGTGTTCCTATTGGATTAATTGATGGGTGGTCAGGAATATCTTTATTTTATACAGCTTTGTTCTCAATTACTAAGAAAAGAGACTACTATTTAAAATCGCTCGAATATATAAATAGAGACCTGAAAAGGTGTAAAGTGGATTCTAGCACAAACACTTTGCAAACATTTGATGATAATCATCGATTGCTACCTTATTTATCAGGAGGTTCCATAGGAATTGGAGTTGCTATTTGGTACTTGAACTATATAAATTCAAGCAATCTATTTGAATTAGAGATGGAGAAAATCATTAATTTAAATAAAGTTAGATGTGCATTTAGTGGAGGACTTTTCGATGGAGTGGGCAGTTTTCTTTTAATTCCATCAATGATTAAAAATGAACAAATGTTATCAGATGAAATAGATCTGGTAAAGAGAAAATTAGAATTATTTCTTATATATAAAGATGATCAAATTTTGTTTCCGGGAAATTTTTGTTATCGCTTATCAGATGATTTTTATTCTGGAAGTGCAGGAATCATATTGGGCTTAAAATCACTTCAATATTCAAACCCTATGTATTGGTTGCCGATTATTCATGTTGATCAATTTTTAGAGAAAACTAGAGGAAATTTATTGAAAGTGATGTGAAAAAACTCATTTGATTTATTTTAAGTGACTTTAAGATTTAAACTAAACAATTTGATTTATGGAGGGGTGAAAATATGAAAGATGTTTTAAAACTTCAACAATTAACAGAGAATACCGAAACGAAAAATGAGGAAGTGTGGTTTACTATTACAACCATTTCAGTCACATTATCAACAATTAGTAATCACTGTTAATTGATAATATCTAGTTGAATTATAAAGTCTATATTATCCTTGAAAGGAGGTGAGAAAGGATGAAAGATGTTTTAAAACTTCAACAATTAACAGAAGGTTCTGAAGTAGAACCAGAGAGATGGTATACGATTTTCACCACATTAGTGGGAAGTTCAACGGTTAGCAATAACTGCAAATAATATCGGTAATAAAATAATTTCTAAATGTGGGGGATAGTTATGAATGAAGTTTTAAAACTCCAGCAATTAAATGAAGATTCTGAAGTAAGTCCAGAGGCGTGGTATACCATTTTCACCACATTAGTGGGGAGCTCAACCATTAGTAATAACTGCTAAAAAATTTACTCATATTGAAAAGAGGGATAATAATGAAAGATGTATTGAAATTACAACAATTAACAGAGAATTCTGAAGTAGAGCCTGAAAGATGGTATACGATTTTTACCACATTAGTGGGAAGTTCAACAGTTAGTAACAATTGCTAAAAAAAGCAAAAAAATAAGTTCAAATTTCACATGTAAAAAATTTGAAATGTCAATTATAATTGAAGTCAATCTGAAAAACTAGGAAAAGGATAGTAAATCCTTTTCCTGTTTATTAAGAAAGGTGAATAGAGTGGAATACGTATTAGAAGTTCAAAAGGTTTCAAAAAAGTACTCTCATTCCGATTTTCAATTAAGAGATATATCATTTAAGATTCCTAAGTCTTCAATTGTTGGCTTTATTGGGGAAAATGGTGCCGGCAAAACCTCAACTTTTGGGACGATATTAAGCTCATTAAAAAAACAAAATGGAACGATTAAAATCTTTGATAAAGTAGAACCGCATAATGATATCTCGATAAAAGAGAACATAGGTGTTGTTTTTGATAATAATAATTTTTCAGAAAACATAAGTATTACTCAATTATCAAAGGTATTATCCAACATCTATCGCCAATGGGATAATGAAAAGTTTTTTAAGTATATAGATTTATTTTCATTACCTAAGAATGGATTAGTAGGTAAACTCTCGCGAGGGATGTCTATGAAGTTGTCTATTTCTGTAGCACTTTCCCATAATGCAAAGTTGTTATTACTAGATGAAGCAACCTCCGGACTAGATCCTGTTAGTAGAGATGAAGTTTTGACTATCTTAAAGGATTACGTAAAGAATAATGAATGTTCAATTTTGCTATCTTCGCACATTATTAGTGATATAGAGTTAATTGCTGATCATCTTATATTTATAAAGTCCGGTGAAATTCTATTAGATATTAGTAAAAGCAAACTTCTTGATGACTATTCTATTTTAGAATGTAAATCAAAGGACTTAGAAATGGTTAAAGAGATAGCACTTGCCTATACTTATAAAAACAAAGATTTGATAGAAGTACTTGTATCAAATGATAAAGTAATTCCTGATCGCTTTTTTCGGAAAAATTCCTCACTTAATGAAATAACATTAATGTTATTAAGAGGAAAAAGAATATGAAAGGGTTAATTTTAAACGATATTTACATTATACAAAAAGGAATTAAAACCGCCATCATCCTCTCTACATTATGTATATTATTCCTTTTATTCACAAAAAGTGATATTGTATTTAAAGTAGCTGTCTTGTTACCCTTTTTAATTATTCCTGTAAAATCATTTGAAATACTAAAATATGATGTGAAATCTGGTTGGGACAAATTTTCATTTACGTTACCGGTTAAAAGAACAAATTTAGTTAAGGCTAAGTACATTACATTTTTAATTTTAATAACTTTAAGTTTTCTTTTAAGTTTTGGTTTATTTTTTTCAATTGATCTTTTATTATTTCCTACATTAACCTTTGAATATTACAACCAACTATTGAGAGGATTAGGATTAATTATATGTGTGGGTGCTATGTTATATCCTTTGACATATAAATTAGGAATTGAAAAATCTGATTCGATAACCATATATAGTTTGGGTTTTTCTTTTGGTGTGTTTTTCTCGTTAGCTTTTGTGGCTAAGCTTGTACTAGAACCGAATAGAATTGCTGACATGATATTTTCAGTCGTGTTTTTTGGGTTATCAGTTTTCTTTTTAATCATTTCATATCTAATTTCGTGTTCGTTTGTTAAACGTAAAGAATTTTAAAATGGATAAAATAATCATGAATAAAAACTGGTGAATTTATTCATCAATAAAATTTGGAGGAATAATAATGAAAAAGGTATTAGAATTACAACAACTTAACAATGAAGAGCAACCAGAAATAGGACCAACAATAACAACAATCACAGTAATTCCCACTACTTTCATTTCACTCCTGAGTAACCATTGTGATAATCATGCATCGTAACGCAATCTAATTTCTTTGTGAGTTTTTTGAAAAAGGAAAATTTGAAAATTAGCCCATTATGATGATTTGTCCAAATGTAAGAAATTTTAGTGTAAGTAAAAGAAGTGAGCTAAAAAGAAAGATTAAAGATACATTCTTACTAGTCAGTCATACAGAAGGGAGTGTGAAGATGTGGACAAAAAAAACAGTCAGCGTTCTTTGATCAAACGCAGTTGGTTTCACACCTTTTTAGCTTTTATTGCATCACAGCTATACATTATGTTTGTAGAGAGAACCGGAATTGGTCCTAACATGAGGGGGATCAATGGTACGTTTATTGAAAATATTGTGGATTTAGATTTATATCAAAGGTATTTTACCTTTTATGAAACTCCTTGGTATAATATGTTTACCATTTTTTTTGGGGCAATTACAATTATACATATGACAACAGGTATTATGAAAGATATTCGAAATGGATAAATATTTATTAGAAAAACGAGAAACACGTTATGCTAACTCTGAATCCCGCTATTAGTTTTTTTAATAGAGGGATTTTACCTTATTCTTCATCTGTTATCTGTTGAATTCCATTTTTAGAATAGAATACATACACACATTAACAAACCCCTTTTGACCTAACTCGTACTCTCTTAATAACCCCTCTTTTACAAAATAGAACATTTCAACTAATTTTATAGAAGATGTATTTTCAGGATCAATAATCGCTTCAATCCGATTCAGGTTCATTTCCTGAAACCCATATCGTAGCACCGCAGCAATCGCTTCGCTCATAATGCCTTTTTTCCAATGATCGTGATGTAATTCATAGCCAATTTCCGTACGGCAGTGCTGTTTTTCTAGATTGAGAAAGCCGCAGCTGCCGATAATGGCTGGATTGTCTTTTAGAGAAATGCCCCAGCGGAGGCCTGTTTGTTCTTTAAAGATATTGTCATACCACTGGATTTCTCCTTTTGTGTCTTCGATGGTTTCATGTGCATCAATGCCCATGTAGCGGCACACGGTTTTATTAGATAAATAGATGTGCATATCCTTAGCATCTTCGGTCGTTGCTTGTTTTAAGATCAATCTTTCGGTGTGTATTGTTGGAAATGATTGTGGAAAGGTGATTTTGTTCATTTTTTATCCTCCATGCGATGTCTTTTGTTCTGTACATGCCTTACAATAAAAAAGCCCTTCATTCCTCAGCCAAGCTTTCACTTCTGTCATTCCTTTTCTCTTTGGATAGACCAGCTTGACGTACACTTCTTCGTTTCCTTCTATCTTTTTCCGACAGCTAGCACACGTGGGTTCTTCGAATCGAAACAATCGACATACTCCTTTTTGTAGATATTTCTTCCATTATATCAAATATCCAACTTATTCTTTCGACTCCATTATTCACTTTTTCTGTTTTTATCCGACATATGCTAAGTAAAAGAAATGTCCGTTTGTTGAAACCGTTTGAGAGAAAGCGTGCTCTAACAGGTGTAGGAGGTGTGGATGAGATGAAGCAAGTGCGTCTAATTAAAAAAGCACAAAAAGGGAATGTCCCGGCATTTGAGAAATTAATGCTGATGTATCAGGAACGTTTATATAAAACGGCTTTTCTCTACACAAGAAATAAAGAGGATTCGTTAGATGCTGTTCAGGAGACGGTATTTAAAGCGTTTAAGCATCTATCTGGCTTGAAAGAACCAGCATATTTTTCTAGCTGGCTGACTCGGATTTTGATCAATACGATTTTTGCGATGAAGAAAAAGCAGCAAGATGTTGTTCCGTTTGAACAGCAGCACGAAAGCATTGAGCGGAATGATTTTTTGGAAGACAAATTAGATTTAAAACATGCTCTTGATGTGTTAGATGAGCAATACCAGATTGTGATTCAGCTATTTTATTTTCAAGATTATTCGATTTCAATGATTTCTCAGCAGATGGGTATGCCTGAAGGAACGATTAAAACTCATTTGTATCGAGCAAGAAAGTTATTAAAGCAAACGTTGGAAAAGGAGGAGAGTGTCGATGGAACGAAAAGAAATGAAAAAGCTCTATGATGAGATTGATGTACCAATGGTTGAAGTGACCTCCGCGATTCGTCAAGCCATTGGGGATGTGAAAGCGGAAAAGAAACGACGTTGGTTCACATGGAATTGGAGAACGCCAATATACTCTGTCATCGTACTCATCGTCCTTTACTTTTCATCTGGTTTCCTTTTTCCTTCTCTTAATACAGCGATGGCACGTGTCCCGATTATTGGGCAGTTTTATATGATGTTTCACGATAAAGTAGGAATGTCTCTTTTTCAGAGTGATTTGGTGAAGCATGTCAATGAGGGGGCTGAATCAAGAGGGGTTACTGTGAAAGTAAACAGTGTGTATTATGATGCTGGGCGGCTTGTTTATACGTTTACGGTGGAGAATTTCCAAACAAAAGAAGATTTTGTATCGTTTAGAGTGAATCCAGAAAAAATCGATGGAAACTTTCAACTGAATTTTGATAAAACAGAGTTGAAAAAATTAAAAGATGGCCGCTATGTTGGGCAGACGGAAGTCTATACAAATGGACAAACGATCAAACAAGGTCAACAAGTACCGCTTGTTATTTCGAAGATTGGGGATATTGTAGGAAATTGGCGGTTCAAGTTACCTGTGGTCAAGCAAAAAACCACTTTATTAGCGGGGCAAAAAGACGTGTCTATTTTAAATGGACGTTATCAAATAAGAAACGTAAAGGTAGAAAATGGAGTGAAGGGCTCTGCTATTCAATATGCCATTGATTACAATGGTTTTGCCAAAGATGATAGAGTTAGTATTGATGGAATGAAGGATAATTTAGGGAATGAGTATGAGCTTGAGATTGGAACCGTTTTAAGAAAAAAACAACTGACTTCTGACAAAACTAGAAAAGATCATTTGACGATTTTGAATCAACCGATTAATCCAAAGGCGACTGAATTGACATTTTACACGGATGTGAGAAACGAACGAGAATACAGCCACATTATTCCTCTTCAGACAAAGCTGCCTGTTCAGTTCAAAACAAAACACCATGGCATCGGAATCAAAATCAATAAGATAGAGCAAAAAGACCGTTCTGTGATTGTTGATTATCAATTTACTGGAGTAGATCAAAAAGAATTAGATCAGGATGTGATGGAGAATATAGGTGAATTCATTGGATTAGGCGATGTTGAAAAGATGAAATCATGGCCCGATCCACAAGCAGACTATGAAAACGGATATTACTTGAAGGGGAACCATGCGAAGATGACGAATTTAAAGACAGCTTCTATGCAATCCACCTTTGATTTTGATGTGAAGGAGTTAGACACATTATCATTAAACCATTTTTCATTTAAGGATTATGGGCTTTATCTTGATTTGTCAGTTCTGAATACGTTGGCACCACACAAAGATATAACTGTAACCATTCCAGTCAAAAAAGAAACATCAAACGCTAGTCAATAAATAAGAGAGCGAACATGATTACACATGTTCGCTTTTTGTCTGCTTTTGGACCAGCCGATTACGATGGAACGAGTACCGAATCAACATGAATGCGACAAAACTGGCTAAACCGCCAATCCAGCTTAAGTTCGTGACATTTGTATATTGTATAATCACACCGCCCATTGACGATCCGAGCATCATGCCGATATTCATAATCGCTGTATTAAAACTCAGCACGGTTTCTGATGCTTGGGGTTTTAGAGAGATGAGGTAAAACTGCTTCGCCGGAGTTGTCGTCCATGTAGCGATGCCCCATATGGCAAGCGTAATCAAGATACTTATTGTAGAGAATTGCGTAAAGAATAAAGCAAAGAGAGCGAGCATCTGGATCATGATGCTGATCGAGATGGTTCGGTTTGGTCCCCATTGATCAACGGCGAAGCCGCCAAATCGTGAGCCTATAAAAGCAGCGATTCCTAAAATGAGCAAGGCGATACTTGTCATTTCAAGAGAGAAGCCAGCAGTCTGTCGTAATAAAGGCGAGATATAAGCGAATACCATTGTGTAGCCTAAGATCCAAAAGACGGTCGTGGCTAAGCCGCTGATCACCCTGCTATCTTGAAGGAGATGTAATTGCTGCTTCAATGGCAGATGTGAATGTCCCTCCATGCGAGGCAGTAATTGATAAAGCAGTAGTAAAAGACAAGCAGTACCTAGTGCAATGATGAGAAAAATATAGTGCCAATCCACATGACCTGATAGAAATGTGCCAATAGGGACACCAAGTACGAGTGAAACGGTAAAACCAGTAATGACCGTTGCCATCGCACTTCCCTTTTTTTCTGGAGGGGCGATCTGCGCTGCATAATTCGTGGCGACGACAATATATAAGCCGCCACTCATCGCCATGATGACTCGGGATAGCAGGAGCAGCACAAAGTGATGGCTAAAAAAGGCGACCACATTGCCTAAAATAAACACAAAAATAGCCGATAACAGAACCTTTTTTCGGTTTAATTTCGATGTTGCCATGACTAAAAAGAGAGCACCTACTGCATAAAAGAGAGAGTAAACGGTGATAAGCTGTCCGGCAGCAGGAATGGAGATATGTAAATCAGCAGAAATCATATCTAGAATGCCTGACACGACGAATTCTGACGTGCCTGTGACGAATGAACCGACAGCTAAAAGAATAATCAATAGCTGATGTGATGTGTTTTTCATTTTTGAACCCTTCCTTCAATTTGATACGTTGTTTTTAGTTTAAATTCCGTGCTAACATAAGTAAAATTGATGTTTTTCATGAAGGAGATGAGTGAATACTCATGAGCTTTGTTCGCTTTGATATCATCGCAAAAGTGGTCGAGCTTGGCAGTTTTACCGCAGCAGCTGAAGCATTAAATATGACGCAGTCCGCAGTGAGTCATGCGGTGGCGAGTTTAGAAACGGAGTGGGGTGTGTCTTTATTCATTCGTGATCGAAAAAAGGGCATCATGCTGACAGATATCGGTCAAACGCTTCTCCCGCATATTAGAGAAGTGTTAAATAGAGTGGAGAAGATCCAGCAGGAAATTGCGTTAACGAAAAATATCGAAACGGGCTTGATTCGTATCGGCACATTTGCCAGTGCATCTGCTTGTTTATTGCCTAAACTGCTTGTGAGCTATCAGAAAAAGCATCCGAAAATCGAATTTAAATTTTATGAGGGAACGTATGAAGAAATATTGGAGTGGCTGGACTCTGGCATCATTGATGTTGGTTTTGTTGTGAAAGGCCATGCAGATGAAGCCTTTGACTTGCTTCCGCTGATCAAAGATGAGATGGTGGTCGCCTATCATCCGAATCATCGATTTCACCAGCAGTCCATTGTAGACATCACAGATTTGGCGGATGAACCATTTATTATGCCGACTGGCATGTATCAATCACATGTAGAGGATATATTTTCTGAGGCTCAATTGAAGCCAGCTACTTTATTTGAAGTACACGATTGTACGACCATTGCTCGTATGGTTGGGGAAGGGCTTGGTGTCACGATAGGTCCTGAGCTGTTTTTAAAAACGCAGCAGCTTGTGCACATTCGTCAGTTGAATGTCTCTCATCATCGTGAGGTTGCGCTCGCCTGTCCGTCTCTCTCCCAAGCTTCTCCGGCAGTGAGAGAGTTTTTCCATGTAGCCGAAGCGGTTTTTGCAAAAGAGAAGGATTTGGAGAAGGGTGTATAAAGAACTAGATGTGATTTTCCAAATTCGTGTAATAAGACGAATGAAGCGGACATTTCTTTGAAAAATGTTCGCTTTTCGTATTGTGTTTTAAAAATGAAGTTGGTATTTGGTACAATAGACAAAGGAATCAAAAAGATGAAGGAAATATTGTTCAACGAACTGTTTCCAGCAGCCTAATGATTGAAAGAATTCAAGTCGTAACATCCCAATAAACTTTGAGAAAATAAATAACGGCCCGAATTCAACTAATGTGGTAATACGATGAAATTCCTAATATTAGCTAATTTTTCAAAATGGTTGATGTGAATATCAGAGGTTAGTATTTTAGAATCATTGAAAGTCGTAATTAACGAATTCCTTGTACAACCAGGTATTAATTTTTTTCAAAGTGATTGTGATGTAGCATTAGCTAGAAGTTTTAAATGTTTAAAAGATTATACCAATAACCGTTACTGCTCAACTAAAAATAAAAGTACAGCCGGCAAATGTTCTCCTAACATTGCTAAGCATTCAAGGCTCTATCATAAACATACAGGATGGTTCTCACCTAGTAAGTAAAGAAGGGGGGGTATTAGAATTTTGGGAGTTACGCTAATTATGGGTGTATTATTAATATTATCAATGTTTTTTTTAATTTTTTTGCTTTTAAAGAAGATTATAGATTTGAAATTAATCATTATAATAGGTATTCCTTTTTTAATAATAATAATTGTTTTTTCTATATTAATTTTTGTGAATTTCCATTCAGTTTCACTTGAAAATGAATCTTTAGGCAGTTTTAAAATTGGTGAAGAGATAGATAACAATGAACTCGAAAAAAATGATCAGTTTTCGTTTGAAAATGAAGTGGTATATTCCAAAAAAGGAAATGAAGATTTTTTAGTAACATCTAATAATAAGCAACAAATTATCTCTATTATTAATGAATCACAAAATGGAAATATTAAGACATCAAAAGGTATTAAGGTTAACGATACGTTTCAAGATGTAGTAAAGGCGTATGGGAAAGAATACAAAAATCTTTGGTTTGTAGAAGGGTATGAAACAGGTATTCAGTATCAAGATAAAGATGAACAGCTTCTCCTAGAATTTTTCTTTAATGAAGATAAATTGTACCGTATTGAATTAATTAAAAAGTGATGCGCTAAATTTTTGAAATAGTATAGCTTGATTTTTTTCCTGTTAGAAAGTTTATATTTTCATGCTTTCTCTATGTTTCTTAGCAATTTCGAATATTTAGATAAGAAGTAACAAGAACTAGATGCGATTTTCCAAATTCGTGTAATAAGACGAATGAAGCGGACATTTCTTTGAAAAATGTTCGCTTTTCGTATTGTGTTTTAAAAATGAAGTTGGTACAATAGACACAGAAATCAAATAGATAGAAGTCGTATAATAGCGGGGATATGGCCCGCAAGTTTCTACCAAGCTACCGTAAATAGCTTGACTACGTCAATTCACACTCGTTTGATATAAATCATGCATTGTTCTTGTTTTATGTCACCGTCTGAATTCACATATGTAGTCAAGCGTCCCAAAACTGTTGGGGCGTTTTTTATTTGACTTGTGAATGGGGCAGACTAAAGCAAAAGGACATGAAGGGAGTCAGTTGGCTTGAAACAGTTTTTTCAATTTGATGAGTTAGGAACGAATTACCGCAGAGAAATCATCGGAGGTTTAACCACATTTTTGTCGATGGCTTACATTTTGTTTGTCAATCCGATCACACTTGCTTTAGTGTCGGTACCGGATTTTCCAGATAAATTACGAATTGATCAGGGCGCTGTCTTTACAGCGACGGCGTTAGCCTCTGCCGCAGGGTGTATTCTGATGGGGCTGATTGCTAGGTATCCAATTGCGATTGCACCAGGTATGGGCTTGAATGCCTTTTTCGCCTTCTCGGTTGTTCTTGGCATGGGCATCACATGGGAAGCAGCACTTTCTGGTGTATTTGTTTCAGGATTGATTTTCGTTGCCCTTTCTTTAACAGGTTTCCGTGAAAAAATCATCAATGCCATTCCGGCTGAGCTAAAGCTTGCGGTTGGTGCAGGTATTGGTCTATTCATTACATTTGTCGGTCTGCAAGGATCTGGCATTATCGCTAATAATGATAATACGCTCGTTTCGATTGGAAACATTCATAGTGGTCCTGTCTTATTAACGGTGTTTGGTATCGTGGTGACTGTCATTTTAATGGTTCTTCGAGTGAATGCAGGTGTCTTCATTGGGATGCTTGTGACAGCTATTGCTGGAATGATTGTTGGTCTTGTCCCAGTACCGACGCAAATTGTGGGAAGTATTCCAAGCTTATCTCCAACCTTTGGACAAGCCTTGATTCACTTGCCAGACATTTTCTCGATTCAAATGCTTGTCGTGATTTTAACGTTCTTATTCGTTGGGTTCTTTGATACAGCAGGAACGCTTGTGGCTGTTGCAACCCAAGCTGGTTTAATGAAAAATAATGAGCTGCCGCGTGCAGGAAGAGCACTTCTAGCGGATTCATCTTCAATCGTTGTAGGTTCTATTCTTGGAACATCGACGACAACATCTTATGTTGAATCTAGCTCAGGTGTTGCTGCTGGTGCGCGTTCAGGATTTGCAGCTGTCGTGACAGGTATTTTCTTCTTGCTTGCGATGTTCTTCTCGCCGCTTTTATCCATCGTTACTTCGAATGTGACAGCACCTGCTTTAATCATTGTTGGTGCACTGATGGTCGCTCCGCTTGCGAAGATTGCATGGGATCGTTTTGAAATTGCCGTACCAGCGTTCTTAACGATGATTATGATGCCACTCACATACAGTATTGCAACAGGGATTGCGGTTGGCTTTATTTTCTACCCGATTACGATGATCTTTAAAGGGAAAGCCAAAGAAGTACATCCGATTATGTACGGATTGTTTGTAATCTTTATTCTATACTTTGCTTTCTTAAATCATTAATGGTTCGCCTGAAACAGCAGCTCATGGAAGCTGCTGTTTTTTTGTTTTGCCCTAATTTTCTTGCCATTTTAAAACCTCTGCTGTCTTTTATCCGTCTATTCGTATGAACGTCAAGGAATCTTGACTGAACAGAGAGACTCCGCTACTTTAAGAGGAGTCATCCTTACAGGTCATTCGTATGAGCCTGTAAGGATTGTGCTGGATAGGAGTTGATATGAGATGTTAGAAAAAGATGAAGAGCAAAGTACATCAGACGTAAAAAATGAAGAGCCATCAATAGATCAAGAAACGAGACAATCCCGTCTTAGCAGAAGCGCCGCAAAACGTGGAAGAACGTCGAAAGTCAAAGTAGCAGCCGATGATGAGCGTTCTGCCATTCAGCGTATGCTGCAAGGTGTAGGAGGCGCGTTTAAGCGCTATGGCTCATATGGACTTGCGATGTTAAAATCACCGAGCTGGGCCATCAATCAAGCGGAAACATTACGGATGAAGTATGCCTGGATCTCGATTGTGTTATTCAGCGTGTTTTTTGCTTTAGGCAACTATGTTCAATTAAAGGCGTCAAAGACTCGTTTATTAGGCTTTGGCATTCATTACTCTTTTGGTGACGCCTTTTTGAGGGTAGCGGTCTTTACACTCATTCTGCTCACATTGATGATGCTGACCGTCTGGTTACTCGGTAAGTACATGCTAAAAGGAAACATATCACTGAAAGAAGTAATCATGAAGTTTGGTGCCGCACTTGTACCGGTTTTGGTTTTATCCATCCTTTGGCTTGTATTTGCCATGCTGAATATTCCATATGTGACGGTCATTTTATCTGTGATGATGTTTTTTGGTCTCCAGTTGATTGCGGTCGTGCTGTTTCGCTCGATTCAATCGGAGCATGAAGCGGTGCGCGGTGATTTGATGTATGCTGGCTGGATCTTTTTATTGGTGGAGCTTGTCATCATTGCACTGCTCTGGGGCATTGTCGGAGAGTATTTGATTCCTTCACTTGTGCCTGTTCGATTTGGATAATACACACACTGAAAACCTCCTTTTTCAAAAAAGGAGGTTTTCATGTTGAGAAGAGGAAAAAACGGGTAAACTCTTGGTAACAAAGACCACCGTTCTTGTCGAAAGATATATGTGTTTTTCTCGCGCAAATTTGATTGTATCAAGGTATGTTCTCTAGTAGAATATGGGGTGCTTTATTTGATTTTTTAGTGCAGGGGGTTCGAATCGTGCTTCAACAACTTTTATCCAATGCGTTCACCATGGTTTTGATCATTTTAGTGATTAATATTGTCTATGTTTCATTTTCCACCATGCGTTTGATTTTAACAATGAAAGGCAGACGGTACGCAGCAGCTTTTGCTGGTACGATTGAAATGCTGATTTATGTGATTGGATTAAGTATCGTACTTGATAACTTAGATCAAATCCAAAATGTCATTGCGTATGCGTTAGGTTATGGGATGGGGATCATTGTCGGGATGAAAATTGAAGAGAAGCTGGCACTTGGCTACACAACTGTTAACGTGATCACAAAAGAATTAGATGTCGATCTCCCAAGGCAATTGAGAGAAAAAGGATATGGTGTCACCAGCTGGGTAGCAGGCGGTCTTGAAGGAGACCGGACAGCATTGCAAATTTTAACACCGAGAAAATATGAACTGCAATTATATGAAACGATTAAAACGCTAGATTCAAAGGCATTTATCATTTCATATGAGCCCAAATCGATTCACGGCGGCTTCTGGGTGAAGGCTGTGAAGAAAAGGAGAATTAAAGAATGACCGCAAAACCAAAGAAGAAGAAATTCTATGTGGAAGACGACATGACGATCGATCAAGTGTTGTCCCAGATGGCAGCGGAAGGCTACGCGCCAGTCCGACGAATGGAGGAGCCCATTTTTCAGGAAAAGAAGGAAAATGGGTCGATTCAGATCATTCCGATTGGGAAAAAAATCGTATTTGAAGGAAAAACAGTCTAAATCCGAACATTAAAACGACGACTTCATAGATTGTTCGATAAATCCGTTGACATCATGAACATCCGTTGTTAAGATAAACATGAATTCAAAACACGAACCTCATATAATCTTGGGAATATGGCCCATAAGTTTCTACCCAGTTACCGTAAATGACTGGACTATGCAGGATAGTGAACAAAACTGACATGGCGTTTCAAAAGCGAACAGCGCTTACCATGGCCCGGTTTGTGTTGCTTCCTAACAATGCAATGCAAATCGGGCCTTTTTGTTCGGCGTTTGACAAGCTGCTTAGGTTTGGGAAGCGTGTCAAACGATACAAAATCGAATATCAGCTTAAAGGTGGGGACAAAATGAAGCCGCTTGTAGGTGTCATCATGGGAAGTACATCTGATTGGGAAACAATGAAGAATGCGTGCGATATCTTAGAGGAATTAGACATTCCGTATGAAAAACAGGTAGTATCCGCACACCGGACACCTGACTTGATGTTTGAATATGCGACAGAAGCAAGAGGTAAAGGACTAAAAGTCATCATTGCCGGTGCTGGAGGCGCAGCACATTTACCGGGGATGGTCGCAGCGAAAACGACACTGCCGGTCATTGGTGTGCCCGTACAATCAAAAGCACTAAATGGACTGGATTCCTTATTATCCATCGTTCAAATGCCAGGCGGTGTACCAGTTGCGACAGTGGCGATTGGCAAAGCCGGTGCAACAAATGCAGGCCTTCTAGCCGCGCAAATGATTTCAGCATTTGATGAAACAATCGCTTCTCGCCTTGAAGAAAGAAGAGAGCAAACAAAACAGACTGTACTAGAAAGCAGTGATCAGCTTGGCTAAGCAGACCATTTTTCCAAACGCAACCATCGGTATTATCGGCGGAGGACAGCTTGGCAGATATATGGCCGTCAGCGCAAAGCAAATGGGATACCGGGCAGCTGTCTTAGACCCAGTCGCACAATCTCCTTGTGGACAGGTTGCTGATATAGAAATCACAGCTGCTTATAGTGACCTCGATGGGATTCGACAGCTGGCAGAAATCAGCGATGTCGTGACATATGAATTTGAAAATATTGATTATGATGCACTTAATCAATTGAAGGAAGAAGCCAATTTACCGCAAGGAAGTGAACTTCTTCTTTTAACTCAAAATCGTGAAACGGAGAAAAAAGGGATTGTAGATGCAGGCTGTGAAGTCGCACCTTACCGCATCATTCATGATGAAAAAGAGCTGGAAGACGCAGTAACCGTACTTGGTTTGCCAGCCGTGCTGAAAACATGCAGAGGCGGCTACGACGGAAAAGGGCAGTATGTGATCAAGGAAAAGGGACAGCTTCACGAAGCAGCTGAATTGCTCGCACATGGAGCATGTATTTTAGAAAGCTGGGTCCCATTTCAAATGGAGCTCTCGGTGATCGTCACTCGTTCTATTCACGGGGAGATTGCGGTATTTCCAGTCGCTGAGAACATTCATAAGCACAACATTTTGTTCCAAAGCATTGTGCCTGCAAGGGTAGAGGAAAGCATTCAGGAGAAGGCAAAAGTGCTGGCAACGACACTGGCTGAAAAGCTAGCACTAGTTGGTACACTTGCTGTAGAACTGTTCCTGACAAACGAAGGAGAGCTACTCGTCAATGAACTGGCGCCTCGCCCGCATAATTCTGGTCATTATACGCTCGATTTATGTGAGACGAGTCAGTTTGAACAGCATATTCGCGCGATATGCGGTTTGCCGCTTGGCGGTACAGCCCTTTTATCAGAGGGCATGATGGTGAACTTATTAGGCGATGAAGTAGACATCCCAAAAGAGCATCCTGAGCTTCTCAAAGAAGCGAAGCTTTATCTATATGGAAAGCATGAAGTAAAAACCGGCCGCAAAATGGGTCATATGACTTTTATGAAACAGCTTGATGATGAATGGATGACAAACATCACAAAGATATGGACTGAAAGAGATGGAGGAAACGGGAAATGATCGAACGTTACGCACGACCAGAAATGTCAGCAATCTGGACAGAGGAAAACAAATTTAATGCATGGCTTGAAGTAGAAATTCTCGCTTGTGAAGCTTGGGCAGAGCTCGGCGTTATTCCAAAAGAAGACGTTGTGACTATGCGCAAGAATGCAAGCTTTGATATTGATCGTATTCTAGAGATTGAACAAGACACGCGCCATGACGTGGTTGCCTTTACGCGTGCTGTATCTGAATCTCTAGGAGAAGAAAGAAAGTGGGTTCATTACGGGTTAACCTCTACAGACGTAGTGGATACGGCGCTTTCATATCTATTAAAGCAGGCGAACGATATCTTGCTCAAGGACATTGAGAGATTTGTTGACATCCTAAAAGAAAAAGCAAAAGAGCACAAATATACCGTCATGATGGGCCGTACACACGGTGTACACGCTGAACCGACAACATTTGGCCTGAAGCTTGGTCTTTGGTACGAAGAAATGAAGCGTAACCTAGAACGTTTTAAACAAGCAAAAGCTGGCATCGAATACGGTAAAATTTCTGGAGCTGTTGGCACATATGCGAACATCGACCCGTTTGTTGAGCAATATGTATGTGAGAAGCTTGGCATCAAAGCTGCACCAATCTCAACCCAAACCTTGCAGCGTGATCGTCATGCCGATTACATGGCTACTCTTGCACTCGTCGCAACAAGCATTGAGAAATTTGCTGTTGAAATTCGTGGACTTCAAAAGAGTGAAACACGTGAAGTAGAAGAGTTCTTTGCAAAAGGACAAAAAGGATCATCAGCAATGCCGCATAAACGCAACCCAATCGGCTCTGAAAACATGACTGGAATTGCCCGCGTCATCCGTGGATATATGCTGACAGCTTATGAGAATGTACCACTTTGGCATGAGCGTGATATTTCTCATTCGTCTGCTGAGCGCATCATTTTACCAGATGCAACGATTGCACTGAACTACATGCTCAACCGTTTCTCAAACATCGTGAAAAACTTAACGGTCTTCCCTGAGAACATGAAGCGCAACATGGACCGCACACTTGGCTTAATTTACTCACAGCGCGTTCTTCTTGCATTAATCGATACAGGCATGGCACGTGAAGAGGCATATGATACGGTTCAGCCGAAGGCAATGGAAGCGTGGGAAAAGCAAGTCCATTTCCGTTCATTAGTAGAAGCGGAAGAAAAAATCACATCACGCTTAACACCTGAACAAATCGCTGACTGCTTCGATTACAACTATCACTTGAAAAATGTCGATATGATTTTCGAACGTCTAGGTCTTGCGTAAGAAAAGGGCCACCTGCTTGTCAGGTGCCCAATCCTGAAAATTGCCAACATTCAAATTAGGAGGCCAACCTGAATGACTGTGAAACAAGAACTTCTCTACGAAGGCAAAGCGAAAAAAATCTATCAGACCGATGACGAGCAAATTTTATATGTCGAATATAAAGATTCAGCGACAGCATTTAACGGCGAAAAGAAAGCTGAAATCGAAGGCAAGGGCAGACTGAATAACGAAATTTCAAGCTTAATCTTTCAAATGCTACATGAGAAAGGGATCAACAATCACTTTGTGAAACGACTTTCTGAAACAAAGCAGCTCATTCAAAAGGTGCAGATTGTGCCGCTTGAAGTCGTTGTACGAAATGTGGTGGCAGGCAGTATGTCAAAGCGCCTTGGCATTCCAGAGGGAACAAAACTGGATACACCATTGATCGAGTTTTACTACAAAGATGATGCACTCGGCGATCCGCTCATTACAGAAGATCATATTCGCATTTTAGATGCAGCGACACCAGAGCAGGTCGAGGAAATGAAGCAGATCACAAGACAAGTAAATGAAGAGTTAAAGCAAATCTTCTCAGACTGCCATGTGAATTTAATTGATTTCAAGCTTGAATTCGGAATAGATCACGAGAATCGTATTTTGCTAGCTGATGAGATTTCACCTGATACGTGCAGGCTTTGGGACAAAGATACAAACGAAAAGCTTGATAAAGACGTGTTCAGACGAAACCTGGGCGGCTTAACAAATGCATACGAAGAAATTTTCAAAAGACTTGGAGGCCATAAACATGTATAAAGTGAAAATTTTTGTCAGCTTAAAAGAGAGCGTTCTTGATCCACAAGGAAGTGCCGTGCAGCACGCCTTGCACAGCATGTCTTATCAGGAAGTAAAGGATGTCCGTATCGGGAAATACATGGAGCTTGTCATTGAAAAATCAGATCGTGATTTAGACACAGTCGTCAAAGAAATGTGTGAAAAATTACTGGCCAACACGGTGATTGAAGATTACCGCTATGAGGTGGAGGAGGTTGTCGCACAGTGAAGTTTGCAGTGATCGTCTTGCCTGGCTCTAACTGTGATATCGATATGTACCATGCGATTCAAGATGAGTTAGGTGAACAAGTTGAATATGTATGGCACGACGAAACGAGTCTAGACCGATTTGACGGTGTACTCGTACCAGGCGGTTTCTCTTATGGGGATTACTTAAGATGCGGTGCGATTGCTCGCTTTTCAAACATCATGCCGGCGGTGAAAAAAGCAGCTGCGGAAGGAAAACCTGTTCTTGGTGTTTGTAATGGGTTCCAAATCCTTCAGGAGCTTGGCATTCTTCCAGGTGCGATGAGACGAAATAAAGACTTAAAATTTATCTGTCGTCCAGTTGAACTCATTGTAGAGAACAACGAAACGCAATTTACAAGCGGCTATCAAAAAGGCGAATCCATTTCGGTTCCTGTAGCGCACGGTGAAGGCAACTTCTACTGTGATGAAGACACTTTAGCGAAGCTGATTGAAAATAACCAAATCGCTTTCACTTACGGAGACGATATTAACGGCAGTGTCAATCGAATTGCAGGTATAACGAATGAAGAGGGCAATGTACTCGGCATGATGCCGCACCCTGAGCGCGCGGTGGATACATTACTAGGCAGCGCAGACGGACTTAAATTGTTTCAATCTATCGTGAAAAATTGGAGGGACACTCATGTCACTACTGCTTGAACCAAGTCACAAGCAAATTAAAGAAGAGAAATTGTATCAGCAAATGGGATTGAGTGATGAAGAATTCGCTTTAATCGAATCCATTATTGGCAGGCTGCCAAACTACACAGAAATAGGCATTTTTTCTGTCATGTGGTCAGAGCATTGCAGTTATAAAAACTCAAAGCCTGTCTTAAGCAAATTCCCGACAAAAGGAGAGCATGTTCTTCAAGGTCCTGGGGAAGGCGCTGGAATCGTTGATATTGGAGACAACCAAGCGGTTGTATTTAAAATCGAATCACATAACCATCCATCTGCGATTGAACCGTATCAAGGAGCAGCTACTGGTGTCGGCGGAATTATCCGTGATGTATTCTCCATGGGTGCGCGTCCAATTGCTGTACTAAACTCTCTTCGTTTTGGTGAACTGACTTCACCGCGCGTGAAGTACTTGTTTGAAGAAGTAGTGGCAGGGATCGCAGGCTATGGAAACTGTATCGGAATTCCTACAGTCGGCGGAGAAGTTCATTTTGATCAAAGCTATGAAGGCAATCCGCTCGTGAATGCGATGTGTGTTGGATTAATCAATCATGAGGACATCAAAAAAGGGCAGGCAAAAGGTGTCGGCAACACGGTAATGTATGTTGGTGCTAAAACCGGACGTGACGGTATTCACGGTGCAACATTTGCGTCTGAAGAATTTTCTGATGAATCAGAAGAAAAACGTTCAGCGGTTCAAGTCGGTGATCCATTCATGGAAAAACTTTTGCTTGAAGCGTGCCTTGAAGTCATCAAAAACGATGCGCTCGTTGGAATTCAAGATATGGGAGCGGCTGGCTTAACAAGCTCAAGTGCGGAAATGGCGAGTAAAGCAGGTTCTGGGATTGAGATGAATTTAGACCTCATTCCGCAGCGTGAAACAGGCATGTCCGCATACGAAATGATGCTGTCTGAATCACAAGAGAGAATGCTTCTAGTCATTGAAAAAGGCCGTGAGCAAGAAATCATTGATATTTTCGAAAAATACGATCTTGAAGCGGTATCAGTCGGTCATGTGACAGACGATAAAATGCTTCGTTTACTCCATCAAGGTGAAGTGGTGTGTGAACTTCCTGTTGATGCTCTTGCAGAAGAAGCACCGGTTTATCATAAGCCGTCAAGCGAGCCTGCATACTATCGTGAGTTTTTAGAAACGAAAGTGGAAGCTCCAGCGATCACAGATGCAGCAGAGACATTAAAGCAGCTCCTTCAGCAGCCAACGATTGCAAGTAAAGAATGGGTCTATGATCAGTATGACTACATGGTTCGGACAAATACCGTCGTTGCACCTGGCTCTGATGCAGGCGTTTTAAGAATCCGTGGAACGAAAAAAGCTCTAGCGATGACAACAGATTGTAACGCACGTTATCTCTACCTTGATCCAGAGGTCGGCGGGAAAATCGCCGTCGCAGAAGCAGCACGTAACATTGTCTGCTCAGGCGCTCGTCCACTTGCAGTGACAGATAACCTGAACTTCGGTAACCCAGAGAAACCAGAAATTTTCTGGCAAATTGAAAAGTCTGCTGACGGGATTAGCGAAGCATGCCGCACGCTAAGCACACCAGTTATCGGTGGGAACGTCTCTTTATATAACGAATCAAATGGAACAGCGATTTACCCAACACCAGTCATTGGGATGGTTGGTTTGGTCGAAGATACTGCTCATATTACGACGCAATCGTTCCAGCAGGCTGGCGATGTCATTTTCGTCATTGGTGAGACGAAGGAAGAATTTGCAGGCAGTGAGCTTCAAAAGATGACAGAAGGTCGTATTTACGGAAAAGCACCGGAAATTGATTTGAACGTAGAGCTTTCGCGTCAAGAAGCCCTGCTAGCCGCGATTCAAAATGGTCTCGTTCAATCAGCACACGATGTGTCTGAAGGCGGACTTGGTGTAGCACTTGCTGAAAGTACATTTGGAACTGACGGGCTTGGTGCAGATATCCAAATCGATTTAAACAGCGAAGCTTCATTATTCAGTGAAACACAGTCACGTTTTGTCGTCACAGTTAAACTGGAGCACCGCGAAGCGTTTGCTGCGGCTGTCAAAGATGCGAAAGAAGTCGGAACGGTTACAAATGATGGTGTGTTTACTGTCAAAAATCAAGAAGGACAACAATGGATTCATGCAGCGGTCAACGAGCTTGAACGTGCATGGAAAGGAGCGATCCCATGCTTGCTGAAATCAGAGGCTTAAATGAAGAGTGTGGTGTCTTTGGGGTTTGGGGACACGAAGAAGCCCCGCAAATCACATATTACGGATTGCATAGCCTTCAGCATCGAGGACAAGAAGGTGCGGGAATCATTGCAACAGATGGTGAGAACCTCACATCACACAAAGGCCTTGGACTGATTACGGAAGTCTTTCAAAACGGTGAGCTAAAGGATTTGAAAGGAAAAGGTGCGATCGGACACGTTCGATATGCGACAGCAGGCGGAGGCGGCTTTGAAAATGTGCAGCCCCTCTTCTTCCGTTCGCAAAACAATGGCAGCCTTGCCCTTGCTCATAATGGGAACTTAGTGAATGCAACGCAGTTAAAACAGCAGCTAGAAAACCAAGGGAGTATTTTTCAGACCTCTTCTGATACCGAAGTGCTGGCTCATTTAATTAAGCGCAGTGGGCATATGGAATTGAAGGAACAGATCAAAAATGCGCTGTCCATGCTTAAGGGAGCATATGCTTTCTTAATCATGACGGAAACAGAAATGATCGTGGCGCTTGATCCAAACGGCTTACGCCCGCTTTCACTTGGTATGCTTGGGGATGCTTATGTTGTCGCTTCTGAAACATGTGCATTTGATGTTGTCGGTGCCACATATTTACGTGATGTGGAGCCTGGCGAAATGCTGATCATTAATGATGAAGGCTTAAAATCTGAGCGCTTCTCGATGAATATTAACCGCAGCATGTGCAGCATGGAATACATTTATTTCTCAAGACCTGACAGCAATATCAACGGCATCAATGTGCATAGTGCGAGAAAGAGTCTTGGCAAAAAGCTTGCTGAGGAAGCGCATGTCGAAGCAGATGTTGTGACAGGTGTACCAGATTCCAGTATTTCTGCAGCGATTGGATATGCCGAAGCAACAGGTATTCCGTATGAGCTCGGTTTGATTAAAAACCGTTATGTTGGCCGGACGTTTATCCAGCCGTCTCAAGCATTGCGTGAGCAGGGCGTACGGATGAAGCTGTCTGCTGTGCGCGGGGTAGTCGAAGGAAAGCGTGTTGTGATGGTGGATGATTCCATCGTACGCGGGACAACGAGCCGCAGAATTGTCACGATGCTAAGAGAAGCGGGTGCGACGGAAGTCCATGTACGCATTAGTTCACCGCCAATCGCACACCCATGTTTTTATGGAATTGATACATCCACACACGAAGAGCTGATTGCTTCATCTCATTCAGTGGAAGAAATTAGACAGGAAATCGGTGCGGACACCATTGCATTTTTATCTGTAGACGGTTTAATGGACGGGATTGGCAGGAAGTATGATGATCCGCAGCGCGGTCAGTGTTTAGCATGCTTTACTGGGAAATACCCGACCGAAATATATGAAGATACGGTTCTTCCGCATGTGAAGGAAACGGTCTTGACGAAATAATCGAATAAAGGAGCAGCAGTCAAGATGAGTTGATATGCTGCTCTTTCATTCTGCCGAAAATACATGGAAAGCAGCAGCTAAAAGGAGTGAATGGGATGTCAGAAGCATATAAAAACGCCGGTGTCGACATCGAAGCAGGGTACGAAGCCGTCAAACGAATGAAAACACACGTTGAACGTACAAAACGAGCAGGTGTTATGGGCGCTCTAGGTGGATTTGGCGGTATGTTTGATCTATCTGAGCTGCCATACAAAAAGCCCGTTCTTGTTTCAGGAACAGATGGTGTCGGAACGAAATTAAAGCTTGCCTTTTTAATGGATAAACACGATACGATCGGCGTCGATGCCGTGGCCATGTGTGTCAACGATGTGCTTGCACAAGGGGCAGAACCGCTCTTTTTCTTAGATTACTTAGCCGTTGGAAAAGCAGATCCGGTAAAAATTGAATCCATTGTCAAAGGTGTGGCTGACGGATGTGAGCAGTCTGGTTCAGCACTTGTCGGCGGTGAGACAGCCGAAATGCCAGGTCTTTACACAGAAGAAGAATATGATATTGCTGGTTTTTCAGTAGGTGTAGTTGAAAAGGATGAAATCGTAACGGGAGAGGGCATCAAGGAAGGGCATTTGCTTATTGGACTCAGCTCAAGCGGAATTCATAGCAATGGATACTCTCTCGTTCGTAAAGTCTTGCTGGAAGACGCTGGTCTTGACCTGCATCAAACGTATGAACCTTTTACAAGACCGCTCGGAGAAGAGCTTCTTGAACCGACAAAAATTTATGTGAAGCCCGTACTCAAACAAGTGAAAGCCGGCAAGGTTGACGGCATGGCACATGTGACAGGCGGCGGTTTTATTGAGAATTTACCACGTATGCTGCCTGAAGGTCTTGGTGTTGAGGTAGATAACGGCTCATGGCCAGTACCACCCATTTTCTCCTTTATTCAAGAAAAGGGTCAGTTGAAGGCAGAAGAGATGTTCAACGTGTTTAATATGGGCATTGGCTTTGTCCTAGCTGTCAAAGAGGACGATCTTGTGGATGTGATTAGCGGACTTGAACAGGATGGAGAGAAAGCATTTCTCATCGGACGTGTTCAAAAAGGAGAAGGTGTCACATTCGGCGGTGGAAGCCTCTCATGAAGAAGTTTGCGATCTTCGCCTCTGGAAGCGGGACGAACTTTCAAGCCATTATAGATACGTTAAAAGAAGAAAAGTGGCAGGCAGAGGCCGCCATTGTGATTTGTGATAAACCGGGTGCAAAGGTGCTGGAGCGTGCTGAGAAAGAGGGCATTCCCTCCTTTGCTTTTACCCCGAAGGCTTTTCCGAATAAAGCCGCTTTTGAACAAACAATCATCGAACAACTGAGGCTTCATGAAGTAGAATGGGTTTTCCTTGCGGGGTATATGAGACTAATCGGCCCGACATTACTTGAAGCATACAAAGGGAAAATCGTGAATATCCACCCATCCTTGCTGCCAGCTTTCCCTGGTCTTGATGCCATCGGACAGGCGTATCAAGCAGGCGTCAAAGTGGCAGGCATCACCGTCCATTTTGTTGACGAAGGGATGGATACAGGTCCGATTATTGACCAAGCCGCGATCTATATTGAACAAGGCGAAGAGCTTGAATCAATTGAAAAAAGAATGCATGAACTAGAACACACACTATATCCAAAAGTGATCAAATCACTTTTAGAATTATCTTAATGAGGTGACGAAGGCATGACGATCAAACGCGCATTAATCAGTGTTTCCGATAAAACGAATCTTGTACCTTTTGTGAAAAAATTAACAGAACTTGGTGTTGAAGTCATTTCAACTGGAGGTACTCATAAGCTTCTTCAAGAAAATGGCATTGATGTCATTGGGATTTCTGAAGTCACTGGATTCCCTGAAATCATGGACGGACGACTCAAAACGCTTCACCCGAACATTCATGGTGGATTATTGGCAGTGAGAGAAAACGATGAGCATATGGCACAGATTGAAAAGCATGGCATTCAGCCGATTGATCTTGTTGTCGTGAATCTCTATCCATTCAAAGAGACGATCTCAAAAGACGATGTAACGTATGAAGAAGCAATTGAAAACATTGATATTGGCGGACCGGGAATGCTTCGTGCGGCATCGAAAAACCACCAAGACGTCACAGTGATTGTCGATCCTCGTGATTATGATACAGTCGTTCAGCAAATCAAAGAAGGCGGCGTGTCACTTGAGAAAAAACGTGAGCTTGCGGCGAAGGTATTCCGTCATACAGCTGCTTACGATGCCCTCATTGCAGATTATTTAACGAACTTTGTTGGCGAAACAGAGCCAGAGCAGTTCACCGTCACGTTTGAGAAAAAACAATCCCTTCGTTATGGAGAAAACCCGCACCAAGCGGCGACTTTCTATGAAAATGCTCTTCCAAGCAAAGGCTCTTTAGCTACTGCAACGCAATTACACGGAAAAGAGCTTTCCTACAACAACATCAAAGATGCAGATGCAGCTCTTCAAATCGTACGTGAATTTACGGAGCCAGCGGCTGTTGCTGTAAAACATATGAACCCATGCGGCGTTGGTACAGGAGAAACGATTGCAGAAGCGTTTGACCGTGCCTTCAAAGCAGATGAAACCTCTATTTTTGGCGGCATTGTGGCGCTTAACCGTGAAGTTGACAAGCAAACGGCTGAGGTGCTCCATACGATTTTCTTAGAAATCGTCATCGCTCCATCGTTTAGCCAAGAAGCGCTTGACGTGTTAACAGCGAAAAAGAACCTTCGTCTATTAACATTAGATGTAGAAGCGGATCTTGAGAAAAAAGAAAAGCAGCTGACAAGTGTTCATGGCGGACTGCTTGTGCAGGATATTGATACGTATGGCTTAGAGGAAGCAACGATCTCTATTCCAACGAAAAGAGAACCTACAGAAGACGAATGGAAAGACTTAAAGCTTGCTTGGAAAGTCGTCAAGCATGTGAAATCAAATGCGATTGTCCTTGCAAAAGATCAAATGACAGCAGGGATCGGCGCTGGTCAGATGAACCGCGTGGGCTCAGCAAATATTGCGATTGAGCAAGCAGGTGAAAAAGCGAAAGGAAGCGCACTAGGCTCTGATGCATTCTTCCCGATGGGCGATACAGTGGAAGCTGCTGCAAAGGCAGGCGTCACAGCAATCATCCAGCCAGGTGGTTCCATTCGTGATGAAGAATCAATCCAAAAAGCAGATGAATACGGCATCGCCATGGTCTTCACTGGCGTTAGACATTTCAAACATTAAGGGGATGACAGTGTGAACGTATTAATTATCGGCAGAGGCGGAAGAGAGCATACCATCGCATGGAAAGTGAACCAAAGTGAACTTGTCAGCCAAGTATTTGTCGCACCTGGCAATGATGGAATGGCAGACGCTGCGAAGCTTGTACCGATCGACGAAGGTGATCATGAGGCATTAATTCGTTTTGCAAAAGACAATGAAATCGGCTTAACGATTGTCGGTCCAGAGGTTCCTTTAATTGCAGGTGTCGTCGATGCATTTGAAGAGGCAGGTCTAAAGGTATTTGGACCAAATGCAAAAGCCGCAGTCATTGAAGGCTCAAAGGAATTTGCAAAAGACTTAATGAAAAATTATGAGATCCCGACCGCCGCTTATGCCACTTTTACATCGTTTGAAGAAGCGAAGGCATATGTGGAAGAAAAGGGTGCGCCGATTGTCATTAAAGCAGATGGTCTCGCAGCAGGAAAAGGCGTGACAGTTGCGATGACACTTGAAGAGGCGATCAACTGTCTGCACGACTTTTTAGAAGATGAAAAGTTTGGCGATGCAAGTGCATCGGTCGTCATCGAGGAGTTTTTAACAGGTGAGGAATTTTCATTGATGGCCTTTGTCAATGGAGAAAAGGTGTACCCAATGGTGATCGCGCAAGATCATAAACGGGCATTTGAAGATGACAAAGGACCGAACACCGGCGGGATGGGCGCTTACTCGCCAGTTCCGCAAATTTCAGATGAAGTCGTCCAAAAAGCGGTGGAAGATGTCGTCAAACCGGCGGCTCGCGCCATGGTGCAGGAAGGGCGTCCGTTTACAGGCATTTTATATGCAGGCTTAATGCTGACACCAGAAGGCTCAAAGGTCATTGAGTTCAATGCACGCTTTGGCGACCCTGAAACGCAAGTGGTTCTTCCTCGTCTTGAATCAGATCTAGTTCAAGTCTTCCTCGACATTCTGGACGGAAAAGATGTGGACTTGCAGTGGAAAGACACTGCCGCTGTCAGTGTCGTTCTTGCTTCAGAAGGATATCCGGAGGACTACGCAAAAGGCGCGCCAATCGGTGCTTTGCAAACAACGGTGTCTGATGTCGTGACCTTCCACGCAGGAACAAAAAAAGAAAACGACCAATTCGTCACAAATGGCGGCCGTGTAGCGAATGTGACAGCATTTGACGACACATTTGAAGCGGCAAGATCAAGAGTGTATGAAGCGGTTGAAGAAATCATTCAACCAGGGCTATTTTATCGCCGTGACATTGGCGCCCGTGCGCTGAAGGCTGCGGGGAAATCTAAGCACTGAATTTCATACAGTACAGATGGTAGATAGTTAACGAATCTTTTGATTCATAGAATGATATGATAATAACAGAAAAAATATTGAAATATATATATAATGTGATAATATGGTTTTATGTCCAATTAATAGGGAGGTGAATACTATGAAATTATTAATTATGCTAACTGGAACTTTCGGTATTTCATCAGGTACTGCTGGTGCGATTTATGTAGCTTTAAATCAGGCTTTTAAAAGCGGAGCGTTATCAGTTGGGAGAGTTATGCTTTTAATGGCTGGCACAGGTGTTGGTGCACTATTAATTGGCGCTATTTTTGCTTTTGGTGGTGCTTTTATTATTAAGAAATTGAAAGCCGGCAGAGCAGCAACTGTAGCTTGGTAACAGTGATAAATCCGATATTACGATATCGGATTTATTTTTAATAGGAGGTAATATGTTTAGGATAGTTATATTGGAAATTAAAGCAATTACAAGACAATATAAAGATATATATAAGATCAGTTCTCAAGAGGCCTTTATGTATCTTCTTTTTTTTATGTTGACCATACTTTTATTTTACATACTCAGTTTATTTAAAATTAAGTTATTAAATGTTCAAAAAATCATTTATGTCTTTTCTATTTTCTTATCAATAAGCATTCATAAAAATTTCCTTTACGAATACGTAAAAAATAAAAGAATTGAATATCCCGAGGTTTTCCCATTAAACAGAGAAAAATTCTTTTACATCAAAGCAATAAAGTATGATTATATTGTACTGATGGAAAGTTTAATTATATTCATACCAATTGGAATAGCTTTTTGGTTAGCTGGTTACTCTTCATTATATAACGCTATATTTTTCATAATTACGGCACTTCTTATTTATTTGATAACAAATAATATAGTTTCAGTAGTGAAATTTTTAAAGATGAAGTTAGCAAAACCAGTGGTTACAATCTTTTTTAAATCATTGATGTTAGTCTCATTCTTTTATATTGTTTCAATAGCTATTAGTGAATTAGAAAAAATAATAGGTTATTTGTATAATGATAAAAAAATAGATCTAGTTACCTATTCCGATAGCCTTAGATATTTTTTCTCGTTAGATATATTTAATTCTATTTTTATAATGCTCAGCTTTATGATATTGTTGATAGTTGTTTTATTAAAAGTCTTACTATATTCCCGATTAAATTTAGTGAATAATATGGAAAATAAAAGAGGGATGTTATTTAACAGAAGATTCTTCAAGTCGCCGATATTAAATAAAGAAATTAAATATCTTACATCTCAAGGTATATTAGAAAAGGTTCTTACCAACTCTTTTGTTTATTTCATCGCAAGTATGCTTTTATTAATGCTCAATTTTATAATTAAAGTTGAAATAATAATTCCTAATAATTTAGTATTGTTGTTATTGATTGGTGAGAGTTTGAGAGCAGTTGAGGAGTTATCAAAAAATTATTTAGGAAATGAAAAAAAATACGTAGAAAATTATATTCTTTCTGGGTTTGATTTAACTAATTTGTTAATAAATAAAATCATACTAAACAACATTATTATTTTGGTTAGCATGCTTCCAATTTTAATTTTATTTACTATTATATTTAAATTCTCACTAGCATTTTTTCTTTTAGCCCTTGTATGTCTAATATTAAATACAATTAGTTTTTCAATAATAAGTGTTTATTTTAATAGTGCTAAAACTTCATTTGTGAATAAACTGGCAATCCCGCATAGATATGCTCCATATAAAAAAATGGCATTCAATACTTTGATTTTATACTCGAATTTAATTATTATTATTATTTTCGAACTGATTTTTAATGGTTGGTTTAGAATTTTTCTTAGTACTGTTTTTTTAATTGTACAAACATTAATAGTCATAATCAGTTTTTCTTTAATTTTAAGAAAGAAACGTGAGGTTTTGTATGGGGAATATTCTTATTCAGTATATAAAAAAAATAGATAGGGTGATGATAATTAGTATCATGCTATCTATTATCACACTAGCGATATCTTTTTTTACAGGATTTAATATGAAAGATAGTTTTGTTGAAAATCATCTAGAACTAAGTTTTTGGGATATTTTTATAAATAATTCCATAGTATCTATTATGTTTTTTTTAGGAGCTATAACCTTTGGTTTGTTAAATTTTATATATCTTTTTATAAATGGTTACTATATCGGGACAACATTTTCATATAAAATTTCTAGTGAAGGTCTTCAACAAACAATTGACCTTGTTTTCTGGCATGGATTATTAGAAGTACCTTCACTAATTTTGAGTTCTTCATTAGGGTTTGTACCGTTGTTATTGGTAATAAGCAGTGCGCACTCAAGTAAAAAAATAAAAATAAAAAAATATCTAAAGTATGCAGTAGTGGTTATTTTATTAGTATTTATTTTAAATGCTTTGGCAGCCCTAATAGAGAGTATGACATTTTAAAGGAGGATTATATGTACATATCGAACATTTTTAATCAAAAGAAATATATAGTGTTGTGTTTATTTATTAGTATCTTGTTGTATTCTCTAATATATCAAAATGTAGACACTGGTATAAAATCCGCATTTAATGATATTATCAAAGCTTCAGGTACGGATATAAATTCATTAGAGTTTGAAGGAATAAAGAAGATTGAGTCAATATTGTCAAGTGTCTATTTTCAACTACCTATGCAACTCATTACAAGTTTAATTAACTTGTATGCAATTGGTGTTTTATACTTTATTTTTAATAAAGTCATAAATATATTTAAAACTAAGAAGACTGAGCTTACTTATTCAGGAATTGTCAATATACTTTATGTGGGGCTGTATATTCAAGTAGTTGATCTCGTAGTGCAATCTATAATAATGATAACTTCTAAAACTTCTTTAGACTACTATCAAAATTCATGGTCTTCTATATATTGGTTGTACTTTATTCTAATTCAAACAACAGTAGTTATAATGCTTTTCAAAAAGTATTATAATGTTCTGTTCTCTCCTGTAATCTTCTTTTTATTTCTAATCTTGATTCAATGTGTAATAAGGTTTGGTGATTTCTTTTGAGTTTACTAAGTGTTAGAAATGTTACTAAAGTATTTGAGCGGGAAAAAATCATTTTGGATAATATATCTTTAGACTTAGAAGAGAATGATATTACGTTTATTTTGGGGTCAAACGGTGCCGGGAAAACAACATTATTGCAGATACTTTTAGGATTAATTGAAAAGCAAGAAGGTGATATTTTATTTGAAGGGAAAAAATTGAATTATCCTCTATCAAATGAGTTTAAAAGAAAAATCGGCTATGTTTCAGATCAACCATTATTAATTGAGTATTTAACTGCACTAGAAAATTTAGAGTATATTAGTTTTATCTACAATGTTAAATATACCCAAAACGATTTCATTGAAATCCTACAAAGGTATGGTTTAATGGATGTTGATGATAAATTGGTAAAGAACTTTTCTCGAGGAATGCGTACAAAATTAAATCTATGTTTTTTAGATATTATTGATCCAATGGTTATCTATATGGATGAACCGACAATCGGCTTAGATGTAATGAGTATTCAATATCTAACATCTAAAATTCTGGAGTATAAAAAAAATGGTAAGACTCTTCTCATCACATCTCATGATATGGCCTTTGTTATGCAACTTGCTGAGCATATATATATACTTCACGGTGGAATAATTAAACGTATGAACGATTTGAAGGTCAATTCTTCTAATTCTTTAAAAGCATTTAATGAATATATACAATCAGAAATAAAAACAATGAACGGGGACATAGAAAATGATTTTTAAAGGATTTATTGTTTTTTCACTATTTTTACTTATCCTAACTATTGTTTTTTCAAATCTTTTGATGTTTCAAGCAGAAAAGCAAAACAAAGTCAAAAAAGCCTCAGCCATTAGCTATATGATCATTTCGATTTTTTCTGGCATTGCTATTTCTTCATTTTTAATTTGGAAGTTTTTCATTAGCTAAGAGAGGAATGAGTGTATGGTGCAATTGAAGAAACTTGCAAACGAGCGTTTTTCTGCCTTGATCTGTATTGATTCATTTAATGAGCGAATCCGATTAGATGATTATAGCGGGAGGGTGCGGGATGTCATTCAATCCGTTCTTCAGGAAGCGGCGGCCTGTAAGGCTTCTAAGGTCATTGTGAAAGTAAGACGTGAGCATGTGCCGCTTTTTTTAGAAAAAGGTTTTCGGCTTGAAGGCGTATTTTCTCATTATTTTCTTGGAAGTGACGCTTACGGTATGTCGCTTTTTCTCACTGAGGATCGAATGAACAGTTCGTATTGGTTGGAGGAAGATGAGATCGTAGCATCCATTCAAGCAAAAGAAATCAAAAAAGACCAAGGCACATGGCAGGATGAGTATGTGATGAGGAAAGCCGATCTGAAGGATGTGCACAAGCTGGCAGAGCTCTATGATACCGTCTTTGAAACGTATCCTACGCCAATGAACGAGTCAGATTACATCCAAAAGGTGATGGAGGAAGGGACTGTTTTTTATGCCGTTGAACATGACGGACACATTGTGAGTGCAGCATCCGCTGAAATCAATGCGCCGTATGGTCATGCGGAATTAACAGATTGTGCGACCCTTCCTTCATATAGAAAACTAGGATTCATGCATCATTTGATTCTAGCACTTGAAAAAGAACTCCAGTCGATGCATATCTATGTCTTTTATTCACTTGCCCGTGCACTGTCCTATGGAATGAATCAAGTGTTTTATCAGCTTGGATATACATATACCGGGCGCTTCCAAAACAACTGCTATATTTTTGACAAAATTGAAGATATGAATCTATGGGTCAAAACGCCGAATGAATCATGAAATGGTTCTCATCTGATCAAGCAGACCAGATAGGCGGTACGCCATGATACTGAGCTGCAGCTTCATCCGATCATCAGTGGATTTGAGGCTGCAGCCTGTTCTCGTTTCAATTTGTTTCAGCCGGTAGCTTAGTGTATGTCTGTGAATAAACAATTCTCCCGCAGATTTTTGAATATTTTCATTGTGTGCCAAATACACTTCGAGTGTATGGATCAGGTCAGCCCCTTGTTTTTTCGTATAAAGCAAAGGACTTAACAGCTCCACGTAAAAATCATGCAAATTCATACCCGCTTCATTCATTTCAAGAAGCATCCCATATAAGCCGAGCTTTTGATAATGAATGATGCTTTCGTCTGTTTTTAAAAGCGGAAGAAGCCTTGCTGCATACTGCGCTTCCTTTGCGCTTTTTGCAAAGAGACTGATTTGGTCATAGGCTCTCCCGATACCAATGACAATCGGATGGACGGGGAAAAAATAAGACCAAGTGCTCCGGCATTCCTCTGCTGCGCGATACCACTCCGCTTCTTGAAACACTTTTTTTCCGGCTGGTGTTAGGACAAAAATGGAATCGAGCCTTGTCTTTAGTAAAAAAGGAATATGTCTGCGTTCAAAGATCGAGGTGAGTAATTGCGATAGACGCTGCATCATTTGGTGATCGAGCTGTGTGTGCTGATGCTGGAATTGAAAGTAGATCACCACCTGCTCCTCGCTCATATCATATTGCAGCTTTGTTGCTTGTTCGACCACGTAGCTTTCTTCTGTATATTGCTGCTGCAAAATATCATCTAACAAATGTCCCTGCATTTGGTTTTCTGTATCTTGAATGGCTTTTTGCTTCAGCCATTCAATCGCATACACGGCCCCGGCATGCTCGATTGCAATCGCGTCGAGATGATGCCACGTATCCTTTTTCTTTAAAGACACAATGAACCCGAAAATATCACCCATCGCAATCACCGGACATGCGGCGAGGACAAATGCTCCGCACGTGTCATAAACGAGCCGCCCTTTTTCTTCTGCCTGCTTGAGAAGGGGCAAGGTTTCAATTGGTTCATGATCTGTCAGAAAGCCAAAAGCAGGAGAGTACGTCACTTCATCTTTTATGAGATGAGCCGCTGTTTGATGTAAAAAGACATCAAGAACGACAATGTTTGCTGCAGTGAGATGTGCCAGTTCCTCTGTAATTTGCGTCACATTTTTATTCCTTACATTTAATTGGGTCAGTCTTTGATGAATCGCGGATGAATATTTAAGCTGATGAAGCTGACTGCTCACGATTTGCTCTAACACGGCTTTTGTAATATCTGAGAAATTGATGTGTGGCGGAATCTCGATGAGCGGAATGCCGCTATTTTTCGCCGCTTGAATGAGTGATGCTGGAATGTCGCTTAAGTATACACCTTTATAAATAGCGATGGCTGATAGCCTTTTAGATTGAATCAATTCTTCAAGCCGGTCGCGTCTTTCTTGATTGTCTGCGAGTCCAAATCCGGTTGTGACGAGCAATTCTCCTTCGGAAAGCCTCGACGTGTCTTCGATGATTTCCACGATGGTCACCCATTGAATGAGTCGGTCCAGTCCATTTTCTCCAGCGAGCAGCTTTGTTCCCTTCATGATATCGAGCGAAAGTGCATCTTTGACGAGAATCGCCATAGACTCATGACCTCCTTTTGAACACTCTTATACACGATGTATAAAAAATGCGTCTGAAATTCGGGCATGTGGCGAATGGAGGATGACTGCCCTCTTGATTAAGCTAATCTTATAACAAGTATACAAAATTTTCTTGCGATTCATGAAAAAGAAAGAGGCAGCTGCTGACGAGAGAGGGAGGAATGGCAAAGTGGAGACCCGGGATTACTTAATCAAACCGATGTTGAATCAGCATTATCCTGTGGCTGTGAAAGGAGAGGGAATTTATTTATATGATCGGGACGGAAAAAAATATATAGACGGCTCATCGGGGGCTGTCACGGCAAGTATTGGACATGGCATACGTGAAATCGTTGATGCCATGACCGAGCAAGCGGAAAAAGTGAGCTTTACGTACAGATCACAATTCACAAATGAACCAGCAGAAGAACTTGCTTATGAATTGAGTACGCTTTGTCCAGGTAACCTGAACTGGTCTTTTTTTGTCGGAAGCGGATCAGAGGCAACGGAAACGGCTATGAAAATTGCAATTCAGCATTGGCAGGAGCAAGGAAAGGCTGAGAAGAATCACATTATCTCACGATGGATGAGTTATCACGGCATCACCCTCGGTGCACTGTCGATGTCCGGACATATTGCAAGGAGAGAGCGCTTTGAACCATTGCTCGAAAAGAACCCAGTGCTGTCTCCGCCATATAGCTATCGTTCATGGCTGCCGAAGGAAGAGGGCAAGCAGGTTGAATGGTATGTTCAGGAATTTAAAACCGTCATTCAGCGTATAGGAAAAGAGAGGATTGCCGCTTTTATTGCAGAGCCGATTGTCGGAGCATCGGGAGCGGCACTTGTACCGCCAGATGGATATTTTGATGCAATGAAGCGTGTCTGTGAGGAAAACGATATTTTAATGATTGCAGACGAAGTCATGACAGGCTTTGGACGAACTGGGAAAATGTTTGCGATGGAGCATTGGGGCGTCGTACCAGATATTATGGTTCTCGGCAAAGGGATGAGTGCTGGCTATTCACCGATTGCGGCAGCCGTCTCAGCGGATCATGTCATCGCACCAATTCTGAGCGGTTCCGGCTCTGTGATGGCAGGTCACACCTATAGCGGCAACCCGCTTTCAGCAGCCGTCTCACTGGCTGTCATTCGATATATGAAAAAACATCAGCTTCCTGAACGAGCGGATCTGTCTGGCCGCTATTTAATGAATGCTTTAAAGGATGTGCAAACAAACCATTTCATCATAGGAGATGTGAGAGGAAAGGGACTGCTCATCGGCATTGAGTTTGTCGCAGACCGTTTATCGAAAACACCATTTCCTGCCCATGCTCAAATGACGCATTTAGTCGTTGAGACAGCGAAGCAAAATGGCTTGCTCGTTTACCCAGCAAGCGCTGGAGAGGATGGAGTGGGAGGTGCAGCGGTCATGATCGCTCCGCCGCTTTCTATCACGCAGCAGGAGATGGATGAACTCATTCAATTATTTGAGCAGACAATCACGCAGGTCGAACAAGAAGTCATCAACCGAGGGTTTTTCCCATCTGCGATGTAGGGAGGAAAGATGATGAACAAAACAGTGAATGTAGATGAAGTGATCACGCATTTTAGGGACGGCATGACCATCATGTTTGGCGGATTTGGCGGCGTAGGGTCCCCGCCATCATTGATCGATGCCATCCTAGAAGCCAATATCAAAGATCTGACATTGATCGGAAACGATGCAGGCTTCCCGCAAATAGGTGTTGGCCGGCTGATCACAGAAGGAAGAGTCAAGAAGATCATTGCTTCTCATATTGGCTCAAATCCAATAGCCGGACAGAAAATGCAATCAGGTACACTAGATGTTCATTTTTACCCGCAGGGCATTCTAGCAGAAAAAATACGAGCAGGCGGGATGGGCTTGGCAGGCATTGTAACAGATGTCGGCATGGATAGCCTCAATCTTGATGAGAAGCAGCTCGTGCCACTAAACGGAAAGACATATATCCTTGAACCTGCGCTGACAGCGGATATTGCCATTGTGAATGCCTTCAAAGCAGATGAAGCAGGAAATCTGATATTTGATAAAAGTGCACGGAATACAAACCCGATTGTGGCGATGGCAGGAGACTGGACCATTGCGGAAGTGGAAGAGATTGTGCCTGTAGGTAGTCTTCATCCAGAAGAAATCGTGACACCAGGCGTATTTGTGAACCAGATCGTGCAATCAAAAGGAGTGAACTGGACATGGGCATGGGAGACAACGATATAAGACACCGCATAGCCAAACGGGCGGCGCAGGAAATTGAAGATGGCATGATCGTCAATCTTGGGATCGGCATCCCAACCCTTGCGGCTGATTACATTCCAGCGCATTACAACGTATGGCTTCATGCAGAAAACGGCATTATGGGGGCAGGCGCCTCACCAGCACAAGGAGAAGAAGATTCGAACTTGTGCAATGCCGGTGGTTTTCCTATTACGTTAACAAAAGGCGGCTCATACATGGACAGCACGACTGCTTTTGGCATCATTCGAAAAGGCATGCTGGATATGACCATTTTAGGTGCACTTGAAGTAAGCAGTCAGGGTGATCTTGCGAATTGGATTGTGCCAGGCAAACGAGTATCCGGGATGGGCGGAGCGATTGAGCTTGCACAAAAGGCGAAAAAGGTTGTGGTGGTGATGAGCCACCTCGATAAACACGGTGAATCAAAGGTGAAATCTGCCTGCACACTGCCCTTAACTGCTAAGTCTTGTGTGGATCTGATTATAACGGATATGGCAGTCATTGAGGTCAAATCGCAGCTGCTCATTTTACGTGAAGTCATGCCGCCGTATCAGCCGGAAGATGTCATAAGGGCGACAGAGGCACCTTTAATTTTAGCGCCTGATGTCAAATCTGTTGTGTAGAAAGGATGAATGACTTGCAGCCAATCACACGTATCAGAAGCTGGATGAGAGAGCACCAAGATGAAGCGATTGCGCTTCTTCAGCAAATGGTGCAATGTGAGAGCACCCAAGGGAATGAACAAGGTGTGCAGCAAATCGTAGCAAATAAGCTGTCTGCCATTGGTTTTGATGTAGATGTATGGGACATTGGCGGAGAAGACTTGCTAGAACACCCGTATTTCTATTCCCCGAGACGTTCCTTTAAAGGAAGTCCCAATGTCGCCGGACGATTGAAGGGAAAAGGGGGCGGCAAATCCATTTTATTAAATGGGCACGTCGATGTTGTGCCAGCAGGAGATACGAAACAATGGACATATCCGCCCTACAGCGGGCATATCATAAACGGGAGACTTTATGGACGCGGGGCAACAGATATGAAAGGCGGAAACGTTTCTTTACTCTTTGCACTAGAGGCACTGCATGCGCTCCAGATTCCGCTGAAAGGAGATGTCGTGTTTCATAGTGTCGTCGAAGAAGAGAGCGGCGGTGCAGGCACCCTTGCAGCCATACTGAGAGGGTATACAGCAGATGCGGCCATCATTCCAGAACCAAGTCATATGAAAATCTTTCCGATTCAGCAGGGATCTAAGTGGTTCAGACTGCATATTAAAGGAAGGGCAGCTCATGGCGGAACAAGATATCACGGCGTTTCCGCTATTGAAAAAGGTATGATCGTTCTTTCACATATAGCAGCACTTGAAGAAAAACGAAATCAGCGCATCACCGAGCCGTTATTTCAGCATATCCCGATTCCAATCCCCATCAACATAGGGAAAATTCAAGGCGGTGATTGGCCGTCCTCTGTAGCAGATCTGGTCACAATGGAGGGAAGACTTGGTGTGATGCCAGGTGAGACGGTTGAGCAGGCAGAGAAGGAACTAGAAAATTGGATGATGGGACTTGGGGAAAAGGATGAATGGTTCAAAGAGCATCCTGTTGAGGTCGAATGGTTTGGGGCAAGATGGCTTCCAGGCTCAATTGATACGGATCATCTACTTTTAGGTCTATTGAAGGAACAATATGAAGCGGTCAAGAAGGAGCCGCCAAAGATCGAAGCCGCTCCTTGGGGAACAGACGGCGGATTACTGTCACAGGCGGCAGGTATCCCGATCATCGTCTTCGGACCTGGAACAACGGAGCTTGCCCATTTCCCGAATGAATCCATCGACATTGAGCATGTGATTGAAGCAGCGGAAATTATCGCAGGTACGATGGTGGAATGGTGTGAAGCAGCGGAGTGATATGAAAACGATCACAAAAAAAGAAGGCTGTCTCACTCAGCCTTCTCTTTATGTGTGTCTTGCTGCTCACACATATACGTCACTGGACAAAAACGAAGAATGCCAGATGCCAGTTTCATTCCGCCGAACATGATGCTGAAAAGCAGCATTTTACTCCATGGTTTTCTAGCATATAAAGAACCAGCTACAGTACATATTGTCATTCCACAGGCAATTCGAATGAGCGCTTCCATTAAGCCGAGATTAGGTTTCATTGAAGGTAAATCTCCTTTTTTAAATATTTTAAGTGTGATTTCAAGAAATTGTAACGTTTCATTAATGCGTAACGTGGTTCGTTATGTTACGATAGGGCTAATACAAATGAAGGAGAGTATGTGAATGTCCGAACGTACTTTTAATTGGAGAAACAATGACATCCGCACACAAATCGATGTAGTCGACTCAAAAATAGTTCCAACACTCCTTTTAACGAATGGACTCGTGCTAAACCCGTTTTTAAAACAATGGGTGAAGGCAAATATTTGGATACATGATGATCGAATTGTTTATGTCGGAGCAGAGCTTCCTCAAAATAAATCAGCTAAACGTGTGATTGATTGTGAAGGGAAATACATTGTGCCTGGGTATATAGAGCCTCACGCGCACCCGTTCCATATTTATAATCCCCAATCACTTGCAGAATATGTGTCTCAATTTGGCACAACAACGATGGTCAGTGATAACTTATTTCTTCTTTTGCAGAGCAATGAAAAGAAAGCGCTTTCCACTCTGTGTGAATTAAAACAGCAGCCATTTCAGTATTTCTGGTGGTCTAGATATGATCTTCAAACTGAAGTCAGATATGAAGATGAGATGCTTCCTATCAACTACCGGAAGGAATGGATTGATCATCCTGATGTCCTTCAAGGCGGCGAATTAACAAGCTGGCCAAGATTGATGGACGGTGATGATCTCATTTTATATTGCATGCAAGAAACGAAGAAGCAGCGGAAACGAATTGAAGGGCATTTCCCCGGAGCTTCTGAGAAAACGCTAACAAAAATGAAGCTGTTTGGCGCGGACAGCGATCATGAAGCGATGAATGCAGACGATGTGCTCAAACGCTTGTCCCTTGGCTACCATGTCTCACTTCGTCATTCTTCCATCCGCCCAGATTTAGTGAACATTTTAAGAGAGCTGCACGAGCGTGATTTTAGACACTATGATCACTTCTTCTATACAACAGATGGAGCAGCGCCTCATTTTTATGAGGAGGGTATGATTAATCGTTTGATTTCAATTGCCCTTGAAGAAGGCGTGCCTATCATCGATGCATACAATATGGCGACCTTTAACATTGCGAAATACTATCAAATTGATGACCTATTAGGTGTTGTCGGTCCAGGACGTCTGGCTTCATTGAATGTGTTAGATGATCCAATGAATCCAAATCCGGAAACGGTGATATCTAAAGGGGTTATCCTCAAATTAGATGGAGAGAACCAGCATCAATTTCAAGAAACTAAATGGGAAAATGGCGGGCTTGTTCCATTAGATTTAGGCTATGATCTGACGACGAGTGATTTGCAATTTTCCATGCCGCTAGGTGTCAAAATGAGAAATGCTGTCATCATGGAGCCTTATACAGTGGAGATTGATAACTCTGTGAACCAGCTGTCATGTGATCATGATCAAAGTTTCTTTAGCCTGATTGACCGAAAAGGCGAGTGGCGTGTGAATACGATGCTCAAAGGCTTTGCAAACAAAGTGCAAGGGTTTGTCAGCTCATTTTCGCTCACGGGTGACATTTTAGTGATCGGGAAAAATAAAGAAGATATGATGCTGGCACATAAGCGAATGAAAGAAATCGGCGGGGGGATCGTCCTCACAGAGAACGGGAAAATTTTGCACGAAATCCCGCTGCAATTATCAGGCTGTGCCTCTGCTGAACCGTTTGAGACAGTTCTTCAGCAAATACAAACCTTGCGTGAGCTGCTCATTGAGCGAGGCTATCCATTTGATTGCCCAATTGATACACTTGTCTTTTTCCAAAGTACCCATTTGCCGTATATTCGAGTGACACCAAGAGGAATATTTGATGTCATGAAAAAAACTGTACTCTTTCCGTCTATAATGCGTTAAAATATAACAGAGTGGAGCTGTATCATCTTTGCCACATTTCTGACAACTGTTATAGGGCAGACGTGAGCAATGGATCTCTTCACTGCCATGTAAGTGAAAATACTTATGTGGAGTTGTTGAAGCAGAGGGCTTTGACATGACGAGTGAAATGGCCTGATTGAAAAATGAATCTGTCGGTTACGCTGACCGACCAACATATTTTGAATAATTGAGCGAGGCGGGGCGCATGTTTGTGGTCTCGCCGAGCTTTCCGCACAACCTGTATTTTTAGGGCAGACCTAATCAAGCAGAAGTGTTCTTGATATCGGAAGCAAACAAGTTTGTCAGATTGTCGAACAAGGAAAATGACAGAACTTGTCGATTTTGTATACGATAAAGAAGCTTCGGCTTACGAAAGAACTGACGGCATTTCCAGCGTATAACCAAACCTGTCATGATTCGTTCAAAGCTCATTGCTGAGGTTGAAAAAAAATAGTCAGGAAAGATACCGCTTTCTCCGCAGAATGTCGTGCGAAGCGGTGCCAATAGTAAAGGAGAAGATGTATAAAGATGCAAATTGATAAATTAAGGGGCAAAAGCTTAGATCAGTTATTCAACTCCATCTTATCCCTTAAAGACCTGGAAGAATGCTATCGATTCTTTGATGATTTGTGTACCATCAATGAAATCCAATCTTTATCACAGCGTCTTGAAGTAGCACGTATGCTTCGCGAGGGGAACACGTATCATAAAATTGAGACGGAAACAGGTGCGAGCACTGCAACCATCTCACGTGTCAAACGCTGCTTGAACTACGGAAATGATGCCTACACAATGGCACTTGACCGCGTAGCAGAACAGCAGGCAAATGACGAAACAAAATAAAGCAGACTTCACTGTAAACAATCCTATTCAAAAAGAATGGCGTTGTTTACAGTTTTTTTATGAAGAGCGCTGAAAAGACAAGCAAGGACTGGCTTGAAAGAAGCAACAAACGGGTCATTTAACCGAATAACTTTATCAGAAGGTTGTGGAGAAGAAAAAATGAGATTCAATGCTTTGATTCCAGAGTTATCTGTAACAGACATCGAAAAGTCTAAATGGTTCTATATAGAATTGCTTGGTTTTAAATTGGAATATGAGCGTGAAGACGATAAATTTATATTTGTTTCGTTGGAAGAGGAAACACAAATGATGTTAGAAGAAATCAATGGCCATTGGGACACTGGGGAGTTAAAACACCCATTTGGACGGGGAATCAATTTTCAAATAGACATTAAAGACGTACAGCCTGTCATTGACCGTTTAAGAAAGCAAAACATTCCACTATTCAGAGAGCCAACTGTTAGCAAATATAAAAGTAATGATACTACGTTTATACAAAAGGAATTTCTTGTTCAAGATCCTGATGGATATTTACTTAGGTTCTCGCAAGAAATGGCAGGTTAACATGAAAGTCTCTTTCAGAATAGGGCGCGATTGTTGAATAAGTAAAATTAAGAGTGGCTGCGGCTACTCTTTTTTATTTTGAGATACATGAGTACAGATACAAAAAATTGACTATTGCCGAAAAGGACAACGGTTATTTTTAAATTTGTGTTACTGCCATTCCCTTTGAATGTTTCTCGCATCGGAAAGAGGCAGCCAACTCTGATCATCATCATGTCTATTGAAAAAGTCTTTAAAATAGGAATCTCCTTTAAACACAATGATTTGTGATTCCCATCATTCAGTGGCATCTACTGCAACCATGACACGATATACTTCTCCATCAATTGGCTTCAAATCAATGAGATGTTCAGCTCTATTTATCAGTGTCTGGATGGACAATCGCTTGATTTTTTGAGGTGTTTTGTTTGTACAAATAAAATCATAAGCAGCTGGTAGAGGAAGATGCCAATACCCTTGTTCAATATCTGCCGGGAACTCTCGTGTACTTTCCTCAATTCTTGTAACCATCTCATTCGTCTTCCGTTTCATCCCGCGAACCTTTTTCTCACGCATCCTCCATCTCTCCACTTCCTGGTCATTTGCCCTAAGTTCTTTATACGCGATTGAGCCAAAATGTCAATTGAAAAAAAGGTGCAAAAATGCACCTTTCTCAAACTAGACGGATGGCTGTGTCCCTGTAAAAATAGGCACTTCACTCGTCTGACCATTTTCTTGTCTATAGACAATATGTTTCTCATTAAAATGAATGGGAGATTCAATACCAGCGGCTGCGGATAAGTTAAACAAGCCTTCTCTTAGAGAAAGGATATAATTGCAGACTCGGTATTTCTTTTCTTCAATTGATAAACCCTTTTGCAGTTTTGGATCAGTTGTGGCGACCCCGACTGGGCATTTATTCGTGTGGCACACTTGGGCGCGAATGCATCCGACTGAAAACATGAGTCCCCGTGCGATATTGACAAAGTCAGCACCCATGGAAAGGGCAATTGCAATTTTATCTGGTGAGAGAAGTTTGCCAGAGGCAAAGAGTTTGACCTGATCTCTGACACCGTATTCCTTCAATATTTGATGAACCATTGGGAGTGCCGTGAAAATCGGCAGCCCTGCGGAATCTGCCAATTCATGAAAAGATGCGCCAGTGCCGCCTTCTCCGCCATCCACTGTAATGAAATCAGGGTGCTTTCCGCTTTTTTTCATGTACGTTGCAAGCTCTTCAATGTTTTCTTTATGTCCGACCACAAGCTTGATGCCGACAGGCTTTCCGCCTATACTTCGCAGCTGTTCAATGAAATCAAACATATCCGGAATGGAGTGGAACATCTCAAATCGGTTTGGGCTGTCAATAGATTGATGGGGCGGCAATTTACGGATGTTCGCAATTTCTTCGGTGACCTTTTCGCCGTCAATATGACCGCCGCGTGTTTTAGCTCCTTGAGCCAGCTTCAGCTCAAAGGCTTTGACTTCCTCATGCTCGCTTTTTTTCTTAAATTCTTCAAAGGAAAAAGCGCCATCTTCTGTTCTCACGCCGAATAGACCGGGCCCAATCTGGCATATGATATCGGCTCCGCCTTTGAGATGATAGGGAGAAAGCCCGCCTTCACCTGTGTTCATCCACGTACCGCCAGCCATTTTTAATCCCGAGGATAGTGCTGTAATGGCCCTGTCGCCTAAAGATCCGTAGCTCATGGCAGACTGTCCAATCAGGCCTTTTACACGGAATGGCTTTTGACATGTGTGCTCGCCAATCACTTGTACATCGTCTTGATGGAGATAGTAAGGTTTTGCTTCCACCTCTTTGGTATGTTCACTTCTTCGTAGTAAATTGTCTTGATCAATCTGATACACTTTTGTTTGGATTTTTTCAGATTGATCGATGCGTAACTCATCTCGCTGCTTTGGAAATAGGACGTTGCGAATGTAGTAACCAGGCTTGTCAAAATCACGTTTTGATCCAAAGCCCATCGTCCGGCTTTTGTACTTCCCAGACATGACAGCTTGCTCGTATTCTCTTCTTGAGAAAGGAAGCTCTTCGCGATCATTCAGAAACAGATATTGACGAAGCTCAGGTCCTATTTTTTCAAAAATAAACCGCAGCTTTCCAATGACCGGATAATTTCGCAGGACAGAATGCTCTTCCTGTTTTTCATCTCTCATCCAAATCCAGATGAATAAAATGATTGGTATGATGAAACAAATCACTAATAGTGCGCCAACAATGACAATGAAAGTTGTTGTCACGAAGATCCCCTCTTTTCTCTATCATTGTTGTTGTTATTCCACTTTTCATTGAAAGAGAAACCACTTCAACATATTGTGACGTTTAGAAATGAAAAGCCGGGGTAACTTACAAATAAGATCATAAGGGGAGGGAACATACATGAATAAGCGTCCGAATGCGTATGTACTTGCAGGATTAGGGGTTGGTGGTGCAGTGTTATTAGCAGTAAAAAATAAACAGCATCTCAAAAAATGGGCAAGCATGTTCCGCTCAGATGAAAAGATTCCTGAAAAAGCTGGACACCCTGATCCATTAGATATTCAAGACAACAAGATGGTCGATGAAGGGGCCATGACATCCGTCCATTATTTCAATGAAGTGAGACAATAGCTTGGAAAAACCGTTTTGACCATTCAAAACGGTTTTTTCTTGTCTTTCTTTTGACGTTATATCGATGAGGATCGACAATCGTAAAACCGATTAGCCCTTTGTGATCAGGCGTCGAGAAATGAAATTCAATGCCTGATAAATGATAGGTTGAGAGAACGTCCTGATCTGTAAAACGTAAAGAAAGCTCGTCCTCATACACGGGTGCATGCTTCAAAACTTCGGCTTCTTCTGCAAATAACTCCAGACCAGCTACTCGTCCCTCTTTGTCGATATCTGCGTTCATACATTCATTCACATCTAATTCAATGGTTTCTTTGATTGTCCCGATTCCTACAGGCAGGAGATAGATGTATCCGATATTGATCGTTTGATCATATGTGATGGTTCTTTTCATGTGGGTCACCTACTTTATGTATGGTTTTTTGATCAATAGTAAAATGTCCCTTTATTGTATAATAACATGTGGTGATACAAAGCTTTCCTATCAGTGAACGGTCAAAGATCATCCCTCTCAGCTCCTAGATGTTTTCAGCATTCTAACCTAAAGTCACGAACCCCATTTTCAAAAGAATGAAACTTTTAGCTGAAGAAGGTTACCCATTTTTTGCGGTCACTGATTTTGTTATAATATTTAAATGGAATGAAACGAATGGAGGAACGTTTTTCATGTATGATGTTACCGAGTGGAAGCATGTCTTTAAACTCGATCCAAATAAAGAAATATCCGATGAACAGCTAGAGGCAATTTGCGAATCTGGTACGGATGCTATATTGATTGGCGGCAGTGACAATGTGACAGAGGACAACGTGCTTCAATTGATGTCAAAGGTCCGCCGGTTTCTTGTGCCATGTGTACTCGAAATCTCAACACATGAAATGATTGTGCCGGGCTTCGATCTGTATTTCATCCCGACTGTCTTAAACAGTTCTCATCCTGATTGGATTGTTGGGCTTCACAAGGATGCGATGAAGGAATTCGGTGATTTGATGTCGATGGAAGAGATCGTGCCTGAAGGCTATGTTATTTTAAATGAAGAGTGTAAAGCGGCCAAGCTCACAGAGGCAAATACAGCACTGGACATCGATGACGTAAGAGCATATGCAAGAGTGGCAGAGCATTTAATGAAGCTGCCCATTTTTTATCTAGAATACAGCGGAACGCTTGGAGATATAGAACTTGTGAAAGAAACGAAAGCAGTGCTTTCTGATACGGTTCTTTTTTATGGCGGGGGCATTGAAAACGCAAAGCAGGCGGAAGATTTTGCGCAGCATGCGGACGTGGTTGTTGTAGGAAACGTCATTTATGACAATTTCAAAGAAGCATTAAAGACAGTGAGCGCAGTCAAAAAGTCATCATAGTCAAACAAGACGAAAAGGGTTAAAATAGAACATAAGTTCGAATTGGCGGTGAATGAAATGAATGAAATATCGAATCATCTATTAGAAGGGCTAAATGACGCGCAAAAAGAAGCGGTCAAAGCAACAGACGGTCCGCTACTCTTGATGGCAGGAGCAGGAAGCGGGAAAACGAGGGTGCTCACACACCGAATTGCCTACTTAATGGCAGAAAAGCATGTGGCTCCGTGGAACATTTTAGCGATTACGTTTACAAATAAAGCAGCACGTGAAATGCGTGAGCGTGTCCAAGCCATTTTAGGACCTGGTGCGGATGACATTTGGATCTCTACGTTCCACAGCATGTGTGTGCGTATTTTACGACGCGATATTGACCGTATTGGTGTAAATCGCAACTTCTCTATATTAGACACATCTGATCAGCTTTCAGTCATTAAAAACATTTTAAAAGAACGAAATATCGATCCTAAAAAGTTCGATCCTCGCAGCATTTTAGGATCAATCAGCAGTGCAAAAAATGAACTCATTGACGCAGAGGAATACGCCAAAACAGCCAGTGATTTCTATGATCAAGTGGTTAGCGACGTCTACACAGATTACCAAAAGCGATTACTTAAGAACCAATCACTCGATTTTGATGATCTTATTATGATGACGATTCGTCTGTTTGAGCGCATCCCTGAAGTATTAGAACACTATCAGCGAAAATTTCAATACATTCATGTCGATGAGTATCAGGATACGAACAGAGCGCAGTACATGCTTGTGAAACTGCTTGCTCAGCGTTTTCAAAATATATGTGTGGTCGGTGACTCGGATCAGTCCATCTACCGCTGGCGCGGAGCGGATATTACAAACATTCTCTCCTTTGAAAAAGATTATCCATCCAGTGAAGTGATTCTGCTTGAGCAAAATTACAGATCGACGAAACGTATACTGAATGCCGCAAACACGGTGATTCAAAACAATTCAAACCGTAAGCCGAAAAACCTTTGGACAGAAAATGATGAAGGGGCGAAGATTGCCTATTACCGTGCAGATAATGAATTCGGCGAGGGTCAATTTGTTGCTGGAAAGATTCATCAGCTTCATCAGAGCGGTAAGCGTAAATTATCCGATTTTGCGATTCTTTATCGAACCAATGCCCAGTCTCGTGTCATAGAGGAAACATTATTGAAGTCAAACATTCAATACAACATTGTCGGCGGCACAAAGTTCTATGACAGAAAAGAGATTAAGGACATTTTGGCGTACTTACGCCTAGTAGCTAACCCAGATGACGACATTAGCTTTGCACGAATTGTGAACGTACCAAAGCGCGGAATCGGTGCGACATCTGTTGATAAAATCGCAGCATACGCGGAGATGAATGACCTGTCTATGTTTGAAGCGCTTGGTCAGGTAGATTTCATTGGACTCAGTGCAAGGGCAGCCAATGCACTTGATGAATTCAAACAGCTCATTGATCAAATGACAAATATGCAGGATTATTTATCTGTCACAGAACTAACAGAAGAAATTTTAGAGAAAACAGGCTATCGTGAAGCACTAAAGGTTGAAAAAACGATTGAGGCACAAAGCCGTCTAGAAAATATTGACGAGTTTCTCTCTGTGACTAAGAACTTTGAAGAACAAAATGAAGACAAGTCCCTTGTGACCTTCCTGACAGATCTTGCTCTTGTCGCAGACATTGATAAGCTGGATGAGAATGAGGAAGAAGATCAAGATGCGGTCATTTTAATGACGCTTCACGCCGCAAAAGGTCTAGAATTCCCGGTTGTCTTCTTAATGGGCATGGAGGAAGGTGTCTTCCCGCACAGCCGCTCATTAATGGAAGATGCAGAGATGGAAGAAGAGCGCCGCCTTGCTTATGTAGGCATCACACGGGCGGAAGAAGAGCTTTATTTATCAAGTGCCAAGATGAGAACACTCTTCGGCCGGACAAACATGAACCTTGAATCAAGATTCATTCGAGAAATACCAGCCGATTTATTGGACAACCTAAATGAGAAAAAAGAAACGAAAACACCATTTGGCCAAACTAGAGAAAGACCACAAAGACGGGGACCTGTCTCACGTCCGCAAACTCAAACCATTCAAAACACAGGCGGCGGAAGTATTGGCTGGGCTGTGGGCGATAAAGCGGCTCATAAAAAATGGGGCGTTGGAACGGTTGTGAGCGTAAAAGGCAGTGGAGACAGCACGGAGCTTGATATTGCTTTCCCAAGCCCTACAGGCATTAAGCGTCTTCTCGCAGCATTTGCGCCAATTGAGAAGCAATAAACCGATAGGACATATAAAACGGATGAATTGAAAGGAAGAAGCAGATGGATAAAGAAGCAGCGAAACGCCGGATCGAGGAACTGCACCAGATTTTGAACCAATACAACTACGAATATCATACACTGGATCGTCCAAGTGTTCCTGACGCTGAATATGATGCGCGGATGCGTGAGCTGATCTCTTTAGAGGAAGAGCACCCTGATTTAAAAGCAGCGGATTCTCCCTCACAAAGAGTCGGAGGCGCTGTGTTAGACGCCTTCCAAAAAGTGCGCCACGGCACACCGATGCTCAGCCTCGGGAATGCGTTTAATGAACAGGACCTTCTTGATTTTGACCGCAGGGTTCGTCAAGCAGTCGGTGACGATATTGCATACAATGTCGAGCTGAAAATTGACGGACTCGCTGTTTCTCTCCGTTATGAAAATGGCCTGTTTGTCCGAGGTGCCACACGTGGAGATGGGACAACGGGTGAGGATATTACAGAAAACCTCAAAACCATTCGATCCATCCCGCTCAAAATCAAACGTCCTTTGTCAATTGAAGTGAGAGGCGAGGCATTTATGCCAAAACCTTCTTTTGAAGCATTAAACGAAAAAAGATTACAAAACGAAGAAGAGCCGTTTGCGAACCCGCGTAATGCGGCGGCAGGCTCGCTTCGTCAGCTTGATACGAAAATTGCGGCGAAACGAAACCTTGATATCTTCGTCTACAGTATAGCGGAGCTTGATGAAATTGGTGTTGAATCGCAAAGCGAAGGACTTGATCTTCTTGACGAACTTGGCTTTAAAACGAATAAAGAAAGACGGATGTGCCAAACGATTGAGGAAGTGATTGAGCTCATTGAAACACTAAAAACGAAGCGTGCCGACTTTTCATATGAAATCGATGGAATTGTGATCAAAGTCGATTCGTTAGCTCAGCAAGAAGAGCTCGGCTTTACAGCAAAAAGTCCCCGCTGGGCTGTTGCGTACAAGTTTCCAGCTGAAGAGGTCGTGACAAAGCTGCTTGATATTGAACTAAGTGTCGGGCGTACAGGTGTCATCACACCAACGGCGATCCTTGAGCCTGTCAAAGTAGCAGGAACGACAGTGCAGCGAGCTTCCCTTCATAATGAAGATTTGATCAAAGAAAAGGATATTCGCCTTTTTGATCAAGTGATTGTGAAAAAAGCGGGCGATATTATTCCGGAAGTCGCAGGTGTACTGATCGATCAGCGTACAGGAGAAGAAAAGCCGTTTCACATGCCGACTGAATGCCCAGAGTGTCATAGTGAGCTGGTGAGAATTGAAGGCGAAGTGGCTTTGCGTTGCATCAATCCAGAATGCCCTGCCCAAATACGTGAGGGACTCATTCACTTTGTTTCCCGCAATGCAATGAACATTGATGGGCTTGGCGAGCGGGTCATTACACAGCTTTTCCAAGAACAGCTTGTCTCTCGTGTGTCTGATCTTTACCGATTAACGAAAGAAGAGCTCATTCAGCTTGAGCGAATGGGCGAAAAATCTGTCGACAATTTACTGCGTTCGATTGAGCAATCGAAAGAAAACTCTCTAGAGCGTTTACTATTTGGACTCGGTATACGATTTATTGGCTCTAAAGCGGCGAAGACCTTGGCGATGCATTTCGGTGATATCGATCAATTAAAGCAAGCGACGAAAGAACAATTACTCGAAGTCGATGAAATCGGTGAAAAAATGGCTGATGCTGTCGTCACGTACTTTGAGAAAGAAGAAATACTCAATCTGCTAAATGAACTAAAAGAGCTTGGGGTTAATATGACCTACACAGGACCAAAACCGGTGAAGGTTGAAGAAAGTGATTCCTATTTTGCAGGCAAAACCATTGTGCTGACAGGGAAATTAGAAGAAATGGCTCGAAACGATGCAAAAGCAGCGATCGAAGCACTAGGCGGTAAACTGGCAGGTAGTGTGAGTAAGAAAACAGATTTAGTCATAGCCGGAGAAGCAGCGGGAAGTAAGCTGACAAAGGCAGAAGAACTCAATATAGAAATTTGGGACGAAGCTAAAATGCTCGAGGAGCTAAAGAAATAAGAGGAGTGTTTTCTATTGAAAAAGTTGTTATTGCTGCTGACAATGCTCACACTGATATTGTCAGCGTGTGCACCTTTTGGGGGAAAGGAAGAGGAAGAGGTCACACAAAAAACGGATGAAACGAAGGAAACAGCCATCATCCCGATGTACAATATCTCTGACTCCTATTACAAAATGGTGCTGCCGTTTAAACAAGGGGCTGCGAGAGGATTAACAGCAGAGCGTCTCAACACACGCTTGGACATCGATGAATTTGAAACAGGACTCATGCGCCTTGCAACAGAGTCATTTAATACAAACGACTACCTTTTCCAAGAAGGACAGCATTTTGATGAGGACACCGTTCTAGGCTGGCTGGCGCGCAAAAAAACAGGCAGTGATCTGAAAAAGGCAGAAAAAGAAGATAAAGACTTTAAGAATCTAGGCTTAAACCCTGCTCTTCCGAACTCAGGTTCAACAAAGTCTAAAAATGAAAGTAGTCCAATTTACTTAGCTTCGATGCTAGAGCATAATTACTTAATTCGAAAAGATAAAAACAGCTTACAGCTTGGCGGAGTTGTCATTGGACTTGCGCTGAACTCTGTTTATTATTACCGTGAAAATATCGGTGACCCGCAGCAAGAAGTGACGATCGATTCTTCGAAAAATTCAAAGAAACTTTTGGCAGAAGGCGAAAAAATTGCTGAACAAGTGATCAAACGAATTCGTCAAATGGATGGGCTGCAAAAAGTGCCTGTCATGATTGCCCTTTATAAGCAAGCACCAAAATCATCTATCGTTCCAGGAAACTTTATCGCCAAAACGGATGTGAAAGCGGGCTCAGCTGATATCGGCAATTGGGATACGATCAAAGAGGAGAATGTCTTCTTCCCTTCAGATAATGCGAAAGGCAACTACAAAGATGATTCCGAGCGATTTGACCGCTTCAAAACAAAAGTCGAAGACTACTTTCCGAATTATACTGGTGTCGTAGGAAAAGGGTTTTACAAAGACGGCAACCTGCAAAAAATGAAAGTCGAAATTCCAATGCAGTTCTACGGAAAAACGGAAGTCGTAGCCTTCACGCAATATTTAACAGGTGAAGTCATGGATTACTATAAGAGTACCAATATCGAAATTAACATCACATCTTCAGATCAACAAGAAGCCTTGATCACGAAAAATGCTGAAGACAAAGAACCAACCGTCCATATATATGACTAAATAAAAACCGCCTTTTGGCGGTTTTTTAAATTAGTCATAATGTATCAAATTATGAAAATATTGTTATAAAAAGTAGAAGTGTAGAAAATAATGTATTATTATGGGTGATAATGAAGAGAAAATGGAGATCACTATGAAAAATAAATCATTTTACTTTTTATTAGGGGGACAATCCCTAGCAAATTTTGGGGATTCGCTATATGTCCTCGTATTGACCATCCTGACATATCAATTAACAAATTCTACACTGATTGCTTCAATGGTGGCTGTCTCACAGTTTGTTGGACAAGCACTTGGAGCGGTACTCATTCCTTTCTTTATGTATCAATTTAAGCTAAAAAGACTCATTATCTATTTACAAATGTGTCAAATTGCTTTCTTCGGTTGCTTAATTTTCATTTATATTCTACAACTATCAACTTTTACTATTCCTCTCTTTTTTATCATTGTATTTTTCCTTTCTTTGATAGATGGAGGAACCATTCCTGTTCGAAATTCGATGATCCCACGTTTAGTAGAAAAGAACTTTTTACTAAAAGCCAATAGCTATATCTTAACTTCTGATCAAATGGTCCTTTTACTAGGCTGGCTGTTAGGAGGGCTGTTTATTGGCATTCTTGGACCACAGTTTCTCCTATTGACGACACTTGTTTTATACAGTTTGTCACTCATATCTATGCTCTTTATCATTGATACTGGGGCTGCAGCTAAACAAGAGCAACAGTCTGAATCATTTGCTACAAGGGTCTTTTCAGGGTGGAAGCTCATGTATGAAAAACCAACTATTCGAACATTAACGATTTTAGAAATGCTATCCATGAGCGGTAGAAGTATTTGGACTGGTGCCATTATCCTTGTGTATGTCACAGAAGTTTTACATCAGCCTGAAACATGGTGGGGCTTTATTAACGCAAGCTATTTTGGCGGAACCATTCTAGGCGGCCTGCTTGTGTTGCGGTTCGCAAAGCATGTGGAACAGCGTTTGTTTGATCACATTTTTTACAGTTCGGTGATCGTAGCTGTGCTAACCCTTTGCTTAGGATTGAATCATTCTGCATGGATGAGTTTGTTGTTTGTCTTTTTATTAGGACCAGCCTTTCAGCTTCGCAGTATTTCCATTCGAACCTATGTACAAGATACACTGAGTGAAATTGAATTGCCCAAAATACTATCAGCTCAACATACACTATCAACTTTTATATACGGAATGTCCATCCTCGTTATGAGCACCATGACCGATCTCTTTGGGGCAAGAGTCGTCTTTTTTATAAACGTTGCCCTGTTTACTGTGTCGGCTTTCCTAGCGTCTAGATTAAAAAATGAACAAATTTAGACATTTTATCTCAATTATTTACAAAAATACCATTATGTGATTTAATATGTTGGTAGAAATGTTAACTATATGAAAAGTAGAGGTGGCGTAATTGACTAATAGTTTAGTATATTGGCCATTAACACATCCGCAGCGGCGCGTGATGAACATGGAAACATTTTATCCAGGAACACCGATCAATCATATTGGCGGTATCATTTTCGTCAATGGGCCATTGCAGCTCGATAAACTGAAGCAGGCCATTGCATCTTGTATCATGATGACAGAATCTCTTCGTCTCAAGCTAGTAGAGAAAGATGGTGAAACGCTTCAATACGTTGATCCAAACGCCGATAGCCCTATTCCTACCTATGAGTTTTCCACACATGAAGACATGCTAGAATGGGCCGAAAAAGCCTTCAAAACACCATTTCAATTAACAGAAACCTCTCTCGCCGAATTTGCGGTACTAAAAATCAGTGAACAACAATCCGGTTATTTCATCAAATGCCATCATACAGTAGCAGATGGATGGTCGATGAAAGTAATCATCGATAAAATTAGCCAGCTTTACACTGCTCTTACCCACAGCTCCTCTATCGAACAAGAAGCAGACAATCACTCTGTATTTATTGATAAAGAATCAAAATATATGAACTCCCCAAGATTTAAAAAAGATCAGCAATTTTGGAAAGAAGCATTATCTGATGTGTCTGATAGTTATTTGGTACAGGGAACTGACCAAATCAAAGGCCATCGGCAAAGCCATTATCTTGATCGACAACTCTCAGAACGAATCTATGAATTTATAGATGTCCATCATTGTTCAATCAACTCTTTATTTACTTTAGGACTCTTCGTCTACTTGCATAAAAGATACCAGCAAAAAGATTTTATTATTGGGACGCCAGTTCTCAATCGTTCCGGACAAAAGGAAAAAGCCACGTCCGGTATGACCGTGAGTACAATGCCATATCGAATGAAGATCGATCCTCATCTCTCTTTGTTAGAAAGTTTAACAGACGTTCAAAAAAGCTATAAGGCTTACTTCCTGCATCAGCGTTATCCCTATGATGCACTTGTCAAAGATTTAGAGCTTGCAAAAGCAGGGTATGATCAGCTTTTTCAAATCTATATCAACTCCTACAGCACAAATATGGTGCAGGAGATGGAAGGATACAAGGTTGAATACATAGAGCTTTACAATGGCTTCCAGCCATATGGCTTACAAGTTGCTGTGAAAGAATGGGATGAAAAAGGGCAAATCGAGCTTCAATATGATTACAAGATCTCAGATTACAGCAATGAAGATATCGACTTTCTACACGAAAGAATGCTTCTCTTTGTCGAAACGATACTCGCTCAGCCAAAGCAGCTGTTAAAAGACGTACTTCTCATGACAGAAGTCGAGACACATCGAGAGCTATATCACTGGAACGACACAGGCATGCTGTTTCCACAGAAACAAAAAATCCATGAATTGATCACAGACATGTCAACGTCTTCTCCTGATCGAATTGCACTTCAGGACGGATCTCATAGCATGACATACGGTGAACTTGAGAGAAAAACCAATCAAATGGCGCATTTTCTACAAACACATGGCTTACAAAGACATGACTTTGTTGCCGTATGTATGAATCATTCACCAGAACTTATTGTGCTGCTGCTGGGGATTTTAAAGGCTGGAGGCGCATATGTGCCGATTGATCCTGAGTATCCAGAGGAACGTATTCAGTTTATTTTGGATGACAGCCAGGCAAAGCTGTTTTTCACAGATGACGCATCTGCATACCATTTTAATGGCGATACGTACAATATCTACAACGTGTGGGATCAGTTCGCTCAGTATAATGCGGAACATCCATTCATTGGAGATGCTGAAGATGTCGCATATATGATTTATACGTCTGGCTCTACAGGACAGCCAAAGGGAGTCATGATTGAGCACCGAAGCTTAGTGAACTATATCATGTCTGCCAAAACACACTATACTGATTCATCAGATGATCATTTTGCCTTGTATTCATCCATTGCGTTTGATTTAACCGTGACATCCATTTATACGCCATTGGTCATTGGCAGTACCGTGATGATCTATCGTCAAGAGGATCAGCCAGGCTTTTTATTAGAACATATTTTGTTTGATCAAAAAGCGAAAGTCATCAAGCTGACACCAGCTCATATGGCACTGCTAACAGATGCTGCACTTTCTCAATCAGTTGTGAAACGGATGATTGTAGGCGGAGAACAATTATCGACCGCTTTGGCCAAAAGAATCACAGAGGCAAGTGATGGAAGGATATCCATCTTTAATGAATATGGACCAACTGAAGCAACCGTTGGCTGTATGATTCATCAATTCCATCAAGATGATGAAGGGGTATCTGTGTCAATTGGTGTGCCAATGCCCAATACAGAGATTTACCTTTTAGATGAGCATCAGCAAGCCGTGCTGCCTGGGACAGTAGGAGAAATCTATATTTCAGGTGCAGGTGTTGGCAGAGGGTATTGGCAAAGACCTGATTTGCAGGAATCACGCTTTCTGCCCAATCCATTTGTAAATGGTCGCCGCATGTATCGAACAGGTGATATCGCCAAACGAGCAAATGATGGAAAGATTGTTTACATTGGCAGAATTGATCATCAAATCAAGCTGCGAGGCTACCGGATTGAGCTCGGTGAAATTGAACTTGCACTGATGGCACTTGAAGAAGTTGATAAAGCAGCGGTTATTGATCTAACCGATGAATCTGGAGAAAAACAGCTGGCAGCCTATATTGAATTGAAAGAAAAACAGATGACGTCCTTTTTACTTAGAAAGAAATTATCAGATCAGCTTCCAGCTTACATGGTACCTGCCTATTTTGTTGTACTAGACGAGCTCCCGCTTACTCAAAACGGAAAAATCAATCGGACGGCACTGCCTGATCCATTGCTGTCTCAAGAAACAGCTGTTGAGTGGTCCAAGGAAACAGCGGACATTGAAGAGATCATCGTAGATACAGCAAAAGGCATCTTAGGGCATGAAACAATCGAACCGGCTGATCATTTTTATCAACTTGGCGGAGATTCCATTAAGGCGATTCAATTTATTGCGAAATTAAAAGACAAAGGACTCTATTTAAAAACCAAGGATCTTTTTACTTATCCCATTTTTAGAGAAATGGCACAAGTCGTTCAGCAGGAACCTGTCATACATATCTCACAAGAGCAAGCTGTGGGTGATGTGAAATCGATTCCAATTATCGAATGGTTCTGGTCCCAGCGGTTAAAAGATGAACATTTCTGGCATCAATCCATCATTGTTCATTCAAAGAAAAAGATGGATGAAACCATCGTGCAGGATGCTCTCAAAGAGCTCGTCATTCACCACGATGGACTAAGGTTAAAAGTACATGAGGCAACAAACACACTCTATTATGATGAAGACATTCAAGATATTCCGCTGATGATACACGATTTCACGGCATTGTCAGAAGAGAATGTGGAAGAAGCGTTACAAGAAGTAGGATATCAGATCAAGCAAAGGACTCATCTTTATCAAGGACCATTGATTCAGGCTGCGCTTTGTCAAACTGATTCTCAATCACATCTCATCTTTGCCGCCCATCATCTATTAGCTGATGGTATGTCTTGGCAAATTTTTGTGGAGGACTTGATTCAATTATTGCATGCAGAGAAGGTTACAGCAGAAGTACTTCCGTCTAAACCCCATTCCTATCAAACATTTGCCGAGCGGGTGAATCAGTATGCAGTATCAGAGAGTGTAAAAGAGTCGGTCAGCTATTGGCAAAAAGCGGTGCAAAATATACAGCCTCTGTATCCAGTTTCCTCAAATGAGGGATATGTCAGAGACGAAATCAAATTAACCAACGCATTATCAGTGGAACTCACGAATCAATTGCTCAATCAAGCGAATCAAGCGTATCAAACGCAGCCGCATGAACTGTTAATTTCAGCCTTGACGCAAGCCTGTTATCAGCAAACGAATCAAGAGCGGATTTCTTTGGAATTAGAAGGTCATGGCAGGGATGCAGTAGAGGATGAGATTGATGTATCTAGAACGTTTGGCTGGTTCACCACCATGTATCCTGTGAATGTTCAGGTGTCTGAATCTCTCTCGGATCACATACGAACTGTCAAAGAAACGATACGTGAAGTGCCAAATAAAGGTGCAGACTATGGGCTGTTGTCACTCATTAATAAGCAGCTTCCTCCTCATTCAGCGCCGCAATTACGCTTTAACTATCTAGGTGAAATTGATCAAGTGCTGAAACAATCATCTGATTATGAGATGTCTTACTTTACATCGGGGATGGATTCGTCATTGGATAATCCATTAACAACCGTCATCGATATGGTCGCTACCATCAAGGGCGGTCAGCTGATTTTTCATCTTTCTTTCAGCGATAAACAGCTGTGTGAAACAGACATGATGCAGCTATTGCAAGCGGTAGAGCAGCAAATTGAGCATCTTGTACAGCATTGCTTAGAGAAAGAAGGAATCGAATTTACACCGTCTGATTTTGAAACAGTGGATATGTCTCTTGAAGAAATGGATTCATTATTTACATGAGGAAAAATCAGCATGTTATCTACATTTCATTTTTATTAGCGGTCTTATGGATAAGCAGCTTTGCCGGGGGGACACATGCAAAAGCAGTGATTTCATCTAAAGCCGTTGATCAAGTGATAGAGGAACAGATGGAGCTTGGACGCATTCCAGGCATGTCCGTTGTGGTTGTGAAAAAGGACGAAGTGGTGTACCAAAAAGGCTTTGGTTATGCGGATCGAAAGAAAAAGAAGCAAGTGACAGCCAGCACTTTCTTTGAAATTGGATCTACATCAAAGGCGTTTACCGCTCTTGCGATTGTGGAGTTAGAGAAGCAAGGGAAACTTCATTTAAAAGATCCGGTGAGTAGCTATATTCCAGGTTTTTTTCCAACATACAATGGAAAGCCTCAGCGTTTAACGGTGGAGCAATTAATGCATCACACAAGCGGCATTCCCTTTCAATCCATTGCGCTTATCCAGCCAGATACTACAAAGGATGCGTTGAAAAAAACAGTTGATCAGCTGAAATCAATCGAGCTTAATCGTAAGCCAGGCAGTTCCTTTGAATATGCGACCATCAACTATGATGTCCTTGGTCTCATCATTGAAAATGTAACAGGAACATCGTATGAGGCTTATATGAAAGGACTGTTTAAAAGGCATCATCTTGACCAAACGGAGGCTGGGCTAAAACGGATGAAATCCGGCGCTGTCTCAGAAGGGTTTAAATTGCAATTCCTTGCTCCGCATGCTTATAAAGCACCAGAATATCGAGGCAATACTCCGGCAGGCTATATTGTGATGAATAGTCAGGATGTGGGGACTTGGCTGCAATATCAATTGACCGATTCAACTTGGTCTCGCTTTGTAAAAAATCCTGACCACTTAACTGTGAATGTCCCAGAAGAAGGGAAGCATGTCTATTACAATGCCGGCTGGTATATAGAAAAGGCACATGAGCAGGTAGACTCGCTTTTTCATGCAGGCTCTAACCCTAACTATTCATCATTTTTTCTGATCCAGCCAAAAGAAGAGGTTGCGATCGGAGTGTTAGCAAATATGAATAGCAGCTACACAGAGCAAACGGTACGTCTTATTGCCAAAACGATCACGGGTACAAATGAGGAAGTAGAGTCATCAATGGATCCTTTTCAGCTCATTGATCAGTTGAGTCTTGGTGCCACATGTCTTTTTATTTTGCTGCAAATAGTGTCTATCGTTCGTTTTATCAAATGGAAAAAGCGTGTAAGAAACGGCGCTTTCGTTCGCAGGGACATGTCACTTCGCGTCTGGCTGAAAAGTAGCGGCTGGGTGCTACTGCTAATTGGGATATTGCTCCTGCCAATCATTGTTGCGCAGCTAGCCTTTAATGGGCTGCCTTGGAAAATGACTTTTGTATGGGGACCTTCCTCTCTCATTGAATTAGCGATATCTTATTATTTGTTTTTCATTTGGTTTTGTACGATTGGTTTCATCAAAGGATTTATGGTGACATCTCCTGCTGGAAAGAGAGGAAAAAAAGATGACCGTCAAACAGATTTCGGGCATTCATCCTTATAATGATTTGTTTTATCGCAGCTGTTTTTTCAATTGCTTTTTTCCAATTGTGAAGCTGCATGAGCAAGAAGTTTCTCCATACTTATTAAATGATCAATTTGCCTACGGGCTTACAGAGCACGGCTTGCTACAGATTGACTGGATGTCGGCACACGATCCAGAAAAGATTATGAATTTACAAGGCATTCAAGTAGAAAAAATGACGTATTGTCCAAACCTCATTGAAAAGGTCAAGCAAGATGTGACGTGTGACCGCCCGGTAATTGTATGGGTAGACCCTTACGTTCAGCGAGGTAGAAAAGAGTATTTGACAACCCATAGCCGTCATTCCATTTTAATTACTGGATTCGATGAAAATCAGCAAATCTTTCACGTATTAGAGAATCGGCATTTAGATAATTTGTCTTATGAGCATCAAGTGCTGTCATTTAAAGATGTACAGAAAGGATATGACACCTTTCATGATCATTTTCAGCCGAATGATCAATTTCATTCCTATGCGGCCTTCTACTTTGATCCGGAAAAGCTCTCGACTGAGTTATTTGATCAAAAAACGACTTATTTCCTGAGAAATATGCATGGTCAGATAGACGTAATAGAAAAAGGAATCGCAGCTCTTGAAACATTTTATGAGCAGCTTCCGCAATGGGATGATATCGAGAAGCTCGTGGCGTCGTTCAATCAGATCATCAATACGAAGAAAGTAGAGCTGTATCGGCTGAATCTCATCAAAGGCGATCTACCTGAGCTGGTGGGATGGATGGAACGTATTTTAGCAGAATGGGAGAAAGCAAGGCATCAGGCAGCAAAACTCCTTTTTTCAGGTGAGATGTCTAGTAGGTACCAAGCCAATATCAAAGCTTCTTTAGAACAGATCATCCAGGATGAAAAACACTGGCTGGAAGCGTTGGCAATCAAATGCAAAAGGGAGTGTGGCGTGTCGTGAAGTTATTTTGCTTACCGTACGCAGGTGGAGCCAGTACCGTATTCAGTACGTGGAAATCTTATATAGACCGGTCGATAGAAATTCATGCCCTTGAACTCCCTGGGCACGGGACAAGAATGACAGAGCCTGTACTAACCGATTTACAGCAGGTCGCAGATGATCTTTATGTACAGGCGTCCTCCTCCTTAAAAGAAGGAGAGCCCTATGCCATTTTCGGTCATAGTATGGGAGCCGTCCTTGCATATGAATTACAAAAAAGAATGAAAACAAGGTTAAACAGAGAGCCTGTTCATGTCTTTTATTCTGGGCGCTTCCCGCCACATATTCCAGAAAAGAAAGTCTATCATCAGCTGTCAGATTCCAAATTAAAAGAAGCGATCATTGCGATGGGAGGCGTTCCTGAGGAACTTGCTGATAACCATGCAGTGCTTGATTTCTTTCTGCCGATTTTAAGAGCAGACTTTCAGCTTTTGGAGACCTATTTGTGTGATGAAGTCGTTCCAGCTGCTTGTCCAATTTCTATTTTTTATGGTACACGTGATTTGCCTTCTGTGCTGTTCGATTTAGACGATTGGGATCAATATACAAGCGAAGATTGTGCGTTTTTCGAATTCGATGGAGATCACTTTTTTATTCATTCATTCACAAATGAAGTCGTTGAAAAAATCAATGTCATTTTAAAGCGAATTGGAGTGTTGGAGAAATGAACACGAAGCACGTAGGCGTGATTGGAGCAGGTGTCATGGGGGCTGATATGGCATTAGACCTTTCAGCAAATGGCTATCAAGTCACATTAGTTGATGTCACAGAAGAAAAGTTAAACGAAGCGCTGGAAAAAATTAAGAAGACCTATCAATTGGTTCAATTTGTGAGAAAGAAGAAAATCTCATTGTCTTTAGAAGATGTATTGTCTCAAATCCAGCTGTCAACTTCACTTGAAGGACTACATGACGCGCATATCGTCATTGAAAATGTGACGGAAGATTGGGAGATTAAAAAACCTATTTATGAAGAGCTACGAGATATTTGTGCGAAAGAAACCATCTATTTTGTAAACACAAGCTGTATCTCCATCACAAAGGTAGGGTCTCTTATGCATCACCCTGAGAATGTCATTGGGGCGCACTTTATGAACCCTGTTCCTCTTAAAGCGTTAGTTGAAGTCATTAGAGGTAAAGCAACTTCTGATGACACAGTGGAAACGGCAAAAGATTTCTTGAAATCGTTTGATAAAACACCAGTTGTGGTGCATGATTTTCCGGGATTTGTTTCCAACCGTGTACTGATGCTGACAATCAACGAAGCGATTTGGGCGGTGCAAGATCAAGTCGCTACGCCAGCGGATGTCGATAAAATTTTCCGCGGAGGTTTCGGTCATAAAATGGGACCACTTGCGACAGGAGACTTAATTGGGCTTGATACGATTTTGAATTCATTGCTTGTTTTATACGAGAGCTACAAAGATCCGAAGTTCCGTCCATGTCCTCTGCTTGTCAAAATGGTTGATGCAGGCGAGTACGGCAAAAAATCAGGCAAGGGCTTTTTCCAATATGACATGTGAGAGGAGAATAACCAATGGCTAAGCAAATTAAGTGTGTTGTCTGGGATTTAGATCATACATTATGGGATGGAATTTTACTTGAGTCAGATGAAGTGACGTTAAAACCATCGATGAAGGAAGTACTAACAGAGTTAGATGAGCGCGGCATCCTTCTTTCTATAGCAAGCCGGAACGATGAAGCAGCCGTGAAGGAAAAGCTTTCTGCCTTCGGAATCGAACATTTCTTTCTCTATCCAGAGATTCATTGGAATGCCAAATCTAGTTCATTAGAGAGAATCAGCGAGCGCCTAAATATTCATAAAGATACCATTCTCTTTATTGATGATCAGCCATTTGAACGAGAAGAAGTGAAGGCTGTTCATCCAGAGATTACGTGCTGGGATGCAGTGGATTATCTGTCATTACTCACTGATGATCGGCTGCGTCCAGTCTTTATCACAGAAGATGCTAGACGACGCAGAAGAATGTACTTAGAAGCGGACAAAAGGCAGCAGGAAGAAGAGAAATATGAAGGGCCGCCTGAGAAATTCTTGGCGTCTTTACATATGAAATTCGTGATATCAGAAGCAGGAGAACAAGACCTCCAGCGCGCTGAAGAATTGACCGTCCGTACCAATCAATTAAATGCGAGCGGGAAAACCTACGATTATGAAGAGCTTGATTTCTTCCGTCAATCAGATTCTCACTTCCTGCTTGTCTGTGAACTTGAAGATAAATTCGGTTCCTATGGAAAAATTGGACTCTCATTAATAGAAGAAACAGGTGACACATGGCATGTCAAACTGCTGCTTATGTCTTGCCGCGTCATGTCTCGTGGTGTCGGGACCATCTTACTCACAACGATTTTGCAAGAAGCGAAAAAGCGAGGAAAGCGGCTTGTCGCTGACTTTAAACAAACCGACCGAAACCGCATGATGTACATCACATATAAGTTTGCGAATTTCAAAGAAATTGAGAAAGGGGAGGACGGCTATATCTTGTTTGAAAATGATTTAAGCATGATTCAGCCTTTCCCAGAATACGTAGATGTCAATATTGAATTAAATCAGAAAGACCCAGCCAAACAATAAAAAAGCGAAAAGCGAGGAGATTAAATCATGAACCTACACGAACAAGTAAGAGCCTATATCGAGCAAAATCTAGTGGTATTTGATGAGGAAATTGAGCTTGGAAATGATGATCATATTTTTGAACAAGGCTTTGTGAATTCTCTATTTGCGATGAAACTAGTGAACTATATCGAGCAAGACTTTCAATTCCAATTAGATAACGAAGACCTCGACATTGCTCATTTTAGTACGGTCAATCGCATTGTCGCCTTAATTGAGAGAAAACAACAGGGGGCGGCTCTTCATGAAAACAGCTGAACAAACGATTAATGCCGTTGAAGAAATTCGCCAGTATTGCGATGAACATATCCGTCCGTTTGCCAATGAATTCGATGAGACGGAACATTTGCCAGAGTCACTGATTCGAGATATGGCAAAAAGAGGCTACTTGGCAGCAGGTATCCCATCTTCCTATCAAGGGCTAGGGCTTGATCCAATCGCATATGGACAGTTCACGGAACAAGTGGGAAAAGCTTGCTGTAATGTACGCACATTATTGACAGTGAATTCACTTGTAGGAGAAGCCATTCTTCGTTATGGAACAGAAGACCAAAAACAAGGCTGGCTCGTTGAATTAGCCAAGGGAGAAAAAATCGGAGCCTTTGCTTTGTCAGAGCCGAATATTGGTTCAGATGCCAATCATGTTGAAACAAGCTATCAAAAGGAAGGGCAATCCTATGTATTAAATGGGAAGAAAAAGTGGATTTCCTTTGGAGCGATTGCCGATTTCTTTATTGTGATTGCAAGAGACGGTGAACAAGTCACGGCATTCCTTGTCGATCGAGATCAGCCGGGTGTAGAGATTGAGAGGATTACAGGAATGATGGCCAACCGAGCGTCATATTTAGCGGAAATCACCCTCGATCATGTTCAGGTTCATGAAGACTGTGTCTTAGGACCAGTTGGAGGCGGATTTAACCATGTGGTGTCACTCGCATTAGACCATGGAAGATACAGTGTTGCTTGGGCAGGGCTTGCCATCGCACAAGAAGCCGTTGATTCTCTTGTCACGTATTCGCGTAAAAGAACACAATTTAATGAAAAATTGTACAAGCATCAAATGATCAAAGGCATGATCGGAGATGCGGTGACCCAGCTCCATGCAGCGAGAGCCTTATGCCTAAAGGCTGGGGAAATGAGAGAAGCGAATCATCCTGATGCGATCACTGAAACATCCATCGCAAAATATTTCACCTCTAAAATTGCCGTTGACATTACAAATACAAATGTCCAAATTCATGGCGGAAGTGGATTTAGCCGGGAAAACTCAGCTTCAAGACTATATCGTGAAGCAAAAGTGCTTGAAATTATTGAAGGAACTTCGCAAATTCAGCAGCAGGTTATTGCTAACTATGGTTTACGCCATTATTTCGTGAAACATTCTTAGAGAGAAAGGAGATGAGCCCATGGCTTTACAGCCGCAGAAGCTGGATAAACAGAACATTGAAAATATGTTAGGTATCACTACGATCCAAGAAGGACTGCTGTTTCATCATTTAATGGAACCGAACGGAACAGCTTATTTTGAACAACTGCTGATCGAAATAGACGGACCAATAGATCGAGACATTTTTGAACAATCATGGACGAATGTCACCAAACAGCATGAAATGCTTAGAACATTGTTCAGATGGCAGGAACTAGCAAAACCAGTACAAATTGTGCTGAAGGAGCATCAGCCAGACATTCGATATCGTGATTTCACGCAAGCGAAGGAGCCTCTTCATGTGCTGAAAGAAGAGGTGACGGCACAGAACCGAGAAGAACGCTTTGATCTGCATGAAGTCCCATTCCGCCTGACGTTATGTGAAGTGAATGATGAAGTCAGCTGGGTTCTCATTAGCTTCCATCACATTTTATTGGACGGCTGGAGCCTAGGGATTGTATTAAGCGATTGGATGAGTGCATATGAGCGCTTATCGAATGGGGACAAACCTCTTCTGGAACAAAGACCGTCCTACCAATCCTTTGTTAAATGGCAGCAGAAAAACCTTCAACAGACAGAAGCACAAGCCGCCTATTGGAAAAATGTTTTCAACGGATGGAGTTATGCAGAACTGCTTCCGAAGTCAAGCGGCGCATATGAACCTTCAGAAGTGTTTCATCAATATGAACATCAAGTGGATCCTTCCATTGCGGAGAGCTTGAGCAAATTCACAAATCAATATGACGTGACGCTGGCATCTGTGATGTATACGCTGTGGGGAGTTTTGCTATCTAAGTATGCGAACCAAGATGATATTGTCTTTGGGACAACAGTATCAGGGAGAAATGCAGATGTCCCTCATATTGAAAAGATGACTGGGCTGTTCATTAACACTTTACCGCTGCGAGTCTCATTCGAACAGGAGCGGCCAATTCTTGAACAGATGCAGGAGGTGAGCCGTGAGATCGCTGTAAGAAATGAATATGAACATACCCCACTATCTGACTTAAAAAAATATGCAGGAATGACTGCAGAGCAATCATTATTCGATTCAATCGTCGTCATTGAAAACTATCCACTAGATCAAATGCTCACGAAAAACGATCAGCCAATTCGTATTCGTGGATTTGAGATGACTGAGCAGACAGAATTCGATCTCACGCTTAGTGTTCAGGCGTTTGATGATCAGCTGCACTTTTCATTGGTGTATAACCCTGTCAGCTTTTCAGCTGAGCAAATCGAAAAGTGGTGTCAGCATTTTCTTCATCTCCTGTCTGATGCCTGTGCACATCCGCACAAATCTGCTGCTCAACTACAGCTGCTATCAGAAGAAGAGAAAGAAAAGCAGTTAGCGGTCTTTCAGCAATACGGCGGAGCAACACCTAGCCATGAGCCAACGGTGATTGATCTATTTGAAGCACAAGTGGAGCGAACGCCAGCGGCAGTCGCAGTTGAGTTTGGCGATACGACGGTTACATATGAACAACTCAATAAGAGAGTGAACCAGCTCGCACATTATTTACAAAACAAAGGAGTCAAACAGGAGCAGCGTGTCGGCATTTTAGCAGAGCATTCCATTGAAATGGTGATAGCATGCTTATCGATCTTAAAAGCTGGCGGTGCTTACGTGCCGATTGATCCTGAATATCCGCAGGAACGAATAGAATATCTATTAGAAGACAGCGGAGTAGAATGGCTCTTAACTCATCCAATGAAAGGGCTCACCTATGCCTATCATGGAGAAAAAATTGATATCACGCAGCCGGATCTATACACCGGACCATCAGACAACTTGGCACAAGCCATCACCTCAGACCAAACAGCCTACTGCATTTATACATCAGGAACGACCGGAAGACCAAAAGGAGTACTCATTCATCATCTTGGCTTAGTCAACTATATTGATTGGGCGAAGCAAGTATATGTTCGAGGAGAAACAAGGCATTTTGCTTTGTATACCTCACTGTCCTTTGACTTGACGGTTACTTCTATTTTCACGCCGCTCATTTCAGGAAATACCATCATGATTTATCACCATGAAAACCGGCAGCTACTTGTCGAAGACATCATAAAAGACAACCGTGTACATGTGATGAAACTGACACCATCTCATTTACAGTTTATTAAGCATTTGTCTTTCCCAGACAGCCAAATGAAATGTTTCATTTTAGGCGGAGAGCAGCTGGAAATATCTTTAGCGAAATCCATTCAGCAGTCCTTTCCGCAGCCAATTGAAATTGTGAATGAATATGGACCAACTGAAACGGTCGTTGGCTGCATGATTCATCGATATAACCAGGACATTGATCAAGACGTGTATGTACCGATTGGAAAGCCTGCACAGCATACGGATATTCTTCTGTTTGACAGACATATGAATCTCATGCCGGAAGGAGCCGTCGGTGAATTATATATTGGCGGAAAAGGTGTCGCAAAAGGCTATTTGAATCGCCCAGAACTAACCGAAGAAAGATTTGTCGATCACCCTTTCCAGCCAGGAGAAAAAATTTATAAAACAGGTGATGCAGCGCGCATTCTCCCTAATGGTCTCATTCAATTTTTAGGTCGAAATGATGATCAAGTGAAGCTGAGAGGCTACCGGATTGAAACTGGTGAGATTGAATTTTGGTTGAATGAACAGCCAGGAATAAAAGCAGCAGCTGTTGTTGTAAAGCCAGATGTTTCTGGTACACCATGTTTGGCCGCATATGTTGTCACGACAGCCATACTTGATCAAGCGGCAATAAAACAAGCGTTGGCTGATCAACTGCCGGATTATATGATCCCAACTCACTTTGTTCAATTAGACGATATGCCGCTGACTGCCAATGGCAAACTAGATAAACGAGCTTTACCTGCTTTAAAACAGGCGCAGCAAACGAAAAAACAGGCGGGCTCTGACTATCTTTCTGATACGGAGAAAGTCATTCAAGCCATTTGGAAAAAGGTGCTCGGCTTAGATGAGGTAAGTGTTCATGACAAATTCTTTGACATTGGCGGGCATTCACTCAATTTGATCCACGTCAATCAACAGCTCGCTAAGCGATTGAATCAAAGCATTCCAATGGTCGAAATGTTCCGCCGCCCAACGATTAGAGAGCTTGCCGCATATTTAAGCGGCGATTCAGAGCAGACAGCGGCAGACACGCAGCCTGTAAAACAAAAGATAAGAAAAGCCAATGAGCCGATTGCCATTATTGGAATGGCTGGTAAATTCCCAGGTGCGAAAAATGTTGAGGCATTTTGGCGAAATTTGAAGAATGGAGAAGAATCAATTTCCTTCTTTTCCGATGAAGAACTGCTTGAAGCTGGTATTGACCGCCAAACCTTCGAGCGATCCGATTATGTGAGGGCAAAGGGTGTCATTGATGGACCTGATTTATTTGATGCATCCTTCTTCGGCTATTCGCCAAGTCAGGCAGAAATGATGGATCCTCAAATACGTCTCCTGCATGAATACGCCTATAAGGCGCTGGAAGATGCGGGGTATGTACAAGAAGATTATAGGGGGAAGGTCGGGTTGTTTACTGGGTCCACTTCGAACTTCCAATGGATTCAGCGTTTTGCCGCTTCCCTTGATAGCAGCATGTCAGAGCTGTTTGAAGTGGGTTCACTCAATGATACGTATACCGTCAGTACAAGAATTGCCCATAAATTGAATTTGAAAGGACCGGCGCTTACGCTGCAAACCGCTTGTTCAACTTCCTTGGTCGCCTTGCATTTGGCCTGTCAATCCATTGCAAATGGTGATTCAGATGTAGCTCTTGCGGGAGGTGTGTCGATCCTGCACCCAGTGAAATCAGGCTACGTTTATCAGCAGAACATGGTGAAATCAAGTGATGGCCACTGCCGCGCCTTTGATGATCAAGCAGATGGAACTGTTGGCGGAGATGGTGTTGGTCTTGTTGCTTTAAAAGCACTTAGTGAAGCCATAGAAGATGGTGACCATATTTATGCGGTTATTAAGGGCTCTGCCATCAACAATGATGGTGATCAAAAGGTTGGTTTCAATGCTCCGAGCGTCGAAGGACAGACACGTGTCATTCAGGATGCCCTGCATCAAGCAGATGTTTCACCAGATACGATTGAATATGTGGAAACACATGGAACTGGCACATCACTTGGTGATCCGATTGAAATAGAGGCGCTCACAAAGGCTTTCGACACAGAGAAAAAACAATTTTGCCGCATTGGGTCTGTGAAAACAAATATTGGACATTTAGATGCAGCGGCAGGAGCAGCTGGCTTGATCAAAGCTGTGCTTTCGCTTCAGCATCACACATTTGTACCTAGTCTTCACTTCAAAAAAGCCAATGAAAACATTGCATTTGAGCACAGTCCTTTCTTTGTAAACACTGAGCTGATCGACTGGAAGCAGCCAGCTTCCCATTTGCGGCGGGCGGGGGTGAGCTCATTTGGAATGGGTGGAACGAATGCACATGTCATCTTAGAAGAAGCACCACAAAGAGATCGTCAGCAAATGCCTCGTTCTGCTGAGCTGCTTGTTCTTTCAGCCAAGAGCAAAACGAGCTTGGAACGAATGAAAGACAAACTCGCAAGCCAAATAGAAAACACACCTTCTATCAATTTGGCAGACGCAGCTTATACCCTGCAAACAGGAAGACAATCCTTTGGTTTTCGTCAGGCATTTGTTGCGGCAAACAGAGAAGATGCTCTAAGAGTATTAACAGAAAAGCAAGGCAAGGGCATTGGAAAGCTCATGCATTCGCATGTGGAAAAGCAAAAGATTATTTTTATGTTTTCTGGACAAGGCAATCAATATCTCAATATGGGATTAGATTTGTACCGGGAAGAGCCTTACTTTAAGAAGCAAATGGATGCTTGTTTTCAAGCATATGAAGAAGCAACAGGACGAAGTCTTGCCCGTATTCTGTACCCATTAGCAGCTGAAACAGAAAAGGCACGTGAACAATTGGCAAGTACTCAATATGCACAGCCAGCCATTTTTGCCATTGAATATGCCTTATCCATGCTTTTCATTGAATGGGGCGTTCGTCCTGATGCAATGATCGGCTATAGCTTTGGCGAATTAACGGCAGCCGCCATATCAGGGCTATTCAGCTTAAAGGACGCAATGTCCATGGTCGCCTATCGTGCGAATGCGATGCAGTCGTCACCAGCTGGCGTCATGATGAGTGTTCCATTACCTGAGACAGAGCTAAAACCGATGCTTCCAAACGATATTTCTCTCGCGGTTGTCAATGATTCATCATGTATCGTGTCAGGTCTAGAAGAGGCGATAGGTGAATTTGAACAAGAGCTAAAAAGCAACAGGTTGATGTGTATGCGATTAGGTGGAACCATTGCCGCCCACTCACATGTCATGAAGGAGGCAGCGGAGCAATTCGGAGAAAAATTAACGCATATTAACGCCAAGTCGCTTCGTATTCCATTCATTTCGAATCTGTCAGGAGATTGGATGACAGATACGAGTGCGAAGGATATGTCTTATTGGAAAAGGCATATGACCGATACAGTTCGCTTTGCTGAAGGCATCACAAATATTTTACAAGAGGACAATATTCAACTAATTGAGATTGGCCCAGGACAAGATTTAAGCGTGATGGTCAACCGGTCGCTGAACGGCCTGAATCAGCATGTATGTCATGTGTTAAGACATGCAAAACAAGATGTGACGGATACTGAATTTTTACTTGGTCAAATTGGACGTCTATGGACAAACGGATTATCTATTGATTGGGATAGGTTCCATTTAAACCGTCAGCCGAGGAAAATGCCGCTGCCAACGTATGCATTTGATCAAACCTCCTATTGGTATGATGCAGCAGATCGTGTGAAACAAGACAAACCAAAGCAGTCTGGACGAAAGCAGCAAATGGATGAATGGTTCTATACCCCTCATTGGGAAGCCGATCTTTTACCTTGCGTGCCATCAGAAGATACGTCTGGCGGAGCCTTGCTTTTGTTTGCAGATCCATCTGCTTTTGGAGAGAAGATTGCGGCTGAGCTCCTGACGAAACGGAACGAGTCCGTAGTGGTTCGTAAAGGAAATGAATTTACGAAGCATGACAAAAAAAGCTATACCATTCGGTCACATGAGCCATCTGATTATGAAAGGCTCATATCAAATCTGGCAGATGATGAAATCAACGTGTCGAAAGTTTGTCATCTATGGGGGCTTGCAGAAAGACAGTCATCTCAAACGGAAGAAGAATGGGTGAAGCAAACGCAGCAAGATGCTTATTACTCCTTGCTTTATATCGGCCAGGCACTGAAAAAATATGTGTTGGACCAAAAGGTATCGATTACAGTTCTTTCCTCATTGACGTATGCCGTTGGCGGTGAGCCTGTACTTTATCCTGAAAAAGCGATCCATCTAGGGCCTGCGATGGTGATTTCACAAGAAACACCGAATTTACGTTACCGCATTCTTGATATTGATCGCCCAGTGGAAAATGGGGTTCAAGAAAAGAGATTGCTAAAGCAAATAAGCGATGAGCTAGACCGAGCGTATGGACAGCTTCTCACGGTCTATCGACGAAATAAGCGATATGTGAAAAAGTATGCGAATAGTTCAGTTCCTGAAACAGGACAGGCTCATTTGGCTAAAAAAGATGGTGTATACATTTTAATTGGCGGACTTGGGTTTATTGGATTGAATATCGCCCAGACTTTGGCCGAGCAAACGAAGGGAACATTGATCTTAACGAGCAGGTCTGGACTCCCTGATAGAAGCAAGTGGCAAGAATGGCTGTCTACGCATGATGAACAGGATCCAACAAAGAAAAAAATCCAAAGGGTAATGGCGCTGGAAGAGACAGGTGCAGATGTTCTCATTCAGAAAGTAGACGTTCGTCACAAGGAAGATATCCAGCAATTGATCAACACAGTGGATGCATCATATGGGCAGATCGATGGCGTGATCTATGCAGCTGGAGTGACAGGCGACCAATCTTTCCAGGTGATGGAGCAAACAGATGTCACTTTTTCGGAGCCGCATTTTGAAGCGAAGATGAATGGTGTGCTTCATCTTGATGCTGCCTTAAGTGATCGATCCCTTGATTTCTGTTTTGTCCTGTCATCTTTGTCACCGATCTTGGGCGGACTCGGTTTTACAGCCTATACAGCTGTGAATCATTTCATCGATGCGTACGTGTATGAACGCAATCTACGTTCAGAAACACAGTGGTCTGTCATTAGCTTTGACGGCTGGGAATTTGAGCAAGGGAAGCAGCTTGATCTTCCAATCGGAGATGATGTCACCGAAACGTTAATTACAGAAAAAGAAGGAAGAATGATCTTTGAACGATTGCTTTCGCTGGATCAAGTGGAACAAATGGTTATTTCGACAACATCTTTACATGATCGTATTCACCGATATGTAGACCGTTTATCCCTTAAGGATGAGAGCGGCGGAGAGCATGAACAAGATGGCAACCTGTATTCTCGACCAGCGCTTTCCACGAATTATGCGGCACCAGAAACGGAGCTGGAGAAGGCATTAAGTCAACATTGGCAAGCATTCTTTAAGATTGATGAAATTGGCATAGATGATCATTTCTTTGAAATGGGTGGAGATTCTCTAAAGGCGATTACCTTCATTGGTATCATTCATCGTGCATTTAGTGTAGAGCTGACGCTGCCACAATTTTTCCAAATCCCTACGATACGATTAATGGCAGCATATATCGATCAAGCAGATACTGCTGCTTATCATGCGATTGAAAAAGCCGAAGTGAAGGAGCATTATCCTCTGTCGTCTGCGCAAAAACGGTTGTATCTCATGCAGCAAATGGATGTAAACAGCACAGGATACAACGAGTTTAAAGCGGGACGAATCAAAGGGAAACTCGATATTAGCAGGTTGGAATGGGCATTTCAGCAGCTCATTAAGAGACACGAAAGTTTGCGGACAGCGTTTGTACTAGAGAATGGCGTCCCTTATCAAAAGATTGAAGAAGAGGTACCATTTGCAGTCACATTATTTGACCTCACTAACGGATCGAAACAAGGATCTGAGGAAGATCAAAAACAAGTGATTGATCAATTTTTGACTGCCTTTACGTTAAGTGAGGCTCCATTGATGAGAGTCGGTGTGATGAAGCTGGCAGATGAGGAATTCGTACTCATGCTGGACATGCACCACATTATCTCAGACGGTCTTTCTCAAGATATTTTGGTCAATGACTTTATGCAGTTATATGACGGCAGGACGCTCGAGCCTCTTGCTCTGCAATATAAAGATTTTTCAGAATGGCAAAATGACCTGCTTGCATCAGAAGCACTGAAAGAATCGAGTGATTACTGGAAAAACCGGTTAGAAAGTGCCCCGCTACTTGATCTGCCAACAGATTTCGATCGGCCAGAAGTGAGACAATTTCGCGGCGGACATTATACGTTCCGTATAGAAGAAGCGGAGCTGAACGCGTTTAAGCAGGTGATTTTACAGGAAGACGCCACACTGTTTATGGGCTTGTTAAGTGTATATCAGATTTTGCTTCACAAATTAAGCGGACAATCAGATATCACGGTCGGGGTTCCGGTAGCAGGGAGAAAACAAGAGGAGCTGCAGCAAGTGATCGGTATTTTTGTCAATATGCTGCCACTTCGTTTGTATCCTAAAGCAGAGCTGACGTACCAGCAATTCCTGCAGGATGTGAAAGCACATGTCATCGATGATTTCGGACATCAAGACTATCAATATGAACAAATGGTTCAAGACCTCCAGTTAAGCCGGAGTGTCAGCCGGAATCTATTGTTTGATGCTGTGTTCGCCTTGCAAAATATGAATCAGCCAGAACTGAAGGTAGGCGGTTTAACCTTTAGTGATTATCCGTATGAGACAGGAACGTCACGCTTTGATTTACTCTGGATTGCGTATGAGCAGGAAGACGGTCTTTCTTCAACGATTGAATATAATACTGAGCTTTTCACAGAGGAAACCATCGAGCAGATTGCGGGCTTGCTGAAAGACATCATGAGGGCTGTTTCAGTAGATGCTGTAAGAATAGAGGAGATCGAACTGACTTCTTCATTCAAGCAATTAGATGACGTATCTCTTTTCGAATTAGATGACTTGAAAATATAAGTAAAGAGGTGAATGGAAGAGTGATTGAACATGATGATTTTCAACTGAAAGCAGCGGCGAAGGAAAGGGTGTTAGAAAGAGCCTACTGGACATCGATCTTATCAGGTGTCCAGCTTGATGGCCGCATTCCTCATACGGTTTCACATGCCAAGCCTGCTGCAATGAACCGATCGCTTCATTCGTCCTTCCCTGTGGCTATGAATCATTCGTTAAAGCAATTATGTGGAGATTCTGATTTGCGCCTGTTTATCGTGCTAACCACAGCAGCTTTTGGCTTGCTTCAACGTTATAGCGGAAAAACTGAGTTGATGGTGACTGTTCCTACAATGGAACAGTCTGCTAATCAATCCGCCATCAATCATATGCTGCCGCTGAAGGCAGAGATTGAGCCTCATATGAGCTTTAGCGCAGGGCTAGAGGCAGTGAAACAATCGTTTCAGGAGGCAGTGCGTCATCAAAACTATCCTGTTTATATTTTAATGGATGAGCTTTGGCATTCAGCAGGAGAAGACAAGAAGCGTGTCAATCTGGCATGTGCATTTGAGACATTGCATGGGCAAGTTGACAGAGAGCAGCTGCATGCGGATGTGCTTATTGTTTGGAAGAAAGAACAAGATCACCTTCATGCTGAAGTTCACTGGGATGCTTCCATTTATGATGACCACATGATGGAGCAGTTCTCCAATCATTTCATGGGATTCACAGAGCAATGTCTCGAAACGTCTGAGCAAACGATGAGCACACACTCATTTTTATCTGATATAGAGAAAAATCAGCTGTTTGATTCGTTTCAAGGAGAGTCGCTCGCTTATCCAGTGGATCGTGATATTGTGTCGTTATTTCAACAACAAGTCCAATTGTATCCAGCGCGAACGGCTGTTGTGTTTGGCACCACCTCCTATACATATGAAGAGGTTGATCATTTATCAGATCGCATTGCGCTTAGACTATCTCAAAGTCAGATAACACGTGAGGCTCCTGTTGGACTCAGAATGTATCGATCTGCTGAACTTGTCATTGCCATTCTTGGCATCTTAAAGGCTGGCTATGCTTATTTACCGATTGATGTTCATCTGCCGATTGAAAGAATTCGGTATATGCTCAAAAACAGCGGCGCTACAGCTATTGTCTCGGATGCAGAAGGACACGAAGGATTGGATGTCGAGGTCCATGTGATTCAAGACATGCTTCAAGAACCATCAATAAAAGAGAATATGACTTGGTCTATCTCGCCTTCGGATATGGCGTATGTCCTGTATACATCAGGTACGACAGGGCATCCGAAAGGTGTCGTTATCGAACATCGTCATGTCATTAATTTGGTATATGGAATGAAAACGCGCTTTTTTGATCTGCTCCCTAATCCTTTGCAAGTAGGGATGCTGGCTTCTCACATTTTTGATGCGTCTGTTCAAACATTGTTCCCGGCATTGCTCTTCGGGCATACGCTGCATATTGCCAAAGATGAAGTCCGTATGGATGGGCATGCGTTATGGTCGTTTTACCAAGAACATCACATTCAGCTGTCTGATGTGACCCCCTCTCATTTAAAGCTGATGAACAAGGCAGCAGCGCAATCAAAAAAAGACTTGCCAGCGTTGAAGATGATGCTGGTGGGCGGAGAGGTGTTCACAAAAGAGCTGATGGATCAATTTTTACAGCATATATCAGGTGAAAAACCAATCATGATAAATGCGTATGGGCCGACTGAATGTACGGTTCAGTCATCATCCTTTTTGATTCCCCAAGACTGGGATGAGCAAGTCATTCCTATTGGGCAGCCGATGCCGAATGAGCATATTTTCATATGTGACGCGCAAGGAGAGCCAGTTCCGATTGGCGTCTTTGGAGAGTTATATATAGCAGGCGATGGTGTAGGTCGTGGGTACATCAATCACCCTGATCTGAGCAAGGAGAAATTTATCAAAAAACCAGAGCTGAGCAGCGGGATGTTATACGGTACGGGAGATCTTGCAAGATGGCGGTTTGATGGTTTATTAGAATTTGCCAAGAGAAACGACGGTCAAGTGAAAATTAGGGGATATCGAATTGAGCTAGAGGAAATCCGTAGAGCGATTCTTGATGACCCGCATATGCAAGGAATGATTCAAGATGTCATTGTCATTCCTAAGGAAACGCAGGATCAGGACCAATACATTTGCGCATACATGATGGCAAAACAAGTGATAGATCAGCGTGCGCTTCGTCAGTCTTTAAGTGAAAGATTACCAGGTTATATGGTGCCGAGACATGTCATCCAAATAGAGCAATTTCCTTTGAATCTATCAGGGAAATTGGATATCCAAGCACTACCGAATCCAGAAGATCAGCTGTCAAACAATCAAGAGCCTGTGACCATTCAAGCACATAATGAAACAGAGCAGAAGCTTGTTCGCATTTTCGCCTCTATTTTACAAGTCCCTGCTTCGCAGATTCGTATAGATGAACCGTTTTTTGACTTAGGCGGGAACTCTTTTAATATCGTTGAGTTGTCCAATAAAGTGAAAGAGGAATTTCAGCAGGAGCTGACAGTGATGGAGCTGTTCCAATATACAACTGTTTCGCAAATAGCTACGCAATTAAAAAACAAAGCATCAGGGCAAGAGAAACAGATCGAAGATGATGGAGAAAATGAAGCGGATGACTTAGAAAGTGCCGCTCAACTGTTAGGCGGGATGATAGATGAGTAAGTTCACAGGATTAGAGGTTGCAGTGATTGGGATGGCATGCCGTTTTCCCGGAGCAAAGAATATTCATCACTTTTGGGACAACCTTGCAAATGGAAGAGAGTCCATTACGTTCTTTTCGAAGGAAGAGCTGCTTGAGGCAGGGGTTGAGAAAGAAGCATTGGATCATGAGCAATATGTACGTGCCAAAGGAGCAGTTGATCAGCATGATCATTTTGATGCAGATTTCTTTGGTTATTCACAGCGTGAAGCAGAAGTAATGGACCCGCAAATCCGCATGTTTCATGAGGTGGCGTGGGAATCACTTGAAGATGCAGGCTATAACCCTGAAACCTATCAGGAACCGATTGGTTTATTTGGAGCCGCTTCTGCTAATTTATATTGGCAAGCTGCTTCCATGCTGATGAGAACGAATCACTCATCCGAACAATTTGCGGCTGTTCAGTTAACAGATAAAGATTTCATGAACACAAAGGTATCTTATAAATTGAATTTGAAGGGGCCGAGCGTAGCTGTTGATACAGCTTGTTCTTCCTCTTTGACTGCCATTCATATGGCGGCGCGTGCCCTGATTACTGGAGAATGTAAAATGGCACTCGCAGGCGGCGTCACCATTACGACCCCTCACAAAAAAGGATACATGTATCAAGAAGGCATGATCATGTCGCCAGATGGGCACTGCCGGGCTTTTGATGAACAGGCAGAAGGCACTGTTGGTGGTGAGGGCTGCGGTGTTGTTGTGCTCAAATCATTAAAGCAGGCACTAAAAGATAAGGACCATATCTATGGCGTGATTAAAGGGTCAGCCTATAACAATGACGGCGGGCGGAAGGTTGGCTACACAGCACCAAGCATAGAAGGACAAAGCGAAGTGATTAAAAAGGCACTCAACATCAGTCGTGTAGAAGCTGAGAGTATTTCTTATATTGAAGCACACGGCACCGGTACAACTCTTGGAGATCCGGTTGAAATTGAGTCACTAAAGAAAGCCTTTCAAACGGATAAAAAGCAGTTTTGTGCGATTGGGTCTGTGAAAACCAATATTGGTCATCTTGACTCAGCCGCAGGGGTTGCAGGTTTTATCAAGACAACGCTTAGTCTGTACCATCAGATGCTGCCGCCTAGCCTTCATTATAAAAAACCGAATCCGAAAATTGATTTTGAATCAAGTCCATTTTATGTCAATACAACCCCCGTACTATGGATGAAAACAGAGCAGCCGCTGCGTGCCGGAGTTAGTTCGTTTGGAGTCGGTGGAACGAATGTACACCTGATCATGGAAGAGGCACCCGCCGCCGACAAACCGTCAGTAGAAAGAGATCATGAACTAATGGTGATTTCTGCAAGATCGAAGCAGGCGGTTCAAAAATCGGCTGAACAAATGACATCTTATTTAAAAGAACAAAAGCGTGTCACACTATCCGAGGCTGCCTTTACACTGCAAGAGGGACGAAAGCATTTTCCTTATCGACAAGCTTTTATTGCAGGGCCTGACCGCACATTCCAGTCAGCCGGACAGCCGCAAAAGGCCTTTCAACAGCCGGCAGTTGTCTGGATGTTTTCTGGACAAGGTGCTCAGTATGTGAATATGGGCAAGGATTTATATGAGAAAGATCCTGAATTTAAACAAACGCTTCAGAAATGTTTTGCCATCATTTTATCTTTATCAGGTGTTGAGATCGAGAACGTGTTATATCCAACAACCGAAGAAGAGTTCATAAAAGCAGAACAACTCATACAGCAAACATCATATACACAAATCATCTTGTTTAGTTTTGAGTATGCGCTCGCATCGAAGCTGATGGGACTAGGCATACGTCCGCATTATTTCATTGGTCATAGTATTGGAGAAATAACAGCTGCCTGCGTGGCCGGTATCATACACCTTGAAGATGCAATCCGTATCGTTTTAAAAAGAGGCAGTTTGATGCAAAAAATGCCTCGGGGTGAAATGGCCGGAGTGTCACTCTCTGCCGAAGAGATTGAACATGATCTTCCTGAGGGTGTCGAGCTTTCTGCGGTGAATAGCTCACAATTATCTGTTGTTTCCGGTTCTCCAGAACGGTTACAGATCTATCTCGAACAAGCTGAAAAAAGAGGAGCTTCTGTCCAAACATTGAAAACCTCTCACGCCTTTCATACGAGTATGATGGCTGAAGCGTCCGTACAGTTTAAGAACGCTCTCTCAGAGATCACCTATCAGCAGGGCGAGGTTCCGATCCTTTCGAATGTGACAGGAAGCTGGTTAACAAATGAGCAAGCCTCATCGCCTGATTACTGGGCATCTCATATCAGGCAGCCTGTTTTATTTAGTCAAGGATTAGAGACGTTACTTGGACTTGGTGAAGTGGTTTTCATTGAAGTGGGACCAGGTCATACGTTGACTCAATTTGTGAGACGACATGATGACTATGATGTGAACAAAGCAGCGGCTGTTTCATTGGTGAGACATCCAAAAGAACAAGCTGCTGATGATGAATATATGAAAAAGGCTATAGGGAAGCTGTGGAGTTTTGGAGTGGAGCCGAACTGGAGCGCTGTCAGAAAAGAAAAGACCCCATATCGAGTGTCACTGCCAACATATCCATTTGAGCATCAAATATTCCCCTCTCCGCAGTTTAAAGCGGATCAGCTGATGAGCAATTTAGCACCATCAGAAATGGGGGAGACACTCTCCGCTGATTTTCAAGACTGGTTTTACATTCCGGTATGGGAGCGCTCTGCACCTGTACTAAAAGAGCAGCATCATCAAGGGAAGCGTATCTTGGTTTTTGAGAAAAATGGTCATATTGCCGCTTATTTGAAAGAGCGGCATGCAGAGGTTGTCAGCGTCTGTCAAAGTGATCATACGATCAAAGAAAATGACCAGGTGATGAAGGCTGACGTTCATATGCTGTCACACTTAGAGTGGGTGATGGCTGAACTGCAGCAATCTGGATTTATACCGGAAGAGATCATCTGGATGCATGATGAACTAACAGAAGATACAGGTGATCAGCCGAACTACTTATCTGTACTTGATCTCGTCAGGCTGATCAGTCAGCATCATAACACAACCATCCGTCTTCACCTTGTGACAAACCAAGCGCATGATGTTATCGGGATGGAGAAGGTCAATCCTCTTCAAGCAACATGTACTGGATTAGCTCTGACCATTCCTCAAGAATATCAGCATATTGCGTGTCAGCACATTGATTTATGTCAGGAAACAAAGGCGGACTGGCCGCTATTTCTTTCATATGAGGTGGCAATGCACGATCAAGAGGCAGTCGTGGCGTATCGGGGGAACAGTAGGTGGGTTCGAAAAGCTTCAAGTACACCTTTAAGCAAAGAGGAATCGTCCACACAGCCTATCAGGACTCATGGTGTTTACCTCCTGACCGGCGGTATGGGAGGCATTGGTTTCACACTAGCTCAACATTTAGCAGAAACGTATCAAGCAAAACTTGTGTTCCTCAGCCGATCACAAATACGTGAACGCTCTGCATGGCATGAACTGCGTGATGCGGATGGGAAAGAAGCTGAAACCGTGAAAAAGCTGATGACTCTTGAAGAGTTAGGAGCTGATGTACTAACTGTACACGGTGATGTGTCAGATAAAGACGCCGTGCAGAAAGCGATCCAGCTGGCTCATACATCATTTGGTGATTTACATGGTGTCATCCATGCGGCAGGAGAGGCAGATGGGAAGATCATCCAAGCAAGAACAGCAGACGATGAAATTCGCAAGTGTCTGCCAAAAATCAACGGGACCTATGTGCTGGATGAAACACTCAAGGATGAAACGCTCGACTTCTTTTTACTTTGTTCATCCCTAGTGTCCTTTCTTGGAGCGGCTGGACAAGTGGCTTATGCCGCTTCCAATGCTTTTATGGACAGCTTTGCTCATGAGAAGAGGCAGGAAGGAAAGCCAGTGATTTCTTTAAACTGGGATCGATGGGAAAAAGTCGGTATGGCACACAACTCAGCATTAGCGGCCAAAGTCAATGACATGATGACGCTCGAGGAGCAGGCGGGAATTTCACCAGATGAAGGAATCAAGGCCTTTCAGGAAGTGCTGCGTTTAGATTATCCGCAAATTCTTGTTTCTGTTCGAGACATGGGTGAGAGAATGAAACACCGATTAACACCTATGCAGCAGGAAGAAGAGTCGACTCAACAAATATCGCAGGTCATAGATGATCGTCTAGAAGCATCATTGTGTGATGTACTCAGCTCCTTTTTTCCACATGAACCGGATGTGAATGAGAACTTCTTTGAAATGGGTGCGACATCCCTTGATTTACTGCAGATGAGCGGTCATATTAAATCAATTTATGGTATAGAGGTTCCAGTGGTCATGATGTATAGTCATCCAACGATCGCGTCATTGGCTGCAGAACTGAAGAAGATACATGGAGTGAAGGAAGAAAAGCAAGCTGTCACTGAGTCATCTAATCTCCGCAAACAGGCGATGGCAGATGGAAAGAACCGCCGTAAACAGAGATTAAAACGAAAATAGATGGGAGAAATGCAGCGTATGTCTGATCAAGAGCAATGGAGCGAATCTGGACTTGAAATTGCAGTTGTAGGATTAGCAGGTACGTTTCCCGAGGCACCGAATGTGCAAGCGTTTTGGGAAAATGTATCGCAAGGGAAAGAATCCGTTACGTTTTTCACTGATGAAGAATTAAAGGCAGCGGGTGTAGATGAAACGCTGCTAAAACGTTCTGATTATGTCAAGGCAAAGCCATATTTAAAACATGCATCATCATTTGATGCAGACTTTTTTGGCTACTCTCCGCGAGAGGCATCTATTATGGACCCGCAAATTCGATTGATGCATGAATGCACATGGCATGCGCTAGAGGATGCAGGCTATGAGCCCGAGCAATACGAAGGATTAATTGGACTTTATGCCGGCGCATCTAGCAATCTATCGTGGATGGGGCAGCATATGTCGTCACTTGCAAAGAACGAAGATGTGTTTCAAATCATGCATCTCAATGACCCATCCTTTGCTTCTCGGATTGCCTATAAATTAAATCTAAAAGGTCCAAGCGTATCGGTGCAAACGGCTTGCTCCACATCGCTTGTTGCTATCCACATGGCCTGCCAAGGATTAATCGGCGGTGAATGTGACCTTGCGTTAGCAGGAGGTGTCACACTCCATCAGCCGCAAATCACAGGCTATCAATACCAAGAAGGAATGATTTATTCTCCTGATGGTCATTGCCGTCCGTTTGATGAAAAAGCAAAAGGAACCATTTTTGGTGAAGGTGCAGGCGTTGTTGCGCTAAAACGATTAAAAGATGCGATAGAAGACGGAGATTTTATTTATGCTGTCGTAAAAGGATCTGCAACGAACAATGATGGGAGCAATAAAGTCGGTTATACAGCCCCAAGTGTGAGTGGACAGGCAAGTGTCATTGAATCTGCGTTAGAAATGGCTGAGACAGAACCAGAGACGATTTCTTATATCGAAGCGCATGGAACGGGGACGCCTGTTGGAGATCCGATTGAGATTGAGGCGCTTACCCGTGCTTTTCAAACAGAACAACAAAGCTATTGCCGAATTGGATCAGTCAAAGCCAATATTGGGCATTTAGATGCCGCAAGCGGTGTAGCTGGTTTTATCAAAACAGTCATGATGCTACATCATCGTCAATTTGCCCCGATGCCGCACTTTGAGAAACCGAATCACCGCATTTCTTTTGATCAAACCCCATTTTATGTTGGGACAGACAAAGAGGAGTGGAAGACATCTCAATTGCCAAGGAGAGCGGGAGTCAGTGCCTTTGGTATAGGGGGAGCAAATGCTCATGTCATCTTAGAAGAGGCAAAGCCGAGAAAAGCAAACAGCAACGCCTCGTCCAAAGAATTAATCGTGCTGTCAGCTAGATCAACGCATGATCTGAAGAACGTGACAAAAAACTTAAAGGAATATGTCTCCTCACATCCTGAACTCTCACTTGGTGAAGCAGCTTATACCTTACAAAGTGGAAGAAAGGCTTTCAAATATCGAAAAGCGTTTGTCTGTTCCACGCGGGATGAATTATTAGAGCAGCTGCAATTGCTGAATGAAGAGACAGCAGGCAGAGAAAGTCATCTTTATAAACGGATCAGCATGAAGCTAACGGGTTATCATGAGTCAGGTTTACGTGATTACATCAAGCTGTATGAGAAAGATCCTTCTTTCAAAATAGAAGTGGATCGAATCATAAGCCTCGTCCAATCCGCAGTACCTATCAAAAAAGACGAGCTGTTCCATCCTAAACAAAGCAGTCAATCAGAAGTGACGATGCTGATCATGACATCGGCTTTTGCCAGCATGGTAAGATCACTCGGAATTGAACTAGATGGATGGGTTGGAGAAGGTAGCGGCGTCTGGACAGCTTTATATGCAGCAGGCGGCCTTGAGCTAAACGATGCGGCATCTATTGTGTGCCAACTTCATGATACCGAGACGGTTAATCAAAGGCTGGCTTCCCTGCCTCAGAGGACACTCCAACAGCCTGTTTACTTGCAGCAAACTGGGGAGGAACTAACCACTTTCGACCCATCGTCTGTAAAGGGTCTTCTTACTATGGATCAGCCTGTAAAATCACCAATAGTTGAGCAAGAATCACCAGCTTTGATCATTGACCTTTCAACGAAACAAGGGATTGTAGTTGAAAAGGGAGCAGAAAAAACAACCGAACCACTTGATGGAGACATGCTTCAAATCGCAGGTGTTCTTTGGGAAATGGGGGTCGGCTTAGCTTTCCCAATAACAGATGAGAAGAACAGACAGCGTATTCCGCTACCTGGGTACCCATTTCATAAAAATGATTTCTCTGCACAAACAAATACGATGGCAGCCATTGAACCACAAAAGCCGCAGAATGAACAGCGTGTCTTTGCTTCACTCGCTTCTTTACAAAAAGACATTCACGACATTGTGCAAACTCATTTTGGGTTTGATCAAATAGATGATGAATCGCCATTTTTCGAATTTGGTGCGACATCCCTTGATATTTCTCAGCTTGCAGCGAAAATATCTGAGCATGTGGACAAGCAAATTGACACTGTGCAATTGTATCGGTTTGCGACAGTGGCAAGTCTTGCTGAATATTTGTTTGAAGAACAGTCAGAACAGATTCAAACGCCTGCTTCTCGCCAAGTAAAAAACACGTCCCATGAGCAAACGGATATTGCGATTGTCGGAATGGCTGGAAGATTCCCGGGAGCTTCATCGCTAGAAGACTTTTGGCAGCGTCTTGTGAATGGCGAGGAAATGATTCACTTTTTCACTGAAGAAGAGCTCAAGAAAGCAGGGCTGGATTCGTCTGTCTACCAGCATCCGAATTTCATTGGAGCAAAAGGTCGTTTACAAGAAATCGAAGGCTTTGATGCAGACTTCTTCAACTATTCTGCTAGAGAGGCAGAGCTAATGGATCCGCAGTTCAGGCTCTTGCATGAATGTGCTTGGGAAGCGCTGGAGGATGCTGGCTGTGACCCTGATCGAATGGCAGGGAAAATTGGCGTTTATACAGGAACGAGTCCAAACCATGAGTGGCTGACGCGCTTTGCCCATCAAATGGAAGCAACTGAGCAATTCAGCGCCATGCTGTTAAATGATCGTGAGTTCTTTAGTACACAGCTTTCTTATAAATTGAATTTACACGGGCCTAGTGTGACCATGCAAACAGCTTGTTCGACCTCACTTGTCAATATTGGCATGGCCTGTCAAGCATTATTGAATCAAGAATGTGATGCAGCACTGGCAGGCGGTGTGACGGTTAGTTCTCCAGAAAATATCGGCTACATCTATCAAGATGGGATGATTCAATCAAAGGATGGACATTGCCGACCGTTTGACCAAGAGGCGAGCGGAACCATTTTCGGAGATGGAGCGGGGATTGTTCTGCTAAAACGTTATGAAGATGCGATGAGAGACGGTAACCCGATTCATGCGGTCATCAAAGGGGTTGGTGTGAACAATGATGGCAGCCGAAAAGCTGGTTTTACCGCTCCGAGTGTGGAAGGACAGGCAGAGGTTTTAAAAGAAACGTATGAAAAATCAGGTATCGACCCCGCGTCCATTGGTTATGTAGAAGCTCATGGTACGGGGACAAACATGGGAGATCCAATTGAGGTATCTGCTCTTAGTCAAGTGTTCAAAGGGACAGATCCGCTGACGATTCCGATCGGTTCTGTGAAAAGTAATGTCGGACACTTAAATAGTGCGGCAGGGATTGCAGGTCTGTTTAAAGCCATTTTGGCTCTCCAGCATAAAACGATTCCGCCAACCATTCATTATGAATCACCCAATCAGGAGATTCCTTTCAAAGATACACCGTTTTATGTGAATCAAAAGGCGTTGTATTGGAAGGAAGCAGATGGTCCGAGAAGAGCGGGAGTTAGCTCTTTCGGTATTGGCGGAACGAATGCCCATATGATCATAGAAGAGGGCATACAGGCGAAGCAGAAGCCAGCTTCTAACCAAAAGCAGCTGCTCGTCTTATCTGCAAAAACAGATACTGCTTTGGCGGAAATGACAGAGCGATTAAAGCAGTATGTGATCCAGCATCCTCAAGTCCCGCTTGAAGATATTGCTTATACATTACGGTATGGTAGAAAGCAATTTCCATACCGAAAAGCGATCGTACTCGCGTCTGCTGATGAATGGATGCAGCAGAAACAGCTTGAAACGAGTGTGTTCCGAAGCAAAAAATGGCGTAAAGCGACCTTTATGTTTTCGGGTCAAGGCGCTCAGTATGCTGGTATGATGCGCGGATTATATGATGCAGAGCCAGTGTTCAAATGGGAAGTAGATAGATGCTTTAAATATGTAATGGAAACGGAGCAAGTGGATTTAAAGAGCATTGTTTTTTCCGAGGATGAAACGAACGAAGACATCACAAAAACGTCAAATGCCCAGCCGCTTCTATTTATATTTGAGTATGCATTAGCCAAATTGCTTCAGCATAGCGGTGTTGAGCCAGAATCAATGATTGGACACAGTATCGGCGAATACGTTGCCGCTTGTTTGTCAGGGGTCTTTTCTCTCGAGTCTGCATTAACACTCGTGATGGCAAGAGGAAGATTGATGCAAGACATGGAAAAAGGCACGATGCTTAGTGTGCAATTACCCGAGGCGGAGCTCATCTCAATGATCGATGAATCGCTTTCTGTTGCTGCTGTCAATGCAAAAGACCTTTGTGTCGTTTCTGGAAGAGAAGAGCATATCGCTGCATTTGAAATGAAACTGCAAGACAAAGGAATTGTCACAAGACAGCTCCATACTTCTCATGCCTTTCATTCCTACATGATGGAGCCGATGCTTGAGGCGTTTCAACAATTCGTAGAGAAAGTAGAATTGCAAGAGCCGGTGATTCCGTTTATATCGAATGTCACAGGCACCTGGGCGACAAGCGAAGAGGTGATGACAGCATCTTATTGGACGAACCACCTGCGTGGAACCGTTCGTTTTCATGAAGGTCTATCTCAGCTGTTAACCGATGAAGTACGAGCACTCATTGAAGTTGGACCTGGAAACAGCTTGACGGCATTAGCGAAACGTCATGAAAACAAAGAGTCTCATCATGATGTCCTGAATATGGTGAGGCATACGAGAGAACAAGCGGATGACCATGCATATTTCTTAAAGAGAATAGGAGAGCTATGGGCAGGGGGCTACGAGGTCAAAGCGCAGCAACATCCAACTCAAGAGGAACGTCAGCTCGTATCGCTACCGACCTATCCATTTGAGCGGAAACGATATTGGATTGAAGCAGGAAAGCCCGCGTCTCCGCAGCTATCCGCTCCTAAAGAAACGAAGAAAAAAGAGATGGAAGAATGGTTCTACCTGCCTTCTTGGGAGCAGCAGCCGCTAAAACCAGTTTTCGAAAAAGAAACAGAAGAACAAACGTGGCTCATTTTCAAGGAACAGGATGCTTTTCATGAACTGTTTACCCATTCATTTAAGCAACAAGGTATCAAGGTCATTTCTGTCACAAAGGGTGAAGCTTATCAAGAGCAAGATGAGTTGTTTACGATCAATCCGGCAGAAGGCCAGCACTACCGAAACATGCTAGATTCATTGTCTAATAGAGGCATCAATATTCAGCGGATTCTTCATTTATGGGAAGCTGCGAAAGAAGATGACAACTCGAATCGTCAAGCCGCTTTTCAGGCGCACATTGAAAAAGGCTATTACAGCTTAATTTTCTTATCTCAAGCGATTGCTGCCCAAAAAAATATTCGAGAATGCCGTCTGTTTACGATCACTAGCGGAATTCAGCCAGTTACAGGCAATGAGACGATATGTGCAGAGAAAAGTGCAATGCTTGGACCGTGTAAAGTGATTTCACAGGAATACCATCATATTAAGTGCTGGAATATCGATGTGGAAGACGTGCCAGAAGTCATGTCTTGGAAGGAACAAGTCCTTGTCGATCTTATTGTGCAGGAAATCATGCAGCCTGGAAAGGACCAGCTTGTGGCGTATCGTCATCGAAAGCGCTGGGTGCAAAGCTACAAGCATTTGCCGCTGCAAAAAGAAGATGGACTTCCGAAGATGATCAGGCCAAATGGTGTTTATTTGATCACAGGAGGTTTAGGCGGTATCGGATTTGTTTTATCAAAGATGCTGGCGAAGGAAGGAAATGTACATCTTTATTTAACTGGCAGAACGGCATTGCCGCCAAGAAATGAATGGGCGTCATATGTTCAACAAGCAAATGCCGATGAAGCGCAGCGCACGAGAATTGAGAAGGTGCTTGAGCTCGAACGATTAGGTGCAACAGTAGAAGCGGTGCAGGCGAATGCAGGAGATCTGGATCAGATGAAACATGTATTTGATGCCATTCGCAAAAAGCATGGCGGTGTTCATGGTGTATTCCATGCAGCAGGATTACCAGGAAGTACATCCTTCCGTGCAATCAAAGATATCCCTTCTACAATGGCAAAGGGAGAGGATCAATTCCAATCAAAGGTGAAAGGGCTCGATGTGCTAGAGCAGCTGATGGAACAAGAACAAGCAGACTTTTGTCTTCTCTTTTCTTCCATTAGTGCATTGCTCGGGGGCTTAGGATTCTCTGCTTACTCAGCGGCTAACTTATATATGGATGCATTTGCAGCTAGACTTAATCAACATAGTCAAACCCCGTGGATGTGTGTGAACTGGGATGCGTGGAATTTCTGGGGTGAGCTAGAATCCACAATAGGTGAATCGATCAATGAGCTTGCGATTTTACCAGAAGAGGGTGCTGAGCTGTTCCAGTATGTTCTGTCTAGCCGGCAGAATCGACACATGCTCGTGTCTACAGGAAATCTTGATGAACGGATAGATCAATGGCTGTCACTAGAGCCTAAGACTGTAGCGGATGAGGATTCGTATGAAGTGTCTAAGCACGAAAGACCAGAGCTGGGCAATCCATATGTGGCGCCTCGAAATGAAACTGAAAAAGCGATCTGCCAAGTATGGCAGGATTTTATGGGCATGGAACAAGTGGGCATTCACGACAATTTCTTCGATCTCGGCGCAAGCTCACTGGATATTGTCCAAGTCACCAATCGGTTAAATCAAGCACTTCAAACAAATGAAGCGGTTGTGACGTTGTTTACGTACCCTTCTGTTGCAGAGCTTGCGAAATATATCCAGCCTTCTGAGGACTCGAAGGAAGAAGCGATGGAAGAAGAACTAGCCGTCGTCACTTCCGGTGATCGAAGAGCTCGTTTTAAACAGCAACGGAATAAAAGATTGAGAGGCGGAATCGAGAATGAATGATACAACGAATCACTATCATGGCGCAGAAATTGCTGTTATCGGTCTTGCAGGTCGTTTTCCAGGGGCCAAAAATGTAGATGAGTACTGGGAGAATCTGAAAAAGGGAAAAGAAACAATCTCCTTTTTTACAGAAGAAGAATTACGGCGTGAAGGTACAGATGAAGCTTTATTAAAAAATCCCCGTTTTGTTAAAGCAAAAGGGATGCTAGATGATGTTGATTTATTTGATGCAGATTTCTTTGACTATACACCAAAGGAAGCGGCCATGATGGACCCGCAGTTTAGACTGTTTCATGAATGTGTGTGGACAGCGCTTGAAGACGCTGGGTACGATCCGTTTGAATATAAAGGGCAAATCGGTCTTTATACAGGTGCAGGGATCAATACAGAATGGGTTATGAGAGCACTTCAAGGGGCGGCTCAAGGTGAGGATTCGAAAACACTGGAAGCTGCTGTTCTGAATATGCGTGATTATTTAGCGACAATGATTTCATATAAATTAAATCTGAAGGGACCGAGTATGGTGGTGCAAACCGCCTGCTCGACCTCGATGGTGTCGATTCATTTAGCCGTTCAGGCTTTATTAAGCGGCGACTGTCATATGGCTGTTGCAGGTGGCGTGTCCATTCGTCTGCCGCAAAAATCGGGCTATCTGTATCAAGAAGGCATGATCCATTCATCTGACGGGCATTGCCGCGTCTTTGATAACAAAGCCGATGGAACCGTTTTTGGTGATGGTGCAGGAGCCGTTATTTTAAAAAATTTAGAGGATGCCATTGAAGACGGCGATCACATTTATGCTGTCATCAAAGGGTCATCTATTAATAATGATGGAAATAGAAAAGTAGGATATACAGCGCCGAGTACGAAAGGTCAAGTTTCAGCGATTAAGACAGCACTTCGAATGGCTGAGGTGGAACCTGAAACCATTTCGTACATTGAAGCACATGGAACTGGGACAACCCTCGGAGATCCGATCGAAATTGAAGCGCTCAAGCAAGCATTTGATACAGATAAAAAAGGCTTTTGCCGCATTGGCTCTGTCAAATCAAATGTTGGTCATCTGAATGATGCATCAGGTGTCGCGGGCTTTATTAAAACCGTTTTAAGCTTAAAGCATCAAGTGATTCCGCCGACCATTCATTTTGAAACGCCAAATGAAAAAATTGAATTTACCAATTCGCCTTTCGTTGTAAACACAGACTTGACGCCATGGAGCACGCAGGAATCTCCTCGCCGAGCAGGTGTAAGCTCATTTGGGATAGGTGGAACAAATGCTCATGTCATTTTAGAAGAAGCACCTGCTACACGTGTTGCCGCTGATAGCCCTGAGGATAGTGAACTTCTTTTATTATCTGCCAAAACACCAGCAGCTCTTGAAAAAATGACGGATCGCCTTGCGGACTACTTACTTCAGCATCAGCAGCATGTTCGTCTAAGTGACGTTGCCTATACGCTGCAAACAGGGCGCCATCATTTCCCGCATAAACGTGTCATTCTTGGAAGTAACACGGCGGATATGTTACAGGCGCTGAATCAAAGGTCAAAAGAGGTGGTCAAGACGGCCAGCTCCCAAACATCGAGCCGTCCAGTCGTCTTTCTTTTCCCAGGCCAAGGATCTCAGTATGTAGACATGGGGCGTCAGCTTTATGACAAATATCCAGTCTTTAAAGAAGCGCTGGATCAATGCTTGAATCAATTCAAACAGCATGTCTCAGTTGACCCATTTAGTATTTTATTCTCAACAGAAGCAAGTGATGATCGTCAGCTGATCAATCAAACAGAATATACGCAGCCGCTTCTGTTTAGTGTGGAATATGCTTTGGCTAAATTGCTGATTCATTTTGGCGTCAAACCGCAGGCACTGATCGGTCACAGTATTGGAGAATATACGGCTGCTGCGGTATCTGGTTTACTATCTGTTGAAGATGCTGTAGATCTTGTGGCTTATCGCGGACAGCTCATTAGCCAGCTTCCAAAAGGCTCTATGCTGAGTGTTCCTTTGAGTGAACAGAACGTGCTGCCATATTTAACAGATGATCTTTCACTTGCAGCAGTAAATGGTCCTGAATTGTGCGTAGTGTCAGGTGAGACCGTAGCCATTGATGCACTTGCTGAGAAGCTGGAGGCTGCTGGACATGGGTGCAGGAAGCTTCACACCTCTCATGCCTTCCATTCTAAAATGATGGATGACATCCTGCCATCATTTAAAGAAAAGGTAGCCGAGTATCAATTGAATGCGCCGTCTATCCCGTATATTTCTAACGTCACAGGTACGTGGATTGACCATGAAGCAGTGCAAGACCCGGCATATTGGGCTAATCATTTGCGGCAAGCGGTTCGTTTCCGTGATGGAGCAGAGACGATATTAACGGAGCTTGATCCTATTTTCGTTGAAGTCGGGCCGGGGAATACGTTAAGTGCCTTTATTCGCCAAGCTTCAAAGGAACATCATCAGCAGCCGATTCCATTGATGCGTCATCCAAAAGAAGAGGCAGCCGACGACCGCTACCTGCTGGGAAGATTGGGTGACATCTGGCTTCAAGGGGTGCCGGTTGACTGGACAAAATTGCGAAATCAGACATCAAATCAAAAAGTATCCTTGCCGACCTATCCGTTTGAACGACAACGATATTGGATTGAAAAGGTAGATACATCTGCACTATCTTCATCCTCAGGTGTGCAAATGATGGTGCCAAAGGATAACAAAGGGCAGGAAATAGAAGAAAACAATCAAGTCCATGCCGCCGCATCGAATGACATTGAGGCAACGTTACAGCGGATGTGGAAAGACATTTTAGGAATTGAAAAGGTGGAAAGAGACGACCATTTCTTTGAGCTTGGCGGACATTCGTTAAATGCCACCGGTCTGATTTCTCAAATTCACAAAGAGTTTGGTGTAGAGCTAACGCTCACAGACATGTTTAACAATCCGACAATTGAAAAGCTCCAAGCATTCATCGAAAAGGCAGAGAAGCATCAATATTTCAAGATTGAACCAGTCGAAAAGAAAGACACATATCCATTATCTGCTGCTCAAAGACGGACATTCCTCATTCATCAGCGTATTGGTCAAGTGACCTCTTACAACATGCCGATGGCACTGAGATGTAAAGGGGAAATTGACGTCGAGCGCTTTGAGCAGACCTTCAAGCAATTAATTGATCGTCATGAAACATTGCGAACGACCTTTGAATTAAAAGATGGTGAACCAGTACAGCGTGTCCATGATGACTTCCAATTTGCTGTTGAAATGACAGAGTCTGATGAAGAAGGATTAGAAGCACAAATCGATGAATTCATTCGTCCATTTGATTTAAAGGCTGCACCATTGATCCGTGTGCGTTTTGTGAAAATCGCAGCTAACGATCACCTCTTATTAGTCGATATGCATAATATTGTGGCGGATGGAGCGAGCATGAACATCTTTATTAAAGAATTTACTGAGCTCTATCGAGGGGAAACTTTGCCGGAACTCACTGTTCAATATAAAGATTATGCAGAATGGCAAGACAAATATTTCCGTAGCGAGATGTTTCAAAAGCAGCAGGATTATTGGAAGCAGCAAATTGGCTCAAATGTGCCAACTTTGACAATGCCATATGATTTTGAACGGAAGGAACAATCCTTCTTAGGAAGAGCGATCAAATTCAATATTGAACCGCACATTGTTGAGAAAATTGAGCAGCTTGCTGAACAGTATCAGCTGACAAATAACGTCATCTTGTTCCAGCTCTATGGACTGCTGCTCTCACGTTATGCAGATCAAGAGGAGCTGATTGTCGGTTCACTTGTGGCTGGACGGCGTCATGCAGATATCGAGCATACAATTGGCATGTTTACAAACTTCCTGCCAATTAAACTAGACATGGTACAAGAATCAACCTTTACAGAGCAACTGGCGCAGACAAAGCAAGTATTGCTGGATGCGTATGACCATCAAGAGTACCCATTTGACCAAATGGTTGAGCATCTGAATCCAAAAACAAGACCGCATCGCAATCCATTCTTTGATACAATGCTCATCTACCATAATGAGTACGATCCGAATATTAAAATCGAAGCCGATGGACTAACATTCGAAACACATGAGTTTGCAAAGGGAATTTCCAAACTCGATATGAAAATGGATGTTGTTAGAGAAGTAACGGGGGAGTTAAAGTGCGTCCTTCAATACAATCTTGCGCTGTTTAAACATGAGACAATGCAAGCGTTCGTCAAGCACTTCGAGCACTTGGTCGAACAGGCTGTTCAAGCACCTGATCAACTGCTCAAGGATTTCGATGTGCTTACAGAGGAAGAAGAACAGGCAGCAAAGGAGAAAAGGGAGCGTGCAGAGGAAAAAGCACCGCTCGTACTAACAGTCAGCTCGACATTTACAGCAGATCCAATCGCACCTTACATTCAGTACTGGACCAAGCAGTTTGATGTGCAGCTTGATGTTCAATTTGCACCGTATGGGCAGGTATATCAGGAATTACTAAATGAGCGCAGCCTTATCTCACAGAAGAAAAACGGTGCGAACCTTCTGCTCATTCGATTAGAGGATATCACGGGTCCAGCTCATCTTTCACTGGAAGAAAAGAAAAAACTGGCTGCAGAGCATGCTGAAGAACTTGCAAACGTTCTGAAATCAAAAACGAAACATAACTTATATTTTGTTGGGATTCTGCCGATAAGTGCTGCTCTTAAAGACACGCTGCAAGATGTGGAACGAGAGTGGATTGCTCAATTATCTGAGATAGACGGTGTTCAATTAATCGACTGCCGTCAGCTTGCGAAGCAATATCAGATAGATGACATCTTTGATGTAAAAGGAGAGCAAGCCGCACATCTCCCATTCACTGAAGTCTTTTGTGGAGCCATCGGTACAAAAGTCGCACGCGAGTTCATTGCATGGCAAGGTGCACCATTTAAGGTAGCGGCCATTGATTGTGATCACACGCTTTGGAGAGGTGTCGTTTCAGAAGACGGTATAGAAGGCATCGATATTACGCCAGAACATCAAATGCTTCAGCGCTTTTTAAAACAAAAGCAGCAAGAGGGTCTCCTGCTTGTCTTAAGCAGCAGGAATAATGAAGAAGATGTGTGGCGCGTGTTTGAAAACCACCCAGATATGATCTTGCAAAAAGACGATATTGTCGACTGGCGGATCAACTGGGAAAGTAAACCGGCACATCTCAAAGAGATGGCAGATTCACTGAATCTTTCATTATCTCAGTTTATTTTCTTAGACGATGATCCTGCTCAGTGCTTGCGTATGAATGAAGAGCTGCCTGAAGTGATGACACTGCTACTACCTGCCAATGAAAAAGCGATCCCATTATTCGCTCAGCATGCTTGGGCATTTGACCGCTATGATGTCACAGATGAAGATAGGTGGCGAACAACAAGCTACAAGGCTGAAAAAGCTCGTCAAAAGGAGAAAGCAGAATCGCCGTCAATGGAGCAATTTTTACAAGATTTGAATTTGAACATAAGTGTAACAGAGTGGGGAGAAAAGCACCTTGCCCGCGTGGCGCAAATGAGCAGTCGCATTAACCAATTCCGCTTAAATGATCAGCGCTTTGATGAACAGCAGCTGAGAGAGCGGATGGAAAATGAGCTTGTTAAGGGCTGGGTTATTGAGGCAGCGGATCGCTTCAGTCATGAAGGAATTGTAGGGGCGATCTTGGCTCATCATGCAGGCGACACCTTGATCATTGATGCATGGATGCTAAGCTGCCGTGCTCTAGGGAAAGGGATTGAGCAAAAATGTCTGACATGGCTCGCTGAATATAGCCGTCAGCACCAGCTTTCTTCTATTGAATTCACATTTGCATCGACTGGACGTAATGAGCTATTCAAGTCATTTATGAAAGAGCACCAGATGCAGGAGATGGGGGAGCAGCAAACATACCGGATACAAGTGGAAGAAATCGGTTCACTGAGCGATCACATTCAGATCGTCGACCACCTGTCACCTCGTCAGCACCTGGCTGAAGAAATAGAAGGTCAAAGGGTGGAGACAGCAAGTCATTCAGCTTCTGAAGGTTACACATGGGAAACGATTCAAACAGATCAAACGCTGCACAGCGGGTATGTAAAAGCCCTTAAGGTACATGATCAAGAAGGTCTTCGTTCATTATTAAAGACGGAACTAACGCAGGATCAGGGACTTTACGCACAGCCAACCAATGAACGCGAGGCATTGCTTCTTGAGATTTGGTGTGACATTCTTCATGTGGAAAAAGTAGGAATTGACAACGACTTTTTCGATTTAGGAGGAAATTCTTTACTTGCTGTCAAAATGGAAGTAGAGATTGAAAAGAAGGGTTGGTATGTTGATGATTTGAATTTTGCTGAAAAACACACCATTCGAGAATTAGCAAAATATATGAAGAGGGAGAATCAGCATGCATAAAGATGTAAAAGCCATATATGAAGAATCAAAAATTTTAGATGAGGCCACTCATTTATACGGAGTCCAGCGAAGTGACATCCACTTTATCGCAGATGCAGAAAACTATGTGTATGAACTTAAAAAAGACGGAGAGTCTTTCATTTTAAAAATTACCCATACCATCCGCAGATCACCTGATTATATTTTAGGTGAAATGGAATGGCTCCATCACTTAGCGAAGGGCGGACTTTCGGTTGCAAAACCAATTGCTTCATTAAATGGCCGTGATATCGAGCAAGTAGACGATGGGCAAGGCGGTTCATTTTTACTGCGGGTCTATGAAAAAGCACCGGGTCATAAAGTCGAAGAGGCAGACTGGAATGATGAATTATTTTATGCCCTTGGACAGTACACAGGCCGCATGCATAAACTGACAAAAAGCTATCAGCTGTCAGATACGCGATATAAAAGACAAGAGTGGGATGAAGAGGAGCAGCTTAAATTGCGTAAGTATGTCCCAGCCGATCAGACGCTTGTATTCGAACAAGCGGATCGGTTGATGGAAAAGCTGGCAAAGCTTCCGAAAAATCAGGATACGTACGGATTGGTTCATGCGGATCTTCATCACGGAAACTTCCACTGGGATCAAGGCAAAATTACGACCTTTGATTTCGATGATATTGGGTACAACTGGTTTATGAATGACATTAGCATTTTGCTATACAATGTGTTGTGGTACCCAGTCATTCCATACGAAGACAAAGCAGCTTTTGCAGGAAACTTTATGAAGCAGTTCCTTAAAGGCTATCGTGAAGAGAATGAGCTTGGGGATGAGTGGCTTGCCTACATTCCTGACTTCCTTCGCTTACGTCACGTGCTAATCTATGGCTTGCTGCATCAAGCATTTGATTTGGCTACCATCGGAGAAGAAGAGAAGGCCATGCTCGCTAGCTTCCGCTCCGACATTGAGCAAGCAGCACCGATTACGACGTTTGACTTTACAAAGCTAAGTCAATCTTAAAATCAAAATCCCCGCCTATGTGATGAGGCGGGGATTGTTTTTTTATGGGCGATAGGTGGACGGTGATTCAATGATATGAAACAGGTTCTTTCCTTGCTTTGTATTATCGATCCAGCCTTGAAATGCTGCTTTACCAGGTCCATATGCATAGACAGGGACATCCTCACCTGTATGAGCAAAGGTTGTCCAGCCTGAGAAAGAACGCTGATCAAAGATGTGTTGAATGCTGAGTTGAATTGTACTGGCCTTCCCTGATTGTGCCGCTTTCTCCACCTGTGAGATTTCCTCATTTGTGAGCGAGAAATCAATATGGGTGTGAAGGACATCACGTACCGATTGTCCGCCTGCGATTTTCTTTGCCATATACACAGGTGTTTTCTTAGCAGCTAAAATAGGTGCTGGGTCCCATTTATAGCCAGTTTCACTTGTCATGCCGTCTGCACCAAACGAAAAGCCGCCAGTCGCATGATCTGCTGTGATGACAACGAGTGTTTCTTGATCCTTTTTAGCGAATTGAAGAGCCGCTTGGACTGCTTCCTCAAAATCCTCCATCTCACTCATTGCGCCGACCACATCATTTTCATGTCCAGCAGAATCAATGGTACTACCTTCAAGCAGCATGAAAAACCCATGCGAATTGTCTTGATTTAATTGGGCTAATGCTGACTGCGTCATGGCTTTTAAAGTAGGCACATGCTTTGGACGATCGATGGCTCGATCCAGTTCGTCCTCCTGGAATAAGCCGAGCATTTTCGAAGATGATTGGGAGGTTAAATCATCTTTTGACCTTAGTATGGAATAACCGCTCTTCTCAAATTCTTTCACAAGATCACGGTCTTTTCGGTCAAAATATTGCATGCCGCCACCTAGAAGGATATCAACTTTGTGCTCTCCGCCTATTTTCTCATCATAAAAGTGGTCTGCAATTTGTTCTTTGTTTTTTCGGGAGACGTTATGTGTGCCAAAAGCGGCAGGTGTAGCATCGGTGATGTCAGATGAGACAACAAAGGCTGTTTTCATTTGTGCTTCCTTTGCTGCTTCAACGACACTTCTAAGAGGTTCTTTTTCTTGGTTGACGGCGATGGCATCATTGTATGTCTTTTTTCCAGTCGCCATGGCCGTGGCTGCGGCAGCTGAGTCGGTAATATTATCTCGAGGATCATCTGGGTGTGTGGTCTGCATCCCGACTAAATACGGGTCCCAGACGGTTTGTGCTTTTGGAGAACCAAGCTTTTCCTGCTTGAATGTGCGGTAGGCTTTGATCACGGGCATCCCCATTCCATCGCCAACGATAAAAATAACATTTTTTGGTGTTTTCGTTTGTTTCTTGTCTGCTGCATTTGTTGAGACGGGAGTGACATAATGTGAGGTCAATAAAGCAGCGAATACGAGTACCGCTAGAATCCCACTCATAAGAAAAATACGTTTTTTACGATCCATAGAGCCCATGAAAAATCCCCTTTTATCATTTATTTCATAATTTGTATTTTATTTGAATGAGGGCAATGGTTCAACCCCTTTTCCCATAAAAAAAGGGATGAGACTTTTGCCTCATCACCTTTTATACCGTATCACACTTGACGCCAACGACGCCTTCTAGATCTTTAATATCAAAATACACATCGGTTGTATAGCGATCTTTATGCACGCGTACACGTACTTCCATAATCGGATAGTTCTTTTCTGTTAAATCATCAATACGAACAGAATGAATGCGAATGTTGAGGGCTTTCATTTCTTTTAAAATATCCGTCATACGGTTTCGATCAGAAAGTGACATTCTGATGCGGATTTCTTTTTCCTGTAAGCGAATCGGTCCGATTCGCTGGAAGAGCCATGGTAGAAATTCGACACTAACCAGAATAAAGAAAAGACTGAGGAAGGCTTCTTTATAAAATCCTGCACCTGTTGCAACCCCAAGTCCTGCTGCTCCCCAGATCATCGCAGAAGTCGTAAGACCTGAGATGACATCATTGCTTTTTCGCAGAATCACACCTGCTCCAATAAAACCAACACCAGATATAATTTGCGCCGGTAACCTGAGTGGGTCCATTTGAAGCCTAGAGACTCGAGGGAAATTGTAGGCTGCATCAATGCTGATGATGGTTAACACGCAGGAGCTGACAGCAATGACAATACACGTTTTTAAGCCGAGTGGCTTTTTCTTCAGCTCGCGTTCAAGCCCAATAATCAAACCGATTAAGGTGGCCACGGCTAATTTTAAGACTGTATCCCATTCAATTGTCCAAAACATGCGTATCGCTCCTTCACTTCATGTACGTTTCACATCATGTATATGATCTTCTCACAGCCCATATGGCTGCACAACTCTTATTTTATTCAGAATCGGAAGAAAGAAAAGCTTTTTATTTAATTTAAAAAGAGAGTCATCCGCATAAGGCAGACGACCCTTCATGTTCTTTATTTTGTTTCTTCTTCAAGATGATTTTCCATTTTGTTAAATAGCTGTTTTGATGCTTTTGACGGCTTACTTGTCAATAAGCTCACAATAATGGCAGCTAATCCACTTAACGCAAAGCCAGGAATCATTTCATAAATACCTGTTGCATGGTTAAGGCCTGTCGTGATCCATGTGAGAACGACTATCGCCCCAACAATCATCCCGACAAGGGCACCATGATGATTCATTCGCTTCCAGTATAGGCAAAGTAAGATGACTGGACCGAATGAAGAACCAAATCCAGCCCACGCATAACCGACAAGGTCAAGAATGGTATCACTTGGATTAAGTGAAAGGCAAAGGGCAATCACAGCGACAACGAGTACAGACATACGGCCAATCATCACGAGCTCTTTATCAGATGCTTTTTTTCTAAAGAACGTTCTGTATAAATCCTCTGTCATTGCACTTGCCGTGACAAGCAGCTGAGACGAAATTGAACTCATAATCGCCGCTAAAATGGCAGAAAGTAAAAATCCAGTGATATATGGATGGAACAGCACCTTAGAAAAGACGATAAAGATCGTTTCAGGGTCAGCAAGGTTCATACCCGTTTCATGAACATAGGCAACACCGACTAAACCGACAGATAGTGAACCAATTACTGAAATAATCATCCAGCTCATTCCGATGCGGCGTGCTGGTTTTAAGTCTTTGACGGACGTAATCGCCATAAAGCGCACGATAATATGCGGCTGTCCAAAGTAACCTAGTCCCCAAGCGAGGAAGGATATAATGCCAATGACGCTCGTTCCTCTAAAAATATCAAGCAATTTAGGATCAATCTGTTGAATATCTTGGAATGTAGCAACAGGTCCGCCTAATTGTGTAAAGGCAACGATCGGCACGAGCACTAATGCTAAAAACATGATAGCTCCTTGGACAAAGTCCGTTAAGCTCACTGCCAGGAATCCACCAAACAATGTATACAAAATAACAATACTTGACGTCAAAATCAGTCCAAACATGTAGTGTGCACCAAATGCTGACTCAAATAAACGTCCGCCTGATACCATCCCAGACGATGTATACAGCGTAAAGAAAATTAAAATGATGACAGCTGATACAGCTTTTAATAAAGAAGATGATCCTTTGAATCGTTTATCAAAGAAATCAGGAATTGTAATGGCATCATCAGCAATTTCTGTATAAGAACGTAAACGGGGTGCAAGAATGAGATAGTTTAAGTAAGCACCGACGATGAGACCAATCGCAAGCCAGGTAGTGGATAAACCTGTTTTATACATTTCACCTGGTACACCCATCAGCATCCAGCCGCTCATATCCGCAGCACCTGCTGAAAGAGCTGTAACGAATGGACCAAGTCCGCGTCCACCAAGCATATAATCATTTAAATCATGTGTTTTCCTGAATGCATACCAACCGATGGCAAGCATCCCGATAAAATAAATAGATAAGGAAATTGTAACTTCAATACTCATTTTGTGTTCTCACCTTTTTCGTATAAATTTGACATCACCTCAATCAAAATATCCAGAAGTGTCAGGGCTAGTTTTTTGATTGAATGCCCTTCTCACTGCTATGGTTACTTAACCTAACAGAGTATTCCCAAGTGATCAACCTTCTTAAACCTCCTCATTTTGAAGAAAAAATGGACAGATCGGTGATACGAATCAGTTTGTATGCGCTTACAAAAGTAAATAAAAGTAAAAATTTTCTGAAAATAAAAGGTGGTCTGTATGACTATTTTCTTTATCTGTTGGATCACTATGATGCTTCGAGAGAAAAGGGCTCTTGCTGCGCCTGTGTAAAGTTGCTTTAGAACAGTAAAATTTGATATGATAAAGTGTATATGACTTATGATCATGACCACGAACACGTATCATTTTTGGAGGTGAACCTGCATGTCTAGAATTTCAATAGAAGAAGTAAAGCACGTGGCGCATTTGGCACGGCTTGCAATTACAGAAGAAGAAGCTGAAATGTTTACTGAACAGCTTGATAGCATCATTTCATTTGCAGAGCAGTTAAACGAGGTAGATACGGAAAACGTTGAACCAACAACACACGTATTAAAAATGAAAAACGTCATGAGAGAAGATGTTCCGAATAAAGGTCTTTCCATTGAGGCAGTCATCAAAAACGCGCCTGATCATAAAGACGGCTATATTCGTGTGCCATCAATTTTGGACTAAAGGAGGCCTGAGGCATGTCACTGTTTGATCACAAAATTTCTGAATTAAAAGAGCTTTTACATAAAAAGGAACTGTCTGTTTCTGATTTAGTGGACGAGTCTTATAAACGAATCAATGAAGTAGACGGGAAAGTACAAGCATTCCTTGCATTAGACGAAGAGAAAGCTCGTGCGTATGCAAAGGAATTGGACGAGGCAGTTGGTGAAAAGGACGAGCTTGGTCTATTGTTCGGTATGCCAATCGGTGTGAAAGATAACATCGTCACAAAGGATTTACGTACAACAGCATCTAGTAAAATCCTGCAAAACTTTGATCCTATTTATGATGCAACGGTTGTCAATCGTTTAAGAGATGCGGAAGCAGTCACAATCGGTAAATTAAATATGGACGAATTTGCAATGGGATCTTCTACAGAGAACTCAGGCTACAAAGCAACGAAAAACCCTTGGAATTTAAACACTGTTCCAGGTGGATCAAGTGGTGGCTCAGCAGCTTCTGTTGCAGCAGGTGAAGTACCATTCTCACTTGGATCAGATACGGGCGGTTCGATTCGCCAGCCGGCATCATTCTGCGGCGTTGTGGGCTTGAAGCCGACGTATGGCCGTGTATCTAGATACGGCTTAATCGCATTTGCTTCTTCATTAGATCAAATCGGGCCGATTACGCGTAACGTTGAGGACAATGCCTACGTTCTTCAAGCGATTGCTGGAGTCGATCAAATGGACGCAACGAGTGCAAATGTCGACGTCCCAGATTTTCTTTCTTCATTAACTGGCGACATCAAAGGCATGAAAATTGCAGTGCCAAAAGAATACCTTGGAGAAGGTGTTGGCGAGGAAGCAAAAGAGTCTGTTCTTCAAGCGTTAAAAGTATTAGAAGGACTTGGTGCCACATGGGAAGAAGTGTCTCTTCCGCATTCTAAATATGCGCTTGCGACTTACTACTTACTGTCTTCTTCAGAGGCATCTGCAAACCTTGCGCGTTTTGACGGCATCCGTTATGGCTACCGTACAGATAATGCCGACAACCTGATTGATTTATATAAAAATACTCGTTCTGAAGGCTTTGGAAACGAAGTGAAACGCCGCATCATGCTTGGCACATTCGCTCTTAGCTCAGGATATTATGATGCATACTATAAAAAGGCGCAAAAAGTCCGTACATTGATCAAAAAAGACTTCGAAGATGTTTTTGAAAAGTATGATGTCATTGTAGGGCCAACAACGCCAACTCCTGCATTTAACATTGGTGAAAAGACAAGCGATCCACTGACGATGTACGCGAACGATATTTTAACGATCCCTGTGAACCTTGCAGGCGTTCCAGGAATCAGTGTGCCTTGTGGATTTGCAAACGGTCTTCCGTTAGGACTGCAAATCATTGGTAAGCACTTTGATGAAGGAACGGTTTACCGCGTGGCTCACGCTTTCGAGCAAGCAACAGATCATCATAAAGCAAAACCTGAACTGTAAGGGGTGAATCAGAATGAACTTTGAAACGGTAATTGGACTTGAAGTCCACGTTGAGCTAAAAACACAATCAAAAATTTTCTCCAGCTCGCCGACACCTTTTGGTGCAGCTGCCAACACGCAAACAAGTGTCATCGACCTTGGATATCCTGGCGTACTGCCTGTATTGAACAAAGAAGCAGTGAACTTTGCAATGAAAGCAGCTATGGCGCTAAACTGCGAGATCGCAACAGATACAAAATTTGACCGTAAAAACTACTTCTATCCTGATAACCCAAAGGCGTATCAAATTTCTCAATTTGATAAACCGATCGGTGAAAACGGCTGGATTGAAATTGAAGTAGAAGGCAAAACGAAACGAATCGGTATTACGCGTCTCCATTTGGAAGAGGATGCAGGTAAACTGACACACACAGGCGACGGATATTCACTTGTTGACTTCAACCGTCAAGGCACACCGCTTGTTGAAATCGTATCTGAGCCAGACATTCGCACACCAGAAGAAGCGTATGCGTACTTAGAAAAACTAAAATCTATTATTCAATATACAGGCGTATCTGACTGTAAGATGGAAGAAGGCTCACTTCGCTGTGATGCCAATATTTCACTTCGTCCGATTGGCCGTGAAGAGTTTGGAACGAAAACAGAGCTCAAGAACTTGAACTCATTTGCTTTCGTACAAAAAGGTCTTGAATTCGAAGAGAAACGCCAAGAGCAAGTATTGCTTTCTGGCGGCTTGATCGAACAAGAAACTCGCCGCTATGACGAAGCGTCTAAAAAGACGATCCTCATGCGTGTCAAAGAGGGCTCAGATGATTACCGCTACTTCCCAGAACCAGATTTGGTGGAGCTGTACATTGATGACGAGTGGAAAGAACGCGTAAGAGCATCGATTCCAGAGCTTCCAGACGAGCGCCGCAAACGCTACATCGATGAGCTTGGGCTTCCTGCATATGATGCGATGGTGCTGACGCTGACAAAAGAAATGTCTGATTTCTTTGAAGCAACCATTTCAGAAGGTGCAGAAGCGAAGCAAGCTTCAAACTGGCTGATGGGTGAAGTATCTGCCTACTTAAATTCAGCTCAAAAAGAGCTGGAAGATACAAAGCTAACGCCGCAAGGCCTGGCTGGCATGATCAATCTCATCGAAAAAGGAACGATTTCTTCTAAGATTGCCAAAAAGGTATTCAAAGAGCTGATTGAAAATGGGGGAGACGCAGAAACAATCGTCAAAGAAAAAGGACTTGTCCAAATTTCTGACGAAGGTGCCCTGCTCAAACTTGTCACAGAAGCACTTGATAACAACCCGCAATCCATCGAAGACTTTAAAAACGGAAAAGATCGCGCGATTGGTTTCTTAGTCGGACAAATCATGAAAGCATCGAAGGGACAAGCAAACCCGCCGATGGTCAACAAGATTCTCCTAGAAGAAATCAAAAAACGCTAATGAACAATAGCAAAAACCGCCTCATGAGAAGAGGCGGTTTTTTTTGCTTGAACTGACAGGGTCTTATAATAGATTCAGACCACCGCCGTATATTAATTCGGAGATTCTTTTCTTATAATGAAGTATAAGCGAAAGTGCACATTCGAAGGGGGATAAAGGTGAACGAACCGGAAAAACAGCACGTAAAGTTATGAAAGAAACAGCTTCAATTGTTCGACTACTCTTATGACAGCAGGGTCCTCACACTTTTCTAAATTCGTCAGCATCCCTTGAATGACTGGCTTACGAGGCTCAGCTTTCGCCAGTTCTTCTTCAATGACTTCAATGGATACAAGGGTATCATCAGAAAGCAAATGCTCAAGCTTTAACAAACGAAGCTCCTCTTCTAGGGATGCAGCGCTCGGCGCTTCATCGTCCCAAATGGTTGGCTTTAAGATCGGTTTCGTCTGAGAACGAAGCATACCTTGAACCAAATCATCTAATCGTTCGAGTATAAAGGAAGAGAGCTCATCAAATGATAATTGCATCTGATCTTGTAAAAGCAGCACCTGCACATACGATTGGATGATTCCTTGAATCATGACTGACAGGTCAGTTATAAATGGTTCGATCTCCTGTCCATAAGTGGTCAAGATGGAAATTTGAATTTCATCATTCATTTGCTTTTTCACAGTTTTTGAATACTTTTTAATTTGCTGGTTTTCTGGAATAATGTTCTCGCTGAGGATCAAAATGATAAAATCCTTGTTCTCAGCAAAATGCTGAAACTGTTCAGCGATTTGCTTCTGGAAGATCTCTCTCGGTGCGAGATGCTGATTCTCTTTTCGAATCGTTTCAATAGTTTGCATAGAAGTGTCGATATAATATTCAAACGCTCGGTTGAAAAGCTGTTCTTTTGATTTGAAATGCAAATAAAACGCGCCTTTCGATATTCCGCACTCATCTGCTATTTCCTGAATGGTCGTAGAAGAAAAACCCTTTTTCGCAAACAACTGGATGCTTGCTTTAATGATTTTTTCTTTTTTTTCGTTCATGAAATAAGGCCCCTTCAGCTTTAGAATGTTACGTCAAACGCAAGAGAAATGGTTGACGGCATTGTATATCACCGTTTATTATGATATAGAATGACCAGTCAGTCAATACATAAAGGAAAATGGAGGACATAATGAATTCGATCATCAATTTTGTATTAAAGAATAAGTTCGCTGTATGGCTCATGACAATTATCGTAACAGTTGCTGGTCTATATGCTGGATTGAATATGAAACAAGAATCAATCCCGAATATCAACACTCCAGTCATTACGGTTTCTACAACGTATCCTGGCGCAACGCCGGACGAAGTATCAGATAAGGTGACCGATCCAATTGAGAAGTCTATTCAAAACCTAAACGGAGTCAATGTGGTCACATCCAATTCTTTTGAAAATGCTTCATCGATTCAAGTCGAGTACGATTATAACAAAGACATGGATGAAGCAAAAAAGGAAATTGAAGATGCGGTTAACAACATCAATTTTCCGGAAAATGCAGAAAAACCAAAAATCGCACGCTTTAGTATCAATGCGGTTCCAATATTAGCACTCAGTGTATCTGGTGATAAAGAATCATTAGAAAACCTGACGAAAAAAGTGGAAGGTGACCTTGTCCCTTCACTTGAAGGATTAGACGGTGTATCTTCCGTCGAAGCTTCTGGACAGCAAATCAAAGAAGTAGAATTTTCGTTTAAACAAAAAAAATTGAAAGAATACGGTTTAGATGAAGAAACCGTCCAAAACATGATCAAAGGCTCTGATGTGAATGTGCCATTAGGTTTATACACATTTGGCAACAAACAAAAATCAGTTGTCGTGGACGGCAATATTTTAAGCGTCAAAGATTTGAAAAACATGCGAATTCCTGTCACACCAAGTGCAAGCAGTGGAGCTGGAGCACCATCTAGCGGCGCTGAAAACCCAGGTGCGCAAGGTGCGGAGCAGCAGGCTGGAAATGCAAGTCAGCAGCAAGCAGCAGCCCAGCAGCAACCTAGTGGAAGTGCAGCGAGCGGTCAATCTGTAGAGCTGCCGACAATTAAGCTTTCTGAGATTGCGGATATTAAAGTCGTCAAGAATGCAGAATCGATCTCTAGAACAAATGGAAAAGACAGTATCGGTCTGCAAATTGTCAAAGGCTCTGATGCCAACACAGTAAGTGTAGCAGAAGCAGTCACAAAAGAACTTGAGAAGTTTAAGAAAGATAACAAAGGAATCAAAGTAAGTACCACATATGATCAAGCAGAACCGATTAAAGAGTCCGTTAGCACAATGCTGAATAAGGCTATCATCGGAGCGATTTTTGCGATCATTATCATTATGTTGTTCCTTCGAGATATCAAATCAACCTTAATTTCGGTCATCTCCATTCCGTTATCTCTGTTGATTGCTGTTTTAATATTAAATCAGCTGGATATCACACTAAATATCATGACACTTGGTGCCATGACCGTCGCCATTGGGCGTGTTGTTGATGACTCCATTGTTGTCATAGAAAACATATATCGACGAATGGCATTAAAGGATGAGCCATTAAAAGGAAAAGAACTCGTTAAAGAAGCCACAAAAGAAATGTTTATTCCAATCATGTCTTCGACGATCGTCACAATTGCGGTCTTCTTACCGCTAGCACTTGTGGGTGGAATGATTGGTGAACTATTCATCCCATTTGCATTAACGATTGTGTTTGCTTTAATGGCTTCACTCCTTGTCGCCATTACGATTGTTCCAATGATGGCACACAGTCTATTTAAAAAGAACCTGTACGGCACAGCGAAAAAGGTAAAAGAACATAAACCAAGCAAGCTTGCTGGCGGTTATAGACGTGTACTCAATTGGACATTGAACCACAAATGGATCACATCAGGAATTGCCATTCTTATGCTTGTCGGAAGCTTATTCTTAGCACCACTTGTCGGTGTCAGCTTCTTACCACAGGAAGCAGAGAAGACGGCGATGGTGACTTATACACCTGAACCTGGACAAACGAGAGAACAAGCTATCGATGAAACGAAAAAAGCAGAAGAATATTTGATCAAACGTGACCATGTCAATACTGTTCAATATTCACTAGGCTCTTCAAATGCCCTGACAGCAAGTGTAGGCGGCAATTCTAACGGTGCGTTATTCTTCGTACAATATGATGAAGACACACCAAACTTTGATAAAGAAAAAGATAAAGTGGTCAAAGCCCTGCAAGACAAAACGTCTAAAGGGGAATGGAAATCACAAGACTTCTCATCTGCTGGCGCAAGCAATACAGTAACGTACTATGTCTACGGTGACAAAGTAAGCGATATTGAAGGCACAGTAAAAGATGTCGAGAACATCTTAAAAGATGAGAAAAACCTGAAAAATGTCAGCACAAGCTTATCTGAGAAATACGACGAATATACGTTTAATGCAGATCAAGAAAAACTGGCGAAACTGGGTCTAACTGCTTCACAAATCGCTCAAGCGATTGCTCCTCAAAATAGTGAAACAACACTGACGAAAGTAACTGAGGACGGCAAAGAACTTGATGTGAATCTTCAAACGGAAAAAGATGAATATAAGAGCAAAAAAGATTTAGAAAATAAAAAGATCACAACACCAACAGGGCAAGAAGTCCGAATTGGTGATGTCGTAAAAGTAAGAAATGGTACGACAGCGAATACGGTGACAAAACGTGATGGAAAAATCTACGCAGAAGTGTCTGGAGACATGACAACAGATGATGTCTCAAGTGTGACACAGGATGTTCAGAAAAAAGTCGACAAGCTTGATCTGAAATCTGGCGTAACGATTGACACAGGCGGCGTAAGTGCGGATATTGAGGAATCCTTTACACAGCTTGGGCTCGCAATGCTCGCAGCGATTGCCATTGTGTATCTCGTTCTCGTCATCACATTTGGCGGAGGTCTTGCACCATTTGCAATTCTCTTCTCGCTTCCATTTACAATTATTGGCGCGCTCGTTGGATTGTTTTTAGCAAAAGAAACCATCAGCTTAAACGCCATGATTGGATTGCTCATGCTGATCGGAATTGTTGTGACAAACGCGATCGTCTTAATTGACCGAGTCATTCATAAAGAGAAAGAAGGACTCTCAACAAGAGAGGCATTACTGGAAGCTGGTACAATAAGAGTACGTCCAATCTTAATGACGGCACTTGCGACAATTGGGGCACTTCTTCCATTAGCATTAGGATTTGAAGGCGGAAGCCAAATTGTTTCAAAAGGACTTGGCGTCACAGTCATTGGTGGTCTCGCAAGTTCAACATTGTTAACACTGGTTATCGTACCAATCGTATACGAAGTGTTAAGCAAATTTAAACGCAAAAAGAAATACGTAGAAGAAGATTGAGATGGGGCCCCGCTTTGATGGCGGGGCTTTTTTATGTTGAAATCTGACAAACAGCTCTTTTCATAAGCTCTTCAAATGCTTGGAAAAATGCGTCACGATCGACATGATCAATCACTTGAATTGATTTTCCATCTGTATGCTCTTCGGTACGTCCTTGCTTTGGCGTTTCGGTGTAAACGATCGCATTCATTTCCTTTGAACGAGTAAATGATGAGGAAGCAAGAGTGATCGTTGTCAGCACGTCCCATAAGTAGTAAGTCGAGTTGGTTTCGTGATGAATGAGAGGCGGGCAAAAGGCGTAACACTGCCCAATAAAATCAATCCCGATATGAGAACGAAGGGAAGCCCACCGCTGACGAATATCAGGTGTAAGCGGAACTTGATTTGTGCTCTCAAGTGCGACCATTTCAATAGGAAAGCGTTCCTTGAAGACGGTGCTGACAGCATAAGGGTCCCAAAATGCATTCCATTCTGCTGTCCCATCATGCTCGGGTTCCTCCACATTCCCTTTCTCAAGAAATGTACCGCCCATCCATACCAATTTTTCAATTTTATTAGAGATTGAAGGATCTTCTTCTAAGGCGCGTGCAAGGTCTGTGAGCGGACCTGTAAAGAGCAGCGTGACAGGTTCTGCAGACTTTTTAACAGTTTCGATTAAATGAAGATGTGCTGGAAGCTTGGACACTTTTGTATCAACAGTGCCTTTCTCGTTTAAGATAGGTAAGGCGTCTACATAAAAAGCATGCATGCGCCACTCTTTTGGAAAGGGATTGACGCCTCTAGAATTTGAAGCAGCGACTTCAATTTCATATGGGCTAAATCGATCAATGATTTTTTGAGACGCACTGAGAGCAGGCTCTAAATAACAATCAGCAGGAATCACAGACGTCCCAATCACTTTCAGATGTTCCATTTGAAGGAGAAGAAATAACGAGACGAGGTCATCAACACCACCATCATGATTAAAATAGACAGGCTTTTTCATCGCAAACCATCCTTTACAGCGTTTTCTTTTATCTTATCAGAATGCTTTCTTGCTGAGGGAAATGTGGCAGGAGATTTGTCATATTAGGGTGTTGTTCTGTTGCCATTTTCAAATCTCATAGTATAATTAAAGGTTGTTAGTGGTGAAAATAGATTGCATAATGAATATAGGATGATGATGAATGAAACGTGCTCGAATTATATACAATCCGACATCTGGGCGTGAACTCTTCAAGAAGAATTTGCCGCAGGTTTTGCAAAAATTTGAACAAGCCGGCTATGAAACATCTTGTCATGCAACGACATGTGCAGGAGATGCGACACAAGCAGCTGAGAATGCCGCACAGAGAGACTTTGATTTAATTGTAGCAGCAGGTGGAGACGGCACGATCAATGAAGTCGTCAATGGACTAGCACCGCTTGAAAAAAGACCAAAACTAGGAATTATTCCGGTTGGAACAACAAATGACTTCGCAAGAGCACTTGGAATTCCACGAGAAGGTGTTTTAAAAGCAACAGATGCCATTATAGATGGTATAGCGAAGCCGCTTGATATCGGTAAAGTCAATGGCCATTATTTTATTAATATTGCAGGCGGCGGCCGGTTAACAGAGCTCACCTATGAAGTGCCTAGTAAGCTGAAGACAATGCTTGGACAGCTTGCTTATTATTTAAAAGGCATGGAGATGCTTCCTTCGATCCGCCCGACAGAAGTCGAAATTGAATATGACGGCAAATTGTTTCATGGAGAAATCATGCTGTTTCTTGTTTCACTCACAAACTCAGTAGGCGGCTTTGAAAAGCTAGCGCCAGATTCTGTTTTAGATGATGGAATGTTTGACCTGATTATTTTAAAGAAGGTCAATTTAGCAGAAGCCATTCGAGTAGTCAGCCTTGCACTGCGAGGCGAGCATATTCATGATAACAATGTCATCTACACAAAAGCGAATCGCGTGAAGGTAGATGTAAAAGATAAAATGCAATTAAATTTAGATGGCGAATTCGGCGGCATGCTGCCAGGTGAATTTGAAAACCTGTATCGTCATATTGAATTTATAGTGCCAAAAGCAACAGCTGAAAAAATAGGGTAGAGATTGAACTTGGTTCCTTATGGCACCAAGTTTTTCTTTGCAAATGAGGTGATAAAATTGGTGAAAATGAAACCGCCTGTTGAAAAGAATGAATACTACAATGTAACCTTCGAAGACTTAACGCACGAAGGTGCAGGTGTAGCGAAAATTGAAGGATTCCCTGTCTTTGTACCGAATGCACTGCCTGACGAACAAGGGAAAATCAAAGTCACACGTGTCAAAAAAGGATTTGCTTTTGGGCGACTCATGGAGCTGACAAAGGAAAGTCAGCATAGGCAAGATGCGCCATGTCCTATCTATAAGCAGTGCGGCGGCTGTCAAATTCAGCATATGAGCTATGAAGGCCAGCTGCTATTTAAACAGAAACAAGTAAAGGACGTTTTAGAGCGGATCGGCAAGCTTGATATGAGCCGTGTAAAAGTTCATCCTGTACTCGGCATGGAAGACCCTTGGAATTACAGAAACAAAGCACAAGTTCCAATTGGCGAACGCGAAGGCGGACTAGTTGCAGGATTTTATCAGCAGCGTACCCATGAAATCATCGATATGGAAAAATGTTTGATCCAGCAGTCAGAAAATGACGAAGTGGTACAGGCAGTAAAAGACATATGTAATGCGTTTGGCATCAAAGCATATAACGAAGAGCGGCACAAAGGCTGGCTGCGTCATGTGATGGTTCGCTACGGCATTGCAACAGGTGAAATGATGGTTGTGTTTGTGACTAGAACGGCTGACTTTCCGCAAAAGCAGCAGGTGATTGAGCAGATTATAGCACGCTTCCCACATGTTCGGTCAATTGTGCAAAACGTGAATTCAAAGAAAACAAATGTCATTTTCGGAGACGAAACGACCGTTTTATGGGGTGAAGAATACATTTATGACACGATTGGCGACATCAAATTTGCCATTTCAGCCCGCTCATTTTATCAAGTGAACCCCGCCCAAACAAAGGTGCTTTACGACAAAGCGCTTGAATATGCAGAGCTGCAAGGCGAAGAAACCGTCATCGATGCCTACTGCGGAATCGGTACGATATCCTTATTTCTCGCACAAAAAGCAGGCAGAGTATATGGCGTAGAAATTGTGCCAGAAGCAATTGAAGACGCAAAACGCAACGCTGCCTTAAACGGGATCAACAACGTCGAATTCGCAGTCGGCGAAGCAGAAACCGTCATCCCAAACTGGTACAAAGAAGGCATCAAAGCAGATACCCTCGTCGTCGATCCACCAAGAAAAGGCTGTGACGAAGCACTGCTTGACACCATTTTAAAGATGAAGCCAAATCGAGTTGTTTACGTCTCCTGTAATCCTGGGACGCTAGCTCGTGATTTGCGTATTCTTGAAGATGGTGGGTATGTGACGGAGGAAGTGCAGCCTGTGGATATGTTTCCGCATACGAGTCATGTGGAGTGCGTGGCAAGTCTTGTAATCAATCATTAATTGAGATATCCCGATTTCGTGAAAAATATCGATATCGGGATATTCTTATTTTTGCTTCCCCTCCGTTAGAATGAAAAATTCGCTTGAAATGCTATTAAAATAAAACTCTATAGACATATGAATATAGATAGAAAAAGCTATGAAATGAATAAACCCCTTCTCCATTATTGGGACTGACCCCGTAAGATGAGACAAATAAAAAACACCTTCAAGTTTGAAAATGGATCGTTGTGATCCGAAATAAAACATGGAGGTGTTTTTTCTATGGGGACAAGAGTGAGTTATCCGGTTGAAGTCAAACAGAAGGCTGTAGAAATGAGATTGGCAGGCGTACCTATGAAAGAGATCATGCAGAAATTGAATATCAAGAATAAGACGCAGGTTCAGACATGGGTGAGGTGGCATAAGGCTGGGGATACACACCGGTTCGAACAGCCTGTTGGAAAACAATATACCTATGGAAAGGGTCCCGAGTACTCTTCCGAATTAGAGAGACTGCAGGCAGAAAATCGCTATTTGAGTCAACAGAATGAAGTGTTAAAAAAGTACAACGAATTGGAAAGGAAGTTGATAAGGAAACGTCAATCAAACTGGTAGAAGAATTTCACAAAACGATGACGGTACAGGACATCTGTGTCCATTTAGGCATCTTACGTACTTCGTATTATAGATGGAAAAAGGATCTGACTCAGAATCATTCTAAAAGACAACTAGAGAAACAGGTCGGCACGTTGTGCCGAAAGCACAAATATCGATATGGTTATCGAAAAATCACAGCCATACTAAAAATGAGAATGCGTATTAACCATAAAACTGTTCAACGTATCATGCAGAAAAACCAGTGGCAATGCCGGGTTAAAATGAAAAAGCGTAAGAAGAATGGGCAGCCCTATGCCGTGGCCGGTAACATACTGGATCGGAACTTTCAGTCTGATCGCCCTCTTGAAAAACTAGTAACGGACATCACGTATTTGCCTTATGGACAGAAACAATTGTACCTTTCCAGTATATTGGATTTATATAATGGAGAAGTGATTGCTTTTACGATTGGTGATAAGCAGGACACAGACTTTATCTTAAACACACTTAATCAGCTCCCAGCACTGCCTGAGAATTGCGTGTTACATAGCGATCAAGGTTCTGTATATACATCTTACGAGTATCAGAAAGCTGTTCATATAAAAGGCATTACCATGAGCATGTCCCGTAAAGGGACGCCCGCTGATAATGCCTCCATCGAATCGTTTCATTCCTCACTAAAGTCTGAAACGTTCTATCTTAACAGGATTGACCGCACTACGACCAGCATCGTAGAACGCACTGTCAAAGAATACATTTATTATTATAACAACATTCGTATTCAAACGAAACTAAACAACCAATCACCGATAAACTATCGGCAATTGGCTGTATAAAGGTGTTTTGATCCCTGTCTCAAAAACGGGGGTCAGTCCCATTGGATAGGGGGTTCTTCTTCTATATTTTGATTCTTTTGATCAAGCGCAGAGGATATGATATCAAGTCCGATGTATAAAAAGCTAACAAAGAAAGATAAAATCAATACACCATTCCCCCATATAGAAACTTCAATTATCTTCAAATTTAGTACATATTTAATCGTGAAGTAAATAAGAGCCCACGAAGCAAAAAATTCTAAAATATAAGTTATCCAATTTGGGATCTTCAACAAAAAAGTGATTCCTTTCCCTATAAATAAAACGATAAATGACCAAAAAATCACAATGATGCTAACTAACAACGAGAAGGTAATCATAGAAAAAAATGAATCATAAGTGATGTATTCACCGAAAAGAAAATTCACTCCCAATGATACTAGATAAAGCATGACAGTTGGAAGGGCAATAACTAAACTTAGGGAAAAAAATATAAGCAAAATAAGAAGAACGGCAGCAATAGCGCCAGGGGCTTCATCTACAACGTTTTTCTTTCTTAAAAAAGTATAGAGTATGATAGACACTAAAAGGAGTATTAAAAAAGTCAATGAAATCACGTAAGAAAAAGACATGAAGACCCTCCATAAAAAAGGGCTATTAGAAAACTAATAGCACTTATTGATTATTTAAAGAAGATTAATAATGAATTTTGCCAAAGTTTTAGCAATATCTCTAGGCGCACCCATTTTAATAAAAGCTTTTATGAATTGTTTTTCCGTTTTCTGATCCAAGCAGCAGCTTTTAAGAAAATCACTTTTATCTATGCGATACACAAAAATTGTAACAAAAACCATACTAAGAATGAATTGTATCTTAGTACTGTATTTTATCAGTTTAACAATTTTTTCTGTGTTATTCGCTGCCGGTTGGTCACTTGATAAAATTATTACTTCTAACACTTATCATGTAACAGAAAAGGCAATTACAATTTAAAAAGTCCCTGCATAGGGCTTTTTTATTTGAATATCTTTTCATTAGTTTGCCGGATGCTGTACCTGCTGCCCGTCGCATGACACGTTTCCCAGAAGTAGCTTTTGAACGGCGTTTACGTCTCCTCAAATTTTTGATATTTTATAAAGTGCTGATAGTATTTTGTTCATTTTATACTCCTTTTGCGTTGAATCCTTACAAAAGTATATAATGATAAAAATTGCTGAAAGACTTTATAGAAGGACATGCCCTTTAGGCGCTATGTCATGAGAGGAATTGGATGAAAGATGAGTAAAAATTTCTGGCGTGATTTACCGAGGCCGTTTTTTATATTAGCACCAATGGAAGAAGTGACAGATGTTGTGTTTCGTCATGTTGTGAGTGAGGCGGCGAGACCTGATGTGTTTTTTACAGAGTTTACGAACAGTGAGAGCTATTGCCATCCTGATGGGATTCAAAGTGTGAAGGGGCGTTTAACTTTCACAGAGGATGAGCAGCCGATTGTTGCTCATATTTGGGGAGACAAGCCTGAAAACTTTAGACAAATGAGCATTGGAATGGCAGAATTAGGGTTTCAGGGGCTTGATATTAATATGGGCTGTCCTGTTCCGAATGTCACGCAAAACGGGAAGGGCAGTGGATTGATTCTTCGTCCAGACGTTGCCGCAGAACTGATTCAAGCTGCAAAAGCTGGGGGACTGCCTGTCAGTGTAAAAACAAGACTTGGTTTTACAGAGGTCGATGAATGGCGCGATTGGCTCAGACACATTTTGGAGCAAGACATTGTGAACTTATCGATCCACCTTCGTACTAGAAAGGAAATGAGCCAGGTGGATGCGCATTGGGAGCTCATTCCTGAGATTGTAAAACTTCGTGATGAAGTAGCACCTGATACGCTTTTGACCATCAATGGTGATATTCCTGATCGTCAAACGGGCTTAAAGCTCGCTGAGCAGTATGGTGTGGACGGTGTGATGATTGGGCGCGGGATTTTCCATAACCCATTTGCTTTTGAAAAAGAGCCGAAGGAGCATACGAGTGATGAGCTGCTAGGTCTTTTAAGATTGCATCTTGATCTTCATGATCAATATTCCTCATTAGGCTTGCGTCCATTCAAGGCGTTACATCGTTTCTTTAAGATTTATGTAAAAGGATTCAGAGGAGCGAGCTTCCTAAGAAACCAATTAATGAACACATCATCAACAGATGAAGTGCGTGCAATGCTAGATGAATTTGAAGCGAGAAATCAAGAACAATCATGATGAGAAAGAGGAGGGGAAGCCCTTCTCTTTTTTCTATGAATAGGTCTATTAAACTAGTGGCTCTAAATGGTAAAATGAGATAGAAATAACAATTGGAGGTATTTTATTTGAAACCATTTTGGGATACAGACATAGAAAGTGAAGAGACATTTAAGAAAATCAATGAGAAAGGCATTGCAAAAGCGGAAAAGAAGCTAGGCGTCACCTTGCCTGATACATATAAAAAACTGATTCTTGAACAAAATGGCGGGTATACCCTGCATAACGCTTTTCCAACGGACCAGCCGAATGGATGGGCAGAGGATCATGTGTCATTTGATCATTTAAGAGGAATTGCTAAAAATGAAGGCATTATGGATAGTGATTATTTAATAGAAGAATGGGAATTGCCTGAGGGACTTGTGCTCATTTGTGGGGATGGTCATACTTGGATTGCATTGGATTACAGAGAAACAAAGGAGCATCCGCCGATTCATTACTTTGATCTAGAATATGAGACGGATTTCAAATTAGCGGATTCGTTTGATGAATTGCTTGCGGGGCATTATACCGCAGAGGATAGTGAAGAAGATGGGATGTCAGATGAAGAGTGGCAGGCTGAATATGAAAAGCAGAATAAACCATTATCAAAAGAAGAAGTGAAAGATATCTTTTTAACCAAAGACCCTGAGCAGCTTTCAAAAATCGCGAATTTCCAAGTAGAACAAATTGATGATATCAAGTGGATTTTTTCTGAAGTAGAAACATATATGGACACCCTTCAGAACGAAGAAATGTTAACGACTGCTGGCTGGGCAATCAATACGATCTTTATAATGAATGATGAAATGATTAAGCAGCATGCTGATGTTGTCGAGCATGCACGTCGTTTTGCGAAACAATTGAGTCAATCAGAAATAGATGAGATGCATAACATTGCCATTAATATATCAATCGCATTTGAATTTGATTTAGAGGAATAAGTATTTATCATTTTTAAAATAGACCCCCTCACCAAAAAGGGGGTCACCATTTCCTTACTCCGCACTCTCCTCAACCTCACGGCTATCCTCTGTTTCACCTATATAAATAGGGCCGTTTGCGTGGTCGATTCGGATTGGCCATTCGTATGGGACATGCAGGCGTCGTGCGATGGCTCTCCAAAACTTTGCAGAATCAAATTCTAGTTCTTGAAAGTCTTTGAGCAATTCTTTATAGGAAGATCCGTCAAATTGAATGTACGAGTCTTGCAGACGCATAAAGGCATAATGTCTCACTTCTAATGCTGCCGCAGCTTCCATTTCTTCTTCTGTTGCTTCTCCAATGATTGTTCCTGCGGGCGGAAGCATGTCGTATACGTTAAATTCCTCTTCTTCTTCGTGTGCTGCATTGTGCTGTTGATCTGACATTTCTCTTCACTCCTTCTAGTTTTCATCAAAATTTGATTCGTGCTTACCTCTATTATCGGAAGGAAATGCGAAATGTGGAATGAAAAAAGAAGTAGATTCACAACACTTGCTTTTTCTTCTTGAATCTTTTATGATCAATTACAGATATAAAAGGTCTGTAATAGATAGAAAGGGATGTTCCTATGAAATATTCTAAAGCGACCAACTATGCGCTGCATACGATGGTGTTTTTAACTCTTGCACCAAAGGGGAAAGCAATAGGCGTTGAGCCTCTCGCCAAGATGCAAGACCTTTCACCCACTTATTTATCCAAAATCTTAACAAAGCTTGTGAAGGCAGGATTGATTGAATCAACACCTGGCGCAAAAGGTGGCTACGCCATTATGAAACAGAAGGAAGACATTTCGTTTTTAGATGTGATTCAGGCGGTAGAAGGACAAACCAATTTATTTCGTTGTTCCTTAGAACATGATTCTTTCATGCCTCATGATGGCTGTTTGATTGAACAGGTCATGCAGGATGTTGAAACGAAAATGCAGGAAACACTAAGTCAAAAGCGGTTAGTTGATATCGCAAGTCAAATAGAACAGACAGAAAAAAATCCATTTTTCAACATGTGATTTTTTTGAACCAATTATAGATATTAAGAGTCTTTAAAGTCTTGAATAAAAAGGGGAGATTGACATGTTATTAGATTGTGCCATTATTGGAGGCGGGCCAGCCGGATTAAGTGCAGCACTTGTTGTGGGGCGAGGCAGAAAACAGGTCATTGTATTCGATGACAAGATGCCAAGAAATCGAGTGACCCAGGAATCACATGGGTTTATTACAAACGATGGGATGACACCGTTTGAGATCAGACAAGCGGGTGAAGCAGATCTCCAAAACTACTCCAATATCCAAATCAAACGAACTAGAATTGTTGAGATACAAAACAATGAGGTCAACTTTGCGTTACTGACACAAGAGGGAGAAAGATTCGAAGCGAAGAAAATCATATTGGCAACAGGACTAGAGGATATACTGCCAGAGATCAAGGGGATGCATGAAGTGTATGGAAAGACGTTGTTTAGCTGTCCTTTCTGCGATGGCTGGGAGCTAAAGGATAAGCCGCTTGCTCTCATTGCTGAGAATCCACGCGCCTTGCATATGGCTAAACTTCTTTCCAATTGGACAAAGGATTTGATCGTGTTTACGAATGGGAAGCAAGTGTTTGCTGAAGAGGAGAAGGCACTCCTATCAGCTCATTCTATACAAGTCATTGATGTAACGATTATGTCCATTCATCATGAGAATGGACAAATGCACTCTCTTAACCTTGCGAATGGGGAAACGGTGAATAGAGAAGGCGGATTTGTCGCAAGTGAATTCAAGCAGTCAGCTCCATTTGCTGAAAAACTAGGCTGTCAAATGACGAAAAATGCCGGCATTGAAACAGATATTCTTGGACGTACAACCGTCAGCGGTGTCTTTGCATGCGGTGACAATTTAGGTGGGCCTGCTCAACTTGTTCTTGCAGCAGCTGCTGGTAGCCAAGCAGGAATGGGCGTCATCCATGAACTTGTGCAAGAAGAATTTCAACAAAAAACATCTCTATGAAAGGAGATGTTTAGCGATGAACGGTTTTCCGTTTTGCTAAAACGTGAGCTGTCCATTCAAAAAGTGCGTAGATGACAAAGAAGATCAAGATCCAGCTGCTGACATCGACCCATACATTGGTGATATGAATGAAGTTCGCCTGATCAAGTCCAGCCTGTATCCACATGGTGATCAATGCTGTGAGGAACACCTGTAAAAACCATTTTTTCAATTGGTCACACCTCCATCTCTTTCTATCATATAAGAAATGACAGTTTATTTCCAATTGTGTTTCCATCAGTTTCAACGGTAAAATAAGAAATAAAACCAATGGAAGGATATGACATGAGCGATCAAACCGATAGTTTTTTAAAAAGTCATTTTCCTGATCTTGTCCTCACGCCGCCTCTTTTTTATGGGCGGCCTTTTGGGCTTCGCTTTGAAGTGGCAGATTGGTCATTAGGAGAAGAATCAGTTGTATTAGAAAAAGCAGGGGATCGTGCTTTGAAAATTGTCAGATATGCTTTTGATCTACAGCACTGGCTATTAGACTATGACCGCTCTCAGATGGATCAGTTGTTTACAGAGAAATAAGAAAACCGCACTTGTCGACAAGTGCGGTTCTGTTTTATGCTTCTACTTTATTGAAGAACTGTGGTAAATATTCTTTGTGTGCTTCTAGCATTTCATCTAGGATGCTTTTTGCAATGGCATCTGATGGGACGAGCGGGTTGATTGTCATTGCGACAAGTGCTGTGTTGTAATCGCCTGTCACGGCTGCTTCAGCGGCAACACGTTCAAAGGATTTAATTTGAGAAATAAGTCCTTTGACTGCGACTGGCATTTCACCAACAGCGATTGGTTTAGGGCCGTCTTTTGTGATGACACAGTTCAGTTCAACAGCAGAATCATTTGGAATGTCACTGATGGCACCATTGTTGATCGTGTTCACAGGCTGAATGTCGTGCTTGTCGTTATAAATGGATGCAATCAAGTTACAAGCTGCATCACTGTAGTAGGCACCGCCTCGTTTTTCAAGCTGTGGCGGCTTGATATCAAGATCAGGGTCTTTGTACAGCTCGAACAGGTCATTTTCTAGTGCACGAACGACTTCTGCACGAGTGCCCTCATTCTCTGCTGCTTTCTTTTCTTCAGCCAGCATATCACTTGTTTTGTAGTAGTAGCGGTGATATGGACATGGAATCACGCCAAGCCCTTTTAAGAAATCAGCATCCCACGGAATGGCATGAATGTTGTTCATCGACATCGTGGAGTTTGGATCTGCCATGTCTTCGATGACTTGATCCATGATACTTTTGCCATCTAAGAATACATTGAGTCCAAAGACCATATGGTTCAATCCAGCAAAGCTGACCTCGACTCTGCTTGCGTCGACATCAAGCCCTTTGGCAATTCCCATGCGAATGCCGATTGGCACGTTGCATAGTCCAACGACTTTGCGATGGTTTGAATAGCGAAGTACGGCTTCTGTAACCATACCCGCTGGATTTGTGAAGTTCACAAGCCATGCGTTTGGGCACAGTTCTTCAATATCTTTCACAATATCAAGAATGACTGGAATGGTGCGAAGCCCTTTGAATAGACCTCCTGGACCATTCGTTTCTTGACCAATGACATCATATTTTAAAGGAATGCGTTCATCCTTCATACGTGCTTCGAGAAGTCCGACACGGAATTGTGTTGTGACGAAATCAGCGTCCGCAAGCGCTTTCCGGCGATCTAATGTTAAATGAACCTCGATTGGAAGTCCTGCCTTTTTCACCATTCGTTTTGCAAGATCTCCGACGATTTCAAGCTTTTCTTTTCCCGCTTCAATATCGACAAGCCAAAGCTCGCTAATCGGGAATTCATCGTACCGTTTAATAAATCCTTCTACAAGCTCTGGTGTATAGCTTGATCCTCCGCCAATTGTGACAACCTTTAATCCTTTTGCCATGTTCTGCACCTCCGAATAATGTAACGCGCAATGTTATAATAGAGAAAAGCCCATTCTTTTGTTTGTACATCTATAGCTTATCGTGAGAGCATCTCGTGCGTAAATGACTTCAGCGTCTTTAGGCAAGGGTGCCCTATTTAGAGATTTGTTACATAAAAGAAACACATTGTGACATGCTGTTGGAGAAAGGGGAAGTCAGATGTTTTCAAGTGAGGTTATTTCCAGCTTTAATGAACTAGAAAGCGCTTTATACCGATACATCATGGAAAACAGTGAAAAGGTCGTGTATATGAGAATTCGGGACTTAGCAGATGCTGCCCATATATCCACCTCGTCTGTCCTTCGCTTTTGCCGAAAAGTAAATTGTGAAGGCTTTTCAGAGTTTAAAGTGAAGCTTAAAATGTATTTAGAAGCAGAGCAGACACCTACTTTAAAAAGCACCCAGCACTTTCTGTATGAATTTATTGAACGAACACTAAAAGGGGACTTTGAGGGGAAAATTAAAGAGGCAGCAAGACTCATTGCCGATGCAAAAAATGTGCTGTTTATTGGCACTGGCAGCTCTGGCATTTTGGCGCAGTATGGGGCGAGGTACTTTTCAAGTCTTGAGAAATTTTCATTTTACATCAATGATCCGTTTTTCCCGATGAATATGCAGTATTTAGACAATAGTGTCACCATTGTGCTGTCTGTATCAGGGGAGAACAGTATTACGATTGATCATATTTCGAAGTTAAAAAGAGAAGGAAGCAAAATCATTAGCATTACAAACAATCAGCACTGTACGGTTTCGCGCATTTCTGATTTAAATATTGCTTATTACGTGACAGACGAACGGGTTCACAGAGCTAATATTACGACACAGACGCCCGTTGTGTATATTTTAGAAGCGATGGCACGTGATATGTTCGCGATGTTAAAGGAAAAGTAAAAGAGCCGCTGCATGAATCAGCCGCTCTCTTTTTTCTGCTTTATAAAAGCGAGGATGGCAATACCGGAACAGACAAGCACAAATAGACCGCCTAGCAAATACACAAATCTCGTTCCGAATGTATCCGCAATCAATCCAACAAAGAAAATAGATAAACTGACAGATATAGAAGAGAGGACGTATTGAGCCGAATACACTTTTGATAAATCATGGACTGGTGTTTCCGTTTGAAGAATGGTTTGCTGTGAAACATCCCGAATTTGATAGGCAGGCCCCATCAAAATACAAAGCAGCAACGCAAGCCACGGGAGGCTGTTCAGCGCAAATAGAATGGTCAGCACTGCATAAATAAAAGAGCCTGCTGCCATAAAGAGGAGAAGCTTTTTTTGAATAAATCGGCTCAACCATGTAGCCAAGATCCCGCCTATAATGGCACCTATATAATAAGCAGCATTGATAAATCCCCACCATTCTCCACCTTCCTTTAAAACAAGTGTGACAAAGGCAAGCGTAACCGGTCCGACCCACAAAGCACCTGCAATATTTTCAGAAACATCCATGAAGGTCAGGGTGCGAACCGTTTTGTTTGTCCAAATGATCATCCAGCCATCCTTGAACCTGTTCTTCGTATTTGCTTTTTGAACCGTGTCTTCTTGCTTGAGTAGAGAAAAAACAGGGATGATAAATAGATAAGACAACGCAATCATGAAACAAGAGGCCCACATTAAATAAAATGGCCCAATCAATAGGACAAGCATTCCAGTGAACGAATAGCCGGCAATTTGAACAGATTGATGAAAAATGGAGGCTGTACTGTTCGCTTTCACAAGCTGATTTGCTGGCACCAGCATCGGCATGATGGACTGTAATAAAGGACTAATGAACCCGCCAGTGATGGAAATTAAAATGAACGCACTAAATAGCCAGATCAGATGCTGCTGAAAGAAATGAAATTGTGTCGTGAACACGACGAGCATCCCAATCCGTAAAAGAGGGACCCATTTCAATAGACGATCGGCGTGAAAGTGAGCGGTCAAAACAGGAGAGATGAGCCCAGCCAATAGCTGACATAGCGTTCTTATGAGCGGAAATACAGCAGCATAGGCAACAGATTGTGTATCTTGATAAATAACTAACGTAATCGTCATCAAAAATAGAATATCACTTAGCATGAGAAGGCTTTTACTGCCTGTATAACACCAAAACTTGTTTCCCATATCCAATCGACTCCTTCTTTTCCAAAAACAAGTTCAGTATACCATGGTGATGAAGTACCCAGAGGATTTTCATTCAAAAATACATCTTAAGTATGAGAGGATTGTGATAAGCTAAATGAAACACATCGTAAGGAAAGGGGTTCAATCAATGAAAACATTACCAGCACATGACTTTTTGGACAAACACGGTATCCCATATGAAATCAAAACATTTTCTTCCGAAACAGAGAAGGGAGCCGCAAATGTAGCAGCAGCCCTTGGTTTTCGCGAAAGACAAATGATCAAAACATTGATTTTTGAAACAGGGGAAGGAGAGCAGCTGCTTGTGATGGTTGGCGCTGACCAGCATATTAAGTCAGGGAAACTAAAGAAAGCGGCTGGCTCTCGTAATATTAAAATGGCATCACCAGAGAAGGTTCTAGAAGTGACAGGCTACCGAATTGGCTCAATACCGCCGTTTTGCTGGCAGCCAGAAGGCTTCCGCACCATCATCGAAGCTTCGCTATTAGAGGAGGAAATATTAGGCGTTGGAGCAGGTGAATGGGGAAATGAAATACTGATCACACCAGAACAATTAGTGAAAGCCTCAAAGGCTGTACCGTATGACATCGTGCAGCCAGTAGAATAGAAAAAAGTGCCTGTTTCTCATGCAGGCACCTTTTTAATTTGCAGCCGGCTCCTTAAATGGACCGATATCTTTCATTTGCAGGAAGGCATCCACGGTTCTATTTTCTTCAAGGTCATTCGCCCGTTTGCAGATCACAACAGGTCTGACGATTTCTATGCCTTCGATATATACACGCCCAATCTCTTTCTGCTTGAGACTGCCTTGAACCGCATCACGGGGAACAAGTGTGATCCCATAGCCAGCTTTAATCATTTGAATCGCTTCATGAACACCGCTGAATTGTAAATCAACAGTCGGTTTTTTAATTCCTTTCGAGGTGAACAGGGAAAAGAGCTTATCTCTAGTGGAGCTGCCTTCTTCACGCATTAAAAAGGGCTCCTGACTCAGGCGCTCTAGCGGAACGGTTTTTCCGTTCAACAGATGGTCTGCTGGCACAATAAAATCATAGCTTAAATTCGTCAAATGAGAGGTAACGATCTCCTCATGATGCAAATCTTCAATTACAGCGATGGCGACATCTGATTCATATTGAAGCAGGCTCTCTATCACTTGAGCGGAATTTCCGCTTTTTAATTCGATTTCTGACTGTGGTGATGACGTTTTAAAAGCAGCCAGCCAATCAGGCAGTAAAAAGTTGAGTGGTACATAGGTAGAACCGATGCGGAGGCGCCCCTTCTTCCCGTTTTGTAATAGCGTGATCTGATATTCTACTTCCTTTTCAGCCTCAAACACTTGCCGGGCATAAGGATACAGCATCTTTCCCATTTCTGTGAGCGCAATGCCCCGACCGTTTCGTTTAAAAAGGCGAAACCCGATCTCTCGTTCAATGCTTCTAAGCTGAGCCGTCACAGCTGGCTGTGTCAAAGATAGTGCGTCGGCAGTTTGTGTGACGCTTTTTGTCTCTGCGACCTTTGCAAAAATCCGAAGGGCATGTAAATTCAACTTCGCACCACCTATCAATTATTTTGATAAAACAATCAAAAACATTCATTAGATTTATTATAAGGCATCCCTTATCGTAAAGGTAGCGAAGGGGGAAGAAAAAATGGATCGTCGTCAAAAGCAAGTTGTGTCAATATCGCTCATCACAGCATTTGCACTTATTGGGGATTCAATGCTCTATATTGTTCTCCCGGTCTATTGGAAAGAGATTGGTTTATCATCTATTTGGGAGGTCGGGTTACTGCTGTCCATCAACCGATTCATTCGTATCCCGCTAGCACCTGTCGTATGGTGGCTCTATCGCTATATCCCAATGAAGACGGGTGTATTGATCGCGATTTTGATCGCGTCAGTGACCACGATATTATATGGGATGAGCGGCTTTTGGCTGCTGCTTATCTGCCGCTGCGCATGGGGTCTCGCTTGGACATTACTCCGAATGAGCGGGATGAGGGTTTTGGCTGAAATGGACGAAGGCTCACAAGGACATTTGACGGGGCTTTATAATGGGCTTTACCGGCTTGGTAGTTTATTTGGCATGTTATTTGGCGGAATCTTTGCTAGCTTGATCGGCTTCCAGTCCATGACGCTAGTCTTTGGTTTACTTACATTGATGGGATGCATTTTTTATGTATCGTTGGATGAAATTGAAAAGAGAGAAGGCACGCAGGTGTATCATGGCATCAAACAAAAGTGGTTTACACGAGATGTTGTAAAAGTACTGATAACAGGCATGCTGATCGCACTGATCATTCAAGGTTTATTCGCATCCACGCTGAGTCATGTCATTGAAGCAAAGATTGACCAGGATCAATTGACTCTGTTTGGCTTTGTCATCGGAGCTTCGGCTTTAAGCGGTGTGCTTCAAGCAATTAGGTGGGGATGGGAACCATTTGTGGCACCGAGAACGGGCAAATGGTTTGATCGGCTTGTGATGAAGGAACGAATGCTATGCTGGATGTTTCTTTCATTTGGAGGGCTCAGTTTTCTTGGGGTCATGCTGAAGGTAAGCGGCTGGTTCCTATTGATGCTGCTTTTGATTCAGCTGCTGGCAACGATTGTCACAACGTTCACCGATACACTTGCCTTTCAAAAAGCCTCTGCTCAAACAGATAAGAACCGCTTTCTCGCCAGCTATTCTTTTGTTCAAGATATGGGGGCTGCTTTAGGGCCTTTGTGCGGGTATACGTTGATTCAGTTTTTCGGAACAAACAGCGTCTTTTGGTTGATGCTCATCATAAGCTTAATGCTTGTCAGCATGTGGGTAAGAGGCGGGCAGCATGTTTCTTCTAGTGCAGTGTAAAAAATAAAGCGTTATATAAAAAAACTGCCTCATGCAGCTGATCGCAGGAGGCAGTCATATTCTCTTATTCTAAGTCTGAATCGTAGGCTTTTTGCGTGAGCTGGCTGACAACCTCTTTTAATCCATTTGGTTTATGGAATTCAACAGGTGTGCTTCCTTTTTCGAAGACAATTTGGTCTGCTTCGACGAGCACGACATATCGATTGTTGACCTTCGCAATATGGATCAAGTGGCCAAAGTCGGCTAAAAGTCCTTTGATTTCTGTTTCACCTAGACGCATTTTCATTGTGATGTCAGGGGTTTGTTCCACAATGTGAGAAGCTGCTAGTGTGACCTGTTCTGTATCGAGTGTTTCTCTAATTTCTCGTTTTTCACTCGCTTCCCATATTTCAAGATCCTCTTCGAACTGCTTTAATTCTTCACTTTCATCCTGTAATGTTTCAAATACTTGTTCCTGCACCATGTTCATAACCTGTGATTTCATGATTTCAGGCATAGATTCTCCGTATTCGACGAATTTCAGAAAGTCCTCAAAATAACGAGCATGTGAGGATTGGTGAATTTTCACTTCAGCTTCCTCTGTCATGCCCTCTTCTGGCATAAAAGGGTATTGAATTGATTTCATGTTTTTTGTTGTAATCGCCATTTCTACTTTTTTGATCAAGGTAGATGTATCAGCGATAGAAGCAACTTTCTGTTCAAAATCGCATTTCATAATAAAGACAAAGGAGTCATCGAAGTACTTTTTAGGAACGGCAGACGCAACTAAAAAAACGCCGCCTCTGACAGCACTTGTATCTAAATACGTGCGAACAAACTGTTCACTGCATTCATTAAATACTTCTTTTGTATCGGCAAATCTCGTTTGATGAAATAAATTGTAGTTTGGATTTGAATCGAGTTCATGACCGGGTTCGACAATGAACCGGCCAATTTTGGTTGGTACTTGTTCAGATTTAGGGTGTCTGTCCACTTTTCGTTTGACGATTTTTTTTAGCTCACCATCTAAAAAGTCCTTCAGCTCACTTTGTTCAAATTCCTCTTGATCTAATGTTTGATAATGCTTGAACCGTTTATTTGCTTGTTCATCTTTGCCTTCGATTTCTACGACAAAGAATGATAGAAAACGTATCGTAAAATCCATTGATTGGTCACCACTTTTTCTTCTTCGGATATGTTGAGTATAGAAAAAGGAGTGAAAATCGTCAACGAATGGAGAAATATCGTGTCATTATTTCCCGAGAAATGTTTATGGAAAAACACTTGATAATAATTATCATTCTTGATAGAATGATAAAAGAAAAGAAGGAACCTGCCAGTTCCTTCATCTCAGAAAAATCACTTATTTTGTTTCAAATGTTTCGCAATCAGTTTCAGTATTGCGAGTCACATCAGTCATTGTGTTTTTACCAATTTTAATGGTAGAAGCCGTACAGCTGTTATCAGCCCAAAAACGGCAAGAGTTCACTTCACAAAGTACGTTTTGTGCCATGGGAATTCACCTCCGTGATTCATATTGAGAATGAAGCAAGCTGCCACTTGAATTCATCCCATCTAGTAGTCTCTTGATAAAAAGAGGCTGTTTGTGCTGTTGATGCACATGTTTATCATACCATCTACCCTGATAATATACAATTTAAACTTTGAAAGAGCGAGAATACAAATCTCGCTCTTTTTTTATTTGTAAAAATAGTTAAATGCTAGGTGGCATCCTCTCTCATTTCGACATATGAATAGAGTAGATTCAAAACCTGAAGTCGGACAAAGTATGAGGGTACATGTACTGATTTTCCGCATAAAGATAAGGTTTTCAATCAAAAATTTTTCATAGAGAGATGAGGGGAGAAGATGAAAGCAGTCATTCTCTGCGGAGGAAAGGGAACGAGAATGAGTGAGGTCACACAAGCGCTTCCTAAACCACTTGCTATGATCGGAGATCGGCCTATTCTATGGCATATTATGAAAATCTATCAGTATTACGGAGTAGATGAGTTTATCTTATTGCTTGGATATAAAGGAGAGAAGATCAAAGAGTATTTCCTGAACTACGACTGGCGGCATCACAGCATGAAGCTAGATATGGCGACAGGGGAAATGAAGCTTTTAGGAAAGTCAGAGAACTGGAAAATCACTTTTTTAGATACAGGCGAGAATACGATGACAGGCGGACGGTTAAAGCAGGCACAGGACTACATTGGGGATGAAACATTCATGATGACGTATGGTGATGGACTTGCCAATGTCAATATGTTTCATCTGCTGAAGCGTCATCAGGATCTTGGGGCAGCTGCGACTGTCACAGGAATTGAAAAGAAGTCACAGTACGGGACGTTGAAGGTATATAACGGGATGGCACAATCCTTCTCTGAGAAGACAGACAGTATCGGGATGATCAATGGAGGATTTTTTGTGTTGTCTCCAAAGGTATTTGACTATTTGACAGACGATGATCAATGCGTGTTTGAAGCGGAGCCTCTTCAAAATCTGGCGAATGATGGAGAGCTTGCGGTTTATGAGCACCACGGATTTTGGACAGCGATCGATACGTATAAGAACCTGAAGGAAATCAATGGCATGTGGACAAATGGAAAACAACCATGGAAGGTTTGGTGACGGCATGAGCGGATTTTGGAATGGGAAAAACGTATTTGTGACTGGATGTACAGGACTATTGGGAAGCTATCTCGTCAAGGAATTGATTGATCAAGGGGCAAACGTGACGGGACTTGTGCGTGATCAGGTGCCAAGGTCGAATTTATATCAAGGCAGTCAATTTGAAAAGATGAATGTGGTGCAAGGTGCATTGGAGGATATGCAAACGATTGAACGTGCGTTAGGAGAATACGAAATTGATACCGTCTTCCATTTGGCGGCGCAGGCCATTGTTGGGGTCGCAAATAGACACCCTATTTCTACATTTGAAGCCAATATTTTAGGGACATGGAATGTGCTTGAGGCGTGCAGAAGACAGCCGCTGATCAAACGAGTCATCGTGGCATCAAGTGACAAAGCATACGGCGATCAGGAGCAGCTTCCATACGATGAAGACATGCCGCTAAATGGGAAACATCCGTATGATGTATCAAAGAGCTGTGCAGATTTAATTTCTCATACGTATTACAACACATATGGTCTTCCAGTTTGTATTACGCGCTGCGGCAATTTATACGGGGGCGGGGATTTAAATTTCAACAGAATCATTCCGCAAACCATCCAGCTTGTGCTAGAAGGAGAAGCGCCGGAAATTAGAAGTGACGGGACATTTATTCGTGATTATTTCTACATTGAAGATGCGGTTAAGGCTTATTTGTTGCTAGCTGAGAAGATGGAGGAAAAAGGGCTCGCTGGAGAAGCCTTTAACTTTAGTAATGAAATTCAGCTGACGGTTCTTGAGCTCGTAGATAAGATTTTAAAGGCAATGGGCAGTGAACTGAAGCCTCGTATTTTAAACCAAGGAACGCATGAGATAAAGCATCAATATTTGTCGGCAGAAAAGGCGAGAAAGCTGCTTGATTGGAAGCCAGACTACTCGATTGATGAAGGTTTAGAGAAGACGATTAAATGGTACCGCGAATTCTTTCAAAAATAGAGGTGTAAGTAGATGAACAGCATATATTGTACGGTTCTATCAAGTGGAAGACTTTATCAAGCCATTGCGTTTTTCTTGTCATTGAAGCAAGTAGAAGATGATGCTGTCATCAAGACGTTATGTATGGATGATGCTGCATTTGATCTGCTTCAAAAAATGAATTTTCCTCATGTTGATCTTGTTCATGTACGGGAGCTCGAAACGCCGGAGCTGCTGGAGAAAAAAGAGGAACGGGATGCCTCGGAATATTGCTGGACATTAAAACCGATGTGGATTGAGTGGTTATTTGAACAGGAGCAGGCAGAAGGAGTAACCTATCTTGATGCGGATTTATTTTTTTATGAGAGCCCGCAAGTGATTTTTCAACATCAGCCGGATGCCTCTGTTTTACTTTCGAGAGGGGATATTGTGATTCCGAGCTTTGATCCTGAGGAAGTGAAGATGCTTCAGAAGCTTTTAGGTCGCTATAATTCTGGCTTCCTGCATTTTAAAGGAGATAAAGCCGGACGAAAATGCCTCAGCTGGTGGAAGGAAGAATGCTTGAAGGAATGCAAAAATGCACCGGGCGAAGGCAAGTTTGGAGATCAAGGATATCTCGATCATATGCCGAAGCTGTTTGAAAAAGTGGAGGATATCCAAACAAAAGGCGTGAATATTGGTCATTGGAACTATGGGCAGCATTCCTATCGGGAAGAAAATGGACGGATTTTGCTGGAGGATGGGCAACCGCTCATTTGCTATCATTTCAGCGGCTTTCGCATCGTGAGCAAGGATGAGATGCAGCAAATTCATGAAAAAGGGAGAGATGATCTGCCGTTTTTCCAAGAAGCCTATCGAAACGTGCTGCGCCATGTGATTGAATCTGTTGAGCAGGTCGATCCGCTGTTTAACGGCTATGCCAAATTGGAGGAGGATGACGCATGAATGAGAAGCCAAAGGTAAGCGTCATTATTCCGAGCTATAATGCCAAGGAGCGTTTAGAAGGGAGTCTTTTTTCTTTAACGCTTCAGAATACGGATATTCCGTTTGAGGTCATTGTCACTGATAATGGGTCAACGGACGGCACGATGGAAATGCTTGAGAACATTGAGGTGAATTTCCCGTTTAAAAAGGTGCGTATTCCTGTCAATCAAGGGATAGCCAAGGGGCGCAATCATGCCATTCGCGAGGCGGAGGGAGACCTGCTGATATTCCATGACAGCGATATGCTGGCAGAGCCGCAATTTATTCAAAAGCATGCGGAGGCACATGCTGATCATGAGGACCTTGTCATTTGTGGTGTATGCTGGAAGCGGATTTATCGTTATTTTTACGAAGCATTTGATCAGGATCATATCAATCGGTTGAAAAAGCAAGGCCTGTATAAGCGGAAAATGAATGATAAAACGCCTCTTTTATCAATGAAGGAAGTTGAAAATGGTGCATTTCTAGAGAAAAGTTTCGATTTGCAGTCTGAGTTTATTGATATCCTCAAAGACATTTTGCGCACGTACAACTATGATTTAGGCTCTTATGAGCTGCCGTGGCGATTTTTTATTACGAATAACTCCTCTGTCAAACGCAAGCATGTCATCGCGCTCGGGATGTTTGATGAACAGATCGTTCGGTATGGGTTTGAGGATTATGATTTAGGAATTCGTCTGCATCAGCTTGGTCTCTCCTTTGAATTGCGAGAGGATATCATGAGCGTGCATCAGGAGCATCCAAGTAATTTAACGTCATTTGATGACATCAAATATAACATTTTGTATATGTGCGAGAAGTACAACAATATTGATGCCATTGATGTCCATTTGGCTTTCTCTGGTCCGTTTTCTCACACCGTCACAAATGACATTGTGAAAGAGGTTCGGCAGCTACGTGAAAATCCGGTATTCGATGGTCTGCTCTCTTATTTTTTAGAGCTGCTTCATTTGATCACGGAGCGGAACGTAGGCGTCAAACGGGATAAAAAAGATCAGCTGACCGCTAGACATGTCCCTTTGAAAAAGCTGTCAGAGGCAGCGCAGCTTGCGCGGCAGGAATATGGCTGCACAGTGCTTGTAGAAGCCATTCAAGGGCTGACAAAAGAGCTATTACGCGTTGATTTGTTTCAAGTGGATGTGTTGTAGATGGCATCTTATCATTTTACAACCATTGTGTCGAATACCCATGTTTTTAAGCTTTTGGCGCTGATTCATTCGCTTGAACAAACCGCTCATTCATTCAAGTTGTCTGTTCTATGTGCAGACCCTTTGGCTTACAAGGTGTTAAGCGAATTTCCTCATCCGCACGTTCAATATGAACAGCTTGAAGATATTGAAGATGAGACGCTGCGAAAGGCAAAGGATGATCGGACGTTCCATGAGTATTGCTGGACGTTAAAGCCCGTTTTTTTGCTCAAAATCCTTGAGTCCTCAGAAGCGGATTATCTCGCCCATTTGGATACGGATTTGTATTTTTATCATGATCCAGAGGCGATATTTGCAGAGAATCCACTCGCTCATTTATTTTTGACGGATCATATGAATTCCAAGCGGTTCTATCACTTTTATGAGTTATCTGGCCGCTTCAATACTGGATTTGTCGGCTGCCGCAACACAGACGTTGCCAAACGGGCGGTCACACAATGGAAGGAAAACTGTCTTGCACACTGTACAGTCGAAATGGATACAAAAAATAAGACGTATGGAGATCAGCGGTATGTTGAAAGATGGATCGATGATTTTGAAGGGGTCCATGTGGTGACATCTAAAGGAGCCAATGCCGCGATTTGGAATATTGAAAACTACAAGCTTTCAGTTGTGAAAGGGGAAATGTATCTCGACGAATGTCCACTCTTGTTCTATCATTTTTCTGCCTTTACGATCATTGATGGGAATACCTTTAATCTGAATTGGTATTACTATATGACAGAACAAAAGCTTGTGGATCATCTATATATTCCATATGCCGATTTGGTTCATCAAAAAATCAAACAGGTGCAAAAGGTCTTTCCGGAATTCCAGCAAGGGTTTATTGCAAAGAAGCATGTACCTGATACGCATTTTTATGAGATATGAAAAAACCGCTCAATCACTGAGCGGTTTTCTCCTTTTTATGATTCATTCCATTTGGAGATGGCTTGATCGCTAGGTAGTAAGAATGCAAGGATGCCTAATATCGGTAAAAAGGCGACTCCGATCATGGTAGGCGTTAAACCGAAGGCATCAATGAATGAGCCTAGAGCGACCGATCCGATTGCACCCATACCAAACGCAAGTCCAACCGTTAAACCAGACATTGTGCCAATTTTCCCGGGAAATAGTTCTTGAGCATAAACGACTGTGACAGAGAAGCTTGACGTCAGAATGACTCCAATCAGTCCAAGTAAAACATAGGCAAAAACAGGTCCGGCAAATGGCAGCAGCAAGGCAAGTGGAAAGGATGCCAATAAGGAAATTAAAATCACCGTTTTCTTGCCGAAGCGGTCTGCAAGCGGCCCGCCTAAAAAAGTCCCAATTGCACCTAGAATGAGAAATAAGAAAATATAAGTCTGTGATTCTTTAATCGTCAATCCATATTGTTCAATCGCATAAAACGCATAGAAATTTGATATCGCATTTCCATACCAAGAGCGGGCAAAGATGAGAAAGACGATAATGCCAAGTGCTGTGAGTGCTGACTTACGGTGAAGTTCAGATCTTGCAGCTTTTGGTGGAGCTTTTTTCGCTTGAGCTCGAATGGTTTGAAGTCTTCCTGCGTACCATCTTGAAATATAAAGAAGGAAACCGACAGCTATCATTCCAACAATCGTAAACCAAGCCACGCCTGGCTGACCGAGAGGGACGAGCATTAAAGCAGCGATCAGCGGAGCAAAGGCTTGACCTGTATTTCCGCCTACTTGATAGATGGATTGTGCAAGTCCTCGTCTTGGACCAGCTGCCATGTTGGCAACGCGGGAACCCTCTGGATGAAAAATGGCAGAGCCGAGTCCGATAAAGACAACGCAAAGCAAGATGGTGGCAAAGGAAGGCGCAAACGCAAGCCCGAATATACCGACAGCACTAGAAAATAAAGCAACCGGGAGTGCATAAGGCATCGGCCTTTTATCTGTGTACCACCCAATAGCGGGCTGCATCACGGAGGAGACCATATTTAATGTAAAGGCAATCAGCCCTAATTGTGTAAAGGTCAGCCCCATTGAGCGTTCTAAAATAGGGAACATGGCAGGAATAACGGCTTGCAAAGTGTCATTGAGCATATGGCAAATGCCAATAATCAATAAAATGGGATAAACCGTTGATCCAGTGACAGAATTTTGAGGTTTATCCTTTGTACGAGCAGCAATAGCCAATGAGACTTCCTCCTTTCATTCAACTGTTTTCTATTTTGCATTCTTCTCATTTTATTCATAAGGTGAACTATAAAACAATAGCAAATTGTCATGATTTAGAAAAAAGAGACACAAGCGCTTGTGTCTCTAAATGGTTACTTATAAAAAGTTGCGATGACAGGCTTCATTTTTTGAATAACGAGTCCACTACCACCGCGATTTTTTACACCTTCAATCATGCCGACGAGGACGTAATCTTCTTTTTTAGGATTAAAAGCAAGTAAAAATCCATTTTCAGAACCGTCTGTCGCTCCTTGTTTGCTTTTCAGCTCTGCCGTTCCTGTTTTAGCGGCAATATCAGCTCCTTCAATTTGTAAGGAGTGAGCTGTACCGTTTGGACTCGTCACGACCTGAGTGAGCGCGTTTTTCACTGTATTTGCCGAGTCTTCTTTGATGATTTGTTTTGGTGATGCTGTTTTCTCATCTTGAACGACTCGAGGATAGACAAGCTTGCCTCCTGTTGCAAATGGAGAATAGGCATGTAATTGTTCAATCGGTGACATGAGTAATTCTCCTTGACCATATGCTGAGTCAGCAAGTAAGATGTCCGATTGAATGCCGTCGTTTGATACTTGTGCTGGTTTCATTGTAAATGGCATGTGCAAATCTTCACCAAACCCAAATGCTTTCACTTTTTTTTCATAGGTGTCTTTGCCAATTTCCAGTGCTTCCTGTCCGAAGTAAATATTATCTGAGTACACGAGGGCATCAACCATATTTACGTTTTCTTTATCGTGAACCCGTGTAATTCGATAATTGCCCCAAGATTGATCCTTTTGCCATTTCAGTCCATGGATGGTGCGTACTTTATTAGGCTTTGTGACACCTGTTTCCAGCCCGATGGCTGCTGTAATGGTTTTGAATGTAGACCCTGGTGCATACCGGCTCGCATACCGGGCTTGGAATGGGAGATCTGGGTTTTCACTGTATGCCTGATATTGCTTAGGTGTGATCCCATTTGTCATAAGATTGACATCATAGGAAGGGGCGCTGACAAGCGCTAATAGATCCCCCGATGATGGATTCATGATCGTGACGGCCCCTTTTTCACCTTTCAGCTGTTCATAGGCTTTTTTCTGTAAAGAGGCATCAATGGTCAGCTTCACTGTTTTTCCATCTTGTCGATCTGACTTTTGCAATGTTTCTTCAATGCCTGTTTCATCATGGACGATCAAAATGCTTCCGCCATCTTGTCCGCGCAAGTTTTTGTCAAATGTGAATTCAAGACCGGTTTTGCCAATGATTTGATCTGCTTTTAATGCCGGATTTCTTTTGATATCATCTGCATTTGCTTTCCCGACATAGCCGGTGAGATGGGCGGCGGCTTCGTTATAAGGATAGTAACGCATTTCCTTCGATTGATAGGTGACGCCTTTTATATCCTTTGGAATCGGCTTCTGTTCTAACATTGATTTGAGCGGGACAAACGTGTCGTCTGTGACCCATGCTTGTTTCAGCTGATTGTCGATTAGTTCTTCATCTAAATCAAACGCCTTGCTGATTTTTTTGATATTGCGTTCTTTTTCTTCCCCTGTGCCAAGCTTTCCTGGGATGATGCCAAGTGCGCTTCCACCAGTTGTTTCTGCTAGGGTACGCCCTTTTCGATCGACGATGTTTCCACGGACAGCAGGGTCTGATTTGACCTTGATGGTATCTCCCTTCTCCATTTGCGGGAAGATGAGATTTGGCTTCCAGTCGACTTTCCATTTGTCATCTTCTTCTGAGAGAACGCCCTTGTAAGAAAGCTTGTGCAGCTTGCCCAATGACGTTTTCATTGTCACATCATAGGAAAATTGATACCCATTTCCTTTGTCCTGTTTTTCGACGTTGAGCTTTGATATGTTCAAATCATAAGCACCAATTCCGTTAAAGATATTGTCGTATTTTTCGGCTAGTTGTTTTTTTGAGAAGTCATTGGCTTTCAAAGACGCACTTGTTACCTCATCAGCCAGCCTTGTAAAGTCTTTCTTCTCCATTTGTTTCGTAAAGGATTGAGCCGCTTTTAAAGCTTCTTTTTCTTTTGAAAAAAGAGAATCTTTTAAGAAAAAGAAAGCAGCAGCAACTACGATGATACTAAGAATGGGGATCATGACTTTTTTCTGTTTCCAAAATGATTTTCGTTGATCCGTATACAATAAAAACACCTCAATTTTTGATTAGATCCTCTATATTTTACAGTGATTGGTCGTGATTTGTATAGTTTCTCCTATGAAAATAGACCAAGGCACGATGTCATGGTTTTGGGAAAGGGACGAAAATGATAGCTTGTTTCTATGAAAGATATCTTCATTTTTTCTTATGATTTAAAGGATTTCTTAAGAGATCATCGAATGTGAAAAAATAGAAAAATATACAAACGCTTTCAATAGGGGGAATTGTTATCGTTTATAAAAAGGTGAATGTGATTGGACTTGTTCTTGGACCGGCACTCTTCTTGCTCATTCTTTTTCTCATACCTGAAAATGAATTGACCTATGCTGCGAGGGTAGTCTTGGGCATTACCGCTTGGACGGCTACATGGTGGGTGACAGAAGCACTGCCCATACCTGCAACATCTTTATTGCCCATCATCCTACTGCCGACACTTGGCGGGCTTTCTATGGAACAGACATCAAGAGCTTATGGAGATCCGATCGTTTTTATGTACATGGGAGGATTTATGATTGCAATTGCCATTGAAAAATGGAATCTGCATAGAAGAATGGCCTTACACATTTTAAGGGTGATTGGCACACGAAGTGACCGCATTGTATTAGGTGTCATGATTGCGACTGCTTTTTTATCTATGTGGATTTCAAATGCAGCGACAGCCCTGATGATGCTTCCGGTGGCACTGGCTGTGATTAAAGAGGTCAAGGCTAATGACATCTTAGCTGGTCCATCTCTTGAGCGATTCAGTAAAAGCATTTTATTGTCGGTTGCGTATTCAGCGTCAATTGGTGGTTTGGCAACACTTGTTGGGTCTGTGCCAAATGCTGTGTTTGCTGCAATGTCAAAAAAGCTATTAGATCGGGAAATTATGTTTTTTGAGTGGTTTTTGTTTGGTTTTCCGGTTGCGATGAATCTGCTCATTCTCTTATTTCTGTATTTGACCAAGGTACAGTTCAAAGTAGAGCACACAGGTGAAATGAGTGTAACGTTCATTCGAAAAGGATTAGAGAATTTAGGGAAAATGAAACAAGAGGAGAAATGGGTGTTTGGTGTTTTTCTTATGACGGCGTTTTTGTGGATTTTTAAGCTCTTTTTGTTTGGAGGAATCACCGTATCTGATACATCTATCGCCATTTTCGGTGCCATGCTGTTATTTCTCATTCCAGCAACAAACGGAGAGAGAATATTAGAATGGCAGGATATGAAACAGCTACCATGGGGGCTGTTGCTTTTGTTTGGAGGTGGGCTTTCACTCGCTACGGGCTTTGCAGAAACCAATCTAACAGGATGGATCGGGGAAAATCTACAGCATTTAAATGGGCTTTCGTATATCATGCTATTGATCATTTTAACGGGAGCGATTTTGTTTATGACTGAAATTATGTCAAATACAGCTGTTGCCAATATGATTATTCCGATTACGGTAGGGCTTGGGCTTGCGATTGGCATCGAGCCCTATGGGTTAATGGCTGCGGCTGCTTTGGCTTCCTCATGTGCGTTTATGCTGCCGATTTCCACACCGCCAAATGCTGCTGTCTTTAGTGCGGACGTGCTGAAAATATCTGATATGGTCAGGGCAGGCTTTTGGTTAAATATCATGAGTATTGTGGTGATTGTCCTTGCGGTGTATTTCTGGCTCCCGATTGTGCTTAAAAGCTGAGCGGGTTAAGATGATGGCTTTGATCGAATCGAGACTGTCGGTGTTTTTGTTTCTTTTGGCTTCGGTGGAGGTGCTGATTTTTTGATGTGCGTGTCCTTTGGCGTATAATAGGTTGCCCCAATATTGAGCCTGCCTTGAAGCTGATCAATGGAAAGCTCCCCAAACTCTAAATGGTAATCAATTTTGTCCACATGCAGGGATTCGATATGAATGTGTGTATCCTCTGAGACAGGAGAAGCTGGTGCGGACATTTTTTGCTCGAGAGCGGTGAGCCTTTTCTCCAGCTCGGTGACAGAGGGGGATGGACTGGATTCAGTTTTTTTAAAGAGTGATAGAATGAAATGTTTCAAGTAGACCACAACCTTTTCTTCTGCCTTGATCTAGTCTATGGAAAAGCTGTGAGATATATACTTATAGAGATGACAAGAAAGGGGAGACGCACATGCTGCCTACTCAGATTCACATTGCTCATATGAAAACGAATTCGATTGGCACAGGATCATCTATGACGTTTGGCTCGACGTTTGTTCGCAATCATTGCAGTACGATCAAAAGGAACAATGGCTTTGGGGAACAGAATGCTGATGGCGTGATCACGATCCTTCCGATTGAAGCGATTGATGATCGTGATCAAATCGACGCCGTGAGTATCAATATTCGTCATCTATGATAATAGCAGTCGCTTTTCCTTCATCCTTTTGCAGCCTGATATAAAGTACACCGTCTTTAAAGGCCGCATTCATTTGTCCAAGAATCATTTCTGGAAGCCGGATTTTCTTTTCAAACGGACCATACTTCCCCTGCTTTTGGCGAAAATCCTGCTCATTAAAAAAGGAAAGACGCTGTCCTTTCACAACCAAATATTCACCATATGATAACACTTGTACATCTTCCTTTCGGTAGCCAGGTAAATAAATTAAGTACTGAATTTCTGTCGCGGTTTCCACCATGTCGATTGGTGGAAACGACGCATCTGGGCCGCGCTGATCCTGCTGTGTGAATGTAAAGGGAGATGGACCATTTGCCATAAAGGGAGATCTTTGCTCATCATCGAAGATCATTTTCCAAAAATCATCCCCATGCATTTGCTGGGCAATATCCATCCACTGCTTCATTTTTTCGAAGTCCATGTGAAGACCTCCTGTTAACATACTTGATGGGTGCTTGCATATACCTATAAAAAGGAGGTTTATCTGTGGTTCAACCAACTCCGTATATCAATATTAATATTTTCATGTTAAAAATTAATTCCTTTGAAAATGCATCGGCGGTGAATGTCGGACAAAATTTGTTAGCAGAGTGGCAAAACTCAGATAAAAAAAATCAGGGGTACGGACAAAATTTTGGAGATGCGAGCGGTTTTGTCGGGACAAAAAGCCATGTAGATGATCGAGATCAAGTGGACTCACCTGCCTCTTTTTCACCAGCAGCTAAACCCATTCAAAGGAAGTGACGTGTGATGTTATTCTCACCCTCAGTCGTCAATGTCGGTGCTTTTAAAATCAATGCAATGGATCGGGGTGCATCACTGACGCTAGGTCCTTATCAGCAGATCGATTATTTTCTCTCAATGAAATTGAACCAAGGATTTGGAGAGGACAATGGAGATTGTTCACCGCTTGTCATACCGATTTCAAGCGTGTTAGATCCAGATATGGTGGACTCAAATTCAGTCAAAAACAGCGTGGTTTAAGCAAAAAAAGAGACCGGGAATCCCCGTGTCTCTTTTCTAATTTGTTTCATTCAGATGGCTTTTTCGTCTTGCATAGGTGAAATAGACAACGACACCAATGGCCACCCAGATCAGGAAGGCTCTCCATGTCTCCCATTTCAGTGTAGCAGCCAATATCATACAAATGACCGCACTAATAATGGGAAGGTAAGGTACAAAAGGTACTTTAAAAGCTGTCTTCATATTCGGATGTTTTTTCCGTAGTACGATCACAGCGATAGAGATCACCGTAAAGGCTGCAAGTGTACCGATGCTGACTAAATTCGCTAGCGTAGATAAGTTAACGAATCCAACGATACATGCCGCAACAGCACCTGTGAGCCAAGTGTTGGCAACCGGTGTTTTCGATTTTGGATGAACGTTTGAAAAGATTTTCGGCATGAGTCCATCTCGGCTCATGGCAAAGGTTAAGCGAACTTGAGCATAAACAAGTGCAATTAACACTGTCGTAATCCCGATAATAGCACCTGCGGATATAATGCCCGCCACACTATTCAGGCCAACAACTTGAAGAGCAAATGCGACAGGGTCACTGACATTCAGCTTCGTATAGTGAACCATGCCTGTTAAGACGAATGAAACACCAATGTATAAAATCGTACAAACACCGAGCGCACCGATGATTCCGATTGGCATCGCCTTTTGAGGATTTTTGACTTCTTCAGACGCATTAGCGATTGCATCAAATCCAAGGTAAGCAAAAAAGACAGTCGCCGCTCCAGCAATCACGCCGTGAAAGCCCATCGGCATAAAAGGTGTCCAGTTTTCAGGTTTGACGTAAGCAAAGCCAGAAATGATAAAGAGAAGGACGATGGCAATTTTAATCAGCACAATGATGTTATTCAGCTTCGTACTTTCTTTGACGCCTCTTGAGACGATAAAGGTGATGAGCAAAATAATGAGTGCGCCTGGAAGGTTAAAGACGGCTCCATCAGCGGCTCCAGGTGCAGCTGATAATGCCTTCGGTATGTGCAGACCGAATCCACTGAGCAGTGATTGAAAATAGGACGACCATCCGCTTGCTACAGCAGAGAGCGCAATGACATATTCAAGCATGAGATCCCAGCCCATTAAGAAGGCGAGAAATTCCCCAAGTGTTGCGTAGGAATACGTATAGACGCTTCCTGACACAGGAATGGACGAGGAGAATTCAGCGTAGCAAAAAGCAGCAAGGGCGCATGCGATCGCAGCTAAAATAAAAGATATAATAATCGCAGGTCCCGCATCTTTCGCAGCAGCAACCCCCGTAATCACAAAGATACCAGTCCCGACCACGCAGCCAATGCCAAGCAAGATTAAATCAAACGTATTTAACGATCGGCTGAGCCGCTTCGTTTGACTTTCAAGCATGAGCTGGTCGAGAGACTTTTTTCGAAATAAAGAACTCATGTTGACCTCCTAATGGATAAATCTTTTCGTAAGACGAGTGTTAGTATATGCTTAAATGATAATTTAGTCAATTGGTTGGAGAACGCTTTAAATCACTAAAGTATTAAACGCCACAATCGAATTTGTGCTTAAAAAGAGACATCCGCCAAGAGATGGAAGGCGGATGTGGCGATAGATAGTCTATGTCTATTTAGTAAATATTTTTTCATTATACAGCACACTTGGATGAGTGGGGTTATGGGCGGCGGAGGCAAGGTGATGTGTTTTGGCTTTCTCCAAATTGCCGAGCTGATAATAACAATAGCAAAGCTGAAGGTGAGGATACCACGTTTTATACTGTGTGAGTGTGAAGGCTGCTTCGTTTTCAGGAGCCTTCAGCGCCTGCTCATACCAAAAGATCGCTGCCTGATGTTTATTTTGAATTTTTAGATGATCCCCGATCCGGCAGCAAAATTCTGGCCGAGGCTGATCATATAAGAAAGAACGTAATAATGAGGATAAAGCCGCTTCCTCGAAACCTACCGCATAATAGCAGTCGGCTAAATATTGGCATGCGCGAATTTCATCCTCAATCCAGCACTGTTTTGTCGCTAAAAATTCATGATAAAAACGAATCGCTCTGACATGCTGCTTGTTATCTCTTAATTCATTGGCAAAGTAAAAGAGATCACGGGGTGTCATGTTCTCTCCCTTTGCCAGCATATCTTCATAAATTCGCAAGTTGCGCCCAGGCTCACCAGCGGTTGTTTTCTTACGCTTTTGGTGTGTGACGGCGATATCGGCTGGAAAGATGTTGCCATACACTTGAAGATACTCATGAACGGCTCCGTACCATTGAAAGTTTAAGGCACGCTTCACTAGGCGATTTCTTCTATATTTAAAATTCACCCGACCGTCTTCATCAAATCCCACATGATAAAACATCGAGACGGCATCTACCGAAGGATCGAGTGTCTCTTTGAGCTGAAGAAATTTTTGACGGTCTTCTTCTAGCAGAACATCGTCTGCATCAAGCCATAAAATATACTCTTTCGTTGCACGTGAGAAAGCGAAATTGCGGGCTTTGGCAAAATGCTGAACCCATTCGAAATCAAGTACCTGTGCTGAAAAGGAGTGAGCAATCTCCTTCGTACGATCTGTTGAACCTGTATCAACGATGATCATCTCATCGACAATGTCTTGAACAGAGGAGAGGCAGTCCGCTAACACCTCCTCTTCATTTTTCACGATCATACATAAGCTAATGGTTACCATCTTTAGATCACCTCTTCATAGTGTATCGAGCAGCAAAAGGAAACATTCTTTTCAGCAGCAGGTTTTTTAAAACTAGTTTTCTGCTACTGGCTGATTTAGAATAAAGGAAGAATCTATGTAAGGGCTGATAAAAATGAGTTTATTGAATGTTGAAGGATTATATAAAACCTATGGCGAGAAAACGCTGTTTGATCATATTTCTTTTCATATAGAACCAAAGGAACGCATCGGATTGATTGGACCAAACGGAACAGGAAAGTCAACGCTCCTAAAGGTCATTGCAGGACTTGAATCGTTTGAGGAGGGTGACATCACGAAGGCAGGGACACTTGATATCGAATTTCTTGAGCAGGACCCTGAAATGAACGGGGATGAAACGATTCTCGATTACATTTTTTCTGGAACAGCACCCATGATTCAAACGATGAAGGCATATGAACAGGCACTCGCTGATTTAGAGCATGATCCGCAAAATGAAGCAAAACAAGAGGCGCTCATGCGCATGCAAAATCGAATGGATCAGGAAGACGCATGGGATGCGAACCTGTCAGCCAAAACGATTTTGACAAAGCTTGGCGTCAAAGATGTGAGCCGTTCTGTTCATGCCTTATCAGGCGGACAGAAAAAGCGTGTCGCGATTGCTAAAAATTTAATTCAGCCTGCGGGATTGCTGATTTTAGATGAGCCAACCAACCATCTCGATAATGCAACGATTGAATGGCTCGAGGGATATTTGAGTCAATACAGCGGTGCTGTCATTCTGGTGACGCATGATCGTTATTTCCTCAACCGTGTGGCCAATCGAATTTATGAATTGAATCAAGGACAGCTCTATACGTATAAAGGAAATTATGAAGTCTTTTTAGAAAAAAGAGCGGAACGAGAAGCCGAAGCTCAGGTAAAAGAAACGAAGCGTCAAAACTTACTCAGACGCGAGCTTGCATGGCTGAGAAGAGGGGCAAAAGCAAGAACGACGAAGCAGAAAGCACGCATCGGCAGAGCCGAAGAGCTGATGGATCAAAAAGGGCCTGATGCGAAGGGAGAGCTGGATTTCGCCATCGGTTCCCATCGCCTAGGAAAACAAGTCATAGAGGCAGAAGACTTGTCGATTTCCTTTGCTGGCCAGAACCTTGTGGAGCGGTTTACAGACTTAGTCGTGCCGGGCGACCGGATTGGGTTTATCGGACCGAATGGAGTCGGAAAAACGACGCTACTCAACTGTCTAGCGGGTAAAATTGAACCGACTTCAGGACAATTGACGATTGGACAAACCGTTCGTATTGGCTATTACACGCAGGATCACAAGGAAATGGATGAAGAGCTGACGATCATTGAATACATCAAGGAAACAGCTGAAATCGTTAAGACATCTGATGGCGCCATAGTGACAGCAGAGCAAATGCTAGAGCGGTTCCTATTCCCAAGATCCATGCAACGGACGTTTATTCGCAAGCTGTCAGGGGGAGAACGCCGCAGATTGTATTTACTGAAAGTCTTAATGGAAGAACCGAATGTTCTCTTTCTAGATGAGCCGACGAACGATCTTGATACGGAGACACTTAGCATTTTAGAGGATTATTTAGAACAGTTCCCTGGCGTTGTCATGACCGTATCGCATGATCGTTATTTCTTAGACCGAGTGGTTCACCGTCTGCTTGTCTTTGAAGGAAATGGCCGCATTTCACACTACCAAGGTGCTTACAGCGATTACATGGAGCAAGAAAAAGAGGCGAAGCGGACAGAGACAAAGCCCGTTGAGAAACAAGTAGAAGCGGCGCCTAAAAAGAGAAAAAAACTTTCTTATAAAGATCAGCTTGAATGGGACGGAATTGAAGACCGGATTCAGGCATTAGAGGAAAAACATCAGCAGCTTGAAGCCAGCATTGCAGAAGCAGGCAGTGATTTTGGGAAAATTCAAGAGCTGATGGACGAACAAAAAGCCGTTGCTGAAGAACTAGAACAAGCAATGGACCGCTGGACAGAACTGTCGATCATGATTGAGGAATTAGAGGGTTAATCCTAATATGAAACCTGTAGAACATTCTACAGGTTTTTTGCTTTACATCAAAACACGAGAGAATCAAGAACTCAAACATTTACGTTTACGTTAAGGTTATAAAGGTGTATAATAAATCATGAATTGATGAGCAGGAGGCACTGGCAATGGAATGGATGAAAATTGATCAAGTGGCGAAAAGAAGCGGGCTGACGAAACGGACGATTCGTTTCTATGAAGAGATTGGTTTATTATCAGCACCAAAGCGGACAGAGGGCGGTGTCAGACTGTACTCAGAGGACGACATGGAAGAACTAGAGAAAGTAATGCAGGCAAAAGAGGTACTCGGCTTTTCTTTACAAGAGCTTCAATCGTTTATGGAAATAGGAAAACAGCTAGAGCTAAATAAAGAAGGCTATTTGCTGTCGCTTGATCCGAAGGAACGATTAGAGAAGCTGTTAGATATGGATGCGCAGCTGACTGTGCAGCATCAATTGATTACAAAAAAGCTTGAAACGATTCAATCCTTTAAAAAGGATCTTGAAACGATGAAAGATAAAGCGGCTCATGCAATTGAGCAATTACAAAAATAAACACCTCTGTGTGTTTATTTTATTTTGTCAACATTTGAAGGAAAGGTTCTGATGGAATGAAGGAAGAAGAAGTGTTAAAACAGCGTACAAGTCTGCTTAGACAGCCGAAGGCCGTCTGGGCTGTTGCCTTTGCATGTGTGATTTCATTTATGGGGATAGGACTTGTGGACCCGATTTTGCCGGCCATTGCATCACAATTAGATGCATCTCCAAGTCAGGTCTCTCTTTTATTTACGAGCTACTTACTTGTGACCGGCTTTGTGATGTTTTTTACCGGCTTTCTCTCTAGCCGGATTGGTGCGAAATGGACGTTATTAATCGGACTTATTTTTATTATTGTCTTTTCTGCTTTAGGCGGTACCTCTTCAACGATTAACGAATTAATCGGCTTTAGAGGTGGATGGGGCATCGGGAATGCCTTATTCATTTCAACGGCTCTCTCTGTCATTGTTGGCGTGTCTGTTGGAGGAAGTGCGAAGGCCATTATTTTATACGAGGCTGCACTAGGTCTTGGGATTTCGGTTGGACCACTGCTTGGGGGAGAGCTTGGGACGATCTCTTGGCGCGGACCATTCTTTGGCGTTGCGGTATTAATGCTTGTTGCTCTTTTAGCCATTACGTTTATGCTTCCACCGATGCAAAAACCTCAGAAAAAGGTGAAATTATTCGAGGCTGTCGGGGCGTTAAAATATAAAGGGCTTTTAACGATGGCATCTGCCGCTTTCTTATACAATTTTGGTTTCTTTGTGCTTTTAGCATATTCGCCATTTGTGCTTCATCTGGATGAGCATGGTCTTGGTTATGTCTTTTTTGGATGGGGACTATTTTTAGCTGTGACATCCGTCTTCTCAGCGCCGGTCATTCATCGCAAGCTTGGGACATTGACTTCTCTTGTGGTTCTGTTTGCTTCGTTTGCTGTGATTTTATTCGGTATTGGGATCTGGACTTCACATGTAGTCGTCGTCATCTGCGGAATTGTCATTGCTGGGGGTATTCTTGGCATGATCAATACTGTGCTCACGACCGCTGTGATGGGATCAGCACCGGTTGAGCGTTCCATTGCTTCATCCTCTTACAGTGCTGTACGGTTTATTGGGGGCGCGATTGCTCCTTGGATTGCCGGCGTACTTGCTGAATCTTATACAGCAAGCACCCCTTACTATGTGGGGGCGGCTGTCGTTCTGTTAGGTATGATCATCCTGCTGATTGGTCGTAAGCATCTCATCAATATTCAAGCAGGTCATTAAATAGAAAAAGCCATATATCTGCATCACATATATGGCTCAGCGTGTAGACAAACCCTCGCATTCTTTGTCAGGACTGCGTTCCGGTGCTCACGAATGTTCAATTCGCTCCACTCCGGTACTCGTCCTTCCTAGACTTCAAAGGTTTTCTATCATGCTGAAAAGAAGACAAAGGGCTAAAATAAAGATCATTTTAGCCCTTTGTCAACAATCTGAAGCCTATAATACTTTGGTCGTCCAAGATTCGCAATTCCAAGTTTCAGTGGCTACATCTTGATAAAATTCAGGTTCGTGAGAGATCAATAAGACGCTCCCTTTGTATTCCTTTAATGCACGTTTTAGTTCTTCTTTTGCATCGACATCCAAGTGATTGGTCGGCTCATCGAGAACAAGTAAGTTGGTTTCTTCGTTGATCAGCTTGCAAAGACGGACTTTTGCTTTTTCTCCTCCGCTTAATACAGACACGCGGCTTTCAATATGCTTTGTCGTTAATCCGCATTTTGCAAGAGCGGCTCTCACTTCATATTGCGTGTAAGAAGGGAAGGTGCCCCATACCTCTTCAATACAGGTGTTGCTGTTTTGCTCTTTTACTTCTTGCTCAAAGTAGCCAATATGAAGGAATTCTCCGCGTTCCACCTCACCCGAAATTGGCGAGATTTCTCCAAGGAGACTTCGCAGCAATGTCGTTTTTCCGATCCCGTTAGCGCCGTATAACGCAATTTTTTGCCCGCGTTCCATTTTCAGATTTAATGGACGAGAGAGCGGTTCATCATAACCAATGACCAAATCTTTTGTTTCAAAAATCAATTTCCCAGAAGTCCGTGCCGTCTTAAAGTGGAATTCAGGCTTTGGCTTTTCTGCTGCGAGTTCAATCATATCCATTTTATCCAGCTTCTTCTGACGGGACATGGCCATATTTCTTGTGCTGACACGTGCTTTGTTTCTTGCAACAAAGTCCTTTAATTCAGCGACTTCCTGCTGCTGCCTTTTATAAGCTGCTTCAAGCTGCTGCTTTTTGACTTCATACACTTGTTTAAATTGATCATAATCACCAACATAGCGCGTGAGCTCTTGATTTTCAACATGATAGATCAAGTTAATGACGCTGTTTAAAAACGGAATATCATGTGAAATGAGGATAAACGCATTTTCATATTCCTGTAAATAGCGCTTCAGCCACTCAATATGCTGCTCATCTAAATAGTTGGTCGGCTCATCGAGGAGGAGAATTTCTGGCTTCTCTAACAGCAATTTCGCAAGCAATACTTTTGTACGCTGCCCGCCGCTCAGCTCCGTCACATCACGGTCTAGCCCGAGATCCGTTAACCCAAGACCTCTGGCTATTTCTTCAACCTTGGAATCAATGATATAGAAATCATTGTTTGTGAGCGCATCTTGAATAACGCCCACTTCCTCTAACAGCTTTTCCAGCTCATCAGGATCGGCTTCACCCATTTTGCCGTAAATGTCATTCATCGCTGCTTCCATGGAAAATAAATAGTGGAATGCATCCTGAAGGACTTCGCGGATCGTTCTTCCCTTTTCTAGCACAGTGTGCTGATCAAGGTAGCCAACACGGACATTTTTTGCCCACTCGACTTTTCCTGCATCTGGCTCCAGCTTGCCAGTAATAATATTCATAAACGTTGACTTTCCTTCACCGTTGGCGCCAATTAAGCCGACATGCTCGCCTTTTAATAAACGGAAGGAGACTTCGTGAAAAATGGCTCTGTCGCCAAAGCCATGGCTTAAATCTTTAACAGATAATATCATTTTTTACACCTCAAATAGATTCAAAACGGCTAGTGCCTCTCATGATTATATCGAACTGTCCGGCTCGATAAAAGCATCAAAAGAAAAATTGCGTTTCAAAGCTGATTTTGAGATACTAAAGGATAGATTGAATGAGGATAAAGGAGATCGACATGATAGAAAATTGGGCATTTTTGAAAGAAGCAAAGCCATTTATACAAGAGAACTTCCAAGCGGCTGGCTTTGAAAAACCAACAGCTATACAAGAAAAAACAGCAGAATGGATTACGGAGAAGCGTGATGTGATTGCAGAATCGCCTACGGGAACGGGGAAGACACTGGCGTATGTGTTGCCGCTTTTAAATAAAATCGATGTGAATATCAAGCACCCGCAAGTCTTAATCTTGGCACCTTCAAGAGAGCTTGTGATGCAAATTTTTGATGTCGTTCAAGAGTTCAAACAAGGATCAGACATCAAAGCGATCTCCTTGATTGGTGGAGCGAACATTAAAAAGCAGCAGGAAAAACTAAAGAAACACCCGAACATCGTTGTCGCAACACCTGGCCGTGTACAAGAATTAATCAAAATCAAGAAACTAAAAATGCACGAAGTCAAAACAATCGTGCTAGATGAAGCAGATCAGCTTCTTGTGCCAGAGCATATGAAAACGATCCAAGCGATCATTAAATCCACATTAAAAGAAAGACAAATTCTTTGTTTCTCTGCGACCTTAAAAGACGAAACGGTCCAACTGATTAAAGAAATGACGTCTGAACCAGAAGTATTGAAAATTGCTAGAAGTGAGGAAGAAGCGCAGAAAGTAGGACACTATTATCTATTATGTGACCAGCGTGACAAAGTAAAACTTCTGCAAAAGCTATCAAGGCTTGAGGACATGCAGGCGCTCGTTTTTGTGCGTGATATTACGAATCTAAGCATTTATGCAGAGAAATTAGCGTATCACCATGTCGACCTCGGTGTTCTTCATAGTGAAGCGAAAAAAGCAGAGCGAGCTATCATCTTAAAGGAATTTGAACAGCGTGAATTCCCGCTTCTTCTTGCAACAGATATCGCAGCAAGAGGCATCGATATTGACGATCTGCCGTATGTGATCCATGCCGACCTGCCAAACGAAGAAGGCTATATCCACCGTTCAGGCAGAACCGGTCGCGCAGGAAAGGAAGGGGCTGTCATCAGCCTAGTCACACCTCAAGAGCAATCAATGCTGAAAAAAATGGCGAAAAAGCTGAATCTTTCGCTTCAGGAAATTGTTTATAAGCAAGGCCAGCTGCATCTTGCGCCAAAGCAAGCATAGAAAAAGGACCCTTCCACATGGAGGGTCCTTTCTTTTTATGAAATTTTGACAAGCTGTTTTCCGACATTTTCCCCTTTGAATAGTCCGAGGAATGCATCAGGAATGTTGTCAAAGCCTTCAATGATTGTTTCTTTGTAAGTCAGTTTGTCTTCTTTTACCCATTGTGCGAGATCTCTTGCTGCTTCTTCAAAACGATCTGAATAGTTGGCAACAATGAAGCCTTGCATCAATGCGCTTGTTTTAATGAGTTTTGTTTGCACACGCGGTCCGATGTCCTCGCTTGCGCTAATATTATAAGACGAAATCGCGCCGCACACTGGAATACGTGCGAAGCGGTTCAAATAATTCATCACAGCATCAGATATTTCGCCGCCTACATTGTCAAAATACACATCGACGCCGTTAGGGCATGCCTTTGCAATAGCATCATCTAAGTCATTTGTTGTTTTATAATTAATTGTTTCATCAAAACCCAGTTCTTTTAAATAAGCCAGCTTATCATCAGATCCCGCAATCCCAACGACGTGAGCGCCTTTGATCTTAGCAATTTGCCCAACAACGGAACCAACAGCACCTGCGGCCCCAGAAATGACAACGGTCTCGCCTTCTTTTGGCTGACCAATCGCAAGAAGACCGAAATAAGCGGTTTGTCCTGGCATGCCTAAAATGCCTAAATAATAGGACAATGGCGCAATGGATGGATCAATTTTAGTCAGAGATTCAGCTTTGGCTGTAGAATATTCTTGCCAGCCAAGGAATCCAAGAACAAAATCACCTTTTTCAAATTGAGACGATTTAGACTCGACAACTTCTCCGACAACACCGCCCTGAATCACTTCATTTAGCTTGAATGGAGGTGTATAGGATTTTGTATCCTGCATTCGTCCTCTCATATAAGGATCTACAGAAACATATTTCGTTTGAATCAAGACTTCACCATCTTGCGGCACAGGTATATCGACTGTTTCAAAATGAAAAACATCTTTTGTAGGTAATCCTTGTGGACGTTTGGCTAATTGAATTTGCTTTTGTTGACTCATGTCAAATCCTCCCTTTCACTTGCAACCTAGATTTACATTAACATGATGCTTCTTTTCATTCAAAACATACGGTCTATTTCAAGCACATACAAAAAAGCAGCCGCCATCTCAGAGATGAGGACTACTTTTTTGGAAGTCAACAGAGAGGAGCGGTGGCAGACAGCCAAACAGCTGATACACGTCCGCATCACGTTCTTTTAATAAATATTCGTTCGCATTTTGCATGGAGGCTTTCATCATATCGCGCGTCACAAAAGGAAAAAGGATATTCAAGTATGAGGACAACAGGTCTTGTGGATCTTGTTCAATTGACTCGATATCTCCAATGTTAATAATGATGGAAAAGAGATAATCAATGGAGATGCGAAAGTGCTGTTCAGCAAACAATGTAAGCGGCTTTGCTTTTGCTTCTTCAGGATTCCACTTTTGAAAAAGCTGTTTCACCAAATCACTGACAACCCAAGCATTAAACTGCTGCTCCGCTGAAAAGTAATACATCAGCTCTACCTCATTTCTAGCCTCCAGTACAAGAATTGTACACCAAAATAGCAGGGATGAACATAATATTTCTGAAAATTTAGTCATTTTTACAGGGTTTTTGTCAAAAATAAGTCAATAGGCATGGCTAGTACACAATGTAAAATGGATGTGCTCAAGGAAGGTTTAATGATAAAAGTGACGGGTAAAAGATTCGTAAGACGCTAAAGGAGGAATATAAAATGAAACCTGTTGTAAGAGAGTATTCAAATGATGAAACACTTCAAAGAGATGTAGAGCAATTAAAATCACTCGGTGTTGCAAGAGAGGACATTTATGTTCTGTCCCATGACGATGATCGTACAGAGCGTATTGCTGGAAACGCAGATGCCAATACGATAGGTCCAAGAGAAGTTGGACTGAAACATGCTGTTGGGAACATCTTTAGTAAAAAGGGCGATGAGCTCCGAAATAAAATCCATGAAATTGGTTTCTCTAAAGAAGAAGCTGAAACATTTGAAGAACATTTAGACGAAGGGAAAGTCCTTCTCTTTGTGACAGACCATGAAAAAGTGAAAACTTGGGCATAATCGCCAACTGAAAAAAGTCTCTTACTTTCGTAAGGGGCTTTTTTTCATGCCTTCATCTCTGAAGGAGAGGATGCATCTTTTTTACTATATTAAGAAAAAACAGCAGATTGGAATAAACAGTAAATCATCTAATTGAAAATGCAGATATACCAAAGAAAATGATAGGAAATGAGAAAGGAATAGTCAAAATATCACAAAAATCTATTCGGGAAATAATTATTGTATCTTTCAATTTTGTTTCAAAATGTAATGGGAATCTTGTGTAATTTAGTAGATAAATTTCTTAGTTCTATTGGTTTATGTTGTGTTTTTATGTAGAAATAAGTGTTTTGAGGTCAAAAAACCACGAAAAATACCTGTATTTTCAATTAGAAAATTCATTTTAATGTTTAGGAAATAATTTGTTGACAAAATAATATAAAAACAATATATTTGGCTTATTCCAGTTGTTATGGAAGTAGTTGTTAAATTTCTGATGGGTTTATTCTAGGCACACTCTAGTGATAGGTGGTGGCATAAAACCAAGGTAAAAGCACTCGGGAAATTTCTACTAAAACACAAGAAAATGGTTTTTTACATGAAGAAGAAATGATAGTCGATTTAAACAGTAGATGATCTTTCTAATATGATCACTTTGCAAGAGATAATTAAAAGACGTCGTATTCCTGCACAATAGAGAAAGCGTTTTCAAGAAAGGCAGTGAGTTGATCGAACGGTGAAGGAGGTGAACTCATATGAAAAAAAGAGAGAACAAGCTGAGGCGCTGCAGCTGTCAAATGGCTGCATATGAGGATGCATGCTGAAAAAGAAGAGTGAACATGTGGGATGCTTCTCTCCTTTTTCAGAAAATAGATTTCCTAAAAAATCCATCTTTCATTTTAACATAAGGTGTTTGGCTTGAAAATGACCTTTGCCCGGAAAGTCGATTTTAAATAGAAGGAGGTCCTGTGATGAAAAAGGCTTTATACCATGAAGACAGTGGGTTGTATCTAGAAAAAATGCGAATGGCATTTCAAGAACATTATGAGAAAAGAACAGATATGTGGTCTACTGATCCATCTTTAACAGATGCAGCCGTGGTGTCACTAAAGGCATGGCGTTCAAGGGAAAAGAATGCACTTGCTTCTGTGCTGGATATCGGGTGCGGGAACGGCCGGGCACTTGAACATTTAAGCGGGCTTTCCGCATATGTCGGCATCGACCTGTATGAGCATGAGGAGTGGGTAGGATTACAGAAAAGAGAAACGGTTTCTGTCCATTTTGTTCATCAAGATTTTATGTCCTGGTCGATGGGCCAGGGTCGAGGGATGCAGTTTGATTTAATTTTAGATCATGGCTGCTTTCATCACCAGCACCCTGATGATCATGAGCGTTATTTAAAACAGGTTTCCTCTTTGCTTCATGAAGGCGGCGTCTTCTCACTTGTTGTATGGGGAGAAGAGTGGAGAACAGGATTAATCGGAGAGGATGGCCGTTTCCACTTTTCGTTTTCAGACTCTCAGCTTGGAGAAAGAATTTGTTCATCAGGTCTGGAGCTTGTATCGATTACACCATTAAAAGCAAAAGCCGGCATTAGCCAGCATCATGTCATTGCCGTCAAAATCTAGTACAAAGGTGATCACTCAAACGTAGCAGAGGTGTTCATTCTAAAAAACAGCCTGTGCGCATCATGTAAGGGAAAGGCGTTATGAACCAAGAATTCTGCTCCTTTGTACTGGAAAAGACCTAGATTGACATATCGCTAGAATAGGTGGAATCAAGGTCTGAAGGATAAGAGGAAACGCACATCCATGTTCTTTTAAGCCATGAGTGCAGGCACATATTCATCACCATCACTGCGCTACGTGAGTCGATTTGGGTGCAGCGATGAATAGGGGGGAGACAAATGAACAAGTTTGTAGATGAATTGCAATCAATGATTCATCATTTTACCTTTCAAGAAAAAAACTATTTGCTCGTGGGGCCAGTGAACCTGCCAATCTCCATTCAACATGAAGAAGTGCCATTTAAATGGTATGCCTTCGCACCTGTTGAAGGGGAGACAAAACCAACGATCGAATCTATTGTCCAAATGAGTACCGCGCAGCAAACCTTTTCCTCTTGTCTCTTATTTGGCGACTTTGAAAATGAGGTGCCGCCGCTTGTGCGAATTCATAGTGTCTGCCAAACAGGGGATGTGTTTGGGTCACTAAAATGTGACTGCGGTCCACAGCTTGCGTTATCGCTAAAAAAAATCACTGATTACGGAAAAGGCATGCTCGTCTATATGGCCAATCAAGAAGGGCGGTCAATTGGGCTGATGGCGAAAGCATTGACGTATAAATTACAGGAAATGCAGCTGGATACGTTTGAAGCCAACCGTCTGATTGGCTGCGGCGATGATGATCGGCATTACGAGGAGGCAGCGGCTGTTCTGCACTATTTAAACAAAGGGAAACCAATGCATCTCCTAACGAACAATCCAGATAAAGTCGATTCCATTGCTGCCTACGGTCTTCCTGTTTTGCGGTTTGATCATACGGTCGAAGCCTCTCTCTATAATGAAGCCTATTTAAAAGCAAAAGCAGCCTCAGGGCATATGGTCGATGAGAAAAAATTAATTAATCAGTAGATGAGTTTACTTTAAAGAAGGCGGGAGAAAAGCGTGAAACCTGAAATCAATTGGATTCAAATCCCAAGCGGCTATGCAACCATCGGAAGTAATGAAGAAGATATGAAAAAGGCATCAGAATTCTGGAAGGACAAGCTTCTCAATCCAACTTACGGACGTGAGAAAAAATTTCAAAAATGGCTGTACAAAGAATTTCCATCCTATCAGCCGTATATCAATGAATTTTTCATTTCAGATACGGTCGTCACCAATGAATGGTATCAAAGCTATTGTGATGAAACAGGCCAGTCGTACCCGGAGAGCTTAACGAATCAAGAACTAGGCGGAGGGAAAGATCATCCGGCGTGGGGCATGGAGATCGAGGAAGCCTTCTCATTCTGTCAGTGGCTGAGCGGGAAACTCGGGATAGACGTGTCGATTCCTACTGAAGAAGAATGGGAATATGCTGCCCGGGGTAACACGAGAAATCAATACCCATGGGGAGATGAGTTTGACCCTTCTTCCTGTAATACGTACGAATCAAATATCGAAAAAACGACGCCTGTCCGCCATTACGAAAAGGGCAGATCCTTATTCGGTCTTTATGATATGGGGGGCAACGTCGAGGAATGGGTCAACACCAAATATCATGTGTACGAAGGCGGCATTGAGGTCGTAGATGATTTAACGGAAACGCTTGGCAGTGATTACTACATTTTAAAAGGCGGCTCCTTTGCAAGAGGCGGGGATTTATGCAGAGTCGCCAGAAGACATGGAAAGCACCCAGACCCTGTTTTTCGATTTACTGGCTTTCGTGTAATGACTCGTCAAAAACAACATATAAAGGTGGGAGTGTAAAACTATGCATAGAGGACCAATTACATCTGTTTTATCAACTCAGCAGGACCAAATTGTTTACACTGGCGGCTATGACCGCTGTATTTATCAGTGGAACCGGGCGACAGGAGAAGGAACGTTTATTGGAAGTCACGAGCATATCATTAACTCATTATCTCTTTCTGAAAACGGAAAGTATTTAGCGAGTGCATCGTCAGACTATACCATTCAATTGTTTGATACAAGTACTCATACTCAAATTCGCACCCTGTTTGGTCATGCGGATGATGTAGAAGCCGTTGCTTTTGCGAAGCAGGATACGTTGCTTGTATCGGTGTCTAGAGATAGAAGATGCTTAGTCTGGGATATCGAAACAGGAGCCATCCTAAGAGAATTTCATGGACATAGCAAGGATGTATTAGCTGTATGGATACATGGTGATAAAGCTTATACAACAGGTGATGATGGCTATGTTCTTGTGTGGCTGTATGATACAGGAGAAATTGTAGGGGAGATCGGTCCGTTTGATTATGAGCTGGACACAATCAGCGGCAGCAATCAAAAAGAAGTGTTCGCACTTGGCAGAGACGATGGCACCGTTATTATTTATGATGCGGTGACTTTACAGGAGAAAAAAATCATCAAAGCTCATTTACAGGGCGTCAAGCGTGTGAACTTTTCTCCAAGCGGCAATTACTTGCTGACAGCAGGCTATGACCATTTAATTAAGCTGTGGAATTACGAAACAGGGGATTTGGTTGATACTCTTCTCCCTCATAAATATCAGTGGGAGCGCTCGCTTGTCTGGACGGAGGATGAGAAATCCATCCTAGGAGCCAGCTTTGGAAAAACGTATTGTGAATGGTCTATTGAAAAGGGGAAAGTGGTATCAGATGAGATCCAAATGGCGACACCATCTATTAATGATATTGCACTGACTGATGCGGGAGATATCATCACAGCATCAGATGACGGAAAATTCAGAAAGAATGGGATTGAAATCGCTAAATCGACAGGCGTTTTAACAAATGGAGTGGCTGTCGCACGAGATGGAAGCTATTATGCTTGGGGAGATCATGCAAGTCAGGTGCATATTGTTCATGAATCATTACAGCAAATGGTTTCGTTTGATCTCAATACAGGGCCGGTCAACAGTGTGTATTTCCACGAGGAGGATCGGCAATTTTATATTGGAACTTACGGCGGCTATGTACATGTCATTTCGACGGAGCATTTAAAGGAAGTTGGTCGTTCCAAAGCACACGATTGTGCTGTGAAAGCACTAAAAGTAGAAGGAGATCATATCATCACAGCTGCGGTAGAAGGAACCATCTGTCTTTTAGATAAGAAGAGCTTGTCTTTAAAAGCGAAATATATCGGGGCGACAGAGCTATTAAATGACGTATTCATTGATAGCAAAAGAGATCGTATTGCCATTGTCAGCCGTGACAAGAATGTGAGATTGTTTGATTTGCATACAGGAAGAATTTTAGACCAGCATAATGAACACCAGTATTCGATTAAATCGGTCTCTGTCACAGACTCTGGCTATATTGTGAGCGGAGATTATTGGGGCTATATCGTTGTGTGGAATCCAGAGCTCGGGGTCAATACCGGCCCAATTAGAATTGCCAAGAATGGAATTAGTGCCATCAGACAATTAGGCAATGATGTATACGCAAGCTCGTATGATGGTGGGATTTATCATATTCGAGAAGATGGCACGTATACCGAAGTACTGCGCTTATTTGAACAATTTCCAAAAGAAGTAATCTCTCATTAAGAAAAAGAATGTAAGCGGGGGATTCTCATGATAAGTGTTTGCAAGGAACATATGAAAAAAGGTCTGACTGTACTCAATTGTCCGCATGTGCTCCTCATTAATAAATATGAATGTCGCAAATGCTGTTTTTGTAAACAACGAGCATCATATAAACTTTTTTATTCCTTGCCTTACTATGATCGTTCTGAAAAGAAACGGATGGAAAAAATATGAGAATAGAACTCCTTCATTTCCTGAAGGAGTTCTTTCCCTTGAAAGAGAAGAAAGGAGACTCACATGAAAGACGATGTGTTTTATATGAAACTGGCGATTGCCAACGCAAAGGCAATGAAAGGGCAAACCTCCCCAAACCCGCTTGTCGGTGCAGTCATTGTGCAGCAAGGTGAAATTGTTGGAATGGGTGCTCACATGAAGGCGGGCGAACCTCATGCTGAAATTCATGCACTGCACATGGCAGGAGAAAAGGCAGAAGGAGCTCATCTGTATGTAACGCTCGAACCTTGTTCGCATCATGGGAAAACGGGTCCTTGCACAGAAGCGATTATCAAAAGTGGTGTGAAACGAGTAGTCATTGCGACGCAAGATCCGAATCCGCTTGTAGCAGGGAAAGGGATTACCGTGTTGAAACAAGCAGGGATCGAAGTAGATGAAGGAATATGTAAACAGGAGGCGGATCGCTTAAATGTGCCTTTTTTCCATTTCATTCAATCAGACCTTCCCTACGTCATCTTAAAATCAGCCATTTCATTAGATGGGAAAATTGCCACAGCTCAACTTGAAAGCAAATGGATCACAGGAACAGAAGCGAGGCAAGAAGTGCAGCAATTGCGCCAAGAAGCAGATGCTGTGATAACAGGTGTCGAAACGATTATTCAAGATGATGCAGGTCTTATTGTGAAAGATTCAATCATGACCCAGCCCATTCGTGTCATTTTAGATTCCACATTAAGAATTCCGCTTCATGCCAAATGCTTAACAGATCACATGGCGGAAACCATTATTTGTACATCACAAAACTACGATCAAAAAAAGTATCATCAGCTGATACAAAAAGGACATCAAGTATTTGTCACAAGCGGAGAACATCGGACAGATCTTCAGGATGTGTTACACATGTTGAAGAAGCGCTCTGTGATGTCAGTGCTTGTTGAGGCAGGAGGTAGTGTGAGTGCGTCATTTTTAGAAGCATCATTTGTGAACGAAGCCGTTATCTATATGGCGCCTTTATTGATCGGAGGGAAAGACGCACCTACTTTCTTTGAAGGAGAGGGTGTGAAAAAACTAAAAGAGGCGATCCGTCCAGCGGATATTGAATATAGTATGGTAGGAAAAGATTTAAAAATGACGATGAGATTTCAATGAAACAAAGACCTTGTGTATGGAGCGCAAGGTCTTCTCAACTTTTCCAAATAAAAATAAAAATGTACATACACCTTTCCTGGTGAGGATGAATACGATGGAGGGGGGTGATTCTATGAAAAGATGTAGACAATGTGGAAAAACCTATCCAACTCATTCGAAAGGCCACTATCAAAAAAAGAGCTGGTATGATGGGTATAAGGATGATGGATGGGAATGTGATAGTTGTAAGAAAGGAAAAACAGGGAAAAATCCTTGCTGCGGAAAGGATCCTTGTGTTTGTGTCATTCAAGGTCGGCCAGGCAGAAGAGGTCCAGCAGGTCCAGCGGGCTCAGCAGGTCCAGCAGGCCCAGCAGGCCCAGCAGGCCCGATAGGTCCAACGGGAGTAGGCTTAACTGGCATCGTGGCATTTGATCCAGCGGTAGCCCCAACCTATCCAGTAGGTCAAGTGGTGACATTCGAAGGTGGGACGTATATCGTGAATACAGCACCACCAACAGGTACGCCAGGTACGTCGCCAGATTATACCTTGTTAGCAGCAGCTGGTGAAACTGGTGCAACCGGTGCTACAGGAGCCACAGGAACAGGAGCGACTGGCGCCACAGGAGATACGGGAGCGACCGGAGTAACAGGAGCCACGGGAGCGACCGGAGCAACCGGTGCTACAGGAACAGGAGCAACCGGCGCCACAGGAGATACGGGAGCAACCGGAGTAACAGGAGCCACGGGAGCGACCGGAGCAACCGGTGCTACAGGAACAGGAGCAACCGGCGCCACAGGAGATACGGGAGCAACCGGAGTAACAGGAGCCACGGGAGCGACCGGAGCAACCGGTGCTACAGGAACAGGAGCAACCGGCGCCACAGGAGATACGGGAGCAACCGGAGTAACAGGAGCCACGGGAGCGACCGGAGCAACCGGTGCTACAGGAACAGGAGCAACCGGCGCCACAGGAGATACGGGAGCAACCGGAGTAACAGGAGCCACGGGAGCGACCGGAGCAACTGGTGCTACAGGAACAGGAGTGACCGGCGCCACAGGAGATACGGGAGCAACCGGAGTAACAGGAGCCACGGGAGCGACCGGAGCAACCGGTGCTACAGGAACAGGAGCAACCGGTGCCACAGGAGATACGGGAGCAACCGGAGTAACAGGTGCAACAGGAGCCACGGGAACCGGAGTAACAGGTGCAACAGGGGATACTGGGGCGACTGGCGTCACCGGAGCGACCGGAGTAACAGGAGCGACCGGAGTAACGGGAGCTACAGGATTGACCGGCGCCACGGGTGTAACAGGAGATACGGGAGCAACCGGAGTAACAGGTGCAACAGGTGTCACTGGAGCCACAGGATTGACCGGGGCCACAGGTGTAACAGGAGATACCGGAGCGACCGGAGTAACGGGAGCTACAGGATTGACTGGGGCCACAGGTGTAACAGGAGATACCGGAGCGACCGGAGTAACGGGAGCTACAGGATTGACCGGGGCCACAGGTGTAACAGGAGATACCGGAGCGACCGGAGTAACGGGAGCTACAGGATTGACTGGGGCCACAGGTGTAACAGGAGATACCGGAGCGACCGGAGTAACGGGAGCTACAGGATTGACCGGAGTAACGGGAGCTACAGGATTGACCGGGGCCACAGGTGTAACAGGAGATACCGGAGCGACCGGAGTAACGGGAGCTACAGGATTGACCGGGGCCACAGGTGTAACAGGAGATACCGGAGCAACCGGAGTAACAGGAGCCACGGGAGTAACGGGAGCCACAGGATTGACCGGGGCCACAGGTGTAACAGGAGATACCGGAGCGACCGGAGTAACGGGAGCTACAGGATTGACCGGGGTCACAGGTGTAACAGGAGATACCGGAGCGACCGGAGTAACGGGAGCCACAGGATTGACCGGGGCCACAGGTGTAACAGGAGATACCGGAGCGACCGGAGTAACGGGAGCTACAGGATTGACCGGGGCCACAGGTGTAACAGGAGATACCGGAGCAACCGGAGTAACAGGAGCCACGGGAGTAACGGGAGCCACAGGATTGACCGGGGCCACAGGTGTAACAGGAGATACCGGAGCAACCGGAGTAACAGGTGCAACAGGTGCAACAGGTGCAACAGGTGCAACAGGTGTCACTGGAGCCACAGGTGTAACAGGAGATACCGGAGCAACCGGAGCAACCGGAGCAACCGGAGTAACAGGTGCAACCGGTGTCACTGGAGCCACAGGATTGACCGGGGCCACAGGTGTAACAGGAGATACCGGAGCGACCGGAGTAACGGGAGCTACAGGATTGACCGGGGCCACAGGTGTAACAGGAGATACCGGAGCAACCGGAGTAACAGGAGCCACGGGAGCCACAGGTGCCACAGGTGCCACAGGTGCCACAGGTGCTACTGGATCGAGTGCAATTATTCCGTTTGCATCAGGTTTACCTGTCGCTTTAACAACGATTGCAGGCGGTCTAGTCGGGACATCTAGTTTGGTCGGCTTTGGTAGCTCTGCAACTGGTGTCAGTATCTTAGGCGGTGTCATTGACTTAACAGGTGCAGCAGGTACGCTTTTAAATATGGCATTCTCTGTACCAAGAGATGGTACCATTACTTCATTTGCTGGATACTTTAGTACCACGGCAGCATTGGCTTTAGTCGGCACGAGTATTACAGTGACAGCTAGCTTATTTGCTTCACCGACACCAGATAACAGCTTCACTCAAATAGCAAGTGTCACGTTGGCACCACCATTAACTGGGATTCTCACTATTGGTGCTATTTCAAACGGCATCGCTACTGGTCTGAATGTGCCAGTTACAGCAGAAACAAGATTACTGGTTGTTTTCTCTGCGACTGCAACAGGATTATCCTTAGTTAACGCTGTAGCAGGCTATGCGAGTGCTGGTTTATCCATCACGTAATAGACACAAAGGGATGACTCGATTTGAGTCGTCCTTTTTGTTTGAATGAATTTTCTCTCAACTTCGTAAGAAAAAATGATATGATTTTCTTAGAGTCTATTCGATGAATCTACTTGAATTAGGGGTTGTGGCGGTGAGGATGGGCAAAAGGAAAGTCACTTTACAAACGAAAATTTTGGGATTAATAATCGGGCTTTTGCTTGTTGTCATTGCGTTATTGACCATTTGTTTTGGTTTTTTGCAGACCTCAGAAAGGCAGCGGCAAGCAGAACAGCTGGCGGTGCAAACCGCTAGAACAATCTCATATATGCCGCCCATTAAAACATCGGTGGCCACATCTGCATCGAAAAATGAAGAACAGGTAGTACTTGAGCAAATGAAGGATCAAGTTAGAGCACATGCCATCTTCATTACCAATCAAAAAGGGAAGATCCTTTTTCATACGAACCATGAGAATGTAGGAAAAACCATCAGTGTATTTAGAGGAAGAAGTACCCTGCTTTTTGGGGGAACCTCCATATCATCGGGTGATTCTAATGGTGAAACCGTTGTCAGAGGCAGTGCCCCGATTATGAAAGAAACAGGCAAGCATGAAGAAATTATTGGCACAGTCACTGTCGAATTTTTAAAAAAGGAAATCGATCAAGCGACCGCCCATCAACTATTCAAGCTTAGCTATATTGCTCTTCTTGTCCTCCTGCCTGGTATATTCGGAGCGATCTTTTTAACAAGAAGTATTCGTAAAGATACATTAGGTCTTGAACCGCATGAAATTGCTTCATTATTTCGAGAAAGAGAAGCGATGCTGCTTGCGATAAAAGAAGGGATTATTGCATTTGACCGCAAAGGCGCGATTACGATGATGAATACATCTGCTGAACACATGCTGCTCGTTTCATCCGAGCTGCCGCTTCATATTGATCAAGTCTTGCCAAAAGCCAATCTCCTTGTCTATTTAAAGGAAGAGACAATTGAACCGAACATAGAAACCGTCGTCAATGATAAAACCTATGTCTTAAATGTGAAAAAAGTGGTGCAGGACAACCGTGTCTTTGGAGGGATTGTGAGCTTCAGGGAGAAAACAGAGCTGACGAAGCTGCTGGATACATTAACAGAGGTCAGCCAATATTCAGAAGACCTGAGAGCGCAAACACACGAATTTTCAAATAAGCTGTACGCCATTTTAGGTTTGCTTGAGCTGAAGCAAGTGGATGAAGCCATTGACTTAATAAAGGAAGAATATACGCTGCAAAACCGTCAGCACGATTTACTGATGAAGCAAATACGATCTCCTAAAATACAAGCCATCCTACTTGGCAAGCTAGGGAAAGCCTCTGAGAAAAAGGTACATTTCCACATCGATGAAAATAGTTCATTGGAGCCGCTCCCAGCACATTTAAGTCTATCTCACTTTATTACCATCATCGGCAATCTCGTAGACAATGCGTTTGAGGCTGTATTGAATCAGGAGAAAAGAGAAGTAAGCTTGTTCATCACAGATATTGGATTTGATATTATCATAGAGGTGTCTGATTCAGGGGATGGTGTCAATGAAGGAGCCATTTCACAACTTTTCACAAGAGGACATTCATCAAAGGGAGAAGGACGAGGCTATGGACTCGCCAATGTCAAAGAAGTATTGGACGAACTTGGGGGCTGGATTGAAATAACGAACCAAAAAGAAGGCGGTGCCATCTTCACTGCATACATACCGAAAGGCACAAAGGGGGAATAAATGGTGATGAAGGTACTCATTGCGGAGGATGATTTTCGAATCGCAGCCATTCATGCATCTTATATACAACAAATAGAAGGATTTCAAGTCGCCGGAAAGGCAAAGAGTGCAAAGGATATGTGGGAGGCGCTTCAAAAGGAACAAGTCGACCTCATCTTGCTTGATGTGTATATGCCCGATGAGCTCGGCACAAACTTGTTGCCGCTTTTAAGAGAACGCTATCCAGAAATAGATGTGATTATTATCACAGCGGCTACGGAAACGACACTTTTAAGAGATGCCCTTCAATACGGAGTGGTTCATTATTTAATCAAACCAGTGACCGCACAAAAGTTTGCGCAAGTTTTAACTGAATATAAAGAGAAGAAAGACATCATCAATTCCAAGGATGAAGTCAATCAAACGATGATTGATTTGTTTTTTGGACAGATGCAGGAAGAGCCAAAGGAACAGGATGACAGAGACCTGCCTACAGGCATCAATTCGCTGACTTTGGACAAGGTGAAAACATTGATGGCATCAGAGAATAATGGAATTACAGCAGAAGAGCTAGGAGAAAAGATGGGGGCATCACGTACAACAGCGAGACGGTATGTTGAGTATCTCGTGACAACAGGAGAATGCAGGGCAGAGCTTGCGTACGGAATCATTGGCAGACCAGAGCGAAAATATTATCCTGCCAAAAAGCAAGCGGAGTCTTAAAAGATGAAAAAAGCAATATGCCTTGTCGTGATCATAATATGTCTTTGTATGACGCTCACCTTTAATGAAAAAAAGGGAGGTGACTCTTTCCTACAGCACAGTCCATTATATATTGTGGTGTCTGGTGTCCCTGACGGCGGCTTTGACCAAACAGCTCAAGTGATGAAATCAGTGCTCGAGAAGGAAAAGCTGGTGAAGCGGCCGGTGAATATCCTTTATCAAAGAGGCGGAACGGTGGATAAAGGATGGACATATATGCTGGAGCGAGATACCAACTATATTAGTTTGAATTCAAGTTTATTGTTAAGCCGTAATTTGCTTGGCAGCAGTAACATGACAATGAACGATGTCACGCCACTTGCGATTCTTGCAGAAGAGTGGCAGGTCGTCGCAGTCCCAGTGGATTCTCCCTTTTCAAATGGGAAGGAGCTATTAAACACACTAAAGAAGAAACCGGATTCCTTAAAAATTGGATTTGCCCCAGACTTTGGAAATGATGATCAAATCTCATTCGCACGAGCGGCAGAAATGGCAGGAATTGATCCATACCGCATTCAATTTTTGAAATTTGACAGTGCAGATGATTTATTTCAGGCGCTCATTGACCATGAGGTGGATGCAGCAACAACAACGATTACAGAGGTTCGTCATGATTATGAAAAGAAGAGGCTAAAACTCATAGCGACCACAACCAATCAGCGTTTAGAGGGATTTGAAGATGTGCCTACTTGGAAAGAGCAAGGAATCCCGCTCATCTTTTCTCATTGGCGTGGTGTCATGGGACCCAAACAAATGAATCAGCACGAGATTCGTGAATGGGATCAGCTTCTTCAAAAAATGACACAGACTAAGTCCTGGAAAAAACAATTAAAGCAAAAGGGCTGGACAAGTCGTTATATGAACAGCAAAGAGGCAAAGATCTTTATGGAAGAGCAATTAAGGCGATATGAGCAGTTTATTCAAGGAGAACAAGCGGTCGAGTGAGACCGCTTTTTTTCATGGAATCCATCAAAACCAAGGTTTGAACAAAATGAACAAAAAGCATTTATCGACCGAAAAAGAATTAAAATTCATAATATTTACTTCAATTCAGGCGTCAGATATCATGACAGAAAGGGTTGGAAATGGGATACCAACATTTAATGAAAGCGTATACAATATAAGGGGTGAACAAAGTGTTAGCAATCTTAGGATTTCTTATGATGGTTGTATTTATGGTTTTGATTATGACGAAACGTATGTCTGTTTTAACGGCATTGGTGTTAACACCAATTGCATTTGCTCTTATTGCAGGTTTTCATTTTACTGAAATTTCAGACATGATTGTCAAAGGTGTGCAGCAAGTCGCACCGACGGCGGTCATGATCATGTTTGCGATTTTGTACTTTGGCATTATGATTGATGCGGGTTTATTTGATCCGATGGTGGCGAAAATTTTAAAAATCGTCAAAGGCGATCCATTAAAAATTGTCGTCGGAACAGCTGTCCTGACTATGCTTGTTGCACTTGATGGTGACGGAACCACAACGTACATGATTACAACAACAGCGATGCTTCCGTTATTTACGCTGCTTGGCATCCGTCCGATTATTTTAGCGGGAATTGCCGGAGTTGGCATGGGGATTATGAATACAATTCCATGGGGAGGAGCCACACCTAGAGCGGCGAGTGCACTTGGCGTTGATCCATCACTTTTATTTGGTCCGATGATTCCAGTCATTGGTGCAGGGGTTTTGAGCATGATTGTGGTGGCATATTTTCTTGGGAAGTCTGAAAGAAAGCGTCTTGGTGTCATTGAGCTCGAACAGCCGATTCATGCAAATGAAATGGCAGCGGCACTACAGGACGACATCAAGCGGCCGAAACTTTGGTGGTTTAACCTGTCGCTTACGTTGTTATTGGTGCTCCTTCTTGTCTCTGGAAAAGTCAGCTTAACGGTTCTATTTGTTCTTGCTTTCTGTGTGGCAATTATCGTGAACTATCCGAACCTTGAACAGCAGCGTGAGCGGATTGCGGCTCATTCAACCAACGTTTTAGCGATTGCTTCCATGATATTTGCGGCAGGGGTTTTTACAGGCATCTTAACAGGCACAAAAATGGTCGATGAAATGGCGATTTCGATTGTATCTGCCATTCCAGAGCAGCTTGGCGGCTTCATTCCAGTCATTGTGGCGTTAACGAGCGGAATCTTTACGTTCTTTATGCCGAATGATGCATACTTTTATGGAGTCCTGCCGATCCTATCAGAAACAGCGGCAGCATACGGTGTTGATAAAATTGAAATCGCGAGAGCCTCTATTATTGGCCAGCCGATTCATATGTTAAGCCCACTTGTTCCATCCACTCATTTACTTGTTGGACTTGTTGGAGTATCACTGGATCAGCATCAGAAGTTTGGCATGAAATGGGCTGTGCTTGCAGTTGTCGCCATGACGGTCATGTCGGTACTCATTGGGGCCATCTCCATTTGGTAAATAAAAGAGTGTCTGCTACGTGAGCAGGCACTTTTTTTAGGTCATATTGCCGAGCAGGCTCAATTCATTTGCCCTATACAAAAACACTCTTGTTCCTCCAAAAGATATATTTTTGAAAAATACTGACACTTTTACTGTTTTTTTCTTTATAATGCAAATCAACGAAGGGAGAGGATAGCATGTCCAACCGAAAAGGCACGATTCTTTTTGCTGCTGTATGTCTCATAGCAGGAAGTTTGTCGATGGTGAGCCCAGCTTCAGCTCATGCAGATACCCCTTATTATGGAAAAAGTTATAAACAACCAGACTCAGTGAAGAAGCTATACCCTGAGCCTGACGAGACGTTCGATACCCCCGCATTTCAGAAAAAAGGAGAAGCCTTCACCACACAAGAAGAGCTTCAACAATTCTTACGTGATATTGTCCGCAAAAGTCCTTACGCTACGCAGAAGCAGATTGGAACATCCATTGAAGGACGGTCCATTCCAGCCCTCTACTTTACAAAGGATCGTCATATTTCTCCACTTTCAAAAAAGCCAACGATCTGGCTTCAAGCACAAATACACGGAAATGAACCAGCCTCCGGTGAATCGGCTCTCGTCATCGCAAAACGATTAGCTGGTGAAGAAGGAGAGCGTATACTCAATCATGTCAATATCATCATTGTCCCGAGAATCAATCCTGATGGTGCTTATGCGTTTGACCGCAGGCTTGCAAACGGAATGGATGGAAACCGTGATCATATGACATTAGAATCTCCAGAGCTCACAGCCCTGCATCAAGAATTTAATCGGTATACACCAGAAGTAGTCATTGATGCCCATGAATACGATGTAGGACAAAAGCAGTTTGATGATATCGGATCAGCGGGAGCCCTTAAATATCACGATTTACTGATTTTATCAGGGAAGAACTTGAATATTCCAGAAAGCATCCGGCTCACGTCAAATGAATTATACGTGAGCGGCGTCCGTGAAACGCTGACAAATCAAGGATTTTCAAATGATTTATATTATACAAGCACAAGAGGAAAGGATGGAAAGATTGATCTCTATGAAGGTGGAACGGATGCACGAATTGGTCGAAATGCTCTGGCACTCTCCCCAGCACTATCCTTTCTTGTAGAAAGCAGAGGGATTGGCATTGGAAGAGAGGACTTTACCCGCCGCGTCGCAGCACAAGTCACCACACATGAAAAAATCATTGAAACAACGGTGAAACATGCAAAGCAGGTGAAGCAGCAAATGGTGACGGAGCGTTTGAAGCTGGTGAAAAAAGGTCTCCAATCGAATGATGACGATCAAGTGGTCATTCAAGATGATTTCAAAGCGCCGGTGGATGATTCGCTTGAAATGGTAGATATTGAAAAAGGACAGACCATCAATGTCCCTGTACGCTTTCACAGTGCGAGCGATGCTACTCCTGTCATGTCGAGAGAGCGACCGACAGCTTATCTTGTTTTACCTGGACATGAAGGGGTAGAACGGAAGCTTCAAACCTTAGGGTTAAAAAGTGTCACATTGCCTGCCAGTGTAAAAGTACCGGTACATGCCTATCAAGTAACAAAACGAGATGAAAAAAGCAAAACAGATATTCAGCTTGAAACAGAACTCACCCAAAAGAAACGTCAGCTGCCAAAAGGGACAAAGGTATATTTCACGGCGCAGCCGCAAACGAATTTGTTGTCACTTGCCCTTGAGCCAGAATCAAAAGACAGCTACATGTCATCTGGATTTATTGCTTCAAAAGTAGGCGATGAACTGCCAGTGTACCGGTTCTTGCTATCTAAAAGGACGTTGGGCATTAAATAAAAAAGGGCTAAAATCAACATCATTTTAGCCCTTTGTCTACAATCTAGAAGCGGCACAGTGCGTGCTGCTTTTTTATTTTCGTCCTGCTCTTATTTCATCAGTCAAGCCTTCATATGGTGCTTCGGCGATAATGGTTTCGTCATTTACACCTGCATGATGGATATACGTAATGTCCGCAAATTCTGGAACAACATATTTCGGATATGTTTCGTACTTTTCACGAGATTCTTTCATGAGATCGATGTAGTCATTTTGATAGCAAACTGTGATATCTGGACGTTCATGCACCCATTTTGGGAAGAAGATGACGCCATGCATGCGCTTTTCTTCAGGCATAAAGTTCAGAGAGACGTCTGTCCCAGTTGGCTCTGTCCAAGAAACTTTGTAAACGCCTTTTGTTAGCTTCACAATATTCACTTCTTGATCACGGACCCAGCGGCCTCCAACCATTCCGCTATGAATGCGGTAATCAATGGTGTGATCGTTTTTAATGTAAATCTCATATTCCCAGCCATTTTCATACGTATAAATCATATGAAGTCCAACGAATTGATCCATGTTGATTCCTTCTTTCATTAGAATGATGTTGTTTCAAACATGTCGTGATTTACATGTTTATTTTAAAGTCTGTGGTATACTATTGTCAAAGAATAAGCGTTGGAGGCACATCATGAGAGTTTTGAAATATGCCATTCTTGGTTTACTAGATCAGTGTGAGCTGACTGGATACGATATCACCAAACATTTTAAGGATTCCCTTGGACAGTTTTGGAGCGCGAAGCATAGCCAAATTTACCCTGAGCTGAAACGGCTCACAGAAGAAGGGTTTATTGAATTTGATGTTCGTATACAAGGAAAGAAGCTGGAGAAGAAGGTTTATCAAATTACAGAGGCAGGGCAAGCAGCATTGCATCAGTGGTTAAGGACAAAAGACCCGATCCCAGAAACAACAAAGGATGAATTCATGCTCAAAACATTTTTCATCTCCTCCATGGACAAAAAAGAAGCGGCTGATCTGTTTACACATCAACTGCTAGAGCGCACGAAGAAAGTCGACATGCTAAAGCATAAGCTGCATGCGTTAATAGAGGAAGATCCTGGGGCTGAATCGCTTCATTCAGCGCAATTTGGGCATTACTTAGTGCTGACAAGGGCAATTGAAAGAGAAAAAGGCTATGTCCGCTGGCTTGAGCAAACCCTTAAACGGATTGATTCATCCTCGCTCTAAGGACAATGGTCGGATGATATGATAAAAAATGGTTTGAAACTAGTGAATTTATAAATAGAAACCGCTACAATGGATATATTCGTATTAAAGTGAGGCGAGTATGTTTGAGTAATCAAGAAGCGTTGTGGAATGAAGCAGAAGCTTTTATTTCTGTATGCTATGAAGAATTGGGCAAGTCAAATGAAGAGAAAGCAGCACGTCTGCATGAAATAAAACAAGAAATTAACTCTAAAGGGACGTATACTCACACACAAGAGGAATTGGCGCATGGAGCGAAAATGGCGTGGCGCAACAGCAACCGCTGCATTGGCCGTTTATTTTGGTCAACCCTGCATGTTCACGACTGCCGTCATGTGAAGACAGAAGAAGAGGTGAAAGAGGCACTCTTTCATCATATTGAGTATGCGACCAATGATGGGAAAATCAAACCATCCATTACGATCTTTCCTCCAGAAAATCATGCGCAAAAGGAAGTCGTCATTTATAATCATCAGCTCGTTCGTTATGCAGGCTATGAGACGGAGTACGGCATCATCGGCGACGAGGCTTCTCTTGAATTAACAAAGTTGTGTGAAGCCCATGGCTGGAAAGGGGAAGGCACGCATTTTGATATCCTGCCTCTCATGTTTCAGCTAAAGGATCAACCGCCAGTTTTGTATGAGCTTCCGAAAGAAATCGTCCAAGAAGTCGAGATTACCCATCCTGAATATGAAGGATTTCGTGATTTAGGACTGAAATGGTACGCCGTTCCGATTATTGCTGATATGAAATTGGAGATTGGTGGTATTCATTACAATGCAGCGCCGTTCAATGGCTGGTATATGGGCACAGAAATTGGCGCACGTAATCTAGCCGATGAAAATCGCTACAATATGCTGAAAAAAGTCGCTTCGATTTTAGGACTGGACACAACAAAGAATGCGTCGCTTTGGAAGGACAAAGCCATTGTTGAGTTGAATGTGGCGGTTCTTCATTCTTACAGAGAAGCAGGGGTGACCATTGTTGATCACCATACAGCAGCACATCAATTCAAACAGTTCGAAAAGCAGGAAGAAAAGGCTGACCGTAAGCTGACTGGGGACTGGACTTGGCTGATTCCACCGGTATCACCAGCTGCTACCCACATCTTCCACAAGCATTACGACAATACCATTGTGAAGCCGAATTATTTTTATCAGGAAAAGCCCTATCATGGAACAGAAAAAGCCTAGCGAAAGCTAGGTTTTTTTTATGAAAACTTCATCCCTTGATGCGAAAATCCTGATAATGAGCGAACTCAGTGAGCGGCTCCATCTGCATATCTGTGACCTTTGAAAAAGGGCTTCCTTTCCGGACAGTCTTTAAGAAATCAAGCACTTCCTGCTGCTCACCCTCTACCTTTAACTCGACATGCCCTTCATCTGTGTTGCGTACCCAGCCTTTCATCCCGCGATTGACGGCTTCTCCTTGTACAAAATAGCGAAAACCGACTCCCTGCACCCGTCCTGTGACAATGGCATGATAATGAATCAATGTCATCTCTCCTTTTTTCTCATCGTACCATAGCATGTAACTGACCTTCACGCATCGACTATGATTTCATTGTCTAACGATGTAAAATAATAGCCATGAGACAATCAAAGGAGATGGTCATCGTGGGACAGAAGAGATACGACATAGTAGGAATTCAAGTAGGACAACCCATCACGACCTATGCAAACGGAAAAGAAATCAAAACAGCCATCAACAAAAAGCGAATTCATGAGCCTGTCTATTTGAGTAAGGTCAATTTTGAGGGAGATGGTCAAGGTGATTTGGTTCATCATGGAGGATATGATAAAGCCGTCTGCGTCTTTCCATACGATCATTATGCTTATTTTGAGCAGTTTTTAGGGGTTCCGTTACAGGAAGCTGCCTTCGGTGAGAATGTGACCGTGCACCAACTAGTTGAAACAGAAGTGCGGATTGGCGATGTATTTCAGCTTGGAGAAGCACTTGTTGAAGTGAGCCAGCCAAGACAGCCGTGTGTGAAACTATCTTTTAAGCATGGCAACATGAAGCTTGTAAAGGAAGTACAGCAAACGGGGTATACCGGCTTTTATTTACGGGTGCTGAGAGAAGGCTTAGTGCCTGCTGATGCTTCTCTTGTATTAGTAGAAAAAGCACCTCATCACATTACAGTCCATGAAGTGAACGAGGTCAAATATCGTCAAACAAGTCCAGAGAGGCTAAAAGCCGTTCTTGAAGTAGATGCCTTAGCAGATGTCGTGAGGAAGTCTTTAGAAAAACGAATTCAGCCCATTTAAAAAAAGCCGTACATCAGCATAAGATGTACGGCTTTTAAGCGCTTATGAGCTAGGTTTCTTTTGCTCAAGAAGATTTGCAAGGAAATATGTTTTTAAGCTTTGAAGCTTTCTTCCTTCATGCTTGGTCACACCAAGCTTCTTTAATTCTTCGACATACCAGCCTTTGCTACCATAATGCATGATAGAAAACTCCTTTCAATTGAAACTGCCTGCATTGTAACATCTCAAAAAAGGACGTGAAAAGTGTGCAGGTATGAATAAATGAAAACTGATTCTATCTTCCTATGATCCATGTATATGCTGGAAATGATCATTTATGAATTTGGCGGGTTGAGGGTAACGATGATCATGCCGACCGTCATAATCATGATGACAATACCAAGATAAGTCATCATGGATTGTTTTTTCTTAATACCTACAACCGTTAAGATAATACTTTCAATCAAAAAGATAACGCCGATGATGATGAACCACATATCAAATAAGACCCCTTTCGCATATCTTTGCCTATTTTACCACAGGCATTTTTGTTTAGTCATGACAGATTCGTGAAAGGGAAACGAAAAGGATCCCCTCCAATGAAGAAGGGGATCAGCTGGCTTATAGCTTCGTTAATATAATCGGTTCGTCTTTTGTGATGACAATGGTATGTTCAATCTGTGCGACAAGGCTTTTGTCTGGTGTTTTAAAGGTCCAGCCGTCATCAGCTTGATAAATCGATTCAGCATTTGTTGATATAAAAGGTTCGAAGGCGATCACGGTGCCATTCTTAAACAAAGCATTATCGAATGGATCATAATAGTTCAAAATATGGTTAGGTGCTTCATGCAGATTTTTCCCAATACCATGTCCTGTCAGGTTTTTAATGACAGTAAATCCTTGTTCTTTTGCTGTATTGTAGACCGCACGGCCAATTTGGTTTTGTCTTTTACCGGCTTTTGCATGCTTTAATCCTTCAAGGAATGCATCCTCTGCACACTGGCATAATGCTTCAAGACGAGCATCACCTGTACCTAATACGAATGAAATACCGGTATCGGAATAATAGCCGTCCAGCTCTGCTGAGATATCAATATTGATGAGGTCGCCCTCTTGTAAAATGGTTTTTTCACTTGGAATACCGTGAGCAACTTCATCGTTCACGCTGATACAAGTCGTCCCAGGGAAGTCATATTCCTTTTCGGGTGCTGAATTCGCCCCATGTTCTTCTAATATTTTTTTCCCAATCAAATCTAGTTCTTTTGTAGACATGCCTGGTTTCGCTTGGCTTTTCATTTCTTCTCTTGCCAAAGCGACAATTCGGCCGACTTTTTTTAAGGCTTCTAACTCATGATCATGTTTGACAATCACTGTTCATTCCCGCTTTCTATAACTTCATTCTATTCAATAGCTTACCACATTTTACGCAAAAAGAGTAAAGAGCGGAATTCAAATGAATGTGGACAAATTGGTATAGATAACTAGATGTGCATATGATATATTTTTTATGAGCATCATGGACGTTTAGTCATGATGATGACAAAGGGGGAGAAGGCAAATGGTGTTTCAGTTTTTTCAAAAGCTAGGCAAATCTTTTATGCTTCCAATCGCTGTACTTCCAGCAGCAGGGATTATTTTGGCTATTGGGCGGGAGGATGTATTCGATATCCCGTTTATTCATGCGGCTGGAAATGCCATTTTTGCAAACTTGGCTTTAATTTTTGCAATGGGGATAGCGATCGGCATTGCAAAGGATGGTAACGGGGCAGCGGCATTATCAGGTGCGATCTCTTATTTTATTTTATCAGCTGGTACAACGTCGATTAATTCAACGAACAATATGGGGGTATTGGGCGGTATTTTATGCGGGCTATTGGCAGGTTATGTGTACAATCGCTTCAAGGATACGAAGCTGCCCGAATACTTAGGTTTCTTTAGCGGAAGACGGCTTGTGCCGATTATGACCGCACTTTTCACCATTTTATTAGCAGCCGTTTTCGGATTTGTATGGCCTCCGATTCAAAGCGGGATCAATGGTTTAGGAGAATGGATTTTAAGTCTTGGTGCAACGGGTGCAGGGCTGTTTGGTTTCTTTAACCGCTTGCTCATTCCATTAGGGCTTCATCATGTGCTGAATAACTTATTTTGGTTTCAATTCGGGGAATTCAGCGGGGCAACAGGAGATCTAGCGCGATTCTTTAAAGGAGATCCAAGCGCGGGTGTCTTTATGACTGGTTTCTTCCCAGTGATGATGTTCGGTCTGCCAGCGGCATGTTTAGCCATGATTGTGACCGCAAAGCCTGAAAAGCGAAAAGCAACGGCTGGCCTGATGATTGGGATGGCGCTTACGTCATTTATTACAGGGATTACTGAACCAATTGAATTTTCATTTATGTTTTTATCCCCACTCCTATATGGTGTCCATGCTGTACTAACGGGTCTTTCGCTCTTTATTGTGAACATTCTCGGGATTCATAGCGGCTTCGCTTTTTCAGCAGGAGCAATTGATTACGTTTTAAGCTTTGGCATTGCACAAAAACCACTCATGCTGCTTGGGGTTGGGGTGCTTTATGGCATTGTGTACTTTGTCGTTTTCTATTTCCTCATTAAACTGTTAAAGCTCAAAACACCGGGTAGAGAAGATGAGGACATTGAAGATATTGCAGCCGATGATACGAAGACGGCAGGTGCGAGTATACTTTTAGAGGGACTTGGCGGCAAAGACAATATCACCGCCATTGATCATTGTGCCACCCGCCTGCGTTTAACAGTAGAAGATACACATTTATTAAATGAAGGCACATTGAAAAAAGCAGGTGCCAAAGGGGTACTGACTTCAGGGAAAACCTCCGTACAAATCATCATTGGAACGAATGTAGAATTTGTCGCAGATGATCTTCGCAAGGAAGTCGATCGAGATTAAAAAAAGCGTTCAGCCAGGTCAAATGGGCTGAACGTTTTTTTGTTTGCGCTGTTCAATGACGAGCACAATACTGATCACAACAAGTAAAAACCAAGAACTGATTTTCCCAAGATGGACGAGAGACCAAGCGTGCTGTTGATTTGGATATTGCCATGCCCCTAAAAAGGTGGTGACATTTTCGGCAATCCAAATAAAGAAACCAATCAGCAAGAAAGAGACGACAAGCGGCATTCGGAAGGTAGAAGAGCCAACCTGAAACGAGACGGACGTTTTTCGAAATACGACAACAAGCAGTAATGTCAGCCACCACCTGACATCATAGAGCCAGTGATGCGTAAAAAAATTGAGATAAATACACAAGCTAATCCCAATTGAAAGAAACGGATGGGGCCATGAACTGACCTGCACGTGAAGCCGGGAGAGTGCCTGATAAATATAGCTTGCTACACTCGCATACATAAACCCGCTATAGAGCGGAACCCCAAATACCTTCATATAAGCCTCTTCAGGATAGGACCAAGAACCCATATGAACTTTATACAATTCTAAGCCAATACCTATTATGTGAAATAGACAGATCACCTTCAATTCATTCAATGTCTCCAGCCGAAGCGTCAGCATGAGTATCTGGGCAAGAAGGCAAAGCAGTAGAATGAAATCATACCGGTGTAGAAAAGGAATCGTCACTATCTTTGATAGGGCAAGCGCTGCAAAGATCATGACGGGGAATAGACACGACATCGCCTATAAGTAAGCAAACTGGAATAATGTTTTCATACAAAATGAAACCTCTTTTCATTGTCTGAAATGACTAAGACGGATTTAGCAAGGGAAAAGTTACCTCAACTAGATATTCATGAACAATTTGTGAATACGTATGTGAAAAAGATCACAAATTAGTTTTAACATAGTATAATAAGATCATAAAGAAAATGTGAAGAAATTCACATAAATTAAAGGGAGGCATCATCATGTTTACAAAATTCTTACAAACGAATGTATGGGCAGCGGTTATCCTTTTGGCAGCAAGACTTTATATCGGTTGGACTTGGCTCACATCTGGTATAGGAAAACTAACAGGCGGATTCGATGCATCAGGATATTTACAATTTGCGATAGCTGAACCTGTTGTCAAAGATGGAAACCTTGTGTATCCGTTCTATGTATGGTTTTTAGAAAATGTCGCTTTGCCGAATGCTGGACTATTCAGTGCCATGGTCATGTGGGGAGAAATTTTAGTAGGTCTAGGATTAATTGTTGGATTATTCACAACAACCGCAGCGTTTTTCGGAAGCATGATGAATGTCTCTTTCTTACTAGCTGGTACCGTCTCTGTCAACCCGCTTCTTCTGCTCATTGCCATCGTCATCATGGCTGCGAAAGGAAATGCAGGCAAATTTGGACTTGATTATGTCGCAGGTCCCGTCTTGAAACGAACTATGAAAAGAAAGCCGCATTTAGAAGTGGCTTCATAATAAAGAAAAAGCATCCTCAGCTTCTGCTCAGGATGCTTTTTTTATTTAGGAATCAGCTTTCACCAGATTAATATGCAGGACGGTGAGCTTCTGCTGATTTATATCTGGGTCATTTCCGGCGATAAATTCCAGCTCATAATCTCCAGTACGATACACGTATTTTTTCTCTTTTGTCTGTGGAATGGTGCTGACCGAATTGGCTTGTCCAAGTTGTTTCTTTAATAGGGAAGGGGTCATTCCGCCGATATTCGTTTCTTTTTCTACATTTGTACCGAAATAACGGATTTCGTCAATTTTGCCTTTTGCATCATAATGAAAAGCAAATCCCGGATTCCCCATTTCAGCATGATACAAATCAAAGCTGCTTTGACCTGTTTCTGGATATGGATTTCCTAGTTTATGATGGACATCCATCTTTGTTTGAACTCCAATTTTAAGACCTTTTGCATAATACGGCATTTGTCCTTTATGTGCCAGCTCATAAATGTTGTTTAGTGCGGTTTTCGGACCTTGAGGAACGGATTGTTCGACTGCTGTTTTGGTCATGGCGTGTGCTGAGACTGCAGGACTGAATCCAATGAGGCAGGACGTAGCGAGTGAAGCAGTCATGACAAAAGCGGTTGTTTTTTTCATCATAAATCCCTCCTTCTTCTTTCTATACCCGGTGCAATAGGGGTCAAACGTAAAAAGAACCAGCTGATCATGGATCGGCTGGTTCTTAAAATGAGAAAGTTATTTTGATGAAGTGCCGGATTTATCTTTGGCGGAAGAGGAATCTTCTTCATCCTGTACTTTCTTTGTATAGTCATATTGATTGCGGTCAATCGGTGTAAAGCCTTTAGGCTTGTAGAAACGGAGTAAATCTTCGGTGACGATCTTATCAGATGTCTCAAGCATCTTTTTCACCGTTTCATTTTCTTGTGATGCCTTATCAGTCGGCTCGATTTTCTCGCCTGTTTTGTTGCTGTAATAGTTATTGCCTACTTTTGTGTAATCCTTAGAGACGAAGTCACCATTTCTAAATGGCACTAGCTCCTTGAAATTTTTCGATAAGATATCAGAACCAGACATTAAATAGTTCTTCGTATCATCACCAAGCAGGTGCAGAAGGGTTGGTGCGACATCGACTTCACCAGAGTATTTATGAATCTGTCCGCCTTTTACGCCTGGTACATGAATAAAGAGCGGTACGCGCATGAGTTGCGCATTTTCATAATCTCCGATTTTTTGTCCTGTCACTTTTTCCATCGCTTCATTGTGGTTTTCAGAAATGCCGTAATGGTCTCCGTACATAATGACGACTGTATTGTCATAGAGTCCAGACTTTTTCAGGTCGTTGAAGAACTGTTCAATCGCTTCATCTAAATAATGAGCCGATTGGAAATAGTTATTGACGACAGAGTCTCCGAAGTCACCGGGTTCAAAATCGGTATCCCCTTCATCCATTCCAAATGGGAAATGGTTCGATAACGTAATAAATTTCGAATAAAACGGCTGCTTCAAGTTTTCAAGCATTGGCATAGATTCTTTGAAGAATGGTTTGTCTTTCAGCCCATAGTTCTTCGTATCTTGCTCGTTCATATCGTAATACTCAGAATCGTAAAATCTGTCATATCCAAACGACTTAAACATTTCATTACGGTTCCAGAAGGTTTTTGTATTGCCGTGGAATTCTGCTGACGTGTATTGATCCTTCTTCAAAATGCCAGGAAGTGCTTGATACGTGTTTTGCGCTTTGTTAATAAAAACAGAGCCTTGGGATAATGGGAAGAGCCCAGTATCCATCATAAATTCAGCATCAGACGTCTTTCCTTGTCCTGTTTGATGGAAGAAGTTATCAAAGTAAAACGTTTTGTTGTTGTGTGCCAATGAATTAAGGAATGGCGTTACTTCTTTTCCGTTTACTTTGTAATCAATGACAAAATTTTGCAGAGATTCAAGAGAAATCGTAATCACGTTCATGCCTTTCGCTTTCCCGTAATAAGCCGGGTTAGGATCAGCGCTGTTCGCTTTTAAATAGTTCTCTACATCTGTCACGTCATTTGAATTTGCCAGAGCGCGCTGGCTGTTTGATTTCACATTTTGAATGGCATCAAACACAGTAAAGTTATAAGCACCTAAATATTTCACTAAATAATTGCGGTCAAATGATCTTGATAAAAGCTCTGGACGATCAATCTCTGCAGCGACTAAATTCATCACAAAGATGACAACAGAGGACACAAGGACGAGTCTAAACGATTTTGACTTTTGAACAGGTACAGTAGCTGTACTTGTTTGCTGCTTCTTTTTCATGCGGACTGCGAGTACGATCAAAATGATGGTATCCATAAAGTAAAACATATCAGTCCAACGCATGAGTGAAAATGCACTATCACCTAATTGTCCGCCATTCGTTCCTGCCTGCATCACGGTAGGCAGCGTGATAAAGTCATTGAAGAATCGATAGTACACGATGTTTGCGTATAGTAAAAAAGACATGAAAAAATGAATCACAATGATAGCGGCAGGCTGCCATTTTTTCTTGAACAATAAAGCAAAGCCAAGAAAGAACAAGCTGGAGCTAATAGGATTCACGAAAAGCAAAATATGCTGAAGCACATTTGATATACCAAGTTTAAATTCAATTAAATACGCTGAATACGTTTTGAGCCACAGTAAAATGACTGCAATAACAAAGAAGCCGAGGCCTCGTTTTTGAATAAATGTTTTCATAAAAACACTCCTTTTCTCCGATACACGGAAGAGGCGGAACGAAAGAAAACGAACCATTAGAATATACCATGAAATGATCAAATAGAAAAGTGATAACCGGCGAAGAGTGTCTAGCAGCTCGTCCGCGCAATAAAAGGGTGGAAAACGAAAATATTCGCTCTTCGAAAAACTTTTTATGAAATTCATCCTATTATTAACAGAAAATTCAGCCGTTTTCCAGTTGCTATATCAATAAAACAGGTAAAAAGGCACGAGTCTAAAGAATTAATTTGGTTTCTACAATGATGATTTAGAGTGTATTTCCAGTGTTTCTTAATGTTTATGCAGGTTAAGTAAAAAAAATGAGAAGAAGAATAGAGAAAGGACATGGATGAAATTTCCTGATATAAGATATATCGATATATATTTTTGTTTCATCAACATAATGGTTTTTATGTGTTTTGTAAGGGTTTTATTTATTTTGATGAATGAACAAATTATCTAAATATACTTAAGTGAACATTTCGAGACTATAAACTTTTGAAATGGGGTCGATATAGACTTTGACAGGAAATCTTCCATTGAAAGGATTGATAGTATATGACTGTACGAGCAAACAACCTCGTTCAGAACTGGTTTCCGAGTGAGGACGGAAATGCAGCAGAGCGTAAAGAACTCATCAAATTGATGGAGCAGATTGTTTCAGGGGTCGATCACCTGAAAGATCCGAACCGTGCACACCTAAAGGGTGAAAAGAATCGTGAGGAGGATTTTTACCAAAAGCTCACTGAAACAAGTCAAATTCCGTTGAACGGCCAACAAGCGGAACTTGTGAATGAAGAATTACTGAAGCTTTTACATAACCATCCTTACCACACAAAGTATTTCTTCACGAACATTTTGCCGATGGCAAGTACACCAGGAATTCTAGGCATGCTGACGGCGATGCTGGTAAATGGAAACAACCTATGGGATGTTTACGGACCAGCAGGAGCGGAAGCTGAGGTCAGAGTGGTCTCAATGATGTCTAAGCTCATCGGATATGATCCAAGTGTGAGCGGGGGATATACAACATGGGGAGGTCAAGGAGCCATTTTCTCAGGACTGCGTTTAGCGATTGCAAAAGCTGCGCCGGAGTCACTGCGAAAAGGTGTTCCACAAAACCTTTATGCGTTTTGTTCTGATGCGGCACATTACAGCTTATTTAAGTCAATGGAAGCAACAGGACTTGGCACAGACAACTTGATCAGAATTAAAACGAATAAAGATCATTCGATGGATATGGAAGATTTGCGTTGTCAAATGGAACGTGTTGCACAAAATGGCGGAATTCCCGTTTATATTGTCGCAACAACCGGAACAACAGATGCCATTGCAATTGATGATGTAAAAGGGGTACGTGAAACAGCGGAAGCCATTGCTGAGGAGTATGGTCTAAAGGTGCCGCATATTCATGCGGATTCAGCGCTCGGCGGATTCTTTGCTTTCTTTAATGGGTATGATCTAGCTGAAAACCCGCTGCAATTCTCAGACGGTGTTCTTCGTATGCTAAAAGAAATCAAAGCGAAATTCCAGCATCTTTCTCTTGCTGACACGATGTGCTTTGACTTTCAAAAGCTCGGCCAAACACCTTACACATCTAGTTTATTCTTAGTGAAAAACGCGGCAGACCTAAAGCGTTTAGATCTGGAAGAACAAGAGACACCATACGTTGGTCATAGAGGCTACGGCGAATACCATACAGGTTATACGCTGGAATGCTCAAGAATGGGAAGCTCGATCAGTATGCTGAGTGTGCTGTTAACGTTTGGAGTTGAAGGCTACCAGCGCTTGCTCGGTCAATTCTTAGAGGTGAACCTTGCCTTCAGAGAAGCACTCAGTCAAGAAATTCCGCAAGCAGAAGTCGTAAATGATGACAATGTCGGAATGGCTACATTATTTAGAATTTACCTAGACGGCTCACCGCGCTTTCAAGAAGAAATTTCAGGCGAAGCGACGGCAATGGAAATTGAGCGGAACAATGAATTGAACAAAATGCTGTTTGAAAAGCTTGGAGAAAAAAGAGACGAGATGTTCTTTGGTGATACAACGAAGTTTTTACTTGTAAATGCAAAAGAAGGACAAGAATTCTATCTAAGCGTTAGTAAGTTTTTTGTCATCTCACCTTATACGTTACCAGAGCATATCCCACATATCGTATCTTATTTAAAAGATGTGATCGCATCTGTTTGTGGACAATTTGAACATGTACATGCTTAAATCAAATCTGAGAGTGGAGATGTAGGAAAAAATGGCGAAACAAAGGAAATTTGGAGGATACACCATATCCTCTAAAATCATGTCAGTCGTTGTCGTAACATTACTCGCAACCGTTGCACTATTCGTTCTAACATTTTATCTAGTCAGCCAGGATTTATCATCCCAGTTATTAAAGCAATTTGATTATCGATTAACAACAGATGTTGATACAGCGAAGAAAGAGATCGATAATCTGGATGGGAACGTCCTTGGTATTAGCGGGAAAGATGACCCTCTTTATGTGGAGGTCAAAAAGAAATTCACAGAGCTTCAAAAAGATCATACGCTTGAGAACTTATACGTGCTATCTAATAAAGGCGGCAAAGAAAGAATTATTATATTAACCGGTGAAGAAAATGACTTTGATCAAGATTATGCCTTTTCAGATGAGATGAAACAAGCGCTCTCTGAAGATAAAATGGTCAAAAGTGATATTTATAAAGATTCATTTGGTACACATAAATCAGTCTTTTTGCCAATCAAGGATTCAGGCGGTGAACTGACAGGGATTTTAGGCATTGATTTAGATGCGTCTGTCGTGCCTCAAACAACGCAGAAGCTGATGATCTATATCACAGTGGCATCTGCTATTGTGCTCATCGGTGGATTACTCTTCTCATTCTTTATGGGAAGAAGAATTGCGAAACCAGCACGTTCCTTGATGGAATCAGCAAACCGAATTGCTGACGGTGATTTAACTGGTATGGTAGAGGTTGAAAGTAAAGACGAGATCGGCCAGCTTGCCGCATCCTTCCAAAAGATGCAGGGGCGGATCAAAGAGCTCATTTCGAAAATCTCACACTCATCTAGTGAAGTGTCGAAAATGTCTTCACAGCTTCGTACAGTGACGACCGAATCAAGTCAAAGTGCGCAGCAAGTATCAGAAGCTATGACGAATATGAGTGAAGGAATCAATGATTCTGTCGCAAATATTACGGATTGTACGACATCCGTTGCAGAGATCGATACTCAAATCGAAGGCGTCACAAAAGAAGTCGATGAAATGAAATCTGTTTCATCTGACGTACAAGAGCAGTCAGAATCTGGTCAAACATTAGTGAACCATGTGCTTGATCATCTGAATATGCTTCATGACAAGATGACCAACTCAAAGCATGCAGCAGAAGAATTACAATCTCATTCAACGGAGATTGAAAGTGTCATCTCAATTATTACAGACATTTCGGCCCAAACGAATCTGCTTGCACTGAATGCTTCAATTGAAGCGGCACGTGTTGGAGAAGAAGGAAAAGGCTTTGCTGTTGTGGCAGATGAGGTGCGCAAGTTAGCTGAGCAATCAGCGGATGCGGCTAAAACTGTTTCAGACCTCGTCATCGGCACACAGGAAAACAGTCAGCGCGTTCTTGAAAGCGTAGAGGAAAGCAGTAAAGCAGTGGAAGAGGGACGCGTACAAATGGAAGGCACGTCACAAAATTTCGCTTTGATTTACGACGGTGTGTCTCAATTTGCAACAAGAACGAACAATTTGCTTGCTTCTATTAAGCAAGTAGAACGAGCATATCAAACGATTTCTACATCGATTGAGCAAATTTCTGTTGTATCGGAAGAACATGCAGCCAGCTCTCAAGAAGTAGCGGCAGCAACAGAACAGCAAAGTGCTGGCATGCAGCAAATTTCAAGTGCGATTGAACAGCTCTCTGATATGTCAGAGGACTTAGCACATATGGTTTCTACTTTCAAAATCGACAATAAATAACGAGAAAGGGCTAAAATGATCTTGATTTTAGCCCTTTGTCTTATGTTCAGCGTAGCTGCTGCTGACTCTTGTGAGAGAGTCAGCTTTTTTGCTATGCTTAATCAAATCGTTTCAGACGAAAGGAGAACGCCATGGATTTTGCGCAGAGATTATCAGAAGAACGGATCAAAAAAGCGATGGATAACGGGGCTTTTGAAGGATTATCTGGCTTTGGCAAACCTCTACCTAAAGATGACGCTGCTCATGTGCCTGAAGAACTAAGAATGGGCTACCGGATGATGAAAAATGCTGGCTTTGCTGGGGAAGAAACAGCACTGAAAAAAGAACTCATGACCGTCAAAGACCTACTTCACTCCAGTATAGACGGAGAGGAAAGAAAAAAGCTTTCTCTCATATGTGAAGAAAAACAAAAACGACTGGATGAACTCACATCTAAGCGCCAAACTTTTGCTCGTCCAGCCTCCTCCTTTTATAAAAACAGGGTCTACGAAAAATTAACGGAGCATAAAAAAAGATGATGACACGCAGCCTCTCCTGAGCACATTGAGGGGGCTTTTTTATGAAAGCGCTACATTTTGTTGTTGACTACATGTATATACAAATATAAAATAATAATCAAACATGTATATACAAGTTTTTTGGTTCTTTTTTCTTATAAAAAACGATCTCGGAGGGGATAGCATGGCTGATTATCAGGCAGCAGCAGATCAGATTGTGAAAGCCATCGGCGGCAAAGAAAATATTGATCAAGCGACACATTGTGTGACAAGGCTGCGCTTTGTGCTGAAGGATGAAGGAAAGATTGATGAGAAAGCACTTGAACAAATAGAAGAAGTGAAGGGATCTTTCTCAGCGAACGGTCAATACCAAGTGGTGATCGGCCAAGGGATCGTCAATCGGGTATATGCCGAAATGGTGAAACAGACAGGGATTGGCGAAGCCTCAAAAGAGGACGTGAAGCGTGCCTCTGATCAAAAATTAAATCCATTGCAGCGTGCTGTGAAAACGCTTGCGGATATCTTTATTCCGATTCTTCCTGCCATCGTCACAGCCGGTTTATTAATGGGGATTAATAATATTTTAACAGCTCCTGATATTTTCTTTGATCAAAAATCGATAGTCGATGTGTATCCGGCATGGGCTGATTTAGCGAATATGATCAACTTGATTGCAGGCACTGCCTTCACATTCCTGCCCGCATTAATCGGCTGGTCAGCCGTGAAGCGGTTTGGGGGAAATCCGCTTTTAGGGATGGTCCTTGGACTCATGCTCGTACACCCGGACTTATTAAATGCGTGGGGCTATGGAGCGGCTGAAAAGTCCGGTGAGATTCCAGTCTGGAATTTGTTTGGACTTGAAGTGCAAAAGGTAGGGTATCAAGGACAGGTTCTTCCGATACTCGTCGCCTCGTATTTACTAGCGAAGCTCGAATTGTTTATCACAAAACGGACACCTGAAAGCATTCAGCTATTAGTGGTTGCACCGATTACGTTATTAGTTATTGGCTTTTTATCCTTTATCGTCATTGGACCTATTACATTTGCAATCGGCAACGTGTTAACATCTGGACTTGTCGCTGTATTCCAGCAGTTCGCAGCACTTGGTGGTCTATTATACGGCGGTTTGTATGCGGCGTTAGTCATTACTGGAATGCATCATACGTTCCTCGCTGTTGATATTCAATTGATTAATTCAAAACTGCACGGCACGTTTCTATGGCCGATGCTCGCACTGTCTAATATTGCACAAGGATCAGCCGCACTTGCGATGATGTTTGTTTTGAAAGATGAAAAGCAAAAGGGTCTCTCGCTCACATCAAGTATTTCTGCTTACTTAGGAATTACCGAACCAGCGATGTTTGGCGTCAACTTGCGCTACCGATTCCCATTTATTTTCGCACTCATTAGCTCTGGTTTAGCTGGTATGTTTATCGCCTCTCAAGGGGTGCTGGCAAGCTCAGTTGGTGTTGGGGGCATTCCGGGAATCTTCTCTATTATCCCGAAATATTGGGGCGCATTTGCGATAGGGATGGTCATTGTCCTCATCGTCCCATTCATCGGAACCCTTTTGTATGCAAAGCTGAAAAAGAAGAAAGATGTTTCACAAGAACTTAACTAGTGGTGGTGGATGAAATTGAAACAACAAACGAACGAACCGTGGTGGAAAAAAGCGGTGGTCTATCAAATTTATCCGAAGAGCTTTTTAGATACAACGGGCTCAGGTACAGGCGATATCAATGGTGTGACAAAAAAGCTCGATTATATCAAAGAGCTTGGGGCGGATTGTATTTGGCTCACGCCAATGTATGAGTCCCCGCAGTATGACAACGGCTATGATATTAGTGATTATACAAAAATCCATGACATGTACGGTACAATGGCAGATTTTGAACACATGCTGAAGGAAGCCCATGATCGAGGCATACGAGTCATCATGGATTTAGCCGTCAATCATACATCCATTTTCCATAAGTGGTTTCAAGCATCACGCGAGTCAAAGGATAATCCTTATCGAGATTATTATATTTGGAAGGAGCCCAAGGCGGACGGATCACCGCCGAATGATTGGCAGTCAAAATTCGGCGGTCCAGCCTGGGAGCTAGATGAAGAAACGGGAGAATATTATCTTCATTTATATGATGTCACCCAAGCGGATCTCAATTGGGAAAAGGATGAGGTGCGCAGGCAAGTATATGACATCATGCATTTTTGGTTTGAAAAAGGAATTGATGGATTCAGGCTGGATGTCATCAACAACATCTCAAAGGATCAACGCTTCTTAGATGACGCCGGACAATCTGTACAAGGAGACGGCCGGATGTATTATACGGATGGCCCAAGAATTCATGAGTTTCTGCACGAAATGAACCAAGAGGTTTTTTCGAAATATGACAGCATGACAGTTGGAGAAATGTCTTCAACGAATATTGCAGACTGCATTCGGTATACAAGACCGGATCGGCAGGAGCTGGATATGACGTTTAATTTTCATCATTTAAAGGTCGATTATCCAAACGGAGAAAAATGGGCCCTCGCACCATTTGATTTTCAGGAATTGAAGTCGATTCTGTCTGAGTGGCAGACGAAAATGCATGAGGGCGGCGGCTGGAATGCGCTCTTCTGGTGCAATCATGATCAGCCGCGTATCGTCTCAAGATACGGTGATGATGAAACATACCATCAGCAATCAGCGAAGATGCTGGCGACCACCATTCATCTCATGCAAGGGACTCCATATATTTATCAAGGGGAAGAGATTGGCATGAAGAATCCTCAGTTTGAGGACATCTCATCTTACCGCGATATCGAATCACTCAATATGTATGAAGTTATGCTTGAAAAAGGGAAATCAAAGGAAGAAGCGCTCGCCATTTTACAGGTCAAGTCAAGAGATAATGCGAGAACACCGATGCAATGGACCTCAGAAAAGAATGCAGGTTTTTCAAAAGGGACACCTTGGATTGAGCCAGCCAATAACGACATTTCGGTCGAAGCTTCGTTAAAGGACCCGTCGTCTATTTTCTATCATTATCAAGCCCTTTGCAGGCTGCGTAAAGAACTTGACGTGATCACATATGGAAGCTTCACCTTACTCTTAGCAGAAGATCCAAAGATTTTTGCTTATGTGAGAGAAAGCGGTGAGGAGAAGCTTCTTGTGATCAATCACTTTTATGCAGAAGAGACGGACTTTACGCTTCCTGATGAGCTTATGCAGGCTGTAGATGAGATGGAGGGGCAAGTGCTGTTATCCAATTATGAGGATGCACCGGCAGATATGAAGGGATTTACGTTGCGTCCATACGAGTCAATCGTTTATCATTTAACCAAACGCTAGAAAATGGGGCGGAGGGAAAATGAAAGAGAATAAGTTTCGAGTGATTTATGATCAGCTCGCAAAACGAATTGAACAAGGTGAATGGCAGGATAAAGGCATTCTGCCATCAGAGCATGAGCTGTCCTTGATGTATGACACATCCCGTGAGACGGTAAGAAAGGCATTAAATATCCTTGTGCAAAATGGCTATATCCAAAAAATCCGCGGCAAAGGCTCTGTCTTGCTGAATCGAGAGAAAATGCAATTCCCAGTCTCGGGTCTTGTCAGCTTTAAAGAACTTTCCCAAACGCTTGGCCGAAAGACCGTTACGACGGTTCACGAATTTGGTTTAATCAAACCGGATCAGTATATTCAGTCTCAGCTGAAAATTAATGGGCAGGAGGATGTCTGGGAAGTCATTCGATCTCGTAATATTAGCGGAGAAGAAGTGATTTTAGACAAGGATTACTTTTTGCAAAAGCATGTGTCGGTCTTGTCGAAGGACATATGCGAAGGATCCATCTACGAGTATATTGAAGGAGAGCTCGGTGTATCAATCAGCTATGCCCAAAAGGAATTTGTGGTAGAGCCATGTACAGAAGAGGACGCCAAGTATCTTGATTTGAACGGGTTTGATCATGTCGTCGTCGTGAAGAATTACGTGTTCTTAGAGGATACAAGTTTATTTCAATACACAGAAAGCCGTCACCGATTAGACCGCTTCAGATTCGTCGATTTTGCAAGAAGAGAAAAAGTGGACAGAGCATAGGCTCTGTCCTTTTCAGGTTTTGGGAGAAGTAGACGACGAATAGATCACCATTTTCAGGAGGAAAGATGATGAGATTAAATAGACCACTAAAATGAAGGGACTTAGAAATATTCAGCGTGATGAAAGATCATCAGATTTTATGTTATGTCATCATTGAAGATACGCGAAAACCGTTTACAGAAGAAGACATAAAGCTAGAGCCATTATGTTATATGGATGAAGAAGATATACAAGCGATTTTGAATGTTTTTCATATTTCCATTATCAATGATGAAAAATTAAGTGAAGAGGATTTAACGATGGTAAAAGGTTTTTTTGCTGATTTAGTAAATAATACGAACTTAACGAATTTTATTACGAAAGATTATGTTTTAAAGGATTTATATGATGTCGATGATGAAAATGACATGATGTTCTTTAATAGGATGCTTCGGCATATAGGGTCAGATGATGTGAAAGAATTTGACGACCGCAATTGGATCTATTTATCTCAAGATTGATATCTTATTCCAAAAAAAGAGGAAAAGGACAGAGCATGGGCACTGTCCTTTTCCTTTAGGATGATACATTTTTTCTTGTACGCTTGCGCTGGTAGTAATATAGGATACCGCCAGCAGAGAGCATGAGCACGCCAATCAGTACAGCTGTATACATCATTGTGGCTGTATTCGGCAATGTGCCGCCAGGAAGGCCTGTTCCATCTTGGTTTGGATCTGTACCCGTGCCTCCGCCTGGTGCTGTTGTTCCGCCGTCTCCGCCAGTTTGATCTGGCGTTGTTCCAGCTGCCCCGCTTTGGTTAAGGACCGTGTATTCGCTGAAGTGCTCAGTTTGACCTGATACGACTCCGTTTTCAAATGATCCATTACTAGTTTTGGTGTAACGATTTTTCTTGCGATCCACATAATATACACTAGGTTTTTTCGCCTTTTGAGGCTCGTCTAGTGTAAAGGATAGTGTGACAGGGTCTTTAAAGGTCGAAACCTTTTTCTTGTCTTGTTTGATTTGGAAATCATACGTATCCGTTAATGCGTTTTTCACTTTATCCGTCTTTGTCATCCATATATCTGCGCTTATCTCGGATAAATTTGAGAGCGGTAATGCGAGTCCCACTTTGTCATGATAGATGGTGACGTTTGGATCTTGCTCTCTTTTTTTCAGCTCGGCTACTTGCGCTTTTGATAGAGACAATTGAACGTTTTTCACTTTGCTTGCTTTGTCTAAATAGAGCAATGCTTTGTTTGTATGCTGTACATACGTTTGGAATTTCTTATCATCTTGAATGTCATAAGCGCCTTTTCCTTTCGCACGAGGAAGGAACACTTCTTTCACCCTGTGATCGATAACAGGCGAAATTTGACCGTCTGCCTTTTCAATTTGCTCTTTGAAAATTTCATAGTCGACATACCCTAAGTCTTCACCGTGAGAGGCTTCTGTAAAGACGCTGTAGCCGTCGCCACCTGTGCCAACAAATGCGTTTGTGGCTACGCGGTATGTTTTCTCATCATCAATGTTTGTCAGTTGACCTTTTTGATCTTTCAGTTTCACATCAATCAGTCTGCTTCCAGCTGGTTTACTGAGCGTAAACGTATATTCAATGCCGGCTACATGAGGGAATGCACCTCCGCCTTCCTCAATGCCTGACAGCCCCTGTTCAAGTGCTTTTTTAATTTGACTGCCTTTTAAATCTGCGACATAAAGCGTATTTCCGAAAGGCATCACCGTTAAAATATCACCTAACGTAATATCACCTTTTTCGATGCTTCCACGAATACCGCCGCCGTTTGTGATGGCAAGGTCAGCTCCAGCTGATTCTTGCGCTTTCTGCAGCATGCCGTCAGCAATAAAGTTCCCAAGATTCGTTTCCTTCGCACGGACATGCTCACGTTGACCGTCTAAAAGGACATCTGTATGGCCGACTTTTTCTGTTTTTAAATCTTGAATATCTGCTTTGTATCCATCAAGGATCGCTTTTGCCTCTGCATCTTCTTTGACAGAGTCATCGATGGGAATCAGGTCAAAAGAAGATTCTTTTGGCTGGATGACACCTTTTTTGTCAAAGGCTACGTCTACTTTTCCTAAAAATTGTCCGTAATCTTTCACTTGAGCAACGATCGTAGGTTCTTTTTTCTTGACGACCTTTAATTTTTCTACAAGTGTGTGCGTATGACCGCCAATGATTAAATCAATCCCATCGACTTTTTGAGCGAGCTCAAGATCACGGTTGTAGCCAATGTGTGTTAACGCAATGATTTTATTGATTTTTTCTTCTGTTTGAATGGTGTTGACTGTTTCTTTTGCTTTCTTGTACGCATCTTTAAATTGAATGTTAGGACCGCTGCTGGATGTAATGGCTGTGTCTTCAGTCGTTAAACCGAATACGGCCACCTTTTCACCGTTTACATCGAGCAGGATGTAAGGGTAAATCCCGGCTTCTTTTTTCTCACCAGCTTTAAATGAGGCTGGTTTTTTCACTAAGTCACTCAATTGTTTTTCCTTCGAGACATCCACGTTGGATGACACGACCGGGAATCGAGGCTTTTCAAATTGATGACGGTTTTTCGGATCGACATCTGATGCATCACCTGTCAGGAATTGACGGAGTACAGAAGGACCTTTGTCAAATTCATGATTACCAAACGTCATGGCATCGTATTTCATTAAGTTCATCAATTTCAGATCGGCAAGTCCTTGCCACTTTGTGAAGTACAGGTCACCAGAGAAGACATCTCCAGCGTCTAATAAAATATTGTTCTTATTTTCAGCACGGACTTCTTTGATCTTTGTTGCGCGTCTTGCCGCATCATCAAGGTGTGCGTGTGTATCGTTCGTATGCATCACTGTTAAATTCCAGTTGTCTGATGTAGGCGGTTCTGTTGTGCCATCGTCTTTAAAGGCTAGCTTATACACACCAAGACCATCTGTGCTTGCGTTACGAATAAAGTCTACGCTGCTTGATTCTTTAGCAAACGGTTTGGCTAAAAGAGAAGATTCAAAAGTGACTGTTGCGCCTTTGATCGGTGCGATAGACCAGTTTTGATCTGCACTTGGGTTGATCGTTTTTTGTTCGATAATATAATCCATTAGTACTTGACGGTTCTCATCTGCTGAGGCAAGCACCACTTTATCTTGCGTCAGATGAGGGAAGCCTCCGCCGCCAGAAGCACGATAGTTATTTGTTACGACTAAAAATTCTTGATTATCAGAGACGGTTTTCCCGTTGTAAGACAGGTTTTTGATGCGGTTGGCATTGGCGTTGAGAAGTGTGCCTGTTGTGCTGTATTTAGCAGGCTGCGTCACATCGACTTGGTATGTCACGCCATCAATTACATCAAAGTTATACGAGCGGTATTCCTCGTTTAAAATCGGCTGTTCTTTTGCATCGTTCGGTTTGATCTGATTAAACTGGCCAGCAGACATTTCTAACCAGTCTTTCACTTCACTGCCTTTCAGTTTCACAATCTGCACAGTGTTATCGTAAAGGTAGAGATCGCCGATATTCTTAATCGCTAAATCTCCTTTTGCGATATTTGTATAATAGTTTACACCGTTTCGGCCGCCTGCTTTAAACGGAGCACCTGCAGATAAAATCGGTAAATTTTTATACGATGTGTCCTTCATTTTTTCTTGTGCATACCATTTTTGGGCATCTGTCACAATTTGAATCGAAGGGTCATCCATCACTTGAGCGAAAAAGCTATTAATGTCTGCTTCTGTTTTGCCAACAGGCTTTCTCACGTAATCAAGTGTGTTTTGATGCGTTGTTTGAATGGCGTCTTTTACGGTACTGTTTTGAGATGATACTCCGGCAACAGATTCGATCTTGCCTGTTCCGTCTGTGACCTTCCAGTTGCTGCCGTCAGGCTCTAGTGTTAAATCAATGACCCCGAGGTAGCTGCCCCAGTTTTTTGACATGACGACTGGGATGCCGTTGATGGTTCCCTTTGAGACATTGAATTTGTCGACGCCGTTATATTCAGCGCTTGGGAATGTGCCATGCTGGTGGCCTGATACAATGGCATCGATGCCTTTTGTTTTCGTGGCAAGGTCAAAGATCATATTTTCTGATCCTTTAGGTGAAGCGGTTTTTTCAATTCCTGTATGAGCAAGAGCGACAATGACATCTGCGCCTTTCTCTTTCATTTCAGGAATGGTTTCATTGGCAGATTCGACGATGTCCTGCACTTGGACTTGTCCATCTAAATGCTTCTTATCCCACGTCATAATTTGTGGTGGAACGAATCCTATGTAACCAACTTTCACAGTTTGTGAGGCTCCGTTTGCATCTTTAAAGGTTTTATCTTGGATCACATAAGGTGTAAAACGGTGTTCTCCATTTAGCTTTTTGACGTTCGCATTAACAATCGGGAAGTTGGCGCCCGCAATGGTACCGTCAAGGAAGGATAATCCGTAGTTAAATTCATGATTGCCAAGTGTTCCTGCATCGTATTTTAGTTTGTTGAGTGTATGAATAATAGGGTGAACCTTTGTTTGATTGATGATGCTGTCTTTCTCATGTTTGTAAACGTATTCTCCAAGAGGGGTTCCTTGAATCAAGTCTCCGTTATCCACAAGGAGTGTATTTGGGTTTTGTGATCGGTGCTTGTCGATCAGCTCGGCTGTTTTTGCCAAACCAAATTCATTTGTTTCTTTGTCGCTGTAATAATCATAATTCATCATGTTCGCATGAACATCGGTTGTGGCTAAGATGCTGACCTTTACGGCTTTGCCGTTTTCTGTTTCTGCATGAGTAGGTACTGCTGGGAGAATGAGACTAATCATCATAATGGAAGTGAGCAGAATAGACAGGTTTTTCCTTCGTTTAGACCTATGTGCTTGCTTCTTCACCTGATCTCCGCCTTTCTAATTTTTTTGACCACAATACCTATTGTAGAAATGTTTCGTTAACTTTTGTAGTTATTTTTTGCAGATTATTGTAAAGATAACATAAATCATACGAATTACCTTGTTGAGGTAATGTGAATGAGTCTAAATGCTTATTTTTATCATAAGGGGTTTTCTGATAGGGATAGGATGTTTGATTTCTACATGCCCGGGTATAGTGTGTAGTGTAAACGATAATCAAGCAGGAGGGTTTCTACATGGGTAAGAAAATTGCAGTTGTATTAACAGATTACTTTGAGGATGTTGAATTCACCGAGCCTGCAAAAGCCTTTAAAGATGCAGGTCATGAGTTGACAGTCATTGAAAATGAAAAAGGAAAAACAGTGAAAGGGAAGCAAGGAGAGGCAGAAGTAAGAGTGGATGCGTCTATTGACAACGTGAAGCCTGAAGACTTCGATGCACTTCTCATTCCTGGCGGTTTCTCACCAGATATTCTGCGTGCAGATGATCGTTACGTCCAATTCACTAAAGCATTTATGGATGAGAAAAAACCAGTATTTGCAATCTGTCACGGACCGCAATTGCTCATTACAGCGAAGACGCTGGAAGGAAGAGGCGCGACTGGGTATAAATCCATCAAAGTCGATATGGAAAACGCAGGCGCTAAATTTAAAGACGAAGAAGTCGTCGTTTGTCAGGATCAGCTTGTGACAAGCCGTACACCTGATGACATTCCAGCCTTTAACCGTGAATCATTAAAACTGCTTGAGAAATAAACCGCAGTTGTAAAAGGATAAAAAAGCCAGCACCTTGCGGGGTGCTGGCTTTTTGTGTGCATGATGTAAGAAAACTGCGTGTAGACCATAAAAACAGTTTCCCTTTCGCACCATTATTTTCTTAAGTTTTTTAGCTCGCTTGCGATGGCTTGCATTTCACTTGGGCTGAATGAAGATTTTTTCATCACCATTTGGTGAAGAAATTCAATATCTTCGTATTTGTCTGGACTGAAGTCTTCTGCTTTGATGACTCCAATGTTCAGCATATTTAACTTTTGCGAAATGTCTTCAATCAGCTGATTGACTTCAGCCGCTTTTTGCTCTGACAAGGGCGGCACGTCCTTTCCTGCATATGTGTCGAATAATATATCTATTTTAACAGAAATGCAAAAGAATAAAAGGGCTATTAAGATGACACAGAGATGTTTTTCTCCTTTTTCTCCTGCTTCATCTTATCAATGATTCGTTTGGATTCAAATACGACAACCCCTGATAAACCGATGAGTCCGATTAAGTTTGGAATGGCCATCAGCCCATTGAGCATATCTGCCACACCCCAGACGAAATCATTCTTGAAGATGGCACCGAAAAAGACAGCGATGACAAACACAACACGATAATACATCACATAAGAGTCTTTCGCCAAATAAGTAAAGCATTTTTCGCCATAATATGACCAGCCAATAATGGTGGAATAAGCGAACAAAAGTAAGCCGATGGCCACAATGGTTGAACCGATTGGACCGAGGAAATGAGCAAAGGATAACGAGGTGAGTGCATCACTTTTTTCTGTGACATACATATCTGCCATGACGATCGTAATACCTGTGATGGAGCAAACAATCATCGTATCAATGAATACTTGCGTCATTGACACAAGCGCTTGACGAGCGGGCATATCCGTTTTTGCTGCGGCCGCAGCGATTGGAGCAGACCCGAGACCTGCTTCATTGGAAAAGACCCCTCTCGCCACACCCCAGCGAATCACCGTACCGATAGCACCACCTGCAACCGCTTGACCAGTAAATGCGTCTGAAAAAATGAGCCCGACTGCGCCTGGGACAAGGTCGGCATTCATGACAAGAATGATCAGCCCGCAAATGACGTAGAATAATGCCATGACTGGTACAAAAATAGACGTCACCCGGCCAATGCTTTTAATTCCGCCTAAAATCACAAGGGCAGTAAAAACAGTAATGATGATGCCTGTGACCCATGTTGGGACTTGAAAGGTTGAATTCATGACACCAGAAATCGAATTTGACTGTACGAGATTCCCAATTCCAAAGGCAGCCGTGGCGCCAAAAATAGCAAACAGCACCCCAAGCCATTTTTGCTTCAAGCCATGCTCCAAATAATACATCGGCCCGCCAGACATTTCGCCTTTTTCATTTTTCACACGATATTTCACGGCAAGAACAGCTTCAGCATATTTTGTCGCCATGCCAAAGAATGCAGCAAACCACATCCAAAACACGGCGCCTGGTCCGCCGGCAATGACAGCAGAGGCGACCCCTACAATATTTCCCGTTCCAACCGTTGCAGCTAGAGCTGTCATTAATGCTTGGAAGTGAGAAATATCACCTTCTGATGTCTTGTCTTGCTTTGAAAATGCAAGCTTGAGTGAATAGGGAAGCAGCCTAATCTGAATAAAAAGCACTCGAAAGGTCAGGTAAATCCCTGTTCCCACGATCAAAAGCAAGAGTGGCGGTCCCCATAATACGTCATTGATATTGCTGACAATCTGTTCAACCCATCCCATATGTATCCCCCTTTATTTGTGCAATTCTCCTAAAGTGTCTCCTTTTTTTGTATAATGTGTCAATGCCGATGAGAGTTTTTCTTGCAAAGTTTTCAAAAGAAAAAGGGCTTGATATGATAGAGAAAAGGTTTTCGAAAAGAACTCTTAGGGAAAAGATAGGAGGAGAATGAAGGATGATTCATGTGTTATTTGTGTGTCTTGGCAATATTTGCAGGTCACCGATGGCAGAGGCCATATTTAGAAAAAAAGTAGAAGATGAGGGGCTTAGCGAGCACTTTGTGATTGATTCAGCAGGTATTGGCGGCTGGCATCAAGGCAGTCCCCCGCATGAAGGAACGCGAAAGCTGCTTGATGAAAAAGGCATCAGCTATGAAGGAATGTCCGCAAGACAAATCATGGATGAGGACATCACAACATATGACTATATCATTGCGATGGATGCTGAAAATGTAGGGGCACTTCGCAGTATAGCCGGCTATGGGAAACATCACTTTATTGGCCGTCTTCTTGATTTTGTAGAAGACGACGATCGAGATGATGTGCCAGATCCTTATTACACTGGAAACTTTGAGGAAGTCCATGAATTAATTGAAACAGGAATTGACCGTTTTTTGACGTATGTAAAGAAAGAGAACCACCTTTAACTGAAAGGAGATCAGACGAGATGGAAGAAAAAAATCAAATCGTGCTCCGAGGAGCTCTCTTAGGTGCAGCTTGCGGCGCATTGCTGACTTTATTTCATCGGCCAACAAGAATTGCACTCAAAGACAAATGGAATGACTGCCAGCAAAAGCTTGATGAGTACCGTGAGGAGCCAGGCAGAATATCGGCTTGCATGAAAGAAAAGATGGAAGAAACGAAGCAGCTGATGCGAACAGTCTCAGATGATTTGTCATTTTTAAATGAACAGGTCAATCAGTTAAAGGAAACAACCCCAAGGGTATTAGAAATTATTGAAGAAACAAAGGAGCACTTTCAATCGAAACAGACAGATTGATCATTGGAGATGAGGCGTATGGGTTTTATTAAAGCGTTAATTGAACGCTTTTTGCTGCATGAAGGACCGGCAAAATCTGCTGAGCTTGCCTATTTCTTTTTGCTTTCATTATTTCCGTTTCTCATCTTCGTACTGACACTCGTTGGGTATTTGCCGCTGACGTCAAAGGATGTCCTAAGCGTCATTTCTGGCTATGCGCCAGAAGGAGCGCTTTCGATGATTGAATCCATCGCCGAACAGACGCTGAATAATCGTAATGGCGGGTTATTATCGTTCGGGATTATTGCCGCCCTTTGGTCAGCATCTAACGGCATTAATGCCGTCGTCAGAGCATTTAACCATGCTTACGAAGTTGAGGAAAATCGTTCCTTCATTCTCGTACGTTTAACATCGATCATTTTAACGATCGCGATGGTTTTGACCATTATTTTTGCCCTGATGCTACCTGTCTTTGGCAAAGAACTCGGTTTATTTGTCGCTAAATTAGTTGGGCAGTCAGACGCCTTTCTCACCGTATGGACTGCAATGAGATGGATCATTAGCCCGCTGATTTTATTGATTGTTTTTACATCCTTATACTATTTTGCTCCAAACATTAGGCTGAAATTAAAATTTGTTCTGCCAGGTGCCATTTTTGCATCGATTGGATGGATTTTGGTCAGCATGCTATTTTCATTTTACGTAGGCGAGTTTGCTAACTACAGTGCGATGTACGGAAGCATTGGGGGAATCATTATTTTAATGATCTGGTTTTATTTAACCGGCATCATGATTATCCTTGGCGGCGAGCTCAATGCGCTTTTACATAAGCGTAAAATCGTACCAGGCAAACTATAAAGAAATCCGGGCATCCTAAAGAAGAACGATCAAGTTCAATCTGAATGGATGGGGGAAACCACATATGTCCAAACAATCGAAAAAAGGCGGAAGCAATACGAAACAAAACAAAGGCCATCAGCCTAAGCACAAAACAAGCGGCAGTGCGAACGGGCAAAATGGATATCACTAAATGAAAAAAACTCCTCTGCATGGATGCAGGGGAGTTTTTAATTCAGAATCGTATATATCGTTTAAGGATAAAAGCGGCATCAGGCTTTGACTCATAGTGAGGATCTAACTCGAATCCGGCATTCATTGCTACACGTTCACTTCGAACATGACCTACGGGACAAAAAATTTCAAATCCATCGACTTTTGAAAAAAAAGTTTCTGTCATATATTTCACGATCGTTGTCACAATGCCCCGACCTTGCGCGTCTTGACGAATCCAATAACCGATATTGCCTATTTTCTGATTAAATGTCAGGCGGAACACCCCGATAATTTGGTCGTTCAGTTTAATGCCAGCTTCCAACCCTTTTTGTTCATTGTAGATGGTTTGAGTCGATTGAATAAACGTTTTGACATCCTCTATGCTTTTGCAGTGATGAACCCACGGTAGCCATTCCCCTAAATGAGCCTGATTCTCTTGAATAAGCTCCAATAATGTGTCCGCATCATCTAATTGTAGAGATGCCAAAGTCAATTCATTTGTGACGTCGTATGAAAACAAAGATCGACCCTCCATTTTAATGACTTTCCACCACTGCCGCCGTTCGCCCAAATCGAACGCAGAAAAACACGAATAATATCACGATGCTAACAAGGTAAAGTAAATTCATTCCTTCAAACGTTTGCACAAAGATTCCACCGAGAACAGGCCCGAGAATACTTCCCGCACTAAATGCCATTCCGCACATCAAATTTCCAGCAGGAAGCAGATGCTTTGGCAATAAGTCGGTCATATAACTGATGCCAAGTGAGAAGGTAGAGCCTACAGCCATTCCGGCAATAAAGAAACAAATCGCCACAGCCAAAACTGATTGAATGAAAATCCCCGCTAGTAAGAAAAAGAAAGATCCAACGAGTGTGACACATAAAATGATGCGGCGCCTGCCAAACCGGTCGCTGAGCATCCCGAGAGGTAGCTGAAAGACAATACTTCCAATGGCAAACGCAGGTAAAATAAACGCCACTGCATCTACGGTCACCCCGCTTCTGAGTGCATACACAGGGAAGTTGCTATTGAGTGTCGTTTCTAAAAAGCCATAGCAAAACGGCATCATAAAGGCGACCCAGCCAAATTGAAAAGCTTTCTTAAAGCGCTTTAAACTGTTTGTCTGCTCTGACGTCTGCACTTCGCCCGTATCTGGATATGTATTTTTCAAAACAAAAACAAGCAGCCAAATACATAAACTAACAGCACCGGAAACAATGAAAGGTAAAGATGGGTTGATTTCGATGAGTGGTGTTAAAAAAGGTCCAGCGGCAAAACCAAGTCCAAAGGATAACCCATACAATGAAATATTTCGCCCGCGATTTCTCGATGACGACGCATAGGTCACCCACGTCTGTGTAGAGAAATGCAGCATATGATCGCCAATCCCGATCATGAGCCGCAGGAAGAACCAGACAACATAAGATTCAAAAAACACAAAGCTGAACAAGCTTAAAAAAACAGCGGCGCCTCCAATGACAATTAACGGCTTAAACCCAAACCGGCGAAGCGGCGCTTCCATAAAGGGAGATGCTAGCAGCACGCCGAGATATAAGCCTGTGGCATGCAGTCCGTTTAACGTAGGAGAAGTCCCGGCATGTTCAAAAATAATCGAAATGACAGGCAATAACGCTCCCTGCGAAAAACCAGATACAGATACAAGTAAAATTAAAATCATAAAATGAATTCTCGACATAAGATGCTCCTTACAAGTTCATGTTTTCATCGTACAATGGAACCATAGGGGTTTCAATAGAAAGGTGGGAAAGGAATGAAACTGATATACGAATCAGGCGGGTGGATCGCGGGAATAGATGAAAGGCAGCTGTATATATCAGCAAATGAAGAAACGGGGTACAGGCCATCTCAATTATTCACCTCAGCTATTGCCGGCTGTTTTGGAGAAATGCTCATTCATGTATGCCGGAAAAAGCGAATATCCTGGGAAGGGCTGACGATTACTCCTGAAACGACAAGAGCAGGAGCTGTAAACAAAATCTCCCGTATTCATTTACATATTTTATTTGAAGGCGTCCGTACATCTGATGAACAAATAGAGAAAAGCATTAAACTGGCATTGAAGCATTGCGCGATGGTGCAGTCTGTGAAAGGTAGTATTGAAATCACCTTCTCACACGAGAAAATCTAAATGTATATGAAGCCGGCACTCACGAAAGAATAACAGTCAGACATATGTAAAGGAGAATGGCTGTATGAATCGTTTGTTTCTTGTGATTGTCGCAATTGGTGTGCCGCTATCGGTGATTGGCAGTTTTCTTCATTTTCCGCAGGTCATCATGTTTGCTGTGTATTGTATCGCCATTATTGGTCTTGCTAGTTTTATGGGAAGAGCCACAGAAAGTCTTGCCATCATAGCAGGTCCCAGAATTGGCGGGCTTTTAAACGCCACATTTGGAAATGCGGTGGAGTTAATTATTTCGTTTTTTGCATTAAAGCAAGGACTGACAGCCATCGTCCTTGCGTCGTTAACTGGCTCAGTGATCGGAAACTTACTGCTTGTGGCGGGGCTGTCTTTTTTCGTTGGCGGATTAAAATATAAGCGCCAAGTGTTCAATGTCCACGATGCAAGGCACAACTCGGGATTGCTCATGTTTGCCATTATTGTGGCGTTTGTCATTCCAGAAGTGTTTTCGGTGGAAATGGCTGAGGAGAAGCAATTTGTTTTAAGCATTGGCATTAGCATTGTGATGATTTTGCTTTATGTTGCTGCGCTCTATTTCAAACTAGTGAGCCACCGAGGTGTCTATGTTGCCAAGCAGGAGAGCTTGGACGGAGAGGCGGAGACGGAAGAAGAAATACCTGAATGGTCTGGTAAGTTTGCCACTTTGATTTTGCTGCTTGCAACGATGGCCGTTGCGTACATTTCAGAGCGCCTCGTTCATACATTTGATACGGTAGGGGAACAATTTGGCTGGAGTGAGCTGTTTATCGGAGTCATTATTGTGGCCATCGTAGGCAATGCCGCAGAACATGCCTCTGCTATTATCATGGCGTATAAAAACAAAATGGATGTCGCAGTGGAAATAGCTTTTGGTTCCACGCTTCAGGTTGCGATGATGGTGGCACCAATCCTTGTCATCAGTTCGCTTTTTTTCAATACGCAGATGCCACTCATTTTCTCCTTACCAGAGCTCATTGCGATGGCATCCGCCGTGTTACTCACAGTCATTTTATCTAATGACGGAGATACCAATTGGTTTGAAGGCGCCACATTACTTGCTGCCTATTTTATTATGGCGATTGGATTTTTCCTTTTATAATCTTTTGTGGATAAGGGACGCCTTTGCGGAAAATACTATGGAAAAATGAATGAGAAAGAGTGATGATATGAAAAAGATGCCCCGCATCATGTTTGTTGTTCTCTTATCCTTAAGTTTTCTATACAGCTTTCCAGCGGAGGCGGCAAAGCCATTTAAAGTGCCATCGTCTGTCGCCAGTATTTCTAAGGAGAATACGTATCCGAATGCGTCACAGGATCAGCCATTGCTCCAGCCGAGCGAGCTGACAGCCGAATTGTTTAAAACAACGAATGTGCCGATTGAGAATACCCATTTGATCAAAATGCTGAATGAATCCAGCATTTCAGGGACGCCATTAGCTGTTGGTTACCGCGCGACCATTTTCCTTGGAAGATGGGCACTGAGCTATGATTCAAACGAAACGGTCGCCAACTGGGAATACAAAAAAGTGAATACGAATCATATTGATAACAGAGGCGGCAACAAAACAGCCATTGGCAAATATGTTCAAAAGCAGCAAGTAAAAGTGAGCGGCGGGCTCACAGCAAAAGTGCCAAGCCCAGAAGATGTAAAAACATTGATGATGCAAAAAGCCATTCAAAAGACAAAGCTACCCCTCGCATTTGACACAGTCATTGGCGCAGGAACAAAACGAGATCAGTCATACCACGTCTCTCCGAAAAAAGCAGCATCGCTTCATGCCTATGCACCAGCGATTAATGAAAAAGGAAAGGTCACATACGGAGAAGTGTACCTTGTGCTTAAAGGAAATAAACGCAAACTCGTCGTGAAAAACGTGACCTCACAAGGAATCGGCGCTTGGATTCCTGTTCAGGATCACCTGACGTTTGGGTTTCAAGGGATGAATTAAAACAGTCATCTCCTCTTATCAAGGGGAGATGACTGTTTTTTTTGCTATTCGGGTTTCTCTTTTTTTCTTTTTAGCTCATTCATGTAAAAGTCAAAGGCGTTATATAAATACCATACGATAAAAAGAAAGAAGATCACTTTAGTAAATATCGTTAAGTTGTTGAAATTAAAACATAGACCAAGATAAGGGATGATCATAAATCCATAATAAGAAAACCACCATGTTTTAAAAATGAAACTCAGCTCCTTGGAAATTGTATACATTAACACCTTATCCATATATTACATTTTTTCAGGGAAATAAAAAAACCTTAGTAGAAGTTGATGAACCTAACGACTACTTTGGCTTAAGTTTTTTATTCCCCTAAATCCACATTATGATAAACCTGCTGCACGTCTTCAAGCTCTTCTAATACATCGATTAGTTTCTCGAATTGTTCTTTAGATTCATCATCTAATGTCACTTCATTTTGAGGAAGCATTGTGATTTCAGCGACAGTGAATTCTTCTACGCCGGCTTGTTTGAATGCTTCTTGTACTTGATGGAATTGATCTGGTTCAGCGTACACAATCACCGTTTCATCTTCTTCCATGATGTCACGTACATCAACGTCTGCTTCCATTAAAAGCTCAAGTGTTTCTTCTTCACTTTTTCCTTCGACACCGATGACAGCTGTTTGGTCAAACATGTAGGCAACAGAGCCGCTTACGCCCATGTTTCCACCATTTTTTCCGAAAGCCGCACGAACATCTGACGCTGTGCGGTTCACGTTATTGGTGAGGGCATCAACGATTACCATCGATCCGTTTGGACCAAATCCTTCGTAGCGCAGCTCATCGAAATTCTCTTCCGCACCGCCTTTGGCTTTTTCAATGGCACGGTCTACAATGTGTTTTGGGACACTATATGTTTTTGCACGTTCTAGGACAAAACGAAGTGCTTGGTTTGATTCTGGGTTTGGCTCACCTTGTTTGGCAGCCACATAGATTTCACGCCCGAATTTTGCGTAAATACGACTTGTACTGGCATCCTTTGATGCTTTCTTTTCTTTAATGTTGTTCCACTTACGACCCATCTTCTTCACTCTCTTTCACTTAGAAAATACACAGTATGAGGGTCCCCATGCTGCATGAAATCATTCTGTTTTCTATTATACATGAATTAGTCAAGAGGATAGAAGTTAGAGGGCTGAAATGAAGAGAATTCTTAACGGATGTGTCCAAGCTGTTCAAGCGTTTCATGTTTTTCGAGAGCCCGAGTCAGCTCGGCGCACCTAATAAATAAAGAAATAAGAGCCGATGATATAAAAAATAACCCCATCACAAATGAGGTTATTTTGCAGGCTGGGGATAAACGAGATCTTCAAGCAATTTGACATCATGCTGATGAAGTTGTTTGATCATTTCTTTTCGGACAGCGAGGGCAGCATCGAAGTATTTTTCGTCTTCGACCATTCCTTTCACTGTGAGCTCAATCCCGCGGTTCAGCTTGTTCAGACCCATAATGCCATGGACTTGAAACGGTTCAATGGCATGCTGGAATTCATCTTTTTTAAGAAAATCATGATGCATTTGATTTAAATTGTCACAGGCCGTTTCGAGTGCTTGAAAGGCGGTGTCTGGGTTTTGATTCGCACTAATTAATACAGACTCCGTAATCCGCATGTAGTGCATGTTATAGTTTTGAATTTGCCGGATGTCTCCGTTAGAAATGGTTAACAGCTTGCCGCTCCATTCTCTAATTTGCAGAGAGCGGAGACCAATTTCTTCAATCGTTCCATTAAACAGGTTATTCACTGTCACATAATCCCCTTTATGAATCTGACGTTCATAGATCAGGAAGATGCCTGCTAAAATATCGCGAATCAGCGTCTGGGCGCCAAAACCGATGACGATCCCGGCAACACCGGCACCTGCAAGAATTTTTCCAAAATCATGAAAGAAGAGAGAAATGACATAGAATACAAAGCAAATTGAAGCTGTGTACTTCGTCACAGATTTGACCAAGCTCTCGATCGTTTTCTTCTTCTTATCTTCAATAAACTCCGTTCGTTTAAAGAAAATCTGAAGGGCTTTGTTGATGATAAAGACGGCAAGCCAAAGAACAAGTCCAACAATTAGAATTTCAATGTATTTGTTCTTGACCACTGTCAGAAATGTATCGTCCATCTATCGGTTACCCCCTGGCTGTACGAGAAGTAAAATCAACATCTTGATAATAGCTGTTTTTCACAAGAACATTCGGACCGAGGCATTGTACGCTTGGACAATGACAATTCAGCTCTTTTGCTAATTTTGTGTCCATCCAGCGAGTATAAGCTGATTGCAATGTATCGGTCGCAATATTTCCAAGCGGCGGTGTATCGCCAAAGTCTGTCACAATAATATTCCCATCAAAAATATTCACATTCAACCGTGAGCGTCCGTCAGGGTCATTTCGTACCGTGACATGCTTCTCCTGGCGTAATCGTTTGAGGAGGCGCTGGTCTTCTTCATCTGTACTGCAAGAATAAAATGGCAGGGTGCCAAACAGCATCCATGTGTCTTGATCACGAATATCAAGCAGCTGATGAATCGCATCACGCATTTGCGGAAGCGTCAATGATTCAAGGGCGCTGGCAAAATCACTTGGGTACATCGGGTGAACTTCGTGGCGCTGGCATTTCATTTCCTCCACAATTTGCCGGTGGATGTGTTCAATATATGGAAGTGTGCGTTTATTAAGCATGGTTTCAGCAGATACGGTAACACCTGCTTTGACAAGTGCCCGGCTATTTTCAATCATGCGGTTAAATAATTTCTCGCGCTGCTCAAAGGTTGGTTTTCTGTCCATCATCGCAAAACCGACCGTTGCAAACTCTTCGACAGTTCCCCAGTTATGTGAGATGTGAAGAACATCTAAGTATGGAATAATCTCTTCATATCGCGCCAAATCAAGTGTTAAGTTTGAATTGATCTGTGTACGGACGCCGCGTTCATGGGCATACTTTAATAAAGGGACGACATATTCCCGCACAGATTTGAGAGAAAGCATCGGCTCTCCGCCTGTAATACTGATGGACCGCAGAAGCGGAACTTCATCTAAACGGCGAAGCAGTAAATCAAGCGGCAGTGCATTCGGGTCTTTTGGCTGCAAAGTATAGCCGACCGCGCAGTGCTCACATCTCATGTTACACAACGTCGTGGTTGTAAATTCAATATTTGTCAGCTTCATCTCCCCGTAATCCTGCACATCAAGATAGGCTTCCCAAGGGTCATATGCAGGTGTAATCGGACGAAGTGCTGTTTTTTGGTTCATGGTATCTATCTCCTTTTCATTCGGGCAAACGTGGACCCGCCAACAGTTAATTTTAAGCCCCATCACCGTTATACGCAAGTGGGGGTTTCATTGATTTACAAGGGAAAAAAAGATAAGCTAGAAACAAATGCTAAAGGGAGTGTATCTATGGGCAAGGCAGCAGACAGCAAAGAGCAGCAGGTTGATTATTTAAAGAACCGATTAGATATGTTTATGAATGTGATTGATTCATTAGATCCAGAATCAACAGATGTTGAGGATATAGACAGACTGATCCAGATGATTGACGACCTAGAAGCAAAATATGAACGGTTTAAAACCGATTGGAAGGAAGAATAGCTCGCACAGTGCGGGCTTTTTTCTTTAAATTGGCAGGTGAATCAGTGTATGAGTCTCGGTCTTATTCTGCACAATAGAAGAAAAACCGGGAAGTGACGTAAATGAAAAAATACATGCTCATCTGTTTATGTGCGCTTTTTGTATCCATGCCTCTCTCAGAAGCGGAAGCCGTGTCTAATCAGCCCGTCCATTGGGGATTTGCGAAAAGCAAAGAACACAAGCCAGCGGATGCGGGTAAAGAACTGAACGCCCTTTTAAAAAAGTATGATGCCTTCTATTTAGGAAGCACGAAAAAGAAAGAGATTTATTTTACCTTCGACAATGGCTATGAAAATGGGTACACGCCCAAGATCTTAGATGTGCTGAAAAAACATCAAGTGCCAGCCACCTTTTTTGTGACAGGTCACTTTGTCAAGGACCAGCCTGAGCTCGTTAAACGTATGGCGGAGGAAGGTCATATCATCGGCAACCATTCCTATCATCATCCAGATTTAACAACAAAGAGTACGAAAGAAATCAAAGAAGAGCTGGGACGCGTCAATGAAGCTGTATACAAAATCACTGGAAAACAAGACAACCTCTATCTTCGTCCGCCGCGCGGTGTATTCAGTGAAAGAGTGCTGAAGGAAACAAAAGAGCTCGGTTACCAAACCGTTTTCTGGTCAGTGGCGTTTGTGGACTGGCATATTCATCATCAAAAAGGAAAACAGTATGCTTACGATCAAATGATGAAGCAGGCGCACCCAGGTGCCATTTACTTACTTCATACCGTCTCAAGAGACAATGCCGAGGCATTGGATGATGCCATCACGTCACTGAAAAAACAAGGTTATTCCTTTAAAAGCCTAGACGATCTCATGCTTGAAAAAGTATGGCACCTGCCTCAGCTATAGAAAAAAAGCTTGCAGAAGACCTGCGAGCTTTTTCTTTATCCTTCTCTTATTTTACGCTGAAACAAAATCGGATGATGACGCGTGAAAGAGTCAATCAAGCCCTCACCGAAAATCGTGATACTTTGCTCCCAAGGATGTCCTAGCAAGCCCCAATGCATCTCTTTTGATAAAAAGAAATAATAATCCCCGTTCGGAAGCGCAGGCACTGTCCAATCTCCGAATTCATCTTTTTCAAATGAGCCGTATGGTGTGATCCAGTAGCATTCGTGCTGCCAATCAAGTGCCAGCATATATTCGTCTGTTCTGACAAGCTCCTGAAAAACAAGTCATGCTTTCTCTTCAAGGTCTTCATCTGCATGGAGAAGGGAAGAGTCCTCAAAATAAGCAGAAATATCATATGTAATGAAAGGAGAAGGTATGCGAAATGAGGGAAAACGAGAGAGGCTCGGATTAAATTTGAAATCTCGATAGAGCGTCTCCCATACGAGCTTTAGTTCTTGATGAGACAAAGGAATCCAGTTTTTTATCTAACCGCCTCCTCAGTCATTCACTCTACACATTATTTGAATATGCGGAACCATCCTTTATGCTTAAACCACAAAAGCATACCCGAGACGAGCAGACCCATGAAAATCAGTACGCCAAAATAGCCATACTTCCAGTGTAATTCAGGCATGTTATCAAAGTTCATTCCGTACACTCCAACAATAAAGGTCAATGGAATAAAGATGGTCGATACAATGGTCAGCGTCATCATGATTGCATTCATTCGGTTAGAATTCAGCGTCTGATAGCTGTCTCGTAAATCGGCTGTCATATCACGGTTTGATTCGACAATCTCTGTTAATTTCAGAAGGTGGTCATAGATATCATTGAAATAGGCTTGTCTATTTTTATCGTTTTTCATCATATTAATGTTCACGATACGATATAAAAGGTCTCTCATCGGAATAATTGTCCTTCTTAGCTTTAACAAGTCTGACCGAATTCCGAATACTTCGTTCATTAAAGTACCATACGTTTTATGACCTTCTTCATCTTCGATCTCATTTAACCTGTCTTCAATTTGATAAATAATCGGGAAATAATCATCAACCAGATCATCAATCAGCATGTAGGCAAGATGCTCAGGTCCACTATTTCGCGCGTGTTCAGATGCTTTTAGCTTTCGCATCACACGATCAATGTATGGTGCTTCCTTTAAATGAAAGGTGACAATAAAACTTTCCCCAACAAACAGGTCCACTTCCTCTGAACGAAGTGTTTTTTGATTGAGAGCATGAAGAACGAAAAATAAATACTCTTCATAAAAATCAAGCTTAGGCCGCTGTAAATAATGGAAGCAATCTTCAATTGAAAGCGGATGAAACTGAAAGAATTCCTTCAGCAGCGCTGCTTCCTTTTTCGTTGGCGCATGAAAGTCAATCCAATACCAGGCGATATCGGGGCTTGAAAGCTGGTGCAATGTTGCATGTTCAATCAAGTCTCCGTTCTTTGTCACTGCAAGTTTTTTCAGCATATACACCCCTCCAGACTTGCATTATATCATGAAGCAACGCCAGTGAACTTATACATTCTCTCCATAAAAAAGCCGATCTCATCACTGAGATCGGTCCATTGTGCGTGTATGATTGATGGATAAAACCGAGAATTAAGGACGATGGAACGTAACAAATTTATCTTGACGGTCAAACCAGCCTCTGAATGCCCAGTTATCCCAGCCGCCATCGCCGTTGTTTTTAAAGGTACCACTTTCAAATACCCAAATACCGTAAACAACGTTACCAAGATTAGCAGTTGCAAAAGTTTTCACGCCGTTAAAGCGGTCTTCATAATTTTGGCTTAGGTTAAAGACCATGACATTATATCTGCCACCAGCAGCATAGAATGTGCTTTCCATCACGCCTTTAACGAACCCAGGACGGTTTGCATTTGCGTTTACTGCGTTAACAATCGCATTGGCAATCCCAAGAACATCGAAGTTGACGTTAACATTAGGACTAGCTGTCGTTCCAGCTTTTCCTTCAGCAGCTTTGTTTAATACAGTTTGCTGTAGTGTAGTAGAGGCGGGTGTTGACGTTTTTTTCTCAGCAGCGTCAGCAAATACTGGCAGTGTCGAAGAAACAGCAGTGGCAAGGGCAATAGAAAGAATGGTTTTTTTCATTGGTCGGATCTCCTTTGTTTTAAAATGTTTGGGTCTTCCTTTTCGTAAAAAGTGAAACTAGGTGAAGCCGGTTATCAATGAGGTAAAATATGTTCCTGCAAGATAAAACAAATGATTGCCTAATCAGCTAATTCCTTTGTCACCTCCTTGATATGTCATAATTATACAAATTTTTTCGGGATAGAAGATATCACCCAGAGGTTCTATTTCTAATTTAAGGAAAATGATCCTAAAATATTGGAGGATCATGTCGAATATTAGCTGAATTCGACCAAAAACTTTCATCAGACCAAAAGGAGAATGACCACAAATAAGGAAGATATAACTGATAAATTCTTGTACTCTTTATATTCAAAAGTATTTAATATAGAGAATCATTCAAGCAAAATGAAACAATTGCATCTGCGCGTATTTGCAGAAAGGAAGAGGGAAAACATGTGGGAAAAACAGCTGGTGGTTGAACCGCCATATCACTTCGATCAAGTGCTAAGACGCTTATCAAATGATCCATTAAAAGCAGTCGATTTGAATAAAAGAGAAATCAAAGTACCAATCAGATTAGAACAAAAACCATACGTTGTCGTCGTTCAAGCCACCGGAACAAAAGAAGCACCCACGTTTCGGGTGAAAGGAAATGGTCCTGAGGAACCTCTCATATGTGAGGTGAAGCGGATATTTGGCATGGAGCATCAATTAGACGCTGTGCATGAGCATTTTTCTCAAACAAATCTAGCCCCCGTTTTTGAGCGTCATAAGGGGACACCGCTCATGCTGGATTTTCACTTATATCATTGCTTGATGAAATGCATCATTCATCAGCAGCTCAATCTGGCGTTTGCCTATGAACTCACAAAACGGTTTGTTCATACGTATGGCGAGCAAATAGAGGGGGTTTGGTTTGATCCTTTACCAGAAACCATCGCCTCACTTGAAACAGGGGAATTGAGAAAGCTCCAATTTAGTCAGCGGAAAGCGGAATATGTCATCGATGTCTCGAAGCGAATTGTGAGCGGCTCTCTTTGTTTAGAAGAATTACATGATTTAACTGATCTGGAGGTGGAAGAACGTCTGCTTCCAATTAGAGGGATTGGACCTTGGACAGTTCAAAATGTGCTCATGAATGGACTTGGAAGACCAAATCTCTTTCCGATGGCAGATATCGGGATTCAAAACGCCATCAAGCGGCATTTTGACCTGCCTGAAAAGCCGACAAAAGAAGAGATGGCAGCATTCAGCAAGGATTGGACTCCTTATTTAAGCTACGCTTCTTTATATTTATGGAGAAGCATTGAGACAGATAAATGAAAGGGATTTTCTCTCTTTGTCCAAGTCATGGTATACTAATGAGATGGAATAAAATGAAGACAACCTATCAACGGTTCAGATAGAACGGAGAGAATGAAGTGAAGGAAAAACAGCAAGGTGCCCTTTTGCAAAAGGGACAGCAGTTTCCGCTTACCATTAAACGCCTTGGCATTAATGGAGAAGGGGTCGGTTATTTTAAAAAGCAAGTAGTCTTTGTCCCGGGTGCTCTTCCAGGCGAAGAAGTGGTTGTGGAAGCAACGAATGTCCAAGCAAAATATGCAGAAGGTACGGTTAGGAAAGTTAGAAAGCGCTCCGAGCATCGAGTGAAACCGCCATGCCCAGTATACGAAGAGTGCGGCGGCTGTCAGCTTCAGCATTTGGCGTATGAGCAGCAGCTAAAGGAAAAACGAGATATTGTCATTCAATCAATGGAACGACATACGAAGATATCAGTTGAAAAGTTAGATATTCGACCAACGATCGGTATGGAAGATCCGTGGCACTACCGAAATAAAAGTCAGTTCCAAGTAGGGCGTTCTCATAGCGGCGACATCATTGCGGGGCTATACGGACTGAACTCTCATAAGCTTGTCCCGATCAAGGAATGCATCGTGCAGCATCCGAAAACGAACAAAACAACGGGCGTTGTCCGCAAAATTTTAGAGAAATTCGGTGTATCGGTCTACAATGAACGGACGAGAAAAGGCGATGTACGCTCAATTGTTGTGCGTGTCGGCTTTGAAACAGGGGAAGTGCAGGTCGTTCTTGTCACATCAAAGCCGGAATTTCCAAAGAAAAAAGAAATCGCCGAAGCCATTCAAAAACGTCTGCCAGAAGTGACGTCCATTATGCACAACATCAATGGTGAAAAAACGTCGGTCATCTTTGGCCATAAGACATCTCACCTAGCTGGCAACATGGTCATTCAAGAATTTTTAGGAGACGTCTCCTTTGAACTGAGTGCACGTGCTTTCTTCCAATTGAATCCGAAGCAAACGCTAAAGCTTTACGACGAAGCGAAAAAAGCGGCAAAACTAACTGGCAAAGAAAAAGTTGTCGATGCGTATTGCGGCGTTGGAACGATTGGGATGTGGCTTTCAGATGGCGCCAAAGAAGTACGAGGAATGGATGTCATCAAAGAATCGATTGATGATGCCAAGAAAAATGCCAAAAAACACGGCATGAAAAACGCGACCTATGTGACAGGAACAGCTGAACATTGGCTGCCAAAATGGGTCAAAGAAGGCTTCCGTCCTGACGTCATCGTCGTGGACCCGCCAAGAACAGGCTGCGAGAGCACCTTCTTAGACACCGTCAAACAAGTCAAGCCAAAACGCCTTGTCTACGTCTCTTGCAACCCATCAACACTAGCAAAAGACCTCGAATATATGTCAAAAGACTACAAAATCGAATACATGCAGCCAGTCGATATGTTCCCGCACACGGCACATGTGGAGACTGTTGTATCGCTCGTGAAAAAATAGACTTTAATCAAGGCTCGAAAATCAATATTAGATTTTCGAGCTTTTTTTTGTTTTGCGGGCATTTCTTTCATCAGACTTTTTCTAAATGAACATAAATACTTGCAATGTGTAAATTAGTACTATATAGTTCTAATTATGAAAAAAGTAAAATTAATGAATCAAAAACGTGTGCTTGAAGTAGCTGCAACTTTATTTTTAGAAAAAGGATTTGCTTATACAAGCATGGATGAATTAGTACGTGTAAGCAAAGTGTCAAAGTCTAATGTGTATTATCACTTTTCTAATAAGGAGGAATTATTAGAAGGGGTCGTTGATTATTGGATTGACATGTATCAATCTGCAATTGATGACGTACTATCTCAGAACCAATTTTTAGTTGAAGAACGTATCCAACTGTTTTTGAAGCAATTATCACAAGGAGTTCAATCGAGAGACTATAAAGGGAGTTGTCCATTTATTACTCTTTATATTCAAAGTCCTACACAGGCCACACAAATAAAAGAAAAAATAGGTCGGTTTTTTACAGGATTACAAAAGAAAGTTTCTCTATTACTGAAACAAGGAGTAGAGAATGGAGAATTCAGAAAGACGATTCATATTGATGAGGTTGCATCACTATTTATTACCAATCTTGAAGGCGCGTTATTTATTTCAGAAACATTGAAGGATGCCACTGTCATTACGAAAACAGCCGATCATATTTTTAACTTGCTTCGATAAAGAAGCTTTTTTTTCACACTAAATTAGTACTGATTAGTACTAAAAGGGAGATGTTTATATGAGAACAGTATTATTAATTGGTGGAACGGGCTTTATTGGAAAGGAGTTAGTGAAAGAATTAGTCAAAGAGGATGTGAACATTCTTCTTTTAGTGAGATCGAAAAGTAAGGCAACACGCACTTTTCAAGAAAGAGGCATCTTAAAAGAAGCAGTGATGCACTTTGTTGAAGGTGATTTGACGAAAGTCGATTTGGGTCTAAGTGTTGAAGATAAGGAGAAGGTGTTGAAAACGGATGTGATCATTCACGCAGGAGGACCCATGGATATTCAAACGACAAGTAAAAAGGCAGCTTCCGTCTTTTTAAATGGCGCCAAACATATGAGTGAATTAGCTAAAAGTATTCATCAATCGAAGGGCTTGCAGCAATTTATTCATGTTGTCGGTTATATGAGTCCCTTTGATGATCAAAATAGCAAGATTGAAATTGATGTGTTTAAAGAAGGAAACCATTATTTGAAAATAAAAAATCCATATGAGAGAACAAAATTTTTAGCAGATCTTTATATTCGTCAACAGGCATCAGCAGTAGGTTATCCGCTTTCTGTCATTAATCCGCCAACTGTCGTCGGCAGTAGTCAAACGGGGAGTACAGAGCAGATAGCAGGATTAGGTTTGCTTGTGAAGAGTATGCGAAGAGGGCTCATGCCGGTGATTCCTGGAGGTAAGGATTATAGGTTGCCACTTATTTCAAACGATGAGTTTGCGAGGTTTATTGTGCAGGTTTTCAGATTGGAGCAGCCAGCTATTCAAACATATACGCTTGTTGAAGACTGGCAGCACGATCAGAACATTGGTGAATTATTGAGTATGATGTCAGAAAGTATGAATATGAGGGCACCAAAAATCTCTGTCCCAATGCCACTAATGAAGGCTGTTATGAATAGTGGCGTAAGTAAAATTACTAAAATTCCTTCTGACGGACTGAATTTTATGACAAAACGAACATTCTCAAATGTTGCAGCGAAAAAAATAATGGGAGAAGATTGGTTTAAGAAGACGAGTGTCATGAAATTTTTCCCTGCTGTAGTAGCTGATCTGGATTATCGAATGATGAATCAAAACGGTAAGGATGATCATTTATTTAAACGAACACTATGTGATAACACGACCCTTTACCAATTAAAAGGAGAGGGTAAACCGTTTATTTTATTACATGGTTTATTGAGTGATGGAGAGGATTTATTCCCCTTAGCACAAGAGCTACATGAAAAAACGGGTCAACCTGTATGGATCTTGGATCTTCCAGGTTTGGGACGTTCTCCTTTTAAACGAGAGAAACAGCTTCTAGATATGTATTTGAATGTCTTGAAAAAGGTATTGGAGAAAGCGACGAATGGTGCACATCTAATCGGCCATTCATTCGGTGCGTATATTCTCTTGGAAGCATTGGTACAAGAGTACATCGATCAGAAGTATTCAATCACTTTACTTCAGCCGCCTGTTGATAAGAAAAATGCTGCATCGCGACATGTTCCTCAATTGATGAACAAATGGACATTGAAATGGGCAACGACTAATATGATAGGGCGTTATGTATTAAGGAATGGTTTGTTTGAAAATACGGAGAGCATCCCTGAACATTATATTGAAAAAGTCAGAAATAGTTTTACGTCTCCTAGAATATTAAATACGACGGTTCAGCTTAACCATTTACTACAGATAACCAATCAAGATGATTTCAATGAGGTCACAAAGGATCGTCTTCATATTATTTGGGGGGATTATGACAAAGGCTATTCTGCCCCGTCACATCTTGGCAAGGTTGATTTTGTTCCATATGGTCATCATTTCCCACTTAGCCATCCGAGTGAAACGGCAACATTGGTCATAAGGCAGATGAGGGTATGGGATAAATAAAAGGTTTGAGGTAGACCAGCCTGGCTAAAAAATTTTAATAGTAGGATACTTGATGAAATCGTGAGAAACAAAGTAAAACGTATGAATGAAATAGAGGAGGATGAGAATGAGCCAATTCGATATTCTAACAAAATACATACCGCTGCTTCAGGAAGATCCTATTGGAGAATGGGTGATCGATCAAGAAAATGATGGAACAGCTGAACATCCGATTCAAATGCCTTTTGTGAAATATTCCGAAACGGTCCGTCACTTGATTGAAGATATTTATACCTTTGCAGAACAACACGAAGAGATGGGGCTTATCCGCTACAGAGAGATCCTTAGAGAAAATGGGATTGAATCGGGAATGAATGATATGGAGAATGTGGACATTTCAAATTTAAATGCACAGTGTGTGCTTGCTCTTATGATGGAGGTTGTGAGAGCCGAACGATTTAGCGAGGGTGCCATACTCAATTTCTTTAAAAGCGGAGCTATTGTAAAGTGCCTAGAAAGATTGGATTGTTTAGAGTGATCAAATGAAAAGTAAAACAGATGCAGCCAACACTTTTCCTCCTATGAAAATAGAAGAAATCGATAACATTTTATTAAATGATCTTGATGCAGTAAAAATGGAAAAAGAAGATGAGCGTATAAAATTCATTTTACAAGATCCCTATTGTCCTGATAAAAGTGATATTCACAGTGTGTATGTCATCTATAAAAAGTCTATACTCAATTTACTTGAAGGTAGGATACGTTCTATTCATAGTCATGAATTCATGAATGCTAAGAAAAAGGATCGAACGATTTCTAAAGAAGATATTGAATATGTACTAGAGATGGCTACAGTTGTGGTTCTTGCAAGTGAAAATAATGGAATATTAACAAATTATTTTTATAGCGGAGTCGGTGAAAGGTTAGATCGTATTTTTAATCTATGCTTAGGTTATTCTTCAGATTTACAGAAAAAAGAGAACAAAGTAAGTTTGCAACGGTTTATGAATGATATAAAGATTGTTGAAGAGATGGGCTTGTTAGAAAAATTTTAGAATAATGAGCAAAACCTAGATGTTAGAGACATCTAGGTTTTTTCGCGCTTTTGAAAAATTTATTCAACTTCATGTTGACCTTCCCCTTAACTGAAAGGTTTATACTTTGATCAGATCAACAAAACGGAGGAGATGCAGGATGTTCAAGATCGGCGATTTTTCTATGTTAAGTAAAGTGCCTGTTAAAACCTTAAGATATTATGACCAAATTGATTTATTAAAGCCTAAGCAGATTGATCAAGATTCAGGATACCGTTATTACTCAGCTGAACAGCTGCTTGAGGTCAACCGAATTTTTCTGTACAAGGAATTGGGCTTTACGTTAAAGCAAATGGCTCAGCTTCTTCGTGAAGATATCTCAGTAGAGCAGATTCAGGGCATGTTTCTGCTGAAAGAAAGTGAAATTCAGCAATTGATCGAGAGAGAACAACAGAAATTAGCGCGTATTAAGGAGCGGATGCGCCTCATCAAACGAGAGGGATGTGTTGAAAAAGAACAGGAGGTCATCATCAAATCTGTTGAAAGCAAACGCATCATGTCTTTCCAATCCAATGGAACTGTTGACGACATTCCTTCATTCTTTCAAACGTTTCATCATTTATTACTTAAACATCAACAAGAATCGATCTCGGGACCACAAGTGGTGCTATGGAGGGAATCATTCGAAAAAGAAAGTGAGTTCGAATTTGAGGTGGGGTATTCCGTCAAAGCGTTAAGGGGCACTCTTCCTCAAGGGATCACGATTCGCACGTTACCTGCTGAAGAAACCATGGCGACATTATTATTTCATTCCCATTCTCCATCTGCACAAACAGCTTGTATTGACCTGGCGACATGGATCGAAAATAATGGATACCGCGTGAAAGAAGACCAGCCAGGCCGAGAGATTTATTACCCATTGTCTGAAAATGAAGAAGGCAGACTCATTGAAATTCAAATTCCGATTATAGATGAAATCAAATCGTAAACAGTGCCCAAAGGAGAAACGTCACGATGAAAAATAAAACCGTTGTCTATTTACTTGCATTAGCAGCCTTTTTAATCGGAACAATCGAATATATCATTACAGGCATTATCCAGATGGTCGCAGATGATTTACATGTCACGACGTCTGCCGCTGGATTATTGGTCACGTCTTTAGCGCTCTCAGCGGCAATCGGCGCACCGATTGTCATTGCACTGACCATCAATATAGACCGCAAAAAAATACTGTCATGGATGTTAATTATTTTTATTTTAAGTAATGTCATCACAAGTGTCAGCCATTCGTTTGAAATGGTGATGATGACAAGGATTTTACAAGGAATCAGTGGGGGAACGGCTATTGTGGTGGCAATGGCTGTTGCGACTCGTCTTGTAGAACGTGAAAAAAGAGGAACAGCTATTGGTATCATTTTAATGGGACTCAGCAGCTCCTTGGTTTTAGGCGTTCCAATCGGGACATTTCTAAGCAGTATGATCGGATGGAAAGCATTATTCGCAGCCATTGGATTGATCACGCTTATTCCGCTGATTGTTGTGTATAGGCGAATCCCCTCTATGAAAGAACAAGAACCGGTGACGCTTCGTATGCAGTTATCGATTTTAAAAGACAAGCGAATATTACTGGCGGTGGCAGTGACGCTATTCTATGTAGGTGGATATTCCACGTTGTTTACCTATTTAACGCCCTTTCTGCAAGCATCAGCAAATCTTAGCATCACAGAAATCAGTGGCATTTTGTTACTAGCAGGAATATGCAGCTTTTTGGGCTCCAGCCTTGGAGGGATGGCGGCAGATAAAAAAGGCCCAATATTCACGATTTTCTCAGGAATCATTTTGCAAATCATCATGCTCTTGCTGCTATCATTTGTCACAGGTAATCTCGTGTTCATGGTGGCTGTCATCATGATATGGATGATCGCTACATGGAGCACATCACCAGCTCAGCAGCTATATCTTGTCACACTTGTACCAAAATCTCCTGATATCGCATTAAGTGTCAATACATCATTTATTCAATTCGGATTTGCCTTAGGCTCTGGTGTAGGAGGGATTGTGCTAAGCGAAACATCTATATTAAACCTAAGCTGGATCAGTGCTGGCACGGTTTTTCTCGCTCTACTCATGACCATTCTAATGGTAGCGTTTGACCGATTTTCTCAATGCAAGAGTTTGAAGGTGATCGAGCAAGGAAGCTAACTTACATTCAATGTTGTATGAAAGGAACTACTTATTTCGGGTAGTTCCTTTTTGATTTGAAGAATGCACCAGTGAAGTTGTTTATTTGCTACAATAGGAGTCAATATCCAAGCCGTAGACAAGGAGAGAATATAGAATGCCAATAAGTGAGGAAATGATCAATCGAAAAGGCGCTCGAAAGGGGACTGATATCCCTCATGACGTCTTGATCCTTTTGAATCAGGGAGAGATTGAAAGTGTGAATTTAACTGAATGGCTGGCTGTCAATCATATGACGCTAATACAGCATGTTTTGCCGTCCGTTGGTTTAGAGCATCGTTTAGACGATGTATCATCTGAGATCACTAAACAAAAAGCTGAATCAGGAATGAAAGCCATTCGGCTCATTGGTCAATTGTTAGATGACGTGCTACATGAAGAGAATGAAGAAAAACAAGCGGAAGTGCTGCTGGCATTTGCTCACCACATATCTGATAGCGTTCGCTGTTGGGCTGCTTATATGAACAAACAGAGTTTATCAACACTGGAAGAGAAACTTGCGTACATTCAGCCATTTGCAGCTGATCATCATTTTGGTGTTCGAGAAATTGCGTGGATGTCAGTGAGAGAAAGTCTAAGTCTTCAGCTCGATCAAAGTATAGAGCATTTAACAGAATGGGCAAAAAGCGAGGATGAAAATATTCGCCGGTTCTCTGTAGAGTCGCTCCGTCCGAGAGGGGTATGGACAAAGCATATTGAGTTATTAAAACAAGAGCCAGAGAGGGCACTGCCTATTCTAAATTTACTCAAATCCGATCCATCCATATATGTTCAAGATTCTGTAGGAAACTGGCTCAATGACGCAAGTAAAACACAACCAAATTGGGTAACAAACCTGTGCGACCAGTGGTCAAAGAATTCTGACACAAAAGCAACTAGCAGAATTGTTAAGAAAGCCAAGAGAACGATTGTGAAGGGGAATTTGTGAATAAGAATTTGAACTAAATGAAGGGGGATTCTATCAATCATTCAGAGAGAAAGTTTTAAAGCGAGCTCAGTAAACAGATTGCCCCATTTCATGGGATATAGTCTCTTCAATTCTGCATTCTATATATATCTTAACCTCTCATTGTCATACTTTTGAATGAAATTGACTCAATAGAATTGACGAGGGAACCATGAATAGGTGAAGATGAAGTAAACTGTAAGATAAAGGGAGACGACTGATGATACATATCGTATTTGGAGCAGCAGCTGCCGGTAGTTTAAAACAAGCATTGCGCGAAATGAAGCAAGACCAAGTAAATGAGATCATCGCCTTTGATGACATTTATTCGATTGGACCCCTTCTGCATTTGCATGAACAAGAAGGACAGGAGAAACGTATAGAGTGGCTTCGTCACGTGATGTCAAATGAATATGGCTATTTTGATGACATGATCACCAATCAGCATAGAATTTTTCAGCAAATAAAAGATATAAAAGATGGTACGAGTATCCTCATCTGGACAGGCAATAATGCCCATGAGCAAATTGGTTTGCGATATGCCATCTATTTATTAAAAGAGAAAAACATTGAATTGTCTCTCATCAATACAACGACTGCATTTGATCAGCTGTTCAATACAAATACAAGACGAATGGATATTCGACATGCCGGGGAAATCACAACTGAAAAATTGAAGGTTTTGTACAGATGTAAAGAGCATATTCATGCAGTGTCAAAAGAAGAAAGAGAGAATTTACAAAACGAATGGCTATCATTTGCTAAAGAAAACCATACCCTGAGGATATGGCAAAAAGGACAAACGATCAGTGTACCAGAAGATGAATTTGATGCTTATTTAGTGAAAATGGCTAAGCGGCTTCATCAGTCAGATCCCGAAGAGGAGTACATCAAAACTCCACGTTTAATTGGGGAAGTCCTCGGTCATTTAGAACAGTATATCGGTGATGATTTTATTGAGCATCGACTCAAGACATTAATTGATCAAGGAATTTTTGACATGATAGGAAGGCGCACTTCCATGCGTTATTACTCAATTAAATTGACAGACTTCGGTCAGCACTTTAAAAAATGGGTGTGCTGTCGAGAATTTGAGGATCATCCTTTTGTGAAAATTGAAGGATATTACGGTGGTGAACCTTTTCATTGTGGGCATTGTCAATGTCATTTAGAAAGAGACGATGTACCAATAAGCGATACCCTTTTCTCGAAGATTTGGAATTGGGCTATACAGTATGGCCGCTGGTTTGACGAAGAGACAGATGATTTGCTGCCAAATGGCGCAGACATGGAAAAGAAATTCAATCAAGGAGGAGAGCGTATCACTGAAGAAGTGAAACGAGCCCTATCTCCCGCGTTTAAAATTGAATACAGCCCAAGTAAATACACGCAACATATCATTTAAAGAATGAAATGCAAAAAAATAAAGCTTTACATGATCCATCACCTTCATGTAAGATATGGAGAAATTAAAAGCGAAGAAAAGGACATGAGCCATTTTTACTGGTTACCAGAGAGGGAAGTCACGCTGAAATCTTCCTAGCGCAGAAAATTGTCTTACCACCTTTGAGCTGTATTGGGGAAATCATAGTATCCAATATCGTCTACGCCACGTTACGGCACCAGAGCCATAAAGCGAATACGCGTTATGGGAATTTGGGTGGAACCACGGATTACACATTCGTCCCTTTATGAGGGATGGGTGTGTTTTTTTGTTCTCTCAACGATTATCATTGCTTTGAAAAGGACATGAGCCACTTTTATCGGTTACCAGAGAGGGAAGTCACGCTGAAATCTTCCTAACGCAGAAAAGTTGTCTTACCACCTTTGAGCTGTATTGGGGAAAATTGAAGTATCCAATACCGACTATGCCACGTTACGGCACCAGAGCCATAAAGCGAATATGCGTTATGGGAATTTGGGTGGAACCACGGATTACACATTCGTCCCTTTATGCGGGATGGGTGTGTTTTTTTATTTTTAAAAAAGAAAGGTGTGTCAGTCATGAGAGAAAACATGGTGAAGATTCAATTTCCAGATGGAAAGATAAAGGGGTTCTCTGCAGGTACGACTGTCGCAGATGTTGCCTCCTATATTAGCCCGAGCTTAAGGAAGAAAGCAGTGGCAGGAAAGATCAATGAACAAATGGTCGATGTAAGTCATCAGCTGGAAAGTGATGCTCGGCTGTCTATTGTCACACTCGATTCAAAAGAAGGGCTTGAAGTACTGCGCCATACATCGGCACACGTATTAGCCCAAGCTGTGAAAAGGTTATTCGACAATGTCACACTTGGAATCGGACCTGTTATCGAAAATGGATTTTACTATGATATGAAGCTGAATCAAACATTAAGTGTAGAGGATTTGGCTACAATTGAAAAAGAGATGGAAAAGATCATAAACGAGAATCATCTCATCCAAAGAAAAGAGGTCACTTACAAAGAAGCTGAATCGTTGTTTGCACATGATCCATATAAGCTTGATATTTTAAAACGACTCCCATCTGAAGAAGCCATCACAGTGTATCAGCAGGGTGAATTTATCGACTTATGCCGCGGGCCTCATTTACCTTCTACTGGGTTCGTAAAGTCATTTAAGCTAACACGTGTTGCAGGGGCTTATTGGCGGGGTGATAGTCATCAAGATGTATTGCAGCGAGTGTATGGTGTAGCGTTTCAACATCCAAAACATCTAGCTGAGTATCTTCATTTCATGGAAGAAGCAAGCAAACGTGATCACCGGAAATTAGGGAAACAATTATCTCTGTTCACGTTTTCGGAAGAAGCGCCAGGTATGCCGTTTTATTTACCAAAAGGTCAGATTGTGAGAAATGAATTAATGGCCTTTTCAAGAGAAGTGCGAAACAAAGCGCAATATGAAGAAGTGAGCACACCGTTTATGATGAACCAAGAGCTATGGGAAAAGTCAGGTCACTGGGATCATTATCATGAAAATATGTATTTCTCAGAAGTAGATCATACAAGCTTTGCTTTAAAACCGATGAATTGTCCAGGGCATATGCTCATGTTTAAAAATAACTTATATTCATACAGAGACCTTCCGATCAGAATGGCTGAGTTCGGTCAGGTGCATCGTCATGAATTTAGCGGAGCATTAAATGGATTGTTCAGGGTCAGAACTTTTTGCCAAGATGATGCCCATATTTTTTTGAGAGAAGATCAAATTGAAGCTGAAATCAAACGGATTTTCCAATTAGTTGATCATGTGTATCGGACATTTGGGTTTGAGTACTCTGTGGAACTATCCACTCGTCCAGAAAAAGCGTTAGGGGATGATGCCATTTGGGATATCTCTGAATCAGCGCTAAAGAATGTGCTTGATCGGCTAAAGGTCGATTACCAGCTAAATGAAGGAGATGGGGCATTTTATGGACCGAAGATCGATTTTCATATAAAAGATGCCTTGCAGCGGAGCCATCAGTGCGCCACAATTCAGCTAGATTTTCAAATGCCTGAGAAATTTGATTTAACATATATCAATGAAAAGAATGAAAAGGTACGACCAGTTGTCATTCACAGTGCCATTTTTGGTTCTCTAGATCGTTTCTTTGGGATTCTCATCGAGCATTTTGCAGGTGCCTTCCCGTTATGGCTGGCACCAGTGCAAGTACAAATCATTCCTGTCTCAAAGATTCACCTTGATCATTGCCTTGAGGTGCAGCAGCAATTAAGAAAGATCGGAATCAGAGTCACAATCGATGAACGGGATGAAAAACTCGGCTATAAAATGAGAGAAGCACAAATGCAAAAAATCCCTTATATCGCTGTCATTGGTGATACAGAAATGCAAGAAAAAACACTGAATATCAGACAGCATCGAGAAAAGACATCTAGACAGCTCTCTATTGATGACTTTAAATATCTGGCAGCTCAACAAATAAAAAACAGAACAGTTGCCCAAATATGATGTGATGATTTCTTGAAGAAGAATAAGACGTTCGAATGATGGGCGTCTTTTCATTTGCGAAAAAAGCCGAATTGACAGTAGAAAGGGAAAATATTGAAACATTTTTTCAGTGAAATCGTAATAAAGATAGAGCGTTCAACAGAAACCTTTGAAACGGAGAGGAGTATTACATGGAACAAGCTGCACTGAAAAAGATGAGGACAAAACAAATAGGTGTCTCTAATTTGATATTCGGACTTATGATCATCGCTTTTTTTATGGTGATTCAAATCTTTAATATCCAACTTACACATTTCTTTTTGTGTTTAGGAATTTTAATGCTTCTCCAAGGCATTATCGGCTTTATCAAAAAAGGAAAAACAAAGTTTTTCATACCTATTTTTGAGCAGGTAGCTATTTATGAAAAAGAGAAATTAGGAAAAGAATGGGAGAAAGAAAAATTTTCAGAGAATGTTTGGAAAGTCGTATTGAGTGGCATTATGTTTTTTCAATCATTTAGTTTTCAAAATGTAATGAATCCATTTAGTGACATCGAGCCTGTATTGACCATTTTATTGTTTTTAATCGTTCTAGCCTCTATCAATATAAGCATGCTTTTTCGCTTTAGAAAAATCGATCGATCGACTGAAGGAGAATTAACAGGCTATACAAAAGAGTCTAACATGATGGGAATTGCTTTAGGGTTATTGATGGCAATCATCATCTCTATCTTTATCGTCATTTTTCTTCTTCCATAAAACATCATTATTTAGAGGTGAAACCATTGAATGCAAACATACAACAATTGATTGATCAGACAAAGGCGAAATTTGGCTTAGATCTTTATAATCTAAAAAGACACAGCTTTCATCGTTACGTCAACATGTTCAATGAAACGATTTATACATTGAATATGGAATGGTTCCCCTCTCATGAAGCTGAACCTGAGGACGACGATATCAACCCAGACGGCACAGCTGTCATTGAAGTGAATTTGAATACAGGACAGATCGAATCGGTTATTTTTGTCATGGACAAAACCTATGCGCAGCAGGGTGTCACGTTTAAGAGACCTTATCCAGCTCATGTCATTCAATGGATCGAACAAGAAACAGGGTTGATCTATGATGAGCATTTTCATATGCATCAGAAGGAGAAAGGGGAACTTTCTTTCGAAGAAGCAATAGATGGTGTGAAAGTGACGCCATCAGGCAGAATCGAAGTGAAATGGAATGAACATGGACAGCTCATGTACTTTACACACCACGGCCCATTTTTAGCCAAAACATTACTGAAAGCTGAGGAATATGCGCTTTCCCTTGATAAGCTGGAGAAGAACTTAGCTGAGCAGCAAGTACAGCTGTTTCAATGGCCTTCCTTCGAGCACAACCGAATCCGATCTATTTATGCGTTAGAAGAAATTTATGTGAAGAACGATGGAACAGGAACGCTTCCGTTTGAACTCGGGCGTGAAGAAACGCATTGTATACACATGAATGAGGTCATTGAGTGGAATGAACCGATAAACAATGCTTTTGAAAAAAAGGAAATGAACATTCATGAGAACATTTCAGCTGAACAAGCTTTCTCATTGGAACCGTCACCAGATACCTTCCCGATATTAAAAGAAGAGCAAGCTGAGTGTATCAAAGCAGTCCGAACCTTCTTGGCGCAAAAATATCCAAAGGATACAGGGAAGTGGGTTCTGAAAACACTCCATCGTGAGCATGGATACATCCATGCGATATTAAAAACGAACGGGCAAGAAGGCAGTGGGTTTATGGACAAGATCAAGGTCTTCATTGACGCCAGCTCGTTTGAAGCCGTTAATTACATAGATAAAAAAGAAATGTTTCAAGTGTGCGGGATACTCAGCCCCTCTCAAGCGGCAAGTGATATTTCTGTATCTCAGACAGAAGCCTTTGAAAAATTGAGAGAACTTCTTGAACTTACACCTATTTACGTCTATGACGAAGCGCAAAAACAATATGTTCTATGCGGAAAGCTCGATTGCCATGTTGGTGTTGATGCAGAGAGCGGCGAAGTGTTTTCTTTGAAAGAACAGTGAGAAGCTGTTCTTTTTTGTCTCATTGCACCAATTTTTTGAAGAAATTTGGAATTTTGTAGCAGGAAGTTGTCGTTTCATCACGAAAGAAACAGATAAGAATATGATCATAGGTCCATCGGTTGGAATATTAGTAGACATCATACATATGAAATACTCATGACAGTAAAGTTGATCTACAATGCTTTTTGAAAAAAATGAAATCGTGTCTCTAGTAGTATACGACATTTGGTGGGCTGATATCATAGGATGACTTTGAACATGTTTGATTTAGGTAAGCTTGAAGCCATGATAGAAGAAAGTGAGGATGTCTACCTTGAGTACATTGGAAGTGTTTCGTCAGTTTTTGGTTGACCATTATCCTGCGTTACAAGATGAACTTTGGCTAAAAGATGTTGATACCCTTCGAATCTCTCCTATTCTTCATCCTTTTCTGAAAAGCAAGCTGCCAGAGGGGATCGAAAAATTCACTTGTGTCCTATTCACGCAGCAGACAGATCAAACCGCTGCACCGCTCAAAGTATACCTTCTATTAGATGAATATGAGCAATCACTTTATGCCATTGATTTGATGAATGAACAAATAGTGCTTCATTAATACAGAAGCAAAAAGCTGCTTGAGAGCTCCTCAGCAGCTTTTTTTGATGAACATTAGCCTGTCATATCAACCAATCTTGAGTGCAAGTTGTCCAATTCTTTCTTTGTTGGAAAAGAGCTGATCAGCAGCGTAGATTGTCCGAATTGAAGAGGCAGCTCGGTATCGGTCACAATCATATCGATCCCAAGTTCCTCCATCGTGACATCATTTAATGTATTCTCTGGACTTGTAAAAATGTGAATGAGAGGAGGTACGCTTAATTTAATTAAATCCGCAATAAACAAACTATGATAATAGCCTAATGTTGAAATAACAAATATGTTCAACACGTTTCTCCGTTCCATTTCCAATTGAACAAGCCCTCTCCAGGACGACGTAATCATACGAATCAATTCCCGTTCATTTTTCACAAAAGGACCGAGGATATCGTCTGTTTTTAACTCTTGGATGATATGAGTAATCCTCGAATAGAAATAAGGAAACTGTTTTTTCACCTCTGATAAATAGCTCGATTTCTTTTTGAAAAGGAATCCATCTCTCACGGTAATTTCATTGGAATACACATAATATTGGAGAAGAACGAGTGTCATCACCTTGCGATTCGCTATTTCTTGATGAAAAATCGACTCCAATTGGTTGATAAATGAATGAATGGCATCATAAAGTCGTGGTGTATGTGATTGGAAGAACGTCAATTTTTCTTCGACAGTTTCAATTGATTTAAAGTGTCCAATAGCTGGTTCGATCAATAGCAAAAAGACAAATTCATGATGATCCAGCGTCACATCAAATACGTCTTTGGTCATTCGGCAAATATGCTCTTCCCATGTTTGGATTTGATCATAGATCCCTTTGGCTACAGAAGTTTGTTTTTCCTCTTTCATTGAGTACGTATATTTACGGCTTATTGTGAAATTTTTCCTCATTCGGTGAATGGAAACGGCGAACCATAGGCAGTATTTATCTATCGCCACATCTGGCACATTGACTTCTAGCACCTGAAATAGCTCCTGTAGTAAATCAACTGCATCTTGCTTATGAATATCATCGAATGGCCAAAGCCGGCTTCCATACACTTCAAACAAAAATTCAACAAAGAATTGACGAATCTCCTTCTCATTTCCATGGAACTGCATACTATCTGGGCGTAACTCAATGTCATAAGAGATAAGAATGGAATTGATTTTATGAATGGTGTTATACAATGTGGATCTACTGATATTAAGCGTGTCCATCCATTCATAGAAAGACCTGTTTTGTTCGAAAAAAATGCCGTCAATCAATCGAATTTCAATCGTATCTTTTAAAATTTCCTTGATATAGTAGTCCACTCGTATCGTCTGTGTATAACAAATGGATATGCCTTGTCTCGGCTTTATGTGGATTAACGGCTCACCGTTCTCTGTTTTGAACGATTTCATTTGTTCTAAATCGCTTTGAATGGCACGAACCGAACCGATATGTTCATTCGATATCTCTTGAAGGCTCCACCACTTATTTTTGGATACAAGTAGTTTTAAAATGTTTATCCATCTCTTTGATTTATTATCAATGAGCTCCATCAAACAACTAACTCCTTCCTTTGGCTTGCCTCTATATTATGAAGTTCACTTAAAGAACATTTGATTCTCAAAATAGGCATGAAATGATTGTAATGTTTAGGCTAAATCGTTTTGTCTTCACTTTTCATGATAAAAGAGAAAAAAATTAGACGAAAACAAATGTTATGCCCTGATTCTCCATATTTTTCATTTATAAAGTGGTAAGTAAGCCATGAATCCTATAAAAATGGATCATTTTAGATATTTCGTTTATTTTTTTGCTGTTGAAACGGTAAATGTAAGAATAAAACGCAGCAACTTTTTGATTACCATATGAAAGGGAGTAGAAAGGAATGCGATTTATATAATGCTGAACTGTCTCACCTTACATACGATATGACACATGCTTGTTTCATATGAACGAACCATATGTGAATACATGCTTATATATGCATGTACACATAATTTATTGTTCATTCCAGTATAAATAGAAAAATTCACTTTTATTCTTTCATGATCTCTTTCACTATTCCCCATTTCTATAGACCCCTACCCAGTTATTATATCCACTACTCATGATTCCCTTTCAAGCTCATGATTGATCAACTCATTTTATTCATAGGGTCTTAAGGTGCAAATTTTTAGAAAATATTTTGATCAGAAGCGGAGTGATTGATCTGACAGTATACAAATGATTTTTTTATCATGGTTGAAAATTAATTTTAGAAAAGGGTGGATGTATTGAAAAGAATATTGTCATTGGCTCTCATCGCGGTGTTAGTCATACAGTCTAGTATATTAGGAATCTTGCCTTTAGCAGGGGCACAAGCAAAAGAAAGCCAAGAAAACATTTATGGAGATATTGAGTTTGCTGATAGCGAAGGAAACAAGTTATCAAACATGGAAGATCAGCAAGTCAGAAAGGCAATTGTCCATTGGTCGATAAAAGGAATCGATCTAAAAAAACAATATCCGTATGTTCTCACTCTTCCTTCAGCCATAAAGGTAGAGAAGGAACAGAAGGAACCCATTACTGTGGGTGACATACTTGTTGGTGAGTATACCGTTTCAAAACAAAATGAAGTGACGGTCATATTTAAAGAAGATGTTGAGCTTGATCCAAATTTAGAAGGATCAATAAACATAGATGTCACCAGTATAGCTGAGCCAAAAGAGAAAACAAAGCAAAACGAGCGTGAAGAAAGCCTTCCAAAAGATGACTCAACCTCATCTGAAAAAGACGATAAGAATCAAGAAGCCGCTCAAACGAAACAAAGCGATGAAGATGAATTACTAAAAAACAAAGTGAACGTATCTAAGCGTGTAGGGCTGCAAAGTGTTTCAAAACAAATGCTGATACAAGAAAATCTCCTCACTGATGCGAAATTAATATTTGAAGATCAGGAAGGAAATTCAGTTGATAAGCCTGACATCAACTCGCTTATTTCCATTAACTATGAGTGGGCGATCCCAAATGGTCATAGCTATAATGGCGGGGATGAATTCCATTTCAAGGTTCCAGAGGAATTAGTGATTTATGAAAAAATCGATCGTCTCGAGATGAAATTTAATCAGGCAACCATTGGTTATTTTTCTGTAGATGAGAGCGGAAATGCCTCCATCGAATTCACTGACTTTATCAAACAATATTCAAATATCCATGGAACACTTCAAGTGTGGACGCAATTAGATCAAAAAACAGTCATTACTGAAGAAAAAGAAGTGGTCATTACCCCGATTGAAGGCAAAGATACGATATCGATCCCGATTCAATACATTCCAAATGGTCCAAACGTCTCTAAAAAGGGAGAACCAAATCGATCTTACAATGCTGAAACCATTCAATGGACAGTCGATTTTAATATGGACTTAGACGATGTGAAACAAGCGAGACTTTTAGATCCGATTCAAGAAGGTCAAGCGTTAAAGAAAGATTCAATCAAGCTTTATCGTGTTGATACAAAGCTAAATGGTGAAACATCGCTTGGTCAGCTGCTTGACGAAAACCACTACACAATTGGCCAAACAGCAGATGGTCAAGATTTCACGATTGAATTTAAAGATGACGTGCATCTAGCTTACCGTTTAATGTATGAAACGGACATTACGAATCAAGATCAGTCTGCGTTTCGTAATAAAGCGTCCCTTGTCTCTGCTGATAAAGTGATTAGTTCAGCAGAAGGAACAGTGAATGTGACAAGAGGCAGTCCTTTAAATAAAAAAGCCGCCCACTACGATCCAGTCACACAAACAATTACGTGGGAAATTCGTTTCAACTATAACGAAAAAAAGATTGCTGAAAAGGATGCTTTGTTAGAAGACTTCTTTAATGGCACACAGGCGCTGATTTCTGATTCATTTCAAGTCAAGGAAGTCACAATTGATCAGAATGGCAAAGAATCAGGAACAAAAGCATTTGAACATTATGTGGTTCAACCTCAAAAAAAGGATGAACAAAACGGGTTTACCTTGCAATTCAATCAAGATATTCAATCGGCTTATCTCATCACATATCAAACAAAAGCAACCGAGCGGATTTTCGAAGCTGAAGAGATTATCAATACTGTAACAGCTGGCAAAGAGAGCAAACAAGGGAAGCAAAGAATTGATCAACAAATTCTAACGAAAAATCATGGAACACCGAATTACAAGAACAAGACTATTCCATGGCGTATCACCTTCAACAAAGATCAACAAACCATGAACAACCTGATATTAAAAGATACGTTTACAAACGAAGGATTGACGCTGCAAAAAGATAGTTTAAAAGTGACGACAGGTAATACAGTGCTTGAAGAAGGCACAGATTATCAAATAGTTGAACATGCAAATGGATTTGATATTCAATTTACGAAAGAAATCAAGACAGAACATACCGTCACATATACAACGTCTTTTGATTATGAAAAAAGAGCAGATAAAGATCAAAAGAACCTGCGTAATCATGTAAAGCTTGAATGGATAAATGAAGATGGCAAGGATTTGACGAAGGAAAATCAGTCTGTCTTCACGCCTGACACATACACGCAGTCAAATGGTTTTAAGAACGGAACATATGATGCAAAGAAAAAAGAGATCACATGGAATATCGGTGTGAACTATAACTTGAAACATTTAGAAGAGGCGAAAATCGAGGATTTCATTCAAGGAAATCAGCGTTTGCTTAAAGATTCAATCACCGTCTACTCGCTTGATTTACAAGGCGGGGAAAATGGAGCGGAAGAAAAAGAGGTATTAGCGAAAGAACATTATGACATCAAATTCCTTGAAAATGAAAAAGGAGAATCAGGCTTCGAAGTCATTTTCAAACATGCCATTGATTCCCCATACAAAATCACGTATCAAACAAGTGTTGAAGGAATGGATTTAGTACAGAAAACCTATGAAAATAAAGCGACCCTTTATGATGGAAAGACGAAAGAATCAGACGTAAATGCTGTGGTGTCCATTCCAAATGGAGGGAAATACACAAGCAAATCAGGAAATCAGCAAGGGAAAGTCATTGATTGGAAACTCAATATCAACTTTGGCCAATCAACAGTCCAAGATGCGACGATTATAGACCATCCGAGCAGTAACCAAGCGATAATAGAAAACTCATTTCATCTCTATTCGACGACAATAGATGAAAAGGGGCAAGTGACCAAAAAGGAAGAGCTGGAAAAAGGGAAGGACTATGAACTAGACCTTGAATTCGATCCAGATTCTTTTCAAATCAAATTTAAAGAAGAAATCACGAGACCATATATTTTAGAATACCAATCTCTCATTTTAGATAAGGTGGGAAGTACACTTCAAAACGAAGTAACGTTTAGAGGTGAAAATGTAAAAGAAATCAAAAAGGAATCCGAAGCCTCAATTGTGGTCAAACGCACCGCTGGTATGGGAGATGGCACAGGAGCGATTGGCGCTTTAACCATTAAAAAGGTAGACGCGAGTAGTGGAAAAGCGCTAAAAGGAGCAAGCTTTTCTCTGACAGATGCTGCGAGCGGTATCGTCATTGGAACAAAGACAACAGATGAAGAAGGAGCTCTTCGATTTGATCGTCTTCTGTATGGTGACTATATCGTGACAGAAGAGAAAGCACCTGATGGTTATATTAAGACGAAGGAACCAATCAATGTAACGATTGATCAGCCCTACGAATCAGGAGATCAAGCGAAAACAGGAAATAGCATGACGGTGCAGAACCAAGAAATCCGCCAGCATGTCAAGTTAACGAAAAAAGACAAAGAGACGGGTGCGGCATTAGAGAATGCTGAATTTGAACTGAAAAATGAATCTGGAGATACCGTCCAAACCCATTTGAAAACGGACGAAAAAGGAGAAATTCTTTTCAAACATCTTGAGCCAGGTTCCTATTATTTTGTTGAGACAAACGCACCGAAAGGCTATCAATTAAATCAGCAAAAATGGCCGTTCACAATCAAAGAAAATCAAACAGAAACAACGATTGTCACTGCAGTAAATGACATCATCAAAGGCTCTGCTGAATTGAGCAAAATAGGTGAAAGCGGAGAGAGACTAGAAGGTGCACAGTTCAAGCTCTTAGATCAAGACGGGCATGAGCTAAATGGTTCGCTTGTCACAGGAGAAAATGGCAAGATCACGTTAAACGAACTAAGACCGGGTACGTATCAGCTCATTGAAACAAAAGCACCCGATGGTTATGTATTAGATGAAACACCAATCAAATTTGAAGTACCACTCGATCCAACAGAACCAGTCATCATTTCACAAAAGAACCTATACGAAACAAGTGCATTAGAAGTGGTGAAAGAAGGGGAAGATGGCAAGCAGCTTCAAGGTGTTCGATTTGAAATCACGGATCAAAATGACGAAGTTGTGCGTAAAGATTTGACAACAGATAAAGATGGGAAGCTTTTGGTCGATAACCTCAAACCGGGCAAATATCAGCTTGTAGAGACAGAGAGTATTGATGGTTATCAAAAGAAAAATAAACCTTATCCGTTTACCATCGAAATCGCACAAAAAACACCGGCAGAGATCAAAGTGATCAATGATCTCAAAACTGGAGCTGTCCAGCTCACGAAGCTTGGTGAAAAGAATGAAGTGCTTGAAGGAGCAGAATTCAAGCTTGTAGATGCAAATGGAAAAGAGATGAAAACAGGTCTCGTCACTGATCAGAACGGGGAAATTATCGTCAACGATCTTAAACCTGGAACCTATCAGTTTGTTGAAACGAAGGCTCCATTCGGTCATGAGCTTGACGAAACACCTGTCACTTTTGCTATTCCATTTAACCCTGAGAAGCTGGTCAGTGTGACAAAAGAAAATAGCCGTACAACAGGCGGAGTGCTGTTACACAAAAAAGGCGAAGATGGGAAATCATTAGAAAGGGTTGTCTTTGATCTATCTGATGCCAAAGGAAAGATAGTGGCAGGAGGAGAAGGGATTACAACCAATCAGGATGGAGAAATCACCTTCACAGGTCTAAAACCTGGAACCTATCAATTTGTTGAAAGAAAGAGTCTTGAAGGCTATGAATTGAGTGCGAAACCACTTGTCTTTCAAGTTGAATTAGGTCAAAAAGAATGGATTCAAGTGGAGGCCATCAATCAGCTCAAGAAAGGTTCTGTAGAACTAACAAAAATAGGGGAAGAAAAAGAAAGATTGAAGGGCGCAGAATTTACACTTTTCAATGACGATGGTAAAGAATTGATGTCAGGTTTAACAACCAACGAGAAAGGCATCATCACTGTCAACGATTTGAAACCAGGCGCTTACCAATTGGTTGAAACGAAGGCTCCTTTTGGACATAAACTTGATGCAGAACCAGTAGACTTTAAGATTGATTTCAATCCAAATCAACTGGTGAAAGTGACAAAAGAAAATATTCGGACGACAAGTGCTGTGAAGCTTCAGAAAAAAGGGGAGGATGGTCAGTTGCTCGCTGGCGTGACCTTTGACCTGATTGATGCGCACGATCAGCGTGTGAAGAAAGACTTAAAGACAGACAAAAACGGTCAACTGACAGTCGATCAACTGAAGCCAGGAACCTATCAATTTGTCGAAACAGCAAGCATTGCCGGCTATGAATTGGATCAGACACCTGTCTCATTTACGATCCGTTTAGGTCAAGACAAACCAGCCAAAGTAGAAATGATCAACAAACTGACGCCGGGAGCAGTGGAACTGACCAAAGTGGATGATGAGGGACATACGCTCGAAAATGCAGAGTTTGCTCTTTTGAGTAAAGAAGGGAAAACGTTGAAGAAATCACTTGTAACCGATCAAAAAGGAAAGCTTCGCATCAACGATCTAAAACCGGGAGAATATCAATTCGTTGAAACGAAAGCACCTCATGGCTATCAATTGGACCATAAGCCGATCCTGTTTACAATTGAAAAAAATCAGCAGAAGCCACTTCAATTAACAGCGAAGAATCACTTGATCTTAGGAAGTCTGCGTATCATAAAGGTAGACCAGCAGACAGATAGAACTTTAAAAGGTGCAGCCTTTGACATTCGTACAAAAGCCGGGAAAACCATAAAATCTGTGACAACAGGAAAAGACGGAGAAGCCATTGTCAAAGGGCTTAAACCTGGTGAATATACACTCACAGAGACGAAAGCTCCAAATGGTTATGTAGCTTTAAAGAAACCACTCATCTTTACAATTCAAATGGGCGAAGTGGAGATCAAGACATTGATTGTGAAAAATGCTCCAGTGAAGAATGAAGAGGACCACACGAATCCTCCAGCCTCACCTAAAGGGGATCAACATCCACCTCATGACTCAAACGGTGAGCTGCCAAAGACTGGAGAAGAATGGCTGCGTTATATGATGTATGCAGGGATTTTACTAGTAGTTTCTGGAACTGTTCTTCTTGTTCTTAGAAGAAGAGCCATTCAGTAAAAGGAAGGAACGAGTATATTGATGAAAAAAAGAACCTTATTAGGCAGCTTTTTGGTGGTCGCGGGGCTAATGCTCATCTCCGTTCCTTTTATATATGAGTGGCGAACTTCTCAAGAGACAGCAGCAATGGAACAGGCATTAAAGATGATTGAAGAAAATGACAGTGATGCCCTTTCTTCTATTCCACATCTAACTGTGTCAGAAGAAGACCTTCGAGATGTGATGGAGCTAGAGATCCCGTCAATTCATTTAAACGAAAAAGTGCTTCCTGTTACATCAAAAGAAAATTTAGGTATTGCACTGACTCAGATCAAATCTCATCAAATGCCAGGTGAAGGAAATTTCACGATTGCAGGCCATAGAGGGTATAGAGGCGATCGGCTTTTCAGGCAGCTGCCAGAGGTGCCGAAGGGAGAAAAAGTCGTCTTACATCATCAAGCTGAAACATATGAATATAAAATTGTCAGCTCAGCTACGATTGAACCGACGGATGTTGATGTACTAAAGGATCGCGGGAAAAATGAACTGACATTGATCACTTGTACTCTTGATGGTCAGAAACGATTTGTCTTAAAAGGAATACGAATCAATGCTTCAAAGGGTGAGCAACCGTCGGATGTATAACACCAATATAATAGATGATGGATACAATGGAAAAGCAACGCTCACGACCGACATGTTACACCAATTGTTATCAGAGCATTATCCAACATTAAAAAACGAACGTTGGGATGTTGATGTAGATACAATTCGGACTTCGCCTATTCTTCATCCTATATTAAAAAGAAAGCTTCCAATTGGTATCGAAAAATTCACCTGTGTGTTGTTCACGCAGCAGACACCAGCTTTTGGAGAACCTTTGATAGTGTACTTTTTATTAGATGAGAAAGGCGAATCGATTTACGCAATGGATCTCTTGCTCGAGCAGCATGATCCACATTAAACGAGAATTAAAAAAGGAAGGGGCTTTGACTCCCTTCCTTTTTTGTCATTCAATTACGCAAATAACTTCAGCCCAACGACGCCAATCACAATCAGCAGCAAGCTGAGTATACGAATCATGTTTTTCGGTTCTTTAAATAGAATCATATTAAACAAGACAGAGCCCGCCGTTCCAAGTCCAATCCAGACCGTATAGGCAACGGATACTTGAACGGAAGAGAACGAGGCATATAAAAACAAAAAGGATAGGGCAAATCCGCCGACAAATAAAATACCTGTCGTGATTTGCTTTTTCTTACTAAACATATTGAGGCCAATGGTTCCGCCGATTTCGCAGGCAGAGGCTAATAGTACAAAAAACCAGCCCATTTATACCGCTTCTCCTTTCTGCTCATGTGCATCTCCATCAGACACTTTTAGTCCAATAATGCCGAGAATTAAAATGCCCATAAATAAGAGCTTTTCTAATGAAAACGAACCGCCGAACAGCGCGTAATCCATCAAAGACGTACCAATCGTTCCAACTCCGGCAAACACGGCGTACACGGTCCCTGTCGGCAGCTTCTCGCAGGCTTTCATTAAAAAATAAAAATCAACCGGGATCAGGCAGATAATGATCGCCCACTCCCACACCGCATCAGCTCTATTTAAACCAAACACCCAAAGTAATTCGAATAAACAAGTGAGTGCGACATACATCCAGCTTTTTTTCATCGTATTTCCTCCTAAAACTCAAAACTGACGATTCGTCATTTTAAAACCAAAAAAGAACATACAGCAAGTGCTGTACTCAGATTGTTGACAAAGGGCTAAAATGAACTTTATTTTAGCCCTTTGTCTTCTTTTCAGCGTGATAGAAAACCTTTGCAGTCTAGGAAGGACGAGTACTGGCGCGGAGCGAATTTGACATTCGTGAGCACCAGCACGCAGGACTGACACCGAATGCGCGGGTTTGTCTACACGCCGTACAGCAAGTGCTGTACTAAGTTAAGGTGTCTCTATGCCAAGTGCGTAAAGAAGAAATTGCTTCACCTCTCGCTTTTGAATCAGAACCTCTTCTGTATCTGTTTCTGTAAATAAGTACATTTGCTCAGCAGACGATTCAAGTAAACCGATAATGAATTTGGCTGCATATTGACAGTTCAAATTCGCACGGACCCTTTTGTCCTGCTTTGCTTTTTCTAAAAAAGCAGCGACCCATTTGTAAATCGGCTCATAAATATCTTCCCATTCCTTTAAATGCTCCGTGGCAGCTAAACCTGAGTAGGTTAGAGCAAGGACGTCACGGTATTGTCTTGTAAAAGAGAAGATGAATTCAACAAGCGCATCTGCTTGATCGAGGACATCCGCATGCTGAGTCAGTTCCTTTTCAATAGCGGGAACCATCTGCGAGATGAGATGTTCTGCGATAGCAGGCATGACAGACAGCTTTGAAGGAAAATATAAATAGTACGTTCCTTGCGCCACTCCTGCTGCTTTCACAATATCCGAAATGGTCGTTTTTTCGATTCCTTTTTCTTTAAACGCATCAATGGCAGCAAGCATAATCTTTTCTCGTTTCGACACATCATCACCGACCTTAAATGACTGAATGTCAGTCAGTTTAGCGGAAAACTGACGATTTGTCAATATGGGTGTCTCGTCATTGAATAGGAGAATAAGTGATGAATAGATGAGGGCAGGCCTGAATAAGCTGTAAATATGGTCAAGCATCATGTGAGAAAGGGGCAGCTCTCCGTATGACATTCAGTGCGATGTTTTCCATTACTTATTTTCTCTTGCTCGTCCCGCTCTATTTACATATGAGATACAGACAGGCGAAAAAGCAAAAACGATTTATCTATTTACGAACAGAAATCGTTCTTGCCTGTCTGTTTATGTATACGAATGTTTTATTGTATTTGACGGTCTTTCCAAATCGTTTTTCCGCACCAAGGGATCAGGTGAGTGTCAACCTCATGCCTTTGCAGTCCATTTATCAAAATCTCCATGCCTATCATCACGGCTATCCCAATCTTGTTTTTTTAAATTTGGCAGGGAACATTTTGTTATTTGTGCCACTTGGTTTTTTTCTCTATCAGGCATTCCGAACCTTGCGCTGGCAAAAGGCGATTCTTGCTGGCTTTTTCTTGTCAACAATGATTGAAGTGCTTCAATGGGTATTCTCGCAATCTGGTATGATTACAAGAAGCAGCGATATTGATGATATTCTATTAAATACACTCGGCACAGCGCTAGGTTGTATGTTGTATCGAATGTATCGACGAAGGAAGGAGAAAATCAATTGAAGCGAGTATGTATCATTCCATGTGGGGCGAAGAAAATTTGGGACGTCCATCCAGAGGCAGGGAGCCAGCCAGCGAACCTCGTTTATTTAAGTCCGCTGCATCAGCATACGAAGAGCTATGCCCAAACGTTCTTTTCAGACTGGCTGATCATATCAGCGAAGCATGGATTCCTAAAAGCAGATGATATCATTCATGAAAATTATGATGTGGCTTTTGGTACACCGCATGCTGATCAGATAACACGTGAAGCATTAAGGCAGCAATTTCATGAAAAACATCTCACTGCATATGATGAACTAGTGATACTAGGTGGAAAGAAATATCGAAAGGTGATCGATCCTTTATTACTCCCTCATCAAACAGCGATTTATCCGCTAGCTCCATATAAAGGAATTGGCTACATGCTTCAGGCGTTAAAGCAAGCCGTTGAGACAAAAGTAGAACTTCCGCCGCATATTTAACGCATTCACATCTACCGGTAAGCAGGGGTTTGATCATTAAAAAGAGAATGAATGAAGTAGCGATGCTGATTGTTTCATATCTTTTCAGCAGCCACTAGGATGTCCGCATCGCTTATAAGAGTGGCTATATGAACAAGGGGGCGTATGAACATGACAACCATCTATTTAGCTGGTGATTCAACCGTTGCATCTTACCCGGATCGTCCTGTTCAAGGAGGATGGGGAGAGTTTTTACATCGCTATACAGCGCAAGGCGTGAGCGTCGACAACCGCGCAATCGGTGGAAGAAGCTCAAAAACATTCATTGAAGAAGGACGGCTTGATAAAATATTGGCTGACATTCAGCCTGGGGACTGGCTGCTTACACAAATGGGGCACAATGATGCTTCAACGGAGAAGCCCGAACGGCATACAGATCCTTTCACGACGTATAAAAGCTATTTGTCTCAATATATTCACGGAGCAAGAGCGAAAGGCGCTACACCGCTTTTATTAACGCCAGTCGGCCGCTTTCATGAAAAAGACGGAGAATATATCAATGATTTCCCTGATTACTGTGCCGCTATGAAAGAACTAGCTGATGAAGAAGAAGTCCTTCTTGTTGATTTAAATACGGCAAGCCTTCAATTTTATCAAATTTCCGGCATAGAGAAAACGACTTCTTACTTTATGCTGTCAACAGGCGTAGAGGATCGCACGCACTTTACAAAAGAAGGAGCAGATGCGATTGCAAGACTTGTTTCGCTTGAATTAAAAGACCTTGGATTAACGATTGTGTGATGGATGACAGGACGAGAAAGAGCTCGTCCTGTTCTTTTTTTTGCAGAAAGCTATTGATTCCCTTCACCAGAGTAGACTACAATAGGTACATATGATAATGAGAATCAATATCACTTATAAATAGATCAATCGATGAAAAACTGGAGGGACTCAAATGACAGATCAGCTTGAATTGTTTGACGTCACCATTATTGGTGGCGGTCCAGCAGGAATGTACACCGCCTTTTATAGTGGGATGCGGGATTTAAAGACGAAGGTACTGGAGTATAACGAAAGCCTTGGTGGGAAAATCCTACTGTATCCAGAGAAAGTCATTTGGGATGTAGGTGGATTAGTGCCAACAAGAGGAGAGCAATTAATTAAACAGCTTGAACAGCAAGCCAAAACATTTGAACCTGTCATTGCATTAAATCAAAAAATAACAGACTTTCATCGCTTAGAAGATGGAAATATATTGATTACCTCCGAAAATGGTGATCGCCATTTAACCAAAACCTTGATTTTGGCAATGGGGCACGGTATTCCAGTTCAAAGAAAGCTGGAGGTTGAAAATGCAGATCGCTATGAAGTAACAAACCTTTATTATACGGTTCAGGAGCTCAAAACCTTCGCTGGAAAAAGAGTCGTCATCTCTGGGGGCGGCGATTCTGCGGTGGATTGGGCAAATGCCCTTGTGCCAATTGCGAAAAGTGTCACTGTTATACACCGCAGAGATATGTTTGGTGGACATGAAAGAAACGTGGCGAATATGAAAGCATCAAGTGCACGTATTTTAACCCCACATGAATTAACTGACCTACATGGTAACGGAAAAGAAATCGAAGCTGTCACTGTTCAGCATTTAGAAACAGGTGAAAAAGAACGTATTGAAACAGACGCAGTCATTGTCAACCACGGCATGAAAGGCGATTTAAGTGTTCTTGCAGAATGGGGATTAAAGCAAGGTGAATGGGGACTCATTGAAGTGAATGAGCAGATGGAGACCAATTTACCAGGTGTGTATGCAGTAGGTGATTTATGTACACATAAAAGCAAGGTCCGCTTGATTGCAGGAACGTTTGTAGATGGTGTGAACGCACTAAATAGTGCGAAATTATATATCGAACCAGATGCGGAGAAAGTGGCGTATGTATCTTCTCATAATGAACGTTTTAAGGAAAAAAACAAAGAATTGCTGGCAGCCGGTGCGGATCGCTAAAAAAAACAAAACAAGAAGGGTGGTGCCGCAACGGCATCACCTTTTTTATCGCTGAAAGGAGGTATCTGAAGATGAACGCACAAATGGAAACGATGCTACATATGAAAAAGAAAATTCAGATGTGTCTGAAAGCAAAACAAACGAACAGATGGCAGACAAAATCTCCAAGCGTTTTAACAGCTGATGGTACCGTTGTCATTCAGCTAGAAGGAATGGAGTACGAGCTTGACGGTGGGGATAGCCTGTTTATACGATCTCACATCCCCGTTGTCATCCGTTCTTTATCTAATCAGCAAGTCACAATTTTTGCTGTTTCATTTGAACATTACATGCTCACAAATGATGCTGATGATGAATTAATTTATAAAATCAATTATGATACCCTGCCTGATAACGGGCAAGTGGTGATGGGCTCACCGGTATTATTTCATCATATTAAACGTTTAAGTGATCCCTCTTATTCAGAAAGTAGCCAAGTGAAGCTACTAAAGCTAGTACTGCAAATATTCCAGCAACAAAATGAAAAAACAATTCATGCTGATCATTATTCAATTCAAATGATTCTTCAATACATTGCAGAGCATTACCAACAAGAACTGACCCGTAAGGACTTAGCACATAAAATGGGCTTTAATGAAAGCTATTTCTCTACTTTTTTTAAAAAAAGCGTTGGAATGAGTGTCACAGATTATATTGCACAAATTCGAATAGATGAAGCAAAAAAGCTATTGTTCAAAACCGATGAACAGGTTCAGGCGATTGCACAAAGAGTAGGCTATACTGATAGCCTCTATTTCAGCAGAAAATTTCGTCAAAAAACGGGCAGATCGCCTAGTCAGTATCGACTGAGCCGCCAACCAAAACGAATTGCCGCTTTTCAGTTTGTAGGCTCTTTGCTTGCGCTTGGAGTGAAACCAATTTGCATGGAAGAAGATATTGCTCTTTATTCAGATGTGCTTCAAGGTCAACTCAGTGATGTTATCGTCATTCATGAGCATACACCTGACGACGTTTTGAAGGACATGAACTTAGACCTCATTTTAATGCCTGATTATTTCTATACAAACATAGAATGGATGAAACGCATGGAGAAAATCGCTCCTGTGCTTGTTTTTCCATATAGTCATCTGAGTCCTGTAGAGGAGGTACTTTGTTTAGGTAGCCTCATCGGAAGGAGCGAAGAAGCAAAGCAATGGGTGGAGCGTTATGAGAAGCAAGCACAGAAGGAAAGAGCTCGCTTGACGCCATTTTTGAAAAAAAAGGAAACAGTTGCTTTATATGAAGTAAGGGGACATGACAAGGTGTATATGTGGTCTTTTCATGCGAGAGGAGCAATCAACCTATATAAAACGTTGGGGTTGATGCCCCCTGAAGCCATTCAAGAGGAGGTGCTGAAACCGGATAAACATGTTGTGATTCCGCTTGAGCGTTTAGCAGATTATGCAGCAGATCATATGTTTTTTATTGTGGCTGTTCGGAATGGATGGTACAGACATATGGACAAACGTATGAAGGAAAGTGATGTCCTGCGTAATTTACCCGCAGTGCAAAATAATACATTCTACCTGTTAAAACTAGAAGAATTTAGATTTGGTGAAGGGGAACGGGCGATAGAAATCATGAAACGATTCTCTCAATTTTTAATAAAAGAATAAGAGTATCTAACAATTGTCCATAAACAAGTTATGACGATTATCCATAGACCGATAGACAAGCGGTTGATAGAATACGAGAGACAAATAAATGATAATGATTCTCAGTGATTCATCATGATATGGAGGAGAAAAGAAGTTATGAAAAAACAAGGCATATTTCTTAGTTTAATAGCTTTAGTGTTGTTATTCGCACTAGCAGCCTGCGGTCAAAAGGAAGAAAGTAAAAAAGCCGAAGAAAAAACAAAAACGGTTGACACAGTGAAAGGCAAGGTCGAGATTCCAGCAAATCCAAAGCGTATTCTCGTAGATGGCTATTTGGGTAGTGCTGTTGCACTAGGGGTAAAACCGGTTGGTGCCACAACACAAGATTTAAAAAACATACATCTCAAAGGCAAAGTGGATGGTGTGGCAGACATTAGTGATGAACGCTCCGCCGAAAAGGTGGCAAGCTTAAAACCAGACCTCATCATTTCAGCTGTAGACGATGAAAAGGTACTTGACGTCTACAGAAAGATTGCCCCAACGATTGTTTATCCGTTCGGTGTATTTAAAAATTCACAAGAAGAGATCACTACATTAGCCAGCATCTTGAATAAAGAAGAAGAAGGAAAAGCGTTTTTGAAAAAATTTGATCAACGTATAGAAGCTGCTAGAAAGAAAGTGAAAACAGTCATCAAAGAAGGCGAAACAGTGTCAATCTTGGGTGCATTTAAAAATGATGTCTATGTGTATGGGAATGGTATCTATCGAGGTGGACAAGCACTTTATGAACAATTGCAGCTTCAGCCGCCAAAAGATGTTGCAGACACTGTTTTAAATGGAAAGTCAGGATTTGAACATATTTCATATGAAGTGCTACCAAAATATGCAGGTGATTATATATTTGTTGATGAAGCCAACGGAGGTACGTTCGATAAGAACAATTCAATATGGAAAAGCTTAAAAGCGGTGAAAAAGAATCAAGTACATGACTTGGATATTACGTATTTCTGGCCATTCGATCCAATAGCTATCGCCAATCAAGCAGAAAAATACGTTGAGATATTGACTGACTTATCTCAGAAGTAAGGGGGCTGCTTTTTGTTAAAACGATTTTTCTCCTATTATAAGCCATATATGGGGCTGTTTATATTAGATTTTTCCTGTGCCGTCATAGCGGCACTACTTGAATTATCATTTCCACTCGCGATCAGTATGGTTGTAGATGACCTTCTCCCAAACAGAAACTGGGAAATGATTCTCATCTGGAGTGGAATTTTACTGGCAGTCTATGTCGTCAGCTCAGCAATGAATTATGTGGTGACATATTTCGGACATAAGCTAGGTATCAATATTGAAACAGATATGAGAAGTCAGCTATTCACCCACGTACAAAAAATGTCTTTTCGATTCTTTGATCAAAAGAAAACAGGAAAGCTTGTTTCACGCATGACAAACGATTTAATGGATATTGGTGAAATCGCTCACCACGGTCCTGAAGATTTATTTATTGCAATGATGACTCTTACAGGTGCATTTGCCCTGATGCTATCAATTAATTGGCAGCTTGCCGTCCTCACGTTTCTCATTGTCCCATTCTTAATAGGGCTATCGGTTTATTTTACGAAGAAAATGTCGATTGCCTTTGATCACATGTTTTCAAGTATTGGTCAATTCCATGCAAGGGTTGAGAATAATGTGAGCGGAATTCGAGTAGTGAAGGCATTTGGGAATGAAACGCACGAGGTGGATCGCTTTATTGAACACAATGAACAGTTTAAACAAACGAAATTAACCACATACAAAATGATGGCATTACACGCTTCAATTAGTCACCTGCTTATGAAGGGCGTCACTATCTTTGGACTTGTATGCGGGACATGGTTTGTGATGCAAAAGAATATGACCTATGGCGAATTCATTTCATTCGTCCTGCTGTCTGGAATCTTTTTAGGACCTATTCAACAAATTAATTCAGTCATTGAGACGTATCCAAAGGGAGTCGCAAGCTTTAAGCGATTTGTTAAGCTCTTAGATCAAGCCCCAGACGAAAAGGACGTCCCTGATGCGATTCATGTCGATGGGCTAAAAGGTGAAATTACATTTCATGATGTCAGCTTCGGTTATGAGAAGGACAGTTTGATCCTTGAGCTTATTAATCTGGAGATCAAACAAGGGGAAACGGTTGCCATAGTAGGTCCTTCCGGTGCTGGTAAATCCACGCTTTGCAGTTTATTACCAAGGTTTTATGAATGGCAATCTGGAACCATTACGATAGACGGAATTGATAGTAGACAGATGAAGCTGTCTTCACTGCGCCAACAAATTGGAATAGTCCAACAAGACGTCTATTTATTTAATGGGAGCATTCGAGAGAACATTCTTTATGGAAAACTTGATGCAACTGAGGATGAAATATGGCAGGCAGTGTCAAAAGCAGAGCTAAAAGAACTCGTTGAATCCCTGCCCGAAGGTCTTGAGACAATGATTGGTGAAAGAGGCGTCAAGCTGTCAGGTGGACAAAAGCAGCGTGTATCAATTGCACGTATTTTCCTGAAAAATCCACCTATTTTAATACTGGATGAAGCGACCTCATCACTAGATACTGAAACAGAGGCTTCGATCCAACGATCACTAGAAGAGCTTTCAGAAGGTAGAACGACGCTAGTCATTGCGCATCGCCTTGCAACTATTCAACATGCAGATCGAATTGTTGTTGTGACAAAAGGTGGCATTGCAGAGCAAGGAAATCACAAAACATTACTAACGCAAAATGGCTTATATAAGCGCCTTTATGAAACACAATTCGGGGCATAAAAAGTCCATTAGAAGAAATGTGAAAGCCGGCAAAAGAGCGCCGGCTTTTTCCTCATGACATGTATTGCAATCTTTTTCCCTAGTTTCTAGGGGCAAAGAGCATCATACTCACACCTATTAAACAAATAAGAGCGCCTACCCAATCGTACAAATCAGGCGTTTTTCGATCGACCCACCAGCCCCAAAACACAGCAAGAACCACAAACACACCGCCATAGGCCGCATAAACCCGTCCGAAAGTCGGGAACTGCTGGAAGGTAGGAATGACCCCATAAGCGACGAGGATGAGGCTGCCGGCGATCCCGAAGCTGACCGGTTTGGCTTCACGCAGCCAAAGCCACACAAGATAGCCACCGCCAATTTCTGCTATTCCTGCTAATAAAAAAAGAATGATCGTCAACATCATGTAAGGACACTCCAATTCATTTCGTTACTTCTATTATGACATGTTGAAAAAATGCGTTCTACTTCATTTACATTGTGAGGGACATGAGAGTTTGCTAAAATCAACTGAACAGAGAATGGAAACACATGGATTCTTGACTTTTCAGATAAAAGTGATCCATATGGCCTTGCTTTTCGTACAGTTAGTACATTCTCATGAGGAGCACACTCCCTTTTTTGGCGCTCTTTTTTTCTCCTTTAAAAAAGAGTAAAGTACAAAGTAGGCTTATTTCAGCAAATCGAGTGATAAGCAATACGTGAAGGATTTCATGATGAATGCAGCATGCTCTTTCTCATGAAAAAGGAAGGAGATGACCATGGATACACTGAAAGATTCTGAGCTGTATCACAAGATCAAATTTGATCGTCACAAGCCTTCGCTTGAAGTGCTGTATGATCGCTATGAACGTGTGTTATATTCGTTTATTTATAAAATGACTGGAAGTCGTGAGCTTGCGGAGGAAGTGCTGCAAGAAGTCTTTATCAAGCTCTGGCGCGGCATAGGAGAATATCATACGGATAAAGGCAAATTCTCCTCGTGGTTATTCATGATGTCACGGAACACAGCCATTGATCTCCTAAGAAAGCACCGGAACGAAACGGCACTAGAAGATGAGCATATTGAATATTTAGCCGATCATCAAGAAGATGTATCAAAGGAAGTTGAATGGAACGAGGAAAAACAAATCATACGTGAAGCAGTATCTACATTGTCAAAAGAACAGCAAACCATCATAGAAGATGTCTATTTTAAAGGAATGACACAAAAAAGCATTGCTGAAAAACTAGGCATCCCCATAGGAACGGTGAAGGGAAGAGTTCGATTGTCATTGAAGCACTTACGGACGAGACTGTCTCGCGGAGGAAAGGAGGAAGAGGCATGACTCAGTGTAAACATCAAGTGATTGATTATTTCAACGGGCATGTACAAGGAGAAGAAAAAGCACAATTTGAAGAGCACCTCAAGAACTGCTCAGCTTGCAAAGAAGAGCTTGAAGAATTGACATCGCTCATGTCTGACATTCCATTTCTAGCAGATGACCAAACACCTCCGGCAGGGCTGAAAGACCGTATTTTATCCCAGGTGTTTGAAGAAGAGACGATCGAAGAAAAGAATAGCCATAGAAAAGACCTCAAGGCAGCACATGAACCAAACGAGATGAAACCACTGCAAAAAAAACGTAACCAATGGCTATTGCCACTTGTTGCCGCACTGCTTCTTATTTCAGCAGCTGGAAACGTGTATTTCTTATCGAATGGAAAAGAACAGGCGGAAGAACCTGTCAGGGTTGTAGCGACAAAATCACTGGCATCAGCCGCATCACCAAAAACAACGGGTGCTTTTTCAGTGATTGAGCATAACGGCAAAAAAGAGCTGGTGGTGAGTGCAGACGGATTAAAGGATCAGCTTGATTCATCTGCTGTTTATCAAGTGTGGCTCATTAAAGGAGATCAACCGGTACCAGCTGGTGCCTTTAAAACAGATAACAAAGGAGAAGGAACCGTCACCTATGCATTATCAGAAAAAGAAGCGAGCGAATCATGGGATACCGTGGCAGTCACCCTTGAACCAAAAAAGGATAACAAACTGCCGCAAGGACCTGTCGTACTAAGCGCTGCATTTTAAATGTGATTCAGGAAGGATGCCTTTGGGGCATCCTTTTTTGATAGGCAAAGGGAACTTTTTGGCAGATAAGACGTAGTACATATGGAGGTGAAACAGATGAAACCATACATAGAAAAAGAACTATTTCTCTTATCAGTGAGACACGCATGTATTGCATGCTATTTTTTAGTGTTTCCGTTCGTTGCTCAAGTCCTTTATACCCCATCACCTTTATTGATCGCCCTCATCGCTCTTTTTATGACTCATAACTTAGTAGAATGTACCATATGGTTTTATAAATCGAGAAAGATCAGGAAGCACCAGTCTGGTGATCTATCGAAACGAGGACATGTCTTGACTCAGATCATGCAAAGGCTGGAACAAATGATGATGATCGGTTTTGTTATTTTCTTTATCACTAAATGGATGCAAGGGGCAGCTGATAGCCTAACTCTGTCACTAGCTATTTTTCTATTAATGATCTTTTTCCTTCAGCACATCCAGTTTTATTACGTTCAGCTATTTTTTAAATCCAAAAGCTGGTTCTCCTATGTTCCTTCATGGCAAAGAGCTCGTCCTTCTTATATAGCGAGGGAGCGAAAGGCTTTGAAAGGGTCCTAAATGTGCAATCACTCGTTTGATCTATCCATAAACATCAGAAAATTATGATAAAATGTGGAAAAGAAGCATGGTGAAAGGGAGTGCGAGCGAGTGAAAGCTGTTGGACTATTGGAGTACTTACCGATTGAGCATGAGCAAAGCTTGATGGATCAGGAAGTAGAAAAGCCTAAAGCAACGGGTAGGGATATACTGGTGAAGGTAGAGGCTGTGTCAGTGAATCCAGTTGATACGAAGGTGAGATCATCGAAGGATCAGAAGGAAGAAAAACTGAAAATTCTTGGCTATGATGCAAGCGGTACGGTTGTTGAAGTTGGCGAAGCGTGTACATTATTTCAGCCTGGTGATCACGTGTACTATGCGGGAGATATCACGCGTCAAGGCTCAAATAGTGAGTATCAGCTTGTGGATGAACGGATTGTGGCAAAAAAGCCTGCCAATCTCTCCTTTGCAGAAGCAGCCGCGATGCCTCTGACGACAATTACGGCATATGAAGCGTTATTTGACCGGATGCATATGAAGCGAAATGCAGAAGGGGCAACACTGCTCATCATCGGCGGTGCAGGCGGAGTAGGTTCTATTGCCATCCAACTAGCCAAATTAGCAAATGCCACTGTAATCGCCACCGCATCAAGACCTGAAACAAAAGAGTGGTGTCTATCATTAGGTGCTGATCATATCATTGATCATCATGAGCCGCTTCTCGCGCAGCTTCAGAAAAAAGGAATAGGCGAAGTGGATTTTATTTTATGCCTAAATGATACAGACGGACACTTCAAAGGCATGGCAGAAGCCATCAAACCGCAAGGCACGATCTGTACCATTGTCGAGAATCAGCACAACCTAGACATTCAATTACTCAAAAATAAAAGTGCTGCATTTGTATGGGAGTTCATGTTCACACGCCCTATGTACAAAACAGCGGACATGATCAAACAGCATGAGCTTTTAACAGAGGCGGCTGAGTTATTTGAACACGGGACATTAACGCATACGTTAACAAAGGTTCTCAGTCCGATCAATGCTGCTAACTTGAAGCAGGCACATCAAACCCTTGAACAAGGAAAGATGATTGGTAAATTTGTACTAGAAGGATTTAAGAAAGGGGAGAGGGTATGACGTCATTACAATATCCGATTGGCTTATATGAACCGGTTGAAAATAAAACAAAGGAACAGCTAGAGTCATGGATTGATCAGTTGGGTGCGATTCCACAAGAATATGAAACAGTCACCAATCAATTGACAGATGCTCAGCTGGATACACCCTATCGGCCTGGAGGATGGACCGTCCGTCAGCTCATTCATCACGTAGCAGACAGCCATCTGAATGCATACTTACGATTCAAGCTTGCGCTCACAGAAGAAATACCGCACATCCGTCCATATGATCAGGCGGGATTCGCCGAGCTTCCAGATAGCAAAGCGCCCATCAGCCTATCACTGCCCTTAATCAGCAGTCTGCATCGCAGATGGGTTACATTACTTCGAGGGATGTCAGAGGAAGACTTCACTGCATCCTATTATCACCCAGCCGATCAACAAACGGTGTCCTTATATGATGCAACAGGTATGTACGTCTGGCACTCAAAGCATCATCTTGCCCATATCACGGAATTAATCAAAAGAAATCAATGGAATTAAAGGAGTAAACACATGTCTGGTAGAAGAATTGTCGGCGCCATGTTTATTTGTATGGCGGCATTGTTTTATATAGCAAAATATGTTCTTTTTGAGATACGCTATAGTAATAGCTTAGGCTCAGAAAAAACGATTGAGGAACTTGAACAGATACTGCCTGGCGGTACGTGGATCAGTATCTTTTTTCTCATCATCGGTTTAGGTTATTTTTTATGGGATGACAGGGAAGTCATTCGTAAAAATCTCTTCACCCCAGATCGACAAGTAGAAGAACTAAAAAAGACGGATCTCAAGTGACCGTCTTTTTTCCTTTTCATGTTTAGCCGCGTTCAGGACGCAGTGCTTTTTCTAAAATAGCCAGCCCTTCGTTGACTTTTTCTTTTTCCTCGTCATTGAGCCGTTGCAGGGAGTTTTTGATTTTTTCGTGTCCTTTTTGATAAATGCTTCTAAAAATATTTTTCGCTTCCTCTGTTAGTTCGACGACAATGATTCTACGGTCACGCTCAGAGTGTTTTCGTTCAACAAAATGAGACTGTTCTAACCGGTCAAGCAGGCCTGTCATATTGGACAAAGAAGCGCCCATTTTTTCAGCGATTTCGGATACCTTGAGAGAGCCATGGTTATTGAGTAGCATGAGTACCTTCATTTGAGGCATACTCATATCAAGCTTCATCCATTCTGACACATCTCCAAGACCTGCAGCTGTGAGTACTTTCATATAGAGCACCCATGTCTTTTTTTCCTCTGGAGATAGAATCTCTTCTTTTAATACGGTGGTGTCATGAATATTATATTCCACGCTCGTTCACTTCCTTTAAGCGGCTCTTTTCTCTATATTACTGATTTTTACTTCTAATTGAAAGGTTCGACAAGCTTTTGAATGTTAAACTGCATGAATCAAGTGGTATTTGTTGTATAATAATGGTCAGTCGAAATAAATGAAGCAACTTAGAAAGTTGGGAAAATCATGTGGAACAAAAAAACGGGTATGACGATCTTAAAAATGCTTTTTCCGATCGTGATTATCCTTGTCTTAATTTTCGTCGCCAAAAAGGAACTGAGCGGCCTTTCCATTAAAAAAACGTTTTATATCATTGACAGCTTGAATCGAATGGACTTGTTTATTCTTGTCTTTCTTGGACTTGTCGCAGTGTTATCGATGTCCTTATATGATTTTATTTTACGAAAAAGCCTGAATATGCCCATCAGCGGCTGGAAAACGATTCGCATTTCTTGGATTGCGAACTCTTTTAACAGTGTCCTTGGATTCGGCGGTCTATCAGGAGCAGGGCTTAGAACACTTCTATACAAGGAGTACATAACCGATACGAAAAAACTGCTGAAAGGCATTGCTCTTTTGACTTCCTCGGTTCTTTTGGGCTTATCTATTTTCAGTGATCTGATCTTGGTGAGGGTGCTTCCTGTTGAAAGTATTATTAGCCAAGAGCCGTGGCTATGGGCCTTTGTGATCATCTTTGCTTGTATTGTGCCCATTTACATCATTATGGCGTCCGTACGAAAAAGCTCGATTGAGAGCGGTGAAAGCGGACTGAAGCATCCGATTTACGCTTATATCGGAGCATCGTTTTTAGAATGGCTGGCAGCTGGTCTCGTCATGTACATGGCTGTCGTCTCTATGGGGATGAATGTCGATGTCCGAATTGTATTAGGCGTATTTGCGATTGCGTCAATCGGTGGTTTAATCAGTATGGTTCCGGGCGGATTTGGTTCATTTGACCTCATCTTTTTACTGAGCATGCAGTACATTGGGTTTGATAAAGAGATGGTACTGACGGCGCTTGTTTTGTACCGCTTCGTGTACTCGATCTTCCCGTTTATCCTTGGGCTTTGTCTAGCTGCTTACGATTTAACGGGAACGACACTTAGACGCCTTGAAGGCAATCCGAGAATGGCACCTGCCATAGAAACAACGAACGTCTTAATTGTGTTGCACCGTGCTTTATTAATCCGTTTATTGTACGGATCTTTATCAATTTTAACCTTTGGAAGCGGCTTGCTCATTATGGCGTCTGTTGTGCTTCCTGTCGATCGATTAGGCGTGATTACAAGCATTCCACGCTTTCTATTATCAGGATTTAATGGTCTTTCTTTAATGTTCGGCATCATCCTGATGATTTTGTCCATTGAAGTGTATAAACGAACAAAAAGATCGTACGTGCTGACGATGATCGCCCTAGCAGGCGGCTTTGTGTTTACTTTGTTAAAAGGATTTAACCTGAGTCTCATCTTTATACTGCCAGTCATCATGGCTGTATTTTTCTCTCTTCGAAATCAATTTGTGAAGCAGCAGGCCCCTTATTCCTTGTATCAGTTTGTGGCGGCTGCCGCTGGATATTTACTCGTGCTGTTTAACTATAATGTCATCGGCAACTTTATTTGGACAAAAATTGGACATTTCTTGAGTAGGGATTACCTCGTGCATAATGAACGGCATATCACGATGACAAGCATGATTGCGCTCATCGGTGTACCGCTTTTTTTCTTCATTAGCAGATTGATTTTTAATAAAAGAGCATTTCCGATTGGAGAAAAAGCAGATGAGGAAAAATTAAAAACGTTTTTAGAAGAAAAGGGCGGAAATGCCCTCAGTCATCTTGGCTTTTTAGGCGACAAAAAACTATTTTTCTCAAGTGATGGAGAGGCGATGCTTCAATTTGGGCGCATTGGCCGCTGCGTCATTGTGCTTGGAGATCCATCCGGACGTAAAGCATCCTATCCACTTGTACTTGAAGAGTTTCTACAGCAGACAGAAAAAGCAGGCTATCGCGTTGCTTTTTATCAAGTAGAACGGGAAGGGATGGCGCTCTACCATGACTTAGGCTTTCACTTCTTTAAGCTTGGAGAAGAAGCCATGGTCGATTTAGAAACGTTCTCTCTTTCCGGTAAGAAAAAATCAAATTTACGGGCTGTGGCCAATAAGTTTGAACGAGAAGGCTATACGTTTGAAATGCTGGAACCGCCTTTTTCAGATGAGCTCATCTCAACCTTAAAACAGATTTCTGACAGCTGGCTCGGAAAGAAAAATGAAAAAGGGTTTTCGCTCGGCTATTTTCAAGAAGATTATCTTCAAAAAGCACCGATTGCGATTCTGAAGGATGAACAAGGGGAAATCATTTCTTTTGTATCACTAATGCCGATGTATCAAGAAGGGGAGATTTCCATCGACCTAATGCGTCATATGCATGATGCACCGAACGGGATGATGGATGCGCTGTTTATCCACCTTTTTCAATGGGCGAAAGAAAAAGGCTACAAATCCTTTAACATGGGAATGGCGCCTTTATCGAATGTAGGAACATTTCATCAGTCCTTCCTCACGGAGCGTTTGGCGAGTGTTATTTTCAACAACGTCAGATTTATGTACAGCTTCAGCGGATTACGGTTGTTTAAACAGAAATATAAACCTGAATGGCGCGGAAAATACTTAGCGTATAAAAAGAATACATCATTACCTGTCACAATGGTGCTTGTCACCAAGCTGATAGGGATGGACCCAAATCGCAACCGGCGTCCATAGATCAAAAGCCTTTACCTTTCACTAGGTGAAGGTTTTTTTAGACAAAAGAATAGCAAAAGTGGTAAAGTTGAAGAGTAAGGGGGATGTAAATATGACATTAAATGAATGGTTTAAAAAGGGATTAACTGAACGTACATATGTACACAACATGGAGAAAAACCGAGAAAATCTACTCACGGTGTACAACCAGTACGCAATTCATCAAAAAGAAAAAGAGCTGCTTCAAAAGCTGCAAAAGAAAAAGCTCAGAGCGCTTGTCATCACAGCGGATTGGTGCGGAGATGCGATGGTCAATGTACCAATTTTCATGCGTATTGCAAGTGAAGCACTCATTGATGCGCGTTATTTTATTCGGGACGAGCATCTAGACCTGATGGATCAGTATTTAACGAACGGGACCGCAAGATCGATTCCAATTATCGTGATCATTGATCAGGACGGGAATGAAGTAGGTAAATGGGGACCACGCTCAACAGAAGCACAGCGATTTGTTGATGAGAAAAAACCCGACAAGGATGCACCTGATTTTGAGGAAGCTTTTCAAGTATTTGCGAAAGAAGCCGCACATCACTATACGACAGATCGTTACTTATGGAAAGATATTGAGAAAGAAATAGTAGAAGTTTTGGAAAAAATATAAACCAAAAGACTACTTCGCCGCAACGGGAAGTAGTCTTTTTTTATCTTGTTTTTGCGTCTCACCTACAAAACACCGCATAAAGATGTAGAAAAACCGCAGAATTCTACAAAAAACCGCAGAAAACCGCAACGCATCACGATTTTCCCAACCATTTTTAGTTGAAAAACCTCATATGTGCCATGAAAACCTTAATTTTGCCCTTATCTAAAGGCTCATATAACGCACGTTGGTTTGCTTTTTCCCAATACAAGAGGCCCAGCAACTATAGTAATCTAGTTGTAATCTCCTTTGAACGAACTAAAAAACAAATGACGGAAAAGGGCTGGCGATCAATCTATGAAAAAAATCATTTATCTCGATCAAGAAAGAAAGAAGCTCGCTGAATCGAAAAAAAGAGAACAGCGTTCCATCAAATCACTTAGGCTGCTTGTGTTTTATGACGGGCAAAGTCCTTCATGTGCAAAAGCGATGGACTTGTTGAAAGCTCTCGATTGGAAGAACCGTATTCATTTTGAATCCTTTAGACACTCGCAATTGCTCAAACTGAACAAAATAAGTGAAGAAAAGGCAGAAAAGCGAATCGTGTCAATTTCCTTAGCCAAAAACCAAAAAAACTCAGGGATCTATACATGGCTGAAAATTGCTTGCAATATCCCTGCATTATGGGGAACGATCCCATTCATCGTGCTCAGCATTTGGTTAGGCTTTGGTCAGCATGCGTACGATTACTTTGCGAGAAAACGGTATGTTCATTCAGTCAAACAAGTCACCCGTCCTGATACAGATCAACAGAAGACCATTTAATGAATAGGAAAAGCATGACCTTCGATCGGCAGAAGGTCATGCTTTTTTGTAATAGGGGACATATGATGCAAGGTGATGAAGCAGCGTTCTTGTGTAGGACATATAGGTACGTTCGTCAAGCTCAGAACCCGCATAGGAAAGCAAGGTTCTAAGAGCAAACAAGTACTCACTGTGCAGCTCATTTTGTTTAAAGTAAGGAAGAGCTGCTTCGATCAAATAGGTTTTCAAATCAAGAGGGTTTTCCTCAATCATCAATTTATAGATTTTGATCATATATAAACAGTTTGGCTGAATACGAGGCTGTTTTAACAGCTCATGTATGTAGGGAAGGGCCTTTTTGCGGTCGTATTCAGCATATAAGGTCGCGATTTCATACAGAGTTTCACAATAACGGTCTTCTATCTGTTCTTGATTAAAGTAATTGAGTGAATCTAGTAAATAAGGCACAGCTGAAGAAAAATCGCCTTCCCGTTTTAAGAGCACCCCGTAATAAAAATAAGCGGTCATTTTAATATAGGCATCAGGATAAAGGGACGTGTGCAAAATCACTTCTTTTAAATATTTCTTCGCCGTTTGAAAGGCTTTTAGTTCCAGTGAGATCACGCCATGAATGAGTGTGCAGTGAATGATCCGCTTGAAATTGTTCTTTTGTCTATATAAATCCATGGCTTGATGGGTTGCTTCAAGCGCATCGCCAAGAAGTCCCATGTTTCCAAGTGCTTTTGCATAGTGATAATACAGGTCACTTTGTTCAACAGACGCGTAAGAAAAGCAGCTCTCAAGTTTCTTTATCCCTTCTTCAAACTGACCATTTGTAATGAGATGAATGCCATCTAGATATTCAAATATTTCTTTTTCCGTTTCAATAAAGGTTTTTTCAAACTTTTTAAGCACACGGTGTGTTTTTAAGGCAAGTGGCTGCTTGTCCGATAATAAATAAAATTGAAATAGGGACAAATGATACTGAATGCCTAAATCTAGCGAAAAGAACTGTTCTTCGTGCTGAATGATCATTTCTGCATTTTGTTCAGCTTGATCGAGTGCATAGAAATACATATTCATTTGAAACTCATCTAAGAGTGACAGCAGGTGACGCGCCTTTTGTGACAGCGTTTCTTGACTGATGCCAAGTCGTTCAAGCAGTAAATTGATCGTATCTTGATTGGCCTCCTTTGAGCCATTTTCGATTTTACTTAAATGAGAGACAGAACAAATTCCTTCTGCCAATTCAGATTGGGTCATATTTTGTTTATACCGGTAGAGCTTAATGATTTGCCCGATATTGATTTTCATTCCATCCAGAAGCCTCCCTTCCAATCATGGTTTGAAAGCCTTTTGACAAAATAACCGCATTAGACAAAATGGGAATAACTAAACCTATTTCATCATCTTGGGTTTTTTATCAAAATTTGTTTAAAACGTAATATGATTGTAACATTACTTGAAAAACTCAAACAACTTTTTAGCAGAAGGGATGGGAAACATCATTTGCAACTGCTCGCAATGATGTTTATAATGTGAATGAGAATCAATTTCAATTAAGATTGATTGAAAGGATGACACATATGCCAGAAATCAAACAACAAACAGAAGCGTTAACGGTACGAGACGCTGTCAGATATAGACGATCCATTCGAAAATTTAAAGAAACGCCGGTGACCATTGAGCAGCTTCAGCCGTTATTAGAGGATGCGGTCTATGCACCGAATCATAAAATTACGGAGCCTTGGCGCTTTCTATATGCGGTGACGGAGGAAGCGAAAGCGACATTTATTGATCGCTTCATTGCGTTTTTCAAGCGCAACAATCCAGATGCAAAGGAAGAAAAGATCAATCAATATAGAGATTACTTTTCAAAAGTTCCAGCCCTTTTACTTGTAGTGTTAAAGGAAGACGAGAACCCAGTGGTGAGAAATGATGATTTTGCCGCTGTGAGCGCGCTCATTCAAAACTTCCAGCTGCTTGCTTGGGATCAAGGAATCGGTATGGTCTGGAAGAGCGGCCGCATCTTATACGACAAAGGCTTTCAACAGGACATGGGCCTAAAGGAAAACGAGCGGTTTGCTGCCATCCTTCATATTGGTTATCCAGAAGAGGTGCCTGAGGAAAAATCACGTCAGAAAGCATCAAGTCTTCTTACTGAAATTCAATAAAAGAAGAAAAGCAGACCGCAAAAGGGTCTGCTTTTTTTACTTATTGTTTTTTGGCGCGCTGATCGGCTGCTTTCATACGTGCCATTGCTTTTACGTCATTCGGATCTGCAAGTTCTTTGGAAAATTCAACATATTCGCCATCCGACTCTTGTGCTGCAAGTTCGTGATTGGTTTTTTGGTGTTGGTCTTTTTTCAAAGCCTTTCCCTCCTTTACAAGATCACTTTAGTTATGTGCTTGTTGGAGTGGAATATCCATCTTATTTGTTTCTTTTTTCTGCTGCTCTTTCCGCTTTTTTGAATTCCTGCTGATACAGGACTTCCTGGGTTTTCTTCAGCTTTGAAGTTGGCTGGTGTTCTTTTTTCTTCATCAAAATCGCCCCCTCATCTCATTTCTAATAGGATGGGTGTTTTTGACAAAAATTATTCCTTTGAATGCAAAATCGCTTCTTTTAATTCAGGATGCAAAAAGTCATAAGAAGAAAGCAATGCCTTCTTCGGCAGCGCACGCTGACCTTCTAAAACAAGTAATGACATTTCGCCAAGTGCCGTTCGAATGACAAAGGATGGGACCTTCAGCCAGTGAGGGCGGTGAAGGGCAGACGCTATCGTTTGTCCAAGCTGCTTCATTTGAACAGGATTCGGTGATGTGACATTGAGTGGACCTGAGATGTCGTCATTGTGTATTGCATAAGCAATGAGATGTGCTACGTCTTCGACATGAACCCATGAAACCCATTGCGAGCCGGAGCCAATCGTTCCGCCGGCAAATAGTTTATATGGCAGTGTCATCAGTGGCAAGGTACCTTTTTCTCCTAACACGACGCCGAAGCGTGTGTAGACCGTACGAATGCCGAGTGCTTCAATTTTTTGCCCCTCAGCTTCCCAACGCTTTGATGTATGACTTAAGAAATCAGTATCCGCAGGAGGTGATTCCTCTGTAAAATCTCCTGTTTGAGACGTGCCATAAATTCCGATAGCACTTGCTTGAATGAGCACAGATGGTTTCGATTCCTGCGCTTCTATAATGCGCCTTACTTCTTGTGTGGATTGAATACGGCTAGAGAGGATGCCTTCTTTTGCCTTGTCTGTCCAGCGGGTGAAAATGGATTTTCCAGCAAGGTTAATCCAGACATCAATCGCAGGAAGTTCATGCTCAGGCGCAGCACCTTCTGTCAGCCACTGCACATAGTGTAAATGATTTTGTTCGGATTCCTTTGGATTTCTTGTTAAAATATATAGATGATGTCCTTCAGTAGCGAGCACTTTCGTGACGTGCTGGCCGATAAAACCGGTTCCTCCGGTGATGGCGATATTCAATTGACATCTCTCCTCTCATATACATACCTATATCTTTCACGATTTTGAATCAGAAGAAACATCCTGACTGTTTTAAAAAAGGAGTGATCACAGGATGCCCTATATTACAAAAATCTCTGCTCAGAAAAACAATACAGAGCGGGTAAACATCTTTCTTGATGAAAAATACGCCTTTAGCGTGGATCTAGATGTGCTCGTCCAGCACGATTTGAAAAAGGGAAAAGAGCTGGACGAAGCCGATATCATCGACATTCAATTCGGTGATGCTGTGAAAAAAGGATTTCAGCAGGCCGTCGATTATTTATCCTACCGAATGAGATCGGTGAAAGAAGTAACCGATTATTTGACGAAAAAAGAAATCCCGGCACCTGCTATTAGTGAAATTATACACAAATTAAAGCAATACAAGTATGTAAATGATCTTGAATTTGCGGAAGCCTATGTCAGCACCCACCGTAAAACGAACAGCAAAGGGCCGTCCGTCCTGAAAAAAGAGCTAAAGCTCAAAGGGATAGATGATGACAACATTGAACAAGCACTATCGCAATATCCTGATGACTTACAGCTGGAGGAAGCTGTGAAGCAGGTTCAGAAGCTTGTGAGAAAAGAAAAAAATCGTTCCACAAAAGAGATCGAGCAGCGCATCAAGCTGCAGCTGCAACGAAAAGGATTTTCGTTTGGGATCATTGATAAAGCCCTTCAAGAAGCCTATGATGGACAAGAAGAGGAAAAGGAAGAAGAAGCCCTCCTCTATATGCTGGAGAAGGCAAAACGCAAGGTAGGATACGACGGGTCATTTGAAAAGAAGATGAAGGTGAAGCAATTTTTATTCAGAAAAGGCTTTGATCTCGACACAATTGATCACGTTTTAGACAAAGGGGAATGACAGATGGACAAACGTTATAGTGAGATGACGGAATACGAATTGAAGCAGGAGATAGCCTCTCTTTCTGAAAAAGCACGTAAGGCTGAGCAGCTTGGCATTGTGAATGAATATGCCGTCTTAGAACGGAAAATCGATATGGCAAAAGCCTACTTAGTAGATCCAGCCTTGATTCAAACCAAAATGACTTATCAAATCAAAGATACAGACGAAGAGTTTTACGTGGAATATTTAAATGGTGTATTTGCGTGGGGATACAGAGTATCAGCCCCAAATAAGGAAGATGCACTGCCAATTTCAATGCTTACGAAAAAGGACTGATCCGAGAGATCAGTCCTTTTCTTTACTTCGAACGTTGTTTACGGACGTTGTTCTGAAGTACGATGTCGTGCTGCGTTTGCTGCGTTTCTCCGTTGACCTGAGAGGCAGAATGCTTTGCATTCGCCCATGGTTGAGGGTAAGCGGTTGTCCTTAATTGAACAAAGTCTTCCATATACGATTTCCCATTTGAACTCATATCTCAAGCACTCCCTTTGGAAAAATTAGCGTTTCCCTGATGCCCTCATTCGTTCCTGTGGACGTGTATTCGTCTCACCATTCGGCCTTTTAGACGCATAAGCATCTGTGGCGCCTGGCTCGCCTTCAAATTTGTGATTCACTTGATTTGGAAAGCCTTTTGCTTTATTACGCATATCGATTCCCTCCAAACAATACAAATCATTTGCGTCTTTTGAAGACGTAAGGGTAGTATATGAAAAAAGAGGTTTTTTTAAAAAGGCACTTTCTGCTAGATGAAGGAGGAACCGACATGGAACAATACTTTGAGCGATTAACAGAACAACTGATGGAAAAAAACAATATGCTGACATATGATGAAGCACGTACATGGGTAGAGCTGCTATGGAGTGATTTTGAAACGACCTATGCAAAGGCTGGCCACAAGTATAAAGGACAGGAAACAACTGAACGGATTGTCCAAGAGTGGATTGAGAGCTACGGTGCGCAGCTGCATTTATTCCAAAATAAACAATCGAAGGCAAACGAGCATCTACAAGAGCAGAATAAAGGGCTGCTTCATTAAAAGAAGTGCCCCTCATCTTTTTCAAGAAATAGGAAAATATATAAATGAGTAAACAATTTTATGATACAATACCCAGTCTGTGATCGAAATTACAGGCTTTTTACAATGGTTAAACTTAAAATTACATTAAATTCATCTTACTGAAAATCACTGGAAATAAAACTTTGATATAATGGAACGATTAAAGAGACATGTAATTTATGGATAATAAAAAAGGGTTTCGTTTCCTGACAAAAAAGGAATAATGAACATATCAGACTATGTGAAAAAAGTGAAGAGAAGGTGCGATATGGAACGAGAATTGCTCTCTGTTATAATTCCTTCTTACAATGAAGGTGAAAACATCAGACGAATCTTTGAGGCACTCGAGGAAGAGTTTCGCGATTTTCATTATGACTTTGAAATCATTTTTGTGAATGATGGAAGCAAAGACAACACACTTCAATACATGAGAGAGCTCTCTCGCAAAAGTGCAAAGGTCAAATACATTTCCTTCTCACGTAACTTTGGGAAGGAAGCCGCTATTCTGGCAGGACTTGAATATGCGAAGGGAGTAGCTGCGATCATCATGGACGCCGACCTGCAGCACCCAACGTATTTGATTCAGGACTTCGTCAGAGGATATGAAGAAGGCTACCATCAAGTCATTGCCAAACGGAACCGTAAAGGAGACAGCAAGCTTCGCTCTTACTTATCATCCATGTACTATAAAGTGATGAACAAGGTAGTCGAAGTGGACTTGCGTGATGGCGTCGGAGATTTCCGTTTAATTTCGCGCCAAGCAATTGATGCATTACTTCAGTTGAAAGAAGGAAATCGTTTTTCAAAAGGGCTTTTTTGCTGGATTGGGTTTGAAGAAAAGGTCATCTATTATGAAAATGTAGAAAGACAGCATGGTGATACAAAATGGTCACTAAAGAAGTTGTTTAACTATGGCATAGATGGCGTCATTTCCTTTAACAACCGCCCGCTGCGTATTTGTTTTTATACTGGCATACTGATCTTATTCCTTTCTTTGATTTACATCGTTGCCACCTTTATTCAAATCGTCAGAACGGGCGTGATGGTACCTGGTTATTTCACTTTAATATCGGCTGTGCTTTTCCTCGGAGGTGTCCAGCTTTTGAGTCTAGGTGTGATTGGAGAATATATTGGCCGCATTTATTATGAAACGAAAAAGAGGCCACATTATTTGATCCAAGAATCAAATGTCATGCAACAAGAGACAAGCTCAAAGGAACAAGACCGAGTGTTAACACAGTTATTTAAATAACGTGGAGTCAAATAACCGGCAAGCACGAATCGCTTGCTGGGTTGTTTTGTTTCAAAGAACAATGGATCTTTTGTGGAAAGGATTTAGATGATGAAACGTAGATGGATAATCATTGGAATGTGCCTCATTCTCGCATTATTAGGCCACTCCTTTTTCTTATATGAATATACGCAAGGCCGGTACATGACAGGAGATGGGGATGGCATCTCGCAAATGCTCCCATTTAAAAAGCTGCTTTACGACGAATATGTCAAAGGGAATTTCTTTTATTCCTATCAATTCGGTCTAGGCGGCGGTACATACACGCAATTAGGGTATTATTTCACAACGTCGACGGTCTTTATGGTGACAGTCGCTGTCGTCTGGCTGATGAATGCGCTCCATCTCATACAGTCAACGGACATTCATTTCTGGGCAAATGCCGTGATTTGGCTGAGTGTAATCAAGCTGACGCTTATTCTTTTCATCGCTTACCGTGTGCTTCTTTCAATGGTTCAAAATAGACTGGGTGCACTGACAGGTGCCGCAATTTATGGATTATCTATTGTATATTTCCGGCATCAAACGTTTTGGGAATTTTTCACCGACAGCATGATGTGGCTTCCGCTGCTTGTACTTGGGGTTGAGCGGATATTCAAAACGGGTAAGCCCGCTTGGTTTATTGCGAGTTGCAGTTTGATGCTGATCAACAACTTTTACTTTGCTTACATTCACTTTATCTTTTTAGCGATCTATCTTGTCTTCAGATATATGATCAAGCTGCGAAGTGAGGAGCGCGGGTGGAAGGTGTTTTGGACGCTTGCGATCTCTACACTGTTATCCTTTGGGATCAGTGCCGCCTTTTTTATCCCGTCTGTTTATGGCTTTCTTAACAATATAAGACCGCCGTATGAACAGGCCATTCCTTGGTTCGAGCTGCATGATCATCTGCTGTTTACGAGCAGGGTGTATTTATTACCCGTGATTTTTCTGATTTGTCTGTTTCTCGTACCGCTTTACCGGAACAGATGGTTTTTCATGTTCACATCCATCAGTATGTTGCTCATTGTTTTTCACTACAGTCCAAAGATGGCGAGTGTGTTTAATGGTTTTTCAGCACCGCAGTACAGATTTGAATACATTCTTGCCTTTACAGTTGGAGCGGTCGTTGCCATCACGATCAAGCATTTCTCACAAATCGAGTGGAAGTGGAAAAAGCGTGCGGTCTTAGGCGCTTGGATCGTGTTCCTTCTTGCTGTCGTCCTTTCAGAACGAGCAAAGGGAAACATGGATGTCGTTGTGTTTACGGGTATAGGACTGGTTGTGATCAGCTTGTTCTTCCTATGGATGCATGCCGAAAAACGTCAGCACCTTCGTCTCTTTTCAGCTGTGCTTATTGCCATCAGCTTACTGACAGCAGGCGTGTATCAGCAGGGATACTTATCTGAAAGAAGCAATATTAAGAGCGTATCAGATACGTATCTGAATAGTGAGGCATATGCTGGATATGAACAAATGAAGCTCATTCAGCAAATCCAAAGCCGTTCAAAAGATCCGCTCGCCCGGATTGATTGGATGAATGGCGTGCGCAACAATACCCCATTATTTGAAGGCTTCCAAGGCATGAGTGTGTATTCAAGTATATTGAATCAGCATTTGCTCAATTTCTATTGGAATGACCTGCAAATCGATATGGGAAGGGAAAGTGTCAGCCGGTATGCAACAATGGGGGACAGGGCGAATTTATACAGCCTGACCTACGGGAAGTATTATATGAGAAACAGCATGATGCCTTACTCACCACCAGCTTATTTTAAGCCAATCTTGAAAAGTGAGCATTATGAGGTATATGAAAATACTCGGTCACTGCCATTTGCAAGAACAACGAGCACCGTTTATTCAGAACAATCCTTAAAGGATGCCTCAGCACTTGATAAAGAGCATGCGATGCTGCAAGGCGTCATTTTAGACAAAAAAGGAAACGCTGAAATCGAGCGCGCAGCAGATCGACTCAAAGATACGAATATTCATACGGAACAAGCTGTATACGAACATGGCGTGCTTGATGTATACGGAGAAATGGGCGGTCTGAATATCACACTTCCAGATGACATCGCTCGCGCTGGGGATGTGTATGTGAGCTTTTATGTGAAGCGGACCGACCGTAACGAAGGATTTCAGTTATCCGTTGACGACTATGTCACATCAAGAAAAAGCAATACATCCATCTACAAAACAGGTGTCAATGAAGTGACGATTCGGGTCCCAGCGGAAAAGATCCTCTCTATTCGAGTACCAAAAGGGACATACGAGCTCAATCAACTGAAGCTGTATCAAGAGCCTTACCGCGTCCTAGAGAAAGCATATGAAAAAGAAAAACAGGATGATGGCAACCAGCAAGTAAAGCTAAAAAATAACCGCTTTACGATTTCGTATGATAACAAGCGCGGTGATGACTACATGATTCTGCCTGTTCCATATGAAAAAGGCTGGGAGCTCACGGTGAACGGACACAAAACTGATATTGAAAAAGCCAACTACACTTTTATTGGTTTTCCAATAGAAAAAGGGAAAAACGAGATTGTGCTAACCTACTATCCGCCTTATATCAGAATTCTCGCATTGATTTCACTCGTCAGTTTGATTGGTGCGATCCTCTATGCACGGAGACAACACAAGAAACACCACTTTTCATCATAAGTGGTGTTTTTTTATCTTTCATCTCATACGTAAGTTTCTTCATCCCATTCAATCGTGTATTCGTTCATTTTTTTATCAATATCGTTTTGAATACTCATGTGCTGAAATAGCTCATTCAATTCTTCTGTCCTCTTTCTTCGATCCTTTTCATAATAATAGAACGCATCTCGATCATCATGATCTCTTAGCATCTTTGCTATGACCATGGCATCTTCTAGACTATACGATGCTCCTTGACCAACAAAAGGATTTGCTGTATGTACAGCATCACCTATAAGAACAACGCGTCCTTTTGACCACACAGGAAGATCCTTTATTTCATAGATACTTCTTGGAAAGAACATGTCTGTATGATCGATGATGTCAGATAGGTGTTTAGGAATGTTCCAATGTTCCATTTGTTTATATAATAACTGTCGAATGGTTTCTTTATTGGCTTTCTCAAAATGTTTTGTAGGTAACTTCTCAGGACACTGAGAGAAAGCTTGCCATAAAATATTCATTTTATTTGTTGGATGCGCTTTTCCAAAAATGAATTGAAAGTTTCCGTCATTGTAAAAATAACTTGTTGCCTCATCCAATACAAAATCCTTCACAAACGATACTCCTTGCAGTCCCCAAAAGCCGCTATAATCTAATTTAGCATTAAACGCAATAGCCTCTCTTGTTTTCGAAAAAGTTCCATCTGCTCCTATTACAATACCACCTGTTATCACAGTTTCATCTTCAAAAAGAACCTGAACGGAATGAGGCTGCTGTTTGATCGAGGTTAACTTTTTGTTGTATTTCACTTCTATTCCTTGACGGTGAACTTCTTTTAAAAGTGATTTGATGATTTGGTCTCTCATGACGTTCAGTAAAGGGGCATCATAATATTTTTCACTATAATTGTGAAAGATCGCTTCTACTTCATTTTCACTGTTTATTTGCTGGATCTTCTTTATCACTGTTGCATTTGCTATCACTTCATTTTTACACCCGATTTCATCCAAAATCTTTACCCCATTCGGAGACAGTAAAAAACCTGCTCCTGTTTCTAATTCTTCATCTGACCTGCTTTCATAAATCGTACTTTCCATCCCAGCCTTTTTTAAAAATAAAGAAGTAGCCAATCCTGCTACACCACTGCCGATAATGATCACATGTTGAGATTTCATTATTTCCCCTCCTCTTTTATAAACAGACCAGTCGGTTTATTTTAGTGCAAAAAAATAATCTTTTTCATATAGGACAGCGTATCACAATTCCCCCTCTTCATTTGGTAATTAAAGTATATGATAATATGTTATAAATGATTTCGCAAGAATGAAACTAACCAATTTCTAATCAACTTCTTTTAAAAAGATGAAGGGGATAACAAAACATGAACAAAGACACCGTGATAAAACACTACGAACACACCCTTGAATGGGTACAATCGCTAACGGAATTAACAGACAAAGAATGACGCCGCGCTATTGCTGATGGGAAGTGGAGTATTGCTGAGATCATCGCACATTTTGTTCCGTGGGATGAATTTATTTTACACGATCGCCTAAAGGAATTTTGGAACAATAAAGCGTTACCTCAGGCACCTGATGTGCATGAAATGAATCAGCAGTCAGCCGAAAGAGCAAGAAAGGAAGAGAGAAGCGAGACGATCGGGCGATTTATTGCTATCAGAACAGAATTGCTTCAAGAAATGAAGAAAATCGAAGCATCTCGCTGGAATACATCCTTTTTGATCGGTCAAACCGAGCTGACGTTATCAAGTTATTTTCCAGGTTTGATTAAGCATGATATTCATCATATGGAGCAGGTCAAACAAGCGCTCTCAACAGAAAGACGATAGCCTCACGAAGCTTCCTTATCAAATGGAAACGTCGCATAATCAAACAAAAAATGAAATAGCCAAAGACTAAGCGCAAAGAGAATTTCTTCAGAAGTAGACAGTAAAATGCCGTCAACCAATTCGTCTGATAAATAGACAGCACCCCAAATAAACAAAAGGTGAAATAAGATGGCATAGAAAACGATGGATCGTTTTTTGGACCGGCATTTTCGAACAAACCGCATGAGCACGTGTTCCAGATGTTCAAAAGAGATCCCGAGTACAACATAGATGCCCATAAACAGTAGCAGCGATAAAATCGATTGATAAAAAGCACCCGTCAAATGAAAGAACAGCACACAAAACAACAAAAATATGTAACAGATAGCCGACGTCGCCATCAGCCATTTCAGCCCTTGCCATAAAGCGTGAACAGATTGCTGCATGGGTAAACAACACTCCTTTACATGAAGATACCTGCAAAAAGGACAGCCTTTTTGCAGGAGGGTTGAATTAATCCTCTTTTTTAGGTGCAGCGATGACAGGATGTTTTTCAGTGTCAAGCAATTTCAAGAAGTCTTCGCCTTGATCTAAATGATCAAGAACAAGCTGTTTCGGTGTGACTGCAAGCCACTGATTGAGTGAGATATCTGCATAATGATCACTCTTAAAGATTTCTAAGAAATAAAGCGGTTCGTCGCCTGTATTTTCTACATAATGCCCCATCGCAAATGGCACATAGCCAACGTCTCCCGCCTGATAGTTAAAGGTTCTCGCATGTCCATCAGAGGCAAATACCGTCATTCGTGCCTTTCCAGAAATGAAATATTGCCATTCATCCGTATTTGGATGCCAGTGCAGCTCACGAATGGCGCCTGGATCGACTTTCACAAGAGCAGACGCAATCGTTTTAGACGCTTTGAAATTGGTAGAGTCCGCAATCCACACTTGTCCACCGCTTGACGTAATCGGCTCTTGTTTTAACAGCTCATATTTAAAGGAATTTGGGACCTCTCCTTGCTCTGTTTTCACTTTGTCACACTCAAGGGAACCAGGAATTCCTTTTTGGAAAATATACTTCTCTTTCTCTGGCAGTTTGTTAAATTGCTCCTTTGTCATTCCAAAGTTTTGGAGCACAACTTCCTCCGGCGTATGGGCAAGCCAATCAGTCACTTGGAACGTACTATTTTCAGAGAAGGAACCATCATCAAACACAAGCAAGAATTCAGCTCCCGGTTCAAGTGCTTGAATAGAATGCGGCAAGCCTGAAGGGAAGTACCACAAATCACCCTCGGTCACATCCTCTGTAAAATTGCGCCCCTCTGCATCAACCGATGTAATTCGGGCTTCCCCATAAATCATGTACGCCCATTCCGCTTCCTTATGCCAGTGTAGCTCGCGAATCGCACCAGGCTTTAGCCGCATGTTCACAGAGGCAAGACTTTTAGAAATTGGCAGTTCACGCACCGTTACCTCGCGGGCATAGCCGCCTTTTTCTAAACGGTTGTGCGTATCAGAAAAAGAATATTTCATGTTGGGAACCGTTCCATGATCGGTTTCTGGTGGCGTGAGCATATCTGGGTTTTGTCTGTCTCGCTCGAGATTACGTGGAATTTTGACCGTTGCTCCTTTTTCTCCTCGAATCGGCTGTGGTACACCATTTTGCTTTTCACTCATGATAAAATCCCCTTTCAACATCGTATTGTGTGAGGTGACAAAAGGCCTTTCATTTCGCCCTCGTTTTCATAAGGTGAAACGAATCAAGCAGATGTCAATCTGATTCATCATTTTTTTGAACAGCGACCAATCGTTGGATGAGTTTGCTTAATTCATCAAACTTTCGTTCAAAACGTGTCAGCAAATAAACCGTCAAAATGGCAGGAAAGCCAGCCTGACCGAGCTGTTTCAGCCATTCCTCCGAAAAAAAGGTCTCCATTTGTCTCACCTCCCAGCGGATGCTCGTCTTCTTTATAAGTGGTATGAAAGAAGAAATAGGAAATCAAAGGGGGAGAAAATGAACCATTAGACCCGTTTTACAAAGTTTACTTTTTTTAACTTTTGTCCACTTAATGCAAGTAGAGAGAACAAAGGGGAGGATGCACATGGATTATCGGCTGTTATTGAAAGCAAAATGGAATGAAATCGTTGATCACCCGCTCATTCAGCAATTTTTAAGCAATCCTAAAAACCAGCAGCTGCTTAGGCAAGTCATGGAAGAGCCAAACGAAGAAAATGCGAAAAAACTAGATTCTGAGTTCAAGCAGTTTTATCAAAAAATCCGCATCATCAAGTATATTTCCACAATGATCCGCATCTTTTCAGTCGACTTTGATAAACGAGTCAAAAAAAAGCAGCAGCGTTTTCCGCTCATACTCGACCATCCTGATCATCAAGAAGTGAAAGACCCTGTTCAAACAGATACGTATGAAGCTGTGCTCTTCAACCAGCAAGACTTGGGGGAGCACCTGCAAGACCAAACATTGTACAAGGCCTACCAGCAGCTCACAGACAAACAAAAAATTGTTTTAACCCATATTTATGTTGAAGGTCAAACAATGAAAGAAATAGCCGATCGGCTGGGTGAATCAAGACAAAACATCTCAAACATCCACAAAAAAGCACTCAACAAACTAAAAGAAGAAACAGGGGGAGATGTCCGTGAACGAAGAAAAAATGACGAATGGAGAAATGGAAGAACTCATTGAAACCTTCACACCCATGATCAAAAAGAAACTACAAAACACGGCATATCAAGAAAGAGAAGACCTCGAACAAGAACTCTACATCAAACTCATCGAAAAAATAGACCGGCTGATTTACCAAGAAGGACCTGGATTTTGGGAGTTTATTGTGGAATATATGACGAAGTTGTAAGAAAGGCTTATGATGCGAATGTGAGGTGAACATAAAATCCCCGGGACATTCGCACCTTTTTATTCGACAAAATTGAGAAAAAATGTATATTTTATAAAGGGGAAAACAAAATTCTTTATTGAAAGTTGTGGATTTTGCCTATCATTTCCTAAAAAATGTTACAATTAGGGCAGAAATCGCAGTCGCACTCTACATGAGTGCGTGGATTGAAATCGCTCTTTGTTGAGCCTCTTTGATTTTTGTATTGAGTCGCACTCTACAAGAGTGCGTAGATTGAAATCTCAGACACCTTTTTATTTTCTTCTTGCAGCTGCGTCGCACTCTACATGAGTGCGTGGATTGAAATGACTCACGCTTTGCCATGACTACATTTCCTTCGAGTCGCACTCTATATGAGTGGATTTAAATAATGATTGTGTGATCATGCTCAGGTGCTTCTATGTGTCGCACTTTACATGAGTGTATGGATGAGGTAAATTGAAAGAAATGTTGACAGTTGCGCTTGATTTGGGGGTTAAACACATGACTCTGGCTCAGTAGTCATGTGTTTAAATGAATTCAAACCTGTTGATGAAATAATGAATAAGTACCTTTAGAGCAATAGTTTTTAATTAAATAGGATTAATAAAAAATTGGCGCGAATGTGAGGTAAACATAAAATCCCCGGGACATTCGCACCTTTGACAAAATGAGAAAAAATGTATATTTTATGAAAGGGAAAACAAAATTCTTTATTGAAAGTTGTGGATTTTGCCTATCATTTCCTAAAAAATGTTACAATTAGGGCGGAAATCGCAGTCGCACTCTACATGAGTGCGTGAATTGAAATTCCATCCGCCATATACAATGGTGGCTTATAATCGTCGCACTCTACATGAGTGCGTGAATTGAAATATTTCTAGAACTTTTGTAATTGCTCTCAAAAAAGCGTCGCACTCTACATGAGTGTGTGGCTTGAAATATGCAGTGACCTCCTGAATGTATGATGAATTGTTGTCGCACCCATATATGAGGTGCGCATGGTTTTCAATGATTGTGTCTTAAACGGTTATGACTACCTTAAAGATCATCTTCTTACAACACCCTCTTTCAGGTACAAAAGCCATCAGAATATACTGTTCATTTGTATAGTGAAAACATGACTCCTTGCAGTCATGTTTTTTTCTTCTTCTTTTTCCTAAATAAACCTTAAAAAATCTCAAAATAAGTCGAAATGAAAAGTAGTCATTTAGATTCAAATTTTATCCATTCGTAATGAATGATGAAGGAGGAATTGGTTTGGGTGAAACGGAGCGAACCGGTAAAGTTGAGCAGCTGATCTTAGAGAATTATCAAAGATTAAACAGCATGATATCAGAAGAAGTGGACTTTGCTTCTAATCATGGCGGACTGACAGGGGATTCTAGAGAAGTGATGTGGATGGAGTTTTTTCGGAAAATCATTCCTAAAAAATATTCATTAGCACAAGGTGTCATCATTATTGACTCAGATGGAAATCATTCTAACGAAGTCGATATTGCCGTTTTTGATGAGCAGTATACGCCGTATGTGTTCCAACACAATTCGTTGAAGTTTATACCGATTGAGGCGGTTGCGGTTGCTATAGAATGTAAAAGTTCAAATTTCGATGTTGATAATTTAAAAGTTTGGTCTGACAATATAAAAAAATTAGAACCGAAAACAAAAGGAATAGCTAGGATAGCCGCCAAAGGGGTTGACATGGTTGAAAATGATACACAGAAACGAACACGTCCTATTTTAATTTTAGCAAGTAATTTAAAAAGGCAAACAGCAAACTCATCTTCAGGGATGTTTGAAAAATTAGACAAAGCATTTGACTTTATACTTATGAAACAAAAGAGTGTATTTCATTTAAGAGCTCCTAATGAAGATAAACAGCTAGGATGGTGGGCTAATGAATTAAATTGTTATGATCCAGAAAGGTCTAAGGAACAAGAGGATAAAGAAAAGAAAAAAAATAGTGAGAAAAATAAAGATAATAGTAAAGACAAAGTGATTTCGAACAAACTCAGCGATTTACGTATTGATGGATACGATCTGTTAACGCTAAACTTCCAATTAAATCAATTGCTGATGCTCATCAACAATCCCATGTTTTTCCCTCACTATGCATATGCCGAGCTATTTCAGAAACTGATAACAAAGTGAAGAAAGGAGAGCGACATGACAAGGGAATCTAGAAAACCCAAAACCAATTGGCATGATGTGAAACATGCGATCGACACAAACATTCATGAAGACCAAAGACTTTTTAAAGAGCCGCTCACTATTCATTTAGTTACGCCAATGTTTGGGGGAGGGCCCCAATCAAACTCAATTGATCAAGACAGACCGATTCGAGAAAGTGCAATTCGTGGTCATCTTCGTTTCTGGTGGCGTGCAACTCGAGGAGCTACCTGCAAAAATGCGAATGAATTATCTAAAAGAGAAGCAGAGATATTTGGTCATACAGAACAAGCGAGCCAGATTCAAGTGGTAACCCATTATGAAAAAGACGAAGTGAAAAGAAATTCAAAAGTATTTTTTAAAAAGAAAAATCATCCTTTTCCACGGTATGTTCTTTCAAATATGAAAGATGAAACACCATACCTCATGAAGGCGCAATTTTCTTTAAATATCCGGTTATCAAAAAAAACAACCGATTTTGAGTTAATCAAAAAAGAAGTTGAAGTAGCATTATGGGCTTGGATCAACTTCGGTGGACTTGGTTCAAGAACGAGACGTGGGTGTGGCAGTTTATATTGCAAGCAATTTTCACCATACAACAAGAGGACAAAAAGCCAATTGGAAAAATGGTTTGAGCAAAAACTTTTAGAATATGACATCCAATTGCCAGCATCAAGTCGAGAATGGCCGACGCTTAGTCGAGAATTTAAAGTACAGGCATTTCCATCATCTATGATCTCAAGCTGGCAGTCTGTCATTCAGCCATATGAAACATTTCGAAGAAGATCTAACCCGGACAAAAAAAGGGGAAGAAGTTGCTGGCCGGAAGCAGATACTATTCGTCTGTTAACAGGTAAGGCTAAATCAGGTCATCACATCCCTTATCCAAAAGAGAAACCATTTAAATATCAAGCATTTCCTAGAGCTCAATTTGGTTTGCCTATTCAGTTCCGATTTGCTCCTAAAGATAGTGGGAAAGATCCAGATCCTGTAACGCTCCTACCTAAAGGAAAGGATCGTTTGGCATCACCACTCATCTTAAAACCATTAGCTATTAATCAAAAGGAATCGGTGGGCATGGTGATGGTGTTGCAGCAACCAAAGATCGAAGCGTTATCGCTTTTAGGGTACGGAAAGCCTTTGCCCAATGTGACAGATGAACAAAGTATCTACCCAACAGCCACCTACTCAAACAACCCATTACAAGACGAGAGTGGCCGGACGCACTCATCGGCGATTCAAGCCTTTTTACATAGCAAGGAGGTGCAAACATTTTGTCAGAAGGATTACAAAAACAAACATTGATGCTATTTTCTATAGGGCCCGTTCAAGAATTTATTGCGCAAGCAAGGCGGACGCGTGATTTATGGTTTGGCTCTTTTCTTCTATCTGAATTAAGTAAAGCAGGTGCGAAGAAATTTCAAGAACTGGGTGGAACGCTTATTTTCCCTGTGTTCAACGAATCCTCTGCAGAACCAAACAACGCACCAAATAAAATATTGGGGGAAATCTCACACGAACAACCTGCATCCATTGCAAGACAAGTAAAAAAAGCAATATATGACAAATGGAAGGAATACGCAGACTTTGTAAGAGGGAAAGTTGATCCTTATATTCAAAAAGGCACATGGAATCGACAAGTGGATGATTTATTGGAATTTTATGCTGTGTGGACTGAGATGCAAACTCCAGAGGAAGCGGCAAATGCGTCCGCAAGTTCATATCATATGGCTCTTCAAGAAGTCGAAGGTTTAATGGCGGCAAGGAAGACTTTAAGAGATTTTAAACAAAATGAGCCAGGGGCGTTATTCGGTGAACCAAAATCATCACTTGACGGTGGACGAGAGTCTGTTTTCCAAAAGCAAAAAACACCACAGCAAGTGGCGCAACTAGCGAAATGGGGAATTGGTGAACATGAATCATTAGATGCGATTTCAGTGATCAAACGATTGTCCTTACATAAGCATCCGAGCAAGACATTTCCGTCAGTCTGCGATAAAGCGTTTGCTCCCTATCAAAACATGTTGCTAAAAAATGAACAGATGAAGAAAGCAGCCACACAATATGTGAGAGCTGTAGAAACGTATTTTGAGAATATGAATCTGACAGTAGCTCCTCTTGATTTGAGTGAGGCATCGCTTTTTTATGATAGAAGAATAGAAGATTATCTTGAACAACGTGGACTTGTCGGGACCACACGAACAGAAGCGAAAAATGATATCACACAGCTGCTTGAAAAATATTTCAAAGGTGAATACAGCAAGCATTATGGCCAGCCGGTCAAACCACCAGTACCTTCACCTTACTATGCCTTTCTCATGGCGGATGGAGATAAGATGGGCAGCCAACTGCGAAATATACAGCATGTAGAAAGTCATATTGCATTTTCTAAAACGCTCTCAACTTTTGCTTCAAAGGCAAGTGAGATTATTTCCGAATGTGAAGGTACATTGATCTACGGCGGTGGAGATGATGTTATGGCATATGTACCGGTGCACCTATGCTTAGAAGCAGCTGGGAAATTACAAAGTGAATTTGTTTCAACGATGAAGGCTCATCAACATAGTGAAATACCTCCTTCGATTTCAATTGGCATCGCCATCGTTCATATGCTTGAGCCTCTTGAAGAAGTAAGAAGCATGGCACGTCAGGCTGAACAATATGCAAAACAAGAGCGAAATTCATTAGCGATTCATTTCCAAAAGCGAGGCGGAGGAGACACAATGAATATCTCAGTCTCATTTCAAATAGATCCAGTGGCCTCTATCCAAGAGATGACGACGTGGTTAAAACAGTCTTATTTCACATCTGGCTTTGCATATGGCTTACGAGAGTTGTATCAAACATATGAACAGTCTTCTTTTAGAAAACAGCCGGAAATTTTAGATGAACTCATTCCACTAGAGATAAGACGTCTTGCATTCAAAAAGAAAACGGAAGCAAAAACAGAGCAAGAAACGAAAGAGTGGATCGATCAATTGATTGCGAAGTATATACCGAAGAAGAATACATTAGAAGAATTACATACAATCGCTGAATGTATGATCATTGCTCTTCAACTGGAGGAGGTAAGTGGACATGCCTGAAAGATGGTTTCACATTCAACCGCTTGATCCGCTGCTTATTCGTGATGCACGCCCATTTCAAAGTGTACCGGGTATACGGGCGCGTTCACTAAACGATGTTCCGCCAAGTGTGGTCGCAGGAACACTTCGTACAGCTCTAGCAAAGAAACGACAATCAATAAAACACACGACGCCACTTTCTTATTATGCAAAATCTCTTGTGCGAGGTCCTTTATATCGCTGGCATGATCATTTATATGTGCCAATGCCTAATGACCTTGAGTTATTCGATGATGAGTATGGGATGAATCAAGTGAGACCAAAGCCAATGATGTCGGAAGGCCAGGGCTTTTTTGGTACAGGGAAAACAGGTCGTTTTAGTGAGGAATTATGGCCGCCAGTTGGAGCGGGTGCTCGTAAAAAAATGAAATCGCCGCCTGCTTTTGTATCACTAAAGTGGATGGTGAACTGGCTGACAGACGCAGTGAATGAGAGTCAGGTGAAGGAAGCCTTGACTGAATACCAACATATGCAGAAGGAAAATCATGCTTTCAAAAAGGAAACACCACCGGCATTTATTCCAGCATTACAGCGTCAGGAACGAACACAAATTGAGGTGGAAACTGGCAGTAAAAAGGCAAAAGATCAGCATCTATTTTCAACTGAATCGCTCTTATTCCCAGATGACTTTAAACTGGAGGCAGGAATAGATTTATCTACTGAAGAGTCAGAAGAATTAAAGCCTTTCTCAGGGATTCACCCAATCGGTGGTGAACGGCGGCTGGCTCATATAGAAGACCGGCCACATGTATACCAACAAGATTGGACATGTCCGGATGCTATTAAAGAATCGCTCAAAAACAAGCCGTATGTTCGCATGATATTGGCGACACCTGCTTATTTCAGTAAAGGATGGCAGCCCGGATGGCTGGATGAACAGCTCATGTCAAAACCACTATTTGATACAAATGTACGACTCAAATTGGTTTGGGCATCTGTTCCATATTGGCAGCCTATCTCTGGATGGAGTTTAGCAAATAAAGACAAAGGGCGTGAAAAAGCAATACGCCGCTTAGTCCCCGCAGGTAGTGTTTACTTCTTTACAGTAGAAGAAGGAGATCCAGCAGAACTGGCCGAAAAAATGTGGCTTCAATCAGTATCCGATCGTAACCGGCGCAAAGAAGCGTTTGATCGTGAAGATGGCTGCGGGTTAGCACTTTGGGGAACATGGAAGCCGAATGAATAAGAGGAGTGAGATGATGGAAGCAAGCCGTTGGTTTTGGATACATTGTTTATCCCCCCTTCATATTGGAGCGGGTGAAGGAGTTGGCGTGATTGATATGCCCATTCAACGAGAAAAAGTAACAGAATGGCCGATTATACCTGGAAGCAGTATCAAAGGCGTGCAGCGTGAACATTATCGCGCGAAAGGACAAGACACATTCGTACAAAAAGTATTTGGTACACAAGGAGATCAAGATGGAAGCGCAGGAGCAGTCGTCATGACAGATGGCCGGTTATTTTCATTCCCGGTGGCGAGTAGATACGGTACATTTGGATATGTGGCAAGTCCGCTCATATTGAAAAGATTAGCCCGCGATGCAAAAGCATTAGGCGTATCGCTGGATATCCCTGATCTCATAGAAGAATCAAGCACGCTAGTCACCTTGAATTCTAAATTAGTAGAGAATGACGAATTATACCTAGGTGAATTCCAAGGGGCAGCGAAAAAATCTCAACAACTAACCGGTTTTGCTGAACAGATGGCCAAACTTTTATTCGACGATAAACAATCACAAACTCTTTGGATAGAACGATTTGTCATTGTAAGTGATGACGTTTTTCAATACATTATCACCATGAATTCTGAAGTGACACCTCGTATTAGAATTGATCATGAAACCCAAACAGTTAGTAAAGGAGCTCTCTGGTATGAAGAGTATGTACCAGCAGAAGCCATATTTTATGGGCTCATGTGGTGTGATCGTGTCGATGGAAGCAATGATTTATCTGTTAGACATCAACTTTTAAATCAACTAGAAAAACAGATGTATCTTCAATTAGGTGGAAACACAAACGTAGGTAAAGGAAGAGTATCCTGGCGTATGACAGGAGGGGAGGGATCATGAAACTCATTCAACATCATTATGCTGAGAAAGCGTATCAACATGTGATGAATGCCAAAACGAATGAGGAGAATTTCTCAAATCAATATGGACAACTCTGTCACAGATTCGCCTCAATGATCTTAACAAATGGATTAAGGCTCACCATTACATTTTTTGAAGCAAAATCAAAAAAAGGAAATGCTTATCAACAATTCGTTCAAGATATAAAAGAAACTTTAGATTTACAAGAAAGTTGGTCAGCTTCCAATCGAGATTACTTAATCAAATCAAGACAAGCTTTAAGTGCATCTGTTTGGTTAAAAAGATATGCGGAATCAATTTTAAAGGTGGAACAAGGGGCGGAAAATGTGGAGGACATTCAATGAATCTGTCATTAACCTTAAACAAAAGCAAATGGGAGATTGATGGTTCTACATTGTCGAACATCATAAAGGACAGTTCGAAAAAGCAGTCATTTTATGAAAATGTGATTAGTCTACATCGAAAACAATGGGGGAAAAATCGCTTGTTGTATGAAAAGTTTTTGGAGCGATATTATACTGACACGAACCCCACATGCCTAGTCAAATCCATATCACCGTTAGTCATTGGACATGGAGGAGAGGGTGTACTTGAAACGGGATTGTTATTACACCCGATATACGGCGTTCCTTATTTACCAGGAACAGCTTTAAAAGGTGTAGCCTCTCATTATGCCCATTCTGTATTAGGTGAAAACTTTCCAGAACTAAAACAGGGTGGTAGTGATTACAACACATTGTTTGGAACAAACGAACGTGCTGGCATCATCGAATTTCATGATGCGCTCATGATGCCTGAGACAGTAAAGGAAGCATTCAAAGTAGATGTGATGACACCACATCATTCAGACTATAACAGCGTCAAGCTAGATAAGATGAACAAAGGGGGAAGTGTTCCAGCCCCTCGAGACGATGACTCACCAACACCGATTCATTTCTTAACGGTGGTCAACGGCCGCTTTCAACTTCTATTGAAAACAAAAAAGAATCTACCAGAAGATGCGGAATGGCTCCAACTCGCCAAAACCATCTTACTAGGCGCTTTAGAACACGAAGGAATCGGTGCTAAAACAAATGCAGGTTATGGAAGACTTAAAATGGACGACGTCATTTCATAAGACTAAGTGCGAATGTGAGGTGAACATAAAATCCCTGGAACATTCGCACCGTTTCATTCGACAAAAATGAGAAAAAATGTATATTTTTTAGGAGTGAAAACAAACTTCTATATAGAAACTTGAGGATTTTGACGATCATTCCCTAAAAAATGTTATAATTAGGGCGGAAATCGCAGTCGCACTCTACATGAGTGCGTGGATTGAAATATTTTTCGCATCCGTAATGTGGAAGAACCCTCTAAGTCGCACTCTATATGAGTGCGTGGATTGAAATAAACAACCGCTCATTACTATTAGTGTCAGATAGGGTCGCACTCTACATGAGTGGATGGATTAATAATTGCGAAAACATAACTCTGCCTCCTGCCTCCTGCCTCAGTAGTCATGAATCTAATTGAATTCAATTGTTGCTGAAATATAAAGAATTATGATTAACAAGTTTCAATAGATTTCATACTAAGAAAAAGTCGGTGCGAATGTGAGGTGAACATAAAATCCCTGAAACATTCGCACCTATTCATTCGACAAAAATGAGAAAAAATGTATATTTTAGGGTGAAAACAAAATTCTATATAGAAACTTGTGGGTTTTGACGATCATTCCCTAAAAAATGTTATAATTAGGGCGAAAATCGCAGTCGCACTCTACATGAGTGCGTGGATTGAAATCCATCAGCGCCCGCCTCTGCAGATGTGTATACTCCGTCGCACTCTACATGAGTGCGTAAATGGAAATATTTCCAACCGTAATAAATTTACCTTGTCCTTCAAGTCGCACTCTATATGAGTGTGTGGATTAATAATTGTGAAAAACATAACTCTGCCTCTCAGTAGTCATGTATTTAATTAAATTCAAAGTTGTTGATGAAATATAAAGAAGTATGATTAACAAGTTTCAATAGATTTCATACTAAGAAAAAATCGGTGCGAATGTGAGGTGAACATAAAATCCCTGGAACATTCGCACCGTTTCATTCGACAAAAATGAGAAAAAATGTATATTTTTTAAGGGTGAAAACTTAATTCCTATATAGAAACTTAAGGGTTTTGACGATTATTCCCTAAAAATGTTATAATTAGGGCAGAAATCGCAGTCGCACTCTATATGAGTGCGTGAGTTGAAATTCCTTACTAAAGAAATACAAGCCTTTTCCGAGTTCGTCGCACTCTATTATGAGTGCGTGGGTTGAAATATCTACTGGAAAATAATCGAGTTCCATCATTATGGTCGCACTCTACATGAGTGCGTGGGTTGAAATAATGCCATCTTGCAGTTACAGTAAGAGCTTTTTAGTCGCACTCGATATGAGTGCGTGGGTTTAAATTAGCCGATGGTTCAGCTTGATGTTTTTTTCAAATCGCACTCTATATGAGTGTGAGGAATAAAATTCTTGTCAGAAGGTATCTTGAAAGATATATTAACAATTGCGCTTGATATAGGTGTGAAAAACATAACTCTGTCTCACCCATTTTATTAATGAATTCAAGGCTGTTGATGAAACAGCGAAATAAGTATGATTATCATCAATAATAGTTTTTAATTAAATAGGATTAAGAAAGATTCGGTGCGAATGTGAGGTGAACATAAAATCCCTGGGGCATTCGCACCTTTTCATTCGACAAAATTGAGAAAAAATGTATATTTTTTAGAGGTGAAAACAAAATTCCATATAGAAAATTGAGGGTTTTGGCTACCATTCCCTAAAAAATGTTATAATTAGGGCAGAAATTGCAGTCGCACTCTACATGAGTGCGTGGATTGAAATGCGTATAAAGTTTTGCCATATAAATAAGATAAATTGTCGCACTCAACATGAGTGGGTGGATTAATAATTGCGAAAACATAACTCTGCCTCCTGCCTCAGTAGTCATGAATCTAATTGAATTCAATTGTTGCTGAAATATAAATAAGTATGATTAACAAGTTTCAATAGATTTCATACTAAGAAAAAGTCGGTGCGAATGTGAGGTGAACATAAAATCCTTGGAACATTCGCACCTATTCATTCGACAAAAATGAGAAAAAATGTATATTTTTTTAAGGGTGAAAACAAAATTATATATAGAAACTTGTGGGTTTTGACGATTATTACCTAAAAAATGTTATAATTAGGGCGGAAATCGCAGTCGCACTTTACATGAGTGCGTGGATTGAAATACCTATTCCACCAGTCAACAACAAAAGCAATAGGTCGCACTTTACATGAGTGCGTGGATTGAAATGTTTTTCAAGTGTGTGATTTCTAACTTTTCATTCGTCGCACTTTACATGAGTGCGTGGATTGAAATATTGATTCTCTATGTTCTGGTATTTCAATGGCGTCGCACTCTACATGAGTGTGTAGATTAATAATTGTGAAAAATATAACTCTGCCTCTCAGTAGTCATGTATTTAATTAAATTCAAAGTTGTTGCTGAAATAATAAATATGATTATCAAGATTCAAATAGATTTCAGACTAGAAAAATTCGGTGCGAATGTGAGGTGAACATAAAATTCCTGGAACATTCGCACCGTTTCATTCGACAAAAATGAGAAAAAATGTATATTTTTTAGGAGTGAAAACAAAGTTCTATATAGAAACTTAAGGGTTTTGACGATCATTCCCTAAAAAATGTTATAATTAGGGCGAAAATCGCAGTCGCACTCTACATGAGTGTGTGGATTGAAATAGCGATGACAAGGCTCGCAAGCACATTGTATTTTGTCGCACTCTCCATGAGTGCATAGATCACAGTTTCTGCGTTTTATACAAATTCAAGTACTATCCAGTTCAAAATCTACACATATGAATAATTCAAGCCCTACACAACAAAAAAAGACTCGCTCACACTGAGCCGAGTCTTAATTTTTTTTGCAGTTTTTCTTCACTGAAAATCCAGCCGGTATAGGAATTTTTGATTTGGTGGTCCATGTCGATATGGCAGATCGCGACAAAAGGATAGTGACCTTTGCTGCGGTAGCGCAAATCAATGAACCGCACTTCATAATGATCCTTGTATTTATCTACTTCCCACCGGTAGACAGGGGAGAAGGAGAGAAAGGCTGAAATGTTTTCATCTTGTTTGGCAATTTTCATAATTTCAGTATCGGGGACCGGCACACGGTTAAAGGTGTCTAAAATGACGACCTCTCCATTCATACTGCGCCCAACATGGAAAGAGGATTTACATTTCACGGCAATGCGCCATTGTCTGAACTTCATTGTAGGCGAAATAATAATGTCTTCAATTTCATCGAATTGTGCACGCAGCTGATGTTTGATCTGAAGCTGCATGATGACCCTGACGATATAATAGCAGAAAATCACGGCGTACAGCGTAATAAACGTATAGCCGGGATGCCCGCCAATCGCCCAAACGACAATGGCGACAAGGTGTGTAAAAAAGATAAACGGATCAAACGTGTTAATAATCCCAAGCGCTACCCACTTCTTTGAAAATGGACGAATGGCCTGCGTGCCGTATGCATTGAATATATCGACAAACACATGAAGCACAACAGCTAATAGTGTCCATAACCAAAGATGAAGTAAATTCGCCCCCGGCACAAATGGGAAAATCACAGCCGGAATCAGCAATGACCAGAACAGTACAGCCGGAATGGAATGTGTAAATCCCCGGTGATTTCTTATATAAACCGCATTATTTTTTAGTTTTAGCACAGTATCAATGTCTGGTGCTTGGGAGCCGGCGATGGTCGCGATCATCACGGCGTGTGCCATGTGTGGATCTGCGCTGACGGCTGGATCTAAAAGTGCAAGTCCCCCAAGAGAAATGCCCATTACTACATGAGTACCAGTGTCCAATTGATTACCTCCTAGTTGTCATGCTTAGGAACAATCATACAAAGTATACGTCTCCAATCAAGACTATGTGCAAAATCACTTTTGCTTTATCCCGATTTAATGTAACATGTTAACGTATCTACAAACAGTATACAACAAATAAGGTTCTTTTCAGAACGTTAGCCCTCGGTCCAATGAGAAGGAGTATAGATATGAAAGACATTCAAGAAAAGCTGGACCGCAAAGATATTGCGGGCTTTCAGCATGATTTAATTGATTGGTATGAAAAAGAACAACGAACATTGCCATGGCGTGAAAATCAAGATCCATACCGCGTTTGGGTATCAGAAGTGATGCTTCAGCAAACGAGAGTAGATACGGTCATTCCGTACTTCAACCGGTTTATGGAGCAATTCCCGACGGTGAAAGATCTCGCTTTAGCTGATGAAGAAAAGGTCATGAAAGCATGGGAAGGTCTTGGCTACTACTCAAGAGTGCGTAATTTACAGGCAGCTGTGAAAGAAGTCTATGAATCCTACGGTGGCATTGTCCCTGATACGAAAGAGCAATTTTCAAAGCTCAAAGGTGTAGGTCCGTATACGAGCGGCGCAGTACTGAGTATCGCCTATAACAAGCCGTACCCTGCGGTAGACGGCAACGTTATGAGGGTCATTTCCCGTATTTTGTCCATATGGGATGATATTGCAAAACCAAAAACGAGAAATATTTTCGAGTTTGCGGTGGATCAGCTCATTTCCCGGGAAAAGCCATCAGAATTCAATCAAGGGTTGATGGAGCTAGGTGCGCTCATCTGCACTCCAACATCCCCTGCCTGCCTTATTTGCCCTGTGAACATGCATTGCTCGGCACTTGAGGAAGGCGTTCAGCATGAGCTCCCAGTGAAAAGCAAAAAGAAAAAACCGACTGCAAAATCAATGGCAGCAGTGGTGTTATTTGATGATGCAGGCAACCTCTATATTCATAAGCGGCCAAGTACAGGCCTTCTTGCGAATTTATGGGAATTCCCTAACTTGGAAACCATAAAGGGAAGAAAAACGGAAAAAGAGCAGCTAATGGATTTCTTAAAAGAGGAGGCAGGTGTACAAGCAGAGCTTGGTGATTTAGAAGGCACCATTCAGCATGTATTTACCCACCTCATCTGGAATATTTCTGTTTTCTTTGGACGTGTGACCTCTGTATCTGATGACACGATGCTGAAAAAAGTGACAACAGAAGAATTTAAGGCATATGCTTTGCCAGTCTCACACCAAAAAATTTGGATGATGGCACTTGAACAGCCTAGTCGTATTTAACCGTTGTACCGTGGGTATAATCGGCTTCATTTCGGTGCAACCCCCCGCGGTTTTCAATTTCAGAAATGATTTCTCGATACTTAGATTGCCCTTCTTCGTTCAAATAAGGTAAAATTTGTTGGAAAGCATGATGAAAGTAAGCAAGCTCAGTATCTTTCCATTGATCCTTGGACATCATGCCAAGCTGGCTTAAATCGCGTCCGACATACATGAATGTAACCTCCTAATAGGAACTTTCCTATTAGTGTGAAGCGAATGGACGAAAACTATTCAAATCAGGAGATGAACCATAATGAGTCAACGTAAATGTGCATTAATTACAGGCAGTAGTAGAGGTGTAGGGAAAGAAGTAGCCCTTCGCCTAGCTGAAAAAGGATATGACATTGTCATTAACTATGCGAGAAGCAAAAAAGCCGCACTTGAAACAGCGGAAGAAATTGAAGCGATGGGTGTGAAAACATTGGTTGTCAAAGCCAATGTAGGTCAGCCAGAGAAAATCAAAGACATGTTTCAGCAAATCGACGAAACCTTTGGCCGTTTAGATGTATTTGTGAATAATGCGGCATCTGGTGTTCAGCGTCCAATCATGGACCTTGAAGAAAATCATTGGGACTGGACGATGAATATTAATGCGAAAGCTTTATTATTCTGCGGACAAGAAGCGGCGAAATTAATGGAGAAAAACGGCGGCGGACATATCGTCAGCATTAGCTCACTAGGCTCCATCCGCTACCTTGAAAATTACACAGTAGTTGGCGTATCAAAAGCAGCATTAGAAGCGTTGACGCGTTATCTATCTGTTGAGCTGTCACAAAAAAATATCGTCGTGAATGCCGTATCTGGCGGCGCGATCGATACAGATGCACTTAAGCACTTCCCGAACCGAGAAGAGCTTTTAGAAGACGCCAAGAAAAATACACCAGCTGGCCGAATGGTGGAAATTAAAGACATGGTCGACAGCGTCGAATTTCTTGTATCAGGCAAAGCAGACATGATTAGAGGACAAACCATCATTGTAGATGGCGGACGTTCTTTGCTTGTTTAAAAAATCATGAATAGGATTTGCACCTTCTGCACAAATTAATGTGCGTGGAGGTGATAATGATGGATAAACAACAAAACAAAACAAACGCACAACAAGTGAAAAAACAAAACCAAGCTACTGCTCAAGGTCAATATGGTACTGAATTTGCTAGCGAGACTGACGCACAGCAAGTAAAAAAATACAACCAAAAAGCTGAGCAAAACAAACAACAAAACAGCTAATCACTGAAACAGAGGGAAGCACTTCATCTACGAATGAAGTGCTTTTCTTTTTGCCTCTCCCCCCCACCATCCGACAAAACCTGTAAAGCCTCTACATAAACAGTCAAAGGATTTCTGCAATCTTTCAAGAAATGGTATACAGACAAAAAGTGGATGAAAATAAAAGGGAGGAGTTAGATGTCTGATTTCGATCAGCTTGTAAAAGAACAAATGCAGCTCATGGATCAACTACTCAATGTACAGGGAGAACTCGATCTATGCTTAGAAACAGAAAAACAATTGCTGCAAGATGAAAAAAAAGAAGAGTGGACTAGGCTTCATGATCAAATCAAACAGAAACGTAAGGAACTGCAAAAAATCCAAACCTTGTTTACAAAACAGACAGAAGAGGTCATCAATTCATATAAGCAGATGGAAAAGAGTTCAACCGTGATGTAAGACAGTGTGCCGTTCAATTGGGTTGAATGGCTTTTTCATTTCATTTTTTAATGATGTAACGGTATAATATGATAGAGACATGTTTAGTTGGGAAATTAGGTCTTTGGACTGTTATGTTTGTTTGTTATAGAAAGTAGGGGAGAAAATATGGGCTATCCCAAGGAAGGAGAAAGCATCCAAATTCAAAGCTATAAACACAATGGCTTGATCCACAGGATTTGGAATGAAACCACCATTCTGAAAGCAACGGAATTGTGTATCATTGGTGCAAACGACCGGACAATGGTGACTGAATCCGACGGCCGTACTTGGATGACGAGAGAACCGGCTATTTGCTATTTCCATGCAAAACAATGGTTTAATGTGATTGGGATGCTTAGAGATGATGGGGTATATTATTACTGCAACATCAGCTCTCCTTTTGCAACAGATGAAGAAGCAATTAAGTATATTGATTACGACTTAGATGTCAAAGTCTTTCCAGACATGACGTATAATATTTTGGATGAGGATGAATATGCAGATCATAAGAGGCAGATGAATTATCCAAAGGAAATTGATAGTATCTTAAGAGAGCATCTGAATACATTATTGCATTGGATTCACCAGCGGAAAGGTCCGTTTGCTCCTGAATTTGTGGATATGTGGTATGAACGTTTTTTACATTATACAAAATAAGCAAGAGCATCAAAAAACCTGTTTGGCTTTTTAGGCTAACAGGTTTTTGATTGCGTACGGATAAGAGGCACTGATAGATTGGGAAGGAGATTTACATGGGGGTCATTAAACGCTACATGGCTTTTGTAACACCGTATAAGAAACAGATTGCATTGACAATGGTCATCGGGATGATCAAGTTCTCGATTCCCTTAACATTGCCTCTGCTTTTAAAGTATGTCATTGATGATGTCATTCAAGGCTCGGGGGCGGCTGAAGAAAAGACATCATCTCTACTGATCATTATGGGAATCATGCTCGTCTTATTTTTAGTGATGAGGCCGCCTGTTGAATACTATAGACAATACTATGCGCAGTGGACAGGCAGTAAGGTATTGTTTGATATTCGAGAAAAGCTGTTTTCGCATATTCAAAAGCTCAGCCTTCGTTATTATGCCAACACGAGAACAGGAGAAATCATTTCTAGAGTCATCAACGATGTGGAGCAGACAAAAGAGTTTGTCATCACAGGTCTTATGAACATTTGGCTAGATTTGATGACCGTGCTGATCGTGATCGCCATTATGTGTACACTGGACATCAAGCTCACCATCGTGTCTGTCATTATTTTTCCGTTATATGCGTTTGCAGTGAAGTATTTTTACGGCAGGCTGCGTAAGCTGACAAAAGAGCGGTCACAGGCGCTGGCTGAAGTGCAAGGGCATCTTCATGAGCGGGTACAAGGAATGCCAGTCATTCGGAGCTTTGCCATTGAAGAATATGAACAAGAGAATTTTCATGATGAAAACAAAAATTTCTTAAACAAAGCGATCAATCACACGAATTGGAACGCTAAAACATTTGCCGTCGTCAATACCATTACTGATATTGCACCGCTATTGATCATTGCATTTGCTGGCTACACCGTCATTAATGGATCACTTTCGATCGGGACTATGATTGCCTTTGTCGGTTATATTGACCGGATGTACAACCCGATTCGCCGCCTCATAAACTCATCCACGACATTAACTCAGTCAGTAGCGTCAATGGATCGTATCTTTGAATTTATTGATGAGCCATACGAGGTAACAGATCGGCCGAATGCGAAAGAAGCCGATCATTTAAAAGGAGAGGTCGAATTTAAAAATGTATCGTTTCGTTATGAACACACGCAGGAAGAGATTCTCCGCAATATCTCCTTGAAAGTAGAAAAAGGACAAACGGTTGCGCTTGTAGGAATGAGCGGTGGAGGGAAGTCGACTCTCGTCAGCTTAATTCCAAGGTTTTATGATGTGACAAACGGGTCACTTGAAATTGACGGCATTGATATAAAAGAGTACAGAGCAAGAAGCCTTCGAAATCAAGTCGGAATGGTGCTGCAGGATACATTCTTATTCAGTGACACGATTAAAGAAAATATTGCGGTTGGAGACCCAGAAGCCTCTTTTGAAAAAATCGTTTCGGCTGCAAAAGCGGCAAATGCCCATGACTTTATTATGTCTCTTCCTGAAGGATATGACACGAAGGTAGGAGAACGGGGCGTGAAGCTGTCAGGCGGTCAAAAACAGCGGATTTCCATTGCAAGGGTCTTTCTAAAAAATCCACCGCTGTTGATTTTAGATGAAGCAACGTCTGCACTAGATTTAGAAAGTGAACATTACATTCAAGAAGCGATGCAAAAGCTAGCAAAGGACCGCACAACCTTTATTGTCGCGCACCGCTTATCAACAATTACACATGCTGACCTCATTGTCGTCATGGAACAAGGTGAGATTGTGGAAAAAGGAACACACGAAGAATTAATGAACAGAGACAGCCACTATCGCCATCTTTTTACCATTCAAACATTAAATTAGTAGAAGCCTATCCGATTCTAGCGGATAGGCTTTTTTATGCTTGTCAAAAACATGACATATTTCCCAGCTTGTCTCAATACAATTTTAAAAAGTATGACGGGGTGGTGAATATGTGAAAGAACAAGACGTGCTGCTAGATGTCAAACAGCTGTCCATTGCATTTCAGCAAAAAAAGCAAAAAGTACCCATCGTCCATCACATATCGTTCTCGATCCAAAAAGGAGAAACCTTAGGAATTGTTGGCGAATCTGGCTGCGGGAAAAGTATCACATCTATGTCATTAATGGGACTGAATCAGCAAACAGACACAACGGGAGAGATTCAATTCGAAGGGCAAAACCTGCTGTCGCTTTCAGAAAAACAGTGGCGAGATATAAGAGGAAATGATATTTCGATGATTTTCCAAGAACCAATGACCTCTCTGAACCCATTAATGACCATAGGCAAACAAATGACGGAAGCCCTTTTCACACATCAAGCAATCGGTCAAAAAGAAGCAAAAGCGAAGGCGGTTGATCTGCTTCAGACAGTTGGATTGAAGCAAGCCGAATCGTTGCTTAAAAAATACCCGCATGAATTATCAGGTGGCATGCGTCAGCGTGTGATGATTGCGATGGCGATGCTTTGTCACCCAAAGCTCATGATCGCAGATGAACCAACAACTGCACTTGATGTGACCATCCAAGCGCAAATCCTTCGCCTGCTCAAAAAGCTGAACGAAGAGATGGACACCGCTATTTTATTTATTACCCATGATCTAGGCGTCGTACGGCAAATATGCCAGCGAGTCATGATAATGTATGCCGGTCGAATCGTAGAGGAAGGAACCGTTGACCGTATTTTTCAAAAACCTCTGCACCCCTACACAAAAGGTCTTTTCGCCTCAGTTCCATCATTCAAAGAGAAAAAAGAAAAGCTCATCTCTATTGCAGGTCATGTACCGAAGCCAGGGACCATTCGATCTGGCTGTCAATTTGCCGCGCGCTGCCCCTATCAAATGGCGCAATGTCTTGAAAAAGATCCCGTTTTACAATCCATTGAACAGGATCACCGCGTGGCATGCTTTCTAATGGAAGGAGGAGAAGACACTGAGTCACCCACTCTTGCAAGTGAATCAGCTGACAAAACGGTATGACACAGCCGCTTTTTTTTCTAAACACAAACATTCGACTTTGGCTTTAAATCAAGTGTCCTTTCACGTGAAGGAGGGGGAAACGCTTGGCATTGTTGGTGAATCAGGCTGCGGGAAATCAACACTTGGCAAAAGCTTAATGAGATTGACTGAACCGACGTCAGGCTCTATTCAACTGAAAGGGCAAGAGGTCACTCTTTTGAAAGAAAGAGAGATGCGTTCTTTAAGAAAAGACATTCAAATGATCTTTCAAGATCCATATGCTTCTTTAAATCCGAGAATGAAAATCAAAGATATTTTAGAGGAACCGCTCATTGTCCATCGACATGGAACGAAAGCAGAAAGACGGAAGCGGGTAAAAGAGATGCTACACATTGTCGGATTTGACCCATCCTACGGAGAACGTTATGCGCACCAATTCAGCGGCGGACAAAGGCAGCGTATTGGTATCGCTAGAGCACTCATTACCCATCCAAGTCTTGTCATTGCCGATGAACCTGTTTCAGCTTTAGATGTATCCGTTCAGGCGCAAATTTTGAATTTGATGCTTGAATTGCAAAAGACGCTTTCTCTGACGTATCTGTTTATTTCCCACGATCTTGGTGTTGTCAGGTATATGAGCGACCGAATCGCAGTCATGTATGCTGGCCGAATTGTCGAGATGGGGCCTGCCGAAGACGTGTTTCACAGCCCGCTTCATCCTTATACGTCGCTGCTTCTGAAATCCATTCCACATATGGATCACGTGCTGGAGACGCAAGATGTGTCAGCAGAAGAGTCCACAATGACGATAGAAGGCGGCTGTCCTTTCTATAAAAGGTGTCCAAAAAGGTGGGAGAAATGCCTAAAAGCAGTACCTGCTTTGTATGAGGAGGAACCGGGGCACGCGGCCGCGTGTTATTTATATCTAAAGGAGGAACACAATGAAGAAGACATGGTTATTCAGTAGTTTCATTTTTGTGCTGGCACTGGCGCTCTTTTTAGGGGGATGCTCGTCTTCACCGACATCGGAAGAAAAGGCAACAAAAGACACCCTCGTATTTGGCAGAGGAGGAGACTCCACTTCACTTGATCCAATCACAACAACAGAAGGCGAAACCTTCAAGGTCACAGAGAATATGTTTGAAAAGCTGCTGAATTACGGTGAGAAAGACACGACCATCCATCCAGGTCTCGCAACAGACTGGGATGTTGCAAAGGACGGAAAATCATACACATTCTACTTAAGAGAAGGTGTGAAATTTCACGATGGCACAGACTTTAACGCAGAAGCAGTGAAATTCAACTTTGACCGCTGGATGAATGGTGATGCAGAAAAATTCCCGTACTATGGCATGTTTGGCGGTTATAAAAAAGATAAAGGCCATGTGATTAAGGACATCATCGTCAAAGGTGAGCATGAAGTTGAATTTCAGCTAAAGCGCCCGCAGGCGACATTCCTTAAAAATATTGCCATGTCACCGTTTGGCATCGCGAGTCCTGCAGCTGTTGAAAAAAGCGGCGATTCCTTTCGCGAAAATCCAGTAGGAACAGGACCATTCAAATTTAAAGAGTGGAAACAAAACGACCGTATCGTGTTAGAAAAGAACGAAGATTACTGGCAGAAGGATAAACCAAAACTGAATCAAATCATCTTCCGCTCAATCCCAGAAAACTCGGCTCGTTTAAATGCCTTGAAAACAGGCGAGATCGATTTGATGGATGGCGTGAATCCGTCAGATTTAGATGGCATTAAAACGGATCAAGCACTCCAGCTCATTGAAAGACCATCAATGAATGTAGGTTATATCGGACTGACCGTCACAAGAAAGCCGCTCGATAACAAGCTCGTTCGTCAAGCGCTCAATTACGCGGTCGATAAAGAATCCATTATTAAGTCATTTTATGGAGGACTTGCCGAGCCAGCAAAAAACCCTCTTCCTCCAGCTTTAGAAGGTTACAATGACGACATTGATCCATATCCGTATGATCCTGAAAAAGCGAAGGAACTTTTAAAAGAAGCGGGTTTTCCTGACGGCTTTCGCATCAAGCTTTGGGCGATGCCTGTACCGCGTCCGTATATGCCAGATGGGATGAAGGTAGCAGAAGTCATTCAATCAAACTTTGAAAAGGTCGGCGTCAAAGCAGAAATTGTGACTTACGACTGGGCGACCTATTTAGATAAGGCAAGTAAAGGGGAAGCTGATGTGTTCTTATTAGGCTGGACAGGGGACAATGGCGATCCTGATAATTTCATCTACACACTTTTGGACAAAGACAGCATTGGCGGCAACAACTATACATTCTTCGAAAACGATAAAATGCATGACATCCTCATTGAAGCGCAAACAGACACAGATCAAAAGAAACGAAATGAGCTATATAAAAAAGCACAAGAAATCATTCATGATGAAGCACCTTGGATTCCATTGGTGCATTCCATCCCAATGCTTGCAGCATCTAGTGATTTAAAAGGCTACCAGCCGCATCCAACTGGTTCAGAAGCTTTGACTGACGTGTATTTCGAATAAGCAAATAAGGGAGATCTTGTATCTCCCTTATTCAAACAAAGAAAAGGCGGTGAAAGCTGTTTGTTTGCTTATTGTATGAAGCGGGCAGGAATGCTCATCCCAGTATTGATCGGAATGACATTGGTCGTGTTTTCAATTATACGGTTTATTCCAGGAAACCCAGCACAGGTCATCTTAGGACAGCGGGCAACGAAAGAAGCAGTAGAACAGTTAACCACCCAGCTCGGTTTAAATCAGCCTTGGTATGTTCAATACGGACATTACATGCTGGGCCTTTTAAAAGGGGATTTAGGGACTTCGATACGAACAGGAGCGGCTATTGCCCAGGAAATGAAGCCATACTTATTTGCGACGTTAGAATTGACCTTTTTTGCCATGGTGCTGGCGATCGTTGTGGGGGTTAATGCTGGAATCATCAGTGCTTGGTTTAAACATTCTTTCTTTGATTATGTCGCGATGTTTATTGCACTCATTGGAGTGTCCATGCCGATTTTCTGGTTAGGCTTAATGGGGCAGTGGCTGTTCTCGATTGAATTAGGTATTTTACCGACAACGGGACGTGAAAACGTCAGAAATCCAGTGGAATCAATCACCTATATTCATACGCTGGACACGCTTTTGCAAGGCCGGTTTGATCAATTCACTGACAGCATCAAGCATTTGATCTTACCAAGTACAGCACTTGCTACAATCCCTGCTGCGATTATTGCAAGGATAACAAGGGCAAGTATGCTGGAAGTGCTTCATTCAGACTTTATTCGAACAGCAAAAGCAAAAGGAGTACGTTCATTTTTCATCATTTATCAGCATGGGCTGAAAAATGCGCTTATTCCGATCTTAACGATTATTGGTCTTCAGACAGGCCTCTTGCTAGGCGGGGCCATTTTAACAGAGACCATTTTTGCATGGCCGGGCATTGGGCGGTATATATATGACGCCATCAGCTATCGTGATTACCCAGTCATTCAAACAGGCATTCTCGTCGTTGCGCTCATATTTGTCCTGATCAATTTCATTGTGGACATCTTGTATGCGGTCATTGATCCAAGGATTAAATATTAGGCAGGGAGAGTGATAACATGGAAGCGCAAAAAGAGCTTGAACCACCTCAACCAAAAGAAGAGCGCTCTCAATCATTGATTCTTGAATCGATGAAGCTGTTCTTTCAGCACAAGCTGGCGGTCATTGGCAGTGTGATTGTCTTTTTATTTCTCATTTTAGCGATATTTGCACCGCTCATTGCTCCTTTTGGAATCAATGAACAATCTCTCGGTGAGCGATTTAGTGCACCATCAGCTGCGCACTGGTTTGGTACAGATGATTTCGGCAGAGATATATTTTCAAGAGTTGTGCATGGCGCGCGGATTTCCTTATGGGTTGGTTTCTTCTCGGTTCTCGGGTCTGTCATTTTAGGCACACTGCTTGGATTGATTGCAGGCTATGGCGGAAGAGTGCTAGATGCTGTGATCTCGAGAGTGTTTGATATTTTACTCGCTTTTCCTAGTATTCTACTGGCGATTGCGATCGTCTCTATCTTAGGCCCCTCCTTACAAAATGCCCTTATTGCCATTGCGATTATTAATGTCCCAACCTTTGGACGGCTCGTTCGTTCAAAAGTGCTGAGTATTAAACAAGAAGAATACGTGCTAGCAGCAAAGGCGGTTGGGATGTCACACCGCCGCATCGTGCTGCGTCACATTCTGCCAAACAGTATGGTGCCGGTCATCGTACAAGCGACGCTTGCGATCGGAACAGCGATTATCGAAGCAGCGGCTTTAGGCTTTTTAGGATTGGGTGCACAGGCACCAAGCCCAGAGTGGGGGAAAATGCTTGCCGATGCAAGACCTTATCTCGTTCAAGCCCCTTGGACATTAATTTTCCCAGGTGTAGCGATCATGCTGACAGTTTTGGGCTTTAACCTGATGGGAGATGGATTAAGAGACACACTGGATCCTAAAATGAAGAAAATAAAATAAGACCGATTCTTGGAATCGGTCTGGTCTTTTCTATTTATGCTTCTTTTTCATCTGTCTCAATTTCACTGTCTTTTGGGTGATACGTCTGGAAGCTTGTAATCAATGTATCTAAATGCTCTAGTTCATCACGGTATTCGATGATGCTGGACATGACATTCAGCATATTGTAATCGAGCAAGTCGTTTTCTTGGTTTTGCTGATGCTGGATAAATGATTTCGTTAACGTTTCAAGGCGAAGAGAGCATTCATTTTGAAATTCATCGTCCTGCGGCTTCATTTTACCGACGAATTTCATCAAGGTGCGCTCATGCCAATACAGTAAGTAATCAATTTCATCTGTTAAGCTTTCCTTGAAATGCTCTGGCATCAAATGAATTTCATTTTCTAATTTATGAAGCTTTTTCAGCAAGTACAGGGCACGATTCGATGTCATAATGGCCTGTCTGAACAAAACGAGCTTTCTTGATTTTACATAGGTTGTTTTCTTTAAATAGCTTCGTTCCTCTTTGTATAACAAGTAAATGTGATCTAATTTGATCATGCGTTCTTTTATTTGATCGATGTCATCCTTTAAAATGGAATGATCAGTAGACTGTCTGGAGCTCAGACGGATCCATTTTAAAATCTCCTCCGTATTTTCCATAATGTGATGAACAAGCTTTGTTTCATACTTTGGTGGCAGGAAGATTAAATTCACTAAAAATGAAGAAAGAACTCCTAACACCACAGTAGCTGTTCGAATTAAGGCAAAGGAAAGGAAATGATCCCCTGCACTTTCTAAAATCGCAATGACGGTTACAAGTGCAATTGGAATCGTGTGTTCAATCTTCAGCTTTAAATTAATGGCGATGACCATGACGGCGGTTAAACCGATAATGACTGGTCCAGTGCCAAAAAGCAGACCGAACGTAATGGCAAGTGCTGCTCCAATAATATTGGCTTGCACTTGATCAACAATCGTTAAAAAAGATCGATAAATAGATGGCTGGATAGCAAATACAGCTGCAATTCCCGCGAAGACGGGCGTTGGCAACCCAAGCCATGTTGCCAGGTAAAGCGCGAGTACAATGGCAATACCGGTTTTTAAAATACGGGCTCCAAGTTTCATTGGTTTTGTCCCTGCATTCCTTTCTTTTAGATAATAGATGATCACTCGTCATTTATTATAAATATTTTGATGAACAACTAAGTAATATACAGCGGTCTTCCGAAATATTCAAGTGATTTTTGAAAGTTCATGAAAACATCAAAAGAAGGTATTGAGAAGAAATGTAACAGATTCACACGCTTTTGACAAACAAGAGCTGATAAATAAAAAAACAGGCGCATTTTTTTACGCCTGTTTTTGACCCTATTATGATTGTTTCAACTGTTCAAACGCATGATCTACTGCTTGCAGCGTCTCGGAAATATCTTTTTCAGTATGTGCGATCGTTAAGAACCAAGCTTCATATTTAGAAGGAGCGAGGTTAATCCCTTGCGAAAGCATTAATTTAAAGAAGCGAGCGAACATTTCGCCATCCGTATTTTCAGCCTGTTCATAGTTCACAATGGTTTCTTTTGTGAAATAGACAGTGAGAGCCCCTTTTAAGCGGTTCACTGTAATATCTACTTGATGTTTTTTTGCATGGGCTAAAATGCCTTCTTCTAGCATAGCGCCAAGCTGATCAAGATGCTCGTAAACACCATCTTGTTTTAACACTTCCAAGCAGGCAATACCAGAAAGAATGGAGGCAGGATTTCCTGCCATCGTGCCAGCTTGATAGGCTGGTCCAAGAGGAGCGACTTGCTCCATAATTTCTTTTTTACCGCCATAAGCACCGATTGGAAGTCCGCCGCCAATGATTTTTCCTAATGCAGTGAGGTCAGGTTTTACTTGAAGTAAGTCCTGTGCGCCTCCGTACATAAAGCGGAAAGCTGTAATCACTTCATCATAGATCACAAGTGCGCCCTTTTCATGAGTGAGGTCATTGACCTGCTGCAGGAAACCATCCTTAGGCTCCACGATGCCGAAGTTCCCGACAATCGGCTCGACAAGGACAGCTGCGACTTCATCACCCCATCGATCCAATGCTTCTTTGTAGCTGTCAATATCATTAAATGGAACGGTAATCACTTCATTGGCGATGCTCTTAGGAACGCCTGCTGAATCAGGGGTTCCTAAAGTGGATGGACCAGAGCCAGCTGCCACAAGTACAAGATCAGAGTGACCGTGATAGCATCCGGCAAACTTAATGATCTTTGTTCTGCCTGTATATGCACGTGCGACACGAATCGTTGTCATCACCGCTTCAGTACCTGAATTGACAAAGCGAACCTTGTCTAAAGCAGGCATGGCTTCCTTCAGCATTTTAGCAAAAGTGACTTCATGCTTCGTTGGCGTTCCGTAAAGGACACCTGATTCAGCCGCTTTTGTAATCGCTTTTGTAATATGAGGGTGGGCATGTCCTGTAATAATTGGGCCGTATGCTGCTAGATAATCGATATAGCGATTTCCGTCAACATCCCAAAAATAAGCGCCTTCTCCTTTTTCCATAGCCACGGGTGAACCGCCGCCTACTGCCTTATATGAACGAGACGGGCTGTTGACACCTCCAACAATATGCTCCAGCGCCTCTTGATGTAATTTTTCTGATTCTGTGAATTTCATAAATAGCCTCCTATCTCAACGTATCACGTCGTCTATCATTATTTTAACATGCCGATGCAAGCGTCCTTAGTTGAATATCCTTTCAAAATTGGATAGGCTATTAAAAAATAGGTTGGAGGGATTGTGTCATGACAATCGAAGTAGGCCAGCAAGTACCTGAAATCGAATTAACCGGTGACAACGGGGAGAAAGTAAAGCTTTCTGACTTTAAAGGAAAACATATTGTCCTTTATTTCTATCCAAAAGATATGACACCCGGCTGTACAACAGAAGCATGTGATTTCCGCGATCGCCATCAAAGCTTTGCAGAATTAGATGCTGTCATTATCGGCGTAAGCCCAGACAGTCAGGATAAGCATCAGAAGTTTAAAGAAAAACATGATTTACCGTTCTTACTTCTTGTAGACGATGAACAGAAATTGTCCGAAGCCTTTGGAGTATGGAAGCTGAAAAAGAACTTTGGCAAAGAATACATGGGCATCGAACGTTCAACGTTTCTTATTAATAAAGAAGGAATGCTTGTGAAAGAGTGGAGAAAAGTTAAGGTGAAAGACCACGTAGAAGAAGCGCTTGAGGAACTAAAATCTCACGCTTAATATCATCACAGGATAGGACCGGCAGACATGCCGGTCTTTTTTGTGAAGAAGAATAGGTAAAAAAGAGGATTGTAATTGACAAAGATTCGGCTCTGGGGGTACACTAATTATAAAGATTACAATATAAGAATATTTTTGAAGAGAGGTGCATGATGAAATGGCTGCTCACGAACTAAAAGACGCTTTAGATGCTTTAAAAGAAACCGGTGTTCGAATTACTCCGCAGCGCCATGCCATCTTGGAGTTTCTCGTAAATTCTATGACTCACCCAACCGCGGACGATATATATAAAGCACTTGAAGGGAAATTTCCAAATATGAGTGTCGCAACGGTTTACAACAATTTACGAGTCTTCCGGGAATCTGGATTAGTAAAGGAATTAACGTACGGTGATTCCTCAAGCCGATTTGATTTTGCGACATCTGACCATTACCATGCGATTTGTGAAAACTGCGGAAAAATAGTGGACTTTCATTATCCTGGCCTTGATGAAGTTGAACAGCTTGCATCCCATGTGACGGGCTTTACAGTCAGTCATCATCGCTTGGAGATCTATGGGACTTGTCAAGAATGTGCGAAAAAAGAAAATCATTAATGAAAAAGCTGACCGGTTAAATGGTCAGCTTTTTTTATGACTTTTTTCGATTGTAGGATTCATCAAACTCTTTGCCTTCTAATGCTGGATCGAGTGTAAGCGGCTCTCTGCAATGCATGCACATGTCCACCCGCCCAAGCACTTTTGTTTCCTTCTCACAGCCTGGACATACGACACGGACTGCCTTCGTAGAAAGCATACCGATCCAAAAGTAAACCACTGTACTCAATCCGATCGATAAGACGCCGAGCAGCATAAAGAAAGTCGACAGCCAAATCGATTCCTTGAAGAACACACCGATATACATGATCAGAAAGCCAACAAAAACCAAACTGAGTGCAAATGTTCTGATTTTATTAATCTTACTGGAGTATTTCGCCATCCCTAGCCCCCCCTTGTCTCCAATATAGCACATTTTACCTTTCTGTTTGAATTAGTTATAGAGTTTTGTGAATAAATTGCTTATAATGATTCAATGATCTTTTTTCTTGAATTGAAGGAATTTTGATTCTATGAGGAGAAATACATAGCATTAGAGAAGAACTTTACACCCGAGTATTGGAGGAATCACTATGGAAAATCTTCTCCGTCCTATTTATCAAGAGAGAGCAAGTCACCCAGACACATTGGCTGTGATTATAGTAGAAAGAAGACACAAGGTATCTTCTGAGACGGATAACTTTGATGCAGCACTTCTAGTCATTGTAAAAGAAGCGGAAGAGCCGTTATTTATCAAGCACTATGAATCCGATCACCAAACAGCTTCTTTAAATGTTGTCACAGATGAGCAGTTGAAGGAATGGATCACCCTTGGCACAAACCGCCGAATCATTGATTGGATTTTGAATGGGAAAGTCCTATTTGATCGAAATGAATATATTTTCAACTTAATTGATGACCTGAGTACATTCCCATTTTCAAACCGCAAACTTAAAATCGGTTTAGAATACGGCAAGCTTATTCGCAGATATATAGAAGGAAAAGCATTTTTTGAGTCAAATCAATTCCTTGATGCATATAATTCAATTGTGCATGCTCTGCATCATTTGGCACGTATTGAAGTGATCGATAAAGGTTTCCACCCAGAAGTGACAGTTTGGAATCAGGTGCGTCATATGGAACCGGAAGTATATAAACTTTATTCAGAACTCATTGAAAGCCACGAAAGCCTTCATAAACGTTTGGAACTTTTATTTTTAGCAAATGACTTTTTGATCCATTCAAAAGCAGAAATTGGCGCCGCTCATTTGCGTCATGTCATGGAACAGCAAGATATATGGCTTTTTGGAGAGCTTCTCGCGCATCCTGACCTCAAGTATTTCACGCCTGACCTTAGCGTCATGATTGATTTCTTTGTGGAAAAAGGAATTGTTCAGGTGGAGCCGATTGAGACAAAGGGGCAAAAAATCTATCATCGAGGATATTTTGTGAAAAAAGATATTGACGCCTGAATATTATGATGGTATATTATTATACGTCGCTAACGAGCAAACAAGTTGCTTTTGGAAGAAAAGCTGACAAAAAGAAATTCTAAAAAACACTTGACGCACACGGCGTCGAAATGTTATATTGAGAAAGTCGCCTCTGAGAGACGGCGAAGATGATCTTTGAAAACTAAACAAGACAAAACGTACCTGTTAATTCGAGTTTTTATAAAAAAATCCTATGTTATATCATAGGTAGTCAGTCAAACGCTGACGAGGCAGGAAATGATCACATGCTAAGTTCGCTACATCGTGTAGCAACGCATGTGTGATATGCATCCTGCATACCTCGGAGAGTTTGATCCTGGCTCAGGACGAACGCTGGCGGCGTGCCTAATACATGCAAGTCGAGCGAACAGAAGGGAGCTTGCTCCCGGATGTTAGCGGCGGACGGGTGAGTAACACGTGGGTAACCTGCCTGTAAGACTGGGATAACTCCGGGAAACCGGAGCTAATACCGGATAGTTCCTTGAACCGCATGGTTCAAGGATGAAAGACGGTTTCGGCTGTCACTTACAGATGGACCCGCGGCGCATTAGCTAGTTGGTGGGGTAATGGCTCACCAAGGCGACGATGCGTAGCCGACCTGAGAGGGTGATCGGCCACACTGGGACTGAGACACGGCCCAGACTCCTACGGGAGGCAGCAGTAGGGAATCTTCCGCAATGGACGAAAGTCTGACGGAGCAACGCCGCGTGAGTGATGAAGGTTTTCGGATCGTAAAGCTCTGTTGTTAGGGAAGAACAAGTGCGAGAGTAACTGCTCGCACCTTGACGGTACCTAACCAGAAAGCCACGGCTAACTACGTGCCAGCAGCCGCGGTAATACGTAGGTGGCAAGCGTTGTCCGGAATTATTGGGCGTAAAGGGCTCGCAGGCGGTTTCTTAAGTCTGATGTGAAAGCCCCCGGCTCAACCGGGGAGGGTCATTGGAAACTGGGAAACTTGAGTGCAGAAGAGGAGAGTGGAATTCCACGTGTAGCGGTGAAATGCGTAGAGATGTGGAGGAACACCAGTGGCGAAGGCGACTCTCTGGTCTGTAACTGACGCTGAGGAGCGAAAGCGTGGGGAGCGAACAGGATTAGATACCCTGGTAGTCCACGCCGTAAACGATGAGTGCTAAGTGTTAGGGGGTTTCCGCCCCTTAGTGCTGCAGCTAACGCATTAAGCACTCCGCCTGGGGAGTACGGTCGCAAGACTGAAACTCAAAGGAATTGACGGGGGCCCGCACAAGCGGTGGAGCATGTGGTTTAATTCGAAGCAACGCGAAGAACCTTACCAGGTCTTGACATCCTCTGACAACCCTAGAGATAGGGCTTTCCCTTCGGGGACAGAGTGACAGGTGGTGCATGGTTGTCGTCAGCTCGTGTCGTGAGATGTTGGGTTAAGTCCCGCAACGAGCGCAACCCTTGATCTTAGTTGCCAGCATTTAGTTGGGCACTCTAAGGTGACTGCCGGTGACAAACCGGAGGAAGGTGGGGATGACGTCAAATCATCATGCCCCTTATGACCTGGGCTACACACGTGCTACAATGGACAGAACAAAGGGCTGCGAGACCGCAAGGTTTAGCCAATCCCATAAATCTGTTCTCAGTTCGGATCGCAGTCTGCAACTCGACTGCGTGAAGCTGGAATCGCTAGTAATCGCGGATCAGCATGCCGCGGTGAATACGTTCCCGGGCCTTGTACACACCGCCCGTCACACCACGAGAGTTTGCAACACCCGAAGTCGGTGAGGTAACCTTTATGGAGCCAGCCGCCGAAGGTGGGGCAGATGATTGGGGTGAAGTCGTAACAAGGTAGCCGTATCGGAAGGTGCGGCTGGATCACCTCCTTTCTAAGGATATATGGAGCAGCGTGCGTTTTCGTCTTGTTTAGTTTTGAAGGATCATTCCTTCAAAACATGTCTCTAGCGAGACAGGATTGTTCTTTGAAAACTAGATAACAATAAGTAATACATTCACATTGAATGCAATGCAAAGTTCATCACACATAGTGATTCTTTCTAAAGTAAGAAATGGTTAAGTTAGAAAGGGCGCACGGTGGATGCCTTGGCACTAGGAGCCGATGAAGGACGGGACGAACACCGATATGCTTCGGGGAGCTGTAAGCAAGCTTTGATCCGGAGATTTCCGAATGGGGAAACCCACTGCTCGTAATGGAGTAGTATCCATACTTGAATACATAGAGTATGAGAAGGCATACCCGGGGAACTGAAACATCTAAGTACCCGGAGGAAGAGAAAGCAAATGCGATTCCCTGAGTAGCGGCGAGCGAAACGGGAACAGCCCAAACCAAGAGGCTTGCCTCTTGGGGTTGTAGGACACTCTATACGGAGTTACAAAGGAACGATATAAGCGAAGAGGTCTGGAAAGGCCCGCCAAAGAAGGTAACAGCCCTGTAACTGAAATGTTGTTCTCTCCAGAGTGGATCCTGAGTACGGCGGAACACGTGAAATTCCGTCGGAATCCGGGAGGACCATCTCCCAAGGCTAAATACTCCCTAGTGACCGATAGTGAACCAGTACCGTGAGGGAAAGGTGAAAAGCACCCCGGAAGGGGAGTGAAATAGATCCTGAAACCGTGTGCCTACAAGTAGTCAGAGCCCGTTAAAGGGTGATGGCGTGCCTTTTGTAGAATGAACCGGCGAGTTACGATCCCGTGCAAGGTTAAGCAGAAGATGCGGAGCCGCAGCGAAAGCGAGTCTGAATAGGGCGCATGAGTACGTGGTCGTAGACCCGAAACCAGGTGATCTACCCATGTCCAGGGTGAAGTTCAGGTAACACTGAATGGAGGCCCGAACCCACGCACGTTGAAAAGTGCGGGGATGAGGTGTGGGTAGGGGTGAAATGCCAATCGAACCTGGAGATAGCTGGTTCTCTCCGAAATAGCTTTAGGGCTAGCCTCAAGGTAAGAGTCTCGGAGGTAGAGCACTGATTGGACTAGGGGCCCCTACCGGGTTACCGAATTCAGTCAAACTCCGAATGCCGATGACTTATCCTTGGGAGTCAGACTGCGAGTGATAAGATCCGTAGTCGAAAGGGAAACAGCCCAGACCGCCAGCTAAGGTCCCAAAGTATACGTTAAGTGGAAAAGGATGTGGAGTTGCTTAGACAACCAGGATGTTGGCTTAGAAGCAGCCACCATTTAAAGAGTGCGTAATAGCTCACTGGTCGAGTGACTCTGCGCCGAAAATGTACCGGGGCTAAACGTATCACCGAAGCTGCGGACTGTTCTTACGAACAGTGGTAGGAGAGCGTTCTAAGTGCTGTGAAGTCAGACCGGAAGGACTGGTGGAGCGCTTAGAAGTGAGAATGCCGGTATGAGTAGCGAAAGACGGGTGAGAATCCCGTCCACCGAATGCCTAAGGTTTCCTGAGGAAGGCTCGTCCGCTCAGGGTTAGTCGGGACCTAAGCCGAGGCCGAAAGGCGTAGGCGATGGACAACAGGTTGATATTCCTGTACCACCTCCTCACCATTTGAGCAATGGGGGGACGCAGGAGGATAGGGTAAGCGCGGTATTGGATATCCGCGTCCAAGCAGTTAGGCTGGGAAATAGGCAAATCCGTTTCCCGTAAAGGCTGAGCTGTGATGGCGAGCGAAATTTAGTAGCGAAGTTCCTGATTCCACACTGCCAAGAAAAGCCTCTAGCGAGGTGAGAGGTGCCCGTACCGCAAACCGACACAGGTAGGCGAGGAGAGAATCCTAAGGTGATCGAGAGAACTCTCGTTAAGGAACTCGGCAAAATGACCCCGTAACTTCGGGAGAAGGGGTGCTTCTTAGGGTGTTAAAGCCCCGAGAAGCCGCAGTGAATAGGCCCAGGCGACTGTTTAGCAAAAACACAGGTCTCTGCGAAGCCGTAAGGCGAAGTATAGGGGCTGACGCCTGCCCGGTGCTGGAAGGTTAAGAGGAGCGCTTAGCGTAAGCGAAGGTGCGAATTGAAGCCCCAGTAAACGGCGGCCGTAACTATAACGGTCCTAAGGTAGCGAAATTCCTTGTCGGGTAAGTTCCGACCCGCACGAAAGGCGCAACGATCTGGGCACTGTCTCAACGAGAGACTCGGTGAAATTATAGTACCTGTGAAGATGCAGGTTACCCGCGACAGGACGGAAAGACCCCGTGGAGCTTTACTGCAGCCTGATATTGAATGTTGGTACAGCTTGTACAGGATAGGTAGGAGCCTTGGAAACCGGAGCGCTAGCTTCGGTGGAGGCATCGGTGGGATACTACCCTGGCTGTATTGACCTTCTAACCCGCTGCCCTTATCGGGCAGGGAGACAGTGTCAGGTGGGCAGTTTGACTGGGGCGGTCGCCTCCTAAAATGTAACGGAGGCGCCCAAAGGTTCCCTCAGAATGGTTGGAAATCATTCGCAGAGTGTAAAGGCACAAGGGAGCTTGACTGCGAGACCTACAAGTCGAGCAGGGACGAAAGTCGGGCTTAGTGATCCGGTGGTTCCGCATGGAAGGGCCATCGCTCAACGGATAAAAGCTACCCCGGGGATAACAGGCTTATCTCCCCCAAGAGTCCACATCGACGGGGAGGTTTGGCACCTCGATGTCGGCTCATCGCATCCTGGGGCTGTAGTCGGTCCCAAGGGTTGGGCTGTTCGCCCATTAAAGCGGTACGCGAGCTGGGTTCAGAACGTCGTGAGACAGTTCGGTCCCTATCCGTCGCGGGCGCAGGAAATTTGAGAGGAGCTGTCCTTAGTACGAGAGGACCGGGATGGACGCACCGCTGGTGTACCAGTTGTTCTGCCAAGGGCATCGCTGGGTAGCTATGTGCGGACGGGATAAGTGCTGAAAGCATCTAAGCATGAAGCCCCCCTCAAGATGAGATTTCCCATTCCGCAAGGAAGTAAGATCCCTGAAAGATGATCAGGTTGATAGGTCTGAGGTGGAAGCGTGGTGACACGTGGAGCTGACAGATACTAATAGATCGAGGACTTAACCTATATTCTAATGTGAAGCTTGAACATTGTTATCTAGTTTTGAGAGAACATTTTTTAAATATCTCTTGATTTATTTTCAATACATAGTATAATATCTTTTGTCACTAAATTGTCTGGTGATGATGGCGAAGAGGTCACACCCGTTCCCATACCGAACACGGAAGTTAAGCTCTTCAGCGCCGATGGTAGTTGGGGGTCTCCCCCTGTGAGAGTAGGACATCGCCAGGCTTTCTTCATTCCGCAGTAGCTCAGTGGTAGAGCTATCGGCTGTTAACCGATCGGTCGTAGGTTCGAATCCTACCTGCGGAGCCAATTTGGAGAGCTGTCCGAGTGGCCGAAGGAGCACGATTGGAAATCGTGTAGGCGGTAACCCCGTCTCAAGGGTTCGAATCCCTTGCTCTCCGCCACAATTTACATAATAAAGGGCCCGTTGGTCAAGCGGTTAAGACACCGCCCTTTCACGGCGGTAACACGGGTTCGAATCCCGTACGGGTCACCATTTTATAGAATATACACCAGTGTTTTTTATTCGGAGGATTAGCTCAGCTGGGAGAGCATCTGCCTTACAAGCAGAGGGTCGGCGGTTCGAGCCCGTCATCCTCCACCATATCTTTTATATCATCGCGGGGTGGAGCAGTTCGGTAGCTCGTCGGGCTCATAACCCGAAGGTCGCAGGTTCAAATCCTGCCCCCGCAACCAAATTATTTTATACACCAATGGGGAGTGCTCATTGAGTGCAACCAAAATGGTCCGGTAGTTCAGTTGGTTAGAATGCCTGCCTGTCACGCAGGAGGTCGCGGGTTCGAGTCCCGTCCGGACCGCCATTTTTAAAATAAATACTTGGCTCGGTAGCTCAGTTGGTAGAGCAACGGACTGAAAATCCGTGTGTCGGCGGTTCGATTCCGTCCCGAGCCACCACTATTTGCCGGTGTAGCTCAATTGGTAGAGCAACTGACTTGTAATCAGTAGGTTGGGGGTTCAAGTCCTCTTGCCGGCACTGTTTTCCAAATGTGGAGGGGTAGCGAAGTGGCTAAACGCGGCGGACTGTAAATCCGCTCCCTCCGGGTTCGGCGGTTCGAATCCGCCCCCCTCCACCATTTTTATTTTCATAGGGGCATAGTTTAAAGGTAGAACAGAGGTCTCCAAAACCTCCGGTGTGGGTTCGATTCCTACTGCCCCTGCCAATTTTCTTAATATGATTCATAACATCTATGGCGGTTGTGGCGAAGTGGTTAACGCACCAGATTGTGGCTCTGGCACTCGTGGGTTCGATTCCCATCAATCGCCCCATTTTATTATTGGGCTATAGCCAAGCGGTAAGGCAACGGACTTTGACTCCGTCATGCGTTGGTTCGAATCCAGCTAGCCCAGTTGATTCGCGGAAGTAGTTCAGTGGTAGAACACCACCTTGCCAAGGTGGGGGTCGCGGGTTCGAATCCCGTCTTCCGCTCCAATAATGGCGGCATAGCCAAGTGGTAAGGCAGAGGTCTGCAAAACCTTTATCCCCGGTTCAAATCCGGGTGTCGCCTTTTTGAAAAGACTGCCGGGGTGGTGGAATTGGCAGACACACAGGACTTAAAATCCTGCGGTAGGTGACTACCGTGCCGGTTCAAGTCCGGCCCTCGGCACCATGTTTTTTATCATAAGTTGCGCTCTTTAATGATCATGCCGGTGTGGCGGAATTGGCAGACGCGCACGACTCAAAATCGTGTTCCTCACGGAGTGCCGGTTCGACCCCGGCCACCGGTATCTATTAATAATTTCATGATCGGTTTTTACCGTCAACCTAACGTTTCACCCTTGTGGTGAAACGTTTTTTTGTGGTTTAAATGAGTTATTTAGATAAAAATAGAAACCTATTAGAAAATAATGTGCATGTACTTCTTTTAGCAGAATAATCTTTAGATGATTTGCAACATTTGATAAGATACATTTAACCATGTAAGGAAACAAAATGGGATAGCGCATTCACATAAAACAGTGAAATACTTTTGTGTAACTAAATGAATATTTGTGGGTACATACACATCTTTAGCTAACATCATCATTGTGACCCAATTTGAGGGGAGAATTTATGAAAAAACAAAATGATCATGAAGAGTTATTGACAGGTGGCAATGTCTCGAACGTATATCGTTCTGGAGATACGGTTCGTCGAGAAGTAAAGTCAGACAATATCAATATACAAAAGCTGCTAAAGCATTTAGAACAAAAGAATTTCTCCTATGCTCCAAAGTTTTTAGGGGTTGATGAAAAAGGTAGAGAGATATTGTCCTTCATTGAAGGCGTAGCCGGTCATGATCCCTTAAAAGAATACATGTGCTCTCACCATGCCTTAAAAGAAATAGCGAGAATGCTTAGACTGTATCATGATGCTGTTCGTGATTTTCCCATTTCAGACGATTGGGAACGAATGGACAATACGCCTAACAACATAGAGGTTGTGTGCCATAATGATTTTGCTATGTACAATATCATTTTCAATAATGAAAAACCAGTAGGAATCATTGATTTTGATGTAGCTGCTCCTGGTCCAAGGCTGTGGGATATCGCATATACTCTGTATACTTGTGTACCTCTCAGTAGGTTTTTTCGCACAGAAACAGGAGAGATCGTGAACTACCATTCATCAGAACATGCAGACCAGATAAAGCATAGAGTGAAACTGTTTTTTGAAGCTTATGGTGAGGAAATAGCAGAAGATTATGTGGATATGGTGCTGCTGCGTTTAAAAGGGTTATGTCAGTACATGAAACGAAAAGCGAGTGAAGGTGATATAGCTTTTCAAAAAATGATTCATGAGGGGCACCTTGAACATTATCAAAAAGACATTCAATTCATTCATGAACACCGAAAAGAATGGATTTGAGGATGCCAAGGGCCTTCTAAAAGTCAAAGACCAATTAGGTGTTTATACCACTCTTATCATGCTTAAATAAGGAGGAGACATTTCCAGAAGCTGAAGGCGTATATTATGTTAAAGATAGTTGGGAGAACTACGATAAAATCAAAAAAGTGATTCAAAGGCGTTATTTAGAATGGGTGAATCAGTGTTAAGGAATCAGGTTTATGATTCAAAGATAAATGAGAAATAGAAAGAATGTAAAAAGGTGGAGTTGTTAACTTGCAAATGAAGACGATATTACAGACCATCATTGAAGACGAGGGATCACATGATTATCCGCTTTTTAGACAGTACTGTGTGAAGAAAGAACAGGGTCTGCGTAAAGATGCGTTAAAGGTTCTTCGGTTTTTTGTTGAAGAAATGAAGGAGAGCGAATTTGCAGCACGGCGTTCATTTGTTGCTTGGCTGTTTGAAAAGATTGAACGGTTTGAGGATGGTCATCATTTGCTTGTGTATCCATTGATCATTGGGGTGATTCAGCCTGTTATGCAAGAGTGGGAGAAGGTTGATCCTATGGATGTGAGACCGTATCGCTGGCAGGGCTTGTTTGTGCATCAGGGAGAAGGGCTGCCCTATTTATTGAAGGCACTAGAGCTTGGAGGTAGCAAGGAGCAGCGTGTCATTGTACAAATTTGCGAAACCTATTTATCGGCTTTGTGGTATTCGTTTCATCATATACATGAAGATCTTTATTTAAGCACCTATGAGAAAGATCAAGAGCGAATTCAAGGCATTGAAGATGTCATGATGCTGATCGAAGATAAAAGGATTCGTACCAATGTTGAAAAACAAGCAGCCTATTATGATCAGCTTTTATCGGACTGGAAGAAATTTCAGCAAACGGAGACAAGAGGATTCATGAAATGGTGTGCGGAGCGTAAGAAGCCGTATGAGTGGGTAGAGGCTTTTTATTATTAACAATAGATGAGGAAACGGCAGAATTCATTCTGCCGTTTATTTATGCCATATACGCTCTATTTCTATATGATCTGGTTTGAAATATTTCAGGACATAGACATCTGGATTACTTAGCTTCTCCCACTCTTTGAATCCAATCGTGGGATCGGCATGTTTAAGAAGCAGGCTCATAAGATTGCCATGTGTGACGAATAGAGTATGATTTTTTCCTAATTTTATTTGTTCATAGAGTGCCTCTACAATACGATTCATCGCTTCTTGGCTCGATTCTCCGCCTTCACAGGTCATATGCAAGTCCGTAAAACTGAGCTTTAGTTTCTCATACCAATCGTCCATTGGTTTGCTGCTTAACACACGTTCAGAGAGACGCTGATCAATTTGTACCTCGAGTTGTTTTGCATGAGCAAGAGGCTCAATGGTTTGGATCGCTCGCTTATAGGGACTTGAGATGATCTTATTGAGGTGAATGCCGGAAAAGAACTGTGCTAGTGCATGAGATTGTGCGATGCCTTGTGGCGTTAAATACGCATCCTCGGATTGTTCAGTTGCTTGGCAGTGTCTGACGATATAATATGTTTTCATGTGACACACCTTTCATCGAGTATAAAAAAATCATCCAGGATTGGATGAGGATAGGTTCATTTGTTCGGATCTGTTTCTTTATAGGGATCTGTGAGCTTCGAGGTGAGGTCTAAGTTGAACAAAAAATCATCTACTGTGTCTGTACCAAAGGGAAGTGCGGAGAAGTTGATTGGGATGCTGTCTTCTTTCATTTCTGAGATGATCTGTTGTTTAGGCTGCTTTTTTCTCCAGTACTTAAACAAACGCATGTAAAGCCCCCTTTTCTATGAAAAAGATGGATTTATACATAATATACGGGGAGAGTTGTCCAGGCGTCAAATGTTTTCTTAGAGAACGATGAAAAGAGCCACAGGAAAGTGCGGCCCTTTTGTCCATTTACTTGGCACGACGTAATGCTTTCAGCACTTTACGTTCACATTTTAAGTTGTATCGCTTCTGATGAAGTTTATCTGTGTTACATCTGCCAATGACTTGGCGGACATCTGGATGATAAATGATGAGATGCCTGTAAGCTGGATCATTTAATAACTCATGAAACCAGCTATATTTTTTGAGATGGGCTGCGTTTCTAGAGATATCCTCTTCATCTACCTGTAGAAAAGGGATATATACAGCAAGTGACAAGATATCGAAAATGAATCCCATGTTGGTTCCTCCTTCCATATTATTTCCTACGCTTAGAAGGAGGAAAGGTTTCATTCAATAAAACTTTAAAAACAATCCCAATGCATAAACCATTCTTTTGTGTCTTTGTCGTAATAGAAATACATCGTGCCATTATCACCAATCATGAACCGGGGTTTTTCTTCTGAGGCGATTTGCAGCATGAATTCGCCTTGTTGTTGATGGGGTGGGGATTGAATATACGCCCCATATCCACCGATTTTTGTGAACGAATAATTGGTGTATTGATCAAAGAAGTGTTCTGTCGCTTCATCACTTTCATTTACTTCTGATAAATCGACGTATGACCACGCTTCTTCCCAGCAAGGGTAGTCTTCTTGCTCACTTTCCTTCCATTGGATTTGAAAGGGTTTGAGTCCTCTCACTTCTTCAGGAGTTTCAACTACTTCTAATCCTTCCATATCTGCATATTCAATGAGCTTCCAGCACTCGCCGTTTTTGGTAATATCCATCGGAAGTGCTTTCTGGTTGAGAAAGATTTGAATCATTTTACATTCATTGAATTCGTTCAATCCTCCTGGCACTTCAGGTAAATAAATTTGTAAGATCGGAATCATGACGCCATCTTGATCTATGGGCCAGCCTTGATCAGGGTGGATGAAGAAATGACCGGCAAACCAGCTGTGTGCTGCTGGATCAGGACGAAAGCCGCCAATCTTAGCCACGACGGGTGTTTTTCCAATTTGCTTTAATTCATGAAAAGCCTTGATCTCCATTATTTATCCCGCCAATCTTTAGCCTGCAATGTGGGCATCTTGAAACGTGCCATTGATATTGCCTGAGACAATGATGACATGTCCCCAAAATAAATCACCGTCATGACAGTAGACTTCAAACTCTCCATCTGGGTAAGCATGCAGACTTTCAAGTGAGATGCGGCTTATAAAGTGATCCAGCGTAAGCTCTTCTTGTGTTTCAGCGGAGTCATCTTGCTCCTGCCAGTCTTTAGCTAATTCAAGCAGCTGATTTGCTGCAAATGATTTAATAGAAGCATCCCATGTGGTCTCCTCTTTCATGAGTTGTCTAGCGGTTCGAAGAGAGTCGTTTACTTTTTCATCTTCTTCGAGGTTGAAGTAGAGCAGGCATTCTTGATTACTCCACTGGATCGTTGTTTCAAATAAGTCTAGTCCTTTCACTAATTCAAAGGTGCCCAACAGGTCATCATGATAAAAGACAGGTTTTTGGGCTTCTTCTAGTATCTCTTGCAGCTCTTCATCCTGTGTATCTGTATCGATGAGTGATACAAGCATGAACTCACCTTCACCTTTTCGGACCTGAAGTGTCACGATTGATTCTTTATGTAATTGTGCCTGCTTTTCCCTTAATCCCTCTTCATCTGTTAACCAGCAGAGTCTTATGTTTTCTGTTGTAACGAAGTCTTTTTCCTTCCATGCAATCAGTGGAATAGAAGCGGTCCAAAGAGCTTCCTGTCCGGCTTTTCCTGCACCTACTCCTGAAGGTCCTGTGACAGCAATGATGTGATCTATTTCTTCTGAAAATCGTTTTTTAAATGCGTTAATTTGTTTGTTATGTTTCATGTGATGTCCTCCAGCCTGATTTGTTGAAAATCTATATCTTTATCACACCGCACATGAGGAGGAGAAATCAAGCTTTTTTTGCTTAAAACTTTTTTAGATTGTCAGAAAGAGAGAAAATACATGGATGATTGGAGGTTGAGTCACAATAAATACGAATATGTTATGTATCGAATTTTGTATATATTTGGGTAAATAAGTCGAAAAGCCTAGGTGATTCTTCCTTTTCTTTATAATTACTTTGACACGAATAGATGAAAAAAGTAAAGTAGTACTGAGTGATTTACAAACCCTTCTTCATCTATTGAATTGCAAAGTGTGTGTAAATGAAATGTAAATGGATATTTTTCCTTTTATTTACTCGTATTTTTTTTGAAACCTATGATGCTTCTCACACGTTATATTAACGGAGCACACATATCCGGCGGAAACAGAGCATCGGGAATGCTTGGTGAAGAAGATTTACATTTGCAAAATCAATGTAAATTTTTTATGATTTCATTTATATCAGAACGATAATAAGAAAGAAGAGGTTTTATGAAAAAAATATTTGCGAACAAATATAGCTTTTTTGTATTGGCTGTCCTTTTATTTTGGGCGAAATCGTATGCAGCCTACAAAATGGACTTTAATTTAGGAGTGAAAGGTTCTTTTCAAGAGGGTCTTCTCTTATTAAATCCATTTAGTTCAGCCATTGTGTTTTTGGGACTGGCTCTCTTTTTGAAGGGTCGTAAATCTGCCATTGTATTAATTGTGATTGACTTTATTATGACCGCACTTTTATATGCGAATGTAGCGTACTATCGTTTCTTTGATGACTTTTTGACTTTCTCCACAATGAAGCAAGCAGGCAATCTTGGAGGAGGCATGACTGGCGGTGTGTTATCTAGTATTAAGCCGCATGACCTTTTATATTTCCTTGATATCATTATCTTGATTGCGATTGTGATCTGGAGACCAGAAGTGAAGAAATTTCAAATGAAAAAGACATTTGCACTGTTGATTGTGGCTGCAGGTGTAGGACTGTTCTTTGTAAACCTTCATTTAGCTGAAAAGGACCGTCCAGAATTATTAACAAGAACATTTGATCATAAGTATGTTGTCAAATATTTAGGTGTTTATAATTATACGATTTATGACGGAGTACAATCAGCACAAAATGCAACACAGGTAGCAAATGCGAGCAGTGAAGATTTAACGGATGTTGTAAACTATACAGCTTCTCACTATGCGAAGCCAAACGCAGAGTATTTCGGTAAAGCAAAAGGGAAAAACATCATTAAAATCCATTTAGAAAGCTTCCAGTCTTTCTTAATTGACTACAAACTAAATGGAGAAGAAGTGACACCGTTTTTAAACAAGCTGGCTCATGGGAAAGAGGACTTTACGTATTTCGATAACTTCTTCCATCAGACAGGTCAAGGAAAGACAGCTGATGCTGAACTGATGATGGATAATAGTATGTTCGGCTTGCCAGAGGGAGCAGCGTTTGTGACAAAAGGTGAAAATACTTACCAATCACTCCCTGCTATCCTAGATCAAAAAGCAGGCTATACGAGCGCAGTGCTTCATGGCGACTATAAATCTTTCTGGAACCGTGACACGATTTATAAACATATGGGATATGATCAATTCTTCGATGCTTCACATTACAACATGGATGAAGAAAATCTTGTGAATATGGGTCTGAAGGATAAACCATTCTTCAAAGAATCAATCCCGATGCTAGAATCAATGAAAAAGCCATTTTATGCACATTTAATGACATTGACTAATCACTATCCATTTAATTTAGATGAAAAAGATGCGACGATTGCTAAGGCAACAACTGGTGACAAAACAGTAGATAACTACTTCCAAACAGCAAGGTATCTAGATGAGTCATTAGAGCAATTCTTTAAAGACTTGAAAAAATCAGGTATGTATAAAGACTCTGTCATTTTATTATATGGTGATCACAACGGAATTTCTGAAAACCATAACCGTGCAATGAGCGAAATTCAAGGGAAAGAAATTACACCTTATCAAAATGCTCAAAACCAGCGTGTACCACTCATGATTCGTATTCCTGGCAAACAGGGCGGCGTGAACCATACGTATGGTGGTGAAGTAGACGTGATGCCTACGCTTCTTCACTTACAAGGTATTGATTCAAATGAGTATGTGAATTTTGGAACAGATCTATTCTCTAAGAAACATGATCAAACTGTTGCATTCCGTAACGGAAACTATGTGACACCAAAATATACACTTGTAGATAACACTGTCTATGATACAAAAACAGGTAAAGTTGTGAAACAAAATAAAAAGACAGAGGCGATTAAAGCCCGTGTCGATAATCAGTTAAGCCTTTCAGATAAAGTGCTTTATAGGGATCTTCTTCGATTCCATAAGCTGTCTGATTTTAAACCAGTGAATCCATCTGATTATTTCTATGGTAAATCAAAAGAAAAAGAAGAGGATTCTTCTACTAAGTAACTGAGTTTTGGGCAAGCACAGAAGGGTGCTTGCCTTTTTCTCTCTCATCGCTTGATTTGTTGGCAAATTATGTTTATATTTAGGGTGATACAAGCGTGATGCTGGCGTGCAGCTAGCGGAACTCATTTCGTCCTAGGGGATTTCAGGAGGAGCTTATGACAACAAATACAAAAACACAAAAAAAGAAATCAGAAGTATGGGGCTGGCTCAAAGCGATCTTAATCGCATTCATTGCCGTTTTTATCATTCGTAACTTTTTATTCGCACCGTATATTGTAAAAGGGACTTCAATGCAACCAACATTACAAGATACAGAGCGGGTTTTTGTGAATAAAACAGTTGATTACTTCGGTGATTATAAGCGGGGACAGATCATTGTTCTTGATGGGGAAGACCGCAGTACTCATTATGTTAAACGATTAATTGGTTTACCTGGTGATAAAATTGAAATGAAAAATGACCAGCTGTATGTCAATGGTCAAAAGGTGGCAGAGCCTTACTTAGCGTCAAACAAAAAGAAAGCAGCCGCAGATGGCATCTTGCTGACACCTGATTTTGGTCCACTTACCGTTCCAAAAGGCAAGTATTTTGTCATGGGTGACAACCGTCAAAACTCAATGGACAGTCGCAATGGCTTAGGTCTTTTTACAAAGAGTGATATTCAAGGAACGACATCATTTGTGTTCTATCCTTTCCAAGACGTTCGACTACTCAATAATGAATGAAACATAAAAAAGCACACAGAGGGGGGACGGGACTGACCCCCGTTTTTGAGACAGGGATCAAAACACCTTTATACAGCCAATTGCCGATAGTTTATCGGTGATTGGTTGTTTAGTTTCGTTTGAATACGAATGTTGTTATAATAATAAATGTATTCTTTGACAGTGCGTTCTACGATGCTGGTCGTAGTGCGGTCAATCCTGTTAAGATAGAACGTTTCAGACTTTAGTGAGGAATGAAACGATTCGATGGAGGCATTATCAGCGGGCGTCCCTTTACGGGACATGCTCATGGTAATGCCTTTTATATGAACAGCTTTCTGATACTCGTAAGATGTATATACAGAACCTTGATCGCTATGTAACACGCAATTCTCAGGCAGTGCTGGGAGCTGATTAAGTGTGTTTAAGATAAAGTCTGTGTCCTGCTTATCACCAATCGTAAAAGCAATCACTTCTCCATTATATAAATCCAATATACTGGAAAGGTACAATTGTTTCTGTCCATAAGGCAAATACGTGATGTCCGTTACTAGTTTTTCAAGAGGGCGATCAGACTGAAAGTTCCGATCCAGTATGTTACCGGCCACGGCATAGGGCTGCCCATTCTTCTTACGCTTTTTCATTTTAACCCGGCATTGCCACTGGTTTTTCTGCATGATACGTTGAACAGTTTTATGGTTAATACGCATTCTCATTTTTAGTATGGCTGTGATTTTTCGATAACCATATCGATATTTGTGCTTTCGGCACAACGTGCCGACCTGTTTCTCTAGTTGTCTTTTAGAATGATTCTGAGTCAGATCCTTTTTCCATCTATAATACGAAGTACGTAAGATGCCTAAATGGACACAGATGTCCTGTACCGTCATCGTTTTGTGAAATTCTTCTACCAGTTTGATTGACGTTTCCTTATCAACTTCCTTTCCAATTCGTTGTACTTTTTTAACACTTCATTCTGTTGACTCAAATAGCGATTTTCTGCCTGCAGTCTCTCTAATTCGGAAGAGTACTCGGGACCCTTTCCATAGGTATATTGTTTTCCAACAGGCTGTTCGAACCGGTGTGTATCCCCAGCCTTATGCCACCTCACCCATGTCTGAACCTGCGTCTTATTCTTGATATTCAATTTCTGCATGATCTCTTTCATAGGTACGCCTGCCAATCTCATTTCTACAGCCTTCTGTTTGACTTCAACCGGATAACTCACTCTTGTCCCCATAGAAAAAACACCTCCATGTTTTATTTCGGATCACAACGATCCATTTTCAAACTTGAAGGTGTTTTTTATTTGTCTCATCTTACGGGGTCAGTCCCAGGTGTGCTTTTTCTATTTCATTCAGCCTGGCTTTTTTTGATCGCCTGTTCAAGATCTGCAATAATGTCTTCAATCGCTTCTGTTCCAACAGATAAACGAATGAGCTCTGGTGTCACGCCTGTCGCTTTTTGTTCTGCTTCACTTAATTGCTGATGCGTTGTGCTGGCAGGATGAATGATCAATGATTTAGAATCGCCCACATTTGCGAGATGTGAGAAAAGTTTAACTGAATCAATAAGCTTTTTACCTGCTTCTCGTCCACCTTTAATACCGAATGTGAGAATGGCGCCTTGTCCTTTTGGTAAATAGGTTTGAGCAAGCTCATAAGATTCATGGCTTTCAAGACCTGGGTAGCTTACCCAATCTACAAGAGGGTGATCTTGTAAGAATTGCGCTGTTTTTAACGCATTTTCACTATGTCGCTCGAGACGCAGATGCAAAGTTTCTAGGCCTTGCAGAAGTAAAAATGAGTTGAAAGGTGACAAGGCTGCTCCTAAATCCCGTAAGAGCTGCACACGTGCTTTTGTGATATAAGCCGCTTCTCCAATTGCTTCGGTATACGTCAGGCCGTGATAACTTGGATCTGGTTCAGTCAGCCCTTTGAACTTATCACTGTCGGCCCAAGGAAACTTGCCGCTATCGACAATGACACCGCCAATTGATGTACCATGACCGCCAATGAATTTTGTAGCGGAATGGACGACAATGTCTGCGCCAAACTCAATCGGTCTTAATAAATATGGGCTTGCGAGCGTATTGTCCACAATAAGCGGAATGTGGTGCTTGTGTGCAATGGCTGAGATGGCTTCAATATGTAGAATGTCGCCTTTAGGATTCCCAATACTCTCTGCATACACTGCCTTCGTTTTGTCTGTAATCGCTGCTTCGAGTTCTCCAAGGTTGGATGAATCGACAAATTTCACTGTAATGCCGAGCTTTTTAAGCGTATGAGCAAACAGATTGTAGGTGCCTCCATAAAGGCTGCTTGAGGATACAATTTCGTCACCAGCTCCTGCAATATTTAAAATAGAATAAGTGGTCGCTGCTTGTCCAGAAGAGACAGCAAGTGCACCAATGCCGCCCTCAAGCTCGGCGATCCGTTTTTCAAAGACGTCATTTGTGGGGTTCATAATGCGAGAATAAATATTTCCGGGTTCCTGCAGTCCGAATAAATTCGCCGCATGCTCACTATCTCTAAAACCGAAAGAGCTTGTTTGGTAAATAGGCACGGCTCTTGAATAGGTTGCTGAATCAAGCTCCTGACCTGCGTGAATGGCTTTTGTTTCTAAACGGAATGGACGTTCTTCTGACATGTGTGTATCCTCCTTTTGTTAGATAAAACCAACTACTTTGATAAGAAATATTTAATAAGACTATAAATCTTGTTTCGAGCTTGGTCAATCATTTTTTAGATAAATCTGAAAAAATAATAAATAAATTTGATGGGCTTTTTTAATTTCAATGAGGAAGGGTGTGGATACGCTGGATGAAAAGAGGGATTGTTTCATTAGAGAGTACGGATCAGTTTTTTTGAAAGCAATCAATCATTGCCAACTAGTGAAATCATGGGAATGTCTATGCTGTAAGTTGTTTTTTCATAAAAAGAAGCGAATCATATGTTGGATGTTACTCAAGAAAAGAAAGGGCTTTTTTCCCAATGGACTTTCTTGTATATACATATTTTAAGTGACAAGAGAAGAAGGGAAATAGACTCACTCTTTTATCGGAATTATCAGTAAATATTTCGTAAATGGTGTGTTAACGACATATAATTAGGACCTTTTTATCTGATATATCGGGGGAATTCTTGCTATTTCACAAAAAAGAAAGAATATATAAAGGGATTGATAAAAATGGACTATTTCAAAAAAAGAAGAAAAAAGATGGTTCAATTGCCATTATATGGGTTTTGTGGTTCTTAAGGAGCGAAAAAATCTAGCTAATAAGATAGGGGTTCTGTACTTGAAAGTGAAGAATTGAATAAAAAGTCACATTTTATCCGAAAGTACGTTCGGTCAAAAATGGGATCTTCTGTTGATGTTTGGAGAGTAGAGCCTATGATACGATCATCATAAGCTGGGAGGTGAAAAGTATGACTTATGCAGCGCCGCAAGTTGACTATTCCACTATGGAACCTGCTATTATGGACCAAGCTTGGTTCTTAGTATTTGTTGCTGTCCTTCTTGGATTGGGAGCAACAGTTGTTCTAGGAGCAGCAGTTTGGTGTTTAGCAAACGGCAAGGGTAGCTTTACAGGAGCCGTTCAGTGGGAAAGTGGCTTAAAAGTCCAAATTGAATGTAAGTAGCTATACTTAGGATTCATCTTTTTACTTCTATGAAATGACACCAAGGCTAAACCGTCTGTGGCGGGCGGTTTAGCCTGATCTGTTTTTAAAGAATATGCAGACACTTGGAGGTTATATGTTTACGATCGAGAAATTAACCAAGACGTATAAAAATAACGTGACTGCTGTCAATGATTTTCATTTAAAAATCGACCCTCATCAAATCGTTGCTGTTGCTGGACCGAATGGTTCTGGTAAAACAACGATGATTAACTGTATACTCGGCATCATTAAGCATACAGAAGGAACGATTCTGTTGCAGGATGTCACAAATGACGAACCATCCTTTAAAAAACAAGTAGCCTATGTTCCAGATGATCTGCTGCTCCCTGAAGCATTGACTGGGGCTGAATATTTAGATTTTGTTTCTTCTATGTATGAATGTAAAACAATTCATAGAAGAAATCAACTAATTGAACTGTTTGATATGGACTCGGCTTTATCAAGACCGATTGAAACCTATTCACATGGTATGAAAAAAAAGACACAGCTGATTGCCGCCTTTATGCTTGATAGTCAATTGGTGATCATGGATGAGCCCTTTAGAGGACTTGATATTGAAGCGGTTATAAACACAAAGAAACTGATGAAGCGTTATGCTGAGCACCATGGTGCGATCTTGCTTTCAACGCATGATATGCTTTCAGCGGAAGAGCTGTGCCACAAAATCGCCATTATTTCTAAGGGAAATAAAATGGATGAAGGAACGGTCTCAGCCTTAAAAGAGAAGTATCAATCAAGCACATTGGAACAGGTGTTTCTGAAAGCTTCAATGTTAAGTGATAGGGGTGCACATTTTGATGAAATCATTAATCATTTCTAGAGTGATGCTTAAAATGTGGCAGCAGGAGATGTATAAGCTCTTTGATACTCAGACGAAGCGGATCATTGTGATCTTATTCTTTTTATTTGCCGTCACAATGGGCGCCATCATCGGATACAGTTTTACGGGTGTCTTTATGAAGGCTTTCTTAAATGGCGATGAGCGCTCACTAGGATTACTCGTTGTGTCAATGGCGATCAATGCATCCATCTTTACTAGCCTGTTATTCATTTTGATCAAGGTCAGAACGCCTGAGCAAGACCGTTTTTCTATGCAGCTCAGCTGGTTCCCGCTTTCTACCTTTCAGAAAAGCCTTGGTTACTTTATTCCGATGGTGACAGTAGTGGCAGGACTTGTTTTATTTTTTATCGGTATTCTGCTTTTACCTAATTTTATTGCCCAGGGAATAGGTATTTTCTTTATCTTTACGTTCTTTTTGATGGTGATTTTGCAATCGCTTTTTGTCTTAATGCTTTTGCAACTCATTTATAATATGACGTATTTGGTCATTCTGAAATTAAAATTACCGTTGCAAAAATTTGCAGCGATCTTTGTTTTATTAGCACTGGTTGTAGCGTATGGAATGACGCATTTTGATATCAGTCAAATTCAGCAATCATATATACAGTTTGATTATCATTTGATGTATTTTACAGCACCGTTTTTCTTAGCGGCTCAAGGAATGTCTCCTGAAGGGGTAAACTATGCAATTTTGATTCTGTTTATCCTTTTATCGGCGAGCGGTGCATTTCTTTCCCTTGCGATGATGCCGATTATGGCAGAGAAAAAAGCGTTAACCTTCTTAAACAAACTGCCGTTCTCTTCTTCAAAAAAATGGTCACTTATTGTAAAGGAAATGAAATCACAGGTGCGAAATGAAGAAAACATTTTAAACTTTCTCATTCTCCTCATTGTGATCTTATTCGTCCGTTATCAATTTGGATTCCGTTTTGAAGAAGAAGCATTTTTTGTTCTCTGTGCTCTTGCTGGATTAACCGCCTTCAATTCATTTGGCAATGATAAACGAATGCTGGGGATGTACAAAACATTTGGTCTAAGATCGTGGGAAGTGGCTCTGTATAAGTTTATCGGGCTTTTGCTTGTTGGTGTACTGCAAATTGCAATCTTCATGCTGACAACGCTGACGCTTCCTGATCAGGTTTGGAACGTATTGATTGGGGCCGCTGTCTTATGCAATGCCACTGCGCTCTTTTATGTGGTAGGTATTTTACTTCCGCTTGATCGGAACAATCCTTACACAGGCATTTTTTCATTTGGAGCACTTATTTTACTCATGATTCCGATTGTTTTTATTGGAAACTATGTCATAGGGGAGTCGAGTCAAACACTTCAGTGGCTGCTTGTAGCTGCATTTGAAGGTCTGCTCATCTTTGCCATATACAAAGGTTTTTCATGGAGGTATTCACATGATTCAACTTCTTAACAATAAGCTAAAGATTGAGCGGGTACCGGCACTTGCGCCGTATGTGACCTTACAAAAGAGGCATCTCACGGATACGCAGTATGGAAGCACACTCCCGATTAATGAAAGTGCCTATCATATGTTAACGAAAGTAGATGGTAAAAGGACAGAAGCGAGTATTACCGCAGAGCTCGCCGATTTGTTTCAGGTCGATGAGTCTGTGATTTCTCGTGACTTTTATCAACTGATAATGGGGTTGAATCAGCACCACTTACTGTCTATTCATTATCAATCACCATATCGGATTGTGACAGCCTGCTGTCAATTTTTCAAGCAGTATCAAGTGAAAATGAAGGAACGATTTGATTGCACTGGTCACTCGTTCCTTCATATTTTTGGGACAGCATTACTCATGGTGACGCGTAAAATCATCTTTTTCTGGATGCTATTTATGGTCATGGCAGGAATCGCTTTTTTATTCATTCCTGACCGGTCGATTGCAGCCATTGCGATTTATTTTACAATTATTTATTTTGGATTAATTACGGGAACGGCCTTACATGAGGCAGCACACGGCTATACGCATCGGAAATTTGCGGGACGGGATGGTCCACAAGGTTTTTTTGCAAGTGATATGATGTCTGTGAAATTTGTGAGACCGGTATTAGATCCGTTTCAGAAAAAGCAGGTATGGATTACCCTGCTTGGGCCGCTTGTCCCAGGTGTGATCGGAGCAGCAGGGATCATTGTGACCGTATTATGTCTAAAAGAAAATCCAATTTCAACAGGTTTCTTTATTTTTTCAATCACGTATTTTATTCAATTACTCTATCTTCTTCCATTTATGGGGGATGGTAAATCCATTATGAAGCAGCTATTGCTTGGGGGAATGGGAGGACAACGATCATGAACGTACAGGCGATGAAACAAGGTGCTATTGTTGGTGGTTTTCTGGGGTTTTTAGGCTTTCCGATGCTGACAATCGGCATATTATTCTATCATTTATTTCAATCAAAAACGAATGATGCTTTATTATTTAACAGTCTCGCTTTTGAGATGGAAGGTTCATCCGCATTTACTTTTCAAATCAAGCCAAACTTTTTTATTTATATGATTGTGATTTTTGCCGCGAGTTTTCTCATTGTGGCTATCTTATCAGCCATGAAGCAGAAAAAAGCGAAAGGTTAGGAGAATTCTCCTAATCTTTTTTTTGTATGTCCAACCAAATTTTAGTATAATAGAAAATAAAAAACATCAAAGGGGATCTCAATGTTAAAAAAATGGAGTGTTCTTATATTCACTGTTTTTCTATTAGCAGGATGCGGTGAGAAGGCTGAAGAAACCACGCAAACCGAAAAGACGGTATCTACAATAAACACGGAGTCTGCTACTAAGAAGCAAGTAACCATCGAACAAATGAAACTGACAAAAAAAGAAAAAAACTTACTAGAAGCATCAACCACTAATGAAATGGTGGCTTTAACAATAAAAGGATTAACGAAGAAGGATAAGAGTATTACGTTTATCGGGAGTCATTATAAAAATGGCCGATTAGCTAATAAGGAAGCGTCATCTGCCACCTTTACTTTACATCAGGATGGAACCGACCAAACGATGAATGTGCTCTTACAATTAAGGCATGAGAAAGATACATATGAATCACAATTTAGTATGTGGTCAGACAACAAGAACGAGGGAATGACGAAAGCAACAGCAAGCTTTCCGTTCAAGGTAAGTGACTATGTTTTTTCTGCACAATCTGAAACTGTCAAAGTCTCTTCTGGAGGAAAGGCACTGATTGCGTATACAGCGGCAATGGGGAAAGACGGAAATTCACCGATGCTTGAAGAGATTGAGAAAAATCCTAAGCAAGCGCTGAAGAATAAGTCACATGCCTACTTATTTTATATTCAGCTCGATAAATAACTATCGTAATATATACGGAGAATATGAAGTTTTTTGACGAAAATTCTTCATATTCTCTTGACGAATTGTTTAGGAAGTTGTAACATAATAAAGGTCAACGCGATGACGTTGCTTTTGAAAAATTGATGCGGGTGTAGTTTAGTGGTAAAACCTCAGCCTTCCAAGCTGATGTCGTGAGTTCGATTCTCATCACCCGCTCCAATACATAATTTTTGTTAATAACGCAGTATTTCGTTTCTTAGATAAACGAAGTGTTGCGTTTTTTATTATGTCAGTATAATGTGAAAAAGCACTGTCAAGCTACAGTGCTTTTTCAATAAATTCATATTTACTTTCTCCACCATGTATTTGTACAAACATCTTCGTCAAGGATTGGATGAGGGCTTCACTCTTTTCCTGGGAAATAGATGGCGGAAACAGGATAATTTGCACAATGTTTTTTGTGTCTTGAGAAATGTGAGCTTTACTTGGTTGAGAAAATAATCCCCTAAGTCCTGCGTTGTCTTGCCATTCAATGTAACCACTCTCATGTTTTGCTAGTGAAAGCGGCTCTTCTATGCGATCAGCATCGAATGTCAGGATAGGCAAGAAATATTTTAAAGAGAAAAAGATCGACAAATCCTGTACGGAATTGGTCGAGTCTATAAATTGTTCCTTTTGGATATCAGCAAGAATTGGCAGGAAAGGAACGTCTTTTAAAAGGTCCGTCCATTCTTTGATTGCTGGTACTTCTTCTAAGACTTTATCTTCGTATTCAAAGAATAAAGATTCTTGAAACAGGCGGAGCCGGCCTTTTAACATTTGAGGGGATGTGCCAACTTCAATATGCGAATATTCAATCTGTCCAACATGGATAGACGAGTTGTCAGGATGAGAAATTTCCATATGTATCTTCACAGTGACTCACTCCAATCGGTCATGATACACTCGTATTATACTGAAAACAACAGAAGAAACAAAGAAAGGAGGTTTGCAAGGTGATTCATGTTGGAGAATTAAAAGAAGAATTGATTCAATATGCGAAAGAAATTGGTGTCGATAAAATCCGATTTGCAAGTGCCGATACATTTGATTCATTAAAAGACCGCCTCATCTTACATGAATCGTTAGGGTATTTGTCAGGCTTTGAAGAGCCTGATATCGAAAAACGAACAAACCCTTCTTTGCTGCTTCCGAAGGCCAAATCAATTGTTGCGATAGCGCTAGCGTATCCTTCCAAAATGAAAGATGCTCCTCGAAGTACAAAGGATGCAAGAAGAGGAATCTTTTGCCGTGCTTCTTGGGGAACAGACTATCATGTTGTGCTGAAAAAAAAGCTCGATATGCTCGAGGAATTCTTGCGAAGCAAACATGTCGATATACGAACAAAATCAATGGTGGATACAGGGGAGCTGTCCGATCGTGCAGTAGCGGAACGTGCTGGCATAGGTTTTAGTGCGAAGAACTGTATGATTATCACGCCAGAGTTTGGGTCTTACGTGTATTTGGCTGAAATGATAACAAATGTCCCATTTGAACCGGATGAAAAAATTGAAGACCAGTGCGGAACGTGTAATAAATGTGTTGATTCGTGTCCAACTGGTGCACTTGTAAATCCAGGACAGCTGAATTCCCAGCGGTGTATTTCCTTTTTAACGCAAACGAAAGGATTTTTGCCTGACGAGTTTCGTTCGAAAATAGGAAATCGTTTATATGGGTGTGATACGTGCCAAATTGTCTGCCCGATCAATAAAGGGAAGGACTTTCACCTGCATCCTGAAATGGAGCCGGACCCTGAAATTGCGAAGCCGCTCTTAAAGCCGCTTCTTACGATCAGTAATCGTGAGTTTAAGGAAAAATACGGTCATGTTTCAGGTTCATGGCGGGGGAAAAAGCCAATTCAGCGAAATGCAATTTTGGCACTTGCTCACTTTAAAGATACATCTGCCTTACCCGTGTTGATTGATTTGATGCACAAGGATCCAAGGCCTGTTATTCGAGGCACGGCTGCTTGGGCAATAGGGAAAATTGGCGACGAGCAGCTACTCCCAGAGCTGGAAAAAGCCCTTGAGCGGGAAAGTGATGAGGAAGCGAAGCAAGAAATCGTCAAAGGGATTGAGTTTTTACAGACACCTTTAAATACTAAATAACATCTCTGTGAACATAGAATGAACCAAACAGAGATTTTAAAAAAAGTTTGGTGGTGTCTGTGTGAAACAATTATTAGAGCAAACATTAGAAGACAGGCTTGGTTATTTATTAAATGGAAGTGCAATCAAACAGCCGCAGCTCATGTCTGATGTGGAAGCAGTCGAACGGAAAAAAGAGCTTTTTGCTAGAAGACAGGTGGAGATTGTCAAGGCGAAGGCGAAAGCAACACTCCTAGATTCAACGATTCAGGATGATGGGGCTCAGCATGTGCAGTATCTTGCTCATCTCACTTATGTATGCAAGGATGTAGACGATTCTTTTTATTTAGAGGAACAAGTAGAAAAAAGAGAAGCGTTCCTTTACAACGACATGCTTGTGAAAGATCGGATAATGCTAGAAAAGCGGCAAATGGAAGAGCAGGTGGATGAGCGCTTTCAGACCGAAGAACAGTTTGGGAGAGCCTTTCACTATGACCGGCGGGCAGCCGTACAATATGCGGAGACGTACTGGAATAAACGAAATCCCGCCTATAAAAACTTCGAAGATAACTGCACAAATTTTATTTCACAATGCTTGAAGGCAGGGAATGCGCCAACGAGAGGGTATCCGAACCGCGGATCTGGCTGGTGGGTGCGGCCGCACACGTGGAGCTATAGCTGGACGGTGGCTCATTCGATGAAAAATTATTTAGCGAATTCGAAAGCGGGTTTAAGAGCAAAGAAACTCAAGGAAGCGCAGGAGCTTCAAATTGGTGATGTCATTTGCTACGATTTTGAGGGAGATGGCAGGTATAATCATACAACCATTGTCGTCGATCACGATAAAGGCGGAATGCCTCTTGTGAATGCTCAGACATATGACAGCCGAATGCGTTATTGGTCGTATGAGGATTCGACCGCCTATACACCAGCTATTCGTTATACGTTTTTTCACATTTTGGACGATGCCGCGAAGGATAGTTAATGGTATAATGTTGAGCGGAAAAGAAAATTAGAGGTGAACTTTTTTGGGACTTCATGTCGTTTTATATCAACCAGAGATTCCAGCTAATACTGGAAATATTGCGCGTACATGTGCAGCAACAAATACAACCCTTCATCTGATTCGTCCGCTTGGTTTTTCGACAGATGATAAAATGCTGAAGCGTGCAGGACTCGATTATTGGAAATATGCCAATGTCGTCTATCATGACTCGCTTGATGAATTGTTTGAGGCTCATCCGAAGGGACAATTCTTCTATATCACAAAATTTGGCCAAAAGCCGCATACGACATTTGATTACTCTCAGTTAGATGAAGATTACTTCTTCGTTTTTGGCAGAGAGACAAGTGGATTGCCGAAAGATTTGATCGAGCGGAATATGGACCGCTGCCTTCGTTTACCGATGACAGAACATGTTCGTTCTCTGAATCTATCGAATACGGCAGCAATTCTTGTGTATGAGGCACTTCGACAGCAGCAATATCGAGATCTGATATAAGGTCAAGAAGAAAGCTGGGATACCAATCTCGGCTTTTTTTATATGAGATAAGGAACAAAATATGATTTGTTCAGTCTATTTTTTGACATATTGAAAAAATCGAAGCACAGTGAATATGCAAGTGCTAAAAACAACGAACTAAATGAAAAAAGGATGTTCCGCTCATGGAACATCCTTTTTTTCATTTACCAGGCTTGCCTTCGTAGCCAGCTGTGAAAATGGATACTAAAAACGTAATGATGACGCCCATCATAATGACCGTTCTCATATAAGCTCCCCCTTATCCCTTTGTTTCTATCGCTGCCTGTTTCATATGATGTGAAGTTCGCCTTGAAAAGCAGGAGAAGAAGATCATTTTTCTCCTGTTTTTCCTTTATTATGAAGGGTCTTGCGGATGGTTGTCAATTCAGTTTGCCAATTCGTCATTTTGAAGAACGAAAGCATGTAATAGGACGCCTCCGCATAGATTGTAAAACAGTATCTGATTACTTGCTTCAATCTTGAAAGAGGAGGTTCATATGGATATTTTAAAGAAAATTGAACAGCACAGAGAAGAAGAGCAGCGTCTTAAATGGGAAGGCACATTTGGCGAGTATTTAGACATTATAAAGGAAAATCCACTTGTCGCTCAATCTGCTCATTCTCGCGTTTATCATATGATTAAAGACAGCGGGATTGAAGAGGAGAATGGGGTCAGAACGTACAAATTTTTTGATCAGGAGCTTTTTGGATTAGAGGAATCATTGGAAAGATTAGTGGAGGAATATTTCCACCCTGCCGCCAAGCGCCTCGATGTGAGGAAGCGTATTTTGTTATTGATGGGACCAGTGAGCGGGGGGAAATCTACGCTTGTTACTAGGCTGAAAAGAGGACTAGAGGAATATTCACTGACAGATCATGGCGCAGTCTATGCGATCAAAGGCTGCCCGATGCATGAAGATCCGCTTCATCTTATTCCGCAAAATCTGCGGGAGGATTTCTATAGAGAATATGGCATTCGTGTGCAGGGGAATTTGTCCCCTCTGAATATGATGAGGCTGGAAGAGGAATATGGCGGACGAATTGAGGATGTAAGGGTTGAACGGATCTTCTTCTCAGAGGATAAACGGACCGGTATTGGTACCTTTAGTCCGTCTGATCCGAAATCTCAGGACATTGCTGATTTAACAGGAAGCATCGATTTTTCAACCATTGCTGAATTTGGATCAGAGTCAGATCCAAGGGCCTACCGCTTTGATGGAGAACTCAATAAAGCAAACCGAGGGATGATGGAGTTTCAGGAGATGTTAAAGTGTGATGAGAAGTTTCTATGGCATCTTCTGTCATTAACGCAGGAAGGAAATTTTAAAGCAGGCCGTTTTGCCTTGATTAGTGCAGATGAATTGATCGTTGCTCATACGAATGAAACCGAGTACCGGTCGTTTATTTCAAATAAAAAGAACGAGGCCTTGCATTCAAGAATTATTGTGATGCCGATTCCTTATAACTTGAAGGTGACAGAGGAGGAACGCATTTATCATAAAATGATTTCAGAAAGTGATGTTTCTGATGTGCATATTGCCCCGCATACGCTGAAAGTAGCAGCGATGTTCTCCATTTTGACAAGACTCAAAGAGCCGAAGCGTTCTGATATTGATTTGGTGAAAAAAATGCGTCTGTATGACGGAGAAAGTGTCGAAGGCTTCCAATCTGCTGATATTGATGAGATGAAAAAGGAATTTCATGATGAAGGGATGAGCGGAATTGATCCGCGATATGTGATTAACCGCATTTCCTCCACTATTATCCGGAAGAATATGGAGTCGATCAATGCGCTGGATGTTCTTCGTTCGTTAAAAGAAGGACTCGATCAGCATCCGTCTATCTCAAGCGAGGACCGGGAGCGCTATTTGAATTTTATTTCTGTTGCGCGAAAAGAGTACGACGATATTGCCAAGAAGGAAGTACAAAAGGCATTTGTGTATTCCTATGAGGAGTCTGCGAAAACACTGATGGATAATTACTTAGATAATGTCGAGGCATATTGCAACAAAAACAAGCTGCGTGATCCGTTAACCGGTGAAGAAATGAATCCTGATGAAAAGCTTATGCGTTCAATTGAAGAGCAGATCGGAATTTCTGAAAATGCGAAAAAGGCATTTAGAGAAGAAATTCTGATTCGTATTTCGGCTTATGCGAGAAAGGGCAAACGCTTTGATTATAATTCTCATGAGAGATTGCGTGAGGCGATTCAGAAGAAGCTGTTTGCTGATTTAAAAGATGTGGTGAAAATCACGACATCAACGAAGACACCGGATGAACAGCAGCTGAAGAAAGTGAATGAAGTAGTGGCTAGATTAATTGATGAACATGGCTATAATTCAACAAGTGCAAATGAACTTTTAAAATATGTAGGCAGTCTTCTTAATCGTTAATAAAGGAAGGAGGCATTATTGGCGCACCTGCACCGGTAATGTCTTTTTTAGAAATGACCGTCAACTTGGGTGACGAGCAGCATAAGATAAAGGAATCGGTGGTTATAAGAATTGTGCAAACAGGTGAGGAGGGGGATGGATGTCCCGGCAAGAAAAAAGTCAGTTTATTGTATCTCAGGAAGACTGGTCCCTCCATCGAAAAGGCTATGACGACCAGCAGCGTCATCAGAAAAAGGTCAAAGAAGCGATTAAAAACAATTTGCCGGATCTTGTCACAGAAGAAAGCATTATCATGTCTAACGGAAAAGATGTTGTGAAAATTCCAATTCGTTCGTTAGATGAATATAAAATTCGGTACAACTACGATAAAAATAAGCATGTGGGTCAAGGTGATGGAGATAGCGAGGTAGGCGATATTGTCGCACGTGATGGATCAGACAGTAAGCAAGGGCAAGGAAAGGGGCAGAGAGCAGGAGATCAGGCTGGAGAGGATTATTACGAAGCAGAGGTCTCATTAATGGATCTTGAGGAAGCGTTGTTTCGGGAATTAGAGCTACCAAACCTTAAACAAAAGGAGCTTGACGACATTATTGTCGAGCAAATTGAGTTTAACGATATTCGCAAAACCGGGTTAACAGGGAATATTCATAAAAAACGAACGATGCTCTCAGCATTTAAACGAAATGCAATGACAGGCAGTCCTTCCTTTTATCCAATCTACCCAGAGGATATCAAATATAAGACGTGGAATGAAGTGACCAAACCAGAGTCGAAAGCCGTCGTTTTGGCAATGATGGATACGAGCGGAAGTATGGGACTTTGGGAAAAATATATGGCGAGAAGTTTTTTCTTTTGGATGACACGTTTCTTACGGACAAAGTATGAGACGGTCGATATTGAATTTATTGCCCATCATACAGAGGCGAAGGTTGTAGATGAAGAGCATTTCTTCTCGCGCGGTGAGAGCGGGGGGACGATTTGCTCCTCTGTCTATCGAAAAGCACTAGAGCTCATAGACGAACGTTATCCGCCATCGCGATATAATATTTATCCTTTTCATTTTTCTGATGGAGACAATCTGACCTCAGACAATGCACGGTGCGTAAAGCTTGTTTCTGAAATTATGAAAAAAGCCAATTTATTCTGTTATGGTGAAGTGAATCAATACAACCGGCATTCTACATTAATGTCAGCATATAAGCATATACAGGATGAGAAATTTAAGCATTATATTTTGAAGCAAAAATCAGATGTTTTTCTCGCCCTAAAAAAATTTTTTCAGCAGGAAGAAGTTCTTTCGTAAATAGCACATTTGAAAAAACCTTTCAGCATAAGGGCTGAAGGGTTTTTTGTATGGAGAAGGAAGGGATCACCAGAAAAAAAGTAAAACTTTCTCTTTGACATTTCAATTTTCATTTATTAATATTTAATCTTGTTAAATATAAGTTTTTCAAAAAAGATGCCGATCGTCTTTTCTTCTTTTTCTACTCTTTGCTCATGAGTGAACAATAAGTATAAATGGGCTGCACACCATTATTCATGCGGGGAAGATGAAGGAGATATAACAGTTTTATGAGCTTGCTTCATATTCTGTCAGATGATGGGCATTCTAAGTTTGCTAAAGCAGATGACACTATATTTTTATACATGAAAGGAGAAACAAAACATGAACAGAGGGCGTTTATTGCTAACGAACATTATTGGCCTTATTGTAATTCTTGCCATTATTGCCGGAGGTGCTTATTACTACTACGAAAGCACAAATTTTGTCAAAACTGACGAGGCGAAAGTGACAGGTGACATGTATCAAATCACAGCACCAGCAGCTGGACAAATCAAAGGCTGGGATATCAATGAAGGTGACGAAGTGCAAAAAGACAGCACAGTTGCAAAAGTTGAAGGAGAAACAAAAACAAACATTAAATCAGTGGCTGATGGCACATTAGTCAAAAAAGAAGTACAAAACAATCAACAAGTGCAGCCTGGTACAGTTCTTGGTGAAACGATTGATTTAAGCAAGCTTTACATCACAGCGAATATCAAAGAAACAGATATTAAAAACATTGAAAAAGGCGACAAAGTTGACATCGTCGTAGATGGTGATCCTGATACAACATTTGAAGGAACAGTTGAACAAATTGGTTATGCGACAAACTCAACATTCAGCATGCTGCCAGCAACAAATTCAAGTGGTAACTATACAAAAGTCACACAAAAAGTAGCAGTGAAAATTTCAATTAAAAATCCATCAGACAAAGTACTTCCTGGTATGAATGCTTCTGTCAAAATTTCATCTTAATGATGACTGATATCAAAAAATGAAAGGAGGTTGTCTGAGATGGCAAATCAACCTGCAGCAACAAAACAGGGAGCAGGCTCCTTGTCTTTACTGATCATTTTAATGGCCGGCTTGTTCGTAGCGATTTTGAACCAAACACTTCTGAACGTAGCCATGCCCCATTTAATGACTGAATTTAATGTGAGTGCAACGACGATTCAGTGGCTTACAACAGGTTATATGCTTGTCAACGGTGTGCTGATTCCGTTATCTGCGTTTTTAATCACACGCTTTGGACAGCGCAGCTTATTCTTAGTTGCCATGATCTCGTTTACACTAGGGACCTTTATTTGCGGGATTGCGCCGAACTTTTCAACGATGCTTATCGGTCGTTTGATTCAGGCAATCGGCGGCGGTATCCTGCAACCGCTTGTGATGACAACAATCCTTTTTATTTTCCCTCCTGAAAACAGAGGGAAAGGAATGGGGATTTTCGGTCTTGCAATGATGTTTGCTCCAGCGGTAGGACCAACATTATCTGGTTACATTATTGAACATTATTCTTGGCGTATTATGTTTTATGGACTTGTTCCAATCGGAGCAATTGTCATTATCGCGGCTTTCTTTATGTTTAGAAATATTGTAGAGCCTAAAAAGATCAAGCTGGACGGCCTTGGTGCGATTCTTTCCATCGTTGGTTTTGCTTCGCTTCTATACGGAGTGAGTGAAGCCGGAAGTGATGGCTGGACAGATCCGATCGTCTTATCGACGATTATTGTTGGTGCGATTGCGATCATTCTCTTTATTTTCCAACAGCTGAAAGTTGATAATCCGATGCTTGATTTCCGTGTGTTTAAATACAGCATTTTCTCATTATCAAGTGTTATTAATATTATTATTACAGTTGCCTTATACACTGGGATGTTCTTACTTCCGATTTATCTGCAGAACCTCGTTGGATTTACGGCATTGCAATCCGGGCTATTAATGCTTCCGGGGGCACTTGCGATGCTGATTATGTCCCCGATTTCAGGGATTTTGTTTGATAAATTTGGACCTCGTCCGCTTGCGATTGTGGGGATGCTCATTACCGTTGTCACCACATTCGAGTTTACAAGGCTGACCATTGATACATCATATAGTCACATTGTACTCATGTATGCAGTGCGTGCATTCGGTATGTCACTCCTTATGATGCCGGTGATGACAGCTGGGATGAACCAATTACCACAGCACTTAAACAGCCATGGTACAGCGATGTCTAATACATTAAGACAAATAAGCGGTTCGATCGGTACGAGTTTGATCACAACGATTTATACGAATCGGACAACATTCCATTATTCCAATATGGCGGATCAAACAAATACAGCGGACCCATTCTTTATGAATTCATTCCAGGCGGCTGTGTCGAATGTGATGCATCATATGGGCATGACAGCTGAAGCTGCTCAAAAATATGTATCCACCCAGCTCTTTACGAAAGCACAGGTTGATTCAAACGTAATGGGTATCAATGATGCTTACATGTGGGTAACGTTATTCTGTGCCGCTGGTGTCATTCTTAGCTTGTTCCTGCGTGATGTACGTAAGGATAAAAAGCGAAAAGATCAGCAGCATAAAAAACAAGAAATAACACTGCTTCCAGCACCTAAGGAAGCAAACCAAGATGCAAGATAAGTGTGGAGGGACCGTACATGAAAATTTATGTCGTATATGATAGTGAAGGTAACCATACAAAAGCACTGGCAGAAGCAATTGCAGCAGGCGCAGGTGAAACAGAGCAGGCTGAAGTATTCGTTGATCACGTGAAAGATGCGGATATTCGCAAGCTGGATCAAATGGATGCGATCATTTGGGGCTGCCCTGGTCACTTTGGGACCATTAGTGCTGGATTAAAGACATGGATTGACCGTCTTGGCTACCTATGGGCAGAGGGAAAACTAATCGATAAAGTCGGTGCCGTTTTCTGTACAACTGCTACAACGCACGGCGGTTTAGAAATGACGATGCATAATTTGATTACACCAATGTTCCACCAAGGGATGCTTGTCGTTGGTCTTCCTGGAAATGTGCCAGAAAATGCTTTATACGGCTCTTACTATGGAGCAGGTGTGACATGTCCGATTGATTCTGATGAAGTGATTTCGACAGAAGGCATTGAACTCGGGAAAGCATTAGGAAGACGTGTAGCATCAGTCACTGCGTCATTTAAGCGATAAGGAGAGGGTTCTTTTGGCGACGATTATTGTAGCGTTAGTAGCTGCTGTTCTAGTCATTATCGGATTAGTAGCATTCAATGTCAGACACGCTTCGGTCGAGAAGAAAGAGATCAATGAAGATGTGCCCAATCAGCCTGACGTGCCCCGTAGCGAGTCAGAAGTTGCGGCGAGACCTGTAGAGCCTGAAGTAGAAGAGCAAGCGTCAACGCCTTCTCAAACGGATGAACGAGTGTCTGGTGATGATTTCTATAGACAGGCGCTTCAAAAGTTTAAGCAGCCAGAACCACCTGTCAAAGAAGAAGAGCCAGAAACTAAAATGAATGATGATATGTATCGTTCTGCTTTGCAGAAGCTAAAGCAGAACGACAAATAAAAAAAGAGAACCTCTCGTCAGGTTCTCTTTTTTTATAGCACAAAAAAACCGCCGGCAGAAGCCGGGCGGTTTTCCTTCACTCTATAAAGTGCTAAAGAGCAGATGCTCTTAAATTACGCTTTGTTAACGTTAGCAGCTTGTGGTCCACGGTTACCTTCAACGATTTCGAAAGAAACTGCTTGACCTTCTTCTAAAGTTTTGAAGCCTTCGCCTTGGATAGCAGAGAAGTGAACGAATACATCGTCTTGACCTTCTACTTCGATGAATCCGAAACCTTTTTCAGAGTTGAACCATTTTACTTTACCTTCTAACATGAAATTTCCTCCTAAAGCGATCTTAACGCTTAAATTCACTATTCTTGCTCTTACACAAACTTCAAAGACGAAAACTCTTTCAAAACTTTCTTCTTAAAGATGATACGAACAAAAATAATTACCTTTACTTTACCAGTGTTTGCGGGAAAAAACAACTGTTATCCAAAAACTTTTTTAAAAATAATTAGCGCTAACAAATTGAGGAAAAAGCCTATGTTCATTGGCCTCTTTTTCTCCCTGAGAAGCTCACTTGATTTCGGCCAGACTGCTTCGCTTTATAGAGCTCTTGGTCAGCTATAATCGGTAATTGCTTGATATTTGGACTTGTCCCGGGGAAATACGCACACCCAAGTGATACTGTAATATGAATGGACATGCCATTTTGTAAATAAATCGGCTGATCTGCTATTTTTCTTCGTAAGCGTTCTGCAATCTGCCATGTTTTTTCAACTGTACAATTGGGTAGAAGGACGGCAAATTCCTCACCGCCAATTCGGCCAATATAATCTGAGCTTCTTGTGTTTTTCATCAGCCTTTTTCCGATTTCTTTTAAAACCATATCTCCCTCATGATGTCCATATTGGTCATTGATGGATTTGAAGTAATCGATGTCTAAGTAAATAAGGGATATTTGATGGATAGGCTGCTTAAATTTCATCGAAAAAGCATCATTTAAGACCTCATCGAACTTCCGCTTATTTAAAACACCTGTTAAAAAGTCATAATGAGCTTGGAATTTATACAAATTTAACAGCTGATATGCTTTTGTTTGATGCTCAATGACGTAAAAGTTAAACAGTCCTGCAACATATGAGAACATCCAATAAGCAAAATGCAGTTCAAATGATGTCTCATGCACGATCATGATAAACAGGCTTGTGGCAATGACATTACCTAACGTAATGGACAAAAGCATTTTCATAACTTGATTCATATGGCGCTCAGCAATTAAAAAAGAAGCTGTTGCGATGATCATCATGGAAAAAATATTGATGAAAGAAGCGACGTTGGCTTCGATTAATAATCGACCAATGATTACAACACAGGCTGCAATGATGGTTTGGGCGATGCCTCCATAAAAGGCCGTTAAAATAAGGGGGATATGTCTTAAATCGATGATGGCTGGTCCTGCTTTGATAGAGAAGAACATTAAGAGGACACCGAGTAACCCAGAAAGAATGCCTTTGAATAGTTGTCTGAGCAGGGTATCTTCTTTCTTAAGAAAATTCTCTTTAAACACAAGCAGAAATAGATAATGAAAAGTGACAAGAATTGTTAAATTAATAAAGAGGTCTCTTAGCAAAATTAAATCACCTTTTTAAAATTACTAAAATTTGTTGCAAAAGAAAAGGGGAAAAAGGATAATTAATAAAAATTTCACTTATAAGGGGATCGAAACATATGCGAGGAAAACGCTTCCCAGATGAAACGGACTGGCTTTCTTTTTTTGAAACGGAGCCAGATGAAAGGTTCGAGAAAGGGATGCCTATTGAATATCAAAGCCTGACATTTCGATTTGAGAATCAAGACGAGCAATACGAAAAAGAGCTTTTAATCATAGTGGAAGCTTATGGCGATTTTATCACAACAGTTGAAATCACCTTTTTACCTTTCTTCTCTGTGATGATGAAAGAACATTTTTCAGGAGAATAAACAGGAGCCTCTATTCATAAAGGCTCCTGTTTTCTTATTTGTGCTCGATGTCATTGATCACTTGCTGGATTGATTCATCATCCATCACATTCATGACACTTTCATCAATATGAAGAGACTGTGCATAAGACTCTCTTGGCTGATGGTTTCTTGATGTCGATTGGTGCTGATTCGTATGATTTGGCTGTACAGCAGTGAATGCCTGCTTCATCATTTGTCCGATTTCCGCAGTGCCCTTTGATTCTTTCTGTGCGTGTGACTCTTGTCGAGACGATTCATGGTGCTGTTGATCTTTTCCCTTCATCATTGAAGACATATTCATTTGCGTCATGCTTTTCAGTCTTCTTCGTAAAACTGGGGAAAATAATGCAATGATGGCTGTAGATGCTGCGATCATTGCGCCAGTGCTCATGCCTTTTCTTTTTTTAAACAAACGAATCCCTCCATTTGATCGTGATGATTCTTCTTCATCATGTTTAGGATGACCAAACAAAGCTGAATTATGAATTCAATTCGCTGAAAGAGAGGATGTATGCATAAAAAGCTGACTGGATGAAAAACCTAAGAGCAAAAGGAGGGAATAAATGATGAATAAGAAATGGATGCTATCTTTACTACTCGTTCCAGCATTGATCACCACTGGATGTGGTATGAACAACCAGGGCGATGAGCGAAGAGGAACAATGAAACGACAGTATGAAAATGTCACATATAAGAATGACAACATGAGGCAGGATCAGCCAGATGTTCAAACACCTCAGAAGGTCAAAGTGGCAGATAAAGCGTCAGAGCTAGTAGCCAACATGTCTGAAGTAAAAACAGCGAACGTACTTGTTACAGGAAAGAATGCATTTGTTGCCGTTATGCTTGAAGGCGATAAAAGCGGTAATGTAACAGAAGATTTGAAAAAGAAAATTTCTGATAAAGTCAAATCAACGGATCAACAAATCGACAATGTGTATGTATCTGCGAATCCAGACTTTGTCGATCGTATGGAAGGGTACGGAAAACGTATTAGAAGCGGAGAGCCCATCTCAGGATTTTTCGATGAATTTACTGAAACGGTCAGACGTGTCTTCCCTGAATCAAAATAACTACGACAAAAGCCGTATGTCATATGCGGCTTTTTTGTTTGGAACCGCACCTTGCGCACCTGACTGCATAAAGTAAAAAATATATCACCTCTTGTTGATCTTTGTTTCTTCATAGAAAGAGAAAGAGGCTGCAGGATGAATTCAGGTGGGGAGCAAATGAAAGCCAAGCCGTCATTGATTCATAAAAAGCTTGTAGGCGGAATGATAGCAGCAGGTCTCATTTTTTATGCTTTCACCGCATACTTGATTTATGTTGCGTTTCAGCTGACAGGACAATATTTAGAGCAGCAGTCTTCTCCTAAAACGATTTTAACGGAGGGACTCAATAAGCAAGTCTATGAACATATTAGAATATACTATGCAGAGGAAGAGGACGCTTTTGTTGATTTAACAATTGAGGCCATGGATCAGGCAAAGAAGAGGACAGCGTCAGTATTTCATTTTGAAACTGACAAACCTTTAGACATTATTTATTTTGATGATAAAGAGACAATCGAGCAATTTGCAGGAATTAAGCATATTACGGGTTTTTACTCCGATCATGATCAAATGATAGGGTTATATCCAGATAAGCGGGAAGCATTATTGAAGAAAGAGACACTCCCTTTATACTTTTTCAACACGTTATTGATTCATGAATATGCTCACTTTGTTTTCTATGAAAAAGTTCATTCTTACGAAGTGTCTTCGGTGATCTTTCCCCTTTGGTTCCATGAGGGAACAGCAGAATGGACGGCCTATGACGTGTTAAATGCCACGTCTGAACGGTTCGACGTCATTCCCTTTCAATTTCTTCATTCCGATCAAGATTGGCAGGACTCCCGAATGACGTATGAGACAGATGTTTATGTGCAAAGCTACTATATGATTTATGAGCTCGTGCAGCTTTATGGACGAGACGTCATACATGAGATTATGGAGGAAACGGCAAAGACTGGCCGTTTTGATAGAGGTTTTGAACAAGCGACAGGACAACGTTTGGCAGATTTTGAAGAGCAATTTAAACTGAGTTATCAAAGAAAAAACGGCTGACCTGAGGATATAGGTCGGCCGTTTTTTGTTTAATGAAGCGGTTTTTGCTGATTGGCTTTGTTTGGCGGCATTTGAACTTGGCCCTTCATTGGGGCAAATGTAGACGTCATCGCCTGCATATCTTGAGCTGTAAGCTGCGGAACTTGATAATAGCTATGTTTATTTTGATATAAGAAAATTTCATACGCCATTTCAATAAAGTTCGGAATTTGCGCTGCAAGCACACGTCGCACCACAGGGTTTGTTACCTCTAGTGCAGTCATTGAAAGTAATCCAGCATGTGATTTCACGAGACCTAGCATATGCCCTGTAATTCCCGAGTCCTTTACATCCTGTAACGATTGATTTGGCTTCTTAGGCTGAGATGGTTTTATTCCGTATGTCACCTCTGTTTGTTCTTTCATCATATACGTAGATGTTTCTTCACTAGGCTTTTGACCAGTAGAAAAACAATCTACCGTGACATTATACTGTGACAATACAAATTGATATTGTCGATCTAAAATGTCGGATAATGAGGGATCTTGGATGAATTGGCGAAAGATCATGTATTGATCCAAAATATTAATGGTCCCTGCTAATACTTCATGTAAATCAAATAACTCATGCCCGCCATGATTGAATTGGGGCTGCTGGACATTTCCTTGAACGTTTGTCTGCTGATCGTTTTGCATAGAGATTCCTCCTATTGTTTATACATTCTGTTTTAATGTGAGGAAGTTTTCCTTCTTTCATGCAAAAAACATTATTTACAATTAGAGGGTTTTCTTCCTTTTTGTCGAAAAAAAGTATCAGACGAATGAACATGGGGGTACCAGATGCAGGACAAAATCATTAATCGTTTGATAGAAGACGAACATGTGCAGGCACCAGTGATTGGCATCGGTGTTTCGCCGTTTGAACAGCATCATCTTGAGGCTTTTTTTCAATCATTTCCACATGAACTAAATGCCTCTTTTATTGTTGTACAAAATCATGTGACAGGCGATTGTATAACTGATTTGGAAGCACTTGTTTTACCGATTGGCTACCGGGCAAAAACGATTAAACATGGTGAGAAAGTCATGAAGAAGACGATTTATTTTTGTCCACAGCATGCGGTAGTGACGTTAACAGAAGATCAGCGGCTGCACCTATCAGAGCAGCTGCCGGCGTGCATGGCTTGCTCTGTGGACTTGCTTTTTCAGTCTCTTGCCAGCGTTCAAAAGGAGGAGGCATATGCGATTTTCTTTCAAAAAGGTCATTGCGTGGGAAGTGGCTTGCTTCAGTTGGTTGAGCAGGGCGGTACAGTTTTATCGTGCAGTGAGGAAGAAAGTGGTTTTGACACTTTGTATCAACAAACATTCAAAGACCCTTCAACCCTTGCGGCATATATCGCAAATATCATCAACGTCCCGCATCTCGATGAGGCAGATCCTGTTTTACTGAGAATTATTGAACGTCTTGAAATGTATAAAGGCATTGCTTTTTCAACCTATCAAAAGAAAAGGCTGCTATCTGTCATTCAAAAACGAATGAATGTTGCAAAAAAACGGATTTCATTGTTAGCAGAGTACGACTACTTATTAGAAAGAGAACCAGATGAGCTTGACCTTCTGCACGCTCAGCTTCTAAGCGGCATGACATCTTTTTTTAGAGATATGGAGGCTTTTCATGTATGTGAACATCAGATCATTCCGTCGATCATTGAAAATGCGGTGAAAAACGGGAAATCTCGATGCCGTATTTGGATTGCAGGATGTTCGACAGGAGAGGAAGCGTATTCTTTTACGATCTTATTTTTAGAAGAAATGAAGCGAAGACAAGTGACCATTGAACTTCAAGTATTTGCAACAGATATCAACCGGAAAGCCATTCAAACAGCTAGTAAAGGTCTTTACTCAGTAGAGTCTATGGCAAGGATGCCGGAAAAATGGCGGGCGCGATATTTCGAAAGGAAAGGTGACGCTTTTATTGTGAAGCAGTCGCTTAGAAAACATATTGTCTTTGCACCTCACAATTTATTGATCGATTCACCTTTTATCCACCTCGATTTTATCAGTTGCCGAAATGTTCTGATGTACTTCCAGCCTGAAGTGCAAAAACGAGTATTGTCCCGATTCCAATATGCTTTAAAAGATCAAGGGATGTTGATATTAGGGCCAAATGAAACTGTACCCAATATCCCTCGTTTGTTTCATTTGTTCAATGAAAAATGGAACATTTACACCCATTCAAACGTTTCAAAACCACATGTCCCTTGGACATCAGACGCTCGTGATATCGAGTTGAAAGCGCGAGCCGAACAATATATGCAAGAAGTAAGCAAGGATTATGATGCATGTATGGTCATCAATGATAGTGACAAAATCCTGGCAGTATCAAAGGGTGCGTATTCTTTTTTAGATCATACAGAAGTGTCAGATCAATCATGTGAATATGTGACACCAGATTATATGAAAGAGATGCTCAGTCAAACCTTTCAAAAGGTGTGGACAGACGAGACAGAGGTTGTGTTTCAACATGTTCTCATTTCGGAAAAAGGCAGCAAGCAATATGCAGATTTTACCGTGAAAAGTTTTGACCGCCGTTTTAAGGGAGTTTACGTCATTCTCATTCGAATGAATGAGAGAGGAAAAAATCAAAAGAACGGCAGGGACATAGGGATGTCAGATCAGAATTCAGTCTATCAACAGCGTATTGTCGATTTGGAAAATGAACTCAATGAAGTCAAACAAAAGGAGCAGGAGGCAAGGGCTCAATTAAAAGCAAAACACACGCAATTAGAGGAGTTTGAGAAAAAACACGAACATTATATAAATATCATAAACAACTTGAGGGTGACAAGAGAAGAACTGTACAAACCCTCTGTCAAGCCGGAGCTTGCAACGCTGTTTGTGGACAGGGACATGAATATACGCTATTACACTCCTACAGCTGCCTCTTTATTTACTTCTGCGAAAATCAGACATCAGCAATCCTTTCAGTCGATGGCTAAAAAGCTTACGCAGGAAACGCTCTATCATGATATCCAATCCGTCATATCGGATAGGCGCGCGATCGAACGTGAAATTGAAACGAACGAAGGCGAGCAATTCACCGTTCACATCACACCCATCTACGATGAAGAACGTGAAGGAGCAGTGATGACCTGGATTAAAATGACTGAAGTAACGAAAATCAAGCAGTCGCTTCATCTAGCGGTGACGGCACTTGATAACAGCCATATTCATATTGTTGTGGCAACTGAGGAAGGGGTCATCCAATGCGTGAATCAGCGTTTCTGTCAGTTTGTCCAGCAGCATGAATATGACCTGATCGGCAAAGATATTTTTTCTGTCTATCATTCGCTATGTCAATGTGATGATTTAGAGAAACAATGGAAGGTTTGTTTAAGAGATGGCAGCTGGACAGGTGAACTATACTTTCAAGATTTATCTGGACGTGAACGATGGGAGAGAGTCTCTTTACACCGAATTGATGACCCTGACAAAATGCAGTCAACCGTCATGCGGATTTCAGAGGATATCACCAATCAAAAGCAGTCAGAGAAGATGCTGATGAAATCTGAGATGCTGTCAGCAGTAGGGCAGCTTGCAGCAGGCATCGCTCATGAGATACGGAACCCGCTGACCTCATTAAAAGGGTTTTTACAGCTGATGATTCAAAGTAAAAAGTATCAGAAAGATTATGCAGATGTGATGATGTCAGAGTTTAATCGGCTCGAGTCGATTATTAATGAATTCCTCGTTCTTTCGAGAAGCAAATCGGTGAAATTTGAACCGGTACATGTCAATCTTCTGCTCGAAGAAGTGATCATGGTCGTTGAATCCCAGGCGGTCTTAAAAGGCGTGTCCATTCAGAAAAAGCTGTCTCCGTCGCTCCCTAACATTCAAGGCATTCCGAATGAACTGAAACAAGTCTTCCTAAACATCCTTAAAAACGGAATAGAAGCGATGGATGGTGTGACAGGCGTCATCAAGGTGACCTCTCTCATGAAAGATCAGCAAATGATGTTGATCTTTGAAGACCAAGGAAAGGGAATACCAGAGGACGAAATAGGGAAACTCGGTGAACCATTTTATACAACAAAAGAAAAGGGGACAGGCCTTGGTTTAATGATGACCATTAAAATCATTGAAAGCCATGGCGGCACCATTCGTTTTGAAAGCAAAAACTTTGAGGGGACACGAGTGATTATTACCTTTCCGATGAGTTAAAAAAGACAAGTTTTACATGAAATCCATTCAATATCAATATTTACTTTGTACACTATGAGAGATGAAGCACAAAGGGGAGAGGTCTAATGAAACGAATGCTGTTTATTCGAATGATTTGTTGCTTGGTTCTGGTGATCTTTAGTTTGCAATCCTTATTGCCTGGCATGTCCGCAGGGAGCGAGGTCAATGCATCTGAAAAGAAAGAAATGGTGTGGAAACAAAAAAAGATTGTGCAGATCAAAAAAGCCCGTCAGCTCATAGGAAAGACCGTGACAGTGAGCGGAATTGTGACAGCAGATCAATCAGCTGTAGGCAATGGGAAACTGTCCACATACATTCAAGACAAATCAGCTGGAATCAATGTTTATTCAGCTCAGCCCAATCACTTCCCGGAACTAAAAGCAGGGATGAAGGTGACAGTGACTGGTAAAATCACGTCTTATAAAGGACTGGTTGAAATTGTGCCAGATCAAGGCAGTCTGAAGATAGATGCTGTGAACCAAACCTTGCCAAAGGCGAAGCGAGTGTCTGTGAAGCAGCTAGAAACGGAACAAGCAGGTAAACATGAAGGAAGACTAGTAAAGGTCAAAGGCTATGTAGAGGCAAAACCAGCGCAGCCGGCTGGCGGTGGATACAATGTGGTGATCATCGATAAAAAATATCACAGCACCACTCTGAGAGTGATGGTCGATACGAATGCGATTGATAAAGTAAAGACAGGAAAATGGTACGAGTTTACAGGGGTGTTAAGCAGATATGATACGTTGCAGGTGCTTCCAAGACATAAGGATGATATCAACCTGCTGAAACGCCAGCCAAAGCCGCCAAAGATGAAGAAAGAATACAAAGCAACGGTTGACCGTGTGGTGGATGGAGATACGATTCATCTAAAGAAGCCCGTTCTAGGTACAACAAAGGTGCGTTTTGTGAATATGGACACGCCGGAAACGTATCATCAGCCAAAAAGCGAATTAGACAAAAACCAATTGCGTTTTGGACAGCAAGCGACTGACTATTTAAAAACACTACTTTCAAGCGGTGACCAAGTCACATTAAAGATTGGTCCTGAAGCGAAAGATAACTATGGACGTCTTTTAGCTCAAGTGAAAACCAAAAAAGGGTTAAATACAAATCTAGAGCTTGTGAAAAAAGGATATGCCCCTACTTATTTCATCTGGCCAGTTGGAGATGAAAAGGACTATCATACGTTTCAAAAAGCAGTAAAAGAAGCAAAGGAAAAAGGACTGGGCATATGGAACGAAGCAGCCCCTCTACTGGAACAGCCATTTGAATTTAGAGCACGTGAACAGAAAAAAGGACTGACACGCTATGTTGGTGATTCATCTGTCAAAACCTACGTGTCCCCTGACAAATGGAAAGAAATCGATGTGGATAAACGGATCTTTTTTGCTTCCAAAGAAGAAGCAGAGCAGGCTGGTTATCAGCCGGAAAAGGATGCGGACGACGTACCATTAACGATTTTAAGTTTGAATGATTTACACGGTAAAATTGATCAAGAATACGAATTGGATCTAAAAGATGATGGCAATAAAGGCATGTATGGGCGGATGGATTATGTCGCGGCCTATATGAAGCAAAAACAAGCAGCGCACAAAAATACGATCACGGTCCATGCTGGAGATATGATTGGCGGGAGCTCTCCAATATCTTCTCTTCTGCAAGATGAACCAACCGTTGAACTCATGGAGAACATTGGCTTTGATGTCGGCACGGTCGGCAACCATGAATTCGATGAAGGGGTAGACGAGCTATTGCGTATCTTAAATGGCGGAGATCATCCTAAAGGCACAAAGGGGTATGACGGACAGAACTTTCCGCTCGTTTGTGCGAACTGTGAATTACTGGCAAACCGCTTTTACCGGCTTATGAAATCATCGATGTCGAAGGAATCCCAGTCGCATTTATCGGCGTTGTGACCAAGTCAGCCGCAGGAATGGTCATGCCAGAAGGGATTAAAGACATTCAGTTTACAGATGAAGTCAAAGCTGTGAATGAAGCCACGAAGGAACTAAAACAAAAAGGAGTTAAAGCCATAGCGGTTTTAGCTCATATGACAGCCTCTCAAAATGGGGATACGATCACCGGAGAGAGTGCAAAGCTTGCAAAAGAAGGTGATGATGAAATTGACGTCATCTTTGCAGGGCATAATCATGAAGTGGTCAATGGAGAGGTCAATGGAAAATTAATTGTGCAAGCCTTTGAATATGGAAAGGCGATTGGCGAAGTCAATGTGACACTTGACCGTAAAACGAAGGATATCGTCAAAAAGAGTGCGAATATCCAGTATGTAGATCAAGCTGGTATAGAAAAGGACAAGGAAGCAGCAGACATCTTGGCTCATTACGGGAAAGAAGTGGAGCCGATTATTAGTGAGGTTGTTGGAGAAGCCGGGGTCAAAATGGAAGGCGGCTATTCAAATGATGGAGACACGCCGCTCGGTAATTTGATTGCGGATGGTATGAGATATTCAATGAAAAGTGACTTTGCCATGATGAATGGAGGCGGCATTAGACAAAACCTTGAAAAAGGGCCGATAACGTGGGGAGATCTCTTTAATATTCAGCCATTTGGCAACGTTTTAGTCAAACTAGAGATCAAGGGAAAAGACTTAGTAGAGATCATAGAAGCACAAATTTCTCCACAATTTGGACCAGATTATAGCATTTCAGGCTTTTCATATTCCTATGATCCTGTAACATATAAAGTAGTCGACTTGAAGCTGCCAGACGGTTCAGCAATAGCTCTCGATCAAGCGTATACACTCACTGTGAATAACTTCATGGAAACAGCAACTGGCAGTAAATATGCACCAATAGGCAGGCTTGGGCAAAACCCTGAAACAGGCCCAGAAGACTTAGAAGCCACTGTCGATTTTGTGAAAAGCTTTGAAGGAGCTTCCATTGTGTATCAAAAAGAGGGACGAATTCAAAAAGCAAAACAAGAGGAAAAAGCAGCAAGCTAAAGAGAGCGTATCATCTAAGAGAAATGTAACAGGCAAAGGAGTTTAAGCATGAAAAAGTGGCTTGCACTGACTGTGATGACAGCCGGGATTGTGCTGCTCGGCTGGGGGATATGGCAAATCGCATCGACTCATCTTCAAACAGCCCAATCATTAGACGAAGCGAAGAAGGTCGTGGCAGACGATCAAGGGATGTCCAAGAAGCAGTTTGCTCCAGAAGTGGGGAAAGCTTCTGGCATCCTGACGATTCCAAAATTAAAAGCAGACCTTCCAATTGTCGAAGGGACGGATGCGGATGACCTTGCAAAGGGAGTAGGACACTACAAAGGCAGTTATTATCCGGATCAAAATGGACAAATCGTTCTTTCTGGCCATCGTGACACGGTGTTTCGCCGGACAGGCGAACTGGATATTGGAGATCAACTGAAAATCACTGTGCCATATGGTGAATTTATATATGAAATCACACATACGAAAATTGTTGATCAGCATGATACATCCATCATTACGTTGCAGAATGAAAAGGAAGAGCTGGTGTTAACCACATGCTATCCTTTTCATTTCGTCGGCAATGCGCCAGAGCGGTATATTATTTATGCAAAAAGAGTGTCTGAATAAAGAAAAAGAGCCTGCTTTTCATACGCAGGCTCTTTTGTTAATGGATGATTTGACTCATGAGCTGGTCCATATCAGGTGGTAGAGGTGCTTCGATGATCAGATGCTCACCTGTAAAAGGATGTTTCATGTCTACTTGCTTGGCGTGAAGAGCACACCTATTGATGTAATCACGAACTCCGTCATATAATGTATCCCCAGCTAGTGGATGCCCGAGACTGCTCAGGTGGACACGAATTTGATGCGTTCTACCCGTTTCTAATTGAAGTTTAACGGCTGTCAGTTGCAGACGTTTATTCATGTCCATGACCTGAAAATGAGTCACAGCTTTTAGCCCATTAGGGGAGATTCTTCGTCTGACTGCATGGTGTTTGTCACGGCCGATCGCTGCATCGATGGTGCCTTTCTTTTTTTTGAAAAGTCCCTCTGCGATGGCGATGTATGTGCGTTTGATTGTTTTTTTAGAAAGCATTTGATCAAGAGCCGCATGGGCTAATCTATGCTTTGCAAAAATGACGGTGCCGCTCGTGTCTTGATCAAGCCTGTGGATATGTCTTACCCGCTTTTCTTCACCATTTGCTTGAAAATGGAATGCCACAAGATTTGCCAGTGTGCCTGTTTGTCCTTGTTCATTCGGATGAGTTGGCCGGCCGGCAGGTTTTTGCACAATTAATAAATGCTCGTCTTCAAAGAGTACCTCTAATTCACCATATTCCGGTGTCACATCACTTTCTTCTGTTTCAAATAAATCAATGATGATCTGATCGCCTTGACTGACTTTAGCTGCGTGATGGGCAGGCTTTTGATTTAAACGAACTTTTTGATGCTCCATCCAAAAGTGAATAATCGGTTTTGATGCAGAGACGGCTGTCTTTAAAAAATGACTGAGTGAAGTGTGATGATACTTCTCGTCTACTTTTAGTGAGAGCGTGTGTCCTTTTATGATCATGATATCCGTTCCTCTCTATGGGTATATATAGGAAACACTTACCTTGGCGAACGCCTTTTTTTCTGTGCTATTCTGAATAAAGAATAACGACAGAGAGGTAGATGTCACGTGAGATTAATGAAAGCTGCTACAGACCTGCAAGAGCAGGCAATTGAAGAAATATCAAAGGATGTTGAAGATCTTCTTTCTCATGCTGTCAATGGACAGCAGCGGGATATGCGTCAAAAAGATCGCTCCCTTACCTTTATTGATGGTGTATATAACGGGACGATGGATGATGCTTTTCGTATTTTATCGGGACTTCAGCTATTACATACCATTATTGTAAAACCGAAACGTCATCTCACCAAACGAGATCGTGAGCTATTCGAGCGAAACCGTGAGCAGGTCAACGCCTGCGGCTTTTCTTTTCCGTTTGATCTCGACGATTTTGCCAGCCGTCACCTTCAAAATGCGTAAAAGATGGTGTGAACTTCCTTGTTAACTTACAGGGCCCTCGCACATACTATTTTTAAGGGAACGGAGAAACCTTTAAGATCTGTAATACCAAACCCGCTCTTTTTCAACATCGCCTATTTCTCCACGAATCGGAGCGCTTGGATCTCTTGCAGAATGAACCGAACATGGGTAGGAGCCTGACAAAACGGTGCAGGCTCCTTTTATACATAATCATTTTAGCAGACATTCATCTTTGAAAGTCAATTTTATTCACGATATGATAGCATTGAGTATATCTTTAAGACTTTTGTAAAAAAAAGGAGTGGCCTCGTTGGTAAAGGCGATTATATTTGATTTTGACGGATTAATTTTAGATACAGAAACACATGAATATGAGGTTTTACAAGAAATGTTTGCGGAGCATGAGTCAGATCTGCCTCTTTCCGTATGGGGCAAGGTCATTGGGACGCAGGCAGGCTTTAAGCCATTTGAATATTTGGAAAAGCAGCTAGGAAAGACGCTGGATCATGAGACACTCACAGCAGATCGGCGTTCTCGTTTTCAAAAAAGAATGAAGGACGAATCAGCAAGACCTGGTGTAGAAGCTTATTTAGAAGCAGCAAAGGAGCTGGGGATCAAGATTGGACTTGCTTCCAGCTCAGACTATAAATGGGTGTCTGATCACCTGAAGCAGATTGGTCTTTTCGACTATTTTGAATGTATCCGCACGTCAGATGATGTGGAAGAAGTGAAACCAAATCCAGAGCTCTATTTGCAAACCGCACACTGCTTAGGGGTAGAGCCAAAAGATTGTGTGGCATTTGAGGATTCTGTAAATGGATCAGTAGCTGCCAAACGGGCAGGTATGAAATGTGTCATCGTCCCAAACAAAGTGACGAGCACGCTGCAATTTGAAGAATATGATGTCAGATTAGAATCCATGGCTGAAATCGAATTGCTCCAGCTATTCCATCAGCTTGAAAAAGAGGATCAGTAAGGGGGCAAATACATCATGGCAGAAAAACTAGACTTAACGCGGTTTGAAAAAAGAATGGAGATCCGTAATATCCGGGAAGAGGATATTGACCGGATCATTGCCTTGCAAGAGGTATGCTTTCCAGGCATGGATCCTTGGAAACGAGAGCATCTTGAAAGCCACCTTGAGCATTTCCCAGAAGGGCAGTTTTGTGCTGAATTCGAGGGAGAAATCATTGGCTCTTGTTCAAGTTTATTAATTAACTTTGATGAATACGATGATCGCCACACGTGGCAGGACATTACAGATGATGGGTACATCACAAACCACAATCCGGATGGGATGAATATGTACGGAATCGAAGTCATGGTGAGTCCTGAATACCGACGAATGAAAATTGGACATCGCTTGTATGAAGCAAGAAAAGACTTGGCAAGAAGATTAAATTTAAAAAGCATCATCATTGGCGGGCGCATTCCGAACTATCATAAATACCAAGAGGAAATGACGCCTCGCCAGTATGTTGAGCAGGTCATGCTTCACCAAATCTATGATCCCGTTTTATCTTTTCAGCTGTTAAATGAATTTAGTCTCATGCGGATCAATCCGAATTACTTGCCTGATGATAAAGCATCCAGCACATATGCGACGTTAATGGAATGGAACAATGTGGATTATCGCCCGCAATCGAAAAGATATTTTAAATCGGCGTTCCCTGTTCGAATTTGTGTGATTCAATATGCGATGAAACAAATTCACTCCTTTGAAGAATTTATGAATCAGGTCGAGTATTATGTGGATGTTGCATCAGATGCATCAGCTGACTTTGCGGTATTCCCAGAAATTTTCACGACGCAGCTCATGTCTTATTTAGAAGAGCGGTCACCTAGTCTTGCCGTGCAGCGGATCACGGAATATACCGAGGACTACATTAATTTGTTCACAGACCTTTCTGTGAAATATAACATTAATATCATCGGCGGTTCCCACTTTGTAGAAGAAGAAGGGAAAATCTACAATATCGCCTATTTATTTAGACGTGATGGAACGATTGAAAAGCAATATAAGCTTCACATCACGCCGAATGAAAGAAAATGGTGGGGGATTTCAGCTGGTGACCAGGTCCGGGTATTTGATACGGATTGCGGCAAAATTGCGATCCAAATTTGCTACGATATTGAATTTCCTGAACTTGCACGGATCGCAGCTGACAAAGGAGCGAAAATTATTTTCACTCCGTTCTGTACAGAAGACCGCCAAGGCTATTTAAGAGTACGTTACTGTGCACAGGCGAGAGCGGTTGAAAACCAGATTTATACCGTCATCTCTGGAACAGTTGGCAACCTTCCACAAACCGAAAATATGGATGTTCAATATGCACAATCGGCTATATTTGCCCCATCAGACTTTGAATTTGCAAGAGATGGGATTGTAGGAGAGTGTAATCCAAACATTGAGATGGTTGTCGTAGGTGATGTCGATTTAGAAATTTTAAGAAGACAAAGGCAAGATGGGACCGTACGTCAGCTGAAAGACCGAAGAAGAGACGTGTACCATATTGAATATAAGAAATAATGAAGGAAGCGCCTATGGTTGAGGCGCTTCTTTTTGATAACATATTTTTTTCAATTGCCAAAGGGATGCTGAAGAAAAAGCTGAATATACTGAAAGGAGATTATGTGTTCAAAAAGGAGAGGAACATGGGGCGACAATCTAAACATCTGTATATCAATTTGCCGGTAAATCATGTGAAGGAATCTATCGCTTTTTTTGAGCAGCTGGGTTTTGAATTTGAGCAGCAGTTCACGAATGATCAGGCGGCCTGTTTGGTCATTGATGACACGATCACCGTCATGCTGTTGTCACTCAGGCATTTTCAGTCCATTTCAGAGAAACAATTAGTGGATGCAAAAAAAGCATCAGAGGTGATCATTTCTATGCGTGTTCATTCACGAGAAGAGGTCGATGAGCTTGTCGAGCAGGCAATGGCAGCAGGCGGTTCACCGTTTAAGGAAAAGCAGGATCATGAGTTCATGTATGGATGGAGCTTTCAGGATCTTGATGGTCATTTGTGGGAAGTGTTTTATATGGATGAGGAGAGAAGCGGCCTTTCATAAGGGTGCTTCTTTTTTATTGTTTATCAATGGTATGATAATGAGGAGCAGAAGGAATCTGGAATTCAACTAAAGAAAAGTAGGTGCAGCATGGAGTTTTTACTTGTCTTACTGCCAGTGTTCGGCATATTCCTGATCGGGTATATCGGGCAGAAGGCGATTGGTTTTGACATACATACGCTCTCATCAATGTCTTTATATTTAATGTCACCATTTCTTGCGTTTGAAACCTTTTATCAAAACAAAGTGTCGATGGACTATGTGTATTTATCCATTTTTGTTGTCGGACTTTGTCTTGCACTTATTTTATGTGTCTTTATTTTATCTCGTATTTATGGTTATTCGAATGAAACGTATTGCGCCATGATTTTGTCGTCAGCTTTTATGAACAATGGGAACTATGGAACGCCTGTTGTGCTTCTTGTCTTCGGAGCAGCAGGTTTGGATATTGCGATCGTGTTGATGGTGCTGCAGCAGCTTGTCATGAGTACAATCGGCATGTATTATGCAGCAAAGGGCGGAGAGGATGCGGGAGATGGAAAGGTCGTCTTGAAAAAAGTACTGCGTATGCCAGTTGCTTATGGGGCACTCATCGGTCTATTATTTCAGCTGATTGACCTTTCATTACCTAAAGAGCTGATGACGGGTATTCAGCTTGTGGGGAATGCTGCCATTCCGACGATTATGCTTATTTTAGGTATGCAGCTTGCTGTGATTTCTTTTAAGCAAGTGGATTATCGCAATATTTCTTATGCTGTATTGCTGAAGCTGTTTATCTCCCCACTCATTGCATTTGGCTTTACGCTTATTTTACCGGTAGATGATATGGTGAAACAAATTATGATCTTAGTGGCAGCCATGCCGACAGCAGCAAATACCACGCTGATGGCTGTACAATTTCGAACGAAGCCTGAGTTTGTCTCAAGCACGACATTTCTCAGTACAATCTTAAGTATCGTGACATTACCAGTTTTATTATGGATTTTATCCATGCACCCTCTGGGATAGGGGATAGGCGGCAAACAAAGGGGGACATATGAATGAATGTAGATGTTCATTTCCAAGTGAGTGACGTGTTGAAAACGAAGCATTTTGCGCATGCAAAAGTGTTAGCAGGGGAAAAAGGATTGTTTCGGCAGGTCAAATGGATACATGTGTTAGAAGTGCCTGATGTAGAGGATTTATTAAATGGAGGCGAGCTTATATTAACGACAGCCGCAGGCTTCCATGATCAACTGGATGTGTTTCAAGCGTTTTTACGACAGCTGATTGATTCAGGGGCGGCCGGCTTGTGTATTGAATTTGTTCCGCTAAGATTCGAAGTGCCTGAAGAATTACTGACCTATGCAGAAGAGAGAGATTTTCCGCTTATTCTGTTTACAAAAGAAGTGAAGTTCGTCAACATCACGCAGCATCTTCATACGATGATGATCGAGCGTCAGTATCAAATGATGGCTGATTTAGAAGCACTGTCATCAAAGCTAAATGAGCTTTTGCTGACCCCGCATCCGCAAATGGATATTTTGGATCAAGTGTATCAGCACGTAAGGGGGATACTTTTACTCCTCCCTATTCAGGGCGAGCCGATTATTTTATGTGATTCTTCCAAACAAACCGAAGAACTGGTCATGAATTATTTGCAGTTTGCTTCCGTGCCAAAAGGATACGAAGTGACACAAAAACAAGTGCTTGCGCTCAAACAAACATTTGCAGATCTTGTGCTCATTCATCAAGCGGACACGCTCTCTGAATTCGAACTGCTTGTAATGGATAAAGGAGCCAATGCTTTAGCCCAGCAAACATTAAGAGAGCTTTATACAGAAGAGCTGAAGAAGACAAAAGAAAATGAATGGCTGCAAAAATGGTTTCAAGAAGAGCATACAGAACAAGAGATCATAGAGCACCTAGAAGAAACAGAAGGGGTGAAAAAGCCAACTGGCTGCGTAGTCTTGCTCTTTCAAAAACATCATCAAATTGAAAAAATCACAGGGAATCTTTACTTTCTTGTCTCTTGCCGCTCCATTTTTCAGCGTGCTGGTTTCCATCTGATTGCATATGAGCATCAAGAACAAACCTTGTTTATTTTATTAAACACGAGAAAGAAAGAGGACTGGAAAGAGCGTGCAGAAAAGGGTGCAAACGACATCAAACAATTGTATGACCGGGAGCAGCCCCGAGGGGCCGAGATCAATTTTGGTATCGGGCAATATTGTGAAAAATTTCAGCACATGAGAAAAAGCTTTCAAGCAGCCAAAGAAGTGCTGCATTTAAAAAAAGTGATGCCTCATCGGGTGGAAAGTCCATTTTATCAAGATCTACATATGCTCCGTCTCATGCCTATGATGAAGGAAAGCGGTCTGCTTGAATGTATGGTGAAAGAGTATTTAGAGCCCGTGATTGTATACGATAATCAAAATAGCGGAAGACTCTATCAAACGCTAAATATCTTTTTACAGACAAACGGTTCTAAAAAAGAAACCGCAAGCCAGCTCTATATTGTTAGGCAAACCCTCTATCATAGACTGGATAAACTGCATGCCTTGCTCGGTGAGGATATGATGCAGGCGCCGAAACGACAGGCGCTTGAATTTGCGATTCTTGCCTATGAATTCCTGCAAGGAAATCGACGTTAGCAGAGTGTGCTCCATTTTGCCAAGGCATCAAGAAAAGTGTCTTATGCTGGTGCTCAATCAGTTGACGATCTGTCTAATGTAATCGGCCTGACCCCTTTTTTATAATGAAAGTAACGGATTGGTTCTCTCTTACGGGCGGCCTGGTTCCAGTTTCATATGCCTCACGTTTCATCCATATAATGAATGGAGAGGCAATGTGCTGCTGAACTGGTCTAAGCTTCTTTAATGATGAAAACGGATACATGGGGGCGGGAAGATGAAAATACATGAGCAGGCTCAAAATCTTCAGGCAAAAGATGATCAGTTGATCTGGCATCATATGAAAGGAACAAACAAGGAAAATGAAAGTATGGTCATTCACGAGGCAGAAGGCGCATGGGTGACAGATATTCATGGAAATCGTTATTTAGACGGGATGTCAGGCCTTTGGTGTGTAAATGCCGGATATGGCCGGAAAGAGCTTGCAGAAGCGGCGTATAAGCAATTAAAGACAATGCCTTACTATCCGCTTACACAAAGCCACGTGCCGGCGATTCAGCTGGCTGAAAAGCTAAATGAGTGGCTTGGCGGGGACTATGTCATCTTCTTTTCTAACAGCGGCTCTGAAGCCAATGAAGCTGCATTTAAAATGGCCAAACAATATCATACGCAAAAAGGAGAAAGTACTAGGACAAAGTTTATCTCCCGGTACCGGTCGTATCACGGCAATACAGCAGCGGCTCTTGCCGCAACCGGTCAAGCGCAGCGTAAATATAAATATGAACCATTAGGTCAGGGCTTTATTCATGTCGCACCGCCTGATGTGTATCGTCATCCTGAGGATCAAGAGAATCTGGCAAGTGCTATGGCAATAGATCAGGCCATGACGTGGGAACTAAGTGAGACGATAGCTGGGGTCATTATGGAGCCGATCATTACGGGCGGAGGTATCCTAATGCCGCCAAAAGGGTATTTGAAGAAGGTCAAAGACATCTGTGAAGCCCATGGAGCGCTTCTCATTGTAGATGAAGTCATCTGCGGATTTGGCCGGACAGGGAAGCGGTTTGGTTTTATGCATGAGGAAGTAAAGCCGGATATTATCACCATGGCAAAAGGGATCACAAGCGGTTATTTACCGCTTTCTGCAACGTGCGTGAAACGAGAAATCTATGAAGCCTATGCAGGAGAAGATACGTATGACAGGCTGCGTCATGTGAATACATTTGGCGGGCACCCTGCTTCCTGTGCGGTGGCACTTGCCAACCTAGAGATTATGGAAAACGAGCAACTAGTGGAACGGTCCGATACGCTCGGCCGGGATATGCTTGAACGTTTGCAAGAGTTAAAAGAACACCCATTTGTCGGAGATGTCAGAGGAAAAGGATTGCTGTTTGGCATTGAGCTTGTTCAGGATCAACAATCCAAAAAACCAGCTGAGCCACATGTCGTCGGTCAATTGATTGCTGAATGTAAAAAACGCGGACTAATCATCGGGAAAAATGGGGATACAGTGGCCGGCTATAATAACGTTGCCCAGCTTGCACCGCCGCTTAATATAACAGATGATGACGCCTCATTTATCATCAATACCTTAAAAGAAAGCATGGCACAGCTATAGCAGAGAGACTTCTCTGCTTTTTTTATGGAATAAAAGTTTGCTTTTCATCATTTTGAGCTAGTTCTATGAAGATGATGTGAGATGAAATCGGTATTGGGCACACTAGGTGTATTGAAAAATAGAAGAGTTTCAATTACTGTTAGGAGAAGACTGATTCAATACACTTTTGAAGGAGACGGCTTATGAGTTTTCATGATCAACCCATTTTACCTGCTGTACGAAATATGAAGCAATTTGAGGAATTTTTAAAAAGTCCATTTACATATGGTGTTTTACTTGATGTTCACTTAGGCCGGCTTAAGGGCATCATGAATGAGGCAAATGCTCATCACAAAAAAATGTTTGTCCATGTTGATCTCATTCACGGGATTAAACATGATGAGTATGGAACGGAATTTATTTGTCAGGAAATGAAGCCAGCAGGAATTATTTCTACTAGGTCTTCTGTCATAGTAAAAGCCAAGCAAAAAAAGGTATATGCCATTCAGCGAATGTTTTTACTTGATACGAGTGCCATGGAAAAAAGCATGGAGTTCGTCGGGAAACATCGTCCAGATTTTATTGAAGTATTGCCGGGCGTCGTGCCAGATTTAATTACAGAAGTGCGCGAGCGAACTGGGATCCCGATTTTTGCAGGCGGATTTATCCGTACAAAAGAAGATGTAGAAAGAGCGCTTGAAGCAGGGGCTACAGCAGTGACGACCTCAAATACCACCCTTTGGAAAGCGTTCCAAAAGTGAAAAGATAAAATGTGAATATTTATTGACAACGTTTTCATCCTCTGATACTATAGCACTAAGTTAATATCATGTGATGGAGAAATGGAGATCCACAACAACGCTTTACTAGGTGACAAATGACCCTAATGTAAAGTATGTTTGTTGTGGATCTTTTTCTTTATCTTTTCTACACATTCATAGGGGATGGCAACTGAACCAGAGGAGGAATTTTTCATGACACCATTTTGGGGAGAAGTCGTAGGTACAATGCTGCTCATTATTTTTGGAGGCGGTGTGTGTGCGGCAGTTAATTTAAAGAAATCACTCGCATATCAATCCGGCTGGATTGTAATCGCTTTCGGGTGGGGATTTGCAGTAGCCATTGCAGCATATGCAACTGGTGGAATTAGTGGAGCTCATTTAAACCCTGCACTCACAATTGGGCTTGCGCTAGAAGGAAGTTTTCCTTGGGCTGATGTTCCAATGTATATTGTTGGTCAAATGCTTGGCGCATTAATAGGGGCTACTATTGTCTTTTTACATTACTTACCGCACTGGAAAGCAACAGATGATCCAGGTGCAAAGCTAGGTGTATTCTCAACTGGTCCTGCGATTCCGCATACTTTTGCAAACGTACTTAGTGAAGTCATCGGTACATTTGTATTGGTTCTAGGAATTTTAGCGATTGGTGCAAATAAATTTGCAGACGGAGTCAATCCGCTGATTGTTGGTTTCTTAATTGTTGCAATTGGTCTTTCTTTAGGTGGAACAACTGGTTATGCAATTAACCCTGCACGTGATTTAGGTCCGAGAATCGCACATGCGATCTTGCCGATTCCAGGGAAAGGCCCATCGAATTGGAAGTATGCTTGGGTGCCAGTCGTTGGTCCAATTTTAGGCGGCGCATTTGGCGGTGTTTTCTACAATGCAGCCTTTAAAGCGAACGTCACTCCAGCCTTTTGGATTGTAAGCGTTATTTTAGTTGTGGTATTGTTAGGACTCTATATCACTACGAAAAACCAAACAAATGCTGTAAATGAAAGTATGTAAGGGGAGGAAAACATCATGACAAAAGAAAAATATATTCTTGCACTAGATCAAGGGACAACAAGCACAAGAGCGATCTTATTTGATCAAGAAGGCAAAATTGCACATACAACTCAGAAGGAATTTAATCAATATTTTCCGAACCCAGGCTGGGTAGAACACAATGCAAATGAAATTTGGAGCTCTGTTCTATCGGTCATTTCAACTGCTTTAATTGAATCAGGAATTGAAGCAGACCAAATCGCTGGTATCGGAATTACGAACCAACGTGAGACAGCGGTTGTTTGGGATAAACATACAGGCGCACCTATTTACAATGCAATTGTTTGGCAGTCAAGACAAACATCTGGCATTTGTGAAGAGTTAAAAGAACAAGGACACAATGAAACGTTTAGAAATAAAACAGGTCTTCTTATTGATGCTTATTTCTCAGGTACAAAGGTAAAATGGATCTTAGACAATGTTGAAGGTGCCCGTGAGAAAGCAGAAAATGGCGACTTACTGTTTGGCACAATCGATACTTGGCTTATTTGGAAGATGACAGGCGGTAAATCACACGTCACAGATTACTCCAATGCGTCAAGAACATTAATGTTCAACATTTACGATCTGAAATGGGATGAAGAATTACTTGATATCCTTGGCGTACCGGCTTCTATGCTTCCAGAGGTGAAACCATCTTCACACATTTATGGTGAAACAACTGACTATCACTTCTTCGGCAGAAATATTCCGATTGCAGGAGCGGCGGGAGATCAGCAGGCTGCTTTATTCGGTCAGGCTTGCTTTGAAGAAGGAATGGCGAAGAACACATATGGTACAGGATGTTTCATGTTGATGAATACAGGGGAAAAAGCCATTAAGTCGGATCATGGTTTATTAACGACGATTGCATGGGGCATTGACGGCAAAGTTGAATATGCTTTAGAAGGAAGTATTTTCGTTGCTGGCTCAGCGATTCAATGGCTGCGTGATGGACTCAGAATGTTTAAAGACTCGAAAGACAGCGAAGCTTATGCAGAGCGCGTTGAGTCAACAGATGGCGTATACGTCGTTCCTGCATTCGTTGGTCTAGGCACACCATACTGGGATAGTGATGTCAGAGGCGCTGTATTCGGGTTAACACGTGGTACTTCTAAAGAGCACTTTGTCCGTGCAACGTTAGAATCACTTGCTTATCAAACGAAAGATGTGTTAGATGCGATGGAAAAGGATTCAAATATTTCATTAAAAACATTGCGTGTGGATGGCGGAGCTGTAAAGAATGATTTCTTAATGGGCTTCCAAAGTGATTTACTGGATGTGCCTGTAGAGCGTCCAGAAATTAATGAAACGACGGCACTCGGTGCGGCCTATCTTGCGGGAATAGCAGTTGGCTTCTGGAACGACCGTTCAGACATTGCAAAACAGTGGAACCTTGACAAGCGCTTTGAACCTAAGATGGAGGAAGGCAGCCGTGACTCGTTATATAGCGGGTGGAAAAAGGCTGTAAAAGCAGCTCAAGCTTTCAAATAAACCAAAAGTATGATATACTTCAATTAAGTTAATAGAACGGTTGGAGAACTGGAGAGACCGCAGGCACCGAAGTGTAGAAATACGCTTTGGGTGTTTGCGGTCTCTTTTTCTTTACCGTACAACATGGGAGGAACAAGAGATGACTTTTTCTAGCTTAGAAAGAGAACAAATGCTGCAGGAAATGACAAAAAAACCATATGATGTGTTTATCATTGGTGGGGGTATTACAGGCGCGGGTACAGCACTTGATGCGGCTTCACGCGGAATGCGCGTCGGTCTTGCAGAAATGCAGGATTTCGCAGCAGGTACATCTAGCCGCTCAACGAAACTAGTGCACGGTGGACTTCGTTATTTAAAACAATTTGAAGTAAAAATGGTCGCAGAGGTCGGTAAAGAGCGTGCCATTGTATACGAAAACGGTCCTCATGTAACAACACCAGAATGGATGCTTCTTCCGATGCATAAAGGCGGGACATTCGGTAAGTTTTCAACATCCATTGGGCTTAGAGTGTATGACTTTTTAGCTGGCGTCAAGCATAGCGAACGCAGAAGCATGCTGAGCGCGAAGGAAACACTTGCAAAAGAACCGCTTGTGAAAAAGGACGGCTTAAAAGGCGGCGGCTACTATGTTGAATACCGTACGGACGATGCACGCCTCACAATTGAAGTCATGAAAGAGGCTGTGAAATTCGGAGCAGAAGCGGTCAACTATGCGAAAGTAAAAGAATTTATTTATGATAAAGGCAAAGTTGTCGGTGTTGTCATTGAAGATGTCATGACGCAGAAAACATACGATGTATATGCGAAGAAAATCGTCAATGCGACAGGTCCGTGGGTCGATCAACTAAGAGACAAGGATCACTCAAAAGAAGGGAAGCACTTACAGCATACAAAAGGTATTCACTTAGTATTCGACCAATCAGTCTTCCCATTAAAACAAGCGATCTACTTTGACACACCTGATAAACGGATGGTCTTTGCGATTCCAAGAGAAGGCAAAACGTACGTTGGTACAACAGATACAGTGTACAAAAAGCAGCTGGAACATCCGCGTATGACAAAAGCAGATCGTGATTATGTCATCAATGCGATTCAATACATGTTCCCTGATCTCAATATTACAGAAAAAGATGTTGAATCTAACTGGGCTGGTCTTCGTCCACTCATTCATGAAGAGGGCAAAGACCCTTCAGAAATTTCTCGTAAGGATGAAGTATGGACATCATCTTCAGGCTTAATCACCATTGCTGGCGGTAAATTAACAGGCTACCGCAAAATGGCTGAGCATATTGTGAATCTTGTACGTGATGGACTAAAAGAAGAAACAGGCAAAGACTTTGGACCATGTAAAACAAAGCACATGCCAATTTCAGGCGGTCATGTAGGCGGATCTAAAAATATGGCTTCCTTTGTCCAAGCGAAAACAGCAGAAGGTGCATCTGTTGGTTTAACAGAACCGATTGCTCAAAAACTTGCCGAAAAATATGGCTCAAACGTCAGCAGTCTCTTCAAGCGTGTAGAGCAGCTTCAAGGTGAAGCAGACAAACGAAACATTCCAGCGTATGTACTCGCAGAGCTTGTCTATGCAATCGAAGAAGAATTAGCTGTTACTCCTGTCGATTTCTTCTTAAGAAGAACAGGAAGCCTACTATTTAATATCAACTGGGCAAAAAAATATGCACAGCCTGTCGCTGATTATATGGCAGAGCGTTTTGGCTGGGATGAAGCAGTAAAACAGAAGCATCAAACAGAACTAGATCAACTATTCCATGAAGCAGTTGTACCGCTTGATGCTGAATAAAAGAAAAGCCGATCATGCATCGGCTTTTCAGCGTGTAGACAAACCCTCGCATTCTTTGTCAGGTCTGTGCGCCGGTGCTCACGAATGTCAAATTCGCTCCGCTCCGGTGCTCGTCCTTTCTAGACTTCAAGGGTTTTCAGACTACGCTGAAAGGAAGACAAAGAACTAAAATAAAGATCATTTTAGCCCTTTGTCAGCAATAAGTAAAAGCCGATCATGCATCGGCTTTTTTATTTGTTCAGCATTTTCTTCATCTCCCAATGATATAGCATGACATAAAGGATGATTCCATATAAAATAGCAGTAGAGGTTATTTTATTGATGATAAGAGCTGGGAGGACGACCATGAGTTGGAAGACGAATTATGAGCGATGGATCAATGAGAAGCACCTGGATACTGAGTTAAGGGAATGGCTGGAGGCACATCAAGATAATCAACAAGCACTTGAAGACTGTTTCTACAAAAACCTTGAGTTCGGTACTGGAGGAATGCGCGGGGAAATTGGTGCTGGCACGAACCGAATGAATGTGTACACGGTTCGTAAAGCATCTGCAGGTCTTGCTGCGTATATTGCGAAACATGGAGAGGATGCAAAAAGAAGAGGCGTCGCCATTGCATATGATTCACGCCATAAATCGCCTGAATTTGCGATGGAAGCAGCCAAAACACTTGCCTCGCAGGGCATCCAAACATACGTGTTTGACGAACTGCGTCCAACACCGGAGCTTTCCTTTGCTGTTCGAGAGCTGAATGCATTTGCTGGGATTGTCGTAACAGCAAGTCATAATCCACCAGAATATAATGGCTATAAAGTATATGGAGAAGACGGTGGACAGCTGCCGCCACTTCAAGCAGATCAAGTCATTCAAGAAGTAGATGCAATAGAAAATGAACTGTCGATTTCAGTTGATTCAGAAGAAACGTTAAAACAACAAGGGCTGATCAACATGATCGGAGCAGAAATCGATCATGCTTATATTGAAAAATTAAAAACCATCAGTGTGCACCCTGAGCTGGCAGATGAGGTCGATGTCAAAGTCGTTTTCACACCGCTTCATGGTACGGCCAACGACCCTGTCCGAAAAGGGCTTCAAGCTTTAGGCTATCAGCATGTAACCGTTGTACCTGAACAGGAAAGACCAGATCCACAATTTTCAACAGTGACATCGCCAAATCCAGAGGAGCATGCAGCATTTGAGTATGCGATCAAGCTTGGCGAAAAGCAGAATGCCGATATCCTCATTGCAACAGACCCAGATGCGGATAGGCTAGGTATTGCGGTCAGAGATCAAGATGGAGAGTTTACCGTCCTAACAGGCAACCAAACAGGAGCCCTATTGCTCCATTATTTATTGTCTGAAAAACAAAAGCTTGGTCAGCTGCCGCCTCGTCCCGTTGTGATGAAAACGATTGTCACAAGTGAGCTTGGGCGTGCTGTTGCTTCAGCATTTGGTGCCCATACGATTGACACGCTTACTGGTTTTAAATTTATCGGTGAAAAAATCAAGCAATTCGAAAAGAGCGGAGAATACACGTTTCAATTCGGGTACGAAGAAAGCTATGGCTATTTGATCGGTGACTTTGCTCGAGATAAAGATGCGGTGCAAGCAGCGCTGTTAGCTGTCGAAGTCGCTGCTTTCTATAAAAAACAAGGCAAGTCCTTGTACGATGCGCTAGTTGATATTTTCAAGGAGTTTGGATTTTACCGAGAAGGGTTAAAGTCGTTAACCTTAAAAGGGAAAGAAGGAGCAGAGCAAATTTCAGCGATCCTTCATACCTTTAGAACAAATCCGCCACCTGCTATCGCGGGTCAGCGCATCACTGTCATCGAGGATTACCAATCAAGTCAAAGATATCTGATTGCCGAAAAGAAAGAAGAAACCATTCACCTTCCAGCATCAAACGTGCTGAAATATTTCCTTGAGGATGGTTCGTGGTTCTGCTTAAGACCGTCCGGAACTGAGCCTAAAGTGAAATTTTATATTGCTGTCAAAGGTACATCGTTAACAGATAGCGAAGAAAAGCTGAAGCATTTGTCAGAAGAAGTGATGAAAGTCGTTTGTGAAATTGTGGAAGAAACAGCTAAATAAACAAACAAGGCCATTGTGTGAATACATGATGGCTTTTTCTCCATCAAAAGGATGAGAAAAAATCATCCTTTTAGCGAAAGAACCGGCAGAATGCTCATGATATAATGAGCGTAATGAAAAGAGAAGGCAGCAAATGCCGGGGGTAAACAGTATGGGAGAATATCAAGAGAAGGTTGAAACATTAAAAACGCTAAAAGAAATTGCTGAAAAGCTAAATGAAGGCTTGGAAATAAAAGATACGCTTCATGAAGTGCTCCATATGCTGATGGATGTCACAGGCTTTCATTCCGCATGGATTTATTTTATAGAAAAAGACGGCTCGTACGAACTGATGGCAGAGGTCTCCTTACCAGAAGCGCTGGCAAAGCATCAAAAGCAGCTCATGTGCCAAAACGATTGCTATTGCATCAATCGATACACAAAGGGCTCACTCCAATCAGCCACAAACATTATGAATTGTAAACGCATCGAAACGGCGGTTAAAAAGCAGCTTGGGGATACTGAAGGAATTACACATCATGCGACGGTTCCCCTCAAAGCATGTAAGCGTACGTTCGGGTTATTGAATGTGGCGGCAAAAGGAAAAGTCACATTTACGCAAGAAGAATTGAACTTGCTTGAAAGCATTGCGCTTCAAATTGGTACCGCCATTCAACGGATGAAGCTTGTGCAAAACGAACATCAGCATGCTCTTTTGGAAGAAAGAAACCGGCTTGCACAGGACTTACATGATTCCGTTAACCAAATGCTATTTTCAGTCAGCCTGACTGCTAAAGCCGCCCGTCAAATGACAAACGATCAGAATCTAGGGGAAATGATTGATTTTATTCAGCATTTGTCACAAGATGCACTGGTTGAAATGCGTTCACTCATTTGGCAGCTAAGGCCAAGAGGACTTGAAAAAGGATTCACAACAGGGATTCAGGAGTATGCAAAACTTTTAGGATTACGCTGTACATTATCGTTATCAGGTTGTATGGAGATGGATCATACTCAGCATGAAACGTTGTTTCGGGTATGCCAAGAAGCGCTGAATAATTGTCAAAAACATGCGGAAGTAGAGGAAGTTAAAGTCCAGCTTGAACAATCAAAAGACACGTTTGAGATGAAAATCATCGACCACGGTAAAGGGTTTCAGTATGACGAGCAAATGAGCCTCCCTTCTCTTGGTCTGAAAGGGATGTCTGACCGTATCAAAAGAGCTGGTGGAACATTTTGTATAGAGTCTGAGCTCGGTAAAGGGACCACTATTCAAGTGAAGGTGCCATTTTCTCAAGAAAGGAAGGGGTCGTCATGAGAGTTGTCATTGCAGATGATCATCATATTGTGAGAAAAGGGCTTGTGTTTTTCCTGCAGACACAGCCTGACGTCGAAATTGTTGGTGAGGCTTCTAATGGAGAAGAAGCATTAGAAATTGTCAGACAAACGCGACCTGACATCGTTCTCATGGATTTATCGATGCCTGTAATGAATGGCATTGAGGCAACGAAACAAATGACGCTGGAAATGCCTGATACCCGCATTGTGATCCTGACAAGTTATGCGGATAAAGATTATGTTATTCCCGCCATTCAAGCAGGGGCAAAAGCCTATCAGCTCAAGGATGTAGCGCCAGAAAAACTTCTTACGACAATGATTGACGTACAAAAGGGCACCTATCAATTAGATGGTCATATCACCAATTTTCTTGTGCAGCATTTGACTGAGCCAAAAGAGCAAAAATGGGAGTTAATGAAAGAGCTGACCAATAGAGAGCGAGATGTCTTATTCGAAATTGCAAAGGGGAAAAGCAATAAAGAAATTGCCTCATCCTTGTTTATTTCTGAAAAAACTGTCAAAACGCACGTATCTCATGTATTATCAAAACTAGAGCTGGCAGATCGTACCCAAGCGGCTCTGTATGCAGTGGATTATCAAAAAAGTCAGCCTAAAGAGCTGCTATAACAGAAGGGAATTTAGTCGTTATGCTAAAACTTTTAAGCGCACATTCAGTTCAATGAATTGAATAAAAAGAGCACGGTTGTTGGTTTATTTGACGTGCCCTTTTGCGTGAAAAGAGAAGCATGTTCAGTCTAATTTCTAAAAGTAGAACGATAAAAGACTTGATGAGTATATGCTCATCAAGTCTTTTTTTTATTTTGAAGGGGTGATAAACCGGCTGACTAAAGGTGAAATGATAAAAGGAGGAAATGAGCATGGAGACATATGAATTAGTGAGTGATTATCGTCATAATGAAAAATTGAAAGAAAGCTTTAATAAGCTAGCGATCAATACATTTGATTTGGATTTTAGTGACTGGTACAAAAGAGGGTATTGGGATAAAAAATATATTCCTTATTCCTTTGTCCATCACGGGAAAGTGATCTCAAACGCTTCCGTTTACCTCATGTCACTGATCATTGATGGAAAAACGTATCGAGCTGTTCAAATTGGCACGGTGATGACGGATCAAGCCTATCGCCATAAAGGATTAGCGACAAAGTTAATGGAGCATATTATGGATACGTACGAACATGATTGTGATTTGATTTTTCTTTTTGCCAATGAAACTGTACTGGATTTTTATCCAAAATTCGGCTTTACACGGTACCACGAAAGTGAGTTTAGTCTAGATATCAGCAAAAGCGCCATTCATATAAAAAAGGACATGCGTCTCAAGCAGCTGACATTGGAACATGACCTGCCATTACTTGAACAGTTCGCAGAAAAACGCCAAACGGGCTCAAAGAAATTAGACGCTAAGCATCATGGCAGCTTATTGATGTTTTATTTTACATTGGTTTGGCCGGATGCCCTTTTCTATATTGAAGCGTTGGATACGATTGTTCTGATGAATGAAGAAAATGAAACCATACATGTCTTTGATATCATTTCTCTCGAGCCACAAAATATAGAGGAAGTTGTTGCACATATTGTGAATGAAACGACGGAAAAAGTGATGTTCTATTTTACACCTGATACGTCAATCGACGGCTTACACTCGGTGAAGGCACCAAATGACGAGGATGCGCTGTTTGTTTATACAAAACAAGATTGGGTAAAAGGCCACTTTATGCTTCCAATCACTGCGCACTGCTAAATGTATGTAAAAAGGCTGATAATCAGCCTTTTTCTTTATGTGTACATCGGTTGTGAATAAACTTCAGAAGCAGCGGCCTCTGAAGCATGGTCAATGTACTGCAGGAGCCCATATAAACATTTTTCAACATCAGCATCGTTCCGGTTAAATTGATACGCGTGTAAGAAATGCTCAATACGTTTCGAGAGCAAGTCATCTTGCGTACGTACCATAAGAATAAGTAAATTATCCCATTGCGAGCGATGCGTATAATAAAGTGCTTTATCATAATCCGCCACATTCATCAAACCTTCTCCTTTCCCTTGAGAAGTCCTCATTAGTTTGCTCGGAACATATCGACATTTTCAGGGGAAAAGTTGGTGTCCGCATCAATCGTGTACCGGGAATTATAGGCTGAATAAATGCTTCATGTATGAAAATGGATCGATCAGCACAACATAAACAAAATATACATGAAAGTGAGATCAATGATATCATGCAGCCGAAATGGTGGGTGCCTTTTGCAGCGGGAATGGTTTTGTTTGGCAGTTTCATGATCCATCCTGCAACAAATGCAGCGATGCAGCCTGTTGAAAATTGGGAAAGACTTGCGTACACAGCGTTGCAAGAGGAATATGAAGGCGCCGCTTTAAACGATTATCAATATATCGGGCGTACACAAGTAAATGAAGATCAGACAAAGGATGTTTTTCGCGTCACAGTGAAGGAAGGCTCAACGCTTTTTGCTGCGCATGCAGAAATCTATTTTCACCCGGTGACCGGTCATTTGATTAGTATTAACGTATTCCGGTTATAAAAAAAGCACCTCTTTATTAGAGGTGCCCAGCGTGTAGACAAACCCTCGCATTCTTTGTCAGGTCTGCGCTTCGGTGCTCACGAATGTCAAATTCGCTCCGCTCCGGTGCTCGCCCTTCCTAGACTGCAAAGGTTTTCTATCACGCTGAAAAGAAGACAAAGGGCTAAAATAAAAATCATTTTAGCCCTTTGTCTACAATCTGAGCACCTCTTTATTAGAGGTGCCCTTTCCGGATCAATTATTTCATGCTTCCTTGAAGGTATGAGCGGATATCCACGCCAAGTGAATCGGCTAATCGTTGTCCGTAATCTTCATCTGCACGATAGAAGTTGCAGATCGCAAGTAATTTTGTTTTGTCATTTACGTCTTTCAGGTCAGCTGTTAAATTTTTGATCAATGCTTGTTTCTCTTCTTCTGAGTAGCTTCGATATTTTTCCCCAGCTTGTTTGAAATCGTTTGGTTTTTCAATTTTTTGTCTCACCATACGGTCACCGTGAAGAACTTGTTCACTTTCTTTGTAGTGAGGATTTTCTTTTGGCTGATCATCGTAACGGTTTGGTTCATAGTTAATATGACCGCTTGGACGAGTCGTTGTCATAAAGCCATCCTGCTGATTATTGTGTACAGGTGCATAAGGACAGTTCACCGGAATGCGCATATAGTTGGCACCAAGACGATGACGCTGCGTATCTGGATAAGAGAACAGACGACCTTGAAGCAATTTATCTTCAGATGCTTCAATTCCTGGAACAAGTGCACTTGGTGTGAAAGCAGCTTGCTCTGTTTCAGCAAAGAAGTTCTCAGGATTGCGGTTCAGTGTCATGCGTCCTACTTTTTGAAGCGGGTAATCTTCTTCGCTCCATGTCTTTGTTGGATCACATGGATCATAATCAAGATCATCATAATCGCTAAGCGGCATCAACTGAACATATAAGTCCCATGCAGGGTAGTTGCCATTTTCAATGCGGTCATATAAGTCTCTTGTCGCATGCTGGAAATCATTCGCTTGGGTTTCTGCTGCTTCTTCCATAGATAAATTACGAATACCTTCTGAAGGTCTCCAGTGATATTTCACATATTTTGTTTCACCATATTTGTTGACCCATCTAAATGTATGCACACCAGAACCGCGCATTTCAGCGTAGCTCGCAGGGATTCCTTCATCAGAGAAGAGCCATGTGAGCATATGAGTGGATTCAGGTGTTAAGGTCATAAAATCCCAATAACGGTCAGGATCTTGGATATTGGTTACAGGATCTGGCTTGAGAGAGTGAACCATATCAGGGAATTTCAATGCATCACGTATAAAGAAGATCGGCAAGTTGTTACCAACTAGATCATAGTTGCCTTCTTCTGTGTAAAATTTGACAGCAAAGCCGCGCGGATCACGCAATGTTTCAGGTGAACCTTTAGGATGAATAACTGTTGAGAAGCGAACAAAAACATCTGTCTGTTTTCCTTCTTCACTTAAGAAGGCTGCTTTTGTATGTTTCTCCATACTATTTTCAACTTCAAACACACCATAAGCGCCGGCGCCTCTCGCATGAACAACACGCTCTGGAATACGTTCACGATCGAAGTGTGCAAGTTTTTCAATCAAATGGTAATCATCAAGAAATGTAGGTCCGCGGTGACCAGCTGTTCTTGAGTTTTGGTTATCGCCAACAGGTACGCCTTGGTTCGTTGTCAAATTTTTATGATTTGAATTTGTCATTCTTTTCTCCTCCTGTAAACAAAAAAATGGTTTCTAGCAATCTATATACCCTAATTATATTGAATCAAACATGATAGTCAATATTTATTTATAATAATTTTAAATTAATTATTATTACAAGAAGGTAAAGAAAAAGACGAAAGAATAGAATTCTTTCGCCTAAAGGAGGAGCTCTCTAAGAGCATCTTTGTTTTGAGTTAAGTCTTTTAATGTGTATTGGTCAAGAACGCGCAAGTAAGCAGTAAGTGCTTCATGAAGTACATGCTTTAATGAACAAATCGGGGAAATGATACACCTGTTTTTCCTTGGATCAAAGCATTCAACCATGACTAAATCATCCTCTGTATAACGGACAACCTCTCCAATGTTAATGCTTTCTGGGCTTTTCCCAAGCCTAATTCCGCCATTTCTTCCACGGATCGTTTCAACATAGCCGCGTTTTCCAAGATGATAAATCACCTTTGTCAGATGATTTTTAGAGATGGCATAAACATCGGCGATCTGCTGAATATTTGACAGTTCATTGTTCTCTCTTGATGCTAAATAAATGAGTACTCTTAATGAGAAATCTGTATAATTCGTTAGTTTCATTTTGACGACCTCTAAACCTGATAGAGTTTTGTATCATCGTAACACATTTTAGACAAAAACTGTTCGAGAAAGTGTTAAATGTGTCAATATTTAAAACATGTATTATAAATATTGCTTTTATAAGCTGTCATCCGTTACGATAAAGATGTATTTAAAATACATCTTTTGAAAGAAGGAATGACGATGTTATCTATAGATCAAATGAATGCTATTAAACAATCAGCCCCTCTATTAAAAGGCGAGGGAACCAACCTTGTGACTGTTTTTTATCAAAATATGATTCGTCAGCATCCAGAGCTACTCAATCAATTTAATCAAACAAACCTCATGAACGGAAGTCAGCCAGAGGCGCTTGCTGCGACACTATACCAAGCTGCACTGCACATCGATCGATTAGAAGAATTACTTCCTGCGGTCAAACAGATTGCCCATAAGCATGTCAGTGTGATGGTCAAAAAAGAGCAATATCCAATCGTCGGATATTACCTAATTGAAGCGATGAAAGAAGTGTTTGGTTTAACGGAAAAAGATGACACGCTTTTAGCTTGGAAGGCCGCATATGACATCATTGCAAATATTTTTATCACGATTGAAGCAGAAATGATGGAGGTGAATGTAAAGCAACCAGGTGGATGGGCAGATGTGAAGCCGTTTGTGATAAAGAAAAAGGTACAGGAATCTCCAGCGCTGATCTCCTTTTACTTAGTACCAGAAGATGAATCAGAGCTGCCAATGTTTGAAGCAGGTCAATATATTACGGTTCAGGCAGATATGCCAGGTGAGGCTTATATGTGTAGCAGACAATACAGCTTATCAGATCAGCATCATCCATCTTATTACCGCATCACAGTGAAGCGCGATGGTCATGTGTCTACATTTTTGCATGATGAAATGGAAGAAGGAGACGTTCTTCAAGTGAGTATGCCGCAGGGAATGTTCTGCTTGCAAGAAGCCACAAAAGAGCCTGTTTATTTCATTAGTGTTGGTTCTGGAGTCACGCCAATGATCGGTTTATTGAAAACAGCAGCGCAAAACAGCCATCCATTTACAATGATTCATGCAGATCGATTAGAGGATGTCACCGCTTTTGAAAATGAATTTGAAAGCGTTCTAACATCAGCTCCGCATGGCCGCATCATCTTATGTAATGAACAATTTGCGAAGTCTGGTAAGGGTGAGCTTGTTGAAAAGGCAGCTTCCCGCATTGACCGTCCATTCCTTCAATCAGTGGTTGGAGAAGGGAAAGGCCAATTTTATCTATGCGGATCCCCGGTGTTTACACAGGAGATGATTTATATACTAAAAGAGCTGGGAATTCCAGAACAGAATATACATTTCGAGTCATTCGGCGGGCAATCCACGAAAGAAATGGAAGTCGTCTAAACGAATGGAGGAACATCATGTTTTTTTAGATGCGCTCATATAGTAGGGATAAGTCCGATGAGGAGGGATGGTTTCCTTGAGCGTATTAGAAAAACGTCTTTTACAAAGAGCCATTGATGAAATTACAGAAATTGCAGAAGGATTTGGTCTAGATTTTTATCCGATGAGGTATGAAATCTGTCCCGCGGAAATTATTTATACGTTCGGTGCATACGGAATGCCAACACGATTCAGCCACTGGAGCTTCGGGAAACAATTTCATAAAATGAAGCTTCATTATGATTTAGGATTAAGCAAAATTTATGAGCTGGTCATCAATTCAAATCCTTGCTACGCCTTTCTACTTGATAACAACACGCTTGTTCAGAATAAATTAATTGTGGCTCATGTACTGGCACACTGTGATTTCTTCAAAAATAATTGCCGTTTCCAAAACACAAAACGAGACATGGTAGAAAGCATGTCAGCTGCGGCAGAGCGGATCAAAGAATATGAGCATCTTCATGGAACAAAAGAAGTTGAATCCTTTTTAGACGCCGTATTGGCTCTTCAGGAGCATATTGATCCGTCTCTTGTTCGTTCAAAACTAAGCTGGAATATCGGCGATGAAGAAGAATATGAAGATGACCAACCAAAGCGTCAGACGCCGTATGATGATTTGTGGGGAATGGATGAGCCGAAAATACGTGAGAAAAAGAAAATCGCCAAGCCATTTCCGCCAAAGCCGGAAAAAGATATTTTACTCTTTATTGAGGCGCACTCCCGGGAGTTAGAGCCGTGGCAGCGCGACGTCCTCACGATGCTGAGGGAGGAAATGCTCTATTTTTGGCCTCAGCTAGAAACAAAGATTATGAATGAAGGCTGGGCATCGTATTGGCATCAGAGGATAATGCGAGAGCTTGATTTGGATTCAAATGAATCGATTGAGTTTGCCAAATTAAATGCTGGCGTGGTGCAACCGTCAAAAACAGGCATCAATCCTTACTATTTAGGTTTGAAGATTTTTGAAGATATCGAAGAGCGCTATGACAACCCATGTGAAGAATTAAAAAAAGCAGGGGTGACAGAAGGATCGGGCCGCAGCAAAATGTTTGAAGTAAGGGAGATTGAATCAGATATTTCCTTCATTCGAAATTACTTAACAAAAGACCTTGTGATGAGAGAAGATTTGTACTTGTTTCAAAAACAAGGGAGAGATTATAAAGTCATCGATAAAGAATGGAAGGCTGTTCGTGATCAGCTAGTCAGCATGAGGGTCAATGGCGGCTTTCCTTATTTGACCGTGATGGATGGCGACTATTTAAAAAACAATGAACTCTATATTAAACATTGGTATGAGGGCATTGAACTAGATCTGAAATACTTAGAAAAAGTACTCCCATATTTGCATCAGCTATGGGGAAGAAGTGTGCATATCGAATCCATTCTTGAAGGAAAAGAAGTCATGTTTTCGTATGATGGAAAAGGAGTTCATAGAAAATATCTCGCATAAAAAAACAAAAAAAGATGTCTCTTAGCAGACATCTTAGATTGGTGACAAAGTGCTAAAATGATTTTTATTTTAGCACTTTGTCTTCTTTTCAGCGTGATAGAAAACCTTTGAAGTCTAGGAAGGGCAGCTACTTTTGCGGAGCGAATTTGACATTCGTGAGCACCGGCGCGCAGACCTGACAACGAATGCGAGGGTTTGTCTACACGCTGAGATGTCTCTTAGCAGACATCTTTTTTGTCAGTTTTATTGGTTTTTCAGCAGCTTGAAAATGTGTTTTGCTTGATCGGTGTTTTCCATCAGACCTTTTAGCTTTTGGCTTGTTGGGCCATACGCAAAGAATGGCACTTCATCGCCCGTATGACCTGATGTGGTCCAGCCTGTATGTGATCTCACGTTGATCACTTCTTCAATCGCATCATCAATTTTAACAGTATCCTTTGTTTCAGCGGCCTTTTGAATAGAGGCCATTTCTTCTGTTGTGAAATCAAGATCGATATATTGTTTCAGCGCTGATTCAACAGGCATGCCACTGACGATTTTGTTTGCGATAAAATCTGGGGTCTTTTTCGCTGCTTTTACCGGTTTGTAATCCCAGCTACCTGAGCCGTCTGCCCCAAAGGAAAGTCCGCCAGTTGAATGATCGGCAGTGGTGATGACTAACGTATTTTTATCCTTTTTTGCAAAACGAATCGCTTCTTCAAATGCTTTTTCAAAATCCTTCATTTCACTCATGGCACTCACAATATCATGATCATGTCCTGCCCAGTCAATTTGGCTGCCTTCGACCATAAGGAAAAATCCATTTTTGTTTTTAGACAGCTGTTTAATGGCTGAGGATGTCATGTCTTGCAGGGAAGGGGTCTTTTTATCACGATCAATCGCTTTATCAAGACCGCCATCAGCAAAAATGCCTAACACCTTTTGGTTTTTGTTTTTTTGTAAGGCATCTTTATTGGTGACATAATCATATCCGGCTTGCTTAAATTCCTTCGTTAAATCACGATCCTTTCGGACAAAATCGACGAGACCTCCGCCAAGCATGACATCGACTGTATGCTGTTTACCGATTTTTTCATCGAAGAAATCATCAGCGATGGCTGCTGTGTTTTTTCTCGATACATCGTGAGCCGCATACGCAGCAGGGGTGGCATTTGTTAATTCAGAGGTCACGACAAGACCCGTCGATTTTCCTTTGCGTTTGGCTTCTTCTAAAACGGTTTTTAATTTTTTGCCGTTTTTGTTTACACCAATGGCATTGTTGTATGTCTTTTTACCAGTTGCCATAGCTGTACCAGCTGCGGCAGAATCAGTGATATTGCTTTTCGAGTCGTTAGGGTATGTTTTATGCATGCCAGTAAGGTAAGGGTCAAACGCTGTTTGCTTTGAAAGGTCTCCGTTGTGCTTAAATGAACGGTAAGTTGAAAGATACGGTGTTCCCATGCCATCCCCGATCAGCACGATCACATTTTGTACGTCATTTTTTGGCTTCTTTTTAGCCTCTGCTTTGTCAGCCTGTCCAAATTCAATTCCTGAAAAAATGCCAATCGATAGCACAGATGCTGCCGCCACTGCAGCGATTTTCGTTTTCGAGCTTTTCAACACACTCATTCATTTTGCCTCCTCAATGTTTATGTATCGCTCTTACGTTTACAATGGTAGAGCAGAATTGTGGATTCCCATTTACAGGATCGTAAAGTTCCCTTTAAAATTGTAAAGGCCCACTTTACATAGAATGAGCCAAAAAGAGAAATGAATGTATCATTTATCCATGACAAGATGCGTTTATTTTGTCATGATTGTGTAATGAAAATGAAATAAAAAGAACCCTAAAAAAAAATAAATTTTGCCGAATTAATAAGCATAATGTCGTAGGAAGTCAAGACTATTTCTTCTGGTATTTGATCCTTATAATAGTAAGTAGATAAAAATTCGGATCTCGATAGATACATACAGGAGGAACAAATGAAAAAACAATTGATCACAGCTGCAAGTGCAGTTTTACTTGGGACGACATTATTTGCCGGAGCTGCCTCAGCACAATCAGTAAAAGTTCAAAAAGGTGACTCTCTTTCTGTTTTAGCGAAAAAATATAAGACAAGCGTGAGCAAGATTAAATCAGACAATAAGCTGAAATCTAACACGATTTATGTTGGACAAACGTTAAAAGTAAATGGTACTGCCGCAAAAAAAACAACGAAAACATCCAAAACAACAACAAAAGTAAAAGCGGCGTCAGCCACAGCCACTCATAAAGTTGTGAAAGGTGATACATTATCTAAAATCGGCAAAAAGTACGGCATGACTGTAAAAGAGCTGAAATCGTTAAATAAACTCAAAACAAACCTGATCAAAATTGGGCAAAAGCTAAAGGTCAAAAAGTCGTCTAAAAAAGTGAAGACAACACCTGTTAAAGAAAAAACAGTTTCTGCTTCTTCTTTAAACACGTCTAAGCTTGTATCGGATGCTAAAGCGCACAATGGCACACCATATAGATGGGGTGGAACGACACCAAAGGGCTTTGATTGCAGCGGGTTTATGTGGTATATCATTAACAAACAAAAAAAGATTTCGAGACAAACAACTGAAGGTTTTTGGGGATCAATGAAAAGCGTATCTTCTCCAAAGGTTGGAGATTTTGTGTTCTTTACAACATATAAATCGGGTCCGTCTCACATGGGTGTCTACATTGGGAACAACAAGTTTATTCATGCTGCTTCCGATGGTGTGACGATCAGTGATATGAATTCAAGCTACTGGAAGCCGATTTACCTTGGAGCGAAAACTTTTGTAAACTAATTTATTTTAAAAGACTGCTGATGAAGCAGTCTTTTTTATTTGCGCTGTAGACTTAAGAACATAAATCGATATTCAAAAAAGCCCGTGCGACTTGGCATTAGTCAAGTAACTCGGGCTTTTCATTTTGAGAACGGCTTAAAAGCCTAATTGAAGATCGACATCGATCGATACGATGGCATAGACACAAAGAATGACAAAGATATTCAGAACGACACCAAGGAACCCAGGGCCCGTACGGCCTTTTTTAATGAACAGTTCAATAATGCCAAATGGAACTGCGGCCATTGCAAAAGGAAGCATCTGAAAAGAATAAAATGTCACATTACTGATAATGGCGAGGTTCAGCATGAGCAGAGATAATATCGCTGTACCGACAGAAATCCAGCCAAATACATTATGCTCTTTAAAAATTCTTACCAATTCCATAATTCCACCTCGCTCACTTTTGCCGTTTTAATGCGTTTTGTCTTCACGAATTTCTCGATTTCTTTCGAAGGACCTGTGATCACAGAGCCATAAATCGTGACACCATTTTGATTGATATAGCGTATGCGGTTTGACAGATCCAGTTCAGATCTGCCAGAGATCGTTTTTGCCCAGGTTGGGTGCTGATTGACATAAGTAAGGGCATCTTTAAATTGATCTACCTCTGTTTTTGATGTGTGCTGAAGCTCTTTTAAGAATTCAGAGTCTCTCCCAGGAAAGCCAATTGGCCGCTGATTCTCGCTTAATGAATCCTCTGTTTTAATCGCATTCCAGAGCACTTTCATATCATATTTTTTAGCAAAGGAATAAACGTCCTTTGGTGTATACGCTTTGTCATAGGAAACATACACTTCACTGACTGTTCCTTCAGGAAGCTTGTCTAAAGTAGTGAGTGTTTGTTTTTTTGATGCATCTGCCTGAGTAGAAGGATGGGTAAAGAAATCCTCCGTATCGCGTGCGCTGTCACCATAATATGAGATGGTAGGCTGCTTTAATTTATCGAAAAACATCTCGATTTGCTCACTGCCAATGGCTTCTGTTTTATTGCCAATTTGTTTTTGCAGCTTCAATTCGGTGTTCATTCCAAAAAGCTTGACTTGGCCTTTTAAATCCTTCATATCAATCGCCACGTTTGGTTTCGTCAAAGCGACTGTTACAGCGGCTGTTTCCATGAAGTGATTCCCTTTGCTCTCTGCTCCGCCAACGCCGTAGTATAGATAACTTCCTAATGTACAAAGCGGTAAAATAATAAGTGTAGAGATGACAGCAAGTACAGAAATACGTAAATAAGACTTTCTTTTTCCGTATTGCAAGATGGCTTTTTGCTTTTCAGGACTGATGGAAAAATCGGTCCAATCCGAGTCGTTCAGTTCCTGACTTAAGCGTTTTTCGTTTTCTTCAAGCTCTTCTTCAAACGCTATCATTTCTTCCTCGTTCATCTCACCATTATTATATTGTTCCCATCGCTTGTTAAACTCTTCATTCATCATTAACACCTCTGTTGTAAAGTGCTTTTAGGCGCTGCCTTGCACGAAATAAAACACTTTTAAAATTTGCTTCAGTAATATTCATGACCTTGGATGCTTCCTTGTAATTCAGTTCTTTTAAATAATACAATGTCAACGCTTCCTTGTAGTTATCTGGAAGCTGTTCCAAATACATGTTGAGGACTTCTTTTATTTCAACCTGTTCAGCAGGGCTTTGTACAGACGTTTGTAAAAGGCCGCCAATAAGATCATCCGATATGGTCACTTCTTTTTTATGTTTCCTGACATAATCAATAAAAGCATTTCGTGCCACCTGAAATAACCAAGGTTTCACTTTGCTATGGTCGTAGGAATGAATATGTATATAAGCACGCATAAAGGTTTCCTGCAATAAGTCTTCTGCCAAATGTTTGTCTTTTGTCATGGAGAGCAGAAACCTGTAAACATCGTTCATATACATTTGATAAATTTCATCGATCGTCACTGATTTTTCTCCCCTCTATGTTATACACGCATAAGAAAGGCATAAAGTTGCACGAAACTTCTCAATACCGTACAATACTCATTTCTTTCGCCGAATCAAAATCATTTCTCCTTATCATAGCGAAATTTGCGTCATTTATAAAGCATTTTCAATAGAACAAATCAGGAAAAAACCTTAAAAAACGACAAAATTGGACACAATTCCTCTTCTATTCTCTCCTAAAACCATAGACCTGAATACAGAAAGAACGATGATTTAGAAAGAAAAATGATGTGATGGTTTGGCTGTTTCATGAAAATTTTAGTACCAGGTAATAAAAAATTTGTTATAATAGAAACAAATCCTTCATTCTTCAAACAAAGGAAGTGCACTATGTATAAATTTTCAGGCTATACCATTAAAGTAGTATTTACTCTCCGAGGCGGAATCAAAGTATATCAAAAAGAGAATCTGCCAACGGATCGGGGATTTGTCATTGCATGTACACATGAGGGTTTTGTGGATGTTCTTGCATTAGGCGCAGGAATTCTTCCGTTTGAGATCCACTACATGGCGAAAAAAGAATTGTTTGCAAACAAATGGATCGGTGGATTTTTAAAGAAGATTCATGCCTTTCCAGTTGATCGAGAGAATCCTGGGCCAAGCAGTATTAAAACGCCCATTAAATTATTAAAAGAGGGAAAGATCGTCGGGATTTTTCCAAGCGGAACACGTACAACAGAGGATGTACCTTTAAAAAGAGGTGCGGTTACTATTGCACAGCTCGGTAAAGCACCAATCGTTCCAGCAGCGTACAAAGGACCGTCCAATGCGAAAAGTCTTTTCAAAAAGGGGAAAATGCGCTTAATTATTGGTGAACCGATTGAGCAGTCAGAATTTGAGCATCTGCCGCCAAAAGAACGATTAGGTGCCATGACGGAAGTATTAAACACGAGAATTAAAGAACTTGAAGCTCAATTAATGGAAAAGGCATAAGAAAAACGACCGCTTGCTTTGGCAAGGGTCGTTTTTTTTCTTAAGAAGCGCCTTCTTCAGCGGCTTCTGCTAATTGTTCATTTAACTTTTTGACCTCGATATATACCACATGGTGTCCATCGACTTCATTAATGATAAATTCATAGCCTTGCTCACGAATGGTGTCATTTTTCTCAACTTCATATTTCTGAGTAAGGAACCAGCCGCCGATCGTATCGACTTCTTCGTTATCAAGCTGCGTACCTAAGAGCAGGTTGACTTGGTCCACTAGAACCTTTCCATCAAAGATGTAATGGTCTTCTCCAAGTTTACGCACTTCGTTGATTTCATCCATATCGAATTCATCACGAATTTCACCGACGATTTCTTCAAGGATGTCTTCTACAGTCACAAGACCAGCTGTACCGCCGTATTCATCTGATAAAATCGCCATGTGTACACGTTCACGCTGCATTTTGAGCAATAAATCATGTACAGGAACGGTTTCAATCACATGAATAATTGGATTGACAAACTTTTCGATCGTATCACTTGTAGAACACTCACCGCTAATGCATGCAGTAAGAACCTCTTTAATGTTCAGAACACCAATCATATTATCTTTATCGCCATCTTCAATTGGATAACGTGTATATTTCTCTACCTTGGTCACCTTCAGCATTTCCTCAATGGTAATATCATGAGGGAAGCTGACAACTTCGGTACGAGGAATCATAATTTCTTTCGCCAGACGGTCATCAAATTCAAAAATTTTATTTACATATTTGAATTCAGACTGGTTAATTTCGCCGCTTTTATAGCTCTCTGATAAAATAATCCGCAATTCTTCTTCAGAGTGCGCCATGTCATGCTCAGAAACTTGCTGAAGACCGAACGCTTTTGTTAACAAACGAGCAGATCCATTTAATACCCAGATAAACGGGAACATCACTTTGTAAAAAATCATGAGTGGTCTAGCAAAGAGAAGAGATACTTGCTCCGCCTTTTGAATGGCGAGTGTTTTTGGTGCAAGTTCTCCAACCACAACGTGTAAAAACGTCATAATACTAAACGCAATAATAAAAGTGACAATAGAACTAGCTGATTGAGGAATGGACAGCTCTACAAACAGTGGAGCAAGCATGTGCGCAATTGTTTCTTCCCCTAACCAACCAATACCAAGGGCGGTAATGGTAATACCGAGCTGACAGGCCGACAGATACTCATCAAGGTGAGTCGTGACATGCTTGACAGCAACTGCTGTTTTATTACCTTCTGCGATTAACTGATCAATTCTTGAGCTTCTTAAGCGAATGATCGCAAACTCTGATGCAACGAAAAATGCGGTTAAAGCTATAAGCAAAGCAACTATAAGTAAATTAACTATGTCCAATTAAGGCCTTCGTTCTGACTTTGAGAACGAAGGTAACACCTCCTGTTTAGTAAAAATTTTAACTTAACAGCAGTAAAAATGATTGGACAGCCGTCATCTTCTCAGGTGTAAGCTGCTCTTTTAATTTTTCACGTTGTTCTGGTTGAAGCTGCTTACAACGTACCAAAATGCGGTCCATATGCTCGTTCATCCGATCGATATCAGATGTTAAATGGACAAGTTCATCAGGATCTTCCTTTTGAGAAGGGAATTGTTCATCTAATCTGGATTTGATGTCAGAAAGAGCCAATCTCTGCTGTTTGCAAAGAACGATTAATTGTAATCGTTTTAAAGCATGTTCATCGTAATAACGATAATTTGAGCAAGATCTAACAGGCGCAAGCAACCCTAGATTTGTATAATAATCTACAGTACGTTTCGTCACCTGTGCAATCTGTGCTAGTTCACCAATACGATACTTTTTCTCAGCCCCATCTGAACATCTCCTCCTAACCGTCACGTTATAGTTTATGAAAATAGTTTAATATAATTCTAGCCTGAAATACAAGTTAATTGTTCATATTTCCTGCCGATATGAAGAGGAGAAAGGGATTTCTCAGTCTAAATTGTCCTGTCAAATTTAACATAGTGATACAGGAATTTTCAGATTATTTATGGTAAGATAAAATGAAGACCGTTTCATCTATATGTAGAGAAGCGGATTTATACGTGAACCGGAGGTGGTTAAGTGGGGCCCTCAATATAGTCTTATTTAATCAGTTAACCGATTTGCAAAACATAACATCATCAATCAGGAGGTGACTCCTTGTTCTTCTAAGAAAGAGCAAGGTTAAATGGACGATATTGTTAATCTGAGTATAGTCGGTGTTTTGATTGCTTTAACAGCTTTCTTTGTTGCATCTGAATTTGCCATAGTAAAGGCGAGAAGCTCAAGAATTGATCAGCTTGTTGCCGAAGGGTCTAAAAAGGCCATCGTGGCGAAAAAGGTGACATCAAGGCTGGATGAATATTTGTCAGCCTGTCAGCTCGGTATTACAGTGACATCCCTTGGTTTAGGGTGGATTGGTAAGCCAGCTGTAAAAGAACTTTTGGTTCGAGGTTTCGGTTTGACAAACATTCCTGATTCAGCAATCAGCCTGATCTCAGCAACACTTGCGTTCTCTATTATTACCTTTTTGCATGTAGTCGTCGGTGAGCTTGCACCAAAAACACTGGCGATTCAAAAGGCGGAAAAAATGACGCTCTGGCTGTCAGGCCCGCTGCATGCATTTTATATCCTAATGTTCCCTTTCATTTATGTGTTAAACGGGTCAGCCCGTGTTCTAACCAAAATGATGGGCATCGATATGGGGTCTGAAAAAGAACAATCCCATTCTGAAGAGGAATTAAAGATTTTATTATCTGAGAGCTTAAAAAATGGGGAAATCAACCCATCAGAATATAATTATATGAACAAAATTTTCGACTTTGATAATCGAATTGCCAGAGAAATCATGGTCCCGCGGAGAGAAATTTGTGCCATTCCAGAAGATATGCCGCTGGATGAAATCCTCTCCATCATGACGCAGGAGAAGTATACACGCTTTCCTGTGTTTTCAGGCGATAAAGACCATGTCATCGGCATGCTGAACAAAAAGCAGCTCTTTGCAGATCTTGTGTATCAAGGAGAAAAAGATCAACTGAAGATTCAAGATTATATATATCCAGTGATTGAAGTCATTGACACGATTCCTATTCAAGAGCTTCTTGTCAAGATGCAGCGCGATCGAATGCATATGGCGATTTTAACCGACGAATATGGCGGAACGTCTGGACTTGTCACAACAGAAGATATTTTAGAAGAGATTGTTGGCGATATTCGAGATGAATTCGATGAAGATGAGCAGCCGGTTATTCAAAAAAGAGCCGATCATCATTATGTTTTAGATGGCAAAGTCAGATTAGATGAAGTTCAAGATTTGATCGAAATGTCATATCATGATGAAGAAATTGATACAATAGGCGGGTTAATCTTAAATGAGAACATTGATATCCGAGAAGGACAATCCATTTATCTTGATGATATTCGGATGAAGGTCTTGGAGATGGATGGACGCTATGTGAAAAAGATCGACCTAAAGAAAGGCGTCACATCATCAGAAAAAGGAAATACACGCACAGGGCTTGATATAAAAGAGCCGCTGTTAGTAAATGAAATGACCTTGAGCGAAAAATAAGCTCGAGGTTTTTTAGGTATTTAGTCTCTTTTTGCGAATGCTTGTTCGGGTTATAATGAGAACAAACGTTCGATTGAGGGGGATGGATATGCTTTGGTATGAAACAGCCAGTATCACGGAGAAAAAAACCTCAATGAAACGAATTGAGTTTCATTTGAAGAATTTTAAAAATTACCAGGCAGCGATTTTAAATATCGAAAGACAGCTTGAAAAAAGAAATCCGCATCATTTGGATCACATGACACGGAAGAAGTTAGAAGAGCAAAAAAATCAGTATGAACTCATCGTTGCTTGTATTGAAACAGCACTAAAAGAGTTGGATGAGATAGAGAAGCAGCTCATCGATTACAAATACTTTCGAGATTGGCGGATGGCCAAGTGTGCGATGGAAATCGGCTACAGTGAGAAAACTCTCTTTTTAATGAAGCGCCAGCTTATGGATCAATTGCTCATTAGCTTAGCTGCGATCACCAATATTTAAAAAAGGTGTTGTCCTATTTGATAGAACGCAGTAAAGAGACAGAAAGACCCGATGATTGTCGTCAATAAGTAGACAGCAAGTTTTCCGATTTGCCGCTGCTGTAGCATGGTCGCAGACTCTACACTAAACGTAGAGAATGTTGTAAAGCCACCGAAAAAACCTGTTCCAATGATCACAAGCAGCGGATGATTAGCAGTCACGGCACCTGTCAGTATACCTAAACCGGCAGCACCTAATAAGTTGATGAGAATAATACTGTACGGGAATCGAGCATGAGACTTAGATTTCTGTATCGTTTGGCTAATCAAAAAACGAAGGACGCTGCCAATCCCGCCGGCAATAGCTGTATATAAAACGATCATTTATCTGCCTCCTCTCTGCTGCTTATTTTGATGAAAGAGTCGTTGAGCTAGCATTAGTCCACATAAGGCAGCCGCTACTCCTGCAATGACTGAGAGCAGGATGTAGATCACACTTGAAGTGATTTGCCCGGTCTGTAATAAAAGAATCGTTTCTTTAGAAAAAGTGGACATTGTCGTAAAACCTCCGCAAAATCCTGTTCCGATCAAAGCGGCAAGATATTTTTTTCTCTTTTGGAACATAAAATATCCTGTTGAAAAACCAAGAAGCAGACTGCCTGTCACGTTTTCGATTAGCGTTGCATAGGGGAATGTTTGGCTGACAATCGATTGGCTTAGTTCATATCTGCAAAGTGTCCCAATCAGTCCACCAATAAATACGGCAAGATACGCTTTCATTTACATCATTTCTCCTTTAGAAAAAATAGCGGATGATCCGTCACGACACCATCAACGGGATATTTTTTAATCCGATCGGCTGTTTTTTGATCTTTCACAGTCCATATAAACACATCCATCCCGAATGTGTGGATGCGGTCTATCCACCATCTATTGATCATCGTTTTTTTCATATTAAGACAATTTGCAAACGAGCTGTATGCCGTTAACTTTCTTTTCGTCAGTTTAAATGCATTAGGCTTTATAATCAAAGCTGTTCGAAGAGAAGGGGCGAAAGCTTTGATTCTTTGCAGTGCATGATCGTCAAAAGATTGAATCATGATATGACGAGAATAGGCAAAACGATTGACGATGCGGGCAACTGCCTTTTCAATTCCTATCTGCCGTTTTGGGTGTTTGATCTCGATCAATATCCCGATCCGCTGGCTGTATCTTTCAAGAATTTCGTGTAATGTTGGAATTCGTTCATTTGTGTACTGTTGGTCAAACCAGCTTCCTGCGTCCAGTTTTTTCAACTGATCGAGTGTATAGCTTTTGACTAAGCCGTTCCCGTTCGTCGTTCGGTCAACTGTATCATCATGGATCACGACGACGTGCTGGTCCAATGTGAGCTGTACATCTAATTCAATATAATCTGCACCCTGCTGAACAGCTAAATCAAATGCAGCAATTGTATTTTCTGGGGCAGCGCTTGATGACCCTCTATGCGCAATAATATACACATGCTCCAGCTCCCTGACTTAAGTTCTGGTCTTATCATATCAAATGCTTTACCGTTTTTCCTTCTTTACTATATGGACGAAAGAAGAGCTGTATGTAATGGTGAATCGGATTGCTAAGAAAGTATGAGAATACAAATGTAAAAAGTTGCAGGAATATCCCAAGCCATGATTGAGTAAATCTGAAGTACATCAATTTTTTCTTCGATCAATTTTGTCCAAATCGTCAGCGTTCGCCAAAATATTAGTGCTTTCGTCATGTTGACTGAAAATTCTGATGTTTTATAATGATGAAAAGGAGGCGAGATGATTGGGTAAAGGGAGAATTAGAGTGGAAGAACGTATTAAGGCCGAAACGGATGCTGAAATGTTTAAAGCGACTCTCCTTGATCAGGCTCAGAAGAAAAAGTAGTTTGCTGCCCGTCGATATGTCTCTAGCCAAAATTTCATAATTGAACATCATGCCTCGGGACTGATCCCGAGGCTTTTTATTTAGAGGTCAGACATTTATGAGAGGACATAAACGAAGGTTATATTATAAACTAGAGAGGATTGTTTTAAAGGAGAGAGACAAACATGATTACACAAAAATGGATGGATACATATTTTACAGTAGATGTTGCGATCCAAATCGGTATTAGCCTTTGTATTTTATTGCTTTTTTTATTGCTTCGGAAAGTATTTACGAAGTACTTATTTCATCTTCTCTTTAGGCTGACCAATCGGTCTAAAACGGAGGTCATTAACCAAATTGTTGTGGCATTCGAAAAGCCAGCCAGACTGTTTTTTGTTGCACTTGGGTTATATTTTGCGTTAAGACAGGCACCATACTTTGAGCATCATATGGATGTCATCGTCAAATTATATAGATCCTCCATTATATTGATGCTGACATGGGGGCTTTGTAATCTAACAGCAGCTTCTTCTTTCTTATTTCAAAAAGTAAATTCAAAATTTGAATTAGAAATGGATGATATTTTAGCGCCGTTTTTATCAAAGGTGCTTCGTTTCATTATTATTGCACTAAGTATTAGTGTCATTGCACAGGAATTTAATTATGATGTAAATGGACTTGTGGCAGGTCTTGGTCTAGGGGGTCTAGCCTTTGCGCTTGCTGCACAGGATACGGTGGCGAACTTTTTTGGAGGGGTCGTCATCATTACAGAGAAGCCTTTTACAATGGGCGACTTTGTGGAGACGCCAAGTGTTCTTGGGACTGTCGAGGACATTACATTTCGAAGTACAAAATTTAGAACACCTGCTGAAGCTGTCGTGACAGTTCCGAATTCTACGCTTTCAAAGGAACCAATCACGAACTGGACGAGAATGAATAAACGCCAAATTACGTTTTCCGTACGTGTATCCTACAATACACCAAAGGAAAATCTGGACCATTGTATCAAACGTCTCAAACAAATGCTTTATGAGCATGATGGGGTGCACAAGGAGACAATCATGGTGAATCTCGATGTACTGGCAGACAGTTATTTGAATTTATTTTTTAACTTTTACACAAACACGACAGCCTGGGCTGAAAACCTGAATATCAAACAGGACATTAACTACCGTATTATGGATATCTTCCATGAAGAAGGTGTAGAATTTGCCTTCCCTGGACAGACCATTTACATGAAACAAAAAGGTGAAAAACAGCTGAGTGAATAAAGGAGGAAGGATGCGTGGATCAAACAAAGGTGGCAGTGCTAAGAGAGCAATTAACGCAGGCTTCACATATAATGGTGCTTTCAGGTGCGGGGATGAGCACGGAATCAGGTATTCCCGATTTTAGATCAACGGGCGGCTTATGGACTGAAGACACCGCTCGCATGGAAGCGATGAGCCGCTCCTACTTTTTATCAAACCCTTATCAATTCTGGCCGAAATTCAAGGAATTGTTTCAGATGAAAATGAGCGGGGAGTACGAGCCGAATAGCGGGCATACCTTCTTAGCAAGCCTTGAGAAACAAGGAAAACTTGTAGAGATTTTTACCCAAAATATTGATGGCCTGCATAAAAAAGCAGGAAGCCAGCATGTATATGAACTTCACGGCTCCATTCAAACAGCTACTTGTCCATCATGCCAAGCGACATATGAATTACCTTATTTATTACAAGAAGAAGTGCCTGTATGTCTAAAGGTTTCCTCAGACGGACGGACATGTGGGCAAGTGCTGAAAACAGATGTTGTCCTTTTTGGAGACAGGGTTAAACATTTTGATCAAGTAGAGAAATCACTTCAGCAAGCGGACCTTCTGCTCGTCATGAGAACCTCCCTAGAAGTAGCGCCAGCAAGGTATATTCCTGAAGATGCGGCTCAAAATCCTTCCATCTTCAAGGTGATGATGAATTTGAGTGAAACAGAATACGATCCACTGTTTGATCTTGTCTTTCATGAGCGAATTGGTGATCTCGTGAAAGCTTTATAAATCATCAAAAAACCCGCATCCAATAGGTGCGGGTTTTTCTTTATTGCTGCAGCGGCTCCATTGTTTCATCTAGGACTTCAAATGTATAGCCCTTTGCTTTTAGCTGTGTGAGCAAACTGTTTAAGTATTTTGCTGTCGCTGGCTGATCGTGCATTAAGATGATCTTTGGTTCCTTTGGATGTTTTGTCTCTAGCACTTGCAGCTGATTCAATACTTCTGGTACATATTTTGAGCTTTTATATTTCCAGTCAAGACTGTCAATTGTCCAATCCCAGTAGATAAAGCCTTTTTGTTTTAAACGTGCTTTTTGCTGATCGGTTAAATTTGGGGCGCTGCCATAAGGTGTTCTCACAAGGTGTGTATACTCTCCTGTGACAGAAGCCAAAATGCGCTGATCTTCCTTCATCTCATTGACGGGAGAATCACTTTTTTGATAAAAGCGTTTCACATCGTGTGTGATCCCATGAAGCCCTAACTGATGACCTTCTTGATGAAGTCTTTTCACAGCTGCCGGATGTTCTTTGATCTGTGGTCCAAGCATGAAGAATGTGGCCTTTACTTGATGTGACTTAAGCACATCTAAAAGCTGGTTTGATGTCGCTGACGGACCATCATCAAAGGTTAAAAAGATCGTTTGATCCGTTACGTGTTTGTTTGGGTTGATCTTAAAATGTGCATCTAATGTTTTCGTAGAATCATCTTTTGCTTTCAGACTTGTGCTTGTGTCTCGGAATTGACTGCTCGCAGACATTTTAGCCGGCTGGTCTGCTGCCTGCATGTTGGTTTTAGATATATCCCAAATAAAAAAGAGGATCAGTGACAGAATCACTAAACCAATCGCCTTTGAGAGCAGCATCGTGTTTGAAGGTGTCTGTTTTTTCGTAACCCGTTGCATTACAATCGCTCCAATAAATCAAAAATTTTTGTCGAATCATGTAGTAGATTCTGTCTTTTTTCACTGTTTTTTGTCGTGTTTATATGGAGTAAGTATACAGGAAAAAAGAGCCTATGAATATAGAAGATGCTAAAAAATTGGAATCTTTTTGGTTATGAGTCTATCTTTGTTACAATAGAAAGTTGACCATTTATCATGATGTGAAATAATTCTGAATAATCATTGAAACATACCCATTTATCCGCTAAGATAGCATCAGATTCAACCATTAATGCGAAGCGAAGGGGAGATTCCGTATGAAAGTATTGTATAATGACGATTTCATTGAAAAAAAGGATGCTCATGTGGATATTGAAGACAGAGGCTATCAATTTGGTGACGGTGTCTATGAGGTCATCCGTGTATACAATGGGAATTTGTTTACATTAAAAGAGCATACAGAGCGTTTGTTCAAGAGTGCAAAAGAAATCGGCATTCATCTTCAAGGTGCAGTATCAGATATGGAAGAAAAGTTAAAACAGCTCGTCGCCCATAACCAATTAACAGATGGCGGTGTGTATATTCAAGTCACACGGGGCGTCGCACCTCGTAAACATCAATATGGCAATTCTCTCACTCCTCAAATCACAGCATATACGTTCCAGGTGAAAAAGCCTGTTCATGAGCAGACAGCTGGTGCAAAGGCTATATTATCTGAGGACCTTCGCTGGTTAAGATGTGATATTAAAAGCTTAAATCTTTTATATAACGTCATGGAAAAACAGAAAGCATCTGAAGCTGGTGCGTTTGAAGCCATTCTGATTAGAGACGGTTTTGTGACAGAGGGTACTTCCTCGAATGTATATGCCGTCATTGATGGCGTGATTCGCACACATCCCGCAAACAATTTTATTCTAAACGGTATTACCCGTAGAAAGCTTCTTGAAGTATGTGAAGAAGAGGGATGCAGTGTTGGAGAAACGCGTATAAGTAAAGAAGAGCTGCTGCGCGCGCAGGAAATTTTCATCAGCTCGACGACGGCTGAAGTCATTCCGATTGTTGAAATTGATGGTCAGCCAGTAGGTGAAGGCGTTCCAGGAGAGTTAACAAAGCGTGTACAGGAAGGCTTCCAGCAAAAAATTAAACAGGAAAGTGAAGCATCGATTTCTTCATAAATAAAAAGAGGCTGTAAACGAATGTTTACAGCCTTTTGTGATTCTTTTATTTTACAATAAGCACAGGTATATCTGATTTTGATGATAACTTTTCACTTACACTGCCAAAGAGCATTTTTTTCAATCTGCTTTGGTCACGTGCTCCCATGACGATGAGGTCTGCTGATATGTCTTCAGCATATTCGATAATCGCTTCCGCTGGTTCCCCCTCAACAATTTCAATCGCAGCTTCAAACTGCTCCTCATTTAAAAGCATTCTTGCTTCTGCAACGACCTCTTCTGTATGATCTTCAAAAATCAAGGGACTTTGCTGTTCATCATGAGGTACATACACAGGGGGTGTTTGAAGGTCTGCCATGCCGCCGCCGATATAAGCTCCGCCAGTCATTGGGCGCGGTGCATCAAACACCTGTCTGCTTGATTTGCCATCATGTGCATAGGCAACGGTCAGCTTGGCATTCAAGGTTTTGGCTAAAGCGATTGCCTTTTTTAATGCTTTCTTACTGTCTTCATGTCCATCAAACGCAACGACCATCCGATCAGCTTGAAACAATGTCCTCATTCCTTTCAAAAGGAGTCTTTACACTCATGGTATACCCGTTATCTGAAAAAGATACACATGAAGGTGGTGAACTTTTTGTTAGAAAATTTCATTTATTGAAAAATATTTATTGACAAAATGGTGACAGCCACTATAAGATAAAAAAAGATTCAAGAGCCAAAAGGAGGAAATGTCATGTGCAACATTGGAAGAATGAAATCAAACTGCATGAATGGGTTGATTCACGTGACAATTACACCTTCATTGGTCATTGAAAAGGGACTCGTATGTTCCAATTGATCGGATGAATCAAGGCGTATGTTGCGTATTTGTCAACATGCGCCTTTTTACATGACGAAAAGAGGCGTACCAGATTGCTGGTTGCCTCTTTTTTTGTTGTATTCATTTCGCATTTCGAAATAAAGGGATGGAGATCAACAAGTAAATGAAGAGGAGTGAAAGCATGTGAACATGCCAAAAACAAGACAAATGACAAAAACCAAAAAAATAATTCAAGGTGACAGCCAAGAAAATCTAGAAAGCGGCTAGCTTTAAAAGGAGAGACAAACATGTTTTCAGTATTTACAAAATTAGGCTGGTTCTTCAAACAAGAGTGGAGGCGTTATACGATCGCCATTACGCTCCTGCTCATTGTGAATGTGCTTGAAATGCTGCCACCAAGATACCTTGGGCAGGCAGTGGATGACATTCGTTCTGGTCAATTTACAACATCCAGTATAATGTTTTATGTCACTATTTTTTGCTTGCTAGGTGTCGTCGTCTATACGCTGACATATTTTTGGATGTATCAGTTATTTGGCGGTGCAAATGTCATGGAGCGTGTAATGCGCGGGAAACTCATGCGCCACTTACTCAAGATGACACCCACCTTTTATGAAAAGAAAAAAACTGGTAACTTAATGGCATTAGGTACAAACGATTTGAATGCTGTAGCTTTAACGACAGGCTTTGGCGTTCTGACATTGGTGGATTCCACTGCTTATATGCTGATGATCTTTTTTACGATGGGTCTGACGATTAGCTGGAAATTAACTTTAATGGCGATTATCCCTATGCCGCTGATGGCGCTTTTGATTGCGTATTATGGCAGCAAGATTCATGATCGCTTTACAGTTGCTCAAGATGCATTTGGTGATATGAACGACCGCGTGCTTGAATCAGTCGCAGGCGTCCGGGTCATCCGGTCTTTTGTACAGGAGAAACAAGACGTCGAACGCTTTCGTCAAATGACTGATGATGTATTTCAAAAAAATATGAGAGTGGCGGTCATTGATTCATTGTTTGAGCCGACAGTGAAATTACTTGTCGGTGTCAGCTACTTAATAGGAATTGGCTACGGAGCCTATCTTGTATTCCAAAGTGATTTAACCATTGGTGAGCTTGTCGCTTTTAACGTCTATCTTGGGATGATGATCTGGCCAATGTTTGCGATCGGCGAGTTGATTAATATTATGCAAAGAGGAAATGCGTCGTTAGACCGGTTGAATCATACACTCAGCTACAAGCCGGATGTCACAGACGCTTCTCAGCCAAAAACGTTACAAGAGCCTGGCGATATTCAGTTTGATCGCGTGACATTTAGGTATCCAACTTCCCCTAAAGATAATTTAATTGATGTGTCCTTTACGATTCGAAAGGGGCAAACGATCGGAATTACAGGCAAAACAGGAAGCGGTAAAACGACTATCGTAAAACAGCTTCTGCGCCAGTACCCAACAGGTGATGGTCAAATCCTGCTATCAGGAGTCCCAATCCAAGAGATCGAATTGGATCAGCTATTTCAATGGATCGGATACGTACCGCAGGATCATATTCTTTTTTCTAAAAGTGTAGAAGAGAATATGCGTTTTGGTCATCGAGACGCAAAACAAAATGAATTAGCACAAGCGATCAAAGATGCTTATTTTGAAAAAGATTTACGTCTTTTGCCTGAGGGTCTCGAAACCATGGTCGGAGAAAAAGGTATGGCGCTGTCAGGTGGACAAAAGCAGCGAATTTCCATTGCACGCGCTTTATTAATAGATCCCGACATTTTAATACTGGATGACTCGCTTTCTGCGGTAGATGCAAAAACAGAAACCGCTATTTTAGAAAATTTAAGGCAAAATCGTCATGGGAAAACGACGTTTATTACGACTCATCGTCTATCAGCTGTTGAGCATGCAGATCTTATACTTGTCATGGAAGAAGGACGCATCGTCCAAAAGGGAACTCACGAGGAGCTCATTCAGCAAGATGGGTGGTACAAAGAACAATTTCTGCGTCAACAGCTGACAAACCAGCTGGAAGGAGGGGATGAGGCATGACAACGGGAAGAAGACTCCTTGCCTACGCACTCCTTTATAAGAAAGTACTGTCTGTTGCCTTGATCTTTCTCATCATTGCAGTAGGTGCTGAACTGACAGGACCATTTATTGGGAAGAAAATGATTGATGATCATATTTTAGGTGTAGAAAAGCCATATGTCGAGGTCAATGAAAAAACAGACAAAACCGTTTATTACCAGGGAAATAACTATATACGAAGCGATCGATTAGACAGTGAGATGGAATCCGGAAAACAAATCAATGTGGTGCAAGTCGGATTCGGTTACTATTTTGTAAATGAGCCGATTCGCTTTGACGGAAACCGAAAAATATCGGGAGATCAACTTACCATTGAAAATGGAAACGAGCGCGAGACCTATCAAGTACAGCCTTTATCAAAAGAGGAAATTTTCTCTTTTTACGAGCCGGAAATCAGTGGTTTGGTGCAGCTTGTTCTATTTTATCTAGGGCTTCTCGTTATTGCGATTTTCTTTCAATATGCGCAGCATTATCTGTTACAGCGAATAGCCAACCGAATTATTCAAAAAATGAGGGTTGATGTATTTGAGCATATTCAAACACTGCCTATCCGGTATTTTGATAATTTACCTGCTGGAAAGGTCGTAGCGAGGATCACCAATGACACAGAAACCATTCGTGATTTATATGTGACAGTCCTCGCCAATTTCGTGACGAGTGCGATTTACATGATTGGGATTTATATTGCCATGTTTTTATTAAATGTGAAGCTGGCACTCATTTGTTTGGTGGCGGTACCGATTATTTTCCTATGGTCAATGACTTACAGAAAGTTTGCATCGGTGTACAACCACCGCATTCGTTCGATCATTAGTGACATCAATGCCAAGCTAAATGAAGCCATTCAAGGGATGACCATTATTCAAGCGTTTCGTCATGAAAAAGTGACGAAAGAGGAATTTGATGAGCTGAACAACAATCACTTTCGATATCAGCGAAAGATGCTTCATTTAAATTCACTTCTTTCGCATAACTTAGTTAACCTGCTTCGGAATTTAGCCTATGTGGCACTCATTTGGTATTTTGGCGGTGCGTCCTTAAGTGCGACGGGGATTGTGTCGATTGGTGTGCTCTATGCGTTTGTCGATTATTTAAATCGATTATTTCAGCCGATTACAGGCATTGTGAACCAATTCTCGAGATTGGAATTAGCACGGGTTTCCTCGGAAAGGGTTTTCCGATTATTGGATGAGCCAGGAACAACAGTGGAAGAACCTGTTCAGAAGGAAATGGAAGGACACGTTCAGTTCCAAGATGTCACCTTTGCTTATAATGAAGGGAAAAATGTATTAAAGAACATTACGTTCGAGGCCAAAAAAGGCCAGACGGTTGCACTTGTGGGGCATACTGGTTCTGGGAAAAGCTCGATTATGAACTTACTGCTGCGTTTTTATGACATTCAGCAAGGAGACATTCTCATTGATGGAGAAAGCATTTATCGCCAGTCCCGGCAAACGTTGCGGAAACAAATGGGCATTGTGCTTCAAGACCCGTATTTATTTTCCGGAACGATTGCATCCAATGTCAGCTTAGGAAATGAAGACATTAAAAGAGAAACGATTGAAGCATCATTAAAACAAGTAGGCGCAGTAGAGTTATTGAAGCATCTGCCAGAAGGATTTGATGAACCAGTCGTTGAAAAGGGAAGTACTCTTTCCTCAGGGGAACGTCAGCTCATTTCATTTGCTCGTGCACTAGCATACAATCCAGCGATCTTAATTTTAGATGAAGCCACCGCAAACATTGATACAGAAACAGAAGCGATCATTCAACGAGCGCTTGATGTTGTCAAAGAAGGACGAACAACTTTTGTCATTGCTCACCGATTATCCACCATTAAGAAAGCCGATATGATTTTGGTTTTAGAAAAAGGGGAAATTGTCGAGCGGGGCAGTCATGATCAACTCATGCAGCAAGAAGGGCTATATGCGCAAATGTACGAACTGCAAAAAGGTGCTGTGGCAAACAGCTGATGAATCACAAAAAGAGCCTATTCATTATGAATGAGGCTCTTTTTATTTGCATAAAAAAGTCGAGAAATCGTTTTAGACCTCGATCTTTACTCGTTATGCGACATTAGTAAGCAATGCCGACGCGTTGATGTACAAATTCCTTCGAATTTAACTGCTGATATAAAAAGTGTGCGGTATCTTCAACTGAAATTTTCTTTCCATCTATAGGGAGAAAATCTTTCTCATAGCGATATGACCGTGTCACTTCTCCGTCTGGTAAATAGGTTGGACAAATAATGGTCCAATCTAAATCAGTCGATTGAAGGAGTTCAAACGCTTTGGCATGCTCCTTAGCTGCTCGGGAAGTGGTCCGCCTTGATTCATTTGTTTCAAAACGGTAAAGTTCCGGCTGCTGCCTTGCCTTTAAAATACCTGCTGTACCTATTGTAATAATTCTTGATGTATTTGATTGCTTCATGGCTTGTACGATATGTTCCATTGAAACAGATAATGTATCATCACCATCTGTCGATAGACAGCTCACAACAATATCTGCTCCTTTGATCGTCTCAAGCACATCTTCTCGATTTCTTGAATTGCCGGTGACTTGAAACATACCCGCAAGCATTTCTTCTCGGTTTGTCCGAATCAATGAACGAACGATGTAACGATCATCTACTTGAACGAAACGAAGAAATGCTTGTCCTACACGTCCATGAGCACCGAAAAGAGCTATTTTCATCTGTTCGATCCCTCCACTACATACTATAAGTGAAAAGAACCCAAAATGGTACAACTTTTATGTGATGCTTTTTTTATAAAGATGAAAGGACCGAATACTATGAGCATATTCACATAATAGAGAGATACCTACGAATTGTAGAAGTTCAAAGTTCATACCGGAAATAATGTCCATGAAGATCCGCTCCTTTCTACTCCATGATATGAGCTGGAAAGGAGATTGGTGAGGGGGAATAACAAAAAAAGAAGACACCTTAAGAGGTGCCTTCTATGATCCAGATATGAAATTAAGCTTTTGTTCCACCCATGTGTTGTTGAGCGTAAGACACAAGACGTTTTGTGATTTCTCCACCAACTGAACCGTTAGCACGAGCTGTAGTTTCTGCTCCAAGGTTAACGCCAAATTCAGAAGCGATTTCGTATTTCATTTGATCGATTGCTTGCTCTGCTCCAGGAACTAGTAATTGATTTGAACTATTAGAATTAGCCATGATGTGAATCTCCTTTTTGTATATGATTTTTTATGGTTGGGTTTGCTGGAATCGCACCAGCGAAATGATCAAGTCATTTGCCACTTGGCGAAACCCAATGCAGTAACTTCTTTGTACTAAGTATTATGGTGATTTCCGAAAAAAACATACGAGAAAAGTACATGGTAAATGTTGTTCAACATGCAAAAAAGCCATCACTCAATCATGAGTGATGGCACTGCATATATCTCTTTATTCAGCGGAACGAATGCGGAGCTCCGTATCCGAATCAAAGAAGTGGGCTTTGTTCATATCGATGGCAAGAGGTATAGATTGTCCGGCCTGAACATCGGTACGAGAATCAACACGTGCAATAAAAGACTGACCATCGAGAGAAGAGTAAAGCATCGTTTCTGCTCCCATTAATTCAGCAACTTCTACGTTGGCATCGATCTTTGTGCCCTCAGATGCTTCAATAAACACGGGTTCATCATGAAAATCTTCTGGTCTGATCCCGAGGATGATATCTTTTCCGATATAACCTTGGCTGCGTAATACCTTCATCTTTCCTTCTGGTACACGTATATGCGTTTTTCCAACTGCAATGGCACCGTCAGAGAGCTTTCCTGTAAAAAAATTCATCGCAGGAGAGCCAATGAATCCACCTACAAATACATTCTCTGGATTTTCATATACATCCTTCGGCGCTCCAACCTGCTGAATAAAGCCATCTTTCATTACAACAAGACGAGTAGCCATTGTCATAGCTTCAGTCTGGTCATGTGTGACATAGATAAATGTCGTTTGCAGACGCTGATGAAGCTTAGATATTTCAGCACGCATTTGAACGCGGAGTTTTGCATCTAAATTAGAAAGCGGCTCATCCAAAAGAAAGACCTTTGCATCACGCACAATTGCTCTCCCAAGTGCAACACGCTGTCTTTGACCTCCAGACAGTGCTTTTGGTTTCCTGTCTAAATATTGCTCAAGGCCTAATATTTTAGCGGCATTTCGAACCCGCTCATCAATTTCTGCTTTCGGGAACTTCCGTAGCTTTAATCCAAAAGCCATATTATCGTATACATTCATGTGAGGGTATAATGCATAGTTTTGGAAAACCATTGCGATATCCCGGTCTTTTGGTGCTACATCATTCATCCGTTTTCCGTCTAAAAGAAAATCCCCTTGTGAAATCTCTTCAAGTCCTGCAATCATGCGAAGGGTTGTTGATTTTCCGCACCCAGATGGACCAACAAACACAACAAATTCTTTATCTTCTATATGTAGATTAAAGTTGTCTACTGCTGTTACCTTGTTATCATACACTTTATAAATTTGATTGAGCATCATTTCAGCCATAGATGATAACCTCCCCATTTACTTATTGAAAGCGCTTTACTTGTAAGTAAAGTGTATAAAATGGGGAAGCGTCTGTAAATGGACAACGTGCACAACATCTCATTTTCATTTTTGGGCAGGGTGCTCATGTCACTGAATGTTATGAAAGGTCGAGAAGATTCATCATAAAATAGACGGCAGATGCTTCTGGAAAATGTCGTATATCAATTCCTGTTCGCTCAATAAATTTATCAATTCGATATTGAAGGCTGTTTCTGTGAACATATAAAGCTTTTGCTGCCTTAGATGCATTTAAGTTACATTGCATATAAGTCATGAGGGTACGGTAAACGTCCCGATCAAGGACCGCCTCTTTAAAAGCATCTGAAATAGCATGAGAGAGGGCGGATTCATCATAACGTAAGAGTGAGGGTAGACATTGATAAATTGTGCAAATCCCTGACCTAGGCTTAGCTCGCTGCATATGGCCCAAGACAAGCTGCTGTTCTTTTAACAATTTCTTCTGTAAATGTTCATTTGGCAAATGGAGCTGTCCTTGTAAAAAGACTGAGTCTGTTAAAAAGTCACTTGTAATGGCTAGAGACAAATCATATAGCAGCTCTAATTGACTATTTTCTGATGTAGCGTTTGTTTGAATCAGCATCGCTGTATGAGCGCCTGTCCAAATGAAATGAGTTTGTTCGAGGCTGTGGACCACAGCCTCTTTTATTTGCTGCCTTTGTTCTGCTTGATGTGACATTTTAAAATAATATACACGGACGGGGTGCTGAACAGTTAGTGGTTTGTTATCAAAAAGATAGCTGTACCATTTTTGTTCATCCTCAGTCTGCTTTGTGTGAGAAAGATCAATTGGTGTAAGGAAAGTATTGAGAAGAAGTGTTTCTCTAGCTGTAAGCTTTGATTTGTCTACTCCAAATAATTCGCCTTCGTCTGTTTGGTACCAAAGAATTTGATGATCATCTGTAGGGGAGCTGATGATATGCTCTCCGTAAACAAGCTTTAATTTTTCTAACATGGCGAAGCTCCTTAAACAGTTTAATCATAGACATGGAATAGCATTAATTCGTGGATTTCTTCTTTTAATGTTGGTTCGACTTCATGGGGCGGAAGCTGAGAGCCCCATTCAATATCACCTGTTTTGTGGTAGATGCCTTCGTAGTGCGCACCATTGTGAAAAAAGGATATTTTCCAGCCTGGCAATTGTGCTTTTTTAAAGAGAGGTTTCCATTGAAAATGAGAAATCATATCATTATTGCCTCCTTGCTTTTATTGATGAAACAATAAATAAACACGACAATACGGAAACAACCTTGAACTTGATTTTATTGTATCTCATCTGATGAAAAGAGCATAGGAAAAGCATAGATTTCATAGCACCCTCACTTTAAAACGAAAAACAGTCAGTAGACGTTTGTATGGTCTGTAGTTGTTGAGGTCGTTTGTGAAAGGTAAGATGCGTAATCCATGATTCTTTTGCCGATCAGCCTTTCTGAGTTTCGCAATGAGACATGCTGGAAAACCTCGCGGCCAGGGCGAGAATTGGCTTCAAACATCCAGATAGCTCCTGTCTGATCAATACCTAAATCAAAACCGATTTCACCAATATGACCGGACATTTTTTCATCAATTACCTGACTAAGCGTGATGGCCGTATAAGAAAGCTGCTCTAAGATTTTGAAACGCTTCTTCTTTTCTGGAAAAACATCATAAAGTGTTCTCACGGAGCCACCATGTGAATGGTGAGTCGTGACGGTGTGATTGCCAGAAATTTTTGCTGCTGCTGCTGTGACTGTCCAATGACCGTACTTATTTTTATTGGTATGGACTCTGAAATCCATTGGTTGATTGTCTATTTGAAGAAGTGCAATGCCTTGTTGAGCCATAAAGTCTTGAACTGCGTGATCTTTCCGGAGATTGGTCACGAAATCCTCTAATGAGTCATATGGAACAGCTCTTCCTTGATTTGAGCATACAATGATTCCATGAGCCTTCTTGTTTAATTGATAAATATCGTCGCCGTGACTGCCGTTTGACGGTTTTAAGTAAATGACCTGATGTAGATGGAGGAGTGTTTCTATTTTATTTAGAGCGTCCACCGGGTCCAATTGTATGGAATGTGGAAGAAAAGGACATGTTTTTTCATCTGTTAACAGTTGTTCATGAATATCCCATTTGTTAAAAAAATGAGGGTTGAACCAAGGAATATCATAGTCTTGAGTGAGTTTGCGTTTTGTTTCTTGAATGAATGCTGACTGAGCAGCCTTTCTACTTGGAAGACGGTCGTAAATGACTGAAGGCAGGGGCATCTGTTTTTTAACCCATGTTTGCTGTTGGTACAACAATCCTTCTACCATTCCTTTATCCCAATCAATAGAATGAGTACCAAAAAGATAGGCAAAACCGGCATGTTGTTTGAAAGAGCGCAGCAGTTTGATAAAAAAGTCTGATCTCGTTCCGAGTGGCTGCGTGCTTTGCTCAAAACCTGCGGTGAAAATACCAAGCAGTGGCCCTAAAAACAGGGTATGATCAATGGCGATCACATCAGCTTTTGATTGATAAGGAATTCGTAAATCTCTATATAGATCTTCTGATAATAAAATTTTCTTCGGATGTTGATGATAGGAAACGGTGAAGTCATCTATTAAACGGGAACCTAAAGCAAGAGAATAGATCGCCTCCTGCTGTTTAAAACGGACGGGAAGATGAATTGTTTTTTCACTTGTGGGATGAGGAGCGATGATGCAGCGATTTTTGTTCATAAGATACCTCCTTCGGTTGTGACTTCATCGATTGGGCATGTGCAAGAATGGTACGAATCAAATGATTTTCCTTGTCAGGATAAGCTTTTAAAAAAGCGGATCGCCCTGGTTTTGATCTTATATTTGATATGAAAAGCCTGCCTTCACTTGTATGGAGTAAGTCTACAGCGAATTCAAAGCAAGGGGAAAGGGTTTTATCTATATATGCTGGCAGAGATGCTTGAATGGATGCAATATCATCTAAAAGAAGTTCTTTGATGTGCGGCTGCAAGGTGTTTAGATAGTGATCAAAGCCTATCATGGCTGCTGATTTTTGTGTAATGCTTAAATGACTATTTTCTGTAGGTGATTTTGTGTGAATTCCTATGCGATTCCACTGATTTTGTGAATCTTTCATCAGGAAAATCCTTATTTCATTGAATAAAAAGTCTTTTTCATCACTCGTCTGAAAAAATTGAAGGAAATATCGGCCTACATATTTTTTACACCAGCGCTCTATATCTGATGGACGCGAAAATGTGATGACTTGCTCGGGACTTAGCTGAACAGTGAAAGTGTTGTCTTTTAAGAAAATGAAGTAAGTAGATGCTGCATGGTGTTGAGAGAGCGGCTGCATTTTACAATAACCGTCTTTCCTTAACATGCTGAGAAGGTCTGATGTCTTTTTTAATAATGAGCAGACAGGTAAATATGGCTGTAAAGCAGGGAGAAGGCGGAGCTGCTCGAATAGCATCATTTTATTTGAAATACCTGTATTCAAAAAATCTGTTTTCGGATACTTTTTCAGCCAATCCATGATTGGTTTTGCTTTTTTAGATTGTGCGTCATGCTTGTAAAGGCATCGATCGTAAATCAAGTCAGGAATCTCAAATTCTGCTGCGACGAATCCATGACCATTCGTATATGTTTGACCTTGTATCAAATTTGAAGCCGGCTTTAAATCAAGTGGTGTAAAACGGACAACCTTTAAACCATAAGCAGGGGCAGCTTTGGCTAGCCCACGTGTGAATGCCTCTTCATACTTCGGTGAAAGGGTCACAATACCTAATGTTGATGTCATTAAAAAACACCTTCTTTTCAACTTCTTTTTTTACCAGCAGAAAAACACTTTTTCATGATTTTACATAAAGATTGCGCTCCTTTATCATTACGACAGATCGATTGATCATATGTCTAGCAGCATGCTTCATTTGCTTGGGAACTTGACAACAACTATAATACGTATAGGTTAAAACAATAAACATCGGGTGTTATTTGAAAGGTTGATGACGACTTTGAATATATTCACAACGTTTATCTTTATGATTGTGATAGGCGCAGTCATTGGAGCAGCAACAAACCATCTTGCGATTAAAATGCTTTTTCGCCCTTATAAGCCGTATTACTTATTCGGGAAACAGCTTCCTTTTACACCAGGGCTCATTCCGAAAAGAAGAGACGAAGTAGCCAAGCAGGTTGGTGTCATGGTGATGGAGCATTTGCTCACGCCAGAAGGTATTCAAAAGCGATTTGAATCATCGGAGGCAAAGCAAGAAATCTTACATACAGTCCATCGATATATTGACAAAGGCGCTGAAATGGAGATAACAGTGCTATCTTTGCTTGAAAGCTTCGGCGTATCACAGGCTGACGTCAAAGCAGATGAATGGATCCATGAGTGGTCTGATCATAAGCTCAATTCACTACTTGAAAATTATAATGAGCAAACTTTATCTGAATTGCTTCCGCTAGATGTGGAAAACAAAATATCTTCAAAAATTCCAGATGCAGCAGATTATATTTTAAAGAGAGGGATTCATTATTTTGAAAGTGAGGAAGGAAAATCAAGACTCGGTAATATGATTGATGATTTCTTAAAAGAAAGAGGAATGCTCGGCAGTATGGTCCAAATGTTTCTAGGAAATTCAAGCTTAATTGATCGGGTACATCCTGAAATCATCAAATTTTTAAGAAACGCAGAGACAAAAAGGTTTTTATCAGATTTGCTTGTTCAAGAATGGGACAAGGTGAAGCAGTTCTCTCTACATGAGCTTGATGAAAGATGGAATGTGAAGGAACTTATGTTTAGCGTGAAAAACCAATTGCTTTCTCATTTCTCAACAAAGCTGATATTAGACAAACCAGTTGGTGCATATGTCAGTGCTGTAGCGGATGATCTTAAAACACACGTTGCACCAGTACTGATTCAAAAGGGGATCAGTGCGGCATCAAATGTTTTAGAGGATCTGCTTGCAAAGCTGCAATTTGAAGACATCATTCGTGAACAAATTGAACTTTTCCCGCTAGAAAAAATGGAAGAGCTTGTCGTCAGTATTTCCAATAAGGAGCTCAAGATGATTACATTCTTAGGCGGTCTTTTAGGCGGATTGATCGGCGCAATCCAAGCAATCTTTGTCACGCTATTTTAAGACAGACTAGAGAAATTTTGATGAATTCATTGTATATATGTGAAACGAAAGCCATAGTTTGTTATAGTGGAGTGGTGTCCGCCGATCATATCGGTGATAACGGATAGAAAGGAGACATAACATGTCTGTAAATGTTTATGATGTTGCATATGACCTTGAAAAAGCACTGCGTCATAGCGAAGAATATTCAACTTTAAAAAATCTTTATGATGAGGTAAACGCGGATGAATCCTCTAAAAGAATGTTCGATAACTTCCGTGACATTCAAGTAAACCTTCAACAAAAACAAATGACTGGTCAAGAGATCACACAAGAAGAAGTGGAGCAAGCTCAAAAAACAGTGGCACTTGTTCAACAGCACGATAAAATCTCGCAGTTGATGGAAGCAGAACAACGTGTGAGTGTTCTCATCGGAGAATTAAATAAAGTGATCATGAAGCCTCTTGAAGAGCTTTATGGGAATCCAGAAGAAAATTAATGAAAAGGGCGATGATATTCGCCCTTTTTTTATTTCACATGTTCCCTGTCCAACTTTTCAAAAAAAGGTTGTCGAAGCTCATAAATTTTGCGATAATACTTATATTGAAAGTGCTTTCAAATGAGCGCTCTCATGGGACAATTGGGTGCGTTTCACTTGGGATTTATGGCGATTAGCCAAACGAGAGAGAAGCGCTTCTGGGAGAAACACAAAGCATAAGGGGATCTGATATAAGCAATGCTTTGGTGTGTGAAAGATAAGGGGATCATGGGGAGCTTCATCACCTCATTGTGACGCATCCAAACCATACATAAAAAAAAGCCTAGGGGTAGGCTTTTTTTATTTGCAAAAGATTCATAACACATAGGGCTCTTTCAACTGCATGTTCTAAAGCACCAAGCTAGGGCATATCCTCATCGTAAGTACAGTCATCAAGAAGGGGGATGCCTCAGTGTCAAAAAAATTACTTGCACTCAATATAGATGGAACGTTACTTCGTTCCAATGGAAAAATCCATTCCGCTACAAAAGAAGCTGTGGAATACGTGAAGAAAAAAGGGGTTTACGTGACGCTTGTCACCAACCGGCATTTTCGTTCCGCACAAAAAATTGCCAAGGCGTTGAAGATTCCAACGTCAACCCTTGTAACGCATAGTGGTGCATTTATCGCGAATAAACTCGATGAGCCGCTTCATGTGAAGAAACTAACGGAAGAAAAAACATTTAATCTTGTACAAATTCTTGAAAGCTTTGATTGTAATGTTCGCTTGCTGCATGAAAAATTCTCGATTGGCAACCGGAAAAAAACGCAGTCACAGCTGATGGGAAAGACGTTGATTCATCCATCTGATCCAATTTTCTATCCCGTGCAATTTGTTGAATCGCTAAGTGATATGCTGATGGATGAACCGGTCAGTACACCAGTGATTGAAGTATATTCAACGGCAGAGCTGCAGCCTGAAATTCACCGAACCATTCAACAAGCTTTTCCATCTGTCGATCTTATTCGGATCAGTGATGAGAAAATGAATATTGTATGCAAAGGCGTATCGAAAGAAGCGGGGCTTTCTCTTTTGACCTCAGCATTAGATTTGACTTTAGAAGATACGGTGGTCATTGGGCAGGGAACAGATGACATCGCAATGCTTGAATTGGCTGGTTTAGGCGTTGCGATGGGAAATGCACCTCATTCTGTTAAGCGTAAAGCCGATTGGGTGACACGTTCGCACGATGAACAGGGAGTCGCTTATATGATCAAAGAATACTTTAGAATGCAGCAAAGAGAAGGATTCTTACATCAATTCGATATTAAACGATAATATAGGCGAAGGCCCTGTCAATCAAGAAATGGCAGGGTCTTCAACTGTTCCAGTCATTGCTTTTCCTACATATATTTTGTAAAATGAAACAAGTTTGAAGATAAAGGTGATACGATGCGAATTTTAATTAAAGGGCTGTCAGATGAACGATTTCATCGCCCGCTTGTTAATATAGCCAATTTATTTGAAGAAGATAGTGAAGTGCTGTTTGATCCAGATGAATTGCATGATGGACTAGTCATGGAGTTTAGCTGGAAAGAAGAAAATGGCATAGTGGAGGCATCTGGTCACATCGCTGGATTAGACATCACTAGTCGTTTTTCGCGAGACGTCCCAGAGGGCTTGAATGACAAGGAGCGCTGGAAGCAAATCAAAAACACAGTGCTGTCTGTTTATTTACATCTGCTTCAGGAGCACACAGGAATGACGCAAAAGTGGGGTATTCTCACAGGGATACGTCCTACAAAATTACTTCATAAGATGCTGAGAGAAGGTATGACAAAGGAAGATGCGCATGCCGCATTAAAGCGTGATTATTTGATTCATGATGAAAAAATCGATTTGATGCAGGAGATTGTTGACCGTCAGCTTCAAGCGATTCCTGACCTGTATGACCTTCAGCAGGAGGTAAGTATTTATATTGGTATTCCTTTCTGCCCAACAAAATGCGCTTATTGCACGTTTCCTGCTTATGCGATTAAAGGACAAGCAGGAAGAGTGGGAACGTTTTTGTTTGGTCTGCATTATGAGATGCAAAAAATTGGTACTTGGCTAAAAGAACATGGGATCAAAGTGACGACTGTTTATTTTGGCGGAGGTACGCCGACGAGTATCACTGCAGAAGAAATGGATTTGCTGTATGAAGAAATGTATCGCTCGTTCCCTGATGTGAAACATATACGGGAAGTGACTGTCGAAGCAGGACGTCCTGATACGATTTCGCCTGATAAGCTAGAGGTGCTAAACCGATATCATATTGACCGGATTAGTATCAATCCACAATCGTATGAGAATGAAACACTGAAAGCCATTGGCCGGCACCATAGTGTAGAAGAAACGATTGAAAAGTATCACTTATCAAGACAGTATGGCATGAATAATATTAATATGGACTTAATTATTGGTTTGCCGGGAGAAGGGCTAAAGGAATTCCAGCATTCCTTGCAACAGACTGAAGAACTTAAGCCTGAATCGTTAACTGTGCATACACTCTCCTTTAAAAGAGCGTCTGAGATGACGCGCAATAAGGACAAATATCAAGTAGCTGACCGAGAAGAGATCACACGTATGATGGATGAAGCGGTCGCTTGGACGAAAGCACATGACTATCATCCTTATTATTTATATAGACAAAAAAACATCTTAGGAAACCTTGAAAATGTCGGGTATTCATTAGATGGACAGGAAAGTTTGTATAATATCATTATTATGGAAGAAGTGCAGACAATCATTGGGATTGGATGCGGTGCTGCTAGTAAGTTTATTGATCCACGTTCAGGAAAAATTACGCAATATGCCAATCCAAAAGATCCAAAATCATATAATGACCGTTATGAACACTATACTGAAGAGAAAATTCAGTTTCTTGAGTCATTATTTGTTCCTCATGTTTAAACACTGCGGTGACGCAGTGTTTTTTTCATTTGTAAAAGGGTATATAAGTGATAAAAAGTTAAAGCAGGTGTACATATGATTGATGTGATCGGAATTGGGATTGGGCCTGCCAATTTAGGTTTGGCGGCTTTGTTAGCGGAGTATGAAGATGTTTCATGCTGTTTTTTTGAACAGGAGACTGAATTTGCCTGGCATCCTGGTATGCTGATCAAAGGAACGGATTTACAAGTCTCCTTTTTAGCTGATCTTGTGACGATGGCGAATCCAAGGAGCAGATATACATTTTTAAATTATTTACATGAATCAAATAGACTTCACCGGTTCTATACATTTGAACAGTTTGACATTCCGCGAAGAGAATTCAATGAGTATTTGTCATGGGTCGCAGGTGAATTAGATAGCTGTCAATTTGGCATGAAGGTAGAGGAAGTGACGGACTGCCAAGGTGGTTATCTTGTGAAAGTCCGGCGATTGAAGGATGGATCGCTTTCTGAGTATCAGGCAAAGCATGTCGTGCTCGGAACAGGGAGCAAACCGATGATTCCTGTCGATGTGCCTGCTGCTGCACTGCCATATGTGACCCATAGCAGCCGGTATTTAGAGCAGCAGAAAGAACTTCATAAAGCTGAGGCGGTGGCGGTCATTGGCTCTGGGCAGAGTGCAGCCGAAATCTTCTTAGACCTGCTTCAGCATCAGAAGAAAGGGCAACAGCTATCTTGGTTTACGCGATCTAGTGAATTTAGAGAGCTGGAGACGGCTGAGCTTGGTCAGGAGCTGTTTACACCAAAGTACGTTGAATATTTCCATTCGCTTCCTTATGAAGAACGAATGAACACATTACCTAGGCTGACTGGATTAAGAAATGGGATAGATGCATCGACACTCTCACGCATTTATCAGGAATTGTATCATCGGTCTGTTTCAGGCGAAGAGCCATCTGTGATTATTCAGCCAATGACCGAGCTTGAAGCCATACAGGTGGAGGAGAATCAGTCCCTGAAGCTACACCTAAAGCAGTGGCAGTTAAAGAAAAAAAAGAATATAACAGTAGATCGTGCCGTATTGGCTACAGGGTATACACCGAATATCCCGGCATGGTTTAGTGCGTATGAACCTTTAATTGAATGGGAAAGTGAAGAGCATTTTAAAGTGACAGAAGACTTCAGGCTTGTGTTCAAAGACAAGCGTCCGCATCATTTCTTTACATTCACGCACCTAGATCACTCTCATGGAACAGCGGCGACCAATTTAAAACTATCCATCTACCGCAACCAGAAAGTGATTCAAACCATTCGCGGGGTCAAAGAAGCGCCAGTTAAGCAAGAAACAGCCTTTCAGCAATTTGAATAAGAGATAAAAAGGGCCCCAAGCATAAGGCCCTTTTTCATTAGATTCGTTTCTTTTTTCACTTTTGGCTTTTCTGTTTGCCGTTTGAACACTTTGTTCAGAATTTGATAAATTCGCTTAGATTCCTTCGTCACTAGTGGACCTAATATCGCAAGGATTAAGACGTACAATGCAGCAAATGGCTTTAAGGTAGCGGCAAGTCCGCCCGCAATACTCCCAGAAAGATCATTTTCTTTCATATTCATTTTATCCCTCCAAATATGATAGGTTGTGATTTTCATATCGTAATACGGATGAAATAAAATGAATCAGTATGGATCATTTGATTGACACATAATGGGAATCGCACACTTTATTTTCAAAAAACGTAGATCAATCGATAACGCAGCTGATGGAGCAGGCTTTAGAGGGAAAACCTTTGAATCAGCCAGTGATAATCTGTCCTTTAATAGAATAGAAGAGGCATATTTTTTGAAAATAGAGGTGTTTTCACAGCGTGTATTTCTTCATCGGAGATGGATGGAGAAATAAGACTAGGTGTGCTCGTTTCTGCTTGTGTAGCAAAAACGACATTTGAAAAAGGAGAAAACATGACGATGAAACTAACCAATATGAATAGGGAACGCCTTATCAACCATCCTCCCCCTTTCATCATCAATTTCTTTCCTCATTTACTATATAAAAATATATTTTTTGTTTCAACAATTATGCTTATTTTGGTATCAACTGATCTTGAAATTTTTTACGCAGAGGAAAAGGGATTATTCGGGTTGAAATGGAAGTAAGTTGTGTGTTTAAAAGAAAAGGGGGATGCATGATGACATATATCAATTGTCAGCTAGACGGGGATATTTTTGAAATCGTTTTCAACAGACCAGATGCTTACAATTCATTTCATGTGGACATGTTTGCTGAATTCAAAGAGGCATGTGATGCGGCGGAGGAAAGTAGTGCAAAAGTCGTTGTGATCAAGGGTGTGGGAAAAGGATTTTCAGCAGGCGGAGATATTGGCATGATGCTTAAGCAGGAAAATGAAGAAGATTTCCATCGTGTGATGGATCTGATCGAGGGGATTACGCTTTCTCTTGCCGGTATGAAAAAAGTGACGATTGCTCTTGTCCACGGGTCAGCGGCAGGCCTTGCTTTTAGCTTTGCTTTAAGCTGTGACTACTTGTTTATGCATCAAGATGCAAAGCTCGCCATGAATTTTAATGGAGTAGGCTTAATACCAGATGGCGGAGGACACTTTTTCCTTACAAAAAGAGTCAGTGAACAAACCGCGAAACAATTGATTTGGAGCGGACAAAAGCTTCCTGCTGAAGAAGCGCTAAAGCTGGACCTTGCAGACGGCGTGTTTCAAGAGGAAGTCGATGCGTATCAAAAGGTATGTGTGAAGCCGTTTATGAACATGCCGCTTCAAGCATTTATCGAGACAAAGCTAATCTATTTCCAGCAGTCAGAATCACAGCTATTAGCCGTTCTTCAAAAGGAGAGGGCAGCACAGGCAAGGCTGAGGCAAAGTCATGATCATAAGGAAGGCATTCAGGCCTTTTTAGAAAAAAGACGACCTGTGTTCCAGAATGTATAAACGGATGTGATGCCGGCGAATGCCGGCTTTTTTAACGTTCAAATAAAAGCAGCTTGCCTGCATCATCAACGAGCCGATGAGAATGCTTCGTGTATTGCTGTTCGATTAAGCGATGGCGACCTAATTCCTTTGCCTTTTCATCACTATCCGTTGTGATTTTTTCATTTAATAAAGTCTCACCCGATGGGTCAAATACAGTTAAAAAGTATGTCTTCTCCATTCCTCATCTTCCTTTCCTCTACTTGTCTATGTAATTAAACAAGGAATAAGATAAAACCTCTTTTTTAGCCCTTAAAAATGTGTTTTTTAGAATGAGAGTGATAGAACGTGCATTCGCAAAAATGGCATGATAAAATATGGACAATGACAGTATCGGACAAGGAGATAGACGTTTGACTATGCTCACCTTTATTCATGCCGCAGATTTACATTTAGACAGTCCATTTGCAGGAATGTCGAATATCCCTAGCTTACCCTTTAAGCGGCTCAAAGAAAGTACATTTCAAAGTGCGAAGAATATGTTTGATCTCGCCATTGCTCGAGCAGTAGACTTTGTGCTGCTGAGTGGAGATTTATTTGACGAATCCAACCGTAGCCTGAAAGCACAGCTGTTTTTAAGAAATCAGTTTCTAAGACTGCAAACTCAAGGGATTGAAGTCTTTATTATTTATGGTAATCATGATCATTTAGGCGGTGAATGGACACCGATTGAGTGGCCTGAGAATGTGCACGTTTTTTCAACCAGTACCCCAAGTGAGCAATCCTACTATAGAGGAGATCAGCTTGTCGCAAGTATTTATGGATTTAGCTACAAGGAGCGTGCTGTCTATGAAAATATGACCTCACATTACGTCAAAACGACAGATGCTGCCTTTCACATTGCGATGCTTCACGGTACATTAGCTGGACAAGAAGGTCATGACGCGTATGCACCTTTTCAGCTTGAGCAGCTCGTTTCCCGAGATTTCGATTATTGGGCGCTTGGACATATACATAAGAGAGCCCTTCTGCATGAAGACCCGTTGATTATTTACCCTGGTAACATGCAGGGCAGACATATAAAAGAAACAGGAGAGAAAGGCTGTTACGTTGTGCAACTCTCCGAGGATTCTGCGACAGCGGAATTTATGAGCTGTGCAGATGTGATGTTTGAGACACTTGCAATAGACATCACAGAGACGGTTCATATGACGGATCTTGTGATACTTGTGGATAACAAAATCAGTGAACTGAAAAAGGATGGCGTCCCTCATTTTGTGAAAATTGAATTGACGGGTGAGGCTCCTCCTTACTTTGAGCATACGCAGCTTGAGTTGCTTGAGGAGCTCATGATCGTTCTTCATGAACAGGAGGAAGATGAAGATGTATTCGTTTGGGTGATCTCGATTGATTGCCGAACAAATGAGGATGTCGCCTATCCAGAAGATTCTTTTTTAAAGGAACTCACTGCTGAAATTTCACAGTTTGAGGCATATGAAGAGCTTCTATCACCGATCAAGCGTCACCCAACCTATAGAAAGTCAGGCAAAACTCTCACAAAAGAGGATGAGGTGGATATAAAAGAAGAAGCACAAAGGCTGCTGACAGAACAGCTAAAGCAATTATGAGAAAAGGAGAGGCACAATGAAAATACGTTCACTCCATATCGCCCATTTCGGGAAATTTTCAAATCGGACCTTTCACTTTTCTGATGACGGTTTTCAGCTAGTTTACGGCCTGAATGAATCGGGGAAAACGACATTGAAAACGTTTATTGAATCGATGTTATTTGGTTTTCCGAAAAACAAGATGTACAAGACGAAACAGGGTTCTTTTTATGGCGGTTCCCTCACTTGCCAAGATGACGAGTTAGGCGTTATTCACATTGAGAGAACATCCGACCGCGGTGGTCAAGCACAGGTGTTTTTACCGAATGGTGAAGTGAAAGACGAAGCTTTTCTACAGACACTTTTAAAGGGAACGGATCGCAGATTATATCAATCAATCTATTCATTTGATGTGTTCGGACTGCAAAATGTCCAAGCCTTAAATCAGGATCAGATAGGCGAATTTCTACTTTTCTCAAGTTTATTTGGCTCAGATGCAGCCACCAAGATGGATAGCAGGCTGCTAAAGCAGCAGGAGCAGCTGTTTAAACCAAATGGCCGCAAGCCTGAATTAAACCAGCAGCTTGATCATTTAAAAGAGCTAACAGGTCAGCTGAAACAAGCGAGATTGATAGAAGGTAGCTATACCGAAAAGAAACGGGAGCAATCTGAATTAACGGAGACGATCGAAAAGCTTCAAAATGAAATGAAGCAAGCAGAAGAACACCTTCAGAAACTGACTGAATCCATTCAAGTGTATCCCATGATTGAGAAAAAAGTGGACTTGAAAAAGGAATTAGCCCGCTATCCAGACCGGGTCAAACGTTTTAGAGCAGAAACAGAGCATGAGCTGGATAAACTAGAATCACACCTTCACCCGAAAAAGGCTCAATTGACTGCACTGAAACAGAAGTTAGAACATTTGCAAACCTCACTCGTACAAGTTCAACCGCTCTATGACAAAGATACCTTAATGGAGATGAAACGAGTTGTAGATGAAGCATCTAATGCTGAGCTTGTGAAAAAGCGCATAGCAGAGTGTCGAGCAAACCGTGATTCATTGAAACAAAAAATCGACGAAGCGGTAGCAAAGCTAAAGTGGGATCGCCCGATAAAGCTCGAACAAATCGACGATTCGCTTGAATTTGAGTGGGAATTAAAGGAGACTGTCACTCAATACGTCCGTCTCATGGACAGAAAGGCGCAGTTAGATGAACGATTTGATCACGCAAGACATGAGCTGGACGAAGCAGAAGCCGCTTTAAAGGGATTAAAGGAACAGCAAGTGAGACTGCACGGAACAGAAGATGATGCGAAGGGGACAAGAACGAAAAAGAAACCGATTCATTCCCGGTCGTGGTTATTCCGAGGCTTGATCGCATTTGATGTGGTGTTTCTGTGTGTTCTATTCTTTTTAACAGAGTGGTGGATCACGCTCTTGTTTGCGGGATTTTCTGTTCTTCTCTTCTTTGTCATTTACTCATTCAGTCAAATGAGCCCTATGAAACAAAGAAGCGGCGAAGACGCCTTAGATTCCTTTCAAGTGCAGGCAGCTTCAGCTGAAACACTTATGAGGCAGAAGGAGCTGCTGTACGAAAGAATCATCCGGCAATATGAAGACTGGGAGCTAGAGCTAGAGCCTGTCCAGCAGCAAGTAGAGGAAAAGAAGAGACAGCTTGGCTTGTCGTCTGAGCTTTCTTTCCTAGTAGAGGCCTTCCATATTCTAAAACAATTAAAAATGAATACAGCGGCATATGAGGAGCTTCAGCGTGAAATAGATGTGCTCTCCGATCAGCAATCGATTTATGAGCGCAAGGTTTCAGCGTTAAGCAGTCTCCTTCAAAATAAGGAAGGAACTATTCAGGAGAATATTTCAGCCTTTCAAGAGATATTGAAAGATGAGGCGAAAAGAGAAAAAGAACGCCAGACATTACATGTATCCATTCAACATGCGATGCAGCAGCTCTCGACACTAGAAGGTGAAATTCAATATTACGAAAAACAAACTGACGAGCTTTTTCGTCAAGTAGAAGCAGAGTCCAAAGAAGATTACCAAGTGCTTTCTCATCTATCGAAAGAATACCGGAAACGGCTTTCTGAGCTGCAGCAGCTGAATCAAGAGCTTCATAGAAGCGGTTGTTTTGATGAGGAGGAATGGATTATTCATAAAGGACTATCTCTCCTTGAGGAGGAGTGTGCAGAAGCAAAGCAGCACCTTCATGACGTTCAATTGAATGCGGAGAATATGGAAAAGCGTTTAGCAGAACTAGCGGTGGAAATCCGGCAAATAGAAGCTTCTGGAACAGTGTCTGATTTGACTCATCAGCTTGCCGCAGAGCAGGAGCATGCGAAGCACCTTGCAAAAAAATGGGCGGCCATTCAGCTTGTCCGCACCGTCATACGAGAAAAATTGAATGAGCATAAAGAAACAAGGCTGCCTGCATTGCTTCAAACAGCCTCTAGTTTTATTCAACCGTTAACAAATGATCGTTATGAAGCGATTTTATTTTCACCTGAAGATGACTTGCTCATGGTGAAAAGAATGGATGGACGAATATTCCGTCCTGAGGAGCTTTCACAGGCAACGTGTGAACAGATCTATCTGGCGATTCGTTTTGCGCTTGCTTTGTCTCATCAGCAAGATTGTCAGCTTCCGTTTATGATGGATGACAGCTTTGTTCATTTCGATCACGTTCGTCTAGGCAGAGTGCTGGAGATGATGGACGAGCTCACACGTTTTGAAACACAGCTGTTTTATTTCACCTGTCATGAGCATATGAAGCAAGCAGCAGAAGATGGACAGGTTACGAGTTTAGTTGTTGAATGATTGACAAATAATGACTTATGTTATACTTATATGAGCAGAAACATGGAAGGAGCTTTTATTGAATGGCTAAAGGGATCATGACCTATGATGTCGGCGAACAAGTTGACCTGCATTTATTAATTAAATCATCTACTAAAGGGATTGCGAGTAATGGCAAACCATTTTTAACGTTAATTCTTCAAGATCAAAGTGGAGATATTGAGGCGAAACTATGGGATGCGAAGCAGAATGATGAACAAACCTATGCCGCACAAACCATTGTGAAGGTAGTAGGCGATATTCATCATTATCGCGGGAGGAATCAGCTGAAACTTAGGAATATACGCCCTGTTGCTGAAAATGAGCAAATTCGAATCGATGATTTTCTCGAAACAGCTCCTATTCCAAAACATGATATGATGGATACGATTATGCAATATATCTTTGATATGAAAAACCCTAATATACAGCGTGTCACAAGACATTTGCTGAAAAAATATGGACAGGAATTCGCTGACTATCCAGCAGCGACAAAAAACCATCACGAATTTGTCTCTGGTCTTGCTTATCACGTGGTATCTATGTTGCATTTGGCTAAATCAATTGTGGATCTATATCCATCACTAGATCGAGATCTTTTATATTCAGGCATCATTCTTCATGATTTAGGAAAAGTCAAAGAGCTTTCAGGCCCAGTCTCAACCACCTATACGGTGGAAGGCAATTTAATTGGTCATATTTCGATTATGGTGACAGAAATTGCGAAAGCTGCTGAAGAGCTTGGCATTGATTCAGAAGAAATTCTGATTCTACAGCACTTAGTACTAAGTCATCACGGCAAAGGAGAGTGGGGCAGCCCGAAACCACCAATGGTGAAGGAAGCCGAAATTCTCCACTATATTGATAATTTAGATGCGAAGATGAATATGATGGATCGTGCGCTTGAGCATGTGAAGCCAGGAGAATATACAGAACGTATTTTTGCGCTAGAGAATCGTTCATTTTATAAACCAACCTTTCACGAATAACCATGTCAAAACGTCCGCTTATGCGGGCGTTTTTTTCATAACTTGTCTTCTTCTCGCATAAGCATGTAACACAAAGGAAGAGAGCTGTTCTGAAAAAAAGGAGGCGATGAAAAAATGTTGTTTTTTCCATGGTGGGTGTATGCATGTATCATTGGCATTATTTTCTGTGCGTATAAATTAATGACAACGGCCAAAGAGGAGCAAGAGATTGATCAATCCTTTATTGAAAAGGAAGGAGAAATTTTTATCGAGCGAATGGAGCAAGAAAGAGAGCGCAGACGACAGGGGCAGCAAATGAAAAGATCCCAAGATACGGCGGCACAAGAAGATCACTCGATTGCTTAATCAGGTGATATAAAAATCCCTCTGCCCGATCACGGCAGAGGGGTTTTTTGTGATTATTGGTTTTGTTGTGGTTGTTGATTTTGTGCGGGTTGTTGAGACTTTTCTTTGAATGTGTTTTCAAGTTCTTTATCTTTTACTTTCACATCGGCATCTTTCACCAATTTGTTTAAGATCGTTTGGATTTCATTTGTGTCTGCTTGTTTTTGATTAAGTAGTTCTTTTTTCAAGTCTGCTTTCATGTCATCGTATTTACCGCGTTCTTCGGTCTTTTTAATGATATGGTAGCCGAATTGTGATTTCACTGGTTTGCTGATTTCATTCACTTTTAGTTTGAATGCAGCTTTACTGAAGTTCTCGTCCATTTGACCTTCTTTTGCGAACCAGCCTACATCGCCGCCTTGTGCAGCTGAAGCGGTATCAGTTGAATATTCAGACACAACAGCATCCCATTTTTCACCTTTATCTAATTTCTTTTCCACTTCGTCAGCTGTTTTCTTATCAGCTACTAAAATGTGGCTTGCGCGGATTTTCCCTTTTAGGTCATCGTAATACGCTTTTACTTCTTTATCAGTGATTTTGATGTTAGCTTTGGCAGCCTTTTGAGTCAGCAGCTCATATTTCACTTGATCTTTGATGTAATCTTTTCCGAATTCATCTTGAAGTTGTTTTAAACGATCTTCACCAAGTGTCTTTTTATATTCTTCCATTTTCTTATCAATTTCTTTATCAGATACTTTGTATTTGTCAGCAAGAACCTTTTGTTGAACAAGTAGATTTAAAGCATCTCCACCTGCTTGTTTCTTAAGAGTCGTATAAAGCTCTTCTTTTGTGACATCTCCTGATTTTGTTGTTGCGATGACATCTTTATCACCGCTACTGCATGCGCCAAGAGTTAAAACACTAACTGCTGTTACAGCTGCTAAAGCCATTTTTTTCATTCAAAAAACACTCCTAATCTTTCCAATTTATTTATCATTGCTTGTATCATAACATATTGTGACACGCTGTAAAAAGAAATGCAAATGGGAGGGCATTCGTCTAGTCAAAAATTTGCGCGCTACATACACATATAGTGATCACAAAAAGGAGGCTGAATTATATGGGAGCAGGATATTCTAATGGGTTTGCTTTATTGGTCGTGCTATTCATTTTGCTGATCATCGTTGGTGCAGCATATCTTTATTAATTAAATCGCTGTGACAGAAAGGAGCCGTCCTGCCATGCGTGCGGGCGGTTCTTTTTTCAAACGATGACAGGTGCCTAAACGTTTTCAATTTTATAGCATACACTGAGCTTAGAACAGAGGAAGAACTGGCAGGAGGTGTTTTTTACATGGGAGGAGAAGTCTTCGCTGGCGGTTTTGCACTAGTCGTCGTGTTATTCATCTTATTGATCATTATCGGTGCATCTTGGATTTGCTAATTAATGAATATACACAAAAAGCTGCCCTCAAACTGGCAGCTTTTGCTTTGATCTTAAATAGATATGGTAATTTCAACAAATGATGAGATCAGTAAGATCAGTATCGATACATTGATAAAGCGAAACACCTTATCTTGCCGTTCTTCAGGAATCTCTCTGACAAGGCATAATGTATTAGTAAGCCTGTTTATTGAATACACAATAAACGCGGCAAAGACGATGAAGTAAAATAAAACTATCGGAGATCCCCCCTCTCTATGCTATTCCCATACTACATTACCAAATTTTTTATGAAAAAGATAGAAGTTGGCTTTAAAAACCTCATGATGAGGATGTTTGGTCAACTAAAATATCAAACTCGTCTTGGGCTTGATCGATGATGCAGGATTTAGGTGCTTTGAGCAGTTTCCATGCAAATAAAAAGTCAGGCAAACAATAGCCTGCATGAATACTTGCGATGATGATAAAATAGTGTGCATACATTGGAAACGCCACACCTAACACAAAGTAAACCGGTGAAATCACACAAAATGGACTGAGAAGTGAATAAAGCATGATGTTCTTTGGTACACGCTGCCAGCAATTGCGTTTAAATAGCGTCATTTTTTTCTTGTTTTTCATCACTGGGATCAAGTGAACCACGCGGTGGACAAGCAATGTCACAAGTAAAAGCATCGCAAAAAGCGGTGCGTTGTGACTGCTTAGTCTCGTTTCAGGATGAGTCAGTTGAAAACATAAAAAAGCCGTAATGAAAAAAAGTATAGCAAGACTTATGGCTGAAATCAGCAGTCTTGTATAACCATAATCCTTTTCAAGATTAATGGTTTTCCAACAATTCATTTTTCATCCTTCCAATCTTAAAAAACTAATTGAATATCTCAAGATAATTTACTCTTCCTGAGGATAAAAATCAATGGTTTTCATGAAAAAAAATAAAATGTTGTGTTCACATGGAATAAAGAGAGGAAACTTTGGATTTTTCAAGAAAAAAAGACAGAAGAGGGAGGTTCGTCTCTTTCGTCAATGAGTAATTTCGGCTAGAATAGAAAGACTAAGAGAAAGAGGGAACGTACATGAGTATTGAGGAACGAATGAGCCAGCTCGAATATTATATGGAACTTTTGCTGACGGCGACCGATATGAGCCGTTATCCATATTATGCATTATTGATCAGGCAGCGGGTATCGAAGGAAGAGGCGCAGGAAATTGAGCGTATTTGTGCTGAGCTTTCAGAGGAAATGGACAAGCAAAAAGCACAAGGCTACGTCATGTTTGACGATATGCTTGCGCTTTTTGCAGGACAGTTAATTGAAAAGCTGGATGTGCATGAGACGATATTTGCATTGCGTGATCAAGGGCTGTTTCAGCCGTTAATGAATGAATTTATAAAGATCATTAAACAATTTGATTTGCTTTATTAGCCGCTTTTTCTGCTGCATCAGCTGAGTCTTCAAGTTCCTCAGGTTTTTTCGTGACTTTTCCTCGCTCATCCAAAAAGTCCTTCTCAATGTTTGAAAACGATTTCTCAAAAATCTCCATGAAGTCCTCACCATAGATGTTTCGGATAATACACATCATTTCTAAAATCTCAGGGAACTTTCCGTAAATGTCATGAAGCGGCTGTGCACCTTTGACAATACCAGTTCGTGCAGGGTCATAATCTTCGAGTAGTTTATGGAATGTCTCTTCGCCTTTTGGCGTTAGCTCAATATACGTATTGCGTTTATCGTTTAACTTTTTAGAAAATTTTAAAAATCCTCGTTCCTCAAGTTTCTTGGAGAAGTTAAACGCCGTTGATACATGCATGACGCCAAACTTTGCAATTTCTGATATTGAAGCTCCTTTTAATTGATACGCAATCCACAAAATATGATGTTCATTGATATTTAGGTTATACGGTTTGATCCACTGCTGCCAGTCCTTTTCAATGGATTTCCAAAGAGCTTTGCTCAATTGGGCCATTCTTTGACTGAATAAAAGTGCTTCTTTTACATCGAAAGGCTTTTCCGAATGATTCATCCATTTCACCTACTTCTCTTTTTCTTGTAATTCTATTATGCCAATAAAATAAAGATTAATAAAGCTGAAAATTCAAGAATTTTTAAAACTCATGAAAAACATTGACAAAATAACCTTTTTTCAACAAAAAAAGTGCGGGATACGCACCCCGCACACTTTTGTAAACGAATATTTTTTCTTGAGTATATTAGTTTTGTAAGGTTTTCTCCAGTTGCTTGAGCTTTTCCTCAATTTCCTGAATTTCCTTTTGCAAGTCCTGCTGGTGAGGCTTGATTTCTTCACGCCATTGCTGAATCGATGTTTGTAATTCAGTTCCGACTTCTTTAATGACCTCTGCGCTTTCTTTTGCTGTTTCAACAATTTGCTCTTTTAAAGCCTGTCCATCTCTTTTTAATCTTGTCAGCGTATCTTCGAATTTGTCATAGCCATCTTTCATCTTTCCGCGCACATCTCTGCCAGAAGAGGGAGTCGTCAGGAGCACTGCCGCACCTCCGAGGAGACCGCCTACAAATAATCCTGTTAATAAAGAACGTCCACTAGCCATTCAAATCACCTCTAGTCAAATTTTACACATTCGCATGTTCTCTCTGAGCTGACGATCAGCTTCATTGAACTTCCATACATAGCTTGCTTTATTTTAGCATACTTTTGAAGAAAAGGGAGGGGAGAAGGTTGTCTGTCTTTCTGTTCGTTTTTACGTGTATCGGTGTCGTTTTTACAGGTGGTTCTATTCATTATGCAAGACAGCTGGGGTATGCAGGGTCTTATCCGCCAAAACATGTATTAAAGCAAAAAGCACTTGTGTGTGCGGCAGGTGCAGGAATTTCGCTCCTCATTTTGCTGCTGACCCTTTTTCTTTTATAAAAGTATGAAAAAAACCTCTTCATCTATTATGAAGAGGTTCGATTATTTGTTAAGCAACTTCTATCATTCTTGCACGTCTGAGAATGGACTGAGCAATTGGGAAGACAAATACCATGGCAATGGTATTAATCACGGCTGCTGGCAGGACGACGCCTACAAGAAGTGCCGGTAATGCAGCTGGCAGTCCAGTGATCAGTAATGCGGCAGATAGGAAAATCACGCCGGATACGATGGTTCCAATCGCAGTTAACACAGCGGTTAGCACTACTTTGTTCTTTATCTTCATGCAAGATAAGAAAAGGGCTAAGAAGATAAAAGCTGTTACTGGTTTATCAATCATATTCGGAATTTGTCCGCCTGGGAAACCTGTTGTTAATGCAGAAATGGCGCCTGTTACGAGGGCAATAACCACTACATGCTGTACCTTTGGGAAAAGGATGATGCTTAAAAACATCATAACCAGCATCATATCAGGTTTCATTCCGAAAAAGATGGGCGGGAAAATCGTATGCAAAACAGCTCCCATTGCTGCAAGCAATGACATAATGACTAATTCTTTTGTTTTCATTTCTATGCTCTCCTCTGCTAAGCTCTTAGAACTCTCCAATAATATGGCTCATCATTTATTGCAAGAGTCATCACTTTATATTTCTCGTTATTATAACAAATTTATTTCTCTATAGAAAAGCTTTTTTACTCATTTTCTTGCTGGAACTTTTTCATAAAGTCCGCAAGCTTTTGGCAGTCTTCAATCGATACCGCATTGTAAATAGATGCTCTGCATCCACCGACAGAACGGTGGCCGGCAAGTCCAACCATTTGTTCCTGCTTTGCTTTCTCTACAAAGGAAGCAGTGAGCGCATCATCACGAAGGGTAAATGTGACATTCATATGCGAACGGCTGTCAGTGCGTGCGTGTCCTTTGTAAAAACCGCCGCTTTGATCAATTGTGTCATAGAGAATGCCTGCTTTTTGTTCATTGCGTTTTTCCGCTGCTTCTACGCCGCCAGCCTGTTTAACATGCTCAAGGACAAGAGACAGCATATAAATCGCAAAAGTCGGTGGTGTGTGATAAAGAGAGCCAGCTTTTGCGTGTGTTGAATATTTTAATATTTTCGGTGTGCTGCTTTTCTCTTTTTCTAATAAACGTTTGCGCGCGATCACAATCGTGATACCAGAAGGCCCTAAGTTTTTTTGTGCCCCAGCATAAATGAGATCAAATTGAGAAACATCGATTTTTTTGCTGAGAATATCACTGGACATATCCGCAATGAGCGGTAATGATGTACCAGGGAACGATTTCCACTGAGTGCCGAAGATCGTATTGTTTGATGTGATGTGTAAGTAAGCGCCATCTGTTAAACCGGAGGCATCTACTTCTGGAATATACGAGTAGTTGTCGTCTTCACTTGAAGCAAACACAGATGTTTCACCAAACCCTTTTGCTTCTGATAATGCTTTTTCTGACCAAGCGCCAGTTTGAATGAAATGAGCCGTTTCGCCTTCATGTAAGAAGTTCATAGGAATCATCGCAAATTGAAGGCTAGCTCCGCCCTGTAAAAAGAGGACTTCGTAATCTTCAGGAATGTCCATCAGTTCCACCAACAGTGCTTTTGCCTTATTGTGGACTTCTTCATATTCACCGCTGCGATGAGACAGCTCCATCACAGACATCCCAGTTTGTTTAAAATCAACAAGTTCTTCCTGTGCTTTTTCAAGCACTTCTAGCGGCAGTGCCGCCGGACCAGCATTAAAATTCGTCGTTCGCTTCATCACAATCTCTCCCTATTTCTCGCGTTAATGGATCAAAAGATAAAACCATCCTATCACAAATTTGAAGCAATTGGACAAAAAATTTGAATCGTTTTAAATATCTTACTATTAAGAAATGGAGGGGATAAAAGGGGGGGCAGAAATAAGAAAAACCTCATCTATTAAGATGAGGTAAGGCGCGTGTGGATGGCAGAAGAAATCTCTTTTAAGTCCTCTGACGTGTATTGATCTTGATGTGATTTCCATACGGCACCAAAGCCATCGCCTTTGCCGTAGCGCGGAATGATATGCATATGGTAATGGAACACAGATTGTCCGGCTTTTTCGCCGTTGTTGTTTAAAAGGTTTAATCCAATGGGTTCAAATTCCTGTTTGATCGCTCTTGCAATTTTCGGAATCGCTTGGAAGTAGTGATTAGATACTTCTGGTGTCATTTCGTAGATGTTTTCTTTATGTATTTTTGGGATTACAAGGGTATGCCCTTTTGTTACTTGGCTAATATCTAGAAAAGCCAATACATGCTCGTCTTCATATACTTTTGCACATGGAATGTCTCCATCAATGATCTTGCAAAAAATACAATCGCTCACGTCATGTCACTCCTCATTCATTTTCCTTCATCGTATCACAAAAATGAGCAAAAAAGAAAACAGGACAAGCGAACTCCTTTGGTCGCTCATCCTGCTCCTGCAGAAGAAATGCTGATGCTTTCATTCGATATGCCTTTTGAATTCTCTATTTACTGAAATAAAGAATTCATATGCCTGCTATTTCTGCCGTAAACACCTCATTTGACGTTTTGGTTTGTCGTATACATATTGTATAGGACACAAAAATCAAGAATCAGTGAAGCAAAACAGAAGCTAAGGTTTTTAGATGAAAAACCAACTTGTCATGCGGTTCTTTGCCTTTAACAAACACCTCATTTACTTATTGGTCATCAAGTTCATTTCTTCTACATACATTATGATGACCAAGATGCCTATTTTTTATTCTTGACTTGTCTATAGGTAAACATTTCAAATTACCTTTCGTTTTTGTTACTATAAAGGAAAAACGAAAGAAAGGAACGAATTCATGTCCCTTCTCACTGTAAAAGATGTAACGGGTGGATATACGAAGAATCCCGTTCTAAAAAATATCTCATTTGAATTAGAAAGAAATCAAATCGTCGGTCTCATCGGCTTAAACGGGGCGGGGAAAAGCACAACGATTCGCCATATCATCGGACTCATGAAACCGCATAAAGGTGTTATTGAATTGAATGGACGAACCCTTCAAGATGATCAAGAGGCGTATCGCTCGCAATTTACGTTTATTCCAGAAACACCTGTATTATATGAAGAATTAACTTTAAAAGAACATTTAGAGCTGACAGCGATGGCTTACGGACTGTCAAAGGAACAATTAGATGAGCGTCTGCCGTCATTGCTGAAAGAATTTCGAATGGAGAAACGTTTGAAGTGGTTCCCTGCTCATTTTTCAAAAGGAATGAAGCAGAAGGTCATGATTATGTGTGCGTTTCTTGTTGAACCGGAACTGTATATCATCGATGAACCGTTCTTAGGTCTTGATCCTCTTGCGATTAATGCACTGCTTGAACGGATGAATGCTGCAAAGAAAAACGGCGCTAGTGTCCTGATGTCAACGCATATCTTGGCGACAGCTGAACGCTATTGTGATTCCTTTATTATTTTGCACGAAGGGGAAATTAGAGCGAAAGGAACACTGACAGAGCTGAGAGAACAGTTCAATATGAGAGATGCGACACTCGATGATCTTTATTTGGAATTAACAAAGGAAGAAAGCTATGAGTAAAACGACGCAAAGCATTTGGAAATCCCGGTTAGCGGAACACATACAAGATACAAGAAAATATTTAAAATACATGTTCAATGATCATCTTGTCATTGTGCTCATTTTTTTCCTTGCAGGCGGAGCGAGCTGGTATAGTAACTGGCTCAAACAAATTCCAGCTCATTTTCCTTCCTACTGGGTCATGGCAGTTGTTTTCTCATTGGTGCTGACAAGCTCTTACGTGCGGACGTTGATCAAAGAAGCAGATCTCGTGTTTTTGCTTCCTTTGGAAGGGAAGATGGAGCCTTATTTAAAACAAGCTTTTAACTTTAGCTTCATTTCTCAGCTGTTTCCTCTCATTGCCGTATCTATTGTTGCACTCCCGCTTTATTCGGCGGTGTCTTCAGGCGGCATCAAGATGTATGTGCTTATATTGGCGCAAATGATTTTGATTAAGGGTCTGAATACAGCGATTCAATGGAGAATGACGTATTTTCAAGGAAAACAGATGAGATGGCTTGATGCAGTCCTTCGTTTTCTATTGAATATGATTTTAATCTATACCGTTTTACAGGCATCTTATGCAATCGCAATCGTTTTTTATCTCATCTATGGTGTCTATCTCGTTTACTTAACCAATGCAGTCAAAAAGCAGCCTTTTCAATGGGAATTGCATATTTCTGACGAATTAAAACGAAAACAGCGTTTTTATCGTTTGGCCAATTTATTTACAGATGTGCCTCATTTAAAGAAACAGGTGAAAAGAAGAGCTTATATGGACTGGCTTTTACAGTTTGTTCCGTATGACCAGCGTAAAACTTTTTCTTATATGTATGTGAGGGCGTTTGTACGCTCAAATGACTATTTTGGTCTCGTTTTTAGATTAACGGCCGTGTTTGTCCTGATTATTTTGTATACAGGTGCAGCAGGCTGGGTGGGCGCGCTACTTGTCTTGTTCACCGTGTTCATCACAGGTGTCCAGCTTGTGCCGTTAACGAAGCACTTTGCCCATCTTTCATTACAGGCACTTTATCCTGTTGCTCAGCAAGAAAAGGATCGGAGCTTTTTTGTTCTCGTCCGTAACGTGCTCATCATCCAATCGATATTGCTGAGCTGTTCAGTACTACCGGCAGGAGGATGGCAGGGAAGTGGACTTGCCCTTCTGATTTCACTGGCATTTGTGCTTGTCCTCTTCAAGCCTTACGTACTCAGTCGATTAAAAAAGATGCGATAAGCAGAGATATGTTTCTGACAGCGAGCGTATGATGACATCAAGGAGGGGACCGGATGAATGCAGCTGAACGGGAGTTATATGAAGAAGCCATTCTTTTTCAAACGCGTTTTTTAAGAAAACCTTCAAAGATCGAACGGTTTTCAAAAGGAGTTCAGCAGCAGGTGAACCGCCGAATCCCTGCCAGGTTTCATCAAGTCATCACAAGTGCGGTCAAAACAATGGTTGAATCCACCGTATCAGGATCTCACTTCACTTCATTTTCAGTCATTGATGAGCAATTATCCATCATTGAGCGAAATGAACTGGCAAAGGAGAAAGTGAAGTACTATCAAAAAGCAGCTGCGATCGAAGGAATTGGAACAGGTGCAGGTGGTATTTTGCTCGGTATGGCAGACTTTCCGCTGTTGCTTAGCATCAAGATGAAATGTCTTTATGAACTGGCATGTATTTATGGCTTTGATTTGTCTCAAAAAGAGGAAAGACTCTTTTTGCTCTGTATATTTCAACTCGCCTTTTCCGGCAGTACACATCGTCAAAAAATGATCAGCATCATTGATGATTGGGAAACGAGCCGTGAGAAAATGGATTGGTACAGCTTTCAGCAAGAGTATCGAGATTACATTGACCTAGTGAAGCTGTTTCAATTAATGCCGATTGTCGGAGCCGCTGTTGGCGGTGTGGCAAATCATCATCTGACAGGACAGCTCGGAGATGTTGCTCGTCATGTGTTTCATTTACGGGTGTTGAAAGAAATGAAATAGAAAAGCCGCTGTTTGCCAGCGGCTTTTTTTATTCATCGTAGGAAAGGACAGCACGGGCGAGTACCTTTGCTGCGATAGGCATTGCTTTTTCGTTGATATCAAACTTCGGGTGGTGATGGGGATACGCGTCTTCGCTGTTTTCCGGCATGGCGCCTGTGTAAAAGAAGGTACCAGGGACATGCTGAAGGTAGTAAGCAAAATCTTCTCCGCCCATTTGGGTTTCCGCTTCTTTTACTTCTGTGACACCATCTGTTTGTTTTGCGATGTCAGCAATAAATTCAGTTGGCTTTGGATGATTTTTGACAGCAGGATATCCTCTCACATATTCATATGTGTAGCCGGCATCATGCATGTCGCACACCCCTTTTACGACCTGTTCAATTTCTCGTTCGATGGTGTGTCGTGCACTTTCTTCAAAGGACCGTGCAGTACCAGTCAAAACTGCAGAATCTGCAATGACGTTAAAAGCATTCTCTGCTACAAAACCTCCAACAGATACAACAGCAGAATCAACTGGATTGACTTTACGGGCAACGACTTGCTGCAAGTTTGTCACGATTTGTGAACCGATAAGTACAGCATCTTTCGTTAAGTGAGGCTGGGCGCCGTGTCCGCCTTTCCCCTGAACTCGGATAGAGAAGCGGTCGGCAGCTGCCATAAAGTTTCCGCTTTTATAAAGAACCGTGCCACAAGGCTCTGGAGACCAAAGATGCGTCCCGAATATGACATCGACACCGTCTAAGCAGCCGTCTTCGATCATTGGTTTTGCACCGCCTGGCGCATATTCTTCTGCATGCTGATGAATGAGGACGATTTTCCCTTTTAATTGATCACGGTGCTCATTCAAAATTTTCGCTAAGACAAGTAGTGTCGCTGTGTGCCCATCGTGCCCGCAGGCATGCATCACACCGGGCTTTGTCGATTTGTAAGACACTTCCTTTTCATCATGGATAGGAAGCGCATCGAAATCAGCCCTGAGGGCAATCGTCGGGCCCGAAGAAGCTCCTTCGATAAAGGCGAGTACACCATGGCCGCCCACCTGTGTACGTGTTGGTATATGTAATCTGTCATAGTAGCTGGCGATGAAAGCGGCTGTTTCTTCTTCCTGGAAAGAAAGTTCAGGATTCATGTGGAGATGGCGTCTAATTTCAACCATTTCCTCATAATGTTCATCAAGACGTTCATTGATGCTTTTTTGTAAAGTGGATATTGTCATTGATTTGAAAACCTCCTTCATGCTCTTTTACTGATTGTATGGTAATTGTTAGAATCTTTCAACAGAAGAGAATGTCGTATGCGCATCAAAAGGTCATTTTACATAAAAGTCGAAGGTGCTATGAAGCGGAGAAAGGGAGGAATTGTATTGGGAAGCTGTCCAAATTGTTCAAAAGCGTTTTCTTTCGTTGAAAAGTTTCATTTATCACATACGAAAATGATGATGTGTCCAAGCTGTCGGCATCAAATCAAAGAAACCTTTGTATCAAAAATGAGTTTTTTTCATGCTCTGTTTGATTCCGCTATTGGTGATGCTCATTCAATTGAAAGGGGCTTCACCCATGTTGAAGTGGCCGATCTTATTAGGATGGATTCTATTGAATTTCTATGTACTTCAGCCGATCATTCATCGGTACGAGCTGACATCACGACGATAAAATGAAGAGCCCAGCGATTGGGCTTTTTTTCATAAAAAAAGGAAGTGCTGAAAGCAGCACTTCCTTAATTGTCTGTAACGGCATGATAGGATGTGAGATAAGCAGGACGAGAGAAGATGGAGCCAGTATCATCGTTTGGCTGAAAGAATGCTTCTGATTCTTGAAAGTCTTCAAATAAGTCCTCTGATTCCCAGAGTGTCATAATCAAATACACTTCTTCATCTTTTTTCGGTCTTAAAACACGAAGAGCCTGGAAGCCCCGCTGATGTTCTGAAATGTTCGTCTTCTTCTGAAAAGTAGATTCAAACAGTGCTCTGCTTTCAAGCTTCACAGGGATATGATTCAAGGTGACGAAGCCAGGTTGGACTAGCTCACCTTTCGCATAAATCACATCATAGGCATGAGGGGCTTTAAAAACAGTCTCGCCCTCCGTCTCATGGAAAAGAGCTGCTTGTTCTTTTCCGACCATATAAAGCAGATTTTCCTGATCGTGTTTCTTTGCGATTTTATGCAAGAAATCTGCTGTTCCATAGGTTATATAGACATTCATCTAAACCGCCTCCCGCTTGATAGTATAACAAAAGAATGATATATAATTCTTTGGTAGTCAATCCATAAAACATATTATGAAGCAATACATCCCATACTATCCGTATAAAGGAATGAGGTGACCTAATTTGAAGAAAAAGAAGATAATCATTCCATTAGTCATTGCAGGAAGTACAATCGTACTCTCATTTATTGGCTATCTGACCATTTTATTTTTAGGACATTATGTCATAGATGAAAAGAAGCTTGTATTTCACGCTTCATCCCAAATCATTGATCGGAATGGAAAAGAACTCACAAGTATGTATTCAGAAAACCGGGACCCTGTGTCAATAAAGGATGTACCTGATAAAGTAGCAAAAGCCTTTGTGTCTGTCGAGGACAAGCGGTTTTATGAGCATCATGGAATTGATGCGCAGTCAATTTCAAGGGCGGTTTATCGAGATATATTAGCAGGTGGAAAGGTAGAGGGCGGCAGTACAATTACTCAGCAACTCGCAAAAAATATTTTTCTCACAAATGACAAAACCTTTCTACGAAAAACAAAAGAAGTCATCATTGCAATTAATTTAGAAAGAGATTATTCAAAGGATAAGCTGCTCGAAATGTATTTGAATCAGCTTTACTTCGGTCATGGCGTCTACGGTATCCAAGCAGCAGCCAATTATTACTTTAGTAAAGATGTGAAAGATTTAACGGTCAGCGAAGGGGCTACACTCGCTGCGATGCCAAAGGCGCCGTCTACTTACTCGCCTGTTTTACACCCTGATAAAAATAAACAAAGACGGGACACGATTCTTAACTTAATGAATGAGCAAGGATATTTATCATCAACAGAAACAGTAGAAGCAAAAGGGAGAACACTAGGCATTCATTTAAAAAAGAAATCAGAAACGCCTTGGGTCGATAGCTATGTCGATCTTATCATTAAGGAAGCAGAATCAGAGTATGCCATTTCACATGAACAATTGCTTCAAGGTGGTTATACCATAACAGTTCCGATTGATATGAATCTGCAAAAGGTCACCTACGATGCGATGAAAAACAACCGTTATTTCCCGGGAAAAAGCGGTTCTCCTGAAAGCAGCGCCATCTTTATTGATAATGAGTCAGGCGGAGTAAAAGCAGCAATTGGAGGACGAGAATATCAAGCGAGGGGTTATAACAGGGTGACCGCTGTTAGACAGCCTGGATCTGTTTTCAAGCCGATCGCGGTATATGGACCTGCGCTGCAGGAGAAAAAATTCCGACCTTATTCCCTGCTTGAAGACGAAGAAAAAAGCTATGACGGTTATTCACCAAAGAATTACGATGGACAGTATGAAGGCAAGGTCACGATGGTGGAGGCCCTCATGAAAAGTAAGAATACAGCAGCGGTGTGGACATTAAGCCAGCTTGGTATTGATACTTCGAAAACATATCTCGAGAAAATGGGAATCGATATTTCGGATCAAGGACTTGCGATAGCCCTTGGCGGTTTAGAAAAAGGGGTTTCTCCACTTCAAATCGCAGGAGCTTTCCACACATTTGCAAACGAAGGCGTATATCAAAAGCCTTTCTTCATTCAGAAAATCACCAATGATGAAGGAGAAACGGTAGAGAAAAATCGTAGTAAGCCAGAACGAGTGTTTAGCGTGCAGAATGCTTGGAATATGACAAGAATGCTGCAGCAAGTCGTCAAAGGCGGAACAGCCCAGAGCGGTTCATATGCTGGAGATTTAGCAGGTAAAACTGGCACAACCACATATTCAGGTGTGAAGGGTGCAACAAAAGATGCTTGGTTTGCCGGCTATACGCCAAGTACAACGGGTGCGATTTGGATGGGGTATGACAAAACCGATAACAGTCACTATTTAACTGGCGGAAGTCAATACCCAGTGCAGCTGTTTAAGGATATTTTAACGGCAGCCCAAATAACGAACGAAACGTTTAAAAAACCAGAGGGGATTAAAGAACTTCAAGCGCCAATTCATTTAGAGGGACTATCAGGATTTGAAGCCCGCTATGCGTTTAAAATCAAAGGATTGTTTACATTAGAGCTGTCTTGGGAGAAGCAAGAGGATAAACGGGTTGAATACCGTATTTATGAAAAGAGGAATGGGAACGAGACGCTGATCGATTCAGTGACAGGCGTAGGCAGCTACACAATGCCGTATGCCAATGTGTTTTCAGATGCGGAGTATAAGGTGGTTCCATATAATACTCAAACGCAAGAAGAAGGAGAAGGCAGTCCATATGTCAAGCCAGAGGCTTTTGGACGTTAATATTCGGCGATTTTTTGAACAATGAGCCGGTTTAGTATACCGTGCCTTGAAAAAGCGGTATAGTAAAAGCAGTGTTTGAGCCTTATACAAAGAGAGTGTAAGGCGAAAGGTGGAATGAAAGGTAATGGGAAAAACGAAGGCTTTTAATGACACGTTCTTAAAGGCGTGCAAAGGGGAAAAAACAGACCATGTACCAGTTTGGTATATGAGGCAGGCAGGACGCTCACAGCCTGAATATCGTGCCCTTAAAGAAAAGTACGGGCTATTTGAAATTACGCATCAGCCAGAGCTATGTGCTTATGTAACACGACTTCCTGTAGAACAATATGGTGTAGATGCCGCGATTTTATATAAAGATATTATGACCCCGCTTCCAGCTATTGGAGTGGACGTTGAAATTAAAAATGGCATTGGACCTGTCATTGATTCACCGATTCGGACAAAAGTAGATATCGAACGTCTTGGGGAACTTCATCCTGAAGAAGACCTGCCATATGTGCTTGACACCATTCAGCTTTTAACGAAGGAGCAGCTGAATGTACCGCTCATCGGTTTTGCTGGTGCACCATTTACGATGGCTAGCTATATGATTGAAGGCGGTCCATCTAAAAACTATCATAAAACAAAAGCGCTCATGTACAGTGAGCCTGAGACATGGATGCTGCTCATGAACAAATTAGCTGATATGACGATCACGTACATACGCGCGCAGGTAAAAGCAGGGGTCAGTGCGTTTCAAATCTTCGACTCATGGGTGGGCGCTTTAAATGCAGCAGACTACCGGACATTCATTAAACCTGTCATGCAGCGAATTTTCACAGAGTTGAAGAGTGAAAATGTACCAATGATCATGTACGGAGTTGGTGCAAGCCATCTCGTGAAAGATTGGCATGACCTGCCGCTAGACGTCGTTGGACTTGATTGGCGTATGAGTGTAGACGAAGCGCGAAAAGAAGGGCTCACAAAAACGTTACAAGGAAATCTTGATCCAACGATCTTACTTTCTCCTTGGGAAGTCATTGAAGAAAGAGCAAAAGACATATTAGATCAAGGGATGAAATCAGATCACTTCATCTTTAACCTAGGTCATGGGGTATTTCCAGATGTTTCACCAGATACGTTAAAGAAGCTGACCGATTTTATTCACGACTATTCAGCTACACATAAAAAATCATCCATCTAAACTATTTCAATTGATCTGAAGGAGTGTTGGTTGTGGAGAAAAAGAAAATGGGGCTTCTTGTCATGGCATATGGCACCCCATATAAAGAAGAAGACATTGAGCGTTATTATACACATATTCGTAGAGGCAGAAAGCCGGAGCCGGAAATGCTGCAAGATTTAAAGGATCGCTACAAGGCAATCGGCGGTATTTCTCCTTTATCAAAAATTACAGAGCAGCAGGCACATGGTTTGTGTGAGCACTTGAATGACATTCAAGACGACATTGAATTTCATGTGTACATTGGCTTAAAACATATCGAGCCTTTCATAGAGGATGCAGTTGCTGACATGCACAAGGACGGCATGACAGAAGCTGTGAGTATCGTTTTAGCGCCGCATTTCTCTACCTTTAGTGTGAAATCATATAACAAACGTGCACAAGATGAGGCAGACAAGCTTGGCAACCTACAGATTACGTCTGTTGAAAGCTGGTACGATGAGCCGAAGTTTGTGGACTATTGGGTGAAGCAAGTGAAGGATACGTATGCATCAATGAGTCAAGAGGAAAGAGATTCCGCGGTACTTATTGTGTCTGCACACAGCCTTCCTGAAAAAATTATTGCAGCAGGAGATCCATATCCTGATCAGCTCGCACAATCTGCCAAAATGATTGCAGAAGGTGCGGGAATTGAACACTATGAAATTGGCTGGCAAAGTGAAGGCAATACGCCGGATCCATGGCTTGGACCAGACGTACAAGACTTAACGCGGGACTTATTTGAACAAAAAGGCTATCAAACATTCGTGTATGTGCCTGTTGGTTTTGTCGCTGATCATCTTGAAGTGTTATACGACAACGATTATGAATGTAAAGTCGTGACAGATGAAATTGGTGCAGCCTACTATCGTCCAGAAATGCCAAATGCGAAACCAGCATTTATTGATGCTCTGGCAACAGTCGTATTAAAGAAGCTTGACGAAAGCAAGTAATCATATAAAAGAAGGCGATCCTATGCATGACAATCAAAAACACCTTGTCATCATTGGCGGTGGCATCACTGGTTTAGCCGCCGCCTTCTATTTGGAAAAGGAAGTCGAAGAAAAAGGTCTTCCGATTCAAATATCACTTATTGAAGCGAGCCCTAGGCTAGGTGGAAAAATACAAACATTATATAAAGACGGCTACATCATTGAACGTGGACCTGATTCATTTTTAGAAAGAAAGGTCAGTGGGCCGCAGCTTGCGAAAGATGTCGGTCTGTCCGATCAGCTCGTCAATAATGAAACTGGGCAAGCGTATGTACTGGTCAATGAAAAGCTTCACCCGATGCCAAAGGGTGCTGTTATGGGCATTCCAACTCAAATCAGCCCATTTATTACAACTGGTCTTTTTTCAGTTGCGGGAAAAGCAAGAGCGGCGATGGATTTCGTGTTGCCAAAAAGCAAGCAGTCCGAAGATCAGTCGCTTGGTGAATTTTTTAGAAGACGTGTGGGTGATGAGGTCGTTGAGAATTTAATTGAACCGCTTCTATCAGGCATTTATGCAGGGGATATTGACCGCCTGAGCTTAATGTCCACCTTCCCGCAATTTTATCAAACAGAACAGCAGCATCGCAGTTTGATTCTTGGGATGAAAAAATCACAGCAGCATGCGAAAGCGCAGCAGGTGACTGCGAAAAAACAAGGACAGTTCCAAACGATCAATCAAGGGTTGCAGTCGCTTGTGGAAGCAGTAGAAAGTAAGCTCAAGCTGACAAAGGTGTATAAAGGGACAAAAGTAAAACAGATTGAAAAAACGGATGGAGGCTATGGCTTGCAATTAGACAGTGGTCAAACGCTTTTTGCCGATTCAGCCATTGTCACGACGCCGCATCAATCGATTTATTCCATGTTTCCTAAAGAAGCAGGGCTAGAGTATTTGCATGACATGACCTCTACTTCTGTTGCAACAGTAGCACTCGGTTTTAAAGAAGAGGATGTTCATAATGAATATGACGGCACTGGTTTTGTTATCTCAAGAAACAGTGATTTCTCTATTACAGCCTGTACGTGGACAAACAAAAAGTGGCCGCATACCGCTCCGAAAGGAAAAACGCTATTGCGTGCGTATGTCGGAAAAGCTGGTGACGAATCGATTGTCGAGCAGTCAGACAGTCAAATCGTCAGCATCGTGCTAGAAGATTTAAAAAAAATCATGGATATTAAAGCAGATCCAGAATTGACGACAGTGACTCGCTGGAAGACAAGTATGCCGCAATATCACGTCGGTCATCAGAAAGCTATTTCGAACATGCGAGAAACGTTTAAGCAATCATATCCTGGTGTTTATATCACAGGTGCTGCATTTGAAGGTGTTGGAATCCCTGATTGTATTGATCAAGGAAAAGCCGCCATCTCAGAGGCTGTATCGTATCTATTTTCATAAAAACAACTCCCTTTTCTGTCATGGAAAGGGAGTTTTTCATGTTCGAATCATTCAAAAAGAGTTGGGAATCATAAATGTGAACAAAGTTGTTGCATCTGGGGAAAAGGATATGGTATATTACTTTCTGTACTTAATGACCAAAACGTTCAAATAGTCATTTCGGGAGTGAGAACATGAGTGTTGATAGGAGACAAATGATTTTAGAGGGTGCGACGAAAGCATTTACTCAATTCGGGTATAAAGCGACCACAATGGACCTTGTGGCAAAGCTTGCCAACGTCGGAAAAGGAACCATTTATACATTTTTCAAAAACAAAGAAGAGTTGTTTGATGAAATTTTCACATCCCTTTTACTAGAGATGAGGAAAATTGCGGATGAGGCAATTGATGAGAAGAATAGTTTCTCTGAAAACCTTCACTTAGCACTCTTTGCAATTTTAGAATTTCGAAAAAACCACCAGCTCACAATTAAGATTTTTCAGGAAAATGCAGAGCTTGGCACGTCAGCGGTCAAGGAAATGATCGAAAAAATGGAGCAGATGATCATTCGCTATATCAAAATGAAAGTGCAAGAAGCGATGGATAAAGGCGACATTAAGCCTTGTGATCCTGAATTGACTGCATTTGTGATGGTGAAACTATATATTGCACTGATTTTTGATTGGGAAAAGCGATACGAGCCTTTAACAAAAGAAGAGGTAGCCGAATCGCTGGAGCATTATGTCTTAAAAGGACTATCTGCAACAACATAATTTTTTTGAGTTCAAATGACCAAATTTTATATTTAGTCATTCATCTATGGGAGGAAAACAGCAATGAATTTAATTCGGAATCAATGGAAGGACATTGTAACGAGCAAAAAACTACTGATCCCGATTTTAGCTGTCTTATTTATTCCGCTGATTTACAGTGGTGTATTTTTAAAAGCATACTGGGACCCTTATGGTACAGTTGATCAATTGCCTGTAGCGGTTGTCAACTTGGATGAAGGCAGTCATTATGACGGGAAAACCCTTCAAGTCGGCGATGATTTAGTAAAGGAATTAAAGAAAAACGATAATTTCAAATGGAACTTTGTCGATAGTCATGAAAAGGCTATAAAAGGATTAAATAACGAGGACTATTACCTCGTGGTGGAAATACCAAAGAATTTCTCGAAAAATGCAAGTACAGTGCTAGATAAACATCCGAAAAAATCGAATCTGAAATATTATACGAATCCAGGCGCCAACTATGCGGCGTCACAAATTGCGAATAATGCCATTATCAAATTAAAAGATTCGGTTTCAAAAGAAGTCACAAAAAATTACGCCGAGGTCATCTTTGATAACTTCAAAACGATTGCAAAAGGATTAGATCAAGCAAGCGATGGCGCGAAGAAAATTGATGACGGAACAAAAAGCGCAAAAGATGGCAGTACGAAATTAAAAGACAACTTAGCCAAATTGGCTGAAGGTACGTTAACCTATAGCGAAGGTGTTCATCAGTTCGCAGGGAAAATGGGTGAACTGAACACAGGCATACAGTCTCTAGACAGTGGGCTTGGTCAGCTCCTAACAGGCTATCAAACCATTGATCAGAAATTTGGAGAGCTTGGTACAGGAATTGATACATTAACCGAAGGATTAAACACAAGCCGAGAAGGACATCAGCAGCTCGCTTCTAAAATGCCGCAATTCACAGCAGGCATTGAGCAGCTAAACAACAAAGCCCAATCCTTTTCGGAAAAAATTGCAGCAGTAGAAAAAGTCTTGTCGTCACCAGAATTAGCGAATTTAGAGAAGATGGCGCCTAAACTCGATCAGGTGAAAGAAGACGCAAAAACGTTCAGTACAAAACTTGCTTCATTAAAAGAAGCACTATCAAATCGAGATGCTAATGTAAAAAGCATTATCCAGAACAGCTCCATGACAGATGAAGAGAAAAAGGCGGCAATGGATCAGCTTGACAGTCTGCCTAAAATCGAACTGCCTGATCTGTCTGGACTCGAACAAAGCTTAGCGGCCTTGCAGGAACTGCCTGATGCAAGTGAGGTTCAACAAGCAGTTGCATCTGCAAAAGCGCAGTTGCAGCAAGTCAAACAGCTACCAGAGAAAACAGAACAGCTGTACACATCTACAGTTGCGATACAAAATGCGATCGACCAAATGACGTCTGGTACGAATAAATTGTATCAAGGTGCACTGAAGCTTCAAACAGGTCAAGGCCAATTACAAGATGGCCTGCAAACAGCAAATGGAAAGCTTGATACAGCGAAAAGCGGTGCGGATAAGCTTGCGAATGGATCAAGCCAGCTGAGCGCAGCGTTAAATAAGCTGGAAAGTGGTTCAACAAATATCCAAAGCAATACATCTAAGCTTGCCGAAGGCTCAAAATCGCTTGATAAAGGATTGGGAGATTTAAAGAGCGGTACAGGTAAGCTGTCCAATAAATTGAAAAGCGCCGCTGATGAAACAGGAGAAATTGATGCGGGGCAAGACAATTACAATATGATTGCTAGCCCAGTTAAAACAGAAAATGATACAGCGAAGAAGATTGATAATTATGGAACAGGGCTCACGCCTTATATTTTATCCATGGGACTCTTTGTTGGGGCTCTAATGCTCACCGTCGTATTCCCAATGAAAGACCCTGCTGGCCGCCCTAGAAATGCGTTTGAATGGTTTGTCAGCAAATATAGCGTGCTTCTACTTGTCGGTATCCTTCAAGCAGTCATTGCAAGTACGATGCTCATCTTTGGGCTTGGTCTTGAGGTGGAAAGCCTCTGGCGCTTCTATCTCTTTGCGATCGTCGTCAGTCTGACATTCTTAGCGATTATTCAGCTGCTAGCAACAACAATGGGGAACCCAGGACGCTTCATTGCCGTCATTATCTTAGTTCTTCAGCTCGCAGCAAGTGCTGGTACATTCCCGCTTGAGCTTGTGCCGAAGTTCTTCCAAGTCATTCATAGTCTGCTTCCAATGACGTATACAATCAATGGATTTAGAACGATCATTGCAAGCGGTGATGACAGCTATTTATGGCACCAAGCAGCGATTCTCGGTACAGTTGCGATCATCATGATGGCGGCAACAACTGCATACTTTGCTTGGAACGTAAGAAAAATGAAACAAGACGAAGCTTAATCAATGAATCCTTTCTCTTGATAGAGGAAGGATTTTTGATTTGAAATTAGACATCTTGAACCCGAAGCGATATATTTTAATGGAAGGAATTGCTTTCACACAAAGGAGGAAATGCCGAATGACTACTGAAGTAAACGAAACCGTTCAGCTAATTCAAAAGCTCGTATCGATCCCAAGTCCGTCAGGGAATACAGAAAAGGTGATCGGCTTTGTTGAACGCTTTTTACAAGATGTAAATATTGAGACAAAACGAAATCGTAAGGGCGGCTTAATTGCTACTATTAAAGGAACTGATGACAAGGAACACCGCATGCTGACAGCACATGTCGATACGCTCGGTGCAATGGTAAAGGAAATTAAATCAAATGGACGGCTTCGTCTTGCACTCATTGGAGGCTTTCAATATAACTCAATTGAAGGCGAATATTGTGAAATTGAAACAGCAACAGGTCATACATACACAGGTACTATTCTTATGCATCAAACGTCCGTTCATGTCTATGCGGATGCAGGAAAAGCAAAACGAAACCAAGAAAATATGGAGATTCGTCTCGATGAAAAGGTGAAAAATGCAGACGATGTCAAAGCACTTGGGATTCAAGTAGGGGACTTTATCTCATTTGATCCTAGAGTGGAAGTGACGTCATCAGGTTTTATTAAATCAAGACACCTTGATGACAAGGCAAGTGTAGCGCTTTTGCTACGACTCATCCACCGCATTCAAAAGGAAAATATCACACTGCCGCATACGACGCACTTCTTAATTTCTAATAATGAAGAGATTGGCTACGGAGGTAACTCCAATATTCCCGAAGAAACGGTGGAATATCTTGCTGTCGATATGGGAGCGATCGGCGATGGTCAATCAACAGATGAATATAGCGTGTCTATTTGTGTGAAGGACTCAAGCGGTCCTTATCATTATGGATTACGCAAGCATTTAGCTGCATTAGCAGAAGAGAACAACATAGATTACCGTTTAGATATTTACCCTTATTACGGCTCTGATGCATCAGCAGCGATTCGAGCAGGGCATGATATCATTCATGGACTGATTGGTCCAGGGATCGATTCCTCGCATGCTTTTGAACGAACGCATGAAGATTCCCTTGTCCATACAGCGAATCTTCTTTATCACTACGTGCAATCATCCTTAATCACAGTATAAAAAAAGAACCCCATTTATCGGGGTTCTTTTTCATTAGCTTGAAAGCTGTGTCGGTTCAGGTACATCTTGTCCAGTCATCACGCGATGTCCTTTTTCAGGGTCATATTGCCCTTCCCATTTAGACATCACAACAGCTGCAAGTGCATTTCCTGTTAAGTTAACAACTGTTCGCGCCATATCCATGATACGATCCACACCTGCAATAAATGCAAGACCTTCAGCAGGAACACCAATCGTTCCTAATGTGGCGAGTAATACAACAAAGGACGTACCAGGAACGGCAGCCATTCCTTTAGATGTCACCATCAGCACAAGAACAAGTGTGAGCTGCTGGACGATCGTGAGGTCAATGCCATATACCTGTGCAAGGAAAAGCGCAGCAATCGCTTGATACAAGACGGAGCCGTCCAGGTTAAACGTATAACCGATTGGGATAACAAAAGAAACAATTCCCTTCGGACATCCAATGCGCTCCATTTTATCCATGACTCTTGGTAAAACTGTTTCAGAGCTTGATGTACTAAAGGCAAGAAGCATTTCGTCTTTCATGTAAGCAAGAAATCTGAAAATATTGACGCCAATCATCTTTCCAATAATTCCGAATACAACGATAAGGAAGAGAGCGAGCGCAAAATAAACAAGACCTACAAGCTTACCTAATGAAATAAGAGATTCAAGACCAAATTTTGATACAGTCACGCCAATGAGTGCGAAGACACCAAATGGTGCAGCTTTCATCACAACATTGACGACATGGAACATGGCGTGTGATACACCTTCAAAGAAGGCGAGCACTGGTTTGCCGCGTTCACCAATGGCAGAAACGCCAAGAGCAAATAGCACAGTGAAGAAAATAATCGCAAGCAAATCACCTTCCGCCAATGATTGGAAGAAGTTCGTTGGAACGATATGAAGGAACGTATCAGCAACTGATTTGCTGCTTTGCTCTTTTTCCGTTTCAACATACTGGCTAATATCTTGTTTTTCCGTATTTCCAAAGTCAACGCCTGCACCAGGTTGAACAAAGTTAGCAAGCACAAGACCAAGGATAATCGCAAATGTTGTGATAATTTCAAAATAAAGAATGGTTCTAAAACCAAGCTTCCCTACCTTTTTACCATCACCGGCACCTGCAACTCCTAAAATTAAGCTAGATACGACAATTGGTATAACAATCATCTTAATGAGTCTTAAGAAGAAGTCTCCAATTGGTTTTAAATAAGTCTCAACGCCTGGGTTACCGAAAAAGATTGCCCCAACAACGACACCGAGAATAAGACCGATTAGGATTTGTGTCGCTAATCCAAATTTTAATTTTTTCATAGATTTCCTCCCTAGCATATTCATTAAAGGAATATTCCCATCATATTAAGTTTTAATATATGAAATAAAGTATAACTAAAATTAAAGAGGTTCGTCCACGATTAAATTATATTAAGAAAATACAAAATTATTTGAAAAAATGAACATTTAGAACCTCCTTTATTGATTCAAGTCAATAAAAAGTGCCTTCGGAACTAAAACTCATCAGATGAAAATACTAAAAAACCCTTTTAGGACAAGGGTTTTACCTTTTTACCTATTTTTCAGAAAAAATAAAAAGCACTTTTGACTCCAACTGACGACGGAGGAAAAAAGTGCTTTTTAATTCAATTTATTACCTTATTTAAGATAACTTACTTGTGAGCATTCCTCACATTCATTACCGTAACACTCGTGTTGTTCCATTAAATCATTTCCACATTTTGTGCATTTTTTTGAAGGCAAATTTCTAAAAAATTCTGTGATTTTTCCTAGCATTTGTCATCCTCCAATACGTTTTGTTGCTATTATTGTATTATAACAGATTAATAATTGTCAATCTGTTTTGTAACAATAGGCAAGAAGAATGCTTTTTTTATGAAAAATGGGTATATTGTAAGAAGGGGATTTTTAGAAAAGGAGGGAAAAATGACGATGAAATTAACTGTCATTGGATGCTACGGAGGATTCCCGGCCGCTGGTGAAGCGACGTCAGGGTATCTTTTTGAATCAGATGGCTTTCGTCTACTTGTAGACTGCGGAAGCGGTGTTCTTTCCAAACTGCAGCAATACATAGATATAGAAGAACTAGATGCTGTTCTCCTTTCTCATTATCACCACGATCATATTGCAGATATCGGACCACTCCAATATGCGAAGCTAGTGGGATATCATTTAGGAAAAAGCAGCGGTCCGCTTCCGATCTATGGACATACAGGTAATAAAGAAGCATTTGGGCGGCTTGCGGATGATGTACATACTAAGGCAAAGGCTTATCAGCCAGAAGAGGGTATTCAAATTGGTCCATTTCAAATTGATTTTTTGAAAACGGTTCATCCGGCAGAATGCTATGCGATGAGAATTCAGGCGGGGGATGCTGTGGTGGTGTATACAGCAGACTCAAGTGATCAGGAGGCATTTATCCCATTTAGCAAGGATGCAGATCTACTGATTGCTGAAAGCAATTTTTACGCTGGACAGGATGGATCGAGTGCAGGACATATGAATAGTACAGAGGTGGGCAAGCTTGCAAAGGAAGCAAATGTTGGAGAATTGATCATCACCCACCTGCCCCATTTTGGTCGTCATAAAGACCTAGTCAATGAAGCACAGGCGTTATATACTGGCAATATACAGCTTGCCCATTCAGGGCTTAGATGGAACAAGGAAGGAAGATAGAGATGCTGTTTATCGATAACGAACAACATTATGATCCAATGATTAATTTGGCAATTGAAGAATATTGCTTAAAATATTTAGACCCAGAAGAAACGTACTTGCTGTTCTATATTAACCAGCCGTCGATTATTATAGGAAAGAACCAAAATACAATAGAAGAAATCAACACGAAGTATGTGGAAGACAACGGCATCAAAGTTGTCCGCCGCCTGTCCGGTGGTGGCGCAGTTTACCATGACAAAGGAAACTTAAACTTCAGCTTTATCACAAAAGACGATGGGGACAGCTTCCATAATTTTAAAAAATTTACGGAGCCAGTCATCCAAGCGCTTGAAAAGCTAGGCGTCAAAGCTGAATTAAGTGGCAGAAATGACATCATGGCAGAAGGTCGAAAAATTTCTGGAAATGCCCAGTTCGCAACACGAGGACGTATTTTCAGCCATGGCACGCTGCTATTTGATTCAGAAATTGAACATGTTGTTTCGGCTTTAAATGTGAAAAAAGAAAAGATTGAATCAAAAGGCATTAAATCCATTAGGAGCAGGGTTGCCAATATTAGTGAATTAATGGATCAAAAGATGACAACAGAAGAATTTAGAAAAATTCTGTTAAGCTACATTTTCGATACGAATGGGGATGTTCCTCAATATCAGTTGACTGAGAAGGATTGGGAAAAGATTCACGAGATTTCTCGGGAACGATATCAAAAATGGGAATGGAACTACGGCCGTTCACCGAAATTTAATTTACAGCATTCTAAAAGATTCTCAGCAGGCTCCATTGATCTTCGATTAGAAGTGAAAAAAGGGATGATCCAGGACTGCAAGATCTTTGGTGATTTCTTCGGTGTAGGGGATATTGCTGATATTGAAAAAAGACTCATTGGGCAACAATATGATCGCAAAACGATCAGCGACGTATTAGAAGATATGGACATGCGCCACTACTTCGGCAATGTATCAAAAGAGGATTTTCTTGATTTGATTTATTAAGAGGGACAAGCACGGCTAGAGATAGCGGTGCTTTTTTGATTGAAAGAATTGAAAGCGATTTACATTTGATCTTGTGGATTTTTTCGATTGTCTATTATAATAGAAAGGAGGAATGTTTGGCCATAAAATGAATGGTCATTCATTCATTGATGACATGTAAGGGGTGGGAGAATGGATTTGATCAAAAATCTAGAGCAGACGGCGATGACGAAGGGAGAAGATATCGCACTGATCTTTGAAGGAAATCAGTGGACCTATCGAGAGCTCATGACAAGTATCGAGCGCTTTGCAGATGGATTAGTGGGCGAAGGATTTCAAGCCGGGGATCATATCGCGCTTATTTTAGGAAATTCACCGCATTTTGTCATTTCTTTTTTTGGTGCTTTAAAAGCCGGGCTTGTCGTAGTACCAATCAATCCAACATACACGCCTAGTGAAATTGGCTATATGCTGATTACAGGTGATGTAAAAGGCATTGTTGCCCCTGAACAACTGCTGCCAGTGTACGAGCAAGTGTATGAACAGCTTCCGTCTATTGAACGGGTGATTATTTGTGCAGAAAATGAATCTGCGTGCAGATCAAGTTTTAAGGAAGTATCAGATCAACTTGTCTTCTTTGGAAAGCTTGTGTCTGGTCATGCGAAAGAGAACGTGCATCCATCTATTCATCAGGACGATACGGCAGTTATTTTATTTACATCTGGCACGACAGGAAAACCAAAGGGTGCGATGCTGACTCATTTCAACCTGTATTCAAATGCCAGAGACGTTGCTGAGTACCTATCCATTGATGAAAAGGACAAGGTGATTGCTGCATTGCCGATGTTCCACGTATTTTGTTTAACGGTTTGTATGAATGCACCATTGATTCATGGCGCGACCATCTATGTCCTGCCGCATTTCAGCCCATCAGAGCTTTTGCGTATGATGGAAAAAGAGAAGCCAACGTTATTTGTTGGTGTTCCAACTATGTATAACTATTTGTACCGCCAGGAAGGGCATGAGAAAGCAATGTCCTCTGTGAGGATTTGTATATCAGGCGGTGCCTCAATGCCTGTTGCTTTACTTCACGGTTTTGAGAAAAAATTTGGTGTCACGGTGCTGGAGGGTTACGGATTATCAGAGGCTTCCCCAGTAACTGCATTCAATCCTCTTGATGGAAAAAGAAAACCCGGTTCAGTCGGGACCGACATTATGAATGTGAAGAATAAGATTGTGAATGAACTGGGAGAAGAAGTCGGTCCAAATGAAGTCGGAGAGCTCATAGCAAAAGGACCCAACATTATGAAAGGCTATTATCAAATGCCAGAAGATACTGAAGCTGCACTAAGAGACGGATGGCTGTACACCGGTGATTTAGCAAGAAGAGATGAAGAAGGATACATTTATATTGTCGATCGGAAAAAGGATATGATTCTTGTTGGCGGTTATAATGTGTATCCAAGAGAAGTAGAAGAAGTGCTTTATCAACATGAAGCTGTAGCAGAAGCCGTTGTCATCGGTGTGCCAGATCCGAACACCGGAGAGGCTGTCGTCTGTTACATTTCCCCCAAGAAACATGCTCACATCGATCAAGAAGACATCATCACACATTGTTCACGCTTTTTAGCGAAATATAAGCAGCCCCAAACGATCCATTTCATAGATGATATTCCAAAGAACACAACAGGTAAAATTTTAAGAAGAGCACTAAAGGAAAAGTATCAAGCAGAGGAAAGTAAATAAGAAAAGGGGGTCTCTTATGAAGAGACTCCCTTAGTGTGCTAAGGTTCTATCACGCTGATAAGAAGACAAAGGGATAAAATAAAATTTCAGCCCTTTAGAATGGCTTCTTTTAACTGTTTCTGAAAAGAATTAGACTGTTTTTGATTCAGCTCATAATAAGTCCCATCTACTAAAAAAACGACCTGCGAACGGTTTGTCCAAAGCTGAAAGGTGGTGCCGTTTGTTCGGCCGTACATCACCTTGGCGATATAATCTGGTTTCTTTAAATTTTTCTTGAGATGATTGCTTGTTTGTTTGCCTTTGTTTAATTCTTCTATTAAGTCTTCTGCTGTGTCCTTATCATCTATTTCATAAGAAGTGGACTCGTTTTCAGATGAAAGGAGCAATTTTTCAGCTCGATTCTCATCAAAAATTTCGCTCGTCCGGCTGAATACATAAAAGAAGGTAATAAGTAAAAGTCCAAAGATCACAACTCCTGCAAGGATTTTCTTCATTTCTATCCTCCAACTCTCTATTTTATATGTAGCATCTCCGATTTTCGAGTAGCATAATCATTTTTTTCGTGAAAGCTTTTTCAGATAGGGCATGCTATGATGGAGCCACATGAGACAGGTTCTAAACAAAATAATGGATGATTAGAATAGAGAGAGGGATGGAAAGGAGGCTGACCTGTGCGAGTACGTAAATGGGTAGCTCTTGCAACGGTAGCATACATATTGTACGGTCTTTTTATTTATTCTTATTTGTTTCTATTTGGGGATGCAGCGGTTCCTGACAGTGTAAAAGGAACAAGTGCAGATCCGCATACCTTTATGACAAGCCATGAGCTTGTCATCAGCGAGAATTTCTCGAGATTACGTAACTTGCTATTTTTCATGACAATTCCATTAGATTGGTATGTCTTTTTTCTTCTGCTCATTTCAGGGTTTTCACGAAAATTAGCAGACTGGAGCCTGGCAGCAGCTCGTTTCACATTTTTAAGTAAACTTGTATATGTGTTTGTGCTGTCGCTTTTGACAATGCTGATTTCACTTCCCATTAAGTGGATTGGTTATCAGCTGTCTTTGCACTACGGAGTATCTGCTCAAAGTACGGCAAGCTGGTTGAAAGATCAAATACTGGATTTCTGGATTCAATATCCGCTTCTTGCCCTATGTGCTATTGTATTCTTTTGGCTTATTCAAAAAAGAAGAAAGCGCTGGTGGCTGTATGCCTGGTGTTTGACAGTTCCATTCACGCTATTTCTCTTCTTTATACAGCCGGTCGTCATTGATCCGTTATATAACAATTTTTATCCACTAAAGGATCAAACTCTTGAGAACAAGATCTTAACACTTGCAGACAAAGCTCATATCCCGGCAGGTCATGTATATGAGGTCAATATGTCTGAGAAAACGAACACGATGAATGCTTATGTCACAGGGATTGGTGAAAATAAGCGTATTGTGTTATGGGATACGACACTGCAAAAGCTGAAAGATCGCGAAATTTTATTTATCATGGCACATGAAATGGGACATTACGTCATGAAGCATGTCTATATAGGATTAGCAGGATATCTAGTACTGTCACTTGCGGGATTTTTTGCGATCGACCGTCTCTATTTTTATTTCTATCGTAAAGGAGCAGTTCTATTTCGGCTGAGGGAGCCGCGCGACATCGCTGCTCTTCCGCTTCTTCTCATGATTGTATCGATGCTGTCATTTGCAGCATCACCTTTTACAAATGCAGTTTCAAGACATCAAGAACGTGCAGCTGATGAGTATGCGCTAAACCTGACAAAAGACGGAGAGGCAGGGGTGACGTCTTTTCAAAAGCTTGCAAAATCAGGGCTGTCTCAGGTGAATCCGCCACTTTTAGTGAAGGTCTTCCGCTACGGGCACCCAACTATGATGGAGAGAATCATGGAAATGGAAAAAGCAGCGGAAAAAGAGGAAACGTCGAGGAAGCAATAAATAAAAAAATCCGGCTGTATTAGCCGGATTTTATTTATTGTTTAGTTAGAAGCCGCTTGAACGTTGATTAACCCTTTTCCGTAATAGAAGGAGTTACCAAGCGGTGTTGCTGTGTTTTCTAAGCGCTGGCGAACCTGAGAAGTTGATAGATTCGGGTACTTAGAAAGGATAAGCGCTGCTGCTCCTGCTACATGAGGAGACGCCATAGACGTTCCAGTATAAGATGTGTATCCACTGCTTGGTACTGTACTTAAAATAGAAGTACCAGGTGCAGAAACATCTAATTCAGGACCTGCGCTAGAAGACGAATTTCTGACATTGTTGCTGTTTACATTGGCAACGGCAATGGTAGAATCATATTTTGCTGGATAGCCAACTGTACTAGTAGAACCAGTGGAACCTGAGTTACCTGCAGCCGCCACAACAACGACTCCGCGGTTATTCGCTGTATCAACGGCATTTTTAAGCGCTGTTGAACCATTCGGTCCGCCTAAGCTCATGTTGATGACATCCATATTATTGGCTACTGCCCATTCAATACCGCTAATGATCCAGCTATATTGTCCGTCGCCATAGCGGTCTAATACTTTAACAGCATATAGGGAAGCACTTGGAGCGACCCCAAGAACACCAATTGTGTTATCAAGGGCAGCAATGGTTCCGGCTACGTGAGTTCCATGTGATTGAAAGTCTTGGGTGGCATTTGGCTCTGAAGGGACGAAGCTGGCACCGCCTGCAACATTTAAGTCAGGGTGGGCAGCGTGGATGCCCGTATCAAGGACAGCTACTTTGACATTAGCACCTTTATAACCTTGAGCGTGTACAGCTGGAGCTTTGATTTGAGGGATTCCATAAGGGACGGTTTGTGCATATGCTTCTGCTTTGTGGTCTTCTTCTACGTAAGCAATGCTAGGGTCATGTTCAAGTTTTTTTGCGGCTTGTTCGGACATCTTTACTTGTGCGGCATTAATGAGACGATATTGCTTTTCTAGTTTTCCACCATTTTGAGTGACGGCTTGTTTCTTAGAGCTGTTTGTAGTGGCAGAGGCTTTAAAGCCAACAATATAGCTCTTTTCACTATCTGACTTTGAGACCGTCTCGGCATTTGCCATGGAGCCTCCAAACCCTGCTGAAAACAGAAGAGGGACAGCCAATAAAACACTTGTCATCACATTTTTCTTTTTCACGCACAATCCACATCCCTTTTTTCTTATTTCAGAATAATCATCCGTAGTCTATAAGAATGATCCGTTTGACTATTCTGTATATTCAGTTTAAGGGAAGTAGGCAAATAAGAGTAGACCCGAATTTTTGTGAAAGTCCTAGCGAAAATTGGGGAATTAAGTCACTTGGAAATGATGGTAAAATATGTTTATTCTACTATTTCAGCGGCTATCTATTAAAAAGGAAATGTGCTTTTTTTCTTATGATCCATTTTCGGAGAAATATTCGATACCCGAAAAGCCTTAAAATAGGTAGAAACGTCTAGCATCTATTTCGAATTTCGATATAAAAAAATACTATTTTATCATTGTTTTTGTCATTTAAAAAGAACCTGTTTACATAACAGGTTCTTTAAATAGGAGAGGATTGAGTTAAATGGCTTACCACGTTGTAATCAAGCACCTTCCATTTACCATCTTTCCATTCCACATAATTTAAGCAAGCATTGACGAGCCTCGTGTTCTCAAGACCAAGATGTTCATCCGCTAAGGTGGTGAGTAAAGCATGGATGGCAGCGCCGTGTGCCACGATCAGGACTTGTTGATTCGGATAGGCTGCTCTAACTTTCTCAATGCCTTCTACCATTCGATCCTGAATCGCTTCAAGCGGCTCCATATTTGGATACTGTTTATCTGGAAAAAGCTTTTGGCGCTCCTCAAATGACATGCCTTCAGCATCGCCATAATCACGCTCAATGAAATCATCCATGATGACAAGAGGCGCATCTATATGTTTTAAAATCAAGTGTGCTGTTTCTTTTGCCCTTGTGAGTGGACTGGAAATGACAACATCCCAATGGGCATCCTTCAAATAAAGACCCGTTTGTTCAGCCTGCCATTTACCAGTATCATTTAAAGGGATATCTGTTCGTCCTTGAATTCGTTTCGCTGCATTCCAATCTGTTTCCCCGTGCCTGACTAGGCAAATTGTTGTCAATCAAATCCCGCCTTTTCTATCTTTTCTTCTATTATACTAAAGCAGAAGAAAAAAGACTGGATTAGCGATTTGTGAGACTTGTTAAGGATTCGACTGAGCTGGCAACTTGAGAAACCGTTTGTTTGACTTCCTTCAATTCGTTCAGGAAAGTTTGAAGGTCTATTTCAATTTTTCCATTTTGATTTTTGCTTAAGTTCATGCTGCTGACGATATCATCGAAGAGCGAATTGATTTGAGTCATTTTTTCTTTACTATCTGTCACGAGTAAATTCACGTCCCCAATGTGCTGAGACACAATGGAGATTTGTGAATTGGTATTGTTGACGAGTTCAGATACGGTTGAAACCGTTTTCTTTGTGTCCTCTGATAATTTACGAACCTCGTTTGCGACGACAGCAAAGCCTTTTCCGTGTTCGCCTGCTCGTGCAGATTCGATGGAAGCATTTAAAGATAACAAGTTCGTCTGCTCTGCAATGCCTGTGACAATCCCAAAGATTTGTTCAATCTGTTTGGCGATTTCATCTAAACGCTTAATTTCTGTTTCAATCTTTGTCATGCTGCCATCAATTTGGTTCATTTGTGTTTGTTGAATCTCTAATTCTTTTTTACCGCCAATCGATTTTTCCTCGACCTGTGCTGAAATTTGCGTGCCAGCTTGCGACATGTCTGCCATCTCATCAGATTTTGATACAAGCTTGTCCACGGCATTTGTTGTGTTTGAGAAGAGAGAAGCAAGTGAATTTGATGTTTCTGTGATTTTTGTATGGAGCTCCTGCTGCTGCTGTTCTGCTTCATCACGAATTTTAGAATATTCATTTTGGAATGTATCAAGGACAAGCTGCTGCTCTAAATTTAAGATTTTTGTCGTCGCTTTGACTGCTGTCTGATATTCTTTGAAATCTTGGATATGCTGAGCAAATAAATCCATAATTGATAGCAGAAGGTCCTGGAATGCAGCCATATACCACTTAGGCTGGAGGCCAATCCGTAAATGAACTTGCGCAATTTTAATTCGTTTTGCCACATAGGCTTCATCAACCACACCTGCAAACATTTCACTAATATGAATGCGGAGTGTTTTTTTCAAACGGTCGACAGAACTATTATCTTGAATGATATGCATCAAGGAAGATTCGACTTCTAAATTTTTATAAAATTTATCAACGATACGTGCAATATCCTCCTGAACAATTGGATTGAGCTGTTTTAAAATAAATAGGTCATGCTGCGTCAGATCTATCATTTTAATTTGTTTCGCGATATCCGTATTGTCAGAAAAGTTGATACGTTTTATCCCATCATCCTGCTGTGTGAAAAAAGCAGTGTTTTTTCTTTTCGTCTCTTTTTTAAATAACAATGTTTTTGTCCCCCTATAATCATCACAAATTATCAGACTTTATATTATCTATCGGATAATATTGGATTTTTTAAAGGGGATCAGTAAAATTTTACTGTTCTTTATAAGACCTTTTTAGTGGTTTCTTTGCTGGGCCTTCTACTACCTCTCCAGTAATGGAGAAACGTGAACCGTGACACGGGCAATCCCAAGTGCGGTCGCTATTATTCCAAGCGACTTCACAGCCTAGGTGAGTACACGTTGTATCCACAAGAAAGATATTCCCATCCTCTGATTTAAAGGCGCCGCATTTTTTATGCTCATACGATACAATGCCGCCTTCACCTGGCTTTAAATCATCAATGGTTTGATCGGTTCGTTTTAATTTACCACTGATCAGCTTGGCAGCGACATTGCTGTTTTCTTTAACGAAATCTTTGACGAAAGAATCAGAAACAGGTCTTGATGGCGTAAAAATGGATTCGTATGGATTCGATTTTCCTTCAATCAAATCACCGATAAGAGTAGCTGCCGCGTGGCTTGTCGTCATGCCCCATTTTCTAAAACCGGTCGCAACGAAGATATTTTGATGGTGCTTGGTTAGGCGGCCAATGTAAGGGATTTGATCCATTGTGACCATATCGTGTGTCGACCAGCGATACAGCACCTCTTCAATTCCAAGGGTAGCGTCTCCAAACCTTTCTAGTCCTTCATAGTGAACAGATTCATCCCCGCCTTGTCCAGTTTTATGACCTTCTCCTCCGATGAGAACGACTTCCTCACCATGCCATTCTGTCGTTCTTAAAGAATGAGCAGGCTGGTCGATCCCTAAGTACATTCCATCTGGGAGCGGCTTCGTTGTTTTGGCTGCTACCACATAAGATTGCTCTGGGTGAATGCGCGTGAAATAAAGTCCCTTTCCATCATAAAAAGGAAAGTGCGAACAGGATATGATATAGCGTCCTGTCAGGTGATGGTCGTCTTTTGTGACGACAGCAGGGCGGTTTCCTTCTTTTACGTCAACAGCAGTTGTCTGTTCATAAATACGTACACCACGCTCTAGGAGCTGGTCAATGAGTGCATTGAGATAATGAAGGGGATGGAACTGTGCCTGCTGCGTCATTGCTAGGGCAGCCTTGATGTCAGCATCAAAAGGAAGCGCTGTTTTCCATCCCCGATCAATCCCAAGCTGTTTGTAGGCATCTAATTCCTTTTTTAATTTTTTTACACCGCTTTCTTCCTTTGTATAAAGGTACGCATCTTTGACTTCTAGCTGACAATCGATGTCGTACTTTTGGACGCGAGCTTGAATTAGCTCTTTTGCTTTCTCATTTGCTTCTACATACAAACGGGCTTTGGGCATACCAATTTGCTGGATCAGCTCATGGTAATAAACATCGTGCTGTGAGGTAATCTTAGCTGTCGTATGTCCGGTCGTACCTTGCAGCAGTTGATCAGCATCAATGATGATGACATCCAGCCCGCGTTCTGTCATTTCAAACGCGGTAGCGATACCGGTAATACCACCGCCTACAATGATGACATCTGCTGTGAGATCCTCATCTACTGTAGGAAAAGAATGCTTTTGACTATCCGCTATCCATAACGATTTTGCCTGTTCCAATCCTTTATGTTCTTGCTCCATACTGTCGCCTCCAGTTAGTCACTTGTTGTGTATAATTTTTCCACAATGAAGAAAATCATACATTTGAAAGGAAACTAGTCTGGCATACATAAAAAAATAGCCAACACATAAAAATAAACAAGATAAAAGGAAGGAGTGGTCAGACGTGTCAACAAAGCAGCCGAAGAAAACATTGCCGCCTCAGCATCAAAGTGAGCGTCCAGGTCTTGAATACAAAATGAATCCAAGGCCTGTTTTTGATCGAGAGATGCCGGATAAAAAATTAGCAGGGAAAACAGCCATTGTGACAGGTGGAGACAGCGGGATCGGAAGAGCAGTCTCGGTCTTATTTGCGAAGGAAGGCGCCAATGTCGCCATTGTTTACTTGAGTGAGCACCGCGATGCAGAGGAAACGAAGGACTATATTGAAAAGGCGGGAGGTCGCGTCATTTTAATTGCAGGTGATTTAGGAGATGAGGCGTTTTCAAATGAGGTCGTCAAAAAAACGAAGGATGCTTTCGGTTCCATAGATATTTTGGTGAACAATGCCGGGGAACAGCATCCGCAAAAAAGCATTGAACAGATTACCTCACATCAGCTTCTTCGAACATTTCAAACGAATATTTTTGCCATGTTTTACTTAACAAAAGCGGTACTTCCTCATTTGAAAAAAGGAAGCAGTATCATTAATACCACATCTGTCACAGCCTATAAAGGGCATGAAACCTTGATCGACTATTCATCTACAAAAGGGGCAGTCGTGACATTTACGAGATCATTATCTTTATCGCTCATTAAGCAAGGGATTAGAGTAAACGGGGTAGCTCCGGGACCCATTTGGACACCCCTCATTCCATCGACCTTTACGGAAAAGGAAGTCTCTGAATTTGGCGGAGATGTTCCAATGGAGCGTCCTGGTGAGCCAGTAGAGCTTGCGCCGAGCTATTTATTTTTAGCGAGCGAAGACTCCTCTTATATAAATGGACAAATCCTGCATGTCAATGGCGGAACCATTTTAAATGGATAAACAAAAAACTTGCGGTAAAGAGACGAGTTGCTGCCCTCTTTGCCGCAAGTAAAATCATCATGATTAATGTAAGCAGTGTTCTGCATATTGAGCTGACAGGTCGTTGAATCGTTTTTCATCACGCTGATCCAGTGCCTTATCAATCTCTTCTCTAAGGAAGGTTAAGCGTTGTTTATAAAGCGCCTCATCTAAAACCATTTGAATATAGATGTCTAAAATCGTCACGCCGTTTTCTTCGGTTTTTTGGGTGTTGCGGGACTTCATGAGCTCAGCATACGTTTTTTTCTCTTTCATAAAGAATCCCCCCGATGCCTTTTTTATAGTATATGGATTGGCGAAGAAAAAATCAACAAGAATTTATAATTTTTAGATAATTTATTTTTGAGCGAAATCGACACCTCTTGTCCAATCGACACGATGTGATATATCTTAAAAAAGGCTTTTCGATAGATCGAATGGACTAAATAATACGATAAAAAAATGATTTTTAATAAATTTTGAAAAAATCCTGTCGTTTCTTATATGTTGGTGATAGATTAATAGTATCTAAAATAACCAAAAATTAACACAGGAGGAAATGAAGTGTCAGGAATTAGTGAAACACCTTTAGATTCATACGTCATTAATCAAACAACAATGGCGATCCTTCCGGTTGAAGAAGGAAAAAGAGTATATTCAAAAGTCATAGAAAGAGAGACAAGCTTTTACGTTGAATTAAAACCTCTGCAAATTATTGAACGCAGCTGCCGATTCTTCGGCTCAAGCTATGCAGGCAGAAAAGCGGGAACATATGAAGTAACAGGTATTTCTCACAAGCCTCCCATTGTGATTGACTCATCCAATCATCTGTATTTCTTCCCAACCTATTCATCCAACCGTCCTCAGTGCGGCTGGATCTCCCACAAATACATTCATACCTTCCAGGAATCATCCCTCGGAGACACGGTGGTCATCTTTACAAATGAGCAAACCGTCAAACTCGATGTCTCATATAAGTCATTTGAGAGTCAGGTGCACAGAACAGCGTATCTCCGAACGAAATTTCAAGATCGCCTTGATGGTGGTCTTCCTAAAAAACAAGAATTTATGCTGTATCCAAAGGAACAACAGCTCAACCTTGTATACGATTTTATATTAAGGGAGCTTCGGAACAGATATTAACTAAAACCAGCGGCAGCCCAGCCGCTGGACTCCTTATGTTTAGCATATCGTCTTACTTTCTCGAAGAAAAAAACATTGAAAATTATATAACAAATTATATAATTTAAGTACAGCGTATAAAATTTTATATAATGAGCGACAGAAAAGGGGATATGATGATGACTTATGATGAACTAGATACACCGGCGCTATTAATTGATAAACAGGTGATGATGGAGAATCTAGCTGCTATGCAGCAATATGCGGACCGTCAGCAAGTCAAACTGCGTCCTCATACGAAAACACATAAAACACCTGGTCTTGCGAAGGTGCAGGAGGAGATGGGCGCATCTGGCTTAACTGTAGCGAAAGTAGGGGAAGCAGAAGTGATGGCGGCGCATGGGCTAACAGATATCTTTATCGCCAATCAAATTGTAGGTGAGACAAAGCTGAAGAGAATTCGAAAGCTGGCAGAGTCGATACACATTTCATTTGGAATAGATTGTGTAGAGCATGTGCATCAAATTGAAGATGTCTTTCGTGGAGCAGAGAAAAAAGCGGAGGTTTTAATTGAGATAGAGGTTGGAGAAGAGAGGTCTGGTGTCATTGAAGAGAGTGATTTCCGTCAAATCTTGCAGGCGATAAAAACATGTGAGTTCGTTCATTTAAAAGGGATTTTTTCTCATGATGGTCATACATACAAGGCGGAAAGTAAAGCGCATTGTCAGACATTATATGAAGACGCTGTGAATCGAACGCTTCAATTTGCACAGATTGCAAAAGAATCAGGCATGCTGCTAGAGGTAGTGAGCATAGGATCAACACCACCGTTCTTATTTCAATTTGATATTCCAAAGGGAGTGACCGAAATCCGCCCAGGCACATACATCTTCATGGATGCCTCTCAGTCCAATGTGATCGGCACTTTTTCACATTGTGCAGCAGCCGTCCTGACGACAGTCATTAGTAAGCCAACAAATACTCGTGTCATTACAGATGTTGGAGCCAAAGGGCTCACGGCTCAAACCCGTACAAAAGGGCTGACGAAAACAAAGGGACTAGGCAAGGTAAAAGACTTTGATGATGTATTTGTTTCCAGTGTATTTGATGAGCATGCCATCATTTATCACGAAGGCTTCCGTCAGACTGTCCAGATCGGTGAGAAGGTGCAAATCATTCCAAATCATATTTGTCCCGCTGTCAATCTTCATGAAAAAGCCTATCTCATCCAAGATGGTGAAGTAGTCGAAGAGCTTGACATTGCTTGTAAAGGTAAACTTCAATAAATCAACAGGACAAGGCGACTTCGTTGGGGCATCATTATGATGACACGACAACATCCACCATGCACATGAATTTGTTGAAACCAAATCCATATATCCAGTCGTCTATTGAGTGTGTATCGGTAGACTGTCCACCAAATGACAGAGAAATGTGGATCCTTAGACGTATTTTCAAGCAATTATTCATAAATCACAGAAGTGACACGAGCCGTCTGTTACAATAAAAGAAATCATTTCTTGCAAAGTGTTCGTATGTGGTAAAGGATCCTCCTATTTTGACCGATATGAACGAATGGGAATAAGAAATGGAGGCTCTGTATGAAAAAACAATCGCAATTGCTGCTGCTATTCACCTTGACAGTGACCTTACTAGCAGCCTGTCAGCAAGCAGGTCAATCGCCTTCAAAACAAGACACAAAAGAAGCGGCGTATGAACAATGGGTTCAGCGTTATATGGATGAGTTAAATGAAGCTTATGAAAACATGACCGACCAATTTATTTCAGATGGACAGGGAAAGATCCAAGTAAATAAAAAATTGAAAAAGGCGACGAAAGCCTTTGATCGTGTGATTCAAAAGGGGCTTGCTCATCAAGAAATTCCAACCGCTTATCAAAAGGCAGATGAACAATTAAAGACAGGTCTTCATTCATTTGAAAAAGGAATTGGTCAGGTGGAGCAGCTATTAAAGCGCCCAGATCAAGAAAAGCTGTTTATTTCCGCTACTCATCATCTCCAAGATGGATTGCAGAGGGCAGCTGCATTTATTGAAGAAGTCGGCCGCATTCAGCAATCAACGTAAAAAGCTTGGAAGGCGGACTTCCAGGCTTTTTTACATATAAAGTATTTGCTTTAAGCGGCGCACACCTTCTTGAATCATGTTTTCGTCCGTACAAGCAAAGCCTAGCAGTAATCCCTTTCGATTGCTCTCAAAACAATAAGGACTTAATGGATAAATGCCAATACCTGCTGCTTTTGCTGCCTCAATACTGCCTTTTTCGTCAAAGTTTGGCGCTCCTTCCAAAAAGACATGAAGACCCGTATCTGTTCCATAAATATGAAAGTGCTTGTCAAATTGTTGTGTTAAAAGGGCATCCATCATGGCAGCCTGTCTTTTTTTATATAGCTGTCTCATTCGCCTGACATATCGCGTAAATTCTCCTTCTCTGAAAAAAGAGGCGAGTGTGATCTGTTCCATAATGGGCAGCTGTCTTTGAATGAGTGATTGCAAGGAAGCGATCTCTTTTATGACCGCTTTGGAGCCGATAATGGCAGCAAGGCGGATGCCTGGTGCCAGCACTTTGGAGAAGCTTAAGATATAAATCACATGGTCGGGTGCTTCTGAAAATAAGGAAGGAAGCGGTCCGCCATGATAACGATAATCTCCATCAAAATCATCCTCTAGTATATAAGACTGATGACTGACGGCAAATTTTAGCAGCTGCTGCCTTCTGCTCACACTCATACATACACCGGTTGGACGCTGATGGGAGGGCGTCACCGCAATCAGCTTTGTTTTTCGTGGTAATGTATTCACCATGATCCCTTCTTCATCGACGGGCGCGGGATAAATGTTCATTTCACGATGCATAAAGGAAAGCCTTGCTCCAGGAAAGCCTGGATCTTCAACAGCTACTGTATCGCCTTTTTTAAGCAATACCTGTGAAATCAAATCAATGGCTTGCTGCGTGCCTCCTGTTAACACGATTTGATCCTCTTCTACATCGATGCCGCGTTCTACTGATAAGTATTGGCGTATTTCTGAACGTACTTCCCATAAACCATGCGGGGAGGAATAGCCCCAATCTTTCATCTCTAATCGCTGTAATGCTTTTGTGAGCGAGCGTTTCCATATGTTTTGGAAATGTTCATCGATGGCTGGTTCCTGATGACGAAAATCAATATCAAGCTTCACATGAAATTGATTGGCCGACAGCCAGTGGTTCATTTGTTTCTCCGCCTCTTGAAAGTGTGGTCTTACCGGAAGAGGAAAAGGCGGCTCACCTTGATGGGGAGTGGAGGCCGCATAGTGATCACTCGAAATGACCTTCGTACCGCCTCTTCTAGATGTGCTGACATATCCTCTTGCCAGCAGTTCATCATAAGCAAGCTGTATAGTTGATCTTGATACATTGAGCTCCTGTGCTAATACGCGTGTCGGTGTTAACTGATCATCGGGGTTCAGTTTTTGGGAATGAATTTGTTGAATGATCCCAGTCACGATTTGCTGCCAGAGCGGGGTAGTACTTGAGCGGTTTAAATAAATATACATCGGACACCTTCTCTCATTGTCACATATAACATGATGATGACACGGGAATATGGAGTGGTCAATAGCATCGTTTTTGGATATAGGAAGTAAGCCAAAAGGTGTGTACACTGTTCTCATATGCTTATGACTAGAGGAGAGAGTGAAATGATCCCTGCAGCTAAAGAAGAAACCGCACACCTATCCATCATTCCATTTATATTCGTTTTATTTGGTCTTTTTATGATTACAACCGCAGTGAATCTGCAGGTGCCCCTTTATACGTTGTATGCCGAACAAGCAGGGTACGGAAAGGCGGCGACAGCCCTTGTATTTGCTGCATATGTCTTCGGACTGATTCCAGTTTTACTTTTTCTTGGCGGGATATCTGACCGGGCTGGACGCAAACCGGTTTTATTGGTCGCACTTAGTTTTTCATTATGTGCTACCTTATTGATGATCGTACATCCTACCATTCAGATGCTCTTTTTGGCGCGGCTGCTGCAAGGGGTGGGGCTTGGCCTAAGTGTTGGCACATGCACTGCTTATTTGATTGCTTTATATCCAGAAAAATCAAGCTGGATTCCAACTTTTATTGCGTTATGCAGTTCGGTTGGCTTTGGGGGCGGTGCTCTTTTTACGGCACTTCTTTCTTTTCAGTATGTGACGCTTGCGCCGCTTAGTTATTGGATTGTGATGGGCTTTTTAATCCTAACGATCGTGGGTGTCTTCTTTTTCGTTCCGCCTGTACAAGGAGATGCAGATAAACCGATGATGAACATGCCAACATTTCCAAAAGGAACAATGCCAGCGAATGCAGCGATTGCTGTCGCGTGGTCAGTGTGTGGCCTTGTGATTTCGGTTTTGCCAGCACAGCTTAAATTGAATGGATATGAATTATGGGTAGGGCCGGCACTGTTTTTGATTAATATGTCAGGTGTCCTGATGCAGCCTTTTGTTCGCAAAATGAATAGCACAGCAGCGCTCCTTGCCGGATTTATCTGTCTTCCATGTGGATACGGTCTCTTGCTATTTGGAGCAAATGGTGGGTCAATCATTCTTGTGCTTGCCGGAACGATGCTTGCGGGTACTGCCTGCTATGGATTTACTTATTTAGGCGGTCTTCAGCTTATTGTCGAGCGGGGAAAAAAGGAGGCAGCTAGAGCCGTTGCCGGGTTTTATTTGTTTGCCTATTTAGGTCTGGGTCTTCCAAGTGTTTTTGTCGGGCTCTTCGCTGATCTGTTCGGAACTCAGGTGGTGTTAACCGTCTTTTTCTTGGTCGTTTTGGCAGCTTGTCTCATCCTTTTGATGTCAAGTGTCAGACAGAAACAAAAGTGAGGAGTCTTGCTTTCTCTTTTGCCTTCCATTCGTTTAAAATAAAGGCATGAGAGGGGAAGATGACATGAAAAAAGTGCAGCTGGACGGCGCGTCGTGCAGGTCGCAAGAAGAGCTTCATGACCAACTAAAAAAAGTTTTACACCTTCCTGACTATTACGGGGAAAATCTTGATGCTCTATGGGACTGTTTGACAGGAGAAGTAAATCTGCCAGTAGAGCTGACATGGGTGAATTTTGACACGAGCAAGGATGCTCTTGGCGAGTATGCAGAAAGCGTAAAGCAGTTATTTCAAGAAGCAGAAGAGGAATTGAAGGGACAATTTCAAGTGAGTTTTCAATAATGGTGAAAAAGCAGCCGACATTAGAGGCTGCTTTTTTCTGAATTTTCTCCTGCGATGATATGGATGTAGACAATGCTAACTATGCGGAATCATTTAAAAAGAACACTACCGGCAGATTAAAAGATTGAGTTATCTGAGTTTTAAAAGTTTTTCATTGTGGATTCATAAAAATATGTTGCGTGCAGGAAACTTTCATTGAAATATGTTATAGTGGAACCTACATTGATAGACTAAGATAGAGTGAGGGTTCGGAAAGGATGAAGGAGAAAACAAGATCAAAAAGAAGGCTGAGACCTTGGGTGAAAGTCGTGCTGTTTATCATGGCATTTGTCATGGTGATGGCAATATCCGTGACAGGATATGCCTACTATAAAATTTCAAAAGCGTCGAATAAGGCGCAAGTGTCATTAGAAAGAGGAGACACCTCGCAAAAGCGTGTGAAAGCTTTTGATCCAGGAAAGGACAGCTTCTCGGTCCTGCTGCTTGGAATTGACAGCCGTCCAGGTGAAACGGTAGACGAAGCAAGAAGTGATGCGGTCTTACTGGCGGCTGTGAACCGAACAGAGAAAACCATCAAGCTCCTCAGTATTCCTCGTGATTCTTATGTAGATATTCCGGGAAGAGGATATGATAAAATCGCCCACGCCCATGCGTTTGGGAGTGCAGATTTGTCAGTCAAAACGGTCGAAAACCTGCTGAACATTCCTGTAGACTATGTGATTTCAGGGAACTTTAAGGCGTTTCAAGACATTGTAGATGAGCTAAACGGAATTGACGTAACGATTGAAGATGAAGGTATCGCAAAACAAATGGAAAAGGATTCAAAAGGAAAAGTTCATGTGCAAACAGGAACACATACGTTAAATGGTGAAGAAGCATTAGCCTTTGTGAGAACAAGAAAGGCAGACAGTGACCTTATGCGCGGGAAGCGCCAAATGGAAGCACTTCAAGCCATCTTTGAAAAATCTAAATCCATTTCTTCGATCCCATCCTATGACAACATCATTGATACACTTGGTGACAATGTTTCAACCAATCTGTCCATGAAGCAGTTTATCGGTCTTTTCCCGTTATTGAGCTCATTGACATCAGTAGATACCATTCAGCTAAAGGGCCATGATTATCAGCCTGGGAATGTGTATTACTTTGAGTTAGATGGCGCTGGATTAGAAGAAGTGAGAACAGAGCTGAGAGAACAGCTTGAATTATCATAAAGAAGCATTAGCCTGCCGCTGTGGCAGGCTTTTTGCTTTGAATGGGGAAGCGCGACAATGAAGCAAATTCAATTCGCTTGATGAAGAAAATACCGTGTCAGCAATTCCTCTACCCGGTGACGTATACGTGGATTAAAGTATTTATGTTTTTCTTCATAGCCATCCATGATAAATAGATACGTTGTAAATCCTTCATCGTGTTCAATTTGCTGTACCTTCATTTTTTCTTTACGTAAATGCTGCTTTAGTTCATAAAGTGCTTTCTGTGCTTCCTTTAAGGCGGAGGTCACAAGCTGAATGTATGGTTCATTTAGTTTGAATGTTTGATGTTGTTTTAAGTGAGTCAAATCACGATTGAGGATGGAGACGACCATTGGAAGAAAGATGGCCTGTTCCATCATCTGAAGTTGTATTCTTGATAGTCTCGTCATGTCCAAGCCTGCTTTCTTTCTTGATAGAACACACGTTCTTATTTATTATACCGAATGAGTCAAATAATCTCAAGGGGGGGATTCATTTGTATATTTTTATGTTTTCCATGTAAAATGAAAAGTAGACAAACCTTGAAGGAGTCAAACAAGTTGACATCATTTCTTTCCCTATTTACTCACGAAAATATCACATCATTTTTTGAGAGCTACAAGGCCTTTGGACCGATTGTGGCCATATTGCTCCCTTTAATAGAAGCATTTCTTCCGTTTTTACCACTCGTTGCGTTTGCTGTAGCGAATGCAAATGCATTCGGCCTTTGGGAAGGATTTTTATTGACCTGGATTGGCGCAAGTGCAGGGTCTATTCTTGTCTTTTTACTGATCAGAAAATTTGGACAGATGAGAATGCTCAACTTTATCAGCAGGCATCCTTCCATTAAAAAATTGATGCTTTGGGTGGAGAAGCGGGGGTTTGGTCCATTATTTATTTTACTTTGCTTTCCTTTCACGCCCTCTGCTGCCGTCAATGTTGTAGCGGGTTTATCAAGAATTAGCTTTTGGCAATTCTCATTAGCTACTTTATCTGGTAAGTGTGTCATGCTTTTTATCATTAGTTTTATTGGTTATGATCTTTCTGCTTTAGTTAAGAATCCGTTAAGAAGTGTTTTTGCGGTTCTAGTTATTGCGTTATTATGGTATGTTGGAAAGAGAGTAGAAAATAGGTTAAACATTCGAATGAGCAAACGTGAGGACAAAGGAGGCTCTTAATGAAAAAGAAGCCATTGCTATGGTTGATGATTATTACAGGCATCGTCTTATTGTTCCAAGTCAAGAATTTCATGTTTGTCACGTACAAAGTAGAAGGGGTTAGTATGGACCCAACTTTTACAGATGGAACAGAATTATTAATCAATAAGTTCTCGCCAAAACTCACGAAAATTAGCCGGTTTGATTATGTGTTATTTCACGGCCCTAAAAATCAAATCTTGATCAAGCGAGTCATTGGACTCCCAGGAGAAACGATCAAGTATGAAGATGATCAGTTATTTGTCGATGGTGAAAAAAAGAAGGAACCTTATTTAAAAGAGCAGAAACAACATAAAATGGGGAACGTTCTGACAGGGGATTTTCAGCTGAAAGCCATCACAGGAGACGATAAAATCAAAAACAATCATTACTTTGTGGTCGGAGATAACCGAATACATAGCTTCGACAGCCGGCATTTTGGCACCATTTCAAAGGATCAAGTTGTCGGTGTTAAAAGAAATACCAGCGAATAAAAAAAGGCGCTCTGCACATGCAAAGCGTCTCTTTTTATTTTGCGGCTTTATAATCAGGCTGCCTTTTTGCCCATACGTGATGTAAGAAGCGGAAAAACGGTGGCAGCATTGCAATGACGAGAATAATTCTGACGACTTGTACAGCCACAACAAAGGTAGAATCCTCATGCAGTGTGACCGCAGTTGTTGCCATCTCTGCAATACCGCCAGGCGAAAAAGCAAGAATGGCTGTAATGACAGAAATACCTGTGATCTCAGCGATGGCAATAGAGCTGAGGACAGTCGCAGCAATTAGCCCAGCTGAGCTGACGACAGCCACAATGAGAGTGTTTTTTAGCCCGACAAACATTTCTTTATTCATTTTTGAACCGATGGTTGCACCTAGAAATACTTGAGACGCAATGTTCGCTTGTGCCGGCCAATAAGGAATCAAATCATAACCTATGAGTGCACCCGCACCAACTTGAAGAGCTGCGACGCCTAGCATGCTGCCGATCAGCCAAGGAGCTGGGAAATGAAGACGAACTGCTAGGCGTGACATGAGCCAGGCACCTAAAATAAGCGCAGCGGTCCAAGAGATGTTTGAAAGGGTGAAAACACCCGAAGAAAAAGCGCTCCCTTGCGTAACTACAGCCACATCCGCTTGGTTTTTTGTATTTAAATAAAACACTGTAAATGGGATAGTGAGTACAACCATTAATACACGTATCGTTTGCACAAGACTCACAACAGCTGTATTGGCTCCCACCTCTTGGGCAATGCCCGGCATAGCGGATAAACCGCCGGGGGCAGTTCCCACAAAGCTTGTCAGCATATCTGTTTTGCTCAGCTTCCATAAGACAAAGCCTGAGAGCATCGCCAGTAGAATAGAAAAGACGAGCATGAAACTCACAGGGAGCCAATTTTCAGCGAAAATGTGAAGGACCTTCATATTCATTTTCTGTCCGAGTTCGATTCCGAGAATGAATTGACCAAGGAGCAGCCATCTGCTGTGAATACGTAAGGTGCTAGTTCCTTTACGCTGAAACAGGGTGGGGCGGCGCATCGCAATAAAAGCTGCGGTGATTAATGTACCTACCATCCAGCCAATGGACATACCTGTTAAAGACAAAAGAAATCCACCTAAACCGCCTATCGCAATGAGAATGAGATCGGTTCGAAGGCTGTTTCCTTGTTTCATCACATGTAAACCTTCTTCCTATATGTTTGTTCAGTAAGTGAAATGTTGTTAACTTCACTATAATACAAAAGTCTCTATAAATAAAATGCGAATTTTTTCACTATTTTCATAAGATTATCTTATCACTAAATGATTAGTACATTTTTATAAAGAAAGATATCATTTTTACTAAAAACAAAGTCTATATACAACGATTTTCCCCTATTTATGTTATCAGTTGACTATCATTTTCAATTACACTACAATGCTTAGTGTGAGGTGATAACATGAAAATTCCTTCTTTTAAATATAATGAAAAGGGATTGAATCGTTTTTTTGGTCCTTTAGAGGGAAGAATTATGGAGATCCTTTATGAAGGTGAGGATATGCCGATTAAAGAGGTCCAGCAAAAGCTGTCAGATGAGAAGCCGATTAATTTCAACACCGTGATGACTGTGCTGAACCGCTTAACCGAAAAAGGAATTGTGGAGAAAAAAACAAAAGGGCGCTCATCTATTTATAATCCTATTTTAACAAAAGAAGAATTTCTAAATGAGCAAACAAAATGGATTACACAAGGATTGATGGATGATTTCGGTCCACTGGCAGTGAATCATATGGTGGATGCGATTGAAAGTGCTGATCCTGAATTACTCAAAGTACTAGAAGCACGGCTAGCATCTAAAAAAGAGGAGCAGCAAAATGAATAAAATGAAGTCGAGTCTGCTGTTTTCAGGCGGTATATTGATTGGTTTAGCCATTTTTTATCAGATGGGGTATTACGTGCTTTCAAGCTTTTTTGGCTGGAATCAAGCATATAACCTGATCCATGTATGCCAGTCTGTGCTCGAATTCTATGGATTCACTCCTTTAAAATACTTTCTGGATGCCTTAGTCCTCTACACATTGGGTTTTGCGATTTTTTATATGACGAAACAAATCAAAAAGTACATTCAATTCAAGCAAAATCTGATGCTTGCAGTCGATCACCAGTCGACCGAATCTTTATCTGAGAAATATGCTAATGACATCATCGTGTTTCATTGTCATGAACCGCTTGCTTTTGCAATGGGGATGCTTCACCCAAAGGTTTATTTATCAACAGCTCTCATGGACATGCTGGATGAAGAAGAGATTGACGCTGTAGTTCATCACGAATTGCATCACAAATACAGCTATGATCCTTTAAAGGCTTTCATGTTCTCAATGCTCACAAAAGTCATTTGGTACATTCCAGTGTTAAAGCATATGAGACAAAGCTACTCTGTTTTTCGTGAAGTGATTGCAGATGACTATGCCATTCAGAAGACAGGTACTGAGCTTGGAGTAGGGCAGGCCCTTTTGAAGCTGATTAAAAAGAGAACCCAGTTTCAAAAACAAACAAAGTTTGCGGTGTCCTTTGGGGATCGGGCATTGAATTTAAGAATACAAAAAATCTTAAATCCAACTTACAATATTCCTTTTAATGTACCAATGATTCCAATCGTCACATCAGCCATTCTGATGGTGGTCTTAATGATTATGCTCAACCTTAATTACTAATTTTTTTACTTATTAACATTACATTGTGTAGTGTAAAAACAGGAGGAAATCACTATATGAAAACAAATCAAGAAATAGGAACACTTTTTGTACGCGTTATTTTAGGTATTATTTTCTTTTTACATGGGCTTCAGGCATATCAAGGAGGGCTGGGAGGCACAGCAGCATTCTTTGGACAAATCGGTGTACCTGAATTTATGGCCTATATTGTGAAGACAATTGAGCTAGTCGGTGGTATTGCCTTGATTTTAGGTCTAGGAACACGTATTTTCGCAGCATTATTCGTACCAATTATGGCAGTAGCGATTATCACTGTTGGTTTTTCTAGAGGATTTGTTGGTGGCTATGAATTTGAACTTTCGCTGCTCGTCATGGCGCTTTATTTGACTCTTAGCGGCAGTAAGCTGTTGTCAATTGATGGGATACTCAAGCATCAGCAGCAAAGCAATGAAGCAAAATTTCATTAAAAGATCATAAAAAAACTCCTTCTGCTATTTTGGGCAGAGGAGTTTTTTTAATGGTCAAAATCTCATTTTCTCGTTTGAAAATAAGGAAGGGATGTGAGGATTTGCTACATTTAGCGCTTTCTTTAATAGATTGAATGAACGAAAAATCGATTTCATTTTTTGACGGAACATACGATCTCCTATTAAAATAGGACTATCTATGATACATGGTGCGTTAAAAGATATAAAAACCATACAGCATGCTGCTGCTCATCTTGAGCGATACGTTTCATTAGCTCTTTTGTTCCTTGATCCCGGACATAGTCTGATACGCTTAAGTAAAAATCGACCGTTTTTTGTTCATCTTTAAAGGCAAACATAAGTCCTTCTCTGAATTGGTCTGGACAAGGTTCTGTTACGCTTGGTTTGTGGTTTTTCCCTGTTAAAGAATAATATAGCTTTGAAAATAGTTGATAGTGTCTGACTTCATCCTGGCGTATTTCTTGAATGATCTTTTTTGCTTCAGGATTTTTTGCCTTTTGGGCAAGTTTTTCGTAGCATTGGATCGCAGAATACTCACCATTAATCGCTTTCTCAAGGTCTGAAATGATCCTTGTGTTTTGGCGCATGTCATAAGGCGAGTAGTCATAGTAACCGTAATACATGATATTGCCAGCCTCCTTTTAGTTCATGATGGTTTATGATATGAAAAGAGTGAGGAAAGGTGCCTATGTCTTTTTTCAGAAAGGAGAATGGGAACGTGATCGGAAAATAGCTATTTACCTTTATTTTCGCTAGAATATGAGTACATAAGAAAGGTGTTGTGGAACGTGGAGATTCAGTTTTTAGCAGGCAGATCGGGGAGTGGAAAAACGACTGCAATCTTAGAGGAAATCAAAGAACAGCTTCGGCTTGATCCGTTGGGTCCGCCAATCATTTTTTTAGTCCCGGATCAAATGACATTTTTAATGGAATATGAGCTTGCGAAAACGTCTGAAGCTGGTGGAATGATCAGAGCTAAAGTATTTAGTTTCACTCGTCTTGCTTGGTCGATTTTACAGCAGACTGGTGGAGCGAATCGGCAATTTGTGACAAGCACAGGAATTCAAATGCTTTTAAGAAAAGTGATTGAAGAGCAGAAAGACAAGTTTAAAGTATTCAAAAAAGCGAGTGATAAGCCGGGGTTTGTGGAGCAAATCGAAAAAACGATGGCTGAATTAAAAAGATACTGTATGCTGCCAGAGGATATTGAGAAGATTTCAGCGTCTAGCATGCATTCAGAGTATACAGAAGAAAGACGGGCAGCCGAAAAATTGCATGATCTCCATGTTCTTTATCAGCAGATGGAGGAGCATTTACAAGATGAATATGTGCACTCAGAAGACTATTTGACTCTTCTTTCCCAGCAAATTCCTTCAGCTGAAGAAATAAAAGGAGCACACATCTATATAGATGGTTTTTATCAATTTACACCGCAGCAGCTTCTTGTCATTGAACAGCTCTTGCTGCATGCAGCAAAAATAACTGCGGCTTTCACAGTAGATCGATCCTATCATGATAGGCAGCCAAATGAACTTGATTTATTTCGTATGACAGGTAAAACGTATTTCCAGCTCTATCAGCTTGCTAAAGAGTGGGGAGCTGACATTTCTGAAAATATTTTTGAAAGAAATCATCGGCACCTTTATACACCAGATCTTGCTTATTTAGAACACCAATATGAGCAGCGGCCCGTTCAGCCATATCAGGAAAACACCCCTCATCTCACAGTGTCTAAAAGTGCAAATAAACGAGCTGAAATTGAGGGAGTAGCGAGAGATATCCTTGATTTAGTGAGAGAAAAAGGACTCAGACTGCGAGATATCTCGATTGTAGCGCGGCATGTAGATGACTATAAAGATACGTTAAAAGAGGTTTTTCGAGATTACGATATTCCTTTTTTTATTGATGGAAATGAATCGATGCAGTATCATCCGCTCATTGAATTAATTCGTTCGAGCTTGGATGTCATAAAAGGAAATTGGCGGTATGAAGCGGTATTTCGCTGCGTGAAAACAGAGTTCTTATTTCCGCTTGAAATCACTAAGAACAAAGCGAGAGAGCAGGCAGATCAGCTTGAAAACTATTGCATTGCTTATGGTGTAAAAGGAGAGCGCTGGACAAACGGTTCCCGGTTTCATTACAGGCGTTTCCAATCATTAGATGAGGATTTCGGACAAACAGATCAAGAAATTGAAATGGAACAAATGCTAAATGACGTCAAAGAATGGATCGCGCCCCCGCTTTACCAGTTGCAGAAAAGGCTCAAAAAAGCGCAAAAGGTAAGGGACATGGTAGAGGCTGTCTATGTCTTTTTAGAAGAGATACAAGTACCAGATAAGCTTGAAAAGGCGAGGCTTGAGGCTGAAGAAGCAGGTCGATTAGCTGAAGCAATGCAGCACGGGCAAGTATGGGATGCGGTGATTCAATTAATGGATGAATTTGTTGACATACTAGGTGACGAAGAGCTCTCATTTCCCTTATTCCAACAGATGATAGATACAGGGTTAGCTTCTCTAAAATTCGCTTTGATTCCGCCTTCACTCGACCAAGTATTTATTGGAAGTATGGATTTATCCAGAATGTATCAAGTGAAGTGTACGTTTATCATTGGTGTAAATGATGGCGTTATTCCCGCACGTCCCTCTGATGAGAGTGTATTGTCTGAGGATGACCGAGAATGGTTAAAACGAGCAGGAGCAGAGCTGGCAGAGACAGGAAAAGAACGGCTGCTAGATGAGCAATTTTTAATTTACCAAGCGTTATCAAGTCCATCCCATCATTTGTATCTATCCTATGCGGCTTCTGATGCAGAAGGACGTTCTCTATTGCCTTCAACACTCATCAAGTATTGCCAAGAGCTTATGCCAAATCATCAGCAGGCTCTTTATGTGTTAGATCCAGAACAGCTGGAAGACGATGAGCAATTAAAATTTGTAGCGAATGAGCATGTTTCGTTGTCTTATACCGTCTCACAGCTGCAGCAATGGCTCAATCAATATCCCATCAGCGGTGTATGGTGGAGTGTCTATAACTACTTAATGAGATCTCCTCATCGGGATGTATCAAAAAACATCATGTCAAGCTTGTTCTTTACAAATCGAGCGAAGCCATTAAAGCCTAATGTCACAAAAGAGCTTTACGGTGACCATATTCAGGGCAGTGTTTCAAGAATGGAGAAGTTCAATGCGTGTGCATTCTCTCACTTTGCTTCCCACGGTTTAAAACTAAAGGATCGACAATTTTACAAATTGGAAGCACCCGATATCGGCCAGCTGTTTCACTCGGCTTTGAAGCATATTTCAGATACGCTAGTTGAACAAAAAAAGGATTGGAAAAACCTAACGAAGGAAGATTGTGTCACCTATTCAAGACATGCAATCGAACAGCTTGCTCCGCGTCTTCAAAAGGAGATTCTATTAAGCTCTAATCGGCATGCTTATATTAAAGAAAAGCTTCAGAAAATCTTGATTCGAGTCTCTTCTATATTAAGTGAACATGCCAAATTGAGTGGATTTTCTCCGGTAGGGCTTGAGTTAGGTTTTGGAGGTCAAGGGCCTTTGCCGCCGTTTACTTTTCAATTAAAGAATGGCTGCACGATGGAGCTTGTCGGAAGGATTGACAGGGTAGATAAGGCAGAAGGTTCAAAAGGGCTGCTTTTAAGAATCGTCGATTACAAATCCAGTGAGAAAGGTCTTGACCTAGCAGAAGTATACTATGGTCTTGCCTTGCAAATGCTCACATACTTAGACCTAACCATTACGTATTCGAAAGAGTGGCTCGGCGTAGAAGCAACGCCTGCTGGCATTTTATATTTCCATATTCATGATCCGCTCATTCAAGCACCGATTCCACTTGCAGAGGATGAAATTGAGCAGGAAATCTTCAAGAAATTTAAAATGAAGGGTTTATTGCTTGAAGATGTGGAAGCAGTAAAGCTAATGGATCAAACGCTTGATTCAGGTAGATCGCAAGTCATTCAAGCCGGTTTGAAAAAGGATGGGTCTTTCCGTTCTGATTCGGCAGTTTTAAGTGAGGATCATTTCCATATACTCACACAACACGTTCGGCGCACATTTGAAGAAGCAGGCGAAAGAATTACAAATGGAGAGGTCGCAATTAATCCATATAAATTAAAGGATCAAACACCTTGCCGCTTTTGTTCATTCAAGTCTATTTGCCAATTCGATGAATCAATAGAAGATAATGATTTTAGGGTGCTCACCTCTGAAAAGGATGATGTTGTGATAGAACGGATCAAAAAAGAAGGGGATCAGTATGCAAATACCAAAACCGAATAACAGTACGTGGACGGATGACCAGTGGGAAGCCATCGTTTCAGAAGGACAAGATATCTTGGTTGCGGCGGCGGCAGGGTCAGGTAAAACAGCTGTTTTGGTTGAACGCCTGATTCGAAAAATGACCCGGCCTGAACATCCAGTTGATGTGGATCGTCTGCTCGTTGTGACTTTCACAAATGCTTCTGCGGCAGAGATGAAGCATCGGATCACAGAAGCACTTGAAAAAGAATTAGCCAAAAACCCTGGGTCTCTTCATATGAGAAGGCAGCTGTCCCTCATGAATCGAGCCAATATTTCAACCTTGCACTCCTTTTGCTTGCAGGTTTTGCGCACCTTTTACTATGAAATTGATCTTGATCCAGGCTTTCGTTTGGCTGACCAAACAGAAGGAGAATTATTAGGAGATGAAGTGTTAGACGAACTGTTTGAGGATGAATATAAGGCTGGAAAGCCATCATTCTTTGAATTGGTTGATCGTTACACATCTGACCGTCACGACTTAGATTTGCAATGGCTCGTGAAGAGAATTTATGAGTTTTCGAGATCTCATCCTTCTCCGGAGCAATGGATGCGGGCATTTCTTTCACTTTATGATGTAGATGCTCAAACAAAAGTAGAAGAATTACCGTTTTATCCATATATCAAAGAAGATCTTTCTCTCGTTCTCCGGAGCTGCCAGGAGCTGCTTGAACGAGCTCTTTCGCTATCAAAAGAACCGGGCGGCCCAGCACCGAGAGCAGAGAATTTTATAGATGATTTAGAGCAAGTCAATGAATTAATCCGTCATCAAGATGATTTTGAGAAGCTTTATGAGCTTTTGCCGAACGTCAATTTTAAAAGGCTCAAAACGTGCAAAGGGGACGAATATGACCCTGCTCTCTTAGAAAAATCCACAGATGCACGTAATCAAGCAAAAAAACAATTAGAAAAACTAAAAGATGAATACTTCATGCGCAGTCCTGCCCAACATTTAAAAAGCTTAGCTGAAATGAAGCCAGTTGTGGAGACGCTTGTAGAGCTTGTGATCCAATTTGGTGAGCGTTTCGAAAGAGCGAAGCAGGAAAAGTCAATTGTCGACTTTTCGGATTTAGAGCACTATTGCTTACGCATTTTAGCGGAGCAGGATGCAGAAGGACATTTGATCGAAACAGAAGCTGCCAAATACTATCAACAGCAGTTTGAAGAAGTGCTCGTTGATGAATACCAGGATACAAACCTTGTACAAGAAACGATTTTAAAGCTTGTATCTAAGGGGAAACATTCTGCAGAGGGCAATCTGTTTATGGTTGGTGATGTAAAGCAGTCAATTTATCGTTTTAGGCTGGCAGAGCCTATGCTCTTTTTAAACAAATATAAACACTTTCAACCAGACGGCAAAGAAACAGGGAAGAGAATCGATTTAAATAAAAACTTCCGTAGCCGTTCAGATGTTTTAGATAGTACGAACTTTTTGTTCAAGCAGCTGATGGGGGAAAAAGTGGGAGAAATTGAATATGATGAACAAGCTGAATTAAAGCTTGGAGCGAGTTATCCAGAAAGCAAAGATACAACGACAGAAATGCTTCTTGTCCACTTAGATCAGCAGGAAGCAGAAACCGGCGAAGAGCGAGAAGAGCTCGAGACCGTCCAATTTGAAGCGAGAATCATTGCTAAAAAAATAAAAGAATTAGTGGAGCAGCCATTTCAAGTGTACGATGCAAAGCAGCAAATGACCCGTAATTTGCAGTATCGTGACATTGTCATTTTGCTTCGGTCTATGCCTTGGGCTCCACAAATGATGGAGGAATTAAAGAAGCAGGGAATCCCTGTATATGCGAATCTTTCCTCTGGTTATTTTGAAGCAACAGAGGTGTCTGTCATTCTTTCATTGTTAAAAGTCATCGATAATCCATATCAGGATATCCCGCTTGCTGCTGTTTTAAGATCACCTATTGTTCATTTAGACGAAAATGAATTGGCTCTGATTCGAACGAGTGATAAAAAAGGCACGTATTATGATGCTGTAAAGGCATTCATGAGTGTGACGCATTCTGATCACCCTACATGCAAAAAACTAGAGCGATTTTTCCAATTACTGCGCAAGTGGCGTGATTTTTCTATCAATCATTCGGTGGCAGAATTAATTTGGGAAGTCTACCGTGATACGCAGTATCTTGATTATGTTGGCGGAATGCCTGGAGGTAAGCAGCGACAGGCAAATCTTCGTGCCCTTTATGACCGGGCTAAGCAATACGAAAAAGCTGCCTTTAGAGGGCTATTCCGATTCCTTCGTTTTATTGAAAGAATGCAGGAGCGTGGGGATGATCTTGGTGCAGCAAAAACGTTCAGTGAAACAGAGGACGTTGTGCGTATGATGACGATCCACAGCAGTAAAGGATTAGAATTTCCAGTCGTCTTTACCGCAGGGCTCGGCAGAAACTTTAATATGATGGACTTAAACCAGCCCTATTTACTTGATAAAGAACTAGGCTTTGGAAGCAAGTACATCCATCCTGAGCTGAGAATTAGTTATGCGACATTACCGCTTGTGGCGATGAAAAAAAAGATGAGAAAAGAGTTGTTATCTGAAGAATTAAGGGTCCTATATGTAGCGCTCACAAGGGCTAAAGAAAAATTATTTCTAGTCGGCTCTGTCAAAAATCAGGTGAAAGCATTAAGCAAATGGCAAAATGCCGCAACCGGAGAAGAGTGGCTGCTCCCTGATTTTGAACGGTATCAATCGAAAACATACTTAGATTTCATTGGCCCTGCCCTTATCCGTCATCAAGCGATGTCATCTGTTTTAGAAGAAACAGGAGATATTGTTCTTTCGCATCCGTCTACATTCACTATCTCATTTACGCAAGCTTCTGATCTTTTAAAGGAAGATATGTCACTTGAAAAAAAGGAGCAAGACGAGATTGTACAAGCATTGATCGATGGTCTACCTGTTGAAGGATATGGTGATGCTGATGAGAAGGTGGCAGAGAGACTCTCATGGAAATATCCGTATCTAGCGGCCTCGCAAGTCGGCACAAAGCAGTCTGTTTCCGAGATAAAAAGAATGAAAGAAATACAGGATGAGTACAGTGTTCCTTCTTCTATTCGAAAAGCTCGTGCAACATTGTATGACCGGCCAGCTTTCATGAAGAAGAAAACACTCACTGCCGCAGAACAAGGCACCGCAATGCATACAGTGATGCAGCATATCCCGCTCCCTTCTGAGGAGCCCTATGATGAATCACGTATAGGACACCTGCTCGAATCCTTACAGCAGCGAGACTTGCTAACAGATGAGCAGATCCAATCAATTAATCAAGAAGGAATTGCTTCTTTCTTCTCTACTTCAATTGGTCAAAAACTGCTAAAAGCGGACTGGGTAAAACGAGAGGTGTCATTTAGTATGGTGTTACCTGTTAAAGAGGTATACAGTCATATTGATACTGAGGGAGAGCCTGTTCTGATTCAAGGGATGATTGACTGTTTATTTGAAACAGATGGAAAGCTATATTTACTAGATTATAAAACTGATAGAGTACAAGGCAGATATACAGTTGACGCTGCTGAACCGATCTTGAAAAAGCGTTATGAAACCCAAATAGCCTTATATGCAAAAGCTGTAGAGCGTTTGACAAACAGAACATTAGAGGAGAAAATTCTCTATTTCTTCGATGGAAATTTAGAAATTTCTTTATAAATGTATCGGAATGAGAGGTGAATCACATGAGGATTCTGCATACAGCGGATTGGCATTTAGGGAAAACCCTTGAAGGTCGAAGCCGGCTTGATGAGCAAGCACAGTTTTTAGATGAACTGTATCAAATCGTGAAAGACGAACACATTGATGTCATTGTGATGGCCGGTGATGCCTTTGATACTGTGAATCCGCCTGCTAGAGCAGAGCAGCTTTTTTATGAAAGTCTATCTGCCTTATCTGATAAAGGAAAACGCCAGGTAGTGGTCATTTCAGGCAACCACGATAATCCGGATCGTTTATCAGCCGCATCACCTTTAACAAATGATCAAGGGATTCATTTAATTGGATATCCGACAAATGACATCATCCGTGTCGATGTTCCTTCTGCGGATGAACGTTTATCCATTGCAGCACTCGCTTATCCGTCTGAGGCGAGACTAAATGAGGTGCTAGCTGAAACATTTGAAGAGAAATTGCTTCGTGATCATTACAATTTAAAGATTCAACAAGCGTTTCAACATTTAAGTAATCAATTTCAACCGGATACGGTCAATATGGCAACAAGCCACATTTATGTGGCAGGGGGAAGTCAAACAGATTCAGAAAGACCGATTGAAGTAGGCGGCGCATATACTGTTGCGGCTGAAAGCCTGCCAGAATCCGCTTGCTATGTTGCACTTGGTCATTTGCACAGGCCGCAAACGATCAAACGTGCCAAAACGATTGCTCGTTATTCTGGATCACCTCTTGCTTATAGCTTTTCTGAATCAGGTTACGCCAAATCAGTCACAATTGTAGAGGCAAAACCGAATGAAAAAGCGAGCTGGAAAGAAGTGTTTCTATCAAGCGGAAAACCACTTATGAAATGGAAGGCGACTGAGGGACTGAGTCAAGTGTACGAGTGGCTGGATGAAAAACGGGATCTTCAGGCATGGATTGATCTAGAGATTCATTTAACAGATCAGCTCTCTATTGAAGAGATTCATCAGCTCCGAAAGCAGCATAGTGGGTTTGTTCACATTCGTCCAAAGTTCAAAGAACTACAGCAAATAGAAGAGCAAAAGCAAGTGGAAAAACTCTCGATCGAAGAGAGGTTCGTGAAGTTTTATGAGCGCCAGACAGGTGGCGGTCTGCCTGATGAAAAAACAGTCAAACTGTTTTTAGAGCTAGCCAATGATATGCAAGAGGAGGAAGCGACTTGAAGCCGATTACGCTGACCATTAAAGGACTTCATAGCTTCAGAGAAGAACAAATAATTGACTTTAGCTCATTATGTGATGCGGGTGTGTTTGGCATATTTGGACCGACAGGAAGTGGAAAGTCTTCCATATTAGACGCCATGACACTGGCACTCTATGGCAAAGTGGAGCGTGCGTTAAATAATACACATGGTATTTTGAACCAAGCGGAAGAAAAGCTGTCGGTTTCCTTTACATTTGCTTTGCAAAAGGAACACCACATTTCTTATAAAGTTGAACGTGCTTTCAAACGAGCGGATGAAATGAAAGTCAGAACGACATTATGCCGCCTAATTGAAATCGGTGATACGCAGACAGTTCTCGCAGATAAAGCGAGTGAGGTGAATCGTAAAGTAGAAGAACTACTCGGATTAACCATTGATGACTTTACCCGTGCGGTTGTCTTACCTCAAGGGAAGTTTGCAGAATTTCTCTCCCTCAAAGGGGCAGACAGACGTCAAATGCTTCAGCGGTTGTTTAACTTGGAGAAATATGGAGATCAACTCGTCAAGCGATTGCGTGCAAAGGCTCAAAAGCATTATGGGCAAAAAAATGAACTGCTAGCTGAACTGAATGGTTTAGGAGAAGCTGGTCCAGAGGCGCTGGCAAAAGCAAAGGAAGCAGCTGAGCAGGCAAAGGCTATTTTTCATGAGAAAAAACAAGCGCGGGACGAAGCGTTCACTGCTTTTACAAAGGCGCAAGCGATCTGGCAGTATCAAAAGGAACAAGAAGCTTACGAGACTGAACAAAACAAGCTGAATTTACTGGCACCATCAATAGAAGAGAAAAAGACGAAGCTCCATATCGCAGAGCAGGCAGAGACGCTAAAGCCCTATGCGGATGCATTGACAAAGGCTGAAAAACAGCTTTCTCAAGCATCGAAAGAGCAACAGGAAGCAGAAAAGCAGCTGCTGCATCAACGAACGATCTATGATCAAATGGTGCGGGAGTATGAGCAAGCCCGGCAAAAGAAAATAGAGACAGAGCCAGACCTTCTCCAAAAGAAAGAACAGCTGATTCAGCTAAAAGAAATTGAACGTAAAAAAGAGGCAGCTTTTCAGGAAAAGACGAGCATAGAGCGCCAAAAAAATGAAAAAGCGCAGCAGCTCCTCCAAAAGAAGAAAGAAGCGGAGAATCTCCAATCTCTATTAGAGCGTGCACTAACGAAACAAACACAGCTGAAAAATGAGCTGGAGCAGTTACAAGTTTCAGTGAAAGAACGTAAAAGTGTACAGGATGCTTTACGTTTAAGTGAAAATGTTGAAAGAATAAACCTTAGTATTCAAAAGGAAAAGCAAAAGCTGGAGGAGCTCAACAAGCGAGCCTCACAGACTTCAGAAGCATATGAAAAGCTTCAAAAGCAGCAAAACGACCATTATGAAAAAATAGACCAATCGTTTCAAGCAATTGAACACCTCTATTTTTATGTATGTGAACTCGAACGAGCTCTGGCAGAATGGAGTCAAAAAGAACAACAACAGAAACTCGAAAAATTAAAGCAGCGTGATGCGGTAAGGGCGGCAGAATTAAGAAAAGAATTAGCGGCAGAGCTAGTAGATGGTGAGCCATGTCCGGTTTGTGGGTCGATTCATCATGATCCAAAGGCTTTGCAATCCAATGACCATGAAGAAACCGTGGCACAAGTCGATGAAGTCATTCAACGGATGGACAAAGAGCTCAAGCAGGCAGAGGATTATGGGAGAGACATGTATGCCGCAAAGCAGCTTCTCGAAACGCATGCCAATCAATTAGTGAAGCAATTCGCTTTCTTATCTCAGAAAGCCCCTGGAGCGGAAGTCGCTGCAGCAGTAGAAACGGTACAAAATTCGCAGTCTTTGCAGGGTCTGGTGCAAGAATGGAAAGGCATAAAACAGGATACTCAAGAAGTTGAACATAAACGAGCTCGTTTAATGGATGAAACGCATGATCAAGTAGCAGAGATGAGCAAGATAAAAGAGCAAATGACTTTTGAACAGCAGCGCATCGAAGAATTAGAGGTGCTGATCAAAGAGTTTGATGCTGAGCTTTCAGAGCAAACGACTCAATTTGAACAGACCTTCCCGCATCTTACATTGAATCAAGTACAAGAAATGCAAAAGCAAATCGATGAAAAGGACCAACAAGCGGAAGGCTATAAAGAACGTATTGAGAAAAGCATTACGTTTTTGGAAGAAAAACAGCTAGCAAAAGAGCAGCTGCAGACAGTGATATACAATGTCGAGAAAGAACTTGATAAACTAGCGCATCAGTTAGAAAGTCAGCAGCAGCTTATCCAACAATATGAAACAGATTTAGGCCGATATCCATTAAAAGCTGCCTCAATTTCTGATGAACTTATAGAGGTTGAACACACCCTTTCTCTTCTTAATGAAAAAGAGCAGCAATCGTACAAGCAATTGCAGCACGCGCAGCAGTTGTTTAGTGAAGCGCAAAGTCATTTTTCAAGCAGTGAGCGTCAGCTTCAAGAGGCGAACAGGCGAAAACATGAAGCAGAAGCAGCATGGGAAAAACAAGCAGAATCTTCTCCTTTTCATATGCCGCAGGAAATTGAGTCTGTTTCAATGGAACAGCCAGTACGTCAATCGGTCAAACAGGAAATTGAGGAGTTTGAGGATAAAAGAAAGGAATGTGCCGCAAACTTAAAGCGAATTTCTGAATTACTGAAAGAAGAGTCACTGGATGAAAAGCAGTGGACGGACATTCAGCACAGAAAAGCTGCAGCTGAAAAAGCATTGGAAGAAGCGACAGCAATGAGTGGGTCCGCACATGAACACCTGCGTGTGATTGAAGAGAATCATCAGCGCTTTGCAAGTATTCACGAACGATTGGAAGCACTGCAGGAAGAAATTGATCGCCTTGATAAACTGCAAACTGTTTTTAAAGGGAATACGTTTGTTGAATTTTTAGCAGAAGAACAGCTGGAAAGTGTCAGTCGTGATGCATCCGCCCGCTTAGGTATGTTGACGAGACAAAGATATGCGATTGAGGTCGACTCAGAAGGCGGCTTTGTTATGCGAGATGATGCAAATGGCGGTGTTAGGCGTCCCGTGTCCAGCTTGTCCGGCGGGGAAACCTTCTTGACATCACTGGCGCTTGCCCTTGCTCTTTCTGCACAAATTCAGCTGAGAGGTGAATTCCCGCTGCAATTCTTTTTCCTTGATGAAGGATTCGGTACGCTCGATCAAGACTTGCTTGATACGGTCATTACCGCATTAGAAAAGCTACAGTCTCACAATTTAGCAGTTGGTGTTATTAGCCACGTGGAAGAATTGAAAATGAGACTACCGAAGAAACTGATTGTTCATCCAGCAGATCCAAGCGGGAAAGGGACAACGGTCTCAATGGAATTAATGTAAATGTTGAGGTGATGACAGGGTGGCAAAGCAAACCATTGGATTATGTGAGCTGTGCGGAAGACAACATGTCCTGCTCACAGAACACCACTTAACACCAAGAGAAGAAGGTGGGGCTTTTTTACCGACTGCCTTCCTGTGTATCCCCTGCCATAAACAAGTGCATGCCCTCTTTACAAACCAGGAGCTTGCCGTGCGCTTGAACACACTTGATGCACTAAGGCAGGATGAAAAGCTTGCTTCGTACATCAAATGGATTCGAAAACAGCCGGCAAGCAAGCTGGTTAAAACAAAAAAATCGAGACAACGTAGAAAAAAATAAGCATAAAAAGCGCTCCTCTCATGAAATGACTGTAGAGGAGCTGCTTTATGCATTGCCTACCATATTCTGATCATTTAAGTCAGGATCCACATAGTTGGTGGCGCTAATGCCATTATTTAATATCAAGAAATCTCCGGTATTCCCCGCTCCAGAGCCTAAAGCAGATTTTGACGAACTTTTAGGTGAAAGGTAAAATGAGTCACCGACGTTTACGACGCCTCCAGAAATAGAGTTAATGTAAATGGGTCCGACAATTGCTGGCATAATCGACATCCTTTATTCGAAGTCATATCACCATCATATGCGCAGGTAGGTCCACTTGTGAGTTTGGCGGACTTTCGTCGTTGCTAAATAACTCTCGAATATGCTTCACTCGCGCAACGGCATTCATTCTACAAGTAGAGCCGATTTGATAGACAGAGGACGATGATACCCCTTCTACATGTATCGAAGAAACTTTAATCACAGGCTTTTCATGGTAAAATGCCGTTCTAACTGATCGTTCTGGCAGCATCAATGGAATCGGCTCAAAATATACTTCAAATTCTTTCGCATTTAAGTTTTCTGCTTCATAGCCATAAAACAAACTAAGCGTCCGTTGAACAGCTAACACCTTGACCTTCGGGCATAGCTCCTGTGTATCACCAATTTGAACGACACTCGAAATCCCGACAGAATTCACCTTCGAGAACTTCACTTGAGATGTGCGCTTAATCATTATCGAGGTGCCAGAGGAACAAACGGGCCAATGATCAAAGATTCTGGCGGTGTATCAAAAATGGAGGATAATTGTACATGATCTGTGTCCCCGATGATAAATAGGGAAGAGGACGAAACCCCAACTACTTTAATGCTTCCGGTCTCGATGTTGCGGTTGACGACTGTGAAATTCATCCGTTTTCCTCTCCTTTCGTTTCATTTGGAATATGGGCTAAGAAGTGCTCAATCGCTCGTTTAACATCATGCTTCACATATTCAGCAATTTGCTCTGAACGCTGCAGCGGAGTCATATCTTCCCGGTGCGGGAGCTGTCCTGCATAGTATTTGATTCTGCTGTCAATTTGCTTTCGGATGTCATCAATGATGTGGTGTTTGTTGCTTTCATCCAGGGACCCTTCATATCGCTGCTCCAGCTCTTCAAGAAGTTCTGGCGCTTCTTCATTTAAGAATGCGTCGACAAGCTGGCGTGTTTGATTGAAAAATTGATCAGCCGTTTCTTGCTGCATCATTCCAATGCCCGGGGTTGTTGTTTGGCCCACTTCAAAGTTTTGAACACTGTTTGGATCAGATGGATTGAGGCCGATATTCAGCGTACCTTCCAGCCGCTCGATTTTCAGTTGATCAAATTGATAATCAATCCGTTCAATCGTCGTTGTCGGTTTATCCTTGATCATTTGCATTTCCTGCTGAAGTTCGTTAAGCCTTTTTTCAAGCATCATGATTTGTTGTGTTTGTTTTTGAATGATGCCATATACTTGTGAAGCGTTGCTTTGATAGTCATACATTGACATACACCTCCGGGGATTGCAGATGAACTTAAGTTGTTGGTGACTGAAGCGGTACAAAAGGTGCTGTGCTTGCGCCTTGGGATTCTTCAATTCCTTGTGTGCCTGCTGCGGCAGGTGCTGCTTCTACGTAGCTGCCCGTGTTATACAGATTAGAAAGAGCTTTAATTGAACCAGCGCTCCCAATTTGCAGCACAGAGGAGTTACTGACAGACTCTACACGCAAATAATTAATTTGTATCGCTTGATTAATATAGAAGTTCAACGGATTCTCACTCCTTACAAGTTACCAACAAGCGGTTGATCAATGACATCACTGTCGTACGTATTTGTCACACTTTTATAGTTGCTAATGCGCAATTGATCACCAGTGTTAAAACTGCCTGCGCCAGCAAACGTTTTAACCTGACTATTTGGAGAAATGGTGATGCAGTCTCCAACATGAACGACTCCGCTCGTTCCGACGGCATTTACTTTAAAGGCTCCAACAATAGCCGGCATAGCGGTGCACATCCTTTATAAAAATAAGGCACTTTGTTTTTGGGCGTTTCACCATAGCTTATGATGGGTCTTTTAATGTGTGATTGTCTTTTTGAAAGCTTTTGATGAGAGGAATGAGGTGTATGGTTTACCCTTTTTTAGAGCATTCATTCGAGGTATATTTGATGCCTTTATTTAAGAGTGTGTCAAGCTCTTGACTGCACCTGATGGTTTCTTCGGCATTCATCCCGAATTTTTTTGCGGTCTCAATTAAATGTAATCTTTTTTGTTCAATTTCATAATTGATCATAACGGACGCCAACTCTCACATTTTTTATCAAATAGAAGGATATGGTTAGTATACCCTATTTTTCTATAAAAAAAGTTGTTTCGTCAATATGAGTAATAAAGTGACAAAATTCGAAAGCGTCCTTACGTGCGATCTCTCTCTTTTCTTATTTCAGCCTGTAAATAACGTCGTCTTTTGTTGATATACTGCCGGATGACCTCTCGCTCTGATCTTAGAATGTCTTTTCGGTCTCTTGTATAAGGATCATCTCCGATTCGGTTTTCAATAGAAGCATGCCATGTTTCAATAATTGGACAAAGCCGGTCTTCTAAAAATTGTGTATCGAGTACGTGCTGGAAAAGCGTGTAATAGGCTCTCTTAAACGAAGGGATATCTAGTAATCTAGAAGTTAAAGTATTAAAGCCGCTTACTGGAATATAATCAAACGCCATTTCTTCTCCATGAATGTCACGGCCCCATGTCGCATCATAATCCCAAGGAAGCACTTGGAACCTGCCTTGTTCATTCACATAAAGAGCGTAGTTATGGACAAAGCCGTCAAAGTTTTGTGTGCACACAACACCAATGAGCCAGCGGAAATACTGGGTCACATCTAGGTAATGCTCAATCTTTTCGGCAAATATGTCATCTTTCGCTGTGTTGAGAAAGTAAATAAATTCACTTAGCTGCTGATCATGTTGAGAACTCCCTGTTTTTTTCTCGTACCCGAGGAGAAGGTGTTTTTTTGGCTTTTTATCAAATGAACTCAAAAGGGAAAAGTTGGCGTCGTCATCGACTGCATAATAAATGCCGCCTCCTGAAAGCTGTCTTTTCTGAAAAAAGTGCTCATCGACGGATTCTATTTTTAAATAAATGCCTTCTTTTCTTCCGTTTATAGTGAGAAACACATGAGACGCAGCAGGGCTTAGCACGCCCATTTGCTCAAAGAAATAAAAGGACAGCCTGTTTCGGATAAACGAAGGGTCATTGTACTCCGCATTTAAATGAAAGATGGATTCGCCTTGTCTTTGCTTTGGCTTTCGATATTCAATTTGATAGGACTTTTTCTTAAGTTTCCTAATATGAGACCCTCGGTATGAAGCATAAATGTGCGATTTGATCTGGCCGGTTTTCAAAATGGCCTCAACAGGTTCGTCGTTCCATATGTCTTTTCTTAATTCAATCAGGTCCTTTGGATGAATCCAAATATCCATTTGCTTTAAAGGTTCTGTAGTCATGCGTTCATCCTCCTCCTATGCTCTTCTTTACGATATGAAAATGAAGGAATGTCCTGTACCCGTTTGTTAGGTATTCATGGAGTTTTAAAAGAAAGGGGCATCCGCCAAGAACACTTGTCTACCAAGTCTCGTAACATAAAGCAGAGAAGATAAACAGTTTGATCTGTTTGTTTTGTCAAAGTATAGACTGGGAGGGGAATCGTTCGTGAGCACATTTGATCATTCACATATTGAACATGCAGTGGATTCACTTCGAAGTGAAGGACGTGATCATCACTTAGATCGTGAGCCAGAATCGAGACGATCGCATAAGTCAGCTCGTTCTCGTCATTCAAATCGCGGTCATTGGTTCTTTGGCGGTGGTGGACGCCGTAAATCATGTCGCAGTAAAAAAAGCTACAGAAGCCATCGTTCAAAGAAAAGTTATCGCTCGAAGAAAAGCATGAAGAGTAAAAAGTCATATAAAAGCAAGAAATCTTGCAGAAGCAAAAAGAGCGAACCGAAAAAGTCATGTCGCAGCAAACACAGATCCCATCATAAGAAAAGCTGCCGCAAGTCACACCGCAGCAAATGCAGATCGCATCATAAGAAGAGCTGCCGCAAGTCACATCGCAGCAAGCACAGATCGCATCATAAGAAGAGCCGCAAGTCGCGCCGCAGCCATCGATCTAAGCGATCTCATCACCATAGAAGCAGTCGCTCTTGCAAAAGATGTGGAAAGAAAAAGCATCATTCCCGCAGCAGAGGAAATGTTGATCGTAAATGGGATCAAGGGAACATGTGGGAGTATCGCCGCTACCGCTAAACATCAGATCATCTTTTTTGAAACCCTTTTTAAAAGAGAGTATGATAAAAAAGGGTTTTTTTTATTTCATAGAGAAATAAAATGAGACATCATCACTTAGCGAAATGAAGATTGTGAGGGGAAAACATGAAGTTTTTTACAGGTGAGATACATAGCAGGATGTTTATCGGGGTAGTCATTGATGATGAATGGGTCATGGACGTCAAAAAGGCAGAAGCCAAATTATTTGAGCTTGAGACACTGCCAAACTCTTTAGCTGAATGTATTCATATGGGGGACAAGTTTGTTGAGCATGTCAAACAGCTCCTTGACTGGGCTGAGAAAAAAGAAGAGGATCGCGGTTCTTATGTTTATCCGCTGTCGGACGTGAAACTCCATGCGCCGATTCCAAAGCCAGCTAAAAACATTATGTGTGTTGGAAAGAATTATCAAGATCATGTCATGGAGATGGGAAGTGTAGCGGATATTCCTAAAGATGTGATGATCTTTACAAAGGCACCTACTTCAGTCGTTGGACATGAAGCGGATATCCTCCTTCATGAAGATGTGACGAGTGAACTGGATTATGAAGGAGAGCTTGCGATCGTGATGGGCAAATCAGGGAAGAATATTGCACCTGAAGAAGTCCATGATTATCTATTTGGTTACACCATTTTAAATGACGTAACGGCAAGAGATTTACAGAAAAAACACAAACAATTTTTTATAGGGAAAAGCTTAGATACAACCTGCCCGATAGGACCTTATATTGTACATAAGTCTGTGATCGAGGATCACGGCGCGCTCCATGTGGAAACAAAGGTTAACGGAGAGGTTCGCCAGTCTGCAAGTACAGAATTAATGATTTTCTCCATCGAGAACATTGTGTCTACTCTTTCAAAAGGGATGACACTAGAAGCTGGTGACATCATTGCAACGGGAACACCTTCTGGGGTTGGCAAAGGCTTTGAACCGCCTAAATTTTTAGCTTCAGGGGATCGAATCGACATCACGATTGAACCGATTGGGACGCTATCAAATCGCGTCAAATAAAGAGTGAGATGACACAGGATTGTCGCTTTGTGTTCGACTTATTTCGTGGTACGATGAGAAGGTAATTGTTCTGATAAAGGGGGAAATAACAGATGGGAACGCATTTACATATTACAGCATGGGTGCTAGGAATTATTTTATTCTTCGTGGCCTTTGCTCTAGCAGGTAAAAACGACAAAGGTGCTAAAATTGTGCACATGATTGTCAGACTATTGTACTTGATCATTATCGCCACAGGCGTAGAGCTGTATGTTCGCACAGGAATGAAGATTCCAGGTTTCGGTGGCGAGTATATCGGTAAAATGATTTTCGGTATCCTTGTGATCGGCTTCATGGAAATGGTTCTTGTACGCAAGAAAAAAGGAAAATCGGTGACTGGTGTATTGATTGGTTTTATCGTACTCGCGATTGTGACCATTCTTCTCGGGTTACGTCTGCCAATCGGTTTCCATATCTTTTAACATAAAAAGGACATTGCTTATACAAAGCAGTGTCCTTTTTATATGCCATCAAACTGCGAAACCGACCGGTGACCGTCAGAAGTGGTCCATTCAAAACGAATTTGACCCGCGGCGTACTCGCAGTGACATTGAAGGGCAAGCGATTGTGTATCTGTCGAAAACTGAAAGAAAGAAACTCGTTGAAAAGAATGAAAGGAGGAGAAAACACAATCATAGACGGAAAAGCCAAGCTGTTCTATCTGTGCAGTGATTTCATAAAAGACGTTTTCAGGAACAAACATGAGAAGGTCAAGCAAGCCTTTGGCAAGTGATGATGTATATTGAATTTCTTCACCGCCTTGTACTTCTAACAGCTGTCCATTTTCATGAAGGATCATGGAACCGAGCAGTTCTCCTTTTATCCACCTATCATTTTCCTTCAAACAGATCATCGTACTTTGAAGACTTTCTGGTAGCATGATTTCTCCTTCTTCATCTTCAATCAGACAATGCCCGTTTTCAATGAGTAAATACCCGCTGCACCATCTTCGGCTGCAGCGTTCAAGCTGCCTCATTCGTTTTTCCATTTGCAGACGCTCCTTTCCTCTTTCTTTTCTTACCAAATCATGCTTGTCCTATACGCCCGAGAAAAAAGGACAAATCAACTATCAAGGAGACGATGCATAAACTAAGAAAGGCTGAATGAGAACACTTGAGGAAAAACGGATGGGAGCTGATGATGATGTGTGGAATAACAGGCTGGGCAGACTTTAAAAAGCAGCTCATCCAACAGGACCATGTAATCAATCAAATGACAGATACATTATCTAAAAGAGGGCCAGACGATACAAATACGTGGAAAAGTGAGCACGTTCTATTTGGGCATAAAAGATTAGCGGTTGTAGATGTAGAAGGCGGAAAACAGCCGATGACATATACACATCAAAACCATGCTTATACCGTTGTATACAATGGAGAGCTTTATAACACAGAGGATATAAGAAAAGAATTGTTAAAAAGGGGCCACCGCTTTCTTGGGCATTCTGATACAGAGGTACTTCTTCACGCCTACACAGAATGGAAGGAAGAGTGTGTGACCCATTTTAATGGTATTTTTGCATTTGCGATTTGGGATAGTGAGCGTGAATTATTATTTGCAGGGAGAGACCGGCTCGGCGTCAAGCCATTTTTCTATACAGAACGTCATCATTCCTTTTTATTTGGTTCAGAAATCAAAGCGCTTCTTGCTCACCCTGATATGAAAGCAAAAGTCGATCATGAGGGATTATCGGAGATTTTTGGTTTAGGACCGTCTAGAACACCAGGGCAAGGAGTGTTTAAAGGGGTAAAAGAGCTGAGACCTGCTCATGCCTTGACCTTTTCAAAAAACGGATTGCGTGTGTGGAGATACTGGAATGTCAAAAGCAAGGTGCATACGGACTCGCTCGATGACACAGCACAGCACGTCAAGGATCTCTTTACAGATGCCGTCACAAGGCAGCTCGTCTCTGATGTGCCTGTTTGTACATTTTTATCGGGGGGCGTTGATTCGAGTGCCATTACCGCCATTGCCGCTAAGCACTTTGAGAAAATAGGGAAAGCACCGCTTCATACGTATTCGGTTGACTACGAAGGGAATGATCAATTCTTTGAAGCAAGTCAATTCCAGCCAAATGCGGACGGTCCATGGATTGACCACATGACCAAGGCGTTTCAAACGAATCATCACAGCTGCATCATTGGACAAAAGGAGCTGGCTGCTTATTTAAAGGAAGCGGTTGAGGTCCGAGACTTACCGGGTATGGCAGATATTGATTCTTCCTTGCTTTGGTTCTGCCGAGAAATTAAAAAGGACTTTGTGGTTGGTTTGTCAGGTGAATGTGCGGATGAAATTTTTGGAGGCTATCCTTGGTTTCATTCGGCAAATGAAACGAATGGTTTTCCTTGGATGAGATCGACGGAAGCTAGAACGCAGCTCTTACAAGACTCGTGGCAAAAGAAGCTGTCACTAAAAGAATATGCACAAAGCAAATATGAAGAAACCGTGGCTGAAACGCCTCTTTTAGATGGAGAAACTGGAGTAGATAAAGCCCGGAGAGAACTTTTTTACTTAAATATGGTCTGGTTTATGACAACGCTGCTAGATCGAAAAGACCGAATGAGTATGGGGGCGAGTCTTGAGGTACGTGTACCATTTGCGGACCATCGTCTTGTCGAATATGTATGGAATATTCCTTGGGAAATGAAAATGCATGGAAATCGTGAAAAAGGGGTTTTACGGAAAGCATTAGAGGGAATTTTACCGAATGAAGTGCTTTATCGCAAGAAGAGTCCTTACCCGAAAACACATCATCCAGCCTATACCCAGGCTGTAAAAGAGATGTTAACAGACTGCCTTGCGCAAAAAGATTCTGTCCTTCACGAATTTCTAGATCCTAATCAATTAAAGCAGCTGATTGAAACGGAAGGAGCTTCCTTTCAAGTGCCTTGGTATGGCCAGCTCATGAAGGGCCCGCAATTAATCGCTCATCTGGCGCAAATTCATCATTGGTTTGAAACGTATCGAATTGATATAGAAGCGTAATAAAGGGTCGGCTTTCTTACATTTGTTGAAGGGAAGCCGGCTTTTTTTGATACATAACATGAGACGAATAGAGCACATCGAAAGTTGATCTAATCTTTCTAATTTGTATAATTAACTTAAAGTGAATTAATTTGGAGGAAAAAGGATAATGAAAATCATTGTGATCGGAGCAGGACCAGGGGGACTTGCGGCAGCTATGATGCTTCAAAGCAAAGGACATGACGTTCATGTATACGAAAAGCAGCCCTTTATCGGCGGACGAAACGCTAAGTTTCAACTGGGTGATTTCACGTTTGATACGGGTCCTACCTTTCTCAGCATGATTCATATTGCAGAGGAGCTGTTCACCTTTGCTGGTAAAAATCTTTATGACTATATTGATGTGATCGAATTAAAAGAAATGTATAGATTGATTTTTCAAGACGATCAGCTAGATATGATACGAGATCGTGATGAAATGTATAGACGGTTAGAAGCCTTTGCAACTGGAGAGGGCGAAGGGTATATTCGATTTATGAACGATACGAAGCGAAAAATGGATCGGCTTACACCTATTTTACAAAGTAAAATGGATCGTTTTCATCATTATTTGCGTCCAAAGGTGCTCAAAGCACTTCCGCAGCTTTCATTGAATAAGAGTTTATATGATGTGCTGTCAGATTATTTCTCAAATGAATCAGTGAAATATGCGTTTACATTTCAATCAAAGTATTTAGGTATGTCACCGTGGGAGTGCCCTGGTGCTTTCTCCATTCTATCATTTATGGAGCATGACACAGGTGTGTTCCATCCGAAGGGCGGGGTCAATCAGCTGTCAGAAGCGATGGCAAAAGCGGCGGTTGAAGCTGGAGCAACGATTCATCTGTCAGCCGGCGTCGAAAAACTGCTGACAGAAGGCAGGAAGGTAAAAGGCATTCGCTTAGAATCTGGGGAAGAAATACAGGCAGATGAGGTTGTCGTAAATGGAGACTTTGCACATGTGATGACAAAGCTTGTAGAGCCAGGACTTTTAAAGAAATATAGCGAGAAAAAATTAAAAAAGAAAAAATTTTCATGCTCCACCTTTATGCTTTATTTAGGATTAGATACCATATATGATGAGCCGCATCATACCATCGTTTTTTCTGATGATTATGCGCAATTTGTCAAAGGCATTACGAAAACATATGAGCTGCCAGATGATCCATCTATTTATATTCAAAATGCTAGTGTCACAGATGACTCACTTGCGCCAAAAGGAAAGTCAGCTCTTTATGTATTGGCACCCGTTGCCAACAATCAAAGCGGCATTGACTGGGAAGCGCATCAAGATGAATTCAGAGAACTTGTACTGAATACACTGGAGCGAAAAACCGGTTTTAAGAATGTAAGGCAGCATATAGAAGTCGAGCGGATGATTACACCGAAGCAATGGGAGGAAGACCTTTACGTATACGAAGGAGCCACATTTAACCTTGGCCACCAGCTGACGCAGATGATGGTCCTAAGGCCGCACAATGAATTTGATGAATTGGATCATTGCTGGCTCGTAGGAGGAGGAACGCACCCAGGAAGCGGACTGCCGACCATTTTAGAATCAGCACGCATCACGACAAATGCGATTCTTTCAAAAGAGAAACATACGCACAAAACATTGCCGCAACAAGAAAAGGGGAGCGCCTCATGACAAAACATATATTGATTGCAGGTGGCGGTATTGGCGGGATGATCTCAGCACTTTATTTAAAAAAAGCGGGACATGATGTTACGCTTATCGAAAAAAACGAGCGACTTGGCGGAAGACTTGCTTTTGTAAGTGAGAAGGGATATAAAGTAGATGAAGGTCCAACCATTGTCCTACTTCCAGATATGTTAAAAGGTATTTTACATGAGGTAGGAATTGACGAAGCATCTCTTGATCTTTTGCAGCTTGATCCGCTGTATACGATTCAATTTCAAGATGGAACCTCCTACACGAAGTACTCCGATGCATTTCGTCAGCTAGAGGAAATCAGACGTGTATTTCCAAAGGAAGATCAAGGATTCCTAAGGTTTATGGAAGAAATGACAGACCGGTTTCAAGAAGGACAACAAGCTTTTCTAGAGAAATCATTTCATGAAAAGCGTACATTTTTTACAAAAGCAAACATGAAAATTTTAATGAAATTAAAGGCGTATCGCACGGTTCAAAGTGCCCTGAAAAAGTATTTCTCAGACGAACGCCTGCGAGATGCATATGCACTTCAAACCCTCTATGTCGGAGGAAATCCATATGAAGCATCTGCTATATATTCGCTTGTTTCATATAGTGAGCACGCACATGGAATCTACTATTTAAAAGGCGGCTATGCGAGTTTAGTAGATATATTGGAAGGGCAGCTCATGAAAATGGGTGTGCATGTGAGAAAAAATGTCGAAGTCACGGAGCTAGAGTTTGATGGGAAGCGCGTGGTTAAAGCAAAAGTCAGTGACGCCCATATAGCAGCTGATGCCTTTGTCATCAACGGAGATTATCCAGCTGCGTTAAAACAGCTTGGTTTAGACGAACAAGATCGGCGAAAATACGTGCCGTCCTCTGGCTGTGTAATGGTGTATCTCGGGTTAAACAAAATGTACCATGATGCGCCTGTGCATCAATTCTTTATGGGCGAACACTTTGATCAGCATATGAAAGAGGTTTTTCAAACGAAGACGATCCCTCAAGATCCGTCGTTTTATACATTTAATCCATCGATCATTGATCCATCTCTTGCCCCGGAAGGCTGTAGTGTTTTATATATGCTGATTCCCGTTCCCTCAGGAGATCATATCAACTGGGAAGAGGAGACAGATTTTGTAGAGAAAATGGTCGATCGTCTTGAGAAAAGAGGCTTTCCAAGATTGCGAGAGTCGATTGTCTGGAAAAAAATCAGAACACCAAATGATTCCTTGCGAGAAGGATTGTTTGAAGGTGGCAGCTTTGGACTTGCGCCTAACTTATTTCAATCAGGTGTGTTCCGCCCGCAAGTGAAGGCAGCTGAGACCGATAATCTTTATGCGGTAGGTGCTTCCATCCATCCTGGTGGCGGAGTGCCGATCGTGATGCAAAGTGCGAAGCTGATGGCGTCTGTGCTGTTAAAAGATTTGAATGACAGAAAGGAAGTGAAACTAAGTGGTTGATGTACAAACAGCATTGAAATTGTGTGAGGAGACCATTCAAACCCATTCTAAAACGTTTTACCGTGCCTTTTCCATGCTGCCTAAAAAGAAAAGACAGGCCGTCTGGGCCGTGTATTCCTTTTGCCGGAGAGCAGATGATATTGTAGATGAGTCCCCCTCGCCAAAAGAGGAGCTTGCCTCCTTTCGAGAGACGTTTGATCGATTTTTACAAGGTGAGGTAGATCGGAATGATCCGATGTGGGTGGCGCTGGCACATACATTTCAAGAGTTTCGTATGGATGAAGCCCCGTTCCGTGACTTGCTCCAAGGTCAGGAGATGGATTTAGAGCAGCACCGATATGAAACGTTAGATGAACTGCTCATTTATTCCTACCATGTTGCTAGTACCGTTGGACTTATGCTGCTTCCTATTATTGCACCGCGTAAAAAAGAACAGCTAAAAGAAGCAGCGATTTCATTAGGGATTGCCATGCAGCTGACCAATATTCTTCGTGACATTGGCGAGGATAAGGCTGAAAGAGACCGCATTTATTTGCCAAAGCAAGTCATGGATCAATTCGGATATACAGAGCAAGAATTGCAAGAAGGCATTATCAATCAAGCATTTCAGCACGTATGGGAGTACATTGCCTTTGAGGCAGAGGCATACTACGAGGAGTTTTTTGACCATCTTCATGAATTCCCGCTCTATTCACGTATACCAGTGAAAGCAGCTGCTCACTTTTATAAAGCCATTTTAGATAAAACAAGAGAAAATGAATACCGCGTGTTTACACAGCGATCATTTATTTCGAACCAAGAAAAAGAACTTATTTTAGAAGATATTACGTAAAAAAGGACTGCACCCGCAGTCCTTTTTATGTGGAAGAAAAGCGATGCTCTGTCCAAACTCTTGAACGCCACCGCCTATACATAAAGATGCCTCTTACCCATTCATCCACGATAAAAGAAATCCAAATCCCAATGAGGCCCATTTCAAGCTGAATGCCTAACAAGTAAGCGATCGGAAGCCCGATGCCCCACATTGAAATCATCGCCATATACACTGGAAACTTCGCATCGCCAGCAGCCCGCAAGGAATTAATAATGACCATATTAAAAGAACGGCCCGGTTCCAAAATAATGGTCAAAAGGAGGAGGGTGGCGGCGGTTTGAATGATCTCGCTGTTGCTAGTAAAGAAAGCAAGCACATGCGTCGATGATAAAGATAAAGCAATAGAAGAAAGAAGGGAGATGCCAATGGCCCAGTATAAGCTTTTCATACATCTGTGATAGGCAGCATCGAATTCCTTCGCCCCAATATGGCGCCCAATTAAAATTTGTGTCCCTTGGCTAATGGCTGCACCAAATAGCATAATGAACATCATGATATTTTGAGTATAAACCTTTGCTGCTAATGCCTGCGTCCCCATGAATGTAATAAACAGTGTAATAATCATTTGGGAGCCGTTATAAGAAAGCTGCTCTCCAGCAGAAGGAATCCCGATCTTTAGCAGCTTTTTTAAATATGTCCGCTGGATGTGAAACATCTTCTTTAGTGAAAAGCGTAATCCAATTCGGCGGCGTACAATGAGGATCATGGCCATTAATCCGATCAATCGAGCGAGTGAGGTCGAAAAAGCGACCCCCATGACACCTAATACAGGGAAACCAAACGGACCAAAAATCACCAAATAGTTACCAGCAACGTTTAACAAGTTCATTCCGATAGTGACATACATCGTATCTCTTGTATATCCGTAGCTTTTTAAAATAGCACTATACGTCATAATGAGCGCTTGAATAAAAGAAAGCAGCCCGACAATTTGTAAAAATATAGTCGCATCCGGCATGAGCTCACTTGATAGGCCCATCAGGTGTAAGATGGGAACAGCTAATCCAAACATGAGAAGGCTAATGACAAAGCTAATCAAGAAATTGGTTCCTAGTGAGACATAGGCGACTTGAGTCGCTTCCTGCTTGCGGCTCGCTCCTAAAAGCTGCGCAATCACAATCGTCGTTCCAGTTGTAATGAAGCTGAACATGACAATCAATAAATTCAGGAGCTGATTGCTTACACCAACTGCTGCAACACTATTATCGGAATATTGGCTGAGCATGAGGGTATCCGCGCTTCCCATCAGCATATATAAAGAGATTTCAATAAAAATAGGCCAAGTTAATGCAAATAATGAAGGGTGGTTTTTCTTCCCCCTAGCTTGAATCTTTTGAATTGGCAGTGATTGAGGTTTCATCAATCAACCTCCTTTCGTATAAATCCGATTTATAGTGTACCTTGCATCGACTATAATAAGAAGAGATGAAACCGAAACTTATTGGAGAAATCCGACTTCATAAGGGGATGAATATGAATCGATTTATTACATTTACTGTACCGCCGTTCCCGGTTTATATCGCTTCAGGCAAAGGCGTATTTCATCAAGGAGAAAGACATATCTCTAGAACCTTCACCGTGTTTGATCTTCTTTATGTCACAAGAGGGCAGCTATGGATCACAGAGGACAGAAAGGCTCATCACGTAAAAGAAGGAGAATATATCATTCTCTCACCTGGCTTGTCGCATGGCGGACACCTGCCATGCGAAGAAGATACGCACTATGAGTGGCTGCATTTCTCAATTGATCCATATGAGCTGACGAATCGGCCGAGAGAACACTGGTTTGATATGAAACAAAATCAAGCCACCTTTGAAAAGCCGGCAACATATGAATTTAGCCTGCCCCGTAAAGGAAAAGTGAAAGGAAGAAATGTATTAGAAAAGCACCTTGCACAGATGCGGGCCCTAAATGATGACGCGTCTGAACTGCCGCTGAAAAAACAGCTTCAGTTTGAAGAACTGCTCATTCATTTACAAAAAGAAGCATTTCATATTCCAAGTGCAAAGGAGAATGTCGCCTCAGAAGTGGTTCATTATCTTGAGCGTCACTTTATGAAGAAACTGCAAATGGAGGAGCTTGCAGAGAAGCTGCACTATCACCCTGATTACATGACAAGGTGTATGCAGACGGTGTATGGACTCACGCCAAACCAATATATCAATCGTCTCAAGGTCGAAAAAGCCAAAAGCATGCTTGCCTCAACGAATGATAAAATCGCAGCGATTGCTGATCACGTAGGCATTGATGATCCTACTTATTTTTCTAAGCTGTTTCGGCAAAACGAAGGCATGACGCCTATCGAGTACCGTCATCTTGCAAAAAGAACGACAAAGTAAAGGAACGTGAACAGATGAAAAGGGAAAAACAAAAGCTTGTGAACATACGACCATTAAACGAAGCTGATTTAGAGTTGGTATGGCATTTAAGATTCAAAGCACCAGACCAGTCCTATCGAGAGTGGAACGCCCCATATTTTCATGAACACGAAATCCCGCTTGCTGCTTTTAAAAAACGATACTTACAGGATACATCCATTCCGCCAAAGCTATATGGTATTGAAATAGACGGCGAAATCAAAGGCACCGTGTCATATTATTGGGAGAATGAACGTACACGGTGGCTTGAATGCGGCATTCTCATTTATGATTCGCGCTTTTGGAGCGGTGGCGTTGGGACAAAGGCACTAAGTCTATGGACTGATAAGTTATTTACACACATTGATATTCCTCGAATTGGTCTTACTACATGGTCGGGAAATGAACGGATGATGCGGTGCGCAGAGAAATGCGGGTTTATCCTTGAGGGAAGACTGCGAAAGGTCCGTTACTACCAAGGAGAGTATTATGATTCGATGCGTTACGGGATGCTGAGAGAGGAATGGCAAAGCCTTCTGCAACATTCAACTGAATAATTCCTTTTCTTTTTAGTACAAAAGTAGCGTATGATTGAATAAACTAAAAAAGAAGGGTGACGAATGAGTTGCGCTGGATTACCGGATGGTTTGTGTCGATTATAGTGGCCGTTTACCTATTTGTAGATGCGCCTAAACATGGGAAGAATAAATGGCTGTGGGCGATTTTAGGCCTTTTATTCGGGCTCTTTACATTTGGAATATACCTGATCAAAACAGGAAGAAAAGGATTGGGCTGGACGGTTCTGATCGTGTCCATTATCATCTATTCTATTTTCATTCTAGTCTATGTCTTTTACTTCTTATTGCTGATGATCGGATACTCAAACGCATAATAGAAAGCACGCGTGTACATAAGGAGGAGTTTGAACGTGAGACTTACAGGGTTATTCGTTTCACTTGCTGTTGCCATTTATTTATGGTTTGATGCGCCAAAGCATGATAAAGACAAATGGCTGTGGGCCATTTTAGGTGTCTTATTTAGTACGATCGTTCTCGGTATTTATTTGATCAAGACAGAGAGGAAGGGACTTGGCTGGACCATTCTTATTTTAACGATTTTGTTTTACCTCATGCTGCTCATCTCTGTTTTGATCGGTATCATTCTTTTTTATCAGGTGGGTCCTTCATGATGAAGGGCTTTTTTCTTTTACCTTTTGCGCTGGCACACCTGCAATAACAATTTTCTCCTCGTGAAAGGAACGGTTTACCACAGCATTTGCTCCGATGGAAATATGATCTGCAATATAGATATCCCCAAACAGCTTAGCACCTGGGCCAATCCATACATGATCCCCAATGGTTGGTACATCTTTTTCATGATGATTCTGACCAATATTCACCCCTTGATGAATATCACAAAATGCCCCGATTTTTGCATGTTTGTTCACAATTAAGAGACCCGTATGATTGATTCTAAGACCGGGACCGAAGACACCAATCGGAATATCAAAGCCAAGCTGCATGCCTTTCTTTTTATGTAAATAGCGATAGAACCATTTGCGAAGTTCAGCACCGCTATTAGAATAGTATTCATATTTTCGTAAAATCCTTTGATATTTCCATATATCATCCCCAAACCACTTAGGTCGTTTACGCTTAATGGCTAATGCTTTCTTGTCCTGAGCTAAGTAGTGGTGGAGATCATGCTTTGTTAAAATCATCAGATCCCTCTCCATTCCCTTTTGTTTCAGAGGAATTATACCATTATAACCATTTATATCAATATAGAATGACGTTTCTTTTTTTCCTTTTCTACATCACTTTCATCCACTTTCCCATATAAAATAAGTGCTTTGTCATGAATAGAACAAAAGAACCAGGAAGAATGATTTGTAATTTTTTTCTACATTATTTCGTCTCACACGTTTATTCTCCCTATAGCAGTAGAGGTTTGTCAAAATGACACGAAATTACTCGTTAAATAGAGAATATAGCATTCATATGCTTTTAGAATCATCTTTTTGAATACAATTGACTTTCATATCTCACATCCTCTAGGCTAGTAAATGAAAATGATAATCTTTATCAATTGGAGGAGTGTTTTATTATGTCCATCAAAACCGTTTCTAAAAATCAGCAATTTTTAGAGCAGCAAAGTCAAAGAGAATCGAATGCAAGGTCTTATCCGAGACGGTTCCCATTAGCCATGCAAAAAGCCGAGGGTATGATCGTGACAGATGCGGATGGCAGAGAGTTTTATGACTGCCTGGCAGGCGCAGGAACACTTGCACTTGGTCACAATCATCCAGTTGTTATAGATGCAATTGAACGTATGCTTCATGAAAAAAGACCGTTGCATACGCTGGACATAACCTCAGAAATTAAAGAAGAATTTGTGAATGAAATTTTTTCTCACTTGCCAGAAGAGTTTGCAAAAAGAGCCAAAATTCAATTTTGTGGACCAACTGGTGGTGACGCCATAGAAGCAGCAATTAAATTAGTCAAAACAGCGACAGGGAATCGAAGCATTCTATCTTTCCATGGTGCGTATCACGGTGCGACACATGCCACGATGTCATTAAGCGGGAATTTATCTCCAAAGGAAAGAGTGCAAGGGTTAATACCTGATGTTCATTTTATGCCTTACCCATATGAATATCGCTGCCCATTTGGAATTGGTGGGAAGAATTCGCACCGCATTTCAAGTTCGTATATTGAGCGCGTATTAAATGATCCTGAAAGTGGTATTCTTCCGCCAGCAGGTATGATCTTTGAAGCAGTGCAGGGCGAGGGGGGCTCCATTCCAGCATCGATTGAATGGATGAAAGAAATGAGAAGAATCACAAAAGAAAAAGGGATCCCACTCATTATTGATGAGGTTCAATCAGGCATCGGCCGAACAGGGAAGATGTTTGCCTTTGAACATGCAGGAATTGTACCTGACGTTATTGTGCTGTCAAAAGCCATTGGTGGAAGCCTGCCGCTTTCAGTTGTGATTTATGATCAAGATTTAGATCAATGGAATCCAGGTGCACACATCGGGACATTTAGAGGGAATCAAATGGCGATGGCTGCTGGAACTGCTACGCTTAAATTTATCAAAGAAACCAACCTGCTTGATCATGTAGAACGGTTAGGAGATCGTATGCAGGCGCATCTAAAAGACATCCAAAAACAAGTCCCTGCTCTCGGTGATGTTCGAGGGAGAGGCTTAATGATTGGCGTTGAAGTAGTAGGTCCAAATGAGAAACAGGATGTGGACGGAAGCTATCCAGCGAATCCAGAGCTGGCCAGTCTTATTCAAAAGAATTGCTTCGACAAAGGCTTAATTGTGGAAACAGGAGGCCGTTTCGGAAGTGTTATTCGATTCTTGCCACCACTCATTATGACAGAAGAACAGCTTGAAAAAGTCATCGCTATTTTTAAAGAGGCCGTGTACGATGCAATCAACTAAGGCTTCAGTGGATTCATTATTTATCAATCAAAGCCAGCTTGGAAGAGAGTCCTTCCAAGCGGCTCTTCATACATCTATCGACAGCTTACTGGATCAATGGCAAAAAGACACAGGACCATACAGTGGAATATTGCCTGGGAAATTAGCGGATAGTGTCGAATCGCTATTTCGATTTCAACCGTCTGGTGAATCCATTGAATCCGTCTTTCAAGATATAAAAGAACATCTTTTGCCGCATTTGATTGATGTATCGCATCCTAAATGCTTGGCACATCTGCATTGTCCACCGCTTATTCCTGCACTTGCCGCAGAGGTGATGGTAAGTTCCTTTAACCAATCAATGGATTCCTTTGATCAAAGCGGTATTGCTTCTTTGGTTGAGGAAGAAATTCTCAAGTGGCTATGTGCGAAGTTTTCTTATGGCGGCCTAGCAGATGGGACATTTACAAGCGGTGGAACCCAATCTAACTACATGGGGCTGCTTCTAGCGAGAGATGCCTTTTGTGAAAACACATGGCAGTGGAATGTTCAGCAGAAAGGCTTACCAAGTGAATCTCACCGCATGAGAATCCTTTGCTCGAAGAATGCTCACTTCACTGTGAAAAAATCTGCCTCCCAGTTAGGTTTAGGAGAGCAGGCAGTCGTACTAGTCGAGACAGATGAGCATCATCGAATGGACCTCAATGATTTGAAAAAGAAGCTGGCTGAGTTGAAGGAGCAGAACTTGCTGCCTTTTGCGGTAGTAGCCACTTGCGGGACAACGGATTTTGGCAGTATTGACCCAGTTCGAGAGGTATATGACCTCGTCAAGCCATACGGTCTTTGGATTCACGCAGATGCTGCCTACGGCGGAGCACTTGTATTAAGCGAAACCTACCGTAAGAAGTTAGACGGTATTGAGCTTGCTGATTCAATCACGATTGACTTTCACAAACAATTTTATCAGCCGATATCCTGCGGGGCATTTTTGCTAAAGGATAAAAGACATTTTGGTTTGATCAATTATCATGCCGATTATCTTAATCCAAAGGAAGACGAGCTCGATGGTATTCTACATCTCGTCAATAAATCTGTCCAAACGACGCGCCGGTTTGATGCTCTGAAATTACTTCTTTCTCTTCGTTTAATTGGAGAAGAAGGCTTTGGAGAAATCATTGACCATACCATTCATTTTGCAAAGGATGTGGCCGCGCTTATTGAGAGAAATGATGACCTTGAAGTGATCAATCCTGAGCCAGAAATCAATGCAGTTGTGTTCCGATTTAAGGATGACGATCAAACAGATGACATCAATAAAATCATTCATCGGACATTATTCAAAAAAGGAACTGCTGTCATTGCAAAAACAGTGGTGAATGACCGAACATGCTTAAAATTCACTTTGTTAAATCCGAGAACGACAATCACACATATTGAGGAAATCCTTTCTGACATCGTTGATATCGGGATTGCTCATATTCAATCCGGGAGGGTACTACGTTGAGTCAATATAAACAAATGGCTGAAAATGCAACCATGCAAAGCTTTTTAAACTGTTTTTTACGCGAAACAGGAATCGATCGATCTGCAAAAAAAGAGACGAGAGCAGATGGCTCACTTGTCTTCATCGCAAAACTAGCAAAGCAAGATCTAGAGCTTGTGATTCCGATCCGATATGTTTCATCTGTTGGCCGCCATCTCTTTGATTTTCCGATTCGCTTTCGCCCGCAAGGCAGTGAACAAGAGGGCGCAATCGTCGATTACACGACACTTGTTGCTTTATGTTCAAAGGAGCTTCTCATTGAATATGGCCGTACAGATGCAGAGGATGAATTCATGCTTCGCATCATTTTAAGCTGCCGAAATATTGAACGGTTCTTAAAGGAGCGAGAAAGTGATCGAGCCGCTCTTTCTGAAGCCGATTTTGAGTATATTGAGGCTGAGCAGTCACTTCTCCTTGGTCATTTAACGCATCCTACCCCAAAAAGCAGACAAGGAATGACAGAGGAGGAGGAAGCGATCTATTCTCCTGAGCTGAAAGGGGCTTTCCAGCTTCATTACTTTAAAGCGCATCATTCGATTGTGCTTCAGGATTCGTCAATTACACAGTCTGCGGCAAGCCTCATGCTAGAGGAGCTCTTGCGCCAGGTACCAGCAGAAAAAGAGAGACTGAATACGTTAGTAGAAAACGGAGAATATGTGCTCATTCCGATTCACCCGCTTCAAGTGAAGGTGGTTATGGAGAAAGCGTTCGTGAACCGTTATATAGAGGAAGGGAAACTCACTTATTTAGGACCGATCGGTTCTGAATACACAGCGACCTCATCCTTCAGAACCGTCTATCAAAAGGATTCTGCTTACATGCTCAAATTCTCTGTTCCTGTGAAAATTACAAACTCCTTACGTGTTAATAAACAAAAGGAACTGGATCGCGGTGTAGAGATGTCGCGCATTTTAAAAACAGAATTAGGCGTTTCTTTATACGATAAATTTTCTGGATTCCGGGTCATTGAAGATCCCGCCTATTTATCCATTCAAGGAGAAGAGGCGGAATCTGGCTTTGAAGTAGTCATTCGTCAAAATCCATTTTTACATCGTGAAAAAGGGGCAAGCTTAATTGCTGGATTATGTCAGGATCATGCGTATGGTGGAAAATCGCGATTAGCAGGGATCATTCATGACCTTGCAGACGCAGAAGGCCGATCACTGGAGGCTGTGAGCCAAGATTGGTTTAAGCAATATTTAACTATTTCGTTAGAACCGATGCTCTGGCTGTTTGAAACGTATGGTCTTGCACTGGAAGCCCATCAGCAAAACGCTGTTGTGCAAATGAAGGGTGGTTACCCGCACACCTTCTATTATCGTGACAACCAAGGCTACTACTATAGTGAATCGAAAAAGGATAAACTCGCAAATCTTGTCCAAAACCTGAGCGTGAGAAGTGAAACGATTTGTGCAGATGAGGTAGCTGTTGAGAGACTGCGTTATTATTTCTTCTTTAATCATTTATTTGGTCTCATTAACGGCTTTGGTACAGAAGGTCTGGCGAAAGAAGAAAACTTGCTCGCCCTTGTGAGAGACACATTGCTCGCTCATGAGGAAACATACGGTGCATCTGAGCTGACAAACAGCCTTCTGCGCTCAAAAGAACTGCCTTCAAAAGCGAATTTGCTGACACGGTTTGAAGATATGGATGAACTGACAGGATCTCTGGAAACACAGTCTCGTTACACAGCTGTCTTGAATCCGCTCTTTTTACATAAGGAGGCGCTGATTGGATGAGGGATCGTATTAAGTTTATTCGCGCTGAATATGAAAGAGATGTCCGGCTTGTCCACAGGTGGATGCAAGAGGAGTATGTTCACCCATTTTGGCATTTGAATATTCCGTTCCCTGCTTTTGAAAAGCATTTTTATCAGGCGGTTCATGATCCGCATCAAACCCTTTATTTAGGCACAATTGATGGGACGCCAATGAGTTATTTTGAGGCATACAACGTCAAAGGTGATGTCATTGAATCTTACTATCAGCCTTCTCCGCATGATCAAGGAATCCATCTATTAATAGGGGAACCGGATTATGTAGGAAAAGGTTTTGCGGCCCCGCTGCTTCAGGCCATGACAGCATTTCAATTTGAGCAGAATAAACGAACAGAAAAAGTCGTCGCTGAGCCGGATATTCGCAATGAAAAAATGATCCATGTATTTGAAAAATGCGGATTTGAACGTGTAAAACCAGTCAATTTACCCGATAAAACAGGTCTTTTAATGTTTTGTGATCGAGAAAGATTCGAAAGGAAGTATAACCATGACGCGGTTCAACAAGCAAAATAATGTAGTGGATGTAATAGGGATCGGCATTGGTCCGTTTAACTTAGGACTTGCCGCATTATCTGAAGAGGTAAATGAAATTGACGCTTTGTTTTTTGAAAGAAGTGAAGCCTTTCATTGGCACCCAGGGATGCTCATTGAGGGGACGACACTGCAAGTTCCCTTTTTAGCGGACCTTGTCAGTATGGCAGATGTGAAAAGTAAATATAGCTTTCTCAACTATTTACAGGAACAAAACCGTTTGTATTCATTTTACTTTCTAGAGGATTTTCATATCCCGCGCAAGGAATATAGTCATTATTGCCGCTGGGTCGCAGACCAGTTAGACTCTTGCCGATTTGGCATGAACGTCGAATCTGTCTCATTGATCGAGAAAGCAGGAGAAAAGCGATATGAAGTGCATGTGCGTCATGTGAAAGACCAAACGGTAGAGGTGTTTGAAAGTAAGCATCTCGTCTTAGGAATTGGTACACAGCCGGCGATACCAGCGTCGCTCCAGCCAGCTTTAGGAGAGAAAGTTTTTCATTCTGCTGACTATTTAAAACGAAAGAAAGAAGGCTGTTTCAAAGGGAAATCTGTGACAGTGATCGGCTCTGGTCAAAGTGCGGCAGAAGTGTTCTATGATATTTTATCAGATGATGAGGCGAAGGATATTCACTGGTTCACACGCTCTAAAGGATTTTTCCCAATGGAATATTCAAACCTTGGTCTTGAATATTTCTCTCCAGATTATATTGATTTCTTTTATGAGCTTCCGCAAACAAAAAAGGATGCGTTGTTAAAGCAGCAAGACTTGCTGTATAAGGGCATCAGCTCTGCAATGATCCGTGATATTTACCATTTGCTTTATGAACGTTCTGCCTGCGGAGAGCAGTTGAACACAGTGCTTCAAGCAATGACGGAGGTCAACTTGATTGAGGAAACAGCTCGCGGCTTGTCCCTTTTATGCACGCAATGGGTCAAAGAGGACACCTATACCCACGAGACAGATATTGTCGTACTGGCGACGGGCTATCAATCGGTACTGCCCCCGTTTATCAATCCAATTTCTCATCACATTCAATGGGACGATCAAGGACGGTTCCAAATCGAACGTGAATATCGCTTAAAAACGAATACAATGGGTGAAAATGATATTTTTGTCCAAAATGCAGAGCTTCATACACATGGCGTTGGCGCTCCAGATTTAGGTCTTGGCGCTTACCGAAACAGTGTGATTATCAATGAACTTGCTCGTCAAACCGTGTATCCACTTTATCAAAAGCACGTCTTCCAGACATTTGGTACACATAAGAACGTCAACACATTTGAAGAAATCAAAGGTTAAGGAGGATGAAGCGATGAGTGTACAAGATGAATTGAAAAAAGCGGTGAATCCGGCTGCTTGGAAAAAGGCAAACCAGCGAATGGTGGCAAAAATGCTGTCTGAATACATGTATGAGGATATGCTTCATCCCGTGCAGCTAGATCATAAGGATGGCATTGCTCAGTATGAATTAATCATTCACGAACATAAGAAATATCGCTATCTTGCAAAACCTCGTTTGTTTGATAGTTTTGATACAATTGCTGAATCAATCGAGTGCTGTCAAGACGGAAAATGGTCAAAGGATGTCAGTGCCATTGTGTTTTTACTAGACATTCAGCCGCTCATTCCAATGTCTTCTGACACAACAGGACACCTTATAAAAGAGCTTCATCACACCCTGTTAGCAGATGTACATTTGCTGTCGAAAAAAGCACTTCGTGCGGATGAACTGACAGATACTGATTATGCATGGATTGAAGGAGAAATGACAGGCCACCCTTGGATTGTGTATAACAAAGGACGCATTGGGTTCAGTTATGATGACTACCTAGCCTATGCACCTGAAAGGCAAGAAAGTGTGCAGCTGTCTTGGATTGCTGTTCACCGGGACCTTGCGACATTCCATGCAGTCGATCATGAAAACTATGAGCAGGTAATTGCCAAAGAGTTAGATGAAGTCACGATCCGTCAATTTCACCGCGTGCTAAAGGATGAAGGATTGATTGCAGCTGATTATTATTTGATGCCTGTTCATAAATGGCAGTGGACACATATGATTATTCAGCATTTCCCAGAAGATTTGGCGTTGCGCCGGATTGTGTATGTAGGAGAGGGACTGGATCAATATATCCCGCAGCAGTCGATCAGAACCTTTACGAACATCTCAAATAAAGGCAAGCATCATATTAAACTGCCAATGAGCATTTTAAATACACTCGTGTACCGAGGACTCCCGTCAGAACGGACAGTCATTGCCCCTCGCATTACAGCGCATATTAAAGGGATCGCGGATCAAGATTCATTTTTATCTGATGTCTGCCGCGTGATATTACCTGGTGAGAATGCAAGTATTAATGTCGATCATCCTTACTATAGCAAACTGCCTGGTGCCCCGTATCAATATCTTGAAATGCTCGGTGTGATTTTTAGAGAAAGCATTTACTCGTACTTAGATGAAGGAGAGAACTCTGTTACACTTGCGGCACTCACTTATGAGGATCATGAAGGTGAGCCATATGTGAAACAGCTGATTGAAAAATCAGGTCTCTCAGCAAAAGAGTGGATGGCGAAATTTTTCCATGTGGTGATGCCGCCGCTATTGCACTTTATGTATCAATACGGCACCGTCTTTTCACCGCACGGACAAAATACGATTCTTGTGTTAAAAGATCATCAGCCTCACCGTTTGGCGATCAAAGATTTCGTCGATGATGTGAATATTAGTGATCAGCCGCTGCCTGAATTGGCTTCTCTAGGAGACGATTTAAAAGAAGTGCTGCGGAGTGAACCGCCGGAAGGCTTAGTGCAGTTTATCTTTACAGGATTGTTTATTTGCAACCTGCGTTACGTATCAAACGTGTTAGAGAACCATCAGCTATTAGATGAAGTGACACTTTGGAGCTTGCTTGCCGAAGAAATTCAGCAGTATCAAAAGCAATTCCCACAGCTGAAGGACCGTTTTGAACTATTTGATCTATTCCAGCCGAAGCTGACAAAGCTGTGCTTAAATCGTAATCGAATGATTGATTATGGGTATGGAGACGGAGATGACCGCCCGCATGCATCAGAGCATGGAAAGGTCACAAATGCACTCGCACATGTTCTTTCGTCCGCCTGTGAGAAGTAATAGAAAAGCTGTAGACATGGGACTGACCCCGTAAGATGAGACAAATAAAAAACACCTTCAAGTTTGAAAATGGATCGTTGTGATCCGAAATAAAACATGGAGGTGTTTTTTCTATGGGGACAAGAGTGAGTTATCCGGTTGAAGTCAAACAGAAGGCTGTAGAAATGAGATTGGCAGGCGTACCTATGAAAGAGATCATGCAGAAATTGAATATCAAGAATAAGACGCAGGTTCAGACATGGGTGAGGTGGCATAAGGCTGGGGATACACACCGGTTCGAACAGCCTGTTGGAAAACAATATACCTATGGAAAGGGTCCCGAGTACTCTTCCGAATTAGAGAGACTGCAGGCAGAAAATCGCTATTTGAGTCAACAGAATGAAGTGTTAAAAAAGTACAACGAATTGGAAAGGAAGTTGATAAGGAAACGTCAATCAAACTGGTAGAAGAATTTCACAAAACGATGACGGTACAGGACATCTGTGTCCATTTAGGCATCTTACGTACTTCGTATTATAGATGGAAAAAGGATCTGACTCAGAATCATTCTAAAAGACAACTAGAGAAACAGGTCGGCACGTTGTGCCGAAAGCACAAATATCGATATGGTTATCGAAAAATCACAGCCATACTAAAAATGAGAATGCGTATTAACCATAAAACTGTTCAACGTATCATGCAGAAAAACCAGTGGCAATGCCGGGTTAAAATGAAAAAGCGTAAGAAGAATGGGCAGCCCTATGCCGTGGCCGGTAACATACTGGATCGGAACTTTCAGTCTGATCGCCCTCTTGAAAAACTAGTAACGGACATCACGTATTTGCCTTATGGACAGAAACAATTGTACCTTTCCAGTATATTGGATTTATATAATGGAGAAGTGATTGCTTTTACGATTGGTGATAAGCAGGACACAGACTTTATCTTAAACACACTTAATCAGCTCCCAGCACTGCCTGAGAATTGCGTGTTACATAGCGATCAAGGTTCTGTATATACATCTTACGAGTATCAGAAAGCTGTTCATATAAAAGGCATTACCATGAGCATGTCCCGTAAAGGGACGCCCGCTGATAATGCCTCCATCGAATCGTTTCATTCCTCACTAAAGTCTGAAACGTTCTATCTTAACAGGATTGACCGCACTACGACCAGCATCGTAGAACGCACTGTCAAAGAATACATTTATTATTATAACAACATTCGTATTCAAACGAAACTAAACAACCAATCACCGATAAACTATCGGCAATTGGCTGTATAAAGGTGTTTTGATCCCTGTCTCAAAAACGGGGGTCAGTCCCCATCAAGTGTCTACAGCTTTATATATTTTACGAAAATGCTTGAGAGGCAAGGAAATAAAGAAGAGCGGGATCGTTCAGCTTTTCTTTTCCACGAATCATCATAAAATGCGCTTTGTTTGTTTTCGTAAAACCTGCTTCAACAAGTGATTCATGGAGGCGCTCAGCTGTTTCCTCCTGCATATCTAAACGAATTGGACCCGAATAAGACGAAATGAGCGAACGGATCAGCGAGAGAGCTGTAAGTTCATCATTTGCAGCAAGCGGACCAATCATTAAATTGGCAGGTGTTTCAACGCCGAACGCAAAGCCCGTTGTGTCGTGATGTTCATTCTTTGCAATGATACGCTGCGCTGCCCGGTTCATCCGGTTTTTTAAAAAGCTTGATCGATTTGTGCCCGCGCCTTTTTCATCTAGTGCTTCAATACACGGAAGGTGCGATTCATCGGCAGGAGACAGGTGGATGTCATCTGACACACGAAGCGCTTCTGGGTTTGGGTTTTGCGCTTTGTAAGTCGTAATGTAACCAGCCGTGTGAAACCCGATTTTTTCGTAAACTGGCCGCCCTTGGACAGTAGCGGTTAAAACGAGAGGAATGCTTTGATCACATTGATCTAGCAGGGTGTCAATCATTTTCCTTGCAAGACCTAAGCCGCGATGTGTCTCAGATACAATGACAGCACCAATTGACGCCATTCGATCATATTGGAAAAGTCCTGCACATGAGATGACTTGTCCATCCGCTGTTGAAAAACCTGTGAAATATCCATTTGTTAAAAGAGATGTGAGCTCTTCCGCATTGTAATCAGGCCAGTCTACCTCTTGAGACAATGCGATAAGATCTGGTATGTCATCGAGTGTTAATGCTCGTTGAACAACGTTTGTCATGACGCGCAACTCCTTCTTAGCTGAATTCATCTATGTGTATCGTACCATAAGAAGGTATAGTGTAAAAATTGAAGTTTATCTAAGTTTCCCAGCAAAAAAGGGCCTCCAATTTCGGAGGTTCTGCATTAATGAACATTAAAATATCGAGCTTCAGGATGAGAAACGACGATCGCTGAAACAGATGCTTCAGGTTCCATCATAAATCCTTCTGTTAGATGGATGCCGATTTTTTCAGGCTGAAGCAGCTTGAACAGCTTTTCTTGGTCTTCAAGATTTGGACAGGCGGGATAACCAAAGGAATAGCGCTGCCCTTGATATTTCGCTTGGAATCGTTTTTCCATTGTGAAATCGACTGGGTCAGGAAAGCCCCATTTGTCACGAATCACTTGGTGGGTTCTTTCGGCTAATCCTTCTGCAAGCTCAAGCGCAAGAGCTTGAACTGCATGCATTTTTAAATAATCTCCTTCTTGCTTAAAGTGCTGCGCGACTTCACGTATACGCGCTCCGGCTGTGACGGCAAATAAGGCAATATAATCTTTCTCCCTTTCACCGCTTCCCCGCACATAATCAGAAATGGAGCGGTACGGAAGCTTCTCCTGTCTTGGAAATTGGAATGTTTCAATGATACGGTCAGGCGCTTCGGGATCATAAATATGCAGATCATTTCCGTTTGAACTGGCAGGATAAAATTGATAGACAAATGCAGGCGCAAACCAGTTTTTCTCTCTGCCTTCGTTTAGAAGATCTGTGACAAGCTGCTTTAATTCCAATGCTTTTGGATGCTGTTCGGCCAACAGCTTTTTCACCTTTCCTTTTAATCCAAGGTGGTGGCCAATGAGCATTTGTTCATTCACATAAGGCATAATGTGATGCAGATCGATGTCTCTTACATAATGACGTGCCGTATTTTCTGGTGTGAAAATAGGTGCCTCAGGGAGTGCCGCACGTTTTTCTAGTAATTCAATGACAGCTTGTGGCTGCTTTGTTTCTTTCTCTTTGACAGGTGCCACAGACTCTTCGTCGGGCTTTATTTGAAACTGAAGAGGATTTGCTTTTAACTCATTGGCTAAAGATAAGCCGTCCATCGCATCTTTTGCGTAAAGAACCGGTCCGTCATAATGAGGCGAAATCTTCATTTTCGTAAATTTCCGAGAAAGTGCAGCGCCACCGACCAAAATGGGCACGGAAATATTCGCCTTTTGTAAATCCTGAGCGGTGAGTACCATTTGCTGGGCTGACTTCACAAGCAATCCTGATAATCCAATCATATCTGGCTTTTCCTTTTGCACAGCTTCGATCAATGTTTGAGGTGTCACCTTGATCCCGAGATCGACCACTTGAAAGCCGTTATTACTCAAAATGATGTCGACAAGGTTTTTTCCAATATCATGGACATCTCCTTTTACAGTGGCAAGTAGAATCTTACCTTTTCCGTTTGCATGCTGCTTTTCCATATATTGCTCGAGATACGATACAGATGCCTTCATGACCTCTGCCGACTGAAGCACTTCCGCCACAATCAGTTCGTTTTGATTGAAAAGACGTCCAACCTCAGCCATTCCCTGCATTAACGGACCATTGATGATATGAAGTGGTGATTCAAATTGCTCTAGAGCAAGGGATAAATCATCGATAAGTCCTTCTTTTGTTCCTTCGACGACGTAGAGTGCTAGCCTTTCATCAAGTGATAAGGAGACCTTTGGTTTTTTCTCCGTTTTCTTTTTGCCTCGGTAAAATTGGGTGAATTCAGCAAGGGTTTGATCATTTGTTTCATAGAGCAGTGTTTCAGCCAGCTTGATTTCTTCCTTTGGAATGGAAGCGAAGCGTTCAAGCTTTTCTGTATTCACGATGGCGTAGTCAAGTCCTGCTTGGACGCAGTGATACAAGTAGACGGCATTCAAGATTTCTCTCCCAAGAGGCGGGAGTCCAAATGACACGTTGCTGATGCCTAAAATCGTCAAGCACTCAGGCAGGTTTTCCTTGATCATTTTGATGCCTTTGATCGTTTCTTCGGCAGCGCCAATATACTGCTCGTCTCCAGTGCCTACTGGAAAGACAAGTGGATCAAAAATGATGTCACTTGCGGGAATGCCATATTTCTTCGTTAATAGATCATGAGAGCGTACGGCAATCTCCAGCTTTCGTTCTGCTGTTACAGCCATCCCTGTTTCATCGATCGTGCCGACAACAAGTGCACCGCCGTATAGCTTCACAAGTGGAAGAATTTCTTCGAAGCGTTCTTCGCCATCCTCAAGGTTAATGGAATTGATGATGGCTTTCCCTTGGGAATATGTGAGCGCTTTTTCGATCACGTGTTTATCCGTTGAATCAATGACAAAAGGGGCTTTGACTTTTTTCATAGCCTCTTGTAAAAAGCCTTCCATGTCAGCCGCCTCCTCGCGATCTGGATCAGCGAGACACATATCAATCACGTGAGCGCCGTTTTTTACCTGTGCACGAGCAATTTCTGATGCTTCTTCAAACTTTTGTTCCGCAATGAGTCGTTTGAATTTGCGTGAACCAATCACGTTGGTTCGTTCTCCTACAAAAAGAGGGCGCATTGACTCCTCATATATCAGGGGCTCAATTCCTGAGACGGTATGCTGAGACGATTCATGCGCAATGTGACGCGGCTGAATCGTTCGTACTTCATCTGACAATGCCTGTATATGTGCAGGTGTTGTTCCGCAGCAGCCGCCAACAATATTTAACCAGCCTTCCTTGGCAAAGGCGGAAATTTTTTTAGCAAGTGAAGCAGGGGATTCATGATATTGACCTTCTTCATCTGGTAGACCAGCATTTGGATAGCAGCTAACCGCTGACTTGGCGATGGAGGAGAGCGTGCGGATATGGTCTGTCATGAATTCAGGACCCGTCGCACAGTTCAGGCCGACACTCATTGGTTTCATATGCTCAAGAGAGATATAAAAGGCTTCAATATCCTGACCAGCGAGGGTAGTGCCCATCGGTTCAATCGTACCTGATACCATGAGAGGCAACTCAATACCTGTCTGCTGGAAGGCTTCCTGAATGCCTTTGAACCCAGCTTTTACATTCAGCATGTCTTGACTTGTTTCTAAAAGAAGGGCATCACATTTGCCATCAATCAAGGCGCGGGCCTGCTCTTCATAGTTTTTGACGAGCTCATCGAAGGTTGTGCCGCCTGTCACAGATAATGTTTTCGTAGTGGGACCCATCGCGCCAACAACAAATCGAGGCTGCTCCGGCGTGGAGAAACGGTCAGCTTCGTCCTTTGCCAGCTGGGCAGCCCGTACATTGAGTTCATAGGCAAGGTGGCCAAGCCCGTATTCGTCAAGGACGAGCTTTGTAGCCCCGAACGTATTCGTTTCAATGAGGTCGGCGCTTGCCTCAAGGTATTCTCTATGAATCGCGCGGATGATGTGAGGGGCTGTCACATTCAAATACTCGTTACAGCCCTCATACTCTTCTCCGCCAAAGTCTTCTGCTGTGAGATTGGCATTTTGAATCATGGTCCCCATTGCACCATCAAGGATGAGGATGCGTTTCTTAAGCTGTTCAGTGATAGTTGACATGGGTGTTTGACTCCTTTTCTTTCTGATGAATGTAGGTGGTTAGTTCTGCTGTTAAGTCTGATCGAAGGAAAGGGGTAATTAAATAAATGCCGTTAAACAATTCGCAGGCTGTATCTAATAAAGAGCGGGCAATCGCTAAGCCTTCTGCTCGCTGCTTCTCTTTATCCTCACCAGCCTTGGCCATAATGTCACGAATGGAATCAGATAATTTGATGCCTGGAATTTCATGATGAATAAATTCCGCATTTCGGCTGCTTGTTAACGGCATAACGCCAATATAAATCGGCTTATCTAAATGACGGCTCTCCTCATGAATTTTCACAAGCTGTTCCTCAGAATAAACAGGCTGTGAAATAAAATAATCAGCACCGTATTCGATTTTTTTCTCAAGACGTTTGACCGCTTTATCAATGTGGCGAACATTTGGATTAAACGCGCCAGCTACTGAAAAATTGGTCTTTTTGCCAAGCGGCTTCCCTGAGAAAGAAAGGCCTTCGTTAAACTGCTTAATCAGCCGAATCAAATCAAAGGAGGTTAAATCATACACAGACGTTGCACCCGGAAAATCTCCAATCTTAGAAGGGTCGCCTGTAATGGCTAAAATATCAGTTAAACCAAGGGTGTCGAGACCCATCAAATGGGATTGAAGCCCAATCAAATTACGATCACGGCACGTGATATGGACGAGTGAACGCATATCAAGCTGCTGTTTCAATAATGCCCCGCAAGCCACATTGCTAATGCGCGGAGTCGCAAGAGAATTATCGGCTAATGTCAATGCATCAATGCCTGCATTCTTTAACTCATTTGCCGCGACGAGGAATTTTTCGAAGTTCAGCTTCTTCGGCGGATCAAGCTCTACAATAATCGTCCGTTTTTTCGTAGCGAGCTCATCAAGACCTGGTTCAGTCCGCTGATCTTGAATCGAAATGACTTCTTCTTTTAATACTTTCACTTCTTTTTCAGTGATCGGGGCTAAATCCTTGACCGCTTCAGCCATTGCGTGAATATGCTGAGGCGTTGTTCCGCAGCAGCCGCCGATAATACGTGCGCCTTGATTTCTAAATTCAAGTGCACTTTTTCGAAAATAATCGTTATCTGTATCATAGACGAGTCTGCCTTCTTCAAGAGAGGGAAGACTGCTGTTGGGATAGACTGATAAATGAGAATTTTCTAAAATTGGAACGCCTTCGAGTGCCTGAATCATATGATAAGGGCCAAGCCGGCAGTTGATGCCAACGACGTCTGCGCCAAGAGAGGACAATTCAGATAAACCATCCTTGAGCGGTGTTCCATCCTGCAACACACCTTGTTCATGCATGGAGACGTTCATGACAATCGGGAGAGTCGTTTCTTTTCGTGCAATTTGGAGAACGGCCTTCGCTTCTTCCATGTCATAATACGTTTCTAGCAATAATCCATCGGGCTGCTCATTTAATAGAATGTACAGCTGCTCTCTAAAGCTTCGTTTAATTTCTTCAATTGTATAGGCATTTTTGTTAAACGTTCGAATGCCGCCGATCGTTCCAAGGACATAAGCAGAGCCGGCGGCTGCTTTTGCGATTTGTACCGCCTTTGTATTGATGCGCTTTGTTTCTTCCTCTAAGCCGTAGCGGGATAGTTTAATATAATTTGCGCCGTACGTATTTGTTTGAATGATGTCCGCACCAGCCTGCACATATGCTTCGTGCACGCGCCTTACTTCATCTTCTTTCGATAAATTTAATTCTTCAAAGCAGCGGTCAATGCCGTAAGAGTATAAAAGTGTTCCCATTGCACCGTCAGCAATCAGTACGCGGTTTTGTAAGTCTTGTAATAGGCCCATTGGTTTCCTCCTTATTTTTATGTAACAAAAAAAGCCTTCTGATAAGAAGAAGACTTTTTGGCTGTATCGTAATTCTTCTTCTTATCTTCCAAGCAGTTGCTTGCTGGATTTAGCACCTTGGTCATAGAAAATATATTTCTACTACACCGGTTGCTGAGGCTTCACAGGGCCAGTCCCTCTGCCTCTCTTGATAAGAAAGCGATATGAACATGTCAATAAATTGAACTTCCATCCACTGTATCGAAAAAATCGGAAATAATCAATGGAAAATTTGAAATTCATCGAAAATTTATAAATTGAACGTCAATCGGTAAATCTGCCTTGCGCATAAGAGAAATAACCTCTTGTAAATCATCTTTATTTTTTCCTGTTACACGCACTTGGTCATCTTGAAACTGTGACTTCACTTTGATGCCGGATTGCTTAATGAGTGCATTGATCTTTTTGGCGTTGTCTTGATCAATTCCGCTGATCAGCTTCGCGCGCTGGCGTACGGTTCCGCCAAGGGCATGCTCGGTTTTTCCGTAGTCGATGTTTTTAGTTGGAACATTTCGTTTGATCAGCTTTGACACAAGTACATCTTTTAGCTGCTCCAGCTTAAAATCATCATCAGAGATGAGCACGAGCTCCTCTTTTTCAAGAGAAATATCACTTTTACTTCCTTTAAAATCATAACGGTTTTTAATTTCCTTCAGCGCTGCTTGAACGGCGTTTTGCACCTCAGGCAGTTCAACCTTTGATACAATGTCAAATGAGCTTTCTTTTGCCATAACACATGACCTCCATGGATAGATATTGCGTCTATTTTATCATGCAACGTGGAGAAGAAGAAACTTTATCAAAGAGATGAGTCAAAGAGTTCTGCCAGCAGCGGTATAAATCGCGTTCGGTTTGACCACTTTAGCTAACAGAACTAGAGATGTTCATGTGAGGAGAAGTATAGTAGAATAAAGTGAATCAAAAGATGAACGAACGCTCTTTTATGAGCAGATAGGAAGGAAGAGAACATGAGACCAGGTGAGCAACTGACCTTGCAAATAGAGAACGAGATGGAATACGGTTACTTTTTGACAGATGGTGAAGATTCTGTCCTCTTGCACCGCAGTGAAATGACAGAAGATATTGGTGACCAAGATGAAGTAGAGGTCTACTTATACGTAGATCATGAAGAAAGACTAGCTGCGACGATGAAAATACCGACAATCAATGCGCATACATATGGCTGGGTAGAAGTCGTAGACGTCCTAGAAGACATGGGCGCATTTGTGGATGTTGGGCTTTCAAAGGATGCACTTGTTGCAACAGAACATCTACCGCCTTTTGAGGAAGCATGGCCGAAAAAAGGAGACAAACTTTACTGTATGCTGAAAGTCACAAGCTACGGCAGAATGTTCGCAAAGCCAGCCACTGAAGATGTGATCAGTGAATTGTTTACCGAGGCACCCGAAACCTTAATGAACAAAGAAATCACTGGTACGATTTATCGCTTAATTGCGACAGGCTCGTTTATGCTGACAGATACAGGCGTGCGAGGGTTTATCCACCGCACGGAACGAAAGGAAGAACCAAGATTAGGATCGACCGTGACAGGACGTGTCATTGCAGTGAAAGAGGATGGGACCGTGAACGTTTCTCTGCTCCCTAGAAAACAGGAAGCGTTATCTGTCGATGCAGAAGAAATCTTAACCTATATGAAAACGAGAAATGGTGCTATGCCTTATGGAGACAAAAGTGATCCAGAAGACATCCGTGAACGATTCCAAATGAGCAAGGCAGCCTTTAAACGAGCATTAGGTCATTTGATGAAAAACGGCCTAGTCTACCAAAAAGAGGGCTGGACATACGAGAAAAAATGAGCAGCGTGAAAGAGAACCCTAACCTCATGGGTTTTCATATCACACTGAAATGAAGAAAAAGGGATAAAATCATCATGGTTTTATCCCTTTTTTTATATTTGTGATAAATAATGGGTTTTTTTAGTGAAAAAAGTCATGAAAAAAGCTGAAAAACCTTCACTTAATCATTGAAACAACGCCTCTCAAATCCGATAAGAAAGGAGTAAGGATGACAAAAGGAGTGTGTATTTGGATGAAAGTGAAAATTTCATTGCTTCTGTTGGTAGCCGTGCTTATGGTGCTCACCGCATGCAGCAATCAACAAGGGGAACCACCAGCATCAAATGCGAAGCATATTGGCGTTATGCTCACAGATGATGGTCTTGGTGATCAATCATTTAACGATTCATCGTTTAAAGGATTAGAAAAAGCACGTGATGACCTAGGTATTGAATTTGATTATAGAGAAATTGCAGAAACCGATACATATGAAAAAGGACTGACCGAGCTTGTAAAAGCTGGCAATGATCTCGTCATCGGGGTAGGCTTTAGTATGCAAGAAGACTTAGAAAAAGTCGCAAAGAAATATCCGAAGAAGCACTTTTTGCTCATCGATGCCGTATCTGAGCTGAAAAATGTGACCTCCGTGACGTTTAAAGAAGAGCAAGGCAGCTATTTAGCGGGCGCACTTGCTGCCATGACAACGAAAAGTGATGTCATTGGATTTGTTGGCGGTGTCGATGCGGAGTTGATCCATCGTTTTGAAAAAGGGTTCCAAAAAGGCGCCAAATCAGTGAATCCGAACATCAAGATCTTATCCACCTATGCTAATACGTTTAGTGATGCGGACAAAGGCAGTAAAATAGCCAAAGGCATGATCAAAAAGAAAGCAGACGTTTTATATGCCGCAGCTGGCTATACAGGTGTCGGTGTATTAAAAGAAGCGCAAGCGCAGGGCAAATATGCCATTGGTGTAGATAGTGATCAGTACTACACCGCTGAAAAAGCGGTGATTTCGTCCATGGTAAAAAAAGTCGATGAAGTGGTCTATCAATTCAGCGAACAGCTCGTCAAGAGCAATCAAATCAAAAATGGGCATGTTATCTACGACTTAAACAATGACGGAATCGATATGGCAAGAATTCGGGTGCTCAAAGATGCTGAAACATTGACCAAAAAAGTAAATGTACTGAAGCAGCAATTGCTAAAAGATGAGGGGGACGCATCATGAGCTTGCGCATCAAAATTTTACTCAACTCACTCGTCTCACTTCTTTTAGCAGTTGGCGTCATCGCCTTTATCATTGTCAGTATGACAAAGATCCAATCATCGAATGAAACAGAAGTTCAAGCCTTATTAAATGTTCAAAAAACGAAGGCAAGCTTTGAAAGCGTCGAACAAACCATGACCAATTATTCAATGACCCTTTCTGATGAACAGCTAGAGGTTGTTCAAACCGGTATTTCTACAGCAAAAAAACAGCTGCAAACGTTAAACAAACACGCAGGAAATATAAATAAAGATGAATTAACAAGGTTAAATGCAAAATATGACACGTGGACCAAGGAAGCAAATAATGCCATTGGTGAAAAAAACGCATCAGATGCAAGACGGGTCGCTGCAAGAATTGATGGTGTTTTAAACGACATCCATACAATGAATAAAAGAGCAGAAGAAGCATATAAACAAAATCTAGAGAATACAGCGGATAATGTGCAATGGATCATCACAAGTGCACTCGTCGCAGCCCTCACACTGATTGTCATTGCTGTCTTTTTAAATATTGGATTAACAAGATCCATCGTGACACCGATTAAATCACTTTCCTACCGAGCGAAGCAGATCGCAGAAGGCAACCTTGCTGTCGAGCGAATGGACATTCAGCGTAAGGATGAAATCGGCGGCTTGAATGAATCCTTTAATCAAATGACAGATCAACTGATTAGTTTGATTAAAGAAATCAGTAATGTCTCAAGTCAAGTAGAGACATTCTCGATCCAGTTAGATGATGAAAACAAAAAGCTGATGGAATCTGCAAATCAAGTATCTGTCTCGACAGACGAAATGGCAAATGGGTCACAGGCCATTTCAGAGGATCTCCAGCATGGCGTTAGCTTGATTGAAAAGATGGATCAGCATGGACGTAAAAATTCCGAACGTTCACAAACAGTCATCCAAAGTACAGGGGATGCGATAGAAGCAGTGGAAAGTGGAAAGCACACGTTAACAGAAACCAAAACGGCGATTGAAAAAAATACACATGCCACAAGGCAAATCGAGCAGTCGGCAGGAGAATTCACGCAATATGCTAGCGGGATCTCGGCTATGGCCAAAACAGTTTCTGACATTGCGGATCAAACAAACTTACTTTCGCTAAATGCAGCGATTGAAGCGGCAAGAGCAGGTGAGGCTGGAAAAGGCTTTGCCGTTGTAGCAGATGAAATTCGTAAGCTAGCTGACGAATCATCTAACGCTACAAGACAAATCTTTGATATGGTCAGTCATATTGAAAGAGGCATTCAATCCATTAGTCAAACTGTCAAAGAAGGAGTCAAGCTTTCACTTCAACAGCAGGATGCGATGGACAAAACCTCACACTCCTTTGAAGATATAGAAACAAAAGCGCAGCACATTAAACGAGAAATGGCGGTCTTAAATGACCAAATTGTTCAATCAACAGAGCTTGGCGGACAAGTACTCAACTCGATTGAAAATATTAGTGCGGTTGTAGAAGAAACAGCAGCTGGCAGTGAAGAAATTTCTGCCTCGGCCAATGAACAGCTGCAATCTTTCCATCAAATGAACAAACAGGTAGAAGAACTGATGAGTATGACGGCAAGGTTAAATGAAACCGTCCACCGTTTTAAACTTTCATAAGTCATAAGAAAAGCACCCTTCCCGTGATGTGTCAGGGAAGGGTGCTTTTTATGATGGTTTGCCTGTAAAGAAGATGGCAAGCGTACCTGGGCCTGAATGGGACCCAACAGCTGCGCCGACAATCTGAATATCAATTTCTTTTGGATGAAATTCGGCTTCAATCAATTGTCTCATGTCTTCTGCAAGTGCAGGATCATCACCATGACTAATGCCAACAGTTTGATTTGACCAATCCGTTCCACGTTCTTTCATCAGTTCAATAATGCGTTTCAACAGCTTTTTACGTCCGCGGATTTTCTCAAGGGGGATGAGCTTTCCATCCTCGACGTGTAAAATGGGCTTAATACTCAATAAACCGCCAACAAATGCGGACGCTTTACTAATTCTTCCGCCTCTTGCTAAATACGATAAATCGTCTACAGTAAAAATATGTTGTAAAGATTCGCAAAAATGCTTTACAGACGTTTCAATTTCTTGTATTGTATTTCCGTCAATGGCAAGTGATTGAGCGTGTTTGACAGCAAGCCCATAGCCGAGTGAAGCACATTTAGAATCAATGATTCGTAAATCAAAATCAGGGTATTCTTCCTTCACTTCGTTTGCCATCATCACAGCGGTTTGATATGTACCAGAAAGCTCTGATGAGAAGGCAACATAGATTGCAGATGTATGGGTTTGTGCGAGAGAAACAAAGGCTTCTTTGATTCGGTTTGGTGAAGCTTGTGACGTTTTTGGGCTAGCACCTTGTCTCATCGCATCAAATACTTGTTTTGGTTCAATGGTGACCAAATCTTCAAATTCCTGCTCGCCAAGCAATACACGGAGCGGAATAACCGTCATGTTATGTTCATCATAATAAGAAAGAGGCAGATCAGCAGCACTGTCTGCTATGATATGAACAGTCATCAAAATCCCTTCTTTCTAAAAAAATCAGCCATATTTTACAACTTTTTAGCCTAACTATATCACAGAAATCAACTTTTCGTGTTCAAATTCTAAATTTTAGGGAAAACCATAGAGAGAATGGTAAGTGGAGGAATGACAATATGTTCATCGGAGAAGCAAAAAAACTCATTGTCGTCGTCATTGGTGCACTGCTCAATGCGATTGGACTAAATTTATTCTTAATTCCAGCTGATGTATACGCGAGTGGGTTTACAGGGGTAGCCCAGCTGTTATCTAGCTTAATGGATCAATATGCGCCATTTTATGTATCCACAGGGATTCTATTATTTATTTTAAATATTCCAGTCGGCATTTTAGGGTGGATGAAAGTGGGCCGTTCCTTTACGTTTTACAGCATCATCAGTGTGGCCCTGACGACCATTTTCCTCGGCATCTTACCAGAAACGAGTGTTTCACATGATATTTTACTAAATGCTGTGTTTGGCGGCGTGATATCAGCAGTAGGGATTGGGATCACGCTCAAATTTGGGGCATCGACAGGCGGACTCGACATCATAGCCATGATCTTAGCGAAGTGGAAGGATAAACCAGTCGGCACGTATTTCTTCATTTTAAATGGTATCATCATTTTTACAGCAGGATTATTACAAGGTTGGGAGAAAGCATTATATACCCTTGTCACACTGTATGTGACCACAAGGGTCATTGATGCCATCCATACAAGACATGAGAAGCTGACCGCGATGATTGTGACAAAGAAGGCTGATGAAATCAAGGAAGCCATTTATGGAAAAATGGTCAGAGGTATTACGACTGTACCTGCAAAGGGAGCTTTTACCAATGAGCCAAAAGAAATGATGGTGATCGTCATTACAAGGTATGAGTTGTATGAACTTGAACAAATTATTAAAGAAGTCGATCCAAAAGCCTTTACAAATATTGTGCAAACAACTAATATTCTTGGATTTTTCAGACGAGATTAAAAGGTGGGTAGCGAATGAAAAAAGGGTTGGTGCTTCTTCTCGTTGTATTGATTTTAACCGCTTGTGGACAACAAAAAAAGGATGAACCAAACAAGGAGGTATCCGGTCAAATGGGAGAAAAAACGGTTGTACTCACAGTAGACCCCGTCCAGAAAGGTTCTTCGGTTCAATTTAACATGTCACTGAAAAATGAATCAGATCGAGATATTGAATTTACCTTTAACACAAGCCAGAAATTCGAGCTCAGTGTGTATGATGAAAACGGAAATGAACAATACCGCTACTCAAAAGACCGTATGTTCACTCAGGCCATCCAATCATTTGTACTACAGAAAGGCGAAGCCTATGATTTTCAAGATACGTGGTCAAATGGTGTCAAGCCGGGAACGTATGAAGCGGTCGTCACATTTAAAGGAAAAGCAGAAGGGCTGAAGCAAATCACGGAAAAGAAAACGTTCCAAGTGAAATAAGTGCTTTCAGCTTCATGAGAATCAGAAAAAGCTGTCCAATGGTGTGGACAGCTTTTTTATGTTAGAGATCATCGAGCAAGTCTTGGAAGGTATGCAGCTGGTTTCTTTCTGCATCTGTCGAATTGGCAAATGCAGATGATACGGCATTTTTGGCTCGTTTGACCGCCTGTTGACGCTCTAACCCAGATGAAAATGAAGAAGTAAGGGCTTCTTCAGTAAATGATTTGGCTTGATCAAAAAGTTCGTTTCTCACAATGAACCTCCAGAAGCATCAGTCTTCATGTTTCCCCTGTCCTCCGCAGCTTCTTCAAGCGTAGAACGATAAGGAAAACGTGCATCATGCAGACTGACTGAATCTTTACCTTGTTGTATAAAGCGTTTCGATTTGCTTCTTTTACCCATTCGGAATCCGCCCCTTTACACAAGCTGACAGGACAACCTGTCTAAAGGTAGTATGCCCGCTTCCATCTGCTATGTATGAATGGAAAAATTAAAGCGAGAAGTAATTCGTTAGAAACTTTGCAATCCCATCTTGTTCGTTTGTATCAGTGACTTCATTTGAAATACGTTTCACAGCATCAATTCCGTTGCCCATAGCCACACCGCATCCAGCAAATTCAAGCATTTCTAAATCATTGTCTTCATCTCCGAATGCCACAATCCGCTCCTGTGGAACGCCGTAATAATCACTGATCTTTTGCAGTCCAACGGCCTTGTTCATGCCTGTTTTAATGATCTCAATCACGTGCCACGGAGCAGCCCATCGCCTATGATCAATCACTTCTGCATGAACATCTGATAAATAGCTTCGAATGGCTCCAACGTCCTCTTCTTTTGCGTGAATTAACACGCTCGTCACATTCTCTCCAAGGTTGTCCCGAAGGTCTCCAACAGTAACTTTATTTGCATTCATATTAAATATATCAATGAGCTTCTCATCATGATAATGGAAATACAAATCGTCTAACACTTCAGCTAGCACATTGTGTACTTTATACTCCTCACTAATGTCTACAAGCTGTTTAACGACTTGAAGATCAAGTGACGTATGAAATCTTCCCCATTTTTCATCAAGAGGATGATGGACAAACGCTCCATTAAAATTCACAATGGGTGAATCAAGCTGTAATTGCTGATAATAAGGAGAGCTGGAACGAAATGGCCGTCCGGTCGAAATACAGACATGATGCCCGCTGTCTTTCACTTTTTGAATGACGTCAAGTGTGTGTGTAGAGATGGTTTTATCATCTTTTAATAACGTGCCATCCAGGTCAAGTGCGATTAGATAAGGTTTAGTCTCCATAAAATCTCCTTTGATCTGTAAGTGATAGGAGGCAGTTCTTGCGGCGCCTCTACCTATAGTGTATCTTTATCACATCTTTGTTGTCTACATGTTAAAATAAACAAAGACGGGAATGATAAAGGAGGATTCATAGGCTGTGATCACCATTGATGAGCAAATTGCGCGCGATATTCCATTTTTACATATCGTAAAAGCTGAAAATAAAAACAAACCGCTGCCGCTTGTATTTTTTATACACGGATTTACAAGTGCACGCGAGCACAACTTACACTTCGCCTTTCATTTGGCGGAAAAAGGCATGAGAGTGATTTTGCCTGACTGTGCTTATCATGGTGTAAGATCAGAAAACCTCAGCTTAGAGGAACTGGCGTCAAGGTTCTGGGAAATTGTCCTGAACGAAATACATGAAATCGATATACTCAAAACATATTTTCAAGAAAAACAATTGATTGAAGCCGATCTGATCGGTGTTGCAGGTACTTCCATGGGCGGCATCACGACCTTTGGTGCACTCGCCAAGCATGATTGGATTAAAGCGGCAGTTAGCTTGATGGGCAGTCCGAAATATACGACATTCCTACAAGCACAAATCATGAATATGCGGAACAAAGGGTTGATGAAAGAAATTACAGACGAAGAGATTCATCAGCAATTAGACGCGCTGCGTCCTTATGATTTAACGCTGCAAACAGATCGATTAAACAAAAGACCGCTGTTATTCTGGCATGCAGAAAACGATCCAGTTGTCCCTTATCGGCATGCAAAAGCTCTTTATGACGAGTTAGTAGCAACCCAATATAAAGAAGATCCGCACCTGATTCGTTTTATTACAGATGGACAAGCTGGCCATAAGGTCTCAAGACAGGCAATGTTTGAAACGATTGACTGGTTTGTGACACATCTGAAAAGCACAAACGTTTAGTCAAAAGAAAAAGTACGTTATACTAATGGAAAAGGAGTGGATATCATGGATGAAGCATTGAAAGAAAATATTTTAGGCGCCCTAGAACAGGTGATTGACCCTGAGCTGAATGTCGACATCGTCAACCTTGGACTTGTCTATGATGTCGATCTTGATGAGAATGGAAAAGCGGATATCACGATGACCTTAACATCAATGGGATGTCCCCTTGCACCAGTTATCGTGGATGAAGTGAAAAAAGCATTAAGTGATCTTCCAGAAGTGAAAGAAACAGAAGTTCACATCGTATGGAATCCGCCTTGGACACGAGACAAAATGTCAAGATACGCAAAAATCGCGCTCGGTATTCAATAAGCACAAATGAAAATGCCTGGTATGAGGAACACTCGTACCGGGTTTTTTTATGAAAAATTAAGGTGGGGGAGAGTATGGTTTGATATAATGAATGTAATTTTTATAGAACGGAGTACCTATAATGAAACGAAAATGGTTGTGGATCGTTCTTTTGATGGGATATGCTGCTGCATTTTTTACATCAATCACCATTCGTGAGGAGCAAGCACACAAAAAACAAGACCTTGAGGCATTTACAGATGTCAGTCATCTCATGCCTGTTAAAATAAAAAAAGTCGTTCAAGGTAAAGAAATAGATACTTTAAAAGAAGTAGTAGAAGAAGCGAAAGCAAAAAACCTGCCGATATCCATTGCCGGCAAACAGCATAGCATGGGCGGCCACACGTATTATGAAAATGGCATCGTGCTCGATATGACAGAATTCCGCCAAATTTTAGCATTTGATAAAAAAAAGAAAACCATCCGTGTCCAAAGCGGCGCTACATGGGATGATATACAAAGATATGTCAACCCATATGGTCTTGCCGTGAAGGTCATGCAATCACAGAACATCTTTACGATTGGCGGTTCCCTCAGTGCAAACGCACATGGACGTGACATTCGCTACGGATCACTCATTGACACCGTTCGTTCTTTCAGACTGTTAAAAGCAGATGGTGAGATTATCACAGTGAAGCCAGGCGATGATTTATTTACTGCCGTTATTGGAGGGTACGGCTTGTTCGGTGTCATTTTAGATGTTGAACTTTCCTTAACAAAGGATGAATTATATAAAATGGAGACAACCTCTCTAAATTACGATGAATACACTGATTATTTTCAAAAACATGTCAAACAAAATAAACAAGTACGCATGCATCTTGCCAGAATCTCAACATCGAAAACCAACTTTTTGAAAGAGATGTATGTAACGAATTATTCCCTCACTTCACAACAAGAGATCGAATCATATCAAGAGCTGAAAGAGGATCAACTCGTTATGCCACTCAAATTTATGCTCGGTCTTTCAAGAAGGTTTGATATGGGGAAAGATCTGCTATGGAATTTGCAAAAGAAGTATTTCCAAAGTCAAAATGATCAGCTGATCACAAGAAATAATGTGATGCGCTCAGATTCTGCTTTTTTAGACTATGAGAATGAGTCAGACACAGATGTACTGCAGGAATATTTCGTACCAGTGGATCGCTTTCGTGCGTATATCGATGAAATGAGACACTTTTTACAACAGGAAGATTTGAATTTAATGAACATCACGATCCGCTACGTACAAAAAAATGAAAAAGCGGATCTCTCATATGCGAAAGAAGATATGTTTGCCCTTGTTCTTTTAGTGAATTATGGTTTTAAGAAAGAAGAGAAGGCAGAAGCAGAGCGGATCATCCGGCAAATGACAGATATCACGCTACGGCACCATGGAAGCTATTACTTACCGTACATGCCTTATCAAACGAAGGTACAAATGAAACAGGCGTATCCTAAAACGGATGTGTTCTTCCAAAAGAAAAAGCAAGCAGATCCGGACGGCAGGTTTATCAATTACTTTTATGAAAGGTACAATACACAATGAATGCAAAAGCAATGAAATGGTTCGTCTACTCACAAAGTCTGCTGTTTTTCGCCAGCAGTTTGATTTTCCCTTTTTACATTCTTTTTATTAAAAATGTTGGATCAAGCTACTCTCAGTTTGGTCTTGCCTATGGCCTGTTTGGTTTAAGCGGAGCGTTTATTCATTTACTTTTAGGGAAACTGCCCGAAACCACCGATAGGCGGCTCTTTTTGATTATTCATTCGTTCGGTATGGCATTTCTTTTGCTGCTATTTCCGCATATAACAGAAGTCGCGCAAGTGTATATGATTCAGCTGGCACTTGGTGCACTAGGCGGCTTTCAAAAGCACGGGGAAAAACTCATCGTTACGGAACTGACAACAGAGAATAAAAGAATGAAGGAGGTCGGCCGCTATCATTTTTGGACAGCTCTTTTTTCATCGATAGCAATTATGCTTGGCGGCCTGTTTGCAGATTTCTTCACCGTTTACTTCATTTTTTATGCAAGCTCTATCATATATTTATGCAGTGCTCTCATGATCATCTTGATGAAATATGAAAGATAAATCCGCATATCTCACGTAGATATGTGGATTTTTTTATGAAAAAAAATGAAAAGAAATATTAAATATACAATTGAATTAATTTTTATACATGTTATAATGTTAAATAATTTCACAAAGATCAAGAGGGTGTATTGACGTTGAAAATAGGTATTATAGGTGCTACGGGATACGGTGGTGCGGAATTAGTTCGTATCTTCAAGCAACATCCACACGTGGATGAATGTATATTGTATTCATCGAGTGGTGATGGGCAATTATACAGTCAATCTTATCCGCATCTCACAACGATTACTGATCAAACATTAAAAGCCATTGATCCTGCTGCCATTGTGCGAGAAACAGATGCTGTGTTTTTAGCGACACCAGCAGGCGTATCAAGTGAACTCACACCGAAGCTCATGAACCAAGGAGTGCCTATCATTGATTTATCAGGTGATTTGCGCATTCAAGACGGTGCAACCTATGAAGCTTGGTATAAACGAAGGGCAGCTGATCAAGCATCTGTTCAACAAGCTGTGTACGGGTTATCTGAATTGAATCGTGAAACGATTGAGCAGGCTGAAGTTATTGCAAATCCAGGGTGCTTCCCTACCGCAGTTCTTCTCGGTTTAGCACCGCTGATGAAACAGAATCTAATCGATGAATCTATGATCATCATAGATGCAAAAACAGGAGTGTCCGGTGCAGGACGATCTGCCTCACTTGGAACGCATTTTTCAGAGCTAAACGACAACTTCAAAATTTATAAGGTAAATGAACATCAACATACACCTGAAATAGAGCAAATATTAAGAGAATGGAATCCGCACACGGCGAATATCACATTTTCAACGCACCTTGTCCCGATGACAAGGGGGATTATGGCGACGATGTATACCCAGCTGAAATCAGATATCACAAAAGAGGAATTGATGAAGCATATGAAAGGCTTTTATGAAGATTCCTATTTTGTCAGAGTGAGAGATCACGGGGTGTATCCGCAAACAAGGGAAGTATACGGCAGTAATTTCTGTGACATTGGCTTTCATTTAGATGAACGTACAGGCAGACTCACGATTGTGTCTGTGATCGACAATCTCATGAAGGGCGCAGCCGGCCAAGCGGTTCAAAACTTCAACATCATCAAAGGCTTAGATGAAGAGGCGGGCCTCACAATGACACCTCTCTATCCATAAGAACAGGGGAGACAACAAACATGATCGAATTGAATGAAAAAAGCATTGTTAAAATAGACGGTGACGTATCATCACCAAAAGGCTTTGAAGCAAAGGGGATTCATATTGGATTACGTTATTCAAAAAAAGACCTCGGACTGATCGTCAGTGAAGTGCCGGCAGCGAGTGCAGCGGTATACACACAAAGTCACTTTCAAGCTGCGCCTCTACAAGTCACTCAGAAAAGCTTAAAAAAGACAGGGCAATTAAAAGGGGTCATTGTCAATAGTGCCATCGCCAATGCATGTACCGGTGAGCAAGGTTTGAAGGACGCATACGAAATGCAGGCAGCTTGCGCAGATATGTTAGGGGTAGAACCTGATTACATTGCTGTTTCTTCTACTGGTGTCATTGGAGAGTGTCTGGATATGGAGAAAATCAAAAAAGGCATCACTCAGCTGAAAGAAGCAAAAGCAGGAAATGGTCATTTTGAAGAGGCAATCTTAACGACAGATACAGTCATTAAAAACACAACATACACCCTGACGATAAACGGCAAAGAGATTCTCATTTCAGGTGCAGCGAAGGGCTCAGGTATGATTCATCCAAACATGGCAACGATGCTTGGTTTCGTGACAACGGATGCAAATGTCGAACAAGACGCTCTGCAAAATGCACTGCGTGATATTACCGATGTGACCTTTAATCAAATTACTGTCGACGGAGAAACATCGACAAACGATATGGTACTCGTGATGGCAAATGGCATGGCAGAAAATGATGTGCTAAATGAAGAGCATCCAGAATGGCCATTGTTCAAAGAAGGATTAAAGCTAGCTTGTGAGGATCTTGCCAAAGAGATTGCAAGAGACGGAGAAGGTGCAACGAAATTAATTGAAGCGCAAGTCGCTGGCGCTAAAAATCATTTAGAAGCCGGCATCATAGCGAAGAAAATCGTCGGTTCAAGCCTAGTGAAAACAGCCGTATACGGCACCGACGCCAACTGGGGGCGTATCATTGGAGCGATTGGCCATAGCGCAGCGTCCGTCACACCACAAGAGGTAGAAGTGTATTTAGGTGGACAATGTCTGTTTAAACATAATGAACCGCAGCCATTCTCAGAAGAGGAAGCAAAAGCGTATTTAGAGCAGGATGAGATCACGATTTTGATTCAAATGAATGAGGGGAATGGTCAGGCAGCGGCATGGGGCTGTGACCTTACCTATGATTATGTGAAAATTAACGCGAGCTATCGCACATAATGAAGGAGATAGACATGGATAAAACGATCGTATTCAAGTGTGGAGGCAGTGTCATTCGAGAACTTTCAGATACCTTTTACGAAAATGTCCGCTCACTTCAAGCTGCTGGATTTAAGCTGGCTATCGTCCATGGCGGAGGCCCTGAAATCACGAACATGCTGCAAAAATTAGAAGTGGAAACAGAATTTGTTGACGGGCAGCGCAAAACAACGAAGCCAGTATTAGAGGTAGCGGAAATGGTCCTTTCAGGAACGGTCAATAAATACTTTGTGTCAGAGCTCGCAAAGCATGATATCTCATCTGTCGGCGTGTCTGGGAAAGATGGTCAGATGCTTGTCGCTGATTTTCTTAATCAAGACGTGTACGGGTACGTTGGTGAAATCAAAGAAGTGCATCCAGAGATGGCAGAAGCATTAATGGAAAAACAATTTATTCCTGTGATTGCACCGTTGTCTATGACAGAGGAATGCCAAACGTTAAACGTAAACGCTGATTTAGCAGCATCAGCTGTCGCAGGAGCGATGAAAGCTGATAAGCTCATGTTTGTTACAGATGTGGAAGGCATTTTAAAAAATGGCGAGCTATTAGATGTCGTCACCGAACAAGAAGCTCTCACGCTCATTGATGAAGGCATTATTTCCGGGGGAATGATTCCAAAAGTGCAATCCGCTTTGAGTGCTTTATCAGGAGATGTGGATGAAGTCATGATCGTCAATGGCAAAGGCAGTATCTTTACAGGGGAAACCTTTAAAGGAACAAGAATTGTGAAGGAAAAGGAGGCGGTCCTGTGAGTCATCTCTTTCAAACTTATGGACGGTGGAGTGTTGAAATTCAAGAGGCAGCAGGTTCTTGGGCAGTCGATACAAAAGGGAAAAAATATTTAGACTTTATACAAGGCATTGCGGTCACAAATCTCGGTCACAATCACCCAAAGGTCAATCAAGCCATCAAGAAACAGCTTGATCACGTCTGGCATGTATCGAATCTATTTGAAAATGGACTGCAAGAAAAAGCAGCAGAAAAACTGGCTGCAAACAGTTCAGGGGATCTCGTGTTTTTCTGTAATAGCGGAGCTGAGGCAAATGAAGGTGCAATCAAATTAGCGCGTAAAGCAACAGGGAAAACAAACATCGTGACATTTCTGCACTCTTTTCATGGGCGCACGTATGCTGGTATGGCTGCTACAGGTCAAGATAAAATCAAAACGGGTTTTGGTCCCATGCTGGAAGGCTTTCATTATGTCCCGTTCAATGACCCAGACGCTATTGCTGCATGTGAAGTCGATGATGTGGCAGCGGTGATGCTTGAGGTTGTGCAAGGAGAAGGTGGCGTAAATCCAGCGACAACAGAATTTCTAGAAGCTGTTCAAGCGTTTTGCCAAAAGCATGAAGCACTTCTGATCGTAGATGAGATTCAAACGGGTATTGGACGTACAGGAACAGCATTTGCATACGAACAGACGGGACTTGATCCTGATATTATCTCTTCTGCTAAAGGATTAGGAAATGGCTTCCCAGTCGGTGCAGTCATCGGGAAAAAGGCTTTAGGAGACGCATTCTCACCAGGTTCACATGGAACAACTTTTGGTGGCAACATGCTTGCCATGGCTGCTGTGAATGCAACACTCGATGTCATTTTCAAAGATGAGTTTCTGACAGAAGTCAAAGAAAAAGGCGCTTATCTGCTAGAAAAACTACAAGATCTGAAACAACTGAATATCGTAAAAGAAGTACGCGGAAAAGGATTGATGGCAGGGGTTGAATGTCATCAGCCAGTCGGAGATTATATCACAGCTCTGAGAGAACAGGGGTTGCTAGTACTTCCAGCTGGTCCGAATGTGATTCGGTTATTGCCTCCGCTGAATGTAGAAAAAGCAGAAATAGATCAAGCAATAGAAGCGATGACTCATGTTTTAGCAAATGAAACAGTGACAGTATAAATTTTTTTACACCAAAACGCATAAAAATGCATTTATATTACTAATTATTCAATTTGGGGTGACACAAGCATGAAAGGTTATTTAAATTTAGAAGATGGAGCCTCTTTTGAAGGAGAACTGACAGGAGAAGCTGGCATGACAGGTGAAGTGGTTTTCTTTACAGGGATGACAGGTTACCAAGAGGTGCTCACAGACCCTTCCTATAAGGGACAAATCATTGTTTTCACATATCCACTCATCGGAAATTACGGTATTAATCATGAAGACTTTGAGAGCAAAAAACCACAAGTGAAAGCTGTCGTTGTGTATGAAGCAGCGGATCATTTCTCTCACCATCTTGCAGCGGTTAGCTTAAAAGATTATTTACAGAAGTGGAACATTCCACTTCTGACTCATACCGATACACGTGCAGTCGTGCAAAACATCCGGGCAAATGGGACGATGAACGCTGTGATCAGTGTAGACGAAAACGAAACACCGCCGGCCATGAAACAAGACAATGTGATCGCACAGGTGACAGACGATGAAATCTACACTCAAGGCAGCGGCGAGGAACATGTAGCGCTTATTGATTTTGGCTTTAAAAAATCAATAGCAGATTCGCTTGAAGCGCGCGGCTGTAAAGTAACCGTCATTCCGTACAAACAGCTGGAAAAGGTGTTTGAGATTAAGCCAGATGCGGTCCTGCTATCGAATGGACCTGGAGATCCCAAAACAATGAAGCCATATTTAAAAACCATTCATGACATCATGATGACCTTCCCGACACTTGGAATCTGCTTAGGTCATCAATTAATCGCTCTTGCACTTGGCGGGGATACGTATAAGCTTCCATTTGGCCACCGCGGGGCGAATCACCCTGTACAAGATACAGAATCCAAACGTGTTTTCATGACAAGTCAGAATCACAGCTATGTGGTGAATGAAAAAAGCATGAATGACAAAGAAGTGGACGTGAAATTCCTTCATGTTAATGATGGATCTGTCGAAGGATTCATTCATAAAGAGAAGCTCATTATGTCAGTTCAATTTCATCCAGAAGCACACCCAGGTCCTGCTGAAAGTGAATGGGTATTCGATGATTTTATTGAGAAAGTGAAACAAGCAAGGAGAGAAGTTGCACATGCCTAAAGATCAAAGCATACAAACCATTCTAGTCATCGGGTCTGGTCCAATCATCATTGGTCAGGCAGCTGAATTTGATTACTCAGGAACACAAGGATGTATGGCCCTAAAAGAAGAGGGCTACAAAGTCATTTTAGTGAATAACAACCCAGCAACCATTATGACAGACGAATCATTTGCTGATGAAATCTATTTTGAACCGCTTTCAGTTGATTCAGTGACAAGAATCATCGAAAAGGAAAAACCAGATGGTCTTTTAGCCAACCTTGGCGGACAGACCGCTTTAAACCTTGCTGTCGAGCTCGAAAAAGCCGGTGTGCTGAAAAAGCACGGGGTAACCCTGCTCGGAACGTCAGTTGAAACAATTGAAAACGGTGAAGATCGAGAGAAATTCCGTGCTCTCATGAAGCAGTTGAACGAACCTGTGCCAGATAGTGAAATTGTGGATAATGCAAAGGATGCCATTCAATTTGCAAAAGAAGTAGGCTTCCCAGTCATTCTAAGACCAGCATACACACTTGGCGGTAAGGGCGGCGGAATCGCTTTAACAGAAGAAGCGTTTAAACCACTTATTGAAGGAGCCCTTTTAGCGAGCCCGATTCATCAGTGTTTAGTTGAAAAAAGCATTGCGGGCTTTAAAGAAGTCGAATATGAAGTCATGAGAGACCGTCAAAATACGTGTATTACGGTTTGTAATATGGAAAATATCGATCCAGTTGGTGTGCATACAGGAGATTCGATTGTCGTTGCACCTTCGCAAACATTAACAGACCAGGATTATCAAATGCTTCGTTCAGCGAGCCTGAAAATCATTTCAGCACTCGATGTAGTCGGGGGATGCAACATCCAATTTGCCCTTGATCCATTCAGTAAAGAATACTTTGTCATTGAGGTGAATCCGCGGGTTAGTCGTTCATCTGCTCTTGCCTCAAAAGCAACGGGCTATCCGATTGCTAAAATGGCAGCAAAGCTTGCGGTAGGCTATACACTAGACGAACTGAAAAACCCGCTCACAGGCACAACTTATGCTAGTTTTGAGCCGGCACTCGATTATGTCGTCGTGAAATTCCCGCGCTGGCCGTTTGATAAATTTAAACAGGCAGATCGGCAATTAGGTACAAAAATGAAGGCGACTGGCGAAGTCATGGCGATTGACCGTAATTTAGAGTCAGCCATCCAAAAAGCGGTCGCCTCTCTTGAAATCAAAACAAAGGGTTTCCACCTGCCAGAATTGAAAGACCAATCGACTAAACAACTATTTGAGCTTGTCAAAACACCAGACGATCGACGTTTCTTCGCTGTCATGGAGCTTCTTTCAAGACAGGAAACGGTTGAAGCGATCCATCAAGCGACGAAAATTGATCTATTCTTCTTACATGTGTTCAGCAATATGATCACTCTCGAACAGGAATTGAAGAACCATGAAGGAACGCTCTCCAAAGACACCTTGAAAAAGGTAAAGGAAAAGGGCTTCCTTGATGAAACGATTGCTCTTCTAACAGGCAATAGTGAAGAGGCTATTAGACAGCTTCGTCAAGAATATGGCATTACGGCTTCATTTAAGATTGTCGACACATGTGCAGCGGAATTTGATGCAAAAACGAACTACTTCTATTCCACATACTTTGGCAAAAGTGATGGAGAGCATCAAGAGAAAACAAAACAGCGTGCACTCATCATTGGCTCTGGTCCAATTCGAATTGGGCAAGGAGTCGAGTTTGACTATAGTGCGGTGCATGGCGTTCTTACCCTGCAAAAGCTTGGCTTTGAAACGATCATGATGAACAACAATCCAGAGACGGTCAGTACGGATTATGAAATCGCAGATCGTTTATATTTTGAGCCCATTACATTAGAGCACATCTTAAACGTTGTGGAAGCAGAGCAAATTGATTTCGTCATCGTTCAATTTGGCGGACAGACTGCCATCAATGTAGCAGAAGGCTTAGAAAAAGCGGGCATTACGTTGTTAGGTACATCCTTTGACACGCTAGATGCGCTGGAAGATCGTGATCTGTTCTATCAGCTTCTTGATGAACTGAACCTATCTCATGCAAAAGGAAATACAGCTCATTCAAAAGAAGAAGCGCTCATGCATGCTAACAGCATCGGTTACCCTGTGTTAATTCGCCCATCGTATGTCATTGGCGGAATGGGCATGATTGTTGTCCAGTCAGAAGCGCATTTGACGTCACTACTTGATCAGCCAGATCATTTGCCGTATCCAATTTTAATTGATGAGTATGTCACTGGAAAAGAAGTTGAAGTGGATCTGATTTCTGACGGAAAAACGACCTTCATCCCAACGATCGTGGAGCATATTGAGAAAGCAGGCGTCCATTCAGGTGACAGCTTTGCCATCTTACCAAGTGTCTCCATCAGCGAGGACATCAAACAGCAGGTGCATATTGCGTCCGAACAAATAGCGAAGAAATTAGCGTTTAAGGGCATTATGAATATCCAATTTGTGATCAAAGGGGATCAGGCGCTTGTACTAGAGGTGAATCCGCGGGCGAGCCGGACCGTTCCAGTTGTCAGCAAGGTGATGGGCATTGACATGATTCCGCTTGCGACTCAATTACTAGCGGGTGCAACGCTTGAAGAACTGAACCCAGTAACGAAAAACAAAGGGGGAACAGCGGTCAAATTCCCAGTCTTCTCATCACATGCCATTCAAGATATTGACTTAAAGCTGACACCTGAAATGAAAGCGACAGGAGAAGGAATGTGTGTAGGCAAAAACGCCGAAAGCGCCTTGAAAAAAGTGTTTGCGTCGATCTGGCATCAGAAAGGTAGCCTCTTTATAAAAGGCAGTGAACAATTGGTAGATGAAGCAAAACATGCAGGCTTTGACGTCTGGACGGACAGCTTCGACACTTGGCTGCAAAACGAAGATAAATCCCTTCATATCCATTTAGGCGAGGATGAAGAGGCAAAAGAGCAACGCGTAAAAGCACTCACACACGGCGTCCAAGTTCTAACCGAATATGAAACAGTTCAAGCATTCCTACAAGGAAAAAATGGAGATGTATCACCAGTATCGCTCCAAGAATTATACAAAAAGGAAGTGACGGCATGAGTCAAGTTGACGTGCAACCGACATTATACGGAAAAGACTTTTTATCATTAAAAGATTTCTCAATCAATGACATTGCTTATTTAATTGAAAAAGCGGAAGAAATGAAACAAAACCCATACCAAGATTTATTCAAAGGGAAAACGTTAGCGATGATCTTTGAAAAATCGTCAACTAGAACCCGCGTGTCGTTTGAAGCGGGAATGACGCAGCTTGGGGGACATGCGCTCTTCCTCAGCTCAAATGATTTGCAAATCGGCAGAGGAGAAACGATCAGTGATACAGCGCAGGTGCTGTCTGGCTATGTAGACGGCATTATGATTCGAACCTTTGAACATGAGAAGGTCGAGGAGTTGGCACAATATGCGTCCATTCCTGTCATCAATGGACTGACTGACTACTCCCATCCATGCCAGGCACTTGCTGATTTATTGACGATAAAAGAAGCAAAAGGAACATTAAAAGGAATCAAAGTCGCCTACATCGGTGACGGAAATAACGTGGCTCACTCCTTGATGGTTGGCTGTGCGCAGCTAGGCTGTGATATTGCAGTTGCATCACCAAAAGGCTATGAACCACTTCAAGAAGTAACAGACACAGCACGTGAATTTGCAAAACAATCAGGCGCAGAAGTCATCGTTACGACAGACCCTGTCGCTGCTGTCCAAAATGCAGATGTCATTTATTCCGATGTGTTTACAAGCATGGGGCAGGAAGCAGAAACTGAGAAACGCCTTGCTGAATTTAAAGAATATCAAGTCAATGACGAACTAATGCGTCATGCAGCAAAGGATTATATTTTCCTTCATTGTCTCCCGGCACACCGCGGAGAAGAAGTGACAGCAGACATTATTGATGGACCGCACTCAAAAGTATTTCAGCAGGCAGAAAACCGCCTGCATGTACAAAAAGCATTAATCAAAGAGCTCATGTATCAACAAACCAAATAAATGAAAAGCATCCCTGACTCGTAGGAGCAGGGACTTTTTGCATAAAGGATTGGAGAGGCAAGTCACGGGACATAATAACATCATCGAGAAAGGAGGATGGAAATGGGTCAGCAGCATCAGTTTAAATCAGGGAATAAAGCACCAAATAATGGTGTGTATGTCGAGATCGGTGAAACCGGCAGTATGGTGAAAGATCCTTTAAAGATTAAGCTTCAAGCAGGCGACGTCTTTCCGGATAACTCGAACCATAACCGTGTTTGGACCTATCAGAGAAAGCCATAAGCAATTGACTAAGAGTCGGCTGGAATAAGTCTTTAGAGGCATGTGTCATGCCTCTTTTTTCTTTATAATAAAAAACAATTAAGTTCAAATTTTCAAATAAATAGTATGAATAAAAGAGAATTTAAGGTAAAATATGTAAGTGAGATTAACTAGTTGAAAGGATTTGTGTGATGGAAAAGACGAATCTCAGTGAAAGTGTTTGGAATAAACGCTTCACCTCATTATTCATATCAAGACTCATTAAAAACACAGGAGAAAGTTTTGCTTTTACATCCGTCCTTTGGCTATTGATTTTGAGAGGGGATGGAGCGCTCGGTACAGGACTTCTCCTAGCAGTAACCGTACTTCCTTCATCTTTGCTAGCCCCAATACTAGGACCTCTTATGAAAAAGCACCATTTGTCTAAATGGATGTTCGCATCAGACGTCGTTCGAGCAACCATTGTACTCATTATTCCGCTACTGCATTTTTCGCATCTATTGCCATTATGGTTATTGATCTCATTAATGGTTATTCAATCGGCAACAGGTGCAGCGTATAACCCAGCCTCGGTGGCGATTTTACCGCAGATTGTACCGAAGCATCTGATTCAAAAAGCAAATGCCATCCTGCAATCTTCTTTTGAAATTGTCGCACTTGCAGCAGTCATGGTCGCTGGTCTCTTAGTCAAATTAATCGGACCTGCAGATACCCTGCTCATCACCACTGCCTTATTCATCATATCCGGCCTGTTTATTATCGGTGTTAAATTAAAGAAAACCGCTGAAGACAAAGCAGCAGGTATAAAACAAGCAAAGAATACATATTTTTATAACTTAAAAAGAGGGTTTCTCGTCGTCAAAAATCATCACATTTTATTTGCACTGACGCTGTATTGTATTTTAATGAATGTCGCTGCAGCTCCGTGGCAGGCACTATCTGCTGTATACGTAGCAGAAGCATTGCAAAGCGATTCTATGGTGTATTCCATTTTAAGAGGTGTTGCTGCAGTCGGCGCGTTTATGATGGGCTTTGCTCTGGCGAAGATAAAAATTAAGAGATTTGGTTTGTTCTTTATTGTCGCTGGTATGATTGAAGGAGCTGCGTTCTTTATCACAGGGATGAGTACATGGCTGCCAGTCGTTCTACTAGCTTCCTTTATATTCGGTGCCGCCGTTAGTGCGATCAATGTACCGGAAATGGTCATTATTCAAACGTCTGTCGACCAAGATGATCAGCCGCAAGTATACGCGGTGATCAATGCTTCATCAAATGTTTTCCTCCCGTTTGCAGCTGTCGTATCAGGCGTTCTGGCAGAAAGATTTGGAGCGGGACCTGTCATTGCTGGCGGCGGGGTCCTTGAAATTTTATCAGGTATCGCGATCTTCCTGTTTACAGGGCTTGCGAAAAGCCATTTGACTCAAGACAAACAGAAGTCCGAAACCGTCGAGGTGTAATCAATAAAAAACCCCCTGTAGCTGCAGGGGGTTTTAGCGTACTGCTTTTCAAGCAAAAAGAAAAAGAGCTAAAATCAAGATCATTTTAGCTCTTTCTCACATTCATCTCTTACGTATTAAGAGTGTTTTGTTGAACTTTCCGTTTCTTTCATTGGACTTACTTCAGCAAAGATGAATAAAATAACCGTAAACACCACTGCAAGAATAGAAGTCAAAGTAAAGTCATAAGCAGCGCCATTCATCGAAGCAACGATGTAACCAGCCATATGTGTCAGCAGAAAAGTCCAAATGAGGGTGATAATATAATGCATAATCCCACCGTCCTTTATGTAACAATCTATTGATTATCATACCATAGATACGAGTGAGGGGAAAAGACTGTTTTAGCCTTTATGTGACCATTTTTAGACCTTCTTCTATAAAAATAAAAAGAATTCTTCTGTCATTAGGGGATTTCCTTATTCCTACAAGAGTTGTTGTTCATATCATAGAAAGCAGAATCACTGAAAGGAGGCTGGCCATATGGGTGTAAGCGAACGGTTTTTCCAGCTTGGTTCCCAGTGGAACGTCATTCACCTTCCTCAAAAACCAAATGGCTTTGGCATTCTTATCCTCGGTGACCGAAATCACTTTGTGCAGGAAAATACATCATTCTGGCTTCAGCACTATGGAAGAAACCAGCTTTTAACTGCCTTAAAGGATGAAGGATATACATTGTTTAATAGTCATCTTCATGGGAATCACTGGGGATGCGAAGATGCTGTTTTTAGTACAAAGCAGCTCGTTCATCACACATTAAAACAAGAAATATTAAACCGGGAAATTCATGTGCTGGCAGAGGGGATGGGTGCACTCGTTGCTATGAGCCTTGCTGAAGAGATGCCAGAAGTGCTAAGATCCATTGCGATGGTGAATCCATGTCTGCATCTCTATGCACAACGGGAAAGAGAAAAGGAACACAAATTCTTTTATAAACAGCTAATCAAAGAATTAGCGAAGAGCTACGGCTGCTCTGAAAAGGAAGCGGAAACGTATCCGCTCCCAGCTTGCCCTGTTCATTCTGCTCATGTACCGATTCACATATGGCAAAGACTAAACGGTGCACCCTATGCATATGAACTGCATGCAAAGCCTTTTATTGATCAGCACATGAAGAATCCAGAGCATTGTCAGATCGATCTCACCTTGCATATGTTTGATCATCCGAGAAGAATCTTTCAATCCATTCACAAGTTTTATAAATCGCATGAAAGAGAATTGTGATGAATAGGATGATAACAGCCCTTCATGGAAAGGGCTCTTCTTTTTATTCGATAAGCTAAAAAAGGGGACATGAACATGGAGACAGGACTGATCATAGGGGCAGATGAATTTTTTGGCCTAGCGCTGTGTGAATATATGATGAAAGAGGGCATTCAAATGGATATCACATGCCCTCATGAGCAAACAGAAGAGCAAAAGAGGTTATTAGAAGAACGAATGATGTGGCTTGGCAGAAATGATCTTTTCCGTGTCATTGACCTTCAGGATGGGAAAGACACGTATGATCTGATCTTTATTCAATCAGAAGAACCAGACAAAAGATACGAAGACTTGAAAGCGGCGCAAGGTATGTACCGGGTTCTTTACGAAAAAAACGAAGACGAATCATCCAATCGGAATGTGCCGGCTGTTATTCTACCTCGCATGTTTGGACCATGGACACTTGATAAAGAAAGAACGAAGCGTGATGAGGCATTTTTTGTAGAAGATGTAGCAAGGGATTTGTTCAAGTGGGCATCAGGCTCTGAACAAAGACAGGAAATAACACATGAATTGAAGGTAGAAAGACAAACAGATGACAAACAAGCAGAAGAAATGATGGCAGAATGGAAAAGACAAAACTCAACATTTTTCGACAAAAAGCAAGAATGATCTTCCATCTTATCTTTTTTCAGTATAAAATAAACCTATATTTAACATACAGGTTCATGCCTGCATGTGGCAAAGGGAGTTGAACATGGCATGAAGTATCAGCGGCTTGTCATGATCTTTTCGTTCCTTCTCCTATTATCTGCCTGCTCACAGGCACCTTTAAAAGGACAGATTGAGAAGGTGGGTTTACTCGTCCCCGATACAATTAATGATCAAGTTTGGGGAACGAAAGGTTATAAAGGCTTATTAAATATTCAATCAACATTTGGTGTAGATGTTTATTATAAGGAAGGAATGGTCGACAAAGAGAAAATCGTTGATGCCATTGAAGAGTTTCACAAAAAAGGAGTCAATTTGATTATTGGCCATGGCAGTGAATACAGCGAAATTTTCAACATCATTAGTGAAGATTATCCGAAAACACAATTTATCACGGTAAATGGAAACAAGCCTCAGGCGGATAATGTTGCGAATGTGACGTTTAAAGGTGAAGCGATGGGCTTTTTCGGAGGCATGACAGCAGCACATATGTCAAAATCAAAAAAGATTGGTATTCTTGCTACATATGATTGGCAAAGCGAAGTAGACGGCTTTATTAAAGGTGCAAAATATCAAGATGAACATGTACAAGTGCTTGCCGAGTTTGTTGAAAACTGGGATGATGCGGACAAAGCCGTGGAGCTCTATCGAAAATTGGAAAAACAGGGCGTAGATGTTGTATATCCAGCAGGTGATGGTTATAATATCCCTGTCATTGAACAAATCAAAGCTGATAATTTATCAGCGATCGGATATGTCACCGATCAATCCAACCTCGGCAGCCATACCGTCTTAACAAGCACAGTCCAGCATGTGGATAAAGCGTATAGTATTATTGCGAAGAAATTTAATGAAGGCAAGCTAAATGCACAAGGTGAGTACTCCTTTGACTTTAAAGAAGGAGTGATCGAAATGGGGAAATTTAGTTCCACCATTGACCGTGCTTTTTTGAAAGACATTGAAAGTGATATTGCGTCTTACAAAAAAACTGGCAAACTGCCAAATGAAAAGTGAGGATACGATGATGCAGCACGAAAAATCGATGGAGTTTTTACAAATTGCCATGAAGTATTTTCCGCAGGCAAAAGAAGAATTAGATAAAGCAGGTATTCAGCTTGAGCCCGAAGCTCTTCAGCCGCTTTTATCATTGTTTACATCTGTTATGCAAGAGGCATATGAGCTTGGAAAAGCAGATGCAGAATCAGAAAAAGCCACAGAATAGTGGCTTTTTTTTATGATAATTTTTTCTTGAAGGCACTAATCATAGGGCCAACATCTTTAAACACAGGCTTCAGCTCATCGATGGAGTTCATAATGTTCCCAATTTGGTTCATGACATGCATGTAGTCAATGGAGTCTTCACTTGAAGATGTCTCCACGCGTTCCTCCTTTGCTTCTTCCTTGCTTTTCTCCTTTTCAAGCGGCTGTCCAAACATCATAGCCGAAAAAATATCTTTTTGCGCCATATCAAATGCTCCTTTCTACTATTGGTATATCAATAATCTATGAAAAAAGTGAGAGGAAAGGTTAGACGTTTGTATTGCCAAGGAGAAAAAAATAAGTTAAAATTAGTACCAGATACTAATATAAGATCACAATATCACATGCTCGTATGAGTAAAAGGAGTCTTATTCAATGAATGCTGGAATTATTGGCCTTGGCCGCTATATACCTGAAAAAGTGTTAACAAATCTTGATTTAGAAAAAATGGTTGAAACTTCTGACGAATGGATTCGTACTAGAACAGGTATAGAAGAAAGAAGAATTGCTTCTGATGATGTCAATACATCACATATGGCGCTTGCTGCTGCAAAAAAAGCATTAGCTGACGCAAATGTAGCTGCAGAAGATATCGATATGATTCTTGTGGCGACAGTCACGCCAGATCAATCATTTCCGACAGTCGCTTGTATGATTCAAGAGCAGCTCGGTGCACATAAAGCATGTGCAATGGATATTAGCGCTGCGTGTGCTGGCTTTATGTATGGGCTTGTTACTGGAAAACAATTTATCGAATCAGGTACGTTCAAGCACGTGCTCGTCGTTGGCGTTGAAAAACTTTCTCGCATTACCGACTGGGATGACCGCAATACTGCTGTTCTGTTTGGAGATGGAGCAGGTGCTGCTGTGTTAGGAGAGGTCAGCGAAGGGAAAGGAATTCTCTCATTTGAGCTTGGAGCCGATGGAAGAGGCGGTAAGCACTTGTACTTAGATGAAAAAGATCATACAATCATGAATGGACGAGAAGTATTTAAATTTGCTGTAAGACAAATGGGCGAGTCAAGCGTAAACGTCATCGAAAAAGCTGGACTATCAAAAGAAGACGTTGACTTCTTGATCCCGCATCAAGCAAATATTCGCATTATGGAAGCAGCCCGCGAACGCCTAGAGCTGCCAGTTGAAAAAATGTCGAAGACAGTCCATAAATATGGAAACACATCAGCAGCATCCATTCCGATTTCACTATGTGAAGAAATCGAAGCCGGAAAAATTCATGACGGCGATGTGATTGTAATGGTAGGTTTTGGTGGCGGATTAACGTGGGGCGCAATCGCTATGCGATGGGGCCGATAAAAGAGTGAGGTGCACAAATTAATGGATAAAAAACGAGTAGTTGTTACAGGATTGGGTGCTTTGACACCTCTTGGCAACGATGTAGAATCAACATGGAAAAATGCTTTAGCAGGTGTATCAGGAGTTGGACCAATCACACGTGTCGACTCAAGTGAATATACAGCAAAAGTGGCTGCAGAATTAAAAGATTTTAACATTGAAGATTACATGGAGAAAAAAGAAGCACGAAAAATGGCACGCTTCACACAATATGCAGTCGTTGCTGCTCAAAAGGCGCTAGAAGATTCACGTCTTGAAATCACAGATGAAATCGCACCGCGTGTTGGTGTATGGGTTGGATCTGGTATTGGCGGACTTGAAACATTTGAAGAGCAGTTTGAAGTGTATTCAAATAAAGGGGCAAGACGCGTAAGCCCGTTCTTCGTTCCAATGATGATTCCAGATATGGCAACAGGCCAAATCTCAATTGCACTTGGCGCAAAAGGGGTTAACTCTTGTACTGTCACAGCATGTGCAACAGGAACAAACTCAATTGGTGATGCATTTAAAGTCATTCAGCGCGGAGATGCAGATGCGATGATCACAGGCGGAACAGAAGCGCCGTTAACAAAAATGTCGTTTGCTGGCTTCTGTGCGAACAAAGCTCTTTCGACAAATCCTGATCCAGAGACAGCAAGCCGTCCATTTGACAAAAACCGTGACGGATTTGTGATGGGTGAGGGTGCAGGGATTGTCGTTCTTGAAGAACTTGAGCATGCATTAAAACGTGGCGCGACGATTTATGCAGAAATTGTTGGATATGGATCAACTGGAGATGCGTATCATATTACAGCACCGGCTCCAAACGGAGAAGGCGGCGTACGCGCAATGAAAGAAGCGATTCGAGATGCTGGTTTGTCTGTGGAAGAAATTGATTATATCAATGCCCACGGAACAAGCACACCGTACAATGATAAATTTGAAACAATGGCGATTAAAGAAGTGTTAGGAGAGCATGCGAATCAGCTTGCGATCAGTTCGACAAAATCGATGACAGGTCACTTACTTGGCGCAGCAGGTGGAGTAGAAGCTATTTTCTCTGTGCTTTCGATTAAAGACAGCGTTATTCCTCCAACCATTAACCTTGTAACACCGGATGAAGAATGTGATCTTGATTATGTGGCAAATGAAGCACGTTTAAAAGAAGTACAAGTGGCTCTAAGTAACTCACTTGGCTTTGGCGGACATAATGCGACAATTATCTTTAAAAAATACGAAGCGTAATATTTCCTAAGAAGGCGGCGATCTATAAACAGATCGCCGCTTTTTTGCATATGATGAAAATGGAGGTGTTTAGCGGTATGGGTCTAGTCAATACACAATATCTCATTCATCAATCTTCATCATTTCAGGAGCTTGCGTCGCGTTTTGTTCCTTATTTTAAAGGGGCGGAGGAAAAAGAATGGTCCTCTATTCTCTCCCACCTGCAACATCACGGCATGATTCGGTCTTTTCGATCATGCAAAGACATGATCGAAAAGCTCAAAGAAAAAGGGTACTTCCAGCTCGTCATGAAAGAATACCGGGCGCTGCAAAAGCAGTGGAAAGGCCCTGACATTCCAGTCTTTATTTTGCCAGTCAATGAGAGCAGTAAAGAAATTAGAGAGCAATTTTATTATCAATCCGGCATGGCATTTGACGACAAGGTCTTTCTCTTTTTGTCGCCAAATACCCCGAAAGAACGTATCGGCACATTGCTGACTCATGAATATCACCATGTATGTAGGTTGCATTTTCTCACGAAAGAAGAAAAAGATTTTACATTCCTTGATACAATCATGATGGAGGGGCTCGCTGAATATGCTGTGTATCATAGATACGGAGAAAGCTATACAGCCAAATGGACCACTCTCTATGACGAAACGCAGCTTCAGCGTATGTATCAGAAATGGGTATCCAGTCATCTTGATCAAAAAGTGCAGGACGACGAAAGACTGATACAGAACCTCCTTTATGGAAAAGGGAACTACCCCAAAATGCTTGGTTACGCCACTGGGTTTTATATCGTGAAAAAGTATTTCAGCGAACACAGAATCAGCGAGGAGTCTATGATTGCAGAGCCATCCGAAACTTTTTTAAAGGCGATAGACTCATAAAGTGAATGATTCACATAAAAAGAGACATATTACAAATTTACTAAATTCTTCTTGATTTCGTCATAACAATGTAATAATATACAAATATAAATTTTGATAATTCTTTTTATTCGAAAAAGATGAAATTTTTAGATTTTGTTCTATTGATTGATGGTGAAAGGGGCGAATACATGACCACGCTGCTTGAAGTGCAGAACTTAAAAACCTATTTTTTTAGAAAAAAAGAAGCGATACCTGCTGTAGATGGTGTTGATTTCAGTATCAACAGAGGAGAAACTGTCGCATTAGTCGGTGAGTCTGGATCTGGTAAAAGCATTACGTCCTTATCCATTATGGGCTTGATTAACGGCACTGGTGGAAAAATTATGGACGGTTTCATCAAGCTAGATGGCAAGGATCTCGTTACATATGGTGAAAAGGAATTATGCAGCATTCGTGGTAATGACGTGTCGATGATCTTTCAGGAACCCATGACCTCACTTAATCCCGTCCTAACCATCGGGGAACAAATAACAGAAATCCTCATCTATCACAAAAAACTTTCAAAAAAAGAAGCGACAAAAAAAGCGATTGACCTGCTGAAGCTTGTTGGTTTTTCCAGACCGGAACAAATCATCAAAGATTACCCGCACCGTTTATCAGGCGGCATGCGGCAAAGAGTGATGATTGCCATTGCGCTAAGCTGTGATCCGAAGCTCCTCATTGCAGATGAACCGACAACTGCCCTAGATGTTACGATTCAAGCCCAGGTGCTCACATTGATGAAAGATTTATGCACGACATTTGGTACATCGATTCTCCTCATCACTCATGATCTAGGTGTCGTGTCTGAAGTGGCAGATCGAGTCATTGTCATGTACTGCGGACAGGTTGTTGAAAATGGGACCGTCGAAGAATTATTTGATCAGCCGCTGCATCCTTACACAGAAGGGCTGCTTGAATCGATTCCTGTCATTGACGGAGACATACAGCCGCTAACAGCAATAAAAGGGAATGTCCCTGCACCGGATCAGCTTCCAGCCGGCTGCCGATTTGCTCCTAGATGCCCGCAAGTGAAGGAGCGCTGCCTAGGTGAACTGCCTAAACTGAGGACTTTTGAAAATGGCAGAAGCGTCAGATGCTTCTTATATGAGGAGGCAGACCAAACATGACCCTTGCTCAAAATCAACCACATGCAACAGATCTAATAGAGAAAGAAGCCATACTTGAACTGAAACAAATCAAAAAACATTTTCCGATTAAAGCAGGCGTCTTTCAGAAGAAAGTCGGTGCAGTCAAAGCTGTTGACGGCATAGATTTGAAGATTTATAAAGGTGAAACGTTAGGGATAGTGGGGGAATCAGGATGCGGTAAATCAACATTAGGCCGGACCATGATTCGTTTATATGAACCAACTGACGGTCAAATCCTTTTTAAAGGGCAAGATATCTCCCGTGTATCAGAATCAAAGCTAAGACAATCAACACGAAAAAACATCCAAATGGTTTTTCAAGATCCCTTTGCATCACTCAACCCTAGAAAAACACTTCGAAGCATCATCAAAGAACCCTACAAAACACACCACTTATATTCCTTAAAAGAAAGAAATGAAAAAGTAGAACAGCTTTTATCAAAGGTGGGCCTTCATCCAAGCTTTGCAAATCGCTATCCCCACGAATTTTCTGGCGGGCAGAGGCAGCGAATCGGCATTGCTCGTGCACTTGCCATGAATCCTGAAATGATTATCGCAGATGAGCCGGTTTCAGCACTTGATGTATCCATTCAGGCGCAGGTGATTAATCTGATGGAGGAACTTCAGGAGGAATTTGACCTGACCTATCTATTTATCTCTCACGACTTAAGTGTGGTCAGGCACATTAGTGATCGAGTCGGCGTGATGTATCTCGGCAAAATGATGGAGCTTGCCGATAAGCACAGCCTGTACGATGAACCGCTCCACCCATATACACAGGCATTGCTTTCTTCTGTCCCTGTTACCCGTAAAAAAGGTCAGATCAAAAGAGAACGGATCATGCTTCAAGGCGATCTGCCAAGTCCTGCAAATCCGCCAAAAGGGTGCGTATTTCATACAAGATGCCCGTATGCGAAACAAATTTGTAAAGAAAAAATACCAGCATTTCAAGAATTAAAACCAAACCACTTCGTTGCCTGTCACCTCTACGACGCTTAATCGGCTTGGATGAATTCATCTTTGAGAGGGGGGATGAAGCGGCATCTGTCGTCATTTCTAAAAAAGGATAGGGGGAATTGTATATGAAAGGTAGAAATAGAAAATCCATATTGATTAGTTTACTGCTGATCTTCACGCTCATGCTTGCGGCTTGCTCTAGTGGAAATAAAACCTCTGGAGACAGTGAAAAGAAATCCACCGGTAAACCTGTACAGGGCGGAGATCTTGTCATCGGTTCCATTGCAGAACCAACATTATTTAACTCGCTGTATTCAACAGACGTGGCTAGCTCTGATATTGAAGAAAGAATCTACAGCTTTTTACTTCAAACGGACGGAAAGCTGAACCCTCAGCTATCACTCGCAGAAGATATTAAAGAATCTGATGACGGGAAGCAGTTTGATGTGACCATTAAAAAAGGCGTAAAGTTTCATGATGGAGAAGAATTGACAGCTGATGATGTTGTGTTTACATACAGCATTCCGATCAATAAGGACTACAACGGGGAGCGCGGATCAGGATTTGAAGTATTAGATTCAGTTAAAAAGACAGGGGATTACTCAATCGAATTCAAGCTCAATAAAAAAGATCCCTATTTTTATAATGTCACACTAGGAAGCTACGGCATTTTGCCTAAGCATATTTTAGGTGATGTGCCTATAAAAGATCTCGGTGAAAATGAATTTAACCGAAAAAAACCAATTGGTTCAGGTCCATTTAAATTTGCCGAGTGGAAAGAAGGCGACTACGTGAAACTAGAAGCCTTTGACGATTATTGGGATGGACGTCCATATCTTGATACCGTCACGATTAAAACGATTCCTGATCAGAACGCAGCAATTGCCCAGCTTTCAGCAGGTGATATTGATTTCTTTGCTGTACCTGGAGCAGAGCTGCAAACGGCTGAAAAAGTCAGCAACATTAAAATTGAATCTGATTTAGGGCTCAATTATTCATACATTGGCTGGAACCAGAAAAATGATCTCTTTAAAAGTAAAAAGGTCCGCCAAGCGCTGACACATGCCATTGACCGCCAAACGATTGTCGATCAAGTGTTAGATGGAGACGGCAAAGTAGCCAACATTCCAGAAAGTCCGCTGTCATGGAACTACCCTAAAAATGAAAGTGTTCCAGTGTTTGAATTTGATCAAGAAAAAGCGAAAAAGATGCTGAAAGAAGAGGGCTGGGAGGATACAGATGGAGATGGCTATCTTGATAAGGATGGCAAGAAATTCTCCTTTGTTATAAAGACCAACCAAGGAAACAAAGTCCGTGAAGATATTGCTGTCGTTGTCCAGCAGCAGCTCAAAGAAATTGGTGTGGAAGCGAAGCCGCAAATTGTGGAATTCAGCGCACTCATTGAGCAGACGACACCGCCTAAGTGGGATTATGATGCGCTGCTGCTCGGCTGGAGCCTTGCCACATTCCCTGATCAATTCAGCATCTTCCACTCAAGCCAGTCAGAAAAAGGCTTGAATAACATCTGGTATAAAAATAAAGAGGTCGATAAGCTGTTAGTAGATGCCAAGAATTTAAGCGATCGAAAAGAATATTCAAAGGCATATGAAAAAATTTATGAATTGATCGCAGAAGATCAGCCATATACGTTCCTTTATTATGCCAACTCACATCGCGCGATGCCATCTAATCTCCAAGGCTACTCTTACCACCCGAAAGATGAGTATTACAAAATCGAGAAATGGTGGATTGAACAGTAGGCTGCTAGTGAAAGAAGAGGAAAGTTCTCTCCTTTTAGCGTGAAGATATACCCTTTCATTCACCGAGCACCAGTTAGATTGAGAGGGTTCTCATATCACGATGCAATGAAGACAGAGGGCTAAAAGAAAGATCATTTTAGCCCTTTTTCATCACAGTATGGCGATCCGATGAAAAAGGAGTTGTGCATATGGTTACATATATCATTAGAAGGACACTGCTTTCCATTCCCATCTTATTTGGGATTACCATTTTGTCCTTCGCCATTATGAAAGCAGCACCAGGCGATCCGATGTCACTTATGATGGACCCAACCATTAGTGCGGCAGACCGGGAAGCTTTTATTGATAAGTACGGCTTGAACGACCCTGAATATGTGCAGTATATGAAATGGCTTGGCAATATGCTTCAAGGTGACTTTGGCACCTCCATTGTTAAAAAGGGAACGCCTGTGGCTGATTTGATTTTTGCCCGGCTGCCAAATACCCTCATCCTCATGATCTTTTCTACATTAGTCGCCCTGATTATCGCCATCCCATTCGGTGTTCTTTCGGCAAAACGTCCATATACAAAGCTAGACTATGGCATTACATTTACATCTTTTATCGGACTGGCTATTCCGAACTTTTGGTTTGGACTCATTCTAATAATGGTTTTATCTGTGAATTTAGGATGGTTCCCAACAGGCGGCGTCTCTACCTTAAACGCCGATTTTAATGTATTTGACCGGCTTCATCACATCATTTTACCAGCCTTTGTTTTAGCAACCGCTGATATGGCAGGGCTCACCCGGTACACAAGGTCGAGTATGCTTGATGTCATGAGGCAGGATTACATTCGTACCGCAAGAGCGAAAGGCTTTCGAGAAAACAAAGTCATTTTCAAGCACGGGTTAAGAAATGGTCTTATGCCTGTCATTACGATTTTCGGATTGATGATTCCATCCTTTATTGGTGGTGCAGTCGTAGTGGAACAAATTTTCACTTGGCCAGGGCTTGGAAAGCTGTTCATTGATTCTGCTTTTTCGAGAGATTATCCGGTCATTATGGCGATGACTGTTATTTCCGCAGTGCTCGTGGTGGTTGGAAATTTAATTGCGGATATTCTCTATGCGATCGTTGATCCGCGTATTGAATATTAGAAGGGAGCTGAAGCACAATTGGCACAGCCTAATATGGGAACACCTCCTGTTGATCTCAAATTAAAGGAGGGTCTTCCGCCAAAGCCAGAGACGATGCTGCGTTTATTTTGCGAGAAATTTTTCAAAAATAAATTGGCGGTTGCCGGCTCCGTGATCTTATTGGTCATTATCTTTTCAGCCATTTTCGCTCCTGTGATTGCCCCTTACGCACCAGAGCAGCAAGATTTATTAAAACGGCTCCAGCCGCCAAGTGTTGAGCATTTGATGGGAACTGACAAGTTTGGCCGCGATATTTTCTCAAGGGTGCTTTATGGCGCGAGGGTCTCTTTATTAGTCGGTTTCGTTTCGGTGGTCGGTGCGATTACCATTGGCACTGTGGTCGGAGCGGTAGCGGGGTATTTCAAAGGATTTGTTGATTCCTTGTTAATGAGATTTGTGGATGTCGTGTTGTCGATTCCCGACATTTTTCTCTTGATCACGCTCGTTACTATTTTCAAACCAGGCATTGATAAATTGATTTTAATCTTTGCTTTGACCGGATGGACCACAACCGCGAGACTGATCCGCAGTGAATTTTTATCACTGCGAACAAGAGAATTCGTACTCGCAGCAAGAACCATTGGAACGAAAAACCATGTCATCATCTTTTCGCATATTTTACCGAACTGTATCGGTCCTATTATTGTGTCAGCTACATTAAAAGTAGGTTCCGTCATTTTAGCCGAATCAACACTGAGCTATCTAGGGTTTGGCATACAGCCGCCAACAGCGAGCTGGGGCAACATGCTGCAAGATGCACAAAACTTCTCGATTATGGTGCAAGCGTGGTGGTATCCGCTCTTCCCAGGTTTACTGATATTGCTGACCGTTTTATGCTTTAATTTCTTAGGAGATGGACTGAGAGATGCGCTTGATCCTAAAAAGTTAAAGTAATGCCTCATTTTTATGACAAGATGAAAGGGACTCTGCGACACCCTTTCTTTTCTTTATGTCATCAAGAAAAGCATGCCAGCATTCGCTCCGCTTGAAGTTTAATAAAGTTGGAATAATTTCTCTATCCCTTGACCATACTGTGGACAACAGTTTTTATAAAGTGAGGGATTGGTTATGTTATTTCTTCATGACGTATGGGTGAATTGGTTTGAAGGGGAAGAAAATGGCTACAATGTGTGTCATTTTCATGAGTGGCGCAAGGAGGACAGTGTGGAGCTGTTAGATCAAGTACCTTTACTCAAGGTGCAGAGTCCTTTGTATGATTACATAGAGAATGATCTTTCAGAGCTGCCGAAGACGCTGCTAGAATCTGTTTTTGAGAAATCATATATTCGAAAAAATCATGAACGGCGTAAATTAGAATATTGCTTTGTGGTGACAGACGGCATACGAATTATTGCTGTGGATACGATTGGGTATTCTATTCCTGTGAGGAAAAGCCGCTTAATCCCAAGGCAGGAGCAATTGGTGTATGAAATGGTGAAGGATGTGAAGGTTGAGGAATATGAATTCTCTCAGGACCGTCTTGAGTCGGCGAAGGAGTATCACATTTTGTCTTTGCCGCCGCAGCACATCAGCGGATTAACGAGAAAAGAAAGACAGCTGAAGCAGCTAATGTTTATGGCACTCGATCAATTAAAAGGTCTTCAAAACAGGGCGGAGATTGCGTATTGGTATACGGAATGGAATCCGCGCATGTACAATCAAATCAAACGAATGTCATTCGAAGAGATTTGGAACATGCTTTACAATGAAACCATTGATGGATGGTCAGAGAATCATGTAGCATTTTGTGAAAAAATGATTAAGGGACAGCCGTTTTTTGAAAAGCTTTGGGAAATGGAAAACGAATCAAAGGTGAATTAGAAAAAGCTTGCAGCGTGATGTGCTGCAAGCTTTTTTTATTTGCGCTTTCTGCCAAGACCCATTGCATTCTCCATTTTTTTCAGCATTTTGTTTGCTGCGCGGTTTGCTTTTTCAGCACCTTCGTCAAGAATGCGATCAAGCTCGTCTGACTCAATGAGTTCATAGTATCGATCTTGAATTGGTTTTAAAGCATCAACAACGACGTTCGCAAGATCTCCCTTAAACTCACCATACCCTTTGCCCTCATACTTTTGCTCAAGCTCTGCAATCGATATGTTACCTAACACAGAGTAAATCGTCAGCAAGTTGGCAATCCCAGGCTTGTTCTCTTTGTCGTACTTAACGATGCCTTCTGAATCCGTCACAGCACTTTTGATTTTCTTTTCAAGCTGCTTTGGTTCATCTAATAAAGTAATGAACGATTTTTGGTTCGGATCGGATTTGCTCATCTTTTTCACCGGATCTGATAAAGACATAATCCGAGCGCCTTCTTTTGGAATCTTCACTTCAGGTACAGTGAAGATGTCATTGTATTTGCGGTTAAAACGTTCAGCAAGCGTTCTAGTCAATTCAAGATGCTGCTTTTGATCTTCTCCGACAGGGACTAAATCAGTACCATATAATAAGATATCGCCAGCCATTAATGGGGGATACGTTAATAGTCCTGAAACAACCGCTTCCTTACCAGCGGATTTGTCCTTAAATTGGGTCATTCTTTCTAATTCCCCAATATAAGCAACACATTGCAGCATCCATCCTGCCTGGGCGTGAGCAGGTACCTCTGATTGGATAAACAATGTCGCCTTCTCTGGATCAAGTCCAACCGCTAAATAAAGAGCTGCTAAGCTTCTAATATTTTGGCGAAGGGCTAGCCTGTCCTGACTCACCGTAATCGCATGCTGGTCGACTACACAAAAATAGCCGTGATAATCATGCTGCAAATTGACAAATTGCTTCATCGCTCCAATATAGTTCCCCAATGTGACCGAACCACTCGGCTGAATGCCTGAAAAAATTGTCTTCTTTGTCATACTAAAACCTCTTTTCTTCAATATAAAAAGGCCCACCCGTCACTTTTCAACAGAAAAGGGACGAATGAACCGTGGTACCACCCTTGTTATTTCACATGGAAATCACTCAAGACGTTGATATCGGAGACTGCTCCGTCTAAGCCTACTTACTTTCAAAAGTGTTCGGTTAGCTGCTCCAAAGCCCATTCCATACATGCCATTATCTGCTCGCACCAGCCGCAGACTCTCTGTAAATGGTGAATATATGTACTCTTCTTTTTCATCGCAACATTATGTCTATCTATTATAAAGGATGACCATGAAAAAGTCACGAAGCCCTCATGTGACCTTCTCATCATGTCGTTTGACACTTAAAATTTTAGGTAAAATACCAACTATCTGTCAGATTTTTTTAAAAAAGGATGATTAATTATATGTATAAAACATTATTCCTGCTGAATTTGTTAAATTATTTTAATCAATTTCCGCTTTAATTTGTTGAAGTGATTGAGACTTTAGTTTATAAAAATCCCTCTTTATCCCCATTTACGTTTTTTAAAAATATATGAAATTGATATTGCAATAAATTATTCTATTCATTATAATTAATTTGTTCACACGTTTGTGCTAGGCTCTTTACATAGTGAAAATTCAGAAAAAACAAAAGAAATAGAAAGTAAGCTATTTAGGGACTTTTTTACGCTATTTCTTAAATCTGAATCTCATCTTCTATCGAGACCTTTGAACTAAAACATATTATAAGGGGGAATACAGTTGAAAAAGCGTTGGTCTGTTGTTACTTTAATGCTTATTTTCACACTTGTATTAAGCGCTTGTGGTTTCAGCGGAAACAAATCAGGCGACAGCACGAGCAGTTCTGGAGAGGCTAAAACAACACTAAATGTGAATATCTCCACTGAGCCTTTTTCTCTACATCCGGGATTGGCAAATGATTCAACTTCAGGAAGTGTCATCCGTCAGACTTTTGAGGGATTAACAAGAATTAACGCTGAAGGTAAGCCAGAAAATGCAATGGCTTCTGATATCAAAACAAGTGCTGATGGTAAAACATACACATTCACACTTCGTGATGCAAAATGGTCTAATGGTGACCCTGTCACAGCTAAAGATTTCGAATATGCTTGGAAATGGGCATTAGATCCTAAAAATGAATCTCAATATGCTTACCAGCTTTACTATATTAAAGGTGCTGAAGCAGCGAACAAAGGGAAAGCGAAAGTTGCTGATGTTGGTATTAAAGCAAAAGATGACAAAACGCTTGTAGTTGAGCTAGAGAACCCAACACCGTTCTTTACTGAACTAACTGCATTCTATACGTATATGCCAGTCAACAAAAAAGTGGCTGAAAAGAATAAAAACTGGTACACAAATGCTGGTGAAAACTACGTATCTAACGGACCATTCGTTCTTTCTAAATGGAAACATGGCGGTTCTATCACGCTTGAAAAGAACAATGAATACTGGGATAAAGACACTGTGAAATTGAAAAAGATTAACATGTCTATGATCAAAGACACAAACACTGAGCTTAGCATGTTCAAAAAAGGTGAGCTTGATTGGGCTGGTTCTCCAACTGGAAACCTTCCAACAGAATCTTTACAAACATTGAAAAAAGATGGCGGTCTTAAAATTCAAACGATCGCTGGTATTTATAACTACAAATTCAACACAGAATCAAAACCTTTAAATAATGCAAACATCCGTAAGGCCCTTGCATACTCAATCAACCGTCAAGCAATTGTTGACAAAATTACGCAAGGTGAACAAGTTCCAGCAATGGCAATCGTTCCTCCAACAATGGAAGGATTTACTGATAACAAAACTGGCTACTTCAAAGATCACGATGTAGCAACTGCTAAAGAATTTCTTGAAAAAGGTGTGAAAGAATTAGGTTATAAGTCAGTTTCTGATCTTCCAGCATTGAAACTTTCTTACAACACAGATGAAGCTCACCAAAAGATTGCACAAGCAATTCAAGAAATGTGGAAAAAAGATTTAGGTGTGAAAGTTGAACTTGATAACTCTGAGTGGAACGTATACATCGACAAAATCCACAGTGGAGATTACCAAATTGGACGTATGGGCTGGTTAGGTGACTTCAACGATCCAGTGAACTTCCTTGAGCTTTACAAAGATAAAGACGGTGGAAACAACGACACTGGATGGGAAAACAAAGAGTATCAACAATTGTTGAATGATTCTGCGAAAGAAACAGATAAAACGAAGCGTGAAGAAATGCTGAAAAAAGCAGAGAAAATCATCATCGACGATATGCCTATAGCACCAATCTACTTCTACACTCAGCTTTGGGTACAAGATCCAAAACTTAAAGGTGTCGTCGTATCTGGACTTGGTGATGTTCAATACAAATGGGCTCATTTCGAAAAGTAAGATTATAGTGTAAGAGATCTACGGCAAGGATCTTAAGGTATATGGAGGATGTCTCTCCATATACCTTTCTTGCTGATTAGAGAAAATGTTGTAAAATCATGGAGGTGCAATTCCGTTGCTTAAATATATCGGTAAGCGATTAATATATATTTTAATCACACTGTTTGTTATTGTAACTGCAACTTTCTTTCTCATGCAGGCAGCACCTGGTGGTCCATTCTCTGGGGAGAAGAAACTTCCTGCTGAAATTGAAGCAAACCTAAACGAGCACTACGGGTTGGACAAGCCCTTATTTGTTCAATATGTAAGCTACTTAGGTTCAGTTGCAAAATTAGATTTTGGTCCCTCATTTAAATACAAAGGACAAACCGTAAATGACTTAATCGGTTCTGGATTCCCCGTTTCCTTTACCCTCGGAATTGAGGCAATTCTCCTCGCGTTAGCATTTGGTGTATTGTTTGGGGTCCTTGCAGCGCTCTATCATAACAAGTGGCAAGACTATACGATTGCTATTTTAACGATCTTTGGAATCTCAGTTCCAAGTTTCATTTTAGCGGCGCTACTACAATATGTATTTGCATCTGAGGCAAGCATTTTAGCGATTTTCCCAGTTGCAGGATGGGAGTCTTGGGCCAGCACCGTACTACCTTCTATTGCACTTTCCTTCATGCCAATGGCATTTATCGCTAGACTTTCACGGTCAAGTATGCTTGAAGTGCTAAACAGTGACTACATTAGAACGGCTAGAGCGAAAGGATTAACGAAATCAGCTGTTACGATCAAACACGCGATTCGAAACGCATTGTTACCTGTCATTACTTACATGGGACCAATGGCTGCTTCAGTTTTAACAGGTAGTTTTGTCGTGGAGAAGATTTTTGGCATTCCTGGATTAGGCTCTCACTTTGTCACAAGTATTACAAACCGTGATTACACCGTCATCATGGGTGTCACAGTCTTCTACAGTATTATTCTATTAATCAGTATTTTAGTCGTTGACATCCTCTACGGTATTATCGATCCTAGAATTAAACTGACGAAGGCGAAGAAAGGGGTCTAACACATGGAAGAGATGAGAAAAGACTTATTTGTGCCGGCGACGGCTGATGCAGCAGAATCTGAAAAAATTTCTAAACCTAGTCTATCTTTATGGAAGGATGCTATGCTTCGCTTCCGTGCAAATAAACTTGCAATGGTTGGGCTTACAATTATTTTCATTGTTGTGATGCTGGCGATCTTCGTTCCGGTGTTTTCTAAATATGATTACTCTACGACAGATTTGCTTAATGCAGATCAGCCGCCTTCAAAAGAGCACTGGTTCGGTACGGATGATTTAGGCCGAGACATGTTTGTTCGTACATGGGTTGGGGCAAGAATTTCGATCTTTATCGGTCTTGCAGCAGCTGTTCTTGACGTGATCATCGGTATTATCTGGGGAAGTATTGCTGCATTCAAAGGCGGACGTACGGACGAAGTGATGATGCGTATCGCAGATGTTTTATGGGCAATCCCAACACTATTAATGGTTATTTTAATGATGGTTGTTCTGCCAAAAGGATTATTAACGATTATCCTCGCCATGACAGTTGTAGGCTGGATTAACATGGCACGTATTGTTCGGGGACAGGTTTTACAATTGAAGAGCCAAGAGTACGTTCTTGCCGCACAAACATTAGGTGCGAAAACATCTAGACTTTTATTTAAACACTTGATTCCAAACTCAATGGGACCAATTCTTGTCACGATGACACTAACAATTCCTTCGGCTATTTTCACGGAGGCATTCTTAAGCTATCTAGGGCTTGGTGTACCAGCTCCATTAGCTAGTTGGGGAACAATGGCGTCTGACGGAATTCCAGCCATGACTTACTACCCGTGGAGATTATGGTTCCCAGCCGCATTTATCTGTATTACAATGTTTGGTTTTAACGTGGTTGGAGACGGACTAAGAGACGCTTTAGATCCGAAGTTGCGTAAATAAGGAGTGATTAGGATGGAACGTGAACGTATTCTAGAGGTGAAAGACCTTGCAATCTCATTTAAAACATATGGTGGAGAGGTTCAAGCCATTCGTGGTGTGAACTTCCACTTAAATAAAGGCGAGACACTTGCTATTGTAGGTGAATCTGGCTCTGGTAAAAGTGTGACATCACAGGCCATCATGAGATTAATTCCGATGCCGCCGGGTTATTTCAAGCGCGGACAGATCCTGTTTGATGGGCAAGATATTGTCAAGAAAACTGAAAAACAAATGCAAAACATTCGAGGAAAAGACATCTCAATGATCTTCCAAGATCCGATGACTTCCTTGAACCCAACGATGAAGGTCGGGAAACAAATTACAGAAGTGCTGTTCAAGCACGAACAAATTTCAAAAGAAGCGGCTGAAAAAAGAGCCATTGAATTACTGGAGCTTGTTGGAATTGCAATGCCTGAAAAAAGAATCAAACAATACCCACACGAATTTAGTGGCGGGATGAGACAACGGGTTGTCATTGCGATGGCACTTGCAGCAGATCCAAAGCTATTGATTGCCGATGAGCCGACAACAGCTCTAGATGTAACAATTCAGGCGCAAATTTTAGAATTAATGAAAGAAATTCAGCAAAAGGTTGAAACGTCAATTATCTTTATTACGCATGATCTTGGTGTTGTCGCCAACGTCGCTGATCGTGTAGCTGTTATGTATGCAGGTCAGATTGTTGAGACAGGAACTGTGGATGAAATTTTCTACAATCCACAACATCCGTATACATGGGGACTATTGGCATCAATGCCAAGCCTAGACACAGATGGCGGAGCTGAAGGAAAGCTGACTGCAATCCCAGGAACACCGCCAGATCTGACAAACCCGCCGAAAGGAGATGCATTTGCACTCCGAAGCGATTATGCAATGAAAATTGACTTTGAACAAGAACCGCCAATGTTCAAAGTATCAGATACGCATTATGTGAAATCATGGCTACTTCATCCAAATGCACCTAAAGTTGAACCGCCTGCTGCTGTAAAGGCGAGAATGCGTGAACTAGAAGGTAGCTACGAAAAACCTGTATTAGTAAAAGAGGGTGAATAGCATGGCAGAAAAATTGTTAGAAATCAAAAATTTAAAGCAGCATTTCCATACAGCAAGAGGAACGGTGAAAGCAGTTGACGGCGTTTCATTTGATATTTACAAAGGTGAAACACTAGGTCTTGTAGGTGAGTCTGGATGTGGTAAATCCACTACGGGCCGATCCATCATTAGACTTTATGATGCGACAGATGGCGAGGTTCTTTATAAAGGAGAAAATGTACACGGGAAGAAATCAAGACAAAAAATGCTTGAGTTCAACCGTCAAATGCAGATGATCTTCCAAGATCCATATGCCTCACTGAACCCTAGAATGACAGTCCTTGATATCATTGCAGAGGGCATCGACATTCATGGCCTTGCGAAAACAAAGCAAGCGCGTAAAGAGCGTGTGTACCAGTTGCTTGAAACCGTTGGATTGAACAAAGGGCATGCAAACAGATATCCGCATGAATTCTCTGGTGGTCAAAGGCAGCGTATCGGAATTGCCCGTGCATTAGCAGTTGAGCCAGATTTTATTATTGCCGATGAACCAATATCTGCATTAGATGTGTCGATTCAAGCACAGGTCGTTAACTTAATGAAAGAACTGCAAGAAGAAAAAGGCTTAACGTATTTATTCATTGCCCATGACCTGTCCATGGTAAAATACATCAGCGATCGTATTGGCGTGATGTATTTCGGGAAATTGGTAGAGCTGGCACCAGCGAATGAATTATACGAAAATCCGCTTCATCCATATACAAAATCATTACTATCTGCGATTCCGCTTCCAGATCCAGATTATGAGCGTAACCGCAAACGAATCAAGTATGATCCGTCCGTTCACAAAGGAACAAACACTGATTTCCGTGAAGTGAAGCCAGGTCACTTTGTGAGCTGCACAGAGGAAGAATTCAAAGAGCTTCAGGCAAAACAATTATAAGAAGGAAGGAGCACTGCTATGTCAGTGCTTCTTTTTTTTATTTTACAAAAAAACGAGATGATGGTAATTTCTAGTTAACAACAAGCGGGTTCTAGGAGGAAATCAGATGTCGATATGGAAGACGTTTCGTTATTCATTCTTTCACTTTCTCATTGTATTCATGCTTTTTTCAACGTCCTTTTTGAGAAAGCCAAATGGAGGACAGTGGATGCTCATATTTATGGTGCTCATTGGCATCGTGTCTTTTTCCGTGGAATATATGCTTCACCGGAAAACAAGCAATCAGAAAGAGGAAGCACGGCGCAGCAAGTATCTTTATTTCATCATGTTCCAAACTGGGATGACACTTATCCTGTTTGTCTGTTTTCAATTACTCATGAATCGTTCGATATAAAACTTTTTTTCTGTTGTTTGAAAAAAAGTGAAACTAGAGGAGACTTTGCTGCGTCTTACTAGTACAGGCGTTTAAATAGCAGGAAATCGGGAATATCTAAGGAAGTGGTTCTTAACGATATCATAAGGAGCGGATCCATGAATTGGTATGAAAAGCTCAGTGAATACTTCCCGATAGAAGAAATGAAGTCAAAAGAGCATATGGAAGCTTTATTAAAGGAAAGAAGTGATGTTTATCATAAGGAGGAAGGACCTCATCATGTGATGATGTACGCCGAATTTGATAATTTTATCTTTATTGATTATTTATTTGTTTCCAGAGATGCAAGAGGTGAAGGCCTCGGATCAAAGCTCATTCATAAGCTGAAGGAAAAAAAGAAACCGATCTTGCTTGAGGTTGAGCCTGTAGATGAAGATGATGCAGATACTGCAAAACGCCTAAAGTTTTACCAAAGAGAGCACTTCAAGCATGCAGAATCAATCGGTTATAAACGCAGGTCACTTGCAACAAATGAAGTGAACCGCATGGAAATCCTTTATTGGTCGCCTCTTACAGATAATGAAGAAGAAATGATGGAGGCTATGAGGAAAACCTATGAACGAATCCATACGTATAAAGATGAAGAATGGTATGGGCAGTCGTATGAAGATGTTGATGATGTATTGAAGGTCATTGAAAATAGAAAACAAAAAAATATTTTCGATCATCTCGACTAAATGAGAATGTTCAGACATCAAGCAACACGAGAAAATGAATGAAATTGTCTAGTTTTTGTCACAAAAATTGCAAGAAAATCTGTTCACACTTACTTTTTTATAGTATAATCACTATAAAGATTACTTATTTAGAACAATTTTAATTTAAGAATACAGATCAATATTCATTCTACAAATTGAGGAGTGAAGATTTATGGTAACATTATACACATCACCAAGCTGTACATCATGTAGAAAAGCAAGAGCGTGGTTAGAAGAGCACAATATTCCGTATCAAGAGAGAAACATCTTTTCAGAGCCTCTTTCAATCGATGAAATTAAAGAAATTCTTCGAATGACTGAAGACGGTACAGATGAAATTATCTCAACACGTTCAAAAGTATTCCAAAAGCTAAATGTGAATGTTGAGACAATGCCTCTTCAACAATTGTATAAACTGATCAATGAGCATCCAGGTCTTTTAAGACGTCCAATCATCTTGGATGAAAAAAGACTACAAGTTGGCTACAATGAAGATGAAATTAGACGTTTCCTTCCAAGAACGGTTCGTACATTCCAACTAAGAGAAGCTCAGCGACTTGCTAACTAATAGAAAAACGAAAAGCTGCCGATCATTTGGCAGCTTTTTTTATTTATTTTCAGCCGTTTGTTCGTAAAACAGGCTGGCTAAAATGACCATTACGACTGTTAAAAACGGAAGCATCAATTCAAGAGTCGCATGCTGAGCCATAAATTCATTCAATTTCACATCACGAACAATCATTTCACCGCCAGTAAAAGCCAAAAGAGCACTTCCTCCGTATAAAAGAAACGGGAATTTGGTGAAAGCGGCATGAATCAGCTTACTTCCCCAAATAATAATCGGTACTGAAATCATCAGGCCAAAAGCGGTCAGCAACATGTTCCCTTTTGCCGCTCCTGCAACTGCAATCACATTATCAAGTGACATAAAGAGGTCGGCAATCACAATGGTCTGAACCGCACGCCAAAGGGAGCCGCTGCTTTTAATGCGAATTGATTCTTTCTTTTGCTCAATTAACAAATTGTATCCTATATAAAGGAGAAAAAGTCCGCCGATAAATTGTAAATAAGGGATGGTCAATAAATAAACTGCGGCACCTGTCATTGTTATTCTCATCAGCACTGCCAAAAGTGTGCCGATCCATATGGCTTTATTGCGTTTGTCATTTGACAAGCTGCGGCTAGCCATCGCAATGATCAACGCGTTATCTCCGCCTAAAATCAGATCGATGCCAATAATCATCAGTAAGGATATGATCCATTCTGTTTCCATCCATTTCACCTCATGTCTAATAGAGCTCGTACAACCAATATATGAAGACAATTCAAATATATGTTTCTGTAAGTTTTCTCTGCAAAAAATGCGTTTTTATTTCTTTTATTCATGTTTTATCATAAAATAGACAGTACGAAGCAATACCTCAATTCTTTAAAAGGTTAACATGTAGACGGAACGGGTAAAGTGTAGTAAAGTACTATTAATTGGGAGCTTGTATGTCCCTTCAACATCTTATATAGAAGGGAAGGTTGGCAAAATGGAAATCGAAAGAATTAATGAACATACAGTGAAATTTTATATTTCCTACGGTGATATTGAAGACCGCGGATTTGACCGTGAAGAGATTTGGTATAATCGTGAACGCAGTGAAGAGCTGTTTTGGGAAGTAATGGACGAAGTGCACGAAGAAGAAGAATTTGCAGTTGAGGGACCGCTTTGGATTCAAGTGCAGGCACTTGACAAAGGTCTTGAAATTGTCGTGACGAAAGCCCAACTTTCTAAAGATGGACAAAAGCTCGAATTGCCGATTCCAGAAGATAAAAAAGATCAAACAGATGAAGAAAGTCTAGACGCACTGCTTGATGATTTTCAAAAAGAAGAGCAGGATCAAGAAGACCATAATGAGAAGGACAAAAAACTTCAACTTCAATTTGTGTTGAAAATGGATGACTTTGAAGATTTGATTGCACTTTCTCAATTAAATATGCAGGATTTTACCTCAAGTTTATATTCGTTTGAAAACCGTTATTATCTATATGTTGACTTCCACGAGGATTTGTCAGATGAGCAAGTGGAGAATAAGCTCAGCATTTTGCTTGAATATGCTCATGAATCAGTGGTCAGCATTTACAGACTGAAAGAATATGGTCAGCTGATTATCGAAGGAAATGCCCTTGAAACGATTCAACAGCACTTCTCGTAACCAACAAAAGTCGATTTCTATAGAGGAATCGGCTTTTTTATCGGAATGAATAGGTAAATAAAGAGATCGGCAAGGAGAAAATGAAATGAGAAATTTAGTCAAAGTTCTATTTTTTCTTATCATTACGATAGGTGCTTATTTAGTCATTCAATTAATTGCCGGTGATTTAGCGGTAAGTGTATTAAGTTCAGTCAGCGTTCTGTTCACTTTATCGATTATCTTCATCGGGTTTGTCATATTCTTGGAGAACCGGAATCCATCTCAAACGATAACGTGGCTTGTCCTGCTTGGCAGCTTTCCGTTATTCGGCTTTTTGTTCTACATTTTCTTTGGACGCAATATCAAAAAGCGCCGGTTGTTTGAAAAGAAAGCCATCTTGGACGAACAGTTAATCCAGGAAGATGAACATATTCATAGAGAAGCGATTGAGAAAATGACGCATATGGGTGATCATCAGCAGCTCTTATTTAAGCTGGCCCACAGACTTGGACATACCCCTATTACGTATCGCACGTCCTCTAAAGTCCTGACGAATGGAGAAGAAACATTCTCTCATATTTTTGAAGAAATCAAAAAGGCGACACATCACATTCATTTAGAATATTATATTCTCCGCCACGATGACCTTGGACAAGAATTAAAAGATATTCTCATTGATAAAGCGAAAAATGGCGTGATTGTCCGCTTTTTATATGACGATGTAGGGAGTTTAAAGCTCTCTCGTCAATATATTGCTGACCTCGAAAAGGCTGGCGTTCAGATCGTTCCATTTTTACCCGTGAGGCTGCCACTGTTAAATAATAAAATCAATTTCCGAAATCACCGAAAAATTGTCGTGATTGATGGAGAAGTTGGATTTGTTGGCGGGCTAAACATTGGAGACGAATATATGGGCAGAAGCAGACAATATGGATTTTGGCGTGACACGCATTTGATGATTAAGGGTGAAGCTGTTCGTGATCTGCAGCAGATTTTCATGCAGGATTGGTACTATATGACGAATGAGAGATGTGCAGGTGTGGAATACTTCAAAGATTTCACCCACATTGAGATTACAACAGAAGGCGTACAAATGATTGCTGGTGGTCCTGATAAACAGTGGGAGGTCATTAAAAATCTCTTTTTCTCCATGATTATCTCTGCCAAAAAGTCTATTTGGATTGCTTCACCATATTTTGTGCCGGATGATGATATTTTGTCTGCATTGAAAATTGCTGCATTAAGCGGAGTAGACGTACGGATTATTGCACCGAAGAATCCAGATAAACGGATCGTCTTCCATGCGTCCCGTTCATACTTCCCGGAGCTTTTAGAAGCAGGGGCAAAGGTGTATGAATATGATCAAGGCTTTATGCATAGTAAATTTATCATTGTAGATAGCGAGCTGGCTTCGATAGGCACGGCCAACATGGATATGAGAAGCTTTCATTTGAATTTTGAAGTGAATGCCTTCCTCTATAAGACGAAAAGCACTGAGAAGCTCGTGAACGACTTTTTAGGTGATTTAGAACAGTCGCACGAGATTGTCCCAGAAGAATTTGCAAAGAGACCGTTAAGGGTAAGACTCTTTGAATCAACAGCAAGATTATTATCGCCATTACTATAAAGATTGTATTTTCCCCCTTTTTATCAGGGGGTTTTTTCATTTTCCTCAAGAAAACATCAGTAAAATCATATTTTCACACAATAAAAGCTCATTTTGCCTATTCGCTCTCTTATAGACGAACAAGCTATAATACGGTCATCAAAAACTAAGGGGCGAGCTGAATGAATACAGCGATCATGGATAATGGAAAGCTTATTCGAATTACACATCACTTATCTAAAAACAGGTTGGAGCATGTCAGGACAACGTGCAAATTTTACTGCCCTGAATGCAGGGAAGAAGTGCAATTAAAGCTTGGTGAACAACGTGTTTATCATTTTGCACATAAACAGCTGACAGCATGTCCACTAGCCTCAGGCGAAACGGCATATCATCAGGCGGGGAAAGAAGCCATGATGAATTGGCTTCAGCAGCTGGGACATAAACCAGTGCTTGAAAAGTATGTGTCAATGGTTCATCAGCGTCCTGACGTGACCGTCTCTATTGGAGGAACAAGCTATGCAATCGAATATCAATGCTCAAATATTTCACGGCAAGAGCTCCGTAAAAGAACAGCAGGACTCCGCGAAGCAGGGCTCTTCCCTATATGGGTCCTAGGAGCAAATCGTTTAAAGCGAAAATCTGCCCAGCTCTTTTCCTTCTCCTCCATTCATTGGGGAATGCTAAGGGAATCACAGAAAGGAAGTCTGATTTTTTATTGTCCGCTCCAGAATCGATTCATCCATCTTGCTCAACTCCTTGTATTTCAACCAACGAAAATATGTGCTGCCATGACTGTCAGACCGCCAACAGCATACCGCAAACTTTCGGATATCCTATCGCCGCCATCAAGCAAGCGTCAAGTTTCTAAGCAATGGCTAAGGTGCATACAGCAATTTAGGCAGCGGCCTCCTCGCATTTTATCAAATGAAAGCAAACGATTGAGAGACGTTTTTTATGAGCATCATCAAACAGCTTTCCCTTTTCTACCGGCTGAATTATTTATCCCGCTGCCAGAAGCGTACATCTTTACAAGTCCCGTTTATGTCTGGCAGGGGTGTCTATATGATTGGATAATAAGGAAAAAAGGAAGCAGTCCAGTGACGATTCAACTGCTGATGAAAGAAATCAAGCGGTGTATCCAGATGAAAGAAGTAAAGCTTCGATATGGGGATGTTTCAATAGAAGAATTAAAAGAGGTTATCACATCATATGTTCATGCGCTTGTCAGACAAGGGTTTTTACACATGACGAAAGAGGGTAATTATGAAGTAGCGTCAAATCAAATGCCGATACAAACAGTAGATGAAGCGTTCAAACGAGATGCTTTCTTATTTCATTAGCATGTTTCATGCCCACTTTGATCATGATAAGAAAAAGGTGGTGCTGCGATTGAATAGAAAGAAACGCTTTTTTCTCATTTTTTTAGTCTGTTTGGTATTTATTTCTGCATATGATTTGACAAATATAGTTCAAAACAAAGAAGATAAATACAACACCAATTTCTTTCACTTTCCGAAAGGTTGGTTCAACACAACTTATGCAAGGGGGATTCATATGACTTCACAAAGCAAAAACAACCATTTACCAGACAGAAGCGAAGTAAAAGAAGAAAACAAATGGCGACTTGAAGATATTTTTGAAAGCGTCGATGCATGGAACAAGGAATTCGAAGCGGTCAAAAAAGAAATTCCTAAGCTCGCCCAATTTAAAGGCAAGCTCGCCCATTCTGCTGATGTACTGTATGAAGCCCTAACCTTTCAGGATCAGCTTTCTGAAAAGCTTGGTAAGCTTTATACATATGCGCACATGAAATACGATGAGGATACAACTAATTCATCATTTCAAGCGCTAAATGATAAAGCATCGAATTTATTTACACAACTCTCTAGTACTTCTGCTTATATTGTTCCAGAGATTTTATCGATTCAAGAAGATAAATTGCAGCAGTTTATTCTGGAAAAAGAAGAATTAAAACTGTATTCTCATGCTCTTGAAGAAATTAATAAAGAACGTCCACATATTTTAAGTGAGGAGCAAGAGGCCTTATTAGCTGAGGCATCTGAACCTCTCTCAACTTCATCTACTACTTTTAGTATGTTTAACAATGCTGATATTTCGTTCCCTTCTGTAAAGGATGAAAATGGGGAAGAAAAGAAAATTACCCACGGCAACTTTATCACATTTTTAAACAGTGATGACCGTGAAGTGAGAAAGAATGCCTTTAAAGCTGTGTATAAAACGTATGATCAGTATAAAAACACGCTTGCTTCAACACTGAGTGGTTCGATTAAAAAGGATAATTTTTATGCAAAAGTACGAAATTATAAATCGGCAAGAGAATCAGCACTATCTCGAAACAGTATCCCAGAAGAAGTATATGACAATCTAATTGATACAGTTCATCAATATTTACCGTTATTACACCGTTATATTGAATTGCGTAAAAAGGTGTTAAAGCTTGATGAAGTGCACAATTATGACTTGTATACGCCACTTGTAAAAGATGCTGGCATGAAGCTAACCTACGATGAAGCAAAGGATTATATGCTAAAAGGGTTAGCGCCATTAGGAGAAGAATATGTGTCCGTGTTAAAAGAGGGACTCAATAATCGCTGGGTAGACGTTTATGAGAATAAAGGGAAACGTAGCGGTGCGTATTCATCTGGAAGTTATGGCACAAATCCATATATCCTCATGAACTGGCAAAATAATATTGATAATTTATTTACACTGGCTCATGAATTTGGGCACTCCGTCCACAGCTACTATACAAGAAAGCACCAGCCATATCCGTATGGAAACTACAGCATCTTTGTAGCTGAAGTAGCTTCTACGACAAATGAAGCGTTACTTGGCGAATACCTGCTGAATCATCTAGATGATAAAAAGCAGCGTTTGTATGTGTTAAATCACTTGCTAGAAGGATTTAGAGGAACGGTATTCAGACAGACGATGTTTGCTGAGTTTGAGCATTTGATTCATGTGAAAGCACAAGAAGGAGAGGCTTTAACGCCAGAATTCATGACGAACCTTTATTACGACCTGAATAAGAAGTATTTTGGAGACGGCATGGTTGTGGATAAGGAAATCGGATTAGAATGGACGAGAATCCCTCACTTCTATTACAACTATTATGTCTATCAATATGCTACAGGCTATAGTGCTGCACAGGCATTAAGCAAGCAAATCTTAGAAGAAGGAAAACCAGCGGTAGAGCGCTACACAGATTTCCTTAAAGCAGGAAGCTCTGATTATCCAATCAATGTGCTGAAAAAAGCAGGTGTTGATATGGCTTCTAAAGAACCAATCGAAGCAGCATGTCAATTGTTCGAAGAAAAACTAAAAGAAATGGAAGAACTCATCTCCACAACGGGTGAGTAATGAAAAGACTTCTGTCAGACGTGTGAGTGCATACTCATCTTTTGACAGGAGTTTTTTTCACAAAAAAGACCTCTTCACATGTAGAGGCCGTTCATTCTCATCAACCTTTAAATCCCTTAAAGGTCTTCCGGTGGTTCAGTCGATAAAGTGTAAAAAGTATTGCAGCAAATAAGAGAGGCGATGTGAGATAAAGGGGAAGCATTTTCATTAAGCCTAATATGTTTAAAAAGAAACATAAGCCAATGGAAACAAGTCCAATGGTTGTGCTGCGCATGCAGATCCCTCCATTTTTTCGTTACTTTCACTATATGAAAGTGACAACCCTCTTATGTTTTGTGACAAAAATATGAACATATAGTATATCTGTTGTCATAAGTCGACAAAATTTGATATACTACAGATGTGAAATTAATCACATACAAACATTACCCCTTTGTTTGACCGTGAAAAATTTCTCCCATCCCCTTTGTTGTCGTTAAGACATAGTGAAACCGCGCTTATCCCGGCGCGGTTTCTTCGTACCTAAAAATAGAACAAATGTTCTTTTTGGAAGTGAAGAAAAAACATGGGTCAGCACCCATGTTCATTCTCACAGCGATAGACATCAAGATCTGAATGATGATCATCTTCTTTATAGCGCCAAAACATTTCTTGCTGCACTTGTACACGTTCGACTTTTTTAGCGAAAGCCAGCTTTTTCATTTCTCGTTCAACTTCATCAAGTGTCAGGTCATAAACGACCGCAATCTCTTTGGCAGATGCAAATTGAAAGTAAGCAATAAACCATTCAATTGGAGGCCGTTCTGAAGGGGTTGGTTTTTCACCAATCATTTCAAAAAGGATTTCCTCGTATACATCATAAGAGTACGCACCTGAAATTTTTAATCCTTCATCTCCGTTTACTGTATTAAAAAAGGCAAAGGTCGGAAGCTCAGACACGTCCATTTCAGCGGCAATTTTCATATCACATTTTAGTGCTTTGACAGCACTTTGAGAATGAATATCGCGCTGGAATTCCTCGATGTCTAGTCCAGCGCTTTTTGCATTTTCTAGCAGTACATGTTCACTTGTGACATCTTGCTGATGGCAAAAAAGTGATTCTTGAATGAGTCGCAGAAATTTCATTCCGCATTTTCTACCTTGAAGTTCAGCCGCTTTTAATGCAAGCGAGGCGAGATAGGGTGAAGTCACAATTTGTTCAGACAGCATTTGTTCTTTTTTGGTCTGAGTTTTGGTCGCAAATTTCCCCCATGCTTCAGTCAGTAAATGCTTTTTTCTTTTCCGATTCAATGCATTAATACTAGAGCTTGTTACCGTTCGTAAAGTGAAAAAACGGCCGTACTTCATTTTTAATTTTTTAATGGATGGTTCTAATAACCAGCAGTCTGGACTTAGAGGGTCAATGAATACATAGATTTCAATCGGCTTTTGAGGATGTCCGTGACAGTGTGAGAAATATTGATCGTGCGTATTGCAGCTCAAGATCGTCCATCCTTTTCAGGTGTTTGATTGACCATATGACGAGCCGTTAAAGAAAGTCGCTCAAATAAAAAGTCACGAATATCGCCGGTTAATCCTACTTGATCCATCGCATCCTCCATGCATTCAAGCCATGCGTCAGCCCGCTCCTCAGTAATCGGAAAAGGGAGATGTCTCGCCCGTAGCATAGGGTGACCATGCTCCTCTGTATAAAGCGGGGGTCCGCCTAAATATTGCGTTAAAAACTGTTTTTGTTTTCTTGCTGTTTCTTTTAAGTCATCCGGGAAAATAGGATGAAGCAAAGGATGACACTTTACATTTTCATAAAAAGTATCAACAAGTTGCGATAGAAGTTCCTCTCCAACCGCTTCGTAAGGTGCGTTAAACGATTGTACCATGTTGACTACTCCTTTTACTCGTAGTTAATAGGATGAAGCGCCCTATTGTGAATTCATTTATTTCAAAAGTGATATTCAGTTTGTTCTATTTTAATGTTTCTATTCTTGTACTTATTTTAACAACCTCATCTCAATTCCACAAACAAACCGCTTTGGTCTATTGGAAATAAGGGGAGAGGCGGGTTCCGTGATCAATTGACCATATCATAACACATTCAGTCAAAAAAGGGTGAAAAGCGACATACAAAAAACCGAAGAGGTTATTCTCTTCGGTTTAAGCGAAATATTGTGCTGTAATTTTCTTTACATAATTTTGTGTTTCTTTAAATGGTGGAATGCCGCCGTATTTATCAACATTTCCTGAGCCTGCATTATAAGCAGCTAAGGCGAGTGAGACATTTCCATTATATTTCTGAAGCATTTGTTTGATATACTTCGTGCCGCCTTCGATGTTCTGGGCCGCATCAAAGGCATTATTCACGCCAAGTGACTTAGCTGTAGATGGCATAAGCTGCATAAGGCCAAGCGCGCCTGCATGGCTGACCGCATTCGTACGATAGCCAGATTCTTGCTTAATGACCGCATGAATTAGCTTTTCTGGAACACCATGTTTTTGAGCCATTTGTGACACAATTTGATTAATTTCCTTTGATGATGAGCCGCTTGAAACAGCCTTTTGAAGCGGCGGCGTGTAGCTGTTGTTTAAGACATTCCCAATACCATTTGCTGTATTCAATGGAGCGTCATTCGCATATGAAGGTTGAGCTTGAAGCTGCTCACCGCCAGCGATAGCAGATAAGTATGGGTTTGTACGCGCGTATTGCGTGTTCGGAGCCGTTGATGGGTCCGTTCCCATAAATGCAGAAATTGAAAGCGGCAGGCGTGATAATTCTGATCCGCCTAAAAAATCTTGCAGCAGCGACTGAAATGAAGCTTGTGCAGTCGATTCTTGGCCGCCCGGCATTTGCGTTTGTCCAGGGTCTGATTGTAACGTTTTAAGCGCTTGGAGCTGCATAAAGGATTGAAGTTGATTGACGTTCATCATGTTCCTCCTTCAAGGAATTCATCTATTCTGTGTTTTCATTTTCTCTTCATAAAAACGTACGACTTTGTTTTTCGTGTTTCGAACAGGGATTTGGAATTGTTGGAGCAATGCGGAGAATGCGGCTTGTCCGATTTCCAGGTCGCTCACTTCAAATTCAAGTTCATGGTCCTCTACTGTTAAATATCGGCTGTGATCCAAAACAATTAAGCCTTCTTTGATCATTTTTTCAGCTCTTGACGTTTCAAGTGAACCAAAATACACAATTTGATCCTTTTGAATGTTCAAATGATCTAGCCTGTCAGCCACTTCACCTTTTGGCAGCTGGAAATCGTCAAGGCTTGAAGGAGGAGCGATCGTTTGGTGGGTTTCGAGCAAGCCTATTTCGTGTGGTTCCTTTAACGTGAGAACCCACTGACCGTTTCTTTCTCTCATTCTTAATGCAGCGAATTGAGATTTTATATCAAATTGAGGTGTATCAAAGTAATGGTTGGTTTGCGTGTGAAAATCCGAATCCTTCAATTGAAAATGTTGTTTCAACTGTTCAAATTCTTCTTTCATTAACAATTGCTTTAGTTCTATTTCAATTTCCTGTGCCATTTTGACATCAACCTTTCATTTAGAGGAAATATGATTATTGTACATGAAGTATGTTCATCATGTAAAAGACTGTTTTTATCTATTATTTCTCTTTCCACATGTGCCAAAATCAATGGATAATTACGTGAAAGGATCATTTATAAGAAGAAAATAGGATTTTCTCAATAAGTTCGGTTTATCAATATTGAACTTGATATGATAAAATAAAGCTGTACTTTGTTGTAAAGGAGATCATGATGCAAAACCGAATTGAAATCGCAGAAGCAACTTTAAAAGAAGACAGGCTGATTTTGACGACCAAGTCAGAAGAGCAAATCCAAAAAGCAAAAGCATCAGGACAAATGCTTGTTGATTCTGATCACTTTGCGTTCGTTTACATACTTGAAAACGAGGAGTCCTTTTCATATCTTATCTTAGGGGAACATACATGGACTCCATTAAAAGAAGCAATGAATCTTGACATCCCTGTCTATTTGACAGCGGGAGGACATTCGTTAGAACTCATTCAGCTTCATCAAGAATTACATTATTTAATCGACAATATTAAAGACAATGCCAATTACGGAGATATGGAAGAGAAAGTGAAGAGCACATTCCTCTGAAATAATTAGGTATATGGAATTGGGGGAAGTTTCATGGACAAAAAACAATGGGATCAATTCCTCGCACCGTATAAACAAGCAGTCGAAGAATTAAAAGTGAAACTAAAAGGCATTCGAAAGCTGTATGAATTCGAGGATGACCATTCACCAGTAGAATTTGTTACAGGCCGAGTGAAACCTGTTGCCAGCATATTAGAAAAGGCAAAGCGTAAAAACATCCCAATGCATGAAATCGAAACGATGCAGGATATTGCTGGGCTTCGCATTATGTGCCAGTTTGTAGAAGACATACAAGTCGTGAAAAAAATGCTCCAGTCACGAAAAGACTTCGTGGTTGTTGATAAACGCGACTATATTGCAGAGCATAAAGAAAGCGGATACCGTTCGTACCACCTTGTTGTGTTATATCCGCTGCAAACGATTAATGGAGAGAAGCAGCTCCTCGTCGAAATCCAAATTCGTACACTTGCGATGAATTTTTGGGCGACCATTGAGCATTCTCTGAATTATAAATATAGCGGGAATATCCCGGAGAAAGTCAAGCTGCGCCTTCAAAGAGCTTCCGAGGCAGCATCTCTTCTTGATGATGAGATGTCTGAAATTAGAGGGGAAATTCAAGAAGCACAAGTGGCATTTTCCCGGAAAAAGAAAAACGATAGCTGAGCCTGTGCTTGATCAAATATGATGCTGCCCTCTCATAGCAGCAAGGTGGAAAAGGAGAAGAATTCATGAAATTTGCAGTTTCTTCGAAAGGGAATTCTGTATCTGACACACTCAAAAGTAAAATTCAGACCTACTTATTGGATTTCGGGATGGAACTCAATGAAGAGGAACCCGATCTTGTCATTACGGTTGGTGGAGACGGCACCCTTCTTTATGCGTTTCACCGTTATAGCGACCGTCTGAATGAAACAGCTTTTGTCGGTGTTCATACAGGTCATCTTGGTTTTTATGCAGACTGGGTGCCAAGTGAAATTGAAAAACTCGTTTTAGCTATTGCGAAAACCCCTTATCACATTGTGGAATATCCGATCTTAGAAGTCATTGTCAGATACAACGATGGCGGCAGAGAAGAGAAATATTTAGCCATGAATGAATGTACGATTAAAAGTATGGAAGGGACACTTGTGGCAGATGTTGAAATTAGGGGTCAGCTGTTTGAAACATTCAGAGGTGACGGTCTTTGTCTGTCTACGCCGTCTGGCAGTACAGCCTATAATAAAGCACTTGGGGGCGCCATTATTCATCCTTCCATTAGAGCCATTCAGCTGGCAGAAATGGCTTCAATCAACAACAGAGTGTTTCGAACGGTCGGTTCGCCGCTTATTTTACCAGACCACCATACTTGTGTCATAAAGCCGAGGAATGATGTCGATTTTCAGGTAACCATTGATCATTTGACGCTGCTTCATAAGGATGTCAAATCCATTCAATGCCGGGTAGCAGACGAGAATGTCCGCTTTGCCCGATTTAGACCATTTCCGTTTTGGAAAAGGGTGCAAGATTCCTTTATCGGAAAAGGTGAATAAGAAAGAGGTCGTTCTCGCTGGAATACTTTACACTAAACAAAACCATGACAGCCAAAGAAGAAGGGCTGCTTTTAAAGGATTATTTAATAGATATTGGCATTTCGAAAAGAATGCTGACGGATATTAAATTTGATGGCGGTGATCTCCTCATTAATGGAGAGCATGTGACTGTGAGATACAAGCTGCATAACGGAGACAGGCTCACCATTTTATTCCCAGAGGAAAAAGTGAGTGAAGGGCTAAAGCCTGCTCCGATTCCGCTTGATATTTTATTTGAGGATGAGCATGTCCTTGTGCTGAATAAAAAGCCATATATTCCGTCCATTCCTTCTCGGGAGCACCCAGAGCACAGTATTGCGAATGGATTGCTGCATCATTATGCAGAGCAGTCTGTTCGGCTGACGGTTCATTTAGTGAACCGCCTTGATCGTGATACATCTGGCGTCATGCTTGTGGCCAAGCATCGCTTTGCCCACAGCCTTTTATCAAAAGCGCAGAAAAGTGGAGCGGTCAAACGAACATACAGAGCGTTTACACATGGCATGATCAAAGAAAAGCATGGAACCATTCGTGCAAAAATTGCCCGAAAAGGAGATAGTATCATCGAGCGAATGGTCGATGATACTGGGCAGGAAGCTGTGACGCATTTTACAGTGCGAGCGGTGGATGCTGAGTTGAACATGTCAGATGTGACGCTGGCACTTGAAACGGGGAGAACCCATCAAATTCGTGTTCATATGCAGTATCTTGGTCATCCGCTCATCGGAGATACGTTATATGGCGGGACGAGTGAGCAGATGAACCGGCAGGCACTGCATAGTGAGACTCTTGTCTTTCCTCATCCGATGACCGGGGAGGAAATGACATTCTCGGCTCCGCTTCCTGAAGACATGAAATCATTGCTGCTTTAAATAGAGAAACCCGGCTACCTGCAAGCGCAGGACCGGGTTTTTTTATGATGTGAAATGCTGAAACCTTGAATCGTCATAAGGCATAGAGGAAGGAACAGAAACCGTTTCAAGCTCAGGATATTTAAGGGCAGACAGCCGGTGGCCAAATACACAGCCTGTATCAATGTTGACAGTTCTGCCAACGAATCGCGGTTCTTTCACTGGTGTATGTCCGTAGACAATCCATGGTTTTCCGCGATATTCCTTTGCCCAATCCTTCCGCACAGGTCGCCCATCCGGCCACGTTTCTCCTGTGACTGCGCCAAATAATAGATAGGATCGCATCTGTTTGTTCGGCTTTCTTCCAATGTCCTTTTCCTTCATCGCTGCGTGAGCAATCATCAGTTCATCAGGAATAAGTACATCGTAAAGCGGAGCCTTCTCAAATAGCTGCTTAAATTCATGTGACAATTTGGTTTGTTCATGAAGGGGCAGCTTTTTTATTTCGTTCACTGTGGTTTCAATGCCATGAAGTAATTTCACCGGATTTCCTTTTAAATAGCGATAAAGCTTAAAGCAATGGTTGCCAGGTACGTAGCGGATCGCGCCGTGTGCGTAGGCATGAATGACAAATCGCATGACATCTACTGACTGAGGTCCTCGATCTGTTAAATCACCGACAAGTGCTAGCGTTCTCTTATCAGGATGGACGGGTAATCCATGTTTGAATTCGTATCCTAGTTTGTGTATGAGGGCAAGCAGCTCTTCGTAGCAGCCGTGGATATCACCAATGATATCAAATTTCATAAGATTTCCTCCTGATTTTTCTCATCCATTCATCGGGGTTAAAGAAGTTTGAATTTTAGAACATATAACGAATGGCTTTCTTTTCATTTAGGCAATTGTTAGAATCAATGCTTTAACGTAAACCTTAAAAGATTAAACATCAATGTTAGGAGGCTTTAGCCAATGGAGCATACATCTGTTTCATCACTCGTTGTCGTTATTATTGTCGCCTTTTTCACCCCACTTTTATTGCACCGATTTAAGCTGACCATTCCGGTCGTTGTTGCTGAAATCATCATGGGGCTCATCATTGGAAAAAGCGGTCTTCAACTGGTAGTTGAACATGATGCATGGTTAGATACGTTATCCATGCTCGGTTTTATTTTTCTGATGTTTTTAAGTGGACTTGAAATAGATTTTTCTTCTTTCGAGTCAAAGAAGAAAGCACGAGAACTACCAAATGGTCTAAAAGAACCGAATACGTTTAAAGCAGCCACTATTGTTTTTCTTGGCGTATTTAGTATTTCTTTTATTCTGTCCTATGCGTTTGTCCTTGCAGGGTTTATCCAAAATGCCTTTTTAATGACGCTCATTATATCGACGATCTCATTAGGGGTAGTGGTTCCCACCTTAAAAGAGGAAAAGTTGATGCAGACGAATATCGGTCAAATCATCTTGCTTGTCGCTGTCATTGCGGATTTGGTGACGATGATTTTACTTGCTGTATTTTCCTCCATTTATGGCGATGGTACAGGGAATATGTGGCTTCTGCTCTTATTATTTGCTGCGGGCATCCTTCTTTATTTATTTGGCCGCGTATTTAAGACAAAGTCAATTTTTCAGTCCATGTCAAAAGGGACTGTGCAAATTGGGACAAGGGCGATCTTTACTCTCATTATAGTCTTAGTTGCTTTATCTGAATCACTCGGTGCTGAAAATATTCTTGGGGCGTTTTTAGCGGGCGTACTTGTGTCCCTTCTTTCGCCGAATAAAGAGCTTGTCCAGCAGCTGGATTCATTTGGCTACGGATTTTTGATCCCCATCTTCTTTGTGATGGTCGGAGTGGATTTGAATATATGGGCACTGTTCAAGGACCCAACTATTATGATCATGATCCCGCTGCTATTTATTGCATTACTGATTAGTAAGCTCATCCCGATTCTTTATTTGAAAAAATGGTATGACATGAAAAAAGTAATCGGCTCTGGCTTTTTATTAACATCGACATTATCACTCGTCATTGCAGCTGCGACGATCGGGGAGCGGCTCGGAGTCATTGATCATAAAATGTCCGGCGCGCTGATTTTAGTCGCGATACTCACGAGTATTTTAACGCCAGTTTGGTTTAAAGCACTGTTTAAAAAAGAACAAGCTGTGAGCCATAAAAAACGTGTGACCTTTATTGGTGCAAATCAGCTGACCTTACCTGTCACACTCGATTTACATCAGGATGAATATGATATTCGAATTTTGCATGTCTTTCAAGAAAATAAAGAAGCGATGCTCGCCGACTCCATCTTTGAAGTCGAATCAATTGAAGAGTACGACGATGAGACGCTGCGAAAGGCAGGCGTTGGCCAGGAGGATGTCCTCGTCGTCGCAACAGGCAGTGAGACGAAAAATAAGGAAATTGCTTTATTTGCAAAGGAAGAAGGAGCAAAACAAGTCATTGCGAGTGTGAATAAAGCTGAGGCAGAGCTAACATTGAAGGAAGCGGGCATTGATACGTTTTCTAATTTTCTATCATCTAAAACGGTGCTAAGAGCCTTGATTGAAGCACCGGATGCAATTCGATTATTAACAAATGAGGATACTTCCTTGTATCAAATTCAAATGAACAATCATCGCTACCACAATGTCATGCTGAGGGAATTTCCGTTTACCGGCGATTTGGTCTTTGTCCGTATTTTCAGAGGGATAGACAGCTTAGTACCACATGGAGATACGACGCTTAGAAGCGGTGACCGTGTGCTTGTGTCGGGCTCTCGTGAGTATGTAGCAGGACTTAGAGCCCAATTAGAGTGAGAATGAACCCTTGACCAATGAACAATTCCTGATTAAGATAGAAGTACAACATCATATATTTGATCCACTAGGGGAGTCCTTTAAAAGGGCTGAGATAAAAGTATCGACTTTTAGACCCTCATTACCTGAACAGGTTCATACCTGCGTAGGGAAGTGGTGCGGTTTTTGATTATGCTTTTTACAAATTCCAAGCCACTTTCCATACGGAAAGTGGCTTTTTTATATGGAAAAACAGGAGGAAAGAAACATGACATTTTCAACTGAATGTAAAGAAGCAGCAGCACCATGGTGGAATGGAAGCTTTACACACCCCTTTGTGAAAGGGATTGGCGATGGCACGCTGTCACTCGATCGTTTCACGTATTATGTGATGCAAGATTCATATTATTTAACTCATTTTGCAAAGGTGCAAGCATATGGAGCGGCAATTAGTGAGGACTTACATACGACCGGCAGAATGGCGTATCATGCGCAGGGAACGTATGAAGCAGAGCTGTCGCTGCATAGAAAGTTTACAGAGCTTTTAGAGATTTCAGATGAAGCCATCGAGAACTTTAAGCCTTCTCCCACTGCATATGCGTATACGTCTCATATGTACCGATCTGTGAAAAGCGGACGATTCGAAGAGATATTAGCTGCGTTATTGCCGTGCTACTGGCTTTATTATGAGGTGGGTGAAAAGCTGAAACAAACCACACCTGACCATCCGATTTATCAGGAATGGATTTTGACATATGGAGGGGATTGGTTTAAGGAACTTGTCTTTGAACAGGTCAACCGCTTTGATGAACTAGCCGAAAAAGCACCAGAACATGTACGGGCCAATATGAAAGAAAATTTTGTGATTTCAAGCTATTACGAATACCATTTCTGGGAGATGGCGTATCAAAAAGAAATGTGGCAAACAGCATGCTTAGATGGGGTTGGTGTAAATGGAACTCCACGCAGTGACAAATGATTCGCTTCCTGCGGGTGAGCTGATCAAACAAATAAAAAACATTGCACCTGAAGTGGATTTTATTCATATCCGGGAACGGTCTAAAACAGCAAGTGAGCTTGTTGATCTTGTGAAAGGTCTCCTTTTAGAAGGTGTACCGAAAGAGAAGCTCATCATCAACGACAGAGTAGACGTTGCACTGCTCACCAATATTCACCGGGTACATCTCCCGGGCCATAGCTTTTCGCCAAAAGAGCTGCGGCAAAAATTCCCTCATCTTCATGCGGGCGTCTCTGTTCATTCGATTGAAGAAGGGAAAGCAGCTGAGAAAAATGGAGCAGAGTATGTCATATTTGGGCACGTATACGACACCACTTGTAAACCAGGACTTCAGGCGAGAGGCGTACAGCTTGTGAAAGAACTGACATCTCTACTATCTATTCCAGTCGTGGCAATCGGTGGTGTGACACCTGACCGCATTCCAGAATTGAGACACGCGAATGTGAAAGGGATTGCTGTCATGTCTGGAATTTTTACTCATCATCAGCCGCGCAAGATGGCACAAGCATTTTCTAAACAAGTAAAGGAGCATCCTTATGAAGAAGCATTATGATGTGGCAATCATTGGTGGTGGAATTATAGGGATGTCCATTGCCTATCACCTTGCAAAAGCAGGAAAGCAGGTCGTCTTATTTGAGGCGAATGAGGTAGGGAAGCAAACGACAAGTGCGGCTGCTGGGATGCTTGGTGCACATGCTGAAGGAGAGGGTCATGAGGATATTTTTTTTCAAGTAGGCAGAGCAAGCCAGGCATTGTACGAAAAGTTAAAAGTCGATCTACAGCATGAATCTGGCATTGATATTCGAACATCAGCGGGCGGTATCATGAAGGTAGCCTTTACAGAAGAGGAGAAACAAGCACTTTGCCGCATGCAGCATTTGTCTACATTTGAGTGGCTTGACGCAAGCAGCGTAAAAAAATGCATGCCTCAAATAGCAGAGAACATCTTAGGAGCAGGTTTGATTAAAGAGGATGTTCATGTCGAACCTTATGCGGTATGCCGGGCATTTTGGCAGGCGGCGGTCAGGTACGGGGCAGAAGTGAATGAGTGTACACCCGTGATCGAAGTGAAGCGGGAGAAAGAAGCGTTAGCGATTAGAACAACGAAGGGAACATTCACATGTGATGATCTCACTGTAGCAAGTGGTGTATGGTCTGGCCGTTTTTTTGAAGAGCTTGGATTATCTCATTCTCTTTATCCAGTAAAAGGGGAATGTGTGTCTGTATGGAATCATGGTCCAGCACTCCAACACACCATTTACCATGATCATAGTTACATCGTTCAACGAGATAGCGGCAAACTGGTCGTTGGCGCAACGATGAAGCCAAACGAGTGGCAAACTGTTCCGACGCTTGGCGGCATTGAAGCTGTTATTCAAAAGGCGTCACAGCTGATGCCTTCGATCAAGGAGATGCCGATTGATCAGTGCTGGGCTGGCCTTCGTCCGGCGACAAGCGACCGGCATCCTTATATCGGAAGACACCCGGAAGATCAGCGTATTCTTTTTGCTGCAGGGCATTACAGAAATGGTATTTTACTTGCCCCGATTACTGGAGAAATCATTCGCGACCTGATATTAGGTGAACCGGTCCAAAAGGAATGGCTTCACGCATTTCGTATTGGCCGAAAGGAGGCACTGTTTGTATGAAAATTCAATTGAATGGCAGAATCGTTGATTTCGAACAAGAAAATGGAACGATCTATGACCTGCTATCAGACTATCAGCTTGAAAATCGAGTAGTGATTGTGGAAAAGAACCAAGAAATTATTGATAAAGAAGCGTTTCAACAAGTGAAAATTCAACCTAATGACACGATCGAAATCGTTCACTTTGTAGGAGGAGGATGACAACATGCTGCACATTGGCGGAAAGACATTCACATCAAGATTATTACTTGGTACAGGAAAGTACCCATCATTTGAAGTTCAAAAAGAAGCCGTGAACGTATCAGAAGCAGAAATATTAACCTTTGCTGTGAGAAGAATGAACATTTTCGAAGCATCTCAGCCAAACTTTTTGGAGCAGCTTGATTTATCAAAATATACGCTGCTTCCGAATACAGCTGGTGCTAGTACAGCGGAAGAGGCAGTTCGTATTGCTCGTTTAGCGAAGGCTTCTGGACTGTGTGACATGATCAAGGTAGAAGTCATTGGCTGCTCAAGGTCTCTTCTGCCAGATCCAGTCGAAACGTTAAAAGCATCCGAAATGCTACTCGAAGAAGGATTTATCGTGCTGCCATATACATCTGATGATGTGGTACTGGCAAGAAAATTAGAAGAGCTTGGTGTCCATGCCATCATGCCAGGTGCTTCGCCGATTGGTTCAGGGCAAGGCTTACTAAACCCTCTGAATCTCTCATTTATTATCGAGCAGGCAAAGGTACCGGTGATTATTGACGCTGGTGTAGGCTCTCCAAAGGATGCGGCTTATGCGATGGAGCTAGGGGCTGACGCTGTATTACTGAACACCGCTGTGTCAGGTGCAAAGGACCCTGTGAAAATGGCTAAAGCCATGAAGCTGGCGATTGAATCAGGAATGCTAGGCTTCGAGGCGGGACGTATTCCTTTGAAAAACTACGGGACAGCAAGCAGTCCGCAGGAAGGAATGCCGGCATTTTGAGCACACGTTATTCACGACAAGAGCTCTTTCAGCCAATCGGCATAGAGGGGCAAAAGCGGTTAAATGACTCAAAGGCTGTCATTATTGGTGCAGGAGCGCTTGGAACAGCTAGTGCGGAAATGCTCGTTCGTGCTGGCGTTGGATCTGTCACCATTTTGGATCGAGATTATATTGAATGGAGCAACCTTCAGCGTCAGCAGCTTTACACGGAGCAAGATGTACAGGATCGGCTGCCAAAGGCTGTGGCAGCTGAAAATAGACTCAAGCAGGTGAACAGTGACGTGCATGTCAAAGGAATTGTCATTGATGTGACCGCTGAACATATTGATGAACTTGTCAGCGGGGCTTCGATTATCGTGGATGCAGCGGATAATTTTGAGGTAAGGATGATCGCAAATGATGCTGCCGTCAAACATCAAATTCCATTCCTTTATGGAGCTTGTGTCGCCAGCTATGGTATTCAATTTACTGTCATGCCAGGTGAAACGCCATGTTTACACTGCCTGCTTGAACATTTACCCGCACAAGGCATGACATGTGATACAGCCGGTATCATTAGTCCAGTTGTGCAGCAGGTGGCAGCATATCAAGTGGCAGATGCTCTGAAGTATTTAACAGGTCATCAAGTGACGCCAATTTTAAGATCGTTTGATTTATGGACTAATGAGCGGTCTGACATCCGATCAGCCAGCTCCTTAAAGAAGAAGCAATGTCCAAGCTGTGGGCTGAAGACATATCCATTTCTCTCCTATGACAAGAGAGCGAAAGCAGATGTACTATGCGGCCGCAATACGGTCCAAATCCGCAGTGCAGCCGAAACCCCGCCGCCATTACACGAAGTGGCTCTTCGGTTAAAGAAAGCAGGGATGGATGTCCTTGAAAATCCGTATTTGCTTTCCTGTCAAAAGGATGAATATAAGCTTGTCTTATTTAAAGACGGCAGAGCCCTTGTCCATGGTACAAATGATATGGCAAAAGCAAGAACCATTTATCATCAATGGATTGGCTAATGAGAGGTGTGATGAAATGACGATCAAAAAAGCATTCACAATTGCAGGTTCTGATTCTGGCGGCGGAGCAGGCATTCAAGCTGATTTAAAAACCTTTCAGGAGCTCGGTGTGTTCGGAATGTCTGCGATCACAGCGATTACAGCACAAAACACACTAGGTGTTCACGGAGTATATCCGCTTTCAAACGAGGCGTTAGAAAGTCAAATTGATGCAGTGGCAGAGGATTTACTGCCAGATGCCGTCAAAACAGGAATGCTGTGGAGCGCAGACATGATCAAGATAGTTGCTGAAAAAACGGTTCAATATGACATGAAGCTCATTGTCGATCCAGTGATGATCGCAAAAGGAGGCGCTTCTTTATTAAATGAAGATGCGGTCACAGCGTTGAAAACACACTTGCTGCCTGTCAGCTATGCCGTAACGCCGAATCTTCCTGAGGCAGAAGTGCTGACAGGCATGCGGATTCAGACAAAAGAGGATCGCTATCTAGCAGCGGAGCGTTTATATGAGCTTGGTACGAAACATGTCGTGATCAAAGGCGGTCACGGTCCATCTGGCGGAATGATTACAGACCTATTGTATGATGGAAAAGGCTTTATAGAAGTCACAAACGAACACATTGATACTCCCCATACACATGGCACAGGCTGCACGTTTGCAGCGGCATTAACAGCTGAAATTGCGAAAGGATCCTCCATGAGGGAGGCTTTTGACACAGCAGAAACCTTTGTCCATGAAGCCATCAAGTTCCCTTTGAATATTGGGGCTGGACACGGACCTACCAACCATTTTGCTTATCAGCAAAACCGGCTCAAACGATGAGAGAATCGAACCGTCTTCATTTGCGAGGACGGTTTTTTGATGAAAAAGAAACTTTCTTTCTGCGGAAATTGTCATTCTCTCGTGATCTGTGATAATATTATGATCAGGTACTAATACTATGTCTTGAAAAAATAGGAGGCTTTATTACATATGAACTTTTCTTTAGAAGGCCGTAATATCGTGGTAATGGGTGTTGCCAATAAACGAAGCATCGCTTGGGGAATTGCCCGCTCACTTCACGAAGCTGGAGCTCGTTTGATTTTTACTTATGTTGGAGATCGTCTTGCTGAATCTGTAAAAGAACTTGCAAGCACACTTGAGCGCGATGATTCAATCATTCTTCCATGTGACGTGACAAGTGACGAAGAAATCGAAAAATGTTTCGCTACAATTAAAGAAAAAGTACAAGTCATTCATGGCGTTGCGCATGCGATTGCATTTGCAAACAAGGAAGAGCTTGTCGGTGAATACTTAAACACGAACCGTGAAGGTTTCCTTTTGGCGCACAACATTAGTGCATACTCTTTAACAGCTGTAGCAAAAGCAGCACGTCCATTGATGACAGAAGGTGGAAGCATCGTCACGCTTACATACCTAGGCGGAGAGCGTGTGGTTTCAAACTACAACGTAATGGGTGTAGCAAAAGCAGCACTTGAAGCAAGTGTGAAATACTTAGCAGCTGATTTAGGCGCAGAAGGTATTCGTGTGAATAGTATTTCTGCTGGTCCAATTCGTACGCTGTCTGCAAAAGGCATCAGTGGTTTTAATACCATTCTGAAGGATATTGAAGAGCGTGCACCGCTTCGTCGTACAACGACTCCTGAAGAAGTTGGCGATACAGCTCTATTCTTATTCAGTGATCTATCACGCGGCATGACAGGTGAGAATCTGCATGTTGATTCTGGCTTCCATATCATTGCTCGCTAACCAATTAAATGATTTGCAGCATACCGAATAAGGGTATGCTGTTTTTTTATTTTTCTTCTGATTTGAGGCGTCCGCTCATATATATAAGGAATGAATCATTCGGGAGGGATTAGTATGTCAAATAAAGGTGATGAGAACCAGAAGCCGCTTATGTATATTGTTCAGCCGAGCTATGATGAGTCAATGCCGGCCATGCAAAATATTGTGAGAAAGCGAAAGAAATCAGAAAAACCACAAGAAATTTCTAAGAGTAAAAAAGACAAGATCGAAGAAAGTACGCACGAGGAACCCGTGGCTCAAGAAATCGAGAAGAAAAAAGAAGCAAAGCCGCCTGAGCGTCAGCAAGAGCAAGACATGATGCAAGAAGCAGAGCTTACCCAAGAACAAGACATCACAAAAGAGCCAGAGCTTATACAAGAACGAAAACCTCAGCGAGAAGAGGAGAAGCCGCCAGAAGGCGTTTTTCATGAAACAAAAGAAGAACCTAGAAGAAAACGAGTGAAAAAGCCTTTAAGTCAGATGAGCATTGACGAAAAAGTCGATTTTCTCACAAGCCTGCCTCATAATATGCCAAGAGCCCTTTGCCTGATTGAAGCTGATGGTAAAACATATAGAGGGATTATCATGGATCGAAAAGAAGATACAGTGGTCATTCGAACAGCGGGCGGGGGAAATCCAGTTGAATTAGCAATAGATGAAATTTCCTCGATTCATCCACTTGGCTTTTAACGAATAAAAAAAGTCCCATAGAGGGACTTTTTTTGTTAGCAGTTACGGTTGATGAGTCGTGGATTTAAGCACTCGATTGCGCAGAAGCAGTCAAGATCTACTTCAATGCAATACTTCGATTTTTCTAATCGGAACACATCACATACGGAATCTTTGTCTGTAAAATCTAAAATATGACGGTCTTTGTCAAATGCGATAAGCAAGCTGAGTGTTGCGCAGTGGTCAGAGATGTGTTCGACTCTGAAAAATGTAGTGCTGAAGCAAGGACCTGCATCTACTTCTCCGACGTTTCCGAATGCGACGAATGGTTTTGATTTGGATGTAAAGAGAACAAACGGGACAGTGTCACCTAATGAATGGGATGAAGAAAGGAGATTGCTGTAACAGCTGGTCGGGCATTCTTCTTCGACGGCATTTTGTAAGTCGTTAATATTTTCAACAGCCTCTGCTACACAATTCCATGAATATTTGCGGCTCATATTCAACCCTCCTATACTAGGAAATTTGTTTGAGTGTTTGAGCACTGTCATCATCTACAAGCTTTTTGTTTTGCCGGTTGATACTTCTACTTACAATCAATGCGGAAGCGGCAGCTCTTATGCTGACTGCTCCGCATGATTGACTGTCATTCGTAAGGAAGGGGATGCTTTGACTCATGACAAGTGAGATCAATGGCGGTTGATTTAGCCGTGGTGATGATGCTTTTTATCTTTCGATGGCATGACTCTGTCTACTAGTTCTGGGTTTAAACATTGGATTGCGCAGAAGCAGTTTAGATCAACCTCAATACAAAAGTCCGTTTTTTCTAGACCAAAGAAGTCAGGGTCACAAGGGTGACAAACGCTTAACGTATGTCCGTGTACATCAACAGGTCTTAATACAGATAACGTAGCACAGCAGTCGTGTAATTTTTCAACCCGGAAGAAAATGGATTCGAAGCATTGGCAATCGTCAACAAATCCTCCAATGTTTCCGAAAGTAGAAAACAATCCGCCCTTTTTATCGAAAAGTAAAAACGGAATCGTATCTTTTCCAGAAACGGTTGGGCTTAATAAATTACTGTAGCAGCTCGTAGGACATTTATCTTCTACAGCTTCCTGCTCTGCTAAAATCTTATCAACCGCATCGCATACACAGTTTTCATCATGTCGGCCATGGTGTTTTCCGCAGCTCATGGATTTCAGCTCCTTTAACAAGGTATTTGACTTTAGTCCTTAACAACATATGTATGCGCCCTCTAGTTGGTGTGGGTAAATGACTATTTATATTTGTTGTATTTTTATAAAAGGAAAAGCAGAGCTTTTCGCTCTGCTTTTGTACATTAGAGGATACCGATCGCAATGATTGTCGCAACAAGTGTTTGTGTAAGTGTTTGGATTGCGATTGAGATGTCCGCATCGATTGTCGATACTGTAACGTTTCTTGAATTTTCGATGACAAGTTTTTGGCGGTTTGTTTGTTTGTGAGTAGCAGCTTGTAAAAGATCCTGTGTGACGCGGTCTGCTAAATCACCATCTGCGATTGAGATATTTGTAATGGTGATGATCGCTGTTTGAACAGCTACTTGGATAGATGCTGCAACCTGTGCATCAACAGAAGAGACATTAATGTCACAAGAGTCTCTGACGATAATGACTTCCTCAGATGTCTGCTTTGTAAAACTCACTTGATCAAAGTCTTGCAAGACATCTTCATCATCATAATAGTGGCCGTCACAAACTGCTTTTCTTTCATAGTTGTAATCGCCGTGGTGTGTACAGTTACGATCTAGAGCGACCCAAGAGTATGGTTTAGAATCCATTTCTATTCCTCCTTCCGTTTACTTTATTAAATGCTGGAATGCGTGGTTTTGTCTCGGGCATTTACCCTAGCAGGCAACCCATTTTTATTTAATCGTTATTACGCTGCGCATCACGGCGCTGCTGAATACGATCTCGAAGTGAATTTCGTTTTGGACGTACTTTTGGTTCAGGCTGTACTTCTTCCGGATGTTTTGCTGTCTCTGCCTGCCTTTTTTTCTCCTGCTGCTGCTGTACGAAGTCATCTGCTTTCTTTTGTAAGTCCTCAACTAATTTCAAAATCATTCTTCTTTGATCATCTGTAATATTTGCTTTCTGATCATCTGTGATATTGTTTTTGTTTAAAATATCACTTACAAGAAGGCTCGTTAATGGATCAACATCAGTGTTGATTTGAAACTCCTTTTTTTCGTTCTCTTCAGCCACGATTATTTCACCTCTTTCATACATAATGTTAGAAAAAGAAAGGGTCAAAGAATGCCGGCTTCAACTAAGAGTACATTCAATGTTTGAGTGAGAATTTGGACAGAGTTCATAATAGATGCATCTGATAATGTAATCGTGACGTTATAGCAATTGATGATTTGGATCACAGTTTTCTTTTGGACTGTTACTTGTTGTGTGGCTAAAAGCTGATCTGTGATGTCTGTAGCCAATTCATCGTCTGGTACAAGAAGTTGGATTAAAAGAGTAATGATTGTCGTTACGGTCGCTTGAAGGGAGAGTGCGGCTGTTACATCTGTTTTATGAATTGTGACATTTTCGGAATCTTTGATCTCAATGAAATCATCATAATTGCTGATTAATTCGTTTAACAGTTGTGTGTATAATAAATCAGCACTTTCTTCAATAGACAATACTTTCACTCCTTTCTTATCTATACATTATTTAATGCAGCAGAGGCTCAAGGTGGAATCGGAAAGTGTGAAAAAGTACAACCCAATTTTATTTCCGCTCGATTCATCATGGCGGTCTTTCTTTTTGCATATATAAAGAAAGGACGCAAAAAAGAAGAAAGAAGGAGGTGGAGGCTCCTGAGCGGTGCTTTGTCATTTGTCGTGTTTGCCCTCGCATCCTTTAGACTGACGAGGCTCATTGTGTTTGATACCATTACTGCTCCTTTCCGCCGTTTATTTCATGAAGAACAGGAAGAGGTCAATGAACAAGGTGAAGTAGAGACATATATCATCATTAAAGGTAAAGGGCTGCGGTCTTGGGTAGGAGAGCTGTTAAGCTGTTATTGGTGTACTGGCATGTGGTGCACTGCTGCTTTACTTCTGATATACATATTATTTCCTGTCATTAGCATGTGGCTTAATTTACTATTAGCGATTGCCGCAGCAGCAGGCATTATTGAAGCGATTGTCTCAAAGCTGGTGAAATAAACAGGCATTCTGATCAGACACGCTTTTAAAAAATGCATATACTATCATGGAAGAGGAAAGGAAGGGTTGCGATGAAACCAAATGAAACACCGTCACATATGCTTCAAGGTTATCCAGCGCAGTCAAATCAACAATCTGTTTATACGAAAAAAATCAAAAAAACAGGCTGCGGCTGTGGAAAGAAAAAGAAACCTCAATAGAAGAGAAAACAAAAGCCGGATTTATCCGGTTTTTTTGTTGCCCTTTTTTTGAGTGATGCATATGTAAGAGAGAAGGGGTGACCAGAATGGATGCATTCGAACAATTAATCGGTTCCTTGTTCACTAAACCCCATGATGGGAAAGAGCAAGCGCATGAAAAGGTTGAAATGGATCTAACGGATAAAGCGAAGGATCTTGAGGAGCATTTAAAAGCATTTGGCGTGAAGATGGATGCTTTTGCGAAAGAAACAGAAGCATTCATGATACGTCATGGAGAGGCAGATTACGTCTTTAAACAGCGAAAATAAAAATTCCGCACTTTTTTATGTGATCGTCCAAACCATTTGTTGTATTTTTCATATTTTGTAAGGGAGAAGAGGAGGTGCTTATATATGAGTTGTTACGGTTACGGTGGCGGTTCTTGCGGCGGCTACGGCGGAGGTTATGGCGGCGGATATGGATCAACATTTGTTCTTGTCGTTGTGCTTTTCATCCTTCTAATCATCGTTGGTGCTTCTTTCTTTAACTAAACAGTAAGAAGGTGAGGGAAGCAATAGGGGAGCCTTTTGCTTTCCTTTCTCTTTGGGCAAACAAGGCTTTAGGATAGGCACATATCTCGCCTATTTTCATATAGTAAGGTGATTACTCCACAAAGAGGAGGCAAATGAATGGATAATAAATTCTTTAAAAGCGTTGAAAATAAAACAGGTGTGAATATGAACGATGTCTTCAAGCTTGCAGGTTCTTTGCAAAATGCCAACTTTAAAGATGAAGCAACGGTTCGAGGCGTCATTAAAAAAGTAGCGCAGCTTGCGAATAAACGTGTACCGAAAGAAATGGAAGACAAAATCGTTCAATCGATTACAAGTGGAAAAGAAAAGCTTGATTTCAATACCATCGCTAAAATGATGAACAACAAAAAATAAACAACAGGCTCTCCGCTTAAAGGGGGGCCTGTTGTTTTTCTGTGAATAATGCTCGATTTTTCTTTAGTAGGGGATATAAAAAGCGCGAGCGATGAGCGGTTTTCCCTCGTCTAAATGATGGAACCGATAGATAAAGAGATTGTTCAGCTCTTGTCATGGCCACATATAATAAACGGCGCTCTTCTTCCAAGGCTTCTTCATCACCGTTTCTGAGTTCATCAAGTGAGAAATCATGAGGCAGTGCTCCGTCGACCACGCAAGTGATGTACACCGTTTGGAATTCCAGACCCTTTGCACGGTGAATCGTCATGAGCTGAACACCTGGTTCGTCTGTTTTTTCCTTTTCGGCAGATTTCATGTGTTCGGCATGTGCGAGAAAGGCTTCAATCGTTTCAAAGCGTTTGGCGGCGGTTTTTACATCTCGTACGTCATCCGCCCCTTTTTCAAGCACATTCGTATCATTCACTCGTTTTTTTAAGTAATCACCAAGTCCCATCTTTTGTTCAATAAACGCCACAGCATCAGACGGCTTTAAATTTCGTAACGTGCGGAACAGAGGAACAATGGATTGCAGCTTTTTCTGTTGAAACGGCTGAATATCAGTTAGTTTTCCGAGTGCGTCGACCATTGAACAATCTTCCGTGATGGTCAGTGCCTTCATTGTGTTTAAGGTCTGCTGCTTTAAAAAGAAAACCGGAAGCAGCTGTTTCATAGCAGCTACATCATCGGCATCCTGACTTAAAGAGAGAAAGGCGAGAAGAACCCGAACAATTCGTCTGCTGTAGAAGGCTTTGACACCAGCCTCCGTCTCATACGGAATCGCGGATTGATGCAGACGCTCATAAATCGCGCGGCCTCCCGTATTGGTGCGAAAGAGCACGCAGATATCATTCGGCTTTGCGCCGTTTTTAATTTTCTCCTGAATATCTGCCACGATCATGGTCGCTTCCTCTTCCTCGTCATATGGATAAAAGAGCATAGGAGGGATTGTCTCCGATCGGACGGCTTTTAACGTTTTCTCATAACGATGCTGATTTTTCTTAATAATGGCATCCGCACTTGCGACAATTGTATGATGCGACCGATAATTGGCATGTAAATGGACAATCTGAGCCGAAGGATAATCTAGTTTGAATTCAAGAATGAAAGCAGGATTACTGCCCCTAAAGGCATAAATGGCTTGATCATCATCACCGACACAAAATAGCTGCTCTGATTCTCCGGCTAAAAGTTGAATTAATTGATATTGTACTGGATTAATATCCTGAAATTCATCCACTAAAATATACTGGAATCGTTCTTGATACCGTTTTAGCAGTTCAGGCTTTTCAGTCAGCATGTGCAAGCAGGCAATGGCCATGTCATCAAAGTCAAATTGCTGATTGTCTCGTTTTTGATGTTCATAAGATTGATAGATCGTCCACATGTGCTTTTCCTTTTCATCCTTCAAATCAGGAAGCTCACCTGGTAAAAAAGCATTTTTCCAATAGCCGATCGATTGCAGGACTTGATCGGTAGGGTAGTTTTTTTCATCTAGTCCTTCATTCATGATGGCTTTCCGAATGTACTGTTCCTTCTGCCAATCAAACTTGATCAGGTACTGGCCATTCCATTTATTTGCGTCATCGTGAAGCAGCATTTTATAAAAAAGACTGTGGAAGGTGCCTGTCACCACTTGGCTTGCTTGTGATGGGTGAAGCTGATATTGCTTGCGCAGTCTTTCTTTCATTTCACTGCTGGCTTTTGTGGTGAAAGTCACGAGTAAGATATGGTGAGCAGGAATATGATGATGTGACATGAGATAAGCCGCTCTTGCTGTCAGGACTCTTGTTTTCCCGCTGCCAGCGCCAGCCAGCACCAGCATTGGACCGTCTTTATGTGTGACAGCTTGAAGCTGCGGTGTGCTAAAGGTGATATGCGGAAAGAGATCGATGGTATGTGCTTGTTCATTCTCTTCTAAATGTAACGCATCACTAAATTGAATCGACCTTGGTTCCTGCCAGTCATATGATTCATTCGTTTGCGAGATGATTTGTTTACCTGTTGGAAAACGGAAGCCCCCAAGTTCTTTATAAGAAGCACTTTCCTCTCGATCTGCGTGTTTTTTCTGATCTTCTTGTTCTTCTGCTTGTTCACACAGCACTTGCTGAGACATATGTTTATGAATAAAGGCAGGTTCTTCATGTATATTTAATCTGAAAAAGACTGGTTGTCCGCAATATGGGCAGAATAAGTGCCCTTTTTTTCCCTCGTCATGGAGGAATTGATAATGTTCTCTCGAATACGTATGTAATGAGATCGTTCGATCATGTCGTCGTGCGCATTTCAAAGCTAGTCCTCCAATAGTTAATCAATCTTAAAAAGAAACACATCTAATCATATCAAATGAGACGTGTTTCAAACAGTATTAATTAGGGAATAGTAGAGTAGAAGAGAAGCAAAGGAGGCGTTCTTGATGGGATATATAGCCCCGATTCAGCCGGATCTGTATTTTCAATATATCAATCGTCCTGCTCCTCAGGATAAAGAAGACTACGCGAAAGTAACTAAGGTTACTCGCACCTTTCATGACAAGATATACAGAGAGCTGGAGAAAAAAGAGGACTTAGTGACAGAAGCGGAAACGAAAGTACAACAAAAAAAGCGGGAACGCTTTGTACGAGATATGTTTATGGAGGAAGGCAAAGGCGTTCATATTAATACGTATATATAAATGATTGCGCTTTCTTCCATTGACGAACGATGATAAAGAAAGAAAAGCCAGGGCATCTTGAATGCTCTGGCTTTTCTTTTGGTCAAACAGACAGTGTTTTTGTCATTTTGACATGTGTGATCCCCGCTTCTTCAAACGGTTCAGATACGGCTTTGTAGCCTTTTTTTTCGTAGAAAGGAAGAGCTTGGACTTGTGCGTGCATAACCGCTTCCTTCGCTCCATTCGCAATGGCTTCTGTTTCCAGCGCTTCTAATAGTTTGTGGCCAAGGCCGAAAGCGCGCGCCTCTTTTAACACACAAATTCGTTCTAGCTTTGCCTTTGGCCCTTCAATGATCCGTAATCTAGCGGCTGCTTGAGGCTTCATTTCATCGTTATAAATGACAAAATGAATGGCCTCGTCTTCTAGTTCATCTATTTCAATCTCTATTGGGACTTCTTGTTCTTTGACGAATACTTCTTTTCGAACGTAATATGCATCTTCTCGTTGTGTTTGTGCTGTTGCGATGACTGTTTTCAAGTGTACTTAACCCTCTTCTCCTAAAATAAATGTTTCATAGACGGTCCAAGATCCGTTCTCTAATTGATATAAAAGGTGGAAGCGATCCACTGTTTCTTCATGGTCAATCTTTCTCAGCTTTAATGTGCCAAGTACGTCTGAATGCTCATCATCTGATAGTTTTTGAGCCACTGTCACATGCGGAACAAAGGCATATTCAGGTGTACCTTCAAGTGGATCTGCGTACAATCTTTCATTGAGCGCCATGATTTCCTCGTTCGGTTCTACTTTCATATAAATGACGTTGTTTACAGGAGCGAATGAACTGAATTTTTTAATACGTAATGTAATAGGAGAAACATTTTTTGCATACTCTCTTAACGTTGAGACGACCTCAGCCGCTTCTAGATCCGTTAATTCAAAAGGTGTTCTTAATGTTAAATGAGGCGGTATGAGTGCATAGTTCGGATCATAACGCTTCCGGTAAGAGTTCGCAATATCTTGCAATTTTTTTGATGGAAAAATAACAACTCCGTATTTCATCGTGTTCCCTCCTGATTAAGAAAGTATTTATTATTGTTTATTATAACAAAATTCAGTTGATTAACGAATATGGGAGCATTCTTTTTAACGAAGGCGCAATGAGCGGCTGCCAAAACGTCCATTTATGATCCCCTTCGAATGTCTCAAATAAATAATCTGCACCTGACTGTTCAAGAAGTGCCTTTAAATCGTCGTTTGGCTGAATAAAATCAAGCACTTGGCCATCTGTTGTTTTCACAGCCGTTTCTTCCAGTCCAATTTGATGGATAATCGCATAATGAGAAAGGGCTGTCGACTGTTTAACAGCTTCTAAGACTGACTCATCGACGTAAGGGGACTGCAAAATGAGTCCGCCAAATAAAGAAGGATAATCAATCGCTGTCATAAGAGAAATCGTAGCACCCAGTGAATCACCAATAAACGTGCGACCTGAGCCAATTTGATAGGTTGGATAATGCGTATCAATATAAGGGACAAGTTCATTTGCTAAAAAGCGTTTATACGCTTCAAATTTTGTGCCGTCTGGATGATACGTATTCCGTCTTTCCGTGACATTTTCATAAGGAACACCAATGATAATGGAGCGTTCCATTTCTTTGTTTTGCATCAATTCTTCTGCCTGTCTGCCTATTTTGCCTAAGCGGAAATAATCATGACCATCTTGGGCAATGATGACATGATATGTATAAAGGGGGGAATAATTGACTGGCAAATAGATCAAAAGGGTCATATCCGCCCCAAGTTCTTTTGAATGTAAGGTTTCTTCTTGAATAATGCCTGTTTTCTTCACCATAATCCATTCCTCCAGCTAACCGATTTCATCACAAAGTGAAACGTTTCCATTCATTGTAACATGAAAAATAGCGTTGTTCCTATATGCTAACATGCAATCAATTCAGTTAACACCGAATCTGTTATAAAATACAGAAAATTTCAATTAATTGTTCAGATTCCTCTTGAAAAATGAGATTTAATGCGTTACAGTATTAAGAATTAGAACAGACAGACAACACATTCTTATCGTGAGAGGTGGAGGGACTGGCCCTTTGAAACCTCAGCAACCGGTATGCATCACTTCATGTGATGTACCAAGGTGCTAAATCCAGCAAGCAGCTTTTTTGCTTGGAAGATAAGAGGAAGCGATTAAAACCCCTTCTTCTTATGAAGAAGGGGTTTTCTGTTTTGAAATCAGATTTTTACTTAGGATGGTGTCAAATGACAGAACATGTGGAAACGACATTAGCGCAAATTGGAAACCGCAGCGAAGAGGCGACTGGTACGGTCAGTCCCCCCGTTTATCTTTCAACAGCATACAGACATAGAGGCATAGGGGAATCAACCGGATTTGATTACATTCGTACGAAAAACCCAACAAGACAGCTTGTAGAGGATGCAATTGCTTCACTCGAAGAAGGGACGGCCGGATTTGCCTTCAGTTCGGGAATGGCTGCGATCCAAACGATCATGGCGCTATTTGAAAGCGGTGATGAACTCATCGTCTCATCAGACCTATATGGCGGTACATACCGTTTGTTTGAAAACGAATGGAAAAAGTACGGCTTACGTTTTCTTTACGATGATTTTTCAGATGAAGACTGTTTACGCTCTAAAATCACGTCAAACACAAAAGCAGTCTTTATTGAAACGCCGACAAATCCACTTATGCAGGAAGCGGATATTCAAAAAATAGCGAAGATTGCAAAAGAACATGGCGCTTTGGTCATTGTCGATAACACCTTTTACACACCCGTTTTGCAAAAGCCGATTACGCTTGGAGCGGACATTGTCATCCATAGTGCAACCAAATATTTAGGTGGACACAATGACGTTCTTGCCGGGCTTGTGGTGACAAAAGGAGAGAAGCTCTCTGAAGACATGTTCCAGCATCAAAACGCAATTGGCGCCGTTTTATCTCCGTTTGACTCATGGCTGTTAATGAGAGGGATGAAAACACTGGCTCTTAGAATGCGCCAGCACGAGGCAAATGCGAAGGAGCTAGCTGAGTTTTTAAAGAAACAGCCAGAAATTCAAGATGTCCTTTACCCAGGCAAGGGAGGAATGCTGTCATTCCGTGTAGCCGAAGAGGACTGGGTCAATCCATTTTTAAAGCATCTGAAAACGATATGTTTTGCTGAAAGTCTTGGCGGAGTCGAAAGCTTCATTACGTATCCTGCGACGCAAACGCACATGGATATTCCTGCGGAAATTCGCATTGCAAACGGTGTGTGTAACAAACTGCTCCGTTTCTCCGTTGGTATTGAGCACGTAGATGACCTGAAGGCAGACCTAAAACAGGCACTATCACAAGTAAAAGAGGAGGTACATGCCAAATGACCACACATGATTGGACATTCGAAACCCAACTCGTTCATAATGCATTCAAAACAGACCGTTCAACAGGTGCAGTCAGTGTGCCGATTCAGCATGCGTCCACCTTTCATCAAAGCAGCTTCGATGATTTTGGTCAATATGACTACTCAAGATCGGGGACTCCTACACGTCAAGCGTTAGAGGATACGATTGCGGCGCTAGAAGGAGGAACACGAGGGCTTGCTTTTGCATCAGGCATGGCAGCCATCTCAACCGCTTTTCTTCTATTATCAAAAGGAGATCACGTCCTTGTCACAAGAGATGTGTATGGCGGTACTTTCAGAATGATTACTCAAGTTCTTTCGCGATTTGGCATTGAGCATACCTTTGTGGACATGACGGATTTGAATGAAGTCAAAAGAGGCATTCAATCGAATACAAAAGTCATTTACATGGAAACGCCGTCAAACCCGACTCTAGGGATTACGGATATTAGGGGCGTCGTCCAGCTTGCCAAAGAACATGACTGTCTGACATTTTTAGATAATACATTTTTAACACCCGCTCTTCAGCGTCCGCTTGACCTTGGCGTTGACGTAGTCCTGCACAGCGCAACGAAATTTTTGAGCGGTCATAGTGATGTACTGTCAGGCTTAGCTGTAGTGAAAGACGAGAAACTGGGAGAAGAACTCTATTCTCTGCAAAACTCCTTCGGTGCGGTCCTTGGCGTGCAGGATTGCTGGCTCGTATTAAGAGGGTTAAAAACCCTTCAAGTCAGATTAGAAAAAGCAAGCCAAACGGCATTTGAACTCGCTTCATTCCTCAAAGAGCATCCTGCGGTGAAAAAAGTATACTATCCAGGCTTAGATGACCATCCTGGGGCAGACATTCAGCGAAAGCAAGCAAGCGGAGCTGGAGCAGTTCTCTCATTTGAATTAGAAAACCAAGCAGCGGTCAAAGAATTAGTGGATGCTGTCACATTACCTGTATTCGCCGTCAGCCTTGGCGCCGTCGAATCCATTCTGTCATACCCAGCCAAAATGTCACATGCTGCTATGCCAAAAGAAGAAAGAGAAAAAAGAGGGATTACGGACGGCCTGCTTCGATTAAGTGTAGGAGTAGAAAACGGAGAAGACCTCAAACGCGACTTCAAACAAGCACTCGATCAACTAAAGCCTGTTCTTGTAAACCAATCATAAAGAAGAGAAAAAAGCCGGCACAGCCGCCGGCTTTTTGACCTTTTTTGAACAAAACCATTGACGACGGATCATGATGATTATATAATAGAGACTGTCAGTAACAGAAAGCCCAGAACTGATACATAACCCGATTCCGTAGCTCAGCTGGGAGAGCGCTACCTTGACAGGGTAGAGGTCGCTGGTTCGAGCCCAGTCGGAATCATATGAAAAGACGTTGATGAAAAGCCATTCTTGAATTATTCAAGGATGGCTTTTGTCATGAAAAAATAACCATACTGAGAAGTATTGTGTGGTCAATTTAATATACCCTCCATTTGATTACCTAACCGTTGTCTTTTGGAGGGTATACATGAACTTAATTAGAAAAATTTAAAGAGGTTTAAAGCGAAAACTAAAAATAAAGGTTTATGAGTTTAATTACTATAACATTTAAATAATTTTGATAAATTTGCAATTATTTTCTATATGAAGTATAAAGGATATTTTAATCTCGTTACTTTTAATTATAAATTCATATGGATTTGAATGTTGGCTAATATCCTCTTCTTTAAAACTGAAGGCTGGGCCGTCTTTTCTTAACTTATGTTGGAAATCAAGAATCCTTTCTTTAATTTTATTTATTGAATCAATCTGTTTTATTTTTGAATTTGAGATATGTTGTTGTAATGCAATAATAAAACTTTCATAATAAGGTCTAATATAATCATCATCAAAGAAACAATCTGGTTCAAAGAGGGAATCTATTGAGTTAAAGTCGTCATAAACTTCATTCATGGTGTAATGTAAGTTTAATAAATTTATTTCTTTATGGTCAAATGTATGGTTGAGCCCTCCTTGTCTATTATAAACAAATCTGAAAGCATCATTTTTGCTGTCAAGTTCATGAAAATCATCAATAATTTTGATTTGAGTAGAAGAAATTAAAAAATCTAAATTTTCATTTTTAAGTATTTCTATTAAAGTATTTTTTAATTCTTTTAAATTATGAGTAATTGTAGTCGATAGAGGAACTCTAAAAAAAATTTGAAATTTTGTAATCAAATCCTTTAGAACCAATTCTAGATAATGTCTATAATTAAAAATTACTGAGTACACAATTATGTCAGAATTTAAATTTGCATGTTCAATAGATTGATGAGCTATATTATAAAAACTTTCTTTATATCCATAGTAGTATGATTGTCCTTCCCATCCAATTACGGCATTATAATCAAAGTCAGAATAATTAGCTCGAAATGTTTCAAAATTAGTGTCTTTTTTTCTAATAATCTTTCTAAAATGTTGATCGATCATTCCTCCGACTTCATCTTGTTTAATATCAGCGAGTAAATTTTTTATGTTATCTATTTCTATCTCAGTAAATTTCACTTTAATCACCTGACCTTATTTTTGTGTTAATTAATGGTAACATGAGTGGGTATGGAGTGCATCTAGTTTATTAAATTAATGTTGGTAATTGATCATATTTTTACAGTTCTTAATTGATGCCTTTTTCTTCTTTAAGTTGTTTTCGTGTTGCTTACTCATGTTTCACTTTGGTTAAATTAGATTCCAGATGTGATTCTGCAATTATTAAAATCTGTGATTTCTTGATAAAATTAAAAAGTGTATAATTAATATCCAAATCAGAAATGGAGGAAGAAAATTATTGGACATAGAATATAAAATGAAAGCATATGCGCACGCAATGGATTTTGAATCCGTTTATGATTATAGTGAGCAATATAAAGTTGACGGAAATCCTATTGTTTGGAAATTCATGGATTTGAAAAAACTGGATTCATTGCTTAAGAGCAAAGCTATGTATTTCTCCAAACCTAATAAATTTGAGGACCCTCTCGAAGGAAGTTATTCTAACTGGGAAGTTGAGCAATATAAAGATGATGGAGAACTTTTAGCTTCTAGAGAATACATGAAAAAGATTCAGGAGTTTGCTGCTATCTCATGTTGGCATATGAATAAACATGAAAGTGCTGCTATGTGGGATTTATATCTTGGTGGGCATGATGGGGTGGCTATAAAAACAAACTGCAATGATTTAATACACTCGATTAACGATTTAAGATACAGATTATTCTTTGGAAAATTACAATATATTGACTTTAAAAAGGAAATGACTAGTAGAAATATTTATGACACCTTATTCTATAAAAGAAAATCTTTTTCTCACGAAAACGAGCTTAGATTGATGATTATTGCGAGCAGGGTTGACACACTCTCTTTAGAGGGTTTGTTTGAAAGAAAATGTATTCCAAGTGAGAAATGGGATGAAAAAATTGAAGAGTTTGAAAGACAGTCTTACGAGTTCTCATGTCCAAACGGAAATTTGGTTCCGTGTGAATTGAATAGGCTAATTCAAAAGATATACGTTTCCCCAAGAAGTTCAAAAGAGATAGTTAAAAAGGTGAAAGAAATGGTTTCGAAATCGGGTTTATCCCCTAATAATGTAATTCAGTCTGATCTATACAGCGACTTTATATATTAAAGCTAGTGAAGTAGGTTCATGGGTTCATAAACCTACTTCATTTTTATTATTAAGACATTTCTAAAATGTTACCTCCATGAGCTGGATTGAAATTTTTATTAAAAATAAATCTATTTTATTTCTTCATCCATCACTTTCTTATATTTTTCAAACTCAGAATCTTTCATTTCTCCGTTCATTTGTAACAGGAAGTTCCCTTTTGAATATGTGTGAGAGAAGAACATAGATCCAGTATTGCCCAACTCATCGTAATAAGATTTGGACTGTTTAAGATCAGTTTCATTTCCAAATTTAAAAATCCTTCCACCAGCATTTTCGCCTAAAGAGGGAATGAGAATCCTTTTTCCTTCTTCTCTTATATTTCCAAACTCTTTTTGTTCAAGATCAGTTGGTTTTTCTGCTTCAAGCCCTGCACTTTGGAAAGCTTCAATAAGGTTGTCTGTGGTGAGCTGTTTTTTAGTAGATGCTGCGCTGCTACAAGCTGTTAACAATAATAAACAAGTAAAAAATAATACAAAATATTTCTTCATAGTAGATCCTCCTGATTTATAGATGCATAAGAATATTACAATAAACAATTCCTTTTTACTTTGCTTTCGACAAAAATAGACAAATGTTAATCTGAAAAGGGAATTTTAAGAAATTGTTGAAATTCTAGAAATAACAGTGGAAGGGTTAACTGATAACGTTCAGGTGAATACACAGTGGAGGGGAAAATGATATGAAGTCATTTTTACTAATTGGACAATCCAATATGGCGGGTCGAGGCTTCATGCATGAAGTGCCGCCAATTTATAATGAAAGAATCATGATGCTGCGAAATGGTAGATGGCAAATGATGACTGAACCTATTCATTTTGATAGGCCGGTAGCTGGCGTTGGACTGGCGGCTTCCTTTGCGGAGGCTTGGTGTAAGGATCATGAAGGAGAGAAGATTGGTCTGATTCCATGTGCCGAAGGTGGCAGTTCCATTGATGAGTGGTCACGAGAGGGGGCTTTATTTCGTCATGCAATAAATGAAGCTAAATTTGCAAAGGAAAATAGCGAATTGGCCGGGATATTATGGCATCAAGGAGAAAGTGACAGCCAAGATGGGAAGTACAAAGCATATTATGAAAAAATACTAAGATTATTTCATGAGCTAAGAACTGAATTATCTGCACCTAACATTCCGCTTTTGATAGGAGGTTTGGGCGATTTCTTGGGAAAGAGAGCATTTGGCGCAGGATGTGTGGAATATCAACTGATCAATGAGGAACTACAAAAATCTGCACATCATCATGAAAATTGTTATTATGTTACTGCGAAAGGCCTCATACCTAACCCGGACGGAATTCACATCAATGCGATGTCCCAGAGAATATTTGGTATAAGATATTATGAAGCATTTCGAAAAAAAGAACATATACATGAGCCAATAACAAATGAAAATGAGTTAGTGAATGAATGTCATAATAGAATGAATACCTCAGCGGAGAAAACATATATAGCACTAGAAAAATTCACGTTGGGCAAGATGACTTACGAAGAGTTGCTGCAGGCTTTAACGTAGGCAAAGCTCATGGTAGACTTTGAATGGACAGAAACATGACATATCTCTTGAAAGGATGATTGTGGTGGTGAAAACAGATAAAGTCTCCTCCTGAATACAGTAAATCACATTCAGGAGGAGATAAAATTGTTTAAACAAATAGACGAAAATTATCCGCGAAAAGAGCACTTTCACCATTATATGACGTTAACCCGATGCTCATATAGCCTGGTGATCAATCTAGACATCACGAAATTGCATGCAATATTAAAAGAAAAAAAGCTAAAAGTATATCCTGTGCAAATTTATTTGTTAGCAAGAGCTGTGCAAAAAATTCCTGAGTTTCGGATGGATCAAGTGAACGATGAACTGGGTTACTGGGAGATTCTCCATCCTAGTTATACAATTCTAAATAAAGAAACAAAGACGTTTTCAAGTATTTGGACGCCTTTTGATGAAAACTTTGCTCAGTTTTATAAAAGCTGTGTAGCCGATATTGAAACATTTAGCAAAAGCAGCAACCTATTTCCGAAACCTCATATGCCAGAAAACATGTTCAATATTTCAAGTCTACCGTGGATTGATTTTACTTCTTTTAACCTTAATGTATCTACAGATGAAGCTTATTTACTGCCAATATTTACGATAGGCAAATTTAAGGTGGAAGAAGGAAAAATCATTTTGCCCGTTGCCATTCAAGTACATCATGCTGTTTGTGATGGCTATCATGCCGGTCAATATGTTGAATATTTGAGGTGGCTTATTGAACATTGTGAAGAGTGGTTAAATGATTCATTGCAGATTACCTGAAGACAAAAGGTGTTCTCATGGAAATCTAGAAGATGAAGGCAGACTGCAATGAGTCTGCCTTTTTGTTTTGTAATGATAATGTGCCAAAGGTTTATTGATGTAACAATTGTTCTTTTTGCGGTTTCTTTTCGGTGCTTTGTAAATTCCTATATGTGATAATAAATGTAATATAAGGGAAAAAAGTGGAAGGGGAAAAAGGAATGGAGAAAGTTCTTTCTTCACATGTAGGTGTGAAAATAAATGAATGGTATAAAATGATTCGGCAATTCAGTGTACCCGATGCAGAGATTTTGAAAGCAGAGGTAGAACAAGAAATTGAACGGATGGAAGAGGATCAAGACCTGCTCATTTATTATCAATTAATGTGTTTTCGACATCAGCTTATGCTCGATTATATTAAACCTTCAGAAAAACGATCGCCTTCTGTTTCTGATTTGGTTGTTAAAATCGAAAATTCAAATCATCAACTTTCTGGTATGCTGCAATACTATAATGCTTTTTTTAGAGGAATGTATGAGTTTAGTAAGAAAGAATACATACAGGCTATTCAATATTATAAGATCGCTGAAAGGCAGCTCGCACTGGTTGTCGATGATATTGAGCAAGCGGAGTTTCACTTTAAGGTGGCAGAAGCCTACTATATTATGAAACAAACGCACGTTTCCATGCATCATATTATAAAAGCCTTAGACATCTATAAGCAGCATGGACAATATAAAGTTCGCCAAATACAAAGCTTGATTGTTATTGCAGGAAATTATGATGATTTCAAGCGATATGACAAGTCATTAGAGCATCTAAATACAGCTTTTTCTATAGCAGAAGAGCTCGCCGATAATATGTTAATTGCTAAAATTCTATTGAACATAGCGAATACATATGATCGACAACAAAAGTACACTGAAGCAATCTTACGCTACAGAGAAGTTTTAGACATTATTACACTACGAAGTATTGATATAAAACCAATCAGCCTATTTAGTTTAAGTTGGTCGTTGTATAAGTCTAGTCAACATGATGAAGCCGCTCCACTCGTAGAAGATGGTCTTAAGTGCTCCTTAGAGAGAAATGATTCGTTGTGTTTGATGTTATTTAAAGCTTTAAAAGCGATTTATATAGATGCTAATGAGAAAGCAATTCAAGAAGTGCTAGATTATTTTGAGGAAAAGCAACTATATGTCTATGTCGAGGCATTTGCTCAAAGTATAGGATTATCTTATGAAAAAAAGGGGGACTTTGAAAAAGCTGCCGAATATTATAGAAAGGCTCTTAAAGCTCAAAATGATATTCAAAAAGGAGAGTGTCTGTATGATTATTAAAAAATTACTAGTCATTGTATTGTTAAGTGTTTCAACAGCAGAAGCTTTGAAAATTATTGAAACAAAATCAATTCGGAATACAACAATGGAGGAACAACAAAAATCAAATCGAAACACGACTATGATTGATCGAAATACAACCTCTGAAAACGTATAGACAAGATTAAAACAGACTTTAATAGTCTGTTTTTTTATGAAGTAGAATGAGCAAATATGAACAGTTGCTCAATGTTATACTTATCTCAATAGATGTAGGGAGGCATCCACTTTGAAACCATTTTGGGAGAAAGAAGAAGAGAGTCCTTTCACGTTAGAAAAGATAGATGAGGAAAAAATTCGTGAAGCAGAGGGAAGACTTGGTGTCACTTTACCTGATACATATAAAAAGCTCATTTTAGAATGGAACGGTGGTTTTACAGTTCGAAATGCTTTTCCAACGGAACAGCCGAATTCATGGGCTGAGGATCATGTTCAATTTGACCATCTAAGAGGAATCGCCAAAAATGGTGGCATGGTGGCATCATGAATAGTCCCCAGTTAAGTGATGAATTGGAGCTGCCTGAGGGACTTGTATTCATCAGCGGAGAAGAAGATACATGGATCGCCATGGATTATCGAGAAACGAAGGAACATCCTTCTATTCACTATTTTGATTTAGAGCTGGAAGTAGATTTTAAGCTGGCAGAAACTTTCGATGACTTTATTGAGAAGTTATATACAGCTGAAGATGCGATGGTCGAAGTAGTAGAGATTAAGGAGGAAGATTCTGATTTATATGTCAGTAAAGAAGAGCTTGAACACATATTTGAGAGGCAGGATCTTCGTCAGCAGAATCTCTTCAAAATGGCACATTATCCGATGGAAGAAACGGAAGAGATCGAATGGTTTTTCGATCGTATGAAACAATGCATCCAACAGATAAAAGATCAACATGTCTTGTATGAAACAGCGACAACGATTCACTCCATCCTTCTGTTAAACCCGGATATGCCAAGGAATGACCGTATCGATCAAGAGCTGCAAGAAATTGCTGAATTTCTAGAAAAGAGTGGAGAGCCTAATATCGCCTTTTTGGGAGAAGACATTCATCCAGTGGAAAAACGATAGTGAAAGAAGAAAAGCCCCTGTAAAGGGCTTTTTAAATGTATTTAAGACCTCTTTTTATTTAAAATTTTCATGATGAATAATGCTATATATGAAGCAATGAATGAGCCAAAAGTGTAAACAACTGCCCAGCCTAAGAAGGAGACATTAAAAAGTGTAAATGTCAGGATGAGTAAAATGATAAAGCTCACAACTGGCATGAAACAAACCTTTTGTACAATCAATGTGACGATAAAAGAAGCGATGATCATACTGACTGGAAGCAAGCCGAATGCGAATTCTAAATAAGTCATATCAATTCTCCTTTTAGAATCACTTATTAAATATTTTGAGAATATCATTTCTATTTTGTTCTAACATCAAAAAATCATATTCAGATACATGATTCTTATCCAGAATTTTGTCGAGACCTTTTATCTTTAAAGAATTCAATCTTTTTCCCTTTTGGTATGAATAAGAAGTAATTTCATATTCTCCAGTCTTTTTTTGGTTTAATAAGTAGATATGATCAGAATTTAAATAGACGAATTTAACATTGAGTCCTTCCTCATGCTCTAAGGAATAGGATTCTTCTGGTTTCATCGTTTTTGTGTTAAATGTATAAATCTTAGAATTTGCAGTTAAGTGATATAAAATATCGTCTTTTATATAGAAGTGCTTTTCATTTGGTGGAATTAGTTGATCTTCACTTTTATAGCTGCCAAGTAAATATGCTCCTCTTAATTTTTTCTTTTCTATATCAAATACTGCTACTTTAAAAGACACATCCTTAGAATCTTCAGGAGTGTGATAGAGGATAAAATAAGCTAATTTGTCCTTAATGATAATATTTGAATAAACTTCCCAGTCTTCATTAATGAGTTTAATATGACCACCATTTTGAAGAGTCGGTTTGTCCTCTAAATTCAATTCATGAAAAGTAGATCGATCAGTATCCATATTTTGATTGATCACGTAAATTTTATCTTCGTCGTTTCCTGTACTAACAAAGTATCCATTTAAAATCTGCTCGTGAAAGTTTTGACTGTTGCCCCATCTAATTAAACTTTTATAGTCCTTCTCTCCAAAACCTTGGTTGTTTAATGTATAAAATATTTCTTTGTTCTTTAAATATCCATTAGCTTGTCCATAACCAGTATGTACTTTATTTTTGAACTTAAAATGAGCAGTTTTTTTCCCAAGAATATTGATTTCTGAAGGGTTTTCTTTCAGTAACATCTGTTCACCTTGAGCAATAGAACCTAATTCAATTGCATCACCTTCTGAAGTAGTTAATTCACCTTTTTTATTCATATATATTGTGTAGCTCCCTTCACGCTGATAATCAATTGATGCTGAAAGGTAGATGGTAGCTAATTTGTCATTTAGAAATGAAGGTTTGAACTCATTTTCTGAAACGTGTGTAGCATGTTCTTTTAAGAATAAATTTTTTAGTAGATAATAGGAAGAAAACAAAACAAAACCAATGATGATGCTAATAACTAATTTTTTCTTGGGTCTCATTTTCAAAACAACCTTCCTCATTAGGGCTTGTATAATAAAAAGAACATTCTTAGAAAAATTCACTTCACTTAGAGAGTATTAAACCTCTCTGAAGGGAGCTTACTTTATTTAACTTTGGAAAGCTAATCAGAACGTATCCAAAAAAGCCCTAAAAAGGGCTTTTTAAGCTGCTTAATCTAATTCATGAAAAAACTGTTTGAGTTGATCAATGAAAACTGATTTGGATTTTCCTTTTTTATAAATGAACTCGATATTGATGTTGAAATTGATGGATGGATCGATTGAAATTTGTTTTAATGTTCCTTGTTCTACCTCATTTCTCACGCAATGATGAGGTAGAAACGATAGTCCCATTCCTTGAAGCACTAAATTTTTTGCGGTTTCCATATTATCAACCTCAATGGAAATGTTCGGTGTGATGCTGTTTTTTTGAAATAATCGGTGGAGCATCAACCAATCAAATGACCCATAGTCAAAGAAAATAAAAGGCTGTTCTTCTAGTTCTTTCATATTAATGTTGTCAAGGCTAGCGAGCGGGTGATGAGTTGGGACGAACAGCCCGATTGGATCACTGAAAATCGGGATTGATTCAATTTGAGGATGTGTTTCAGTCCTGACAATGCCAAAGTCTACTTGGTTGTTAATCACTTTTTGGACAACATCCTTTGAGTGTCCTGTTACGATTTTCACTTTCAGGTTTTCGTATTTTTCTTTTAGGGCGGGCAATATGTTAGGCAATAGATTATTGGAAATAGAGGATGCGCATCCAATCGTCAATTCATAAGGAATCATCGTTTGTTTGAGACTATGCTTTGCTTCTTGATAAGAATGGAGGATCTTTTTGGCATGCGGGTAAAACTGTTCACCTTTTTCCGTCAGAGATAGTTTATTTCTCTGTCTATCAAATAATTTTAGGTCTAATTCTTTTTCTAACGATTGAATACGTGCCGAAACAGAAGGCTGGGTTAAATACAGTGCTTCCGCAGCTTTATTGATACTGCCTAGCTGGCATACGTAAATAAACGCTTCTATATTCTCAATATTCATTTTATCCCCTTATACTACGTTCTTTAAATGTTTAGCTTTTCAAGCTCATACACTAATTTTACAGCTTCTTTCGCCAAAATGACAGTAGGGTCAATCACTTTCACATCTTTAGTTGACCTTAAGACTAAGGGGATTTCTGTACAGCCGGCAATGATGGCTTCTGCCCCTTGATTGATTAAAATCTCTGCAGCTACCGCTAATTCACTTTCGCCTTTACTTAATTTTCCTGCTTTCACCGCATATATCCCATTCATAACGCTCTTCTGAAGATTTTCACTAGGAGTCATGACGTCAATCTTGTGATGAGCACAAGCCCTTTGATAGAGCTCGGTTTTTAATGTGCCATCAGTACATAGTAAGCCCACAGATGTATAGTGATGTTTGTTTAGGTAACTTGCGGTTTCTAATGGCATATTCATGATAGGGATATGAGTGGAATGTCGTATGTTTTCTAAAAAGAAGTGAGCGGTATTGCATGCAATGAGAATAAAGTCCGCTCCTGCACGTTCTAATCTCTTAGCTGATGCAATCATATCATCTGTAGGATCTTTGCCTTTCCCAAATATGGCATTGGTTCTGTCAGGGATTTGCGGATAATTATCAGCAATCACATGGAGATGATCCTGATCTTTTATCGCTGGAGTATGAGAAATGATTTTTTTCATCAGATCAATCGTTGCTAAAGGACCCATCCCGCCCATAATTCCGATCGTTGTAGACATATACGCCACCACATTTCTTTTTTTTCTATTATAAAAAAAGAAAGCATGGTGAGCGTTATAGAAAAGTTCTATATGTATATAGAAGGTTTATCAAAAGCGTCTTTTAATGGCGCTTAGCGGCCCACTCCGATTGAAGAATCGCATATTGATATTCATCAACCCAATGTCCTTTTGACATATCATTTTGAAGCAAATGTCCATCGCGTCTCATTTCTAAACGTTCCAGCACGCGAATAGATTTTTCATTGCGCACATCAGTAAAGGCAATGATTTTATGCTTGTTCAGTGTAGTGAAAATATATTCGATCATTGAACTCAAGGCTTCGTGAATATAGCCCTTTCCTTTAAATAGATTGCAATAGAGGGGTTTGCTCGATACTGATAAAATGCTTCAATATCTTGCAGATCAAATTGACGAATCGCTACCCGGTTTGTCCTTGTAAATATGCTGTTTGCATTCTTCATGTTTTACCCTCATTTTTAGTTTGTTCTTGATTTGAAAAAGTCTATTAGCCATTCAGATAGCTGCTGCTGTGCTTTGCTGACAAATCGATCTGCATAATAAGTTAATTCCAAGTGACGAACAGGTGCCGGATCAGCAATAGGAATCGAAACAATATTTGGCCATGTCGCATGTTGTTGCAGCAATCCTCGCGGCTGAATGGTTGCACCGATGCCGGCTTCAACCAGCTGCAATAATGAAGATGCGGACCCAACCTCCATGACAGTGTCTAGTTCCACACCCTGTTCTTTACATACGTCTTCTACTAAATCTCTTCCTAGATATCCCTTCGGATACATAACCAAAGCATGCTGCGTCAGCTCTTCCAATGTTACTTCACTCTGTTGGGCTAGTTCACTTTCTGAATGAGCAAATAATTCGTAGGGCTCACTTCCAAGTGGAATTTGAATGAGACGCTTATCCGCAGGCCCTCTCAGCCCGATGCCGAGATCCACCTTATGCGACAGAACCTCTTCACGAACGAAGATCGTTGAATATGCTTTCAGATTGGTTTCAGGATAAAGTGTTTTAAATTCTACAAATAGCGGAACAAGCTGAAAGTCAAGATCGGAAGGGAGAACGGCAAGTCGAACGTTTCCCCGTTTTTCAGATAGTAGTTCTTTCATCGCATTTTTTGCATCTCTTTCAGCTTGAAGCATTTTCATCCCATATTGATAAAGCAGAGTACCTGCTTCGGTTGCGACGACTTTTTTGCCGATTCGATCAAAGAGCGGCATCCCAACTTCTGCTTCAAGCAGCCGGATCTGCTGGCTTAATGTAGGCTGTGATATCCCTAATTGCTCAGCAGCTTTTGTGAAATGTAAATGATCGAATACAGCCATGAAATATGTAATATGCCGAGTATCCATTTGTCATCCTTTCATTAATAATAGTTTTTTACTATCATCATAATACGAATTATTGTATTGATCAATGAATGCGGCGGATTTATACTCAAAGTAACTTCAACAAGTAGAGAGGAAGAAGTGCATTGATGAAAAAAATATTTTATTTAGCCGCTTTATTTTTAGCTGCATTAAACTTGCGCCCAATCATTACATCCGTCGCTTCTATGATGAGTATGATCCAATCAGAGCTTGGTGTGAACGCACTGACAGCCAGTCTTTTGACCACTTTGCCTGTCCTTTGTATGGGGGTGTTTGCTCCCGTTGCGACGACACTCAGCCGGCGTTTTGGTTTAGAGAGAACGCTTTTTTTCTCGATTCTTCTCATCACGATCGCCACAGCGCTGCGAGGTACAAGCCAATCGGTCGCTATTCTGCTCATGACTGCATTTGCAGGAGGGGTAGGGATTAGCTTCGCGGGTCCTTTATTGTCTAGTTTTATTAAAAAGCATTTCCCGAGAAATCCTGGTATTGTCAGTGTTTATTCCATTTCGATGACAATAGGTGCAGCACTTGCTTCCGGCTTCACCATTCCGATTTACCTACGCAGTCACCATCTTCCGTTTGCATTGTCTTGCTGGGCTATTCTAGGGGTGATCGCGCTTATTCTCTGGGTAGGTATTGCTCGCAAAAATGAGCAGAGTGATTTTGTTACCTTGCCGCTAAAATTGCCGCTGCGAAACAAAAAGGCGATTCAATTTACCTTGTTTTTTGGCTTTATGTCCAGCATGTTTTATTCTTTGACGGCATGGATTTCACCGATTGCTCTTAGTTTTGGAAACAGTCCGCAATATGCTGCCATGCTGCTGACCATATTTACACTCATTCAGATTCCGGTGGCACTACTCGTTCCAGCGGTCGTTACTCGATTAGGAAAACCGAAATTATTTCTCATCTTATGCAGTCTGTCTGAGCTGATTGGCCTCATCTTTCTTCTTCTGCCAATGCCGATCTTGCCAGCTGTCATTTTCCTAGGTATGGGTGCAGGTGGATTATTTCCTTTAGCGCTCATGCTACCGATTATAGAGACGCGTACTCCAGAGGAAGCCGGAACTTGGTCCGCCATGTCGCAGATGGGCGGGTATATCATGGGAGGATTCGGTCCGTTTTTCATTGGCTTGGTTTTCGATCTAAGCGGACATTTTTATGCTTCTATTGTGGCAATGCTTGTCATCGTCATGCTGATGATTGGCGTTCAGTTATCCATGAATCTCGGTAAAAAGCGTGAAGTAGGATCCAATTAACGATAAATTGACCGACGTTTTAATATGAGTGCTCAATTGAAATCGCCATAGCCTATTATTCTTAAATAAATAAGCTATGGCGATTATTTTTGCTCAATTTTAGAAACTACACCTGAACCAATTATCGTGCAAGATATTTTTCAACTTTACGGGTGGCCATTTCTGCAGCTTCCATGATCATTTCACCTAATGTTGGGTGAGGATGAATCGTCATTGCTAAATCTTCTACTGTAGCACCAATTTCAATAGAGAGAGAAAGTTCTGATATAAGAGTAGATGCTTCTGCACCTACGATTTGTGCTCCTAAAATAAGGCCAGATTCGGCATGAGCTACAATCTTCACAAATCCTTCTGGTTCTTTTAATGACAGTGCTCGACCATTAATGGAGAACATTGTTTTTCCAATGACAGTCGGAATGGATTGTTGCTTGCAATCTGTTTCGCTCAGTCCAACACTCGTCAATTCTGGGCTGGAAAACACAACAAGTGGGATCGCTTTATAATCTATAATAGAAGGTTTACCAGCGATTGCCTCTGCTGCAACCTTCGCTTCATAGGAAGCTTTATGAGCCAGAGCAGGACCCTCGGTGATATCACCAATGGCATATATGTGCGGAATGGATGTTCTGCATTGTTCATCAACTTCAATCAGTCCGTGAGGGGTAATGGACAACCCGATAGAATCAAGGCCTAATGAATCATCTGTATTCGGTTTTCTTCCGACAGTAATCAGTGCATATTCCGCTTTCACCGTGTAGCTTTCTTTCTGTTTCTCATAATGAAGATCAATTCCGTTTATATGCTGCTTGGCATCTGTGACGTTTGCTCCTGTAATCAGGGTGATGTTATCTTCTTTCAATTGTCGAACGACAGGCGAGACAAGTTCACTTTCAAAGCCAGGCAATACTTGATTGCCACCTTCCAAAATGGTGACGTTTGCTCCAAACCTTGCAAACATCTGTCCTAGTTCAACCCCAATATAACCACCTCCAACTACGACAAGGCTTTTCGGAATTTTAGGAAGGGATAGTGCTTCAGTTGAAGACAATATACGACCTCCGAAAGGGAGTGATCTAATTTCGATTGGACGGGAACCAGTTGCTAGTATTAGGTGTTTGAAATTGATTCGCTTTTCACCTTTTTCGGCATGTTGAATCACCGCTGTATGATGATCGATCAAGCTTGCCTCACCTTCCAGAATGGTAACTCCCGCTGACTTTAGCAAAAATTGGACGCCTCCAGCTTGTTTTTTCACAACAGCTTTTTTGAACGCTTGAGCATCCTTGAAAGAGCCGCTTTCTTGAAAAACCCCCAATTGTGTGCGGAGTTTGAACCGCTCTGCTTCTGCTATTAGCGCTTTAGAAGGGATACAGCCTACATGGGTACATACTCCACCTAATTGATCACGCTCTACAATCGCTGTTTTCATGCCGAGATGAGCTGAACGTAATGCCGCCACGTAGCCTCCCGGACCTGATCCGATCACTAAAGTATCTACTGTTTCTAAATGAATCATTTCTTGCACCTCCGTCTTAAAATATGATGATCATAATATATTATAGTCATCATATTTTGATGAAGTCAATCCCATCTAAGTGAGGAAAGATGGATTTCAGTCAATTGACACAAGAAAATATGATGATTATAATATTTTGATAAACACACTTAAAAAGAGTTAAAGTGAAGGAGGGGAGTAAGAAGATGCCTTATCCGAAAGGTCATAAGTCAAAAGTGAGAGAGCAAATCATTGCAAGTGCTGCACGAGCATTTCGAACAAATGGCGTTCGTAATATCAGTTTGCCATTCATTATGAAAGGGGCAGGTCTAACTCATGGAGGGTTTTACGCTCATTTTAAGAACAAGGATCAGTTGGTGATAGAGGCTTTTCATTTTGCTATTACTGATACGATAAAGCTGCTGCAAAGTGTTGCAGACAAGAAAGCAGACCAGTCTCGAATTCAGACGATCATTGAATTCTATTTAAGTTCCGTTCACCGTGATCAGACGGAGGTCGGCTGTATACTGCCTGCACTTGCAGGGGAGATTTCTCAATTATCGCAAGAGGTACGGAAAGCCTATACGGATGAATTGAAACGGTTTATGGCGTTTATAGCCGATACGGGAAACATCGGTCTCTCTACGAGTTACGCACTAGTAAGCAGCATGGTCGGTACAATCGCTCTTGCACGTGCTGTCAATGATTCGCAGTTCAGCGATCAATTGTTATTGGCAGGTAGAATACAGGCAAAACACATTCTAGAGGTGAATTAACATTCAAATAAAAACAGGGGGGATGTTGTGATGTTGATTAGAGAAGCAAGCATAGAAGATTATCCAAAATTAAGACAAATCTATTTAGAATCCCGCCGTCAGAGCTTTCACTGGCTCAATACAGAAGAAATCAATCTGCAAGATTTTGATCAAGATACGCTGGAAGAGCAAATTTTCTTAGCAGAGGAAAACAATAAAATCCTCGGATTCATTTCTCTATATGTACCAGATCGTTTTATTCACCTCTTGTTTGTACATCCCGAAGCTGCTGGTCAAGGAGTTGGCAACTTGCTTCTCAAACATGCTATAAAAGTGCTCGGAACACCGGTCACCCTCAAATGTGTCTCTGACAATCACAAAGCTTTGTCTTTTTATCAAAAAAGAGGCTGGAAGGCTGTTGTAGAAGAAGGGGAACCTGGGGCGAAATACTGGGTGCTTGTTTATGATAGAACGTAAAGAGTGTCTTTATTTTTCGCAGCCGGTTTTATAGATATTCTTTATTAAACTTACGTAGATGCTTTCATTTAACCAGAAATGCTATTGCTTTTTTGCTCGATTAAGAGTTTGATTATAATAGAGACAATAAAGCAGAAAACATTAGAATAATTCAGTATCATGAGCTCTAGTTATTTTTTTTACTTTTGCAAGATGTGTTCTGAGGAAAATTTTCACGAAAAGAACTAGAGGTGAATATGATGACAACCTATGAGTCGAAAGACATTTTAAAACAAGCAATCATGAAATCGTACAATCAATACGATGAAGAATTCGATATGATTCCAGAAGAAATGAAAGATGATCGAATAGAGGATGTAAGCCGAACTCCTGCAGAAAACTTGGCCTATCAAGTTGGTTGGACAACCCTGCTGCTTCAATGGGAGCAAAACGAAACTGAAGGAAAGGTTGTCCATACGCCAGCAGAAGGATACAAATGGAATCAGCTTGGCGCATTATATTCTCTTTTTAATGAGAAGTATGCCTGTCAATCACTAGTCGCATTAAGAGCTCAGCTCAAACAGAATGTGTTAACTATTTGTGATATGTTGGATCGTATGAGTGAAGCAGAAGTGTTTGAACCTCATCAACGAAAATGGGCGGATGGCGCTACAGCAAAGGCGGTTTGGCCAGTTTATAAATTTATTCATGTGAATACCGTTGCCCCTTTTAAAAATTTCCGTACTCAAATTCGTAAATGGAAACGATTAAATCAAGTATGACGTGAAGGGTATACTGGATGTAAATATTTCGTTAGACCTGATTGTATCATCTTATTTCAGAGAGTACAGGGGCGCGAGCTCAGTTATTCCTCCTTATCAAAATGACGATCAATCACTTGGCTTCTTTAGAAGAAGCTTTTTTGTTTTTTTGCGGTTTCTTTTCGGTGCCGGATGGCTCATGAAATGATAATATATGTCATTATAGGGGAAATAGAGGAAGGGGTAAGGGCTGATGGAGAAAGTACTTTCTTCTCACGTCGGTTTGAAAATCAATGAATGGTATTATCATATTCAACGATTTAACGTACCGGACGCCGAAGCATATAAAGAGGAAATCAAATCAATGCTTGATCATATGGAAGAAAATCAAGATTTATTATTGTATTTCTCACTCATGGAGTTCAGACATAAATTAATGCTTGATTACTTAAATCCTTTAGAAAATGGGAAAGAGCGGGCGAACTTTAGGGAACTCGCAATGAAGATCAAAAGGGATCAAGAAAAATTAACAGGATTGCTCGAGTATTACTTTAATTTTTTCTACGGCATGTACGAATTTGAAAACTATGAATACCTAAATGCGATTACCTTCTATAAGCGGGCAGAAAAAAAGCTGTCTCTTGTCAGCGACGATATTGAACGTGCCGAGTTCAATTACAAGATGGCAGAAATCTATTACCACATGAAACAAACCCACATGTCGATGCACCATATCGCACAGGCGATAGAATGTTACCGAGAAAAAGATACATACACCGTCAGAGAAATTCAATGTTCTTTTGTCATTGGATTAAACTATATCGATATGGGCTGCCCCGAAAAAGCGATACCCCATTTTCAACACGCACTAGAAAAAGCCGCCGACAACTCAACAAAACGATTAAAAGGATCAGCACTTTATAATTTAGGATTGAGTTATTTTCATAACAAAGAATTAGCACAAGCGATTATTCACTTTAATGATTCAATTCGAGCATTTAAAGAGCAGGGATACGAGCATTTAAATAGAATCTTAGATCCGCTCATTATGTTGTCAAAAGCCTACTTCAAAAAGAAAGAACAGGACTTAGGTACATATGCATTAAATAACGGCATAGAACTATCTGAAAAGCTGAAAGACCATGTTCTATTATTGATATTCAAGTTTTTAAGATCCCTATACATTGACAACAATTTTGAGCAGTTGGAAAAAATAATGGAATTGTTAGAAGTAAAGTCAATGTATCCTGACCTCGAAGATTTAGCAAAAGATGCTGCAAAATATTATAATGAAATGGGAGATAAAGACAATGCGATGCATTTCTATGAAAAGATTCTTTATTTCCAAACTCAAGTAAAGCGGGGGGACTGTCAGTATGAAATTTAAAACGTTATCAGTAGTATTCGTGATGATTAGTGTCATAAGTGTTGTTGGTTATTTTACGTCTGAAGTGACAGCAAGTCATGATGAAGCTAGGAGAGGTCATACTGCAAGTATTGGTTATACTGCTTAAGTAAAAAGCCCTTTATGGGCTTTTTACTATAAAACGGAATATACGCTATGAACAAAGAATATTTTTTTCATAGAAAACATACTGAGGAGGAAGTGAAATGACAATGTTAAAATCAACAGTATTTCGAAAGATTTTCATTATATTTTTTGCTTTAACCTTTATGATTAGTCTGTTCAATATGGCTGTGTTTCCAGGGACGCCAGTGTCTTATTATGTTGGCCTGGTTTGTGAAATATTGTTTATCAGCTTGTTAAATGGTCTGTTTTTCGGAACAATTATCTATTTGATTGTCACCCTTCTCTTTGCTAAATATTCAAAGGAAAATCAATAAACAAGTGAGCGGCTAAAGACCGTTCTTTTTTATTTTAAAAAATTGGATATGCTATTTAAAGAGAAAATGAGATGACTTAATTTATGATCTAAATCGCAATTCCTGTGAATGTTTTTCCAACATAATTCAATTATTTTTAATATCCTACTGTATTATATTTTAAAGGATGTTACCGTTGGATGTAAGGAATGATTGGCCAATCTTCCAATAAGAGTTGGAGGGAAATCATGAATTACAAAATTGAAATGTTAACGAATATGAAAATGGTGTTTATGAGAAATATAGGACCATATGGTAGCAAAGAAAATGTAGAGATGATGAAAAGATTTAAAAAATGGATCAATCAACATCAATTAATTGATGAATTAAAGGAATTTGGTATATATGGTGTTCCTCAAGATGATCCTGAAAAAATTCCACCAGAAAAATGCAGATACGACCTCATGTTGATGACAAATAGAGATTTCTCAAAAGATCGAATGGTTCAGACTGGACATTTTGAAGGGGGAAAGTATGCTGTGTTTACAGTGACACATACAACCGAAAAAGTGAATTTGTTTTGGAGCCAATTGCCTCACATGATCCAAAACAATCAATTGAACATGCGTCAGGCATCTATTATGGAGAGATATAGAGAAGAAGAAGGCGTGTGTGAATTCTTACTGCCTATCTTTTAAACACTTGAATGAAGTTCAATGGAAAAACAGATCTTTATGGTCTGTTTTCTTCATATAAATATTCTTAAATCACCTTACTTCAAATGCTATACTATGGCTAAACCATTCATGAAGGGTCATGATAGGAGGAGCATTGAGTGATATTCATCATAGGCATTATCATTGCTTTTATGATTGCTATTTTAGGTTTTACTGTTTTCGTAGATGTAGGGAATGGATGGGGAACGGCTCTTAGCATCATCGGAGGACTGGTCATTTTAATCATAGCCGGTAGATGTCAAAGACGAAAAGAACAGAATGATCCCAACATATTATTGGACAAAATGATGATGCTTTTTCACGAAGATGGGTTTCAGGCATCTACCTATATCTTTTCGGAGCAGGTTGATAAGGGCTTTGCGATTGATGCTGAGTTAAAGAAAATGCGCTTTATTGAATATCAGCCTGGCGGGTCAACTAGAAAAAATAGATTTGCAGTCACTGAGCTATCCATGAAAGATTTGAAACAAGTTGAGATGTTAGAAGATGGTGTGCCGATTGATTTAGCGGAGAGTAATGATAAAGAAGAGGTCTCGACGCTTGAATTAAGGTTAACAACGAATGACCAAGAATTACATGCGATGACAATCAACTTCCTGTAATTTGATGTGCCTGTTCGTAAGAGCAATGCTCATTATTTAGCTGAACGAGAAAATGTGCAGGAGATTTATCATGATATTGATGCAATGATGAAATCTGCGGATGACATTGAATATCATCGCACATAGAGAAGAAATCACAGTTGATGTGGTTTCTTTTTTTTGTGAGATAAGACAAAGCAGGTTCAGTCATTGTAGTTGAATGTTTTTCTTAAAAATGAATAAAGATAGACTAGACGCAAAAGTGAACATGGAGATAGAAAGAACGCTCATGTGATGAGGAGGAAAAATAAATGAAAAAGCTATGCAGGGAAGTCTGGATCGAAGTCAATCTCGATGCGATTAAAAGAAATATCGAAGCCATTCAAGCGCATATTCCGAGGAAAAGTAAGATCATGGCTGTTGTGAAGGCGAATGCTTATGGACATGGCTCAGTGGAGGTAGCTCGGCAGGCACTGGAAAGCGGTGCGACGGAGCTCGCAGTTGCTAGCTTGGAGGAAGGCATTGTGCTGCGAAGAGCAAAAATTGAAGCACCGATTTTGGTTCTTGGATTTACCCCGCTCGACTGTGTGAAAAGGGCTGCGACCTGGAGAATTGATCTATCTGGCCTTCGTGAAGACTGGATTGTTGAAGCAAATGAGATCTTAGCGGAAGAAGAAGAAAGTCATCGCCGGCTTGGGATTCATGTCAATGTCGACACAGGGATGGGACGATTAGGTGTACGAACGAAGGAAGAGCTGTTAGGAGTGGTGGAAGCTCTTGAAAAGAGTGAAAACCTTAGATGGGACGGGATTTTTACGCATTTCTCCACTGCAGATGAGCCTGACCCTGACTTCACGCTGCTGCAGCACAGCATTTTTATTGAATTTCTTCGCTTTTTGAAAAAACAAGGAATTAAGCTGCCAACCGTACATATGAACAATACAGCGGCTGCTATCGCGTTTCCTGAATTTAGCGCCGATATGATTCGGCTGGGCATCGGGCTATATGGTCTGTATCCCTCGCAATACATTGAAAGCTTAGACGCTGTTCAGCTAGAGCCCGCTCTCAGTTTAAAAGCAAGGATTGCGTTCGTAAAGGAAATGGTGACAGAGCCAAGGACCGTCAGTTATGGTGCAACATATGTAGCAAAACCGGATGAAGTCATTGCGACCATACCGATCGGTTACGCAGATGGGTACTCACGTGCTTTATCAAATCGGGGATTTATGCTTTTCCGCGGAAAACGAATGCCGATTGCTGGCCGAGTCACAATGGATATGACGATGATCAGTTTAGGAGAAATGAAAGCAAAGCAAGGCGAGGAAGTCGTCATATACGGTCGTCAAAAGGGCGGAGAAATTTCTGTCGATGAAATCGCCGAAATGCTCAATACAATCAACTACGAAGTCATCGCCACCTTAAGTCGCCGCGTCCCAAGATTTTATCGTCGAGGCGGGAAGATTATTAAAATATCGACGCCGGTGATGTATGTGTGAGGATTTTATTATAAAAAGTTTAATTAAAAAGCCATTAAATTGTAAACTTTACAAATATTAGATCGATAAAAGGAGGGAATATAATGATGTGGAGGAATAAAAATGAAAAAGAAATTTTTACTATTTATCATGGTACTTCTTTTAATAAGTACCCTTAGTCCATTTAAAGCAGATGCAGAAACAAAATCAACTGGATGGACAAAACGAGCTGATTTACCAGAAGAACGTATTAATGCCGGTGTAGGAGTGGTAGATGGAAAAATTTATTTATTTGGCGGAGCAAGTGAAAAAAATAAGTTAAATAATCAAACATTTATGTATGACCCTAAGAAAGATGTTTGGGAAGAAAAAACGAGCATGCCGACAAATAGAACAGGCGGTACATATGCTACAGTAGGTAAGAAAATATATCTAATAGGTGGAATAAACGAAGAAACAAAAACAGCTTATAACACAATTGATATATATGATACAGAACTTGATCAGTGGGCTGAAGAGCCAATTCAAATACCTAGAGACCCTGTGTTTTCTACTTATAGCAAGGGAACTTTGTACGCAGTTGCAGTAAAAGAAAATATATATATTGTATCTTCAAAAAACTCTTATAAGAATAATGTCTACCAGTATAATACAGACTCCGGTGAATGGAAGAGCTTGAACTCATCTGCTTTACCGTCTCGAAATGGGAGAGCTATATCTGCAATTGACGGCAAAATATATGTTGCCGGTGGAGAAAATTCGATCGGGCATAGTAGAGAAAGATCTTTGTTCCAGTATGATATTTCAATAGATAAATGGAGTAAATTAAAAGATAGTGACTTAACTTCATATTCATTTGAACCAGCCTACGAAACATATAATGGGAAATTCTTCGTTATTGGAGGACAGCTGACTGGTGATTATTCAAGTAAAATACTGAAGAAAGTTCAAATTTTCAACCCAGAAAATGGCCAATTTAAAAATTCAGCATATGATTTACCAGAAGGTAGAGTATCAGCTGTTGCAGCAATTGTTGATGACCATTTGTATGTCATTGGCGGACGTAACTACTCATATTATATGGGGAATTTTTCTGCAAAAAGTGATTACAAATCAGTGATTTCCATTCCATTAAACGACTTGCAAATAACTGAAGATGAGGCAAAACCAGATGATGATACAATAGAAGAGCCAAAAGATCAGGATGTGACAAAACCAGATGATGGCACAACAGAAGAGCCGAGAGATCAGGACGGAACAAAGCCTGGTGATGGATCAACAGAAGAACCAAAAGACCAAGACGGAACAAAACCTGATGATGGGTCAACAGAAGAACCGAAAGATCAGGACGGGACTAAGCCTGGGGATGGATCAACAGAAGAACCAAAGGAACAAGACGGAACAAAACCTGGTGAAGAAGTAACAAAGGGTATACTTTCAATTACTATGATAAATGGACTGCAAAAAGATTATTTGCTTTCAATGAAAGAAATCAACGATTTTCTTAACTGGTATAAAGAAAGAAGCTTTGGAATTGGTATGAACTTCTATGAAATCAATGATGAACACAATAAAGGGTCTTTCACAAGTAAGAAGGATTATGTGGTGTACCAAAATATTTTAATGTTTGATATCAAACAATACTGATATGATATTCATATAATGGCAAAACTGCTGATGATAGATCAGCAGTTTTTGTTTTTGTGAAATTGTTAAAATTAGGATCAAAGTCATGAAAAAATGCGATATTTCAAAAAAAATCTGCTAAACATCCTATTACCACGTCCGATAATAAAATTGTCAGGGTTGATAAGCCCTAGAACGAAGGACTTTTTTCAGACAAGGACGTCTGTCAGGTCCCGCATACATGGAGGTAATAGGAAATGAGAATTAACCACAATATCGCAGCACTTAACACATTAAACCGTTTGTCTGCAAACAACGGTGCGAGCCAAAAGAACATGGAGAAGCTTTCTTCTGGTCTTAAAATCAACCGTGCAGGAGATGACGCAGCAGGTCTTGCCATCTCTGAAAAAATGCGTGGACAAATCCGCGGATTAGAAATGGCTTCTAAAAACGCACAAGACGGTATCTCTCTTATCCAAACAGCTGAAGGTGCATTGACTGAAACTCACTCGATCCTTCAACGTGTACGTGAGCTTGTTGTTCAAGCTGGAAACACTGGGACACAAGACGGAACAGATCTTGGTGCTATCCAGGAAGAGATCAACAATCTGGTTCAAGAAATTGGTAATGGCACTGGAAAAAATGGTATCTCTGATCGTACTGAGTTCAACGGTAAAAAATTGTTGAATGGCGACTTTGCTAATGGGACAGCTACTTTAACATTCCAAATCGGTGCAAACAAAGCGCAAAAATTAGATGTAAATATCGAAGCAATGTCTTCTGACAAACTAGGGGCTCTTAATAATGGAACTCTTGTAGCGGGTCAAGCAGTCTCTAATATTGATGTTACACAATTCGCTGCTGCTACACCAACACTTACATTTGATCAACAACTAGACATCGTAGATGGTGCGATCAAACAAGTTTCAGACCAACGTTCTAAACTTGGTGCAGTCCAAAACCGTCTAGAGCACACAATCAACAACCTTGGTGCTTCTTCTGAAAACTTAACAGCTGCTGAGTCTCGTATCCGTGACGTTGACATGGCGAAAGAAATGAGTGAGTTCACAAAGAACAACATTCTTTCTCAAGCGTCTCAAGCAATGCTTGCACAAGCGAACCAACAGCCACAAAACGTACTTCAATTACTTCGTTAATAACAGGCCCCTTTATGGGGCTTTTTTATTTTGTTCCTATTCATTTTAATACAGGCTATGTGCTCATCACTTGAACGAATAGCATAATAGAAATTTTTGTGAAACTAAATAGTGAATAAAGATATGTAAAATTGATCAATAAATATTAAAAAATGTTAAACTTCCTATGAAATAATCCGATAAAAGAATTGTCAGGGTTGTTAAGCCCTAGAATTAAGGACTTTTTTCAGACAAGGACGTCTGTCAGGTCCCATATACATGGAGGTAATAGGAAATGAGAATTAACCACAATATCGCAGCACTTAACACATTGAACCGTTTATCTGCAAACAACGGTGCGAGCCAAAAGAACATGGAGAAACTTTCTTCTGGTCTTAAAATCAACCGTGCAGGAGACGATGCAGCAGGTTTAGCAATTTCTGAAAAAATGCGTGGACAAATCCGCGGATTAGAAATGGCGACGAAAAACGCACAAGACGGTATCTCTCTTATCCAAACAGCTGAAGGTGCATTGACTGAAACTCACTCAATCCTTCAACGTGTACGTGAGCTTGTCGTTCAAGCTGGAAACACAGGTACTCAGGATGAAACAGACCTTGGTGCTATCCAAGAAGAAATCGCTAACCTAGTTCAAGAAATTGGTGACGGTTCTGGCAAAAACGGTATCTCTGACCGTACAGAATTTAACGGAAAGAAACTACTTGACGGTTCTTTCAGCGCAGCTGGTGCTAATGCAAAATCATTAACTTTCCAAATCGGTGCAAATAAAGCACAAAAATTAGATGTGAACATCGAAGCAATGTCTTCTACAGCACTTGGTGCATTAGAAGCTGACGGAACTCTTAAAGCAGACCACGCAGTAGCAGACATCGATGTAACACAATTTGCCACTCCTGCTGCTGCAGGCGCACTTTCTTTCGATGATCAATTAGATATCGTTGATGGAGCTATCAAACAAGTATCTAACCAACGTTCTAAACTTGGTGCAGTTCAAAACCGTCTAGAGCACACAATCAACAACCTTGGTGCTTCTGGTGAAAACTTAACGGCTGCTGAGTCTCGTATTCGTGACGTTGACATGGCGAAAGAAATGAGTGAGTTCACAAAGAACAACATTCTTTCTCAAGCATCTCAAGCAATGCTTGCACAAGCGAACCAACAGCCACAAAACGTACTTCAATTACTTCGTTAATGAAGGGCCCCTTTATGGGGCTTTTTTATGTCTACTGATATTTGAAAAAAGCAGATCCTGAATATATCATGTGAGACCCACTTGGTGCGTACTTATATTTTAAATTAAAAATATGATAAGAAGAACTAATATTTTAAAAGGAGCACACAATACGTCTTTTCCATAGAACTAAATCATGAATTAAGACTGATAAATTAATAAATAAATATTAAAAAGTGTTAAACTTCCTATGAAATATTCCGATAAAAGAATTGTAGGGTTGATAAGCCCTAGAATAAAGGACTTTTTTCAGACAAGGACGTCTGTTAGGTCCCACATACATGGAGGTAATAGGAAATGAGAATTAACCACAATATCGCAGCACTTAACACATTGAACCGTTTGTCTGCAAACAACGGTGCGAGCCAAAAGAACATGGAGAAACTTTCTTCTGGTCTTAAAATCAACCGTGCAGGAGACGATGCAGCAGGTTTAGCAATCTCTGAAAAAATGCGTGGACAAATCCGCGGACTAGAAATGGCTTCTAAAAACGCACAAGACGGTATCTCTCTTATCCAAACAGCTGAAGGTGCATTGACTGAAACTCACTCAATCCTTCAACGTGTTCGTGAACTAGTTGTACAAGCTGGAAACACGGGTACACAAGACGATACAGATCTTGGTGCAATTCAAGAAGAAATCAATAACCTAGTTCAAGAAATTGGTAACGGTACGGATAAAAATGGTATCTCTGATCGTACTGAGTTCAACGGTAAAAAATTGTTGAATGGTGATTTTGAAACAGCTACATTAACTTTCCAAATTGGTGCAAACAAAGCACAAAAATTAGATGTAAACATCAAAGCAATGTCTGCTGATAAACTTGGAACAGACCCAGCTGATGCAACTAAAACAGTTTCAGCTCTTAAAGTAACTGATTTTGCAACTATTGCTGCAGGTGCTGCAGGTGGTTTCAATGATCAATTAGATATCGTTGATAATGCAATCAAACAAGTGTCAGATCAACGTTCTAAACTAGGTGCGGTTCAAAACCGTCTAGAGCACACAATTAATAACCTAGGTGCTTCTTCTGAAAACTTAACAGCTGCTGAGTCTCGTATCCGTGACGTTGACATGGCGAAAGAAATGAGTGAGTTCACAAAGAACAACATTCTTTCTCAAGCGTCTCAAGCAATGCTTGCACAAGCGAACCAACAGCCACAAAACGTACTTCAATTACTACGTTAATGACAGGCCCCTTAATGGGGCTTTTTTTTATGGTGTTTTTTTCTTCGATTTTCCCCCAGTCTTATGATTCTTAAATCCCTCTGGTAAATCATGAAAAATGACCTTTAAATTTGATATAAACTAGCGAAATGATCATAATAAATGAGGCTTTTTCCTTATTTAATCCTTTTTTGTTAAACAAATTCCATTGATGTTCGATAAATGGATTGTAAGGCTTACAAAAAAATTCTAATTTAGAACTTTTGGACAAGGATGTTCAATTGGTTCAAACACATGGAGGTAATACGAAATGAGAATTAACCACAATATCGCAGCACTTAACACACTGAACCGTTTGTCTGCAAACAATGGAGCAGGACAAAAGAACATGGAGAAGCTTTCTTCTGGTCTTAAAATTAACCGTGCAGGAGATGATGCAGCAGGTCTAGCAATCTCTGAAAAAATGCGTGGTCAGATCCGCGGATTAGAAATGGCGACGAAAAATGCTCAAGACGGTATCTCTCTTATTCAAACAGCTGAGGGTGCATTGACTGAAACTCACTCAATCCTTCAACGTGTACGTGAACTAGTCGTTCAAGCTGGAAACACTGGTACACAAGATGAAACAGACCTTGGTGCAATTCAAGAGGAAATTGATGCACTAGTTCAGGAAATTGGGAACGGTACAGATAAGAACGGTATTTCTGACCGTACTGAATTCAACGGAAAGAAACTTCTTGATGGAACTTTTGCTGCTGAACCAGAAGACGGAGAACCGAAAAAACTTACTTTCCAAATTGGAGCTAACGGTGCGCAGCAATTGTCAGTTCATATTGAAGCAATGTCTGCTGATAAACTTGGAGTTGAGGATAAAACCGTTTCTACTATTAAAGTAACTGATTTCGCCGAAATTGCAGCAGATGAAGAAGGTGGGTTTAACGATCAATTAGCAATCATTGATGGAGCGATCAAACAAGTTTCAGACCAGCGTTCTAAACTTGGAGCAGTCCAAAACCGCCTCGAGCACACAATCAACAACCTTGGTGCTTCTGCTGAAAACTTAACAGCTGCTGAGTCACGTATTCGTGACGTTGACATGGCGAAAGAAATGAGTGAGTTCACAAAGAACAACATTCTTTCTCAAGCGTCTCAAGCAATGTTAGCTCAAGCAAACCAACAGCCGCAAAACGTACTTCAATTATTACGTTAATGAAAAAGCCCCACTAAGGGGCTTTTTTTGTTTCAATCTAATGAAAGCAAGTGCTGTAAACGAAAGTCAGGAACCGCTTCATGGAAAAAAGCTCGATTGCGTTTATCGTCCTCTTGATCCCACTGACTCCACCATTCAGCCGTTTCTCCAGAGGCGTCGGCTTGAATCATGACATGCAACTGTTCTAAGTTGATGATGTCTCTCGGTTCTATTAAGAAAGAATGCATCCGGTGATACGCTTCAAGACATTTAGGCTGTTTTGTGACAATGGCGTTTTGTACGTAGCGATTTAAAAATTCCTGTACAAACGTTAAATGAGGAATGGTTTTTTCTCCTTTTAACTCGACGCCTTCCCACGCCATATCAGCAATTGCACAAAGCCACCAGCCAAGTTCACTCGCGTGCTGCATTTGTTGTAACGTGTCCTTTTCAAAAGATAGCCGCTCATTTTCTTGTGCTTGTTTGAGCATGCGCTCAAGAGTTTGTGCTTCGAGTGCGGCCTTTGTCATTCCTTGACCATGAATGGGATCTAATGTACACAAGGCATCGCCCATCACCAATAATCCACTTGGCCAGTCGTGCATTTGTTCATAGTGATATCTCACGCAAGAAGGGACTCTAAATCCTTTTGGCTTTGTATAGGGCGTTAAATGAGTGATGGCATCTGCTATTGCGGGATGCGCGAGTGCAGCTGTTTCTGAATCAAATTGATCAGCGTCTGTTGTTGGATAATGTGATCCGCCAGCTGCAGAGAGAAGAACAGCTACTAAATCATGATCTACCCGTTCAAATAGTCCTGTTGGGATTTGCCTTTCCGGCTGACCCACGACGACCATTGATTGCTGGTATGGCGCTTCTAGTTGTATCTTGTAGTATCTTGTGCTGTAACCGAGTGACACCGTTAATTCATCTGCCCGTGGTAAGGTCAGTCCAGCATCCTTCAGCCATTTTGGCAATTTAGACATTCTTCCAGACGCATCGACCACTAAGTCTGCTTTCATTTCACGAATGCTTCCTGGTTTTTCATGCCGATCTTTCACGACCAGTCCAATGACTTGGTTTGTTCCCTCTTTCAACTGAAGTGAGAGGGCTTCATGTTTTTCTAAACATTGCACCCGTCCCTCATTTAACATTCTTTGCATCAGCACCCACTCTAGCATGGCACGTCTTGTGACGGCTGTTTCTTCGGTATCAGTAAGCGTTAACTCACCATCTTTTGTAATAAAACGAGAGGTTTGATGCCACGTATTAAATCCGCCCATTGTCAGTAACTCTTTTGTATAACCAGGAAATAGACGTTCCACTATTTGCTTGCCTAGTGGCAGCATTCTATGTGGATGAAAAGCTTGAGGAGTGCCGAGACGATTCTTAGGAGAGTCTGGCATTTCGTCCTTTTCGATAATGAAAACTTGATGATAAAACGTTGATAAAACTTTTGCAGCGAGTATTCCCGTCATGCCGCCGCCAATGACGATCGCCCGCTCATATGTCATAGGTTGTCTCACAACATGCGCCTCCAATGAATATATAAAATGATTACATGACCATTTCATCATATGTTGATACTTAAATTATAGCAAATTTACGTTTTGTTGAATATAAAGAGGGAATTTCCTTCTTTTTACTCGTACATATGAGAAATAACTTTCATCATCATCATTATTTTTAAAAATTAACTATTATTTTAAGAAGAACGACCGATAAATAATACAAGGGGGTAGAGTAAATGGATATACTACAGAGTATAGTGACAGCAGCACCTTATATGATGCAGATTTTAAAAAATGAAGTGACGATGGGTGTCATTGACCGAGAGAAATTTTTGCTGTATTTGCCATCGAAAGATGTTGATTTTCAAATTCGAGCTGGTGAACGTATTAAACCAGATGATCTGAATATGAAAAAAGCGTTGAGAGGTGAGACATCGAGTATGTTTGTGCCTGAATCAGTGTATGGAGTACCATTAAATGCGATGGGATTGCCTATTTTTGATGAAAATGGGCAAGTGATTGGTGCCCTCGCTTTAGGATTTCCACTCAAAAATCAAATAGAGCTTGAAGCGTATATGGATTCATTGAATGACATTATTCAAAGTATTCAAGAAAAAGTGCACGTGGTGGCGGCACATTCAGAGGAGCTCTCTGCTACAAGTGAGGAGATGACCTTACAAACGCAGCAAACTCTTGAAAGCTCGAAACAAACAGCCGATATTACAAAAATGATTAAAGGCATCTCGAAACAAACGAGTTTGCTAGGATTGAATGCGTCAATTGAAGCTGCCAGGGCAGGAAAAGAGGGAGCAGGTTTTAGTGTTGTAGCAAGTGAGGTTCAAAAGCTTTCAAGTGAAACTTCACGTGCAACAGAAAACATCGAAAGCTCACTGCAAGGAATCTCCTCCAATATACATACATTACTTGAAAGTATGGACCATATGAAAGGTTCTTCATCGGAACAGGCTTTACTTGTGACAGAGTTTAGTGAAATTGTCGATCGATTGACGACGGTTAGTAAGAATATGAAGAAATTCATGCAAACCGTCATGTCAACGTAAAAAACGAATCCAAGAGGGATTCGTTTTTTTGATGCATTATTTTCTCTTGTTCTGATCAAAGCGATAATCGTAGGTGTCGCCTTTCACCACATTTAAAAACTCATGTCCAATTTGAACAAGCTGTCCGTTTTTCCATTTGATGAGAGGGTCCTTATCAGGGTATTTCCAGTAAATCGTTTTCTTGCGGTGGGTCAGTTTGTTTTCAATTTCTGCTCTGACTGCGTTTTCCTTTAGCTTTCCTCCGCTATGCTGATAGGTGTTGATGATGTACATTCCGTCAGGTGATGACATCGAGCGGATGAATGTTCCGTGAGACACGCCTTGAAGAGAGAAGCATTTCCAATAAATAATGCCAGCGAAGCTAAGGAGTAAGATGATAAGAGTGAGGGTGGTTTTCTTTTTTAACATGAATTCCTCCAGATGTAGATCACAATATTTCTAATTTATGAGAGAGAATACAAAAAGATTCATATAGTCCAAAAGTTCTATTCGTTTCAATTATCGGTCATTTTTTCTCAAAATTCAACAGAATGCCGTAAATGTAAGGAAAATTTAAGGAAGAATTCAAGTGGTATATTTGATTCGAAACCTCTTTACAAAAGAATGAGGGATCAGTAGACTTATGCTCATATAAAGAAATGGAGCAGATGACATGAGGCAAGTTATCGATACGTATGAAAATTATGAAGAGCTCTCCGCTCATGAAAGAAAAGGGATTGATTATCAAATTCTTCACAAGCGGAAAGGTGACCAGCTGCTAGTTTTGTCTCCTCATGCTGGAGGAATTGAATCAGGCGTGAGTGAGCTTGTTCATGAAATTTCTAGTGACTATTCTATGTATTTATTTGAAGGCCTTAAAGTAAAAGGCAATCATGTTCTTCATATTACAAGTACACGCTTTGATGAGCCGCTTTGCCTTTCGGAAGTGCATACCCATCATTATACGTTTGCACTTCATGGCTACGGAGAAACAGAGGTGCTTCAAACGTTAGTGGGAGGTACAGACAGAGAAAGAGCGGCAGAAACTGTGAAGCGTTTAACGCAAAATGGCTTTCAAGCATTGCTGCTAGCCGAATCTGATCGTTTTTCTGGAACGCATCCTGATAATATCAATAACAAATGTCTGACAGGAAAAAGTGTACAACTTGAAATTAGTCAGGCGCAAAGAAGAGCATTCTTTCAAGACTTTAGGCGTCAATACCGGCGAGATACACAAACTGAACAATTTTATCGGTACACAAATGTACTCAAACAAGTATTAGCCCTTTATGAATAAACTTTTATGCGATGATTTACGTTTGATAAACTGCTTCTTTTTCAGCGACTCTTTCTGCTTTCATTAAATAAGACGTAAACTCCTGTTGAAAGCGAATACCTGCTTTTCGCTGTTCGAATAAGGCAAGCCGTTTTTCAGCAAAAGCCCAAGTGACGTGAAACGTTTGAGCAATATGCAAAATGGCTTGCTGCCGAAGGGGTGGAAGCTTCATTTTCATCAGTATAAAGGTTGGAACACAAAAGTGATACATGAATTGTTTTGCCTGAAACTCCTGCAGTTCTCGAAAGAGTTTGTTCATTTTGAAATGATTGCCTGTATGCTTTAGCACATGACAAAGCTCGTGGGCGAAATCCTGCCACTGTTCTTCAGGTGATAGGGATCTGTTTAAGATAATACTGTAAAGTCCTTGATGCTGGATCATCATGCTGCCAGTCTCCTCGTAATGGACCCACACGCGAAATTCAGAAGCGATCCTTTGCATCTCTCTATAAGCAGGACCGCTTATTTGTAATTGAGCATATAAACGCTTAATATCTTCTTCTAAATGGGTTAAAAAACCAGTCATTTGAAAACCTCCATACAAACGTATGTTCTATTTTTGGCGTAAAAGAAAAGTCCATATAGGACTAAATAGCTAAATGAGCTATTACTTACTTTTATTATCGGCTTATTTTTAACAATTTTAACATAAAATCAAGGGAAAATGGAATTAATTCCTGTTTTTTCTGTATTTTTGCACGTTTCACGACTAAAAAGAGTGAATTGAATTCAAATTTTACCATAGTCTTCTCATGAAAACAAACAAGTATTGTCTTACGAATGCCACCGATTGATGAGAAAGATCAATTCAATTTAGCAAAAGGGAGTGCAGTACATGGTACAAATTTATCAAGATTTTATTCCAGTTGGAAACGGAAACCGCCCAGGATATGCGATGACACCGGAGTATGTAACGGTGCATAACACAGCAAACACGTCAAAGGGAGCGGATGCGAAAAGTCATGCGGCCTATGTAAAAAGCCCAACGACAGAGGTGAGCTGGCACTTTACAGTGGATGATCATGAAATCTTTCAGCATCTGCCGTTAAATGAAAATGGCTGGCATGCAGGGGATGGTCATGGGAATGGTAACCGGAAGTCGATCGGAATTGAAATTTGTGAGAATGTAGATGGGAATTTTCAGCAAGCGGTCAAACATGCACAATGGCTCATTCAAAAGCTGTTAAAAGAACATCACATTCCGCTAGCAAACGTGGTCACACATCAGTACTGGTCTGGAAAAGCATGTCCACGCCAGCTTCTATCTACTTGGGATGAATTTAAAAAAGGGATTGGAACGGCAGAAGATCCGGAGACGGTCATCACGTATGTCGTGAAAAGCGGTGATACGTTAACGAGTATTGCGAAAGCTCACGGGGTCACAGTTCAGGATTTACAGAAGTGGAATGACATTAGCGATCCGAACAAGATTCAAATTGGACAGGTTCTCAAAATTTATCGTAACGATGCAAAGAGCTTGTATGAGCTGCCAGATGGGGTTTTAAAGGTGACTTCTCCATTGACAAAGGGAGAGCATGTACGCCTCGTCCAGCAGGCGCTTGCTGCTGTTTATTTTTATCCTGATAAAGCAGCTGCAAATAAAGGAATAGACGGAGTTTACGGAGAAAAAACGGCGAACGCCGTAGCACGTTTTCAGCTGGTAAATGGTCTGACAAGTGATGGGGTATACGGACCTAAAACGAAGGAAAAGCTTCTGAAGCTGTTAAGTAAGTGAGTGTTTCTGTTTGTATGATTGGATGACTGCTTCACTTTGCTCATTTAATCGACGCATATAAGGCGACGACTTATATTCAGCAAACTGAACATATCTCAATTGTTTGATTTTCTTTTTCATTTATTGGCACCTCAATCGTTGCAGCGTATAGATTATTGTATGCAAGTCTATGTGAAAATGGAAGCAGGACGCGGATTTTGTTCCGCGTCCTTTAGTGTAATCAAGCCCTTTTATTTTTATACTCATCCAAGAGCTGTTCGTTCTTTTTAAAAATACGCTCAGTATGGGGGCTTACCTTGTAATCCGCCATACTAATATGTTGCTTTTTCTTTAAAATCTTAAAAGGGTTTTTCTTGCGATTGTTGTTATCCCCTTGAAGTGCGTGGTCCATCTTCATCACCTTCCTCTTCGTCAGGCAAGATTAGGTCATAAATTGTTGTAAGTGACGTCATTAATAAATAGTCGAACTCAGTGACAATGTCATCAGAGGTGAGCTTAATGACGAAGTGATCATCTGCTACAGAAAACGGGATGAGCACCAATTTGCCGAAATCATCGTAATAGACTTCCTGCCTGTCAAGCTTCGCCTGAATAAGAGAGCGCTGGTCAAGTGTCCGCAGCAGGTCATCTTTTTGTTCCTGCGTATCGTATGGACAAAGAACCGCTTGAATATTCATTTTGTCGGCAAAAGAATAAATGAGCCGTTCAATTCCCTCTATATATGCCTCTACACTTCCATAATATACATGAATCGGTTCATTTTTCAATAGGTATTGGTACGTTTTTAGCTTATTGAGGTAAGAATGAAGTAGATCGTTATTTTGTTCTAGGAGTTGATGGGTGTCGGTTTCCAGTTCGTGATTTCCGAGTTTTTTAATATAGGAGCTGAGAAAGATGAATGCATCGGTTAATGCAAAAAAAACGGCAATAATCAAGTAGTGCATCCAATCGGTGAAGATTGAAGAAGGGTCATTTGTCCAGTACACAACAGCACCAGCTACATAAATCCAATACCACGTTTTACGAATGGCAAACATCTTTTCTTTTACTTTTTGTTCAAAGCGCCATACGGCAAATACATATACAGCAAGAGCACCTAGCAATAACCACACGGTCAATTGAAAAAATAATAGCATGTTCTTCTCTCCCATAGACAGATGGATACTTATTCATTTCTATGGATATGATTGGAAACCCTGCTTCATGAAAAAATGGCTTGCAGGAAAAGGGTGCAGACAAATAAAAAAAGACCTGTCTGACAGGTCTTTGATATTAGATAATCGCATTTAACACAAAGTATATAAGAGCCCCTAGAGTTCCCGAAATCGGTAATGTGATCACCCAAGTGACGAGCATGCGTTTTGCCGTACCCCAGTTTACTCCTTTTACTCTGTGTGCAGAACCTACACCTAGAATAGAAGATGAGATCACGTGAGTGGTACTAACAGGTAAGTGAATAAATGTCGCTCCGAAGATAATAGCTGCACCCGTTAAGTCAGCTGATACTCCGTTTACTGGACGAATTTTCATAATTTTACCGCCGACTGTTTTAATAATCTTCCAGCCGCCAATAGAAGTACCTAGTCCCATTGCAAGCGCACAAGAGAATTGTACCCAGAAAGGAATGTCGTCAGTTGTATGCAAATTACCTGCAATTAAAGCCATCGTAATAATTCCCATCGCTTTTTGCGCATCGTTTGTTCCGTGGGTATACGATTGCAGTGCAGCAGTTAAAATTTGAACACGTCGGAATTGTTTATTTGTTTTTGCGAGATTGTTGTTTCTGAATATAATTTTGATAATGGTATACACGATATATCCCAATACGAAAGCTAGGATAGGTGAAAGCAACAGTGCTTGAATGATTTTAATGAACCCCGAATAGTTTAAAGCGCCAAAACCAGCAGAGGCAATAACAGCTCCTGCAATTGATCCGATCAGTGCGTGCGAAGAACTACTCGGAATTCCGTAATACCAAGTAAGCAAGTTCCAAGTAATGGCCGCAATTAAAGCAGCCAAAATGACGACAGAACCGTTTTGAAGTGTGAAAGGATCTGCGATGTCTTTTGTAATGGACTTTGCCACACCTGTAAATGTCATTGCTCCTAAGAAGTTCATGAACGCTGCCATAATAATAGCATGTCTAGGCTTTAACGCCTTTGTTGAAACCGAAGTGGCAATGGCATTTGCTGTATCGTGGAATCCGTTGATGAAATCAAAAGCAAGTGCACAAATGACAATAAATATGGTAAGGATGAGTAATGTGTCCATGTTTAACTAACCCCGTTACGCATTCTTCATAATGATTGTTTCTAGATTGTTGGCAACACTTTGACAGGAATCAGCAATTTCTTCAAGTGTTTCGTAAATTTCTTTGTATTGAATGACCTTGATTGGATCCGTTTCTTTTCCAAACAAGTTCTTTAGTGATTTACGATAAAGATTGTCACAATTATGCTCGATCTCTTTGATTTTGATTGCGTGTGGTTGAATATCTTTTAAGCGATTTTCAGCCAGTAAATCGATTGTAATTAAAATTTCCTTTGCACATTCTCTGATGTAGTGGCTGAATTTGTCGATATGTTCGTCAGAGCTTGTCATTGAATAAATTTCCATTGTCGCTGAAAAATGCTCAATTCCATCTAAAACATCGTCGAGGCTATTCGTCAATTGAAGAATGTCTTCACGTTCAATCGGCGTAATAAAGGCTTTGTTCAGCTCTTTAATCATCGTATGAACATGATTATCACCTTTTGTCTCATATTCCTTCAATGTGTCAGAAAATTCTTTCAGAGTGGTTTGATTTGTTACTTTATAGCTAACAAAATACTCAGCAGTTTCATCTAAATTTTTAGCAATTTCCGTTAACAAGACGGAAAACTTGTCTTTTTTCCTTTTTAACATGTAAAAACCCTCCATTGTATAAATGAGACAATGCACACATCAAATAATTATATATTCTTTTGTCGAAAAAAAACAGGTGTAGTCGAAAATTTCTTCACTTTTTCTATTTGATCTTATTCTGACCTAAAGATGTGTTCTCAACACACCTTTTTCAGAAAGGAGAAAAGAAATGAAAAAAGCGGTCCATTCTTGGCGCCGCTTAAAGCTTAAGAAGCTGAATAAACTAGTTTAAATCGCTCGCAAACTAGGAGCATGTCTTCTTTAAATTCTAATCCGAACGGTTTGAGTGCTTCTGTGAAAAATGCTTGATGGGCTTTGTACCAATAGTTATAAGAAAGATCGCCTTCACCTTCTGCTTGGGCAAATGATTCTGGAACCTCATTCATTGGCATGACATCTACATGTGTGATCTCTATGATGGCTTTTGGTTCGTCATGGCTGTCCAAAATGACCGCATATTGTCCTGCCTTTGGAAGCGGCTCCTGTTCCTTTTCGTAAAAAAGATGTCCAGAACATGTCGCTGTTTTTTTCCCTTGCAGAACAAGGTCAAGTAAATGATCTGGGTCTGCTCCAAATGCCCAAGCGGAAACAGATGCGTCAATTGGTGCGCTTTCTGATTTTTCTTTCCAATAAGTTTCCCAAAATAAGGTGCTCTGCTGATTCATCATTCTTCCCCCTTTGTGATGCGTTTATTATACCGCGAAATCAAAGACTTGAAAGGATAGTGTCTTTATCCCTACTTTGTACATGTGTCATATGTTTTGAAAATCCGCTTTATATTTGGTGAATATAGGAAGAAATAATGAAAAATTTAGAAATTTTAGAATAATCTATTGTATTCTGGTCAAGAAGTCGGTATGGTCAAAGTAAGAATATGGAAGGGGTGTTGTGTATGAAACGCATTTCTCTAACTATTTTGTCCATATGTCTGTTGGTTTTCTCGTTTTTTCTGCCTGTCAGTCAGGTCACTGCAAACGAAACTCATGGGAATAAAGTAGCTGTTGGGAAGGATGGCATGGTGGCTACTGCCCATCCACTCGCATCAGAAGTGGGTGCAGATGTATTAAAGAAAGGTGGAAACGCTGTTGACGCTGCTGTTGCCATCCAGTACGCACTGAATGTGACAGAGCCAATGATGTCTGGAATTGGTGGCGGAGGATTTATGATGGTTTATGATGGGAAGACAAAAGAAACATCCATCATCAATAGTCGAGAAAGAGCACCACAAGGCGCAACACCAGACATGTTTTTAACAGATGAGGGGAAAGTCATCCCGTTTGCTGAGCGATCCACACACGGTAATGCTGTTGGTGTTCCAGGGACTGTGAAAGGTCTTGAGGCGGCATTAGAAAAGTGGGGAACCCGCTCGATGAAAGAATTGATTAAGCCTTCCATTGAGCTTGCAGAGGATGGATTTGAAATCGATTCTGTTCTGGCAAAAGCCATTGATGATCATCAAGGAAAATTGAAAAAAACGGCCGCAGCGCCAATCTTTCTTCCAGATGATCAGCCGCTCAAAGAAGGAGACCTCCTAGTTCAGCCAGGTCTTGCAAAAACATTTAAGCTCATTGCGAAAAAAGGAAGCAAAGCATTTTATGAAGGAAAAGTAGCAAAGGCACTTGCAAATACAGTCCAGGATTTTGGCGGGACGATGACAACTGATGACATTGGTCGTTATGAGGTCGAGACTGACAAGCCTATCTGGGGAGACTATAAAGGATACCAGCTTGCAAGTATGCCTCCACCAAGCTCAGGCGGGGTGTTTATGCTGCAAATTCTCAAAATACTTGACCACTTTAACCTATCTCAATATGACCCCAAATCATTTGAAAAATATCAGCTACTTGCTGAAACAATGCATCTCTCCTATGCTGACCGTGCTGCATATGCCGGCGACCCCGAGTTCGTAGATGTTCCACTAAAAGGACTATTAGACGATGATTACATTTCAGAAAGAGCCTCTCTTATTCAATTAGATCAAAAGAATCGTAACCCGAAAGAAGGAGATCCGTGGGCGTATGAGGATGAAAAAAATCCATCTCCTATTGTTCCACAGCCTGAAGATAAAACCATTGGTGAGACCACACATTTTACTGTTGCCGATCAGTGGGGAAATGTTGTGTCATTCACGACAACCATTGAACAGTTATTTGGTACAGGGATTCTCGTCCCGGAATATGGTTTCTTCTTAAACAATGAACTAACAGATTTTGATGCAAGACCAGGCGGAGCAAATGAAGTTCAGCCGAATAAACGACCATTGTCTAGTATGACACCGACCATCATTTTTAAAGATAATGAGCCTGTCATGACAGTAGGTTCACCGGGAGGAACGACCATTATTGCTTCTGTTTCACAAACCATTTTGAATTTGCTTGAATATGAGATGGAGCTTCAGGATGCAGTTGAAGAACCAAGAATTTACACAAACAGCCCAACTTCTTATCGTTATGAAGTAGGTGTCCCTCTCGATGTGAGAACAAAGCTTAATGACATGGGACATCGTTTCGGCAATTCGCCTATTGATATAGGAAATGTCCAAGCGCTACTCATTGATCGAAAAGCAGGAACCTTTACTGGAGTGGCTGACTCCTCGAGAAACGGAACTGCCGTTGGCGTCAATTTAAAGCTCTCTGCCCAATAAGAACATTTCCCGGGAAAAGAAGCGCCTCTTGAGGATGGCGTTTCTTTTTTTATTTAAATAAATGAAACATAGCTGATCAGAGAGCGGAAGACGCTTCGCTATTTATGAAGTACAGGACTGTATGTATTTCGATGGCTAAGGGCCTTTTTTCCGTATGAATGATAATGTTGTTGCTGACATCAAAGAGCAAGTACTGAGTGATTAGAGAGAGGAAGTCACATTTAATAAGAAGTAGAGCAGAGTTGATGAAAGATGCAGAAGACTGCCTCTTTTTTTATAAAATTTTCCCTAGGAACATTGACTTATAATTTAGAATATTATAATATCTTTACAAAGGTAACAACATTGAACATTTTTCAGGATGCATATTTGTAAGCGCTTTATAAAAGGTTCTATTCCAAAATGTTCTTTCTTTTTGTTACATGTGTTCATATTTATACCAAATGAAAGGAGTGGTTGTTTGAACAACTTGTTTGAGTTAGATGAACAACTGATTAAGCTGCAGTACGATGCATCTTCAAGAGAGGAGGTGACCACATATTTAGCAGAGCGATTAGAAGCGGGAGGATATATTAAGTCGAGCTTTTTACCAGCGGTGCTTGAAAGAGAAAAAACATATCCTACGGGCCTTCCACTTGCGACCTTTGGGGTAGCAATTCCACATACAGATCCTGAGCATGTGAACAAACCGGCGATTAGTGTAGCCACTTTAAAGGAACCTGTTATCTTTCACAAGATGGGGAGCCCTGATGAAACTGTGCTGGCTAAAATTGTGTTCGTCCTAGCAATCTCTGAACCTAGTAAGCAGCTTGTGATGTTAGAGAAGCTCATGACACTTTTTAGAAAAGAAGAGGTGATGACGAAGCTGTCTGATATGACGTCGTATGAAGAAGCGGTTGCTGTGCTTCAGAAAGAATTAAACCAATAGCCTTTCACAAAATAATGTAAGCGCTTTATCTGAAAAATCCAGGAGGTGGATGTATGATCAAGCAAGCTGTCGATTTTATATTAGACCTTGGACCAACTATTATGCTCCCGATTATTATGACGCTTTTCGGTATGATTTTAAGGCAAGGCTTTAAGAAATCCTTCCGAGCCGGTATTACGATCGGAATTGGGTTTGTCGGTGTCAACCTTGTCATTAATTTGCTTGTGAGTGGCCTTGGGCCAGCAGCAAAAGCCATGGTTAATTCCCTTGGCCTAAAGCTCGATATTTTGGATGTTGGATGGCCGATTGGAGCGGCTATATCCTTCGGTACACCTGTTGCCCCTTTGATGATTCCTCTTGTGCTTTTGTTAAATGTCATCTTATTGTCCGTTAACTTTACGAAAACGCTGAATGTGGATATTTGGAACTTCTGGCATTTGATTTTCGCAGCCTCTGTGACTTACTACGCTTATCATAATATGTTCTTGGCACTTGCTGTTGGTTTGATCGTCTCTGCTATCACGCTTAAATTAGCTGATTGGACGGCACCGACAATCGAACACCATTTTGGATTGAAAGGCGTATCGATGGCTCATGCTGAAACGGTCAACTTCGCACCGCTTATGTATGCGTCCAACCGTATCATTGACAAGATCCCTGGCTTAAACAAAATTCATGCTGATCCAGAAACATTGAAGAAACGTTTTGGTATTTTTGGCGAACCGCTTGTGATGGGTCTCATACTTGGTATCATTATTGGTCTTTTAGGCGGCTATGATGCGAAAGGCGTCATGACGCTTGGTATTCAAATGGCAGCAGTTCTTGTGCTAATGCCAAGAATGGTTGCGTTATTAATGGAAGGTCTTATTCCAATCTCTGAAGGCGCTCGTTCTTATATTCAAAAGCGCTTCCCTGGGAAAAATGTCTATATTGGTTTAGATACAGCGATTGTGATTGGTCATCCGGCGAATATGGCGGTAGCCCTTCTTATGGTGCCGATTACGATTCTACTTGCAGTCGTTCTCCCTTACAATGGCATGCTGCCGTTTGCTGACTTATCAGTTCTACCATTTACAGTTGTATGGGCAGTAGCAGCCGCTCGTGGAAACATTATTCGTGGTCTTATTAACAGTATTTTTACATTAATGATTGTCTTCTTTATCGCAACGAATCTCGCACCGCTTGCGACAACAATGGGGAAAGCAGTCGGGTTTGACTTCCCAGAAGGAGCCAATATGATTTCAGGTATTGACCTTGGTTCCCACGTTATTCCTTGGATCATGGTGAGACTTCTTGATCCGAGCAACCCGTACTTTATTGCAGCCATCATCTGTGCTCTGGCTTATGCGCTCCTATGGTACTGGGTGCGAAATGATATTAGAAAGCAGTATGCGAAAGAAATGGGCTTAGATCAGAAAGATCAATAAAAGAGCTGGAGGGATTCTTATGGCAAAGAAAATATTGGTTTCATGCGGAACAGCGGTTGCAACATCAACGGTTGTTGCCAAAAAGGTCGAAGAGACGTTAAAGGAAAAAGGATATGATGTCGTGGTGGAACAGTGCAAGGCATCTGAAGTCCCGCAAAAAGCGGAAGGCGCCGATTTAATCGTAACGACAACACCAGTGAGTGATACGAAAGGAACGCCTGTGATTCAAACATTATCCTTTTTAACCGGATTTGGCATTGAAGATGATATTGAAAAAATCATCGATCATATTAAGTAAACAATCATTCCATAGAGGAGCTTTGCTTTCCCGGCTCCTTCTATGTATCTGAAAGGAGGACGTCTCATGCAGCATCATGCTTATAGCCGAACGTCTGCAGTGTTGTCTATTTTTCTTCCAGCCATACTCATCTGTCTGTTTTTTCTTTGGTCTCTTTATACGTTAATGTCAGCAGGGCCTGAACCGTTAGCTGTGTTAGGCGTTTATACGCTGCCTATCCTCATGCTTTCTAGCATCACTGGGCTGAACCAGCCGACAAACGTCATCATTAGTGAAGATAAACTCAAAATCGGAGCGTTTGGCAGATGGCACACATATGCGGTCTCTGATATTAAAGGAAAGCTTTTTATCAAGCCATACCCTCATATCGGAAAAGTCTATGTCAGGGTGGGCCCATCTCGCATATTCGGAGGACGTTACTGGATATCCAGTGAGATGAGTGAGTACAAGCAGCTTGTGCAAACGTTGCAGAATTTTGCGAAAGGTGATGAAAAGGAGGATGCAGCTACATGAAATCAGCTGTCTTTTATTCTTCAGAGGACATTCGGTATGAGGAGCGGAACCGGCCTGCGATTGGTGATGATGAAGTGCTATTAAGAATGCGTGCCTGCGGCTTATGCGGCACAGATATTTACAAAGCAACACATGAGACGGTACCTCCTGGAACGGTACTAGGGCACGAAATCGCTGGAGATGTTGTTGAAACCGGAAAAAATGTGACAAATATAAAAACGGGAGACAGGGTTTATGTTGCGCACCATGTACCTTGCTTTACCTGTGACTTTTGTCAAAGGGGATTTTATACAATGTGTCCGCAGTTTGCAGCCACTAATGTAGAGCCAGGCGGGTTTTCAGAGTATATCCGCGTACCTGCATTACATGTCAAGCACACAATGGGCAAGCTCCCGAATGACGTCTCATATGAGCAAGGGGCGATGGTAGAGCCAGTCGCCTGCTGCCTGCACGGGTTTGAACGAGCACCTGTTCATCCAGGAGATTCTGTACTGATCCTTGGAGCGGGGCAAATTGGCTGCATTCAACTACAGCTTGCCAAACATTACTTAGCTGGGAAAGTGATGATAACGGATGTGAATGAGAACCGGCTGCTGCAAGCGAGAAATTTAGGTGCAGACGTCGCTTTTCATCCAGCCTCTGAGCCGGTGGAAGACCGGGTCATGAGAGAAACAAATGGAAAGGGAGCAGACCTCGTCATTATTTCTGTTGGGAGTAGTGCGCTTTTAAAAGAAGCATTTCAATCGGTAGCGAGAGGCGGAACGATTTTAGTGTTTGCTCATTTTCCAAAGGGAGACGTCTCCATTCCGGCTGATCGATTTTTCCATGATGAAGTGAAAGTAGTAGGAGCCTATTCCTCACATCCTTATCACTACCTCGAAGCCCTTGAACTTCTAAGAGCAAAAGTGGTCAACACAGAAAAGATGGTGACGCATCGTTATCCGTTAAGTCAGCTCCTTCAGGCGATAGAATGCGCAAGGCACCCTGAAGGTGAGAGTGTCAAAATCATGATGTACCCAGATGAATGAGAACCTAGGAGATTGGAAGAGAAAGAGAAGTTCTTTAGAAAAGGGCTTTGCCTTTCTCTTTTTTTCTGATAAAAGATGAAAACGCTTAAAAATGAAAGAGAAATGCTTGACTTCAAAGATACTTAACCGTATGATAATTACAAATGTAACATATAAGAACAAATGTAAAGGGGAGAGAAGAAATGCAAAAACAAATCACTTTGCCTGAACAGATTAGTCATGAGAGATTAGCAGATTTATATAAACAAATGTGGTTAGTGAGATATTTTGATGAAAAGGTCGATCAATTCTTTGCCAAAGGACTTATCCATGGAACCACTCATTTATGTGTCGGACAGGAAGCGTCAGCTGTTGGATCAATTGCCGTATTAAAGGACGAAGATAAGATCGTCAGCACGCACCGTGGACATGGTCACTGTATTGCAAAAGGTGCAGAGGTCAATAAGATGATGGCAGAACTATTCGGACGTGAGACTGGCTATTGCAAAGGAAAAGGCGGCTCGATGCATATCGCTGATTTAGAAAAAGGGAACCTTGGCGCAAATGGAATCGTTGGCGGCGGTATCCCGCTGGCAACAGGTGCAGCGCTCACATCTAAAATGAAACAGGAAGGCTATGTTGTTCTTTGTTTCTTCGGAGATGGAGCGACAAATGAAGGCAGCTTTCACGAAGCGCTAAATCTTGCATCCATTTGGGATCTGCCTGTTGTATTCATTTGTGAAAACAATCAGTACGGCATGTCTGGCCCTGTAAAAGAAATGATCAACATTGAAGACATTTCAACAAGAGCAGAAAGCTATGGAATACCTGGGAAATCGATTGATGGAAATGACATGGTCGAGATTATGAACTCAGTAGATGAAGCAGTCAGCCGCGCAAGAGCTGGAGAAGGTCCATCACTTATTGAAATGAAAACGTATCGCTGGAAAGGTCACTCTAAGAGTGATGCGAAAAAATACCGTACACGTGAAGAAGAAACAGAGTGGAGACAAAAAGACGGAATCAAGCGCTTTAAGTCTCTCTTGATTGAACTGAATGTTTTGACAGAAGAGCAGGCAGCGGCCTTGCAGGAAGAAGCGAAGCAGGAAATTGAAGCGTCTGTAGAATTCGCTAAAAACAGTAAAGAACCGTCAATCGATACACTATTAGAGGATGTATACGCCTAATTAGGAGGGGAATCACGTGACAAAAACAACAGTGAGAGAGATTTCATATTTAGAAGCCGTTCGAGAGGCTATGAGTCAGGAAATGAGAGAGAACCAAGATGTATTCATTTTAGGTGAGGATATCGGCGTATATGGCGGTGCTTTTGGGGTCACGCGCGGCATGATTGAAGAGTTCGGTCCGGAGCGCGTACGCAATACACCAATCTCTGAGGCTGCCATCGCAGGAGGTGCAGTCGGAGCGGCTTTGACAGGTATGCGTCCGATTTTAGAGCTTCAATTCTCTGACTTTATTACAATCGCAATGGATCAGCTTGTAAACCAAGCAGCCAAAACACGATACATGTTTGGCGGAAAAGGAAAAGTACCACTCGTTGTGAGAACACCAGCAGGATCAGGAACGGGTGCCGCAGCGCAGCATTCACAAAGCTTAGAAGCGTGGATGGCTCATATTCCGGGATTAAAGGTAGTTCAGCCTTCAACAGCTTATGATGCCAAAGGACTTTTAAAAGCAGCAATGGATGATGACAACCCTGTCATTTTCTACGAGCACAAGCTTTTATATAAAACAATCGGCGAAGTGCCTGAAGAGCCTTATTCGATTCCTTTAGGGAAAGCTGATGTGAAAAGAAGCGGGAAAGACGTCACAATTGTAGCAACAGCGATTATGGTACACAAAGCATTAGAAGCGGCGAAGGAACTAGAAGCAGAGGGAATCGATGTTGAAATCATTGACCCAAGAACACTTGTCCCATTAGATGAAGAAACCATTATCGAATCTGTGAAGAAAACAGGTAAATGTATCGTGGTTCATGAGGCTGTTAAACGAGGCGGCTACGGTGGAGAGATTGCAAGTATGATAGCGGAAAGTGAAGCGTTTGACTATTTAGATGCGCCGATTAAACGACTTGGCGGCCTTGCAGTCCCAATACCATACAACCCGACGCTGGAAAAAGCGGTCATTCCACAAGTGCCAGATATTATTGAAGCAGCAAAAGAGCTTGTACGCTCTTAAATAAAGGGGAGAAGATCATGCCAAAAGAGATATTTATGCCGAAGCTAAGCAGTACGATGGAGATCGGAACCTTGCTTCAATGGTTGAAAGAAGAAGGAGATTCGGTTGAAATCGGTGAGCCTCTTTTTGAAATTATGACAGACAAGATCAACATCGAGGTGGAAGCCTATGATGACGGCATTTTTCTAAAGAAATACTACGAAGCTGATGATCAAATTCCAGTCAATGCTGTCATTGGATTTATCGGAGAGGCAAATGAACAGGTGCCAAGCGAGCCACCAGCACAGGCTGATGAAGATTCCTCAGAAAGCGGCGAATCGTCTTCACCAGACACGGCATCATCCAGTTCTACTGAAGCCCCAAAAACATCTGATGAAAAAGTACGTGCCACGCCCGCAGCGAGAAAAACGGCAAAGGATCATCATGTGGCAATTCAAGAGGTATCTGGCACAGGGCCAAAAGGCAGAGTCCAAAAGCGGGACGTCGAGGCAGTCGTTCATTCTAGCGAGAAAGACCAGCGCGTCTCACCACTTGCAGAAAAAGTCGCTGCTCGTGAAGGAATTGATTTAGCAGCAGTTTCTGGATCTGGCGCTCACGGTAAGATCATGAAGAGTGACGTACAAGCAGCAACGCAAACAAAAGAGGCTTCGCCTGTGAAAACACAAAAATTAGCTGGCATGAGAAAAGTGATTGCTGATCGCATGTCACAAAGTGCCTTTACAGCACCGCACGTCACATTAACAAGTGAAATTGATATGACGAAAGCGAAAGAAGTGCGTCAGCAGTTACTTCCGGCGATTGAAAAAGAGACAGGCTACCGGCTGTCGTTCACAGAAATCATCATTCATGCTGTCAGCCATGTACTCACGCGCCACCCGCAGATCAATATGACATTTGAACAAAATGAGCTCCATTTCCATGAAGATGTACACATTGGTCTCGCTGTTGCAGTGAAAGACGGCTTGATGGTACCAGTCATTTCTCATGCGAATCAAAAAGGATTAAAACAACTGACAAAAGAAGCGAAAGAAATTGGCCGAAACGCACGTGATCAAAAACTACTTCCTGACCAGCTGAAAGGATCCACTTTTACGATTAGTAACCTAGGCATGTATGCCATTGATACCTTTACCCCGATCATTAATCAGCCAGAAGTGGCGATTTTAGGTGTAGGACGGATTCAAGATAAACCTGTTGCAGTAGATGGAGAAATTCAGGTGCGGCCAATGATGGGTGTCAGTTTATCGTTTGATCACCGAGTAGTAGATGGCGCACCAGCGGCTGCCTTTTTAACAGACCTTAAAAAAGTGCTTGAACAACCATTTGAATTGCTAATGTAGGAGATGAATCGGATGACGAAAACGTATGATCTGACAGTCATTGGCGGAGGGCCTGGCGGGTATACTGCCGCCCTTCAAGCGGCTGAGCGCGGACGGAAGGTTGCTTTGATTGAGGAGGATTTTCTAGGCGGTACTTGTTTAAATCGAGGCTGTATCCCTTCAAAAACCCTGCTGAAACATGCAGAAGTCATTGAATCAATCGAGAAGGCGAAAAGCTGGGGAATCGAAACAGGTGACATGATTCTTTCCTTCGATAAAATGAGAAAGCGCAAAGATGACGTCATTGAAAAGCTCAGAGGTGGAATCGCCTTTTTATTAAAGCAAGGAAAGATTGATGTATATAACGGCAGAGGCACAGCGGTGACAAAGCACCGGATTGAGATTGAAAAACAAGATGGATCAGAATCGGTTGAAACGAAAGAGTTAATCATTGCTACTGGATCTACACCAGCTATTCCGCCAATACGGGGGCTTAAAGATATTTCATTTGATACAAGTGATACAATCTTTGACATCCCAGATATTCCTGCTTCTGTCGTCATTATTGGCGGAGGCGTCATTGGTCTTGAGCTTGCTTGTATCTTCCAAAGTCTTCAATCAAAAGTCACCATTATTGAAGCGGCACCGTCCATAATTCCACAAGAGGATGAAGAAGCATCTAAGCTGCTAGAAAGAGAACTCAAGAAAAAGGGCATCCATATCGCGAAGAAAACCACTGTGACAGAGGTGACGGAAAGCGAAGGAGTCAAAGCGGTTCATGCAACAGATGATAAAGGGGAGACGCACATCTTTACAGCGGAAAGACTGCTTGTCTGCGTTGGAAGAAGACCGAATGTATCAGCTGTTAACCAGCTTGATCTTCAGCATGATGGTCCGTTTATCAAGGTGAATGATCGGATGCAGACAAGTGCTGAAGGTGTATACGCAGTTGGGGATGTCGCCGGCGGTTATCAGCTGGCTCATGCGGCGATGGCAGAGGCTGCTGTTGCGGTCAGCAATATTTGCGGCGTGCCTGAAAAAATGAATGCTGATATTATGCCTAGATGTATTTATACATTACCAGAGGTGGCAAGTGTTGGTCTTACGGAGAAAGAGGCAAAAGCTAAAGGGCTCAGCGTACAAACTGAACGATTTGATTTAGCGGCAAGCGGTAAAGCGTTAGCGGCAGGTGTTCAAACAGGCTTTATTAAATTGGTGTACGATACAGCATATGGTGAAGTGATCGGTGCAACGATGGTTGGTCCGCATGTCACAGAAATGATTTCAGAAGCTTCTTCCTTTATGTATTTAGAAGGAACAGCAGAAGAGATGGCGAAAATGATTCATCCGCATCCGACCATCTCAGAAGGTTTTTATGAAGCAGCTCTTGATATCGTGAGTAAGCTGAGAAAATAAATGCCAAACAAGGGATAGGGAGGAGATGCATGTGCACGTCCAGCTTCATCAGAAAGCGGCACTTGTGACAGGTAGCACAGATGGATTTGGAGAAGCCATCTGCCTGGCTTTAGCCCAGGCAGGTGCACATGTTTTTTTACACACATTTCATGATGAATCAAAGGCTAGAACCATTTGTGAAGACATTCAAAAAATGGGCGGTCAGGCGAGTATCATCATGAACCCGCTAGAAACGCCGCGTGATGCCACGCGTATGCTGAGGCAAGTGATCGATACGTGCGGGAAACTGGATATTTTGGTCAATCAAGCAGCGCAAGGAGCTGAGGCGGAGCTTGATGCCGCTCACCCTAATGAGTGGATGGACGAAGTGGAAACAGCTGTGAATACTGTCTTTCTTTCCAGTCAAGCTGCCGTATGGCACATGGTTGACCAGAAAAAAGGCTGCATTATTAATATATCGTCATCAGGCAGTATCACTGGTGATGGCGGGATTTCACATGCGACATCGAATTCTATGCTGAATGCCATGACAAAAGGGCTGGCGCGAGAATTTAAAGACAAAGGCATTCGGGTGCTCGCCTTATTACCGCCCCCTCTCCATTTGATTCCTAATGCAGAGCAAATCAAGGAGACTGTGGCCCATATGACGGTCTTTTTAAGTACATCATATGGCGCATTTACTGATGGTGCAGCGATTATGCTTGATGGGGGTGAGAGTGCTGGCTAATGATCAAAAACCGGTTCTCATCGTTGGTGGTGCCCAAGGGATTGGAAAGGAAATTGCCGAGCGTTTTTTAAAAGAAGGGCACAGAGTGGCTGTGTCTGATATAGATGAACAAGGACTTTCACTTTTAAGAAAACAGCACTCTAAGCTGCTGACATTTCAAGCTGACGTTTCATCGTGGGAAAGTGTTCAGCAGATGATCTCAGCAGCTGAAAGGGAGCTAGGCGGCATTGCTCATCTTGTGTATTCAGCAGGGATGACAAAATCACTTCCTTTTTTAGAAGTCGATTTTTCACTTTGGAAAAAGACACTGGCTGTGAACTTGTATGGTCTTTACTATTGCATCAAAGCGTCAGCACCTTATATATGTGAGCGGCAAGAAGGAAGCATTGTCGTGATTGGATCAGGATCTGCTATCACTGGCTCAGGCGGTGGAATTCAGTATTACGCCTCAAAAGCAGGTGCTTTTGGCCTGATGCGTTCGCTTGTAAAGGAATTAGGGGCACACCATGTGCGTATCAATGTGATTGCACCCCGCGTGATTGAATCTCAAATGCTTGATACGCTCTATCCTACTGAGGTGGAGAAAAGGCAGCTACAATCGCTCATTCCTGTCGGGAGATTAGGAAGACCTGAGGATATCGCAGGACTCACTTTATTTCTTACAAGTGAAGAGGGAAGCTACTTGCACGGACAAATTATCCTGTTAGACGGCGGGAGAACGTATCAGCCAAAATATACGGAGGGAAAAAGAGCGGAGAGGTAATCGCTCTTTTTGTCATTTTCATAACAATTGTGCCAATTAGAAACGAATGTTTGGTATACTGGGAATCATAGTATATTAAAAGGATGATGTCACATGCTGAATTGGGAAGAAAGACGACAGCTCGTCAAAGTTGCTCATCTTTATTATACAGACGGGTGGACGCAGCAGGAAATCGCAAAAAAGCTCAATGTCTCAAGACCAGTCATTTCAAAGCTCTTACAAAAAGCAAAAGATGTGGGAATCGTTGAGGTGTACATTAAAGATGAAAGTATTCATACGGTGGAACTGGAAAAACAGCTAGAAACAACTTTTCAATTAACAGATGCTGTCGTTGTCCCAAGCGTCGGGACAATGTCTGAGATGGTGAAGCGGGCAGTCGGTCAAGCAGGCGCCTATTATTTATCTAAAAACATGAAAGACGCGGAGAAAATCGGCATTTCATGGGGAACTACACTGTCTGAGCTTGTAAAGGAATACCCGTTCGAGCGAAGAAATGATGTGAAGGTCATTCCATTAGAGGGCGGAATGGGCAGGCAGGCAGTCGACATTCATGCCAATCAGCTGGCATATGAGCTGGCAAAGAAAATGAATGGCACGTGTTCCTATTTATATGCCCCGGCGATTTTAGAAACAGAAGAATTAAAAGAGCGGCTCATGGCAATGCAGGATATAGAAGCTGTGCTTGAAGAAGGTAAAAATGTAGATATTGCCCTCATCGGTATTGGCAACCCGCATAAAGGTTCAACGTTAAAAACAGTTGGTTACTTAAAAGAAGAAGATTTATCTGGTTTAAGGCAATCAGGGGCTGTTGGTGATATTGGCTTTCGTTTCTTTGACGGTCAAGGCAAACCTGTCCAAGATGAACTGAACCAAAAGGTCATTGGTTTATCACTGGAGCAGTTAAAGAGCGTCAAAACGGTCATCGCTGTTGTAGAAGGAACCCATAAGGCTGAAAGTATTTTAGGGGCTTTAAATGGCGGCTTTATTCAAGTACTGGTGACAGACGAACTAACGGCCGCAGCCATTTTAAAGGAAGCTTCCGTCCAATAAACGGCGAGTAGCCATCGAATTGTATAAAAAGAGCAACATCAAACGAGAAAGGAGCTGTGTATCTTGAAGAAAACCGAAATGGAAGCGAACCTACATTGTACTCGGTGCCAAGAAGAGACCCTCCACAGCATCGTTTATGTGAATGATCAGATGAAAAGCGTTGAGTGTACAGAGTGTCATCAGAAGATCAGTGTGAAAGTCGACATCATGAAGGAATTTTACAAAGAAGTATACGAAAAAATTGCGACAAAGCCAAAGCGGATGACGCAGGAATATAAGGCGAATTTGAATGGATTTATCTCAAGACTCCCAATCCGCGTGCTTAGTAAGCCATACCGGCTCATGAGATATTTAAACGAATCATACAAAGTGATTAAGCAATATAAAAAAAAGCAGAGCTGATTAGCGCTCTGCTTTTTTGTGTGTTTTTTTCATATAATAATAAATAGGCAGTCCAGCAATCCCGATCAGCATAGAGATGAGACAGCTTTTCCAGTCGGTGATCATGGTGCTGATTAAGACGAATAAAGAACCGATAATCGCAACGATTGGTGTGAGTGGATAAAGTGGTACGCTATAAGCACGTTCGATTCCTTTGTTTTGTTTTCTCAGTTTAAAGACTGCGAAAAAGGCCATGACATAAAAGATGTAGATCATGAAGATCGAAACCTCTGACAGCTTTTCTGGATTGCTGACGACCATAAACACAATGGCGATCAAAATTTGTACAAATACAGCAATCCACGGTGTTTTAAATGTAGGGTGAATACGTGAGATCGCGTTTGCGAAAGGAATTTGCTTTCGCTCTGCCATCGCGAAAATCACACGTGGGAATGAAAGAACCTTTCCGTTCAAACAGCCAAAGATACTAATGATGATGCCGATACTAATGACCTTACCGCCGATTGGTCCAAAGAGCATTGTCGCAGCAGTACTTGTCGCATTTTCTCCAAGCTGTACGATTTGATCTGCTGGTAACACGTGCAAAAGAGCGACATTAATAAAGAGATAGCAAGCCGTGACGATTAAAATCCCGCCTGCCATTGCACGAGGAAGCAGCTTCTCTGGGTTTTTCATCTCACCGCCAAGTGCTGCAAGCAATATCCAGCCGTCATAGGCAAACAACGTAGCCAAGATCGCTGCACCGAAGTTCATTTGAGCGATGCTATCGTTGACAGCCATAAAAATATTTTCGTTTCCTTTCCATAAGCCAAACACAATAATAGCGGCAATCGGGACAAGCTTTCCGATGGTGGTCAGCCCTTGAACAAAACCGCCGTATTTTGTTCCCATGATGTTAATTAAACATAAAAATAAAACAGTGATAATGCCGATTGTTGTCGACCATAAAGAAGAAAGAGAAAATAAATTGGCTAACAATGAACCAAAATAAAGACCGAGCGCACCGATGATGGCAGGTCCGTAAATGATAATCTGCACCCAGCCGCATAAATAGCCCCAAAACTCACCATACACTTCTTCAAGGTAGGCATACAATCCGCCAGTCCGAGGGATTTGTGTACCAATTTCAGCAACAGTGAGTCCGCCTGCAAGGGTTAAAATGCCGCCCAGCAGCCAAGCGAATAATGCGATATCTGAGCTTCCTGAATAGGAAAGGACGTTGCCTGGCTTCATAAAGACGCCGGACCCGATAATCGTCCCGATGACAAGAGATAGGGCGAAAAATAAGCCGATGTCCTGTTTTAACGCTGGTTGTTCTTTGTTCATTACTCGCGACCTCCTGCATCACTTTCGTACGTTACTGTGACATGTATTTCGTTCATTGTAATACGATTTTAGGAAAACAAGAATTAAAAAAATTTTCTGATTTTCGTATTTGTATTTAAAAGTGTTCGTTTATTGGAGATATCAGGGTGAATGTTTCGTTAAAAACGAACAATAAAAGATTATTTTTGATTTAATGTTAATTTTATCGTTAGAAACCGAACATCTAGCCAAATGGTTGACTTTTCTTGAAAAATGACCTATTTTATTCATAAGGATATTATCTTGAATTCGAGATATTTAGAAATAGGAGTGAACATAATGAAAATTAATGGAATTCACCACGTATCTGCATTAACAGCCAATGCTCAAAAAAATGTTGATTTCTACCGCCAGATTCTTGGCTTAAAACTTGTAAAGAAAACGGTCAATCAGGATGACCCATCTATGTATCATTTATTTTATGGAGATGAGGTCGCTTCACCGGGAACGGAGCTCACATTCTTTGAAATTCCAATGCTCGCTCGTCGTTTGAAAGGAACAAACGCGATCACAAGCACAGGCCTTCTCGTTTCTTCTGAAGAAGCACTTTCATTTTGGGAAAAGCGTTTTGAAGAGACAGACGTACAGCAAGAAACGGCTTCCTTGAGAGGGGGCAGACCTGCCTTGCGCTTTCAAGATCCAGAAGGGCAGCAGCTATTTTTAACAGTAGAACCGAACGCACAAGAAGCAGGCTCACCGCCAGTGCATGATGATATTCCGGCAGAGTTTGCCATTAGAGGTTTGGGTCCAGTGGAATTAACTGTTGCAGAAGCGGACAAAACGATCCGTGTTTTAACAGACATCCTTGGCTTCACCGAAAGAGCGCGTGAACAATCAAATGATGGTGAGATCGTGACCATTTTTGAGTCAGGAAATGGCGGTGCTGGAACAGAAATTCATGTGATCGAAAAAACTGAAGGGCCTTCTGAGCGTTCCGGCAGAGGAAGTGTGCATCACGTAGCCTTTCGCGTGGAAGATGCAGAGGAACTGGAAAAATGGTATGACAAAATATCAAAAGCAGGCTTCACGAACTCTGGTGTTGTGGAACGTTTCTACTTTAAAGCCCTTTACTTTAGAGAACCGAATGGTATCTTATTTGAAATTTCAACAGACGGCCCTGGATTTACAGTCGACGAAGGAGTAGATGAGCTTGGCGATCAATTAGCCCTTCCGCCATTTCTAGAGCACAAACGAGCAGAAATAGAACAAAGATTAACGCCAATTCAGTCATCATAAAAAAGCAGCTCATGATGAGCTGCTCAGCGTATAGACAAACCCCCCGCATTCTTTGTCAGATCTGCAAAGGTTTTCTATCACGCTGAAAAGAAAAAGGGCTAAAATCATCTTGATTTTAGCCCTTTTTCTTTTGCATTAGGAACTTACCTGCTTAGATTCAGTTTGTGTTAATGTCACCTTCTTCGTTTCTTCTTTTCCGTTTCGAATGAGTGTGATGTTTACGGTGTCTCCAACTTTCGTATTCGTGTATAGTTCATGACGTAATTCACTTCCGGTTTTGATTTGTTTCCCATTGATGGCGGTAATGACATCCTCAGACTTTAAGCCGGCTTTGGCGGCAGGTGAGCCTGCGGCGATTTCTTTGACGTATACGCCTTGATCAAGCTGACTATTTTTGAGACCGAGTGTTTCTTTCTGATACACATCCGGGACTTGTTCGAGATCCAGCATGCTGATGCCGATATATGGACGCTCAATCTTTCCTTTTGCGAGAAGCTGATCGGCGATTGGTTTGACATCATTGATTGGAAGCGCGAATCCAATGCCTTCAACACCTGTTTCAGAAATTTTCATACTCGTGATCCCCACAACCTTTCCATCTGTCGTAAGAAGCGGGCCGCCGCTGTTTCCTGGATTAATAGCTGCATCTGTTTGAATGACATTAATGTTGCTTTCACCTGAGGATGTGTTCATCGAGACTGTTCGGTCGACACCGCTGACAATTCCTTGTGTCACGGTTCTTGATAGATCTTCACCAAGCGGGTTTCCGATCGCGATGACGGTTTCCCCAGCACGCAGCGAGGAGGAATCGCCTAATGCCGCAACCTTCGTTACGTGACTGCTGCTAATTTCTACAACAGCTAGGTCAGTCAGCGGGTCAGCTCCAACCAGTTTACCTTTGGCGGTTTTGCCATCGTGTAAGGATACTGTGAGTTTATTTGCCCCTTCAATGACGTGGTTATTTGTTAAGACATAGGCTTTACTGCCGGATTTTTTGAAAATCACTCCTGAGCCTGTACCTGTTTTTTCCTCTTGACTGCTTTTATTTTGCTGTGATTCATCAAAAGGCGTATTGAAATCGCCGAAGCTCGTGCCTGTTTGACTTTGCGCTTGGTAGTTTGTAATGCCGACAATGGCTGGTGATACATTTTCCACCATGCTGGAGATGCTGCTCGATGAATGTGATGTTTGGACGGCGGTTGTTTTTGACGAATTGGCACTTGTATCATTTGTCGATACCACTGCTGAATTATGTGCTGTGTTGTCTGATGCGTGCTGGGCATATGGCGAAAGGACGTACACACCTAACGCCAGCGTACCGCCTACAACACCGCTGACAAATGGCTTAAACCAGCCGTTTGGCTTCTTCTTTCGTTTTTGCAGCTGCTCCGTTGTTTGAAGTTCTTGAGAAGGTTGTTGTTCATTTTTGTGATGTGTCATTCAAATCACTCTCTTTCATCATTTTTTCATGTATGGGTTTAAGGGGTTTTACCTTTTGTTGTGGATACTGACTTGATCGTAAGAAAAAAGTGTGGGATAAAAATGAAAACATTGTGGGAAATTGTTAAAATAAGTAGTGAATCTAAGCAAAATAGAGGAGATTAAACTGTGAAGACAATTGGAATCATTGGATATGGAAGCATGGCTGATATGATGGTGCAAAAATGGCTGGAAAAAGAAGTGCTCGATGCCCATCAAATCATGATCCATACAAGAAGTGAAACGGACCGCCTGCTTCAACTTAAAGACAAGCATCAAGAAATAAACATCTGCTCATTAGAGGAACTTTCTGCGTCATGTGATGTACTTTTTATCTGCGTGCCGCCGCTTGCTGTACTTGATGTACTCGATCAACTGTCTTCAGCAGCCAAATCGGTGCATATTGTGTCAGTAGCCGCGGCTGTGACGTTAGACAAGTTATCAAAGCATACGACTCAACCAATATCCAGATACATCCCAACGCTCACGTCAGCTGTTGGAACGGGCGTTTCCCTCGTTGCGCATGGTGAAACTGCTGGAGAGGAAGAAAAGGCGCGTTTGCACCGCCTGCTTTCAGCTTTTAGCATCGTACGTGAAGTTGAAGAAGACAAGTTCGATGCGGCGAGTAACTTGACGAGCTCATCTCCTGGTTTTATCGCTGCTCTTTTTGAAGAAATGGCGAGAGCTGCTGTGAGAAATAGTGAGCTTTCCTTAGAGGAAGCGTATGAATTTTTAACGTATGCCCTTTTAGGCACAGGTCAAGTCCTTGTAGAACGGGGCCTCACCTTTGCTGAAACCGTCGATAGAGTGGCGACAAAAGGGGGCATTACAGGAGAAGGCGCCGAGGTTATTCAAAAGCAGGCACCTCAGATGTTTGATGATCTATTTACACAAACGATGAAGAAATATGAACAGCTGAAATCACAGATTAACGAAGCAGACAAACACCACTAAAGACATAGTTAGTGGTGTTTTATTTGTTAAAAAAATCCTTTGTCGTACAGTCTTTTGATCTATAATATCTGAGTCTAATTTCCTTATTTTCAGACATTGTATTGAAAAATCGATCAAGTAATCATATAATTTTTTAGAAAATTTAGAAAAATATACACAAATTTTAAGTTTAATTTAAGGGGGATGGGAATGAAGCTCTATGTATCTGTCGATATGGAGGGGATTACTGGTCTAGCTGATCATACATTTGTCGATGCCCGTCAGCACAATTATGAACGGGGCAGAAAGATCATGACGAGTGAAGTGAATGCCTGTGTGGAGGCACTTCTTCAGCATGGCGCAACCAATATTTTGGTCAATGACAGTCATTCTAAAATGAATAATTTGTTGATTGAAGAATTGCATGAAGAAGCATCTCTTATATCTGGTGACGTCAAGCCTTATTCAATGGTTCAAGGGTTAGATCAAACCTATGATGCTGCTGTTTTTTTAGGCTATCATGCGAGGGCGTCTATGAAAGGTGTGATGTCCCACAGTATGATTTTTGGTGTTAGACATTTTTACATAAATGATCATCCAATTGGTGAAATGGGCTTTAATGCGTATGTTGCAGGCTACTATGGTGTGCCGGTGATTCTTGTTTGCGGAGACGATCAAGCAGCTCTTGAAGCAGAGAAGCTGATGCCTGGTGTGAAAACAGTGGCAGTGAAAGAGACCATATCAAGATCTGCTGTGAAATGTCTCACTCCTGCCAAAGTCAACCAACAAATCTCACAGCAAGTGGAAGCCGCAATGAAACAGATTCATCACATCAAGCCGCTGACGCCTCCTGATCAGCCGCTGCTGAAGATTGAGTTTGCCAATTATGGACAAGCTGAATGGGCGAATTTAATGCCTGGTACTGCCATTATTGAAGGGACAACAACGGTGACGTATCAAGCAGAGAATATATTAGAAGCCTACCAAGCGATGCTTGTCATGACAGAGCTTGCCGCACGTACAACATTTTGTTAAGCGAGGGGGAGACGGCAGATGACCAGCTTTTTGCTCAAGCGTTTTATTGCGATGATTGCCACGATTTTAACGATTACGACGTTAACGTTTATTTTAATGAAGGTCATCCCAGGATCGCCCTTCAATGAAGAACGAAATACAAACGAAACCGTCCAGCGAAACCTCGAAAGCTACTATCACTTAGACGAACCACTGTATGTTCAATATGTCATATATTTAAAATCCATCGTTACCTTTGATTTTGGTCCTTCCATTAAAAAGCCTTCTGAAAGTGTCAATGATCTATTGGCGAGAGGCTTCCCAGTCTCATTAGAACTTGGTCTTATCTCAATATTGATTGCTGTCATCTCCGGCATCCTGCTAGGGGTCATGGCTGCCCTCCGGTACAATGGATTGATTGATTATATCGCCATGACCATTGCTGTTTTCGGTATATCCATTCCAAACTTTATCTTTGCTACCTTATTAATTCAGCAGCTTGCTGTGAATTTGAAGCTCTTTCCTACAGCGATGTGGACAAGTCCGATGCATATGGTGCTGCCAACCATTGCTCTTGCCGTTAGTCCGATGGCCATTATTGCCCGGTTAACAAGATCGAGCATGATTGAAGTGCTGTCTCAGGACTATATTCGCACTGCTAAAGCAAAAGGACTTTCTCCCTTTAAAATTGTGTTTAAACATGCACTTCGAAATGCGCTTTTGCCTGTTGTGACTATTCTTGGCACACTTGTCGCAAGCATTTTAACAGGAAGTTTTGTCATTGAAAAAATATTTGCGATTCCTGGCATGGGAAAATACTTTGTCGAGAGTATTAACAACCGTGATTATCCTGTCATCATGGGAACCACTGTTTTTTACAGCATCATTTTAATCACACTTCTTTTCATTGTCGATGTGGCGTATCGCCTGCTTGATCCAAGGATTCAGCTGCATCAGAAAGGAGGAAAGGCATGAGTATACATTTGCAGCAGGATCAACCGAATCCGCATCATGAAGTGCCGGACGAATGGTTTTCTCCGAGAGAGCAAAAGAAAACGGAGGCCCATGCCATTAAAAGACCCTCTCTTTCGTATTGGGCAGACACATGGAGGCGACTGAAGCAAAATAAGCTTGCGATGTTTAGTCTATCGGTATTGATTTTTCTTTTTATCATGGCACTATTAGGCCCATTGCTTGCACCTAATAGCGTGACAGAGCAGCGTCTTTCGATGCAAAATCTGCCGCCATCCGCTGCTCACTGGTTCGGAACGGATGAGCTTGGACGAGATGTGTTCACGCGTACATGGTACGGGGCGCGTATTTCTTTATTTGTAGGCGTCATGGCAGCCCTGATTGATTTTGCCATCGGCGTGATCTATGGAGGCATTGCCGGTTATAAGGGCGGGAGATATGACCATGTCATGATGCGAATCGTCGAGGTGCTCTACGGTCTTCCTTATTTACTTGTTGTCATTTTATTGATGGTTCTGATGGGGCCAGGGCTCGTCACCATTATTGTAGCGCTCACTGTCACCGGATGGATTGGAATGGCAAGAATCGTGAGAGGTCAAGTTCTTCAGCTGAAAAGCCAGGAATATGTCCTTGCCTCAAAAACCTTTGGTGCAAAGAGCCTTCGTATCATTCGCCGCAACCTGCTGCCGAATACGATGGGGCCGATTATCGTTCAGATGACCTTAACTGTACCAACCGCGATATTTGCAGAAGCGTTCCTAAGCTTTCTTGGTTTAGGCATTCAAGCACCGTTTGCAAGCTGGGGCGTGATGGCAAATGATGCGCTGCCGACAGTGCTGTCAGATAACGGGCATTGGTGGCGTTTATTTTTTCCTGCGTTTTTTATTTCGCTCACGATGTTTTGCTTTAACAATTTAGGTGATGGCTTGCAAGATGCGCTTGATCCGAAGATGAAGAGGTGATGGCGCTTTGAGAAAAGTTCTACAAATCATCGATCTGCACGTCAGTTTTCGGACATATGGCGGCTCAGTTCGAGCGGTACGCGGGGTGAATGTGGATGTATATGAAAAAGAAACCCTTGCCATTGTAGGAGAGTCAGGCTGCGGGAAAAGTGTGACTTCACAAAGCATTATGAGGCTGCTGCCAGCTTACAGCGCTCATGTTGATCAGGGAGAAATCTGGTTTGAAGACCGAAATTTGCTGTCATTATCTGAAAAAGAAATGCGCGCCATACGAGGTGTCGATATTTCGATGATCTTCCAAGATCCAATGACCGCACTGAACCCAACCTTGACAATCGGCGATCAGCTCATGGAGGCGGCAAAGGAGCATCAAAAGCTGACGAAAAAAGAAGTGACAGAAGCCGCCATTCGGATGCTTGATTTGGTCGGCATTCCGCAGCCGAAGGAAAGGTTAAAGCAATACCCTCACCAGTTCAGCGGGGGAATGAGGCAGCGGCTCATGATTGCCATGGCACTAATTTGCGAGCCCAAAGTGCTGATTGCTGATGAACCGACGACCGCACTGGATGTGACCATACAGGCACAAATATTAGAGCTGTTTAAAGAGATTCAGAGAAAAACAGGGGTCACCATTATTTTAATCACACATGATTTAGGGGTCGTCGCCCAAGTCGCAGACCGGGTAGCCGTCATGTACGGAGGGAAAATGGTGGAGGTCGGAACGAGGCGAGATATTTTTTACAGTCCGCAGCATCCCTATACAAAAGGACTTCTGCAATCCGTTCCAAGACTTGATATGAAAGATGAACTCATTCCAATTGAAGGAAGCCCGCCTGATTTATTTGCTCCGCCAAAGGGCTGTCCGTATACAGATCGCTGCCCGTCCGCCATGAAGGTGTGTGATCATATCATGCCGCACGAAACGCAGCGGTCACCTACCCACACAGTGCATTGCTGGCTCCAAGATGAGCGAGCGAATCAAACCGTTTTATCTTCAACACAAAGGGGGAGTTTTTGATGAGAAAAAAGGGATGGATCATCAGTATATGTTTGTTCACGATCATGCTGCTCGCAGGATGTACAGCCAATGAGCAAGCAGGGAAAGGATCATCAAGCAATCAGGGTGAAAAGAAAGTATTAACTTTAAATAACGAAAATGAACCGACGTCGTTTGATCCGCCGATTGGTTTTAATAATGTATCGTGGCAAGGACTCAATAACTTAATGGAGGGATTAACGAGACTGAATGAAAAGCACGAACCATCTCCTGCAATGGCGGAAAAATGGGAGATATCAGAGGATGGAAAAACGTACACGTTCCATTTAAGAGATGGCATCAAGTGGTCAAATGGTGATCCAGTGAAAGCGAGTGACTTTGAATATGCGTGGAAGCGGCTGCTTGATCCGAAAACAGGCTCATCTGCATCGTTCCTAGCCTACATGATTGAAGGCGGAGAGGCATTTAACAGCGGAAAAGGAAACAAAGAAGACGTGAAAGTCAGCGCTGTAAATGACAAAACGCTTAAGGTCACACTGGCATATCCGCAGAAATCGTTCTTAAATATGACCGCAAACCCTGCTTTTTTTCCTGTCAATGAACAGGTAGCTAAGAAGGACCCAAACTGGGCAAAAGACGCCAAAACCTTTGTCGGAAATGGACCGTTCAAGCTGACAGAGTGGAAGCATGATGAGAGCTTCACAATGGAAAAAAGTGAGACGTATTGGGACAAAAAAACAGTCAAGCTGGATCAAGTGAAGTGGCTGATGATCAGTGATCGAAACACAGACTATCAAATGTATCAATCAGGAGATTTAGATACTGCCTTTGTCCCAGCAGAGCAAAGTGAAAATCTGCTGAAAAATAAAGATGTACAAATTGAAGACCAGGCTGGATTGTTCTTTTATCGTCTGAATGTGAACATGGAGCCTTTTCAAAATAAGAACATCCGCAAAGCTTTTCAAATGGCGATCAACCCGCAAGATATCGTGGATTATGTAACGAAAAATGAAGAGAAGCCAGCACGTGCCTTCGTCTCGCCAGGCATTCTTGATTCAAAGGGTGAGGATTTCAGAAAAGCTGGCGGTGATCTTGTGAAGAATGATAAGAGTGAAGCTGCGAAGTTATTAGAAAAAGGGCTGAAAGAAGAGAACTATTCAAAACTGCCAGCCGTCACATTGACATACAGTACAAAGCCTGAGAACAAGAAAAAAGCTGAAGCCATCCAGCAGCAGCTGAAAGAAGCGCTAGGTGTAGATGTGAAGCTTGCAAACATGGAAGCCAATGTGTTTGCAGAAGATCAAAAGGCGCTCAAATTCCAATTCTCACAAAGTTCATTTTTAGCAGACTATGCAGATCCGATCAATTTCCTAGAGAGCTTTCAAACAGGGAATGCCATGAACCGGACAGGATGGTCAAACGATACCTATGATCAGCTGATCAAAAAGGCGAGCCAGGAAGCAGACGAGCAAAAGAGAAACAACATTCTTCATGATGCAGAGGCACTTCTCATTGAAGAAGCACCGATCATTCCGATTCATTTTTATAACCAAGTTCATTTACAAAAAGAAGGCGTGAAGGGGATTGTCCGTCACCCTGTTGGGTATATCGATTTGAAATGGGCACAAGTAGATGGAGAGTAATATTAGGATCAAAAGACGCTTTTAGATAAAAGCGTCTCAGCGTGTAGACAAACCCTCGCATTCGTTGTCAGTCCTGCGCGCTGGTGCTCACGAATGACAAATTCGCTCCGCGCCAGTGCTCGTCCTTCCTAGACTGCAAAGGTTTTCTATCACGCTGAAAAGAAGACAAAGGGCTAAAATAAACATCATTTTAGCCCTTTGTCAACAATCTAAGACGCTTTTAGATAAAAGCGTCTGTTCCTTTATATTCGTTCATGTTATGAAGCAGAAACCCATAGATTGAAAGAAACAAAGAGAAAGAGGGGATATGGCATGAGCCAGCTGCCAGTGGCACTTCAAACAGGGGATACGGTGGGGATTATTGCACCAGCAAGTCCGCCTGATGAGCTGAAATTAGCAAAAGGGATTGCCTTTTTAGAAAGCCTCGGGCTAAAGGTGAAAAAAGGGAAGTATTTGGGCCGCCGGTATGGATATTTAGCAGGTCATGATCATGAAAGAGTGGAGGATCTTCATCGTATGTTTCAAGATCCAGAAGTGAAGGCGGTTATTTGTGCTTGCGGAGGATACGGGACTGGAAGACTTGCGGAAGTCATTGACTATGACCTCATTCGCCGGAATCCAAAAATCTTTTGGGGCTATAGTGATATTACGTTTTTACATACGGCCATCCAGCAGCAGACGGGTCTTGTGACGTTTCATGGGCCAATGCTTTCCTCTGATGTGGGACTTGAGGAGGTCCATCCTTATACGAAAGATACCTTTTTACAGCTGTTCGCACCGAAAGCCTTTACGTATGCGCACCACTTGTCACCCCTTCATACTTTCTATCCGGGCACCGCTTCAGGTGAGATTGCAGGAGGAAATCTTGCCCTCATCGTGACAACACTTGGTACGCCTTTTGAAATCGATACGAAGGGAAAGCTTTTGTTCATTGAAGATATTGACGAAGAACCCTATAAAATCGATCGAATGATGCAGCACCTCACATCTGCTGGAAAATTGGATGATGCGGCTGGATTCATCATTGGAGATTTTCATCAATGTGAGCCAAAAAAGAAAGATCAGTCCCTCACATTGAATCAAGTATGGGACACCTATATTGTCCCGCAAAAGAAACCTGCACTTGGGGGCTTCCGGATCGGTCATTCTTCGCCAAACTTTGCCATTCCAATGGGCACGCAGGCTGCATTAGATGCGACAGGAAAAAAACTGCACATTTCTCCAGGCGTTGCAGCGAAAGAGGTGATCAAATGAAAATTGTTGATGTTCGTACATGTAGAATGAGAGTACCGCTAAAAAAACCTTTCAAAACCGCTTTACGAACGGTGTATGACGCAGCATCTCTAATCGTTATCATCACATATGATCAAGGTGACGTCAGCTACGGAGAGGCAGTCCCGACAACAGTGATTACAGGTGAAACGCTGGAAAGCATCGACTATGCCATCTGCGAAGTGATCAGACCGAGTTTGCTTGGAGCTTCCTTGTCAGAATATGAACAAATTTTTTCTCATATGAACCGGGTGCTCGCTTGCAACACAAGCGCAAAGGCAGCGGTTGACATGGCCATTTATGATGGCTTAGCGAAACAGGCAGGACTTCCACTTTATCAATACCTTGGCGGATATCGCAGTCAGCTTGAAACCGATTATACGGTTAGTGTAAACCGTCCGCTTGAGATGGCGGAAGATGCGAAGCAATACGCAGCTGAAGGCTTTCAGACATTAAAGATCAAGGTAGGAAAAGATGATATAGATACGGATATTCAGCGTATCAAGCGAATTCGAGAAAAGATCGGGCCGGATATTCAGATTAGACTCGATGCGAACCAGGGCTGGACGTGGAAGGAAGCGGTCGTAGCCATTCGGAAAATGGAGCCAATGAATATCGAGCTAGTCGAGCAACCAGTGCCAAAAGAAGATATCGAAGGCCTACGCCGTGTGACGGAGGCAACAGATACACTGATAATGGCAGACGAAAGTATTTTTAGTTTTCATGATGCGATCAAGGTGCTTGAAACGAGAAGCTGTGATTTAATCAATTTAAAATTAATGAAATCAGGCGGCATAAAAGAAGCCCTAAAAATCAATGCACTGGCAGAAGCATACGGCGTAAAGTGCATGATTGGCAGCATGATTGAGTCAAAACTTGGCATTACAGCAGCCGCTCATCTCGCCGCCAGCCAGCCAAATATCACCCGCTATGATTTTGATGCCCCGCTCATGCTAAAAGAGGACATGGTGGACGGAGGAATCGTGTACAAAGGAAAAGATATCTTTTTCCCGCCGCATCATGGGTTAGGCATTCAAGGAGTGAAAGGAGTCTCATGATGATATTTGAATCAAAGGTTGCAGTTGCGAACGTATGGACAGCGCCGCAGTCACCGAGAGAAATCGATCAAAAGGTACTTCAGAGCTCCTTCAAATTCAAAGAGTGGATTGACAAGCAAACATATGAAGAAAAACTGGCTTTATGTGAAGAAAATCTGATCCAGTCGCAAGTACTGCTCGGTGAACGAGTCATTGGCTTAGAAGAAACAGACGGCTGGATGAAAGTCGTTATTCCGCAGCAGGCCAGCCGGAAACACCCACAAGGCTATCCTGGCTATATACCTGCAAACCAACTAAAGCAAGTGACAGAAGGAAGTGCACCAACTATATCTCATATCGTTTGTCAGAAAAAAGCCATGCTCTATCGAAACGGGCAAGCGGACATGGAAATTAGTTTTTTAACAGAGCTCGCAGCTGTAGAAGAAACGAGTGATCGCTTTCGTGTTGTCACACCAGCAGGGACGAGAGAAATCAATAAAACAGATGTGCAGCCAGTTTCATCCATTTTTTCTATGGCCGGCAAAGATGTTGTAGACCAGGGAAAACAATTTATTGGTCTTTCGTATTTATGGGGCGGCATGAGCAGCTTTGGCTATGACTGTTCGGGCTTTGCTTACAGCATGTATAAAGCGTGCGGATATCTTTTGCCGAGGGATGCAAGTGACCAAGCAGTGCAAGGAACACCGGTCGCATCAAGCCATTTAGAACAAGGCGACTTATTGTTTTTCGCCAATGACAACGGAAAGGGAGCAGTCCGCCATGTTGGGATCTACGCAGGTGACGGTATGATGCTTCATTCACCTAAAACCGGCAGAGAAATTGAACTTCTTTCCCTTGCTGGCACGTCATATGAAAAAGAATGGGCAGGTGCAAGACGGTATTTGCCAAGCGAGAGGAGGAAAGGTCATGGCAGTTGAACCACTTTTACAAGTAAACAATCTCAAAAAACATTTTCATCTATCGAAAGGAAGAACGCTAAAAGCGCTAGACGGTGTCTCCTTTCAGCTGAAACAAGGCGAAACATTTGGCCTTGTTGGCGAGTCCGGCTGCGGGAAATCCACACTTGGAAAAGTGCTTATGCGCCTTTATGAACCGACAGATGGAGAAGCTTTGTATGAAGGGAAAAGCCTTCATCACCTTTCACAAAAAGAATCCTTTGATTTTAATCGGCAAATTCAAATGGTGTTTCAAGATCCGTATTCCTCCTTAAATCCGCGGCTATCTGTAAAAGATATTATGCTGGAGCCAATGGAGATTCATAACCTTTATGGGAGTCAAAAGAAAAGGGTTGCCCGGGTGAAAGAACTACTGGAAGCTGTTGGACTTAGCTATGACTTTGCCACGCGCTATCCTCATGAATTCAGCGGAGGGCAGAGGCAGAGAATCGGTATTGCAAGAGCACTCGCCTTAACGCCGAAATTTATTGTGGCAGATGAACCAATTTCTGCACTAGATGTCTCCGTTCAAGCGCAGGTCGTGAATTTGCTGAAGAAACTGCAAAAGGAGGAAGGGCTGACATTTCTCTTTATTGCGCATGACTTGTCGATGGTCAAATATATTAGCGACCGAATCGGTGTCATGTATTTAGGTCATCTCGTCGAATTGACTAGCAGTGATACGTTATATCAAACACCGCTGCACCCCTATACACAAGCATTGCTGTCAGCGATCCCCATTCCAGATCCTGACGTGGAGGACAAGCGCAAAAGGTTCATTTTAAAGGGAGAAATTCCAAGTCCAGTGAACCCGCCAAGCGGCTGTGTATTTCGAACAAGGTGTCCTGCAGCGATGGATGTGTGTGCTGAAAAAAAGCCAACATTACAAGCAGTAGAAGAAGGGCATGATGTCGCCTGTCATTTATACGATCGGACATAAAAATAGGCAGAAAAAAAGCCAGCAAGTAGACAAACTGTTCTACACGCTGGCTTTTTTAGTGAACGAACGCCTAATCGGCAATGTGCAGCATCTAAAAGAGCCGCCAGATTTAATGATTTCTGAAAAATCCACTTCAATGACAGTGTAGCCGTGAGCGGTTAATGCAGCATTTGTTTCTTGATTGATGGGCAAACTGATCACTTTTTTCTGTCCAATGGATAAAACGTTTGGGCCGAGTGTGAATTGCTCTTGTTCGCTTATTTCAATTAGATGATAATGCATGTTGAGCAGGTGAAGATCCTCTTTTTTGAACGCTTCTGGATAAATCAATATCTCATCATGAGAGAGAATATTCATCACACAATCGAGATGCAAAATGTGAGCAGGAAGATGAATGGGAATGATGTCATGATCCGGCAGTTCTTTTTTAAGCTCATGAATAGCGGCTGGGTTTGTTCTTTTGCTCGTTCCGACAAATACGCGTCTTTGATCCACAAGCACATCGCCGCCTTCAATCGTTCCATTTGTCAGGGTAACAGTCTTCAACCCATTTCCCTGTGCCCACTCTTTTAACAATTGTTCTTCTCCTTGCCTAACTGGAGCGGCCATGCTTGAAACAAAGAGTGTATGTCCAATCGTAAACCCAATATCCCGGGTAAACACTTGTTCAGGAAAGCGGTCATTTGCAGGAAGCATAATGGGGCGTACTTGATGGTCTTTTAGGGTTTGGATCAATTGCTTATGCTGAGTAATGGCTTTCATTTGAGTAATATTTTCTCTTGCAAAATGTTTTTGGGTTTCGTTGATGATCTGTTTGATTTCCATATAGATGGGACTGCATAAAAGGACTTCTTGTAAATCGTCATATTCACTCATGCATTGCGGCATTTTGTGTATTTGTTCTGCTCTCATAGAATCCATCAAATGGCCTCCTTGTTTGTTCATAGTTCTATTATTCCTCGTTCTAGTCATAGTTGAAACATTTCCGAAAGAAAATCTCTCACAGGAGACTAAAGCAAAATGTTTAGACAAACCTAAAAGAATAGTGTTTAATAAAAGTCGTTCCGCATTCACGAAAACAGCAAGAAGGAGCTATGATGATGAGTGAAGAAAATTTTAAATACTGCAAGGAATCAAAAGTTGTCAAAACCAGCAGGGTATTCCCTCTCGATACGAATAATCACCAAACCTTATTTGGTGGAAAATTAATGAGTTATATAGATGACATTGCCTCCATCTCGGCAGCAAGGCACAGCCGATGTGAAACGGTCACGGCATCAATGGATTCAGTTGATTTTTTAGAACCAATTGGACAAAAGGAGTCGGTATGTTTAGAGTCCTATGTCACATGGGTGGGTACGTCTTCTATGGAAGTGTTCGTTAAGGTTATCAAAGAAAACTTGATGTCTGGAGAGCGCAGACTCGCAGCGACTTCATTTCTTACCTTTGTGTCGTTAGATGACAATGGGAAGCCAAAGAAAGTCCCACAAGTCATGCCGGAAACAGAGGAAGAAATCATGCTGCATCAAACCGCAAAACAGCGGGCTGAAGAAAGAAAAAGCCGCCGAAAGCATAGCAAGGCACTGGCTGACGCACTTGGGACAGATAAACCATGGGCGTAAAAATCACCCTTTAAGCGGTGATTTTTTTCTAGAACGGTATCTTGCATGGCAAGATAGTGTGTGGTAAGATGATGCTATCTTGTGATGCAAGGTACTGGAATCGGAGGAACAAAGATGACAACATCCACACAAATGCTAAAAGGAATTTTAGAAGGCTGCCTGCTGTCGATTATTTCAGAGGGTGAGATTTATGGATATGAAATGACGAAGAAGCTCGCTCATTATGGATTTGATCAAATTAGTGAAGGCAGTATCTACCCGATTCTGCTGCGTATGCAAAAGGAACAGCTTGTGACCACTGTCACAAAAGCATCAGCAAGCGGGCCGAAAAGGAAATACTATACGCTCACACAAGCTGGAGAACAAGCGCTCACAGAGTTTATTACCCGCTGGAGTGAGCTTTCAAAAAATGTGAACTGTTTACTACAAAAAGGGAAGTGAGATTATGGTATCAAAAGAAACAAGACACATCTTACTAGAGCTGAAATTTTATCTCATATCAATGGGAAAAAATGAGGACGAAATTGATGAGCTGATGGATGAGCTAACGACACATGCGGTTGAGGCTGAAAAAGATGGTAAAACAGGGGAGGCTGTGTTTGGCGGAGATCCGAGGGGCTATGCTGATGAACTCGCAAAAGAGCTGTCAGGAAACCATAAAGACTGGGTTCCTTTCGTCAGTGCCTTCTTAATTGGTTCACTCTTTTATATGATTTTATCAGATGCGATCAGTCAAAGCTTATCCTATTCTTGGTATGCGTTAATTGGCTATCCGCTCGTTTTAGTAGCCAATGTCATCATGATTATTGTGATGTTTAGAGCGTCTGCCTTTCAGACAGGCGGCCGGGCATTTCTTTATTTTTGGATCTTAGGAATCTTTCAACTGACTTCAATGGTCACAATCAAACTATTGGATCAAAAGCTCGGCACACCATTACTTGTGCTGACCTCAGGTCAAAGATTGGGCGTCATCCTGCTTATGCTGTTATGTATCATTGTCTTTAATGCAATCTTAAAGGCGAATGTCGTTTCATTGATACCGGTTATCTTCTTCGGACCGCAGCTCATATTCGAATGGCTTGGCTGGACATCACCAAGCGTGCTTCTCATGCAAAGTCTACTATCGGTTGTGATCGTAATAGGGCTTATGCTCATGGCCTTACGCCGAGCGAACAAGAAAAATGAAAACACGATGTAAAAAATAGAGCACATCCATCCGGTGTGCTTTTCTTTTTCTAAAAAAATGTAGAAATGGTAGCGTATTTTTCATTACAATGGGAAGAGGACAAAAATGAAAAGGGGTTCTATGCTTGGATATTTTATGGGGATATGTACTTGTTTTTGTATTGGCTGCTTTGCCTTTTTTTGAAGTGGTTGGTGTTGTTCCACTGGCCATCTTAGGTGGACTGCATCCTGTGACAACGGCTGTAATCGGATTCATCGGCAACTTTCTCACAGTCTTGCTCCTCATTGTTTTCGTAGACCGCTTCAAAGCATGGCGGTTGAGGAGAAAAGAGGACAAAAGTGATGAAAAAGGAGAAAAAAAGCAACTGCGAGCCAGAAAAATTTGGGAACGATATGGTCTCCCGGGATTAGCGCTTATTGGTCCTTTTATCATCGGCAGTCATCTAGCGGCATTTATGTGCATGAGCTTCGGGACGAAGAGAAAGCAAGTTGCGGTGTGGATGACAGTCAGTTTAATGATGTGGACGGCGCTAGCAGCTAGTTTAACCGGTGCGGGAATCCATTACTTTGCCCCAGATTCAAATGGATTGTTCGGTGATATTTTTAATCAGTAAGTGAGGGGGGATCATAAATGAAACTTCAAACACGCACAGTGCTTGAAACAGAGCGCCTTAGACTGAGAACGATGAATGAACATGATGCATCATTTTTATATGACATGTTGTTCCAAGATGAAGAAGTAATGAAGTATTATCCTTCTTTGAAGGATGAGCAGCAGACGAAAGAGTGGATTGCATGGAATCAAAAGAATGACCGTATGTATCATACTTCTCTCTGGATCATTGAAGACAAAGAAACGAATGAACCACTTGGACAAAGCGGGATTGTTCTGCAAAACATTGAAGGACAAACAGAACTTGAAATCGGCTACATGCTAAAAAAAGCAGCGTGGGGAAATGGCTATGCTGCTGAAGCCGCAAAAGGCTGTCTCACCTATGGTTTTGAAGAAATGAAGGTCAGACGAATGGTGAGCTTAATCCGCCCAGACAATGAAGCATCGGTAAAGGTCGCTTTAAAAATGGGCATGAAAAAAGAAAAAACCATTTCAAAATGGGACCAAATCATTGATGTATACAGCATCACCCGCAACGAAGAAAACGGCTCGCTTACAAAATAAGCAGAGCCGTTTTTATTTTATATCCGCTGTTCTAGCTGAAGTAAATATTTCTTACGTTCAACCCCGCCGCCGTAGCCGCCAAGCTCACCACTTGTTTGAATGACGCGGTGGCATGGAATGATGATCGCCAATTGATTGGCACCATTTGCATTCCCTACCGCCCGGACCAAATGCGGATCGCCTAGCATCACAGCAAGATCTCGGTATGAACTTGTTTCGCCTGATGGAATGCGTGTGAGCAGGTCCCACACCTTCATTTGAAAAGGGGTGCCATGCATGGAAAGTGGTACGGTAAACTGCGTCAGTTTTTTCTCGAAATATAAGGTCAATTCCTTTACCAATTGTTGGTGGACGTTTGTTTCCCCAACTAAAATACGCGCATGATGCTTTTTTCTCATGTTCTCAATTTCCTTTTCTAGTCCCCGCCTGTCCATAAATTCCAGTAAATACACATGCGCGGCATCTGTCACGCTGATCATCCGTCCAATCGGTGTGGAAATAAAATTGGCATGGAGAATCTTAGTCTGCGTCTTTTTAGGGGGATTTCCCATGATTTTGGTAAAGGCATCATTGAAGGCACTCGAAGAATCATAGCCCAAGGCGACCTGCTGATCAATCACTTTTTTTCCATTCATAATTTCTTTAAAGGCAAGCCCCATTCGGCGTGATCTCGCATATTGAACAAAGGTCATGCCGTAGATTTCTTTGAATTTCCGCCGGGCCGTTGCAGAGTGAATCCCTAACTCGCGAAAGTCCTCTTCTTTCCAGCGTTTTTCAGGATGTGTTTCAACTGCTGAAACGAGTGTTTTGACTTCTTCTGGAATGCTGTTTGGATAGGTTAATGGAGTGCAGCGCTTGCACGGACGATATCCTGCTAGCAGTGCTTCCTCTGCTGTAAAGAAAAACTCACAGTTCTCATATTTTGGTTTTCTAGCGGTACATGTGGCATGGCAGAAGATACCGGTCGTCTTAATGCCGGCGAAAAATGTGCCGTCATATTGCGGATTCTTGTCAACCAGTGCTTGATAAAATTCATGTTTCTGTACGTCGGTTATCATCATACGATCCACCTCTTGGTTTCATTATTTGGACCGATACAACGGATGATCTGTAAATGCAGCATCCTAAAGTTGAACGTTCATCACATCAATCTGAGTTCATTATACCAGCGATATGATCGTTCCTTTAACGTCTGAGCGTGTCTAACTTGGTCCTTCTTCCATATTTTTTCTGTTTTAGTTCATATACTTTAGTTGTTTCTGTTTCATTTCTTCATAAAATGTTTCAACTTCTTGTTCGTAAAGAACGGTCTCCATGTCCTTGTATTTACGCTTGATCGTCAATGTAATAAAAAATAAATGGATTGTCATATACGTTCATTTCCCTTCGGTTAGCAGCACGCAAATATCCCGCAGATCTTCTTTATCAGTTGATCTGTTTCTAACACTTAGTATACGCCGGTCCGAAATCATTTCTTTCGAAAAATGAACAAGTATATTTGAAGAGGGAGAGCAAACTGGTAGACCGGCATATCGGGGTGTGATAAGATTTTTAATACAGAATCTGCTCTAAGTCAGGTCTGTTTATCATGAATTGGTTTTCTAGGGTTCCGTGCGCTGGCGCAGTCTGGACCGAGAGAAAACACATAGGGTCTTAGAAGAGGCCATATGGACACGGAGGGATAAAAGCCCGGGAGATTTGATCAAACGATCGATTTCCAGGCTTTTTTTGTTGGTTGGAATCGTTCAGAAAGGAGAAGATCAGATGAAATGGGGAAATGTCTTTATTGCGGCCATCTTTGAAGTCGGCTGGGTGATGGGGCTGAAATATGCCCACTCGCTCATAGAATGGGGCGCAACCATCGTTTGTATTATCGTGAGCTTTTATTTACTCCTGAAAGCAACAAGTGTACTCCCAGTTGGCACACTTTATGCCGTTTTTACCGGGCTTGGGACAGCAGGAACCGTCGTCATAGGCATGGTGCTTGGTGAGCCGGTTCAGCTTGTCAAACTGCTTTTGATTGTCATGCTTTTGTGCGGTGTATTAGGACTGAAGCTGACAACAGGTGAAAAGAAGGGAGAGGCTGAATCATGAGCTGGCTTTTACTTATTGGAGCAGGCATCTTAGAAATGTTTTGTGTGACCATGATGAACCAATTCCAAAAAGACAAGCATGTCAAATGGATTTTATTCATTGCGGCTGGCTTTTCGATGTCCTTTCTGATGCTGTCTCTTGCGATGAACACGATTCCGATGGGAACGGCGTATGCCATTTGGACTGGAATCGGAGCTGCTGGAGGCGCCATCGTCGGTATGCTGTTTTACGGAGAATCGAAAGACGCAAAACGTATTTTCTTCATCGCACTGATTTTATCTGCGGCAGTAGGATTGAAAATCATTGAATAAGAAAAGGCTGGCAGATAGATGCCAGCCTTTTGTTACATCGAATGATGATTGGAATCGTTTTCATTTTTGCGGTAAAGCTGGCTCACAAGCAGAAAACACACACCAAATGTGAGAAAAGGAATGAGTCTTTCACCGGCTATAAAAAGGAAAATACCTGTGATCAGACAAATGATGCCGAGCCAAAAGCTCACTTTTCCAAACAAAGTCATACTTTTCATCTCCATCACTCCTTTTATGATAAAAGGTCTATTCACATTATATCACGATAGGTGCAGAATTGAATGAATATTCAATGAAAAATAGGGCTCTACATTGCTTTTTCTCTTTCCAGTCCAGTATAATATTTCATTAGAATGAAAACGTAAATGAGGTCATGATACATGAGAACTTTGATAACAGAGAAACTTGAATTACACAGACAAAAGCATGAGCAAAAAGGAAGATTGCTTGTCAGCTGCCCGGATCAGCCTGGAATTGTATCAGCTGTCTCTTCCTTTTTATTTGAGCACGGAGCAAATATCATTGAATCCAGCCAATACACAACAGATCATGAAAGCGGCCTGTTCTTTTTAAGAATTGAATTTGATTGGAAAGACATCTCGGCAAATATGGATCAGCTGAAGCAGCAGTTTGAACCAATTGCAGCATCTTTTCAAATGACGTGGAGCATGTCGCGTGCAAGTGAGCTGAAAAAGCTGGCAATCTTTGTGTCAAAAGAGCTTCATTGTTTACATGAGCTGCTATGGGAATGGCAAAGCGGCAATTTGATGGCTGAAATTGCGGTCGTCATCAGCAATCATGAAACGGCAAAAGATACAGTAGAAGCGCTTGGAATTCCGTTCCATTTTGTGAAGGCGAACAAAGACATTCGCAAAGAAGCGGAAAAACAGCAGCTCACATTATTAGAACAGTATGATATTGATGCCATTGTGCTTGCTAGATACATGCAAATTTTAACGCCTGGATTTATAGAACAGCACCCGAACAAAATCATTAATATTCATCATTCCTTCCTGCCAGCGTTTATCGGTGCGAATCCATATAAGCGGGCATATGAGCGAGGTGTCAAATTAATTGGCGCAACTTCTCATTATGTGACCAATGATTTAGACGAAGGACCGATCATTGAACAGGATATAGAGCGTGTAGATCACCGGGATGATGCGGAAGCTTTAAAAAATATTGGCCGAACAATTGAGCGGAGTGTGCTTGCACGTGCCGTCAAATGGCATCTAGAAGATCGAATTATTGTGCATGAGAATAAAACGATTGTATTTAATTGACCGCTTGACTTTTCCTTTGCAATTGGTGATAATATAAAAAAATTAACGAGCGTTGAAAAGGAATAGTAAGCAGGAACTGATGCGTAAAGAGAGCAAATGACATGCTGAAACATTTGCCGCAGACAGCTGCTGAACCTGCCCTTTGAGCCTTAGAGGAAAAATCTAAGCGCGTGCCTGGCGTTACAGGAGTTGAGTGGAATAAGCTAGATGTATGCTTATTCAATGAAGGTGGTACCACGGAAAATCCCTTTTCGTCCTTTACATAAGGAGAAAAAGGGATTTTTTTGTGCCTAAAGGTATAGCGGAGGGAATCAATAATGAAAAAGCAAAGGATCGTCATCAAAATTGGCAGCAGTTCATTAACAGAGCAAAAAGGAGCCATTGATGAACAAAAAATGCAGGATCATGTGAAAGCGATAGCAAAGCTGAAAGAGGCTGGGCATGAAATTATTTTAATTTCATCAGGAGCCGTGGCAGCAGGGTTTGGCAGCTTAGGGTATCCATCAAGACCTGTGACCTTAAAGGGAAAACAGGCAGCAGCAGCCGTTGGTCAGGGCTTATTAATGCAGAAATATACAGAACTATTTTCACAGTTTCACATGACACCTGCACAAATGCTTTTAACCCGTAATGACTTTTCAGATCGAACAAGATATCGAAATGCTTATGCAACGATGATGGAGCTGCTAGAAAGAAAAATTTTACCGATCATTAATGAAAATGATTCTGTCTCCATTGAGGAGCTTACCTTTGGTGATAATGACATGCTGTCAGCTCTTGTCAGTGGATTAATTCATGCAGACCAATTGATCATCTTAACAGACATTAACGGTATTTATAATGCAAATCCAAATGAGCATCCTGAGGCGAAGCGTTTTGATGTACTAACACACATTTCAGAAGAATTGTTTTCATATGCGAAGAGCACAGGCTCAAAAGTGGGAACAGGCGGGATGAAATCAAAGCTGTCTGCTGCACAAACGGCACTTTCACTAGGCGTGAAAGTCTTCATTGGTACAGGTACTGGTGAGGATAAGCTGCTTCATATTCTAGCGGGTCAAGGAGACGGAACGTATATCGGAGAACAGGACTTATCAGCTGTTAACAACCGCCGTCAATGGATTCAATTCCATTCACCCGTTTCTGGGAAAATTATGATAGATGCAGGAGCGGAAGCGGCGATTTTGCATCATGGCAGAAGTCTTCTTCCAGCTGGCGTCATTGATGTCGCTGGTGACTTTTCTAAAGGAGAGGTCGTTGAAGTCGTCGGTCCGAATGGGCTAGTAGGTAAAGGACAAACCTTGTACGCATCCGATGAGCTTCTCAGTATTAAAGGAATGCGAAGTGATGAGCTTTCAAATGAGAAGCCTGAAGTCATACACAGAGATCACTGGGTACAGCATGTACAAAACTGAGGAGGGAATACGATGAATGAAGTTCTTGAAAAAGCAAAAAAAGCAAGTGTAGCCAAAGATCAGCTGCTCCTAAAAACGACGGAGCAAAAAAATGCAGCTTTACATGCCATCGCAACGGCACTTAAAGCATCTTCCGCTTATTTACTCGATGAGAATAAAAAGGATGTGCAAGCTGCAGAGGAAAAACAGTTCACGCCTTCTGTTATTGACCGGATTAGACTCACGGAAGAGAGAATTGAAGCCATCGCAGACGCGACCCTTCAACTCATTCACCTAAAAGACCCAATTGGTGAAACATTAGAAACCATTCAAAAAGAAAACGGTCTGTACATCGAAAAGGTGCGTGTGCCTCTTGGAACGGTTGGAATGATTTATGAAGCAAGACCAAACGTGACTGTAGATGCTGCCACCCTTTGTTTGAAAACTGGGAATGCTGTTATTCTTCGCGGGAGCTCCTCTGCCATCCATAGTAATAAAGCGATTGTGAAGGTGATCCATGAAGCGCTTCACACAACGGATATTCCAGTAGACAGTGTGCAATTGATTGAAGATACAGGCCGTGAAACGGCGAAAACGCTGTTCACTTTAAATGAATATCTGGATGTCCTTATTCCGCGCGGCGGGAAAAATTTAATTGATCTTGTTGTGAGAGAGTCTACCGTGCCAGTGCTTGAGACAGGTGCAGGGAACTGTCATATCTACATTGATGAAACAGCGAAAAACGAAATGGCTGAGCAGATTGTGCTGAATGCAAAAACCAAAAGGCCGTCTGTTTGCAACGCGATCGAGAGCATTGTCATTCATGAAACATGGGCAAAAACATATGGCGCTTCGTTATGTGAAGCCCTTCATGCAAATGGGGTAGAGATACGGGGCGATGAAGCTGTATGTGCTCTTGCGCCAAGTGCTTCATTAGCGACTACAGAGGACTATGAAACAGAGTTTTTAGCGCCGATTGTCAGTATTAAAATCGTAGCCAATATAGAAGAAGCGATTCAGCATATACAAACGTATAGCTCCAAGCACTCTGAAGCGATCATTACGGAAAATGATCAAAATGCGTCACTGTTCTTAACAGCTGTCGACGCTGCCGCTGTCTATCATAATGCCTCTACTCGGTTCACAGATGGCTTTGAATTTGGCTACGGAGCAGAAATAGGGATTAGCACACAAAAACTGCATGCAAGAGGACCTATGGGTCTGCCTGCCTTAACCTCTGAAAAGTTTGTCATTCGCGGTCAAGGACAAATAAGAGAATAACGAATTCAAAAGAGAGTCTTGTGACAAAAGGACTCTCTTTTTCCTTTCATTTTTGTATTTCTTCGGTCAAGTATGATAAAATATGGTAATGTTTTATATTTTGAGAAGATTGGAGAAGGCAACGTATGGCGAAAATCATTCCCTCTTCGGATATTGGAGTGAAAATCAACAAGTGGTATGAATTAATCCGCAGATTTGATTCAGAACAAGCAGAACAACTAAAGCAGGAAATTCGCACCTCTCTTGATTCAATGGAAGAAGATCAGAATTTGCTTCTCTATTTTTCTTTAATGGAATTCAGACATGAGGTCATGCTCGATTATTTAAAGCCATTAAAGGAAGGAAAGCTTCGCGCCAACTTTTCCGAGCTTTCGAAAGAAATAGATGAGCATCAAACACATGTCACAGGCATGCTTGAATACTACTATCATTTTTTCAGAGGCATGTATGAATTTGGCCGTAGGCAGTATATTGCTGCCATCTCGTCTTATCAAAAGGCAGAGCACAAGCTTTCTTTTGTGTCAGATGATATTGAACGTGCGGAATTTCATTTTAAAATGTCAGAAATATATTATCACATGAAACAAACACATATCTCGATGCATCATGCCAAACTGGCGCGAGATGTCTATATTCAGCATGAGCTATATGCGCTTCGCACGATCCAATGCGAATTTATTGTGGCAGGTAATTATGATGATATGAGAAGACATGAAAAGGCATTACCACATCTCGAGAGAGCGCTTGCGAGATCAAGAGACTTTCAAAATGTGCGTTTTATTGCTTCCTCTTTGTTTAATATGGGCAACAGTTATTACCGAATGGGAGATCTTGACCGCGCACTCGAACTAATGAAAGAATCCATCTCGTTATTTGACCAAAATCAATCCGATCACCTTCGTCGATCCATAGACCCTCTTTATACAGCCGCTCAGATATTATACAAACAAGGTAAACACGAAGAAGCCTTACACTACAGAAAAGAATGTATGAAGCGAGCAGAAGCACTTCAAGATGACATTCATATTCAAAAGACGATATTTTTAGAAGCATTGTATTTAAAGCAAGATGCGGAGCATATTAAACGAATTTTTCATTTTTTAGAGTCTGCCTATGCATATCCAGATATAGAGGAGTTGGCATTAGACACCGCAAAGTATTATAATGAAATGGAAGATTATGAAAAATCTTCCATGTTCTACGGAGAAGCGGAACATGCTCGAATCTATATTCAGAGAGGGGATTGTTTATATGAATTTTAAAAAATGGGCAGTCGTCTGTACAAGCATCACCATCCTGGCGTTATGGCTGGCAGCAGCAAATGCCGACCCGGATAACAGAAACCATACGCTACAACAACCAAATGCGCAGCAAGACATCATCTAAAAGCCCTTATTAAGGGCTTTTTTTACTGTTTACATAAAATAGAGGAGAAAGGAAATCTTAAAAAAAGAGTGTGTATTCGTTGACTCTTGAATTTTAATTGTGTACAATTCAATTGTAGAAAATATTATTGGAGAGAAAGAGGGTTATATACATGTCAGAAGTTTTATTTACTGCAACGGTATCAGCTGTAGGAGGAAGAGAAGGAAAGGTTGTTTCAACTGATGGTGTGCTTGAGCATGATGTAGCAATGCCTGGAACACCAAGAGCGAAAAAAATTGAAAAAGCAACAAATCCAGAGCAATTATTTGCAGCAGGCTACTCTGCATGTTTTGATTCAGCCCTTCAAATGGTCGCAAGACAAGAGCGTATCCGTTTTGAAAGTGAAGTAACAGCACATGTGAGCTTAGTAAAAGACAGTTCAGATGGCGGCTTCAAACTAGGCGTTAAGCTAGAAGTAAAAGGAACTGGAATTGAGCAATCAGCATTAGATGAGCTTGTTCATAAAGCACACGGCGTATGCCCATATTCAAAAGCAACTCAAGGAAATATCGAAGTAGAATTAGTAGCTGTCGCACAATAATTGATATCATAAAAGGCTGAGGGAATGTTCCCTCAGCCTTTTGATTGTGTTAATTTTTGCAAAAGCTCATGCAAAGAGGCGCGCAGCGTTTTTAACTCTTCTTCCGATCTGCCTGTCCCAGACAGCATCTGAAATGGAATTGCAGTAGCCTTCTCTTTTAGTTGCTCGCCATATTCCGTTAAACGAATTTGCACAGAACGTTCATCCTCTTTCGAGCGCTCGCGGATGATGAGTCCGTTTTGCTCCATCCGTTTCAGCATAGGTGTGAGTGTACCGGAGTCTAAATATAAAAGCTCTCCCATCGTTTTCACATTTAATGTCCCATGCTCCCACAATAAAAGCAGTGCCAAATATTGCGGATACGTAATGTCTAACTCTTCTAATAACGGTTTATACTGCTTCGTCATCTCTCTTGAACTTGCATATAACAAGAAACAAAGCTGATTTTCCAGCTTCATATGCTCGAATTCATTTGTCATGTCAGTCACCAACTATTTTTTGTCATACTTATCATTGTATAAGATTTTCTTCTTTTTTAAAATAAATACAGCCCAAAAACGAAAAAATTCTTTAATGTGCGATAAATGTTTGAGAAATGGATAGAACGTGAAAGGAATAAATAGATAAAGGAGGAGATGAAGATGAAACCATTATTCACAGCAAAAGTAAAGGCACAACATGGAAGAGCTGGACATGTTCGTTCAGAAGATGGTGTGCTCGATCATAACATTGTCATGCCTAATGCAAAGAAAGACGGAGAAACTGGTACGAATCCAGAGCAATTATTTGCAGCGGGCTATGCAGCTTGTTTCGGAGGAGCACTTGAACAAGTAGCAAAAAAGCAAGGGGTCAACATTGAATCAGAAGTCGAGGGACATGTCAGTCTTTTAAAAGATGAAAGTGATGGCGGATTTAAGCTTGGTGTCAAGCTGATTGTATCTGCAAAAGGCCTTGACCATGACAAGGTGAAAGAGCTTGTTGAGGCTGCGCATGAATTCTGTCCATATTCAAAAGCAACAAGAGGGAACATCGAAGTAGAGCTTGAAGTGGCTGAATAAAAAAGGTCCTCTATCACGCTGAAAAAAAGAAACACCTGCTGATGAGCGCAGGTGTCTTTTTTTAATATTCTTTCTTTTGTTCGTATGTTTCCCATGCTTCAAATGGTGCAAGGGTTTTTTGAAGTGTCAGCTGATAAAATGGAATATTTCTTGATTCGTAATCTTTATTGATTTCTTCATAAATAAACGAGTCATCAAAACCGGAAACTGCTGCATCCTGATGTCCAGCAGCAAAATAGACCGCTTTTGGTCTAGCCCAGTAAATAGCACCAAGACACATCGGACAAGGCTCACAGCTTGTATATAAAATACAATCTTCTAATTGGTATGTATTCAGCGTTTGGCACGCCTTTCGAATGGCTGTGACTTCAGCATGTGCGGTTGGATCATTTGTTGTTGTCACATTGTTGCTTCCCTCGGCAATAATCTGTCCATCCTTGACAATGACTGCTCCAAAAGGGCCGCCAGTACCACTATTGACTCCTTCTACTGCAAGATCAATTGCGCGTTGTAAAAAATCTTCGTGATTCATTGTCTTCCTCCCTTTGTTCGACTGACTTCTCTAGTATAAACGAATCATGCTAGAAAAGGAAACCTCCTAGTAGATGGTCAAGCAGGACAATTTGCACATAAAAATCCCCCGCCATGATAGCAGGGGAGAGGAAATCAATTATGCATGCTGCGACAGCTTTTTACGAGCGACTTCAGCCGCCGTCACCATGTTTTTCAAAGCAGCAATGGTTTCAGGCTCTTGTCTCGTTTTTAGTCCACAGTCAGGATTCACCCAGAAGCGATCTGTCGGGCATACGTTCAGCGCATCATCAATGATTTGACTCATTTCTTCGACAGATGGAACGCGCGGGCTATGGATGTCATATACACCAAGTCCGAGGCCTTTCAAATACGGATGCTTCTCTAGGTAATCGAGGAATCCGCCATGACTGCGTGAATGTTCAATTGTGATCACGTCGGCATCAAGGTCTTCGATCGTATCGACAATATCCTCGAAGTTACTGTAGCACATATGTGTATGAATTTGCGTTTCATTTTGAACAGATGATGTTGATAGACGGAACGACTCTGCTGCCCAGTTTAAATAGTCTGCCCAATCACTTTCTTTGAGCGGAAGACCTTCTCTTAGCGCAGGTTCATCCACTTGAATAACTTGAATCCCTGCTTCCTCTAACGCTTCTACCTCTTTACGTAATGCGAAAGCAATCTGGAAGGCAATGTCTTTTCGGGTGATATCTGTTCTTGGGAAAGACCAGTTTAAGATGGTGACAGGACCTGTCAGCATTCCTTTGACCTTTTTCTCCGTTAAGCTTTGTGCATAAACCGTTTCTTTCACGGTCATTGGCGCTGTAAACTCGACATCTCCATAAATGATTGGCGGCTTCACGCAGCGTGAGCCGTAGGATTGCACCCAAGCAAATTTCGTAAAGGCAAATCCGGCTAGCTTTTCACCAAAGTATTCAACCATGTCTGTACGTTCGAATTCTCCATGTACGAGAACGTCCAGACCGATTTCCTCCTGAATATCAATCCATCTTTTTGTTTCTTTCTTAATAAATTCATCATATTCTGCATCTGTCCATTCATTTTTACGCCATTTTTGACGAGCACTTCGCACTTCAGCAGACTGCGGGAAGCTGCCAATGGTTGTTGTTGGCAAGAGTGGCAGTTCAAGAGATTCGTTTTGGATACGAAGGCGCTCTTCAAAGGTAACTGGACGCTTAAAGTCTTTCGATGAAAGATTGTTGCGTTCTGCTGTGAAATCCGCATTGGTTCCTTTTGCAAATTCTTTTAAAGTAAGAAGTGCTTGCTTGGCTTCATTGATGGCGGCTTCAATCGCCGCAGATCCTTTTGTTAAGCCCTCTTTTAATGTTGTTAATTCAGCCAGCTTTTCAGTAGCATAAGAAAGTCCGTTTAATAGTTTTTCTTCAAGCTGTTCGCTTGGGTGTTTTGCAACTGGTACATGCAGCAAACTGCTTGATGGCTGCAACCATACTTCCTTCGGCTGAGCGTCAGCAATGACCTCAGAAACGAATGACAATCTTTCACCAAGATCTGATCTCCAAATATTTCTTCCATCAATGACGCCTGCTGCTAAAATTTTATCTTTCGGGAATCCGTGCTTTTTCACTTGATCAAGATTGCGTCCTTGATCATGGACAAAATCAAGACCGATGGCTTCAACAGGATATGTGACAAGCTCTTCATACGCATCTACTGAATCAAAGTAGGTTTGAAGAAGAATATTTAAGGTAGGTACGGCTTCTTTGATTGTTTGATAGATTTCTTTGACGGCTTTCACGTCTTCATATGAAGCTGTGACAAGTGCTGGCTCATCAATTTGTACCCATTTGACGCCAGCTTCTTCAAGTTCTTTTAAAACTTGAGTATAAAGTGGGACGAGACGTTGCTGAATCTCTTTTACTTCATTTGGTTCATAGCCTTTAGAAAGTGAGACAAATGTATAAAGACCAAGTACGACAGGTTTTGTTTCAACACCAAACGCCTTTTTCACCTTTTCGTAAGCTTCAAGCGGTTTGTTATGTGTGAGTTTGAATTCGGTGGTTTTTTCGTATTCTGGAACGATGTAGTGATAGTTTGTATTAAACCATTTTGTCATTTCACTTGAGACAGCATCTTTTGTTCCTCTTGCCATCGCGAAGTATGTATCTAGCGGGTCTTTTAAGCTGCGGAAGCGCTCTGGAATCCAATTGAACATGACAGCAGTATCGAGCACGTGATCGTAGAAGGTAAAATCTCCAGAAGGAACAACATCAATTTGTTGATCAATTTGCGTTTTAATGGCAGTTAAAAATTGTTCATCCAGTGTGCTTAAGAGGGTTTCACGGTCAGTTTGACCTTTCCAATAAGACTCAAGTGCTTTTTTCCATTCTCTGTTTAAACCAATTCTCGGAAAACCTAGATTACTTGTTTTAACAATTGTCAATTCCAATTCCTCCTCTAAATATAAAAAGACATTTACACTCATGGTGAAGATTGATGAGGGCAAATGTCTGGTTTAAAAAGACAAAATGTGTGTGCGAAATAAGGCGTGAGCAGAACTGACGCTTTTTTCCGACATCTCCTATCAACCGTAGGTGGTTTGATGTGATAGAGCGGCTGGTATCCTGGCTGATGAATCTGCAAGCTTTTCATCCTTCCCGTCCTTATGACAGTGGATTCATAAGAAAAGCTCTCCTCACTCACAGTGGCGGGACCGCGCCGGATTTTCACCGGTCTTCCCAATTAAAATTCGACGTATGATCGAATTACCGACTCTCAAACTATGAATTTATTGTGTTCGATTATATAACGTCCATTTCATTTCGTCAAAGTAAATTTTGAATAATTTTAATTAAAAAAATCCTGAGAAAATTCTATCTATTCTCAGGACCTCTATTCAAGCTATAGAGATAAAAGATCTGCTTCCAATGTTTTTTCTAAAAGGACATCAGGCGCAGTTAAATATAAAAATCCATTTCCGACGAGGGCTTTAGATTGCTTCAGTGGAAGGGTTCTTCTGACAAGCTGAGCATAGACCTCAGGCTCTGTCAGCTTACGCTGGAACGCTTCTTCTTCGGCATTTTTAATAATGGCTAGTGCACCACTCACGTGAGGGGCAGCCATTGAGGTGCCTGTGAGTCTGCCATATTTATGGTTAGGAAGAGTGGATAAAATGTCTTCTCCTGGAGCGACGAGGTCGATTTCTTTATTGGCGTTGGAGAATTCAGAGGATTCTCTTGCAAGGGAGACAGAGCCGACGGCAATGACTTCATTGTATGCTGCTGGGTAGGAGAACTCTTCCGTTCGCTCGTCCCCGTCCCCTTCATTTCCTGCTGCGCACACAACAAGTACACCGCTTTTCACCGCATTTTGAATGGCTTCCTGCAAGGCGGGCTCATTGCTTGGACCACCGAGAGACATAGAGATAATATCCACCTTCTGCTCAGCGGCATAGTTGATGCCATTAATGATCCATTCGTATTTCCCGCTGCCATTTTCACCGCCAAGAACTTTCACGATCAGCAGCTTGGCTTCAGGGGCAACCCCTAGAATTCCGCCATTTTGATCTGTTGCTGCAATCGTTCCTGCTACATGGGTACCATGCCCGTTGTAGTCTTTTACATTTTCAGCATCTCCATTGTCATCATCGGTGAAGTTCTTGCCTCCGATAATCTGATCTTTTAAGTCGGGATGCTCTGTGTCACAGCCTGTATCAAGGACAGCAATGGTTATGCCTTTTCCTTTGAAGCCACTTGACCAAAGTTCGGGTGCTTTAATCTCCTGAATACTTTCCGGCGTCTCTTTCGCTTCCATCACATTGGCTTTTACTTCATACGGAATTAAGCGAATTTCACCTTTCATAAGAAAGCCCTCCTTATTTTGTTTTCAAAGTAGATTCAGGCTGCGTAATGTTATTGTATAAAAGAAACTTTTGATCGGAAAGGGTCAATTGTAATAATTTTTCAAATAATCAATCTATTATCAAAAGTGCAGTTCTCCTCACATCTTGACGAAAGAACTCAGCTTTTGAGGAAAACTCTTGATATCATATGAAAAAGAAGGAAATGCTGCATAGTGAGCTTGCACCTGTATAGATGAAAATGGGTGGAAAGAACTAAAAAAGGCTTTCTGATTAAACAACGAAAATAAGTGATAGTTGAGAAGTGAGAAGAAGGAAGATTGAGCGGAAATATTTTTGTTCTAAAATATTTTTCACTCTAGTACCCGTTTGGTGAACAGTTAGGATAACCATAAGCTCATAATCAACTGTTCACCAATTGGACCGATTTTTCTTTTACCTGTATCCTTATAGCCTACTTGTGAGTACAGAGTCTGAGCAGGAATATTTTGATGATTTACAGCCAGTACGATCTCGTTACAGTTAGGGAATTCTGAGGTGACAAATTGATTTAATAAGAACATTGCTTGTTTAGCAAATCCTTTTCCTTGCTGCGTCTGATGAATAGATAATGAAGTTAACAACATAGCGTTTGGGTTATCTGAATAATCCTTAACACGATCTGTTGCATGTAATACAAAGAATCCAACCGGTTCATCTTCATTGAGTATGACAATTCTGTATTGCCCTTCGGTAAACTCAAAATATGCGCTTGGTAAAGCAGTAAATTTTGCTTGTTCTTCCTCTAGAACAAAAGACGATAAGCCTTCTATATATACATCTGAAAAGTGCGTTAATTTCACATTGTTTTTGCTTTTCATAGAATGGTGTTCCTCCTTGTATCTTTTATAAATGAGTGCGATTTGCATATTCTATAGGTATGTTTATAAAAACGAATGAAATAGGATTACGTTCAGGTGCTTACAATATCAATAACTGTTATGATGATAACCTCATTATAGAACAAATGTTCTTTTTTATCAATGTTCATATGAAAAATAACATGTGAAGTTTGTGACTGTTCCAAATGGGAAAGGCAACATATAATAATGGAAAGACAAGCTTGCCTTTTAGATAGGAGAGATAGAGATGAACAAAGGGAAGATACTCGTAGTCGAAGATGAAAAGAAAATTGCAAGGGTGCTGTCACTAGAGCTTGAATATGAAGGATATGAGGTCAAAGTCAAAGAGACAGGTATGAGCGGACTCCAGGCTCTTGAAGAGGAAAGCTTCGATTTGGTGCTGCTTGACGTCATGCTTCCAGAATTAAGTGGTCTTGAAGTGCTGAGAAGGGTTCGAAAGACAAATACAGCGACACCTATTATTTTGATAACAGCAAGAGGGAGTGTGCCTGATAAAGTAAGCGGCCTCGATCTTGGGGCGAATGATTATATTACAAAGCCTTTTGACATAGAAGAATTACTAGCGCGAATTCGTGCGCAGTTAAGGTTGAATATTCAGGCGCAAGAAGAAAAGGAAACAGAGCTTAGCATAGCAGATTTGACCGTCAACGAGAAAACAAGAGACATACAAAGGGCCGGGCAAATGCTTGAGCTCACACCGAGAGAATATGACCTGCTTGTCCACTTGCTGAAGCATCAGCAGCAAGTGCTTACAAGAGATCAGCTTTTAACAGCCGTTTGGGGCTTTGATTACTTCGGTGACACAAACGTAGTGGATGTCTATATTCGTTATTTAAGGAAAAAAGTCGATTACCCATTCGAAAAACAGCTGATTCACACAGTGAGAGGTGTGGGTTATGTGATGAAAGGATAAAGAATGAGATTAAAAAATAAAATTCAGCTTTATACATCGTTGTCCTTGTTTTTAATGGTGCTGCTGTTTCATACAGCCATTTATTTTATTTTTTCGATGACCTTGACGCAAAAAGATATGTCCAGGCTGTCTGAGGTTGCTGAAAATATTGCCATTGCTTTAAAAAAATCAGAAGAAGAGGGTCTTCCATCCTCGGAGCTGCTGAAGGCGTACCTACCTCAAAATGGCATGATCCGTGTCGTGACAGAAAAGGGTGAGTCAAAGCTGACTGTCACAAAGGAATCAACGTTTAGCTCACTGCCTTTTACATATGAAACTGGTCAGACAGCAGAAATCAAAGAATACAACAAGCATATGGTTGCGTTCGCTGCGATTCCGGTTATTTGGACAAATGGCGAGATCGTGTCGCTTCAAGTATATGAAGAAATCGAAAATACGGAAGAGAATTTGGCGTTATTAAGAATGATTTTAATCGCTGCTGGCGTTTTAATTATAGTGCTTTCCTATTTTGCTGGCCACATTTTAACAAAACAAATCGTACGCCCTATTAGTAGAATGACGAGCACCATGAAGGCAAGTATGAAGGAGAAGGCGTTTAAGCGAATCAAACTAGCAGGCGATTCAAAGGATGAATTGTATCAAATGGGACAAACCTTTAATGAAATGTCAGAAATCCTCGAGAAGCATTATGAGAAAGAGCAGCAATTCTTGCATGATGCCTCTCATGAATTGAAGACACCGATTACCGTCATTATGAGCTACAGCAATTTACTAAAGCGCTGGGGACAGACACGTCCAGAGGTTATAGAAGAATCCTCTCAAGCGATTCATGATGAAGCGAAAAAAATGAAAAGGCTGACAGATCAATTATTAACACTTGCGAAAAATGGTCAGCCGCTTTACTTGGACATGAAGCCAGTTGATCTTGGTCATTTATGCAAGCAGGTATGTCATACACTTGAAGTCGCAACGAATCGAACCATTAATCCTGATGTGCAAACAGATCAGCCGCTCGTCGCTGAGGGGGATGAAGAGAAAATCAAACAGCTTTTGACCATCTTGATTGATAATGCAGTTAAATATAGTACAGAGCCCGTTGATGTGACCTGCGGATGGGCGGGAGAGAAGCCGTTTATTTCAGTCGTTGACCATGGGATTGGCATAAAAGAAGAGGATCTGCCGAAAATCTTTGACCGCTTTTTCCGTGTGGATGAAGCGAGAAACAGTGAGACGGGCGGAACCGGACTTGGTCTTTCAATTGCGAAGCAAATTGCGGAAGAGCACGGGGCCGAACTGAAGGTGGACAGTCGTATCGGCGAAGGGACAACCATGACCATTCTTTTTCAGAAATAAAATAGGTCTTTTCTCATCAATTTCTCATTTCCTCCTTATAAAATAGGAAATAGGAAGGAGGCGCTGCATGTCTAGAAAAACGAAAATGGTGCTTGCGCTCGCAGGATGTCTCGTCGTTCTTGCAGCCTTTGCAATGCTCATGATTCAAACCATTGATCAAAAAATATTAAGTGAAGCAGAAATCAAAAAAATCATCGCAAAAGACTACAATGGAAACATTACAAATATTGATTTAATCAATCATAAACAGGACTATACCTTGACCCTGGAAAATTCAAATGGGATCTATCAAATCATTGCATCTTCTGCAAGCGGTCAAATGAAAGAAATCAAGCAGTTAAAAAGCTATCAAAAGCCAAATGAAAAAAATGCTGAGCTTCTGGCAGAAGAAGCGGCTGTTAAAAAAGTAAGCGGTACGGTCATTCAAAAGAAAGAAAAGTCCGATCGTTTTATTTTTACGATCCAATCAAAAAAAGAATTATATCAAGTCGATGTCGACAAGCAAACGTTTAAGGTGCTTGAAGCAGAAAAGAAAAACCCAACCTCTAAAGAAAAGAAAATGACAAAAATCACGGTCGAAGAAGCCATCCGAATTGCAGTAAAAGAAGTCGGAGGGACAGTGGATGATGCTGATCTTGAAACATTTAGCGGTATGCTCGTCTTTGAGGTGGAGCTGGATTTGCCTGATGGGCGAGAGGCAGAGGTGCTTGTGAACGCATATACAGGAGACATTGAAGGTATTACGTACGAAAACTAATCCTTTTCTCATGATTTTCTCATGTTTCTTTCCTTCCTTTATCATCTTGTTTCTTTAAGATAAAGGAGAAATCAAATAGAGGAGGACATGAACATGATGAAAAAAGTACTAGTAGCTACAGCATTAACAGGAACTCTTGTCGCAGGTGGTTTTACACTTCAAGCGCAAAATACAAATCAAACAGCAAACGCCGAGCAGGTGGTGCAAAAGAAATCATCGTTTGTCTCAAAGAAACAAGCTGAAAAAGCAGCATTAAAAGTTGTGAAAGGCTATGTGGACGATGTGGATCTTGAGCGTAAAAAAGGAAAATGGGTGTATGAGGTCGAGATTAAAAAAGGCGGCTTTGAATATAAAGTATATGTCGATGCCAAAACAGGGAAAGCGCTGAATGATCCAGTCAAAGAAAAGAAAAAGAATGTGAAAATCACTAAAAAGCAGGCTGAACAAATTGCCCTTGCAAAAGTAAAAGGAACAGTCACAGATTCTGATTTAGATAAAGAAAATGGTGTGTACTTGTATGAAGTCGAAATCACCACACCAAACGGCGAGGAAGTTGATTTTGAGATTTCCGCTAAAACAGGCAAAATCCTGAAGCAAGAATGGGATGATTAATACGGCAGCAATCCTAAGATAAATTTGTATGCGGTCTGAACCGATGGTTCAGACCGTTATTTTTGCTTAAATGATTATATTAAAGTACAAATGAATATCATCCTTTAAACTAAATAGCGTACTTCCATGTATCTGTCCACCAAGCATGTTAATGCTTTTTATGTTGATTGCTTATCATTTCAGTTGTTCTTAAAAACGTCTCAATCTCTTGAATAGTATGACAATGGAGAGGTGATATTCTAATAGCCCCTTTCATTCCAAAGGAATCCAGCATCCTTTTAGAATAAATGCTTGTATTCAACCTTTCATATACGATCACACCGTGCTGTTCATATTGTCTTACTGCATCCTCATGGTTTGTTCCTTCTATCGATATGGCTACGATGAAATCTCTTTTTGATAAATCATGGTCATCAAGATGCACGGTAACTCCTTTGATTTCTCTTAGCCCTTTTACGTTGGGTGTCCCGTCTAGCATTATTTTTAATAAAGACCTTTCCTGTTTTCCGATAGCTTCCATACCTGCTGCGAATAACTGTCGTCTGGCATTCACTGTTGTAAAATGACCTCCAAGCCAGCACACATAATCAACAATTGCGCTAATAGCCGCATAATGAGCAGGTGCTGGAGTTCCTAGACCCCATTCAGTTTCTTTCTTTCCTTTTAACTTATGATGAGGGAGAAGAGCAGCTCTTTCCGATAAATAAGCAATCCCGCAGCCTCTAACACCAAAAAATTTATATGGAGCAAAATTTATCACATCCACAGGTGTTTTTTCAATATCAATTAAACCATGAGGTGCATGTTGAACGGCATCAACCATGATAAATAAGTTTGGTTTCTTTTTTCTTGCCTCTTGTACAATTTGTTCAATGTCTAAAATAGCACCAGAGATATTCGAAGCATAGATGACGCTTAGAAGAACAGTATCTTGATCGATTAATGCCAAGATGTCTTCTACGTTCACTCCACCTGTTAAAGGATTAGACTTGGCCACTCTCAGCTCTTTGTTTAATTTATTTGCATAAAAACTAGCTGCGTCGTAGGCTGCTGGATGTTCTAAGGATGTTGTGACAATATTTGTTCCTTGAATATGTTCTGCAATGATACCCGTAGTTTGAAAGATAGCCTGTGATGCTGTCAGATATGTGGCGAAGCTTCCTTGTTTCACGTTAAAAATGGTTTGAAGATCAACAATCCCCTTTTTTTGGATATCAATCAAGTGTTTTGCAGCTTTATGATTTCTTTCAGAACAATCTGGGATGCCATCAATGATTGAAAATATATGATTTGCCTGTTTTAAACGAAGAGAGCCACCTGCATTGTCAAAAAAGAGTCGTTCCTTTTTTAGGATAGGATCCTCATCAATATATAAAAATTGTTCTCTTACTTTTTTTAAAAAATCATTTGAAAAGTGCATGTTCAGTGTAGATTCGCTCATCATCATATCCCCCCAATATTCATTTCTTATACTTAGTATTATACATTTTGTTATCAATCAATGGTTGTACCCTAATCAGAGAGAGCTTTTTTCTGTAAACAATCATTCATTTTTAGCTAAAGCGACGGTTATCAGCGCATTGCCAATGGTGACATTCGCCGCACCTTTATGAGTTCAGCTGTTTTGTACTAATCACTCCTTACACTTTCATGTGTAAGGTTTTTTCATTGGGACAAACTACGGGAAAGGAGGCGAGAGAATATGAAGAAAAAAGAAGAAGAGCAGACAATGGACCATGCGGAATATGTTCCGCATCCTGATGGAGAAGGATATGCTTTGTTTTTGCATGATTCCTTTCATCTCCTCTCCCAAGAGGATATGAATCAGCCAGAAGAGGAATAAAAGACATGAAAGGGCGATAGTCTACTTTGTCTATCGCTCTTTTTTTCAAAAGTAAGCGAATACATAAGGGAAATTGGCATCTTGCTTATTGACATCACTGCGCTTTTTCTGTAATCTCAGTGTGTCAACAATATGAGACTTCGTTAGGTGAGGCTCCTGTATGGAGATACGCTGCTGCCCAAAAATGTCCAAAGACGCCAATGGGTCAACAGAAATCATCGACATAAGGTGATTTTTAATGCAGCTGGATTTTTCCTATGCCATACAGTGCTAAAGCTCTACGATTGAAGGAGCAAGTGTTTATTTGTCATGCTTACAAAGCGCCTTCATTCGGTTGAAGGTGCTTTTTTATGAGAAAAGGAGGTGTGGGGATGGATCATCCCGATTCGAGACACATAGAGGATATGTCAAAAGATCAGATTGAGACATCAGATAGAGGAGATCCTGACCCCCGCACATTCTAAGGGATTCGGGTATCTCCTGACTTTGGGGAGGTAACAGCGATGATACAAAATATTACGTATGATGAACTCATTTTACGCATCATTATTTTACTGAGAGATGGAAAACGAAAAGAATTTAAAAACATCATGGAAGAACTTCAGCCATATGATATGGCCTATTTATTTAAAGAGCTTCCAGAGAAACACCGCGGCCGCTTCCTCAGCTTTTTACCAGTCGATGACGTGACAGAAATGATGGGTGAGCTGGAGCGGGAATATCAAGAAATTGTTCTTGAAAAAGTAGGTAAAGACAAAGCGACCTTCGTCACAAACAAAATGGATAACGATGATTTAGCCAACTTGTTTGATGAGATGGAGGATGAGCTAAAGGATCAGCTTTTATCTAACATGGAAGCAGAGGAATCAAAAGCCGTCCAGCTTCTTATGAATTATCCTGCTGAGACAGCGGGACGGATCATGACGAACCGTTATGTTTGGATTCCTCAGCATTTTACAGTGCAGGATGCCGTTGTGAAGCTGAAAAGCTTTGCTGAAATTGCGGAATCAATCAACTATTTATATGTGATTAATGATCAAAAACAGCTTGTAGGCGTTCTCTCATACCGGGATCTCATTTTAGGTGAACCGGATGAAAAGGTACAGGATCTCATGTTTACAAGAGTCATTGCCGTTGGAGCCTTTCAGGATCAGGAGGAAATCGCAAAGCTGATTGAGCGATATGATTTCCTTGCGATTCCTGTTGTGGAAGAGAACAATGTCCTAGTCGGAATTGTTACAGTCGATGATATCATTGATGTTGTGATTCAAGAGGCGGGCGAAGACTATGAAAAGTTTGCTGCCTCTGGTAAAGATATCACGTTCGACACGCCGGCATTTGTGGCGGCATACCGCCGTCTTCCGTGGCTCATTTTGCTCTTGTTTATTGGGCTGATTTCAGGCAGTATTTTAAATTATTTTGAAGGTACCCTTCAGCAAGTCGTTGCTTTAGCGTTCTTTATGCCGATGATTGCCGGGATGACAGGGAATACAGGGACACAGTCTCTTGCCGTCGTCATTAGAGGGCTTTCAAAAGAAGAATTAACGAAAAAAACCATCATGCGCCTTATTTTTAGAGAGCTGAGAACGAGTATTTACATTGGGATTGTCTGTTCCATTATTATTACAGTCGTCGCAATGGTGTGGCAGGGCAATATGATTTTAGGTTTTGTTGTCGGTTCCTCACTGCTTGCAACACTGATTATTGGGACAATGGCAGGTACGGTTGTACCGATTATTTTACACAGATTAAACGTGGACCCAGCCATTGCATCTGGGCCGCTGATCACAACATTGAATGATATTTTATCCTTACTGATCTATTTTGGAATTGCAACCGCATTCCTTCATACACTGATGTAGGATGAAGACTGTAAAACGTGACGTTTTACAGTCTTTTTTGAATAAAGATTGCATATAGCGCTTCCATCCTTTACATTTTAAGGAGAAGGTGGGAGAGAAAAATGAAGAAGTTTTTATTCATTTTAATGTGCATTGTATTGCTAGGTGCATGTTCAAGGGAAGACGAGGGGAAAGACAGAAGACTAGTGGCTGCAGAGCATATGATTGAAGCGATTACCGAAGGAAATAAACAAAAAATAGAAAACATCTATGTTGAAGGTGCTGTCCCAAGCCCAAATGACATTCTAAAACTGAAAAAAGAATGGGGCATAGAGACGCTTTCTTATGATGATTTTCAATTGGAAGAAGCCAGCATTCACGTCTTTCATGCGAATTACGAAGATGAAAAAACAGGGGAGAAAAAGGCACTGGCCATGCGGGTCATAGAAGATCCTGAAAAAGGCGGTGTACGGATTGACTTTGTAGGACTCGTTGAAGGAACTGACACTTCCTCTCAATGAAAGCTAAAATAATTTTATGTAAAAAGGATAGAAGAGCTGAAAGAATGTCGCTCTATCTATCCTCTTTTTTACCACAAATGACCCGATCACATATGAGTTATGCCCAATAATTCCATAAACCGTGAGAGGGCACTGGTCATGTACGAATCGCGGCGCCTTATAAACACAGTGGGCACGATTCTGTGTGGTTCCGGTAAAGGATGACAGGTAAATCTGCCTTGCACCCGAGATTCAACCATAGATTTTGGTAATACGGTAACCCCTAGCCCGTTTTCAACGCATTTAAGCACGCCCTCTAAAGTGCCATATTCCATTACCTTCATCGGAGCAAAACCATTGCTCTCTAACCATCGTTGCCAACGCCCCAAATAGATGCAATGCGCAAATGACGAAAGCAATGGTTCATGCAAAATTGATTCTACCTGGAATTCCTCCTGGGAGTAGCTTGTAATGAGAACAAGAGATTCTTCCAATACCGGATATTCAATAATGTCGGGATGAAGAATGGGCCCATCAACCAATGCACCGTCTACCTTGTAATTGAGAATAGCATGAACCTGATCTACAGTAGGTGCCATATACATGCTTAATTCTACTTGTGAAAATGTCTTGTGATATGCTGCGAAAATGCTGGGCAATCTTGTCGAAGCGGTAGACTCTATAGATCCAATGTGCAAAGTACCTCGCGGAGTAGAGGAAAGCTTTACGGCCTCTATCGCTTCTTCAAAATCGTAGAGTAATTTGTTTGCATATGGCAACAGTTCTCGCCCTGCAGGCGTTAAGGATATCTTTTTGTGATATCGATAGAAAAGAGGAACACCTAATTCTTGTTCAAGACGCTGGATTCGTGCAGTGACATTGGACTGCACATAATTTAATTTCTCAGCAGCTTTTGTAACGCTTTGTTCAATAGCTACTGCTTTAAATATCTCCAAAGATGTAATATCCAAAACAATGCTCCTTTTTGCATCACAAATTGTGATGAACTATACACTATTTTATGATTTTACGTGATCCAACAGAATAAGTAAACTTAATAATATAAGAGGTTGATGCTCATTGTGTCCCTTGGTGTCTCATCATGAGGAGGAGAATTTGCTAGGTAGGGAGTTCTAGCTTAAGAAAGATAAAAAAGACGTTTCCAAGTAAATGAGGAGGGAATCTATTGATTTCAAAGGTTAATATCCAAGAGAAATTTTCGCAAATAAATGATTATTGGAATCCTAGAATAAGTGGAGAGTTGAACGACTCATACATGAAAATGGTAAAAATTAAGGGTGAATTCATTTGGCATCACCATGATGACGAGGATGAAATGTTCTTTGTATGGAAAGGAAATCTAGTCATCCGTTTTAGGGATAGAGAAATAGCGCTTAATGAAGTGGAGTTTCTTGTGATTCCAAAAGGAATTGAACATCAGCCAATTGCTGAAGAAGAAGTTCATTTGCTCTTAATTGAACCAAAAACGACGCTGAACACGGGGAATGTGATCAATGAACGAACTGTTTCGATTCCTGAACGAATGGATAAACGCTAGATCGCCTGCACTTAACAATATACCTAAAACGCTATTTGATATAGTGTTGTTTCTTAGAATGAAATGTTGTGGAACGCCGCCTAAAAAAAGTAAATTTAAACGAATGTCCTTGCCTATATAGCTTATTTCACTGAGTATGATCTGGCATTGCCAAGGGCTTTGGTTTGATAACGGAGACAGCAAAAAAAGCTGTCTCTTTTTCATTAAGCCATGACCAAAAATCAAGTACGAACAAAGCCTAAAAGAGTCAGCTAAACTTTATTTGTTTATCGATTTTTGTACCGGAAGTGTGCGTTAATTTGACCTTCCAGCATTTTTTTCTTATATTGTCCGCTTTTTAATGCCTGTTCCTTTTTCTTCATGTCTTTCAAAATCTCCGCTGTTTGCACACCGTCTTCTCGTTTGTTGGCGATGTCCATTAATCGTTCTACATCAGAAAAAGAATATTTACGCGTGCCTCTTGTTGAGCGCTGGGGGTAGATGAGTCTGCGTTCCTCATAATATCGGATTTGCCTGACGGATAGCCCTGTTAATTCACTGACAATCCCGATTGAAATGACTTTTTTATCTTTATAAGATACATCTTCCTGCGTCATATACTCACCCCTGCAAGTCTTTTCTTCATATTATACAGAATGACAACGAAAAAAACCTATCGTTTGTTAGAAAATATAACATAAAAAACATAAAAATGAAAAAACGATGGAAGGAAAGTTGACAACATATGTGAAGTGATTGCTACGCTTGCATATAATGATGATGAGTTGAAATAGGAGGAGGAGCATATGATGGAGCAAACACGGATCATCTGTATGGCAAAAGAAATCATCGCATTAGATATGAAGAGGGATGAATTACTGGAGCGATTCATGCAGGCTGCAGGTCAGAATGCGCATGCTCTTCTAAGAGCTGTACAAAATGATTTGTATAAAAGGTCTTCATAAGCACCTGCTCCAGATCAATTGATAGGAGGGGATAATCGGTGCGGCGTATCTTAACAGAAGCTTTAGCAAAGGAAAGACATTATTATACGAAGCAGCTCTGTTCATTAGGAGTGTACAGTCCTAGTGCGGCCAAGAAAATGACAATTAGTGACTTAAAAAAAGAGTATCACTTCTTTTTCAACAAAACAAAGCGTGATTTGTGAAAATCCCTTGAAATGTGCGCATGTCACATAAAGGGTTCTTTTTTTGTTTAATGTTATAGCAATATTGAATTTTGTAGAAATTTGACGAATACAGTGTAAAGAAACATAGAGTCTTTACAGATTATGTTAAACTGTGTCGGATCTTGATGGTTTGCTAAAAAACCTTTTTTTCGAGATGGTTGTGAAAAATAAGAAGGATTTTAAAAGTTTATATCGAAATCTTATACATAACACGAATGGAGTCACTTATGTGGTTGAAAGGGTTTTCAAAAACGTACTTCTATTTTTTACGAAAGGCTCCAACTGCACCGCAAGAAAGCCTTGAAGTTAAAAAAATATTATAAGAGGTAGATATGTGATGAGACTATCGTTTAATGAAGAAGAAGTAGAACGTTCAATGACACTTTACAAGGTATTTGCAAGAGCATTTAAAAGCGTTTCAGAACACAGCATTAGAGACAGCAAAGAGCATGGATTTAATCCAACTGAATTTGCGGTTCTTGAATTGCTGTATACAAGAGGTGCTCAAAAACTTCAGCAAATCGGCTCAAGACTCCTGCTTGTCAGCGGGAATGTGACGTACGTAATTGACAAATTAGAACGAAATGGTTTCATTGAAAGAGAGCAGGACCCAAAGGATAAAAGGTCGGTTTATGCCCATTTAACAGATAAAGGGCGCAGTTATCTTGATAAAATTTACCCGATTCATTCTCTCCGGATTGCGCGTGCCTTCTCAGGCCTCTCGCGAGAAGAACAAGAACAATTGATTAGTCTATTGAAAAAAGCAGGTATTCACAGTCAACATTTATTATTTAGATAGAACGAAAAGGTGCCATGATTGGCACCTTTTTTATGTGTCCAGCTGATGCGCTGGATAGGCAATGAATTTTTCGATATCGTTTGCTGGAAGGGGCTTTGCATAATAAAAGCCTTGCAAGTCGTCACATCCTTGTGCAGATAAAAGCTGTGCCTGCGCAAAGGTTTCAACACCTTCTGCTATGACCTCGAGAGATAGTTGATGTCCCATCGCGATAATGGCACCTGTAATCTGTTCAGATTTTGAATCATTTAAAATATCTTCGATGAAGGATTTGTCGATTTTTAGGCGATGAATGGGCAAATCCTTTAAATAGCTTAAGGAGCTATGCCCTGTACCAAAGTCATCAATACTAATGCGAACGCCCAGATGTTTCAGTGAGGTCAGTACCTGTTTTGATTGCTTGATATTGTCCATTGTCATACTTTCTGTGACTTCAAGCTCGAGCAGTGACGGTGTCATATCGTATTTTTTCAGTGTCAGCTTAATCAAATCAATTAAGTCTTCAGAATTGAATTGTTTTGCAGATAAATTGACAGCCACGGGAATTTTCAGCCCGTTGTCATACCACATTTTAGCCTGCCTGCATGCGGTATCAATCACCCATCTGCCAATATCAATGATCAGTCCTGATTCCTCTGCCAGCTCAATAAAAGCCTCGGGTGATTTTAACGAACCATCTGGTGCTTTCATTCTTAGAAGAGCTTCTACACCAGTCATCTGTCTTGTTTTCGCACTCACTTGCGGCTGGTAATGAAGCACAAACTGTTCTCTTTGAATGGCATCCCGTAACTCAAGCTCTCGGTTCAACCTATCTTCACTTGTTCTTTCCATTGATTCGGTGAAAAACTCATAACGGCTTTGCTTATGTTTTTTGGATAAATACATCGCCATATCGGCTTTCCTCATTAACTCCATCCCATCTTTGCCATTTTGAGGTGAGATAGCGATTCCAATGCTGATAGAAGTAATGAGCTGATGATTCTGGATGAAAAAAGGACGCTCAAATTGCCGAATGATATTTTGAGAAAGCTGTTCAATTTTCTGTGTGTCATGCCCCATGTCAGGGAAGATCATTAAAAATTCATCCCCGCCTAGTCTGGCTATAAAGCCGTTGTCTGGTAAACATTGCGTCAGTCTGTTTGCAGCTGCTTTAAGAAGTAAGTCCCCTATGTTATGACCAAGTGCATCATTGATAATTTTAAAACGATTCAAATCAAGAAACAGAACAGCCGTCGATGTTCCTGTCTCTTTTTGAGCGGAGAGAACATCACTTAGATGGTTGATGGCGTGGCGCCGATTAGGAAGCTCGGTTAACGCATCATAATGTGCCATGACATGAATTTCTTTTTCTGCAATCCGCTGCTGCGTTAAATCTTTTAAGACAAGATAAATACTGTCAAGCGTATTGTTGACATGAACAGGTATGTAAGTGACATGATAATAATAAAAGCGATCTGCTGCTTTTAGTTCTGCTTCACGTGTGATGGCTTTTTTTGACTCGTAAATAAATTCTTCCCACATGTCAGTCGGCATGACGTATTGGCTGACATCATCACCAATCCAAGAATTGCACATTTTTAGAATTTGTTTACCTGAGTCGTTCGCAGAAAGCACCTTTCGATTGACAGATAACACGATAATGCCATCGATATTATGTTTGATGAGCGATTGGAACCGCTGTTCATTTTCCTTTAGCTTATCTGCCTGCTTCATGATTCGGTGATCTATATAGGCACCAAAAATCATCAGTGTTTGGACAATCAGTGTCATTAAGCCGATGAAAATCGACAGACTGAATGGTGATAGTTCAAGAGAACCACCCCTATAGGGCTGTCCGTCTGAATGAAAAAACATAGTAGAAGCAGCCATACCGGTATAATGCATCCCAGAAACAGCCCCGCCCATCACGAGTGCACCAGCTATTTTTAACAGATGATCCTCCTGCTTTTTCCCGGATCGATGGAGCCGAAAAAAGAGATGAAGCGAAAAGAAAGACGCTATCACAGCAATGAAAAACGAAAGAAAAAAGAGGACTGGATCATAGCTGATTGAGACATTGGCCATTGATTCCATTCCAAGATAATGCATGCTGCAAATAGCTGAGCCCATGGTGATTGAACTAATGAGCAGCCGCCTTGTGGAGAGTTGCTCTTGAATGCATATTGTGAATGCGATCAAGGACCCGACAAAAGATGCCAAAATCGATAAAATGAGCAAGGGTGTTTCATAGGTGATGCCAGCACGCACGTGAAATGCCATCATGCTGATAAAATGCATCGACCATATCCCCATTCCCATGATCAAGGCACCAACGATAAGCCATACCTTTTTCTTTGCACCGCTTGACTGTGCCACTCGGCTGGCTAAATGAAGAGCTGAGTAGGAGGCGACAGTGGCGACTGCGATTGACAGAAAGACAAGCCATCCATTGTAACTTCCTGTTAAATGGGTCATGTAAGAAAACCTCCAGTATCTTAAAACAGACGTATACCTAATATATCGGATCGAATGGCTTCTGTGTTCACTTTTCCTTCACTTAAATACCACAATCAACTTTTTTTTCACCTGTCTTTTATAGTAAAATCAAATTTAATGTAAAAAAACGACGAAAAGTGAATCGTTTCTTCGGTTTTTTTCGTTTAATATATGTGCGATTCTAAAAGAGATAGAATCAGTTAAACGATTATGTGTGAAAGGGATTGATAAACATCGAAGATTTTATTATTTCTTTAGCTGATGCCTTTAAGAGCTTGTCGTACTTTGGCATCTTCCTTGCATTATGTATTGAATTTGTTCCTGCTGAAGTGGTTCTGCCTCTTGCGGGTTACTGGGTCTCAGAAGGGGACATGGCCTTCATTGGTGTTGTGGCAGCCGGCTCTATTGGCGGCGTGGCTGGCCCTTTGACCTTGTACTGGTTAGGACGTTATGGCGGTAGACCCTTTTTAAATAAATATGGGAAGTACTTTTTTGTTAAACCGGAGTCGCTTGATAAATCGGATGCCTTCTTTGAAAAGCATGGTGGATTCGTCGCATTTAGCGGCCGGTTTATTCCAGGAGTCAGAACGCTTATTTCCATCCCGTGCGGTATTGCCAAGATGAATGTGTGGGTCTTTTGCCTGTACACGTTTTTAGCGATTACGCCTATTACATTTGTATATGTGTATCTTGGATTTGTGCTCGGGGAGAACTGGAAAGAGGTTGGCGCAATGTTAGATCCATATCTTCTGCCGATTGGGATCGGGATTGTGCTGCTTTTCGCGATGTATATATGGCTGAAACGTAGAAAAAGAAAAGCAGAAACACCAACTGCCTAATCACTGGACCCGAGGTGAAAGTCCCCTGTTGACAATACAGTGTCTATTGATTAAACTATAAGTAATCTAAATATTCTTAAATCCCACCAAAGGGGAGTAGCGTCCGGTTTTTACCGGAAACAAAGTCGTCATTACATGGACTTAAGTTCCATCGGCTTTGTTGGCATGATTCTACATATCACATGTCTAGCAAGACCTTTGCCATTACAGGCAAAGGTCTTTTTTGCATTCATAAGCCTTTGTCTGTTGTGGGACAATAGATAAAACAAGGAGGAATGATGATGGATGCAGCAATTATTTTAGAGTACGGGTGGGTTCTTCTCGTACTGATTGGATTAGAAGGGATTTTAGCCGCTGATAATGCGCTGGTCATGGCTGTGATGGTGAAACACCTTCCAGAAAAGCAAAGGAAAAAGGCATTGTTTTACGGACTTGCGGGTGCGTTTGTCATGCGATTTGGTTCCCTGTTTCTTATTTCGTTTTTAGTGGATGTGTGGCAAGTTCAAGCCATTGGTGCAATTTATCTTCTTTATATTTCCATTCACCATATTTTAAAATCGCACGTATTTAAGAAAAAGGAATCAGACACAAACATGAAGCAAAGCGGCTTCTGGGCAACAGTCGTAAAAGTCGAGCTTGCTGATATCGCTTTTGCTGTCGATTCCATCTTAGCGGCGGTCGCATTAGCCGTAACTTTGCCGAAAACAAGTCTTCCGCAAATCGGTGGACTTGATGGCGGTCAATTTATTGTCATTCTTTTAGGTGGTATCATCGGTCTGATCATCATGAGATTTGCAGCGACTGTCTTTGTGAAACTGCTCAAAACAAGACCGAGCCTAGAAACAGCAGCCTTTGTCATTGTCGGGTGGGTTGGTGTGAAGCTCACGCTTTACACACTGTCACATCCAGCCATTGGTATCGTGTCCTCTCATTTTATTCATTCAACATTATGGAAAGTGATTTTCTGGACAGTGCTTCTCGCAATTGCAGCATTTGGCTGGTTTTTATCAAGTCCATCAAGAAAAGGCGGGCAACAAAACAAGGAAAAACAAGAGGTACGCCTAGAAGAGTAGGTTTTTTGAAAGAAATATCATTTCATTTTCATAACACGTATATTACAAATAAGGGGGAGATACCCCCTTATTTCTTTGCTTTTAGACGAAACATTGTAAAGTAGATGATGATATACATGTCATAATTGGGTAACAGGAAATGAATTCCTCATTTCTTCCTTTGCGCTTCCCTCATAAATTAGCTATCATAAATGAGTAATATAGGGAGAACTGAGGTGAAACCATTGCTTAGCCTTTTGTTTAAAAAAGGAAAGAAAAAGCAAACATTAGAGCAGTCGGCTATCAGTATTCAACAAGGTGATATCGAGCTGCAAAATGCATTAATAGAGCAATACAAACCATTTGTCGCTAAGACGGTTTCATCCGTTTGTAAACGATATATAGATGAAAAAGATGATGAATTCAGCATAGGCTTAATTGCCTTTAATGAAGCGATAGAAAAATACTCTGCTGAAAAAGGAAACTCACTCCTTGCTTTCGCAGAATTAATTATTAAAAGAAAAGTGATCGACTATATTCGAAAAGAAGCGAGAAATGCGCCAACGGTTCAAATGGACCTGCAAGAAAGTGAAAATGGCGAGTACTCTCAAAGCATGATTGAAGCAGAGCTGTCTACAAACGAATATAGACGTTTAATTGAACAAGAACACAGAAGAGAAGAAATTGAACATTTTAAAGAACGATTGAAAGTATACGGTCTCACGTTTCAAGAGCTGCTTGAACATTCACCAAAGCATGCAGATGCAAGGCAAAATGCCATTAAAGTAGCTCACACACTCGTTGAACACGATGAGCTCAGAACCATTTTATTTCAGAAAAAACAATTGCCAGTCAAACAGCTTGAAAAGCTAGTGGAAGTCAGCCGCAAAACGATTGAGAGAAATAGAAAATATATCATTGCGATGGCGATCATTATGACGGGTGATTATGTGTATTTGAAAGATTACCTTAAAGGGGTGCTTAATTCATGAGAAGAGGCATTATAGTAGAGAAAAACAAAAAATATGTCACGCTGCTGACCCCTGATGGACAATTTCTGCGGACAAAATATGAACAGCAAGATTATGAAATCGGTCAAGAAGTGACATTTCCGAATGAATCACGTCTCGAAAGAAAAAAAGCCGGTTTTTTTGACTTGCTTCGTTTACGTCCATTAAATGCAGGAATCCTATCAATCGCTGCGATTATTGTCGTGATTTTTACTATGATGCCATCTTTCTCAAGTCAAAAAGCATATGCATATATGACGATTGACATTAATCCAAGCTTTGAACTGAAGCTTGATCACAATTATCAAGTGATCGGTGTCACACCACTGAATAAAGATGCGAAACAAGTACTGGCCAGTATGAAGGATTTAGAAAAAAACGACATGACCAAAGTTGTGCAGGAAATCATAGATGACTGTGATAAAAAAGGTTATGTGAACCACTCTAAGAGCATTTATATTTCTACGGTTTATGAAAACAAGCAGGACCATACATATAAAACCAACGTCAAAAGTAAAATTAACACCATCTCTGGTGAATATCAAAAGCGCGATTACAAGCTAGAAACTGTAGAAAGTGACCTGGAAACAAGAGAAAAAGCTCAAAAGGCAGGCATTTCAACAGGCACATATATCAGAAATCAAGAAATCCAAGACAAAGAACAAGAAGGCATTCAAAAGGATGAAGACGCAGCAGAGAGTGATGCTGTCAAAGAAGAAGAGCCTAAAAAAGATGATGAAGATCAAGCAGACAAAGACAAACAAGAAGACGTCAAGACAGACGATAGCGAAGAGATGAAGCCAGATCAAGAGGCTCCTGAAGCTGAAGACAAAGAGCAGAAGGATCAAGAGAGGGAAGAGCAAGGATCTATTCAAAAGCCACACCAAACAAAACCTGATGATAAAAGCAAAGACAATCAAATAAAGGAAGAAAAGGAACGTTCTATCGATAAAGAACAAAAAAAAAATCACTCAACGGAACCTGATGATAAAAGGAATCCAAACGGCACATCACGTGGTGGTGCTGAAAAGCACGCAAAAAAAAACGACAGGGATCAGAAACAGCCGTCCGCTGAACGAAAAAAAGACCATATGAAGAAGCAGGGAAAAGGTGCACCGTCCCCGTATCGTGAAAACCGGTTTGAGCACACATATGAACAATAAAAAAACGCCAGAATAGCTCCGGCGTATTTCACCATGTTTTTATTTAGATTGATTGCCCATTTGTGATTGAGCCTGTTGAACGAGTCGTTTTGTAATTTCACCGCCAACAGAACCATTTGCACGTGCGACTGTATCTGAACCGAGAGTCACGCCAAATTCTTGAGCGATCTCGTATTTAAATTGATCTAATGCTTGTTCTACTCCAGGAACAAGAAGCTGATTTCGATTTGCCATGTCCATATTCCTCCTTTCACCTCATGTTTGTTGCGCCTTCTTATTTTGAAGAAAACGGCGTACAATTATGCTGGCAATTGCTGCACAAAAAAGCCGAGGTGACCTCATCACCTCGGTTTTCTTTTATCCTTATTTAGCTGCCTGTAGCGTATTAAACATCATTTCTTGCGCTGTACTTTGCAAGTGGGAAGTGAACACAGAGAAGACGGTAGAACTGATAATGCCTTTAATCAAATTCCATTGATTCTTCGTTAATTCTGTAAACTCTTCATGGAGCATGTCGGTCTGCTCCTCAGTCATTTCTCGTAAATTTGTTTCCTTTAACGGAAAATGTGTATGGTGATAAATAAAATCTAGGACGTGCGCATATGCTTCATAAAAACGGATTGGACTAATAATATCATCTGTTCGATCTGTGATCGTGTTAAATAAGGCAGATAAGATCATGCGAATGGCATCAAAGTCAAAAACTGATTTTAAATCCCTGACAATTAATAAAATAACGACCTGATCAATGGAGTACTTCTTGCCAAGCTCTGGATGACCAATCATATCTTTAATATCACGCTTGATCCAATTTTGAATCGCCGTCGATTTAAGAGACGTTAGCTCACACAAGTTGCCAAGCTCAACAATTTCATTTGTAGAAAGACCGTGCTCTGATTTTTGCTTCCGCCGTTCGAGCTTCTCAAAAAACGAAGGGATCTTTAACTCATCATATTCATGATCCTTATCGCCCTTTACAGATAGATTCAAAAGCTGAAGCGGAGTCAGATCTCCCTCTCCTTTTAGAGAATATAGAAGTCTCGTCATGTCAATTCTCGTTAATTTAAAAGTCACCATGTTCCACCTCATTTGTACGTCAAAAACGTGATTATTGATCTAATTCAACATCATAATCTCTTTTTGATGAAAATGCAAAATAAACTAAAATACAGAACGCGGCGTCACAATTTGTTCACTTTTCAGCTGTGGCAAAGTCGTAAATATTGAAGTGACGGGGCTTAAGCCGTTATGATAAACAGAAGGAATGATTCCTTTTTCCTTGCAATTTGAGACGTTTATTTTTATAATTTTATTAATAAGTTCAAATGAACTTAATATGACAGCGGAGGTTATGTATGGGTAAAAGAATATTTCTGTTTATATTAACGAACATTCTTGTTATCACTACGATTGGTATTGTACTGTCGGTTATTAGTGCAGCAACTGGTGTTGGTTCTTATATAGGAGCAGACGGTGGAATTAATTTGGTGGCACTGCTAGTATTCAGTGCAGTTGTTGGTTTTGTTGGCTCGTTCATGTCACTTGCGATGTCTCGCTGGATGGCAAAAATGATGATGGGTGTGCGTGTGTTAAACCCTGAAAAGGATTCATTAACATATGATGAGCAGCAGCTTGTTGACCGCGTGCACAGATTATCAAGAGCAGCAGGCCTTTCTAAAATGCCTGAGGTTGGTATTTATCAATCATCTGAAGTAAATGCTTTTGCGACAGGTCCTTCTAAGAGAAGATCACTTGTTGCCGTTTCAACTGGATTGCTTCATGAAATGGATGATGCAGCAGTTGAAGGTGTAATCGCTCATGAAGTTGCTCACGTTGCGAACGGTGATATGGTGACAATGACGCTGCTTCAAGGGATCGTCAACACGTTCGTTGTCTTCCTTTCAAGAATTGCGGCATGGATCGCAAGCCGCTTTGTTTCGCGTGAAGAGCTTGTTCCGATTGTTCATTTTATTGCAGTGATTGTTTTCCAAATCATTTTCTCTGTCCTAGGAAGCCTTGTCGTGTTTGCATATTCTAGACACCGTGAATTCCATGCAGACCGAGGCGGAGCTGACCTTGCCGGTAAAGATAAAATGGTTCATGCGCTTCGCTCACTTGAGGCGTATACGTCAAGAATCAAAGATGATGATCAAACAGCAGTTGCTACGCTTAAAATCAGTGGTAAACGAAAAGCTTCTCTTTTCTCAACACACCCTGATTTAAACGAAAGAATCAGAAGACTAGAAGCAAAATAAGAAAGACGAAAAGACATTCTACATCAGGATGTCTTTTTCTTTTTGATGAAAAAGAAAATAAAGCATAAAATATCTTTAAAATCATGTCTCTTTTCATTAAAATGATAAAGTATTCGAAAAGATAGATAAAAGAAGGAATGACAATGAATCCTATCAAAAAGCTAATTGACCGGCTGTCAGCATTTCAGCTGATTGCCCTCTATTATTTTCTTGCTGTAACCGTATCACTTATTCTTCTCAGCCTCCCAGTGGCTCATCAAGAGGGAGTGAAATGGACATTTATTGATGCTCTATTTACGGCGGTGAGTGCGGTAAGTGTCACAGGACTCACTGTCGTTGATACCTCGCAAACATTTAGTGTGGCAGGTATGTGGATCCTTGCGTTTGTCCTGCAAATCGGAGGTATCGGCATTATGACGCTCGGTACCTTTGTGTGGATTGTCATGCGAAAAAGGATTGGGATTAAAGAAAGAAAGCTCATCATGGCAGATCAAAACCAGAGCAATTTATCAGGTATTGTGAAATTAATGAAGCAGGTCTTATATTTAATTTTGCTCATTGAGTTTTTAGGCGGTCTGATTTTAAGCATGTATTTTCTCAAATATTACGATGTGCAAGGAGCATTCTTGCATGGCTTCTTCTCAAGTATTAGTGCGACCACCAATGGGGGCTTTGATATTACAGGGAACTCGCTCATCCCTTACAAAGATGATTATTTTGTCCAATTTATTACGATGCTGCTGATCATCTTTGGAGCGATTGGCTTTCCTGTGCTCGTCGAAGTAAAGGATTATTTATTTAATCAGGACCGAAAGCACGCATCGTTTTCATTGTTTACAAAAATCACAACGATTACGTTTGGCGGTCTTGTCGTTGTTGGAGCGATTGGCATATATGCACTTGAAGCCGGGTTCAGCTTCCTAGGGAAAAGCTGGCACGAAATCTTGTTTTATTCTTTTTTCCAATCGACCGCAACAAGAAGTGGGGGTTTGACAACATTAGATATTACCCAGCTGACAGAACCGACCCTTTTATTTCTATGTATGCTTATGTTTATCGGGGCTTCCCCAAGCTCTGTGGGAGGCGGAATTCGAACAACTACATTTGCCCTTAATTTACTCGCACTGTTTCATTTTGCTAGGGGAAATAAGTCCATTAAAATTTTCAAAAGAGAGCTTCATCAAGCGGATATTAACAAATCCTTGATGGTGACGATGATGGCCTTTATTTTGGTGTTTGGCGCTACGTTCCTGTTATCCTTATCCGAGCATAATACACTTCTAGAAAATTTATTTGAAGTTTGCTCTGCATTCGGAACAACAGGGCTATCGCTTGGAATCACCTCGGACCTTACGGTGTTCGGTAAATGTATCATTATGGTCGTCATGTTTATTGGACGGATCGGCATTCCAAGCTTCTTATATTTAATTGGCCGAAGAGAAAGCGAAGCGAATTATCATTATCCGAAAGAGCGCGTCATCATCGGCTAAACAGCATTCCGAGCGAATGCTGTTTTTTTATTTCCATTATCTAACTGGCTAAATCACATGGGATGTTCGCAATCTATAGGTAAGAGGTGAACGAGTCGTGCTGGATGTAATATGGAAAGCAATTGTCATGCTGCTAGTTGGTACCTTGCTGCTGAGAATAGCAGGGCCTAAATCCATTAGTCAATTAACTGTTCAACAAACAGTGATCATGATTTCAATCGGATCGATTATTATCCAACCCTTTATTGAGCACAATTTACTTGAAACGATTTATGCCGCCGCTACATTTATCATTGCACTCGTCATCATGGAAAAATTGTCTATCCAATCTGATTTCTTTGAAAAATTGGTTTCAGGGAAATCTGTGGTCATTTTGCAGGATGGAGAAATGCTTGATCACAAACTTAAGAAAACGCGGCTCACAAGGGATGAATTCAAAATGCGCTTAAAGCAGCAAGGCATTACAGACATCAGCAGTCTCAAAAAAGCCACCCTAGAAGCCAATGGACAAATCGGCTATGAGTTAAAGCCAGAGGAAAAGCCGGTGACGGTCAAACAAATGAAGGAACTTCTAGACCAATTAAGAGAAGAACTAAATATGTCAAAAAAGGACTGATTTCAGATGAAAAGAAAAGCAGCGAACAATGAAGCACTGACAAATAATATGACACCGACAGAAAGCATGGCACATGATCAAGGACAAACCCAATTTGATGAACATTCAAGAGATCGTCAAGCAAACCGAAATTCTCATAAAGGGAAACAAGGGGGAGGATCTCGTGACTAAGAAGCATGTAAAAAGCAAGGACATGAAAGACCATAAAAAGCCAATGGACCCAGATATCTTAGAAGAGGAATTTGGTAGTGAGCTTGGAGATATCAACAGCAGCAAATGGATTGATACGCTTGTAAAGCCTAAGAAAGATGCTGAATGTCACAATGGACACATGAATGAAAAATAGAAAAAACGATCCGCGCGGGATCGTTTTTTATTTGCTATAACTGCCCTGCCTGCCGGTGATTGTACGCATGAGATTGGTCATTTTGAGCTCAATCACTGGCTGTGCAACGGTTTTAACAAAGGTGCTAGACAGGGTAAAGGTTAACAGAATGGTCAGCAGCAATAACATGAGAACACTTGCTGCATTCAAGGCCCAGTCATCAAACCAAGTCGTTCTAAGTAGCTTAATTACAAAGCCATGTAATAAATACACATATAACGTTCTTGTGCCCCATTTTGTAAAGAAGAACCGGCGTGTTGGCACTAAAGCAAAGAAGCTGAATGTAGCGCCGAATGCAAGCAGATACCATGCCATTCGTTTCATTGCCGCAATCACTCCCTCATCACCAAGAGAAGCATATGACTGTGATCCAAATAAGAAGGAATAATCAAATTCATAGAAATAGCAAAACATGAATACAGCCATTAATACAAGAAGTGCTGACAGCTTTCCTTTACTTGTACGGATGAATTCAAAATGCTGCTTTTTTAAATAGAAGCCTGCTAAAAACATTGGCAAAAAGACAAACGTACGTGATAAGCTCAGTGTATTGCTAATACTGTCCACGTAACCGACAAGTAACGCAATCGACAAACTGACGATCATCGCCCAGTGAAATGGCAGTTTAGAAAAAGGAATGAGCAGCAAATTCCAAAAGAATAAACTAATTAAAAACCATAAAGACCATTGCGGATCAATTGGATTTAAATTGGCCATGCTTTGATCCTGCAAGAGATAATAGTAAACGGAATAGATCACCTGAAAAATGAAATATGGGATGATCAGCTTAATAGCAACTTTTTTCATAAAACCTGGCTTTCTAAACCCTTTTGCAAAGAAGCCGGAAACCAAAATAAAGGCAGGCATATGAAAAGTATAAATAAACTTGTATAAATAAAGCATCCAATCATTATCATGAATGAATGATCGTAACAAATGACCAAAAACAACTAGAAAAATCAGAAGAAATTTCGCATTATCAAAATAACTATCTCGTGAAGATACCATAACATCACCTTTCCTGCTCGATTTTAAACATAAATGTTCTAAGTGCACTGTTCCCGTATTTGCCCCATTTTAAAATACATTTTGGCTCATTTCGCTATTTGATGTGAAATTGTAGAACGGCTGTAAAAGAAGCGTAAGAAAAGAGAATCGAGGTTCGATCCTGTCATCCAAATGAAATAAATGAGACAGTCTTCGTGTAAAAAGTTATCTTTTTTTATGAGTCGAATGAAGGAACAATGAAAATATTGTAGAAATATTGTAGAGGAATGAGGCTGGAAAAGGAGTGTAAGAGAATGACTGAAACGCTCGATGGCGCAGAAGATATCAGAAAATTAGAAAAAGAGAACGAATATTTGCGAACAGAGTTGATGCAGCAAAAAATGCTGTTAAATAAGACGTTAGATGCCATTTTTATATTTGATCAGCACCTCAACATCATCCAAGCCAATGAAGCAACATGCAGGCTTGTACAGACACCGAAAGAAGACCTCCTCAATAAATCCGTTCTAGATTTCCTTTACGGCATCCCGAAAGATAAAATTGAATGCTCACTCGATCTATTTTTTCGAAAAGGTACGTTAAAAAGAGAAATCTCCATTCAGCTGGAAAATGGTGAAACAAAATACATTGAATTTGTCGCAGAGCACGACACCATGAATCAGCAATATATTGTCGTCATGCGAGATATTTCCTCAAAGAAAATATTAGAACGAGAACGCTCCATGAATGAGCAGCTGTTCAAAGATTTGTTTGACCGAGCCATTGACGGGATGGTCATTTTTGATCAGGATGGCTGCATGATTGATGCGAATCATTCTTTTTGTCAGAGCTTTGAGCTGCAAAAGACTGATTTAACCGATCGCTATTTACATGAATTTGTCGACAAAGAAAATCTTCCATCCTTACAGCACCTTTTAACATCACTTAAAGAAACAGGGAAAGCCAAGGGAGAACTTCCCGTTACCCTTCAATCTGGCCAGTACAAATTATTCGAGCTCACCATTACATCAAATGTGATGAGCGGTTTTTATATGTCCATCATGCGGGATATTACAGAAAAAAGGTTAATGGAAGAAAAGCTTTTAAAAAGTGAGGAACGCTTTAGAGAAATTTTTGAAAATGCAATGGATGCGATCATCATTTGGGCAGATGATGGAGAGATTGTGAGAGCCAATGAATCAGCCTGCCGCATTTTTGAATTGCCTATGCATTCACTGATTGGCAAAAAACTCACAGACTTTCTCGTGAAATCTGATCAGAGATATAGACCGACTAGAAGACGATATATTCGGAATCACGAAATAAGGGAAGAGCTTTTGTTCAGAATGGCAAATGGTCAGTTTAAAGAGCTCGAGTTTACATCAAAGCATGCGGTATTAGAAGGACAGCACTTAACCATTTTACGTAATGTGAGTGATCGAAAAAGGATGGAGGAGGAGCTGCGCGAAAGTGAGCTCAAATTTCGTAAAGTATTTAATGGATCAATGGACGGCATTGTTCTGTTTGATAACCAATACCGCATTATCGAAGTCAATCCATCCGCAAGCGAGCTACTAGGATTGAAAAGTGATCATTTAACGGAAATGAACCTTTTCCATATCCTTGCGCCTTATCAAATTGAACATTTGGCACAGCCTGCCCAGGCGATGTCATTAGATGAAATGGACAATGAAGTGCCATTTGTGCTGAACCACCCAGATCAGCGGATATTGGAATTCTCTTTTAAACGCAACATCATTCATAATATGAATTTGGCGATCTTTAGAGATGTGACAGAGCGGAAGGAATTAGAAGAGCGGGTGAGAAAATCAGATACCCTTCATGTGGTTGGAGAGCTTGCCGCTGGAATTGCGCATGAAATTAGAAACCCGATGACAGCATTAAAAGGCTTCATTCAGCTGCTAAAAGGAAATATAGAAGGGGAGTATTCGCTCTATTTCAATGTCATCACTTCAGAGCTGAAAAGAATTGAATCGATCATCACCGAATTTTTGATTTTAGCAAAGCCGCAAGCCATCGTATTTGAAGAAAAAAATGTGGTGCAAATTGTGAAAGACACGATGGATCTGTTGCACGCACAGGCGAATCTTGGCAACGTTCAAATGCATCTCAATGTGATTGATGAGATTCCGCTCATTTATTGTGAACAAAACCAATTAAAACAAGTCTTTATTAACATTTTAAAAAATGCAATTGAAGTCATGCCGAGAAAAGGAAATGTCTATGTGAGCATTCAGCGGAAGGGCGAAGAGCATATTGTCATTTCACTGCGGGATGAAGGCTGCGGAATGGCAGAGGACAAGCTGAGGCGTCTAGGGGAACCATTTTATACGACAAAAGAAAGAGGAACTGGACTTGGCTTAATGGTTAGTTATAAAATTATTGAAGAGCATCAAGGAACGATTGAGGTAGAAAGTGAGGAAGGGGTAGGAACCGTCTTCCATCTCACGCTGCCACTGAGGCAGAAGAAACAAGAAGGAGAGCATTAATGTGTATTATACCGTCTATCACGCACCAATTGGGGCACTATACATACTAGAAAAAGACGATGCCATCATCGAAGTGATGTTTGATGATGAGCCGTTTTTAGCAAAAAAACAGGAAGCCAATCTAAAAGAAGAAGAAACGTCTGTATTACAAGAAGCAAAAAAGCAGCTAGATGAATATTTCAAGGGTGAGCGCCAAGAATTCGATCTCCCGCTCAAGCAAAAGGGAACTTCGTTTCAAGAGCAAGTGTGGGCAGCACTTTCGACTATTCCGTATGGTGAATCAAAAAGTTATGCAGACATTGCAGAAGCAATTGGTAACCCAAAGGCTGTGAGAGCGATTGGACAAGCCAATAGACGCAATGCATTACCTATTTTTATCCCTTGTCACAGAGTGATTGGAAAAGACCGTTCTCTGACGGGCTATGCAGGAACGAAGACAGATATAAAAGCGGTTCTGCTTGAATTAGAAGGTATCCCATTTGTTCAAAAATAAATCGATTGACCTGTTCCAAATGTTTTCCGTGCGACATATCCTTTTATTAAGCTAAAAAAGTTGGTTGAGGGAAAAAGGAGGGCGCTAGGGAATGTTTTGGGACAAAAAGAATAAAATGTATGCCGTCACATCACTATGTGTCAAAATGAAGGTTTTGACAGAAGAACAGAAAAAAGAAATTTTAGCAAAAACGAATGAAATAAAAAAGCGCGGTGCTCTTAAATAAGAAGTACACGGCGCTTTTTTTATGATCAGAGTGAGATGCTTTCAGTGAACAGAGCATCAATCTCTTCTGTATAGTTCGACGTAATAATCCCTTTCTCTGTAATGATCCCTGAAATGAGATGGTGAGGAGTGACATCAAAGGCGGGATTGAATACCTGAACATCAGGTGGTGCAATTTGGACGCCGTTTAATTCCTTTACTTCCAGCGGGTCACGCTCTTCTATTGGAATATCTGCCCCGTTTTTGGTTGAGATATCAAAGGTAGAAAGCGGTGCAGCTATAAAAAACGGAATTTGAAAATGCTTGGCTAAAATGGCGAGACTTAACGTGCCAATCTTGTTTGCCGTATCTCCATTACGGGCAATGCGATCAGCTCCAACAATGACTGCAGAAATTTGTTTTTCTTTCATCGTATGGGCTGCCATGTTATCTGTAATGAGCGTCACATCTACGCCGCCTTGCATGAGTTCCCATGTTGTCAGCCTAGCCCCTTGGAGAACAGGGCGTGTTTCACAGGCATAAATGTGAAGGTCGAGATTTTTCTTTTTGGCTAAATAAAATGGAGCAAGGGCTGTTCCGTACCGGCTCGTGGCGATGGACCCTGCATTGCAAATGGTCATAATCCGATCACCCGATTTAAAGAGCTGGAGTGCATTTTGACCGATTTGTCTGCATGTTTCTTCATCTTCAATTTGAATTTGAATGGCCTCATGGACAAGGTCTGTTTTGGCTGCATTGACCGAAGCTGCACGATCAATGCGTTGCAACAATCGCTCTAATGCCCAGGCTAGATTCACAGCGGTTGGACGAGCACTGTTTAAATATTCTTTTATCTGAATGACTTCTTGTCTAAACACATCAATTTCTTCTGTCTCAATGTCTTGGGCACTGAGCGCCAGTCCAAAAGCTGCTGTAATGCCAATGGCAGGTGCTCCCCGCACTTTTAACGTGACAATGGCATCATACACGTCTTCTTTTGTATATAGATGCTCAAACTCAGTTTCAGCCGGTAATTTTTGCTGATTCAAAATGTTAATATGGTTTTCTTCCCATTCGACAGAACGGGGGACTTCAAATTCTTTAGACAAAACCCGTCACTCCTTTACAGATTGCTGGAATAATGCGACGAGGTCAGACGCTGTTTCCACTGCATGATATTGTTTGATGAATGTTTTTCCGAGCGTAAGTGCTGCTTTTTTCTGCTGAATCCGTTTAGATGGTGATGGGATCGCATCGAGATCAGCGGCATGAGCAAGGCCAATCGTTCGGCGGACAAGTTCACAGCCTGCAAAGCCTGTCGCTTCTTTTAAAATACGGTTAAAGGTTGTTTCTAAAAAACTGTCTGATACACTAAACGCTTCAATGCTGTCTTCTTTCCAAGCTTTTGCGAACACTTCTTTGAAGGTTGCCCATACATTGACGACATGGTCAAAAAGGTGCTGCTGATCGTGTTCATTCTCACGGGACAAAGCATTTAGGAACAGGTTAGCGATAAAATGACCAATATCGAATCCGAAGGGACCATAAAAAGCGAATTCTGGATCAATGATTTTTGTTTCCGTCTCACTTGCAAAAATACTGCCTGTATGAAGATCTCCATGAACAAGTGTTTCGGCAGATGTCAGGAAAATACGCTTCAATTCAGCTGCTTTTGCCTGCACTTCAAGATCTGCCCAAAGCGCTTCGGCAGCTTCTCTTAATTCTTCTTCGAAATCATTTGTGCCGCTATCAAAGAAAGGATCTGTGAAGACGAGCTTTTCGGTAATGTCACAAAGGTCCGGATTCGTAAATTGCTTCACAAATTGTTTTTTAATTTTAGGATTTGTGGCAAAGTCAGAAGTGTAAAAAAGTGTTTTTCCTAAAAATTCTCCGACATGATCGGATAAATGCGGATATTGTTTTCCGGCAATTAGCCCTTTTCTGACGATTTCGAGGTGTGATAGATCCTCCATTGCCGTCACAGCAAGAGCTGTATCTGAATAATAGACTGCTGGTACGAGGTGCGGTGTATACTCTGACTGCTTGATCAGGGCAGTACTTTCGATTCTCGCACGGTCTAATGTAAGCGGCCAGCTCTCTCCGACCACCTTGGCGTAGGGCAGTGCCTGCTTGATGATCAAACCTTTTTCTTGTTTATGATCAAAAATATGAAAGACGTAATTTAAATTCCCGTCCCCGATTTCCGTACATGTCAAATGACTACTTTCTTGGATCAAGCCAAGTCTAATTGCGAGTGCAACTGCCGAGCTTTCTGTTAATTCTTCATATGATGCCGTAAGTGTAACCAATTGCTTCCCCTCCAAATCATATAAAAAAGCCTCTTTCTCCTGAGAGAAAGAGGCTTGATGGCGTGTATGCTCAAAGCCTCTCTTATCTCTCAGCACATACGTCTGATGGAATTAGCACCGTGCCCTATAAGACAATTGTCTTGGCGCTTACTTGCTGCGCCCCACTTCACAGTGGTATTAACGGTCGGTTGCTGTTGGGGTCAAAAGGCCAAATCCCTCGCCCAACTCTCGATAAGAGAAATCAATATGTCATTGTCTCGTGTCTGTTTGCATTTCTTAATTCAAGATATTATCAGAGCTGCGCTTCACATGTCAATCCTTTTTCAAAATTGCTTTACAATTCGTAAAACAATCAATTACAGTATTTGTATTGCTACGTAACTTGAATAGAAGGTGAAGAAAAATGGAATTCCAGCAATCAGATGTATTGAAACAATTACCGACACAATTTTTTGCATCCCTTGTCCAAAAGGTCCAGAAAAAGGTGCAGGAAGGCGCAGATATTATTAATTTAGGGCAGGGAAATCCTGACCAGCCAACTCCCGCGCACATTGTAAAAGCCATGCAGGAAGCGGTATTAAAACCTGAAAATCATCAATACTCGTCATTCCGCGGAACAGCGAAATTAAAAAAGGCTGCCGCTGCCTTTTATGAAAGAGAATATGGTGTCACGCTTGATCCGATGACGGAAATTGCGATTTTATTTGGCGGGAAAGCGGGGCTTGTTGAGCTGCCGCAATGCCTGCTGAATCCGGGTGATACGCTCCTTGTTCCAGACCCAGGTTATCCTGATTATTGGTCAGGTGCCGTACTTGCTGGAGCTCAGATGGTGACGATGCCGCTTCTTGAACAAAATGATTTTTTACCTGACTATGACAGGTTGCCTGAGGATGTTAAGGAAAAAGCAAAGTTGATGTATTTAAATTATCCCAACAATCCGACAGGTGCCACGGCAAGCCGTTCATTTTTTGAAGAAACCGTTACATTCGCAAAAGATCACAAGCTCTGTGTTGTCCATGATTTTGCCTATGGCGGCATTGGGTTTGATGGGGAAAAGCCAATCAGCTTTTTGCAAACAGATGGAGCGAAAGAGACAGGAATTGAAATATACACATTGTCTAAAACGTATAATATGGCCGGCTGGAGAGTAGGTTTTGCAGCAGGAAATCCGTCTGTTATTGAAGCGATTGAGCTTTATCAGGATCACCTGTTTGTTTCACTGTTTAAAGCCACTCAAGATGCGGCAGCGGAAGCTTTGTTAAGCGACCAAACGTGCGTACAGGTGCAAAATGATCGATATGAGAATCGGCGAAATGTGTGGATTGCTGCCTGCAAGGAGATTGGCTGGGAGGTCACTGCACCAAAGGGGTCGTTTTTTGCTTGGCTAAAGGTGCCAGAAGGATATACATCTGAATCTTTTGCTGGCGTATTATTAGAGAAAGCACATGTGGTTGTGGCGCCGGGGAATGGGTTTGGTACTCACGGTGAAGGATACGTGAGAGTAGGACTTTTAACAAATGAGGAGCGGTTAAAAGAAGCCGCTCGGCGAATCGATTCCTTGAATCTGTTTGAAAATAAGCCATTGACAACATGAATAAACGGTGCGATAATTCAGACAATATTTAAGAAAATTGAATATTCTTATCAAGAGTAGGCAGAGGGACTAGCCCAATGAAGCCCGGCAACCGACTTCCATGAAGCACGGTGCTAATTCTTGCAGCAAGCGCTGAGAGATAAGATTCGGATGAATGACACGAAACAACCTCTTTAAGGCGCTGATAAAGCACTTGGAGAGGTTTTTTTATTGACCATATGCATGACGCAATCGAAAGGGGATTCCTAGTGAGTGAATTACTGGCAACATACGTATTAACACATCGAGAGGATGAACAAGTAAACCGAAAAGCGGAGCAGATCGCGCTTGGTTTAACAGTTGGATCATGGACGGATTTGCCGCAGCTCAAAAAAGAGCAGCTTCAAAAGCATAAAGGCCGGGTGGAAAAGGTATCAGAAAAGTTTGCTCCAGCCGAAAATGGCCTATATCAATCTGAGGTGACCATTGCTTATCCTGAGGCTAACTTTTCAGCGGATATTCCGGCCGTTTTGACGACGATCTTTGGAAAGCTTTCACTAGATGGAAAAGTGAAGCTAATCGACATTCAATTCTCGGATCGATTGAAAAGAAGTCTGCCAGGACCGGTATTTGGAATTGATGGCATACGAAAAAAAGTAGGCGTGTTTGATCGACCTTTGTTGATGAGTATTTTTAAAGGTGTCATTGGCCGTGATATGGCAGATTTAAAAGAACAGCTCCGTTTACAAGCATTAGGCGGCGTTGACTTTATCAAAGACGATGAAATTTTATTTGAGAGCCCACTAGCCCCTTTTGAAGAACGAATCAAAGAAGGAAAAAAGATATTAAAAGAAACATATGAAGAGACAGGGCACCGAACGCTATATGCCGTTAATTTAACAGGCAGAACCTTTGAACTAAAGGATCGAGCAAGAAAGGCAGCTGAGCTTGGAGCAGATGCACTCTTATTCAATGTTTTTGCCTACGGGTTAGATGTCATGCAAAGCTTAGCTGAGGATCCAGATATTCGATTGCCTATTATGGCCCATCCCGCAGTAAGCGGCGCTTTGACAACATCGCACGAATATGGATTCTCCCATTCTCTTCTTTTAGGTAAATTAAATCGATATGCAGGCGCTGATTTGAGTCTTTTTCCCTCACCGTATGGGTCGGTCGCACTTCCGAAAAAAGATGCCTTTGGAATCTATGAAGCTTGTGTAAAAGAGGATTCGGTTCAAAAAACGTTCCCTGTTCCGTCAGCAGGCATTCATCCTGGAATGGTTCCAGTTTTGATGAAAGATTTTGGACTCGATCATGTGATAAATGCTGGTGGAGGAATTCACGGACATCCGCGTGGAGCCATCGGCGGAGGGAAAGCATTTCGATCGATCATTGAAGCGGTGATACATGGAGAGTCGATCCAAGAGAAGGCAGCTTCTTGCCAAGACTTAAAAGCAGCACTTGAACTATGGGGAAGGGTAGCAGAATAAATGAAAAAACCAATTGTATGTTGTGATTTTGATGGAACCATTACGAAAAATGATAATATCATTCGCATCATGAAACACTTTGCACCAAGTGAATGGACGAAGCTGAAGGACGATGTTCTCACAAAGGAGATCACCATTCAAGAAGGCGTCGGGCAGATGTTTCAATTACTGACGAGTGATCAAAAAGAAGCCATTCAATCGTTTATTTTAGAAGATACAGAGATTCGAGAAGGATTCAAGCAATTTGTTGATCATGTGAAAAAGGCTGATATTCCCTTCTATGTGCTAAGCGGCGGGATGGACTTCTTTGTTTATCCCATACTCGAGGGCATTGTGGATCGAGACGATATTTATTGCAATCATGCGTCATTTGGGGAAGAGCATATTCAGATTGAATGGCCGCATGCCTGCGATTCGCAATGTCAAAATGGCTGCGGATGCTGCAAGCCGTCAATCATTCGAGAGCTGACCTGTGAGAATGACTTCATTATCATGATTGGAGATTCAGTCACCGATGTGGAGGCGGCAAAGCATGCGGATCTCACATTTGCGCGTGACTACTTGCTAAACGAATGTAAAGAGCTCGGGCTTGTCCATCTAGAGTATGAAACATTTATTGATCTTAAAGCACAATTTGATCAAATAAAGGAAGTGAAGGAATGGCAGACGCAAAGAGCAAGCGCTGGCAGGAGCTAGCAGACGTCAAACGTGAACTGGCACAAAGAGACTGGTTTTACGGAACAAGCGGCAATTTATCGATCAAGGTGTCGGATGATCCAATCACGTTTTTGGTGACGGCAAGCGGTAAAGATAAACGAAAAGAAACAGATGAAGACTTTGTTTTAGTAAATGCAGCAGGTAAGCCTGTTGATCCGAACGAACCGCTAAGACCATCAGCTGAAACTTTGCTTCACAACTACGTGTATGAGCAGACGAATGCAGGCTGCTGTCTCCATGTTCATACAATCGATAATAATGTGATGTCTGAGCTGTATGGGGATAAGGGCGAGGTTCGTTTCAAAGGAAACGAAATCATCAAAGCGCTTGGTTACTGGGAAGAGGAAGCAGAAGTGTCGTTACCGATTATTGAAAATCCAGCCCATATCCCGCATCTTGCAGCACAATTTGCAAAGCATCTCACTGAAGAGTCGGAATCAGGTGCTGTGCTCATTCGAAATCACGGCATCACAGTCTGGGGAAAAACAGCCTCAGAAGCAAAACGAGTATTAGAGGCGTATGAATTTTTGTTTAGCTACCACTTGAAATTAACGCTTTATCAAAAGCAGCTTGTCACATAAAAAGGAGGAAAAGCACATGGCGACGATTTTGATTCATAACGAAGAGAACACATTACTTGAAAGCGAGCAAGAGGTGGCAGCCTATTTAGAAAACCAAGGGGTCATTTATGAGCATTGGGATATTGCAAAGCTGCCAAACCGATTATCAGAAAAGTATGATTTAACAGATGAGGAAAAGGAAGAGATTTTGACTGTTTTCCAAAAGGAAATCGAGAGTATATCTGAAAAACGAGGATACAAAGCGCAGGATGTGATTTCATTATCTGACGCCACACCAAACCTAGATGACCTGCTCCAAAATTTTCAGCGTGAGCATCACCATACAGATGACGAAGTACGCTTTATTGTAAGCGGACATGGAATCTTTGCCATTCAAGGTAAGGATGGCGTCTTTTTTGACGTGAGACTGAATCCAGGCGATTTAATTTCTGTTCCGCCACATATTCGTCACTATTTTACACTTCAAGAGGATCGAAAAGTGGTTGCCGTTCGCATATTTGTCACAACTGAGGGCTGGGTGCCAATTTACGAGGAAGAAAAGGTTTAATGACAAAAGCTGATCATTCCGCATGAGGCGGAAGATCAGCTTTTTTTTAGGGAAATAGACATAAAATGAGAAAGAAAATAGTTGATTTTGATCTTCTACATAGGATAAAATTCTGTTTAATCCATGTGTCAGTCCTGTCCAAATTTGAAGTTTACCCCCAAATATGATTGGGTAAGAGGTCTTTAGGCTGTAAAAAATTAAATAAAATTAGCATATTTAATTTAATTTACAAATAAAGTATAATTTTGGTGTCGGATCATTTTGAGCATAGACAGTCGAATTCATTGCGGGAGCTGAGATCATGAATATTTATGTAAGAAAAGAACAATTGCTAATGTCCATTGATGAGAAGAGAAAACAGATGGTAGAAGCTGCTCAAGCAGAAGGCTACACTGGTGAGACGACAATTAAATATAGTCAAGAACTGGACAACCTGATGAATGAGTATCAGCATCTCCTTTTTCATGAGAAACAATCTGCCCGCTCCTTTCATGATCTTGTATCTCAAATGAGTCTTCTATCTGTGAACCGTCCCTCTTATTGACATGAAAAAACCGGTCTTGCCTAAGCAAAACCGGCTGAATGTTTCAGCTATGCTGAGTGAGCAGAAGGAAGCATGATCACGACGGTTGATCCTTTATTCACTTCGCTCTCGATATCAATTGTTCCGCCATACATCGAAATGATTCGTTTACACACGACAAGCCCAAGACCTGTCCCTTTTTCCTTCGACGTAATAAAAGGGAGGAAGATATGTTTTAACATTTCTTCTGATATGCCTTCACCCGTATCCTTCACTTTAATAATGACATGTTCTTTTTCAGCCTCAATCAAAATCTTCAAATGACCGCCATTTGGCATCGCTTCTAATGAGTTCTTCGCTACATTTAATACGACTTGTTTAATGTGATCTTTTGTGCAATAAACTCCAACATCTTGAATCGTATTAATTTGCAAATCAACCTCAACATTATAAAGGTTCGCCTCAGAGAAAACGATCGGCATGATCTCACTGACAATTTCTTTGACAGAGTTATTCTGCCATTTTTCTGCCGTTGGTTTCCCTAATACAAGAAACTCACTGACGATTTGATTGATTCGTTTAATTTCTTCTTCAATGACAGAAAAATAGAGCTGATCTTCTTCAGAGTGATACTTCTTTTGCAAAAGCTGTATAAATCCACTAATCCCTGTTAATGGGTTGCGAATTTCGTGTGCCGTACTTGCTGCGAGGGTTCCGATTAATTCAAGCTTTTGCGCTTCATTTTGGTGACGCTCCTGCTGGGTTTGACGCCTTAAAATGACATATTGAACAAGTGTGAATAAAATATTTAATAAAATAAAAGCACTGGATAAAGGGATCAGCATAACAGACAGCACTTCACCTGTAGAAGCGCGCTGCGGATAGACCTCTAGCTTCCAGCTGTTTTCATCTAAATATGTAGACACGGTGCTGCCATTTTCTGATGCTGGCTGTGGACCACTTGTAAACACGACATGTCCATTTTGATTCAGCATCTTAAAATGAAGATCAGGGTTCAATACATTCATAATATTTCTTAAATAATCAATTTGAATGGCGGCGACTAGCACATTGGTGACTTCTTCGTTTTCATCCAGCACAGGCACGCAAATGGAAAGAATCCGCTGTTTTGTAATTCGGCTCACATAGTTATCTGTGATCACCGTCTGCTTGGTCACTTGAATGCGCTTAAAGTAATCTCTGAATGATAGGTTGATTTTTTCCTTTAATGGTGTGGTGCTTACTGTTACATTTCCTTTTTTGTCTAGGAGATACAGACCTGAAAAACGAGGTTCTTGTTTATAGATTTTCTCTAGGATGTTTTTTACTTTTTTCGTCTCAAGAGGCTGGTCAAATCCCATGGCAAGTGAAGTTAATCTCGCTTCTGTTTCACTAATTAAATAATTCATTTGGTTTTTGTGAATATTTAACATAAGTGTAGCAGTTTGTTTGTTTTTTAAGTCGATTTTTTCCGTTTCTTTTTCATAGATAAAATAACTAATGATTAGGGTTGGAATCATGACCAAAATAAGGTACAGCCTGATCTTCTTCCAAAACCCTTTCAGTATACTCATCATTCATCGCTCCAACGTATTACCTAATAGACTTATTATAGCATTGAACCTATCTTTATTACGATGACTTGTGTGATTTTTAAAAAATTAGGTGATTCGTTCTGGTCTCATTTTCATGCTAAAGATGGATCAAGATGTTGACATTTTACTTATTGTTTATTAATGTCACATTAGTGGGGTGTATTTCATAAAGGATGATAAAAAATGGAAAATCATAATGTTGAAAAATCTTTGAAATTATTTATTGTATTATCACGTGCCTATCGCTCAATTAATCATCACATGAACAAACATATTGTGAAGCACGGGCTGAATCCGACTGAATTTGCAGTATTAGAATTGCTGTATCATAAAGGGGATCAGCCGCTTCAGCAAATCGGTGATAAGATTTTACTTGCAAGCGGCAGCATCACGTATGTGGTCGATAAATTGGAGAAGAAAGAACTCCTTAGTCGTAAGGCTTGTGCAGAAGACCGCAGGGTCACATTTGCGCATATTACCGAGCAGGGACGAGCTTTGCTTGATGATATCTTCCCAGATCATGCGAAAGAAATTCATGAGATGATCAGTGTCCTGAGCGAAGAAGAGAAGGATGCCTGCATTGACATGCTTAAACATGTGGGACTGCGTGCAAAACATTTATATGATCATAAAGAATAAATAAAAAAGGAAGCCGAGGGCTCCCTTTTTTATTTTGCTTTTTTCTCAATCGGTAAAATAAGTACTTCTACGCGTCGGTTTTTACTTCTGCCTTCTGCTGTGTCATTTGAAGCGATTGGCTTGAATTCACCGAAACCTTTTGTACTAAAGTTTTCTTGGTTTAAATTGCTGTTCTCAAGAAGAATACTTAAAAAGTTTACAGCACGTATGGCACTTAAATACCAGTTGGATTCAAATTCTGAATTTCTGATCGGAACATTATCAGTATGTCCGCTAATGACGATGTCACGAGCGGGGTTAATGACGAGTAGTTTTGAGATTTCCTTTGCTAACGGGACATCTTGAGGTCGAATAATCGCCCGGCCAGAATCAAAGAAGATACTGTCTTCTATCGTAATGAGCAAACCTTCGTCCGTGAGCTTTGTTTCGAGCTTAGCTCCAAGTTTCTTATTGGCAATGAAGGAATCCACTTGCTTTTTGACCTTTGTGAGAACGGCATGATCTCGAGCTTTCGCTTGAGCTTCTTCATCTTCTTCAGCTGCTTTTTTGGTCTGGTTGCTATTTTCAGTTTCTTCAGTGCTTTGCATGCTGGTTTGATCCATGACACCTGTACCGCCCGTAAAGACGACATTAAAAGACTTGGCCATCTGTTCATACTTTGCCGCATCAATCGAACTTGATGCAAAAAGCACAATGAAGAGAGCGAGTAGAAGCGTCAGAAGATCGGCATAAGGGATCAGCCAAGATTCATCTACATGGTCATCGTGATCATGTTTTTTACGTTTCCTAGCCATTTTGTTTTTCTCCTTCTTCAATGACAAGATTTGCACGTTCTTTCGCTGGTAAGTACATGAGAAGTTTTTGTTCAATCACTTTTGGAGATTGACCTTCAAGAACAGAAAGGATCCCTTCAATCATAATTAGACGAAGTTTTACTTCTTCCTTTGATTTACGCTTTAGCTTGTTGGCAAATGGATGCCATAACACATACCCTGTAAAAATCCCAAGCAGTGTGGCAACGAAGGCTGCACTGATTGCATGTCCAAGTGCTTCAATATCTCCCATGTTAGCAAGTGCAGCAATAAGTCCGACAACGGCGCCAAGTACACCAAGCGTCGGAGCGTATGTACCGGCTTGTGTAAAGATTAATGCGCCTGACTGATGTCTTTCAGACATGGCGTCAACTTCCTCTGTTAAGACGTCGCGAATAAATTCTGCACTTTGACCGTCAACCGCCATGCTTAAGCCGTTCTTAAGGAAATCGTCATCTACTTCCTCAATGCTAGCTTCTAATGCTAAAAGACCTTCACGACGCGCAATTTGTGCCCAGTTTGAAAAAAGAGGGATCATTTCTTGAATCGTTGGAAGCTTGTTGTCTTTAAAAATTTTGCCGAACAATTTTGGTGTTTTCTTAATTTCACTAGATGGGAATGCGATGACAACAGCTGCAATCGTCCCAACCACAATGATCAATATAGCCGCTGGGTTGATAAGAGCGGTTAGACTTACACCTTTCAGAACCATACCGACACTCAGTGCAATAAATGCTAAAATAATACCTATTAACGATGTTTTGTCCATTATCTCACCAAATCCTTTAACTATCTTTTTCTATAGTTAATATCGGTGTCTTCTAGAAGGGTTTTAGTCTGAATATCAAATTAAGGCAGTTTCTGTGAAGAATTTTTGACGAAAGCGCTTTCTATTACCTTAAAAAAGAAACTCCCTCTGATATAAAGGGAGTTTCTTTTTAATTTCTTTGAGCGGTTTCAATTAAAAGCAGCTCTTTTAATTTTTCCTCATACATGATTTTGACAAGATCATAGCTCCAATTCATCATGTGATCCACCTCTTTTTCTTTTATCTTAAAGGAATAGAGGCGGGGGAGCGTCGGCGTGCGGATGGAACTTAGACACCGCAACATGATGGAGCTATAGATCCTTCTTAAGATGTACTTATCCTTTTTTTACGACAATTTCGTTATCTTCAACTTCTACAGTAAATCCTGAAAGCTGTTCTTCTTCAAGCAATATTTCCGTCATTTGATCTTCAATATGCTCTTGAATGGTTCTTCGCAGTGGACGAGCACCAAATGCAGGATGGTATCCAAGTTCTGCAATTTTTTCTTTCGCTTCTTTTGTCACATGGACTGTTAAATTTTGCTCTTTTAATTGTTCTGATAGCTCATTGAGCAAAAGATCCACAATCTTCACTAAATCATCTCGATCTAATGAATCAAACTGAATGATGCTGTCAAAACGGTTCAAGAATTCTGGCTTGAAATAGGCGCTAAGTGAATCAATGAGTGATTGCTCCTCAATTGCTTCTTCCTGATCAGACTGGAAGCCGACTTTGACCGTTTTATCTGTGCTGCCTGCGTTACTTGTCATGATGATGACCGTATCTTTAAAGCTGACGGTTCTACCTTGGCTATCTGTTAATCGGCCATCTTCCATGATTTGAAGGAACATGTGCTGCACATCAGGGTGTGCTTTTTCGATTTCATCCAGCAAAATGATGCTGTATGGTTTTCTGCGTACTTTTTCCGTCAGTTGACCCGCTTCATCATGTCCAACATAACCAGGAGGAGAACCGATGAGCTTAGATACTGAGTGTTTCTCCATGTACTCACTCATATCTAAACGGATGATCGCATCTCTTGAACCAAATAATTCTTCAGCTAGTGTTTTTGATAATTCGGTTTTCCCGACACCTGTTGGTCCAACGAATAGGAAGGAGCCAGTTGGTCTATGTTTCGATTTTAAGCCGGCTCTGCTTCTCTTCACAGCTTTCGCTACCTTTTCAACCGCATGTTCCTGACCGATCACTCGTGCTTTTAAGCGGACGTCAATTTCTTTCATTTTGGTTTGTTCGTCTGCTTGCAGTTTGCCGACAGGGATGCCTGTTTTTTGTTCCACAATGGCTTGAATGTCTTCTGCTGTGACGACATGTTCTTTGTCATTTGTTTTGTTTTGAAGTCTAGCTTCAATGGCCTCTTCTTCATCTCGAAGCTTCGCTGCTTTTTCGTATTGTTCTTCTTTTAAAGCGGCTTGTTTTTCAGCAGCAATTTCTCTCAGACGATTTGTTAGTTCATCTTCGCTTGCTGCATCAATGGAGAGGTTCGCTTTTGAACCTGCTTCATCCATTAAATCAATGGCTTTATCCGGCAGATGACGGTCTTGAATATACCGGGAAGATAATTGAACACACGCTTGAATGGCTTCGTCTGAATAGGTGACGCCATGGTAGCTTTCGTACTTATCTTGAATGCCTTTTAAAATTTCGATCGCTTCAGCTTGTGTTGGCTCATCTACAATGACGGGCTGGAAGCGTCGTTCAAGTGCGGCATCTTTTTCAATTTGACGATATTCTTTTAATGTCGTCGCACCTACTAGCTGGAGCTCGCCTCGTGCAAGAGCTGGTTTTAAGATGTTTCCAGCATCCATTGACCCTTCGGCAGATCCAGCGCCTACAAGAAGATGGATTTCATCTACAAATAAGATAATATTTTTACGGCTTTGCAGTTCTTTGATTAACTGCTTCATTCTTTCCTCAAATTGACCACGTATCCCTGTATTCGCTACAAGGGAGGAGACATCTAATAAATAGATTTGTTTGTTCTTTAATTTATTTGGTACATCGCCACTTGCAATTTTCAATGCAAGTCCTTCAGCGATCGCTGTTTTCCCAACACCTGGTTCACCAATGAGGACAGGATTGTTTTTATTTCTTCTATTTAAAATCTCAATGACTCTTGCGACTTCTTCATCACGGCCGATGACTGGATCAATTAAACCAGCATTTGCGCCATCTGTTAAATTGCGGCCAAGTTCATCAAGTAAGCCTTTTTGCTTTGGCTGCTCTACGTTTTGCGTATGTCCTGCTTGCTCTTGCCCAGAGAAGAATGAGCTTCCTCCGAACAATTGAGGTCCCATTTTCATTTTTGATTGCTCCATCAAAGAGGTGTAGCAGTCTTCACATAAAACCATTTGGCTCCGGGATGAATTCACTTGCATATTCAGGCGAATAGTTGCTTCATTTACTTGACAATGTTGACAACGCATTTGCCATGACCTCCTTATGATAAAAGTTTGACTTTATTTGACCAATGAATGTTAAAGAAAATGGTCTGTTGTTTGACCATCTTTGACTATAGTATACTCTGACCTATTTTGACTTTCAACTGTTTTGCTCAAAGGCGGGTGAAAATCCTTTTTTGCATTTAATCATGGTTTGTCCTTCTTTTCAAGGAACTTGTCTCATAGGATAAAAAAAGACAATCGAAAGTGATGGGTGCGGAGGGGTCACATGAAACGTTCAAATGAATCCGCTTTTCAGCTTGCCTTTGTATATGTAGGAACAGTGGTTGGAGCTGGGTTTGCGACCGGAAAAGAAATCGTAGAATTTTTTGTTCGTTTTGGCTGGATTGGATTATTCGGAATCTTGATTAGCGGCGCTATTTTTACTGGACTTGGGGCAAAAATGATGCTCATTTCTAAACGAATTGAAGCAGAGTCTTATCAAGATATGAACCGGTTTCTATTTGGCGCAGCTGCAAGCAGGTATATTAATGTCGTCATGTTTTTTATTTTATTAGGCGTCACTTCAGTGATGATTTCTGGCGCAGGTGCTATATTTGAAGAGCAGCTTGGCATATCGAAGGAATATGGGATCTTTTTGACGATCATTCTGAGCGTGATTGTGCTTTTGAAAGGATCAAAAGGATTATTTGGTGTCAATGTTCTCGTCGTCCCAATGCTTATTTTCTTTTCAATGATTGTGTTTCTTGATTCATTCGTTTTTAGCAGTAGTGAAAGTTATGTTCTTGCGCTGCAAATGGGTGAGGGAGAGTGGATTTTATCAGCTATCTCATATGGTGCTTTTAATTTGGCACTTTCTCAAGCAGTGTTAGTGCCCGTCGCAAATGAAATGACCTCTGAAGCGGTGATTAAAAAGGGAGCTGTGCTTGGGGGCGTCATGCTGACAATTATTTTATTTGTATGCTTTTTATCTCTTTCTTCATTAGATATGCTGGAGGCGTTTGATATTCCAATGGCTCAGGTCGTGTATCAAGTAGCAAATTCCATTCACCTCATTTATTTATTTGTGATCTTCGGCGAAGTCTTTACATCCGTCATAGGCAATTTATATGGACTTGAGAGACAAGTGAGGGCGTATATACGAATGAACAGTGTCTTGACAATATCCCTTATTCTCTTATGCTGCTATGTGATTAGTAAAATTGGTTACGGTACATTGATATCAACAGTTTATCCTATTTTTGGCTATGTGAGCATCTTTTTTATCCTCTTTCTTTTTCTAAAAAAAGTGCCTGCATCACATGATAAGTAAAGAAAGGATAGCCTGCATGGAAAATATGTGGTACACTATCCTCTGTGAAAATTGAACAAAAATCCGTGTAAACGGGAGAGGTTCTAGCAAAACCCTCTATAAAAAACTAAGGACTTGCCGTATCCTTGGATGTGGCATTTTTTATTTTTTATGGCTGGGACACCTCATACACATGTAAAGGTGTCTTTTCTTTTGAGAAAAATAGGGGTTTTCATGAGCCTTTCAGATGCAGCTTTGTACGAGTGTATAGATCTGCAAAAGGAGGAGAACAGAAGATGAAAAATGAAAAAGCAGTCGTTGTCTTTAGCGGGGGACAAGACAGTACGACATGTTTATTATGGGCACTTCAACAATTCGAAGAGGTAGAAACCGTGACCTTTCATTATAATCAGCGTCATCAAGAAGAAATTGATGTCGCCAAAAGAATTGCTGACAAGTTAGGTGTGAAGAACCATCTATTAGATATGTCTCTTTTGAATCAGCTGGCACCAAATGCTTTAACAAGAGATGACATTGACATTGAGGAAAAAGAAGGAGAGCTGCCTTCCACATTTGTACCAGGAAGAAACTTAGTGTTCTTATCCTTCGCTTCTATTCTTGCGTATCAGATCGGTGCAAGACATATTATCACAGGTGTATGTGAAACAGACTTTAGCGGCTATCCAGATTGCCGTGACGAGTTTGTAAAATCTTGTAATGTCACAGTGAATTTGGCGATGGAAAAACCATTTGTCATCCATACACCGCTCATGTGGCTCAATAAAGCAGAAACATGGAAGCTAGCAGACGAGCTGAATGCATTAGATTTTGTGAAAAATGAAACGCTCACTTGCTATAATGGCATCATGTCTGATGGCTGCGGGGAATGTCCTGCGTGTAAGCTTCGGAAAAAGGGCTATGACACTTATATGGAAATGAAGGAGGCAAAATAAATGCTTTCTCAAATCTATCCACAAACGAATCATCCATACTCATTTGAATTGAACAAGGATATGCATATATCAGCTGCCCATTTCATCCCAAGAGAGGATGCAGGTGCTTGCAGCCGTGTACATGGTCACACGTACACCATCAATATAACCATTGCTGGAGATGACCTAGATGAATCAGGTTTCCTTGTCAATTTTAGTACACTGAAAAAACTTATTCATGGACAGTATGATCACACGCTGCTCAATGATCATGAGGAATTCTCATCAACCGATCCATACGCGATGCCTACTACAGAGGTTGTGGCAAAAACAGTCCATGACAAAGTCGCAGCATATTTATCGACTTTAGCAAATAAACCAGTATGTGTTCAGGTCTTTGTTAGGGAGACACCAACAAGCTACTGCATTTACCGGCCGAAACGAGTTGAACACAATGGCTAAAGCAATTCCTGTATTAGAAATCTTTGGTCCGACCATTCAAGGAGAAGGGATGGTCATTGGACAAAAAACCATGTTTGTCAGAACGGCTGGCTGTGACTACTCTTGCAGCTGGTGTGATTCCGCCTTTACTTGGGATGGATCAGCAAAGCATGACATTCAGTGGCTTCACGCAGAGGACATTGTCAAGGAATTAAAAAGAATAGGCGGACAGGCTTTTTCTCATGTCACCATTTCAGGGGGAAACCCTGCGCTTTTAAAACAAATGGAATCACTTATTGATTTGCTACACGAAGAAGGAATTGATACAGCGCTTGAAACACAAGGGACAATGTATCAGGACTGGTTTTTGAAAATTGATGATTTAACCATTTCTCCGAAGCCACCAAGCTCAAATATGAAAACAGATTTCGCGAAACTCACACGTATCATAGATGAGCTGAAAAACGGAAATAGATTGCAGCATGCAAGCCTGAAGGTCGTGATTTTTGACGATCATGATTTAGCCTATGCAAAGGATGTTCATGCGAAATATCCAGAGCTTCCTTTTTATTTGCAGGTAGGAAATGATGACACGACAACAGGTGATGATGCGTACTTATTGACGCACTTATTAAAGAAGTATGAAGCGCTTGTCGATCAAGTAGCGCAAGACCCAGACTTAAATCGCGTAAGAGTGCTGCCGCAGCTGCACACATTATTATGGGGCAATAAACGAGGCGTATAGAAAGGAAGAGACGACATGACGACAAGAAAACCAGAAGAATTAGAAGGTGTCACTTTACTAGGAAATCAAGGAACCAATTATTTGTTTGATTATGCACCACAAGTGCTTGAAACATTTCCGAATAAACATACAAATAGAGATTATTTTGTGAAATTCAACTGCCCAGAATTTACGTCACTTTGTCCGCAAACAGGTCAGCCGGATTTTGCGACAGTTTATATCAGCTATATCCCAAATGAAATCATGGTTGAAAGTAAATCATTAAAATTGTATTTGTTCAGCTTCCGTAACCATGGTGATTTTCATGAGGATTGTATGAATATTATTATGAACGATCTCATTGAATTGATGGACCCAAGATACATTGAAGTATGGGGCAAATTTACACCAAGAGGCGGTATTTCAATTGACCCGTACACGAACTACGGAAAACCTGGTACCAAATATGAAGAAATGGCTTCATATCGCATGATGAATCATGATATGTATCCTGAAACGATTGATAATCGCTAATAAAGGAAAAGACATGCCTAATGACATGTCTTTTTTTATGGGTTTGAATGGGATGAATTAGATTGAAGTGATAAAAAAAGAGAAGAGTCATGTCGCTCTCCTCATAAAAATGGGAATAGAACTTGCTAGGACGGCTGGGGGCTACCAGCTCGTAAATTTATTATACATGGCAGAACGTATGTTTGTAAAGGTAATTTGTGTTTTTTGCTTATCTTATTTGCTTTGAGATAAAATAGAGGCAATGAACGAATAACGGAGGCGTTTGAGTTGGCAAACAAAGAAGAAAAGACAGAGAAGCTGCTGATGGAACTAAAAGAAGAGCTTCAAATGCTCGAACATCAAAACAAAGAACGATATAAATGGAGTGCCTCCACATTGCTTGGAGTGATTGCACTTTTAATCGATAAAGGCGTTATCACCCCAGAGGAAGTTGACATGTACAAAACGAAAGCGGAAATGCAAACCTTTCATACGCAAAAAGACTGACACTAGTACAGGTGAAATAATAAGAAAAGGACATAACAAATTGATGAATCAATTTATGTTATGTCCTTATTTCTGCATCTATTTTTATGGTATTAAACAAGTTTATACATTAAAACATCGTCCCAGTATTCATGTTCACTTATTTTAAATTCTTTTATTTTACGACCTTCTTCTCTGAATCCCATCTTTTTGTACAAAGAAATGGTCTTTTGATTTGTAGAGAATACGGCTAAACTAACCTTTTCGATCGAAGGATTCATTTCTGCCCAATTTAATAACGCTGTTAGCAACATTTCCCCTACGCCTAAACCTCTAAAGCTCTTATGAACCATCAAACCAAATGAACCTGCGTGGGCAGTTCTTTTTCTATTTGATCCATTTTCAAATGCTATAAACCCAATGACTTTTCCGTCTTTTTGAGCAACTATGTACGTTTCGTTTTCGTTCTCTATTCTTTTTTGTATCCAAGCCTTGTGTTCTAAAAGGGTTTTTTTGTTTTCTTCAGGCGTTGTAAGTAAATAATCTGATTCAGCAATCACTGATGACTGTATGTCTAAAGTAGTTTCAGCGTCTTCCATATTCCCAAAACGCACAATGATATCATTTGAATTTTGCATTTTAGTTTCTCCTGTCTAGAGCTAATACTGCATCTCATCACTTTATAAAAATAGAAAGTTGTCTGAAATACTATTCACCTTTTCAACAAATAAATGAACAGCTTTGCTTCGTATTTACGTATGTATCGATAGTCTGAATTGAGGATTGCAAATTAATGTACGGAGTCTTTGATGATTTTATAGTTTTTATGATTAACGACTGTTAGTGAATCCAGTTCTAAATCTCTATAGTTGTCCATAATGGTGACATCCACAATGACAGAGTTTTCATTCACTTTTTCAACTACACCTGTTAAACCATTTCTAAATTCGATCACATTTCCAATTTTTGCAATCTTCAACCGATCCCTCTCCTTTAAAAACAGATTTCATTCCCTATTAAAAAGTATTTTGCAATATTTTCATACCAATGTAAAGGATAAAGACGTTTTTGTTTCGTTTTCGTTGTATGCTTTCCTAACGGATGATATATTTAATATTTGATGATGGCTGTAAAGGAGCGGTTTATTTGACGGAAGAACAAATGCTCACAATACTTGAATCGTTACGAAATGGGACAGAAAAGCAAGTGACCATTCAGAAAGATGATTTTTTAACGTTTCGTTCGATCTTGGTGAATCAAGATGATTTTAAGTATTTTCGCGGGATTGCGAAACATGGTGGAGATGTTATTTTTGAATATCTTACAGAAGCAAGAAGCTAAAGCTTTTTCTCATGAATGAGAGAAAGCTTTTTTATTTTAGTTCTTTTGTCACACTTCAAACGAGCTTGATACATCTGAAAAGAAAATGTAATAACCCATAATCAGGAGCATAAGGATGATGATAGGCGGAAAAGGGGTCTTTTTAAGCGCTAACAATTCCAGTTGATACGCAATTCAACTAGGACATGCCATTTAATGACGGAATTTGGTTAGGCATGCAAATCTTTGTGCGTGAAAATAGAAGGAGCTCTTGTTAGAGTGGACAAGTATCTTACCGCCTACTTTAATTAAAGGAGGAATGAGGCGAATGATGAAAATTCATACCGCTCTTTTTGTCATCCTTATGCTAATCGCAGCCATGAAGATGGACAACATACAAGAGCAGCAAGGCACATTAAGTCACGAACTTTCACAAGCACCTGTTAAGCATGAGCTTTCATATATAGATCAAGATGAACACGATCAAGTCATCCCAGCATTTTCAGAGGAGAAGCGTCAGCCGAAAGTCAAAATGCTAAGTACGTCTTCAGAAAAAATGTCTTCAAAACCGAAGCAAAAGAAAAGAGTAAAATCAGAAACGACGAACGAGGAAAGCGCCAAACGCTATTCTAATGAGGAAATGGAACTGCTCTCACGATTGGTACATGCTGAAGCGAAAGGTGAATCTTACGCAGGTAAAAAAGCTGTGGCAAGCGTCGTCTTAAACAGGGTGGAGCATCGCTCTTTTCCTGACAGTGTCAAAGGTGTTATTTATCAGCGAAATGCTTTCCAGCCAGTATCGAATGGAAGCATTCATGATAAAGCAGATCAAGATTCTGTTAAAGCTGTGAAGCAAGTAGTGAAAGAACATGACAGAACAACAAAGGCCATTTATTTTTATAATCCCAAAACGGCAACAGATAACTGGATTCGTTCTCGCAAAATTGTAGAACGTATCGGTCGTCACGTATTTGCTGTATAAAGAAATGAAGCGATCAATCAGATCGCTCTTTTTTTTGTCTTCATTTATCAAAATATTTTCAGGACTTGTCTCATAGAATGTGAAAAGAATTTGCTTTAGATAAAGGGGAGGCTACATGAATCGATTTGTAAAAGGGGTCATTCTGCTATCTGTCGCAGCTTTCATTGCGGAGTGTATAGAGTTTTTAGTCAATATGATTTTAGCGAGAGAGCTTGGAGAACATGGAATGGGTCTATATATGAGTATCCTTCCAATCATCATGCTGGTCCTCGTGATTGCCAGCTTAGAGCTGCCAGTCTCCATTTCTAAATTCATTGCAGAATCGCATGAGCGGCTCCATAAAAGTATGCTCCGCCATGCGTTTAAAATGACGCTTGTGGTGACATGTACAACAACGGGGATCGCTGCGATTGTCCTGCCGTTCATTCCAGTGTTTCAGTCGTATCATCCGCTCATGAAAGGGCTTGTGCTGTCTCTTATTCCAATTATTGCGTTTACCTCGATTGCACGCGGCTATTTTATGGGAAAGCAGCAAATGGGCAGGATCGCTCTTGCCAATATGCTGAAGAAAACGATCCAGCTTATCTGCCTGTTTTTGTTCTTCCATTGGTATTCGTTTGATATTGAAACAGCGGTACTCATTGCCATCGGTGTCATTGTCGCGAGTGATCTTGTCGTCTTTATTTATTTATACTCCCAATACGTCATGGCGAAAAATGCTGTCAATGTCAGGTCTGTTGAATTAAGAGGAATTGACGTGAGAAAGCGCCTATTAGCTGTCTCCATTCCAACAACGGGCATGCGGATTTTTCATGCGATCGCAAATGCGATAGAACCGTTTTTAATCAAAGGTGCCCTTATTGCTGCAGGCATCTCTGGCACACTTGCTGTTGATCATTACGGCATGCTGGCTGGTGTCGCGATGTCGATCGGTTTTTTCCCTGCATTTATCGCTCATTCCATCATGATTGTGATGATTCCGAGTGTATCTGAAGCCTATGCTTTAGGTCAGTATGCCCTTGTGAAAAAACGTGTCAGGCAGGCAATAATCATTACGTTTGGGTACGGGGTACCGGCAGTGATGGTGATGTATTATTTTGCTTATCCGCTCACACAGCTCTTTTTTGATTCACCGCAAGCTGCTGTCTACTTACAGCTGCTTTGGCCGTACTTTTTATGCCACCTGTTTGTGATGCCATTTCAAGCGTGCTTAATCGGTATGGGGCTCATTAAAGATGTGTTCCTACATAATATATGGGTGCATGTCGTCTCGTTTTCAATGGTGTATTTTCTCGGGTCAATTGAAAGCTTGAATATGATGGGGGTTATATTAGGGATGAATACGGGCATGCTCCTCTTGACTGCACTGCATTATGCGACGATTTGTAAGGAGCTCGGCGTTTCCATGTTTCTTAGAATGAAAAAAGCTTGAATGTCCTCTTCGTCGAGCGGGCAAGCTATAAGAAAACTGGGAAGGAAGATCCTGATGAATCGTAAATATCTACCCGCCAGTCTTCTTATAATGACCCTGCTTCTATTACTCTTAGGCAGCGAGGCTGAAGCGAAAGAGCCCGTTATGGCGCCAAGGATAGAGGCTCGTGCATTAACTGGTGAAACGCAGATGATTCCGGCGAAAGGAAAAAAGACCATTTTGCATTTTTGGACAACATGGTGCCCGTCCTGCAAAATGGAGCTGCCCGTATTTGACCAGATCGTGAAAGAAAATCAGAGTGATGTTGATATCTTAACGGTGAATTTACTAGGGGCTGAACAAAGTAAACATGCGGTTGCCCAATTTGTGAAAGACAGAAAGTTTACATTCCCGGTCATACTAGATGAGCGAGGGGAAATGATGAAGAGATACCAAATCATCACCATTCCAACCAGCTTTTTGATAAATGAAAAAGGGGAAATTGTGAAAAATCATGTAGGTCCACTGACGAAAAAACAAATCAAGGAGTGGACGGATTTTTAGAACGAAAAATGATTTCAAGAACCAAGGATCATTCCTTTGGTTCTTTTTTGTGTTCAATTGCTTTTCATCTGAATAAACTGTGCTCAGAAGAGAAAGGGTCTATATCAATAATGATAATTATTATCAAAAAGAAATTATAATAATTATTAATTGAAAATCGGTCAGAACCTGTTATAATGAATAACAGACCTATAAAAAGCTTGAAATAGCAGAAAATATAGATGAAAAAAGGAAACGGGCAACAATTGATGATGTGAAAACCATTATCAATTAGAGAGGAGAAAACAATCATGAATGAGAATACAGCACTTTATCAAACAACAAATCAAAAGGAATCGAAATGGTCCCTTCATCAATGGACACAGCACGGAGAATTAATAGCAGCGGGTATCTCGGGGATTCTCATTTTGGTTGGATGGATGTTAAAGGATGAGAGCATGTGGAGTATTCCTTTATTTATCCTTGCGTTTATAATTGGAGGTTTTGCAAAAGCGAAGGAAGGAATTGAAGAAACCATTTCGTCTAAAAGCTTGAATGTTGAACTTTTAATGATTTTTGCAGCTATAGGCTCAGCAATCATTGGATATTGGGCAGAGGGCGCGATCTTAATTTTTATTTTCTCACTTAGTGGTGCGCTTGAAACGTATACATCAAATAAAAGCAAGAAGGATTTAACAGCTTTAATGAGCATCGCACCAGATGAAGCGACTTTCATTGAAGAAAATGGTACGACCATTCAAGTCTCTGCTTCATCATTAACACCAGGTGACCGTATCATGATCAAAGCTGGGGAACGTATTGCAGCAGATGGTGTGATTTTAAGCGGAAGAACAAGTGTGGATGAATCTGCGCTTACGGGCGAGTCTGTGCCCCAAGAAAAAGGGCAAGGCGAAGATGTGTTTGCGGGAACAGTGAACTTAAATGGTTCCTTAACAGTAGAAGTGACCAAACATAATGAAGAAACGCTTTTCCATAAAATTATTAAACTTGTCGAATCGGCTCAAGAAAGTGTGTCACCAAGCCAGGCATTTATTGAAAAATTCGAAGGTGCGTATGTAAAAGGTGTACTGATCACCGTCGCGATTTTAATGGTTCTGCCTCATTTTGTACTAGGCTGGAGTATGAGTGAAACCTTCTACCGGGCCATGGTGTTTATGGTCGTAGCATCACCTTGTGCGCTTGTTGCATCCATTATGCCAGCTGCTTTGTCACTGATCTCAAACGGCGCAAGAAACGGAATGCTTGTTAAAGGGAGCGTCTTTTTAGAAAAGCTAGGCACTAGCAGCATGATTGCTTTTGACAAAACGGGGACGATTACAAGCGGAAAGCCAGCTGTGGAGCAGGTGGTGATCGCTAAAGGACAAGAGGAAGCGGCCTTTTATCAGGCGCTTTATCAAATTGAAAGTCAATCAAACCATCCATTAGCGAAAGCGATCTCTGATATGGCACAAGAGCAACAAATAGAAAGATCAGCTCATGTCACCATTGAAGAAACCTCTGGTTTTGGTGTAAAGGCACAATTGAATGGAGAAACGTGGCGGATTGGGAAGAAAGACTTTGCTGGCAAGGCTTCAATGGACCGCGAGATTGAAGAAACAGGAGAGCATCTTTCTGAAAAAGGATACACAGTGGTGTATGTTCAAAAGGATCAAGAAGTCGTTGGGTGCCTTGGCCTTAAAGATCAAATTAGACCTGAAGCGAAAAAAATGATTCAAGAGCTGAATGATTTAGGCATCCAAACCGTCATGCTGACAGGAGATCAGCAAAAAACGGCTGAAGCCATTGCGCAGGAAGCCGGCATCCAAAAGGTTGTTGCTGGGTGCCTTCCAGATGAAAAGGTACATGAGGTCAATCAACTTAAAAAACACGGTAATTCCATCATCATGGTAGGAGACGGAATCAATGATGCACCGGCACTCGCCACAGCAGATGTGGGGGTTGCGATGGGCGGAGGCACAGACGTGGCTTTAGAAACAGCAGATCTGATCTTAATGAAGAATAATTTAAATAACTTAACGAAGATGATCCGTCTTTCAAGAAAGATGAACCGAATTATTAAGCAAAATATTATTTTCTCATTAACGGTGATTTGTTTGTTAATTTGTGCGAATTTCTTACAAGTGCTTGATTTGCCTTTTGGCGTCATCGGGCATGAAGGAAGTACGATTTTGGTCATTTTAAATGGACTGCGTCTGCTTCGTGCATCTTAAGCAAATCATCATAGCGCACTTGGCTTCTGCCAGTGCGCTTTTGTGCGAAATAAAGCAAAAACTGATACAATAGATCAGTAGTAAAACGTGTGAGGAGGATCACGATGAACCGAATGAAGAGCTTGTCTTCTTGGCTAAAGGAAAAAGACATTCAAGGTGCATTTATACATACAAAGGAAAATGTGTTTTATCTATCTGGATACTTCACAGAGCCGCATGAAAGAGTAATGGGGCTGTTTGTGTTTCAAGAGGCAAATCCATTTTTTATTTTGCCTAAAATGGAAGTCGAGCAGGCGAAAAATGCTGGGTGGTCAGGCGATATCATTGGTTATGAAGACCATGAGAATCCATTTGATTTCATTCAGTCAGCAGTAGAAAAACGCGGTGTAAGAGCAACTCGACTTGCAATTGAAAAAGAGTCGATTCCGCTTCAAAGAGCAGAACAGCTTCAAGCTGCCACTGGGGCAGAAACTTTTGTCCGGGTAGAAGAAGAGCTCAATCAGCTAAGGCTGATTAAAGATGAATCTGAAATTGCTACATTGAAAAAAGCAGCTCAATTGGCAGATGAAGGGGTAAAAATTGGGGTGAACGCCTTAAAAGAAGGAGTCACCGAAACAGAAGTGCTCGCTGTCATTGAATATGAGCTAAAGAAAAAAGGCATTCAAGGCATGTCCTTTTCGACGATGGTTCTCTTTGGCGAAAAATCAGGAGAGCCTCACGGAAATCCAGGACAGGCAGCCTTAAAAAAAGGCGACTTTGTGTTATTTGACCTTGGAGTCATTGTTGATGGGTACTGCTCAGACATTACAAGAACATTCATCTATCAGGAAGCTACTGATCAGCAAAAGGACATCTATCAAACCGTCCTGAACGCAGAAATGGCAGCACTTGAAATGAGTAAGCCGGGTGTGAGAATTGGAGACCTGGACTTAAAAGCACGCGGGCTGATCACAGAAGCTGGATATGGAGACTATTTCCCTCACCGCCTTGGGCATGGTCTAGGGGTGTCTGTTCATGAGTTTCCTTCGATGAGCCAGGCAAATGATGATTTTCTCCAAGAAGGCATGGTGTATACGATCGAACCGGGAATCTATGTTCCAGGAGTCGGCGGCGTCAGAATTGAAGATGATGTATTGATCACAGCAGACGGTCCAGTCACTTTAACCAATTATCCGAAAGAGCTGACGATCATCAAGTAATAAAAAAATCACGATGAACGTCCATGTCTTGGAAGTGTCATCGTGATTTTTTGTCACTCTTTTCGATCCTGATCAACAAAAAAATCATCAATTGATTCAAACGGTTTGATTTTATGTTCTTTTCCTAAAGGATGTAGTGCAAAACGAGCAGAAAACAAAACAGTCATACATAATATAATCCATATGATGAAACCCATCTTGAATTCCCCTTTCCATCCAGTGATTTGTTCAGCTCACATACATCTTAAAGTATGAAACGCTTACCATAGCAAGAGAAAGTAGGAGAAAAAATGGCAAACATAAGGGAGATTGCGAAAAGAGCGGGCGTATCTGTGACAACTGTATCACGTGTGTTGAATGATCATCCTTATGTCAAAGAGGAAAAACGAGAACGTGTTCTACATGCGATGAAAGAGCTCAAATATACGAGAAACATTCAAGCTGTCCATTTAGCAAAGGGCTATTCAAATATGCTTGGCATCGTTCTTCCGACGATTGAACACTCTTATTTCAGCGGCCTTGTCACAGGTATTGCAGAAAAAGCACAGGCGCACGGTATGCATTTTGCTTTATTTCAAACGGGGTATGATCCATTAAAAGAAAAAGAAGCGTTAATGAGTTTAAAAGAACGCCGTGTGGATGGTTTAATATTTTGTTCAAATGCGTTAAGTGATGGGCATATTTTAAAGTGGCAGGAATCTGGGCCGATTATATTTTGTCATCCCACGCCGCATGATACATGCTCAACAGTGTCAATTGCACATGATCAAGCATTTAAGGAAGGCCTGCATCATTTGGCAGCATGCGGCCATCAACGAATTGCGATTGTTCTCGCCAGAACAGAAGGAGCGAATAGCGAGTCGCGCCTTCAGGCTTATCAAGAAATGATGAAATCGCTCGGGCAGGAGATTGATGAAGAATGGATCATCGAAGGGAAACTAACACTTTTTGATGGAAAACAATTATTTACAGAGTGGCAGGAGATGAAGAATCGCCCCACAGCATTATTCATCACAAATGATGACGTATCAGCAGGCTTTTTATTAGAGGCGCAGCGTCATCATATAAAAGCAGAAGAAACTCCAGCCATACTGAGCTTTCAATTTAACCAATTAAGTGAGGCTTTGGGGATTTCCAGCATTGATATTCCGCTGAAACGAATGGGTCAGGAAGCGTTTGACTTGTTCGATCGGGCCATAAAGGGAGAGATGCCAGAGAAAAGAATGCTGCCATTTCGCCTGATCGAGCGATCAACCACCGTTTTCAAAAACAATCGTTGACGCACGTTTCATCTGTTTTGTACGATAAGAGGGATTGAATAAGAAGGAGGTGGGGATGTTCATGGAATCCTTCACCGTTGATAAAGCGTTAAATAATAATGTCATCATTGCAAGACACCCTTATTTGGGCGAAGTAGTTCTGATTGGGAAAGGAATCGGCTTCGGGAAAAAATCGGGTGATGTTCTCGATCAAGATACATTTGAAAAAATGTTTGTCCTTAAAAATACAAAGGAACAAACAGAATATAAACAACTGCTTCACCACATTGATGAGAACATGATCGAGCTTGCCAATGACGTCATTTATCATATACGAGAAAAAATGGGACACCGTTTGAATGAGCATATTCATATTGCCCTGACTGACCATATTGCCTTTAGTTTTAAGCGGGTGCAGCAAGGATATGATATCACCAATCCCTTTATGCTTGAGACGAAGTCGTTGTATCCGAAAGAATACGAGGTCGCAAAGGAAGTCGTTGAGCTCATTAACGAGCGTCCTGATGTCGAAACAAAGCTGCCAGAAGGAGAGATTGGCTTTATTGCGCTCCATATTCACTCAGCTTTAACGAATCGGCCATTATCTGAGGTGAACCGTCATTCGCAGCTCATCACGCAAATGGTCCAAGTCATAGAAGATTCATTTCATATGAAAGTAGACAGAGAAAGTATTCATTATTTACGCTTATTGCGCCATATTACGTTTTCGATTGAGCGTATTAAACGGGAAGAATCTTTAGAGGAGCCAGAAAAATTGCTTCATCTATTGAAAAATGAATATCCTTTATGCTACAATACTGCTTGGAAAATGATCAAAATATTACAACATGCATTGAAAAAGCCTGTACAAGATGCAGAGGCTGTCTACCTAACCCTTCATCTGTACAGATTGACAAATAAAATTTCATAGTTTCCTTGAAACGTGTAACTGATTCGATCAGGCATGAGTGACTTAAGGTAAATACAGGATAAGATCCTGTTATTTGCGCAACCTTATATCACCATGCCTTTTTTTGTGTTTGAAAGTGAAATGTAAACGGTTAACTATGAAATGTATGTCAGGGAGCGTCCCGCTTGTATGTTGTAAGCGAAAATAAAAGGAGGTTCAACTAGTGTTTAAATCACTTTTTGGTGTGTTGCAAAAAATTGGACGAGCACTTATGCTTCCAGTTGCGATCCTTCCTGCTGCTGGTATTTTACTAGCACTTGGGAATGCGATGCAAAATCCGCAGCTGATCGATGTGGCTCAATTTTTAAGCAATGATACAATTCAGCTTGTTGCAAGCGTCATGGAAAATGCGGGGAACATTGTCTTCTCGAATCTTCCGCTCTTATTTGCTGTAGGGGTTGCCATCGGTCTTGCTAATGGAGACGGTGTGGCAGGGATTGCCGCAATTATCGGTTATCTTGTCATGAACGTAACGATGAGTGCCGTATTAATGGCCAACGGATCCATTCCATCCGATTCAATCAAATTGGCTAAGTTCTTTAAGGAAAGCCACCCAGCATATGTTAATATGCTCGGCATACCGACCTTGTCTACCGGAGTTTTTGGCGGGATTATTGTCGGGGTATTAGCAGCTTATATGTTTAATAAATTTTACAAAATTGAGCTTCCGCAATATCTTGGCTTCTTTGCCGGTAAGCGTTTTGTTCCAATTGTTACATCTATTTCAGCACTTATTTTAGGGCTTTTGATGCTAGTCATTTGGCCGCCAATCCAAGGTGCACTGAACTCATTTTCAACAGGACTGCTTGCAGCGAATGAGCCGCTTGCTGCCTTTGTATTCGGTGTCATTGAACGCTCATTAATTCCGTTTGGTCTGCACCACATATTCTACGCGCCATTCTGGTATGAGTTCTTTAGCTATAAGAGCTTATCAGGAGATATTATCCGTGGTGATCAGCGTATCTTTATGGCTCAAATCAAAGATGGTGTTCAGCTGACAGCTGGTACATTCATGACAGGGAAATATCCGTTCATGATGTTTGGTCTCCCAGCAGCAGCACTTGCGATTTACCATGAAGCAAAACCAAAGAATAAAAAGCTTGTCGCAGGAATTATGGGATCAGCAGCCCTGACTTCTTTCCTAACAGGGATTACTGAACCACTTGAATTCTCATTCTTGTTTGTTGCACCAGTGTTATTTGCAATCCACTGTGTATTTGCTGGATTATCCTTTATGATAATGGATATTCTAAACGTGAAAATCGGTATGACCTTCTCAGGAGGATTAATCGATTTCTTCTTATTCGGTATCTTGCCAAACAGAACCGCTTGGTGGCTTGTGATTCCAGTTGGTCTCGCACTTGCTGCTATTTATTACTTCGGATTTAGATTCGCCATTCGCAAATTTAATCTGAAAACGCCAGGCCGCGAGGATGAAGCAGCTGACGGTGCAGATAGTGCTAAGTCTGAAAAGGGTAATGACTTACCTTATGAAATTCTTGAAGCAATGGGTGACCAAGAAAACATTAAACACCTTGATGCTTGTATTACGCGTTTACGTGTCACTGTTAATGATCAGAAGAAAGTGGACAAGGACCGCTTGAAAAAGCTTGGTGCTTCAGGAGTTCTCGAAGTAGGGAACAACATCCAGGCCATCTTCGGTCCTCGCTCTGATAATTTAAAAACACAAATGCAGGACATCATTGCAGGCCGCACGCCTCGTCCAGCGAAAGATCCTTCTGCAAAAGAAGAAGTCAGCCAGCAGGTCGAAGAGGTCATTGCAAAACCGCTTCAAAACGAACTAGGTGAAGAAATTTTTGCATCACCAATTACAGGGGAGCTTCATCCGATTACAGATGTACCAGATCAAGTATTCTCAGGGAAAATGATGGGTGACGGTTTCGCCATCTTGCCAACAGATGGAACGGTGGTTTCACCGGTGAAAGGGAAGATCTTAAATGTATTCCCAACGAAACACGCAATTGGCCTACAATCTGACGGTGGACTTGAAATTTTGATCCACTTCGGTATTGATACGGTCAGCCTCAAAGGAGAAGGATTTGAAGCATTTGTACAAGAGGGAGATCAAGTAGAAATCGGTCAAAAACTCTTAGAGGTTGATATTGATAAAATTAAGTCTGAAGTACCATCTTTAATGACACCAATTGTATTTACCAACTTAAGTGAAGGACAATTTATTGACCTTCAAGAAGCCGGTGAAATCAAAGCTGGTCAAGAAAACATCATGAAAATTTCAAAATAATTTTCATAACTGCCGTTCTTGTTAGATGACAAGCTCGGCAGTATGATATAATATTGTGGATGTATTAATTGTATAAAAAGGAGATTGATAAAAATGGCTCAACAAACATTCAAAGTAACTGCAGATTCTGGAATTCACGCACGTCCTGCAACAGTACTTGTACAAACTGCTAGTAAATATGATGCTGATATCAACTTAGAATATAATGGTAAAACAGTGAACCTGAAATCTATTATGGGTGTAATGTCTCTAGGAATTGCGAAAGGTGCTACAATCACAATCTCTGCTTCTGGTTCTGATGAAAATGATGCACTTGCTGCGCTTAAAGACACAATGAAAAGTGAAGGCCTAGGCGAGTAATGCAACAACTGAAAGGAATCGGTGCTTCAGCAGGCGTTGCGATTGCAAAAGCATATCGTCTGGAAGAACCAGATTTAACAGTTCACCAAAAAGACATCAACGATCCAGAGACAGAAGTGAAGCGTTTTGAAGAAGCAATTCATGTTTCTAAACAAGAACTTGAAGCAATTAAAGAACATGCGCTAAAAGAGCTTGGCCAAGACAAAGCAGATATCTTTTCTGCACACCTTCTTGTGTTAAGTGATCCAGAGCTGCTAAACCCAGTAAAGGATAAAATCAACTCTGATAAAGTAAATGCTGAATTTGCTTTAAAAGAAACAGCGACAATGTTTGTTACGATGTTCGAAGCAATGGACAATGAATACATGAAGGAACGTGCAGCGGATATTCGCGACGTAACAAAACGTGTAATTGGACATTTGCTAGGCGTTGACATTCCGAATCCAAGCATGATTTCTGAAGAAGTGGTCATCATTGCTGAAGATTTAACTCCTTCTGATACTGCTCAGCTAAACAGACAATTCGTCAAAGGGTTTGCGACAGATATCGGCGGTCGTACTTCTCACTCAGCGATTATGGCAAGATCAATGGAGATTCCAGCTGTTGTTGGAACAAAAGAAGCAACAAAAACGGTGAAAAATGGTGATCTGATCATTGTTGATGGTATTAGCGGAGACGTCATCATTCAGCCTTCTGAAGATGAAGTGAAAGCGTATCAAAAAAAGCATGAAGACTATTTAGCTAAAAAAGCGGAATGGGCGAAACTGGTTGACCAGCCAACGGTCACAAAAGACGGCGTTCACGTAGAGCTAGCTGCAAATATCGGAACACCTGAAGATGTAAAAGGTGTGCTTGAAAATGGCGGCGAAGCAGTCGGATTGTACCGTACAGAATTTTTATACATGGGCAGAGATCAGCTTCCTACAGAAGAAGAGCAGTTCGATGCGTATAAAACTGTTTTAGAGAAAATGGAAGGCAAAGCAGTGGTTGTCCGCACACTAGATATTGGTGGCGATAAAGAACTCCCTTACTTGCAGCTTCCAAAAGAAATGAACCCGTTTCTTGGCTTTAGAGCGATCCGCCTTTGCCTCGAAGAACAGGAGATTTTCAGAACACAGCTACGCGCCTTACTTCGTGCAAGTACATATGGAAACTTGAAAATCATGTTCCCTATGATCGCGACGTTATCAGAATTTAGAGAAGCAAAAGCCATTTTACTTGAAGAAAAAGAAGCATTGGTTGCCGCTGGTACAGACGTATCCGATTCCATTGAAATCGGTATAATGGTAGAAATTCCATCAACAGCTGTCATTGCAGACCAATTTGCAAAAGAAGTGGATTTCTTCAGTATTGGAACGAATGACTTGATTCAATACACAATGGCTGCTGATCGAATGAACGAACGAGTGTCTTATCTTTACCAGCCTTACAATCCAGCGATTTTACGTCTGATTACGCTTGTTATTGAAGCAGCGCATAAAGAAGGTAAATGGGTTGGCATGTGCGGAGAGATGGCAGGAGATGAAATCGCAATTCCTCTTCTTCTTGGATTAGGATTAGATGAATTCTCAATGAGTGCAACATCTATTCTTCCAGCAAGAACTCAGCTAAGCAAGCTTTCTAAGGAAGAAGCTGCATCATTTAAAGAGCATATTTTATCACTTAGCACGACAGAAGAAGTGGTTGATTTCGTGAAGAAAACGTTTCAACATAACTAAGTGAATTCAAACCAGACAGTAACCCTGTCTGGTTTTTTTGTCGAATTTTATCATATTGGGTCATATCCGTCAGAGAGAAGGGCATTCTATAAGAAAAATGGAGGTGACCAGATTGCCTTTCTCAGACTATAAACCGGGTGATCAAGTATATGTGATTTATCGAAATCCACATGCAGCAAACGTAGCACAAATCAAAGAAGCAGAAATCGTTTCACATCCATACAACGAAGAGGAGCTTGCCCTATTCTTACTTGAAACGTACCATCCTTTAGCTCCAGATGATGCGGTCTTTCCGACATATGAAGAAGCAGAAGCTCTTTATCAAGATTTATTTGAATAAGGGAGATTTTAGAAAGGATAAAAGCCATCTTGCACGGTTAAAGTAACGGTATGAAAACCTATAAGGTAAGGATGTGCTAAATATGATCAAACCTTTTGTGCCCCAGCTTGTGTACATTGAACCACGGGCGTTAGAGTACCCGTTAGGACGAGAGCTGAAGGAAAAGTTCGAGGGGATGGGTATTGAAATAAGAGAAACGACTTCACATAACCAAGTAAGAAATATTCCGGGTAAAAATGACTTACAAAAGTATCGTAATGCGAAATCAACGCTTGTCATTGGTGTGAGGAAAACGTTGAAGTTTGATACGTCTAAACCATCTGCGGAGTATGCGATCCCATTTGCAACAGGCTGTATGGGGCATTGCCATTATTGCTACCTGCAAACGACGATGGGAAGTAAGCCATACATTCGAACATATGTGAATGTTGAAGAAATATTAGATCAGGCGGAGCAGTACATGAATGAGCGTGCGCCGGATATCACGAGATTCGAAGCTTCTTGTACGTCAGATATTGTAGGAATTGACCATTTGACACATACACTAAAGAAAGCGATTGAATACTTCGGCCAAACTGATCTTGGTAAGCTTCGCTTTGTGACCAAATTTCATCATGTCGATCATTTACTTGATGCAAAGCATAATGGCCGGACAAGATTCCGTTTTAGCATCAATGCGGATTATGTCATTAAATATTTCGAACCTGGAACATCACCGCTTGATCAGCGGATTGAAGCGGCTGTCAAGGTCGCAAAGGCAGGCTATCCTCTTGGCTTTATTATTGCCCCAATTTACATTCATGAAGGCTGGCAGGAAGGGTATAAAGTTCTTTTTGAAAAGCTAGATGCAGCCCTTCCTGAAGATGTGAGGCACGATATCACCTTTGAAATGATCCAGCATCGTTTTACAAAACCAGCGAAGCGTGTCATCCAAAAAAACTATCCGAAATCAAAATTAGAATTAGATGAAGAAAAAAGAAGATACAAGTGGGGTAGATATGGGATTGGGAAATATATCTATCAAAAAGATGAGGAACAAGAGTTAAGGCGGACTTTAGAATCATATATTGATCGGTACTTTCCGTCTGCGAAAATTGAATATTTCACTTAAAGCAAGCCTTTAGGGCTTGTTTTTTCTATTTAAATTTTCTTGCAACTATTGAATGCGGTATCAATTTTGCCGATATACAAAATAAGATACGAAAGTAGGATGTAGGGGTGATGAGATGTTTAAGAAACTTCAAGTGAGAATAGCTGTTTTTATCTCAGTTATTTTAATATTAACCGTTGTGGCAGTTCAAGTGGGTTCCAACATAGTATTGAGACCACTCATTGAACGGGATGCAAAAACGACTACAGCAGCAACAGCAGAAAGCATGAGAGATATTATTGCTCAAAAGCTTGATAATTACGGGGATACAATAAACAGACTGGCAACAAGTACACTGACAAAAGATTTTGCCCAAAAGCAAACAAAACAAACATTAGCCTTTGAAAACGATGAACTAAAAGGCTTGCAGGAGCAGGATGAACTGATCTCACTTGCCTATATAGGAACAAGTGGCGGCAAAATGTTTGCCTTCCCAGAATCTGATTTTGGCGAGGGATATGATCCAACAAAGAGAGATTGGTTTATTAATTCTGCTGAAAAGCCTGATGAAGTCATCTGGACAGATCCGTACATTGATAAAGCAACGAATGAAATGGTTGTCTCAGCCACCAAGGCAATTGTGCGAAATGGAAAGGTTGTTGGCGTCGCAGGACTTGATTTAAAGCTGTCTTCCATTCAATCATATATTAAGGAACAAAAGATCCCTTATATGGGAACTGCTTTCTTAGTTGATGGCAAAGGAACGATTTTGGCACATCCAACTGAGCAAGGAAAAAACATATCAAAAATTGCTTCTGTAAAAAAAGCGATCGACAATTCCGGTATTGATGATAATAAAGAACTGACGGTCATTTCTAAAATCAAAGAGGCAGACTGGACAATAGGTGTCAGCTTTGAGAAAAAGAAACTGCTTTGGATCACAGAACAAATGAATCAGACGAGCATCATTATTTCAGTGATTGCCATTATTCTTGCGATCATTCTCAGTTTCTTATTAGCAAAAAGCATTACAACGCCAATCAAGCGTCTGATCGAGCATGTGCGTAAAGTATCTGAAGGTGATTTAACCAGCTCACTTGAAACGAAATCTCAAGATGAGATTGGTTTCCTAACAAAGAGCTTTAATCAAATGACCGAAGGAATTAGAGAGTTAATTGAAAAAGTGAAAGGGGCTTCAGACCAAGTAGTGACATCAACTGATGAAGTCACACAAATTTCAAATGAAACCTTGCTGTCGAGCGAACAGATTGCAACCGCCATTCAAGAGGTGGCTACAGGGGCATCTAAGCAGGCATCAGATGCAGAAACAATTAATGAGAAATCAGAGCAATTGTATGAGAAAGTGCGCCATATGGGTGAGCTTGCCTCACAAATGCAAACCAACTCAAAATCATCTGAGGATGCAAGCTATAAAGGGCTTGATGCACTTGGTGTGCTCGTTCAAAAATCAACACAAGCGAACGAAGAATCGAAAAAGGTAGAGCAAATGCTGCTAGACCTTGAGCATAAAACGAAAAATATCGAAAACGTGGTGACAGCCATTTCTCAAATCTCGGATCAAACGAATTTACTTGCACTGAATGCAAGCATTGAAGCAGCGAGAGCTGGAGAAAGCGGACGAGGATTTGCTGTTGTTGCAGAAGAAGTCAGAAAGCTTGCTGAACAATCTGCGCAATCAACAAAACACATTAGTGAAACCGTCAAACTCATTCAAAATGAATCGAAGAAGGCGGCTGAAGCGATGACAGCAGCAAGTAAGATGAATGAGGAACAAGGTGACGCCATTAATGCAACAGGTGAGGCACTGAGCAGCATCACAATGGAAATGCAGGCACTTGTCGGTACAATCGACAGCATTCATACACAGATCAATGAAATGACAGAAGAACAGCAGAAGATGAGTGACTCCATTCAAAGCATTGCTGCAATTTCAGAAGAATCGGCGGCTTCAGCTGAGGAAGTGCATGCGTCTACAGATGAACAAGTCCAAGTTTTAGAAAGAACGAAAACCTCGACTGAAATGCTGAACGAATCCAGCAATGCATTACGTCAAGCAGTAGATCGGTTTAAGCTGTAAAGAAGCGAAAAGGAACCTTGCGACGTGAGCAAGGTTCTTTTTGTATGATAAAATAAAGCAAAGGAGGTGTTGACATGAATGTCAATTTATCTGGAAAAAAAGCATTGGTCGCTGCAAGTAGTCAAGGTATCGGAAAAGCGATTGCCTTTGCTCTAGCAAAAGAGGGAGCAGATGTGATGCTTTCAGGAAGACATGAGCACACGCTGACAGAAACGGTGAAAGAATTATCTCCGCTTGTAAAAGGAAAGCTGACTTATCAAGTATGTGATGTGTCTGACGCGCAGCAAATCAAGGCGCTAGTTCAAGCGGCAGCTGGTGATGAGAAGTGTGTAGACATTCTTGTGAACAATACAGGCGGGCCTAAAACAGGGACGCTTGAAACCTTAACAGATGAAGACTGGATGGAATCATTTCAGCTTCATTTACTCAGCTATATTCGATTATTAAAAGAGGCCTTGCCTTATTTGAAAAAACGCGGTGCACGCGTGTTAAACATTGCGTCTATGTCAGTAAAAGAACCGATCCCAGGCTTGATGCTGTCAAATACTTTTAGACCGGCTATTGCCGGCTGGACAAAAACAGCCGCTCAGGAGCTTGCTAAGGATGGGATTTTGATTAATACGTTAGCCCCAGGGAAAATTGAAACAGACCGTGTCAAACAGCTCGACAAGCACCGCGCGCAGGCAGAGCACCAAACGGTTGAAGAAATCAAAGCACAGGCTGAACGTACGATTCCGCTTGGCCGTTATGGGCAGCCAGAGGAATTTGCAGCATATGCAGCCTTTCTTTTATCTGAAGCCAATACATACATGACAGGTCAAACACTTATCATTGATGGTGGATTGACAAAGTCTCTTTAAGGAGGAACAAGTGATGACACAAATCAAAACAGTTGGTTTTATTGGAATTGGTGTAATGGGACGCAGTATGGCAGAACATTTAATGGATGCAGGTTATGAAGTTCTCGTTTATACAAGAACAAAAGCGAAAGCAGATGCACTCATTCAAAAAGGCGCATCATGGAAGCCGGAAGTGAAGGAAATTGCACAACATGCAGATGCTGTCATCACAATGGTAGGATATCCATCAGATGTAGAAGAAATCTATTTAGGTGAAGAGGGGCTTGTGGCACATGCTACGCCTGGTACTTATCTGATAGATATGACGACATCGAAGCCTCAGCTGGCAAAAGAAATTGAAGTGAAAGCGAAAGAAAAAGGGCTGTTTGCATTAGATGCACCAGTTTCTGGCGGAGACGTAGGTGCAAAAAATGCAACGCTTGCCATTATGATTGGCGGAGAAAAATCAGCCTATGAAGCGTGTTTGCCCTTATTTGAGAAAATGGGCGAAAACATTCAATATCAAGGACCTGCAGGAAGCGGCCAGCATACCAAAATGTGTAACCAAATTGCGATTGCAGCAGGCATGGTAGGTGTCGCAGAGGCTATGGCCTATGCCGAAAAATCAGGACTTGATCCAGAGCACGTGCTCAAAAGCATCACAACGGGTGCGGCAGGAAGCTGGTCCTTGTCAAACCTTGCACCAAGAATGCTGAAAGGTGATTTCGAGCCAGGGTTCTACGTGAAGCATTTTATTAAAGATATGGGCATTGCACTTGAAGAAGCAGAGCTGATGGGAGAAGAGATGCCTGGGCTCTCACTTGCGAAGTCACTTTATGAGAAGCTGCGCGAACAGGGCGAAGAAAATAGCGGCACACAAAGTATATATAAATTATGGGTGAAATAAAAAAGCCTGTCCTACTTCGGGACAGGCTTTTTAGATAACTTATTTTCCGATGAAGTGCTGCGTCCAGTAGTTGCCAGATTTCACATAACCAACACCGATATGTGTATAGTTTTTGTTTAAGATATTGGCTCTATGACCTTCACTGTTCATCCAAGCAGTCACCACTTCCTGTGGAGATCTTTGACCTTGGGCAATGTTTTCACCTGCTGTTTTGTAAGTGATCCCGAATTTCTTCATTTGATCAAATGGAGATCCGTAAGTTGGGCTTGTATGAGAGAAATAGTTTTTATCTTTCATATCTTGAGATTTTGCGCGAGCAGATTTGCTTAGTTTTGAATCAACAGAAAGTGCTTTTAATCCTTGCTTTGCACGCTCTTTGTTTGTAAGCTCAACGACTTCTTTTTCAAATGCATTCAAGCTGCTGTCTGCTTTTGCTGTCGTTGTGTCTTTTTGATCAGCTTTTGTATTGTTGTTTGTATTTTGTTTTGCTGGCGCACTTGGTTTAGAAGCAGTAGGTTTTTTCACTGATTCTTGTTTTTGTTCATTTTTTGCTTTGTTTACTTCTTTTACCACTTTTGTGCCAGTAACAGGTTGACCGCTTTTGATCAGCTTGTTTAAAAGAGCTTCGATCTCTTTTTGATTCGACTTGCTTAGCTTGTTTACATCTGAAGAGATATGTAATTTTGTAGCTAATGTATGAAGATCAATGGTTTGATGCTGTACATGTATTACTTGTTTCAGGTTAAGCTCCTTCGCATCAGCTGAATGTCCCCCAGTGAACGTGATGAGTGCAGCAGCCGTTAGCGCTGAAAAAAAGAATGATTTCTTCTTCATATTGTAACTCCTCCTAAAATCTTTGTTTTGTTTTCTCACAGAAAATCATAACATGGACTTTTTGTTATAAACGTACCAGCATCCTCCATTGACAATGCCTGTTTGTCATTTTTGTTAAAGTCACAAAAAAAACCGCCTCATATCAAAGGATAGGGAATTCTTCCATTTAATGAAAACGACATAAACATACCAATATTTTAAAGTGTTAGTATATTTTTTTGCATAATAGGGATTGACAGCTTTTTTTCGCTTGTTTCGCTGTAACAACTATTACAAAAGTGTTACAATAATGAGTGGTAATTGTAAAAGATTGAAAGGATGAGAGGAGCTACATAAGTGGGAGAGAAACAGCATCAAGGTGGTGCCGAGCAGAAAAAATTCAAGCGCCGGAACGCCTGGAGGATTAATCTCTTTTTCTTCGCTGTCTTTAGTTTGTTTGCTGTGCTTGTGATCAAGCTTGGTGTACTGCAAATCGTCAATGGTGAGGATTATAAAAAGCAGGCTAACCGAACAGAGGTCAAAACAGCATCATACCCGTCACCAAGAGGAAAAATGTATGACGCGAGAGGAAGAATCGTCGTTGATAATGAAAGTGTACCTGCCATCGTTTATACATCAGAAAGCGGTGTAAAAGCGAAGGATAAGATTAAGGTAGCAAGAAAACTTGCGACTTATATAAAAATGGATACTGATTTTTTGAGAGAGCGTGACATTCGAGATTTTTGGCTGGCAAGCCATCCGAAAGAAGCGGATAAGCTCATTTCAAAAGCAGAGCAAAAGAATCTTAAAGCAAAAGATGTCTATCCGCTTCAAGTAGAGCGCGTGCCTAAGGAAGAGGTCAAGGCGATCGAAAAAAATGCAGAGGAAAAAGCAGTTGCAGCGATCTATCGTCGATTTACAGGCGGATATGCCTTTGAGCCTCAAATCGTGAAAGCAATGGACCCAAATGAAGAGAAAAAAGGGGACGAAAAAGTTGCTTTACTCGATGAAACAAAAGAGTCAAAGCAGGCATCATCTGTGAGTTTGACCTATGAAGAGATTTCACTTGTATCAGAGCATCTTGATGAACTACCTGGTGTGAATGTCATCAATGATTGGACAAGAAAATATCCGTATGAGAAGACCCTTTATAATGTACTTGGCGGTGTGACCACACCAGAGCAAGGGATTATAAAAGAGCGTGAAGATTACTATATGGCAAGAGGCTACTCACGTAATGACCGAGTAGGGAAGAGCTATTTAGAGTATCAATACGAGGATTTTCTGAACCCGGAGAAAGCGACCGTTCAATATACTCAGGTTGGCGGGAAGCTGCTCGATGAAATCAAGCGGACAGAGGGACGAAGAGGACTTGATCTTGCACTGACATTTGATATGGAGCTGCAAAAGGAAGTCGACAAGATCGTCGAATCAGAGCTTAGATCCGCTAGTGCGAGAAACTATATGATGGACCGTGCATTTGTCGTGATGATGGACCCTAACACTGGGGATGTTCTCGCGATGTCTGGCAAGAAAATGGACGGCAGAGACGTCACTGATTATGCCATCGGAACATTTACGACCCAGTACGAAATGGGCTCTGTAATCAAAGGAGCCACAGTACTTGGCGGTTATCAGGACGGAATGTCGCACAACCAATCCTATATGGATACACCGCTCTACTTTGCAGGGAGTGGTGGAAAGCCGAAACGGTCATACAAAGTTCTTGGATGGGTCAATGATCTACAGGCTCTCCAAAAAAGTTCCAACGTCTACATGTTCCAAGTAGCGATGAGAATGGCGGGCATCATTTATCAAAAGGATGGTCCGTTACCGGCAAGACCTGAGCACCTGCAAAAAATGAGAAACTACTATGCGCAATTCGGCCTCGGCGTGAAAACAGGGATCGATTTGCCGCAGGAATCAAGCGGGATGCAGACACATCCGAAGACGGTCGGCGGACTTTTGCTCGATGAAGCAATTGGGCAGTATGACACGTATACACCGCTTCAAGTTGCCCAGTACATGTCAACGATCGCCAATGGAGGAAATCGCGTTCAACCAAGAGTGGTGAAAAGCGTTCACCTTCCAACGAAGAAGGATGAAGTAGGCCCAGTCGTGAAAAAATATGAGCCGAAGGTATTGAACACGATTAACAATTCGAAAGCAGATATTGACCGCGTCAAAATGGGACTGAAAATGGTCACATCGACCGGCGGTACTGCCGCTGGCCGCTTTGGTCAGCATGATGTCTCAGGAAAAACAGGGACGGCCCAAACCTTTTACTATGGTGCTAACCGCAGCTGGTGGGGAAACCCCACTTACAATTTAACCTTTGGAGGATATTATCCATCGTCCAATCCAAAAGTAGCTTTTAGTGTCGTGACACCTTATGTCTCAGACAAAGATTCCGTCATTAAAACCATCCCAAGTAAAATTATTGATAAGTACGTTGAATTACAAAAGAAATACGAAAAGCAGTAAACAGCAGAGAGCACATCAAGAGAATGTGCTCTTTTTTGCTGAAAATATGGACGTTTCCCTCGATGACGGAAGGAAAATACGGGTTTTCTAGCGAATCTTTTTTATACATCAATCTAAGGACAACCCTAAAAAATGAAAAGGAGGGTCGGACGACGATGGAACAAAAAATGAAAGATTCGAATCAGCTTTATTCGAATATCGATTTACATGCCGTTCTTTCTTCTAATGGCCGCTTTCTCTACATTTCTTCTAACTGTAAGCAGCTTTTGCTCTATGAACAAAAGGATTTACTAGGGTGTTTTTTGAAAGACTTTGTTCATACCGAAGATCAATTTCTCGTCGAGAGTTATTTCTACAATCAGCACATGCTAGAGATTTCCCACTTTAGGCTGCTTAGAAGTGACCTAACAGCTGTATGGATTGAAGCTAGTATTGATTTTGTTGCTTGTGATGAGTTAGACAGTGAATTAAGTAGAGAAATGATCCTAAAAATGAGGGTGCTGGACGCTGAACCGCAAAAAGCAGCATTTCAAACAACATCAGAAGTGTCAGAACAGTCGTTAGGCAGTCTGCCGGCTTTCCAACATGTCAGTGAAGCTGAACAATTGATTGCCATGCTGCCAAATCCGTTATGTATTACGATTTTAGGGGAAATTGTTTATGCGAATGATGCGATGCTTCAATTAATGGGGGTATGTACAAGAGATGACATGATCGGCAAAACTGCATTTGACTTTATTGCTGAGGAGTACCATGACATTGTGAGAAGCCGAATTACAAGGCTGCAACAAGGTCTTCCAGTCGGAATGATTGAACAGATTTGGAAGCGGAAAGATGGGAGCAGCATTCATATCGAAGTGAAGTCATCACCAACGATCTATCAAAATCAGCGGGCAGAGCTTTTGCTGTTAGTAGACATCTCATCCCGTAAGAAATTCCAAACCGTTCTGCAAAAAAGCCGGGAGCGGTATCAGCTGCTCATCCAAAACTCCATTGATACGATTGCGGTCATTCACGATCACAAATGGGTGTTTATGAATGAATCAGGCATTAAATTATTTGAAGCCGAGCATTACGATAAATTAATAGGAAAAGATATTTTTCATCAAATCCATTCCTGTGACCAGCCAAAAGTGAAAAAAAGCATATCACGTATTATTGAAAGAGCATCAGATTCTGAGATTGTCACGATGAGCTGTCATACGTTTAAACACAAACTGATTTATACAGAAATGGTGTGTATCCCAACTACATTTTTTGGAGAAACAGCCGTTCAAATTATTTTAAGAGATATATCCGAACGTAAGCAGACAGAAGAGCTCATGCTCCGATCTGAAAAATTATCGATCGCAGGCCAATTGGCTGCGGGCATTGCACATGAGATCAGGAACCCATTGACTGCCATCAAAGGCTTTTTGCAGCTCATTAAACCGAAAACAAAAGATCGGGATCAATATTTCGAGATTGTTTTCTCTGAACTGAGCCGGATAGAAATTATCTTAAGCGAGCTGCTCATGCTTGCAAAACCGCAGCAAACGGCATCGATGCAGACACTTGATTTGAAAAAAATCATCAGCGAAGTCACGGCTTTATTAGAAACACAAGCGAACTTAAATGGCATTTTAATGAATACAAGTGAAATAGAAGAGGATCTCCTGATGAACGGGGATCAAAATCAGCTCAAGCAGGTGTTTATCAATTTAATCAAAAATGCCGTAGAATCCATGCCGGACGGAGGGCAGGTTGACATTACGGCCAAAGCAGAAAGAGATGGAATTCACGTCACCATTCGTGATGAAGGGGTTGGCATTCCTGAATCGGTCATGAAACGAATAGGAGAGCCCTTTTTAACGACAAAGGAAAAAGGGACTGGACTTGGCCTTATGGTGACATTTAATATTTTAGAAAATCACAACGGGACGATCCGTGTGGATAGTCATCCCGAAAAGGGCACCGTATTTCACATCATGTTTCCTGCAAAATAAAAACAACGGCAGGAGAGCCGTTGTTTCAGTCTGTTAAATGAATAGAACGCTTTTCAAGAACGAATTGTTCTAGGCGGTCAAGTCCTTCTTTCAGTGTTTCAAGTGAATAAGCATAGGATAGACGCACATACCCCTCGCCGAGTGGAGAGAAAGCAGACCCTGGTACGACAGCAAGTCTTGTACTTTCTAACAGCTCCATACAAAAATCAAAGGAACTCATCCCAAACGATTCAATGGATGGAAAAATATAAAAAGCGCCAGAAGGCTTAATGACCGGAAGCCCCATAGAAATGAGCCGATCATATACATAATCGAGCCTTTTCTTATATTGCTCTCTCATGATGAGTGCATCATCCACACCATTTGTCACAGCTTCAAGTGCCGCCTTTTGTGAGACAGCCGAGGCACAAGACACGTTATATTGATGTACTTTTAATACATGTTTAGCAATTGGAGCTGAAGCAAATAAAAAGCCAATTCTCCAACCAGTCATGCTATGAGACTTAGACAGTCCGTTAATCACAATGGTCTGTTCCTTTAAGAAAGAAGCGATTGAATGATGCGGCCGGTCAAATGTCAGCTCGCTATAGATTTCATCGGATAAAATAAAGATGTTTTTTCCTTCAAGGAGCTGGGCAATCTCGTTCAATTCTTCTTCTGAAAGCGTGACACCAGTTGGGTTTGAAGGATAAGGAAGCACAACACACTTTGTCTTTTCCGTTAATGCATCCTCAATCAGCTTGGCATTTAATTTAAAGCCAGCATTCGTTGTGTCGATATGTACGGGCTTCCCCCCGCACATTCGAATGATCGGTTCATAGCCAGGGTAGACAGGTCCAGGTAAAATCACTTCATCACCCTCTGACAAAATGGTTCGAAACGCAGCATCAATCGCTTGACTTGCACCTGTCGTCACAATGATCTCTGACTCTGCATCATAATCAAGGTTGACTTTCTTCTTGATGTAGTGCTGGATTGCTTGTCTTAGCTCTAGGAAACCAGCATTATGAGTGTACGAAGTAAAATTCTCGTCAATGGCTGCTTTTGCAGCTGTTTTGACATGATGCGGCGTATAAAAATCGGGCTGGCCTATCGTCAAAGATACGACATCCTCATATGACGATACGAGATTTGAAAATGTTCGAATGCCTGAAATTTCAATATCCTTTACTCTTGGATTCAGCAAATGCTCCATTTCTCATCACCTTAAAAATTTATGTTTTTATCCTATTTTACCATTCACTGCATAAATGTCACCTGCGAAAGGCACTGGATATCATTATCTGTAGTCTATTCTCCTATTCATCACAGCATGAGTGATATATTGAAGAAAGAGCAACATTTATTATAGCGTAACCTCACGAGAAAATACAGGCTGCGATAACATGATTAGAAAACGGCAAAACGGTGTAAACTGAAAGAACGTGAGAATCAGGGTCATGGGAATTGCTTTCATAGACATACGATCTCCTAAAGGAGGACGATAAATGGAACAATCAGCGAAGACATCAAAAATAGCGTTTCTATCCGTGATGAGTAACACATTTGTTGTCATCTTAAAAATCATTGTAGGTCTGCTCACTGGATCTGTTGCGGTTTTATCAGAAGCCATTCATTCTTTTCTCGATTTAATGGCATCTTTTATTGCATTTATCTCTGTTCGTATTTCAAGAAAGCCAGCAGATTCTAAACATCCTTATGGACATGGAAAAGTCGAAAATATTTCTGGAACGATTGAGACCTTACTGATTTTCGTTGCGGGCATTTGGATCATCTACGAATGTGTTCACAAATTAATGCATCCAGAGCCAGTCAAGCTGCCTGTACTTGGCATTGTGGTGATGCTGATAGGCGCGCTCATCAATTTTATCGTATCGAAGGTTGTGAACAAAGAGGCAGAGCGAGTACATTCTGTCGCCATGAAATCGAATGCATTGCACCTGTTAACTGATGTGTATACGTCATTAGGGGTCGCATTCAGTTTATTGCTTGTCGCATTAACCGACTGGTATTTCTTAGATCCGATCATTGGAATGATACTTGCTCTCTTTATTATGCGTGAAGCATTTAAACTCATGAAAGAAGCCTTCCCGCCGCTCGTAGACGCCCGGCTAACGCCCGAGGAAGAACAATCGATCGAAGCAATCATTCAAGGATTCAGTCAAGAATTCATCGAATATCATGACTTTCGAACAAGACGATCCGGTGCAGAGGAATATATTGATTTTCATTTGATTGTAGATGGCAAGACAACGATAGAAGATGTTCATCAATTATGTGATCGAATTGAAGAGAAGATTCAGCAAGATTTTCCGCATGCACAAATCTTTATTCATGTAGAACCTGAAAGTGAAAGAAGCACGCAAACGTAAAAAGGCGATCAACCAACTTAGGTTGTATCGCCTTTTTTTACGCTTCATCTATGAAATGAAATCAATATCCATAAGCAGTATCGTAATCTTCATACCAAGAGATATAAGCTGCGTCATCATTTGACAAATCATGCTTCATGTCTAAAAAATCAGCTTCGCAAATATCTTCAATCACAGTCATTTCATTGTTATTTAATAGTACGACAGTTCCCATCATGAACACCTTTCTTTAAAAAATCCTTGACTATTGTACCATGTGAAGAACCATTGTCAACAGCAGAATGGAAACAAGACGAAAATATCACAAAATGTTAAAAAATCAGGAGGTAAAAGAACTAGAATTACCATGATTTTCACAAATTTTCAGTATTTATTCACATAAATCATTGAGGACGAACTGATCTAAAATATATGTAAAAGTGTAAAGTTACATTGATCTTGCGATATTCATAAGATATAATAACGAATGATTATAAGAAATTTATAGAAAACATACATAATAAAGGAGAAATAGGATGGAAACAAACATAACAGAACCACACATTCAAGAAAAGAAACATCCTGAGCTAGCAGGCGTAGGCTATCGTTTTCTTGCACACCTTTTGGATGGTATCATCATCGGCGTACCATATTCTTTTATCATGTTTATTTTGGCAACACTCTTTTTTGTCTCAAGTCCAGAGGCAGCATTGATGATGGATGACGACAGCTATTACTATTCAACAACTGTTATGACAGATGAGGAATGGGCAGTGATTATGGGACTTATCTTTTTCTATATAGGAGCGATCTTGGTCGGTATTGTGGTGACATGGCTTTATTACGCCATCATGGAATCATCAAAACTGCAAGGAACGCTTGGTAAGATGGCTCTTGGGATTAAAGTGACAAGAGTAACGGGCGAAAAAGTGACATTCGGCCGTGCAACAGGTCGCTTCTTTGCAAAAGGCTTTTTGTCTCCAATCTTATATATTGGCTACATCATTGCCTTTTTCACAGAGAAAAAACAAGCACTTCACGATTTAATTGCAAGTACCATTGTTGTGAAGAAATAATGAAAAAAAGCACCTCTGCTCAATCGTAAGAGGTGCTTTTTGTATAGATTGCTTGTATGGAAGAGGGACGTATGACATAAAATAGAATGATAGTGAAAAATCAGGCAGGGAAGGGAGACAAACGATTGAAAACAGGGAAAAAGACCATGCAGAAAAAAGGGGCAGGCTTCGGTCTGTTTTTGACAGCACCCATTTTGGCCTGGGCATTGTATGACTTTGCAAATACAATATTTTCATCGAATATGATCACCATTTTCTTCCCGTTCTACTTGCAGGAAACAATCGGAGACAGTGCGAGAATGGATCAGATCGCTAGTACATTTATTTCTTATGCAAACGCACTAGCCAGTTTTTTTCTCGTCATTTTCACACCATTATACGGAGTCCTGATCGATCGTACAGGAAAAAAGAAGCGCTATATCACAGTGTTTACTCTAATATGTATAGCTTGTACATTTTTGATGGGGATCTTTGCTGGGATTGATTTCTCAAGCGAATGGTTTGGGCTGCCTGTCTCTTTATTAGCAGTGGTCACCTTGTTTGTGATTGCAAAATTCTTCTATCACTCGAGCCTAGTGTTTTATGACACCATCCTGCCCGATCTTGGGACAAAGGATGAAATACCGCTTATTTCTGGATTTGGCATTGCCGTTGGTTATTTAGGGACGCTTGTCGGTCTCACAGTTTATTTACTTGTTGGCAATGACCAATTTCATGAAGCATTTATTCCGACAGCACTATTATTCTTTCTCTTTTTCCTGCCATTTCTCTTTTTTGTAAAAGACCCTCATCCACTGCCGCAGCCAGAGAAAAAGGCGTCATTTTTCAGCGGGTATAAAGAAATTATTCGCACGTTTAAAGAGATGAAACATTACAAGCCGGCTTTTATCTTTATGATTGCTTTCTTTTTTATGAATGATGCCCTACAGACAGCGATTGCGATGATGGCGGTGTATGCCAAAATCATCATTGGCTTTACCGCTGGACAATTTATTCTGCTTTATCTTGTGTCGACCATTTCAAGTATCATTGGCTCCTTTTTATTTGGATATATCACAAAAGCGATTGGGGCAAAGCGCTCGATTACAGTCGTGTATGTGATTTTGATCGTTGCCCTGATTCTGGCTGTCTCAGCCACAACGGAATGGGTCTTCTGGGTGGCTGGCAGTTTATTCGGTATTTCACTCGGCGCAAGCTGGGGGGCATCACGAATATTGATTATTGAGCTGACACCGAAGGAAAAGAGAGGACAGTTTTTTGGTCTCTTCGCATTCTCAGGGAAGGTGTCTTCCATTATTGGACCCATCATTTATGGGTCAGTCACTCTGCTGTTTGCAGAGCACGGAAACCTCGCAAGCCGCCTTGCGCTAGGGTCTTTACTTATTCTTGCAGCGATAGGACTTGTGATTCATCAATTCGTACGAGAGAAAGCGTAAAGAAACGTCAACTTTTTACCTATGCTGCCGATATAAAAAGTACAATCTTATATTGAAGAATAGAGGGATTTCCGTGGCTTTAAACAAACAAGAAATTTTACTTGACTCTGGTACCAATGAATTGGAAATTGTGAAGTTTGAAATTGGTTCAAATCAATTCGGCATTAACGTCATGAAAGTAAGAGAAATCATCCAGCCGGTTGAGGTGACGGCAGTACCGCACTCTCATCAAGATGTAGAAGGGATGATTAGTTTACGAGGCGAGATTTTACCAGTCATCAATCTATTTTCCTTTTTTAATGTCGAGTCAGATCAGTCAGAACAAGAGAAATATATTGTGACTGAATTCAACCAACGGAAATTTGTGTTCCATACAGGAACGGTATCACAAATTCACCGCGTTAGCTGGGAAGAGATTGAAAAGCCAACTGCACTCAATCAAGGGATGGAACGTCATTTGACCGGTATCATTAAGCTTGATGAGAAAATGGTTTTCCTTCCAGATTATGAGAAAATCATTTATGATATTGAATCCGCTTCTGGAGTAGAAACGTATCATATGTTTGACGGTGAGAAAGACGAGAGAAGAACAGGGAAGAAGCTTTATGTCGTTGAAGACTCTCCGCTTCTCATGCGTTTATTAACAAATGAATTAACCGAAGCAGGCTATAAAAACATTGTGACCTTTGAAGACGGGAAACAGGCATATGACCACGTCATGGACCTTGTTAGCAAAGGAATTACTGTGACAGAAGAAATTGATATGATTATTACAGATATTGAAATGCCTAAAATGGATGGTCACCGATTAACGAAACTGTTGAAGGAAAATCCTTTAACAAGTTCCATACCGATTCTTATCTTCTCTTCGTTAATCACTGAAGATTTGCGCCATAAAGGGGAAACAATTGGTGCAGATGATCAAATTAGTAAACCAGAAATTCATCAGCTGATTGAAAAAGTCGATCACTTTATAATCTAAAGGAAAAACCACTCGTCATGAGTGGTTTTTTGTTTAAAAATAACTTTCCCCGAGTCGTTTGAAGACGGGCTTTGTATAATGTGATTTTTGTTTTGTGGCGGTAGGTTTTTCTTTTAAACCGACATACGTTTGAAGCAGTTGCTTTGCTCGGTTTAATGACATATTCGCTTTCGGATTGCGATATGATTGATTTAAATTTCCTAAGTGTGGCAAAAATTCGAAGTCTTCTTTGGTTGGTGGCAGGTGAAAATAATAATCTCCAATTTCAATCAGCACGTCGGACTGTTGTTGACTATATTTGGGATTGTTAGAGAAATGTAGGCCCACTTTTCTTCCTTTACCTTCTTGCAATAGTTTTTGCAGCGCACGTTTTTTCAAAAGATAAAGAAACTTGGGATTTGGTGCGGTTTTAGCATGGCGGTTAACAGTATAAATGGCTTTTGCGATGTTTTCTGCTGTAGGTTCTATGTCTTTAGTATGAGCATAATCGTCCATTTTTTCTCTCCTTTGTCTTTCGTCTTCCTGTGCTTAGTATAAATTATACGTTTTTATTAGTAAATTGCAAATAGACTTATTGTGAAAAGCGATAGGATTTCCATTGTTCTTATTTACAATAGCCATTCATGACGGTTCTAAAACGTGTTTGTATATAAAAATGACAGAATGGTGTGCAAAGACACTAGTATCTATCCATCATGATTTTTCTTCAATCTGTTTCAGTTACAAAGAATGCGGCGCTTTTAATTTTCTATATGCTAAAGGTGTCGTATTTTTTATTCTTTTAAACATACTAATAAAATAACTTGTGCTGTTGAAGCCGACTTTGTAAGCAATTTCTGTTATATAGAAGTCTGTTTCTTGAAGCAGGATGAGACTTTGTTGAACTCTATATTCATTCACATAATGAAGAGGTGTCTTCTTTAGAATATCTTTGAAGTATCTGCAGCATTCAGATCGGCTTAGCTGACCTGCTCGAGCGATATCTTGAAGAAGCACCTTTTCGTGATAATGCTGGTGAATCCAATTCAGCATAGGTTTCATCCGTTCATTTTTATCATGCTGCCGTGCATCATATTTTATTTGAAAGCCATTTTGTAATAAACATTTCCACATGGTGATGAGTTGAATATTGAGTTCAAGCTCATAATATGCTGGAGTTTCATCAATTAATCGCTGAATGGTTTGAATACATTGATAGATATGATTTGGCCAGTGGTCTTTTCGGTTCAATAAAATATAAGGTGTCTGACTCGCATGCATATAAGGATGAACGAAAGTGGTAAATAATTCATTGGCTGTGATGAAATGTGGGGAAATGTTTAGACAAAGATATGTACAAGTTGTCCCATTCGCATCTTTTGCCATATGCAGGAAGCCACTATTGATGAATACGCCATCTCCTTCCTTCAAACATATCGTCTCTTCATTGATGTGAAATTCAGCTTCCCCCTCTAAAATAAAAACAAATTGAAATTCGTCATGCCAGTGAAGAGGGATGTGGCCGCTTCTATGATCACAAATTTTCGTATGATAAAGAGCGATAGACCAGGTCGTAGTAGAATGCTCCGTTAATTCTTTCAAATTGTAGTCAATAAGAAAATGATGGTTGTTCATGGTTCTCCTCAATATTCTTTTATTTTTATGTTCAATTGATATATCAATATGTAACAAAGTGAACTACTATCAACTATATTATCATGATTGTTTGAGAGTTGAGGAGAACGAAATGGATAGAAATAAGGGAATTTTGCTTGTGCTGATTGGTGCCATCTGTTGGGGAGTAGGAGGAACTGTTTCACAAAAATTGTTTCAGCAATATGGGATTTATGTCAATTGGCTTGTGACTGTCAGGCTGCTTATTTCAGGTGGACTGCTTTTATTTGTTCATTTCATGACAAAAGAACGAGCGCAACTAATTGGTGTGTGGAAAAAGAAGAGGACGGCTATGCAAGTCCTGATATTTGGAGTAATGGGCATGCTAGCTGTTCAATATACTTATATGGCATCCATTCAACTTGGGAATGCAGCTGTGGCGACGCTTCTGCAGTATACGGCCCCTGTTATGATTATCATGTATTTAGTACTTCGCCGCCAATCTACTTTTACCAAAAGAGATATGCTGACGGTGTCATTGGCGTTCATGGGCATGTTTCTCTTATTGACGAATGGTTCTGTTTCAACATTAACCGTTCCATTTGTCGCAGTGGTTTGGGGAATACTGTCTGCTGTAGCGCTTTCGTTTTATACGCTATATCCAATCAATCTGTTAAAAGAATTTGATTCTTTAGTCGTTGTCGGCTGGGCGATGCTGATTGGGGGAGCCGCCCTTAGCTTAGTCCATCCGCCATGGAAGATAAATCTTTCGCATTTACCTGTTGAAGCGTATGTTTATTTATTGTTTGTTATCATATTTGGTACAATGATCGCTTTTTGGTTTTACATAGAAAGCTTGCAATATTTATCACCGAAAGAGTCAAGCTTAATTGGAAGTGTCGAGCCCCTTGCGGCAGTTGTCACGACTGTTTTTTGGTTAAAGGAGCCATTTGGTTTTTTTCAATGGGCTGGGACAGCTTGTATTGTATACATGATTTTATTCATGGCATTATATCAGCCAAAAAAATGAGAAGGAAGGGTGTTCAAAGAGAGATTTTCATTGCAAGAAGAATTGACTGGGTGAAATATATATGAAGTGAACTATTAGTTCGTGATAACTACCTATTTAAATAAATGGGTAGTTTCTCAATTTGTATTCATGTTGCGCCTGAAAATTTACCATATGCCAGACAACATGCCCGAACATATGGTTTAATCACATGGTCTATTTCTTATGACTTGAATAAGCGCAGTAGAAGCAACCATTAAAATCAGTTTCATTCGTCATTTGTTTAGCCTCATCAATGGCGCTCTCGCCACTCATGTGCAGACCAATCAATTTACGGCTTGAAGCATCACCTAAAAATGCACAATCTTCTGTATGTACAACATATTGACCTTGATCATCTTTTGTATGAATAAAATAATAACTTTTTAGCATACCCCTCACCTCCAACCTGACTATACTACTATAAAACTTCCAAAGATGTAAAGATTTTTTATTAAAAATATTGCAATTTTATACACATTCCTTTTATTTCATAAAAAGAAAAATATGTTATAAGATCAAAGTTAATGAGAACAGACAGGACTGTTTAGATTGAAGATATGTTAACTCCTTTATTGGTCGCACTTGTCGTTGGAGGCATTGTGTACGTGATAGATGATCGTTCGATTCATCCTTTGCTTCCAATCATTTCGATGAGCAGAAAAAATAAGTGCCGTTTGTGTTTCAGCCATGCAAAAAGGACTTTCTATAGAAGAAAGTCCTTTTTGCTTCATTTATTGCGCTCCCTGACCTTTTAGTTCACGCTGCACGTCTAAGTCGTCAGTTTCTCTGCTGAACTTTGGCAGTGTAAAGAAGTAAAAAAGGAAAACGAGTAAAATAATAACGCCCATTCCGTAATAAATATAAGAAACGTTTGTAATGAGTTTTGGAAATAGTACCGCAATCAAACCTAATGTCAAGGATTGAGCAAACATGGTAAGCGGATCAACCCATCCTGACACACGTCCCATCAGACGAGGATGGACGATTCTCGGCAGCCAGCCGCCAATGACAATGTTGACTGGGCCAATGCATGTACCAATGACAAATGATGTGACATAAAACAACCATAGTGTATGCGTGGAACCAAGTACAAAAATCAGAATGCCTGCAACCAAAATTGGAAGCGACATGAGATATTGCATCTTTACTTTTTTAGCGAGAACAGAGCCCATTAAGCTACCAACAAGTAGACCGGCACCGATTGCGATTGTAAAGAATGATGTATGCAGTTCAAAATGGTCCGGTGAAAGGCCATATTTCATTGTAAACATCGGAAGTACAGCAAATGCGCCATTGACTAGACCAAAAACAAAGAAGCCAAAAATTAAAGAAGCCAATAATTTATTTTTTATAATGTAAAGAATGCCTTCTTTAAAATCTTTTAGAGACGTTTTAATGGTCATGCCTCTCCAGCCTGCTTGTCCATTTGGCTGACGTGCTTCAATTGGAATGTTACATGTACGAATCAGGATGCCTGACACAATAAAACTGATCAAATCAATGGTAATGGCACCGTGAAGTCCAATTGTCTTATACATAATCGCACCGATTCCAACACCAAATACCATGAATAAACTAAACAGCATTTGATTTAAGCCAGCGGCTTTTGCATATTGATCTTTATTTAAAATCGCCTGAACGAGAGAGGCTTCAGCTGGATAGAAGAACTTCGTAATGGCACTTCGTATAAACAAGATCAAGAAAATAAGTGGAAGTGAATTGAAATAAATAACAATGAATAAAACAATCGTCAGCCCAGCTCGTATCCAATCGCAATTCTCTGCGACTTTTTTACGATCAAAACGATCTGCTACGACACCGACCATAAAAAAGACAAAGATCGTTGGAAGTGAATACATGAGCTCTGCTAATGTGGCATAGGCGGGCTGATGACTAAAATGATCGAGCAAATAAAAGGCAAACGCCATATTGCCTACTGTTGTCCCCATTTGCGAAGCAAGTGCTGCAAAAAAGAGACGAACAAAATTTCTGTTTTTAAAAATATCCATAAATACGCTCCTTAACCTGAAGATCCCACTTTATATCATATAAAATTTTAAGCATTCATACAATTAATTTCTCCTACTGGCTAATGGTCACAGGTGTTCCATTTGGAACGATTGAAGCAAGTTCGATGACATTCTGATTATACATACGAATGCATCCTCTAGACACAGCTTTACCAATTGAAGACGGGTTATTCGTACCGTGGATGCCGTAATGAACTTTCGAGAGGCTTAGCCAATAGGCGCCAAAGGGACCTCCTGGGTTTGGCTGTCTGTTCACAATATAATAAGAACCTGTCGGTGTCATATTTAAAATTCTTCCTGTTGCAATCGGATACGACCGAATCAGCTCTGATCCAGAAAACAAAACGAGACGTTTGCTTGAGATCGAAACAGAGATGCGGTAAGGGATCGTATTAGGATCGGGCAGACCAGGAATGATAATGACCTCATTTTGTAACGGCTCTCGGCCTTGCAGTGAAGGGTTTGCAGCCTTTAAAGCTTCTGTTGTTGTTCGAAAATCAAGCGCTATAGAAGCAAGCGTTTCTCCGCGTTTTACCGTATATCGCAGCACCAAAGGACACTCCTTTTGCTCAAATAAAAGAAGCCATGATGCCTGTCACTCAATCTATATATGGACGGAATCAGGCTAAGGAAGGTTTCTCCTAACATTTGTCATGAGAAAGATCTTTGATTATCTATATGCAAAAAGAAGCGGTTTGGCTTCTGTCTAAATGCGAGAAGAGAGGGTGAAAAAGGTTAATTCAGGTTTGGCTAAAAATCGAAGCGGCAGTCTTGTTGTCCCAAGTCCGCGGTTGACATAGATTCGGTGCTGATAACTTCCGTATAAACCTTCCACATATGTATGGCCAAAAGGTGCTGTGAGAATGGGTCCGTAGAAAGGAAGCTGCACCTGTCCGCCATGGGTATGTCCAGAAAGCTGCAAGTTAATGGGGGTTGTATCCAGCTCCAATGCTGCATCAGGCTCATGTACGAGCAGCAAGGTAAATAAATCAGATGATACTTCTCGCTTAATCAGGTCATAATCCGGCACACTCATCATCAGGTCATCCATTGTAGCAATCTGAATATGCGCCCCTTCTTTTTCTAATGGAAACACATCATTTTTACATATTGTAAAGCCGCAATCTTTCATCGTATTCTCATAAAGATCAATGCCAAATGGTCCGTAGTCATGATTACCGCATATCGCGAGCTTACCAAACGGGGCATGGAGCTCAGTCAAATAGGCTTTCGCTTTTTCATGCTCTTCAATCGATGCTTGAAAATCAACGAGATCACCTGTGAACACAATGAGGTCTGGAGACTCAGCGTTGATTTGCTGGACGACGGATTCTAATTCCTTCGCAGGAAATGTATCACTTAAATGAACATCACTAAATTGAGCAATTTTAAACTGGTCAAATGAAGCTGGAAGCTGAGCATCCCGAATGGTCATTGACACGGTATCGATCATGCGTGGTTCGATGTATCTGGCATATCCGTATCCACATGTTGTAGCTAAAAAACCGAGAATGCTCGCGCCAGCTGCTCCTTTTAAAAACTGTCTCCGAGAAAGTTGCTTCATATAAGACTCCTTTATAAATAAAATTAAGTATAGCATCATATTTAAAGAATCTCCCATATGGTGCATCTAGGGTCAATCATGATATGATAGAAAATAATGAATGAATAGTCATTCAAAACCACAGAGGGGGAGAACAAATGACGAAACAAACAGTGATTGTCACAGGGGGATCAAGCGGAATGGGGAAGGCGATGGCTGTCCATTTGGCACATGAAGGCTGGAATGTCGTGATTACTGGAAGAACAGAAGAAACGTTAGAAAAGGTAGCAAATGAAATAAAACAAAATGGCGGCTCGATCGCTTACTTCCAAATGGATGTACGAAACCCAGAGGATGCCGATCAAATGGTCAAGTTTGCGGTAGATACATTTGGAGATGTGGACGCTCTGATTAACAATGCTGCAGGAAACTTTTTAGTTCCAGCAGAAAAACTATCTCCTAACGGCTGGAAGGCTGTCATTGATATTGTATTAAATGGAACATTTTTTTGCAGTCATGCAGTGGGCAATTACTGGATTCGTCAAAAGAAAAGGGGAAGTATGGTCAATATGGTGGCAACCTATGCATGGGGTGCTGGTGTAGGTGTGGCGCATTCAGCGGCAGCAAAGGCCGGTGTTTTATCTCTCACTCGAACGCTTGCAGTGGAATGGGGTAAGCAATATCGAATTCGCGTTAATGCCATCGCGCCAGGTCCAATCGAGAGAACAGGTGGTGCGGATAAACTATGGGAATCGGAAGAGGCAGCGCAAAGAACAGTAGATAGTGTTCCACTTGGCAGACTTGGTACACCAGAGGAAATTGCAAAGCTTGCAAGCTTTTTATTATCTGAACAAGCGTCTTATATAAATGGAGATTGTATTACAATGGATGGGGGGCAATGGCTCAACCAATCCCCATTTTGAATGACGATGTAAGACCTGCTTTTGATGTGTTATAATCACACAAAGAGAGAAGCAGGTGATGAAAATGGTCGATCCATTGGATATTTTAACGAATATTGAAGATGTTTTCCCGCACTATCAAGCGATATTCAGTGCGGAAGAGCAAAAAGTGATAGGCTATGAGGTTTTAGGAAGAATGAAGCTCGAGTCTGAAACAGTTAGCCTAGGCTCCTTCTTTACGGATTCATCTATTCCTGACGAATATAAAGTGGAAGTAGATCATAAAGTACTGACGCAAGCACTCGATCTTTTCACAACAGCAGATGATGATTTGCTCATTTTTATTAATCATGATGCCAATATCCTGATGCTTGATCATGGTGAAAGCTTTTTAGAACTCTTGAAGCAATATGAAGCAAGGGGTATTCAACTTAATCGGTTTGTTATCGAATTTACAGAGCATACGTTTAGCGGCGATATTGAACAGCTTTACCATACGTTAACGTATTTTCGTACATATGGTATTAAAATCGCCATTTCGAATATCGGAAAAGAAAGCAGCAATCTTGACCGGATTGCCTTGCTCTCACCCGATCTATTAAAAATAGATTTACACGCATTAAGGGCATCGGCTCCTTCTCCTTCCTATGAATATGTCTTGTACAGCATTTCATTGCTTGCGAGAAAAATAGGGGCGGCTTTAATTTATGAAGACATTGAAGCAAATTTTCAGCTGCAATATGCTTGGAGAAATGGTGGCAGATACTTTCAAGGGTTCTATCTTCACGAGCCGGCGGCGGAATTAATCGACCGCAATAAACGAAAAGATCAGCTGAGGGAAGAATTCCAGCAATTTATTGCGCATGAGAAAAAGAAACTACAAACTGTCTACGAACATTCTGAAACATTTTATAAACGAATTCACCAAGCTGTCACGACCTTAAAAAAATCATGCACTACAAATGATGAACTCATCCAAAAGCTGGCATTAGAATTATCGGATTGCAGCTTTCGGATTTATATGTGTAATGAAGAAGGCTTTCAAATCACTGGAAATGTGTTTAAAAAAGAAAAAGAATGGTTGTTCCAGCCTGAATATATCGAGAAAAACTGGAGCTGGCGTCCTTATTTCCTAGCAAATATTCTCCAAATGAGAATGAGCGGGAAAGGATTTTTCAGTGATATTTACAGCGATTTAGAAACTGGTGAGAGGATACGTACGTTTTCTTACCCGTTAGAGGGAGATATGTATTTATTTATAGATCTTCCGTATGCCTATTTATATGAGCAAGATGGATTAATTTAAAAGCACAGAGTGAAGATTGTATTATCCATTTATTAACAATCTAAGTAGCCTTTTAGGCTGCTTTTTTTGATTGAAAAAAAGAAATAAAAAATGGTTGACAATGAAACTGATAATCATTATCATTTAGTTATAGAGAGAAGCTACTCTCTGTTCCCCAACCCCTCTATCAGATCAAGATCCAAAAAACTTGGCGCTACCCCCGCCAAGTTTTTTTTGTGCTTTTCATCTTCGCCTCATGCATAGGACAGCCCAATCCTTCCATACATCTTAAGTGATGACAGTTAGACGGTAGGAGGGAACGTCATGATCAAACGTGACAAGCGGCTGCTGATTGATTTGCCAAGACCAGATCACCCAGATGCAAATGGTGCTGCTGCTGTGCAAGAATTACTCGGCGGAAAATTCGGCGAAATGTCCACATTAAATAATTACATGTTTCAATCCTTTAACTTTCGAGGAAAACGAAAACTCAAACCGTTTTATGACCTCGTATCCAGCATTACGGCTGAAGAATTCGGTCATGTAGAACTTGTGACCACAGCTGTGAATCTCATGATTACAGGGACCACCCATGGCGGAGATCCAGATACGACACCGATGAAAGCGGCTGTCGATAAACGAAATACACAGCATTTTATTCAAACGGCTCAAACAGGCTATCCGTTTGATTCCATGGCAAAACCTTGGACCGGGGAGAATGTGTTCTCAAGCGGAAACCTGATTCTTGACCTCCTTCATAATTTCTTCCTAGAATGCGGAGCACGTACGCACAAAATGCGCGTATATGAAATGACAGATCATCCTACAGCAAGAGAGATGATCGGCTATTTACTCGTCAGGGGCGGAGTGCATGTTGTGGCATATGCAAAGGCGCTTGAGGTAGCCACAGGTGTAGATGTAGGAAAGATGCTACCAATCCCAAACCTCGACAACAAATACTTTGATTCAGCGAGGAAATTTGAAGATCAAAATGTTCATACAAAGCTGTATACATTTAGTGATACGGATTACAAGGACATTAATAAGATTTGGAAAGGCAGTCATCCGATTGATGGAAAACCGCTCACAGTGATTGAGGGCACCCCGCAAGGAGCACCTGTGCCAGATTATAGAGAATTACCGGAAGAGTTTGCCCCAGGCATTTCCAAAGAGGATTTTGACGAAATTGCCAAACGTCTGATGAGATCTGCGGGTTTATAAAAACATGGTGCATGAGATTAGAAAAAAGACTCAAACTAAAAAAACAGATTCTTTTTCTTTTTTTGAATTCAAGAGGAAAAATATCATCTGAGAACACTTTATGGTATGATGCTTTGTAGGACTTGTGTATAATCAATACGGGTTCATCTTGAGTTGTTTTTTTGAAAGGAGTCTTTTTTTAGAATGTCACAATTAATGGGTATCATTACAAGGCTGCAAAGTCTTCAAGAGACAGCAGAAGCTGCAAACGAACCGGCACAGCGTTATTTCGAAGTGAACGGTGAGAAAATCTGTAGTGTTAAGTATTTCGAAAAGAATCAAACGTTTGAATTGACTGTTTTTCAACAAGGGGATAAGCCAAATACTTTCCCATTTGACAACATTGATATGATTTCGATTGAGATTTTTGAGCTTTTACAATCCTAAGCTGAATCGTATGAAATGTTTTTTCTAAGGATTCCTTCGTTTATTTGCGGCAATATACATGTGTCATGATTGGCGCAGTGTACAAATGGAAGATGATCATTCAGCGCATATTTCGGATAAGAGACCATTAAAAAGGAGTTCCTTTCTGTGAGTGATTCTTTTTACTACAATCTTTCTGAAGATCATTTAGCGTTTTCTGATGTCGTCATGAGAATGAAAGACTTTATTCGAAAAGACCCTAGATCCGCCTATGTGTTATCAATTGGTACGGACTCTCAGGTCAATCAAAATGTCACAAGATTTATGACTGCAATTCATCTCCACCGGATTGGCAAAGGGGCTTGGGGCTGCCTCACGCAACAAGTGATCAGCAGACCTGTGCAAAGCCTTAGAGAAAAAATTTCATTAGAGACAGCGTTTAGCCAAAAGGTATGTGCAGACATCCTTGAGGGGCCTTTAACAGAACTGATGGATTTGCTTCTTCCGTTTGCTGAGGAAGGGGCAGACCTCCGTTTTGAAGCCCATCTGGATATTGGCAAAAAAGGAAGTACAAAAGATCTGATCCAGGAAATGACCGGAATGATCACAGCTATGGGAATTGAAGCTAAAATAAAACCCGACTCATACGCAGCATTTTGCTATGCCAATCGATACACAAAATAAATTCCGTCATTTTTCTCCAAACCTTGTCGAAACGTGCGGTTGACGATTCGATTCTAGTTCCTTATTCTAGCTGTATAGAGAGGAAGCAGACATTCAAAAGCCTGCTAATCAATATAAAAGCATATATGAAACAGGGGGCCTGATGTTGGATGAGCGTCATCGAAAATCGTTTTAATGAAGAAGAGAAAAAGCTATTATTAAACGTATTGCTGAATCAGGAATATGCTGTCGAATTACTAAGCAGTGAGATCAATGATATAGAATGTGGAACAAAAAATGTCGATGACAATACGTATAAGCAGTTGATCACATTGTATGACAGAGTAAGGTTTGAGAATTAATATTGATTGAACATTCTATTAGATACTCGGGAGCTGAGTATCTTTTTTATGCAGAAAAAATCTTTCGACAAATTTCGTTTTAGTTTATGCTTAATGGTAAAGGGGAATGTATGATTGATGATTGAGAGAAAAGGGGTCGAAGAAACATGATAGAGATAGAACCAACTCAATTGCTTGAGTCAACAGTAGCCGAGCATATGATTGATGCAGATAAAGTGGCACATGTTCAAATTGGAAATAACCTTGAGCATGCTCTATTGGTCCTTACAAAAACAGGATATACAGCCATCCCGGTATTAGATCCTTCTTATCACCTGCATGGGTTAATTGGAACGAATATGATCATGGATAAGATCTTTGGTTTAGAACGAATTGAATTCGAAAAGCTGGACCAATTGAAGGTAGAAGAGGTTATGCTTACTGATATCCCAAGGCTTAAAACGACGGATCCTGTGCTAAAAGGCGTTCACGCTGTAACGAATAATGGATTTGTTTGTGTCGTAAATGAGGAGCAAGTCTTTGAAGGAATATTTACACGACGTGTTGTATTAAAGCGCTTAAATGAAGTGATTCATGCCGCGAAAAAATGAGCTGAAACCCAGCTTATTTTTTTTGCCTTCATAAGCTATAATTTATATAATGACCATATGGAATAAGAAAAACTTATAGAGAGAAAGGGGACGCCCATGCAGCTTCAGGAGTTACATATGCTTGTTGTGCTAAGTGAAGAATTGAATATGAGAAAGGCTTCGGAGCGGCTCTTTGTCTCTCAGCCTGCTTTATCCCAAAGATTGCAGACGATTGAAAAAGAGTGGGGAACCAAAATCTTTTTTCGTTCTCAGAAAGGGCTCACCGTGACTTCGGCAGGTGAACAGATCATTCAATTTGCAAAAGAGGTGACGGTTGAGCAAGATCGAGTGAGAGAGAGAATCGATGAACTTGAAGGGGAAATTCACGGTACACTAAAGCTTGCGGTTGCATCCATTATTGGACAGCACTGGCTGCCGAAAGTGTTAAAGCGATATGTCGAAAAGTACCCAAATGCGAAGGTATCACTTGTGACCGGCTGGAGTAGTGAAATGCTCAAAAGCTTATACGAGGACCACGTGCACATTGGGATCATTCGCGGAAACCCTGATTGGAAGGGAACAAAGGAATATTTGATGACAGATCATTTATATTTAGTCGATTCCGTTATCAAAGACGTGGACGAGTTAATCGAGACAGAACGCCCGTTTATTCAATTTAAAAGCGACAGCACGTATTATCAGGAAATCCAGCACTGGTGGCATCAAAAATTCAAAGTGTCTCCAAAGCAGACGATTCTAGTGGACCAGATTGAGACGTGTAAACAAATGGCCTACCACGGCATCGGCTACGCCATTTTGCCTTCGGTCACCTTATACGACCACGAAAAAAGTGTTCATAAAACACCGCTTGTTGACGTGAATGGAGAGCAAATCGGACGTGACACATGGCTGCTAGGCTATGAAGCTTCTTTTCAATTAAAACAAGTGCAAGCATTTGTTGGTGTGGTCAAAGAAATGCTTGAAAGTGATGCGGTGTAAGTACCTTCTTGGAAGAGGAAGGTGCTTTTTTAGGTGAATGATCATTTACTTATTGCACGCATATCAAAGCAACAGATAGATGGAGCGAATCATAGAGGAGACTTCGATCTTATGAAAAACAATCAATTAATCAAAATGAACAAACCAGAATGGGGAGATCATTTGCGCGTGAGGTGGCGTGAACGTTTTGCTAGTCATCTTTCAATGAAAGAACAAAACGAGATATCAATAGATGATTTTTTATGGCATTTATGCAGTTTTGGAATGGTTACATGCCTTGAAAATGCTGAAGCGATAGACGCATTTCTTCAACAATCAAAGGATAAGTGTACTGTTTTTTATCAATTTGTTGACGAGGCGTATCTTTTCGAAAATGCCAGCTCTCTTTTAATCAATGATTTACCATATCAATCTAATCATATGGATTATAACGATATGTATGTGATGGATTGGAATGAAAAATGGACATTTGTGATGACGCATGAAACGGCTTATGGTCCATATTTTATTCAAATAGATGAAACGAACGAATGAGAAACCGATGATCTCTTCGATATGAAAAACCCGCCTTCCAATTGGAATGAGCGGGTTTTTCATTGGGTTATCGTATTGATTGGTCAAAGCTTTTTTATGAAATCATTTGACAATGAAAATCATTATCATTTAAAGTGTACATATAATAATTGAAAATGATTATCATTTAGATGGGGTGACCGATAGATGAAAGCACTAATTACATTTGCGAGTATGTCTGGTAATACAGAAGATATGGCAGCGATCATAAAGCAAACACTAGAAGGAATAGGGATCGATACAGAGATGTTGGAATTTGATGATACAAGCGCAGAGGATCTTTCTTCATACGATTATGTGTTCATCGGTTCTTATACATGGGGTGATGGTGATTTACCTTATGAAGCTGAGGACTTTTATGAAGAGGTCTCCACGCTTGAACTAAGTGACATCAAAGCAGCTGTGTTCGGATCTGGAGATTACAGCTACCCGAAGTTTTGTGAGGCTGTCCATACATTTCATGACATGCTCAAATCAACCGGTGCATCTGTGTTTCCTGAAACATTGAAAATGGAGCTTGCGCCTGATACCGATGAGGATGTGGCGTGCTGTCAGGAATTTGCGACAAGCTTTTTAACGTGGGCGGCGCTATCTGAGAAACGAGTTGAAAACCATGTTTCATAAAGGAGCGACAGCTGTTGCTGCATCTAAAAACGGTGGATACTTTGTCGCTGTAAAACGTGAAGGTATTTTTCACTACAGTGTGGAGAGCGGGTGGCAGCAACTGTTTAAGCTCAAGCATAAAATTCATGCCATCAGCTATATTGGACCTTATTTATTCGGTGTTGGTGAAAATGGCACAGTGATTAGATCAGGAGATGAAGGTCATACATGGGCGCTATCATCATTTCCAACAAATGCAGTCGTTTGGTCTATTACAGGACGCGAAGATGGGTTTGTGTGTGCACATGGAAAACATAGTATTTATGTGTCAAATGATTTCGGGATTTCCTGGGAAATTATGAAGCCATTTGCTCATGTGAACCACCCGCCTGTCATTCGTTCCTTATGTGCTGCAGGTGATCACCTTTATATTGGAACACAGATTCATGATGTTCACGGAGGAATATGGGTGTATGACTTGGAGAGTGAACAGGTTTTCCTCCTAAACAGAGAGGAGCACCGGATGACAGCTTCTATGCTGCTCTGTCAGGAGCATCTGCTTGTTTGCGCATTGGGATCAAAAAAAGGCAAAAAGGGATCTGTTCAAATTTTAGATTTACATACCAATATGCTGCATGATATTCAATCACAAGCCTTTGCTAGAGAGGAATCATTTTTGGATGTGTCAGAGGATAATGGCATTGTGTATGTGACGACTTCACAAGACGAACACGGGTTTTCTAAAGTGTATCAGCTTGATATTGAGCAAAAAGAGCTCAAATGGTTTGATACGATCAAAGGACACGGTTTTCGTGTAGCCAATCAAAATGAAAACTTTTTCTGTGCTGGTTTATATGAGAGCAAGTTTGTAAGACCATATGAGGAGCCGGCATTGATTCATTGATAAGGAGGAAGAAAAAGTGACAGAAAAGGTTTTACTCGTGTATGCCACGATGTCTGGGAATACAGAAGCGATGGCAGATCTAATTGAAAAAGGAATCACAGAAGCAGGAGCCGGCGTGGACCGTCATGAAGCGATGGATATTGATGCAGAGCTTCTCAATGATTACACGCACATTATGTTAGGTGCGTACACATGGGGAGATGGTGACCTTCCTGATGATTTTATTGATTTATATGAAGAAATGGAAGAGCTTGATTTAACGGGAAAAGCATTTGCTGTATTCGGTTCCGGGGATACATCTTATGAGCATTTTTGCGGAGCTGTTGACCTAATCGAAGAAAAAGTGAAGGAACTTGGCGGTGACATTGTCCTGCCATCCGTCAAGATCGAGCTAAATCCAGAAGGAGAAGAAGAAGAGAAATTGATTTCTTTTGGCAAACAATTTGTTCATCTTCACCAGCAGGAAGCGGGGTAATCAGTCCCGCTTGTTTTATTTTCCATTGAAGAGTCAACTCTTTCACTTGTCATTAAAACTCTCCTTTGGTACAGTAATGAAGTATAAATTAAGAGGAGGACATACATACATGAAACAAATGGATGCTAATGAAATTATTTCATTTATTCAAAATAGTACAAAATCAACACCTGTCAAAGTCTACATCAAAGGTGATTTAGAAGGTATTGAGTTTGGTGAACATGCAAAAACGTTCATCACAGGAAACGCCGGAGTTGTTTTCGGTGAGTGGAGCGACATTCAAGAAGCGCTAGAAACGAACAAAGACAAAATTGAAGATGTTGTCGTGGAAAATGACCGCCGCAACTCTGCAATCCCGATGTTAGATTTAAAGAACATTAAAGCGCGTATTGAGCCAGGTGCGATCATTCGTGACCAAGTTGAAATCGGTGATAATGCAGTCATTATGATGGGGGCTTCTATTAATATCGGCTCTGTGATCGGCGAAGGTACGATGATTGATATGAACGTGGTGCTTGGCGGCCGTGCGACAGTAGGTAAGAACTGTCATATCGGTGCTGGATCTGTTCTTGCAGGTGTCATTGAGCCACCATCTGCTAAACCAGTTGTCGTAGAAGATGATGTTGTCATCGGTGCGAACGCTGTAGTTCTAGAAGGTGTAACAATTGGTAAAGGTGCAGTCGTAGCTGCTGGTGCGATCGTTGTGAACGATGTAGAGCCTTACACAGTTGTAGCAGGTACACCTGCAAAGAAAATCAAAGACATTGATGAAAAAACAAAAGGTAAAACAGAAATTAAACAAGAACTGCGTCAGCTTTAATTCATACAATTCGCAGCTGAAGACATAGACGTGGATGATATATCCACGTCTTATTCGTATAGAGGAAAGGAAGCGAGTTCACTTGTTAAATCGTGAGCAATTGATATCCATTCGAAGAGATTTACATCAAATCCCTGAGCTTGGTTTTAAGGAATTCAAAACACAAGCGTACCTCATCAATCATCTTAGTGCTTATTCAAAAGATCGAGTTGAGATAGAAACATGGCGAACTGGACTTTTTGTCAAAGTAAAGGGAACAAATCCTGAGCGCGTATTTGCGTATCGTGCAGATATGGACGGTCTGTCAATTCCTGAGGACACAGGGTATCCATTTCAATCAGTACATGAAGGGAAGATGCATGCGTGTGGACATGACCTGCATATGACCATCGCACTTGGAATCATTGATCATTTCGTTCATGAGCCAATCAAAGAAGATCTATTATTTATGTTCCAACCGGCAGAAGAAGGTCCAGGCGGAGCTGAACCGATGCTTACAAGTGATGTGCTGAAAAAGTGGACGCCAGATTTTATTACAGCACTGCATATTGCACCTGAATATCCTGTCGGAACGATAGCCACAAAGCCAGGGCTGCTTTTTGCCAATACGAGTGAGCTTGTGATAGATCTTGAAGGAAAAGGCGGACACGCTGCTTACCCTCATTTAGCGAATGATATGGTTGTGGCAGCGAGCGCACTTGTAGGTCAGCTGCAATCGGTTATTTCTCGTAATGTCGATCCTCTTGATAGTGCGGTCATCACGATTGGCACGATTACCGGGGGAACGGCTCAAAATATCATTGCACAGCATGCAAAGCTTGATGGCACCATTCGTACACTTTCACCAGAATCTATGGAAAAAGTGAGAAAGCGAATTGAAGCACTAGCAAAAGGGATTGAAATTGGCTACGAATGCAAGGCAACCGTGCGATACCCTTCATCTTATTACGAAGTGGATAATTCAAAGGAACTGACAGAGGAATTTATGTCATATGTTGCCGGAGAAGGGCTTGCGAATGTGATTGAATGCAGAGAAGCCATGACAGGAGAAGATTTTGGCTATATGCTGAAAAAATACCCTGGATTCATGTTTTGGTTAGGGGTCGATTCAGAATATGGCCTGCATCATGCAAAACTTATGCCTGATGAAAAATCGATAGAAACAGCAGTAAACGTTATGACGGCTTATTTCAAAAAGCAAGCAGGTGAATGAATAATCAAGCTACCTCCTGTACACCTTATGAACAGGAGGTGTTCTTGATTATGACAAGAATTGGTGTAGAACCATCTTTATCCGATGTAGAAGAACTACTGAAGCAAAAAGGGTATGACGTCGTACGTATTCAAAATGAACAGCAAATGGATCAGTGTGACTGCTATGTAGTCACAGGGCTAGATTCAAATGTTCTTGGCATTTCAGACACAACGACAAAGGCATCTGTGATTACCGCGTCTGGTATGACGGCTGATGAAATTTGTCAAGAAGTAGAACAGCGTGTTCAATAAAACAAACAAGAAAAAGAACCGGTAGATGATCATCCCGGTTCTTTTTGCTCTTTTTCTATATCGAGTACTTCTTTCATTTTTTTGCGCAAGATTCGTTCTACCCGCCATTGCTCCATTGTTTCGGTTTTTGCAATGATGCGCAGTACAAGGGAAGAGGATCCAAACGCCTCCACGCCGACAACTTGAGGGCCTTCGATAATTTGAGGAATGTCTTTTCGTACCTCATCACACGCAGCTTGAAGGGCTGTGATCATTTGATCCACATTCTCTTCTGGAGATAGCTCGATATCAACGAGTGCCTGCATAGTCCCTCTTGAATGATTGCTCACGTTCAATATGCTTCGATTTGGAATAAAATGAAGGGTGCCGTCAAAGCTTCGAAGCTGCGTGGTTCTAAGTCCAATTTGTTCTACGATCCCATCAAAGCCAGCAACTGTTATGTATTCTCCCACATCGAATTGTTTCTCTAATAATATAAAGAATCCTGTCACAATATCACTCACTAGTCCTTGAGCGCCAAAACCGATTGCAAGCCCCACAACGCCTGCGCCAGCTAGCAAAGCGGTCGGGTTATAATGAAATAAGTCGAGGATCATGACAACTAAAATAAAAATCAATATGTAGGCGAAAATATTTAGCGTGAGACTTTGCAGCGTCTGAGCTCTTGATAAAGAGACGTCATGCCTTTCAGAGAAAGTGGAATAGGCACGCTTAATCATCTTATTTCCGATGGCTCTGATGATAAAATAAATCACAAAAATAGCGATTAGTTTTAGCAAAATCATACTGCTATTGAGGATAATGGAAACCCAATCTATTTGTTCAAATGCTTTCATGATCTTCAAAACCTTTCTATGTATGCTCTAATAGAGAAGCTAATCATTTGTTCCCTTCTGCAAGACATGTTAAACTTTTGTTAAGTGAAGCAAGAGATTGTGACAAATCGTTAATTAAATTTATTATTAATTAATATTGACTAAAAACCGCTTAAGTATTATAATTGTAATTGTGAAGTTATTAACTAAATGAGAATTTCAACTTTTGATTCTCATTTTATATACAGCTTAGAAGTCTGTATAAAGATATTATTTTTGGAGGGATTTACATATGGCAGAGCGTTTTGTAGGAAAACAAGCTCCACGTTTTGAAATGGAAGCAGTACTTGCTAACAAGGAATTTGGTAAAGTAAGTTTAGAAGAAAACATGAAGAATGACAAATGGACAGTTCTTTTCTTCTATCCGATGGATTTCACATTTGTTTGCCCAACTGAAATTACAGCAATGAGCGATCGTTATGATGAGTTCGAAGATTTAGATGCTGAAATCATTGGTGTATCTACTGATACAATCCATACGCATCTTGCTTGGATCAACACAGACCGTAAAGACAATGGTCTAGGCGAATTGAAATATCCGCTAGCTGCTGACACAAACCACACAGTATCTAGAGAATACGGCGTTTTAATTGAAGAAGAAGGAATTGCACTTCGCGGTCTATTCATTATCAATCCTGAAGGCGAACTTCAATATCAAACAGTATTCCACAACAATATCGGTCGTGATGTAGATGAGACATTACGTGTTCTTCAAGCATTACAAACTGGTGGACTTTGCCCAGCGAACTGGAAGCCTGGTCAAAAAACACTTTAATTGATAGCTGAAGAAACAGGAGGGTCTAACTAATGTTAGACCTTTTTGTTTCGACACATACAATGGATGGAGGCGCTTCATAATGAAATTACGTCAACCAATGCCAGAACTAACTGGTGCAAAAGAATGGTTAAATGGAGAAGTAACAAAAGAAGATCTAATTGGTGACAAACCAACATTGATTCATTTCTGGTCAGTCAGCTGTCATCTTTGTAAAGAGGCAATGCCTCAAGTCAATCAATTCCGTGATGAATACAAGGATCAACTAAACGTGATAGCCGTTCATATGCCGCGATCAGAGGATGACCTAGATCTGGATAAGATCAAGGAAGTTGCGAAAGAGCATGAAATCACGCAGCCAATTTTTGTGGATAGTGATCATAAGTTAACAGAAGCCTTTGAAAATGAATATGTACCAGCATATTATGTATTTGATAAAACAGGTGCTCTGCGCCACTTCCAAGCTGGCGGAAGCGGAATGAAAATGCTTGAGAAACGTGTCAATCGAGTGCTTTCTGAGTCTGAAAAGGCTGCAGAATAGGCTTTCCCCCATAAATGGGGTTTTTTTCATGGACAAAAATAGGCGACCTATTGCACGGAATGGACTTCGCCTTCCTAAGAAAAGAGAAATTGGGGGAGTTTATTAAAAAATATTCCTGAAACAAAAAGATCTAAAGACCTATTTACATTTTTGTTTTGAAATGAAAATGTAAAGATTTTAACTTTTTACTATTCAGAACGTTTTTGCACAAAAGAAATTTCAGTTTGGTAAATAACGATGTAAATCAAGTAGTATAAGTGTTTATTCAAATTTTTTACAATATTTTAAGGTTTGTCAAAAGCCTTTAGTGGCAATGAAATGGATGCCGATTGTTCCTCTTTGGCAAAATTTTAGTTGAAAATACCTATCTGATAACAAACTGTAAAATGATAAAAAAATAGTTGATAAAATTAGTTTTCTAATCTAATATTTACTATAGAATATTTTTTATATGATGAGGGGGAAATCCATTGTTTAATGAGAGGGAAGCGTTACGATTACGATTGGAACAATTAAACGAAGCAGAAGTAAAGGTCATCCGTGAATATCAAATTGAGCGAGATACGATTTATGCAAAATTAAGAGAATTAGACCGTCATGGAACAGGTCTAGTGTCAGATACAAAAAAAGAAGTGCGTACAGAAAGAAAAACGGATTCACTGCCTGTATTAGCTGAACTGGCTGCACAAGAAATGAGAAGCTACCAGCCGCCTGCACAATCACAATCAAATGCTGTATCAACTTTAGGAACAGGACAGCTAAACGGTGCACCTGTAGGTATTCCTGAAGGATCTACAAGACGCAGAAGAGGCACAGCTCGCCCTGGTTCAAAGGCAGCTAAGCTTCGTGAAGCTGCGATTAAAACGTTAAAGCGTCATAATGCAGCGATTAAAAGCTCTGAACTTCAAAAAGAAATTGAAAAAGAGAGCGGTCTTGAAATTCCAAATATGACAACGTTTATGCAAAGCTTAATTAAAATGTATCCTGAAGTGAAAAAGCCATATCGCGGACAGTATATTTTAGAAGGCGATATTCAAACAGAAGACGAATAAATAAAAAAGAAACTGCTGACGAAAAAAGCCAGCAGTTTTTTTATTGCGAGAATTACTTTTTTTGATCAACAGTATAGACAATTTTTCGTTCCTTTGACAGGTGATCACGCTGCTTTTTGAAGCCTTCAATCTTTACTGTCATGACATCTCCATTTTGCTGCACCGCATCGACTTGTGCTTGTAGCGTTTGAACTTGTTCATTCAACTTTTTCAAGATGGGTTCGATTTCTTCCGTTGTTTGCAGGAGGCTGTCTCGAGAGAATGGCTGTGAATTTGTTTGAGCTGACTGGTCAATATCAGCAAAATGAGATGCGATCCATTCCTCACTTTCGGCTAACTGCTTTTGATAGCTTGTGAGCGTTTCATAAAAAATCGCTTCCTTTGCTTTTTCAATTTGCAGTAATTTCTCTTGTGTTTCATAAAAACGCTCCTGCAGGTGTTTTACGCCTTCCTGTAATAGATTGAGCTCTGCGTTTTTATCACCTAATGTTTGCTGCAGTTTCTCAATCACAGCGGATAAAGTATTTCCTTTTTTCTCCTCTTTTGCAAGCCGTTTATCTTGATCTTGCACCCGTTCATTTAATTGTTGAGAGATTTCTTTATATTTGATGACTTTTAAATGCAGCCGGTGTTTTTCTTCCGTTTCTTTCCTTCTATGAAAGGTTTCTTTTTGGAGCATTTCATGAAGAAGGACTATTTTATGTAATAATTCAGATTTGCTGTAGGAAAGATCCTGTATTTTTGAGGCTGCATGATCTTGATCAATGGTCATTTCATCCAATTGTTGCTTTAATTGCGTGTAATCCTTTTTCATCTCGTGATATTCTTGAGTTAACTTCTTGTTTTTAGAATACGTATATGAGGACTGTAAATCAGAGATCATTTGTTGATATTTGGCTGTTTCCGCTTTTAAGTATAAATTCTCTTGAGATAGGTCATGGAATAGGGGAGAAGCATGGCGCCTGTTCATCGATAGACCCTCCTTATTCATGTTACCAATAAAGTATGCGAGATGAGAGTGATTAGAACAACCATATCAAAGGAGGGTGAGTGGATGGACGTAGTCAATGTCATTTTAGCTGGAGGAGCATCCAGACGTTTTGGAGAGCCAAAGGCAAGTTATATGTATCAAGGAAAACCACTATATGAGCATGTGAAAAAGCAACTTTTGAAAGGACAGATGGTCATCATCAGCCATCCATCACTTCTGACCTTTTTTAAAGAAAGAGGTGAACGAGATGTGTGGTTGGATGATGAACAGGTGCTCGGATGCGGGCCGCTTGCCGGCATGTATACAGCGATGCAAAAGCAAGAAGCAGCATGGTATTTAGTGACGGCATGTGACATGCCTTTCGTGCGGAGAGAGACCGCCGAAGCATTATCGTCCTATTGTGGCGAGCACGTAGATGCAATCATCCCGCTTGTTCAGGGCAGATTACAGCCTTTATTTGCACTTTATCACCGCCGCTGTCTGCCGTCCATTGATGCGTGTTTAAAAGAGAATCAATTAGCCATCAAAGAGTTACTTCAAAGGCTTAAGGTGCGTATCGTCTCAGAAGAGGAACTGAACGTAACACCAAATGAATTCCGAAATATCAATAAAAGAAGCGATTTACCTGAAAACGGTATGATATGATACATAAAAAATGGTGAGGAGAGAACAGCATTGAATGATCGATATTCAAGACAAATCTTGTTCCCTCCGGTTGGGGAAAAGGGTCAGCGTGCGCTTGCTGACAGTCATGTTCTAATTGTTGGAGCGGGTGCACTTGGAACGGCCTCTGCGGAAGGGCTTGTCCGGTCTGGGATCGGCACGTTGACGATTGTTGATCGTGATTATGTAGAATTTTCAAATTTACAGCGGCAGCAGCTGTATACAGAACATGACGCAAAGGCACATGTGCCAAAAGCAGCTGCGGCAAAAAAACGTCTCCTAGAGATCAATCATGAAGTGACCATACACGCCCTGATTGAAGATGCAGGGGTTGAGCTGTTAAGACCGTTATTTCACAGCGCAAATATTGTCATTGATGCGACGGATAATTTTGAGACGAGAATGGTCATGAATGATTTATCGCAGGAAACGAAGACGCCGTGGATATATGGTGCTTGTGTGAGCAGCCAGGGGATGTATATGACCATTTTGCCAGATAAAACGCCGTGTTTATCGTGTGTCTTTACAGAACTGCCTGTTGGCGGTTTGACGTGTGATACAGCGGGGATTATTTCTCCAGCAGTTCAGATGGTTTCTGCTTATCAGCAAACAGAGGCGCTAAAGTATTTAACAGGACATGAAGATCAAATCGAACGGAAATTTGTCACATTTGATCTTTGGCAGGCGACATCGTTTAAAATGGATTTGTCTCTTACTAAGCAGAAGGACTGTCCATCTTGCGGCAAAGATAGAACCTATCCTTATTTACACGATCAGCGTAAAAAAACGACGATTCTTTGCGGGCGGGATACAGTCCAAGTTGTATCTAAGGATCTAGCTAATCTATCATTTCAGCATGTGAAAGAGCGGCTGTCATCCATTTGTGAGGTAGAAGTGAATGACTTCTTAATCCATGTCCGCTATGAATCTTATCGTATCGTCTTTTTCAAAGGTGGACGTGCATTAATCCATGGGACAAATGATGAAAAAGCAGCCAATTCATTACTAGCAAAACTGCTAGGGATATAGGAGTGAAGTGTGATGGAAAGACGTCAGCCAATTCCAGTACAAGAAGCCATTCAAAAAGTCCATCAATATGAAAAGCATGGAGAAGCAGAATGGGTGCCTTTAAGAAATAGCCTTGAAAGGTTCATTGCAGAAGATATTTTGGCAGATCATGATGTGCCTGCATTTGATCGGTCCCCGTATGATGGTTTTGCACTTCGGGCAGAAGATACAAAAGAAGCGTCAAGCGAGCATCCGGTTGAATTTGAGGTCATTGATCATATTGGGGCAGGAGTGGTCTCAGCAAAAACCATCGGTCCCTTTCAAGCCATTCGTATCATGACAGGAGCAAAAATCCCGAATGGAGCAAATGTCGTCATCATGCTTGAGCTGACTAAAACCTTTGAAAAAGATGGAAAATCATACATGTCACTTAAAAGACCGCTGAAAAAAGGGGACAATATTTCTCGTCAAGGAGAAGAGGTACTTGAAGGGAATGTGATGCTCAAAAAAGGAACCAAAGTAACTCCGGGCGTTACGGCCTTATTGGCGACATTCGGATATGCGGTAGTTCCAGTTGTCAAAAAGCCAGTGATCGGCATCATCTCAACAGGTACAGAGCTTCTTCAAGTGAGTGATGCGATGGTGGACGGGAAGATTAGAAACAGTAACCTTAGCATGGTTTATGCCCAGATCCTTAAGGCTGGGGGAGAGCCGCTTGATTTAGGCGGTGTGTCCGATGATTTTGACAAAAGCTATCATGCAGTCAAAGCAGCCTTAAGCAAGGTAGACTTCTTAATTACAACAGGCGGAGTTTCAGTAGGTGATTTTGACTTTCTCCCCGCAATTTATGAAAAGCTGGGAGCTCAGGTGCTATTTAATAAAGTGGCCATGAGACCCGGCAGTGTAACGACGGTTGCTGCAATGCCAAATGGTCAACTGCTGTTTGGCCTGTCAGGAAATCCTGCTGCCTGTTTTGTTGGCTTTGAATTATTTGTGAAACCGATGGTCTATAAATGGTCTTTCAAGAAACAGCCGTTACCCGATTTTGCTGAGGCGAAGCTGACACACGATTTCCCAAAAGCCAATCCGTTTACTCGATTTGTCAGAGCGGCACTTGAGTTCACGGGCAGTCAGCTCAGTGTGACCCCAACAGGTCTCGATAAATCAAGTGCCGTGACCTCAATAGCAGAGGCGAACTGTTTCATCGTGCTGCCAGGTGGAACAAGAGGTTTTAAGGCTGGTGATCAGGTGCATGTTCTGCTGTTTCAGCACGAAGGCGAGGGTTCCCCATGCTGGATGACACATTAAGTATATTACAGGTGGTCGGTTATCAAAACAGCGGAAAGACGTCGTTGATTGAAAAGCTCTGTCAGCTGGCTGTACTTGATGAGCTGAAGCTAGGCTGTTTTAAACACCATGGACATGGCGGTAAACCAGATCGTCTTTTGAAAGAAAAAGACACCGATCGATATGTCGGGGCAGGTGCATTTGCCGCTGGCGTAGAAGGAGAGGGTGAATTTCACTTTTCAATGCAGCACATCACGTTAAAGCAATTGCTCAACATGTGTAAGTATCTTCCATTAGACGCGGTCTTGATAGAAGGGTATAAACAGGCACCATACCGCAAAATCGTTTGTGTGAAGAATGAAGAGGAGCTCATTGATCTTTCAACACTTTCCAATATACAAGCAGCTATTTATTTTTCTCAAGAGTTTCAGTTAGCCAAAAATTACTCTTTTCCAGTGTTTTCAGCCTTTGAAAAGGATGCGAATACATTTTGTTATAACTTATTGAAAGGAGGCGGCTCTATTTGAGTGAACTTTTTAAAATAACAAAAGTGCCGATTGATGTGAATGAATTGATTCAGCATGTGACAAAGCGGAAGGCAGGGGCCATTACGACGTTTATCGGGACGGTCAGAGAGTGGACAAACGGTAAGAAAACGCTGCGCTTAACTTACGAAGCTTACATACCAATGGCAGAAAGCATGCTAAGTCAAATTGGACAAGAAATCAAGAAACGATGGCCTGATACTGAAGCAGCCATTGTGCACCGGATCGGGACACTTGATATAACGGATATTGCTGTTGCGATAGCCGTTTCATCTCCTCATAGGAAGGCTGCATACGAAGCGAACGAATATGCCATTGAGCGAATTAAGGAAATCGTTCCGATTTGGAAAAAAGAATATTGGGAAGACGGGGAAGCCTGGATAGGTGATCAGCTTGAAACAGTTTCATATCCAGAGGGGAAACCTAGCGAGCTTCAACTTGCAAAGAAAGAAGGTGATCAGCTTGATTAGTGTATTATTGTTCGCCGGCCTTGCTGAGAAGGCCGGTAAACAACAAATCATCATTCAAAAAGATCAAACAACTGTTGATGAGATTAAATTAGAATTACAGGAGGTATATGGTGTTGATGCTGCACAAAATGTGATGGTTGCAGTCAACGAACGATATACGAGGGGAAACACTGAAGTGCGTAGCGGGGACACTGTTGCATTCATTCCTCCTGTAAGCGGTGGATAATAGATATTAGAGGATTTGGTTATGGCCAGCGGCTGTAACCAATTTTTTATGTGTGAAAAGATTGTAGAGGTATTTGGGTGTGATCTTCGTAAATAAAACATCCCCTTCGTGCTTTAGAAATGTGAGGATCGAGCTGCTGAATCAGATCATACAATTCACTAATTCGTCTCACGTTGAAATCTGTCTGGGCTTGAAGCTGTTCTTTTAATTCTTTTGTGCTCACAATGCTTCCCTTTTTCTCTTTAATAATATCTACACATCTAGCAGCGTAGTATATTTTGTCATTAGAGGGTCTGCTTTCTTTCATATCAAGTAATTTGAGCTCATGATAAATCAGTTCTCTTTCCTTTCGAAAGTATTGCCATGCTTCTTGTTCCTTTTCATAAAGTAAAATCAATTGCGTTTTCAATTTTTCTCTTAACATTCACTTGACTCCATTTCCACTATCATTTAACCTACCTCTATTTTACATTATATGAAAAAATAACTTTTGATCAAGTAAAATCATGATATTTTTAATTTTTTAATATGAAAGTATTGTTACTAAAGGCTCATTTGTTCTATAAAAGAAACCAATCATAGTCCTATAAAGCCGGGATTTGTTGAAATTACTAGGATTATTTTAACAAAAAATTGTTGTGTCTCACAAAAACCAACCGAATTCAAAGGAAAAGGATATTTATTCCGAAAGACATGGGTTTTTTTGATAAAATGTTTTTAGGTCAGAAAAACCTTTATTTCTTGATATGAATATGATCTAGTCATGGTGTCATTTGGAGGATTTCATTCATGATAATAGATAATTTTTCCCTCAATGAAAATAAGAAAATCAAATCATCCATCACTTATTGGCAATCTTTTGATAAAATAGAAAGAATAAGAGAGAGCATGTGCGTTTGCATACTTGCATGACATAGAGAGGATGACATTTGATGAAAGAAAATATGCAAAAGCCTACGATCATTGGAGTGAGCACAAGGCCTTCGGAGCACCTGAAAAGAGTCTGGGAAAATCCGGTGGTTTGGTGGCCTTTATCCTGCGTACTTTTTTTAACAGTGATTGTGACTTATTTGTCAGAGCTGGTGAATGAAGGAATGTGGGCAGATTTAAGCTTGCCGGTATCGGTCGTTTATGTGGTGACGCTAATTGGTCTACTTCTCGGGCTTGTGGTTAATGCTGCAATATATAAGTTCATCGTTTTTTTAGCAAAGGGTGATGCATCGTTTCAGCAGCTGTTTTCAGCGGTCCTGTTTATTACACCAGTTACGATCGTTGGTACGATTATTTCTCATCTGTCCATCATTCTGTTCCATGTGCCAAAAAACATCACAATCACCTCATTAAATGCACTCATTCAAACGTCTGGTCCATGGCATGCTGTGCTTGCCAATATTGATCTATTTGTGATCTGGAACCTTGTTTTAACAGGCTTTTTATTGATGAAAGTAGGCCATATATCGCCAAGAATCGCTTGGACCATTATAGGAGTCTTTTATCTCTTATCTATCATTTTTCAATATGTAGGAACTGCAATCACCATATCAGTAAGCTGGGGGTAGAATGTCTTTATGAGAAAGAAAATCATCATCGGATCCATTTTTATTATTGTTATCGGTCTATTTATTGGCTTTAACATTGCGAAAAATCAATCAAAGCCTGCTTCGACAGCAGCTATTAAAACAGTAAAACCTACGCAAAAAGAAATCACCACTACGGTCATGACGCCAGGGACACTTTCATTCTCTGAAGAGCAGTTCATTTATGCAGAAGAGGAAAAGGGACATTTGAAGAGGATTTCTGTGAAAGAAGGAGAAAAGGTAAAGCCTGGAACGCCGCTTCTTACATATGAAAATAGGGAGCTGGAGCTTGAAGAAGAGCAGCAAGCTCTTGCGGCTGAATCCAGTACGTTAAAACGCGAACAATTACAAAATAGATTGAGCGAATTAGATAAAAAACAAGGAGGCGACTCCGCTGCCAATCCTAAAACCGAGCGAGACCAGCTTGAACTAGAGCTGAAAGCGGCTGAATTAGAACAAAAACAAGCAGAGATCAGCCAAGAAAAAGTAAAAGCACAAATAGAAGATTTAATCGTACATAGTAAAATTGCCGGTACAGTCATTTCCATTGAGCAAGAAGAAGGGGCAGGAAAGCCAGAAGAGAGACAGGCGATCATTCATATTGGCAATGAGAAAAAAATGATTGTAAGAGGATTGATTTCTGAATATGACGCCATAAAAGTGAAAAAGAAACAAAAAGTAAAGATAACGTCTGATGTCATTCGCGGAAAGAGCTGGCAAGGGGTCGTGAAAAAAGTGGGGGTTGTACCTGCTCAGGCAGCATCCGAAACAACTGCAGGTGATCAAACGGTGCAATATCCAGTTGAAATCGAAATAAAAGGAAAAAAACCTGAAGCAAAACCTGGTTTTAAAATGATCATGGAAATTGAAACAGATAAGCGTCAAGCCCTAACGATTCCTGAATCAGCTGTAAAAAAAGAGGATGATGGACAATACGTTTATGTTGTCAAAAAGAATGTACTTAAAAAAGTAAAAGTAGAGCTAGGGGAAACGTCAGGTCATGATCTTGAAGTGACAAAAGGTGTCATAGCAGAGGATCAAATCATTTCTCATCCATCAGATGACATGTATGACGGAATGGAAGTGAATGCTGAATGATTCAGCTTTCAAACGTGACAAAAAGCTATGAGGTTGCCGAGGAATCATTTGATGTATTAAGTGAGGTCGATCTTGTCATCGAAAAAGGCGAGTATATGTCCATTATGGGCCCGTCCGGCTCTGGAAAATCGACGTTAATGAATATCATTGGCTGTTTAGACCGGCCAACTACAGGACAATATCATTTTCAAGGAAGAGAGCTGTCAGCAGCAAAGGATCAAGACCTCGCAGTGATTCGAAATCAATTCATTGGATTTGTCTTTCAGCAATTTCATCTGCTGCCGAGGTTAAATGCGAGGCGTAATGTTGAGCTTCCGATGATTTACGCTGGTATCAGTCAAAAGGAAAGAAAAGAACGTGCAGAGATGGCACTTGAAAAGGTTGGTTTGACAGACCGAATGAAACATATGCCAAGTGAATTGTCGGGAGGGCAAAAGCAAAGAGTGGCAATAGCCCGTGCAATTGTCAATAAGCCGCAACTTATCTTAGCAGATGAACCGACAGGCGCTCTTGACTCAAAAACAAGCTTCTCAATCATGGAACAGTTTACTAAGCTGAATGAGGAAGGGACAACGATTGTACTTGTCACCCATGAAGAAGAAATAGCTGCGTATACAAATCGGACGGTCGTTGTAAGAGATGGACGACTCGTTGAAGATAGATTGACACAAGGGGACGCTATGAATGAAACTCTTTGAAAATATCAAAATAGCGATGAATTCTGTTTTAGCTCATAAATTACGTTCTATTTTAACGATGCTTGGGATTATTATTGGTGTTGGATCAGTCATTGCGGTCGTGGCTATCGGTCAAGGCGGCGAGCAAATGCTAAAAGGGTCGATTTCAGGTCCAAACAATACCGTTGATATGACATATACGCCTTCTGACGAAGAGTTAAATGCAAATCCCAACGCTTTATTCGACGCCACATTTACTGAGGAAGACATAAAAAGCATTAAGACAATCAATGGGGTGAATCAGGTTGCCTCTTCGACTGCGCAAGGAATGCAGCTGAGATTTCAAGATACGACAGTGGATGCGACAGTTAACGGTATAAATGAAGGGTATACAAATGTACATTCATTACAAATAGCAGAAGGGCAGAATTTAAGAGATATTGACTTTAGAAGCGGCAGAAGAGCCGCCCTCATCTCTGAAGGCTTACAAAAAGAATTATTTAATGGACAGAAGGCATTGGGCGAAATGATTTGGATGAACGGACAGCCGGTTGAAGTCATCGGTGTTTTAGCCAAACAAAAAGGAATGCTCTCATTCGATATGAATGAAATATATGTCCCATTTGCCATGCTCACCTCCACATTTGGGATCAATGAATACGATAAGTTGTCAATTCAAGTCGCACATGCTGATCAAATGAAGGAAGTAGGAAAGAGTGCGGCTGCATTATTAAATGAAAACCATCATACAGAAGATGCTTATGAAATGATCAACATGGAAGAAATCGCAGAAGGCATCGGTCAAATCACGTCTGTTATGACAACAATCATTGGGTCAATAGCTGGAATTTCTTTACTTGTTGGCGGTATCGGTGTGATGAATATCATGCTTGTTTCTGTGACAGAGAGGACAAGGGAAATCGGTATCCGAAAAGCGATTGGAGCAACGAGGGCTCAAATACTCGTTCAATTTTTAATTGAGTCTGTCGTCTTAACCTTGATCGGCGGGTTGATGGGGATTGCACTAGGTATAGGCGGTGCCTCGTTAGTATCACTCATTGCCGGCTGGCCGTCCTTAGTATCTTGGCAAATCATTTGTGTAGGTGTGCTGTTTAGTATGCTTATTGGGATTGTTTTTGGGTTAATTCCTGCGAATAAAGCAGCAAGACTAGATCCGATTGATTCTCTTAGATATGAATAATTTCGAGAAGAAAAAAAGTATATAAACAGTGTGAATTCCGCTGTAATCAAACATCAAAAGCTTTTATGCACATCGCATAAAAGCTTTTTTTAGTTCTATTGAATGAAATGAAAAATGATAGAAATGCTAAGATCATGACTTTCATCTTAATGTCACATATTTTTCAGTTTACAAATGGTACATATAAAGGTAAGATGACCATGGTGAAAGATTTTGATAGTTATTGAATGTATTTGATTGTTTTGTATTGATAATGTTGAAAAAAGCGATTACAATAAAGGTGCGCGCAAAATGAATACGTTTTCAAAAGGGGGTGTTTTCATGTTAACACCGGAAAGACATCAACTCATTATCGACTGTTTAGAAGAAAATGATGTCATCAAAATACAGGACTTAACGATTATGACGGATGCGTCTGAATCTACTATTAGAAGAGATTTATCAGCCCTTGAAGAAAAAGGATTTCTTAAAAGAGTTCATGGGGGAGCAGCCAAGATATCAAGTATCCGTCTTGAACCAGATGTATTTGAGAAATCTGCCAAAAACCTTCAAGAAAAGTCATTGGTTGCAGAGGCAGCTGCTTCACTTTTAAAACAAGGCGATTGTATTTATTTAGACGCTGGTACGACCACACAGCAAATGATTGAATATATCGATCCAGATCAAGATATTGTTGTGGTGACAAATGGTGTTATGCACATTGAAGCACTCATGAGAAAAGGCATTTCTTTTTACCTGATAGGCGGATCAGTGAAACATCGAACAGGAGCCATGGTCGGAGCCGCAGCCTTAACGGCGATGGAAAATTACCGTTTTGACAAAAGCTTTGTTGGGACGAACGGCATTCATCCCGAGGCGGGGTTTACAACACCTGATCCAGAGGAAGCGCTCATGAAAAAAAGGGCCATGAAGCAGGCGAAAAAAACCTATATCTTAACAGATGCCTCTAAATTTGGCGAAATATCGTTTTCAACCTTTGCTAGTTTACAGGAAGCCACCATTATCACAAACGACGCAAAAGAGGATTCATTCGATAATTACCATGAAAAAACGGTTATAAAGGTAGTGAAAACATGATTTATACAGTTACTTTAAACCCATCAGTTGATTACATCGTACACGTGGAGGATTTCACAGTCGGCGGTTTGAATCGTTCAACCTATGACAAAAAATATCCGGGCGGAAAAGGGATCAATGTCTCGAGGCTTTTAAAACGTCAAGGTGTTGAATCAAAAGCACTTGGATTCATTGGTGGATTTACAGGCAAATATATTCAAGATTTTTTACAGAACGAACAATTACAAACAGCCTTTCACGAGGTGTCAGAAGATACAAGAATCAATGTGAAGCTAAAAACAGGTGAGGAGACAGAAATCAACGGACTCGGCCCATCCATTACTGAAGCACAATTTGATTCGTTTCTGTCTCAATTTACTTCATTGATTGAAGGAGATGTCGTTGTGTTAGCTGGCAGTATTCCTTCTTCATTGCCTCATAACACATATGAACGTATTGCTGAGGTGTGCGAAAAGCGAGGCGTTAGAGTGGTCCTTGATATTTCCGGGGAAGCCCTAAAAAAAGCAGCAGGCTTGAAACCGTTCTTAATGAAGCCAAACCATCATGAACTAGGTGAAATGTTTGAGACAAGCATCTCTACTGCGGAAGAAGCTATTCCTTATGGGAAGAAGCTGTTAGAGCAAGGTGCTGAACATGTTATCGTATCCATGGCTGGTAATGGCGCTCTCTTATTCAGTAAGGAAGGGATTTATCAGTCAAATGTTCCAAAGGGTACGCTTGTTAATTCGGTTGGTGCAGGGGATTCAGTCGTTGCAGGATTTTTAGCCGGCGTTTCGAAAGGCCTTTCGATTGAAGAATCATTTAAGCTTGGCGTCACATCAGGCAGTGCTACAGCATTTTCTGAAGAGCTTGGGACAAAAGAGCTTGTTGACACACTATTACCACAAGTAAAAGTCACACGCATTTAAAGGAGGAGTCACCATGAAAATAACAGAACTACTCACAAAGCAGACCATTAAGCTTCAATTAGACAGCCAGCAGAAAGAAGCAGTCATTGAAGAATTAGTCACTGTTTTAGATACAGCAGGCAAGTTAAATGATAAAGAGGGCTACAAAGAAGCAGTGATTAACCGTGAAAAACAGAGCTCTACTGGTATTGGTGAAGGAATTGCTATCCCTCACGCTAAAACAGCAAGTGTCAAAGAGCCTGCCATTGCATTTGGCCGCTCGGTAGCTGGTGTAGATTATGAATCACTGGATGCGCAGCCGAGTCATCTTGTCTTTATGATTGCAGCAACTGAAGGCGCAAACAACACGCACTTAGAAGCACTTTCTCGTTTATCAACACTTCTGATGCGTGAAGAAATCAGAAAGCAGCTTCTTGAAGCGGCTACTGAAGATGAAATCATCGATATCATCAATACGCATGATAAGGACGACGATGAAGAAGAAGAGGAAGTTCAAGAGGAGCCGGTTGCAGCAGGTAAACCAGCTAAGATTTTAGCAGTAACAGCTTGCCCAACAGGTATTGCACATACATTTATGGCAGCAGATGCTTTGAAAGAAAAAGCGAAAGAAATGGGCGTTGACATTAAAGTTGAAACAAACGGCTCTGGCGGTATTAAACACGCTCTTACCGCAAAAGAAATCGAAGAAGCACCAGCCATCATTGTGGCAGCGGACAAGCAAGTTGAAATGGAACGCTTTAAAGGCAAACATGTCATTGAAGTACCTGTGACAGCAGGAATCCGTCGTCCGCAGGAATTGATTGAAAAAGCAGTCAATCAAGATGCGCCGATCTATAAAGGCTCTGGCGGTAGTTCTTCAAAAGACGAACATGAGTCATCTGGCAAAGGGAGAAGTGGTTTTTACAAGCACTTAATGAGCGGTGTAAGCAACATGCTTCCATTTGTTGTCGGAGGCGGTATCCTTGTTGCAATTTCATTCTTCTGGGGTATTAAATCGGCTGACCCTAATGACCCTTCATTTAATTCATTTGCAGCTGTTTTAAAAGGAATTGGTGGAGATAATGCACTTGCCTTAATCGTGGCTGTATTAGCCGGATTTATTGCGATGAGTATTGCAGATCGTCCAGGTTTTGCGCCAGGTATGGTCGGTGGATTTATGGCATCGGCAGCAGGTGCTGGATTCTTAGGCGGACTCATTGCCGGTTTCCTTGCTGGTTATGTCGTTGTGTTACTTAAAAAAGTATTTACATTCGTACCGCAGTCACTCGACGGAATTAAACCGGTTCTGCTCTATCCATTGTTCGGTATTTTCTTCACAGGTATCATTATGCATTACATTGTTAACACACCAGTAAAAATGGTGATGGACGGATTAACTCATTGGCTCGAAACTTTAGGTACTGGAAACCTTGTCTTAATGGGCATTATTTTGGCAGGTATGATGGCGATTGATATGGGTGGGCCAATTAACAAAGCGGCTTACACATTTGGTCTTGCGATGATTGCTGCTGGAAACTATGCACCGCATGCTGCCATTATGGCAGGCGGAATGGTACCACCACTAGGTATTGCACTTGCTACAACAATTTTTAGAAATAAATTCTCAAAACGTGACCGAGAAGCAGGGATTACATGCTACTTCATGGGAGCTGCCTTCATCACTGAAGGGGCGATCCCGTTTGCAGCGGCTGATCCTCTACGCGTGATTCCTTCAGCTGTCATTGGAGCAGCTGTGGCTGGCGGATTAACGGAATTCTTTAGAGTCACGCTTCCTGCACCGCACGGCGGACTATTCGTTTTCTGGGTAACAAATCATCCGATACTTTATATCATCAGCATCTTAATCGGTGCCGTTGTAACAGCGATTTTACTTGGTATTTTGAAAAAACCAGTGAAACTAGAAGCGTAAAGTAGAAGAGAAGCATCGTGAACAGCGGTGCTTCTTTTGTTTAATTATGAACAAATTAGGAAAAAATATCTAATTGAATGGTTGTCTTGTGAATTTTTAAATGACATGTGATAAAGTAAAGTTATTCAATTCACGTTTCAAGTCTTTTAGCAGAAAGTCTTAGGAGGAAGCAGTATTTTGAACGAAGAAAACAAACAAAACGAAAATGATATTCAATCTGATGCAAAGCAAGCCAAAACAGAGAAGAAAAGTTCACTGTTTGAGTGGATCAAAGCCATTTTAATTGCACTTGCGCTCGTCTTGCTCATCCGTACGTTTATATTTGAGCCGTATGTGGTGGAAGGAGAGTCGATGGAACCGACCCTTCATGATGGAGAAAAGCTGTTTGTCAACAAAACCATTAACTATCTAGGTGGTGTCAAACGAGGTGACATCGTGATTATTAATGGAAAAGATGGCCAGAAAATTCATTATGTAAAACGATTGATCGGTCTTCCGGGAGACACGATTGAAATGAAGGATGATACGCTTTACATTAATGGTAAAAAAGTAGATGAGCCTTATTTAAAAGAGAACAAGGCACATGCGAAAGAGTATGAAGTGCATTTGACAGGGGATTTTGGTCCAGTGAAAGTACCGAAAAACGATTACTTTGTGATGGGGGACAACAGACTCAACTCCATGGACAGCAGAAATGGACTTGGGCTCATTCAAAAGGATCGGGTTGTCGGGACATCAGAATTTGTTTTCTTCCCATTTGGCGACATTCGGCAAACAAAATAAAAGCACCCTTCTCAGGTGCGTGAGAAAAGTGCTTGAACGGGCGACCCTTAAAAGAAGGGTCGTTTTTAATTTGGCGTGAGCACTGTAACAATGAGCACAATGGCCAGCACAGAAGCGAAGACAGACCCAGTAATGGCTAAAACGGACCGAAACAATCCGATCTTATGATTTTCTTTCCCTCGCTTTTGTAAAAAGCGTTTCGAAAAGATGTGTACCAGTGTGTAAATAAGCACAAGCCCAATATAAAGGCCAAAATCCCTCGCATTAAAGCCTGTTGCAGATAAATAAATACCCATAAAGAAAATCAATAAACAGTATTCCATCAGTGTAAGTAATCTCAAATCGCACGAACTCCTTCAATAAATCATTCCCACTTATTATACCATATTGGACAATTTGCCTTCGTTCTTAGTGAGAGACGTTTCTATCAAACGTTATTCATGTTATACTTCATAATGATGAATGAGTGATGGAGGATTAATAAATGATTGCAGTAAATAATGTTAGTTTGCGTTTTGCTGATCGTAAACTATTTGAAGAAGTAAATATTAAATTCACTCCTGGCAACTGCTACGGTTTAATTGGTGCCAATGGAGCTGGTAAATCAACGTTTCTAAAGATTCTTTCAGGTGAAATTGAGGCTCAGACGGGCGATGTTCATATGAGCCCTGGTGAGCGTTTAGCGATTTTAAAACAGAACCACTTTGAATACGAAGAATTTGAAGTATTAAAAGTCGTCATGATGGGTCACAAACGTCTATATGATGTGATGCAGGAGAAAGATGCGATCTATATGAAACCTGATTTCTCAGATGAAGACGGGATTCGTGCAGCAGAGCTTGAAGGTGAGTTCGCTGAGTTAAACGGCTGGGAAGCAGAAAGTGAAGCAGCGATCTTATTAAAAGGTCTTGGCATTCCAGAGAGCCTTCAATCGAAGAAAATGTCTGAGCTTGGTGGTTCTGAAAAGGTTAAAGTACTACTAGCCCAAGCTTTATTTGGTAAGCCTGACGTCCTTCTTCTGGATGAGCCAACAAACCACTTGGACTTACAAGCCATCCAGTGGCTGGAAGAGTTCCTTATTCATTTTGAAAACACCGTCATCGTCGTTTCGCATGACCGTCACTTCTTAAACAAAGTATGTACACATATTGCGGACCTAGACTTCGGAAAAATTCAAGTATATGTCGGAAACTATGATTTCTGGTATGAGTCCAGCCAGCTAGCGCTGAAACTCAGCCAAGATGCAAATAAGAAAAAAGAAGAGCAAATTAAGCAGCTTCAAGAGTTCGTTGCCCGGTTCAGCGCGAATGCTTCTAAATCGAAGCAAGCGACGTCAAGAAAGAAATTGCTTGATAAAATCTCTTTAGACGATATTAAGCCATCTTCACGTAAATATCCGTATGTCCATTTTGCGCCAGAGCGCGAAATCGGGAATGATGTTCTTCAAGTAGAAGGTCTATCAAAAACAATCGACGGTGTGAAAGTACTTGATAACGTCAGCTTTATTATGAATCGCGAGGATAAAATTGCGTTCCTAAGCCGTAATGAGCTTGCTGTGTCTACTTTATTTAAAATTCTTGCTGGTGAGATGGAGCCAGACAGCGGGACATATAAATGGGGCGTCACAACATCTCAAGCCTTTTTCCCGAAAGACAATAGTGAATACTTTGAAGGAAACGATGTCGATCTAGTGGATTGGCTTCGCCAGTATTCTCCTAATGATCAAAGCGAAAGCTTCTTACGCGGATTCTTAGGACGTATGCTTTTCTCTGGGGAAGAAGTTAAGAAAAAAGCAAGCGTCTTATCAGGAGGAGAAAAGGTTCGTTGTATGTTATCGAAAATGATGCTGTCAGGAGCGAATGTACTGCTTCTAGATGAGCCGACGAACCACTTAGACCTAGAGTCCATTACGGCGCTGAATAACGGTTTAATGAGCTTTAAAGGAGCTATGCTCTTCTCATCTCATGACCATCAGTTTGTTGAAACAGTGGCAAACCGTATTATCGAAGTGACGCCAAATGGCATCGTCGATAAACAAACAACATATGATGAGTTCTTATCAGATCAAGAGATTCAAAAGAGGCTCGTTGAGCTTTATGCGTAAATAAGAAAAGACATCCACAAGTGGATGTCTTTTTTGGTTAAATCGCCCAGTTTCCATTACGGAAGATCGGTTCACGTTTTCCGTCTTTTGTAATACCGTCAATATTCATTTCCTTTGAACCAATCATGAAATCGACGTGTGTGATACTGTTGTTTACACCAGCTGCATCCAATTCTTCACGATTCATCTCTTTTCCGCCTTCGATATTGAACGCATATCCGCTGCCGATGGCAAGGTGGTTTGATGCGTTCTCATCATAAAGGGTATTGTAATAGAGAATGTTCGAGTTTGAGATTGGTGAATCATCTGGTACGAGAGCAACCTCACCTAGATAATGAGAGCCTTCATCTGTTTCAACGAGCGAAGTTAAAATGTCTTCGCCTTCCTTCGCTTTCACATCGACAATTCGGCCATTTTCAAATGTTAAAGTAAACTCATCAATGATATTTCCTGCATAGCTGAGCGGTTTTGTGCTTGAGACAGTCCCATTTACACCATCTTTTTTAGGTACGGTAAAGACTTCTTCTGTTGGCATGTTGGCCATGAAAGAGACGCCGCGCTCACTCACGCTGCCGGCACCTACCCAAATGTGCTGCTCAGGGAGCTCAATCGTTAAATCAGTGCCAGGAGCATCATAATGAAGCTTGTGGTAGTGGCGCTCATTTAGGATTTTGACCTTTTCATTTAGCAACTCATCGTGCTTTTTCCAAGCCTCCACAGGATCTGCTTGATCAGCGCGAGCGACTTTAAAGATTTGATCCCATAATAAAGCGACAGCTTCTTCATCTGTCTCGTCAGGGAAAATCTTTTTCGCCCAATCTTTTGATGCAGCGCCTACGACCGTCCAAGCCACTTTGTCTGATTGAACGTATTGGCGATATGTATGAAGGGCGGATCCAGCGGCTTTTTGCTGTGCAGCGATTTTTTTCGAATCAATGCCTCGCAGAAGGTCAGGGCTTTCTGACAAGATCGTGATAAAAGCGCCGCCGCGTTTTGCGATGGTTTCCATCATCTGTGCTTCCCATTCTGGGAATTGCTCAAACACATCCTGCGGTGCATGTTCATATTTTAAACGAGCAAGAACACCATCACTCCAGCGGATATGTACGTTTTTCGCCCCGTGCTCATACGCATGTTTCGCGACAAGACGAACAAGGTCTGCAGATTCAGTAGATGCAGATACGACGACTTCTTGTTCTTTTTGAACATTCACACCGACTTCAACGATGGTCTTCGCATATTGATCTAATTGTTTTTCAAATGTACTCATAAAAACCCTCCTTTAGTCATGTTCATCATATCAGATTTAAGACCGAAAAGGAAAATGGGGAGCACGCGAAAGGCCAAAATAAAAAAGCCGCTTTCATGCGGCTTTTTAGCGGTTCAGTTGTTTCACAGGCTGTGCATTAGAAGGGGGCATATGTGAAAACGACAGGCTCATTCCTCCTAATATAATACCCGTTAAAATGACTGTGACAACGACCCGTTTACCTAAATCAAGCAACATGTTCTTCCTCCTTCACGTTTATCCATTCCTCACGATATGATCGAAATGATAAAAAAAGAAGTAGAACAAGAAGATTATTTTAATGTTTTTTGCAATTTATGAATGACTTCTAGTGAACGACCTGTTCCGATTGCGACAGACTCAAGTGGATTTGCTGCAATATGAACTGGAACGACAATCTCCTGTGAGAGCCATTCTTGAATCCCGTTTAACAAAGCGCCACCGCCGGTTAAGATCACGCCGCGGTCTACGATGTCACCACTAAGCTCTGGAGGGCTGTCCTCTAATGTGGCACGAATCGCCTCTAAAATATGAAGAAGTGACTCTCGCATGGCACCTTGAATTTCATGAGATTCAAGTGTGATCGTTTTTGGAAGACCTGTCACTAGATCACGTCCACGTACTTCTAATGATTCAGGCTCATGCTCAATGAGACAATAACCAATTTCCATTTTAACTTGCTCAGCTGTCCGCTCGCCGATTAATAGGTTATATTTCTTTCGGACAAACGTAATGATATCTTCATCCAGCTGATCTCCGCCAATTCGAATGGAATGACAAGAGACAACGCCGCCAAACGAAATGATGGCAACTTCCGTTGTTCCTCCGCCAATATCAACTACGACGTTTGCAACAGGCTCATCTACTGGGAGATCAGCGCCGATTGCGGCTGCAACAGGTTCTTCTATTAAATGCACGTGCTTTGCTCCGCAGTTTTTCACAGCATCACTGATGGCACGACGCTCAACAGCTGTTGAACCAGAAGGTGTACATACGACGACCGTTGGTTTTCTGAAGGTAAACCCGATATTTTTTCCTGCTTTTTTCATGATTTGTTTGAGTAAATCTGTTGTCATATCATAATCAGCGATGACACCGTCTTTCATCGGACGGATCGCCACAATTTTCCCAGGTGTTTTCCCAATCATTTCTTTTGCTTCTGTTCCGACGGCAAGTACAGTTTTTGTTTCTGTATCGACTGCCACGACGGATGGTTCATTTAAAATAATTCCCTTATTTTTACTATAAACCAATATGTTAGCTGTTCCTAAATCAATTCCAATTTCGGCATTTTGAAACATGTTTTCACCCAATCTCTATTTTTGCTGTTTTAAACAATTTTACATTTAAAAGTTCAGAGGGTTGAGGTCATTTGTGGGGGTTTGTGATGACCTTGAAATGAACTTGTAAAATTCAAGTATCATTTTGACAATCACAATAAATTTTCCCTTTGTTTTTTCTTTTATGAAAAAAATTTTTATATAGGAGAAACCTTTTGAGAATCTCTTACGTCTACGATATATCAATTGGTGAAAAACAGATTGATCTTGAGCTAATGAAAGAAAGAGGGAACGAAATTGAAATCTATCGGAGTCGTAAGAAAAGTAGACGAACTAGGGCGTATTGTGATGCCAATCGAATTAAGAAGAGCACTTGATATTGCCATTAAAGACAGTATGGAATTTTTTATAGATGGGGAGAAAATCGTCTTGAAAAAATACAAGCCAGAGGGTGTTTGCCTCATGACTGGTGAGATTACATCAGAGAACCATGATTATGGAAATGGTCAAATTACATTAAGCGCTGAAGGCGCAGAACTGCTCTTAAAAGAGCTGCAAGAAGCTCTTCAGCAGTAATGAAAAAAGCCTGCTCTCTTCCTTTGTGCGGAGAACAGGCTTTTTTTCTGAAAAAGTTCCTTAAAAATGCCCCATCTCCCTCAAAAAATAAGTGGAAAATGGTACAATTGACAAAGAATCTCAGGGCGGCAGGTGGAATTATTTGAACAAAACATATCAAGTGCGGATCGTGTTATCTGTTCTTGCATTTATTTTAATATTAAGCTGGGATTTCTTTTATTATCTAGGCGGCTATCAAATTAATTGGCCGCTCGATCTAGCCTTTACAGTCCTTGTTCTAACAGGGATCTGGGTTGTCTCAGGCTATGTAGACCGCTTAAATCTATTTGTGTCAGACTTAAATACGAGAGAGAAAGAAGCACAGGAACTGACAGAGCGGCTGAATCGAATTACAGATAACTTGCAAGAAATCGTCTTTGAAACAAACGAAAAAGGTGAAATTATTTTTTTGAATCAAGCATGGACACAAATGACAGGCTATGACATTGATGAATGTCTAGGCACCATGTACAATCAGTACTTTGATCAAGAGGAACGCGTGGTGCAGCATTTGTTATCTGTGATCAAGGAGCATAAAGATGCGGGGCGGGTAGAACTGCAGCTTCTCCATAAAGAGGGAAAGAAGGTATGGGGAGACGTTCATTACAAGCTCTATTTTGATGAGCATCACCAGTTTACCGGAGGAATTGGAACAGTAGCTGATATTACGAAACAAAAGCAGGCAAAGCTTGAGCTTGAAAGATCCAATCAGCAATTGCAAATGCAGGCGCAAAAGCTGGCCGTCGCTGGACAAATAGCCGCTGGAATCGCCCATGAAGTCAGAAATCCACTGACATCAGTAAATGGTTTTTTACAGCTGATGAAGACACAATATCCTGAAAGAACCGATTATTTTGACATTATCTTCTCTGAAATTAAACGGATTGATTTTGTTTTAAGTGAGCTGCTTGTATTGGCTAAGCCTCAAGCGGTCCATTTTCAAGAAGTCCAGCTTCATGAGCTTCTAGAACAAGTGATTACTTTATTAAAAACAAATGCCGTTCTTTCAAATATTGATCTCAAGCAGCCATTTAAAAGGCAGGATGCCGGTGCAATCCTAGCAGACGCTAACCAAATGAAGCAGCTGTTCATTAATTTAATCAAAAATGCGATTGAGGCAATGCCTGAAGGTGGCAGCATATACATATCTACAGAAAAAGTATTGAATGAATGGAAGATTACCATTCAAGATGAAGGAAAAGGGATGTCTGAAGAAGATATTCAAAAAATATATGACCCTTTCTTTTCCACGAAAAAAGAAGGGACAGGGCTTGGTCTGACCATCTGTGCGACAATTTTAAAAGATCATCACGGAAGAATGGACGTGTCTAGTGAGCTTGGAAAAGGCACAGCTTTTCATATTTATTTGCCTGTGTGTCAAAAAAGCAGACAGCAGCAAGTTGAGAGGACGTGAAGTCATGACGATGAAAGCTTTATTTGTATATGGGACGCTTTTGCAGCATGAAGAGCACCACGAAGCGTACATTCATCCAAGCAGACTAATAGCTAAATCTGCTTGGATGAATGGAAGAATCTACGATACAGGTCAAGGATATCCAGCGTGTGTTCCCGCAGAAAAAGGCACTGTATACGGGGAATTGTACGAGGTAACCGCTGACACGTTGAATAAGATAGACGCACTAGAGGAAGGGTATGACAAGCAGGAAATCAATGTCATGACGGATCAAGGTCAGGTAGCAGCCATGACATACATTTTGCCAGAGCAGAAGGCATCAGCACTGAAAGAAATAAAGAGAGGGTGCTGGAAAGCTTATAAACTGTGGCATGAGCAGCCATCATCCTTTTATTATTTTGCCTATGGCTCCTGTATGGATGATGCTAGATTTAAGCTCGCAGAAGTCGATCATCACTTCAGACAAATCATCGGCGGTGGTGTACTAAACGGTTTTACTACGAGATTTACATTGGTGAGGCCAGATGGATCAAGAGCTGATATGGTAGAAGACGGCGGCGAAACAGAGGGTGTATTATATGAAGTTCCTTTTGATGCCATTCGTTATTTGTATAAACGAGAGGGAGTATATGAAGGCACATATCGTCCAGCTTTTGTCGATGTCAAAATAGGTGATCAAATTTATGAGGACTGTTTAACCTTTCTTGTGCTTCAAAAGAGCGAAGAAATCGCTCCGCCAGCTCATTATCGCAGTGAAATCGAAAAAGGAGCAGACCTTTACTTAAGTGAAGCGTTCCGCAAAAAAATTCGTTCCCATATGGATTCATTAATCAAACCGTAGTAAAATGCATGGTAAGTGAGATAAAAGGAGTCTGAACATGAAAAAGGAATATGCAGTCATTGGTCTTGGACGCTTTGGCGGAAGTATTTGCAAGGCGCTGAGCGAAGAAGGACTTGAAGTCATGGCGATGGATATGAATGAAGATCGAGTAAACGAGTACGCGAAAATTGCCTCACATGCAGTCATTGGTGATTCGACGGACGAAAACGTTTTAAAAAATCTTGGTATTCGCAATTTTGATCATGTCATCGTTGCAATCGGTGAAAATATTCAGGCAAGTATTTTAACAACGATTATGCTGAAAGAGCTTGGCGTCAAAATGGTCACCGTGAAAGCGCAAAATGACTACCATGAAAAGGTGCTCAACAAAATTGGAGCGGATCGCATCGTTCATCCAGAGCGAGATATGGGCAGACGGATTGCACATAAAATCATTTCAAATAACGTGCTTGATTACCTCGAGCTGTCAGATGAGTACAGCCTGATTGAGATTGTGGCAAACAGCAGGCTGGCGGGACATTCTCTTTTAGATCTTGATATACGGGCAAAATACGGCATCAACATTGTGGCCATTAAGCGCGGAAAAGAAGTCATTGTTTCCCCGCTGGCAGATGAAATGATTCAAAAAGAAGATATCCTCATTGTCATTGGGGCAGTAGCCGATATAGGACGCTTTGAAAAACGAGAAATGCAAAACGATTATTAAGCACTCCGATGACGGGGTGTTTTTTTTTTTATATGAATGTGTTCATGACAGGTGGACATTGAGACGGAAATTGACACTGAAAAGGGTTGCTTTGTTCATGTATAACCGCAAAAATGAATCATCTTATTTTTCGTGCAATTATCACTATTCAGAAATAAAAATCAGTGTTTTGATATGGTTGATTTTCTCTAAATGTCATTGACTGGACAAACAGATTCGTTTACGATAAGAAACATTATATTGTTTACTTGGAGGAGGCAGTGTCGTTGGATAAGGAGCTTTTCAGACATCAAATTGAGGTAGCAGCAAAGAGAAAAAAAGCAGCCCTCGTGATTAAACATGCGAAAGTCATGGATGTGTTTAACCAGGAATGGATAGACGCAGATGTCGCTGTTGAAAATGGACAAATAGTCGGGATAGGGGAGTACGAGGGGGAACAGGAGCTTGATGCAGCAGGTCAAATGCTTGTGCCTGGTTTTATTGATGGCCACGTTCATATCGAGTCTTCTATGGTTACCCCTGCTGAATTCTCCAAAGCTGTCGTTCCGCGCGGTGTGACAACTGTCGTAACAGATCCGCATGAAATCGCCAATGTGTCAGGTATAACAGGCATCCAATTTATGCTGGAAGAAGCGAGAAAAGCTGCCTTACATATTTATTTCATGCTGCCATCCTGTGTACCGGCAGTCAGTTTTGAACGATCAGGTGCTACATTAATAGCGAAAGATTTAAAGCCTCTTTATCAAGAAAAGGAAGTGCTTGGTCTTGCTGAGGTGATGGACTATGTCGGTGTGGAGCAGGCAGAAGAAGATATGCTTCAAAAGCTGCTTGATGCCCAAAACGAGAATAAACTGATTGATGGCCATTTAGCAGGCTTAACAGATCGTTTAATCAACGTCTACCGGACGGCCAATATCCAAACAGACCATGAGGTGACAACTGCACAGGAAGCCCTTGAGCGTGTGAAAAGGGGCATGTATGTGATGCTGAGAGAAGGATCTGTTGCCAAAAACGTGAAAAATGTTTTACCCGCTGTCAATGAAAAGAATGCGAGACGCTTTTTCTTTTGCACAGATGATAAACATTTGGATGATTTAATGGCACAGGGAAGTATTGATGAGCAAGTACGGATGTCCATAAAAGAAGGCTTAGATCCATTTTTAGCCTATCAAATGGGAAGCTTAAATGCCGCAGAGTGTTTTGGTCTTAAAACAAAGGGAGCCATTGCACCAGGCTATGATGCTGATTTTATGCTTGTCTCGGACTTTCATCATGTAGACATTACAAGCGTATTTATCGCAGGTGAATTGGTTGCACAGAACGGAGAGTACAAGCCGAGTGTCGAAAAGATCGCACCAAGCCCAGCATTATTACAATCTGTTCATGCAGTAGATGTTCAAGAGGAAGACATTGCACTACCTATCACGGGCGATCAACATATGAATGTGATCCGTATTATTCCGAATCAGCTTGAAACAAAGTTAGAACAAGTCTCTCCTTCAGAAATGAACGGACAATTTACAAGTGATACAGGCAGAGATGTATTGAAAATGGTGCTTGTTGAACGTCATCAAGGTTTATCTGAAATAGGCGTAGGGATTGTCAGCGGCTTCGGCATCAAACAGGGCGCGATTGCAACAACGGTTGCACATGATTCCCATAACTTAATTGCAGTTGGCACAAATGATGCTGATATCATCAAAGCGATTGAGGCGTTAAAAGAAGCAGGCGGCGGTTTGACTGTTGTTAAAGAAGGGCGTTCTCTTCATACGCTGCCATTACCGATCTCTGGTTTATTGTCAGATCAGCCGGCACATCTCGTCAATGAAAGCCTTCATACACTTCATGAAGCGCTTAAAGAAACAGGTTTTACCTTAGACTTTAATCCGTTTTTGACGCTGTCCTTCTTGGCACTTCCAGTCATTCCTGATGTGAAAATGACGACAAAGGGCTTGTTTGATGTCAGAAACTTCCATCACCTCCCAATTCAATCATAAAAAGTGAGAAACCGCATGTTATATATGCGGCTTTTTTCAATACTGATGAAAAAAAGAGACACAGCCAGTCGGCTCGTGTCTCTTTTTGTGATTACACTTCCATAATAATCGGTAAGATCATTGGGCGGCGTCTTGTTTTTTCGTAAAGGAAAGGAGCAAGTGTGTCCGTAATTTCGTTCTTAATTTCCGACCACTGAGTTGTCTTACGTTCCATTACTTTTTCAAGATGCTTTGAAATGAGATCTTGTGCGTCGTTGATGAGGTCTCCAGATTCTCTCATGTAGACAAAGCCTCTTGAGATGAGATCAGGACCAGCAGAGATTTTGAATTCTTTCATGTCCATGCTGACGACCACAATGACAAGACCTTCTTCAGAAAGAATGCGGCGGTCTCTTAAGACGATATTCCCGATATCGCCAATTCCGCTTCCGTCGATATACACGTTACCTGATGGAATTTTGCCAGCGACACTCGCTTCGTCACCTTTTAGTGCAAGTACTTCACCGTTATCCATGATAAAGCAGTTTTCCTCAGGAATTCCGCAATCATTCGCGAGTTTAATATGCGTTTTTTGCATGCGGTATTCACCGTGAATCGGCATAAAGAATTTTGGTTTAATTAAACGGAGCATCAGCTTTTGTTCTTCTTGTCCGCCATGACCAGATGTATGAATATTATTAAGTGAGCCATGAATAACCTCAGCGCCAGCACGGTACAGCTGGTTAATGGTGCGGCTTACGCTAATATTGTTACCTGGAATCGGTGAAGAAGAGAAGACAACAGTGTCTCCAGGATTAATCGAAATCTGGCGGTGAGTGCCGTTTGCAATACGAGAAAGAGCAGCCATCGGCTCACCTTGGCTCCCAGTACAAAGAATAGTCACTTTGTTTGCTGGTAGACGGTTGATTTCATTATGTTCAATGAACGTGTTTTTTGGACATTTAATGTAGCCAAGGTCTTGTCCAATATCAATGGCAGACTCCATACTTCGTCCAAACACCGCAACTTTTCGGCCATTGGCAACAGCGGACTCGATCACTTGCTGAAGTCTGTGAATGTTTGAAGCAAACGTAGCAAAGATAATACGTCCGTCGACTTTTCTAAAGATGTCATCAATGCTTTCGCCTACGCGTCTTTCAGACATCGTAAATTCTGGAATTTCACTGTTTGTACTATCGGATAAAAGACATAGAACGCCTTCTTTCCCGATTTCAGCCATTTTTGTTAAGTTGGCAGGTTCGCCAACAGGCGTAAAGTCAAACTTGAAATCACCTGTATGTACGATGTTACCAGGAGGTGTCTTCACGACAATTCCATAAGAATCTGGAATACTGTGTGTAGTTCTAAAGAAAGACACAGCTGTTTTTCTGAATTTAATGGTATCTTCTTCTTCATAAATGTGAAGTTTTGTTTGTCTCAAGAGACCGTGCTCTTCCAATTTATTACGAAGTAGGCCGATTGCGAGTTTGCCGCCGTAAACTGGAATATTCACTTGCTTGAGAAGGTAAGGGATACCGCCGATGTGGTCTTCATGTCCGTGAGTGATGAAAAGACCTTTGATTTTATCTTCGTTTTTAACTAAGTACGTATAGTCAGGGATGACGTAGTCAATTCCAAGAAGCTCATCTTCAGGGAACTTAATACCAGCATCAATTAAAATGATTTCATCTTGAAATTGAACGCCATACGTGTTTTTACCGATCTCGCCTAAACCGCCGAGCGCAAAAACTGCCGCCTGATCGTTTTTTACAAATTTCATTCCTCTCATAGCTCCAATACTTTAAAATTTTCACTTTCTCGTTCATAGTCTAAAAAAGCACCGTCTACAGGCTGAATGAATTCAATGTTGTAGCTATGTTTTTTCAACTTATCACGTACGTCTCTTTCAGAAACTGCTTCAACGTATAGTGAATCTGTGTGTTCTCTTACAGGTACCTCAGTAGTACTTGCCTGAAAAAATACCTTATATATCATCCAAATCTCTCCTTAAATACCGTATGTTACACTCGCTATTTCTATTATATTAAAAAAACGCGCATAAGAAAAGTCTCTGAGAAAAAAGGACCTTCAGCAAATGTGCGGAAGATCCTTTTAAGCGATCGATTTTTTACGAAGCATGTCCTTCCATTGTCTTCTAATTTTCTTGCGCAGACGACGAAGCATCGCAGGTCGCCTCCTTTCGAATTGAAGTTAGATTAGACCTTGTATTCCGTTCTCTCTTTATACTTGTATTATATGACGTTTCCATTGAATGTTACATGGTTATATGTGGGAAATAGGCGTTTTCATAGGAAGTGGTTTCGAAAGCAGAAATCTTTCTGTATGATGAAAGGGAGTAGATATACATAACAAGAGACAGGAGACGGGATATGAATAAAAAAGTCATCTTCTTTGATATCGACGGTACTTTATATGATCATGATAAAAAAATACCTGAATCAACGAAGCGATCGGTTCGTTTATTAAAAGAAAAAGGCCATCATCTCTTCATTGCATCTGGGCGTTCGCCTTTTTTAATTAAGCCTATTTTAGAGGAATTGGGGCTTGACTCCTTTATAGCTTATAACGGTCAGTATGTCATGTATGAGGGAGAAGTCATTTACGGCAATCCGCTTAAACTGGAGCTAATGGAGCAAATTTATGAAACAGCGGATCATCATGATCATCCGCTTGTTTTCATGGGGGAAAAAGCGATGAAGGCTTCTGTGCCAAATCACCCGTTTATCCATGAGGGGATTGGGACTTTAAAAACAGAGCATCCTGAACATGATTTATCTTACTTTAAAGAAAACGAGATTTTTCAAATGCTGTTATTCTGTAAGGCAGAAGAGGAAGTCCAATACGAGGCGTTCCGCGAAGAAATTGATCTTGTCAGATGGCACGAGCTGTCAACAGATGTCTTGCCAAAAGGCGGATCAAAGGCTGAAGGCATTAAACGAGTTATCGAAAGACTGCCTTACGAGCAAAAGGATACCGTTGCCTTTGGAGACGGTCTGAACGATCGAGAGATGATTTCGTTTGCTGGTACAGGCGTCGCCATGGGAAATGCTGTGAATGAACTAAAAGATTTGGCTGATTTTGTGACAAAGCCAGTAGATGAAGACGGCATATTCCATGCAGTGACTCATTTAGGCCTGATTGAAGAATAAAAAAAGAAGACCCTTAGGTTGGGACTGACCCCCGTTTTTGAGACAGGGATCAAAACACCTTTATACAGCCAATTGCCGATAGTTTATCGGTGATTGGTTGTTTAGTTTCGTTTGAATACGAATGTTGTTATAATAATAAATGTATTCTTTGACAGTGCGTTCTACGATGCTGGTCGTAGTGCGGTCAATCCTGTTAAGATAGAACGTTTCAGACTTTAGTGAGGAATGAAACGATTCGATGGAGGCATTATCAGCGGGCGTCCCTTTACGGGACATGCTCATGGTAATGCCTTTTATATGAACAGCTTTCTGATACTCGTAAGATGTATATACAGAACCTTGATCGCTATGTAACACGCAATTCTCAGGCAGTGCTGGGAGCTGATTAAGTGTGTTTAAGATAAAGTCTGTGTCCTGCTTATCACCAATCGTAAAAGCAATCACTTCTCCATTATATAAATCCAATATACTGGAAAGGTACAATTGTTTCTGTCCATAAGGCAAATACGTGATGTCCGTTACTAGTTTTTCAAGAGGGCGATCAGACTGAAAGTTCCGATCCAGTATGTTACCGGCCACGGCATAGGGCTGCCCATTCTTCTTACGCTTTTTCATTTTAACCCGGCATTGCCACTGGTTTTTCTGCATGATACGTTGAACAGTTTTATGGTTAATACGCATTCTCATTTTTAGTATGGCTGTGATTTTTCGATAACCATATCGATATTTGTGCTTTCGGCACAACGTGCCGACCTGTTTCTCTAGTTGTCTTTTAGAATGATTCTGAGTCAGATCCTTTTTCCATCTATAATACGAAGTACGTAAGATGCCTAAATGGACACAGATGTCCTGTACCGTCATCGTTTTGTGAAATTCTTCTACCAGTTTGATTGACGTTTCCTTATCAACTTCCTTTCCAATTCGTTGTACTTTTTTAACACTTCATTCTGTTGACTCAAATAGCGATTTTCTGCCTGCAGTCTCTCTAATTCGGAAGAGTACTCGGGACCCTTTCCATAGGTATATTGTTTTCCAACAGGCTGTTCGAACCGGTGTGTATCCCCAGCCTTATGCCACCTCACCCATGTCTGAACCTGCGTCTTATTCTTGATATTCAATTTCTGCATGATCTCTTTCATAGGTACGCCTGCCAATCTCATTTCTACAGCCTTCTGTTTGACTTCAACCGGATAACTCACTCTTGTCCCCATAGAAAAAACACCTCCATGTTTTATTTCGGATCACAACGATCCATTTTCAAACTTGAAGGTGTTTTTTATTTGTCTCATCTTACGGGGTCAGTCCCGTTATTGGGTCTTCTTTTTATTTTATGATCTGCCGATCGCAACAGAGTTGTCAGGCTCAGCGAATGGCTGATCCTTTTGAATATGATCATAAAACATAATGCCGTTTAAATGGTCGATTTCATGCTGAAACACAATGGCCGGAAACCCTTTTAGGCGAATATCAATGTCTTCTCCTTCAAGCGTTGTACCCTTCACCCTGATCTTTTGATATCGAGGGACAAATCCAGGAATGGCTTCATCAACAGATAAGCAGCCTTCACCAGTCGTTAAATAAGCTCTTTTGACGGAATGACTGACAATGCGCGGGTTGAAAAGGGCATAGCTGTATTCCACTCCATCTTCATCCTCACAGTGAACAGCGATCATTCGTTTACTGACATTAATTTGCGGAGCCGCGAGTCCAACGCCGGGTCTGAGTCCATACTTTTCAGCCATGTCAGCATCCTGACTATTTTTAACGAATTCAATCATGTCAGCTAAATGCTGTTTGTCCTCTTCTGTCGGCGGGAGCTCGACCGCTTCAGCTGTTTGTCTTAAGACGGGATGTCCGTCCCGTACGATATCTTCCATGGTAATCACAAATCTTCACTCCTATTTCCTTTGTATGTAAAGTATATAAAATGATACACAACATATGCAATGAAATAAAGAAGACCGGTCCTATGAGACCGGTCAGAGGCTTAAACAGCCATTAGCAGCAGCCGCCACCGCCGCCTAAGAATGCTGCGCCAACGATGATTAATAGGATGAAAAGGACAACGATTAAAGCGAATGTCCGTCCACCGCCGTATCCGTAGCCACCGCTATAACTTGGGTAACAACAGCCACCGCCATATCCACCACCGTATCCATACCCGTAACCGCCGTATCCACCATACATACTTCCATGACTATAATTAGACATACTTTTGACCTCCTTTGGAAATACACTCGGCCTCTCATAAGTGAAGGCGAAGCGTGTAATATAAACTATGTATGAATGCACTATTTGTATAGTCATGCGCCTATCACTTGAAAAAAATCTTCTTCGGCTCCTCAGAATGACCTCTTTCCTTGTCACAAACGCCTATAAAAATTATAGTGGTATGTGGAGATGTAAAGGGGGAACCTTGTGATGAGACAGATAAGAAGAAGCATGAAAGCAGGTGCTGCTTTAGCGGGGATATGTACCCTTTTGCTGGCGGGGTGCGGAGGTCAAAGTCCATTTCATGATATGCAAGATGCGATGACGAAAATGAGCGAAAAAGAGGCATCCTTTGAAAAAGAGCAAGGCGCACTGCAAAGCTATGAGAAAAAAGAGCAGCAGCTCTATAAAAAAATGATTCAAACCACAAAGGATCACACTAAAACAGTGAAAAGCCTTTCTGATCAGGCGTTAGCATCTGCAGCGAAACGAGAAGAACATTTGAAAACAGAAAAAGACAGCATGGATGAATCGAAAAAAGAATTGAAAACGGTCAAGGAATCTGCGGGACGTATACAAGATACGAATTTAAAAGAAAAAGCAGATGAAACGGTCAAATCGCTTGAGAAAAGATATGCGTCGTATGACCAGCTTTACAAGGAATATCAAAAGGCGTTGAAACAAGATCAGCATTTATATCAATCTTTAAAGAAAAAGGACTTAGGATATAAAGAGCTAAAATCCAAGCTGAAGACGGTGAACCGTTCTTATAGCAAAGTCAGAAAAGAAGGTAAAAAGTTCAATCAATATACAAAGCAATTGAATGAGCATAAACAGGCTTTGTCTAAAGTGGCAGATCAAGAGTCCAAAAAGAGCTGAAAAAACAGCTCTTTTTTTATTTTTCGACAAAAACAAACATTTTCTATTGTAGTACAGTAGTACACACTATACTAGTACAGTTCGATGTGTTTGTTAAACAGATTGATACAGCTCACCATAAAAAGTAAAGCGAATACATTTATTTAAATAAAGCCGTTAAATCAATTGACGGACTATTTTTCTTGTTGTAAACTAGTCCTTGTTAACAGAAGTTGTATTAGTTATTTGTGAACTATCGTTAATACAGTTAGAAGAACTCAAAAACGAGCGATCATCTTATGTTTCGACAACGATCCTAGTGGCTATTAAATACAGGAGTCATATGTGTATTTTGGGTTATCCTATATCTGTATGTATAAATGGATTCACGACAAATTGACTGTTAAAAGAAAGGAAGAGGTGACTTTAGAATGGCTGCAAAAACAAAAAAAGCAATTGTTGATAGCAAAAAGCAATTTGATGCCATCAAAAAGCAGTTTGAAACGTTTCAAATTTTAAACGAAAAAGGCGAAGTCGTAAACGAAGCGGCAATGCCAGATCTCTCAGATGACCAATTAAAAGAATTAATGCGCCGTATGGTGTTTACACGAGTATTAGATCAACGTTCAATTTCATTGAACCGTCAAGGACGTCTTGGCTTCTATGCGCCAACAGCTGGACAAGAGGCTTCTCAGCTTGCAACTCACTTTGCACTTGAGAAAGAAGATTTCATTCTTCCAGGATATCGTGATGTACCACAATTAATCTGGCATGGCCTACCATTAACAAAAGCGTTCTTGTTCTCTCGTGGACACTTTGTTGGTAACCAAATGCCTGAAGATTTGAATGCACTTTCACCACAAATCATTATCGGTGCACAAATCATTCAAGCTGCTGGTGTAGCTCTTGGTTTGAAAAAGCGCGGTAAAAATGCTGTTGCAATCACTTACACTGGTGATGGCGGAGCTTCACAAGGTGATTTCTACGAAGGTATTAACTTTGCAGGGGCTTACAAAGCGCCAGCGATTTTTGTTGTCCAAAACAACAGATATGCGATCTCTACTCCTGTTGAGAAGCAATCTGCTGCGCAAACAATTGCACAAAAAGCGGCTGCAGCTGGTATCGTAGGCGTACAAGTTGACGGTATGGATGCATTAGCTGTATATGCAGCAACTGCTGAAGCTCGTGAGCGTGCTGTAAATGGCGAAGGTCCAACATTAATCGAAACTCTTACATTCCGTTACGGCCCACATACAATGGCTGGTGACGATCCAACAAGATATCGTACAAAAGAAGATGAAAACGAGTGGGAGCAAAAAGATCCATTGGTACGCTACCGCAAATTCTTGGAAAACAAAGGCCTATGGTCTGAAGAAGAAGAGAATAAAGTCATCGAAGATGCAAAAGAACAAATCAAACAAGCGATCAAAGAAGCTGACGAACAGCCTAAGCAAAAAGTCACTGACTTGATTGAAAATATGTACGATGTGAAACCATTCAACTTAGTTGAACAGCTTGAAATTTACAAACAGAAGGAGTCGAAGTAAGCCATGGCGCAAATGACAATGATTCAAGCGATCACTGATGCGTTACGCACAGAACTGAAAAATGACGAAAACGTTCTCGTTTTCGGAGAAGACGTTGGTAAAAACGGCGGCGTATTCCGTGCGACTGAAGGATTGCAAAAAGAGTTTGGTGAGGATCGTGTATTCGATACACCACTTGCTGAATCTGGTATTGGCGGTCTTGCAATTGGCCTTGGACTACAAGAATTCCGCCCAGTAATGGAAATTCAATTCTTCGGATTCGTTTACGAAGTATTAGATTCTGTTTCTGGACAAATGGCTCGTATGCGTTACCGTTCTGGCGGACGCTGGCATTCTCCAGTGACAATCCGTTCTCCATTCGGCGGGGGAGTTCACACACCTGAGCTTCACGCTGATAGCTTAGAAGGTCTTATCGCACAACAGCCTGGTATCAAGGTGGTCATTCCTTCAACACCTTACGATGCAAAAGGACTATTAATTTCTGCAATCCGCGACAATGATCCGGTTGTATTCCTTGAGCATATGAAACTTTATCGCTCTTTCCGTCAGGAAGTTCCTGAAGAAGAGTACACAATTGAAATCGGTAAAGCTGACGTGAAACGTGAAGGTTCTGACCTTTCAATCATCACTTACGGTGCAATGGTTCACGAATCACTTAAAGCTGCTGAAGAGCTTGAAAAAGAAGGCGTTTCTGCTGAAGTGATCGACCTTCGTACAGTAAGCCCGCTTGATATTGAAACAATCATCGCTTCTGTTGAAAAAACAGGTCGTGCGATCGTTGTTCAAGAAGCACAAAAACAAGCTGGTATTGCTGCAAACGTAGTAGCTGAAATCAATGACAGAGCAATCCTTAGCCTAGAAGCACCAGTACTTCGTGTAGCTGCACCTGATACTGTATTTGCTTTCTCTCAAGCTGAGACCGTATGGCTTCCAAACCATAAAGACGTGCTTGAAACAGCTAAGAAAGTTCTTGAATTTTAATTAAATGACTGAGGGGAAAAGAATTTATTTCTCTTCCCCTTTATCAATTACAAGACCGTGTAAACATACACAACAAGGATTCAACAAAATCTAGGAGGCGAAAAACAGTGGCATTTGAATTTAAACTTCCGGACATCGGAGAAGGTATCCACGAAGGTGAGATCGTTAAGTGGTTTGTAAAACCAAACGACGAAATTAATGAAGATGACGTTTTAGCAGAGGTACAAAACGATAAAGCAGTTGTAGAAATTCCTTCACCTGTTAAAGGAAAAGTATTAGAATTAAAAGTTGAAGAGGGAACAGTTGCAACTGTAGGACAAACAATCATTACGTTTGATGCACCTGGTTACGAAAATCTTCAATTTAAAGGCAGCGAAGAAGAAGGCGAAGCAAAAACTGAAGCTCAAGTACAAGGTACTGCTGAAGCTGGTAACGAGCCAGAGAAGAAAGAAGTGGCACAAGAAGAAGCGGCAGCAGCAACTGGTGCAGGCGCACAAGAGCAAGTAGATGCTGATCCAAACAAACGCGTTATCGCTATGCCATCTGTACGTAAATATGCTCGAGAAAAAGGCATTGAAATTTACAAAGTTGCAGGTTCTGGTAAAAACGGACGTGTGTTAAAAGAAGATATCGACAGCTTCGTTAATGGTGGTTCTGCAGCTCAAGAAGCAGCACCTCAAGCAGCTGAAAGTGCGAAAGAAGAAGCAGCTCCTAAAGCGGCAGCAGCTCCAGTTCTTGAAGGGGAATTCCCAGAAACTCGCGAGAAAATGAGCGGAATCCGCAAAGCAATCGCGAAAGCAATGGTAAACTCTAAGCATACAGCTCCTCACGTAACATTAATGGATGAAGTTGATGTAACGAACCTTGTTGCACATCGTAAACAATTCAAACAAGTTGCAGCTGATCAAGGAATCAAGTTAACTTACTTGCCTTACGTTGTAAAAGCTCTTACTTCTGCTTTGAAAAAGTACCCAGTACTTAACACTTCTATCGATGATAAAACAGATGAAGTTGTTCAAAAGCATTACTACAACATCGGAATTGCAGCTGATACTGAAAAAGGCCTGCTCGTTCCAGTTGTGAAAAATGCAGATCGCAAAGCTATTTTTGAAGTGTCTAACGAAATCAACGAGCTTGCAACAAAAGCACGTGATGGTAAATTGGCTCCAGCTGAAATGAAAGGTGCATCTTGCACAATCACAAACATCGGTTCTGCTGGTGGACAATGGTTTACTCCAGTCATCAACCACCCAGAAGTAGCGATCCTTGGTATTGGCCGTATCGCTGAAAAAGCGGTTGTTCGTGATGGCGAAATCGTTGCAGCTCCAGTCTTAGCTCTTTCCCTAAGCTTTGACCACCGTATGATCGACGGAGCTACTGCGCAAAATGCCCTTAACCACATCAAGCGTTTATTGAATGATCCACAATTAATTTTAATGGAGGCGTAATGTCATGGTAGTAGGAGATTTCCCAATCGAAACAGATACTCTTGTCATCGGTGCAGGTCCTGGCGGATATGTAGCTGCTATTCGTGCTGCACAGCTTGGACAAAAAGTAACAATCGTTGAAAAAGGAACACTTGGCGGTGTATGTCTAAACGTTGGTTGTATTCCTTCAAAAGCATTAATCAATGCTGGCCATCGTTTCGAAAATGCTAAGCATTCTGAAGACATGGGTATCAAAGCTGAAAACGTAACAGTTGATTTCACAAAAGTTCAAGAGTGGAAAGCTTCTGTTGTAAACAAATTAACAGGTGGAGTTCAAGGTCTTCTTAAAGGAAATAAAGTAGACATCGTTAAAGGTGAAGCTTATTTCGTAGACAGTAACTCTGTACGTGTAATGGATGAAAATTCAGCACAGACGTACACTTTCAAAAATGCAATTCTTGCTACTGGATCTCGTCCAATTGAATTGCCTACTTTTAAATACACAGACCGCGTGATCAACTCAACCGGTGCTTTAGCGCTTAAAGAAGTACCTAAGAAGTTAGTTGTTATCGGTGGTGGATATATCGGTACTGAGCTTGGTACTGCTTATGCAAACTTTGGAACAGAAGTTGTCATCCTTGAAGGTGGAGACGAAATCCTTCCAGGTTTCGAAAAGCAAATGAGCTCATTGGTTAAACGTAACCTGAAGAAAAAAGGAAACGTTGAAATCCATACAAACGCTCTTGCAAAAGGCGTTGAAGAAAAATCTGATGGTGTCACTGTTACTTTCGAAGTAAAAGGTGAAGAAAAAACAGTTGATGCTGATTACGTACTTGTTACTGTTGGTCGTCGTCCAAACACAGATGAGCTTGGTCTTGAGCAAGTTGGTGTTGAATTGACTGACCGCGGAGTTGTCAAAACAGACAAACAATGCCGTACAAGCGTATCTAACATCTATGCAATTGGTGACATCGTTGATGGACCACCACTTGCACACAAAGCTTCTTACGAAGGTAAAATTGCAGCTGAAGCAATCGCTGGAGAGCCAGCTGAAATTGATTACCTTGGTATTCCTGCTGTTGTATTCTCTGAGCCAGAACTTGCAACTGTTGGATACACTGAAGCAGAAGCAAAAGAAGAAGGAATCGACATCGTTGCAGCGAAATTCCCATTCGCAGCAAACGGACGTGCACTTTCTCTTGACGCAACTGATGGCTTCATGAAAATGATCACTCGTAAAGAGGATGGTCTTGTGATTGGTGCACAAATCGCAGGTGTTGGCGCTTCTGATATGATTTCAGAGCTTAGCCTTGCAATCGAAGCTGGAGTGACTGCTGAAGATATCGCAATGACAATTCACGCTCACCCAACTTTAGGTGAAATTACAATGGAAACGGCTGAAGTAGCAATTGGAAGCCCAATCCATATCGTAAAATAATGAACTTATTAAAACCCTCTCCATCAAGGAGAGGGTTTTTTTGAGCGCTGCATGAGAAAAACCCCTCATTTCATGAGGGGCTTTTTCATATGGATTATATAAGTGCAAGGTGAGACCATTAATTTGTATTCACGCGGTCTAAAGCGTGGCATAAGGGCGATAAAATATCCTCTTTGCTGCTGACATTTCCTTCAACCTTCACTATGACTTTTTCATTATTTACAAGTAAAATAGCCGGCAATTCGTCTACTTCATTTTTCCAGCCTTTACGATCTTCTTTCACAATCATCTTTGACATTTCCTTCGGGTATTCATTCTTTAAATCGAGGACTGCATCATAATAAGGACTTTCTTTATCAAGATTTTCTGCATCTGTAAAAAAGAGAATTCTTGGTTTTTGAATATGACTGACTTGGTCTGTCTGATTCGGTATGATATACGCAAATGAGCATGAACTAAGTACAAAGAGCATGGGGAATATAATGAGAAGTGTCCTCATAAAATTCAATCTATTCACCTCAAAATCCTTTGGGGTTGTCCCAACATTTTTAGGAGCTGGTTACCTGTTAGTCACTCTAGTGTATCATGTCCTTTTTGACAATTTTCGATTGTTACTCAATTGTTACAGAATTGATATGAAGCAAAATACAATTGAAACGTTCCCTCAATATGATGAGAAAATAGCACATATTCATAAAAAATAATTAAATGTGTCATACAATTAACCGTTGACAACTTAAATGTGACATCATATTATAGAAGTATGAAATAGATTAAACGCTTTCAAATATTGAATGAAGAAAAGGGGAATGTACGTGGGTACAATTATTTGTCAAGATTGCAATGAGACCATTGATCAATTTGAAAATGAAAAAGTGACAACACTATACGGAACGTGTGGTCACTGTCATTGCTGTGATGAAGCCTCTGAATAAATAAAAAAGCATGCAGCTCCATTTGGGGCTGCATGTTTCTTTTTTATAAAATTGGTTTCTGTTCTTTAATCACGCGGATCATCTCTAGCGTTGAATCTTCTGGTCCTTGGACAGGGAGACCAATTTCAATGTTTTTAAAGATATAGGAGATATTTTCTTCTGTGATAATCTCTCCTGGTATAAAAATAGGTATGCCTGGCGGGTACACCATAACAAACTCTGCGATGATGCGGCCTGTTGCTTCTTTAAACGGAACCACTTCTGTTGTGGCGTAAAAGGCATCACGCGGCGTCATGGCAAGCGATGGAATCTCAGGAAGCAGGACTTCAGTTACCGCTTGTGTGCCGCTCTCACTTGTAGAGGTTGCGGCAATGTCTTTCATAGCCATTATAAGCGTATCGATTGTTTCATCAGAATCACCAGGGGTCACAATACATAAAATGTTGTAAAGGTCAGAAAGCTCCACTTCAATCCGGTAGCTTTCTCTCAACCATTTTTCAACATCATGGCCATTTAGGCCAAGGTCTTTAATTGAAATAATTAATTTCGTTGGATCATAATCATACGTAGAAGCTGAACTGAGTATTTCCTTGCCAATACACGTAATGCCATCAATTTGATTCAAACGGTTTCTCGCTGATTCAGCTAAACGGATGGCTTCATCTGCTAGTGCCTTTCCTTCAGTGGCTAATCGCTTTCGAGCGACATCAAGTGACGCCAAGAGCAAATAAGAAGTAGACGTTGTTGTCAGCATGCTCAAAATCGATTGCACGCGATCTTTTGAGATAAGCCCTTCCTTCATATTTAAAATAGAGCTTTGGGTCAGGGAACCGCCGAGTTTGTGGACACTTGTTGCTGCCATGTCGGCACCTGCCTGCATGGCAGATAGCGGGAGCTTATCGTGAAAATGAATATGCACGCCGTGTGCTTCATCGACAAGGACAGGCACATGAAATGAATGGGCAATGTCTACAATCGATTTTAAGTCTGCTGAAACGCCAAAATACGTCGGATTAATCACAAGCAGACCTTTTGCATCTGGGTGCTCCGTGAGTGCCTTTTTCGCTGATTCTGGTGTAATGCCGTGAGAGATGCCAAGCTCTTTGTCTATTTCTGGGTGAATAAAAACAGGAACTGCGCCAGAAAATACAATCGCGGACATAATCGATTTATGGACGTTACGCGGAACGATGATTTTATCTCCAGGTCCGCATACGGTCATCACCATTGTCATGATGGCGCCGCTTGTTCCTTGGATACAGAAAAACGTATGGTCAGCACCGAAGGCTTCAGCAGCTAGATCTTGTGCTTCTTTTATCATTCCTCGAGGTGAGTGTAAATCATCAAGAGGTTCTATATTAATGAGATCAATGCTTAATGCATTGTCGCCAATGAATGCTCTAAATTCAGGGTCCATTCCGGCTCCTTTTTTATGGCCAGGAATGTGAAATTGAACTGGATTGGTTGCTGCGTGTTTTTTTAGTCCAGTGTATAAGGGTGTATCATGTTGTGACAATTGCTTTCCCACCTTCGTCGAAATACCTGCTATTATTGTGCCAATAACGACAGATTTCATTGCATAAAACAAAAGAATTATATTATGAACTGATCGGAATGTAAAGCATAAAATCAATCGGTTTCTGATCGAACAGATGCTATAATAAAAGTTCAAATAAGAAATGAGTGTTAAAGTGAGGGACAAGTAAATGGAATATCAATATCCAATGGACGTCGACTGGACGACAGAGGAAAAGATTGCGGTTATTTCGTTTTTTCAAGCTGTTGAAAAAGCCTATGAAAAAGGAATAGCGAAGCAGGAGTTATTAGATACTTATAAACGCTTTAAAGAGATTGTGCCATCAAAAGCAGAAGAAAAGACGCATTGTGCAGCGTTTGAAAAGGAAAGCGGGTATTCTCCTTATCGTACAGTGAAAACGGCAAGAGAAGCAGAAGAGTCCGCCATTATACGTATGTAAGAAAAAACGAGCCTTGGTGGGCTCGTTTTTTTATACAGATTGTTTTTGTGTAAAGCGGTATAGATAAGTTAACGTGCGGAAGGCATCTTCGATTTTTGATAAAAATTCTTCATTATTCATTTGAACGACTTCTTCTCTAGGCAGCTGAATGCCGCAAAGGAGCTCGGCTTTTTTCACCGTTTGCACACGTTCAAACAGCGTTTTCAGCTGTTCTGCATCGAGCTCGCTGTGACGCATGACATCTGGTTTCATATGATCTTTAGACCAAACAAAATCTTGCGGTATTTTCTTCTGAATGGTGTCTAGTTCTTTTTCAAATAGCTGACCATATTCGCCTTTCACAGGAGATTCATAAATGAGAGCAAACCATACAAAGACATGTGTTTTCCAAAGCCCAATTTGAAAATGAGGGAGTTTTTTATACCCACGCTTGCTGTTTGCAAAAGCAACCCACGTATCATTTGGCGGATTGACTGATCTTCTAGCATGCTTTGCGACGTGTACAAACATTTCGTCACCTGTAATAGAAGAAAGAAGTGGTGCAAAGTGTTCTCCAAGTGCTTCAAGCTTTGGACGGACTCTTTCTTTTAATACGGTCATTCGTTCATCTAAACCGTCAACTGTAAATGTCTCAAAATCTTCATCTCTAAAACGCATTTCACTCATAGTATGCCTCCTGTATTCTTTCGCTGATCATATTTTATCATAGCTTGGGTTAAGCTCAAAAAAAGATGCACCGTCATGTCAAAGATTGTAGAGGAAGTAGGGCAGCGTTTAAAAACAACGATTTTGTGGTACATAACAAATAGGTAAAAACACAATTTTCAGAATGTCGTTGCGGTTATGCGATCGCTTCATACGATATAAGCAAGAACCAATTCTCTTATCGATTGAATTTTTTATCAATGAAAACTGACAAGGAATGAATCATTCTCTGGAAGGGGCGTTGACCAAATGAAGCAAATCGTGAAGCAGGGGTATAGACAGGAGAAGAAGAATCGCATCGCTGTGTGGAGATTAGAGGTGGACTATGAGCTTTCTACGCTTCATGAAGCCATCGAGCAAAAAGATGACATCCAAATCGAACGCAGCAAACGAAAGCTTGAGCGCCTAAGAAAAGAATGGGAGCAGCTTAAAGGGTAAAACAAGGTGAGGTAAAAACGAACCAATTCATCGGTTCGTTTTTGTATGAAGCTGCTTTTTTCTTGCTTTTACGCACATAATATCAGTATGCTATTACAAATAGGTATTACATAGAAAAGAGGTTTACAGTCTGATGACAAACTGGGTGGAAATTGACCGTCTTGCAAAGCTTTGGGTAAAAGAAGCAGGAAGCCGTATTAAAGCATCCATGCAGGAAGGTCTATCAATTGAAACAAAATCAAATCCAAATGATCTTGTCACAAATATCGATAAAGAAACAGAACGTTTTTTCATTGAAAAGATACAATCGACATTTTCAGATCATCATATTTTAGGTGAAGAGGGACAAGGGGAAGAGGTGACCTCACTTGATGGGATCGTGTGGATCATTGATCCAATCGATGGCACAATGAACTTTGTCCATCAAAAACGCAACTTTGCCATTTCAATCGGGATATTTGAAAATGGCATAGGGAAAATCGGTCTCATTTATGACGTCATTCATGACGAGCTTTACCATGCGGTCAAAGGAGAAGGGGCTTATATGAATGATACCCTGCTTCCGCCATTAAAAGATGTAGCGATTGAAAAAGCCATTGTCGGCATTAACCCGACCTGGGCGATCGAAAGCCCTTATTTTGATGCTAAACCGTTTGCCCGCCTTGTGCGTGATGTGAGAGGGACGAGAACGATTGGATCAGCTGCCCTGGAGCTCGCTTATATCGCAAGCGGCAGAAGTGACGCATACGTCACGTTAAGGCTTGCGCCGTGGGATTATGCAGCAGGCTGTGTGCTTTTGGATGAAGTAGGGGCAGTCTACTCAAATATACACGGAGAACGCCTAACGTTTCTAGACAAAAACAGTATCGTCGCCGGAAATCGATCCGTTTGTGAAAAAATCTTGCACGATTACATAAAAGGCAGTGGAAATAAAAAATAAACCAAATCACTTCATGAGAATGAAGTGATTTTTTGTATTTGATGAAACTTTTTGGAAAGAGAAATGTCTATACGAACGAGGCCTTAATTTGATGTAAAGGATTGTGTTTTAATGTTAGATTTGTTTAGTGATTTATCCCTCCATTTTGAAAGGTATTTTATTTTAAACGAGTACAGTATCCGCATCATTCAATGGTGTGTACTTGGACTATTTGTTCTTTTTATTACACTTCCTATATGGAAAGAAAAGAAAAGTGGTTATGTGTTTTATGCTGGGCTTGTATTAAGAGTAGTCCTGCTAGGCGGAATGACTCTTGAAATGAGCCACCAAGTCCTAGCTAGACAGTATACGATTGAAACATTTGAAGTGCTGACGGATTTCATGCAATTTCTCATCTATGGGTATGTCTTGCTTGCATCACTGTACTATGTTATTACTCTTCCTTATTTAAAAAATAAAGGTATGTTTTTTGCTTTTGATTTATCTGTATTACTTCTGCCTTTATGTCAAACAGTGTTTATTGTGTTTGCTGAAAGCAAAAAGTTCTTTCTTAGCGGTGATACGGGGCTAGTATGGAGAGATATGATCACCATTTTGGCTATGGCTTGCTTTGCCGCTTTGCTGCTGCACCTTTTCTTTCGCTTGTTTTGGCACTGGAAGTGGAAGGAATTGCTTTTATTCTATGGTTTGATTTTTGCAGCCTTGCTTTATATATTTTATCCTTCTATTTCGAAGTATGAGCTTCAATCTACATTTAAATCGATTGTCATTTTAGTAGCAGCAGCAGGAAGCTTTATGACGATTTATTTGTTATCTGCTTTACTACGGGACAAGGTGAGATTAAGGAAGTGGGGCGCTGGTTGTATAGCTGTCTTTTTTCTGCTATTACTCAATCCGATTGTCAATATTCCTCATACCATGTTCCAATTCACCAAAACGGAACTGGTAGATACATTTTCAGAAGAATATCGCCCTTTATCAGCAGTAAGTGCAAAAGCATTCGCTTCAAAATTTGTCCCAGAGGATCAATCGCTGTATTTAAATGCTAGTCTTCAGCCTATCCCTTATCATTACGTGTTTGCAGATGATCAGTATGAAGTGAATATTTCTGCGTTTACAGGCGAATTAAGCGGTTATTCTTATCGAGGTCGTTTAGAGGGAAAGGAACTAACCGATAAAGAATATAGAAAAAAAACCATTGAATTTTTTGAAAGAAGCGGGCGGTCAATCGATCTACAGCGCATTCAATTAGCTGTAAAAAAAGAGGACGGAGAGACGGACGTTCTTCTTCTGCCAAAAATGTCTCAGAATGAAGAGGACAGTTTAGCGTTTGCCACCTGGAAAAAAGGGACGCTTCGACAAGCGCAATACGTAAACGCCATCTTTCAATTAAAGGATATAGACGGAATCCATTTAACAGAAATGGAGATAAAAAATAGGATCAACAGTATTTATAAACATTTAAACCTAAAGTCGCCAGCTTATCAAATCACAGGCATTGATGAATTCTATTTTGATTGGCAGCATGAAGTGAGGGTCACAACAAAAGATCAATCGGAGTTTCTGTTTAATGGCTCAACAAAAGATATCATCAGCTTCAAGTTGTCAAAAACGCTTCTTCAACAGAAAAAAGAGAACGTCAGCGATGAAGATTTGTTAAAGCTCATAGAGAAAAAGCCAGAAGACGTGAAGAAAAAGACAGGTACTAATGAAACCAAACAGTATACATTTAATGGATCCTCTCATCTACTGCGTGTGTTTAGAGATCATGATGGAATTGAACTGAGGCTGGAACCAGTGTCCTCTATACCGGATGTTGTATCGTATAAAGATCGTGATGAAGTCTATCAACAAGTATTAAAAAATGAGAAACCATCTATGATTTATAAAAAACAAATAAAACCAGTTAGAATGATCAACAAAGAAGGGGACATGGACAATTCATGGCTAGTCATTATTCAAACCTTTGGATCAAATGAGCGTAAAATTTATGAAGTAAATGGACGAACAAAAGAGGTGCACCGTTTTGACAGATAAAGAAAAACAAGCCATCTTTCAAGACTTATATGAACTGTATCAAGAAGGGGAGCTGGGTGACGAAGCATACAGCTGGATGAAGTCACATGAGCAGCAATTTCAGCATGTTGTCATAGGGAATAAACAAGGTTCAGCACTGATTGAAGATCAGAATGACTATAATGAGTTAAAACGCATGAAGGGGTTTATTTACTCGTTATACTTCTTTTTCATTGTCTTATCGATTTGGATGACTGTGTGGTTTTATTTCTAATGTCCAGAACAGCTGATCAAATTGAAAAAATCTATGAAGAATATTTTCAGGAAATCACCAAATATCTATATCGGCGGACAGGGAATATGGAAACGGCCAAGGATCTTGCGCAAGATGTATTTATGAAGGCTCTACATGGTTTATCATCTTTTAAAGGACATTCTAGTGTGAAAACATGGCTTTATACCATTGCTTATCATACATTTGTGAATGACTATCGCCGGAAAATCAAATGGACATTTACGAATGTAGAAGAGGTTGATTACTTAGAGCAGCAGTCCTTTTTGACACCAGAGGACCACATCGAAACACAAGCTGACATTCAAAGGCTGTGGCATCATATCAATCAGCTGAAGGATTCATACCGAGAGGTCCTTATTTTAAGAGATATTCAGGAATTGTCATATGAAGAAGTAGCTGAAATTTTGAATTGGACTTTATCTAAAGTCAAAACAACCCTTCATCGAGCGAGATTAGAGCTGAAGCGAATGCTACATTGTGAGGAGTTCAATACATGAGCTGTTATTTGATCGAAGAATTGTTACCCCTTTATATAGAGGGAGACACAAGTGCGGGTACCAATAAAATAATAGCCGAGCATCTACAAACCTGCGAGAGCTGCCGGCAACTTTATCAAGAAATGAAAGAACCAATCACTCTTATCCAGCCACCTCACCTCATGCCATATATAGATGAAAAGGAAGAAAAAAGAAAGTTCGAGAAGCGCTATTATGGCAAGTTAATATACCGAGCAAGCATCGTGTTTGGTTTAGGGTATGTGATGATGATCATTCTTTATTGGCTGAAATAAAAAACCCCCATCTGGGCGATCCAGATGGGGGTTTCGAGCTTAGCTTAATTTTTCTTTAGCAATTTGAATGGCATCATAGACCGATTTTAATTGCTCTTGAGGAATTTTCTTCAGCATTTGGTTGAAAACAAGTAATTCAGTAGAGCTGAATCCAATACCTTTTGCGATTTTTGAATCAATGACAACATTACCTTTTTTGTCTAAAACAAGTGCATCACCAGCAAGATCAGCAATTCTGATCACTGATTTCAACAGCTTTTCAAATTTAGCTGCTTCTTCTTTTGTAAGACCAAGTTCAACAGCTTTCGCTGCATCAAAAACCAATTTTCCTTTTTCGTTTTTAGTGATGCTTTCACTGAAAACGATTGTCAGAACAGCTGCGCGATCTAAGAATTTCTCAGCAGTCGCCGCTTCTTCTTCAGTTAATCCGAGCTCAACAGCTTTTTTCACATCAAATGTGTAGTTGTTGTCTTCCTCAACAAATGAGTTGATGAGAATGTTGATGACACGCTCGTTTTTCTCCAATAATTCTTTAATGACTTGCTGCTGCTCGAAAGGAATCCCTTTGAAAGTTGCAGCGCTTGCTTGCCCAGGAGCTACTGTTGTGAAAGTAAGAATAATAGCTAAAGCGAAAAATACAACAGAGCTGAGCGATTTGCTCAAAATCTTCTTCATGCTTCTTTTCTCTCCCTTTTCTGTTAAATTTTGTTGCAAGAACAGCATATCACGAGAAACTTTGTGGAAGAATAGGAAAATTGTAACTTTCTGTTTGATTTTGGAGAACTATAAACGTTATTGTCGAAAAATGGAGAGGTTCAGATGGCTTACTTTTGCCAAGCCTAAATGATATGTTCTGTCTTTATACACGACCTTTCATAGGTGTTTGGTCTTGTTTTTACCCAAAATAAAAGCCTTCTACATATAGAATGTAAAAGGCTTTTGAGAAATTTTATGATTGCACGTTTAATTTTCTTTTTAATGTAAATCCTGTACCCATGAAAATCATGGCAAACACAATACTTAGACAAATACCCAGCACGTTTTTTTCTGCAAGAGTTACCCCAATAAACGCCATACTGACAACCGCAAGTAATGCACATAATAATAGAAGCCATTTGATTTGTTTCATTTGTCTCCATCCCTTTTTTTTAGAGTTAATATAAGTTTACAGAAAAACGATCGGCATTTAAAGGGGATTGTGATATAATATGAAAGTTATCTAATTATTTTAGGAGATGAAAATGTGAAACTTCGAAAAGATCTTCGCAACATCGCAATTATTGCCCACGTTGACCATGGTAAAACGACGCTTGTTGACCAATTGCTCCATCAAGCTGGTACTTTCCGTGCGAATGAAAATATCGCTGAGAGAGCCATGGATTCAAATGATTTAGAGCGAGAGCGCGGTATTACGATTTTAGCTAAAAATACTGCGATCCATTATAAAGATACACGCATTAATATTTTAGATACACCAGGACACGCCGATTTCGGTGGTGAGGTTGAGCGTATCATGAAAATGGTAGATGGTGTACTTCTCGTTGTGGATGCTTATGAAGGCTGTATGCCTCAAACACGCTTTGTGCTGAAAAAAGCACTTGAGCAAAACTTAACACCAATCGTTGTTGTCAACAAAATTGACCGCGACTTTGCTCGTCCGGCTGAAGTAGTCGATGAAGTAATCGACTTGTTCATTGAATTGGATGCAACAGAAGAACAGCTTGAATTCCCAGTTGTCTATGCATCAGCAATCAATGGTACAGCAAGTAACGATGCGAGCAAGCAAGATGAAAACATGGAATCTTTGTTTGAAGCCATTGTTAACCATATCCCTTGCCCAGTTGATAACCATGAAGAGCCGCTTCAATTCCAAGTGGCACTACTTGATTACAATGATTATGTTGGAAGAATTGGGATCGGCCGTGTATTCAGAGGAACAATGCAAGTAGGACAGCAAGTAGCCTTAATGAAAGTTGACGGCAGTGTGAAACAATTCCGTGTGACGAAGATTTTTGGTTTCCAAGGGTTAAAACGAGTGGAAATCAACGAAGCGAAAGCAGGAGATCTTGTTGCTGTTTCTGGAATGGAAGACATCAACGTAGGTGAAACGGTTTGTCCAGTTGAACACCAAGAGGCTTTGCCAATCCTTCGTATTGATGAGCCGACACTTCAAATGACGTTTGTTGTTAACAACAGCCCATTTGCAGGCCGTGAAGGGAAATACGTAACATCACGTAAAATCGAAGAGCGCTTAGAGCAGCAGCTTCAAACAGACGTCAGTCTTCGTGTAGATCCAACTGCTTCACCTGATGCGTGGGTTGTATCTGGACGCGGAGAGCTTCACTTATCCATTCTTATTGAGAATATGAGACGTGAAGGATTTGAATTACAAGTATCGAAGCCAGAAGTTATTGTAAAAGAAGTTGACGGTGTTCGATGTGAGCCTGTTGAACGCGTTCAAATTGATGTACCAGAAGAGCACACTGGCTCTATCATGGAATCAATGGGCGCACGAAAAGGTGAAATGATTGACATGATCAATAATGGTAATGGTCAAGTTCGCCTGATCTTTACAGTGCCTTCACGTGGTTTAATCGGATATACAACTGAATTTCTTTCATTAACTCGTGGTTTTGGTATTTTGAACCATACGTTTGACAGCTACCAGCCAATGCAGTCTGGTCAAGTCGGCGGACGCCGTCAAGGAGTTCTTGTTTCAATGGAAACAGGTAAAGCGACTGCTTACGGAATCCAAGGCGTTGAAGAGCGCGGTGTGATCTTCGTTGAGCCGGGTGTTGAAGTATACCAAGGAATGATTGTTGGTGAGCATAACCGTGAGAACGATCTTGTTGTCAACGTAAGCCGTATGAAACAACAAACAAACGTGCGTTCAGCGACGAAAGATCAAACGGTGAGCATGAAAAAACCACGTATTATGTCACTTGAGGAATCTCTTGAGTACTTGAATGAGGACGAATACTGTGAGGTTACACCTGAATCAATTCGTTTAAGAAAGAAAATTTTAGATAAAAACGAACGTGAGAAATCAGCGAAGAAGAAAAAGCTAGCAGGATTATCTTAATTCCATGAAGAATTAAAGAGATAGAACCCTGAAAGATAAGGGGAGGGAATCTTTTTGAATGATCAGGAAGTAAGTGAAAATCTATCCTTTTTCGCGATGCTGTTTCGTGTCGATGAAAATCCGCAAACAGGGATGTGGCTCCTATATGGCACCATCCTTGTTTTAGCGATTATTGTTTTTAAGCTCGGCTTTGCTAGACGTTTACCGATTTTAAAAGCGCTCGTGATTTACTTGTTTTTGATTTTTGGCTGCACGTTTCTCACATTTCTAGGAATCTTCCTGCCAGTAGCGGAAGGCCTAGTTGTGGCAGCTGCCATTTTGATTATTTATAAAATACGGCTGCATCGTGCGAAAAAAGAAGGAACAGTGAATACGTAAAAAAAGACCTGAACATGTGTCAGGTCTTTTTTTATGTCTTTTGTTCTTTTTTTCCTTTTTTCTTCTTTTTCTCTTTCGTCGCAGGATCTTGATAAAGAGAGAATCTGCCAGTCTTGATGCGTGCTTCTGTCTTTACTTTAATACGTTCCTGACAGTCATCGCACATATATGTATGAATCGGTCGATTTCTTAACCGCTTAGCAACGAGTGTATCATCATCAATGGTTTCAAGCTTCTCACATATTGAGCACTTCACTCTCATCCTTTTCACCTCACTTATTGCATTTATTATAGCATGTTTTCCAGCTACTTAAAATCAGCGTAGAAAACGGCTTATATCACAGGAGATATAAGCCGTTCTCTTTATTTCTTCTGATTCATATGATGGTTTGATTGATCGTTTTGATGTTCGTCTAACTGCTTTTGATCATTTTGTTTGAGCTGATCATTCGGCTCATTTGTCGGATCTGTTTCGTGGCGATCAATTTCATTTCTCGGCATCTCTGGCATCACGCGGCCGACGATGGCGGCTAGTTCATCCATAATCCCACTGACAGGACGGCCTGCTTGTATTTCTTTGCCCATTTCTTTTAACCGGCTGACTGTATCCGGATCAGCGACCACAACAGCATTCGCACCTTCTGGATCATTTTTCAGTGCTTTTGCAACTGAATATTTAATGTTTTCTACTTTGCTTCTATCTAAATCATCTTTTACATCAATACCAACAACAGCATAGCGGCCGATGACGATCGCCGTTGCATCATTGACATCTGCTACGTGCTCTGTCACTTTGACAAGATGCTGCGCAACATCTGTAGATGACCGGGCTTGATTGGTCTTTTTCTTCGTTGAGTCTGACACCCGTACTACGTGCTGGCGTCCATCATGCTTGTCTAGTGCCTCTGGCTTTTCCTGCTGCTGACAAGCGCCCAACAGAATGATGGCTTGAATCATGAATAATGTCAAAAATAGTCGCATCTGTATTCCCTCCTTCACAAACTACATGATTTATTTTATTGTTGAATTAACCTTCTAACTTTATTCATGAAAACATATATTTTAACAATCGTTTTGGGAAAGACAAGGATGAATGAAACCCCGATCAGGAGGCGAAGGACCTGAGTAAAATTTATGTATTAGACACAAATGTGTTATTACAGGATCCGAATTCAATCTTTTCATTTGAAGACAACGAGGTCGTCATACCAGCCGTTGTGTTAGAAGAAGTAGACTCAAAAAAGAGATATATGGACGAGGTTGGACAAAATGCCCGGCGCGTCTCACGCCTAATCGACGGTTTAAGATCGAAAGGGAAACTGCATGAAAAAATTACACTAGAGTCAAAAGGGACGCTACGCATTGAACTGAATCACCGCTCTTTTCATGAGCTTCAAGAAATTTTTATTGAAAAAACGAACGATAATCGAATTTTGGCAGTCGCGAAAAATTTAAGCTTAGAGGAAGAAACAAAGCCTCATGGCAGGCCTGTTATTTTGGTCAGCAAGGATGTGTTAGTGCGGGTAAAGGCGGATGCTATAGGGCTTCAAGCAGAAGACTTCTTAAGTGACCGTGTTTTGCAAAATGAGGACATCGATAATGGCTATCATGAGCTCTACATTCCGACTGAGCAATTGAATACATTTTATAAGCAAAATCAATTACCAATAAAAGAGGTCACAAGCGCACCATTCAACCCTCATCAATTTGTCATCATGAAGGGAAATGAAGGTGGTTCTGCTTTAGGAATGCTTGATCAAAAGGCAGAGCATGTAAAACGTCTCGTTTATGATCAAGAGCATATTTGGGGAATCCGTCCAAAGAATGTCCAGCAGACGATGGCACTCGAGCTGCTTTTGCGCCGTGACATTCCGCTCGTGACACTGATTGGAAAAGCGGGGACTGGTAAAACATTGCTTGCACTTGCTGCCGGATTAATGCAGACAGAGGACCTCGGTATGTTTAAAAAGTTGATCGTGGCGCGCTCCATTGTGCCTGTCGGGAAAGATATAGGATATTTGCCTGGAGAAAAGGAAGAAAAGCTCAGACCATGGATGCAGCCGATCTATGACAACCTAGAGTTTTTATTTAATACAAAAAAGCCGGGCGAGCTTGATGCGATTTTGTCGGGAATTGGATCTATTCAAGTCGAAGCATTGACGTATATTCGGGGAAGAAGTATACCTGATCAATTTATTATCATTGATGAGGCGCAGAATTTAACAAAGCACGAGGTGAAAACATTATTAACGCGAGTCGGAGAGGGAAGTAAAATTGTGCTCATGGGAGATCCAGAGCAGATTGATCACCCTTATTTAGACAGCTTAAATAATGGGCTTATGTATGTGATCGAGCGGTTCAAAGGGCAGCAAATATCTGGACATGTCAAGCTTGTCAAAGGAGAAAGGTCTGGACTTGCACAGCTTGCCGCTGATTTGCTATAGTCCAGACCCTCTGTTCTTATGTAATGATCAGCTCTTTGACACCTTTTATCGGCTGAGTGAGGTTGGACTGATCCGCGAAATAGACGTGGATGGGTCCTTCTTCTGTGATTGGCTTACCATGTTGGCTGAAATGAGCAATGCTTTCCATTGCCTGAGAAAGCGGTACAGCAATTGTACCTGTTTCTGTGACAAATTCGCATGTATCCGCATGTTCAAGCGGCTCAGCATTTTTTAGCATATCGCCAAGCTTCATCCCGAAGCTGCCTGTGACGAGTCTTTCCTTTTCGTACTTCTTCTCTGTTTTTAACGTAGGTGGAAGAGTTTGACCTTCTCTTATAACCCGCTCTTGGTCAAGCTCCTGATCTAGCTGTTTCTCTTCACTTGCTGCATTTTTTTCAAAGAATGAATCCATTAAAAATTTGCGGTCATCAAAAATCCATACACTTGGATCAATGGTGATCTTGTACTGTACGTTCCCCTTGATTTGAATGATGCTCATGTTCAAGACAACCCCTTTCCAACATAAATTATAGAAGTTTTCTCCCGCTTTGTCACTTTCATAAACATGCTGCACCTTGTACACACTAATCATACATGAAAGATAGGGAGTGTATGAGCATGGCATGTCGCGACAATGAAGAGCTTCAGCGATTTGTAGAAGAAGCAAAAAAAGTGGCCAAAGATGGTCAAGTAGCATCCTATATTCCCGCTCTCGGCAAAGCGGATCAGACGGATTTATCTGTGGCAGTGTATCATGTGAGTAATACGTGCCACTCAGCTGGAGATGTAGATAAACGATTTACCCTTCAAAGCATTTCAAAAGTATTAGCACTGGCGCTTGTGCTCTCAGAAGAAGGGCCAAAAAAAGTCTTTCAATTTGTTGGACAAGAACCAACAGGTGACCCGTTTAATTCAATGATCAAACTGGAAACAGCGAGTCCGAATAAACCGCTGAATCCAATGATTAATGCAGGAGCGCTCGCAGTCACGAGTTTAATCAGAGGAGCGACTCCGCAAGATCAGCTGGGCCGGTTGCTCAGCTTCATTAGAGAGCTTGCTAATGACAAAAGCATTACATACTGCAAGGAAACAGCAGCCTCCGAATTTGAGACATCGATGATTAACCGGGCAATGTGCTATTATATGAAGCAATATCATATTATTAGAGGGAACGTAGAGGAAGTCATGGACGTCTATACGAAACAATGTGCCATCATGATGAACAGCTTGGATTTGGCGAAAATTGCTTGTGTTTTTTCATTAGACGGCAGACATCCAGAAACGGGGAAGCAAATTCTTTCAAAAGATGTCGCTAGAATTTGTAAAACCTTTATGGTGACGTGCGGCATGTACAATGCGAGCGGAGAATTTGCCATTAACATCGGAATTCCTGCAAAAAGCGGTGTCTCAGGCGGGATTATGGGAGCTGCACCATATGATTTTGGAATCGGTATCTTCGGTCCGGCTTTGGATGAAAAAGGGAATAGTATTGCTGGGATTAAGCTGCTTGAGCTGATGAGTGAAAAATACGAGATGAGTATCTTTTAATGAAGGAAGGCTTCTTTTTATTTTTACAAAGCGAACTGTACAAATCTGCTTGCAATTTTGGGCGTTTCGCTTTATGATAAATAGAAGAATTAGGTACTCGCCTGGGGAACGGAGGGATACTTTTGGCGTCAGAAATTTTAGTCGATCATCGGCAAAAAGCACTGGCTTTATTAAAATTGGATGCAGATAAAATTTTAAAATTGATCCAAGTGCAAATGGACAACTTAACGATGCCGCAATGTCCTCTTTATGAAGAGGTTTTAGATACTCAAATGTTCGGATTATCGAGAGAAATTGATTTTGCTGTCCGGCTTGGATTAGTTGATCAACATGAAGGTAAGAAACTACTCGATAAACTTGAGAGAGAGCTTTCCGCACTTCATGATGCGTTCACAAAAAAATAATGATTGAAAACTCAAACTTCCTTAACATAAGTTTGAGTTTTTTTGTCCTCTATTTTCTTTTCATTGTTTCATGTCAAACGGACTTGATTCATTCATGAATGACGAACAATATAAAAGAGGTAAAACGAGATCAAACGGAGAAAATGTAGTAGAATAAAAACAGCTAAGAGGATATCAAGCAGTAGAAACAGACGTTAGGAAGAGGATTATATGTTAAAGAGAATGCTAAAATCGTATGACTACTCATTATTGTTCGCCATTATTTTAATTAGCGCATTCGGTTTGGTCATGGTGTATAGCTCAAGTATGATTACATCTGTGATTAGATACGATGCCGCGCCAGATAATTTTTTTAAGAAACAGCTTTTATTTATGATCGTTGGAGCCGTCATCTTGCTCTTTACAGCATTAGTTCCATATCAGCTGTTTTCAAATAAGAAATTTCAAATCGGTATGCTGCTGCTATCCGTTTTTTCCCTCATCTATGTGTACTTTGGCGGTCATATTGCAGGGAACGCAAGAAGCTGGATTAAAGTAGGCCCATTCAGTCTTCAGCCAGCGGAATTTGTGAAGATTGTCGTTATTATTTATCTTGCTGCTGTGTATGCAAAAAAGCAGCATTATATTGATCATATTTTACGAGGAGTCACACCTCCAATCGTGATTGTTTCGATCTTATGCGGATTTATCATTTTGCAGCCAGACTATGGGACAGCCTTTATCATTGGCATGATTGCTCTTGCGATGATTTTATGCTCAGGGTTTAGCGGGAAAACACTTGCGAAGCTGCTGGCGTTATTTAGTGCCGTGATGGTCATCGTAACCCCATTTATTATTCTGTTCTGGGATAAAATATTCACGCAAAATCGCCTCGGGCGTTTTGAGAGTTTCCAAGATCCCTTTAAAGATGCAGGGGATACTGGACATCAATTGATTAATTCCTATTACGCCATTGGATCAGGCGGCTTTTTTGGACTGGGTCTAGGAGAAAGCGTTCAAAAGTACGGGTATCTTCCAGAGCCGCACACAGATTTTATCATGGCAATCATTTCAGAAGAGCTTGGCTTTTTCGGCGTATTTTTTGTACTCGCTCTCCTTGGCTTCATCGTCGTGAAAGGTTTTTATATTGCAAGAAAGTGTGAAGATCCATTTGGAAGTTTGCTTGCAATAGGAATTTCCTCCATGATTGCGATCCAAACATGCATTAATTTAGGCGGTGTTTCAGGTCTGATTCCGATTACTGGGGTCACTCTTCCGTTTATTAGCTACGGGGGATCGTCCATCATTTTACTGAGCGGTTGTATGGGAATATTGCTGAATATCAGCATGTTTACTGAATATAAAGAGCGTTACAAAAAGAAAAAATCAATGATCAAGCCATCAGTTCAAAAAAATGGATTGCAGAAAACTTTGAATCTTTAGAAAACAAAAGTGTACAGTTTTCATTTCTTCCTTTATTATAGAGTACATATAAAATTTTAAGGGATATGGAGGAGTGAGAAATGTCACAGAGAACAATTCAAAAGGTTCTAGTTGCAAACAGAGGGGAAATTGCTATCAGAGTCTTCAGGGCCTGTACGGAGCTCAATTTACGTACAGTAGCCATTTATTCCAAAGAAGACTCGGGCTCTTATCATCGCTATAAAGCCGATGAAGCATATCTAGTTGGAGAAGGGAAAAAGCCGATTGATGCCTACCTTGATATCGAGGGGATCATCGAAATTGCAAAACGAAATGACGTGGATGCGATTCATCCAGGATACGGATTTTTATCTGAAAACATTCATTTTGCAAGACGATGCGAAGAGGAAGGCATTCAATTTATCGGCCCAACTTCTCAACATTTAGATATGTTTGGAGATAAAGTAAAGGCAAGAGAAGAAGCGAAAAAAGCTGGAATTCCAGTCATTCCAGGAAGTGACGGACCAGTTGATTCGGCCGAAGAAGTCGAAAAATTCGGTGAAGAATACGGTTACCCATTTATTATTAAAGCTTCACTAGGCGGCGGCGGCCGGGGTATGCGGATTGTCAGAACGAAAGAGGAGCTGAAGGAAGCCTATGACCGTGCGAAGTCAGAGGCAAAAGCGGCTTTTGGAAATGACGAAGTATACGTTGAAAAACTGATTGAAAATCCGAAACACATTGAGGTGCAGGTGATTGGTGACAATCACGGCAATATCATTCATTTATATGAGCGTGACTGCTCTGTTCAAAGGCGGCATCAAAAAGTTATTGAAGTGGCGCCAAGTGTGTCTCTTACAGATCAACTGCGTGAAGACATTTGCGAAGCGGCTGTTCAGCTGGCTCGGAATGTATCATATATCAATGCAGGAACTGTAGAATTCCTTGTTGCAAATGGAGAGTTTTACTTTATTGAAGTCAATCCAAGGGTACAGGTAGAACACACGATTACTGAAATGATCACTGGTGTCGATATCGTCCAAACCCAAATTCTTGTCGCAAAGGGCTATGACCTTCACAGCAAGGAAGTCGGTATACCAAAGCAAGAAGATATTTTCACACATGGTTTTGCCATTCAATCAAGGGTTACAACAGAAGATCCTTTAAATGATTTTATGCCAGACACAGGGAAAATTATGGCCTACCGTTCAGGCGGGGGATTTGGTGTACGACTTGATACAGGGAACAGCTTTCAAGGTGCAGTCATTACACCTTATTACGATTCACTATTGGTCAAGCTGTCCACATGGGCGCTCACATTTGACCAAGCGGCTGCTAAAATGGTTCGAAACTTACAGGAATTCAGGATTCGCGGAATTAAAACAAACATTCCGTTTCTTGAAAACGTGGCAAAGCATGAGAAGTTTCTAAAAGGGGAATACGATACGTCGTTTATCGATTCAACGCCAGAGCTATTTAATTTCCCTAAGCAAAAAGACCGTGGAACGAAGATGCTGACTTATATTGGTAACGTGACCATTAATGGATTCCCTGGTATTGCGGAGAAAAAGAAGCCTCATTTTGACAAGCCTGTTGTACCGAAGCTTCCGCTCAAGCAAGAGATGCCATCTGGGACTAAACAATTGTTAGATGCGCATGGACCTGAGGGCCTTGCCAATTGGGTGAAAGAACAAAAGAGCGTCCTTTTAACAGATACAACCTTTAGGGACGCGCATCAGTCTCTGCTTGCGACCCGCTTCAGAACTCATGATTTAAAGAAAGTAGCCCAGCCAACAGCAGGTTTATGGCCAGAGCTGTTTAGTATGGAAATGTGGGGCGGTGCTACATTTGATGTTGCGTACCGTTTCTTAAAAGAAGATCCTTGGCAGCGATTAAAAGAGCTTCGCCAAGAAGTGCCAAACACGTTGTTCCAAATGCTTTTAAGATCATCAAACGCTGTCGGATATACAAACTATGCGGATAATGTGATTAAAGCATTTGTAAAGGAATCTGCCGAGGCAGGCATTGACGTGTTCCGTATTTTCGATAGCTTAAACTGGGTCAAAGGCATGACACTTGCCATTGATTCTGTTCGTGAATCAGGCAAAGTGGCAGAGGCAGCCATTTGTTATACGGGGGACATTCTCGATCCATCTCGTCCGAAATATGATCTTAAGTACTATGTATCTCTTGCGAAAGAGCTTGAATCTGCCGGTGCACATCTTTTAGGTATTAAAGATATGGCGGGATTATTAAAGCCGCAGGCAGCTTATGAGTTAGTCTCTGCTTTAAAAGATGAACTCACAATCCCTATCCATCTTCATACACATGACACGAGTGGAAATGGACTGTTCACCTATGCAAGGGCAATTGATGCAGGTGTTGATATTGTCGATGTGGCCGTCAGCTCTATGGCAGGACTCACATCGCAGCCAAGCGCAAGCTCACTGTACTATGCTTTGGATGGGCATGAAAGAAAGCCAGACATGAACGTCCAATCGGTCGAACACCTTTCTCAATACTGGGATTCTGTTAGAAAATACTACCGTGAATTCGAAAGTGGCATGAATTCACCTCATACAGAAATTTATGAGCATGAAATGCCTGGCGGACAGTATAGTAACTTGCAGCAACAGGCGAAAGGTGTCGGACTTGGCGACCGCTGGAACGAAGTAAAAGAAATGTATAGACGTGTGAATGACATGTTTGGTGATATTGTGAAGGTGACACCTTCCTCTAAAGTAGTCGGAGACATGGCTCTTTATATGGTGCAAAATGATTTAACAGAGGAAGATGTCTATGAAAAAGGAGCAACTTTAGACTTCCCTGATTCTGTTGTGGAGCTATTTAAAGGCTATTTAGGCCAGCCGCATGGCGGGTTCCCTGAAAAATTGCAAAAGCTGATTTTAAAAGGAGAAGAACCGCTCACTGTCAGACCTGGTGAAAAGCTGAAGCCAGTTGACTTTGAAGCTATTCAGCAGCAGTTCAAAGAATCTCATGACCTGACGCTGACAGAGCAAGACGCGATTGCGTATGCCTTATATCCAAAAGTCTTTTCTGAATTTGTCCAAACAGCAGAAAGCTACGGAGACATCTCTGTTCTTGACACACCAACTTTCTTCTACGGGATGAGGCTTGGTGAAGAGATCGAGGTAGAAATCGAAAAAGGAAAAACCCTCATTGTTAAACTCGTGTCAATTGGAGAACCGAATCCAGATGCCACAAGAGTTCTTTACTTTGAGCTAAATGGACAGCCGCGTGAAGTCGTGATTAAGGATGAAAGCATCAAATCATCCGTTCAAGAAAAAATGAAGGCGGACCGTTCAAATCCAAATCACATTGCCGCATCAATGCCAGGCACTGTCATCAAAGTGCTCGTGGAAAAAGGACAGAAAATCTCGCAAGGTGAGCATTTGATGATCAATGAAGCCATGAAAATGGAGACGACTGTACAAGCCCCATTCACTGCGGTCGTAGATGAAATACATGTGACAAATGGAGAACCGATTCAAACCGGAGATCTGCTGATTGTTTTAAAGCCTGAATAATAAGTGAGACACATCCATCGTGATGTGTCTTTTTTTGAGCGCATTAAAATGTGCAGCAGCCTGCGAGAGTGATTACACTATAGAGTGAGGTGAAGAAAGTTGGAAATTGTCGTGATTTGGTTTCGCCGAGATATGCGATTAGATGATCATATCGCCTTGTCAAAAGCGATCACTTATGCAAAAAAACACGAGTACAAATTATTGGCTCTTTATCATCTAGATCCATTCTTTACTGAAATGGAAATGGATATAAATAACGAACATTTCTTTCAAAACTTGGCGCATTTCGTCAAGGAAGCGAGAGAATCTCAAGTGTATGTTCACCTTCTCCATGATGATGTCCTGCGCGCCTTTCAGCAGGTCATGGAAGTGTATGACATCAAAACCGTCTTTTTTAATGAAGATGAGGTGGGGATCGGTCAAAGGCGTGACAAGCAAGTAACCGATTTTTTAGAAAAGAAGGGCATTCATGTGTCAACATGGCAAGATACACACCTTCACGGGGTGCGAGATATTTTAAAAGCAGATGGGTCACATTATCAAGTGTTTACCCCATACTATCAATCATGGCGTAAGCAAGAAAAGCAGCCTGTGATAAAAGTTGACAAATCATTTTTTAGCAGCGAGCATACGATTTGTAATGAGCCACTTTCGCAAAAAGGAAATGATAAACTGCGAGAATTGATAAAGGGCTGCTCAAGGAAGTTTGATCAAATTGGCTCAGACAAAGCGATGAACACGCTTCATCAATTTATCCAAAAAAGATTAACGCGTTACCATGAGAAACGAGATATTCCGTCTGTTTTTGGAACGAGCAAGCTGTCGCGGTTCTTAAAAACAGGCACTATTTCGATTCGAACGATCTTTCATGCGATATATGAAGAAGCACTCTATGAAGACGAGGGCAGAGAGACTTTTATCAAAGAGCTGGCATGGCGTGATTTTTATCATATGATTTATGCGCATTATCCTGAGATGAAAGAAAAAGAAATCAATTCGGCGTTTCAAGGGATGAAATGGAATGAAGATGAGACGCTGTTTGAAGCTTGGTGTAAAGGAGAGACAGGTTTTCCGCTCGTTGATGCAGGGATGAGACAGTTAAATGAGGAGGGCTGGATGCATAACCGTTTGCGAATGATTACAGCTTCATTTTTAACAAAGGATTATTTGATTGATTGGAGAAAAGGCGAAGCGTATTTTGCAAAAAAACTTGTGGATTATGATGAGGCGTCAAATATCGGAGGATTTCAGTGGGCAGCCTCCGTCGGAACAGATGCGGTGCCGTACTTCCGTATTTTCAACCCGACCACTCAGTCAAAGCGATTTGACCCGAGCGGAGAATATATTAGAAAATATGTACCAGAGCTAGAGCATGTCGATGAAAAATGGATTCATGAACCAAGTAAAATGCCGATTGATGAGCAATTGAAATCGGGCTGTGTGCTAGGTGATACATACCCGCTGCCGGCAGTTGACCACCAGGAAAGACGCAAAAAAGCCATTTCGCTATTTGAAGAAGCAAAACAATAATAAAACAAATCCCCCATTCCGCAAGAAAGGGGGATACAAATTCTTATTTGAATGGTTCTTTGCTTTCATATTTAAACCGGGCAATGAGTAGGCAGAAGTAACAGAGTACTCCAAACAAACAGGAAATAAAGAATGAATGAGCCAGCGCATAACCTAGTGCGAGCTGAGAATACACAGACATCACACCTGAAATCGCTTGAAGTGTAATGAGAATGGCTGAAATGATCCATCCATAATACAGCTGCTTCTGTTCTTTATAATGTTTCATGGCATGGAACATCGCAACAAATATCCAGACGAATAAAAGAAGTGCTGCTGCTCGGTGAGACATTTGCACCCACTGATTAAAGTATGTTGGAAGTGCACCGTCTTTTGAACAAAACGGGAAAACAGAGCAAGCAAGGCTTGACTTAGTATGCCTCACATAAGCACCCGTGTACACCACGATATACGTATAGGTGATCAAACCATAAATATGAAACTGCATTTTTTTGCCGATATGAAGCGGCTTCACAAGCTTTGTTTCAGATCGGGTTGCCTCAAATACAAGAAGTGCAAGCAATAACACTGAAGCAAAAGAAATGAGTGAAATACCGAAGTGCAGTGCCATGACAAGTGCGTTGGAACCAAACACGACGGCAAGAGCCCCTAACAGCGCTTGTAGCAGTAAGAATATAATCGACATGATGACCAAAAATTTGGTTTCACGGAATACTGGACTAATCTTTTTCCAGCATAAGACCGCCAGTGCCAAGACAAGAATGGTTGAAACCCCTGTTGACATGCGGTGACTCCATTCGATGATGGAAGCAGGGTTCATTTCAGGGAAGAAACGACCGTGACAAAGGGGCCACTGCCTGCCGCAGCCAAGACCCGAGCCGGTTTTCGTCACAAGCGCACCGCCAATCAAAACGATCAGCATCACAAACGTTGTGATCACGCTCAATAACCTTAAAGCAAATTTCATCAAATTATTTCACCTTCTCTAAAAAACTTCTGATCTAATTGAAAAACCTCACATGCTCTCAAGTTTAAGCCAAATGCGTGTTCTGTTGCAATTCATAATGACCAAAGTTCACAAAAAAATGATATGTTAGTTCACAAAGTTTACAGATTTAGAGTGCTTGATCTTTCTTTCACAGTCTGATAGAAATAGAGGAGAGAATATTTCATTTTGCACCGCCTTCTGAAACACAGGTAAATCCTAATAAATTCACTAAAAGTTCACAAATAACTTCGAGATTGTCGTTTATTATTTAATAGGATGTTTTTTTACAGCTGTTTATCTTGTATGATAGAGTTGTAACGAATTTACGTTTCATTGTTTGTTTGAAGGTTTGGGCAAGGGAGGTTATACACATTGGCAAATTCCAAAACAGCCGCGGAAGCAGCTATTCATGGACAAATAGAAGAAACAACAGCTTGGAAAGATTTTCTTGCTCTGATTAAAATGGGCATCGTCAATTCCAACTTCATTACAACATTTACTGGAATGTGGCTTGCTTTTTATTTTACAGGGATGAGTTTCCTTGGGAATCTTGATATTGTGCTGTTAACAATGATTGGTTCTTCTCTTATTATTGCCGGTTCATGCGCCATTAATAATGCGTTTGACCGTGATATTGATATATTAATGGAAAGAACAAAAACAAGACCGACGGTTACAGGTAAGATTCAGCCGGGGCAAGCGTATGCATTTGGTATTTTGCTTGTTGTACTTGGACTCATCATGCTTCTGATGACAACTATCACATCAGCAGTGATTGGATTTATCGGAGTCTTTACTTATGCGGTTCTTTACACCATGTGGTCTAAACGCCATTACACCATTAATACCGTTATTGGAAGTGTATCTGGTGCGGTGCCGCCATTAATCGGCTGGACAGCTGTCACAGGTACAATCGACACAACGGCTTGGGTTTTGTTTATGATTATGTTCATTTGGCAAATCCCGCACTTCCTGTCACTTGCGATTAAGAAAACGGAAGATTACCGTAAGGCAGGTATTCCAATGCTACCAGTCGTTTATGGCTTTGAAGTCACGAAACGCCAAATCATCATTTGGACAGCATGTCTTCTCCCGCTTCCATTTTTCTTAGGTGGATTAGGATGGCCGATTGTAGCACTTGGCACATTGCTGAATATTGGATGGCTCGTCATTGGCCTTATGGGCTTTAAAATGAAAGACGTCATGAAGTGGTCAACGCTCATGTTCGTTTATTCATTAAACTACTTAACCATCTTTTTCGTCGCGATGATTATTATTACACTATTCTAGAGTAAAATACACTTTGATCACATCAAAACAAGGCTATATCTTATAACACAACATTTTCTAACAACTATGAAAGCCGCCTGATATTCAGTTCTATTTAGGCGGCTTTCTGTTTATACATAGATGGTATTTTGAGTAAAAACATCATTTTTTTATGAAAACAGGAAATGTAAGTGCTTTTATAAGAGGCGGGGGTTATGGATGGGTGAAAAGTGATTTTATAAATAAGAGGTAAAAAGCGAAAGGCAAAGGAGATCAAGCAAAAGGGGTTGGGACAAATTATGATAAGAAAATGGCGTGTTTATTCACTGTTTCTCTTATTGACGCTCGTTTTGGCGGGCTGTGGTGAACCATACTTATCAACACTCAAACCAGTTGGGGAAGTAGCAGATAAACAATTTTTCCTAACGGTACTGAGTACACTCATTATGGTTCTTGTCGTCATTGTTGTATCGATCATTTTCTTTTACGTCATCATTAAATTCAAACGTTCTAAAGTTGGAGAAGATACGATTCCAAAGCAGGTGGAAGGGAACCGTAACCTAGAAATTACGTGGACAGCGATTCCGATTCTTCTCCTCATTATTCTCGTTGTGCCTGTTGTGGCATACACGCTTGAGCTTGGGGATACAAGCGCTATGGATAAGAAAAAACGAGATCCTGAAAAGACACTTGTTGTCAATGTAAGAGCCAGTTTATATTGGTGGGAATTCGAATACCCTGATTATGGGATTGTCACGAGTCAGGAATTGATTGTACCGACAGATCAAAAGGTCTACTTCAAGCTGAAAGCATCTGATGTGAAACACTCTTTCTGGGTTCCATCGGCTGGCGGTAAAATTGATACAAACACAGACAATGAAAACAAGTTTTATTTAACCTTTGATTCAAAACGAACGAAAGATGCAGGAGAATATTTCTACGGGAAATGTGCGGAGCTTTGCGGTCCCTCGCATGCTTTAATGGACTTTAAAGTTAAAACGCTTTCTCAAGATGAGTTTTTAGGATGGACGAAAAAAATGGCTGATTACAAGAAGCCTACATCCACAAAAGATCTTGCCCTTGAAGGTGAAAAATTATTTAAAGAGAAAAACTGCTTGAGCTGTCACGCAGTAGAGCCTGGGGACGAACGGCCGGAAGCGGCAAGGACAGCACCAAACCTTGCAACCTTCGGAGAGCGAACGAAAGTAGCTGGAATTAAAGACATGAACAAAGAAAACGTGAAAGCATGGCTGAAAGATCCAGAGAGCTTTAAACCAGGAAATAAAATGACAGGGACGTACCCTAAATTAAATGACTCAGAAGCAGATGCACTTTATGAGTATTTAAAAGGACTTAAAATCGAGTAATTTCTAATAGGAATGTGTAAGAGGGTATGTAATCGATGTGAAGTTTTTGTTAAGAGCTCCCGAATATGTCTCTACAACCAAGAAGTAGCCATCTGTCAGACACAGTCTGTGTAAAGTTAAAACATCTATATGAAAAGGGGCAAATGGGAGATAAGAGGGGGATTTCATGGTGAGTACTATAGCTAAAAAGCGGGGGTTTGGCGCTGTCTTATGGGATTACTTGACGACGGTTGACCACAAAAAAATTGCCATACTATATTTAGTGGCAGGGGGATTTTTCTTTTTAATTGGCGGCCTGGAAGCGATGATAATCCGTATTCAGCTAGCCATCCCTGAAAATGATTTTGTAAGTGCAGGGTTTTACAATGAAGTCATGACGATGCATGGAACAACGATGATTTTCCTTGCAGCAATGCCGCTTTTATTTGCATTAATGAATGCGGTTGTACCTATTCAAATTGGTGCACGTGACGTAGCGTTTCCATTTGTGAATTCACTTGGTTTTTGGCTGTTCTTTTTCGGAGGAATTTTCTTAAATCTTGGATGGTTTATGGGCGGGGCACCTGATGCAGGCTGGACTGCATACGCTTCGCTCACGCTGAATTCGGAAGGACACGGCATGGATTTCTATATTTTAGGGTTGCAGATAGCGGGTATTGGTACGCTAATTGCCGGAATCAACTTTCTTGCAACGATTATTAATATGAGAACGCCTGGTATGACGTATATGAGAATGCCGCTCTTTACTTGGACGACATTTGTCGCCTCAGCACTGATTTTATTCGCATTCCCGCCGCTTACTGCAGGGCTTGCGATGCTGATGCTTGATAGAATGTTTGATACGAGCTTTTTCAATCCAGAGCTCGGCGGAAATACTATCATCTGGGAGCATTTGTTCTGGATTTTCGGACACCCAGAAGTTTATATCTTAATCCTGCCAGCATTCGGAATATTTTCTGAAATCATTCCAGTGTTTGCAAGAAAAAGGCTGTTTGGCTATTCGTCCATGGTGTTTGCGACTGTATTGATTGGTTTCCTTGGATTCATGGTGTGGGCGCATCACATGTTCACAACTGGACTTGGTCCGATTGCCAATGCGATCTTTGCTGTAGCCACAATGGCGATTGCGGTGCCGACAGGAATTAAAGTATTTAACTGGCTGCTCACCATATGGGGCGGTAATGTGAAGTTTACAACGCCAATGCTGTATTCCGTTGCCTTTATACCGTCGTTTTTACTTGGCGGGGTAACCGGAGTCATGCTTGCAGCAGCTGCAGCAGATTATCAGTTCCATGATACGTACTTTGTTGTGGCGCATTTCCACTACGTCATTATCGGCGGGGTCGTATTCGGTATTTTAGCTGGTGTGCATTACTGGTGGCCGAAGATGTTTGGAAAAATACTGAATGAGAAGCTTGGGAAAATTGGCTTTGTGCTGTTTTTCGTCGGTTTCCATTTAACCTTCTTTATCCAGCATTTTCTCGGTCTTTGGGGCATGCCGCGCCGAGTCTTTACATTCTTGCCGGGTCAGGGGCTAGACCTTGGGAACTTGGTCAGTACGATTGGGGCACTGTTCATGTTTGTAGCTGTTGTCATCATGCTGATTAATATCATCTGGACGACAGCAAAAGGGGAGCGTGTATCGGGCGATCCTTGGGGAGATGGAAGAACGCTTGAATGGGCAGTGTCTTCACCTCCGCCAGAATATAACTTTAAACAGCTTCCGCTTGTCAGAGGACTAGATCCATTATGGATTGAAAAAATGGATGGTAAAAAAGGAATGACAGCATCTGAACCGCTCGATGATATTCACATGCCGAATAATTCCATCTTACCTGTCATTATCTCATTCGGTCTATTTGTGTCAGCGTTTGGCTTCATGTATCGTCAAGAGCATAGCTGGGGGCTTCCAGTGATTCTCATTGGTCTTGGCATTACATTTGCGACCATGCTGGTTCGCTCTCTTAAAGACGATCATGGGTACCATATTCACAAAGAAGATTTGACCGATGACGATGATAAAGGGGTGAAAGCATAATGGAACCACAAAAAATGACAGCAGAAACTTTTCCGGCTTCTCCTGAGAAAGCCACGTTAGAAGGAAAGAATAAGTTCGTCGGGTTCTGGTTGTTTCTTGGGGGAGAAACCGTTCTGTTTGCATCGCTCTTTGCCACGTATTTGGCGCTGAAAAACTCTAATGCAGGCGGAGCAAAAACAACTGATATGTTTGATCTCACGCTTGTCTTTATTGCCACGATGCTACTACTAACGAGCAGTTTAACGAGTGTGTATGCAATGTATCATATGAAAAACTTTGCCTTTAAAAAGATGCAGCTTTGGCTTGGTGTGACTGTGCTATTAGGTGCTTCATTTTTAGGGGTTGAGATTTATGAGTTCTATCATTATGTGCATGCGTATGATTTTACCATTACCAGTTCAGCTCTTGGTTCCTCCTTCTATACACTTGTAGGAACTCACGGGGCTCACGTCGCCTTTGGACTTTGCTGGATTACCGCTCTTATGATTCGAAATATGAGACGCGGACTCGATTTATACAATGCGCCGAAATATTATGTGGCAAGTCTGTATTGGCACTTCATTGATGTTGTGTGGGTCTTCATCTTTACCGTTGTATATTTAATGGGAATGGTGGGATAAGAATGGGAAATAAAAACACAAATCAGTCTAAAGTCGATCTTGTATACCGTAAAAAGAAAAATGCCGAAGAAATGAAGCATCAGCTCATTTCTTTCGGCTTGATGATTGGATTAACCTTTGTTGCCTTTTTAACAATCGCTTCTGAAGACGTAGGAAACTGGTTCGCAGTACCATTTATTTTACTGCTTGCCGTTATTCAGGTGGCTTTTCAGCTTTATTATTTTATGCACATGAACCAAAAAGGGCATGAAACACCCGCATTGTTTCTTTACTCAGGTGTGTTTGTCGCGTTTATTACCGTATTAGCCTTTTTGACCATTATTTGGTGGTAAGCCCGCTTTGCCCTTGAAGGAGGCGCAGCAATGGAGAACTTAGAAATATTCGGATTTCGGGCATTATGGAGCCCTTACTATTTGACTAGTATTGTCATAGCAGCTGCTCTTTATCTGCTTCTTGTGACAAAGGGGAAGTATCGTGCGACGGTAAAAGAGAAAACGCTGTTTCTGACCGGGCTTGTGCTGTTATACGCCGTAAAAGGAAGCCCAATTGATTTAATGGGGCATATTATGTTTAGTGCACATATGGCGCAAATGGCGGTGCTCTATTTAGTCATTCCGCCTCTCCTTATTACAGGATTACCTGCGGCCATTTGGGAGCGGATCATACAAACACCAGGCATTCAGCAGATGTTTCGTTTGTTTTCCAAGCCTTTAATTGCATTGCTCGGGTTTAACGGCTTGTTTTCGATGTACCATATTCCGCTTGTGTTTGACTTTGTGAAAACAGATCCGTTTTATCATGCGCTGATGACAGTGGTCATTTTTATCGCTGCTTTTTTCATGTGGTGGCCGCTCGTTCATAAAGTCCAAAGTCAGCCTCAGATTACAGGCATTTTAAAGCTTGGTTATATCATGGCAGACGGGATATTAATGACTCCTGCGTGTGCACTCATCATGTTTAGTGAGGCGCCGATCTATGCAACCTATTCTGATGCTGGTGCTTGGATACAGGCGCTGCATCTATGCGTACCAAGTGATACGCTGGCAGGCCTTGCGCTCACAGGTCCTGAAATGTTCCATACCTTGCCGCTGCTAGAAGACCAGCAGCTAGGCGCGATTTTGATGAAAATTATTCAGGAGATTGTGTACGGCTCGATCCTTGCTGTTGTCTTCTTTGACTGGGCAAGAAAAGAAAGAGCGAAAGATGCCGTACCAGATGCCCTGATTCCGAAATATGAATGAAAAAAGCACAGCCGGATGGCTGTGCTTTCGTTTATGCTTCTGCAGTCATTGCTTCTAGTTTTTCTTTCAGCTGTTCAAGCGTTTTTTTGCTTGATTGGATGAGAGACTTAGGGAAATCTTCGCCTTCGCCGTATTCAACACCGTGCGGATAATAATGTTTTCCAAGTAAAGGTGTAAGAAGCTGTATGTGTGCTCTTTTTGAACCTACATCTCCTTCGGTGGCGTAGCCGGAAATGCGTAAATAAAAGGTTCCCTCTACCATGTTAAACTTTCTGTCGTACGTCACACGCTCATAATCCCATTGATCGGCTCGTACAAATCCTTCACTTTCCATGATGAAATCTAATTTATTTAAGTCAGCTGCTACCTTTTCAATCCCCGTACCTTCAAACTTCACCCAAAACCCCTCCTTATAAAAATTCCCTTTACTGACAATCATAGTATGAAAGCGTTAAACTTTCAACTGTGAAAGGTATGTTCTTTTATAACCTGGTTACAGTAATAAAGAAAATAACAGATGGAGGAATCAACGTGAAAACAAAAAAAATCAAAGATATTATGACAAAAAAAGTAGTGACATGTCAGCAAGATGACAATACGTATGAAGCCGCAGTCAAAATGAGAGAAGCAGACATCGGAGCCATTCCCGTGGTTAACGGAGATCAGCTCGTTGGTATCGTGACAGACCGTGACCTTGTACTCAGAGGCATTGCAGAAAAAAAGCCAAACTCACAGGAAGTAGGCTCGCTGATGACGAAGGAAGTACTGACAGCAGAAGAAGATGCAACGCTTGAAGAAATTGTCCGGCTGATGTCAGAGCACCAGCTTCGCCGCATTCCTGTTGTGAAGAACGGTGCATTAACAGGGATTGTCGCTCTTGGAGATTTATCCGTCGAAGATTTATCGAATGATCGCGCAGGAGATGCACTGACAGAAATCTCTCAGCAGGATCAAGATCATGGGCAAGGATTTCTTCATTAAGAGGGGCATATTTTAAATTCGTGTTAAATAGGCTGTATTGTCGTTGATAAATAGAGCGAGTTTTGTTTAAATGACAGTAGAAGGTACTTTTTGTACCTTGCCAATTTAACGGAGGTGTTTATTTGAAAACTGTGCTCAAAACACTCCTCATCCTCCTGATTATATCTGGAACGTATGTTCTGTTTATTCAATATGGATCTTCACCAGAAAAAGAAAACAGCAATGAACCGAAGGTGTCTAATGAAGAAACATCTAGCGATAAGCCGATCAACATCCCTAAAAAGGGGCTCATGTCCTTTATGGGGAAATCTTCAAACGAAGTGCTTAAACAGCTGGGAGAACCAGATCGCATTGATCCTTCCGCATATGATTATGACTGGTGGATATACAATCAATCGAAGAAGCACTATATTCAAGTAGGGGTAAAGAATAGTAAAGTGGTGACATTGTTTGCAACAGGAGACGGGCTCAATGTTGAACCGTTTAAAATCGGTCAAGCCACAAGTGAGGTATTTAAAAAAACACAAATTGCACCTTACATTCATGTAGAGGATGAACAAAATTCATACCGCTTTGAATTCTCAGAAGATGATATGAATACAAGACCTACCGTGAAAGTGGACGATGATGTATATGTTCAGCTTTACATGGATAAGTTTGAAAGCACCCTTTCAAGTATTAGGGCGTTTAACGCAGATACATTTGTGAAACAAAAGCCATACGAAGTCGTCTATCGTGGTCAATTGATAGAACCAGAGGCAATATCGGGTGAAAAATGGAAAGAGATCGAAGCTTCCAGTCAAAAACAAATTTTTGATATGACCAATATTATTCGTCATAAGTACAAACTGCCGATCTTAAAGTGGGATGATGAAACCTCTGAAGTGGCATTCATGCATAGTGAGGACATGAAAGAGAATCATTATTTCTCCCATGAATCTAAAAAATACGGTACGCTGAAAGACCGATTAGAAAGAGGCGAGGTGGCATTTCAGCTCGCAGGTGAAAACATTGCCTATAATTATGTAGATGGACCTGCAGCGGTAGAAGGCTGGCTCAATAGTGAAGGTCATAGAAAGGCGTTATTAAATAAAGATTACACACACCTTGGCGTCGGTGTGAAAGAAAAATACTACACCCAAAACTTCATTAAAAAAACATCTTAAACGAAAGCAGCTGCACCATCGCAGCTGTTTTTTTGATTGAAAAAGAGGCTCACCAAAATAACTGCTGATGTATATAGTATAGTAGGCATTTGTATGGGGGGTGAGGATATGACAAACAAGCAAAAACAAACATCCATTGATGAATTTAAACAATTCGTCAGACGCCATCCGAAGTTAATTCAAGAAGTGCAAACGCAAGAAAAAAGCTGGCAAAGTGTATACGAAAATTGGGTCATGTTTGGTGAGGAAGATGAGATGTGGTCTCCTTACCGGCAAACGCAATCTGGAGACGTGAAAGAAGAAAAAGACTCTAAGCCAAGTGAAGCGGGAAAAGCCGATTTTATGTCTAAAATGGTTTCTGCTGTGAAAAAAATGGACGCTGATCAAATGAATGAACAAATCAACAAAATGAGCCAGTCTATTTCCTCTTTACAAAGCTTACTCGGACAATTTTCATCAAATGGCTCAAAGAAAGGTTCATCTGGAGGCAGTCAGCACCCATTCTCCTTCAGGAAAGATTAAGTGAAAGGGGATGCTTTTGGTGCGGAAAGAAGTACTGGAGTTTGTCATGGCCGAAGAGGATCGAATCAAATTCATCAGACAGCGTCCTCTCTGGTACAGACAGCTGACTCGACATCCTGATAAGCTATCGTCCTTTGAATTAGATAAAATGAATTTTTACGAAAAAACCATTCCTCATCGTGTGAGTCAGTTGAGTAACAGTGTCCAAATGGCTGAAATGATGATTCAAATGTTCCAAGCAATGCGCAATCAAAATGGAGCCGGATGAGGCTTTTTTGAGTTGATTAAGATGTCTATTTCCTGAGCATCCTATAAAAGTAGATGAAAGGAGAATCAGATGATGAAATGGATGCTGTCAATATGCGCATTGCTTTTTCTTGTCACCGGGTGTCAAAGTCAACATGAAGAGAAGCAAGTCATAAAGCAAGATCCAGCTGTACATGTGATGCAGCAAGCCCAAAGCGAAATGAAGCAGCAAGGTTTTTTAAAATACAAAGTGCAGGGGTCTTCTGTTTATATAGAAAGTACACTGCAAGATTTTCATCTTGAGCCTACGCGACTAAAAAAGGATGAGAAGGCGGGATATTTTACAGTGTATGTAGACGGAAAACGTGCAGGCAATGAATATACTGCTGCATTTGTGGTCAAGCATCTCTCAAAAGGAAAGCATAAAATGACCGTTGTGCTCAATTCTCGTCATCCAGAATATAGGCAGAAAAGAGAGACATGGGATGTATTTGTGACGTAAAAGCATTTTCTGATCCATAGGTTTCGTGGTAAACTATGAATTGGAGGTGCATCATTTATGTATGCGACAATCGAATCTGTGGAGCTCCAAGAGGAAGCGAATCAATTGGCTGCCATGATTCTTCAGTCGGAGGAGGCTGAACATTACCGCAACTGCTTTAAGCGTCTCCAGCAAGACGAAGAAGCCCAACAAATTATTGCCCATTTTACAAAAGTAAAAGAGCAATATGAGGATGTGCAGCGGTTCGGCAAATACCATCCGGACTATAGAACGATCTCAAAGGAAATGCGTGAGGTCAAAAGAAAGTTAGATCTTCACGATACAGTGGTTGATTTCAAAAAAGCAGAAACAGCGATTCAATCCATCTTAGATGAGATTAGTATTGAAATCGGTCAAGCTGTATCAGCATATATCAAAGTTCCAACAGGGAACCCATATTTTGATGGTCTATCATCATGCGGCGGTGGCTGTGGATCTGGTGGCAGCTGTGGCTGTAAAGTATCTTGACGAGACTTGAATGTCTCGTCTTTTACATAATGACTGAAAAGAATTGAAAAAGCGGCAGGTGAAAAGATGGAAACCAAACGTCAAGGGATGGTCGTTTGGCTGCATTCGTTAAAGCAGTCAAAGGCGCTAAGAAAATTTGGAAATGTTCACTATATTTCACGGAAAATGAAATATGCAGTGATCTATTGTGATATGAATGATCTCGAGCGCCATATGGCTAAGCTCAGCTCATTGCCATTTGTGAAACGTGTTGAGCCTTCATATAAACCTTTTATTAAATTAGAGTACGAATCCAAATTGGACAAAGCAAAAGAGTATGATTATAAAGTGGGCTTTTAAAGACACAAAAAAACCCCCGCGGCATCACCCGCGGGGTCCTTCTATTCTTAATGATTCATTAAGGAGAAGGCAAAGGGAGAGGAGAAACCGGAGGAAGAACTTATGGGGAAACGTAAGTCTTCTCCGCGGTTGGCAACAGCACCACATCAGATGCTGTTATAAGTAGTATGACCCCGCTTTCCTTGATCTATACATAGTAAATGAATGAAAGTCTGCGCATTGTCCCCTGCGGAGTGTTGTGGTAAGATAATGTTGGATTTTTTGTCATACACAATAACCAATAGAAGCAAGCAGAAAAAGTGGTGGAAAAATGAGAGTCATCTCTGGAACGAGAAAAGGCCGCACACTTAAAGCGGTACCAGGTCAATCAACAAGACCGACGACAGATAAAGTAAAAGAATCGATATTTAATATGATCGGCCCGTATTTTGATGGCGGATGGGCCCTTGATTTATTTGCGGGAAGCGGTGGTTTAGGGATTGAAGCGCTTTCTAGAGGATTCGATCATTGCATATTCGTTGATCGAGATATGAAGGCGATTCAAACGATAAAAGGAAACCTCAATCAATTGGAGCTGATTGATCAAAGTGAAGTGTTTCGAAACGAGGCAAAGCGTGCACTTGCAGCCGTTGTGAAACGAGAGGAATCCTTTCAAGCGATCTTTCTTGATCCGCCTTACAAAGATCAACAGCTAAAAGCACTTCTTGACATGATTGACGAGCATGCCTTATTAACAGATGACGGCGTAATCGTGTGTGAGCATGATAAGGACGTTATACTGCCAGAGGAAGCTGGACAGCTTTACATATCAAGACAGGAACTGTACGGGTTGACTGGTATTACGATCTATAGAAAGCGGGGAAATTAAAGCATGGGGAACATAGCCGTTTGTCCGGGCAGCTTCGATCCAGTCACATTGGGCCATTTGGATATCATCAAAAGAGGTGCAAAGATCTTTGATGAAGTGTATGTATGTGTACTAAATAACTCATCCAAGAAACCGTTATTTACCGTTGAAGAACGGTGTGAGCTCATTCGCCAAGCGACGAAGGATCTGCCAAATATCAAAGTCGAATCCTTTCACGGTCTGCTTGTTGATTATGCGAAACAAAAAGAAGCCAAAGTCATTTTACGCGGATTAAGAGCTGTGACAGACTTTGAATATGAAATGCAGGGCACATCAATGAATAAAGTGTTAAACGATGACATTGAAACGTTTTTCATGATGACCAACAATCAGTATTCCTTCTTAAGCTCAAGCATTGTCAAAGAAGTAGCGAAATATGATGGTTCAGTCAAAGACCTTGTGCCAAAAGAGGTAGAAGAAGCGCTGATAGAAAAATTTAAAGGATGAGTGCACTGTGCACTCATCCTTTTTTTAATTTCTGATAGTATAGCGCCGTATACAAGATCAAGCTGCATAGCGTGATCAAAGGGCCAGCTGTCACAAGCTGATTCCAAAGCACACTGCTGTACATGACGACCTGCTGGCTTGCTTCAAAGGCACCTGCTGGGAGAGCCATGTCAGATCGAGAGACATAAAGAGGCTTGAACAATAAGAAGGCAAAAACAGCTGCATAAATCCCGTGAAGCAAACGAGCGAAGAAAAACGGTTTAAAGCGTATATCTGTTGCCGCCAGAATGCCAGCGACCTGAGCTTGAACAGAAAACCCGCTGAATCCTAATATAAAGCTGACGACAATCGTTTTAGCAAGAAGGGTGACTTCCTGTGACCCTGTCAGCTGACTTCCTAATGTGATTTCAAATAAACCGGCAATCATCGCAAGATCTAATTCTGGCGGAAGATGCATCGTTTGGAGCATATATCCGACCCCTATGGATAAGAGATCAGTCACATGAACAACTGACAGCATTTTGCTAAACACAGAAAATAAGATAATAAAGCCGCCAATCATAAAGAGTGTTTGGACTGATGACATGACCGCATCACTTAAAATTTGGCCGAGCGGTCTTTTCTCTGCGAGTCTTGCTGTATGAAGAGCGCTGAATGCCTCTTGAAACGGTGGGAATAAAATTTGCTTACGGCTTCTCAGATGTGCATCATGCCGTGCTTTATATCCTCGCATCGTCACCCCAACAGCGAGATTCCCTAAATAATGTGCGCAGGCCAAAACAATTCCTAAAGCTGGATGATGAAAAAAACCAACAGCCACCGCACCGAAAATAAACAATGGGTTCGATGAATTTGTAAAAGAAACGAGGCGCTCTGCTTCGATTTGTGTCAGTTGTCCTTCTTGCCTGAGTCTTGTGGTTAATTTCGCACCAGAAGGAAAGCCTGATGCCATTCCCATCGCTAGGACAAATCCGCCTACACCAGGCACTCGAAAGATGGGGCGCATAAATGGCTCTAATAATACCCCGACAAATCTGACAATCCCGAAACTAATTAATAGCTCGGACAAAATAAAAAAAGGAAGCAATGATGGAAATACAACCTCCCACCACATTGCAAGTCCATTTTTAGACGCTTGCAAAGAGGCTTGTGGATGTGTAATCACAGTGGCTGTTAAAAAGATAAAAAAAGCAGCGATGAACAGAGTGTTCCATTTTTTCATGGAGATTTCGCCCCTTGCCGTTATGATCTATTGGCGAGCTCGTGATCAAAAAAGAAAGAAACTAGCCGAGCCTGTCTTCTATTACTATACGAGCAGAAGGGGCATGTTTAGACCAATAGATTCGTATATATGCATAGAAAAGAGGAGGGTGGATTTTCATGAGGCGACCAGTCATCGGGCTTGCGTTAGGCTCTGGGGGTGCGAGGGGAATGGCACATATCGGAGTTTTATCTAGTCTTGAGAAACAAGGTATTCAGGTAGATATGATTGCTGGCAGCAGTATTGGCGCACTTGTTGGGAGCTTTTATGCGGCAGGACAGGACGTAGAAAAAATGAAAAAACTTGCACTTGTCTTCAGAAAAAAGTATTATGCTGACTATACACTGCCAAAAATCGGTCTTTTAAAAGGAAATCGAATTTTGCAGCTGATTCACACGTTTACATATGGGAAAAAATTCGAAGAATTAAAAATGCCCCTTGCAGTGGTTGCCTGTGACCTCGAGACAGGGGAGAAGGTCGTGTTTAAAAAAGGGTCTGTCTCACAAGCAGTCAGAGCAAGCATCAGCATTCCGGGCGTGTTTGTTCCTCATGAAATGGGCGGCAGACAGCTAGTGGATGGAGCGGTTGTGGACCGCATTCCTGTGTCTGTTTTAAAAGATATGGGCGCAGACCTCATTATCGCCTCTGATGTATCAAGGGTGAAAAAAACAGAAAAGGCGACGAGATTATCGGATGTGATTATGCAAAGTTTGGACATCCTTCAAAATGAATTGGTCCGTCATCAAACCATTCACGCTGATGTCATGATCCGGCCGAGGCTTGAAACATTTAGCTCGAGTGCGTTCGTGCAGGTGCAGGAGATGATTGAAGCAGGTGAGCTTGCCGCAGATCAACTAACAGGTACACTGAAAGATGTCATTGATAAATGGGAGTGTTAATCGAATGAAAAAATTAAATATTCGCTGGCTCAGCTTTTTTGTCGTTATCCTTGTATTATGTGGCTTAACCTTTGTCAAACTGCCATATTACGTGACAAAGCCGGGTGATGCAACCGAGATTGCTCCCCACATTCAAGTAGACGGCGGATATGGCGAGAAGGGCAGCTTCTCTCTTATGACAATTAAAGTAGGTCCAGCCAATCCGTATACGTATTTGCTTGCGAAAATGAATAAATATGATGAAATCGTCCCAGAAGAAAATATTAAAGCGGACGGGGAGTCGGATCAAGATTATATGAAACGGCAGCTTCAGCTGATGAAAAGCTCGCAAGAAAATGCCATGATTGCAGCATATACAAAAGCAGGTAAAAAAGTAGATTATACGTTTAACGGCGTATATGCAAGCTACGTGATGAAAGGAATGCCTGCTTACGGCAAAATTGAAGTGGGCGACCGAATTAAAAGCGTTGATGGCAAGACCTATGATTCTGCTGATAAAATGGTTTCGTATATCAGCAGCAAAAAAGCAGGTACATCTGTCCGTTTTGTCCTTGAACGAAATGGCAAAGACATGACGGAGAAAGTGACGTTAAAACCATTTAAAGAAGAGCCGAATCGAGTTGGAATTGGCGTATCATTATTTACAGACCGAAATGTGAAAGTCTCACCTTCTATTAAGGTGGATATCGAAAATATCGGCGGCCCATCAGCAGGTCTTATGATGTCACTTGAAATTTATAACCAGCTGACAAAAGAAGACGAAACACATGGCTATGCGATTGCAGGAACGGGAACGATTGACGCCGATGGAACGGTCGGTCCAATTGGCGGAATCGATCAAAAGGTCGTGGCGGCAGATAAAGCAGGAAAAGATATATTCTTTGCACCGAATGATAAAGGTGATCCAAATTCAGACTATAGAAATGCTGTCAAAACAGCGAAAGATATTAAAAGTGATATGAAAATTGTGCCTGTAGATACAATGCAAGATGCCCTGAACTATTTAAACAAATTAAAAGAGAAAGCATCTTAATCAAAAAAGAGCAGCCTTCCGCAAGGCTGCTTTTTTTGCTAAGACTGGAAGAGACCAGTCTCTTCATCATATCGGATCGGTGAGGTTTTAAATTCCGCTTCCGTTAAGTTCGTTTGCATCGGCTCACTAACGGGCAGGCTGAAGACGCGGGATGCGCGAATATCAAGATCAAGTGCGGGATGTGAAAAGGCAGACAGCTTACTGACGAGCGGCACGTCCAATTCTTTTTTCACAAGAGATAAGTATTGCTGCCCTTTCTTTGACATACCAAGTAAACGAATATAAGGCGCTTTTTTCTCTTTCAGCAGCTCATGCATGGCACTCTTTTTCACCCTCATTAAGAGATGTGTGTTCATCCGTTGCAGCCTCGTCCACGTATAGCGTTTTGTTTTCACAAGTGATAGATATTCCTCGTAGGAGGACGCATGTGTAATCGCCTTTTGCATGCGGTGTTCGATGCCTTCTTCGATTTCATAGATGCCTTCTAGTTCTGCCGTATCCATTGTGTGAAAAACGTGTTTTAAGAAGCTAAAGTAGGCTTCTTGTGTATGTAGAAGACCATATGAAGAATGATAGTCATGTAATTGCTTGAGCGTAGCTTCTGGGAGATAAGGGGCGACTGTTTCAAATGTACCATGATCTTTTAACGCTTTTCGTATACTTGTTGCGCTTGCGATTTTCTGATTTTCAGGTAGTTCTTCATCATGATAACCAGATGAAATCCTTTGAGAGGTAAAGGGCTGCATGTGAGGGGATCTCTCCAAGATGGCTTTGACATAATGGAAACCTAAAATGTTATTGGGCAGAGACAGATCCAGTAAGTGCTTAGGATCAATCACCTCTTGAAACGCAGCAGAAGCAGCAGCTGGATAACTAAGGCCCTCTTTTACTTTTCCTTTTGTGAAAAGGTCAATTTCTTCTTTTTTCTCATGCCAAGCACGAGCTGTTCGCTCGAATGCTTTGATGTCACCATCCTCGCTGCCGAAAAAAAGGGAGCGGCATTTTAAAGCATCTAGAATCGCCACAGCACCGTTTGCAAAGGTTTCTGCCTTTTGCACTGCGTATATGTATGGAAGCTCACACACAATGTCTACACCGTTTTGCAGTGCCATTTTTGTCCGCGCCCATTTTGAGACGATGGCAGGCTCACCGCGCTGGAGGAAGGAACCGCTCATGACGGCAATGGCAACATCTGAGGAGGTATGTGTTTTCGCCTGACGAACATGATAGGCATGTCCATAATGAAATGGATTATACTCGACAACGACTCCTGTTGCTTTCAATAGATGTTCCGCCTTTCTTGCTATGGTTAAATGGTCTATGCTACAGTAGCATAAGGGAAAAATGAAGCCCATTTTTTTCAGTGTAGGCATTCCGAGAACTGATGTCAAACAACGCTCTGACATCACAAAGGACTGTAAAGAAAAAATATTGACAAATAACATGAGGAAAGCTATAATCATGTTTGTTGCTCTTAGAGGTGATACAATTGAAATGGACAGTTTATCAGTTACATCAAAAAGCTAAAAACAGCTTCGATTTTCATGAGACGGTTGACTTAAATGAACTTACTAGCCTTCATTCAGATATACGTCGCATTTCACCGGTAGAGGTGAAAGGGACTGGAGTGATCGAATCAAAGCAAGTCGCATTTGATTTAACCATCACAGGTGAAATGACATTGCCTTGTTCAAGAACGCTTGTTGATGTAAATTATCCATTTGCGATTTCAACGAAAGAACTATTTGTACTTCATAAGACAGACGACATAGAAGATGAAGACGTTTCTATTGTAGAAGACGACATCATCGACTTAACGCCTTTAGTCAAGGAAGAAATTCTTCTTGAAGTGCCGATGCAAATCTTTTGCGAACAAACGGACGTAAAAGGTGCTGCACCACAAGAAGGGAATGACTGGGCGGTCATTTCGGAAGATGCACATCAAAACCGAATTGATCCGCGTCTGGAAGGCTTGAAGAAGCTCTTAGAAGAAAATAATGAATCTTAACTTAACTCTTTAAGGAGGTGGGAATAATGGCTGTACCTTTTAGAAGAACTTCTAAAATGAAAAAAAGATTGCGTCGTACGCATTTCAAACTACAAGTACCTGGTATGGTAGCTTGCCCAGAATGCGGTGAAATGAAAATTTCTCATCGTGTCTGCAAATCTTGCGGAACATACAAAGGCAAAGACGTAAAAAGCAACTAATGCTTGATAAAAAAACGTGAGGGAATTCTTCCCTTGCGTTTTTTTATTTGTCTATTTTTTAGGATTCTCTCCTGCAAATAGTCTATCTACTCTAGTAGGCGCATATGATGTGGTATTCAGATTCAGGGGGGATGATCAATTGACAATTACAAGGCAGGACGCATGGACACAGGATGAAGATTTACTTTTAGCAGAAGTTGTCTTAAGGCACATTCGAGACGGAGGAACGCAGCTTTCCGCATTTGAGGAAGTCGGGAAAGCATTGTCAAGAACAGCGGCAGCATGTGGTTTCAGGTGGAACTCATACGTTAGAAAACAATATCAGGCAGGCATAGAGCTGGCAAAAAAACAGCGGAAAGAATTGCGCAAAAAAATAGGTATTCATTCCTCTGGTTTACCACAGCATGCGTTAACCATAGAAGAGAAGACTACTTCAAATCAGGCTGAATTGACCCTTCGAGAAGTGATTCAGTTTTTAGAGCAGCTTGAAAATGAACCTGATGGACCTACTCATTTACGCGAAGAACTGGCAGATGCACAGCATCAATTGAAGTCACTTACAGAAGAAAATGAACACTTAAAGCGGCAATTAAAAATGACAGAAGAAGATTACCGGGCACTCATAGGTATTGTTGAAAGAGTCAAACAGAATATCAGCTTAAAAGAATATGCTAAATAAAGAGACGCCCCTCACAGAGAAAGGAGGGGCGTTTTGTGATCAGCCTTTAAGCGGATTCACCTGTATTTTTTTGAATATGTGCGGGCTCCCAGATGAGTGGATTTTCACCCTTATCGCGCTCCATATCATATTTGACTGCTTCAAAGCCCATTTTATCCCAAAAACCAGCAGATTTGACGCGCGGATTGGTCCGAATTGGCAATCCGAACGATTTAGCGAATTCAACAAGTGCTTCGCCGTACCCTTTGCGCTGATACCCAGGAAGCACTTCCAGCTTCCACAGCTCTAAATAATCATGGTTGTGGTTAAAATACGTTGTCGTTGAGCCGTCCACTTGATAAAGGCTCATACGTGCCACTAGCTTATCTCCAAAATAAATCCCATAAAATGGAGAGTTGCTGTCATTTTCAATCATATTGCTTTCAAGGTCTTCGAGCATGGATAGCTCTTGTATGCCGTATTCCTTAAATTGTTTAAATTCCTCTAACGTTTTGTAATTAATTAGAAGTCGTTTTACTTGTGCCATATGATCTTCCCCCTTACACACATAATGTCGACAGTGATGTCATTGAAGGCGTTTTCATCCCACCCGCCTCAAAAAGTTTTTACACTTATTATTATAGTTTTTAAATTAAAAAAATTCAATCATAGCGCGCCATCTGCTTTTTGCATCACGACATGAACCTGTTAAAATAGTTGATATCATGAAGTAAACGAAAAAGGGATGTGCGGCAGTTGAATATTGGAATCATTGGCGGCGGTGCGATTGGTCTGCTTTGTGCTAGTTATTTATCACAGCATCATGACGTCACAGTCTTTACAAGAAGAAACGAACAGGCAGAAGAGATTCGAGCAGTAGGCATTGAGCGAACAGTAAAAGGAGAAACATGCCAGGTGGCTGTTCATGCACAGACAGGAATAACAGGAGAATTTGATTTGCTCATCGTGACAGTGAAATATCATCATTTGCAAGATGTACTTGGTGAACTATCGACATTACCTCCTCATCGTATCTTATTCTTACAGAACGGAATGGCTCACTTATTAGATTTGGAGAATTGGAAAACGGGACATTCATTATACATAGGTGTGGTAGAGCACGGAGCTATGAAGATGTCAGATCATGCAGTGAACCATACAGGTATCGGTGTCATCAAGTGGGGGGCATTTCAGCATGAGGAAGCAGCTGATATAAAAAAAGCATTGAATGAGACATCATCTCATTTTCAGATGATCTATACGGATGAATGGAAAAAGGTGCTGGAGGAAAAACTGCTTGTCAATGTCTGTATTAATCCACTCACGGCTTTGCTGCATGTGAGAAACGGGGAATTGATCGCAAACCCTTCATATGAATACATGATGAAATGTGCATTTGAAGAAGCAGTTTCCATCTTGAGCTTACCTGAAAAAGAGCAGCTCTGGTCTTATGTAGTCTCTGTTTGTGAGAAAACGGCTGAGAATCAGTCGTCTATGCTTCAAGATATAGTGAAAGGCCGCCAAACCGAAAGAAAAGCCATCCTTGGCTATCTTTTAAAAAAGGCTCAAGCTCACAGCGTTGCGGCGCCACATCTCACTTTCTTTGATCGAAGCTTGGAAGTATTGGAAAAAAAGCAAACAAAATCTTTTGAGTGAGCTCATTTACATGCTATACTTTTTTCGGGAAACTAACTATTTATTGAAGAAAGGAAGTTCTAAACATGCAATTGACTGAACTTTCCATCCGAAGTCAGAATTTATTCATACGTGATTATATAGAAGAAAAAAAAGAGATGACGACTTTTTTTGATTATGATATACATTCTGAGCACACATGGAAAAAGAGATACGACGATCTCATGGAAATGAGCTTCCCGCGCGAGGCTTTAGCGGATTATATGAGCGCGTACCACGCAAAGTTTGAATCGAAAGCGATGCGCCAGAACATTGAAAAGATCCGTGATGAACGGAGTGTCATGGTGGTCGGAGGACAGCAGGCTGGTCTATTAACAGGACCGCTTTATACCATACATAAAATCATATCCATCATTCAGTTTGCAAAAGAAAAAGAAACAGAGCTTGGCGTCCCGGTGATTCCGGTCTTTTGGGTAGCCGGTGAGGATCATGACGTAGATGAAATTAATTTTGTGTACACATCTGGCGAAAAAGGGCCAGTGAAACAAAAGCTGTCATTACATAACGTCAAAAAAGCGGCTGCGAAAAGAATCCCGCTTGATCAAGAAAAAACCGAGACATGGCTCCGTGATGTGTTTTCAACGTATGAAGAATCTGCATACACCAATGACTTGTTTGATCAGCTTCTTCGATGTTTACGCAAATCACAAACGTTTACTGATTTCTTTGAATGGATTGTATGTGACCTCTTTGAAGAGGATGGACTGCTTTTATTTAATTCAGGTGACTTAGGTGTCAAACCACTCGAGCGTCCGTTATTCAAGCACATTGTCGAGACAAATGATGCAGTTACTGCTCGCTTAAATGAATCACAGGCTGCTATGAAACGAGCAGGATATCAGCCAATTATTGAAGCTGGTGACAATCAGGCGAATCTGTTTTACGAATATGATGAGGAACGTTTCCTGATTGAAAAAGAGAACGGCCGGTTTTCTATATCAGAAGTGGGGCTTACGTGGACGAAGGAAGAGCTTTTGCAGGAAGTGGAGGAGCACCCAGAACGGTTTAGCAACAATGTGGTGACACGTCCCTTGATGCAGGAAACCCTTCTCCCGACACTTGCCTTTATGGCAGGACACGGTGAGGTTAACTATTGGGGAGAACTGAAAGGAATCTTTGAGCATTTTAAATTAAAGATGGCGCCTGTTCTTCCGAGACTGCATGTAACCCTTCTTGAAAGGCACATCGACAAGAAACTGTCAGTTAGAGAACTGTCGGTAGAAGAAGTGCTGACAAATGGAGTGAAAGAAAAGAAAGAAGCGCACTTTCAGCAAAGTCTTCCAGACAGCTTTGTTCAAGCGGTTCAACACGCCAAACGTGAATTAGCAAATGCTCATGACGTGATGAGACAAGAAGCACTGGAGATTGAACCAAACTTCGAGCAGCTGCTAGATAAAAATGCCAAATTTATTGAAGACCAGCTTCAATTTGTTTATCAAAAGGTTGCGCAGCGTGTGGAAGAGAAGGAAGGATATATCCTTCGGGACTTTGAACGGATTGAAAATAGTTTAAAACCACTAGATGCTCCGCAAGAAAGAATTTGGAATATCATGTACTTTTTAAACAAATATGGTCCAGAATTCTTCAAAACATTCAAAAATATGCCATTTTCATTTCAAAACAAGCAACAAATTGTCAAACTTTGAAATAAAGTTTTAATGAACCCTGACTAGTTCAGGGTTTTTTTTTATGTAGAAACAGTGTAGAATAAGTTTTGTGGAGAGAAGTGGTGGATAGTGGAGAGTATGGGTGAGAAAGTGGGGCTCTGATTATCATGTTCATGGGTGAATACCAACATACGATTGATACAAAAGGGCGCATGATCATCCCTGCTAAATTTAGAGACGGTCTCGGAGAACAGTTTGTGCTGACGAGAGGGCTTGATCAATGTTTATTTGGCTACCCTATGAGTGAGTGGAAACTAATCGAAGAGAAACTCAAAGCACTACCGCTAACGAAAAAAGATGCACGTGCGTTTACCCGGTTCTTCTTCTCTGGCGCAGTCGAATGCGATCTGGACAAGCAGGGGCGTATTAACATCGCATCAAACCTACTCCAATATGCAAAACTCGAAAAAGAATGTGTGGTCATCGGCGTTTCAAATCGAATTGAGTTGTGGAGTAAGTCGATCTGGGAACAATATACAGAAGAGCAAGAAGATTCTTTTGCTGAAATTGCTGAAAACATGATTGGATTTGATATATAATAATCCCTTGTGCAGCAAGCTTTCTACACATTCATTTCTATTTGAAAAAGGTGGGACCATAACATCATGTTTCAACATGAGACAGTATTATTAAAAGAAACAGTTGACGGTTTAAACGTAAAAGAAGACGGTACATATGTGGACTGCACGCTAGGCGGAGCAGGTCATAGCTCATATTTACTATCTCAATTATCAGAAAAAGGAACATTGATTGGATTTGACCAAGACGATGCTGCACTGGATCATGCACGAGAGAAGCTCGCGGATTCTAAAGCGAACATTCTTTTCATAAAAAGCAACTTCCGATATTTAAAAGAACGTCTGAATGAACAAGGTATTACAAACGTAGACGGTGTGATTTTTGACCTTGGGGTATCATCTCCTCAGCTCGACACACCAGAGAGAGGCTTTAGTTATCACCATGATGCACCTCTTGACATGCGAATGGATCAATCAGCCGCATTGTCGGCAAAAAAAGTGGTGAATGAATGGCCATTTGAAGATCTAGTTCGGATTTTCTACAAATATGGGGAAGAAAAGTTCAGCAAGCAAATCGCACGAAAAATTGAAGAAGCAAGAAAAAAAGCGCCAATTGAAACAACGGGTGAGCTTGTCGACATTATCAAAGAAGGAATTCCGGCACCTGCAAGACGAACTGGCGGACATCCAGCGAAAAGAGTGTTTCAAGCGATCCGAATTGCCGTAAATGATGAATTGAAAGTATTTGAAGAAGCACTAGAACAAGCAATAGAGTTACTCAATCCGAAGGGGAGAATTTCTGTCATTACATTCCATTCACTTGAAGACCGGATTTGTAAAAGTACATTTAGAGAAATGTCTTCTCTTCCAGAACTTCCGCACGGACTACCAGTGATTCCAGAAGGACTTGAACCAAAGCTGAAGCTGATCACGAGAAAACCGATCGTTGCATCAGAACAAGAGCTGGAACATAACAACCGTGCCCGTTCAGCGAAGCTCCGAATTGCAGAAAAAAAGTAAAACGACACCATAGATGATGATAAAAAGGAGGTTTCTTATGAGTAATTTGGCTTACCAAAGAGAAGTGAAGCACCATCAAACAGAGCAGCAAGGCCAATCGGTTGTCATTAAAAGAAGAGGTTCTATCACACTTGGTGAAAAAATCTTACTTGTCATGTTTGTCATGGCTCTTATGTGCAGCTCGATTCTCATCATTTCTAAAGCTTTTGCTGTCTATCACGCCAATATCGAAGTGCAGAAGCTAGAACAGCAAGTATCTTTAGAATCGAAGAAGATCACTGAGCTACAAAAGGAAAAAGACTTGCTGAGTGAACCAGAAAGAATCATTGATGCCGCAAAAAAAGCAGGCTTAACTATTTCGAAAGATGTTAAGAAGGTCGATTAACATGGCGATGCCTAAAAAGAATAAAATGATGAACAGAGGCGCGGCAATTGCGAGTATTTGCTTCGCCCTGTTTTTCTTTATCATCCTAGCACGTTTTATCTATATTCAAATTACAGGAACGGTTGATGGACAAGTATTAGCTGCCAAGGCAAATGAACAATATCAATCGAAGAAAACACTTGAAGCAAAAAGAGGATCTATTTTAGACCGGAATGGAAATGTGATCGCTGAGGATACATCTGTGTATAAGCTCATTGCGGTCATGAGCAAGAAAATGACAGTGGACCCTAAGCATCCAATGCATGTCGTCGATAAAGAAAAGACGGCAAAAGAGCTCTCGAAAGTCATCGATATGAGTGAAAGCGAAATTTTAAAGCGTCTCAATACAAAAGATGCATTCCAAGTGGAGTTTGGTAAAGCGGGGAAGGATATTAGTTTTTCAACGAAGGAAAAAATTGAAAAGCTAAAGCTTCCAGGTGTTGCTTTTGAAAAAGACACGAAGCGATATTATCCTAACGGCATGTTTGCTTCTAACCTAATCGGTTATGCCAGATTAAATGAGGCGACAAAGGACATGTCAGGTGCAATGGGACTTGAGAAGGCACTGAACAAATTTTTAAAAGAAAAAGACGGCTATGTGACATATAACAGTGACAGAAGCGGATGGGCATTGCCGAATAGTAAAGAAGACATTGTCGCCCCGAAAGACGGGAAAAATGTCACGCTGACCATCGATCAGAAAATTCAAGCGTTTCTTGAAGAAAGTATGACGCAGGTTGCCAAAAAGTATAAGCCGAAGAAAATCATTGCCACAGTCGTTGATCCGAAAACTGGGAAGGTTCTCGCGATGGGGCAGCGGCCAAGCTTTAATTTAAATGAACTAGACATTACGAATTATAACAATGATGTGATTTCATATGCGTTTGAACCAGGTTCAACGATGAAGATCTTTACCCTCGCTGCGGCGATCCAAGAAGGGGTCTACCAAGGCAATGACAAATATCAATCTGGTACTTATAAAGTAGGCGGCGGCCTTGTGCGAGACCACAACAACGGAAATGGCTGGGGGAAAATTGACTTTCATCAAGGAGTTCTTCGCTCGTCAAATGTGGCCTTTGCAAAGCTTGCAAAAGAAAAACTAGGCTTCACACGCTACGAACAATATTTGCAGAAGTTCCATTTCTATGACAAAACGGGGATTGACTTGCCGAACGAAGCGTCTAGTAAAATCAATTATAGATATGAATATGACAAAGCATCGACAGCTTATGGTCAAGCATCAGCCATCACACCGATTCAACAAATCGAAGCAGCCACTGCGATAGCAAACGGCGGAACAATGATGAAGCCATATGTCATTGACCATATTACAGACCCGAACACAAACAAAACGATTTTGCAGCACGAACCAACAGCGGCAGGAAAACCGATTTCATCTGATACAGCGAAGCAAGTTCGTGACATTTTAGGTGAGGTTGTTTCCTCGAAAATTGGAACAGGTCAGCCTTATCAAATCAAAGGCTTCGACGTTGCTGGAAAAACAGGAACGGGACAAATTGGCGGTGCCGGCGGTTACCTCCAAGGAAGAAACGATTACGTCTTTTCATTTATGGGAATGGCGCCAAAAGATGATCCGAAGCTACTTGTTTATGTGGCTGTCCAGCAGCCGCAGCTGTCTGAAACAGAAACGGGGTCAGCTCCGGTTTCTCAAATCTTTAACCCTGTCATGAAAAATAGTTTGCTATATTTAAATATTGCACCAACAAAAACAGACGATAAGAAATCAGGCGAACAAAAAGTGAAACAAGAAACGATGCCTTCATTCCTGGATTTAGAAGTGAAGCAGGCAGAAACAGAAGTCAAAAATAAACACTTAACACCTGTTGTCATCGGCGACGGTCTGTCCATTAAACGCCAGTGGCCGAGTGCGGGCTCTGAATTCTCTGAAAGCCAGAAAGTCTTCTTGAAAACAGCAGGGAAAACCATTAAGATGCCTGATATGACAGGCTGGTCCAGAAGAGAAGTCCTTCAATATGCTTCGATTGCCGGTGTGCATATAGAAACAAATGGACAAGGATATGCTGTGAAACAAAGTGTCAAAAGTGGAGCGGAGATTTCAGACAAAGTCGTCACTGTGACATTTAAAAGCCCAAATTAACTGTAAACCTAGCAAATCACTTGCTAGGTTTTTTCTTTTGCTCCAGCAGAATATCACGGTGCGTTCTACAAAAGGACGGACCTGCATATGATGAAAACAAGCCATATGTAAGGAGTGAACCGGGCGTGCGAGTGTCGAGTGTAACAGTGAGAAAACGATTGCTTTTCGTGCTGTTGTTTGGGGTGATCATTTTTTTCATCATAGATACTAGATTAGGATATGTGCAGTTTATTATGGGTGAGAAGCTGACAAGCTTAGCAAAAGATTCATGGAGCCGAAACCTTCCATTCGAACCGGAACGAGGAGATATTTTGGACCGGAATGGGGTAGAGCTTGCGACGAACAAAAGTGCTCCATCTATTTTGGTCGTCCCTCGGCAAATTAAAGATCCTGCAGAAACAAGTAAGAAATTGGCAGCTGTGCTGAATATGTCTGAAGAAAAAGCGTACAAGCACGTCACGAAAAAAACATCAATTGAACGAATTTCTCCTGAGGGCAGAAAGGTATCTCATGAAAAAGCAAAAGAAGTAAGAGAGCTTGATTTAGAAGGTGTGTATGTAGCAGAAGACAGCATCAGACATTATCCGTTTGGCAGCTTTCTTTCACATGTACTGGGCTTTGCTGGAATCGATAATCAAGGCTTACTTGGACTTGAAGCCTACTATGACGATGACCTAAAAGGCGAAAAAGGGTCTGTGAAGTTTTATTCTGATGCAAAAGGGCAGAAAATGCCAGATGAAGCAGACGATTATACACCGCCTAAAGATGGTCTTGATATGAAATTAACAGTCGATGCAAAAGTACAAACCATCATAGAACGGGAATTAGACAACGCGCAGGCAAAGTATAATCCAGATGGTATGATTGCGATTGCGATGAATCCGAAAAATGGTGAAGTGCTAGGAATGTCAAGCAGACCAGATTTTGATCCAGCTGACTATCAATCAGTTGACTCAAAAGTGTTTAACCGAAATCTTCCGGTGTGGAGCACATATGAGCCGGGTTCGACATTTAAAATTATTACACTTGCAGCAGCATTAGAAGAGAAGAAAGTGAATTTAAAACGCGATTCATTTTTTGACAGCGGATCTGTGACAGTTGATGGTGCAAGACTCAGGTGCTGGAAAAAAGGCGGGCACGGATCACAGTCATTCTTGGAAGTAGTTCAAAATTCCTGTAACCCTGGCTTTGTAGAGCTAGGAGACCGTCTTGGTAAAGAAAAATTATTTTCTTATATCAAAAATTTCGGATTTGGCCAAAAAACCGGAATTGACCTTCAAGGAGAAGGACGGGGCATTTTGTTCCCGCTTGATCGTGTAGGTCCTGTAGAGCAGGCGACCACCGCCTTTGGTCAAGGTGTATCTGTTACGCCAATTCAGCAAGTAGCTGCAGTAGCAGCTGCAGTAAATGGTGGGACACTTTACACGCCTTATATTGCAAAAGAATGGATAGATCCAATCACAAAAGAGGTTGTGAAAAAGCAATCACCGATTGCCAAAAAGAAAGTGATTTCAACAGAGACATCTAAAGAAATCAGGTATGCACTTGAAAGTGTAGTCGCTCAAGGAACTGGCCGAAATGCATTTGTTGAAGGATATCGGGTCGGCGGAAAAACAGGAACAGCACAGAAGGTAAAGGACGGAAAGTATATGGAGAATAACCACATTGTGTCGTTTATCGGATTTGCGCCTGCAGATGACCCAAGTATCGTAGTCTATGTAGCTGTGGATAACCCAAAAGGCACCATTCAATTTGGTGGTACCGTTGCCGCACCAATTGTTGGTCATATTATGCGAGATAGCCTGCCTGAGATGGGTGTAAAAAAAAGAAAAGGCCAAATTGAAAAGAAGTATCAGTGGCTGGACACAAAAACCATTGAAGTACCGAATCTTGTAGGAGGATCTGTTTCAGATCTTGAATCCCTCTTGATCAACCTAAAGATCGATGCCTCAGGAACTGGCAGTAAAGTAGTGAAGCAATCACCTGCTGCTGGGACAAAGGTCAAAGAAGGCTCCACGATCAGATTATACTTAAACGATGAATAATAAAGAATGAACAGAGGGTAGCCGCACTCATTTGGCTGCCTCTTTTTGTTGAAAGAGAAGGCCAGTTTGAAAAAAAGAGTCCAAAGTGTGTTTTTTCCAACAGAAACTTAAGGAATACGCTGGATGTATCCTTTTTTTTACGATAAAATATAGACTGTGTGTTTTTTTCACAAGACATGCACGTGAACGAATTTGAGAGGTTTGATATGAAAATGAAATTACAAGAACTGCTTACATACTTTAAAAGTGAAAACAACGAATTGATAAACGAAAATCCTGATATCACTTCCATTGAAATGGATTCAAGAGAGGTGAAAAAGGGAAGCCTTTTTGTCTGTATAAAAGGTTATACAGTAGATGGACACGATTATGCTGAAAAAGCGGTGAAAAGCGGGGCTGCTGCCATTGTAGCAGAACACCCTCTTAACATAACAGAGGTACCAGTCATTATTGTGAAACACTCTCAAAGAGCACTTGCAAGAATAGCTGATGCGTTTTATGAACAGCCCACTCATAAGCTGAATCTCATCGGGATCACAGGCACAAACGGAAAAACCTCAACAACACACATGATCGAACAAATGATGAGAAAAGCCGAGAAGAAAACAGGCTTAATCGGTACGATGTATATGAAGGTGAATGATGACATTCTCGACGTGAAAAACACCACACCTGAAAGTGTCACACTTCAAAAAACGTTTAAACAGATGCTTGATCAAGATGTAGACACAGCCATCATGGAAGTATCATCACATGCCCTCCATCTTGGCAGGGTGCATGGATGTGATTATGATATTGCTGTTTTCACAAATCTTACGCAGGACCATCTTGACTACCACAACACAATGGAAGAATATAAACATGCGAAAAGCTTGCTGTTTTCTCAGCTCGGAAGTGCCTTTCATCACAATAAACCGAAGCATGCGATTTTAAATGCAGATGATGAGGCTTCGAGTTATTTTGAAAAAGTCACAGCTGCTGAAGTCATGACGTATGCCCTAGAGCGAAAAGCAGATGTCATGGCAAAAAATATTCAAATCATGCCGAAGGGAACTCAATTTGATTTGGTCACTCCAATCGGCACCAAGAAAGTGACGGTTGCCCTCGTCGGAAAGTTCAATGTGTATAATATCCTCGCAGCTGTATCAGTTGGGATCGTATCTGGCTTAACATTTGAGACGATCGTGAGTGCGATTGAAGAGCTGGAAGGAGTCAAGGGCAGATTTGAACTTGTAAACTGCGATCAAGACTTCCCTGTCATCGTCGATTACGCACATACACCTGATAGTTTAGAAAATGTCCTCACAACATGTAAAGAATTAACAGAGGGCAAAATTTTCTGCGTGATTGGCTGCGGCGGCGACCGTGATAAAACAAAGCGTCCTCAAATGGCTCAAATCGCTGTGAAATATGCAGATGAACCTGTATTTACATCAGACAACCCAAGAAGCGAAGATCCTTCAGCCATTTTAAAAGATATGGAAAACGGGGTACCAGACGCATATTATCATAGCTTTGTGAATCGGAAACAAGCGATCTTCTTTGCCATTGCCAATGCGAAAAAAGGCGATACAGTCTTAATAGCCGGTAAAGGCCATGAGACCTATCAAATTATTGACGATCAAGTCTATGACTTTGATGATGCAAAGGTTGCTATTGACGCTATTTTAGATCTAAACAAATCTTAAAATGATGAAAAGAGTGTAATGAAATGAAGCATTTTGTACAAAAACAACATACGAAGAACGCGAATGAATACCATAATAATGAATGCAATTTTCTGATGGAAAACGGCTTTGGAAATTCGGAAGGAGTAAAGAACGATGCTTGAACAGGTGATATTGTTTACAATCATAATGGGATTTTTAATCAGTGTTCTTTTATCCCCGATTTTTATACCGTTTTTAAGAAGACTAAAATTTGGTCAAAGTATTAGAGAAGAGGGCCCGCAGTCCCACCAAAAGAAATCTGGGACGCCGACAATGGGCGGCATCATGATTATCTTTTCTATCACTATTACAACAATTGTGATGATCAACAAATTTTCTGAGATTAGTCCAGAAATGTTTTTACTGTTATTTGTCACACTTGGTTACGGCCTATTAGGATTTTTAGATGATTATATTAAAGTAGCGATGAAACGAAATCTTGGATTAACATCGAAACAGAAATTAATCGGTCAAATTGTGATCGCTGTGATCTTTTATGCAGTTTTCCATTATTATCAGTTTGCAACGACGATTCGCATTCCAGGAACAGACGTCAGCTTTGATTTAGGATGGGCTTACTTTATCCTTGTTGTTTTCATGCTTGTCGGAGGTTCTAATGCCGTAAACTTAACAGATGGACTGGATGGCCTCTTATCTGGAACCGCTGCTATTGCTTTCGGAGCATTTGCTATACTGGCTTGGAATCAATCCCAGTATGATGTAGCGATCTTTTCAGTAGCTGTTGCAGGAGCCGTTCTTGGCTTCCTTGTGTTTAACGCACATCCTGCAAAAGTATTTATGGGTGATACAGGTTCTCTAGCATTAGGCGGAGCCATTGTAGCAATTGCGATTTTAACGAAGCTTGAAATTTTACTTGTCATTATTGGTGGAGTATTTGTTGTTGAGACGTTATCCGTTATTCTTCAAGTCATCTCCTTTAAAACAACCGGCAAAAGAATCTTTAAGATGAGTCCGCTTCATCACCACTATGAGTTAGTTGGCTGGTCAGAGTGGAGAGTAGTTGTCACCTTCTGGACAGCTGGTTTATTACTTGCTGTTTTAGGAATTTACATCGAGGTGTGGTTATAATTGAATAAGATGCAAATGTTAAAAAACGAACATGTACTAGTATTAGGTCTTGCTAAAAGCGGATATGCGGCAGCTTCAATTCTTCATGAACATGGAGTAAATGTGACGGTAAATGATCAAAAACCGTTTGAAGAAAATGAACCTGCTCAGCTACTTTCTGAAAAGGGGATTGATGTCATTTGTGGCAGTCATCCTCTTCGTATATTCGAAGATAAAGACATTACAATTTTAATTAAAAATCCAGGCATTCCATATGAAAATGTGATGGTTCAAGAAGCACTTCGTCGCCAAATTCCAGTTTGGACGGAAATAGAATTAGCATATCATTTAACCTCATCTCCTTTTATTGGGATTACTGGATCGAATGGAAAAACCACTACCACGACATTGATTTATGAAATGCTGAAACAAGACAGCAAAAAAACATTAGTGGCGGGTAATATTGGAACAGTTGCCAGTGAAGTCGCTGCAAATGCAGCTGGCGATGAGTGGATCGTAACAGAACTCTCTTCTTTTCAGTTAATGGGAACAGTTGAATTTAGACCTAAAATCAGCTTAATATTAAATATTTTTGATGCACATTTAGATTATCACCACACTCGTGATGAATATGAAAAAGCAAAGCAGAAAGTATTCGCACATCAACAGGAAGATGACATCGCTGTAATTAACCTAGATGATCCTTCCGTTGTAAAACTAGCAGAAGGTTCAAAAGCAAAAAAAGTGTTTTTCTCAGTGAAAGAGCCAGTAGAACATGGTGCGTTTATTCAACATGGTGCAATTTACTACATGAATGAACATATTATTGATGTAAAGGATGTTGTCCTTCCTGGTGAGCATAATCAAGAAAACATTCTGGCAGCTATTTGTGTTGTAAAAAATGCAGGCTGCTCAAATGAAGCAATCGTTCATGTTCTCACGACATTTGGTGGAGTGAAGCATCGTCTTCAATTTGTAGATACAATTCAGAGTCGTAAATTTTATAACGATAGTAAAGCAACTAATATTTTGGCAACAAGTAAAGCATTGTCAGCCTTCGAACAACCGACTATTTTATTAGCAGGTGGACTTGATCGAGGCAATGAATTTGATGAGTTGAAACCTTTTATGAAACATGTCAAAGGAATTATCACATTTGGTGAGACTGCACCTAAGTTTGTGAAGCTTGGTGAAGAGCTTGGAATACATCACGTAAAACATGTCGATAATGTTGAACAAGCAGTACCTGCGGCGTTTAACATATCTGAAGAAGAAGACGTGATTTTATTATCTCCGGCTTGTGCAAGCTGGGATCAACATAAAACATTTGAAGAACGTGGAGACATGTTTGTAAACGCCGTGCATATGCTTAAATAAGGGCTTGTCTCTCATATGACTGACAGCCCAAATGAAATTATGCTTGGGGTGTCGGTCTCTTGACGAATAAGAAAACTTCTCCGGATTTTTTGCTTGTTGTCATTACGTTACTTTTATTGACGATTGGTTTAATTATGGTGTACAGCGCTAGTGCAGTGTGGGCATCGTATAAATTTGATGATTCGTTTTATTTTGCAAAAAGACAGCTTTTGTTTGCCGGAATCGGAGTTATCGCAATGTTTTTCATTATGCGAGTCGATTATTGGACGTGGCGGACTTGGTCAAAGATATTGATTGCTGTTTGTTTTCTCCTTTTGCTGCTTGTACTTATTCCTGGTATCGGTATGGAGAGAAATGGATCAAGAAGCTGGATCGGTGTCGGAGCGTTTAGTATTCAGCCCTCTGAATTTATGAAGCTTGCGATGATTGCGTTTCTTGCAAAATTCTTATCTGAAAAGCAAAAAAATATCACATCCTTTCGAAAAGGTTTTGCCCCAGCTTTAGGCATTGTATTTTCTGCATTTGCCATCATCATGCTTCAACCGGATCTGGGAACAGGAACGGTGATGGTTGGAACCTGTATTATTATGATATTTGTTTCAGGTGCGAGAATTGCTCACTTTATATTTCTCGGTCTTATAGGGCTCAGCGGGTTTGCTGCACTTGTCTTATCAGCACCCTACCGAATAAAACGAATTACATCTTATTTAAATCCTTGGGAAGATCCACTAGGCAGTGGGTTTCAAATTATTCAGTCCTTATACGCTGTTGGTCCAGGTGGTCTGTTCGGAATGGGACTTGGTCAAAGTAGACAAAAATTCTTCTATTTACCTGAGCCCCAAACGGACTTCATCTTTGCGATATTGTCTGAAGAGCTTGGCTTTATAGGGGGATCACTCATTTTACTCCTCTTTAGTGTTCTATTATGGAGAGGCATACGAATAGCACTTGGAGCCCCAGACTTATATGGGAGTTTCCTAGCAGTTGGTATTATTTCAATGGTTGCCATTCAAGTAATGATTAACATCGCAGTTGTCACTGGACTTATTCCTGTGACAGGTATCACGCTCCCATTCCTTAGTTATGGCGGCTCATCATTGACATTAATGCTGATGGCGATTGGCGTACTTTTGAATGTCAGCAGGTACGCAAGATATTAGCGTGCTGAAGCTAATGAAACCATGTTGACGTTTATTTTGCAAAAGTATAAAAAAATGATTTGAAGAGTGAAAATGACAGTTTTTGTTTCGAAAACGTTTATTTTGACTCTTCTTTACAGGTTTTAATGGAGCCCTGTTGTTTAAAACAGGGTTTATACTTTGTTCAGAGCAGAAAAAAATTGAGGGGAAATGGTATAATGCGTATAGTAATCAGTGGAGGCGGAACAGGCGGACATATTTATCCGGCCTTAGCCTTTATTAAAGAAGTGAAAAGACTGCATCCTGATGTGGAATTTTTATATATCGGTACTGAAAATGGACTTGAAAAGAAAATTGTAGAAAGAGAAAATATCCCTTTCAAGGCAATAGAAATTTCAGGTTTTAAACGAAAGCTTTCCTTTGATAACGTCAAAACGGTGATGAGATTTTTAAAAGGCGTTCAAAAAAGCAAATCTTACTTAAAAGAATTCAAGCCTGATGCGGTTATTGGAACAGGCGGTTATGTGTGTGGGCCTGTTGTTTATGCGGCTTCTAAGCTGAAGATCCCGACCATTATACACGAACAAAACAGCCTGCCTGGTATTACAAATAAGTTCCTAGCGAGATATGTTAATAGGGTAGCCATATGCTTTGATGAGGCAAAGGCACATTTTCCTTCTGAAAAGGTTGTATTTACGGGAAACCCTAGAGCCTCTGAAGTCGTCTCTATAAAAGAGGGGAAATCTCTTAAAGAATTCGGGCTCGATGAAAAGAAAAAAACGGTTCTTATTTTCGGCGGGAGTCGAGGTGCTGCTCCTATCAATAGAGCAGTGATCGAAATGCAAGATGATTTAAAGGCTAAAAACTACCAGCTTTTATATATCACAGGTGAGGTTCATTATGAAAAAGTGTTGAATGAACTAAAGGAAAAAGGTGCAGCACCTAATATGATTACCAAACCTTTCTTGCATCAAATGCCAGAGTACCTGAAATCGATCGATGTGATTGTTGCAAGAGCAGGAGCTACAACAATTGCTGAAGTAACGGCTCTTGGAATCCCAACCATTTTTATTCCGAGCCCATACGTGACGGCAAATCATCAGGAAATCAATGCAAGATCACTTGAAAAACATGATGCTGCGATTGTTTTAAGAGAATCAGAGCTTTCAGGGGATCGTTTGCTGCATGCCATTGATGAAATTGCTGGTAATGAAGAAAAACTCAACCAAATGAGCCGTTTAACGAAAGAACTCGGAGTACCAGATGCGGCTACACGATTATATAATGTGTTAAAAGAAATTACGACTACATGATGGAATGATATTAGGTAAGGCGGAGGGTAATATGGAGAACTTGAAGAATGAATTATTAGAAGCGCAAGTTGGTAAAGTACTTGAAAATGAGCCGCTTGCAAATCATACAACAATGAAAATAGGCGGACCAGCAGATCTTTTGATCATCCCAAAAGATATCGATGCAGTGAAAACGATCATGGATCATGTGAAAAAACACCATACGAATTGGACGGTCATTGGAAGAGGATCTAATTTACTTGTCCTTGATAAGGGAATTCGAGGAGTTGTCCTAAAGTTAGGTGCTGGACTGGATCACCTAACTGTAAATGATGAAGAAATTACAGTAGGCGGCGGCTACTCTGTCGTAAGGCTCGCGACATCACTTAGTAAACAGGGGCTTTCAGGACTGGAATTCGCAGCTGGTATTCCGGGATCTATTGGAGGCGCTGTTTATATGAACGCAGGTGCACATGGATCTGATATCAGTAAGATTCTTGTGAAAGCCAGAATCTTATTTGAAGATGGAAGCATCGAGTGGCTCACAAATGAACAAATGAATTTTAGCTATCGAACGTCAGTCCTACAAAAGGAACGACCTGGCATTGTTCTAGAAGCTGTGTTTAAGCTCAAGCAGGATGACCGCGAAAAAATCACAAAGAAGATGCAGCAAAATAAAGATTATCGTAAAGAAACTCAGCCTTATAACCGGCCATGTGCTGGCAGTATTTTTCGAAATCCGCTGCCTGAATATGCAGGACAGCTTGTAGAAAAAGCGAATTTAAAAGGATACCAAATCGGCGGAGCTAGAATTTCTGATATGCACGGCAACTTTATTGTCAACGCTGGTGGAGCAACTGCTCAAGACGTGCTGGACTTAATTCAGTTCATCCAAAAGAAAATTAAAGAAGACTACAACGTAGAGATGCATACAGAAGTAGAAATTATCGGTGAAGAAAATTAACAGCTAGTTTTTATGAATGATGGCATCTGAGGAAAACAAACGGCATGAAAGAATGCCGTTTGTTTTCTCATCAAAATGATGACCCAAAGGTGTGGACAAGCAGCTTTGAATGAGGTGAAGAGTATATATGCGGCCTGATCATGAAAATGAAAAGATCGTCAATATAGAAGAGCGAATTCCTAAAATTAAAGAACAAAGGAAGCAAAAAGCGAATCGGAGACTGATCTCTTTTATACTACTGTTTTTTATCATGGTTTTAATTATTATTTATTTGCAGACACCTATCAGCAAAATTTCTTCTTTAACCATCACAGGTAACGAGCATGTCTCAACAAAACAGCTTGTTAAACTTTCACAAATTAAAGAAGGCGAAACAGAGTTTTGGAATTTAAATAAAGATTTAACAGCAGATCATTTGAAACAAAATAAATTGATTAAAAGTGTCAGTATCAAAAAGCATTTCCCAAATAAAGTGAGTATTGCTGTCAAAGAATATGCAAATATTGCGTATCTTCAAAAGGGAAATCTATATTATGAGCTTCTTGAAAATGGGACCGCTTTACCAGAAGAAGTGACACCGAGTCATGCAGGACCTATTTTTGTCGATTGGGACAATAAGGAGAAGCTAAAGCAAACTGTTAAATCTTTAAATCAACTGCCAGCCTCTATTCAGGAACTCATCTCAGAAATATATTATGTGCCGACCAATTCAAACAAGTGGCTAGTTAAATTTTATATGAATGACGGAAACACTGTGATTGCTTCAATTAAAACATTCGGTGATAAAATCAAAACCTATCCAGCCATTGTAAAAGAACTTTCATCATCTGAAAAAGGCACAATCCATATGGAAGTCGCTACGTATTTCGAAGCGTTTAAATCTAAGAAAAAGGAAGATGAGCGTTGAGAGGCAAAACAGTTATATTCTCGATTGTCATGCTTGTTCTTGGTTTTCTGATTTCTTTTTCATACCAATATACAAAGCAGCATCAGGCAGATGTCATTCGAACAGAGCAATGGAAAAAAGAATACTCTCTGAAAAGTCAGCTCACAACGCAAGAAAAGGCGAATCAGAAACTCGAAAAAGAATTATATAGTCTTCAATCAAAGGTACAAGCAACGGAGTCCAATTTGAAAAATGAAAAAGAGCAATATTTTAATGTGCTGGAAGATGTTGAGAAATATAGAATGTTTACAGGAGAGATCGGTGTAAAAGGAAAAGGGGTAAAAGTGTCTCTTGAAGATGCATCTTATATCCCGAGTGGACAAAATGTTAATAATTACATTGTGCATGAGAGCCACATTTTTCATGTGATAAACGAACTATTTATATCAGGGGCTTCTGCTGTATCTATTAATGGGCAAAGAATCACACACCAATCATACATACATTGTAACGGTCCAGTTGTCACAGTAGATGGTGTTCAGCATCCAGCACCATTTGTCATATCTGCTATTGGTGATCCAGCTGTGTTAATACCTGCTTTAAATATTGCAGGGGGAGTGGTCGATCAGCTGACAAGTGATCACATTTCAATGACGATCGAGAAAACGGATATTCGTATGAACCCTCTTTTAAGAAACAAAGATTAAAAGTGAAAAGGTGAGTGGTGTTGAGGAAAAAGAAGCCTTTACTTAGTTTAACAGCTTTAATGATCATATTTGGCATCATGGTCTCCATCCAATTTAATTCCTTACAAAAGCCCAAAGTTCGTGATACTCGTGATGTGTGGGAACTGAGAGAGGATTTATCTGCATCTAAAAGTAAGGAATTGGATTTGCTCAAAGAAATTGATAAATACGACGAGATGCTAAAAAAATATGGTCTTCAAGGAGACCGATCAAAAGAAGCACAATTAACAAAAACATTAAAGGATTTAAAAGAAAAGGCTGGTTTTACAGAAGTGGAAGGGGAGGGGATTGAAATTGAAATATCTCAGCTTTTTTCCAAGGACCTTACCGGAGAAGAAGTGAAAAATATCCCACCTGATCTTCTGAAAAAGTTAATGAATGAAGCCAATATGTTTGGGGCAAAACATATTTCCATCAATGATCGCCGTGTCATTAATACAAGTGTGATTCGAGATATTAATGGCACGACAAAAATGGATGGCTACAGCTTAGATAGTGATGAAGTCACCATTAAAATGATTAGTGAGCAAGCCGACAAATTATACAGCCGTTTAAATGTATCAGATATTGGTGATTTGTTTGCTCAGGAAAACTTCAGCTTGAGTATGAGCCAGCCGAAGAAAAAAATCCACTTAAAAGCATATGACGGTGCAATTCAAGTAAACGAATTGAAGCCTCTTGACGATGTAAAGGAGGGAAAATCTTAATGTGGCTTCCTGTACTTGGCTTAATCATAGGAGTTGCGATCGGTTTCTTAACTAATTTTACGATACCGAATGAGTATTCTAATTATCTTTCCCTCGCTGTACTTGCTGCGCTTGATACATTGATTGGTGGAATCCGGGCACATCTGCAAGGGGCATACGATGAACTAGTGTTTGTATCAGGCTTCTTCTTTAATATTATACTGGCAATAAGTTTAGCTTTTCTGGGCGTCCATCTTGGTGTAGACTTATACTTAGTCGGAATGTTTGCATTCGGCGTTAGATTGTTTCAAAATATAGCAGTTATTAGAAGAATTCTCCTAACAAAATGGACAATTTCTAGAGAAAAAAAGAAAAAAAGTGAGTCATAAAAAAGGATATACATATGATGTAACGAATATTTTCAGTAATCCTAATAAAAAATGTTGATTTTTTAAGTTTTGTTACACACTTGTAAAAACACATTCATTGTATTGTTGTTCAGCAAATAATAGAATAGAAAGTATTGATATGTGAGGAGGTGCCATAGAATGAACAACAATGAAATTTACGTCAGCCTTGACATCGGTACATCCAATATAAAAGTCATCGTCGGAGAAATGGCGGATGATTCGCTTAACATTATAGGTGTTGGAAATGTCCCTTCAGAGGGGTTAAAAAAAGGATCGATTGTTGATATAGATGAGACAGTTCATTCTATTAGACAAGCATTTGAACAGGCTGAGAGAATGGTAGGTTTTCCTTTACAAAAGGCGATTGTCGGAATTAACGGAAACCACATTCATATTCAGAATACGAGCGGCGTAGTCGCAGTATCTAGTGAAAACAAAGAAATACATGCTGAAGATGTGAGACGTGTCTTAGATGCTGCACAAGTAGTATCTATTCCTCAAGAACATCTCGTCGTAGACGTGATTCCGAGACAATTTATCGTCGACGGAAGAGATGAGATCACAGATCCGAAAAAAATGCTTGGTGTTCGGCTAGAGGTGGAAGGATCGTTAATTACAGGTTCTAAAACGATTCTACATAACTGGCTCCGATGTGTAGAAAGAGCTGGAATTGAAATACTGGATATATGCTTGCAGCCACTCGCATCGGGCTCGGCAGCATTATCGAAAGATGAAAAAAATCTTGGGGTAGCTCTTGTCGATATTGGCGGCGGATCTACAACGATTTCCGTATTTGAAAACGGGCATCTCTATTCTACTCACAGTATCCCTTTGGGCGGAGAGAACATAACAAAAGATTTGTCTATAGGACTTAGAACTTCCACTGAAGAAGCTGAACGAATCAAAAAACAATTTGGGCATGCGTTTTATGATGAGGCATCGACTGAGGAGACATTTGAAGTTTCTGTGATCGGTACTGATCAAAAACAAACGTATACACAAATTGATGCGGCTAACATTATTGAAGCGCGGCTGGAAGAAATCCTGCTCTTTGTGGCAGAGGAATTAAGAAATATGGGTGTCCATGATTTGCCTGGTGGATTCGTTCTAACAGGTGGACAGGCAGCCATTCCAGGTATCCTTTCTCTTGCACAAACAGTCTTGCAAAACAATGTCAGGATTGCAAGTCCGAATTATATCGGGGTGAGAGAGCCTCAATATATGACAGGAGTGGGTCTGATCCACTTTGCTTATCGCAATGCAAAGATTCAGGGCAGACAAGTTGGATTCCAAATGCCAGATGAGGCGTTTCATGAAGTAGGCGCATCCATGGAGCCGGTTTCTTCTGCACCACAAGTGAAAGAAGCGCAGCCAAGACCGAAAGTAAAACAACAAGCACAACAAGAGACAAATAAAAAACCGGGCAAAATGAAAAAACTATTTAATATGTTCTGGGAATAGAATTAGATTTTCGACGGATTAGGAGGATTCAGCATGTTGGAGTTTGAAACAAATATAGACGGCCTAGCATCAATTAAAGTAATCGGAGTAGGTGGCGGCGGGAATAACGCTGTCAACCGAATGATTGAAAATGACGTACAAGGTGTCGATTTTATTGCAGTCAATACTGATGCACAGGCGTTAAATCTATCAAAAGCAGAAACTAAAATGCAAATCGGTGCTAAGCTGACAAGAGGGCTTGGAGCAGGTGCGAATCCTGAAGTCGGTAAAAAAGCTGCTGAGGAAAGCAAAGAGCAGATTGAAGAAGTATTAAAAGGCGCAGACATGGTCTTCGTTACAGCTGGTATGGGCGGTGGAACTGGTACGGGTGCTGCACCTGTCATTGCAAAAATCGCAAAAGATTCTGGTGCATTGACAGTTGGAGTTGTGACTCGTCCTTTCACATTTGAAGGAAGAAAGCGTCAGCTTCAAGCAGTTGAAGGAATTGCTTCTATGAAAGAAGCCGTTGACACATTAATCGTGATTCCAAACGATCGCTTGCTGGAAATTGTTGATAAAAACACGCCAATGCTGGAAGCATTCCGCGCGGCAGATAACGTGCTTAGACAAGGTGTTCAAGGGATTTCAGATTTAATTGCAACACCAGGTCTGATTAACCTTGACTTTGCTGACGTGAAAACCATCATGTCCAATAAAGGTTCAGCTCTTATGGGTATTGGTGTCGCAACAGGTGAAAACCGTGCTGCGGAAGCCGCGAAGAAAGCCATTTCCTCACCACTTCTAGAAACAGCAATCGATGGTGCTCAAGGTGTCATCATGAACATTACGGGTGGAACGAACCTAAGTCTTTATGAAGTGCAAGAAGCGGCGGATATTGTGGCTTCTGCATCTGACGAAGATGTAAACATGATTTTCGGGTCTGTCATCAATGATAACTTGAAGGATGAAATTGTGGTGACTGTGATCGCTACTGGATTTATTGAGCAAGAACCAGAAGTGACAAAATCACAAAGAAACCCATTAGGACAAGGATTAAAGCAAAATCAATCCATTCCTCAAAAACGTGAAGTAAAACGTGAAGAACATCAACAGCCATCATCTCAGCCAAGACAAAATACACAATCAAGTGATGATACGCTAGACATTCCAACGTTCTTACGCAACCGCAATAAACGCTAATCGAGTATAGCTTAACCCCTTCCATTGGAAGGGGTTTTTTTATGTCTCAACTTATAAGGGTTTCTAATCAAAAAGTCATAAATACGTGAAAGCTACTTCAATTTCCATATGTAATTTGACTTATGGTGTTTAAGAAAAAAGAATCATTTTTACTCCCTCTTACAAAAAACGACAAAATGATGAACTTTATTTGACTACATTAAATAGAACACCATGAATCTTGTCATGAACAACAGAAGGAAAGGAGTGGGACCTATACTCTGTTTGGCCATTTGAGGAGGAGGGATTTGATTGAAATTGAAGTTTCGCAAGACCGCCGGCTATCGTTTGATGAGTCTTTTGGTGATTGGTACTTTAACGATGACAAGCTTTGGGACGGTTCAAGCAACATCGACTTCTACCTCATATCAGGAGGAAGCTGTCTCCTCTAAGACTACAAAAGCAAAGATCTCATCTAGATTAATGAAGCAGTTTCAGCAGGATGATCAGGTGACTTTTTTAATCAAAATGAAAGAGCAAACAAATACGCAAAATGTGGCGAAGGAAGCGGTGATCAAAGCCAAAAAACAGAAATTAACAGCGGCTAAAACGCAATACACAAAAAGATCAGCTGTCGTATCCGAATTAAGAGCAACGTCTGAAAAGACGCAGGAAGCGCTCCTTACGTATTTACAAAAGGAACAAAAGAAAAAGCAAGTGAAGGAGATTCATTCGTACTATATTGTGAATGGTTTAGCGGTGACGGGAACGAAAGAAGTCATGGAAAAGGTGGCTGCCTTCCCAGAAGTAGATCAAGTGTTGCCAAATGAAACCCGTCAAATTCACCGGCCGGTTGATTTGAAGACGAAGCAGAAAAAACAAATGAAAGCAGTAGATGGAGTCGAGTGGAACATTTCTCAAGTTCATGCTCCAGAAGCGTGGGCTTTAGGTTATGACGGTACTGGTACAGTTGTGGCAAGTATTGATACAGGAGTGGAATGGGATCATCCTGCTTTAAAGGAAAAATACCGCGGATTTGATCCAGCACATCCGAATGAACCAACTCATGAATTCAATTGGTACGATGCTACGACAGGATCTGAAGCGCCATATGATGATTTAGAGCATGGTACACATGTAACGGGAACGATGGTTGGCTCTGAGCCAGATGGAAAGAATCAAATCGGTGTCGCACCGGGCGCAAAATGGATTGCGGTGAAAGCTTTCTCAGAAGATGGTGGGACAGATGCTGATCTGCTTGACGCAGGTGAATGGATTTTAGCACCAAAAGATGAGGCCGGCAACCCGCATCCAGAAAAGGCACCTGATGTCGTCAATAACTCTTGGGGCGGTGGGCCTGGTATTGATGATTGGTATAAAGATGTCGTCAATGCTTGGAGAGCGGCGGACATCTTCCCAGAGTTTTCAGCTGGCAATACCGATTTATTCAACCCTGGTGGTGAAGGATCCATTGCGAATCCTGCGAACTATCAAGAGGTCTTTGCAACGGGTGCTACGGATCAAGATAACAAATTGGGGTCTTTCTCGCTGCAAGGTCCGTCTCCATATGGTGGCATGAAACCAGACATTGCCGCCCCAGGGGTAAACATTCGTTCATCCATTCCTGGGAAAGGGTATGAGGATGGCTGGAATGGGACGTCGATGGCTGGTCCGCATGTTTCAGCTGTTGTGGCTCTTCTTCGCCAAGTACAGTCAGATCTTTCTGTTGAAGAGATTGAACAAATTCTGATTGATACAGCGAAGCCGTTAACTGATCAGCAATTCCCGGAATCCCCAAACAATGGCTATGGGGCAGGTTTAGTTGATGCAAGAGAGGCGATTACGGTATTAACAGATGGAATTGGCATGATTGAAGGACAGGTGACAAACGAAGATGTTCATTTAGATGATATGAAAATAACAGATCAAGCCTTGACTCAAAAAGATAAGGCGGTACACCCACATAAGAAGCCTGCGAACATAAAAGAATTGAAAAAGGAAAAAAATCTAGCTGGTCCGTCCATCAAAGCTCTTCCAATGAAAGCGGAAATTAGTGTTCTTGAAAGCGGCAAGTCAACGTACACAGATGAAGCGACAGGGAGATATCAGCTTTCTCACAGTGCAGGAAAATTCACAGTGAAAGCGGAAGCTTACGGATTTGAATCACGCACACAAACCGTCCATATTTCTTCAAATAAAACGGCAGAGGCGAATTTCGCCTTACAGCCACTAAAGAAACGAACGATATCTGGCACAATTGCCAACGAAACAACGGGTGAAAAGATAAAGGATGCCACGGTTTATCTTGTAGAGGATGCGAAAATTAAGCCGGTGAAAACAAATGAATCTGGCGAATTTTCTCTAGAGGCATTGAGCGGTGTCTATACCGTCAAAGTATTTGCCAAAGGATTTAAAGGATATTCTTTTACAGCAGATGTGACAGAAAAGCCAGTTGGAAAAAACATTCAGCTAGAGCCATTCATCGGCTTTGCTGGGGAAATTGGCTACGATGATGGAACAGCTGAAAATGCGAGAGCCTTCTATGATCCTGGCAATGGCTGGGCTGTGAAGTTTTCATTAGAAAAGGGGAAGAAACAAGCGCAACTCACAGGAGGGCTTTTCCGTTTCTGGTCATCAGAGTGGCCAGCTCCTGGAGGGAATGAATTTGCAGTTGAAGTGTATGACGCTTCTGGGAAGAACGGAGCTCCAGGGGAGAAAATGGCAGGACCTCTAAAAGCAAAAGCGCTGCGTAATGGGGAATGGACAAAAGTAGATTTAGAAGATCAAGCCATTACGGTGGATGGAGATTTCTATCTTGTCTATATTCAAACGAAAAAGAATACGGAATCTCCAGGGCTTGCAACTGATGAAGATGGACCAAATGCTGAAAGAAGCTGGCAGCTGACAAGCGGTGCATTTTCTCCTTCTCCAAAAGAAGAGGGAAATTATATGATTCGTGCGCTTGTTGACTATGAAGCAGATGTGCCAGAGATTACATCTCCAAAGGCAGGCGTCATTACGAACAAAGATGAACTGGAGATTGAAGGCAAAGCCTCTCCTGGGCTTGATGTAGCGATCTATCAAAACGACGAAGAGATTGCCAAAGTGAAAGCAGATCAGTCAGGCGCCTTCAAAGAAAAGGTCACAGTTTCAAGTGGAGAGCATGTATTCACGGCTGCAACTGTTACGGATAAAGGTGCAACAAAACGATCTACACCAGTAAAGGTAATCATTGATCAAACAGCGCCAGCGCTCACTATCGATACACCGAAAAAAGGGGAAAAGACGAATAAAGAATCGCTCACTGTAGAAGGAAAGGTGACAGATGATCATCTTGATCAAGTCACCGTAAATGGAAAAAAGGCAACCATAAAAGAAGGGAAGTATTCCGTAAGAATACTGCTTGAGAACGGGAAAAATATGATCAAAGTCACAGCGAAAGATGCAGCAGGAAACAAAACAACTAAAAAAATCAATATCGATGTTCAATACGAGGCACCTGAGATTTCTAAGCTGACTCCAGCAGAGAATGTCCATCTGGCATCAGGGGAGTCTGTTAAAATTTCATTTCACAGCAGAGAAAAGCTAGACGCAACGTTTGTCATTCACATGCCGCTGACAAACGCGAGATCAAAGCTTCAAAATACTACAGAGCTGCCGCTTCGCGAAGTATCGAGCGGAACGTATGAAGGCTACTGGACTGCTACTTCTACCGCTAAAGCAAAAGGTGCGGTCATTGAAGTAATTGTGCGAGATGATTATGGAAATGTCACAAGACAAAAAGCTTCAGGTACATTAAACATCAATGAAAAGTAACTTAAACAAAAGACACGACTTCTTGGAGCGTGTCTTTTTTCTTTCAACAATTGTTTGAAGGCTTGTCCAGAAGAATATTCTCTCTCATTCCTCGACAAAAACAATAACAATCCACCAAAAGTTCTCTATCATCCCCAACAAGAATTGACAGACTTCCATCTCATGACTGTTTTATACTGGTACAAACAAGTGCAAGTACTGCTTTTGATTCTTTGTTTCAGATGAAAGGAGCAGAAGGTGGTCATTTATTTAGATGTGATTTGGCTGTTAAACTTTTGTTTTGATCTATTGCTTCTCTTACTCACTGCATTTATTCTCAAACGACAAGTAAAAAAAAGGCGATATATGTTAGGAGCTCTCATTGGATCGAGCATTGTTCTCTTGCTCTTTACACCATTTGCAATGGTTGTGTCACACCCTTTAGGCAAACTACTTTTTTCTATCTTCATCGTTCTTGCAACCTTTGGTTTTCAAAGATTTCGTTCCTTTTTTCAAAATCTGTTTGCTTTTTACTTTGTAACATTTTTGATGGGAGGAGGCATGATTGGGGTTCATTCATTTTTGCAAACCAATACAGTGATTCAAGATGGCCTGCTGATTTCACAAAATGATGGCTTTGGTGATCCGATTAGCTGGCTTTTTGTTTTAACTGGGTTTCCAGCGATTTGGCTGTTTTCAAAGAAAAGATTAGGCGAGGTGGGTACGAAAAAAAGACAGGTTGATGAACAAGTGCTTGTGGAAATACACATTCATGGAGAGACCATCCGTTTAAAGGGACTCGTCGATTCTGGCAACCAGCTGTATGATCCTATGACAAAAACACCTGTCATGATCGTCCAGGCCGACCAGCTAACGGCCATTTGCGGAGAGCCATTTATAGAGCTCATGAAACAGTCTCATCCTGTTGAAGTCATGCAAAAGATCGATGATCAATTTCCTCTTCTTGATCGATTAAGACTTGTTCCATATCGAGCGGTCGGTCATGATCACGGCTTTCTACTATGCCTAAAACCAGATACAGTCTTCATTTATTCAAAGACGCATATGATTCAGCCAGCTAAGTGTTTTGTTGGGTTGAGTCTCAGCGGTTTATCGGCAGATCAGGAATTTCAATCCATCATTCATCCAGATATGTTAGACGGGAAAATCATCCAGGGGGTGTCGTAGTTTTTGGTGATGTCTTTTATCTTACGAGGTCAACTTGACATTTAGAAGGGAGAAGAAGATGAAAAAATTAAAATTTAAACTCACTTACTACTGGTATAAACTCCTCATGAAGCTAGGTCTAAAGAGTGATGAAATTTATTATATTGGTGGAAGTGAAGCGCTCCCGCCTCCATTATCAAAGGATGAAGAGCAGGAGCTGCTTGTCAAATTACCAAAGGGTGATCAAACCGCAAGAGCGATTCTAATCGAAAGAAATTTGCGTTTAGTCGTTTACATCGCAAGAAAATTTGAAAACACAGGTATTAATATTGAGGATTTAATCAGTATCGGAACCATTGGTCTGATCAAAGCAGTCAATACATTTAACCCAGAAAAAAAGATCAAGCTTGCAACATATGCTTCGAGATGTATTGAAAATGAGATTTTGATGTACTTACGTCGAAATAATAAAATCCGGTCAGAAGTTTCGTTTGATGAGCCGCTCAACATTGATTGGGACGGAAATGAACTGCTTTTATCAGACGTACTTGGAACAGATGATGATATTATCACACGCGATATTGAAGCAAATGTGGATAAAAAATTGCTGAAAAAAGCGCTCGAGCAATTAAATGACCGCGAAAAGCAGATCATGGAACTAAGATTTGGCTTAATTGGTGGTGAGGAAAAAACCCAAAAAGATGTCGCTGACATGCTTGGGATTTCACAGTCTTATATTTCGAGGCTTGAAAAAAGAATTATTAAACGATTAAAAAAAGAATTTAATAAAATGGTCTAAAAATTTTTTTAAAAAAGCTCTGTCCCTGCACTGTCAAAGGAAACAACCTTTTTTTTCATGATTCTCGTCATCGCTCGTGCATATTTTTCCATCCCAAGGAGATACTGAACTTTGTACAACAGCTCCTGTAGGGAGGGAAAAAAGTGTCCAGAAATAAAGTGGAAATCTGCGGAGTCGACACCTCCAAGCTGCCTGTTCTGAAAAACGACGAGATGAGAAAATTGTTCAGACAGCTGCAAGATGAGGGTGACGATACAGCAAGAGAAAAGCTAGTCAATGGCAATTTACGGTTGGTTTTAAGTGTGATTCAGCGTTTTAACAACAGAGGCGAATATGTCGACGATCTCTTCCAAGTAGGCTGTATCGGATTAATGAAATCAATTGATAATTTTGATTTAAGCCACAATGTCAGATTTTCAACTTATGCGGTTCCTATGATCATAGGAGAAATCCGTCGATACTTGCGTGATAACAACCCGATTCGGGTGTCTCGCTCGCTAAGAGATATTGCCTATAAGGCACTTCAGGTCCGTGAGAGGCTGATTAGTGAGACAAGCAAGGAGCCAACAGCAGAAGACATTGCCAAAGTGCTGGAAGTGCCTCATGAGGAAATTGTCTTTGCCCTAGATGCAATTCAAGATCCTGTATCTTTGTTTGAACCGATCTATAATGACGGAGGAGATCCGATTTATGTGATGGATCAAATTAGTGATGAACGGAACAAAGACACACAATGGGTGGAAGAATTGGCCTTAAAAGAGGGCATGCGTAGGTTGAACGACAGGGAAAAAATGATTCTTCGCAAACGCTTCTTCCAGGGCAAAACGCAAATGGAAGTTGCCGAAGAGATCGGGATTTCTCAGGCACAAGTCTCTAGGCTTGAAAAAGCAGCCATCAAACAAATGAATAAAAACATCTTTTAAAGCCGCCGCTTCATGTGCGGCTTTTTTCATTCTTATGAGAGAACACTCCTCTAGTATTGACTCTGTTATTTTTTTCATTTAATCTGTTTTTAACAAATGTTATTTTAGATAGCATTTGTTAGGGAACATTTAAGCGGAAAGAAGGGTTATTATGACATTCCATGATGAAAGAAGGCTGCTCATTAAGGTTGCGCATATGTATTATGAAGAAGGCGCCACTCAATCTAACATTGCAGAAGCGGTTGGGGTTAGCCGTTCGCTCATATCGAAATATTTGGCAAAAGCACGTGAAGCAGGAATCGTGGAAATCATTATTCATGATGAAGTCAACCAACAGTATGGATCGTTAGAAAGAAAAATAGAACGTAAATATGGGCTCCGAGAAGTCGTCTGTGTGGAAACACTCAGCAAAGACACAACCAAAAGCCGAATCGGTGCCGCGGCGGCAAGCTTTTTATTAAAAGTGATGAAGGATGGACAAGTTATTGGGTTTTCCTCTGGGACAACGCTGCATGAGATGGCGAAAGCGGTTACGTCTGTTCAGCACTATCCATCCGTGACATTTGTTCCGCTTGTCGGAGGTGTGGGAAATGAAGATGTCGATATCCACGCCAACTATATTATTGCGAGATGCACAGAGGCGCTCAAATCTAAATGTGAGTTTTTACATGTACCTGTCATGCTTGATACGAAAGAAGCGAAAGATGTACTGATCCGACAGCCGTCAATCAAAAAAGTGATTGAACTAGGAGAATCATCAAATATCGCGGTTGTCGGAATTGGTGGTGTTCCGCAGCATTCAACGATGGTGAAATCTTATATGACAAGCGGTGAAGAGGACATCCTTCAAGCAAAGGATGTAGCAGGTGACATTTGCTATAACTTTATTGATCATCAAGGGGAAGTATATCCCCACCCATGGAACGACCGGGTGATGGGCATAAGCCCCCAAAAGCTAAAAGAAATTCCACTTGTCATAGGTGTCGCTGGTGGCGAAGAAAAAATTGAAGCAATTCGGGCGGCATTAGCAGGTGGATTAATTCATGTATTAATTACCGATGAACGAACTGGAGATGCCTTATTAAAGTAACTACCTAATATCATTAGGTAGTTTTTTTTTGAGTCTTTAGACTCAAAAAGATTGAAAATTTTATCGATTTTAGCTTGACACAAAGTTGACACATCATATAAACTAAGTTCATAACAAATGATAAACAAAATAACAAATGTTACAAGAAACAGATTTTTGTTAATTTTTATAACATTTGTTAAAAGTTTCAGATTATATTTCTAGCAATCTATTGAGAAGCAAGAAAACCTGAAAGGATGATTTAGATGTCAATCTATCAACAATTGTTAGCTCGAGAACGCAGTGGAGATCCAATCAAAGTAGGGATTATTGGAGCAGGCCAAATGGGCTTTGGACTCATTTCACAAATTTCTAAAATTCCAGGCATGATTGTTGCTGGTGTTTGTGATATTCACCTTAGTGCAGCAGAGAAGGCAGCGAATTTTTACAAGCAGCATGCAAAGCCGCATCAAATGGTTGTCACAAATGATTACAGAGAAGTGATTCAATCAGATTCCGTAGAAGTTGTCGTAGATGCAACAGGTGTCCCAGAGGTCGGAGCAAACATTTCTTTGGAAGCGCTTAATTCAAAAAAACATCTCGTTCTTTTAAATGTAGAAGTTGATATTACCATCGGGTTGGTCATGCATAAGTTATTCACAAATGCAGGACTTGTTTACTCAGGATCAGCTGGAGACGAACCAGCAGCAACACTAGAATTATATGAATTTGCGAAAACAATGGGTCTTGAGGTACTCGTTGCAGGGAAAGGAAAGAACAACCCATTCTTCCCAGAAGCAAATCCAGATACGTGTCAAGCAGAAGCAGATAGTAAACATATGAGTTCACATATGCTGGCTGCATTCCAGGACGGAACAAAAACAATGGCGGAAATGAACTTGTTAAGTAACGCGACTGGGCTTCTGCCAGATAAAGTCGGTATGCACGGAGTCGAAGCCAATTTAGAAAATGTAGCAGATAAATTGAATCAAAAACAGCAAGGCGGCGTGCTCGACAACTTCGGAGTCGTTGAATATGTAAATGGACTTGCACCAGGTGTATTTGTCATCGTGAAGAGTGACCTTGAGCCAGTAGATGAAGAGCTGCGCTACTTAAAAGTTGGAAAAGGCCCACACTACACACTTTACCGTCCTTTCCACTTAGCGAGTCTTGAAACACCTGTTACCATCGCAAAAGCGGTCTTACAGCATGATTCATCCATTCACCCAATTGGTGTACCAGTATCAGAAACAGTCGCTGTGGCAAAAAGAGATATTAAAGCTGGAGAATCACTTGACGGGATTGGCGGATACTCTGTAAGAGGTGTTCTTGAAACACATCAAGACATGAAAACGAACGGCCACATTCCAATTGGTTTAATTAGCGGAAAAGTCGTAGCGAAAAAAGACATCAAATTAGGACAATTCCTGACTCATGATGATGTAGAGCTTGATTCAAACACAACGGTCTGGAAGCTGCGATCATTACAAGATCATTTATTTCAATCATAAGGACGTGAAGCTGTGGAAAAATTAGCGATCGTACTTTGTATCATTCTCATTGTGCAGTACGGGTTATCTTTTATTCAAATCAAGTACTACCGCAAGAGCATGGATTCATTTATTGATGATTACAGAGGGAAGCAGGGCTATCACTTATTTTCAGGAATGGAGCGGCGCAAAGTTGGCCCTGGAGCCATTGCGCTCATCATTGTAGATGAATCGTATATCATTCAAAAATGCCATGTGCTTGGCGGTGTGTCGATCTTATCTAAATTTAAAGAAGTCCCTTCATATGAAGGAAAGCATGTAGGGGCTGTGTTAGACGAGCACCATATGATGAAGCAGACGTTGAAAAAACGCAAAAAGGGGCCAGCTGTCATGCACGCACTTTCCATGGCGGCTGAACAGGCACTTGTCTCGATTTCGAAAAAAAATATAACAAATGTGAACTAAAGAAAGGGGAGATGAAACATGGAATGGATTCAATGGTTTGGAGAGCACTTTATCGGAATGTTTGAAGCCGGCGGAAAGCAATTCATGGGTCTTGTTACAGGTATCGTTCCAACGCTTGTTGTGTTACTTACTTTCACTTATGCTGTCATGAAGTTTATTGGAGAAGAGCGAGTGAATAGAGCGATTCAGTTTGCTGCGAAATATACCATTTTGCGCTACACGTTAATGCCGATCTTATCCGTTCTTATTTTGACAAACCCGATGGCTTATACGTTTGGCCGCTTCTTACCCGAAAAACAAAAACCAGCATTCTATGATTCAGCTGTTTCATTTGTTCATCCGGTGACATCACTGTTTCCGTATGCCAACGCAGGAGAACTGTTTGTCTACTTAGGGATTGCGAACGGTATTAAAGAAGCAGGATACTCAATGTCAGAGCTTGCTGTACGGTACTTCTTAGTCGGGATCGTCGTCATTTTACTTCGCGGTATTATTACTGAATGGATTACAAAGTACTTAGCAGGAAAAATGAAAGCGAATTCACAATAGGGGAGGGTTAGACATGACAAACCACAAAGTATTTGTTGCAAAAGGTGCTGGCGGATGGGGAGAAGGCTTGGAGCTTGAACCAACCGGTAAAAAAAGAAAGGTTGTTTCCATTACAGGGGGAGGCATTCACCCAGTTGCACGTAAAATTGCAGAAATGACAGGGACAGAAGCATGTGACGGCTTTAAAAACTCGATACCAGAAGATGAAATGATGTGTGTTGTCATTGACTGCGGAGGAACCGCACGAATCGGACTTTATCCAATGAAGCGCATTCCAACTGTAGACGTTTTGGCATCCTCTCCTTCTGGACCGCTTGCAAAACATATTACAGAGGATATCTTCGTATCAGGCGTCACAGAAAAAGATATTTCCTTTGCGGATGCATCAAGTGGTGAGGAAAAAGTAGAAGGTCAGGAAAACAGTGAGCCGATTGACAAGGAGAATTTCAAAGAAACCTATTCAAAACTGAAAGAGGAAAATCTCGAGCGTCAGGAAAAAGGTAATTTCCTGATGAGGTTCTCAAGAGGAATTGGGAAAGTTACCGGTACGTTCTACCAGGCTGGCCGTGATTCCGTTGATATGCTTTTGAAAAACATTATTCCATTCATGGCATTTGTCAGTATGTTAATTGGAATTATCAATTATACAAAAATTGGTGACTTGATTGCCCATTTTCTATCACCATTGGCAGGATCTATATGGGGACTCTTACTGCTCGTTGTGGTCTGTACATTGCCATTCCTATCACCTGTCTTAGGACCTGGTGCAGTCATTGCACAAGTAATCGGTGTTCTCATTGGTAGTCAAATTGCACTAGGAAATATCCCGCCTCAATTTGCACTTCCTGCACTATTTGCCATCAACGGTCAAGTAGGGTGTGATTTCATTCCAGTGGGTCTGTCACTTGGTGAAGCGAAGCCGGAAACGGTACAATATGGAGTACCAGCTGTTTTGTATAGCCGTCTCATTACAGGGGTTCTATCTGTTGTGATCGCATACGCTGCCAGCTTCGGTATGTATTAAACGTATTAAAGGAGGAATCGATATACATGGTCACACAATCTGTCGTAAAAGAAATCGGGATCTTAGTCCCGCAATTTAAAGAAGATAAGCTGATTGTTTTATTTGGACCCGCAGCGCCGCAGGAATTAAGAGATATGTCCGTCATTCATGAGTTCGAACATTTAGAAGAAGAGCCGTTGAAACTGGGCGGTACCATTCAAGTGGGCGATCAAACGTACACGATCACAGCCCTCGGCAATAAAGCAAATGACAACTTTAAAGAACTCGGCCATATTTCGATCTACTTCCAAGAGCCGTTTGATGATGTATTACCGGGAGCTGTCTTTGCATCCCCGCACACGTTTCCTGATATAAAAGAAGGCGTACGAATTGAAATTTCGTAGCTATGAAGAAAAGCTGTTCCGTAGAAGGAGCAGCTTTTTTTATGTGAGGTTTACCAGAAAGAGCAATTGCGATATGCTGTAAACATTCATTATTTGTTTATTCAGAATTTTTACTCAGGGGGAAATGATGGTGTCACTTGAATTGAAGAATGTTTCATTAAAACGAAATGGAAAATGGCTGCTTCAGTCTGTTGACTGGCATGTGAACAAAGAGGAGCACTGGGTGCTTTACGGTTTAAATGGTGCGGGGAAAACCGCTTTATTAAATATGCTCTGCTCATATTATTTCCCTACATCAGGTGAGATGACCGTGCTGGGACATATCTTTGGCAAGGAGGCTCTTGGCGAAAAGCTCAGGAAGAAAATTGGCCTCATTTCTGCGGGACTTGAAAAGAAACTGCACAGAGACGACAATGCATTTGAAATTGTTCTCAGCGGGGCATTTGCCTCTATCGGGCTTTATGAAACCCCGACAGATGAGATAAGGGAGAAAGCCATTGATCTATTAAAAGCATTTGGTTCGTTCAAATATGCAAACCGGACATATGAAACCCTCTCGCAAGGAGAAAAGCAGAAAATCCTGATTGCGAGGGCTTTAATGAATGATCCCAAGCTCCTGATTTTAGATGAGCCTGTGACAGGTCTTGATTTTTTAGCAAGAGAACAGGTGCTGGAGACCATCTCATTCATTGCTTCAAAGCCTGATGCGCCTACTTTGCTTTACACGACCCATCATGCAGAAGAGATTTTGCCTGTTTTTCAGCACACCTTATTATTAAAAGATGGGACTGTTTTTGATCAAGGGAAAACAAAAGAGATGATGACAAGCGACTTGCTTTCTTCCTTCTTTGAATGTCCGGTAGATGTGATGTGGAGAAATGGCCGTCCTCATTTAAGTAAATTGTAGATAAAAGAAACTATTGGTCTGCGTCCCTGCTTTTCCATCATACATATTATAGTAGAAAACGAAAGGCGGGGAAGGACAGATGATCAGTATTTCTGAATTCCAAATCAAGGATGTTGTCGATGTGTCCAGCGGAAAAAAACTAGGCACCATTGGGGACATTGATATCAATGTTACGAGTGGTAAAATACAAGCAATCATTATCGGCGGTACAGGTAAAATGATGGGATTTTTCGGAAAAGAAGAGGAAATGATTGTCCCGTGGCGAAATATAGTAAAAATTGGCGAAGATGTGATACTTGTCCGATTGTCTTCTTAAAATTCGTATAACTCCTCAATGAATCATTTAATGATCCTTAACATAAGCTCTCCATTCTCAGCAAACAATGTCTTTTTCGGGTAAAAAGATTACGTTTTCATATCAATTTGCAAAAAAACCTGTAGAAAGGGCACATTTGAGTGTAATATTTAATGAATCCCACTAACTGTCTACGCATGTCTTGTGGTAAAATAGGAGCGATATAAAGAGAGATGAATGAAAGGTGGGAGGCAGCTTTGACACACAATTATGACCCCTTTCAGCAGAAATCACCTTATGCAATGATGATTCATGATTGGACGAACATGACATGTTCTGGTAAAGAGGTATTAGCCGGATTTACGACAAAAAATGGCGGCTTCAGCCTTTCTCCATATCAATCATTGAACACTGGACTCCATGTAGGAGATGATGCTTCTAGTGTCCAAATGAATCGTCAAGTCATAGCAGATGCTACTGCTGTGCCGCTCTCTGATTGGGTGTTTGCAGACCAAACACACGAGGACCGCATCAAGAAAGTCACCAAGGAGCAAAGAGGAAGAGGAAGTCTTCATTATCATGAGGCACTGCCTGGAACAGACGGCTTATATACGTCTGAACCGAACATCATGCTCGCTCTTTGTTTCGCCGATTGTGTTCCGCTTTATTTTCTAGCTCCGCAACATGGCCTCATCGGAACAGCCCATGCCGGATGGAAAGGAACCGTCAAACAAATTGGTGCAAAAATGGTAGATCTATGGGTCAACCAAGAAGGTGTTAAGACCGATCAAATACAAGTCGTCATTGGACCATCCATTGGCAGCTGTTGCTACATAGTTGATGATGTGGTCTTGAATCAAGTGAAACAGCTTCCCTTTTCTACAGAGGATGTGTATTCCGAGATATCACAAGGACAATATAAATTAGACTTAAAAACATTAAACAAAAACGTATTGCTACATGCAGGGATGAAAGAAGAAAACATACATGTCAGTTCGATGTGCACAAGCTGCAATGATCAGCTATTCTTCTCACACCGGCGTGATCAAGGAAAAACAGGACGTATGATGTCTTTTGTCGGGTTTAAGGAGGCATAAGAGCAATTGAATGTACGAGAGAATCTCAGACAAATAAATGAACAAATAAACGAAGCATGTAAAAGAGCCGGCCGGAACCCAGACGATATATCAGTCGTCGCTGTCACAAAATATGTCTCAATTGAACGAGCACAAGAAGCCAAGGAAGCAGGAATTTTGCATTTTGGTGAAAATCGTGACCAAGGGTTACTTGAAAAACAAGCGGCTATAACCGATGAAAGCATTAGCTGGCACTTCATCGGCAGTTTACAAACACGAAAAGTAAAATCTGTCATTCAGAGCATTGACTACTTACATTCGCTCGACAGGATCTCTCTTGCGAATGAAATTGAAAAAAGAGCGGATCACACGGTTCGCTGTTTTGTACAGGTGAACACATCGCTGGAGGAGTCAAAACATGGCTTACAAAGTGAAGACGTGATCCCATTTGTCAAGCAGCTCGCTGATTTCAAACACATTGAAATTGCTGGACTGATGACGATGGCTCCATTTACAGATGATCGCACTGTGATACGAAACTGCTTTAAAACATTAAAAAACCTTCAAGAAGAAGTAAAACATCTTAACCAAGTAAATGCACCTTGTCAGCATTTATCGATGGGCATGTCAAATGATTTTGAAATCGCAATTGAAGAAGGTGCGACATTCGTTCGGATTGGCTCTTCACTTGTTGGAAATGAAACAGGAGGTGCGTGACATGAGCATAAAAAATAAGTTTAAAAGCTTTTTCACTCTCGACGATGAAGAGTATGAGTACGAATATATTGATGAAGAAAGAGAACCAGTCCAAGAAGAAAAAGGAACAAAGGACAAAGCGGCATTTCAAGAGCGTCCGCAGACAGGAAAACAAAATGTCGTCAGCTTGCAAAGCGTGCAGAAATCCTCTAAAGTGGTGTTAAGTGAGCCGCGTGTTTATGCAGAAGCGCAGGAGATTGCAGACCATATTAAAAACAGACGTGCAGTCGTCGTCAATTTGCAGCGCATTCAGCACGATCAAGCAAAGCGAATCATCGACTTCTTAAGCGGCACTGTATATGCAATCGGTGGAGATATCCAGCGCATTGGCTCGAATATATTCCTCTGTACACCTGATAATGTAGATGTATCTGGCACAATATCAGAACTTTTGACAGAGGAAGAACCTCAGAGGTGGTAAATCATAGTGATTCTAAATTTGATTTTTAATTTTTTAGGAACGGTATTAACGATTTACTCATTCGCGATTATTATTTACATCTTTATGTCATGGGTGCCATCAGCAAGAGAAACATCAATTGGGCGTTTTCTGACAAATATTTGCGAACCATATTTAGAACCATTTCGTAAAATTATTCCGCCAATTGGCATGATTGACATCTCGCCAATTGTGGCATTGCTTGTGATTCGTTTTGCATCAACATATGGACTAACTGGTCTTTACAATATGATTGCACGCTTCATGTAGACAGGCTGCCGGGCTTGGCGCTGCCAGGCTCTTTTACATAAGAGGGGAACAAAATGAGCGATATTTATCAACATTTTAGAAAAGACGAACAGCCATTTGTCGACCAAGTGTTAGGCTGGAAAAAAATCGCACTCGACCAGTATCGAATGAAATTAACAGACTTTCTTGATCCGCGTGAGCAGTTTATTACCGAGTCCATCATCCAGCATGCTGATGAGCTTGGGATCATGTTTTTTGGCGGTTATGAGGGAGCGGAGCGCAAAAGAGCTCTCATTTATCCTGAATATTTACAACCGGCTACTCAGGATGCTGAGCTCTCTTATTTTCAGGTGAACTATGCGAAAAAGTTTATTTCGTTAGAACACCCGAAGCTCCTTGGTTCACTGATTGGGACAGGCTTGAAGCGTCAAAAATTTGGAGATTTGTTATTTTCAGAGGAAGATGTGCAGTTTATTTGTACGAGTGATGTCGCCGATTTTGTTCGGGCGCAGCTGACGCATGTCGGCAGAGCCTCCGTTTCATTAGAGGAAATCACGCAGGCAGATTTAAAGCCGGTTAAGAGCAAGACTGACATCAAGGAAGATACGATTTCTTCACTGCGGCTTGATGCGGTATGTGCTGCAATCAGCCGTCAGTCTCGGCAAAAGGCACAGCTTTTGGTCAAAAATGGGCTTGTCAAAGTTAACTGGAAAGTCACTGAGGACCCTTCCTTTACAATCGGCGAAGGCGATCAGCTCTCTGTTAGGGGATTTGGCCGCTTTAGCCTCAAAACGATTGATGGGAAGACAAAAAAAGATAAATTTAAAGTAACATTTGAGCTTCTGACATAACGAACTTGAATCTGGAGGTGGCGAGGTTGCCATTAACACCTAATGATATTCATAATAAAACGTTCACAAAAAGCTTTCGCGGCTATGACGAAGATGAAGTAAACGAGTTTTTAAGCCAAGTACGTAAAGATTACGAAATCGTGCTTCGCAAAAAGAATGAACTCGAAGAAAAAGTAAACGAGCTTGATGAAAGACTTGGTCATTTTGCGACAATTGAAGAGACATTAAACAAATCGATTCTTGTGGCGCAGGAAGCAGCTGAAGACGTCAAACGTCATTCTGATAAAGAAGCGAAATTGATCATTCGTGAAGCAGAGAAAAATGCAGATCGTATTATTAACGAAGCGCTATCAAAATCAAGAAAGATTGCGATGGAAATCGAAGAGCTGAAGAAGCAGTCGAAAGTCTTTAGAACTCGCTTCCAAATGCTCATCGAAGCTCAGCTTGATCTTCTAAAAAATGACGATTGGGATCATTTACTGGAATATGAAGTTGACGCTGTCTTTGACGAAAAAGAATAAGCGCATCACCTTGACATGACGTGTACAAGTTTCATATAATACCATCATAAATTAACAAGAGATAAACGTTTGAAAGGGACACTCGCAGTTGTCATATGCGTAATAAAGCGAATCAGGGATGGTGGAAGCCTGACATTACGAGATGCTGCAATGAGATCACCCCTTTAGTTCCTTTTCTGAAATGACCAGTAAGAAAAGGCGTCTGATCACGTTACGATTTTAGAGTGGATAAGCGGCTGTTTAAATAGCGCTTGTCTAAAAGGGTGGTACCGCGAGACAAGCCTTCTCGTCCCTTATGGGATGAGAGGGCTTTTTTTATTGTTTTTTAATCAGAATTTGCATATGGAGGAATGGGTATGAACTACAAAGACACCTTATTAATGCCGAAAACAGAATTCCCAATGAGAGGGAACTTGCCGAACAAAGAGCCTGAAATCCAAGAGGAGTGGGCAGAACAAGACATCTATCAAATGGTTTTAGAGCGGACAAAAGGACGCCCGACCTTTATTTTGCATGATGGACCTCCATATGCGAATGGTGACATTCATATGGGGCACGCACTCAATAAAATCCTAAAAGATTTTATTGTCCGTTTTAAATCAATGAATGGGTTCCACGCACCGTACGTACCGGGCTGGGATACACACGGCTTACCAATTGAAACAGCACTCACTAAAAATAAAAAAGTCAAACGTAAAGAAATGTCGACAGCTGAATTCCGCAAACTATGCGAGGAGTATGCATGGAAGCAAATCGAGGGTCAGCGCAATCAATTTAAGCGATTAGGCGTCAGAGCAGACTGGGACAATCCATATGTCACGTTAAAGCCTGAGTATGAAGCGCAGCAAATTCTTGTCTTCGGAGAAATGGCGAAGAGAGGCTATATTTACAAAGGACTAAAGCCTGTTAACTGGTCTCCTTCAAGTGAGTCAGCTCTTGCTGAAGCGGAAATTGAATATAAAGACAAACGTTCACCATCCATTTACGTTTCATTTAAAGTGAAAGATGGAAAAGGCGTACTTGAAAACGGCGAACAATTCATCATCTGGACAACAACACCTTGGACACTTCCTGCAAACCTTGGTATTTGTGTTCATCCAAACCTAGAGTACAGTGTTCTTCAAGTAGGTGCTGAGCGATATGTTGTCGCATCTGAGCTTGTTGAACAAGTGGCAAAAACGCTTGGCTTTGAAGAGTATGAAGTCGTGAAAACATTAAAAGGAAAAGAATTAGATAACGTCGTTGCAGAGCATCCGATCTATGGTAGAGATTCCCTTGTGATGCTTGGTGACCACGTGACAACGGATGCAGGTACAGGCTGTGTTCACACAGCACCAGGTCACGGGGAAGATGACTTTATTGTCAGCATGAAGTACGGTCTTGACGTACTATGTCCAGTAGACGAAAAAGGTGTCATGACAGAAGAAGCGCCTGGTTTTGAAGGTCTATTTTACGAGGATGCCAATAAAGCTATCACAGAACAGCTTGAAGCAAAAGGCGCGCTGAAAAAGCTCGACTTTATCACGCACTCCTACCCGCATGACTGGAGAACGAAAAAACCAACGATTTATCGTGCAACCGCTCAGTGGTTTGCTTCGATTAAAGACTTCAGAGAAGCGCTATTAGACAATATTAAAGAAACGAAATGGGTGCCAGCATGGGGCGAAACGCGCCTATTCAATATGGTGCGTGACAGAGGCGACTGGTGCATTTCAAGACAGCGTGTATGGGGCGTTCCAATTCCGGTCTTTTATGCAGAAAATGGTGAGCCGATCATCACAGATGAAACCATTCAGCATGTCTCTCAATTATTTAGAGAACATGGCTCGAATATTTGGTTTGAAAAAGAAGCGAAAGAACTATTGCCAGAAGGCTTTACACACCCAGGCAGTCCAAACGGTGAATTCACAAAAGAGCAGGACATCATGGATGTATGGTTTGATTCTGGTTCTTCTCACCAAGCTGTTTTAGAAGAAAGAGATGATCTTGTTCGTCCGGCAGACCTTTACCTTGAAGGCTCTGACCAATATCGCGGCTGGTTTAACTCTTCCTTATCAACAGCAGTTGCAGTCACTGGAAAAGCACCGTATAAAGGTGTTCTCAGCCACGGCTTTACGCTTGATAAAGAAGGACGCAAGATGAGTAAATCATTAGGCAATACAATTGACCCAACAAAGGTAGCGAAGCAGCTTGGGGCAGAGATTCTAAGACTTTGGGTATCTTCTGTCAACTATCAAGCCGATCACCCGGTGTCTGATGATATCTTAAAACAAGTAGCAGAGGTCTATCGTAAAATCCGTAACACGTTCCGCTTCCTGCATGGTAACCTATTTGACTTTGATCCAGCAGTCAATGCAGTACCTGTAGAAGAGCTTCGCGAAGTGGATCAATATATCTTGATCAAATTAAACAAATTGATTGATAAAGTGAAAAAGGCTTATGATGATTACGAATTTGCGGTCGTGTATCATGCGATTCACAATTTCTGTACAATTGAGCTAAGCTCTTTCTATCTCGACTTTGCAAAGGATGTCGTGTACATTGAGCATGCGGATCATCCAGACCGCCGTAGCATGCAGACGGTCTTCTACGAAACATTAATGGCATTAGTGAAGCTGACTGCACCAATTCTTCCGCATACAGCAGATGAATTATGGAGCCACTTAAGCTTTGTTGAAGAGCCAAGTGTTCAGTTAACAGATATGCCAGAAGGTGTGGCTGTTTCTCAAGCGGAAGCGACAGAAGCGAAGTTTGACCGCTTTATGGAAGTGCGTGACGATGTGCTAAAAGCGCTCGAAATTGCGCGTAACGAGAAAGTCATCGGACGTTCTCTTGAAGCAAGTGTGACCCTTTATGCGACAGAAGAAGTGAAAAACCTTCTTGCATCCATTAAAGAAGATGTGAAGCAGCTCTTTATCATCTCTGAATTAACGGTAGAAGATGAGCAAAATGCTGACACATCAGCACCTGAATACACTTCAGGAAGAATTTTGGTTCAAAAAGCAGAAGGAGAACTATGCGAACGTTCTCGTATTATTTCAAAAGATGTTGGTGCAAATCCGAAATATCCAACATTGTCACTGAAAAATGCTGAAATCGTGGAAAAATATTACCAGAATTAACAGTGTGATATGACCAACTAGCGCCCCGCCATATGCGGGGTGTTTTCTTTTTTGCGGAAATGACAGCGTTTAGAACGAAAGGAAAAATCTTATGGCTTTAAAGTGGACAGCCGGGGCAACAATATGATTATCACGACAGGGCAGGAGTTGAAATAGCGACATGAATGGCGATCTAGAGACGATTTACACGGAACTCCTTCAAATGAAAGAAGAGCTGCAAGCTAAACTGTTTGAATACGCATCATTTCGTTCACCCGCTGAGCATGTCTCAATGAACGAGGTCCAAACGGCAACGCTTCTTTATCACATCAAAGAAGAACTTCAAGATGTGTCTCTCGCTATTGCAAAAATTGAGCAAGGAACCTTTGGTATATGTGAGGCGACAGGTGATGTCATTCCGCTTGAACAAATGAGTATTCTTCCTACCGCCCGCACGGCTGACGACTTTTTATATCATAAGCAATACGAGAAAAAAGCATTCACTCCTTATCCTCATGAATCAGATGATTCTCATTTTGAAGCCTTCCATATGTAGGGAGGTTTTTGTCTGTCAACTAAAGTTTCTTTACTCCTTCCTGTTTTCTTGATAAAATGCATAAAGATCAAAGTATGAAGATGGAGGAACGTGTGTGTTCTATTACATAATCGCATTCGTGATGATTTGTTTAGATCAATTAACAAAATGGCTCATTGTCAAAAATATGATGCCCGGAGATTCTTATCCAGTGATTGATGGTTTCTTTTATATCACGTCTCACCGAAATTCAGGCGCCGCATGGGGAATTCTCCAAGGACAAATGTGGTTTTTCTATGTGATCACACTCGTTGTTATTGCGGGAATTGTTTATTATTTGCAAAAGCATGGGCAAAAGGACAAGCTGCTTGGAGTTGCACTGGCATTAATGCTTGGCGGAGCGATTGGAAACTTTATCGACCGTGTTTTCCGTCAGGAAGTGGTTGATTTTGCTCATTTCGTCTTTGGGAATTATCACTACCCAATCTTTAATATTGCAGATTCTTCTCTATGTGTAGGAGTTATTCTGCTCTTCATTCAAATGCTGTTAGATGGAAAGAAAACGAAGGAGTCAACTACATGAATCAAGTAAATATTGCCGTTTCAGAAGAACAAACGAGTGAACGGCTTGATAAATTTCTAAGCACGACAGAACCAGAATGGTCAAGAACCCAGGTCCAGCAGTGGGTAAAGGATGGGCTGATCGAAGTAAACGGGAAACAAGTGAAAGCCAATTACAAAGTACAAGCTGGAGATCAGATTAAAGTCGAGATTCCAGAACCAGAAGTACTAGATGTAGAAGCAGAACCAATGAATCTTGATATTTATTATGAGGATGCAGATGTGCTAGTGGTGAATAAACCACGAGGAATGGTCGTTCATCCAGCACCAGGTCACGTGTCAGGAACGCTTGTAAATGGCCTGATGGCACATTGCACGGACTTATCAGGGATTAATGGTGTGATGCGTCCTGGAATTGTCCATCGTATTGATAAAGACACATCTGGGCTGTTAATGGTCGCAAAAAACGATATGGCGCATGAATCACTCGTCAATCAGCTTGTGGCTAAAACTGTCACAAGAAAATATACGGCCGTTGTCCATGGCATCATTCAGCATGATACAGGCACAATTGATGCCCCAATTGGCAGAGACAAAAAAGACCGCCAAAGCATGACGGTCACAAAAGAAAGTGCAAAACAAGCAGTCACTCACTTTGATGTGATTGAACGCTTTCAGGATTTCACGGTGGTGGAGTGCCGACTTGAAACAGGAAGAACACACCAAATTCGTGTTCATATGAAATATATCGGCTATCCGCTTGCAGGAGATCCGAAATATGGACCGAGAAAGACAGTCGATTTCAATGGTCAGCTGCTTCATGCAGGTGTTTTAGGATTTGATCATCCAAGAACAGGTGAATATATCGAGTTCACAGCACCAGTTCCTGCTGATATGCAAGCTTTTATCGATTCATTAAGAAATAACGATTGACAGGCCGTTCTTTTTTTGAAATAATGAACGAAGAAATGAAGATTCTTTAAAACAGTCCAGAGAGGCTGAGAAGGATAACGGATCAATTTGTGCACGTGTATGCACAAATGAACGCCCCTCTCTGCCCTTTGCAGAAGGGGCTTTTTATTTGTCAAAAAGAGGTGTAAAAGATGGAACAAAAAGCAGTCATTCTTGATGAACAAGCGATCAGACGAGCGCTTACCCGAATTGCACATGAAATGATTGAGCGCAACAAAGGGATGAAAGATGTCATCCTTGCGGGGATCAAGACTAGAGGTATTCATCTTGCAAAGCGCCTTGCAGAGCGCATCGAGCAAATTGAAGGAAATCCAGTCATAGTGGGTGAACTTGATATTACGCTATACCGTGATGACCTGACAAAAAAGACAGAGAACCAAGACCCGCTTGTGAAGGGTGCAGACATTCCAGCTGACATTAATGACAAAACACTGATTGTCGTTGACGATGTCCTGTTTACAGGCAGAACCGTCAGAGCAGCCATGGATGCCCTTGTGGATGTAGGAAGACCATCTTCCATTCAGCTTGCTGTTCTCGTCGACCGGGGACACCGGGAGCTACCGATTCGAGCGGATTATATCGGGAAGAACATTCCGACATCAAAAGCAGAGACAGTTATGGTTCAACTGAATGAAGTAGATCAAAACGACCTTGTCGCTATATATGAAAAATAACCTTTTTAAATGCATTCCAGAGAGTTTGCAAAGAGGGCAATAACAGAGATACCAAGCACGGCAAACATGACGTGTACGGTTTTTCTAGGCCTCTTTGCGCGTACTCGCAAAGAGGCTTTTTTAATGAAAAAGGACACATCTAGGAGGAAAATCATGAGTCAGCAAAAAGCCAATTTAGGCATTCGAGATATCCCAAAACCGTTCACATGGCTGTCACTTAGCCTTCAGCATTTGTTTGCCATGTTTGGTGCAACCATTCTAGTACCAAAAATCATCGATATGAGTCCAGCGGTCGCGCTCATCTCAAGTGGTGTTGGAACCATAGTTTACTTAATCATCACAAGAGGCCAAATTCCAGCGTATCTTGGATCGTCCTTTGCTTTTATCGCCCCCATACTGAATGTGAAAGCCACAGGCGGCCCTGGAGCCGCCATGGTGGGTGCCTTCATGGCGGGTGTCGCTTATGCACTCATTGCACTATTTATTAAATGGCTCGGTACAGGCTGGCTGATGAAACTTCTACCGCCGGTCGTCGTAGGGCCGGTCATTATGGTCATCGGACTCGGACTCGCTGGAACAGCTGTCAACATGGCGATGTATGCTGATCCGAATGCAACCGAGCTTGTTTACAGCCTGAAGCACCTAATGGTCGCCGGCTTCACACTGGCTGTCACGATTATCAGCATGATTTTCCTAAGAGGATTCCTTAGCTTGATCCCAGTATTAATCGGCATTATCAGCGGCTATCTCTTTGCCTTATCACAAGGCATTGTGAACTTCCAGCCGGTCATTGATGCAAAATGGTTTGCTGTACCAGACTTCGTTGTACCATTTGTGGACTACACACCAGCTGTGACTTTAAGCATTCTCACCGTAATGGTGCCGGTTGCCTTTGTGACAATGTCTGAGCACATCGGCCACCAAGTGGTGTTAAGTAAAGTTGTCGGGCAAGATTTTATTAAAAAACCTGGTCTTCACCGCTCCATTTTAGGAGACAGTGCGGCGACAATCTTCGCTTCACTCATTGGCGGACCGCCGACAACAACGTATGGAGAGAATATCGGCGTCCTTGCCATCACAAGAGTGTTCAGTATCTTCGTCATCGGCGGAGCAGCAGTATTTGCAATCTGCTTCGGCTTTGTCGGAAAAATCTCAGCATTAATCAGTACAGTGCCGTCCGCGGTCATGGGAGGCGTTTCATTCCTGCTCTTTGGAATCATTGCCTCAAGCGGTCTGAGAATCCTGATTGATCATAAAGTGAATTTTGAAGAAAAGCGTAATCTCATTATCGCATCAGTCATCTTAGTCATCGGAATTGGAGGGGCATTCATTGAGGTGAAACAAATCAACCTCACACTATCTGGAATGGCACTTGCTGCCATCACGGGTGTCCTGTTGAACCTGATCCTGCCGCAGCAAAAAGCGGAGGATGACGAGTCAAATGAATCGAATACAGAAAACCTTTTAAAAGAAGTCCAGTGAGGCTGACAAGGGTTCTAAAATGAGCAGAATGCACGAACGTGCCGCTGCTTCTTTTGGAGAACCCTAAGCTGCCGAGGCTTAGGGTTTTTTTGAACCTGAAAGTGATGAAAAACTAGAGGGGGAAGAAAAAATGAATGATTTATCGACAATGAGCAGCTTGTCTAAAGAAGAGATTTTACAGCTGATTGAAGAAGCAACGACTCTCAAAAAGGGGAAGCAAGAGCTTGGTTTAGCGGGAGAATTTGTAGCAAATCTCTTTTTTGAACCAAGCACAAGAACACGATTTAGCTTCGAAGTCGCCGAAAAGAAGCTGGGGATGAATGTACTAAGCTTAGATGCGGCAAGCACCTCTGTTCAAAAAGGCGAAACTCTTTACGATACGGTAAAAACGCTCGAATCCATCGGCGTGAAAGCTTGTGTGATCAGAGACAGCACCGATGAATATTACAACGAACTGATCGGGAAGGTTGGGATTCCCATCATCAATGCTGGAGATGGCTGCGGGCAGCACCCGACCCAATCACTGCTTGACCTAATGACCATCTATGAAGAGTTTGGCGGCTTTGAGGGCTTAACGATTTCGATTCATGGAGACATCAAGCACAGCAGGGTGGCAAGGTCGAATGCGGAAGTACTCTCAAGGCTCGGAGCGACAGTCCTTTTCTCAGGACCTGCTTCCTTCCAAGATGAGCAAAATCCTCACGGAACGTATGTCCAAGTAGACGAAGCCATTAGACAATCTGATGTGGTGATGCTGCTTAGAATCCAGCATGAACGGCACGCTAAAAAAATGGGTAATGAAGAATACTTATCGACTTATGGATTAACAGTAAACAGGGCAAACAACATGAAAGAACGAGCCATTATCATGCATCCAGCACCAGTAAACAGGGGTGTGGAGATAGATGATTCTTTAGTGGAATCAAAGCAGTCACGAATTTTCAAGCAAATGGAAAATGGCGTTTATGTCCGAATGGCGGTATTAAAAAGAGCTTTTCAAAATAGCAGACTACATCAAAAAGGGAGAGATTCTGTCTATGTCGTATCTCATTAAAAACGGTTTTATCTTAACAAGCACAGGTGAAAAAGTGCAGCAGGATATTAGGGTAGAAGGAAAAGTGATTCAAGCGATTGGTCACTTAGAAAGAGAAGACGGAGAAGAGGTCATTGATGCTAAAGGGCTATTTGTTTCACCAGGCTTAATTGATCTGCATGTACATTTAAGAGAGCCAGGCGGAGAGAAAAAGGAAACGATTGAAACAGGCTCTAAAGCAGCAGCAAGAGGCGGCTATACTACGATTGCAGCGATGCCGAATACACGCCCAGTTCCAGATACAAAAGAGCAAATGGAATGGCTCATGAATCGAATCGAAGAGACCTCTTCTGTCAGAGTACTGCCATACGCCTCCATCACAACTAGACAAATTGGGGAAGAGATGACAGACTTTGCAGCACTAAAAGAAGCAGGCGCCTTCGCTTTCACAGATGACGGGGTTGGCATCCAAACAGCAGGTATGATGTACGAAGCGATGAAAAAGGCAGCAAGTCTTGATCAAGCCATTGTCGCGCACTGTGAGGATAACTCGCTCATTTACGGAGGATGCGTTCATGAAGGAGAATTTTCAAAAGCGAATGAATTAAACGGAATACCGTCCATTTGTGAATCGGTGCATATTGCAAGAGATGTTCTTTTAGCAGAAGCAGCGAACTGTCATTATCATGTATGTCATATCAGTACGAAAGAATCTGTGCGAGTCGTTCGCGATGCAAAAAAAGCAGGCATCCGTGTGACGGCAGAGGTGTCACCGCATCACCTGCTCCTATGTGATGCAGACATCCCAGGGCTTGATACGAACTATAAAATGAACCCGCCTCTTAGAGGAAAAGAGGATCGCGAGGCACTAATCGAGGGACTGTTAGATGGAACGATTGATTTCATCGCAACAGACCATGCACCGCATACAGAAGAAGAAAAGAACGAAACGATGCAACGCGCACCTTTTGGAATAGTTGGGCTTGAAACAGCGTTCCCGCTTCTTTACACGCGATTTGTCAAAACAGGCGAATGGACATTAAAAAAACTCGTTGATTATATGACGATCAAGCCAGCAGAAGCCTTCTCCCTTCCTTATGGAAAGCTGGAAGAAGGACAAACAGCTGATATTACACTCATTGATCTAAACAAAGAAATGGCAATCGATAAAAAGAGCTTCTTATCAAAAGGACAAAATACACCGTTTGACAAATTGACTGTATCAGGATGGCCGGTCATGACACTTGCATCTGGGAAAGTCGTGTATGAAGAGGGGAGACTAGTAAAATGAAGAGACGCTTAGTGCTAGAAAACGGAACAGTATTCGAAGGAACAGGCTTTGGCAGCTTAGAATCGTCAGTCGGAGAAGTCGTCTTTAATACAGGGATGACAGGTTATCAAGAAATTTTGTCTGATCCATCATACTGTGGACAAATTGTCACACTCACTTACCCGCTTATCGGCAACTATGGGATTAACCGTGATGATTTTGAATCGATCACACCGTTTGTAAAAGGGCTGATTGTGAAGGAGTTTTGTGAAAAGCCCTCAAACTGGCGCTCTGCATACTCGCTCGATGAGTATTTAAAAATGAAAAACATTCCAGGGCTTAGCGGAATCGATACACGAAAGCTGACGAGAATGATTCGAAGTGCAGGTACTTTAAGAGGGGCATTTGCAGGACCGGATGAACAAGTGGAAGATGTGGTCCGCCGCCTTCAAACAATGCAGCAGCCAACAGATCAAGTGAGTCAAGTATCAGTGAAAAATGCGTATCCAAGCCCGGGAAGAGGAAAAAGAATTGTCCTTGTCGATTTCGGCATGAAGCACGGCATTTTGCGCGAGCTCAATAAACGGGACTGTGATGTCATTGTGGTGCCGTACAATATCACGGCAGATGAAGTACTGCAGTTGAAGCCTGATGGAATCATGCTTTCAAACGGCCCTGGGGATCCTGTGGATGTACCAGAAGCAGTCGAGATGATTCAGCAATTGATTGGAAAAGTTCCACTCTTTGGCATTTGCCTTGGACATCAATTATTCGCGCTTGCATGCGGCGCAAGTACTGAAAAAATGAAATTCGGTCACAGAGGATCGAATCACCCAGTGAAAGAACTAGCAACCGGCAAGGTCACACTGACAGCTCAAAACCACGGCTACACAGTTAGTGCCATTAACGAGGACGTGCTCGAAGTCACACACATCGCACTAAACGACAATACAATTGAAGGCTTAAAACATAAAGAAGCACCAGCATTCACTGTCCAGTACCACCCAGAAGCATCACCAGGTCCAGAAGATGCGAACTACTTATTCGACCAGTTCATGGACATGATTCATACAACTGAGAAAGAAGGGGAAGAAGTATGCCAAAACGCGTAGACATCAAAAAGATTTTAGTTATCGGTTCAGGTCCAATCATCATTGGTCAGGCAGCGGAGTTTGACTATGCAGGCACACAGGCTTGCTTAGCACTGAAAGAAGAAGGCTATGAAGTCGTTCTTGTGAATTCCAATCCAGCGACCATCATGACAGATACAGAAATGGCCGATAAGGTATACATCGAACCACTGACACCAGAATTCTTAACACGAATCATTCGAAAAGAACGTCCTGATGCGATCTTGCCAACACTTGGCGGACAAACTGGACTTAACCTTGCTGTTGAATTATCAGACCTTGGCGTATTAGCTGAATGTGGTGTTGAAGTATTAGGAACAAAACTTTCAGCTATTCAAAAAGCAGAGGACAGAGATCTATTCCGTAATTTGATGAATGAACTAAATGAGCCTGTACCAGAAAGTGAAATCATCCATAACCTAGAAGAAGCGATGGCGTTTACGAATCAAATTGGTTTCCCTGTCATTGTGAGACCAGCTTATACATTAGGCGGAACAGGCGGCGGAATTTGTACAAACGAGCAAGAGCTGAAGGAAATCGTCGAAAACGGTTTGAAGCTAAGCCCAGTCACACAATGCTTACTTGAAAAAAGTATTGCAGGCTTTAAAGAAATTGAATATGAAGTCATGCGTGATAGCGGTGATCATGCGATTGTTGTTTGTAACATGGAAAACTTTGATCCAGTCGGTATCCACACAGGAGACAGTATCGTTGTGGCGCCAAGCCAAACGTTAAGTGACCGTGAATATCAGCTGCTTCGCAATGTGTCGCTCAAGCTGATCCGGGCACTTGGGATTGAAGGCGGATGTAACGTACAGCTGGCAATTGACCCAGACAGCTTTCAATACTATATCATCGAAGTAAATCCGCGCGTGAGTCGCTCTTCTGCACTTGCGTCGAAAGCAACTGGTTATCCAATTGCCAAACTTGCAGCGAAAATTGCTGTCGGCTTAACGCTTGATGAAATGATGAACCCAGTCACAGGTAAAACCTATGCCGCCTTCGAACCGGCACTCGACTATATTGTGTCTAAAATTCCGCGCTGGCCGTTTGATAAATTCGAATCGGCCAACAGACGTCTTGGTACGCAAATGAAAGCAACGGGTGAAGTAATGGCGATCGGTCGTACATTAGAAGAGTCTCTTCTAAAGGCTGTTCGTTCACTTGAAGCGGATGTGCACCACATTGAATTAAAAGATGAAGCAGATATCACAAACGAAGTGCTTGAAAAGCGGATTATCAAGGCGGGAGACGAACGATTATTCTATATCGCCGAGGCACTTAGAAGAGGCTATACGGTTGAACAAATACATGAGTTCTCAAAAATTGATTACTTCTTCCTTCATAAACTGGAAGGCATCATCGCTTTTGAAAAGACATTAAAAGAAAACAAAGGCAATACAGACGTATTAAAAGAAGCGAAAGAAAAAGGCTTCTCAGACATCTATATTAGCCGCGAGTGGAATATGAATGAAGCGGATGTCTATACGCTAAGACAAGAAGCAGGCATCGTACCTGTTTACAAAATGGTAGATACTTGTGCGGCTGAATTTGAATCCGAGACGCCATATTTCTACAGCACGTATGAAGATGAAAATGAATCAGAACGTACAGACAAGAAAAGCGTCATCGTATTAGGCTCAGGTCCTATTAGAATCGGTCAAGGAGTAGAATTTGATTATGCGACCGTTCATTCTGTGTGGGCAATTAAACAAGCAGGGTATGAAGCAATCATTATTAACAACAACCCTGAAACGGTCTCAACAGACTTTAGTATTTCAGACAAGCTCTACTTTGAACCACTCACTGTAGAAGATGTGATGCACATCATCGATCTTGAGCAACCTGAAGGAGTCGTTGTCCAGTTCGGCGGACAAACAGCAATCAACCTAGCAGATGAATTATCAAATAGAGGGGTGAAGATTCTCGGCACATCTCTTGAAGACCTAGACCGAGCCGAAAACAGGGACAAGTTTGAACAAACATTAGAAGCACTCGGCGTGCCGCAGCCTAAAGGAAAAACAGCTACTTCTGTGCCTCAAGCTGTAGCGATTGCCAATCAGATCGGCTACCCAGTCCTTGTCCGTCCTTCCTATGTATTAGGCGGTCGTGCGATGGAAATTGTTTATCAAGAAGCCGAGCTTCTTCACTACATGGAGAATGCAGTGAAAGTCAATCCGCAGCACCCAGTCTTAATTGACAAATATTTAACAGGAAAAGAAATCGAAGTAGATGCCGTGTCTGATGGCGAAACTGTCGTGATCCCTGGCATTATGGAACACATTGAAAGAGCCGGGGTTCACTCTGGTGACTCGATTGCGGTTTACCCGCCGCAAACATTGTCTGAAGAGATCAAAGCGAAGATCGCAGAATACACGATCAAGCTTGCAAAAGGACTCAACATTATTGGGCTGCTAAACATTCAATTTGTTCTCTCAAAAGGTGAAGTGTTCGTACTTGAAGTGAACCCGCGTTCAAGCCGGACAGTTCCTTTCTTAAGTAAAATCACGGGCATCCCGATGGCAAACCTAGCGACAAAAGTCATTTTAGGAGAAAAACTCAAAAACTATGGCTACGAAGAAGGACTTCACACAGAGCAAGAAGGGGTGTACGTCAAAGTTCCAGTCTTCTCTTTTGCAAAACTAAGAAGAGTCGATATTACACTCGGACCTGAGATGAAATCGACAGGTGAAGTCATGGGGAAAGATGTCACAATCGAAAAAGCTCTTTACAAAGGATTAATTGCATCAGGCATTCAAATTCCTAAAGATGGGACAGTTCTTCTGACAGTTGCTGATAAGGATAAAGAAGAGGGACTGGAGATTGCGAGAAGATTCCATTCAATCGGCTACCATATTTTAGCGACAGAAGGAACAGCGAATTACTTAAAACAAGCCTCCATCCCATCAAGTGTTGTCGGCAAAATAGGAGAAGAAGGCAAAAACCTTCTCGATGTCATTCGAAACGGGGAAGCCCAATTTGTCATCAACACTCTGACAAAAGGAAAACAGCCGGCAAGAGACGGCTTTAGAATCAGACGTGAAGCTGTTGAAAATGGCGTAGCTTGCTTAACGTCGCTAGATACAGCAGAAGCGATTTTAAGAGTACTAGAAAGCATGACATTTAGAGCGGACGAAATGCCAGAAGTGAAAACGAATGCTGAGGTGACAGTAACGATATGAAAAAAGCATACTTGACGGTCGTCTCAAATCGAGAGATCGCTGATCATATTTACGAAATGACATTAAAAGGTGACCTTGTGGACTCCTTTCAAACGGCTGGACAATTTCTTCATATCAAGGTCAGCGAGTCCATGACACCGCTGCTGAGAAGACCGATCAGTATTGCCAATATTCATGCCGAGAAGCAAGAAGCAACCATCATCTATCGCGCAGAGGGAGAGGGCACAAAGCTTCTTTCCCAAAGGCGGGATGGGGAATCCATCGATGTCTTAGGGCCGCTTGGCAACGGGTACGATCCTTCAGTTGTTCAGCCAGGTCAGACAGCGTTACTAGTCGGTGGTGGAATTGGAGTACCGCCTTTATATGAGCTGTCCAAACGTTTAACGAAAAAAGGCGTCATTGTCAAGCATGTCCTTGGCTTTCAATCGAAAAAGGATGTATTTTACGAGGAGAAATTCCAAGCACTCGGAGATACATTTATCGCAACAGTTGATGGGACATATGGCGCAAAGGGCTTCGTGACAAGTGTCATTGAAGAGAATGATTTGAGCTTTGATGTCATGCTTTCCTGCGGGCCGACCCCTATGTTAAAAGCACTAAAAGACTCTTACCCCGATAAGCCTGTCTACATTTCAATGGAAGAACGAATGGGCTGCGGAATTGGTGCTTGCTTTGCATGTGTCTGTCATACCGATCAGCACGAAAAAGCTTACGTCAAAGTCTGTCTGGACGGACCTGTATTTAAAGCAGAGGAGGTGGCGTTGTCATGCTAAACGTTGAGTTACCCGGCTTATCTTTAAAGAATCCGATTATCCCTGCATCAGGCTGCTTTGGATTCGGGAGAGAATTTGCTTCATTATACGACTTATCCGTGCTTGGCGGTATCATGATTAAAGCCACAACCTTAGAGCCGAGATTTGGCAACCCGACACCAAGGGTAGCGGAGACAGGTGCCGGGATGCTCAATGCCATCGGTCTTCAAAATCCTGGCCTAAAAGGCGTGCTGGAAAATGAATTGCCTTGGCTTGAGCAGTTTGATACGCCTATTATTGCAAACGTCGCTGGCTCACAGGTCGATGATTATGTTGAAGTAGCGAAGCAGATCAGCCAAGCAAAAAATGTCCATGCCCTTGAACTGAATATCTCGTGTCCAAATGTCAAAACAGGCGGAATTGCCTTTGGTACAGATCCTCAAATGGCAGCAGCATTGACAAAAGCGGTGAAGGACGTGTCCTCCGTTCCTGTCTATGTCAAACTGTCTCCTAACGTAGCTAATATTGTGGAGATTGCTCAAGCGATTGAATGTGCTGGAGCGGATGGACTCACGATGATTAACACGTTAATCGGTATGCGTTTAGATTTAAAAACAGGGAAACCGATTCTTGCCAATAAAACAGGCGGATTATCAGGCCCTGCTGTCAAACCTGTCGCTGTGCGCATGGTACATGAGGTCAGTCAAGCGGTTTCTATCCCGATTATTGGAATGGGCGGAGTGCAAAACGCTGAAGATGTACTTGAATTTTTACTAGCAGGTGCGAGTGCAGTAGCTGTTGGCACAGCCAATTTTGTAAACCCATTTATTTGCCCAGAAATCATAGAAGAACTGCCAAATGTATTAGCAGCCTATGGGTATTCATCTGTAGAGGAATGTATCGGAAGGAGCTGGAAATATGAAGCACTTGCCCATCATCGCGCTTGATTTTCCATCAGGGCAGGAGGCGCTTGCCTTTTTAGAACCCTTTGAAGGGACACCATTATTTGTGAAGGTCGGCATGGAGCTGTTTTACCAAGAAGGACCTGCCATCCTTGACGCACTTAAAGAAAAAAATTGCCACATTTTCCTCGACCTCAAATTACATGACATTCCAACAACGGTGCAAAAAGCAATGAACCGGCTTGCCGCACTTGGCGTTGATCTAGTCAATGTACATGCTGCTGGCGGGAAACAGATGATGCAAGCTGCGTTAGAAGGGCTTGAAAGCGGAACGCCTGCTGGGCAAAAACGTCCGGGCATTATTGCAGTGACTCAGCTGACGAGTACATCTGAAGACATGATGAGAAGCGAATTACTCATAGACCGTCCGCTGCAAGAGACTGTCATCCGGTACGGTCAATTGGCACATGAAAGTGGACTAGACGGTGTTGTTTGCTCTGTTCATGAATCCAAAGCCCTTCATGAGCACATCTCACCTGACTTCCTCACTGTTACGCCAGGGATTCGTTTATTAAATGATCAAACCGATGATCAAAAGCGTGTGGCGACCCCTGCTTATGCAAAAGAGCAAGGTGTTTCACAAATTGTTGTCGGAAGGTCAATCACAAAAGCTGAAAAACCATTGGAAGCCTATCATCAAATTTTGAAAGAGTGGGAGTGACTGCCAGATGAAAACAAAAATCGCTAAACACCTATTACAAATCAAAGCGGTCTCATTGAAACCAGACGAACCGTTTACATGGGCAAGCGGTATCAAATCACCGATCTATTGTGACAACCGTCTCACCTTGTCCTATCCAGAAGTTAGACACGACATTGCTGAAGGTCTTAAAGAGTTGATTCTCACTCATTTTGAGGGAGCGGAGGTGATTGCTGGTACTGCAACAGCAGGCATCCCGCATGCGGCATTAGCAGCAGATCGTCTAAACGTCCCGATGTGTTATGTCAGAAGTAAGCCAAAAGCACATGGAAAAGGAAATCAAATTGAAGGTGCCGTATCAAAGGGCCAAAAGGTGGTCGTCGTAGAAGATCTGATTTCAACAGGAGGCAGTGTGCTTGAAGTGGTCGCTGCTCTTCAAGAAGCGGGCTGTGACGTACTAGGCGTTGCCGCGATCTTCACATACGGTCTGCCAAAAGCTGCGGCAGCATTCCAAGAGAAAAACATTCCATATGTCACCCTAACAGACTATGACACCCTGACAGACGTGGCACTTGAGCTGAAAGCGATTGAGCCTTCTGCTATGAATAAATTGAAACGCTGGAGACAAGATCCTTCCTCTGAATCTTGGATGGAAGAAACCGTCTAAATAGCTTCGTGTAGACAAACCCTCGCATTCTTTGTCAGGACTGCAAAGGTTTTCTATCACGCTGAATACAATATGAAGCTGCGCCTCCCCGCACAGCTTTTTTATTTGGTTAAAAATAGTAAAATAGACTCAAATTTAAATAAAAACTAATCCTATCAATAAAGTCGGGTTGACTTTTGTTTGAATTGTGTTAATATTTAAGACAAATTAAAACACTTATCCAGAGAGGTGGAGGGACTGGCCCGATGAAGCCCGGCAACCTGCGATTTGCAAGGTGCTACTTCCTGCAAAATGATTCTATTTTGAAAGATAAGGAAATCGTGAGCTTCCTCATCTTTCTTTCGGACTGAAAGGAAGTTTTTTTATTTTAACGGTGAGGGGGAAGTGAAGCAAAAGCAGGATGAAGACTTAATTGAAGCCTATGCAGAAACTGATTGGGGATATGAATTCAGTTTAGTTACACTGATTGTTCAGGACGGTCAAGTGATCCAAGTGGAAGAAGACAGAAAAAATTCAGTTGACGTAGTGCGGAGAGTAGTGATACTCCGGAAGGGGAGAAACAATGTTAACTTATGAAAATTGGCAAGAGCCGTCCATTACATTTCAAGAAGATGATTTGTATAAAGGGGCCTTATCTGTGCTGAAATGGGCATACGGTCATTATGGTGATCAGCTCGTTTATGCATGCAGTTTTGGTATTGAAGGCATCGTCCTCATTGATTTGATTGCGAAAGTAAAAAAGGATGCAAGAATTGTCTTTTTAGATACAGGTCTGCATTTTAAGGAAACGTACGACACAATTGATGCGGTAAAGGAAAGATACCCGGGTTTAGATATTGTGCTGAAAACCCCTGAGCTGACGGTTGAGGAGCAAAACGAGCAGCATGGTGATCAACTATGGAAAACAGATCCTCAAAGCTGCTGTCATATGCGTAAGGTCATTCCTTTGCAAGAAGCGCTATCTGGCTATCCGGCATGGCTTTCTGGCTTAAGGAGAGAGCAGTCTCCTAAGCGAGCAGGGACGAACTTTTTAAATAAGGATGAAAAATTCAAATCAGTGAAAGTATGTCCGCTTATCCACTGGACGTGGAAGGACATATGGAGATATGCATCTAGAGAGGAACTTACTTATAATCCGCTACATGATCAGGGATATCCAAGTATCGGGTGTGCCCCGTGTACACAGCCAGCATTTACTGCCGAGGATCTGCGGTCTGGCAGATGGTCAGGCACAGCTAAGACTGAGTGCGGATTACATGAGTAAGGGAGCATAGTGTATGGAAATTGCCGCAATTTTATTTAGTTTATTTTTCGCTCTAAACATTGGCGCGAGTGGTGCAGCAGCTTCGATGGGTATCGCGTACGGATCAGGTGCGATTCGAAAGCCGATCTATGCACTCAGTGTATGTGCAGTTGGGATTTTAGCAGGTTCAGTTATTGGCGGTGGTGAGGTTGTCAAAACGATTAGCTCTGGAATTATGCCTGAATCCGTCATTACACTTGAAATTGTTTGTATTATTATTGGTTCTGCTGCATTATCACTCTTTATAGCGAATCTGATGGCCATCCCTTTATCAACGAGTGAGGTGACAGTAGGAGCTGTAGTTGGTGTCGCGGTCGCATATAAAGTATTGTATGTGAAATCCATTTTAGTCATTGTGGCATTTTGGGTCATCATTCCGCTTGTCGCCTTTCTTTTTACCTTTGTTGTAGTCAAAATCATCAGAATGTTCCCTAAACGTAAGCTGTCTAAAAAAGGAACATTTATTTTATCCATTGTTTTAATCCTTAGTGGATTTTTAGAAGCATTTTCGGCAGGTATGAACAATGTGGCAAATGCAGTCGGTCCACTTGTTGCCGCGGGCGTTTTGTCAGTTGGGCAAGGAACACTTTACGGCGGAATCTTCGTCGCCATTGGAGCCCTCTTGCTTGGTAGAAGAGTACTAGAAACAAACGGAAAGAAAATTACCCGCTATCAAACGGGCGAAGGGATATTGCTTTCCGGTACCGGTGCTGGACTTGTCATCGTCAGCTCTATTTTTGGGCTGCCAGTTCCACTTACCCAAATCACCTCCTCGTCTATCATTGGGCTTGGCATGGCAAAAGGCGGACCTAATATTTTTCATAAACATGTGGTGAAAAAAATGCTGAAAGTGTGGGTAGTATCACCCTTTTTATCACTTAGTCTATCGTATTTGCTAGTGAGTCTTTTCTTAAAAGGGGACTATTACTCTATCTTTATCATGATGAGTGTACTGCTTGCCTCACTTGGTGCGCTAAGTCTGATGAAGGCAGTCAAAAATGAAAGCAGCTCGATTCATGAACAGGGCGGCGGGATTTAACGACAAATCCGACTATTTACATCTAATAAATATGAACATTGAGAGGAAGATGAACAAATGAGTTTAACACCACATGGTGGCGTATTAATTAATCGAGTAAATGAAGAGTATGACCTCAGCACGGCTGCAAAGGAAATTGAACTAGATGCTATCTCTTTTGCAGACCTTGAACTCATAGCAATTGGCGGGTATAGTCCAATTGAAGGGTTTTTAACAAAAGCTGATTATGAAGCGGTTGTGAGCAGTATGCGGCTAGCAAGTGGTGTCGTTTGGTCTCTTCCTATTACACTGCCAGTGACAAAGGAAAAGGCAGCGAAAATCCATCGAGGCGAGATTGTGCGTCTATCGTATAATGGAACTGTATATGGCGTGATTGAAGTAGAGGATCAATACACACCAGATAAGGAAAAAGAAGCGGTGAATGTGTATAAAACTGATGACCGCAATCATCCAGGCGTGAAAAAATTATTTGAACGCGGTGATACGTACATTGGTGGTAAAATTACACTGACGAAACGAAGCGAAAAACCATTCCCTCAATTTACGTATGAGCCGGAAGAAACAAGACGTCATTTTAAAGAGAACGGCTGGAAAACGATTGTTGGTTTCCAAACGAGAAACCCTGTTCACCGTGCCCATGAATATATTCAAAAGACAGCACTTGAAACCGTCGATGGTTTGTTTTTAAATCCACTTGTCGGTGAAACAAAATCAGACGATATTCCGGCAGACGTGAGAATGAAAAGCTATCAAGTGTTATTGAACGGTTATTACCCAAAGGATCGCGTCTTTTTAGGTGTTTTTCCTGCGGCAATGCGTTATGCTGGACCAAAGGAAGCAATCTTTCACGCGCTTGTTCGTAAAAATTACGGCTGTACTCACTTTATTGTGGGAAGAGATCATGCAGGTGTTGGTGATTATTACGGCACATACGAGGCGCAGGAGTTATTTGAACAATTTACAAGCGAAGAAATTGGCATTACCCCGTTAAAATTTGAACATAGCTTCTACTGTAATACATGTGAAGCAATGGCAACACCAAAAACATGTCCTCACGATAAAAGCGAGCATGTCATTCTTTCAGGTACAAAGGTTCGAACGATGCTGAGAAACGGAGAATTACCGCCAAGCACGTTCAGCCGAAAAGAAGTCATTGAAACATTAATCGAAGGATTAAAAACGACGGTATCTTAATGGGAGGGTATGACATGAGCAACGAACATATCGTGTGGCATGATTCATCTATTACAAAAAAAGAATATCAACAGAAAAACAATCATAAAAGCGGCATTATTTGGCTCACAGGTCTAAGTGGATCAGGTAAATCTACAATTGCAAATGCAGCGGCTAGAGAGCTGTTTGAACAAGGTTATCAAGTCACTGTTCTTGATGGCGATAATGTGCGGCATGGATTGAATAAAGATTTAGGGTTTTCAGATGATGACAGAAAAGAGAACATCCGACGTATCGGAGAAGTGGCGAAATTATTTGTTGAGCAAGGAACGATTGTCATCACGGCTTTTATTTCACCATTTCAAGAAGACCGCCGCATTGTCAGACAGTTAGTTGAAGCGGGAGAATTTCACGAAGTGTTTGTGAAATGTGATCTGAACGTATGCGAAGAGCGTGACCCAAAGGGGTTATATAAAAAAGCTAGAAATGGCGAAATTCCATTTTTTACCGGGATTGATTCACCGTATGAAGAGCCAGCTGCACCTGAGCTTGTTCTAGATACAGGTGAATTATCGCGTGAAGAGTCCAAACAGCGTCTTGTTGATTATGTAAAGGGAAAAGCGAAATAATCGCCTGATGGCAGGGGGAGAAAAGCACGATGGGGAAAGTATACATTGTGGGGGCTGGACCTGGGGATCCAGACTTAATTACATTAAAAGCCCTTAAGGCAATACAGCAGGCAGATGTCATTTTATATGATCGTCTTGTCAATCAAGAAATACTCGCCCACGCCAAACCCGAGGCGGAATTAATCTATTGCGGCAAGCTCCCGAATCATCATACGATGAGACAGGAAGCCATCAATGAAGCCCTTGTGACCCATGCAAAGGAAGGGAATGTTGTCGTCCGTCTGAAAGGCGGCGACCCCTTTGTATTTGGCCGAGGCGGTGAAGAAATCGAATGCTTAGCTGAGCACGGAATTCCATATGAAGTTGTCCCGGGGATTACCTCTGGTATTGCAGCAGCTGCTTATGCAGGCATTCCCGTGACGCACCGTGAATTCAGCTCAAATGTTGCGTTTGTCACGGGTCACTATCAAAAGGATGAGCATTTTGAAGAAAAGTGGGAGGCACTGGCTACAGGGATTGATACCCTTGTGATTTACATGGGCGTCAAAAACGTAGAAAGAGTGCAGCAGCTTCTTATAAAAAATGGACGTGATCCAGAAACGCCAGCAGCGTTTATACACTGGGGAACCACGACAAGGCAAAAGACGACTTGCTGCACTGTGGCGACACTGTCTGAAACCGTTGAAAAAGAAGGCATCGAGCATCCAAGCTTAATAGTTGTTGGAGATGTCGTTCATTTTCACCAAAAGCTGAACTGGTTTGAACCTGCCCTTATTGAGAAATGAGATTGATAAAGACAAGACACGTACATTGATCGTGTCTTTTCGTCTGAATAATACAAGTGAGAGGGAGGAGCCGCATGAAACAAGCTGTACTTTATGTTGGGCATGGAAGCAGGGTAAAAGAAGCACAAGATAAAGCCATTTCTTTTATGAAAAGCTGTATGCCGTTAGTAGAAGCCGAAATACAAGAAATTTGTTTTTTAGAACTAACAGCCCCTTCTATAGAGGAAGGCTTTGAAGCCTGTGTGAACAAAGGAGCTACACACATTGCGATCGTCCCGCTCCTCCTTTTAACTGCTATGCATGCTAAATCGGATATTCCAGTTGAGATTGAGAAAGTTCAAAAACGATACCCGCAAGTGAAGGTCACATACGGGAAACCAATTGGGGTCAATCAAGAAGTGACAAAAGCAGTTGCTGCAAGAATTGAAGAAGCAGGATATCAAGGCGGGAAAGCACGGATTCTTTTAATTGGCCGCGGAAGCTCTGATCCAGATGTGAAGCGAGATGTGTTTGGCATTGCGGACGATGTCCGGCGCCTGCTTCCTCTTGCTGAGGTCTTGCCATGTTTTATTACGGCATGTGAGCCAAATTATCGAGATGTTCTTGCGCAATTAACAGCAGATGATGATGCGCCTGTTTATCTCGTTCCTTACTTGTTGTTTACGGGTATTTTAATGAAAGAGATTGAAAGCGAAGCGGCTCAGGCGAGAGAGAGGCTGAAAGCTGTCCGGGTATGCCGGTATATTGGCTTTCATCCGCATGTAAAAGCAGCTTATATTGAACGCGTGCAAGAAACCATTTTAAACAAAGACGATGTGTTTCATTTCCAAGGAGAAAGCCATGCTTCCAGTCCATCTTGATTTAACCAATCAACAAGTGCTCATCGCCGGCGGTGGAAAAATAGCCGCAAGAAGGGCAGAGGTGCTATGCATAGAGCCTTGCCATATCACCATCGTGAGTCCTGATATTTCTAAAGAGATGGCGCGTCTCATTGATACATACAACCTGAATTGGAAAGAAAAGAAAGTGGAAGCTCAAGATGTAGAGGATGCATTTTTCATTGTCGCTGCTACAAATGATCCGGTGGTAAATGAATGGATTGCACAAACAGCACGGCCTCACCAGCTTGTGAATTGTGTGAGCCAATCAGAGCTTGGCAATGTGATCGTGCCAAAGGTGGTCAAAGCAGGGAAAGTGACGATTTCAGTCTCTACAAGCGGTGCAAGCCCAGCCCTGACAAAACAGCTGGCTGCGGAAATTGAGGCATTGCTTGAACAAGAGGATGTAGATGCACTTGATGCTCTCTATATCGAAAGAAAAAAACAACAAAGAAAAAGCCGATAAAATCTCTTGAAAGGATTTTATCGGCTTTTATTATTTTCGCAGCTTTAGAACCACATCTTCGTCAGGCGTGACAAATAATGTTTGCTGTTGATCATACGTCACAAATCCGGGCTTGGCTCCATTCGGTTTTTTCACATGCCGGATTTTCGTGTAATCGACAGGAACGGAGCTCGACTCCTTTGCCTTCGAGAAGTAGGCAGCGATTTGAGCCGCTTCAAGCAGCGTCTGTTCATCAGGCGTTTGATGACGGATGACGACATGTGATCCAGGAATATCTTTCGTGTGCAGCCAAATATCGTCACGGGCAGCCGCCTTTGTGGTTAAATACTCGTTTTGTTTGTTGTTTTTTCCGACTAATATCGGAATCCCTTGAGACGATTCATACGCTTCAAGCTGAATGGCCGCCGTTTTTTTCTTTTTGGCGTTGCGCTTTTGTTTGGCGCGTAAATATTTCCCTTCAACAAGCTCTTCTCTCATTTCCTCTAAATCCTTCGGTGAGGCAGAGGACAGCTGCTGAATCAACTCATCAAAATAAGCAATCTCTTCATGCGTCCGCTCAATTTGCTCATTGACCGCTTCCACTGCATTTTTTGCCTTTTGATATTTTGTGAAATATGCTTGCGCATTTTCAGAAGGGGTTTTGTTTGTTTTGAGCGGTATCGTGATCTCTCCACCATCTTCATCATAATAATTGATGACAGTCGCTTCTTTATCCCCTTTTTTGATGGCATAGATATTGGCTGTTAGCAATTCGCCATAGAGCTGGTATTTATGGGCATTTTGAGATTCTTCAAGGGTTCTGTTCAGTTTTTTGAGCTTGTTTTCATTTTTCTTTTTTTCATTTACGACAAACCGTTCAAGGTCAGACGCTTGTTGTTTCACTCTGTCTCTTTCAGCTTTGCCGAAATAAAAGCGGTCAAGCAACTGGCTGAGAGAGTCGAATGTCTTCATCTCGCCTTGGACATGCTGTAGTTCTAATAAATAGAAATACTCCTTTCCATCTTTTCTTGTCAGCTGCGGGGTAAAGGAATGCATGCGAATCAGCTGGAACATGTCGACTAGTGTATTTGGAATTGTTTCCTGATTGGCAAGACCGGCCCTGTGAACAGCTTCCTTTGCAAACAGCGGAGAAACCCCAGAGAATGTATCGACAATTTGCTTTGTGATCATTCCTTCTTGAAAGCGTAAATGCTTTAAAATATCGTCCTTCGTTACTGCAAACGGATTTAATTTTTGCTGCGCAGGCGGCAGAAGGTATTCGTGCCCAGGAAGCACTGTTCGATAGCTGTTTACAGATGGAGAAAGATGCTTCAAGCCATCGATGATCTGCTGCGTATCATCTTCGACAAGAATCAAATTACTATGCCTTCCCATGATTTCAATGTAGAGCTTTCGCGTCTGTTCGTCGCCAATTTCATTGCGGCTTCGTACATGAAGTACGATCACCCGGTCAAATCCAATTTGTTCAAAACGCTCAATAAATCCGCCCTCAAGATGCTTTCTAAGGAGCATACAAAACATTGGAGGTTCGCTTGGATTGTCATATTGCTGCTCTGTGAGCTGCACTCTAGCATAGCTCGGATGAGCGGATAAAAGGAGCTTATGATTCTTTCCGTTTGCCCGGATATGAAAAATCAACTCGTGCTTATATGGCTGATGAATTTTTGAAATTCTTCCACCAGTTAATGTCTCTTGCAATTCATTTGTCATACCATATGTAAAAATGCCGTCAAATGACATGTTGGATACACCCTCTTCTTTCACACAAATCTACTGAAAGAACCTTCCATTTCTCGTTCTTTAGGCAGTCTTATTATTATAGCATGATTTAGGACGAGTCTGAATAAACTGGCTTATAGAACACTGCATATGAGAGAGAACAAAAGAGGAGTGGACGAGGTCAAATGAATTGGCATGAACTGAACCAAACCGATTTATTAAAAACAATGAATACATCGATAGGTGACGGACTGTCAGAAAAAGATGTACAAAAACGGCTTGAAAAACACGGGCCAAATGAATTGCAAGAAGGGAAAAAGGCGTCAGCTCTGATCATTTTTTTAGCGCAATTTAAAGACTTTATGGTGTTAATCTTGCTTGCAGCAACGATCATTTCTGCTTTTCTAGGCGAATACATTGATGCAGTAGCCATTGTAGCGATTGTTCTGATTAATGGAGTGCTCGGCTTTTATCAAGAACGCCGGGCGGAAAAATCCCTTCAAGCACTAAAGGAATTATCAACCCCACATGTGTATGCAAGGAGAAATAATGAATGGATCAAGATCCCATCTAAACATCTCGTGCCAGGGGATATTGTGAAATTTTCAAGCGGAGACCGGATTGGGGCAGATATTAGATTACTAGAAACAAAGAGCCTGGAAATCGAGGAGTCTGCTCTCACTGGCGAATCCATCCCAGCAGTCAAACACGCAAGTCCGCTTTCTAGCAATCATGTCTCGCTTGGAGATTTGACGAACATGGCCTTTATGGGGACGCTTGTCACTAGAGGAAGCGGCGTGGGCATTGTCATTGGTACAGGAATGAATACAGCGATGGGGCAAATTGCCGGCATGCTGGATGCTGCAGGGAATATGGAAACACCACTGCAAAGACGTCTCGAACAGCTGGGGAAAATCCTCATTGTGGCTGCTTTATTTTTAACGGTGCTCGTTGTGGTTCTTGGCGTTGTGCAAGGACATGATTTGTATCATATGTTCCTGGCGGGAGTATCACTTGCGGTTGCTGCCATTCCCGAAGGCCTGCCGGCAATTGTTACCGTCGCACTTTCCTTAGGAGTGCAGCGGATGATCAAACAAAAATCGATTGTCAGAAAGCTCCCAGCGGTGGAGACTCTTGGCTGCGCGTCGATCATTTGCTCAGATAAAACAGGAACCATGACGCAAAATAAAATGACTGTGACCCATGTATGGGCAGAGGGCAAAACGTGGAATATTTCTGGTACGGGCTATGAGCCATCTGGTGATTTCACCTTGAACGGAGAACTTGTCCATGTAGACAAACATCCAAGCCTGCAAAAGGTGTTATTATATGGGGCGCTTTGTAATACATCGACCATCGTTGAAAAAGATGGCGAAATGAGGCTTGATGGTGATCCGACAGAGGGTGCACTTCTCACCGCAGCACGTAAAGCGGGTTTTACAGAGCAATTCATCGAAGCAGGATTTCACGTGGTAGAAGAGTTTCCTTTTGATTCAGAAAGAAAGATGATGTCAGTCGTCGCCGAAACGAATCAAAAAGAGCGGTACGTCATTGCAAAAGGTGCGCCGGATGTCCTGATGAACCGTTCAAGCCATATCATGCATGGCGGACGCACAGCTTCATTTTCAGCCACTCACAGGCAAGAAACAGAGGCTGCGATTCAAGGTTTAGCAAGACAAGCGCTGAGAACGATTGCCATTGCGTATAAAAAAGTTGGTCTGACCGAAACAATCACCACTGTCCAGCAGGCTGAAACTGATTTAACATTTATCGGACTAGAGGGCATGATCGACCCGCCTCGTCCTGAAGTGAGACGAGCGATTAAAGAGTGCAGGGATGCGGGCATAAAAACAGTCATGATTACAGGGGATCACGTGGAAACAGCCAAAGCGATCGCAAAAGACTTGAGCCTTTTACCAAAGCAAGGAAAGGTGCTCGACGGAAAAGCGCTGGATCAGCTGAGTGACAAAGAGCTTGAGCAAACGGCTGAAAATGTATACGTCTTTGCACGGGTATCACCGGAGCATAAGCTGAGAATTGTGAAGGCCTATCAAAAAAATGGACATATTGTAGCGATGACAGGTGACGGGGTCAATGATGCGCCTGCAATTAAGCAAGCAGATATCGGTATCTCCATGGGCATCACTGGAACAGACGTAGCCAAGGAAGCGTCCTCTCTTATTTTACTTGATGACAACTTTGCGACCATTAAATCGGCCATTAAAGAAGGCCGGAATATTTATGAAAACATTCGTAAGTTTGTTCGCTATTTGCTCGCATCAAATGTGGGAGAAATTTTGGTTATGCTGTTTGCGATGCTTCTAGCGCTTCCGCTTCCTCTCGTTCCTATTCAAATTTTATGGGTCAACCTCGTCACAGATGGTCTCCCGGCGATGGCGCTTGGTATGGATAAGCCAGAAGGCGATGTCATGAAAAGGAAGCCGAGGAATATGAAAGAGGGGATTTTTGCTAGAGGGCTCGGCTGGAAGGTTGTATCTAGAGGGTTCCTCATTGGACTTGCGACCCTTTTAGCATTTATGTTTGTGTATCACCGTGATCCAAACAACCTGCCATATGCACAGACTGTTGCATTTAGTACGCTTGTGTTGGCGCAGCTCATTCATGTATTTGACTGCCGCAGTGAACGATCCATCTTTGAACGCAATCCATTCGGGAATCTCTACTTAATCGGTGCGGTTTTGTCATCACTTTTACTGATGTTTGTGGTCATTTATTATCCGCCGCTTCAGCCGATTTTCAAAACGGTGGCGATTGCACCAATTGATTGGCTGCTGATCATCGGTATGTCTGCACTGCCAACTTTTTTACTGGCAGGATCACTTTTGACAAGAAAAAAATAATTCGTTATGGTATAATTTTGAGGTAATAGTGTCTGCTATTACCTTTTTCATTTTATTAATATGAAAGAATTGGGTGTTTTGACATGATACGCAGTATGACGGGATTCGGCCAAGCGAGTAAAACGGATGGAGAACTGACAGTGTCAGTTGAGCTAAAATCGGTCAATCACCGTTTTAAAGAGGTTCATGCCCGTTTGCCGAGGCCGCTTTTATATTTCGAAGACACATTAAAAAAAATCATTCTTCGTCACGTGCAGCGCGGTAGAATTGAGCTGTTTGTTACGATTGAAGGCGGTAAACTAGCAAGCCGGTCCTTGCAGATCGACTGGCCGCTGCTTGATGAATACATGAAAGCCGCAAAAGATCTCGAGAAACGCTATCACATTTCAGGCATTCAGCATGCACATGACTTACTGGGGCTGGAGCATGCCGTTCAAGTAGAAGAATCGGCTAGCCGAAATGAGCAATTAGAGCAATTGCTGATGGAAGCTTGTGAAACGGCTGTCAAGGAGCTTTGCTTCATGAGAGAGCAGGAGGGAACATCACTTCAAAAAGACTGTGAGCTGAGGCTTTCTGAATTAGAGGCCTATACAGAAGAAATCAAAGTCTTTGCACCCGAGGTTGTGAGTCAGTATAAAGACAGGCTCAATCAGCGATTGCAAGAATGGATCGGAGAGGCGCTTGACGAAAGCAGATTGACAACAGAGGCTGCGATCTTTGCTGACCGCTGTGACATTACAGAAGAGATTACGAGATTGAAAAGTCACTTTCAGCAATTCCAGCAAATCTTGATGCAAGGCGGTGCTGCTGGCAGAAAACTTGATTTTCTTGTACAGGAGCTCAACCGTGAAGTGAACACCATTGGCTCAAAAGCGAACCATCATCATTTAACTAAGCTGGTGGTTGAAATGAAAAGTGCTATTGAAAAAATAAAAGAACAAGTGCAGAATATAGAATAGTCATTGTGTATGCTGTTTACAGTACGTCTCTTTCGGCGAGACTAGAGACGTTTATAATACAGGGGGACGTTAGAAGATGACCATAAAGTTGATCAATATCGGATTTGGAAACATCATTTCAGCGAATCGGATGATTTCGATCGTCAGTCCGGAATCAGCACCGATTAAACGAATGATACAAGACGCAAGAGATCGAGGCATGCTCATAGATGCTACATACGGAAGAAGAACCCGTGCTGTTGTCATTATGGACAGTGACCATGTCATCTTATCTGCCGTTCAGCCTGAGACTGTCGCGCAAAGACTTTCTGTAAAAGAAGAAATCATAGATGAAGGGCAGGGGTAATACGCCATTATGAAAGAAAGAGGACTTTTAATCGTTCTCTCTGGACCTTCGGGAGTTGGAAAAGGAACGGTCAGACAAGCCATTTTCTCCCAGGAAGATACGAAATTTGAATACTCAATTTCTGTGACAACACGTAAACCGCGTGAAGGTGAAAGAAATGGTGTCGATTATTTCTTTAAATCCAGGGAAGAATTTGAACATATGATTGAAAACAAAAAGCTGTTAGAATGGGCAGAGTATGTCGGGAATTACTACGGCACGCCTGTTGACTATGTAGAACAGACATTAAGCGAAGGAAAAGATGTTTTCCTTGAAATCGAAGTGCAAGGTGCACTTCAAGTAAGAGAAGCATTCCCAGAAGGTCTTTTTATTTTCCTTGCACCGCCTAGTCTTTCAGAACTTCAGAACCGCATCATTACACGTGGTACAGAGTCTGAGGAGCTCATTCGAAATCGAATGGCTGCTGCAAAAGAAGAGATTGAAATGATGGATGCTTACGACTATGTCGTGGAAAACGATGATGTCGAGCTTGCTTGTGAAAGAATCAAAGCGATCGTCCTTGCAGAACACCTGCGCAGAGACAGAGTCGCACCAAGATATAAAAAAATGCTGGGGGTAGAATAAACTATGTTAGATCCTTCAATTGACTCATTGATGAACAAACTTGATTCAAAATACACACTTGTGACAGTATCTGCACGCCGTGCACGTGAAATGCAGATCCACCAAGATCAGCAAATCGAAAATACGAAATCTTACAAATTTGTAGGTAAAGCACTTGAAGAAATCGATGCCGGTCTTTTGACATTTGAAAAAGAGGATCAAGAATAACACATCGCTTCTGCTATGCAGATACGATACGTTCAAAAAAGTCAAAACTATGATTGGTTTTGACTTTTTTGAATTGTAGACGAATTTGTGAAAAAGGCCGTTAAGGGGGACAAACAAATGTTACAGTCAAAAAATATTTTGCTCGGCGTCAGCGGAGGAATCGCCGTATATAAAGCAGCTGCACTTACTAGTAAACTCGTACAAGCAGGCGCAAATGTAAGAGTGATTATGACAGAATCTGCCCGTGAGTTTGTGTCTCCGCTTACCTTCCAAGCTCTGTCTCGACATGAGGTGTATGTGGATACATTTAAAGAAAACAATCCAAAAGTCATTGCGCATATTGACGTAGCTGACTGGGCCGATCTCATTCTTGTTGCCCCTGCAACAGCACATACGATTGGTAAAATGGCGGCAGGGCTTGCAGATGATATGCTCACGACGACCTTACTTGCTTCAACTGCTCCTGTGTGGATCGCACCAGCTATGAATGTGCATATGTATGATCACCCGGCTGTAAAGCGGAACATTCGCACATTATATGAGGACGGCTACCGGTTTATTGAACCGAGTGAAGGTTATTTAGCCTGTGGCTATATTGGAAAAGGGCGATTAGAGGAGCCTGAAAAAATAGTTGAGCACATCCGTGCATTTTTCGAAGAGCCAAAAAACTTACCGCTTTCAGGTAAAAAAGTCGTGGTGACAGCAGGACCTACACGAGAAGTCATCGATCCTGTGCGTTTCTTTACAAATCGATCGTCAGGAAAAATGGGCTATGCAATTGCAGAGGCTGCGCAGCAAATGGGGGCTGATGTCACGCTTATTTCAGGACCTGTTTCTTTAACGGCACCTAATCATGTACATGTGGTGCACGTTGAATCGGCAGAGGACATGTATCAAGCCGCATTAGCTGTGTACGAGGAAGCGGACCTTGTCATTAAATCAGCAGCAGTCGCCGACTATACCCCTGTGACCTCATATCCTCATAAAATGAAAAAACAGGACGGCGGCTTAGAAATTGAATTCACCCGGACAAAAGATATTTTAAAAGAGCTGGGGAAAAGAAAAGAGCATCAAGTGCTTGTCGGTTTTGCAGCTGAAACGCAGGATGTAGAATATTATGCGAAAAAGAAAATCGAATCCAAGCATTTAGATATGATTGTGGCCAACAATGTCACAAAAGAAGGTGCAGGGTTTGGCACAGACACAAATGTAGCAGCAATCATCAAAGCAGATGGTACAACAACAGAACTGCCAATGATGAGCAAAAAAGACCTCGCTTTTGAAATCTTAAAGGAGGCAAAACAGCTGTTGCCAAAAGAGCGTGATCGAGCATGATTGCTGAAGTCATCGTAGATGTCACAACGAAAGCCATTGACCGGCCATTCGATTACCGTGTACCAGATCGATTCAAAGATCTCGTCAAAGCGGGAATGAGGGTGGTCGTTCCCTTTGGCCCGAGGAAGATTCAAGGGTTTGTGACAAAAGTCAAAGAAGAAACAGACGTAAAAACAGGAAGCATAAAGGACATTGTCGATTTATTTGATTTATCACCTGTTCTGACAGATGAGCTATTGGAGCTTTCCCACTGGCTGACGGAAAAAACATTGTCCTATCACATTACGGCACTTCAATCGATGCTGCCTGCAGCCATGAAGGCGAAGTATGAAAAAGAAATTCAAGTGCTGTCAGATGAAGAACTTCCGCAGTCATTGAAAGAGCTTTTCGGTCAGCGAGACAGCATTCTTTACGCTGACATCCCAGCCGAACAACTAAAACAGATTCAAAAGCATGTCCAAAAAGGTCATCTAGAGGTAAGGTATCACGTCTCCCAAAAATCTGGAAAGAAAAAAGTGCGCACGCTCCAACTAGCTGCATCAAAAGATAAGCTTGAAGAAAAACAGCAGCAGCTGAAAAAAAATGCGGTGAAACAAAAGGCTCTGCTCTCCTTTTTGCTTCAAGCGAGTGAGACGACCTTTTTAGCGAAAGACTTGCAGCAGCAAACAGGCGCGAGTTCTCAATCGCTTAAAACCTTTATTCAAGAAGGGCTGCTAACAGAAAGCTATGAAGAGGTCTACCGGGATCCTTATCGTGACCGGGCATTTACACCTTCTGCTTCACTTGACCTTATGCCAGAACAAGCAGAAGCGGCAAAACATATACATCAAGCAGTCAGTGATGACCGGCATGAAACCTTTCTGCTGCACGGGGTGACAGGAAGCGGTAAAACGGAAATATACTTGCAGACGATTGATCATGCCCTACAAAAAGGAAAAGAAGCGATCGTCCTCGTTCCAGAAATCTCGTTAACCCCTCAAATGGTTCAGCGGTTTAAAGAACGATTCGGTTCAAATGTGGCTGTACTTCATAGCGGATTATCGACAGGGGAAAAATATGATGAATGGCGGAAAATCCACCGCAAGGAAGTCAAACTTGTCGTGGGCGCGAGATCGGCTGTTTTCGCACCATTTGAAAATCTAGGCATGATTATCATAGATGAAGAGCATGAATCTTCTTATAAACAAGAGGAAATGCCTCGTTATCATGCCAAGGACGTCGCCATTGAACGAGCCAAAAGGCATCAATGCCCAGTTGTTTTAGGTAGTGCAACTCCTTCACTTGAAACCTACGCGCGTGCCAAAAAAGGCGTGTTTACATTGCTGACGCTCAAAAACCGAGTCAACCAGCAGCAGCTGCCGCACGTTTCGTTAATTGATATGAGAGAAGAATTGAGAAATGGCAACAGGTCCATGTTTTCAGAAGAATTAATGCTCAGATTAAAGGAAGTGCTTGAAAGAAAAGAACAAGCCGTCTTATTTCTGAATAAAAGGGGCTATTCATCCTTTGTGATGTGCCGTGATTGCGGATATGTGGAGCAATGTCCTCATTGCGAAATTTCTCTCACCTATCACCGCTATCAAAAACGGCTGAAATGCCATTATTGCGGTCACGAGGCACCGGTGCCAGCTGAATGTCCAGAATGCCATAGTGAGCATATTCGCTATTTTGGTACGGGTACACAGCGTGTAGAAGAAGAGCTGGCAAAAGTACTGCCAGAGGCAAGAGTCATCCGAATGGATGTAGATACAACGTCTCGTAAAGGTGCTCATGAAAAGCTCCTCACATCTTTTGGCAATAAAGAAGCAGATATTTTGCTCGGGACGCAGATGATTGCAAAAGGGCTAGATTTCCCAGATGTCACACTTGTTGGTGTTCTAAGTGCGGATACGTCTCTTCATATCCCTGATTTCCGTTCAAGTGAAAAAACATTTCAGCTTCTCACGCAGGTCAGCGGCAGGGCAGGACGACATGAAAAAGCGGGCTCTGTGATCATTCAATCGTATACGCCTTCTCACTATAGTATTGAATTAACGAAGCAGCATGACTACGAAGCCTTTTATGAACAGGAGATGCTGCATCGCCGCCACCAGTCCTATCCGCCGTATTACTTTTTGGCGATGGTGACAGTATCACATGAGGAAGTGACGAAGGCAGCGCATGTCACGGATCAAATTGTTCAGTTCCTAAAAATGAACTGTGCACCGAATACAAGAATTCTTGGTCCGGCTGCATCACCAATCGCTAAGATCAAAGATAGATATCGATATCAATGCGTGATAAAATACAAAAGGGAAAATGAACTGGCAAGTTTACTACGGAAAATACAAGATCATTATCAAAAGGAAATGGAACAAAAACAATTGATGATTTCAATAGATATGAATCCATATATGATGATGTAAAACGGAGGGCTTTAAGTGGCAGTCAAACCAATAGTCATGCATCCGGCTGAAGTACTCGAACAAAAGGCAGAGCCTGTCGATACGTTCGATAAAAAGCTCAAAAAACTGCTTGATGATATGTATGATACAATGCTTGAGCTAGATGGAGTCGGACTAGCAGCACCACAAATCGGCATTTCACAAAGAATTGCTGTTGTCGATATCGGAGAAGAAACGGGCAGAATTGATTTAGTGAATCCCGAGGTTCTTGAAGTGAAAGGAAGTCAAACAGATATTGAAGGCTGCCTGAGCTTTCCATCTTTATACGGCACAGTAGAAAGACCGAGCTATGTGAAGGTAAAAGCCTTTGATAAGAAAGGCAAACCATTTACAATAGAAGCAGAAGGATTTTTAGCAAGAGCCTTATTGCACGAAATTGATCACTTAGACGGGATATTATTCACGTCGAAAATCATTCAAACTTATACAGAAAAAGAACTTGCGGAAATGGAAGGGTGAAGAAAATGGCACGTATTGTATTTATGGGAACCCCTGATTTCTCAGTACCTGTGCTGCAGACACTTATAACAGAAGGATACGAAGTTGTCGGGGTCGTCACGCAGCCAGATCGCCCGAAAGGCAGAAAACGAGTACTCACGCCGCCTCCTGTGAAAGTAGAAGCCTTAAAGCACGGCATTCCGGTCTTGCAGCCTGAAAAGGTACGCCTTGATGAAGAAATTGATAAAGTGCTTGCCTTAAAGCCAGATTTAATTGTCACGGCGGCATTTGGACAAATTCTACCAAAACGATTACTAGATGAACCTCAGTTTGGCTGTATCAATGTACATGCCTCGCTGCTGCCAGAACTAAGAGGGGGCGCGCCGATCCATTATGCGATCCTTCAAGGCAAAAAGAAAACAGGCGTCACGATCATGTACATGGTGGAACGGCTCGATGCAGGGGACATGATCAGTAAAGTAGAAGTGGAAATCGACGAATTAGACAATGTCGGTACATTACATGATAAATTAAGTGTAGCAGGCGCCGCACTATTGAAAGATACTGTGCCGAATGTTCTGAGCGGATCTATTTCTCCAATTCCGCAAAATGAAGAAGCGGCAACGTATGCACCTAATATAAAGCGAGAGCAGGAAAGGTTAGACTGGACAAAGACCGGAGAAGAGCTTTACAACCAAGTTCGCGGCTTAAATCCGTGGCCAGTTGCCTATACTGAATGGAACGGGGCTCATCTAAAAGTATGGGAAGCGAAAAAAGTTCCACTCGAAACGCAAGAAGAACCTGGGAAAGTGATTGAGCTTCAAAAAGAAGGTCCAGTCATTGGAACTGGGAATAAACAAGGCCTTTTATTAACAGGTGTGCAGCCAGCTGGTAAGAAAAAAATGAGCGGCGAAGACTTCCTAAGAGGCGCAAATATCGAAATGGGACAGAAATTAGGGTTAATAAATGAAGAAAAGTAATGTGAGAGAAGTAGCGCTGGACGCTTTAATCAAACTCGAACAAAACCAAGCTTATAGTAATTTGCTTTTGCAGTCAGTCATGAAAGACAAAGACTTGGCTGATCAGGACAAACCGCTCTTAACAGAGCTTGTGTACGGTACACTGCAAAACAAGCTGGCATTAGATTATATGCTGGCACCATTTGTGAAAAAACCGCAAAAGGTGGCTCCGTGGGTCATGCAGCTTTTGCGGATGTCCCTTTATCAAATGGTCTACCTTGAAAAGATTCCAGATCGTGCAGCCATCCATGAAGCGGTTGAGCTAACGAAAAAGAGAGGGCACAAGGGCATTTCTTCACTTGTGAACGGCGTTCTTCGATCCGTGCAAAGAGAAGGCGTTCCGGCTTTTGATGACATCAAAGATCCAGTCAAGCGGCTTTCGATTGAGACAAGCCACCCATTATGGCTCGTGCAGGAATGGGTTCAGTCGTACGGATTTGAAGCGGCAGAAAGCATGTGCCGCATTCATTTAGTACCGCCAAAGCAAACCCTTCGTGTCAATCGAATGAAAACGGAGCGCACAGCACTGCAGCAAGAACTGCTGGATGCCGGAATTGAAACGGAGCTTGGCGACTTATCTGAAGATGCACTTAAGCTGATGAAAGGGTCTATCGTTTCAACTCCTTCTTTTCAAGAAGGCTATGTGACCATTCAAGATGAAAGCTCAATGCTTGTCGCAAGAGCACTAGACCCTCAGCCAGGAGAAGCTGTGCTTGACGCCTGTGCGGCTCCAGGCGGAAAATCAACACATATCGCAGAGCGTATGAACGACGAAGGACAAATTGTTTCACTTGATTTGCACGAACATAAAGTGAAACTCATCAAACAAGCAGCAAAACGCCTGAACCTTACTCAGATTGAAGCAAAAGCGCTTGATGCAAGGAAGGCAAAAGACGATTACAGCGAAGCTTCATTTGACCGGATTCTGATTGATGCGCCGTGTTCTGGTTTTGGCGTCATTAGACGAAAACCAGATATGAAATATACAAAGTCTCCAGAAGACTCAGCAAGGCTTGCTTCAATTCAGCAGGCAATCTTAAAAGAAACAGCTCCGCTTTTAAAGCCTGGCGGAACCCTTGTATATAGTACATGTACAATGGACCCAACAGAAAATCAACAAGTGATTCATGCGTTTTTACAAGAACACCAAGACTTCGAACCCGATCTATCTCTTAATGAACGGCTGCCTGAGCAGGTTGCTCCGTTTGTTCAAAACGGAAGTGTGCAAATTCTTCCTCATTATTTCGGAACAGATGGTTTCTTTATTTGCAGCATGAGAAAGAAGGGATAAAAAATGACAGAACAAAAAGTAAGAAAAGAACTGAAAACAGATATGCCGTCGATCTATTCATTTGAGCTTCACGAAATGAAAGAATGGTTAAAAGAACAAGACGAAAAGCCTTTCCGCGCAGCTCAAATTTTTGAGTGGCTTTATGAGAAACGTGTGACATCCTTTGATGAAATGTCTAACCTCTCCAAAGATTTAAGAGAAAAATTAAAAGATCAATTTACAATCACAACATTAAAAACCGTGATCAAACAAACGTCTCAAGACGGAACGATCAAGTTTTTATTTGAACTGCATGATGGTTATACAATTGAAACAGTGCTTATGCGTCATGAATATGGAAACTCTGTCTGTGTGACAACACAGGTTGGCTGTAGAATTGGCTGTACATTCTGTGCATCTACACTCGGCGGTTTAAAACGAAACCTTGAAGCCGGAGAAATCGTTGCACAAGTATTAAAAGTACAGCAGGCACTTGACGAAACAGACGAGAGAGTCAGCTCTGTTGTCATCATGGGAATTGGCGAGCCGTTTGATAACTTTGAAGAAATGCTTGCTTTCCTTAAAATCATCAACCATGATCATGGCTTAAATATTGGTGCACGCCATATTACGGTTTCGACAAGCGGAATCATTCCAAAGATCTATCAATTCGCTGATGAGCAAATGCAAATCAACTTTGCTGTGTCATTGCACGCACCGAACACAGAGATCAGAAGCCGCCTAATGCCGATTAATAAGGCATATAAGCTGCCAAAATTAATGGAAGCCATCGAATACTACATTCAAAAGACGGGTAGACGTGTCAGCTTTGAATACGGCCTGTTTGGCGGAGTAAATGATCAAGTTCACCATGCAGAAGAACTTGCAGACCTATTAAAAGGAATCAAGTGCCACGTGAACCTCATTCCGGTGAACTATGTACCAGAGAGAGATTATGTGAGAACACCTAGAGAACAAATCTTCCTATTTGAAAAAACGCTAAAAGAACGAGGCGTAAACGTAACGATTAGACGAGAGCAAGGCCATGACATTGATGCTGCTTGCGGTCAGCTAAGAGCGAAGGAGCGTCAGGAAGAGACGAGGTGACGAATGTTGATAAGGGCAGCCTTTCTTACCGATACAGGAAAAGTCCGTCAGCATAATGAAGATGATGCAGGTATTTTTGAAGCAAAAGAAGATTCACTTCTCGCTGTTGTAGCAGACGGCATGGGAGGTCATCTTGCTGGTGATGTCGCCAGCAAGATGGCAGTCTCTTCTTTAAAAGAATACTGGGAAGAAACATCTTCAATTCCAGAAAAGCCAGCCGATCAAGAAAGCTGGTTAATCTCAAAAATCAGTGACATTAATGACCAAGTTTATGAACATGCGCAAAACAATGAGGAGTGCCAAGGAATGGGGACGACTATTGTATGCGCGCTCGTTCATTTGCAAACGGTCACAATTGCGCATATTGGAGACAGCCGCTGCTACCTGCTAAGAGAAGGAGCGCTGACCCAATTAACAGATGATCATTCACTCGTAAATGAGCTTGTGAAAACAGGTGAAATTTCAAAAGCGGATGCAGAATATCATCCAAGAAAAAATGTGCTCACGAAAGCATTAGGAACAGATAAACGTGTTCAAATTGATGCACGTACTTTTGAAGTGGACCCAGGAGATCAAATCCTGCTTTGCTCAGATGGTCTATCGAATAAAGTAGAAGAAGAGAATTTGACTCATATATTAACGCAAACGACCGCACCAGAGGAAAAAGTAACAGAGTTAATACAAACAGCGAATGACAACGGCGGTGAAGATAACATTACAGCAGTACTGTTAGAAATCTCCTCCCAGCCAGAGGAGGGTGACAGCAAGTGTTGATCGGAAAAAGGATCAGCGGCCGTTATCAGATTCTTCGCGTCATAGGCGGAGGCGGAATGGCCAACGTCTATTTGGCGGAGGATATGATTTTAGATCGCGAAGTAGCGATTAAAATTTTGCGGTTTGACTTTGCGAGCGATGATGATTTTATTAGACGTTTCCGGCGGGAAGCGCAGTCAGCTGCAAGCTTAGATCATTCGAATATTGTCAGCATCTACGATGTTGGGGAAGAAGATGACATTTATTATATTGTCATGGAATATGTCGAAGGGATGACGCTGAAAGAATACATACACGCCAATGGCCCGCTTCATCCGAAAGAAGCCGTTCGCATCATGGAGCAAGTCGTTGCGGCGATGGAAGAAGCCCATGCGAAACAGCTCGTCCACCGAGACATTAAGCCTCACAATATATTAATAGACAATATGGGGAACATCAAAGTCACTGATTTTGGGATTGCCATGGCACTCAGCTCAGCGACCATTACCCATACAAATTCTGTCCTAGGCTCCGTGCACTACTTGTCTCCAGAACAAGCACGCGGGGGTCTTGCAACGAAAAAATCAGACATCTATTCACTTGGGATTGTGCTCTATGAACTCATCTCAGGACGCATGCCATTTGAAGGAGAATCGGCTGTCAGTGTTGCACTGAAGCATTTGCAATCAGAGCCACCATCTGTGAGAAGATGGAATCCTTCTGTTCCACAAAGCGTGGAAAACATCATTTTAAAGGCGATGGCCAAAGATCCATTTTATCGATATGAAGATGCATCTGAAATGCAAAAAGACTTAAAAACCGCTTTCGATCCAGCCAGATTAAAAGAAAAACGCTTTGTTATTGAAGAAGACCATGAAGCAACGAAAGCGATCCCAATCATTCAAGATCATCAAATCGATCAAGACAATGAAAAAACAGCCGTCCATCCGGCTCAAAAACCGAAGAAAAAAGAGAAACAAAAGCCGAAAAAGAAACGAAAAAAATGGCCATGGATTGTGGCATCCATCTTATTTATATTGACTGCTGCGTCAATTTTAGCCATCACTGTGTTTCCAGGGCTGCTTTTTCCAAAAGATGTGGAAGTCACAGATGTATCTGGCATGACGGTTGAAAAAGCAGAAGATACCTTAAAGAAAGCTGGGTTTACCGTCGCTTCGGAGTCAATAGAGATCGCTGATGAGAAAATTGAAAAAGGTCTCGTCGTCAAAACAGACCCGAAAATCGGCACAAAGGTCAAAGAAGGAACAGAGATTCAGCTTTACGAAAGTACTGGCAAGGAAAAGACCGAATTACCTGATGTTACAGGCGAAAAGGTCGATAAAGCAAAAGAAATATTAGAGAAAAAAGGATTTAAACAGGTCGTTGTGGAGGAAGTGAATGATAATGACACCGAGTCTGGGATTGTCATGGAACAGAGTCCTTCCGCGAATACTGAGCTTGTAGCAGCAGATGAAGAAGTCACGTTGACTGTCAGCATAGGTCCTGCCGATATTACATTACGTGATTTAACGACGTATAGTAAGCAAGCGGCATCGAATTATTTAGAGGATAACGGCTTAAAGCTCGATGAAAAAGAAGCGCATTCTGACGATGTGCCAAAAGGCGAGGTCATGAAGCAGGAACCAGGAGCAGGAACGGCTGTTAAACCAGGTGATACGGTCAAGATTACATTCTCTCTTGGACCGAAGGAAAAACCAGCTAAAACGGTAACTGAAAAGATTGAGATCCCTTATGAACCAGAAGCGGAAGGGCAGGAGATGAATGTCCAAATTTCCATTGATGATGCGGAGCATAGCATCTCTGATTCATACGAAAGCTTTAAAATCACTGCGCCGACTGAACGGACCATTAAATTTAAGATTGAACCAGGTCAAAAAGGATATTATCAAGTGACGGTTGATGATAAAGTCGTCAGCTCGAAAACGATCGAATACCCTGATGATGAATAAAGGAGGGACTTTATGCCTGAGGGCAAAATTATTAAAGCATTAAGCGGATTCTACTATGTGCTGGATGAGTCGCAAGAGAGTGGAAAAGTAGTTCAGTGCAGAGCGAGAGGCATCTTTCGAAAAAACAAAATTACACCTCTTGTTGGCGATTACGTCGTGTATCAAGCAGACAATGATAAAGAAGGCTACTTATTAGAAGTAAAAGAACGGACAAACGAACTTGTTCGTCCGCCTATTAGTAACGTTGATCAAGCGGTACTTGTTTTCTCAGCGGCAGAACCAGCCTTTAGCACCTCACTTTTAGACAGATTTTTAGTGCTTGTAGAAGCCAATCATATTGAGCCGATTATCTGTATCACTAAAATTGACTTATTGAAAACAGACGAAGAGCGTGAAACCATCAAGGCATATGCAGACGACTATCGGCAAATTGGTTATGAGGTTCATTTAACCTCTACGATTGAAGGAGATGGCATTGAGAAGCTGACCCCGCATTTTCACAATAAAATCACGGTATTTGCCGGTCAGTCTGGTGTAGGCAAGTCCTCCCTTTTAAATGCGATGAGTCCTGAATTGGCGCTGAAAACAGATGATATCTCATCCCATCTCGGACGAGGAAAGCATACGACAAGACATGTCGAACTCATTCGAACAGCAGACGGGCTCATTGCAGATACTCCGGGCTTTAGCTCGCTCGAATTTACTGGCATCGAAGCAGAAGATCTAGGTCTATACTTTTTAGATATTAGAGACCGGAGTGCAGATTGCAAATTTCGAGGCTGCCTGCATGTGAAAGAGCCTGGCTGTGCGATAAAAGATGCGGTCGAGCATGATCAAATCAAAGAATATCGCTATCAGCATTATTTAGAGTTTTTAACTGAAATCAAAGACAGAAAGCCGAGGTACTAAATCATGGTTTATATTGCCCCTTCCATTTTATCGGCCGATTTTGCCAATTTGGAGAAAGATATCCGTGATGTGGAACAAGGCGGTGCAGATTACATTCACATCGATGTCATGGACGGTCATTTTGTTCCGAATATGACATTTGGGCCAAATGTCGTTGAAGCGATCAGACCGCATACGCGTCTGCCGCTTGATGTTCACTTAATGATTGAGCAGCCAGATCGGTATATTCCTGCATTCGCAAAAGCAGGCGCTGATATTATCTCTGTTCATGTGGAAGCTTGTCCGCACTTACACCGAACAATACAACATATGAAAGAACAAGGTGTAAAAGCAGGGGTCGTCTTGAATCCGCACACACCTGTTTCTCACATTGAGCATGTATTAGAAGATGTGGACCTTGTGTTATTCATGACAGTGAACCCTGGTTTTGGGGGACAGGCATTTATTCCATCTGTCCTCACGAAGGTAAAAGAAGTAAAAGCACTGAGTGAACAAAAGGGCTTAACCGATTTACTAATAGAAATAGACGGCGGTGTCAATGTAGAGACTGCAAAGAGTTGCAAAGAAGCAGGCGCTAATTTACTAGTAGCGGGCTCTGCGGTATATGGTAAAGAAAACCGCGCAGCAGCGATTCAGGCAATTCGAGAAGCGTAAAGGAAGGAACCAAAGTCATTGTGATCTTTGGTTCTTTTTACATGGAAAGGAGCGTGTATCATGCACATACATATCGTAGCCGGCGGTCCTTTTGAATACATCCCGCCACTTGAACGTGAAGCATCACAGGAGGATGTTCTCTGGATTGGCGTAGACCGTGGAACCCTCTTCTTACTAGAGCACGGTATTACCCCTGCCAAAGCCTTTGGTGATTTTGACAGTGTGACAGAAAAAGAGCTTCGGGAGCTGAAAGAGAAATTGCCTGCTCTGAATGTATTTCAAGCTGAAAAGGATGAAACCGATTTAGAGCTTGCGCTGAACTGGGCACTAAGTCAGCACCCAGCACATATTTACATCTATGGTATTACAGGAGGAAGGGCGGATCATTTTCTAGGAAATATCCATCTTCTTTACAAAGGGATTCAGCACAAGCAGAATATCACCCTTGTAGACAAACAAAATATCATTCAAATGTTTGAACCTGGTACATACGAAATAAAAGAAGATCAGGATAAAAAATATGTATCGTTTTTACCCTTTGGAACACCGGTTGAAAAGCTGACGTTAAAAGGTTTCAAATATCCTCTGAAAAATTGTCATATTGAGCCTGGTTCCACACTATGTATTAGTAACGAACTCATCCACTCAAATGGTACTTTTTCTTTTCATGAAGGCATATTAATAATGGTAAGAAGCAAAGATTGACCAACCTATCAATGTGGATGGCTGATTAAGCTCAATTGTGCTGCAAGCGGTACTTTTAGGAGGGGGACAAAATGAAATTTTATACAATCAAACTGCCTAGATTTCTTGGCGGCATTGTCCGTGCGATGCTTGGTTCATTTAAGAAAGATTAATGAGTAATCTCCTTTATTTCCACATAAAAACGCCTGCTACAAGTTATTGTAGCAGGCGTTTACTCTTGCTTATACACGCTCAACTTTACCAGATTTCAAAGCTCGAGCTGATACATATACTCTTTTAGGCTTACCGTCCACTAGAATACGAACTTTTTGAAGGTTCGCGCCCCATGTACGTTTTGTAGAGTTCATTGCGTGAGAACGATTGTTCCCAGCTTTTGTTTTTCTGCCTGTAATAACGCATTTACGTGCCATTTGTTTCCCTCCTAACTGCGAAAACATCATCATATTCTTCATATACGTACTTAGAGATGCCTCAAGATACTTTAATAATTTACCACAGCTTCAAGGGGTTTGCAAGGATTGTTTACTCCTCTTTCAAGAAAAATACCTTGACATCTTGATAAAAAATCAAGGCTATAGTATAAGTAGGATTGGGTCGGATTGAATGATTTCTTTTAAAAAGAAGGGTCTTATAGTAAAATAGTGATAACTCAGGGCAATTTCTCAAAAAGGGGGAACCAATGTGTCCATTGAACTTAGAACGAAATACGGACAAATTGATATATCAAATGAAGTCATTGCAATGGTGGCAGGAGGAGCTGCGATCGATTGCTATGGTATTGTTGGGATGGCGTCCAAAAATCAAATCAAGGACGGCTTGACGGATATTCTCCGTAAAGAGAACTTCAGCCGGGGTGTTCTTGTGCGTCAAAAAGAAGACCGCATTCATATTGATATGTACATCATCGTCAGCTACGGTACAAAAATATCAGAAGTCGCACATAATGTTCAAACGAAAGTCAAATATACGATTTCTCACACAGTTGGACTTTCTGTTGATTCGGTCAACATTTATGTACAAGGAGTAAGAGTTACGAACCCGTAGTAAGGAGGAAATATATTGTCTATTAGAAATCTTGATGGCCGCTCATTTGCAAAAATGATTCTTGCAGGTGCTCACCATCTTTCTCAAAACGCACAAATTGTGGATGCGTTAAATGTTTTTCCAGTGCCAGACGGAGACACGGGGACAAATATGAATTTGTCAATGACTTCAGGGGCAAAAGCAGTTGAAGAAACAAATACCGATCATATTGGGAAGGTCGGCGTGGCCTTGTCAAAAGGGCTATTGATGGGCGCAAGAGGAAACTCAGGCGTCATCCTATCACAGCTCTTTAGAGGTTTCAGTAAAAATATAGAACAAAAAGAGACGATTGACGCCAAAGAATTTGCCCTTGCCTTACAGGCAGGTGTCGATACAGCATATAAAGCCGTGATGAAGCCGATTGAAGGGACCATCTTAACGGTCGCAAAGGATGCAGCAAAGAAAGCGGTTGCTGTTTCAGTAACAGAAAAAGACATTGATCGCGTTCTTGAGTTAACGATTGAGGAAGCGAGAGCATCACTTGATCGAACGCCAGATCTACTTCCTGTTTTAAAAGAAGTAGGCGTTGTCGATAGTGGAGGTAAGGGACTTCTCTGCGTATATGAAGGTTTCCTTGCTTCATTAAGAGGAGAGGACCTCCATCTGAAAGCGGCCTCTTTGCCAACGTTAAAAGAACTTGTCAGTGCAGAGCATCATAAAAGTGCACAAAGCCATATGAACACTGAAGATATTGAATTTGGTTATTGTACTGAATTTATGGTGAAATTTGAAGAAGAGAAACAGTCCTTTGATGAGAATGCCTTCAGAGAAGACTTAAGCGAATTCGGAGATTCACTTCTTGTGGTATCTGATGAAACGCTGGCGAAAGTTCATATTCATGCAGAGCAGCCTGGAGATGTCTTATCCTATGCACAGCGCTACGGCAGCCTGATCAATATGAAAATTGAAAACATGAGAGAGCAGCATAGCTCGATTGTGAACGAAGAAAAAGAACATGCGCCCGCTGCACCAAAGGCACCTGCTGCTGAAAAACAGCGCTTTGGAGTCGTCAGTGTCGCAATGGGAGAAGGAATTGCTGACTTGTTTAAAAGTATCGGAGCTTCCGTCGTCATTGAAGGCGGACAGACGATGAACCCAAGTACAGAAGACATTGTCACAGCAATTGAAAGCGTACATGCCGAAACCGTCTTTATCTTACCTAATAATTCTAATATTGTCATGGCAGCGAAACAGGCGGCAACTGTCTCGAGTCGTGAGGTTGTTGTCATTCCAACGAAGACCGTTCCTCAAGGAATGTCGGCACTTCTTTCTCTCAATGAAGCAGCTTCAAATGAAGACAACGAAGCGGCGATGCTAGAAGCGATTGACCACGTGAAAAGCGGCCAAATTACCTTTGCGGTGAGAGATACCCAAATTGATGGAATCGACATTGCCAAAGGAGATTATATGGGTCTCTTTAACGGAAAAATTACCTTAACTGCGAAAAATCAATTAGATGCAGCAAAAGAACTTTTGACCAAAATGGTGACAGAAGATGATGAGATTGTTACGATCATTAAAGGGGAAGATGCATCATCTGAAGAGATGGATGAGTTAGAAGCCTTTATTGAAGAAACATTTGAAGATATAGAAGTTGAAGTCCACGATGGAAAACAGCCGCTTTATTCATATATTTTGGCTGTCGAATAACGAAAGAAGGGCAAATAAAGCCCTTCTTCTTCTTTTGCAATTTTTTACTAACGATTCAACGGTGAAATGAGTTGCGGGAAACGATTGAATCCATTAGTCTAAAGAAAGAACCAAACCAATATGTGAGTGGTTATGAGAGGGGAAGACCTATGAAATTTAGAAGTGTGTTTGATATTATTGGACCCGTCATGATTGGTCCATCAAGTTCGCACACAGCGGGTGCGGCTCGAATAGGAAGAGTGGCTCGCAGCTTATTTGGAAGAGAACCGAAGCGAATTGTCGTTTCATTTTATGGCTCTTTTAAAGATACGTATAAAGGACATGGTACAGATGTCGCCATGATCGGCGGCGTTCTTGACTTTGATACATTTGATGAACGCATCAAAACAGCGATCGATATTGCAAAAAGCAAAGGGATCGACATTGAATTTAAAGAAGAAGATGCGGTACCAGCGCATCCGAATACAGCAAAAGTAGAGATATCAGATGCGAACGGAAGCCTTGAATTAATCGGGATTTCCATCGGCGGTGGTAAAATCGAAATTACTGAACTGAATGGCTTTGAGCTCAGACTTTCAGGAAATCATCCTGCCATTCTTGTGGTTCATAACGATCGCTACGGCACGATTGCGGCAGTCGCCAACGTGTTAGCGAAATTCGCCATCAACATCGGTCATATGGAAGTGGCGCGTAAAGATGTCGGGCAAGAGGCTCTGATGACCATCGAAGTGGATCAAAATATTGACCCAGCTGCCTTATCAGAGCTTGAAACACTGCCAAACATTATTCAAGTCACACAAATTGCAGAGTAACAACAAGGAGGTTATGAATGATGTTTAAAAACGTCAAAGAACTCGTGCAGCTAACAGAAGAACGGAATACCTCCATTTCAGAAATCATGATTACGCAAGAAATGGAAGTAACAGGGAAATCGCGTGAAGATATTTTCTCCCAGATGTACCGCAACTTAGAAGTGATGGAACAAGCCGTAGAAAACGGGCTAAAAGGTGTGAAATCATTATCCGGTTTAACAGGCGGAGATGCGGTCAAACTTCAAGCGTATATCGCATCAGGCAAAACATTGTCTGGTCATACGATATTAGATGCTGTTAGTAAGGCAGTGGCAACAAATGAAGTCAATGCCGCAATGGGGACGATCTGTGCAACGCCTACAGCAGGCTCAGCAGGTGTTGTGCCAGGTACGTTATTTGCAGTAAAACAAACATTAAAGCCAACAAAGGAACAAATGGTCAGATTCCTATTCACTTCTGGCGCATTTGGTTTTGTTGTGGCCAATAATGCGAGCATCTCTGGTGCAGCAGGCGGCTGTCAGGCTGAGGTAGGCTCAGCATCAGGGATGGCGGCAGCAGCCATTGTCGAAATGGCAGGCGGTACACCTCAGCAATCTGCTGAAGCAATGGCGATTACACTGAAAAATATGCTTGGACTTGTTTGTGACCCAGTAGCTGGACTTGTTGAGGTACCGTGCGTAAAACGAAACGCCATGGGTGCATCAAATGCGATGATTGCAGCAGATATGGCACTTGCCGGCATCACAAGCCGTATCCCATGTGATGAAGTCATTGATGCGATGTATAAAATCGGTCAAACCATGCCAACGGCACTTCGCGAAACAGCACAAGGCGGACTTGCTGCGACACCGACAGCAAGAGAGCTTGAAAAGAAGATTTTCGGAGGTGTGACCCCATCTCGTGATACAGAAACTGCAAGATAATGTCTCAGTCCTTAAGGGGATTGGAGAAGAAACCGAAAAAACACTCAATGAACTTGGAATTCACACAGTAGCCGATTTACTTGGCTACTTTCCTTATCGATATGACGACTATGAGCTTCGTAACTTAGAAGAAGTAAAGCATGACGAACGTGTCACAGTTGAAGGAAAAGTGCACAGTGAGCCCGTCCTCACCTATTATGGAAAAAAACGAAGCAGGCTGACATTCAGGCTGCTTGTCGGGCGTTTTCTCATCACAGCAATTTGCTTCAATCGTCCTTATTTAAAACGAAGCCTTGTGTTAGGTGATACGGTATCCGTCACTGGCAAATGGGATAAAAACCGTCAATCGATCATGGTGCAGGAATTTAAAAAAGGGACGCACGAGCAAGATGGCAGTATAGAGCCTGTTTATTCAGTAAAAGAAAATGTAACCGTGAAAATGATGAGGCGTTTTGTCAAACAAGCCTTGTCACTTTATGTAGATAAAGCTGAAGATCCACTGCCAAAGCAGCTTGTCTCTACCTATAAACTCATGTCCTATCAGGAAGCATTAAAAACCATTCACCTGCCAGAAACAAGAGACTCGCTCAAGCAAGCAAGACGCCGCTTTGTGTACGAGGAATTTCTTATTTTCCAGCTGAAGATGCAGGCCATCAGAAAGAAAGAACGAGAAAAAACATCGGGCATCCAGCATCCGTTTTCTAAAGACGCTGTTTTTGAGTTTGTTCACAGTCTGCCATTTCCGCTGACAAAGGCACAATCAAGAGTGCTTGATGAAATTATGACTGATATGGCGTCCCCGTACCGGATGAACCGTCTGCTGCAAGGGGATGTAGGTTCAGGGAAAACTGCTGTTGCAGCTATTGCACTATATGCCGCTCATTTATCCGGCTATCAAGGTGCATTAATGGTTCCAACAGAGATTTTGGCAGAGCAGCATGCAGATTCCCTTTATCAGCTGTTTGAAAAATGGGGACTAAATATCGCTCTACTAACAAGCTCTGTGAAAGGAAAGCGCCGCAGAGAATTGCTAGAACGTCTAAAAGAGGGCGAGATTGATATATTAGTCGGAACGCATGCGCTCATCCAAGACGAAGTCGAATTTCAGCAGCTCGGTCTTGTGATCACAGATGAGCAGCACCGGTTTGGCGTCGAGCAAAGGAAAAAACTAAGAAGTAAAGGGCAGGACCCAGATGTCTTATTCATGACTGCCACACCTATTCCGCGCACACTTGCGATCACTGTTTTTGGAGAAATGGACGTTTCCGTCATTGATGAATTACCAGCCGGCAGAAAACAGATCGAAACGTATTGGGTCAAGCATGACATGCTTGAGAGGATTCTTGCATTTGTAGATAAAGAGCTAAAAAAAGGAAGACAGGCATATATTATTTGTCCACTCATAGAAGAATCGGACAAGCTGGATGTCCAAAATGCGATTGATGTCCACAGCATGCTGACAGAGGCATACCGCGGTAAGTGGTCGATCGGCTTAATGCACGGGAAACTGGCGAGTGATGAAAAAGATCAGGTGATGAGAGACTTTACAGCAAATGAAGTACAAATTCTCGTTTCAACCACAGTCGTTGAAGTGGGTGTCAACGTGCCGAATGCGACCATCATGGTCATTTACGATGCAGACCGCTTCGGACTGTCTCAGCTTCATCAGCTCAGAGGCCGGGTTGGACGCGGAGAGCATCAATCATTTTGTGTTTTAATGGCGGATCCAAAATCGGAAACCGGGAAAGAGCGGATGAGGATTATGTCCGAAACAACCGACGGCTTTGAGCTGTCTGAAAAGGACTTAGAGCTAAGAGGACCCGGTGATTTCTTCGGTAAAAAACAAAGCGGAATGCCTGAATTTAAAGTAGCAGATATGGTTCATGACTACAGAGCACTGGAAACTGCTAGAAAAGATGCGGCAGAACTTGTGCAATCAGATGCATTTTGGACAGATCCCGAATACAAAGAACTTCGGCAAACACTTGTAGACAGCGGGGTGCTGGGCGGAGATAAATTAAGCTGATCAAGCGCTGGAGGAATTTTCTTGTCTTTTTGAAACAAGGATTGATTTATCATCTATGAGATTATATACTACTATTAGTACCTAGTCATAAATGTACGGATGGTGTCTGCATATGAAACTAAATAAAAAAGAACGTCAAAAGCTTCTCCAGCAAACGATCAGCTCGACTCCGTTCATTACTGATGAAGAATTGGCAAGTAAATTCGGTGTAAGCATTCAAACGGTTCGTCTTGATCGTTTGGAACTGTCAATTCCTGAATTACGCGAAAGAATTAAGCATGTGGCCGAAAAGACATTAGAGGATGAAGTGAAGTCACTTCCGCTGGATGAAGTGATTGGAGAAATGATTGATGTAGAGCTTGATGACCAAGCCATTTCCATTTTAGAAGTGAGAAAAGAGCATGTATTTAGCCGAAACCAAATTGCCAGGGGACATCATCTCTTCGCCCAGGCAAATTCGCTTGCAGTAGCGGTCATTGACGATGAACTGGCTTTAACAGCAAAAGCGAATATTAAATTTACAAGGCAGGTTAAACAAGGCGAACGAGTTGTCTCAAAAGCCAAAGTAGCCTCGCATGATAAAGAAAAAGGCAGAACTGTAGTTGAAGTAAACAGCTATGTCGGTGAGGAAGTTGTCTTCTCAGGTGACTTCGTCATGTATCGCTCAAAACAAAAGTAAAAGGTGGCACGTAATATGAGAATTGCAGTCGATGCAATGGGGGGAGACCATGCCCCTAAAGCCATTATTGACGGTGTGCAAAAAAGCTTAACGGCATTTTCAGATATCGAGATTACACTTGTCGGCGATGAAAATAAAATCAAACCATACATAACAAATAACGAGCGCATCACGATTTTAGATGCAAAAGAAGTCATTGAACCGACAGATGAACCAGTGCGTGCAGTTAGACGTAAAAAGGATTCATCTATGGTGAAAATGGCGCAAGAAGTATCCGAAGGACGAGCAGATGCTTGTATTTCAGCAGGAAACACTGGCGCACTCATGACAGCAGGACTGTTTATCGTAGGAAGAATTGATGGCATCGATAGACCGGCACTTGCTCCAACACTGCCAACACTTGATGGCAGTGGGTTTTTATTACTAGATGTCGGCGCAAACGTTGATGCCAAACCAGAACACCTTGTGCAATATGCGATGATGGGTTCAATCTACGCAGAGCGTGTTTTTCCAAAGAGCAATCCGCGTGTAGGATTGTTAAATGTAGGAACAGAAGATAAAAAAGGCAACGATCTCACAAAAAAAACCTTTGAATTATTGAAAGCATCAAATTTGAATTTCGTAGGAAATGTGGAGTCTCGTGATTTACTAGAAGGTGTAGCTGATGTCGTTGTCACAGATGGTTTCACAGGAAATATCGCCCTGAAAACGATTGAAGGCACAGCTCTTTCTGTCTTTAAAATGCTGAAAGAAACATTAACATCCAGCTTCACAGCAAAAATAGCGGCTGGCATGATGAAGCCGAAATTGATGCAGATGAAGTCTAAAATGGATTACTCCGAATATGGCGGTGCCGCTTTATTTGGTTTAAAGGCACCTGTCATTAAAGCGCACGGTTCCTCTGATGAAAACGCCATTTTTCATGCCATTCGTCAGGCACGTGATATCGTAGAAAAAGACGTTTCAGCCATCATTCATCAAGAAGTCCAAAAAGAAACCACGAACGAGTCTTAATGGAGGTATAGCAGCATGACTAAAATTGCATTTTTATTCCCTGGCCAAGGCTCTCAAAAAATTGGCATGGGAAAAGATTTATTTGACCAAGAAGCAGTATCTAAAGCTGTATTTGAAGAAGCAGACAAGACCCTCGGTTTTGACTTATCTTCAATGATTTTTGAAGGAGATGCAGAAGAGCTGACGCTCACTTATAACGCGCAGCCAGCTCTTTTAACGACAAGTATCGCCATCTTAAAGAAATTTGAAGAGAGCGGAATCAAAGCAGATTACGCAGCAGGACATAGCCTTGGTGAATATACGGCCCTCGTTGCGGCAGGCGCACTTTCGTTTCAAGATGCTGTCTATGCAGTGAGAAAGCGCGGCGAATTAATGAACGAAGCTGTTCCAGCAGGAGAAGGCGCTATGGCAGCGATCCTTGGCTTAGATCAAGCTGCGCTTTTAGAAGTGACAAAAGAAGTGACAGAGAGTGGTCATCTTGTAGAACTCGCTAACTTAAACTGTCCTGGTCAAATCGTGATCTCTGGTACAGCAAAAGGGGTTGAACTCGCTTCAGAGAAAGCGAAAGAAAAAGGCGCAAAACGTGCGATTGCCCTTGAAGTGAGTGGACCTTTCCATTCTGCCTTAATGAAACCAGCCGCTGAAAAATTCACAGATGTTCTGTCAAAGCTAAGCATTACAGATGCCAAAACACCAGTGATCTCAAATGTCACAGCAGACATCGTTACATCTCGTGATGCTATTGAAACAAAGCTCATTGAACAATTGTATTCTCCTGTTCGATTTGAAGAAAGTGTAGAACGTCTGATTGATTTAGGCGTGACAACGTTTATTGAAATTGGCCCAGGCAAAGTGCTTTCAGGTCTTGTGAAAAAGGTCAATCGCCGCCTGACAACTATTTCAGTTTCAGATCAGGAAACAATTGAAGTAGCCATTGAAACATTGAAGGAGGATTCTTGATGCTTACAAATAAAACAGCCGTTGTAACAGGTGCATCACGCGGGATTGGCCGTTCTATTGCGATCGATTTAGCAAAGAATGGTGCAAATGTTGTCGTCAACTATTCTGGAAACGAAGCAAAAGCAAATGAAGTCGTAGACGAAATCAAAGCACTTGGCCAGCAGGCATTTGCCGTTAAAGCTGATGTTTCAAATGCTGAAGAAGTACAATCGCTCATGAAACAAGCGATTGACACATTTGGCTCAATTGACATTCTTGTCAATAATGCAGGGATCACAAAGGATAATCTGCTCATGAGAATGAAAGAAAATGAATGGGATGACGTCATTAACATAAACTTAAAAGGTGTCTTTAACTGTACAAAAGCCGTGACACGTCAAATGATGAAACAGCGCAGCGGAAGAATCATCAACTTGGCTTCAGTAGTTGGCGTATGTGGAAATCCTGGACAAGCAAACTATGTTGCAGCAAAAGCTGGTGTCATCGGATTAACGAAAACAACAGCAAAAGAGCTGGCAACTCGTCATATTACAGTCAATGCAGTAGCACCAGGCTTTATTTCTACAGATATGACAGACAAGCTTGATGAGAATGTACAAACTGAAATGCTTAAGCAGATCCCGCTTGCACGCTTTGGTGCACCTGAAGATATTAGCAACGTTGTTGTCTTTTTAGCTTCAGAAGGAGCAGGTTATATTACAGGCCAAACCATCCAAGTAGATGGCGGAATGGTCATGTCCTAAGAAATATCAAAATTTCATTAGGTTTTCTCTAGTTTTTTAAAAACGAATCAACTATAATACTTTGAGGGGAGGTGAAAGGCAATGGCAGACGTATTAGAGCGTGTATCAAAAATTATTGTAGACCGCCTTGGCGTTGATGAGGCTGACGTGAAAATGGAAGCTTCATTTAAAGAAGATTTAGGCGCTGATTCCCTTGATGTAGTTGAGCTAGTTATGGAACTTGAAGATGAGTTCGATATGGAAATTTCTGACGAAGATGCTGAAAAAATTGCAACAGTCGGTGACGCTGTGAACTACATAAATAGCCAGCAATAAGCGTAACAAAGTCCCGTCTGTTTTCATGACGGGACTTTCAAAATTTATGTTAGTTTCAACATATTCAGCTGATCAATTGTCAGCCTTTTTCAGATGCTAAGGAGCAATGTTTCCTTGCATGTAGAAAGAGAGACTCCATATAATCAGTATCCTTAAAGGCGATTAAGCCTACCTGGAGGTTGCTATGCCAAAACAATATAAAGACAAACAGAAACAGAGCAAAAAACTAGAGCAATTTAGAGAATTCCAGCAGCGTATTTCTGTACACTTTCAAAATGAAAAACTTCTATATCAAGCCTTTACGCATTCCTCTTATGTGAATGAACACCGGAAAAAGCCATACGAGGATAATGAAAGACTTGAATTTCTAGGAGATGCTGTTTTAGAATTGACCATCTCTCAATTCTTATTTGCGAAATATCCTGCGATGAGCGAGGGAGATTTAACAAAACTAAGAGCAGCGATCGTATGTGAACCGTCACTTGTGTCTCTGGCACATGAGCTGTCCTTCGGAGACCTTGTTCTTTTAGGAAAAGGCGAAGAAATGACAGGCGGGAGAAAACGCCCAGCACTTTTAGCGGACGTATTCGAGGCGTTTATCGGGGCACTTTATTTAGATCAAGGGCTTGAGCCAGTGGAGCGATTCCTAGAAGCCTATGTTTATCCGAAAATTAATGATGGAGCGTTCTCGCATGTCATGGACTTTAAAAGCCAGCTGCAAGAATTCGTTCAGCGCGATGGAAAAGGTGTACTTGAATACCACATCCTGCATGAAAAAGGACCAGCACACAACCGGGAATTTGAAGCAAATGTCTCCCTTCGCGGAGAAGTGCTTGGAATTGGAAATGGCCGCAGTAAAAAAGAAGCAGAACAGCATGCTGCACAGGAAGCACTTGCTAAATTGCAGAAACATCATATGAACCAATAAAATCCCCCTCGTCATTCAGGGGGATTTCACTCTGTTTTCCATCATCTTTTTTCACTTCATATGGTAAGATAATAGTACTTTAAATACATAAGGAGGATCACTCTCATGTTCCTCAAACGTTTAGACGTGATAGGATTCAAATCTTTTGCACAGCGAGTGACCGTGGACTTTGTCAAAGGGGTCACCGCTGTTGTTGGACCAAACGGAAGCGGCAAAAGTAATATTACCGATGCCATCCGCTGGGTACTTGGAGAACAATCAGCGAAAAGCCTCCGCGGAGGAAAAATGGAAGACATCATTTTTGCAGGAAGCGACTCAAGAAAAAGAGTCAACCTAGCAGAAGTGACTTTAACATTAGATAACGAAGATCACTTTTTACCGATCGATTTTCACGAAGTCAGTGTGACAAGAAGAGTCTATCGTTCAGGGGAAAGTGAATTTCTCATAAACAATCAATCTGTCCGCTTAAAAGATATTATTGAACTTTTCATGGATTCAGGTCTTGGAAAGGAAGCTTTTTCGATCATCAGCCAAGGAAAGGTAGAGGAAATTTTATCTAGTAAGGCAGAAGAGAGAAGAAGCATCTTTGAAGAAGCGGCTGGTGTTTTGAAATATAAAACAAGAAAGAAAAAAGCCGAGAATAAACTGTTTGAAACGCAGGACAACTTAAACCGAGTAGAAGATATTCTGCATGAACTAGAAGATCAAGTAGAACCATTAAGAATGCAGGCATCTATTGCAAAGGACTATTTGCAAAAAAAAGAAGAGCTTGAAAATGTCGAAATCGCCTTAACTGTCCATGACATCGAAGCACTTCATGAAAAATGGACAACACTTGGTGAAGCTGTCGAGCGGTTCAAACAAGATGAAATGAAGCAATTCACAGATATTCAAGCAAAAGAAGCTAAAATTGAAGAGTCAAGAGACCGCATTCAAGCACTTGACGAATCAATTAATGACCTGCAAGAAGTTCTTCTTTTCACAAGTGAGGAATTAGAAAAGCTTGAAGGTAAAAAAGAAGTACTAAAAGAACGGAAGAAAAATGCAGCCGCAAACCAGGGACAGCTAGAAGAAACGCTCATTCGTTTAACTGAAAAGCAGGCGCAGCTAACCGAAAAAATTCAGCAACAGAAAATCGCGCGGGACAGCCTTCAAAAAGAAGTGCAGCAGCTAAAAGATGAAGTGAAAACAAAGCAGCATCAACTGTCGCTTCATAGTGAAGATGTGGAAGGTCAAATTGAACAGCTGAAAAGCGATTATTTTGATCTGCTCAATGAACAGGCTTCCATCCGCAATGAACGCAAATTATTAGAAGAACAGCAGCGCCAAGCGGCCATGCAGCTAGATCGGCTCACGCAAAACAACCAAAAACACATTGAAGAACGTGTGTCTGTCAAAGAGAAGAAAACAGAGGCTGAGCAGCAGCTTTCAGCCCTAGAAGAAGACATTCTGGCTCAGGTCAAGCGTTTTAGAGAAGCGGAACAAAAGCTTGAGCAAATGAAACGTCAATACGAGAAAAAAGAAACGGCTCTTTACCAAGCCTATCAATATGTGCAGCAGGCAAAGTCAAAAAAAGAGATGCTAGAATCCATGCAGGAAGACTTCTCAGGCTTTTTCCAAGGAGTAAAAGAGGTCTTAAAGGCAAAAGAACGGTTAGGCGGTATTCACGGTGCCATTGCAGAGCTGATTCAAACAGATCAGCAGCATGAGACAGCGATTGAAATCGCGCTAGGCGCAGCAACGCAGCACGTCGTCACAGAAAACGAAGCCGCAGCGCGACAAGCAATTGCATACTTAAAGCAGCACTCCTTTGGACGAGCAACCTTCCTGCCAATGAATGTGATCAAAGAAAGAACCATTCAGCATAGAGACGTCCAAACAGCCGAGCAGCACGCTGCATTTATCGGTGTAGCAAGTCACCTTGTTTCCTTTGAAGAAAAGTATCAAAAGGTCATACAGAACTTGCTTGGAACGGTTCTGATCGTTAGAGACTTAAAAGGCGCCAATGAACTGGCAAAAATGCTTGGTCATCGTTATCGCATCGTGACCCTTGATGGAGATGTTGTGAACCCCGGCGGTTCAATGACTGGTGGCGGTGTTAAGAAAAAGAACAACTCCCTTCTTTCAAGAAACCGAGAGATCGAAACATTAACAAAGCAGCTTGTTGAAATGGAAGAAAAAACGACGATCCTTGAAAAGGAAACAAAAGAAACGAAGCAATTGATTGCAGCAAACGAAAGTCAATTAAACGAACTGCGTCAGCGGGGAGAAACGCTTCGAGAACAGCAGCAAGAGCTCAAAGGGAAGCTATACGAACTGCAAGTAGCAGAAAAAAATATTAATGCTCACCTTGAACTCTATGACCAAGAAAAAGAAGAATTGCAGCTGCGTTCTACTGAACTTACAGATAAGGACAAAAAGCAGGCAGCTCTTGAAGTTTCTATAGGGGAGAAATTGACCACCCTTGATCAAGAGATCAATACATTAACAAAGCGTAAGCAGACCCAAAGCTCAACGAAAGAAACCATTTCTGCCGAATTAACAGAGCTGAAAATCTCGCTTGCCAAAAAAGAGCAGTCCTTAGCGAATGAACAAGAAAAGCTTTCGAGCTTAATGGCCGAATTAGAAGAGGCTGAACAAACGCTGACGGAAACAAAAGAAGATCTGTCACTCTTAACAAGTGAAATGACATCTAGCTCAAGCGGAGCAGAACAGCTGGAAGAAGCGGCGAAAGAGAAGCTGGAAAATAAAAACAAAACAACCGCGCTCATTTCAGAGCGGCGCAAACAGCGTCTTGCTCTTTCTGAAACGTTAGAATTTGCTGAACGTGAACTGAAAGAACAAAAACGCCTTTACAAGCAGCTCACCACAAGCTTAAAAGATGAAGAAATTAAGCTTGGCCGTATGGAAGTTGAGCTCGACAACCTCATCGCTTATTTGAACGAAGAGTATGCTCTTTCGTTTGAAGGGGCAAAAGAGATGTATCATCTGACGTTATCGCCAGATGAAGCAAGAAAACGAGTGAAGCTGATCAAATTAGCCATTGAAGAGCTAGGAACAGTGAACTTAGGCAGCATTGATGAGTATGAACGAGTAAATGAACGCTACCTTTTCTTAACAGAACAGCGAAATGATCTGACAGAAGCGAAAAATACATTATTCCAAGTGATCGAAGAAATGGATCAAGAGATGACAAAGCGCTTCTCTGAAACATTCTCGCAAATTCGCGGGCATTTTGAATCAGTTTTCCAAGCATTATTTGGCGGCGGGAAAGCAGATCTTAAGCTGACAGATCCAAACGATTTACTAAACTCTGGCGTTGATATTGTCGCGCAGCCACCAGGGAAAAAGCTGCAAAACTTAAGCCTTCTTTCAGGAGGTGAGAGAGCATTGACAGCGATCGCTTTACTATTCTCTATTTTAAAAGTCAGACCTGTTCCATTCTGCGTGTTAGATGAGGTAGAAGCGGCGCTTGATGAAGCCAATGTTTTCCGCTTTGCACAATATTTAAAAAAATACAGCGAAGAAACACAATTCATAGTCATTACGCACCGCAAAGGAACAATGGAAGAAGCAGATGTGCTCTACGGTGTTACGATGCAGGAGTCAGGTGTTTCTAAGCTTGTATCTGTCAAACTAGAAGAAACGAAAGAGCTTGTCCAGTAATTAAAGGAGGTTTTTGAACCAAATGAGCTTTTTTAAGAAATTAAAAGAAAAATTTACGCAGCAAACCGATTCAGTATCAGAAAAGTTTAAGGATGGACTTGAAAAAACGAGAAACTCCTTTCAAGGAAGAGTAAATGAACTCATTTCACGCTACCGTAAAGTTGATGAAGACTTTTTTGAAGAATTAGAAGAAGTTCTGATCGGCGCGGATGTCGGTTTCACAACGGTGATGGAACTGATTGATGAGCTGAAAAAAGAAGTGAAACTAAGAAACATTCAAGACCCAAGTGAAGTACAATCGGTCATCTCTGAAAAACTGGTTGAAATCTACAATAGCGGAGAGGAACAAATCTCTGCGCTGAATATTGAAGACGGGCGATTAAATATCATTTTATTTGTCGGTGTCAATGGCGTTGGGAAAACAACGACGATCGGCAAACTTGCAAATAAGCTGAAAAATGATGGGAAATCCGTCATTTTGGCAGCAGGTGATACATTCCGTGCCGGTGCAATAGAGCAGCTTGAAGTATGGGGAGAGCGTTCAGGTGTCCCTGTTGTCAAACAGACGGCTGGCTCTGACCCAGCAGCGGTGATCTATGATGCCGTTCAATCAGCAAAAGCGAAAAATGCGGATGTCCTTATCTGTGATACAGCAGGAAGACTACAAAACAAAGTCAACTTGATGAAAGAACTGGAGAAGGTCAAGAGAGTCATTGAACGCGAGGTTCCAGATGCACCGCATGAAGTGCTGCTCGCTCTTGATGCAACAACGGGTCAAAATGCGATGGCACAAGCGAAGGAATTTTCTAAAGCGACGAATGTGACAGGAATTGCTTTAACAAAGCTTGACGGCACTGCAAAAGGCGGGATTGTCCTTGCAATTCGAAATGAGTTAAACATCCCCGTGAAGCTCGTCGGTTTAGGTGAAAAGGTAGACGATCTGCAAGAATTCGATGCAGAATCGTATGTGTATGGATTATTCTCAGACGTGATTGATCAAGAGGACTAACAAAAATGCCGGCAAAAATTGCTGGCATTTTTATTTATACGCCGCTTCATGCAGTGACAAGATAAAAACTTGACACACAGTAGAGAACCGTGTAAACTTAGTTGATGTAAAGGGAATGAACTTAACAAAGGGGAGAGAGCCCATGACGCTTGAAAAAACAACGAGAATGAACTACTTGTTTGACTTCTATCAATCGTTGTTAACCGCAAAGCAAAAGAGCTACATGTCGCTTTACTACCTAGACGATTTTTCCCTCGGTGAAATTGCGGATGAATATGAAGTATCAAGACAGGCTGTTTATGATAATATTAAACGGACTGAAGCGATGCTTGAACAATATGAAGAAAAGCTGCTCTTGTTTAAGAAATTTAAAGAGCGTAAAGAACTTCTCAAAAAAATGAGTGAGCTCGTAGCAGATTCCGCTCAGATGGAAGAAGCAGAAGCTTTAATTGAATCGCTTGAGAAATTAGATTAGGAGGCGGCACAGTATGGCATTTGAAGGATTAGCCGACCGACTGCAGCAGACGATTTCAAAAATCCGCGGCAAAGGAAAAGTGTCAGAACAAGATGTAAAAGAAATGATGCGCGAGGTACGCCTTGCCCTTCTTGAAGCTGACGTCAATTTTAAAGTAGTCAAAGACTTTGTGAAAAAAGTAAGTGAGCGGGCAGTTGGACAAGAGGTCATGAAAAGCCTTACCCCTGGGCAACAGGTCATTAAAGTTGTAAAAGAAGAACTCACTGAATTAATGGGCGGAGAAGAGAGTAAAATCGCTGTAGCGAAAAAATCTCCGACGGTCATTATGATGGTTGGTCTTCAAGGGGCAGGTAAAACCACCACAACTGGGAAGCTTGCCAATTTACTTCGCAAAAAACATAATCGCAAGCCGATGATGGTGGCTGCAGATATTTACAGACCAGCAGCGATCCAGCAGCTTGAAACGCTAGGGAAACAGCTTGATATGCCTGTGTTTTCATTAGGTGATCAAGTCAGTCCTGTCGAGATTGCCAAACAGGCAATCGAAAAAGCGAAAGAAGAACACCATGATTATGTCATTTTAGATACAGCAGGACGCCTTCATATTGATGAAGAATTGATGGATGAACTTCAGAAAGTAAAAGAAGTAGCGAGTCCAGAAGAAATTTTCCTTGTTGTTGACTCTATGACAGGTCAAGATGCTGTCAATGTAGCGAAAAGCTTTAATGAACAGCTAGGTTTAACAGGTGTCGTTTTAACGAAACTAGACGGGGATACACGAGGCGGTGCAGCACTTTCCATTCGAGCTGTCACCAATACGCCGATTAAATTCGCCGCGCTAGGTGAAAAGCTTGACGCGATTGAACCATTCCACCCAGAACGGATGGCATCAAGAATTCTTGGCATGGGAGATGTGCTTACACTGATTGAAAAAGCACAGGCAAACGTGGACCAAGATAAAGCGAAAGAGCTTGAACAAAAAATGCGGACCATGAGCTTTACACTCGATGATTTCCTCGAGCAGCTTGGCCAAGTTCGTAACATGGGTCCACTTGATGAATTGATCCAAATGATGCCGGGAGCCGGTAAAATGAAAGGGCTCAAAAACGTCCAAGTAGACGAAAAGCAGCTCAATCACATCGAAGCGATCATTAAATCAATGACGACCGAGGAAAAAGAACAGCCAGAGGTCATCAATGCAAGCCGAAGAAAACGGATTGCAAAAGGAAGCGGAACATCTGTACAGGAAGTCAATCGCCTTTTAAAGCAATTTGACGAAATGAAAAAGATGATGAAGCAAATGACCAACATGTCCAAAGGAAAGAAAAAAGGCTTTAAATTACCATTTATGTAATTGGTTATACATGATAAAACCGTTGTTAAGAAAAAACACTTTACAAACCCTTTTATCATTGTTAATATACTATCTTGTTGAAATATTTTCGGAGGTGCTAGTAAAATGGCAGTAAAAATTCGTTTAAAACGTATGGGATCAAAAAGATCTCCTTTCTATCGTATTGTAGTAGCAGATTCTCGTTCACCACGTGATGGTCGTTTCATCGAAACAGTTGGAACGTACAATCCAGTGTTATCACCAGCTGAGGTGAAAATCAACGAAGAATTAGCTCTTAAATGGCTTCAAAATGGTGCGAAACCATCTGATACAGTTCGCAACCTTTTCTCAAGCCAAGGAATTCTTGAAAAATTTCATAATGCGAAAAACAGCAAATAATGAATGAGCTGTCCTTGGAAGAATTGATTGTGTCCATCGTCGAGCCACTTGTTGATTTCCCTGAAGATATTCACGTATCTTCATTAGAAAAAGATGAGCAAGTGATTTACACACTGTCTGTCAATGCTGAAGATACCGGAAAGGTGATCGGAAAGCAGGGACGTACAGCGAAAGCGATACGAACAGTCATGTTTGCAGCAAGTGCAGAGTCTTCTAAGAAAGTTCAACTTGAGATTGCTGACTAAAAAGGGAGAGGGCTTAGGACCTCCCCTTTTTTTACACGTTTAAATCTATTTTTCGTTATACTGTAGAGGACAAATGCCTTCGGATAGGGGGACAAAAAGGAAGATGCAGATCATTCAACATGTCACCGTCATGCAAGTATTAACTGAAAGCAGTAAGGACAAACTGTTAACGACTTTTTTGGAGAAAAAAGAAAGACTAGAACGTGAATGCAACCAACTATATTTTCAACTGAAAAAACATGAAAAAGAACCACATCAGCAAGAAGCCATCCCTCAATTTCAAAAAGCCATCGATAAACGGCAGGAAAAGATCCAGCAAATTGACTTTCAAGTAGAGCAGCTGCATATTTTGCCGCTTGGAAGTGAAATGAAAGAGACAGAAGTGGATGCGCTGGTTGAAGTGAAAATAGGTGATAAATGGGATGACAAGATGCAAGACAATGTCATCGTCGTGAAAGACGGCACCATTGTGGAAATACGTCAGGGGTGATTGAGAACATGGAACAAGAATGGTTGAATGTTGGAAAGATTGTCAATACACACGGAGTGCGCGGAGAAGTACGCGTCGTATCAAAGACAGATTTCCCAGAAGAGCGTTACAAAAAAGGAAGCGTCCTCTATATTTTTAAGCAAGGTCAAGGGGAGCCGCTGAAAGTCACTGTCGCATCACATAGGCAGCATAAACAGTTTGATTTGCTTACATTTGAAGAAATTAGCTCATTAAATGAAGCAGAGCTATTGAAAGAATCAATCTTAAAAGTAGAAAAAGAACATCTCGGCTCTTTAGATGAAGGAGAATTTTATTTCCACCAAATCATTGGCTGTGAAGTATACGATGAAGAGGATCAGCTTGTCGGCCAAATCAAGGAGATTTTAACACCAGGGGCAAATGATGTCTGGGTGGTCGGAAGAAAAGGCAAAAAAGATGCCTTGATTCCTTATATCCCATCTGTCGTCAAAAAGATCGATATCTCATCCAAAACCATACACATTGAAGTGATGGAAGGACTCATTGACGAATGAAAATCGACTTCTTAACGCTTTTTCCTGAAATGTTCGAAGGTGTGCTCCACTCATCGATCTTAAAAAAGGCACAGGAGAAAGAAGCTGTCTCATTCAATGTTGTCAATTTTAGAGAGTATTCAGATCATAAGCACAAAACAGTAGATGATTACCCATATGGCGGCGGTGCTGGTATGGTACTGAAAGCACAGCCCGTATTCGATGCGGTAGAAGATTTAACGAAGAAAGCAAGCAAGAAGCCCCGAATTATTCTTGTCTGTCCTCAAGGAGAAAGATATACACAAAAGAAGGCAGAGGAACTTGCAAAAGAAGAACACCTTATGTTCATTTGCGGCCATTATGAAGGCTACGATGAGCGCATCAGGGAGCATCTTGTCACAGATGAAATCTCAATCGGAGATTTCGTTCTCACAGGCGGAGAGCTGCCAGCGATGATGATTGCAGACAGTGTGGTCAGGCTTTTGCCTCATGTGCTTGGAAAAGAAGCGTCTCACATTGAAGATTCATTTAGTACAGGTTTGCTAGAGCATCCTCACTATACAAGGCCAGCCGATTATAAAGGACTAAAAGTGCCGGAAGTGCTCCTCTCTGGAAATCATGCCAAAATTGAAGAGTGGCGGCGCAAAGAATCCTTGAAGCGAACCTATACAAGAAGGCCAGATTTGATCGATTCATGCAAAACGTTAACAGATGAAGAAAAAAGATGGCTTTGGCAGCTTCATAATGACTAGATTGTATTGCACACTGCATAGAGGTATGGTATGATACTACTTGTGACTTGGACGGCTTGCCGATTCAAGTTTGAAAACGATGTTCCGCTGCAATGAAGAAAGAGGACATGAGCATCTGTTGGAAGGAGTTGAAAACGATGCAACATTTGATTGAAGAAATCACAAAAGAACAATTACGCACTGATCTTCCTGCGTTCCGTCCTGGTGACACTTTACGTGTACACGTTAAAGTTGTCGAGGGTACTCGTGAGCGTATCCAGATCTTTGAAGGTGTTGTAATTAAGCGTCGTGGTGGTGGAATCAGCGAAACTTTCACAGTTCGTAAGATTTCTTACGGTGTAGGCGTTGAGCGTACATTCCCTGTACACACACCAAAAATCGCTAACATCGAAGTTGTACGTCACGGTAAGGTACGTCGTGCGAAACTTTACTACCTACGTGAACTTCGCGGTAAAGCGGCTCGTATCAAAGAAATCAGACGATAATGATATCAAAGGAAAGAGCTTGTTACCTGTAACAGGCTCTTTTTTTGTACGATGTATAGAGATAATCGATAGAAGAGAAGGTGCACATATGACGATTCAATGGTTTCCAGGCCATATGGCAAAAGCAAGACGTGAAGTCACAGAAAAATTAAAGCTCATCGACATCGTATTTGAATTAACTGATGCTAGAATTCCGATGTCCTCTAGAAACCCAATGATCGAAGAAATCCTTCAGAATAAACCCAAAATCATGCTATTAAACAAAGCAGATAAAGCGGATCCTCGTGTGACAAAGGAGTGGCAGGCGCACTTTGAGCAGCAAGGCGTTCGGTCACTTGCTATTAACTCTGTCGATGGACAAGGGTTAAATCAGATCATCACAACTTCAAAAGAAATCTTAAAAGAAAAATTCGACCGCATGAAAGCAAAAGGTGTTAAACCACGTGCAATCCGGGCGCTGATTATCGGGATTCCCAACGTCGGGAAATCGACCTTAATCAATCGTTTAGCGAAAAAGAACATTGCCAAAACAGGAGACCGTCCTGGTATTACCACCTCACAGCAATGGGTGAAGGTAGGGAAAGAATTGGAACTGCTCGATACACCTGGAATCCTCTGGCCGAAGTTTGAAGATGAGAAAGTAGGACTTAGGCTAGCGGTAACTGGAGCGATCAAAGATTCTATCATCAACTTACAGGATGTCGCTGTATATGGACTTCGCTTTCTAGAAGAAAACTATCCAGAGAGATTAAAAAAACGCTATGACCTAACGGAGATCCCTGAAGATACGGCTGAGCTGTTTGATGCAATAGGTACAAAGCGCGGCTGTCTCATGAGCGGTGGATTGATTAATTACGACAAAACCACCGAAATCATTATTCGGGATATTCGAACAGAAAAATTTGGTCCCCTCACTTTTGAGAAGCCTGAAAGCTAAAAGACACGCAGCTCATGCGGGTCTTTATTTTTTGCGGAAAACTGCCGATATAAAGAAGGAGGCTGACGAAAAGCCTATGTACACAGTGAAACAAATAAAAGAACTGATAGAAAAGCATTCGCAAGACGAGTCATACATTCATGAGCTTGTAAAAGATGATAAGAGAAAAAGTGTCCAAAAACTGATAGAGAAGTGGCACAAAGAGAGAGAAAAGCAGCAGCAACTTCATGTAGCATGGAATGAGATGCTGCAATTTGAAAACAATGCTAAGGCGCAGGGATACACATGTATTGCTGGAATAGATGAAGCAGGAAGAGGACCACTGGCAGGCCCCGTTGTAGCAGCAGCTGTCATATTAAAGGAAGATACAGTCCTGCTCGGTTTAAACGACTCAAAGCAATTATCTGAGAAAAAAAGATTGGCATATTATGACCTGATCCAAAAAGAAGCACTTGATATCGGTATCGGCATTGTTGATGCGGCTACGATTGATGAAATCAATATTTACGAGGCATCAAGACTGGCGATGGTGAGAGCGGTAGAGCAGTTAACTCATACACCTGATTATCTACTCATAGATGCCATGACGCTCCCACTTCCTATTCACCAGGAGAATATCATCAAAGGAGATGCAAAAAGTGCATCCATCGCAGCAGGTGCATGTATTGCAAAGGTGACAAGAGATCAGATGATGGAAGAATACGGGCGTAAGTACCCTGAGTATCAATTTGAAAAACATAAAGGGTACGGAACAAAAGAGCATTTGGCTGCCATTCAAACACATGGAGCTGCCCCAATCCATCGATTATCGTTTGCACCAGTGAAATCCGTTATCTCATAAATTTTTGACCTAAGGAGGCTGCCTGTGATGACAAGAGTTGAGGACATACATACAGCATTGAATAGCCGGTTAAGTGCGGCAGAATCTGTGCCATTAAACACCGAAGGAAAGGAAAATGTGCATCGGCTGATTCTCGGTAAAGTACTGAAAATGCTTGGAGATGATACAGCCCTTGTTCAAATAGGCTCAACAAAAATAAAAGCACAGCTAGCGGCTCAGCTTAAAGCAGACGCATTTTATTGGTTCCAATTTGAACAAGAGGGTGGAGACAGCCTCAATAAACTAAGGCCAGTCCAGCAATTTGATCAAGATCCTAAGACATTAAAGGATGCCGCTGCCAAACTATTAGAAGGTCTCTCTCTGAAAAGCGGACTTGAAAACATTCTAACAGCCACAGCTTTTTTAAAAGAAAAATCGGTTATCAACGAAACAGAGTTAAAAACGGCAGTGAAGTGGATCGAACAGCTTCAAGGAGCTGATGTGAAAAAAGGTCTCCAGGCACTTCTATTTGCTTTAAAGAAAGACTTGCCGATCCAGGAAGGAGTGCTTCAATCCATTTTAGCTGTGAAATCATCCTCTGCTCTTCATCAGGATATGACAGCGCTGCTAGAACGCTTAACACAGCTCCCGAAGCACTCAGACGCCACACAGGCGCTTACACAAGCCGTTCGATCAGTCATAGATGCTGAGACGTCTGTCCATGCAGAAAAGCTCTTATCGGTCCTTCTAGCAGCGAGAGAAGGGGCGACGAAGCAAGGAGGAAGTCTACCTGTAACGCCTCAGCCCAATCTGACTCAACCAAAAGAAAATAGCCAAACTCCAATCGCTCAAGAGCGTCAGACGACCCAAGTTCTTCAATCTAACGTGCAGCAATCAATAAGCCCAAAAGAGCTGCACATCCCGCCTCAGCAAATTGAGCGGATACTTACAAGTTTAATAAAACAAGGCGCAGATGGGCAGCAAGAGCCTAGCTTAAAACAGCTCACATCATTGCTGCAAGGGCTTCAGCAGGCTGGATCTCAGCCTGATGCAAAAGCATCTGTGCTTCAAAAGGAATTTCCGTTCCTGTCAAAAACAGAGGCAAAAGCATTGGCTCAGGTGGTACAGCAGACGGAACCCGCATTAAGCAATAAAACCGATGTGCTCGATTTACTCATGACGATGAAAAAGGCAATAGGTGTACGTGACGAAATCGGTATGCTGAAACTACTCGAAAAAGGCAACCAGGATGTGAAAAATCAGGAGCTTCACCAATTAAAGCTCGTCTTAAATGATGTGAGACAGTCCGATTTACCAGAGCCCGTAAAAAAAGAAGTCGATCAATTGTTTCATAGATTGAACGGGCAGTTATTTGTGCAGCAGGAGAACCAAACCATCAGCCAAATGATGGTCTCTTATCCGCTCTTTTCAAAACATAGTGTTCAAGATTTAACCTTTATTCTAAAAGGACATAAGAAAAAAGATGGCTCTATTGATATTTCTCAGTGTCGCCTTATGTTTTACTTAAACATGGAAAACCTCGAAGAAACATTAATCGACTGTACGATTCAGCAAAAGGTCATGTCAATTACAGTTGAAACCGGTCATGAACTTCAAGGAACCATTAATCCAATGATTCCAGCAGTTCGGGAGAATTTAAATGCCTTAGGATACAGCCTTACGGGAATTACAGCAAAGAAGAGACAAGAGCCAGTAGATCCGTCTCACTTTCTAGATGAACACTTTCATAAAATCAGCGAGAAAGGGCTGGACTTACGAGTATGAAGGATTCAAAACCGCTTAGAAGGGCGGTCGCTCTACATTATGATGAAGAAAAACAAAAGTCGCCAAAAGTCGTTGCAACAGGGAGCGGCTATGTAGCAGACCATATTATTGAAGAAGCAAAAAAGTCGGGAGTTCCTATCCAAGAAGACCGTAATTTAGTTGAACTCATGCGCCACTTAACGCTGGATGAGGAGATCCCTGAAGCGTTATACGATACTGTAGCAGAAATATTTTCGTTTATCTATAGGTTAGATCAAAAAATGAAAAAATAAGGTAAAATAAGTGTTTTGAATGAAAAATTTATATTTTTAATAAAATAAAAGTTTGAATGTTTAGAAGGATTTTACGATTTTACATAGAACCCTAGACATTCTCTTTTTTATTCTTTAAAATGAAAGCGCAGTCTATTTTATAATTTTTGTTTCTACATATGTTGGGAGGATGGGAAATGAATATCCATGAGTACCAAGGAAAAGAAATCCTAAGAAAATATGGGGTTTCAGTTCCAAATGGTAAAGTAGCATTTACACCTGATGAAGCAGTGAAAGCATCAGAAGAGCTAGAAAGCTCTGTATATGTCGTAAAAGCACAGATTCATGCAGGCGGCCGTGGTAAAGCAGGCGGGGTAAAAATTGCAAAAACAAAAGATGAAGTGAAAGGGTTTGCAGAGGAATTGCTCGGCAAAACACTTGTCACACATCAAACTGGGCCTGAGGGGCGCGAAATAAAACGCTTACTTATTGAAGAAGGCTGCGATATTCAAAAGGAGTACTACGTTGGACTTGTTTTGGACAGAGCGACATCAAGAATTGTATTGATGGCTTCTGAAGAAGGTGGTACTGAAATTGAAGAAGTAGCAGAAAAAACGCCAGAAAAAATCGTCAAAGTGGTCATCGACCCAGCGATTGGATTGCAAGGCTATCAGGCGAGAGAAGTAGCGTTTAAAATTAATATTCCAACAAAATTAGTTGGCCAAGCTGTTAAGTTTATGACAAGTCTTTACAATGCGTTCGTTGAAAAAGATTGTTCAATTGCTGAGATTAATCCACTTGTTGTAACAGGCGATGGAAAAGTCATGGCACTTGATGCGAAATTAAACTTTGATAGCAATGCCTTATATAGACAAAAAGATATATTAGAATACCGTGACCTTGATGAAGAGGATCCAAAAGAAATTGAAGCATCTAAATATGATCTAAGCTACATTTCTCTAGATGGAAATATTGGCTGTATGGTCAATGGTGCAGGTCTTGCGATGTCTACAATGGATATCATCAAGCATTACGGCGGGGACCCTGCAAACTTCCTGGATGTTGGCGGCGGTGCAACAGCTGAAAAAGTAACGGAAGCATTTAAAATCATCTTATCTGATCAAAATGTAAAAGGGATTTTCGTGAACATTTTTGGCGGCATCATGAAATGTGATGTCATTGCAGAAGGTGTCGTTGAAGCGACGAAACAAGTCGGCTTAACATTACCACTCGTTGTACGTCTTGAAGGAACAAACGTTGAATTAGGGAAGAAAATCCTGAGCGATTCAGGCTTAAATATCACTTCTGCTGAGTCTATGGCTGACGGGGCAGAAAAGATTGTATCTTTAGTCAAGTAGAGCAGAAAGGCAGGGAACCTAAATGAGTGTATTTATTAATAAAAATACGAGAGTAATTGTTCAGGGGATTACCGGTTCAACCGCATTGTTCCATACAAAACAAATGATTGAGTACGGAACAAATATTGTTGGCGGTGTCACACCTGGAAAAGGTGGAACTGAAGTAGAAGGAGTTCCTGTATTTAATACAGTATCTGAAGCTGTTCAAACAACTGGAGCAAATGCTTCTGTTATCTATGTACCAGCACCATTTGCAGCAGATGCCATTTTAGAGGCTGTTGATGCAGAAGTCAATCTAGTCATTTGTATTACAGAACATATTCCAGTACTTGACATGGTCAAAGTAAAACGGTATATGGAAGGGAAAAAGACAAGACTTGTTGGCCCTAACTGCCCAGGTGTCATTACACCTGAAGAATGTAAGATTGGGATCATGCCAGGCTACATTCATAAAAAAGGTCATGTGGGGGTTGTTTCTCGTTCTGGAACGCTTACATATGAAGCGGTACATCAGCTTTCAGAAGCTGGCGTTGGTCAATCGACAGCTGTAGGAATCGGCGGAGACCCTGTCAATGGGACAAACTTTATTGATGTATTAAAAGCATTCAATGAAGACCCTGATACACATGCTGTCATTATGATCGGTGAAATTGGCGGTACGGCTGAAGAAGAAGCAGCTGAATGGGTAAAAGCAAATATGACAAAGCCAGTTGTTGGCTTTATTGGCGGTAAAACGGCGCCTCCAGGAAAACGCATGGGACATGCTGGTGCCATTATTTCTGGTGGTAAAGGAACAGCTGATGAAAAAGTAAAAACAATGCGTGAATGTGGAATTGAAGTGGCAGAGACACCATCTGTCATGGGAGAAACTTTGATTAAAGTACTAAAAGAGAAGAATCTCTTTGAAGCTTGTAAAACGCATTAATGACACAAGAAGACTTGTTCTTTGACAAGTCTTCTTCTTTCTATCTTAAACAGGAGGAATGGTATGTACAACGTGTCCGAAAGAATGATTTTTCACCGCTTAAAAGGCCTCATCTCACCCTCTTTGTTAACAAAATGGTGGAAAGTCGATCCTGAGCTATATATAAATGAAGAAACACATCATTTCAAACAGGATCGATCATTACAAACAATCGACTTTACCCGCTTAAAACAAGCCGAAGAAAAAGAATTCCCCATTTTTCAACACATCGTTCAAGCCTATTTAAAGCAAAACATTCACATGATTCCCATCACATCACCCTTATATCCCAGCACACTAAAACATATTTATGATCCTCCCCCTGTGTTATTTCTAAAAGGAAACATATCGTATTTAAATGAAGAAAAAAGTTTAGGTGTAGTAGGCACACGAGTTCCATCGTCTTATGGAGAAGCATGTGTGAAGAAAATTGTTGGTGAGCTTGTAAAGGAAGAGTGGACGATTGTCAGTGGCTTAGCAAAAGGCATTGATGGACTTGCACATAAAGAGTGCATTAGGAATAAAGGGAAAACGATCGGTATTATAGCAGGCGGATTTCAGCACTTATACCCAAAGGAACATGTGCAAATGGCTGAATACATGGGCGAGCATCATTTGCTTTTATCTGAGCATCCGCCTTACGTCAAACCAGAAAAGTGGCATTTCCCTTTGAGGAATCGTTTAATTAGTGCGCTCACAAGTGGAACCATCGTGATTCAGTGCAAAGAAAAGAGCGGTTCACTCATTACCGCCTATCAAGCACTTGAGCAAGGCAAAGAGGTATTTGCGGTTGCAGGATCAATCTTTGATCCTAATTCCACAGGTCCAGCCAGACTTATACAGCAGGGGGCAAAGCTTGTTCATTCAACGAAGGATATTTTAGAGGAATTCTCCTTCCGCAGCGTTCAATATACTGAACTCTCATAAAAATATCGTTTGACAAAAGACATAGGAATATTTAATAATAGTGAGGATTTAAGTTTACACTTTGTTTTTCGTGTTTATAATGATGTTCATCATAAAGAATTTTTCATGATTGCCTGTTAGATAGGTGCAATTAACATAAATATGAATTGTGAAATGTATAAAGAGAGAACACCTCTTAAGGGGGATTTTGAGTATGGCTGATTATTTAGTCATCGTTGAGTCGCCAGCCAAGGCGAAAACGATTGAGCGTTATTTAGGTAAAAAGTATAAAGTAAAGGCTTCAATGGGGCACATAAGAGATTTACCGAAAAGTCAGCTTGGTGTTGACACTGAGCATGACTTCGAACCGAGGTATATTACAATTCGCGGGAAAGGCCCCGTATTAAAAGAATTAAAAACAGCTGCGAAAAAAGTAAAGAAAGTCTATCTCGCAGCTGACCCCGATAGAGAGGGAGAAGCGATTGCTTGGCATTTAGCGCATAGCCTTGACCTTGACCTCTCTTCTGACTGCCGCGTTGTCTTTAACGAGATTACAAAAGATGCTATTAAAGATTCCTTTAAGCATCCACGTATGATCAATATGGATTTAGTTGATGCACAGCAGGCAAGACGGATCTTAGATCGTCTCGTTGGGTATAAAATTAGTCCGATTTTATGGAAGAAAGTGAAAAAGGGCTTAAGTGCTGGTCGTGTTCAATCAGTTGCACTCCGCCTGATTATTGATCGCGAGAATGAAATTAATGAATTTAAACCAGAAGAATACTGGACAATTGACGGTACATTCCTAAAAGGAAAAGAAAGCTTCGAAGCGAGCTTCTTTGGCGTCAATGGCAAAAAGCATCCACTGAAAACAAAAGAAGATGTAAAAGAAATCCTTTCGAAACTAAAAGGGAGCAAATTCTCTGTAGAGAAAGTGACGAAAAAAGAGCGTAAACGCAACCCAGCTGTTCCGTTTACAACATCTACTTTACAGCAGGAAGCTGCGAGAAAATTAAACTTCCGTGCGAAAAAGACGATGATGATTGCACAGCAATTATATGAAGGAATTGATCTTGGTAAAGAAGGTACAGTCGGACTCATTACATACATGAGAACGGACTCAACACGTATTTCCAATACGGCGATTGAAGAAGTATCTGCTTTCATTGATCAGACGTACGGTAAGAATTTCTTAAATACAACAAAACGAACCGCTAAAAAGAATGAAAATGCACAAGATGCTCACGAAGCCATTAGACCGACATCTACGCTAAGAAAACCAGCAGATGTCAAACATGTTTTAAGCCGAGATCAGCTTCGTCTGTATAAATTGATTTGGGAACGATTCGTCGCAAGCCAAATGGCGCCGGCTGTTCTTGATACAATGAGTGTGGACCTTGATAATAACGGGCTTACATTCCGTGCTAACGGAAGCAAAGTGAAATTCCCTGGATTCATGAAGGTATATGTAGAAGGGAAAGACGACCAGCTAGAAGAAAAGGACAAAATGCTGCCTGATCTTAAAGAAGGTGATACGGTTCTTTCAAAAGATATCGAACCTGAACAGCACTTCACGCAGCCGCCTCCGCGCTACACGGAGGCAAGACTTGTCAAAACGCTTGAAGAGCTAGGTATAGGCCGTCCGTCTACGTATGCACCAACATTAGATACGATTCAAAAGCGCGGCTATGTCGCACTTGATAATAAACGGTTTATCCCAACAGAGCTTGGGGAAATTGTTCTCAACTTAATCATTGAATTCTTCCCTGAAATCATTAACGTGGAATTCACAGCGAAAATGGAAAAAGAACTTGATAGCGTTGAAGAAGGTACGATCGAATGGGTTCGTATTATCGACAGCTTCTATCAAGACTTTGCAAAACGGGTCGAAAAAGCGGAAGCAGAAATGCAAGAAGTTGAGATTGAGCCTGAATACGCCGGAGTTGACTGTGAAGAGTGTGGACATCCGATGGTGTACAAAATGGGTCGATACGGTAAGTTCATGGCTTGCTCTAACTTTCCTGACTGCCGTAACACAAAACCAATTGTGAAAGATATTGGTGTGAAATGCCCGACATGTCATGAAGGAAACATTGTTGAACGAAAATCTAAGAAGCGCCGCATTTTTTATGGCTGTGATCGTTTTCCAGAGTGTGAATTCGTCTCTTGGGACAAACCGATTGAAAGAAAGTGTCCAAAATGCGAAAATATGCTTGTAGAGAAAAAGCTGAAAAAAGGCATGCAAGTTCAATGTGTGAATTGTGATTATAAAGAGGAACAACAAAAATAGCGGTGAGCAGCCTTGTTCACCTGCTTTTTTATGTCATCAAACAGAACTTACGAAATAGGAGAGTTGTACAATGAGTCAATTTGTAAATGTGATCGGAGCAGGTTTAGCTGGAAGTGAAGCGGCATGGCAAATTGCTAAACGCGGAATTAAAGTCAACTTGTATGAAATGAGACCTGTCAAACAAACGCCAGCTCACCACACAGATAAATTTGCAGAGCTTGTATGCAGCAATTCACTGCGTGCCAACGCTTTGACAAATGCGGTCGGTGTATTAAAGGAAGAAATGCGTCATTTAGATTCAGCGATTATCGCAGCTGCAGATGAAAGCTCAGTTCCTGCTGGCGGAGCGCTTGCAGTAGATCGTCATGAATTTGCAGCAAACGTTACTGATCGCGTAAAAAATCACCCGAATGTGACAGTTTTTCAAGAAGAAGTGCAAAGCATTCCAGAAGGTCCAACAATTATTGCGACAGGCCCACTTACATCTGAAGCACTTTCAAAAGAATTAAAATCGTTAACTGGTGAAGAATATCTGTACTTCTACGATGCAGCGGCTCCTATCCTAGAGAAAGATAGCATTGATATGGATAAGGTGTACTTGAAATCACGTTATGACAAAGGAGAAGCTGCTTATTTAAACTGTCCAATGACAGAAGAAGAATTCGATCGTTTTTACGACGCGCTTATTTCTGCTGAAACTGTGCCATTAAAAGAGTTCGAAAAAGAAATCTTCTTTGAAGGCTGTATGCCAATTGAAGTCATGGCGAAAAGAGGAAAGAAAACGATGTTGTTTGGTCCGATGAAGCCAGTAGGACTTGAAGATCCGAAAACAGGAAAAAGACCTTATGCTGTTGTTCAATTAAGACAAGATGATGCAGCAGGCACTTTATATAACATCGTCGGCTTCCAGACACATCTGAAGTGGGGCGACCAAAAGGAAGTATTCCGCTTGATTCCAGGTCTTGAAGAAGCAGAGATTGTTCGTTATGGCGTGATGCACCGCAATACATTCATTAACTCACCAAGTCTTTTAAAACCAACGTATCAGTTTAAAAATAGAGAAGATCTATTCTTTGCCGGACAAATGACAGGCGTTGAAGGCTATGTCGAGTCCGCAGCTTCCGGACTAGTGGCTGGAATTAACGCCGCTCGTTTTGTCAAAGGAGAAGAGCTTGTGACACTTCCGGAGGAAACAGCGATCGGCAGCATGGCTTATTACATCACATCGACAAACAAGAAAAGCTTCCAGCCAATGAATGCGAATTTTGGTTTGTTGAAAGATCTTGGTGTTCGCATTAAAAACAAACAAGAGCGTTATGCGGAGTACGCTAAGCGCGCAATCGAAACTATTCAAACTATTTCGAAATCTCTGTAGTAAATCATTGCACGGAAAGCAAGATATGTGATACCATTTAAAAGCCTTAAAGAGGTGTAAAAATGACGAATAAACAGCGTCTTGTCCACTTATTCATTGAATATCTGCAAATTGAAAAAAACTATTCTGCTTTAACCATCTCAGGATATACAGAAGCGATTGAAGAGTTTGTCAGATTTATGAACGTTCAAGGAATAGACGGTTTTGAAGAGGTATCCTATCAAGATACGAGAATTTATTTAACAGAAGCTTATGAAAAAGGCCTGACAAGAAGAACGATTAGTAAGAAAGTCTCTGCGCTTCGCAGCTTTTATAAATTTCTATTAAGAGAACAGCTTGTGAAAGAAAATCCTTTTTTACTCGTTAGCTTACCAAAGCAGGATAAGCGAATTCCTTCATTTTTGTATGAAGAGGAACTGAAAGAGCTTTTTACAGTTTCTGATGTCAGCACACCGCTTGGGCAAAGAAACCAAGCGATTTTAGAACTTCTTTATGCAACAGGTATGAGGGTCAGTGAGTTATGTTCATTAAAAGAATCTGATCTTGATTTATCGATGGATACAGTGCTTGTTCATGGAAAAGGCAGCAAGCAGCGGTATGTTCCTTTTGGTTCATATGCTCATGAAGCGCTCATCACTTATTTAGAGGATGGAAGGCTAAAGCTGAAAGCGAAGGGGAATGATCGTGCTGATGCATATGTGTTTTTGAATCAGCGCGGGGCGCCTCTTACAGACAGAGGCGTTCGATTCATTCTCACTGAACTAATGAAAAAGGCGTCAGGCACATTACATATCCATCCTCACATGTTAAGGCACACCTTTGCCACACACCTCTTAAATGAGGGGGCAGATTTGAGAAGTGTTCAAGAACTTCTTGGTCATTCGAATTTATCATCAACTCAGGTGTACACGCATGTATCAAAAGATTCTTTAAGGAAAACGTACATGTCTCATCACCCAAGGGCTTTTAAACGATCCTAAAAGGAGGTTTTTTCATGTCATCATTTCATGCAACAACCATCTTTGCCGTTCAACACAAAGGAAAAAGTGCGATGGCTGGAGACGGTCAAGTCACTTTCGGGCAGGCTGTCGTGATGAAACACACAGCAAAAAAAGTGCGCCGTCTTTTCGGAGGCAAGGTGCTTGCAGGTTTTGCAGGTTCAGTAGCAGATGCATTTACACTCTTTGAAAAGTTTGAAACGAAGCTTGAAGAATATGGTGGTAACTTAAAGCGGGCAGCCGTAGAACTAGCAAAAGAATGGCGTAGTGACAAGATGCTTAGACAGCTTGAGGCCATGCTGATCGTTATGAACAAAGACAGCATCCTGCTTGTCTCTGGGACAGGAGAGGTCATCGAACCAGATGACGGTATTTTGGCCATCGGCTCAGGCGGCAATTATGCGCTTAGCGCCGGGAGAGCACTCAAAACACATGCAGGTGATCATCTCACAGCAAGAGATATTGCAAAGGCAGCTCTTGAAACCGCTGGAGAAATCTGTGTCTACACGAACGATCAAATCACTTTAGAAGAGCTTGAATAGAAAGGACATGAGACGTATGGAGAAAAAGCCGTTCACCCCAAGAGAGATAGTTGAAAAGCTTGATCAATACATTATTGGTCAGCTTGATGCGAAAAAAGCAGTGGCGGTGGCTTTAAGAAACCGTTACAGAAGAAGCCTTTTACATGATAAGCTAAAGGATGAAGTCGTTCCGAAAAACATTTTAATGATCGGCCCAACAGGTGTGGGGAAAACAGAGATTGCCCGCAGAATTGCAAAAATTTCTGGTGCGCCTTTTATTAAAGTGGAAGCGACGAAGTTTACTGAAGTTGGTTACGTCGGCCGTGATGTAGAATCGATGGTCAGAGATCTAGTTGAGACAGCGATCCGAATTGTCAAAGAAGAAAAGATGAAAGACGTTCAAGAAGAAGCAGAAAAACAAGCAAATAAACGTCTTGTTCATTTACTTGTTCCTGGCAAGAAAAAAAGCCAGTCTGTGAAAAATCCTTTTGAGATGCTGTTTGGTGGTTCTGATGAAGATGACCGTGATCGAGATCAATCAAGTGAAGAAGTTGAACTTGAATCGACAAGAAAGCGAATCGCTCATCAACTGGCTATGGGCGAACTTGAAGATCATTACGTCACGATCGAAGTCGAAGAGCAGCAGCCATCCATGTTTGATATGCTTCAGGGCTCGGGTATGGAGCAAATGGGCATGAACATGCAGGATGCGCTCGGCAATCTCATGCCTAAAAAGAAAAAACGCAGAAAGCTGACCGTCAGAGAAGCAAGAAAGGCGTTAACAGCTGAAGAAGCTTCAAAACTGATTGACATGGATGAAGTCAGTCAAGAAGCTGTCTATAAAGCAGAGCAGCAAGGGATTATTTTTATCGACGAAATCGATAAAATCGCTAAAAGCGGTGGTGCATCATCTGCAGATGTTTCTCGTGAAGGGGTTCAACGTGATATTTTACCGATTGTAGAAGGTTCAACTGTGATGACGAAATATGGGGCAGTGAAAACAGACCATGTGCTTTTTGTAGCAGCAGGTGCATTTCATATGGCAAAACCATCAGATTTGATTCCAGAGCTTCAAGGGCGCTTCCCAATTCGTGTAGAATTAGATAAATTAAGTATCGAAGACTTTGTGAAAATCTTAACGGAACCAGATAATGCATTATTAAAGCAATATAAAGCTTTACTTGAAACAGAAGGTATATCTCTTGAATTTTCTGACGATGCTATTCATAAGATTGCCGAAGTGGCTTATCATGTCAATCAGGAGACAGATAACATCGGTGCAAGAAGGCTTCATACCATACTTGAAAAGCTGCTTGAAGAGCTTTCATTTGAGGCGCCTGATATTACACTAGGGACAGTGACCATTACCCCTCAGTATGTAGAAGAGAAGCTAGGAAAGATTGCGAATAACAAAGACTTAAGTCAATTTATACTTTAACAAATGAATAAAGTAATCTAGGAGGATCATTAATATGGCGTTACTACAAAAAACAAGGATTATTAACTCAATGCTGCAAGATGCAGCGGGGAAACCAGTTAATTTTAAGGAAATGGCAGAAACGTTGAGAGATGTCATTGATTCAAACATTTTCGTATTAAGCAGAAGAGGGAAGCTTCTAGGCTACTCGATCAACCAGCAGATTGAAAATCCGCGTATGAAGAAAATGCTTGAAGACCGTCAGTTCCCTGAAGAATATACAAAAAGTCTATTTAACATCCCTGAAACATCTTCAAATCTTGACATTAACAGTGAGTATACAGCTTTCCCGATTGAGAACCGTGATTTATTTGAATCAGGTTTGACAACCATTGTTCCAATTATCGGAGGAGGAGATCGTTTAGGGACGTTAATCCTGTCTCGTTTGCAAGATACATTCAAAGATGATGATTTAATTCTTGCTGAATACGGTGCAACAGTTGTTGGAATGGAGATCCTTCGTGAGAAATCAGAGGAAATCGAAGAAGAAGCAAGAAGTAAAGCTGTTGTCCAAATGGCGATTAGTTCTCTTTCATATAGTGAGCTTGAAGCCATTGAGCACATCTTTGAAGAACTTGATGGTAACGAAGGGCTTCTAGTGGCAAGTAAAATTGCTGACCGTGTAGGAATCACTCGTTCAGTGATCGTGAACGCCTTACGTAAGTTAGAAAGTGCAGGCGTCATCGAATCTCGTTCTCTTGGAATGAAGGGAACGTATATCAAAGTGTTAAACAACAAATTTTTAATTGAACTTGAAAATTTAAAATCTCATTAATCAAAAACCCTTTTCAGCCAAAATACAAGCTGAAAAGGGTTTTTTTTTATAAAAAAAGAGGATTTGTCCGAAAAATGACACTCTTTTTTCCAAGAAAACCCTTACAATTCTTAGTTCTTTGAATCTAGGTCTTTATACCTATTCGTAAAATAGATATATATTACGAGTTTTTTTTACATATACATCATAGACTTTAATCCTATTATTTCTTACAATGAACATATGGTTTTACAAATCTCGACATGATTAAATGGAATGAAATACATATGATTGGAGGTATATGGTTTTGGATATATTTTCTGGAACGATAAGCAACCTTGAGAATGCCTTGGGCAGAGCGAATGTTAAGCAAAAAGTCATAAGCAATAATATCGCGAATATAGACACACCGAACTACAAGTCGAAAAACGTCGCATTTCATGATATGCTAAACGATGCGTCGATCAAGTTAGATGCTAAAAAAACATACCAAGGTCACATTGATTTTTCTAAAACAGGGTCTAATTATTCAGTTGTTTCGAGCAACCGTACTTCATATCAAGAAAACGGAAATAATGTCGATATTGATCAAGAGATGAGTGAACTCGCTAAAAACCAAATTCAGTATAATGCGTTGGTTGAAAGAATGAGTGGAAAATTCAATTCTCTTAAAACAGTTTTGACAGGAGGTAAGTGATGTCAATTTTTTCAGGCGTTAACGCTTCGGCCTCTGCATTAACAGCACAGAGGCTCAGAATGGACGTTGTATCCTCTAACCTTGCAAATATGGATACAACAAGAGCGAAACAGGTTGATGGCAACTGGGAGCCTTATAGACGTAAGCTCGTCACATTACAGCCGTCAGGTGAATCGTTTTCATCTATATTAAACTCAAGCATGAATTCGAGCGGTAAATTAGGAAACGGCGTGAAAGCAACGAAGATTACAGAAGACGAAACTCCATTCAACCTTCAATATGATCCTACAAATCCCGATGCCAATGAAAATGGATATGTTCAAACACCTAATGTTGATCCATTAAAGGAAATGGTTGACCTCATCAGCAGCTCAAGGTCATATGAAGCAAACGTGACCGCGCTAAATGCGAATAAAAGCATGTTGATGAAAGCTTTAGAAATAGGAAAGTAAGGTGAAAAGAATTGGTTAACGCAATATCTCCTTTCCAGCTTCAAGCTGCTCAGCAAGCAAGTGAATTGACAAATGCATCGTCCGTTCATGCGGCTGCACCTAAAAGTCAAACGAATTTCTCTGATGTGCTGAAGAATTCCATTGAGGCATTAAATCAATCACAGCTTAAATCAGACCAGTATACAAATGCACTTGCACAAGGAAAAGATGTCAATCTCGATGAAGTCATGATTGCCTCGCAAAAAGCGAGTGTGACACTCACAGCTGCAACGGAGTTTCGAAATAAAGCGGTCGAAGCGTACCAAGAGATTATGAGAATGCAGATGTAGGAGGTGCTGACGGACAAAAAAAGACTGAATGGAATGACCGGGGGTTAAGATGAATCGTACTTTAATGCAATTAAGAACAAAAACAGTTGAGTTTTGGCGAAATCGATCAAAATTACAAAAAATACTTATGATTGGCGGCGTTGCTGCCCTAGCAATCATTATTACGGTTGTTAGCATCTTTGCTTCTTCTGAAAAAATGGTTCCATTGTTTAGAGATTTGTCTGAGGCAGAAGCTGGGCAAATCAAACAGGAACTAGATGGCAAAAACGTTAAATCGGAACTTGCGAATAATGGAACAACGATTCTCGTTCCAGAAAAGCAGGCCGACTCTTTAAAAGTAACACTCGCATCTGAGGGTCTCCCTAAGACAGGGAATATTGATTACTCCTTCTTTGCGAATAATTCCGGCTTCGGTTTAACAGATAATGAATTTGATGTTCTGAAAGTAGACGCAACTCAGACAGAACTATCCAATCTAATCAACACGATTGATGGGATCAAAGATTCAAAAGTTATGATTAACCTGCCAAAAGATTCCGTTTTTGTTGGAGAAGAGCAAAGTAATGCATCAGCATCCATTGTGCTGCAAGTTGAACGTGGCTACACGCTCGCGCCGCAGCAAGTAAAAGGCCTTTATCATCTTATTTCAAAAAGTGTACCGAATTTAAAGACAGAAAACATTGTCATTATGGACCAAGATTCCAACTACTACGATTTAAACAGCAGTTCCGATTCCTATGCAAGTGGAATGGATGCACAGCAGCAGAAAAAAGAAGAAATCGAAAAGAACCTTCAAAGAAAAATTCAACAGCTGCTGGGAACAATGATGGGTCAAGAAAAAGTCGCTGTATCGGTCACAACAGACATTGATTTTACTGAAGAGAAAAGAAAAGAAGACCTTGTAGAACCAGTTGATAAAGAAAACATGCAAGGCATCGCTGTCAGCGCTGAAAAGATTGCTGAAACTTATTCAGGAAATGGTGCAGCAGCTGGTGGAACCGCTGGAACAGGCGACGATGATGTCACAAACTATCAAGGCGCCGATGGAGCGAATGGTAGCGGAGATTACGAAAAGAGCGAAGATCGTATCAACTATGAAGTCAACCGCATTCATAAAGATATCAAAGAGAGCCCTTATAAAATTAGAGATGTTGGCATTCAAGCATTGGTCGAACCACCAACTGCAAACGATGTGAACTCTTTAACAGCTGAAAGACAAGATGATATTAAAAAGATTCTTTCAACGATCATTAGCACGTCAATTGATAAAGAATACACAAATGGTCAAGCGCTCACTCAAGCGGACTTAGATAACAAAATTGTTTTATCTGTATCAAAATTAGACGGTAAACAGCAAACTGCAGCAGAAAACCCATCAAACAATATTCCAATTTGGGTTTATATTGTAGGCGGTGTGCTACTACTTGCAATTATCGCTCTCATTATTCTTCTTGTGCGTAAACGCAGAAAAGAAGAGGAAGAAGAGTTTGAGTTTGATGAACATACACCAATTCATGTTCCTGATATCGACACTGAACCAGAAACAGAAGAAATGGTGAGGAAAAATCAGCTTGAAAAAATGGCAAAAGATAAACCAGAAGACTTTGCTAAATTGCTACGCAGCTGGCTGTCCGAGGATTAGGAGGAATACACATGTCGAGAAAAGATTCAAATCGACTAACAGGCAGACAAAAAGCAGCAATCCTAATGATTTCCTTAGGGCTAGAGGTGTCAGCATCTGTATACAAACATCTGTCTGAAGACGAAATAGAAAAATTAACATTGGAAATTTCCAATGTGCGAAGTGTAGATACTGCTAAAAAAGATGAAATCATTGAAGAATTTCACAGCATCGCCATCGCGCAGGACTACATATCACAAGGCGGTCTTATGTACGCAAGACAAGTGCTTGAAAAAGCGCTTGGTGAGGACAAAGCGGATAGTATCTTAAACCGATTAACATCCTCACTTCAAGTGAAACCGTTTGATTTTGCTCGAAAGGCTGACCCAGAACAAATCTTAAACTTTATCCAGCATGAGCATCCACAAACCATTGCGCTCATCCTTTCCTACTTAGATCCAGTTCAAGCAGGGCAGATTTTATCTGAATTAGGTGAGGAAGTACAAACAGAGGTTGCGAGACGTATTGCTTTAATGGATCGCACATCTCCAGAGATCATCAATGAAGTGGAACGCATTCTTGAACAAAAACTTTCTTCAACCTTTACGCAAGACTATACGCAAACGGGCGGAGTCGAAGCGGTTGTAGAAGTACTAAATGGTGTAGACCGTGCGACCGAGAAGACCATTTTAGACACTCTTGAAATTCAAGATCCTGAGCTTGCTGATGAAATTAAGAAACGTATGTTTGTCTTTGAGGATATTGTCACTCTTGACAGCAGAGCGATTCAGCGCGTGATCAGAGATGTTGAAAATGATGACTTATTGCTTGCACTCAAAGTGGCAAGCGAAGAGGTCAAAGAAATTGTCTTCCGCAACATGTCACAGAGAATGGTCGAAACGTTCAAAGAAGAAATGGAGTTTATGGGACCTGTCCGGCTTAGAGATGTCGAGGAAGCACAAACCCGTATTGTCAGCATCGTAAGACGACTCGAGGAAGCTGGAGAAATCGTCATAGCTCGAGGCGGAGGAGACGATATCATTGTCTAGGATTATCAAACATGAAACATCTGTTATTCCTGAGCAAGGCCGGCAAACGATTCCTTTGCAGCAAGTGGAGTTCAAAAAAGAACATCATGAAGAAGAGCTTGTCAATGAAACAGAAGTGTCGCAGCTTGTACTAAGTGATGCTGAAGATCAAGCAAGCCGTATAGTAGAACAAGCAAATAGTGAGCTTGAAAAAACAATGGCTGAAATCAATCAGCGCCGCGCTGATTTTGAAGAAGAAAGAATGCAGCTTATTGAAGAAGCGAAACAAGCAGGTTACCAAGATGGCTTCCAAAAGGGTGAAGCAGATGCGATGAGTCAGTACCGATCAATTCTTGATCAAGCAAATGACATTGTCAGTCTTGCCAAGCAGGATTACGAAGAAAAAATTGAAAGCTCCGCAGAAAAAATTGTGGAACTGGCTTTTGAACTCGCCAAACGTGTTTGGTACTCGGCTGAGGACACGAAAGATCAATTTTTGGCTCTCGTGAAGCAGGTCATTTCTGAAGTGAAAGAATATGACGATATTTCCATCTATGTTGACCCTGAACATTACGATCATGTGATGGAGTATAAAGACGAATTAATCAGAATCCTTCAAAAGGATACACACCTTGCCATTTACTCGGATGAAAAAGCGCCAAAAGGGACTTGTTACGTAGAAACAAGCTTTGGAAAAGTGGAAGCGAGTGTTGATACACAAATGAATCAGTTGAAAGAAAAGCTACTAGAAGTCATTGATTCAGGTGATCACAAATGAACATCGATGTGTTAAAAGAAACGATTGAAACCGCAGATCCTTATAAACGATTTGGTAAAGTCAATCGAGTTGTTGGACTGATGATTGAATCTAAGGGGCCGGAAAGTTCTATCGGAGACGTGTGTCTCATTCATAAAAAGGGGCGTAAGCACGATCCAATAAAAGCAGAGGTCGTAGGGTTTAGAGATGAAAATATTCTGCTCATGCCTTATGTAGAAGCATCCAATATTTCACCAGGAAGTCTAGTTGAAGCGACAGGTGAGTCGCTGAAGGTCAAAGTTGGGACTGGGTTAATTGGCGAAGTTGTTGATGCCTTCGGTGAACCGCTGGACGGCAGTATGCTTCCAAAGGGACTTGCACCTGTTTCGACAGATCAGTCACCTCCAAACCCGATGGACAGGCCACCTATTCGTGAAAAAATGGGCGTTGGTGTCAGAGTGATCGACAGTCTGCTTACAGTCGGCACTGGTCAGAGGATCGGTATTTTTGCCGGAAGTGGTGTTGGAAAAAGTACCTTAATGGGGATGATTGCTAAGCAGACAGAAGCAGACCTCAATGTCATTGCCCTTGTTGGAGAGCGTGGCCGGGAAGTTCGTGAGTTTATTGAAAAGGATTTAGGTACCGAGGGACTAAAGCGATCGATTGTTGTCGTCGCAACTTCTGACCAGCCTGCACTGACGAGAATGAAGGCTGCTTATACAGCAACAGCTATTGCAGAATATTTTAGAGACAGAGGCAAAAACGTCATGTTCATGATGGACTCTGTTACACGGGTCGCTATGGCACAAAGGGAAATCGGTCTTGCAACTGGTGAACCGCCAACGACAAAAGGATATACGCCTTCGGTGTTCGCTATACTGCCAAAATTACTTGAACGAACTGGAACGAATCAGCTTGGTTCCATCACAGCGTTTTACACAGTGCTTGTTGATGGTGACGATATGAATGAGCCAATCGCTGATACAGTCAGGGGAATCTTAGATGGCCACATTGTACTTGATCGTGCTTTAGCCAACAAAGGACAATTTCCTGCTGTCAATATTCTGAAAAGTATCAGCCGTGTTATGAGCAATATCGCAAGTCATGATCACAAGGAGGCGGCCAACCGGTTCCGCCAGCTTTTATCCACTTATCAAAACGCTGAAGACCTCATTAACATTGGAGCATATAAAAAAGGCTCCTCGAAAGACATTGATGATGCCATGCAGGCTTATCCTCATCTGATTTCATTTTTGAAGCAGGATGTAGAAGAGGCTGTATCTATTGACGACAGTGTGAATGTATTGCTCGGTTTGATGAATAGAGAGGATTGACAAAAACAGTGAGATATCAATACAAATTTCAAAAGCTCTTAGAACTGAAAGAAAGTGAAAAAGACAAGTCACTCGCAGCGTACCAACAATCCGTTTCGGCATTTGAGCAAGTCGCTGAAAAGCTCTATGAAAATATGAGTAAAAAAGAATTAATGGAAAAAAGCAAAGAAGAAAAGCTGAGAAGTGGTATGAGTGTTCAAGAAATGCGTCATTATCAGCAATTTGTGACCAATTTAGATAACACCATTCAGCATTATCAGCAGCTTGTGATCATGAAACGCCATCAAATGAATGAAAAACAATCTGATTTAACTGAAAAAAACATCGAGTTTAAAAAGTTTGAAAAAATGAAAGAAAAGCAGTATGAAAAGTTTTCCCTTGAACATAAGGCCATTGAAATGAAAGAAATGGATGATATCTCTATCAGCCAATTCATGTTTCAAGGACATTAGGAGTCGAGATGAATGCCTAAGAAGGAAAAAACGAAAGAATCAAGCGGCGGTAAATTTCAATGGATCTTGTTTATTGTCATCATCCCATTGATTGTGCTTGTGTTAGTGACTGGCACAATCCTTTATATGGCAGGTTTTGATCTAAAGAAACCGCTCCAAAACATTCCGGGCGTCAGTAGTTTGGTTGGTTCAGATGACACCTCAAAAACGTCATCTTCACATAATAATCAAAGCGATGCAGAATTGAAGGAACTGAAAAAGACCATTAAAGAGCAAAAGAATGAACTTGAAATTGCACAAAAAGACTTAAAAACAAGTGATGAAGAGATTAAAAGACTGAATCAAAAAATCAGTTCACTTGAAAAAACATCTGAAAATGATGCGAATGATAATTCAGCGGATGACAGTTCATCAAATAGCAGCTCATCAAGCGATACATCAGGTAATAATGCATCAGGGACAACTTCTGATGGGGCAGCAGCCTCTAACCAGAAACCGAAAGGGAAGATTGCCAGTATCTATGAAAGCATGGACGCAGGGAAATCCGCCAAAATTTTATCAGAATTAAGTGATAAAGAGGCATTGAAGATCCTCGAAGAGCTAAGCAAAAATAAACTAACAGACATATTAGCAAAACTAACACCTCAGAAGGCAGCTACGTTTACGAAAGAGCTTTCTAAAAAAGAAAGTGAAAATGGGGGTGGACAATAAGTGAAGCTATTGGATATTGGAGCCTTACAGCAATCGTCTCAAGGTCTCTCGGGACCAAAGGGGAGCGGCGCGGCATCTGCAAGCGGGTTGTTTAAACAATTACTTAGCGGGGCAGGCGCACAAAGCGGCCTTGTGAATGCTGAGACAGCGGGTGCCACTCTTTCCATCAATGATGCGATGCAAATCATTGAAAAATGGATGCAATCGCCTGAAGAAGGCATCAACGGAGACCTTCTTAGCGCGCTTCAAACACTTCAAGGTCAAACGCTTGATTCGTCTGATCTCAAGTCACTAGAAGAGCTATTTCAAAAAATGGAATCATCCATTTACGGTGATCAAACGGATAAGTCAGCTTCTGAACATAGTGAGCAGCTCATACAAGTCCACTTTTTCATATATCAACTACTCAATCAACAGCCGATCAGCTTTGATGCAAAGCTAGTGCAAGATATTGAAGCAAAGGGTCAAGACTTCATTCACTTTCTTTCAAAAAATGGAGTAGATGAGAAACTGATTCAGCAAGTAAAAGAGCAGTTTTTCTCGCAGGGTTCAGCACCAAAGCTGAATTCGATGTCTCAAAGTGAGCTGAAACACTTTAATCAGTTAATCGACCATATGATGGCAAATGCAAAAGGGTCAGACAAAGAGTTGAAGATTGCTTTAGGAGAGTTAAAAGAATTGGTCTCTCCAAGACAAGAATCTACTCTTGCTACTCCTGCAAAAGGGGCTAACTCTCTTGAATGGCTCATCAAAAAGGAAGTTGTCAAAGGACAAAGCACTTCTGCACCTGCTTCTGAAAAAACTGTCACTCATACGCTGTTGCCAGGTCATAAGCAGTTTTTTCAACTGCAATCAGCAGCTCCTGTTCAGCAGGCACAAACAACTGATGAAAAGCCGGGAACGGTTGATCAGCAAATTCTAAATACGTGGAAGCAAATGAAATTCACGCCATTTGGCAACTCAAGTGGGCGCTTTACAGTTCGGTTAAATCCAGAAAATCTCGGATTTATCACGATTCAGCTGACGAAGCAAAATGGTATGTATGCGAGTAAAATTACAGCTTCGACACAGGCAGCAAAAGAACTGCTAGAGCATCACCTTCCGCAGCTCAAGCAGGCGCTTCCGAATATGTCGGTTCAAGTGGACCGTTTCCATATACCGCTTCAATCAAATGAGCAGCCGTTATTTGGACAATTTAACGAAGAAAACAAGCAGCAACAGTCAAAAGGGCAGAATTTCCAAAAGCCTGATGAACAGGAAGCAGAATTCCAAGATGTACTGGATGCTCTTGTTGGGTCAGATGAAGAAGAGGAGGAAATCTAATGGCAACAGTTGATGCTACGAATAGAACAGTCGCACAAACAGACACTTCTTCAAAAGCAGAAAAGAAAACAGATACGCTCGGCAAAGATCAATTCTTGAAAATTTTGCTCACGCAGCTTCAAAACCAAGATCCGACAAACCCACTAGATGACCGTGAGTTTGTCACACAGCTTGCAACATTTTCATCTTTAGAACAGCAAACCAATATGAACGATTCGATCACCAAGCTGAATCAGCTCATGTCTACATTTGTTGCACACCAAGATCCGTTTACGACGTATGTAGGCTGGATCGGTAAAGAAGTATCGGGCAAACTGGATGATAAAGAGATATCAGGCACTGTGAAGTCTGTTAAAAACATAAACAATGAATACTTCCTGTATTTAGAAGATGGAACGAAAATCAGCCCTTGGGACGTTACAGCAGTTGGAGAAAAAACGAAGTAATTCGAGGAGGAAAATAAATGTTACGCTCACTTTACTCAGGAATTAGTGGAATGAAAAACTTCCAAACAAAATTAGATGTTGTAGCCAACAACGTGGCCAACGTCAATACACACGGATACAAAAAAAGCCGTATCACTTTTAAAGATATGGTCAGTCAAACCCTTGCAAGTTCTGGTGGACCGACGAACAACTCTGGTTCAATCAACTCGAAACAAGTTGGTTTAGGATCATCTTTATCTTCTATTGATAAAGTCATGTCATCGGGGGCTTCTCAAAATACAGATGATCCATGGGACTTCTATATCAATGGAGATGGATTTTTCCAGATACAACAGCAAGGAGAGACCCTATATATGAGAGCAGGGAACTTCAAACCTGATTCTGAAGGGGATCTAGTAACTCCTGATGGAAACTACCTTCTTGGAATGAATGGGCAAAAAATAACGATTCCAAAGGGCGTTTCAAGTGTAAATGTTGGTCCAGATGGAACGATTTCGGTTGTTGAAAACAATGTATCAAGAACCGTTGGTCAAGTATCACTGGTATCTTTCCGTAACGCAGGAGGGCTAGACAAAGTTGGTGACAACCTTTACCGCCAAACGTTAAGCTCAGGTGCACCAAGTAATCCTATTGTTCCTGGTGAACAAGGAACGGGCGTCATACAAACGGGTAAACTTGAAATGTCAAACGTTGATTTAACAGACGAGTTTACTGAAATGATTATCGCGCAGCGTGGATTCCAATCGAACGCAAAGACGATCACAACATCTGATGAAATCCTGCAAGAGCTTGTGAATCTGAAACGATAGGAGGTAGGGGGAGCGGATGATCGCTTCTCTGCTTAATATGATTGAAGTGACAAGATTGAATGGCAAAGGATTTATGCTGAACGCTCTCCATATCGAGCAAATCGAAAGCTTTCCAGACACGACCATTACATTAGCCAATGGAAAGAAATTCGTTGTGAAAGAAAATGAAGAGCAGCTTCAAGAGAAAATCATTTCTTTCTACAGAAAAATCCAAGTCATTTCATTGAATCAAGGAATAGAGGAATTTGAATGAAGAAGAAATTAGTCGTAGTAATGCTAATCATGATTATTGCCATCGGCGGAATAGGAGCAGGCATCATTTTTCTGTTGAATGGTTCAGAAGAAGCAAAAGCTGAAAAAGAGCCAACAGCAGATGAAGTCGTAAAAGCTTCTGTTGAAATTCCTGAGATTATTACCAATTTAAAGTCTGAAGGAAATGCGGTCAAACTTGTATTGAATATTGAAACAGACTCTGAAAAAGCAAAAGAAGAGCTCGAGAAAAGAAGTTTTCAAGTGAAAGACGCCGTAATTGACATTTTATCAGACACAAATGCAGATGAACTTGATGGCAAAAAAGGCAGAGAACATTTTAAAACACTAGTTAAAAACAAAGTGAATAACTATTTGCAAGATGGCAAGGTGAAAGAAGTATATATAACCTCCTTTAATCTGCAATAGAGGCGATTAATTGACACGATGGAGGTGAAGAAATGTCAGGAGAAGTGCTTTCCCAGAATGAGATCGATGCATTATTATCCGCCATATCTACAGGCGAAATGGATGCAGAAGAGCTGAAAAAAGAAGAAACGACGAAAAAAGTAAAGGTGTATGATTTTAAACGTGCACTTCGCTTTTCGAAAGACCAGATTCGAAGTTTAACAAGGATTCACGATAACTTCGCTAGACTGCTCACCACACACTTTTCAGCTCAGCTAAGATCATATATTCAAATTACTGTCAGCTCGGTTGACCAAGTACCATACGAAGAATTTATTCGTTCGATTCCTAATATGACATTATTAAACTTATTTTATGTCAGCCCGCTTGAAGGAAGAATTATGCTTGAAGTGAACCCAACAATCGGCTATGCCATGATGGACAGGCTGATGGGCGGGATAGGCATTAGTCATAATAAGACAGAATCACTTACAGAAATCGAAACAAAGATTATCTCAAACATGTTTGAGGGAGCTTTGGAAAATTACAGAGAAGCGTGGCAGTCCATAACCGACATCGAGCCTGAAATGGCAGATTTCGAGGTAAATCCCCAGTTTGTTCAAATGGTGTCACCAAACGAAACAGTTGTCGTCATTTCTCTTAATACACAAATTGGTGAGGTAAGCGGGGTTATTAACCTATGTATTCCTCATGTTGTATTAGAGCCTATTATTCCAAAGCTGTCTGTACACTACTGGATGCAGTCTGAACGAAATGAACCAAAACAACAAGAAACAAAGGCTATTGAAAAACGGATTATGACGGCAAAGATACCGGTAGTCGCAGAGCTAGGGGAATCGGAAATGACGGTGGAAGAGTTTTTGAATTTGGAAATTGGTGATTGTATTGCCTTGGACAAACCAGTAAATGCGCCTCTTACTGTTATGGTCGGAAATAAACCGAAATTCTTGGGACAGGCCGGCCGCGTGAATCGGAAACAGGCGATTCAAATTCTAGATCACGACATAAGAGGTGAAGAAGATGGAGAATAACGGAAGTAAATTATCACAAGACGAAATCGATGCGCTCCTTAAAGGAGGCAGCAATGACGATATAGAGCCTGAAACAATCCTTTCTGCAATGGAGCAAGATGCCATTGGAGAAATCGGAAATATTTCATTCGGCAGTTCTGCTACAGCACTTTCAACCCTATTAAATCAAAAAGTGGAGATTACCACTCCAACTGTTACAGTGATTCAAAAAAGTATGCTGAATGAGGAATTTCCTCATCCGTATGTCGCGATTGAAGTGAATTATACGGAAGGCTTCAGCGCAAGTAACCTGCTTGTCGTCCAGCAAACAGATGCAGCAGTCATTGCGGACTTAATGATGGGCGGAGACGGGACAAATGCTGACCCTTCTTTAAGCGAGATTCACTTAAGTGCAGTGCAAGAAGCGATGAACCAAATGATGGGTTCTGCTGCGACATCCATGTCGACGGTCTTTAATAAAAAGATTGATATTTCTCCGCCTCGCGTCGAATTACTTGATGTGAAAGAAGGAGAAGGAACAGACCGGATCCCAGCTGAAGAAATGCTTGTCAAAGTGTCCTTCAGATTAAAAATAGGAGAGCTCATTGATTCAAATATTATGCAGCTTTATCCTATTACATTTGCGAAAGATTTAATCGCAGAATTAACAGACCCAGCGCAGGAGGAAGAGCCGGTTCAAGACACGCAAGTGAGCACACCTGAACCTCAGCCGGCAGCACCTCAAACGCAGTCTGCACCAGCGCAGCAAGCTGCTCCGCCGAAAAGACAGGCGAAGCCAAAGCCGGCAGCACCTGTAAATGTGGCACCAGTTGAATTTGAAGCGTTCAGTGAGCCTCAGCATACAACAAGCCAGCTTGGAAATCTTGATATGCTGATGGACATTCCGCTTTCCATTACGGTGGAACTTGGAAGAACTCAGCGAAGTGTCAAAGAAGTCCTTGAGCTTTCAGCAGGAAGTATCATTGAACTGGACAAACTTGCTGGTGAGCCAGTAGACATTCTAGTGAACAAACGAATCGTCGCCAAAGGGGAAGTCGTTGTCATTGATGAGAACTTTGGTGTTCGTGTGACTGATATTTTAAGTCAGTCAGAAAGACTTTCTAATTTAAAATAAACAAACATACAGGGAGAGAATAAGTAAATGGCTACTAAGGTATTAATCGTAGATGATGCAGCATTCATGAGAATGATGATAAAGGATATTCTTGTAAAAAACGGATTTGATGTAGTAGGAGAAGCAGAAAACGGCGCTCAAGCAGTTGAAAAATTTAAAGAAACATCTCCTGATCTTGTCACAATGGATATCACAATGCCAGAAATGGACGGGATCACAGCATTAAAAGAAATTAAACAAATCGATGCTTCTGCAAAAATCATCATGTGTTCTGCAATGGGGCAGCAGTCAATGGTTATTGACGCGATCCAAGCAGGTGCAAAAGACTTTATCGTGAAGCCGTTCCAGGCAGACCGTGTACTTGAAGCAATTAATAAAACGTTAGGCTAAAAAAGGGTGTAAGACTTGTTGAAAAAACGTTTGATATGTATAGCAATGATCAGTTTTATGCTTTTCTTAACGATACAGCCTGCCTCACTGTTTGCTGAAACGAAAGATCCTGAAAATGGCACAGTGAATGACTGGCTCAAAGAAGAGAAAGGCAGCAAAAAGGATACAGAAAAGACAACCACTGACAATCAAACGAATCCGGCAGAAGAAGTTCCCTCTTCTTCTGTCTCCATTATGGATTTTGTCAAAATGATTGGTGCCTTACTTTTTGTCATCCTGCTCATATATGGATTGGTGAGATTTGTTGGTAAGCAAAACCGCTTACTTAAACCATTTCGCTATGTTGAAAATATTGGCGGAACGACGGTTGGCCAAAACCGTTCAGTCCAGCTTATCAAAGTGGGTAAACGAGTATTAGTTGTCGGAGTAGCGGACTCAATCCAGCTGCTAAAAGAAATTGATGATGAACAAGAATGTGAAGCGATCGTGAAACAATATGAAGAAGCGATGGAAAGCAAAACTGATTTACCAAAAATCGTTCAAAAATTCACATCTCAGATAAAGAAACAGGATCAGCCAACCACTTCTTCTTTTTCAGCCAATTTGAAGGCGCAGCTAGCCGAATTGAAAAAGACCCAATCAGAAGTCAGAAAGAAAGGCCCGAAACAAAATGAATGAGTTTATCGATTTATTTAATTCCAGCGGTGCAGGGAATATTAGCACGTCTGTCCGTCTTCTTTTACTTTTAACCGTATTTTCGGTTGCACCAGGCATTCTCATTTTAATGACGTGTTTTACACGAATTGTGATTGTACTTTCATTCGTTAGAACGTCACTTGCAACCAACTCAATGCCGCCAAACCAAGTGCTTGTAGGGCTTGCATTGTTTCTCACATTTTTTATCATGGCACCCACGTTCTCAGAGATTAATAAAGAGGCACTCACGCCGCTTTTAAATGATGACATTACGCTCAATCAGGCATATGAAAAAGCCGAAGTGCCCATTAAAGAATTTATGAGTAAACATACGAGACAGAAGGATTTGGCTTTATTTCTTAGTTACGCAAAAATCGATACACCTGAATCGATAAAAGATATTCCGTTAACGGCGATGGTACCCGCTTTTGCGATTTCAGAATTAAAGACGGCATTTCAAATTGGTTTCATGATCTTTATTCCCTTTTTAATTATTGACATGGTGGTCGCAAGTGTTCTGATGTCAATGGGGATGATGATGCTTCCGCCGGTTATGATATCGCTCCCTTTTAAAATATTGTTATTTGTTTTAGTCGATGGATGGTATTTGATTGTTAAATCTTTGCTGCAAAGCTTTTAGAGTAGGTGCTTAAAACATGAGTTCAGAATTTGTCATTACGATGGCTGAAAGATCAGTGTATGTGGTATTGCTTGTCAGTGGGCCGCTTCTAGCGCTCGCTCTTATTGTGGGACTGATTGTCAGTGTGTTTCAGGCGACAACCCAAATTCAAGAACAGACGCTTGCGTTCATTCCTAAAATTGTTGCAGTTCTTATCGGGCTTGTTGTGTTTGGTCCATGGATGCTGTCAACCATTGTGTCCTTTACGACAGAGCTGTTCTCGAATTTAGATCGATTTGCAGGTTAACGAGCGATGTCAATCATAGAATTATTCCCTGCTTTTCTATTAGTTTTTATTCGGATCACCGCTTTTTTTGTGACAGTACCGCTTTTAGCGCATAGAACGATCCCAGCTGTACACAGAGTTGGATTCTCTCTGTTTTTAGCCGTGATTAGTTTTAGCACGATTAAGGAACCGCCAGCACTCGACATAGACGGTCTTTATATGATGCTTGCGGTGAAAGAAGCAATGGTCGGACTTCTGCTTGGTTTGATTGCATATATCATGGTGTCCGCTGTTCAAATTGCCGGCTCATTTATTGATTTTCAAATGGGCTTTGCGATCGCCAATGTGATTGATCCGCAAACAGGGGCGCAAACGCCGCTGATGGGGCAGTTTTTTTATACGGTCACATTGCTATTGATGCTGGCAACCAATGCACACCATCTGCTGCTTGATGGAATCTATTACAGCTTTCAATATATTGCAGTTGATCAGTACGCGCTGAATTTCGGCAGTGAATCCTTTGCTTATTTTATTGCAAAGAGCTTCAACCAAATGTTCATCATTGCCTTTCAAATCTCAGCACCGGTCGTTGCCAGCTTGTTTTTGGTCGATTTGGCACTGGGCATTGTGGCACGAACAGTTCCGCAGATGAACGTTTTTGTTGTCGGACTTCCTATTAAAATGGGTGTGAGTTTTATTATGATCATCATCTGTATGGGCGTCATCTTCGGGGTTGTCCAAAATACATTTGATACGATTGTACTCACCATGAGGAATTTCTTAGCATTGGTCGGTGGTTCGTCATGATGACAAGACTTAGACTAGACTTGCAATTTTTCGCAGGTGAAAAAACAGAAAAAGCAACGCCGAAAAAGAGACAAGATTCACGTAAAAAAGGTCAGGTTGCCAAAAGTACCGACGTCAATACAGCCATCTCATTTCTATTAATCTTTTTATCATTCTTTTTTATTGGGCCTTTTATGAAAGAGCGTATTATTGCGCTCATTGAACGTTTTTATTCAACAACGATGCTAATGAAGGTTAGCACATCTAATATTCATCAACTATTTGTGGAATTGCTTCATGAAACAGGGCTCCTTCTCATGCCAATCCTTGGTGTTGGTATGCTGGCAGGCGTTATCAGTAACTATTTACAAGTTGGCTTTCTCTTTTCAACAGAAATCATCAAACCGAAATTAGAAAAGCTAGATCCTATTAAAGGGTTTAAACGCATATACAGTATTCGAGCCCTCGTAGAGCTATTAAAATCCATTTTGAAAATTGGTTTAATTGGTTTTGCGACATTTATTGCACTTTGGATGCACTTTGACGAAATCCTGAGGCTTCCTTTATTAACAGCAGAGGAAACCCTTCATTTCGTCGCAAATATGACCTTGATTATGGGGCTATATGCAGCAGGTGCTCTCATGATCTTAGCAGGGCTTGATTATATGTATCAGAAATTTGATTATGAAAAAAACTTACGGATGTCCAAACAAGACATCAAAGATGAGTATAAAAAATCAGAGGGTGACCCGCTCATAAAATCTAAGATTAAACAGCGCCAGCGGGAAATGGCCATGAGACGGATGATGCAGGAAGTCCCAAAAGCGGACGTCATCATTACAAACCCAACCCACTATGCAATTGCTTTGAAATATGACGAAGAAAAGATGGACGCGCCCTTTGTTGTGGCAAAGGGAACAGATATTTTAGCCTTGAAAATTAGAACGATTGCGAAAGAGCACGATATCATGACCGTAGAAAACCGGCCGCTCGCTCGGGCACTATATGATCAGGTCGACATCGACCAAGCGGTCCCAGAGGAATACTTTAAGGCGATCGCAGAAATTTTAGCTTACGTCTATAAAACGAAACAAAAGATTTTATGAATTTTTGGTTTTAAAAGGAGAGAACAGGCATGTCAGCAAGAGATTTATCTGTTATATTCAGTGTTATTTTAATTGTGGCGATGCTGGTCATACCGTTTCCGCCAATGCTATTAAGTATTTTAATCATTATTAATATTTCTCTTGCGCTTATCGTGCTTCTCACCACTATGAACATGCAAGAACCACTGGAATTTTCAATTTTTCCATCATTGCTTTTGCTCTTAACACTGTTTCGTTTAGGGCTTAACATCTCTACAACACGTTCTATTCTTTCAACAGGAGATGCTGGAAAGGTTGTAGAAACGTTTGGTTCATTTGTTGTTGGAGGAAATATCATCGTTGGTCTCGTTGTTTTCCTTATTCTGATCATCATTCAGTTTATTGTTATTACTAAAGGGGCTGAGCGTGTATCAGAGGTTGCGGCAAGATTTACACTTGATGCGATGCCAGGTAAACAAATGAGTATTGACGCTGATTTAAATGCAGGGATGCTGACAGAAAGTGAAGCAAGAAACCGCCGTGAAAAAGTAGCGAGGGAAGCAGACTTTTATGGAGCGATGGACGGTGCCAGTAAGTTCGTTAAAGGGGACGCCATCGCTGGTATTATCATCGTTATCATCAATATTATATTTGGAATTATTATTGGGATGCTTCAGCAAGGCATGTCGATTCAAGAATCAGCTTCCCACTTTACCCTGTTAACAGTAGGGGACGGAATTGTTTCTCAAATTCCGGCACTCCTCATTTCAACGGCGACAGGGATTGTTGTTACGAGAGCAGCTTCTAACGGAAACCTTGGATCAGACATTACAGGTCAGCTCTTTGCATTCCCAGCTATGCTTTATGTCACAGCAGGCACGATCTTCCTTCTTGGGCTGTTTACACCAATCGGCATACTTTTGACAGGACCGATCGCAGGTTTAATTGCACTTGGCGCATACATGATGTCGAAAAACAAACAAGACCAAGAAGAAATTGAAGAGGTACTGGAGGAACAGGCAGAGGTAGAAGAGATGAAAAGTCCAGAAAGCGTTATTCATCTCCTGCAAATGGATGCCATTGAATTTGAATTTGGCTACGGCCTCATCCCGCTCGCTGATGCAAATCAAGGCGGGGACCTGTTAGACCGAATTGTGATGATCCGAAGGCAGCTTGCCCTCGAACTTGGTCTTGTCATTCCAGTCGTACGGATCCGGGACAATATTGCACTGAACCCAAATGAGTATCGACTTAAAATAAAAGGGAACGAAGTGGCAAAAGGGGAGCTGCTGCTTGATCATTACTTAGCGATGTCTCCAACGCCTGATGATGATCCGATTGAAGGAATTGAAACAATTGAGCCATCCTTTGGTCTTCCGGCTAAATGGATCTCAGAAGCAGAAAAAGATCAGGCTGAGATGCTTGGCTATACGGTTGTAGATCCTGCATCGGTTGTGTCTACTCACATCACAGAGAAAATTAGACAAAACACACACGAACTGCTCGGGCGCCAAGAAACGAAGCAATTAATCGATCATCTAAAAGAAAGTTATCCTGTCTTAGTGGATGAGGTGACGCCAAACCCACTAGCAGTTGGTGATATTCAAAAAGTGTTGGCAAAACTGCTGAAAGAAAAGGTTTCTATTCGAAATCTTGTCACCATTTTTGAGACGCTTGCAGACTACGGAAAATTAACGACGGATACAGATTTGTTAACAGAGTATGTCAGACAGGCGCTGGCAAGACAGATTACTGCACAATATGCGAGAGAAAATGAATCGCTCAAAGTCGTGACATGCTCAGGCCGAGTGGAAAAGGTGATTGCTGACAGCGTACAGCAGACAGAGCATGGCAACTACTTATCGTTAGATCCAGAATCCTCTGAAAGTGTGATTCAATCAGTGGCGAGAGAAATTGAACAGCTTTCGCTTCGTCAGGAAACGCCGGTTCTATTGTGCTCACCTCCTATAAGAATGTACGTCAAGCAGCTGTTAGAAAGATATTTCCCGGATTTACCGGTACTATCTTATAACGAACTAGAAGCAAATGTGGAAGTACAGAGCATCGGAGTGGTGGATATCTAATGAAAATGAAAAAAATCACAGCGAATTCAATGCAGGAGGCAACGATTCAAATTAGGCAGCAGCTTGGAAAGGATGCCGTCATTTTAAATTCCAAAACCGTTGTGAAACGAAAGCTGTTCGGTTTAAAGAAACAGCAAATGGTTGAAGTGATTGCAGTGCTGGATCAAGATTTTGAAGAAAGAGCGGGTAAAGGTGGACACCCTGCGCCTCCTCTTCCAGTATTTCCGAAAAAGGAGCAGATTCAACACCGGCCTGAAGAGCCGTCTCTTGCTCCTGAGGCAGTGAAACCAGTACCTTCTCAAGCTCAGCCTTTAGAATATGCGAGGAATGAGCGGCATGCTGGTATTCTGCCTGATCCTCTCATGGCAATCGATCAAAAACTGAAGGATCAAGGTCTTGATGATGTCATTCGAGACGAATGCCTCAAAGGTCTTTTAACGAAGGGTGCTGTCAAGGAAGATCAAATTCAAAAAGAACTTGAACAACAGCTGACAGATATGCTGCCGGCTCACACCTCTGATGAGCCGATGATTCGTTCAAAATACATTGTGCTGTTTGGTTCAACTGGAGCTGGTAAAACAACAACGATTGCAAAGCTCGCTGCCAAAACGGCCATTCAGAAGCAAAAGAAAATCGCTTTTATTACAACAGATACGTACCGAATTGCAGCGATCGAACAACTGAAAACATATGCGGAACTGCTCAATGCACCGCTTGAGGTTTGTTATTCGAGAGAGGATTTTGTAAAAGCTCAAGAGACGTTTAAAGAGTATGATCATATTTTCGTAGACACAGCGGGTCGTAACTTTAAAGAAGAAGCGTATATCAAAGAGCTGACAGACATCATTCCATTTAATGAAAGCATTCAAAGTTTCCTAGTGATGAGTGCGACCTCGAAGTATCAGGACATGAAAGCCATGGTTAAACGCTTTGAACACGTTCCAATCGATCAATTCATTTTTACAAAGGTAGATGAAACAGACACGATGGGAACCATCTTTCAAATCATTGCAGACTCTCAAATTGGACTTGGCTTTTTAACAAATGGTCAAAATGTTCCTGAGGATATTCTTGAGGGCTCTCCTCTTGAATTAACAAGGATGGTCTTACAATGATGAAGCCCGACCAAGCAGAAGGTTTAAGAAAGCTCGTTCAGCAGAATCAAACGATCGCACCAGCTCCTCTTGGTATAAGCGGACAGGCAAAAACCATTGCTGTCATGAGCGGTAAAGGTGGGGTTGGAAAATCGAATTTGACGCTGAATATGGCACTGTCTATCGCAAATGCAGGGAAGCGAGTGTTAGTCATCGACCTTGATTTTGGTATGGGCAATATTGATATTTTACTAGGGAAAACTTCGACTAGCTCTATATTAGATGTTCTTGTCAGGAAGAAATCCTTCCAAGCAGCTATGACCCAAGGAACGAACAACCTTTATTACATTTCTGGTGGAAGCGGACTTGAACAGCTGTTTTCTTTAGATAAAGATCAATGGTCGTTCTTTCTAGAGGAAATGGAAAGAATGATGCACGACTTTGATTGTATCTTCTTTGATATGGGGGCTGGCTTGTCTAAAGATCAACTGCCTTTTGTTTTATCAGCAGGAGAAGTTGTGGTTGTGACAACGCCAGAACCAACATCAATCATGGATGCCTACAGCGCAATTAAACACTTAGCGATTCATCAGTTCGAACAATCTGTGCAAATCATTGTCAACCGGTGTAAAACCCCGTCAGAAGGGTCAGAAACCTACCGGAAGTTAGCAGGAGTGGTCACATCATTTTTACACAGAAAACTAGTATTTGCTGGTGCTGTGCCGGATGATCCTGCGGTTCCAAAAGCGGTGGCTGAACAAATTCCATTTTATATGAAGCAGCCTCATTCACGGCTGAGTAAAACGATCAAGATGCTGGCAGAAACACTTTATCAACAGCAGATAAGAGAGGCACAGAGAGAGCAGCATACGTTTATAGATAAGTTGTCCTCTTTTTTTAAAAGGAGGAAGGTGGACTCATGATTAGAGTGCTTGTAGTAGATGACTCGGCCTTTATGCGAAAGCTCATTAGTGATTTCCTAAGTGCCGAGCAAGAAATAGAAGTCGTCGGAACGGCGCGAAATGGGGAAGATGCCTTAAAACGGATCAAGGAACTGAATCCAGATGTCGTCACATTAGATGTGGAAATGCCTGTTTTAAATGGAACAGAAGCATTAAAACAAATTCTGGCTGAACACGACCTTGCCGTGATTATGGTGTCAAGCCAGACAAAGCAAGGGAAAGATTTAACCATCCATTGCTTAGAACTTGGTGCTTTTGACTTTGTGACAAAGCCTTCAGGAAGTATTTCGCTCGATTTACACAAAGTAAGAGGCCAAATTGTAGAGCGGGTGCTTGCGGCAGGGCTGTCAAGGAAACGCACTGAAGTACAGGTTTCTCCAAAGCCGGTGATGAAGCCGCCAATTCCAGTGGCTGCACCTCGCCCGCAAGCCGTAAAAAGCGGCTCACTCCGAAAGATTATTTCAATCGGAACATCAACGGGAGGGCCAAGGGCACTTCAACGAGTTGTCACGAAGCTGCCTAAGGACATAGAAGCACCTATTTTGATTGTGCAGCATATGCCGGCAGGATTTACAGCATCACTTGCTACTAGGTTAGACCATTTATCTCAAATTTCGATTAAAGAAGCACAAGATGGAGACATCGCTAAAAATGGAGTGGCTTACATAGCGCCTGGTGGAATGAATATGTCACTTCATGAACAAGGGGCATCCTTAGTCATCAGGCTATCTCCAGAGGACACGGAAAGCCGGCACAAACCTTCTGTTAACTATTTATTTGAATCCATCAGTCATATAAAGGGTTACGAGAAAATTGCTGTCATTATGACAGGCATGGGTAGTGACGGCACAGAAGGTGTCAAAAAAATGGTCGCAAGCGGTCATACAAAAGTCATTGCAGAAAAAGAAGAATCATGTGTTGTTTTCGGAATGCCTAAATCAGTCATTAAAGCAGGCCTTGCACATGAAACAAGGCATGTGGATGACATCGCACATGCAATTATAAGCTCCATGAAAAAAGAGAGGGCGTGAACACGTTGGATGTAAACCAATACTTAGATATCTTTTTAGATGAAAGCAGAGAACACTTACAAACTTGTAATGAAAAACTTCTTGATTTAGAAAAGAACCCAACCGACTTGCAGCTAGTGAATGATATATTCAGAGCGGCTCACACATTGAAAGGCATGAGTGCAACGATGGGCTACGCTGATATGGCTCAGCTAACACATCATTTAGAAAACATGTTTGATGCCATTCGAAATGAACAAATGATTGTCACACCTGAGTCAATGGACACAATGTTTGAAGCACTTGATCACCTTGAAGCAATGGTTCAATCAATTGCAGAAGGCGGAGATGGGAAACGCGATGTCACAGAGATTAGTAAAAAGCTAGATGTGACAGGAAGCCATGCTGAGGCAGCTCCTAGTGTTGAAACAGCGGCTGTATCAGCGGCTGCTGCTAATGACTTAGACTATAACGAATTTGAACGAACAGTGCTTGATGAAGCGAGGGAACAAGGCTTTAAATGCTATGAACTCAATGTAACATTAAGTGACGCATGCCTATTAAAAGCCGTTCGTGTCTATATGATCTTTGAAAGACTGAACGAAGCAGGCGAGGTCGTCAAAACAGTTCCAAATGCAGAACTTTTAGAATCAGAAGATTTCGAATCTGAATTCAGTATTTCTTATTTATCTAAACAACCGATGGACGAAGTGAAAAAAATCGTGATGACGATCTCAGAAGTTGAACAAGTTGAGATTTCGGAAGTTTCTGCATTTGAAGAAGCGACTCCAGCTGAAAAACAAGAAGCAAAACCTGAACAGAAAAAAGAAGAAGTCTCCGTGCCTGCTGCGAAAGCACCAGCAAACGATGCACCAAAAGCAAATGGCAATAACGGTTCAGCTGCAGGAGGAACAAAAACGATTCGTGTCAACATCGATCGTCTAGACTCTCTTATGAATCTATTTGAAGAACTGGTGATTGACAGAGGCCGTTTAGAACAGATTGCCAAAGAGCTTGAAAATAACGAACTCACTGATACGGTCGAAAGAATGACACGTATTTCAGGCGATCTGCAATCGATCATCCTGAACATGAGAATGGTACCTGTAGAAACGGTGTTTAACAGGTTCCCGCGTATGATCCGTCAATTGACGAAAGAGCTCAATAAAAAAATTGAACTGATCATTGAAGGTGCTGATACTGAGCTTGATCGAACAGTCATCGACGAGATTGGAGATCCGCTCCTACACTTACTTAGAAACAGTCTAGATCACGGAATTGAATCGCCAGAAGAACGTGTGAAAAAAGGCAAGCCAGAAAAAGGAACCGTTCTATTAAAGGCGTATCATAGCGGAAACCACGTCTTCATTGAAGTAGAAGATGATGGCGGCGGAATTAACCGTAAGAAAGTGCTTGAAAAAGCATTAGAGCGCGGGGTTATTACAGAAAGAGAAGCGGAAACCATTGAAGATCATCAAATTGATTCATTGATCTTTGCAGCAGGATTCTCTACAGCTGATGAGATATCTGACATCTCAGGCCGCGGTGTAGGTCTTGACGTCGTGAAAAACAAGCTGGAATCACTAGGCGGATCTGTAAGCATCAACTCAACAGAAGGACAGGGCTCACTATTCTCGATCCAGCTTCCGCTTACATTATCGATTATTTCTGTACTTCTTGTAAAACTGGAAGAGGAAACATTTGCGATTCCGATTTCTTCTATTATTGAAACGGCTGTCATTAAGAAAAGCGACATCCTTCAAACGCATGATCGCGAAGTAATTGATTTCCGCGGATTTATCGTACCGGTCGTGTACTTGAAGAAACAATTCCACGTACCAAATGCGAATGAATTAGAGGAAGAACTGCACATCATCGTTGTTCGTAAAGGAGATAAGCTGACAGCATTTGTGGTCGATTCATTTATTGGTCAGCAAGAGGTTGTATTGAAATCACTAGGAGATTACCTGCCAAACGTGTTTGCGATCTCAGGCGCAACAATCCTAGGCGACGGTCAAGTTGCACTCATCGTTGACTGTAATGCACTGATCAAGTAAAAAACAATAGAGGAGCGGTCTGAAATGAGTACAGATATCAAAACTGGCGAAAAGATGATTGTGTTTATCGTAAACAAAAAAGAATACGCCATTTCAGTATCAGAAGTAAAGTCCATTGAAAAATGGCAGCAGCCGACAAGAGTCCCTGGCGTTGCCCCTTATATATGCGGTGTTATTAATCTGCGCGGTGTCGTGACGCCTGTCATCGATCTTAGAGTGAGACTTGGATCAAGTGACAACGAAATTACAGATGAAACAAGAATGATTATTGTACAAGTTGGTGACATTGAAGTCGGCTGGATTGTTGATGAAGCGAATGATGTCATTACAGTCCATCAAGAAGAAGTAGAATCTTCTCCTGAGTCAGCTGAAAAAGAAGGACAATCATGGGTAACAGGTATCATTAAGCATGATCAGCGTCTATTTAATATCATTCACCCTGGTGCTGTCCTCGACAAGAGCGTTCAAGATGCACCTGTTCATTAAGGAGGATGTGAAATGAGCATTTTCAATGAAATAAAAGATGAACAGCTGGATGTATTAAGAGAGGTTGGGAATATTGGAGCAGGCCACGCCGCGTCTGCTCTTGCCAGCCTTTTGGATCGCAAAATAGATATGGCTGTTCCGTTTGTCAAGGTTCTCTCGTTTGAAGAATTAATGGATTTCTTTGGCGGTGCAGACCTCCCAGTTGCAAGCATTTTCCTGCGAATGGAAGGAGATTTATCTGGCTCTATCTTTTTCATTATGCCCTTTGAGCAAGCTGAGCAATTTGTAAGAGAGCTTGTACGAGATCCAGCATTTGATATTGATACCATTCACGAGCATGTGATGGGGACGTCAGCACTACACGAGCTGGGAAATATTTTAGCAGGCTCTTATTTATCAGCCCTTGCCGATTTAACAAAATTGCAGCTTCACCCAAGTGTTCCAGATGTTACGCTCGATATGTTCGGGGCTGTCATTAGCGAAGGGTTAATGCAATTCAGTCCTCTAGGTGATCAGGCAATTGTGATTGATACATCAATTTTTGATGATCAAAATAAGCAAGAGCTGAAAGGGAATATGTTTCTATTACCAGACTTTGAATCGTTTGAAAAACTATTCAAAGCATTAGGTAACCTTTAATGAACGTTCAGATTCCGGCAGTTGTAAAGGTTGGTATAGCGGATGTTCAGCTTGTGAAAACACCGGACCGCATTCGGACATCCGGACTTGGTTCTTGTGTAGGGCTTGTTCTGTTTGATCAAGAAAAAAAACTGGCAGGTCTTGTCCATGTCATGCTTCCAGACTCATCCCTTGCAAAAGGGGCAGTGGAGAACTTGGCTAAATATGCAGATACAGGTGTCAAGCATACAATTGATCTGCTCCTTAAAGAAGGAGCGCGCAAACATGCGCTAAAGGCAAAACTTGCTGGTGGCGCAGAAATGTTTAAGTTTAAGTCAACCAATGATCTGATGAGAATTGGACCTAGAAACGTATCAGCTGTTAAAGAACATCTGTCTCTTTATCGCATCCCGATCATTAGTGAGGATACGGGCGGGAACAATGGCCGTACGATTGAATTTGATCCGCTTACGACAGAGCTTGAGATCCGCACTGTGAAGCAAGGCACTATGAAGATATAACTAAGGAAGTATAGGGGGAGAAAGATGCAATCCTTAAATTACGAAGATCAGGCGCTATGGGCTAGATGGAAAGAGTGGAAGGACCCAGCTGCTGGAGATGATCTTATGCGCCGCTATATGCCGCTCGTCACATATCATGTTGGAAGAATTTCCATCGGTCTCCCGAAGTCAGTGCATAAAGAAGACTTGATCAGTCTAGGGATGCTCGGTTTATATGATGCCCTTGAAAAATTCGACCCCGGAAGAGATCTGAAGTTTGATACATATGCATCCTTCAGAATCCGCGGGGCCATCATCGACGGTCTTCGTAAAGAGGACTGGCTGCCTCGTACATCAAGAGAAAAAACAAAAAAAGTAGAAGCGGCTATTGAAAAGCTTGAACAACGCTATTTACGAAATGTGACGCCGACAGAAGTGGCAGAGGAACTTGGCATGAGTGAACAGGATGTTGTCACAACAATGAATGAAGGTTTCTTTGCAAATCTGCTTTCAATCGACGAGAAGCTGCATGATCAAGAAGACGGTGAAAACGTCCAAGTCATGATTCGCGACGAGAAAACTGTGACACCTGAAGAGAAGATGCTGAAAGATGAATTAATAGAACAGCTTGCTGAAAAAATGACCGAGCTATCTGAAAAAGAAAAGCTCGTGATCAGTCTTTTCTATAAAGAGGAACTGACGTTAACGGAAATCGGTCACGTGCTCAATTTATCGACCTCACGCATTTCGCAAATTCATTCAAAGGCATTGTTCAAGCTTAAGCATCTGCTTGATAAAGCCATTCAATCTTAAAGAGTTAGTGAGTGAAAAAATATGTTATGGCTGATTAGCTTCATGCTTCATGCTGCACTTATTTATTTTGTGATCATTTTATATACGAGAATGAATTCGCTGAAGGCAACTGAACAAAAGCAGCGAGAACTTCTAGAAGAAACGGAAAATACCCTGGCTGCATTTTTGATGGAAGTCAAAGAAGAGAATGACAAACTATCAAAAGTGGCAGCCGCTTCCCCTGATTTTTCTGCTGAAGAGCTGAAAACAGATTTTCAGACACCAAAGCAGCCACAAACACCAATTGAATCCCAGCAATCGGTAGAAAGTGAAGATCCAGTACCAGAGCACTTGTCGGCTCTCCTTAGCGAAGTCGAAGTGCAGGAAGAGAAGGTAAACGAACCCGTTCCACATCTTGAATCAGACGCTTCTGCGTCTTCTGAAAGTGAAGTAGAAGAAACATTCGAGGACCAAGTGAAGACCTTATATGACCAAGGGCATTCGCTAGAAGAAATAGCGAAAGAACTGAAAACGGGCAAGACAGAAATCGAGCTTTTATTAAAATTTAGCGGAAAGCTGTAAAGGATTCTTGATTGTCAGTCCATCATGTGTTATATTATTTCTTGGTGTTAAATACACACGCTTAATGATTCATATGAAGGTGCTGCCGTGGCGCAGTTTTATGTGAACATGACTTGAGCGGAGGAAAAAAAACCATTATATTAGGAGGCAACAACATGTCAGTTATTTCTATGAAACAATTGCTAGAAGCTGGTGTTCACTTCGGTCACCAAACGCGCCGCTGGAACCCAAAAATGAAGCGTTACATCTTTACAGAGCGTAACGGTATCTACATCATCGATCTTCAAAAAACGGTGAAAAAAGTAGAGGAAGCTTACAACTTCACGAAAAACCTTGCTGCTGACGGAGGAAAAATCCTTTTCGTTGGTACGAAAAAGCAAGCACAAGATTCAGTGAAAGAAGAAGCAATCCGTTCTGGTATGTTCTATGTGAACCAACGCTGGCTTGGTGGAACTTTAACAAACTTTGAAACAATCCAAAAACGTATCAAACGTTTAAAAGATATTGAAAAAATGCAAGAAAACGGTACATTCGATGTTCTTCCTAAGAAAGAAGTCGTTCAACTGAAAAAAGAATTAGAACGTCTTGAAAAATTCCTAGGCGGAATCAAAGACATGAAAGGTCTTCCGGATGCACTTTTCATTATCGACCCTCGTAAAGAGCGTATTGCAGTTGCAGAAGCTCGTAAATTGAATATCCCAATCATCGGTATCGTTGACACAAACTGTGATCCAGACGAAATTGATGTTGTGATCCCTGCAAACGATGATGCAATCCGTGCTGTAAAACTTCTAACTGCTAAAATGGCAGATGCGATTCTTGAGTCTAAACAAGGCGAAGAAGAAGCTGTTGTAGAAGAAACGACAGAAACTGAAACAACAACTGCGTAACCTATTCAAAAGGTGATAAGAGGGAAATGCCTTTTATCACCTTTTTTTCACCTAGTAATCCGTGTTTTAACATAGAAGGAGGAAATGTAAAATGGCTATTACTGCTCAATTAGTTAAAGAACTGCGTCAAAAAACTGGTGCAGGTATGATGGACTGTAAAAAAGCGTTAACAGAAACTGATGGTGACATCGACAAAGCAATCGATCTTCTAAGAGAAAAAGGAATTGCAAAAGCTGCGAAAAAAGCAGACCGTATTGCTGCAGAAGGATTAACTCTTATCAAAACTGACGGCAACACAGGCGTGATCCTAGAAGTGAACTCTGAGACTGATTTCGTTTCGAAAAACGAAGGGTTCCAATCACTTCTTAACGAACTTGCTGATCATTTGCTTGCTGCTAAACCTGCAACAATTGAAGAAGCTCATGCTTCTAAAATGGAAAACGGTTCAACAGTTGAAGAGCATATCACATCTGCGATTGCGAAAATCGGAGAGAAAATCACTCTACGTCGTTTCTCTGTTATCACGAAAGAAGATAACGCAGCATTCGGTTCTTACTTACACATGGGCGGACGCATCGGTGTGTTAGCTGTTCTTAACGGAACAACTGACGAAGAGCTTGCAAGAGACATCGCAATGCACGTTGCTGCTGTAAACCCTAAATACATTTCTCGTGACCAAGTGTCAGAAGAAGAAGCAAACCGTGAGCGCGAAGTATTAACGCAGCAAGCGCTTCAAGAAGGAAAACCTGAAAACATCGTAGCTAAAATGGTAGAAGGCCGTCTAAACAAATTCTTCGAAGAAATTTGCTTACTTGACCAAGCTTTCGTTAAAAACCCAGATGAAAAAGTGAAACAAGTAGTAGCTGCGAAAAACGCAAGCGTTCAAACTTATGTTCGCTATGAAGTGGGCGAAGGCATCGAGAAGCGTCAAGACAACTTTGCTGAAGAAGTGATGAGCCAAGTGAAAAAATAATGTTTGAAAAGCTCTCTGGGGCTTTTTTAGGGAGCACAAGCACTGTGTTCCCTATTTTTTAGAGGATATTGATTTACAAAAGGCAGTTTCTTACGCATAATAAGAGACGGTATAGTTTACACTTGGAGGTTATCATGAGCAAACCGAAATATAATCGCATTGTACTGAAGCTAAGTGGCGAAGCACTAGCAGGTGATGCTGGAAATGGAATTAACCCAACTGTCATTCATTCAATTGCAAAGCAAGTAAAAGAAATTGCAGAGCTAGATGTTGAGGTTGCAGTTGTTGTAGGCGGAGGAAACCTTTGGCGCGGTAAGACAGGTAGTGACTTAGGAATGGACCGTGCAACAGCAGACTACATGGGCATGCTGGCAACAGTGATGAATTCACTCGCGCTACAAGACAGCCTAGAAACGCTTGGCATTCAGTCTAGGGTACAAACCTCTATCGAAATGAGACAGGTTGCAGAACCATACATAAGAAGAAAAGCGATCCGTCATCTTGAGAAGAAACGTGTCGTAATTTTTGCTGCAGGTACTGGTAACCCTTATTTCTCTACAGATACAACGGCAGCACTTCGTGCAGCAGAAATTGAAGCAGATGTCATTTTAATGGCGAAAAATAATGTAGACGGTGTCTACAGTGCTGATCCTCGTACAGATGCGGATGCAGTAAAATATGACAAGCTTTCATATCTTGATGTGCTAAAAGAAGGGCTTGCAGTAATGGATTCTACTGCGTCCTCATTATGTATGGACAATGACATTCCATTAATCGTATTCTCTATTATGGAAGAAGGAAATATTAAACGTGCCGTAAATGGCGAATCAATTGGAACGATTGTGAGGGGGAAATAACGTGTCAAAAGAAGTATTGAACCAAACGAAAGAAAAAATGGAAAAAGCCGTTCAAGCATACGGACGTGAACTTGCAACTGTTCGTGCGGGCAGAGCAAATGCTTCATTGCTTGATAAAGTGACGGTTGATTATTACGGTGCACAAACACCACTTAACCAAATCGCGTCAATCACAGTGCCAGAAGCACGTATGCTGATTATCACACCTTATGATAAAACAGCTATCGGTGATATCGAAAAATCGATCCAAAAGTCTGATCTTGGCATCACGCCAACAAGTGACGGAAATGTGATCCGTATTGCGATTCCTGCACTAACAGAAGAAAGACGTAAAGAGCTTGTGAAAGTGGTAAGAAAATATTCAGAAGAAGCAAAAGTAGCTGTTCGTAATGTTCGTCGTGATGCAAACGATGAGTTGAAAAAGCTCGAGAAAAATGGTGAGATCACTGAAGATGAATTAAGATCATCAACAGAGGATGTTCAAAAATTGACAGATGAATATGTCGCTAAAATTGATGACGTGACGAAAGATAAAGAAAAAGAAATCATGGAAGTTTAAGAAAAAACTATGTACAATAGATAATAGTGAAAAGACCCTCTTCATGTTTACAGGGGGTTTTTTTGTTAATACTGTTGGTGACTATATTATTAGCGGAAACGCAACCTTTTTGGGTGATGGAGGAATCTCATGCTCAATATACTCAAAAATTGGAAGAATCAGCAAACTGCAGCTTCCAACTTAGAAAGTCTGACAAAAGAAGACATATTAAATGGAGAAATTCCTGAACATATCGCCATTATCATGGATGGGAACGGAAGATGGGCAAAAAAACGTGCTCTTCCGCGGGTAGCAGGACATCATGAAGGAATGAAAGTCGTCAAGCGCATGACAAAGCTTGCAAATGAGCTGAATGTCAAAGTGCTGACTTTGTATGCTTTCTCTACAGAAAATTGGAAGCGTCCAAAACTAGAAGTAGACTTTTTAATGAAACTTCCTGAAGAATTTTTAAACATCTACCTGCCCGAGCTCATCGAGGAAAATGTCCGTGTTCGCTTAACAGGTGATCCAGACGGCCTCCCGCAGCATACGAAAAGAGCGGTGGAGAATGCAGTAAAGAGTACGACGAATAACGACGGGCTCATTTTGAATTTTGCGCTCAACTATGGAGGGCGCACAGAAATCGTCTCCGCATGCAGACAAATTTCTGAAAAAGTCAAAGAAGGTAAGCTTCAAGCAGAAGACATCACAGAAGAGATGTTTTCAGCTTATTTAATGACAGAATCTCTTCAAGATCCGGATTTGCTTATTCGCACAAGTGGAGAAATTAGATTAAGCAACTTCATGCTTTGGCAAATTGCGTACAGCGAATTTGTCTTTACGGATGTGCTTTGGCCTGACTTTTCTGATGAGCATCTTATAGGCGCTATCGGAGAATACCAGCGCCGCGGCCGGAGGTTCGGTGGAATTTAGAGGGTGGTGCAGATGAAACAAAGAATTTTGACGGGTGTTTTGGCAGCTGCAGTCTTTTTACTTGCAGTTATATATGGACAGATGCCATTTACCCTGCTGATTTACTTAATGGGAAGTGTCGCTCTCTTTGAGCTTCTAAGAATGAAAAAGATATCGATTTTTAGCTTTCCTGGTATTGTCAGCTTAATATTGCTTTGGCTTTTAATGGGCGGAGAGAATAGCTTCTTCCCGAACGTAGACGCATCAAAAATGCAGATTGCTTTATTTGCAGTCTTAATTCTTTTAACTTATACAGTGTTGAGCAAAAACTCTTTCACATTCGATGAGGTTGCTTTTGTAATATTAGCGACATTATATATTGGTGTCAGTTTCTATTATTTTATTCAAATTAGAGGCTTATATGGCATGAGTGCGATCTTCTTCGCAGCAGTGATTATTTGGTCCACTGACTCAGGTGCCTATTTTATTGGGAAATCGATGGGAAAACGAAAGCTCTGGCCAGAGATCAGCCCAAACAAAACAGTAGAAGGATTTATCGGCGGAATCGTCACAGCGGTCGTGTTGTCATTTGTGTTTCAGGCGGTTACAGAATTTTTGCCATCATATCTGCTCGTTATGTTTATTACGCTTTTGCTCAGTATCTTTGGACAGCTTGGCGACCTTGTGGAATCTGCTTTAAAGCGTCATTATCACGTGAAGGATTCAGGGACAATTCTCCCTGGACATGGCGGGATTTTGGACAGGTTTGACAGCTTTTTATTCGTTCTGCCGTTTTTATATTTATTGCTTGCAACGTTTGCCAGCTAACCTCATAGAAACTTATTGAACGAGAGAAGGAGTGGCAATTTGAGATATATTTCGCTATTAGGCGCAACAGGATCAATTGGAGAACAAACATTAGATGTGATGAGGCAGCACCCAGACAAATTTAAGCTAAAAGCCATGACGTTTGGCCGAAATGTAGACAAGGCCATACCAATCATTGAACAGTTTCAGCCTGAATTTGTCGGATGCTTAAGTGAAGAGGCCTATCACACGCTAAAAGGTCATTCATTTGAATACGATGTCAAAATGGCTGCTGGTGATGAAGCCAACATCGAAGCAGCGACTTATGATGCAGTGGACGTTGTGGTCAATGCCCTTGTCGGAAGTGTCGGGCTTGTTCCAACATTAAAGGCCATTGAACAAAAAAAGACGATTGCACTCGCAAATAAGGAAACACTTGTGACAGCTGGTCATATAGTAAAAGAGTACGCGAAAAGATATGATGTACCTTTACTTCCTGTCGATAGTGAGCATTCCGCTATTTTTCAATGCCTGCAAGGTGAACAAGCTAAAAACATTGAACGCTTAATCGTGACAGCCTCAGGTGGTAGTTTCCGAGATAAAAAACGAACTGAACTTGAAGGTGTTACGGTTGAAGAAGCGCTGAACCACCCAAACTGGTCGATGGGAGCGAAAATTACCATTGATTCAGCGACGATGATGAATAAAGGGCTCGAGGTGATTGAGGCACATTGGTTGTTTGATATACCGTATGAACAAATTGATGTGCTGTTACATAAAGAGAGCATTATCCATTCGATGGTGGAATTTCACGACAAAAGCGTCATGGCTCAGTTAGGGACACCTGACATGAGAGTGCCCATTCAATATGCACTCACATACCCTGACAGGGCGCCATTACCAGAAGCAAAATCATTGAACCTTTGGGAGATTGGACAATTGAATTTCCAAAAAGCGGATTTTGACAGGTATCGCTGCTTACATTTTGCTTATGAATCAGGTAAAATAGGAGGGACAATGCCTGCTGTGCTCAATGCAGCAAATGAAATGGCAGTCGATGCATTTCTGAAAGGCAAAGTAACATTCCTGCAAATTGAAGAATTGATTGAAAAGGCACTAAACAGACATCATGTGATTTCAACGCCTAGTTTGCAAGATATCCATGAAGTGGACAAAGATACACGAGACTTTGTTCAATCAATCCTCACATAAGGTGGTATGTTCGTGAATACAGTGATTGCGTTTATTATTATTTTTGGAACGCTCGTTTTTTTCCACGAGCTTGGCCATTTAATTATGGCGCAGCGAGCGGGGATTTTATGCCGTGAGTTCGCAATTGGTTTTGGGCCGAAGATTTTCTCCTTTAAACGAAAAGAAACCGTTTATACCATTAGACTTCTCCCTATTGGCGGATTTGTTAAAATGGCAGGAGAGGACCCTGAAGTCATTGAAATTAAACCAGGTCATACAGTGGGGCTCTTATTCAATGAGCAAAATGAAGTAGAAAAAATCATTTTAAATGATAAAGAAAAATATCCTGATGCACTTGTCATCGAAGTTGAGCAGATTGATTTAGATCATGCGATGAGAATCTCAGGATATGAAGCTGGAAATGAAGATATTTTGACTGGCTACAATGTAAGTCAAACAAGCTTTTATATTGCAGATGGTGAAGAAATTCAAATCGCACCGTACAATCGTCAATTTGGATCAAAAACGGTATGGCAGCGTATTAAAGCGATCGCAGCTGGACCGATTATGAACTTTATCTTGGCGTATGTGATTTTAGTTGCTTTAGGGTTTATTCAAGGGGTCACCGTTGATGATCCTGTACTCGGCAAGCTGACGAAAGACGGCCGAGCGGCAGAAGCTGGACTCATGCAGGGGGACCACATCGTGTCCATTAACGGGGATAAAATGAATTCTTGGACAGACGTCGTTCAAACTGTTCAAAAGAACCCTGAGAAAAAAATGAATGTCGTCATTGACCGAGACGGCAAAGAAAGCACTGTGCAGGTTGTACCAGAAGCTGTGAAAGCAGACGGAAAAAACATTGGCCGTTTCGGATCTTATCCGCCAACGGAAAATGGATTTCTGAAGGTTATTTCATCCTCAGGAACGACTGTGATTTCAACAGCAGGTCTGATTTTAACGAACTTACAAAAGATTGTCACAGGGCAATTTTCACTAGATATGTTAGCAGGTCCTGTTGGGATCTATGACATGACAGGAGAAGTAGCTAAGCAAGGTGTGTTAACATTAATGCAGTTTGCGGCGTTCCTTAGTATTAACTTAGGTATCGTGAATTTATTGCCGATTCCTGCACTAGACGGAGGACGTTTACTATTCTTGTTTGTTGAAGCCATTCGCGGTAAACCAATTAATCGTGAGAAAGAAGCACTTGTTGTCTTTATCGGTGTTGCATTCCTCATGCTGTTAATGCTAGTGGTTACGTGGAATGACATCCAGCGATTATTTTTATAAAACCAATGTCTCTTGTTTCTCATTACGGGAAACAAGAGTTTTTGTGAGAAGTCCTATTTCATAAATGAGGTGTAACGACATGAGACAATCCCTGACTTTCATACCAACTCTTCGAGAGGTGCCAGCAGATGCTGAGGCAAAAAGTCACCAGCTCTTAGTAAGAGCTGGGTTCATTAGACAAAACACAAGCGGAATCTATCATTATCTGCCGCTTGCTCATAAAGTCATCCAGCATATTCAATCCATCGTTCGCAAGGAGATGGAAAAGGCGGGAGCAGCTGAGCTGTTAATGCCAGTGCTGCAGCAGGCAGAAATGTGGCAAGAGTCAGGAAGATGGTATACATACGGTCCAGAATTGATGCGTATGAAAGATCGTCATGGCCGTGAGTTTGCACTTGGCCCAACGCACGAAGAAGTGATTACATCACTTGTACGCAGCGAAGTGAAATCGTATAAGAAGCTTCCTTTAACTCTTTATCAAATTCAATCAAAATTCCGCGACGAACAGAGACCGCGTTTTGGGCTACTGCGGGGACGTGAATTTATTATGAAGGATGCGTACTCATTCCATTCTTCACCAGAAAGCCTTGATGACACTTACAACAAGATGTTTACAGCTTACTCCAATGTATTCTCAAAAGTAGGTCTTAATTTTAGACCAGTTATTGCAGATTCTGGTGCAATGGGAGGAAAAGATACACATGAGTTTATGGCACTGTCAGAAGTAGGAGAAGATACAATCGCATACTCTGATACATCTTCCTATGCTGCGAACATTGAAATGGCTGAAGCTTTATATCAAGGAGAAGAAGCAAATCCTGCGGACTTCAAAGAACTTGAAAAAGTCCATACACCGCAAGCAAAAACGATTCAAGACATCGCTGGATTTTTAGAAGTTGACCCTTCTCTTTGTATCAAGTCTGTTTTGTTTAAAGCAGATGATGCGTATGTTCTCATCCTGACGAGAGGCGACCATGAAGTAAATGATGTGAAAGTGAAAAACTTGGTAGGAGCACAGCTTGTAGAGCTTGCTACTCGCGAAGAAGTACTAGAAGTCATTGGAACAGAGCCTGGATTTGTTGGTCCAGTGAAGCTGGAAGCAGAAGTCGATATTTATGCAGACCTTGCGGTTAAAGGCATGACAAATGCTGTTGCAGGTGCAAACGAAGCGGATTATCACTATATCAATGTCAATCCTGCGCGTGATGTGTCAGTGAAAGAATTCACAGATCTCCGTTTGATCCAAGAAGGCGACGTTTCTCCAGATGGAGAAGGCACAATCCAGTTTGCTAAAGGGATTGAAGTAGGACAAGTCTTTAAACTAGGCACTCGTTATTCTGAGTCAATGGATGCGACGTACCTTGATGAGAATGGTCGAGCGCGGCCAATGATTATGGGCTGCTATGGTATCGGTATCTCTAGAACGCTTTCAGCGATTGTTGAACAGCATCACGATGAGAAAGGAATCATTTGGCCGGAAGCTGTTGCGCCATATGACCTTCATCTCCTTGCATTAAATATGAAAAACGATGCTCAAAAAGAGCTAGCTGAAACGTTATACGAGCGCTTAGAAGATGAGGGCTTTGACGTACTTTTCGATGACCGTCAGGAGCGAGCAGGCGTGAAATTTGCAGACAGTGATTTAATTGGGCTGCCAATTCGCATTAGCTGCGGAAAACGTTCAGAAGAAGGCATTGTTGAAGTGAAGTTTAGAAAATCAGGGGAATCACACGAAGTATCTGTTGATGAGCTGATTTCTTTTATACGCCAAGCATAAAAAACGAACAAAAAAATGAAGGTACCTCCTGTAGAAAAGAGGTACCTTTCTGATTGACAAAAGGAGGGTCCTGTCTTGGATGAACAATTACCGATCACACGGCGGCAATTTCATATATTACTCAATCAGATTCAAATGACAGATGATGACCTCAGTCGTTACTTTGAAGAAGGAGAAATCGTCAAATTGACGGTGCATAAGGCGGCGAAAATGTGGCATTTCCTTTTTAAATTTAAGGCGCTTTTGCCTTACAAGGTATATGCAATGTTTCTCAGCAGGCTGACAAATGCATTTTCTCATATTGCACAAGTCACTTGCACGATTGAAGTCAATGATTCGAGCATCTCTGAAGAGCTCGTTCAATCGTATTGGTCACATTGTGTGGAAGAGCTTCAAGGAATTTCTCCTCCAATTATCAGCTTGCTTCAGCAGCAAAAACCATCGCTGTCTGGACATAAAATCATCATCAAAACGAAAAGCGAAACAGAGGCTTTGGCCATCAAGAAGAAGTACAGTCCAATGCTCCAGGCTGCTTTTAAACAAGTAGGCTTTCCAGAATTGCAATTTGATACAGAAATTTTTGTATCAGATCAAGAGATTCAGAAGTTCAGAGAACAAAAGCTTGCTGAAGATCAAGAAAGAGCGATGCAAGCCCTCACTGAGATGGAGAAGAAGGAAAGTGAGGAGCAGGAGGAAGGTCCGTCTGGCCCTCTCATGATTGGCTATCAAATTAAAGACAATGAAGAAATTCGTACGCTTGATAGTATTATGGATGAGGAAAGAAGAATCACCGTCCAGGGCTACGTATTCGATGCAGAAACGCGTGAGCTGAAAAGCGGCAGAACGCTTTGTATCTTTAAAATTACAGATTATACAAACAGTATTTTAATTAAAATGTTTGCAAGAGAAAAAGAAGATGCCCAACTGATGAAATCATTGAAAAAAGGCATGTGGGTCAAAGCAAGAGGAAGCATTCAAAACGATACGTTTGTCAGAGACCTTGTCATGATTGCCAATGACGTCAATGAAATGAAACCTCAGCTGAAAGAGGATACGGCACCTGAGGGTGAAAAGCGTGTCGAGCTTCATTTGCATTCCCCAATGAGTCAAATGGATGCTGTTACTGGCATTGGCAAGTTGGTGGAACAAGCAAAAAAATGGGGACATGAAGCGATTGCTCTGACGGATCATGCGGTTGTACAATCCTTCCCAGATGCGTATGCAGCAAGTAAAAAGCATGACATCAAAATGATGTATGGTGTGGAAATCAACTTGGTTGACGACGGAGTACCTATTGCCTATAATCCAGAGCACCGTTTGTTAGAGGATGCAACATATGTTGTATTTGACGTAGAGACAACTGGACTTTCAGCTGTGTATGACACGATTATTGAGCTGGCAGCAGTGAAAATAAAGGGCGGAGAAATCATTGACCGTTTTGAGGCATTTGCAAATCCTCATCACCCACTATCAGCGACAACGATCGAATTAACAGGTATCACGGATGATATGGTCAGAGATGCTCCAGATGTCGTCGATGTCGTACGGGATTTCAAAGAATGGATTGGACAAGATATACTTGTTGCGCACAATGCAAGCTTTGATATGGGCTTTTTAAATACAGCGTACAAACGCCTGTTAAAAACAGATAAAGCGTCAAACCCTGTGATTGATACACTGGAACTTGGCCGATTCCTTTACCCTGAATTTAAGAATCACCGGCTGAACACACTTTGTAAAAAGTTCGATATAGAACTGACGCAGCATCACCGGGCCATTTACGATGCAGAGGCGACAGGCTACCTCATGCTGAAAATGCTAAAAGATGCGGCTGAAAAGGATATTGCCTATCACGATCAATTGAATGAAAACATGGGTCAGTCTAATGCTTACCAGCGCTCACGTCCTTACCATGCCATTCTGATCGCACAAAATGAGACAGGGCTGAAAAATTTATTCAAGCTTGTTTCTCTTTCTCATATTCATTATTTCTACCGAGTGCCGCGCATTCCGCGCTCACAGCTTGAGAAATATCGAGAAGGTTTAATTATTGGGTCTGCCTGTGATAAGGGTGAAGTGTTTGAAGGGATGATGCAAAAATCACCTGATGAGGTGGAAGACATTGCAGCATTTTATGACTATTTAGAAGTTCATCCGCCAGAAGTGTATCAGCATCTGCTACAGCTGGAGCTTGTTCGAGATGAACGTGCGTTAAAAGAAATCATCACAAACATTGTGAAGCTTGGCGAAAAGCTGAATAAACCAGTCGTAGCAACCGGAAATGTGCATTATCTGCATCCAGAAGACAAAATTTATCGTAAAATCTTAATTTCATCACAAGGTGGAGCAAATCCGCTGAATCGTCATGAACTGCCAAAAGTTCATTTTAGAACGACAGATGAAATGCTTGAAGCATTCTCCTTTCTAGGAGAGGAAAAAGCGAAAGAGATCGTCGTGACGAATACGAAAAAAGTCTCTGAGATGGTCGAAAGCATTAAACCAATCAAAGATGACCTATACACACCAAAAATTGAAGGTGCAGATGAAGAAGTACGGGAAATGAGCTATCAAATGGCGCGCAGCATCTACGGAGATGATTTGCCGAAAATCGTAGAAGACCGTATTGAGAAAGAATTAAAAAGTATTATCGGCCATGGATTCGCCGTTATTTACTTAATCTCTCATAAGCTTGTAAAGAAATCACTTGATGACGGTTATCTTGTTGGTTCAAGGGGATCTGTCGGCTCATCTCTTGTTGCAACTTTAACAGAGATTACCGAAGTGAACCCGCTTGCGCCGCATTATGTATGTCCAAGCTGTAAGCATTCCGAGTTCTTTAACGACGGATCTGTTGGTTCAGGCTTTGACCTTCCTGACAAGGACTGCCCGGAATGTGGCACGCCGTACAAAAAAGACGGACATGATATTCCGTTTGAAACGTTCTTAGGTTTTAAAGGAGACAAAGTCCCTGATATCGACTTGAACTTCTCAGGTGAATATCAGCCGATTGCCCATAACTATACGAAAGAGCTGTTCGGTGAAGAGTATGTATACCGAGCAGGTACGATTGGTACTGTTGCAGAAAAAACAGCATATGGTTACGTGAAAGGCTACGCTGGAGATCATAATCTTCATATGAGGGGCGCAGAAATCGACCGGCTTGTACAAGGCTGTACAGGGGTAAAACGGACAACGGGCCAGCATCCAGGCGGTATTATTGTAGTGCCGGATTATATGGACATTTACGATTTCTCACCTATTCAATTTCCAGCAGATGCGACAGGTTCTGATTGGAAAACGACGCATTTTGATTTCCACTCAATCCATGACAACTTGCTCAAACTTGATATATTAGGGCACGATGATCCTACGGTTATTCGTATGCTTCAAGATTTAAGCGGAATTGATCCAAAGACGATTCCAACAGATGATCCAGAAGTGATGAAAATTTTCCAAGGAACAGAGCCTCTTGGTGTAACAGAGGAGCAAATTGGCTGTAAAACAGGTACACTCGGTATTCCAGAGTTTGGGACAAGGTTTGTTCGGCAAATGCTTGAGGATACAAAACCAACAACCTTCTCAGAGCTTGTTCAGATCTCTGGATTATCACACGGGACGGATGTATGGCTCGGGAACGCGCAAGAGCTCATTCACAATAAAACGTGTGAACTAAGTGAAGTGATTGGGTGCCGTGACGATATTATGGTCTATCTCATCTATCAGGGCTTAGAGCCGTCACTTGCCTTTAAAATCATGGAGTCTGTTCGTAAAGGAAAAGGACTTCCCCCTGAATGGGAAGAAGAAATGAAGAATAATAATGTACCGAACTGGTATATTGATTCTTGTAAAAAGATCAAATACATGTTCCCTAAGGCCCACGCAGCTGCTTACGTATTAATGGCTGTACGGATTGCCTACTTTAAGGTGCATCATGCACTTTTATACTATGCGGCTTATTTTACCGTTCGTGCAGATGACTTTGATATTGAAACAATGACAAAAGGATCGAATGCGATTCGAGCGGTCATGGACGATATTAACTCAAAAGGTTTAGATGCTTCACCGAAAGAAAAGAACCTATTAACTGTACTAGAGCTTGCCCTTGAAATGTGTGAAAGAGGCTACCATTTCAAAAAAGTGGATCTCTATCGATCAAGTGCAACAGAGTTTATCATTGATGGAGATGGATTAATTCCGCCATTCAACTCAATCCCTGGACTCGGAACGAACGTTGCGTTAAATATTGTTCGCGCACGTCAAGATGGGGAATTCCTTTCAAAAGAGGATTTACAAAAACGCGGAAAAGTGTCGAAAACGATTCTAGAATATTTAGATCGTCAAGGCTGCTTAGAAGCACTTCCTGATCAAAACCAGCTTTCTTTGTTTTAATGCGATCAATGAAGAGCGCCCTTAAAGGGGCGTTTCTTTTTTATATATACAATAATATTATTATGTTAACTAATAAAGAATTTCCACCAAATGGAATCATTTTCTAATTCATTCATATACCTTGATTTAGCGTGATGTTTTAAAAGAAGAGATTGTATGTCATTCTTTCTACCCAAATAGAGCAAAAAAGAGAATTTCGCCGTCTGAAATGTTCTCAATCGACATATGATCATTCTGGGTACAGTCACAGAAAGAATCAAGAGAAAAAAACTTCGATGAGCGCAAAGCTGATTGCTGTTTACTATGCTTATTTTTGAAACATATTTGATTCTTTTCAAAGCTGTTCAAATCACGTTCTGAATCAAAGGAGGTGGCTTGTCTATTCATGTTTGACTAAATAGAAGGGGTGAGTCATACAGAAATGGCATCGTATAACTATGTAGAGGTTCTTCAAAAATCCTTGTTGTTTTATGAAGCGCAGCGGTCTGGAAAACTGCCTAAAAGCAGCCGTCTCAACTGGCGGGGAGATTCTGGACTAGAGGACGGGAAGGATGTAGGGCATGACTTAACTGGCGGCTGGTATGACGCAGGTGATCATGTGAAATTTGGACTTCCAATGGCGTACTCAGCAGCTGTGCTTGCATGGACAGTATATGAATACCGAGAAGCCTATGAAGAGGCAGAACTGCTTGATGACATCCTCGATCAAATCAGGTGGGCAACAGATTATTTTTTGAAAGCTCATACAGGTCCGAACGAGTTTTGGGCGCAGGTAGGTGATGGGAACGCTGATCATGCTTGGTGGGGACCGGCAGAAGTGATGCCGATGAGCCGGCCAGCTTTTAAAATTGATGAAAATTGTCCAGGAACAGAAGTGGCCGCACAAACTGCGGCAGCTTTAGCAGCGGGCTCTATCATTTTTAAAGAGACAGATGCCCCTTATGCAGCAAAGCTTCTGACGCACGCGAAACAGCTGTATGCATTTGCGGACAGGTATCGCGGCGAGTATACAGATTGTGTCACAAACGCTCAGCCGTTTTACAACTCATGGAGCGGCTATATTGATGAACTCATTTGGGGCGGAATCTGGCTGTACTTGGCAACAAATGAAGAAACCTATTTAAATCAAGCATTAAAAGCAGTAGAGGAATGGCCGAAGGATTGGGATTATACGTTTACCATGTCCTGGGACAATACTTTTTTTGCTTCGCAAATCTTACTCGCCAGAATCACGAAAGAGAATCGATTTATAGAATCGACAGAGCGTAATCTTGATTACTGGACCACAGGTTTTGTTCAAAATGGAAAAGTCGAAAGAATCACTTATACGCCTGGCGGTTTGGCATGGCTTGATCAATGGGGCTCGCTTCGTTATACAGCAAATGCAGCATTTTTAGCCTTTGTTTACGCTGATTGGGTGTCAGATGAAGAAAAAAAGAATCGATACCAAACGTTTGCGATCAACCAAACTCACTATATGCTTGGTGATAATCCGCTTAATAGAAGCTATGTCGTTGGGTTTGGCCAGAACCCGCCGAAGCATCCACACCACCGAACTGCACACGGTTCATGGTCTAATCAACTGACAAATCCTTCGAATCATCGTCACACTCTTTATGGGGCGCTCGTTGGCGGACCTAATGCACAGGATCAATATGACGATGACATCTCTGATTATGTATCAAACGAGGTGGCGACGGACTATAATGCCGCTTTTACAGGAAATCTAGCCAAAATGGTACAGCTGTTTGGAAAAGGGCAATCAAAGCTGCCCAATTTCCCGCCTCAAGAACAACCAGAGGATGAGTTTTTTGTAGAGGCAGCATTGATGAATAACGATGCAACATCTACTCAAGTAAAGGCGGTTCTATACAACCGGTCCGGATGGCCGGCTAGACGTAGTCAAACGCTCTCCTTTAGATATTATGTCAATCTGAGTGAGGTCTTTTCAAAGGGATTCACTGAAAAAGATATTCAAGTGACAACCGCCTACAATGAAGGCGCTTCCTTATCTCCGCTCAAGGTATATGACGCATCAGCTCACGTGTATTATGCAGAAATTGATTTTACGGGCGTAGCGATTTTTCCTGGAGGAGAATCAGAGCATAAGAAGGAAATACAATTTCGATTATCTGCACCAAATGGGTCGAATATATGGGATGCCTCAAATGATTATTCCTTTCAAGGCTTAACATCCAATATGCAAAAAACACCGAGAATTCCTGTTTTTGATGATGGTGCTTTAGTATTTGGTACACTTCCAGACAAATAAAAATCAAGATTTTTTGAAAGGGTGAAGGATTTGTCAAACAAAGAACGGTTTTTAACGCTTTATCATCAAATTAAAAGTGATGGGAATGGATATTTTTCATCAGAAGGAATTCCGTATCATTCAATTGAGACGCTTATTTGCGAAGCGCCTGATTATGGGCATATGACAACGTCAGAAGCGTATAGCTATTGGCTGTGGCTAGAGGTGTTGTACGGACATTACACAGGGGATTGGAGCAAATTAGAGGCAGCCTGGGACAATATGGAGAAGTACATCATCCCAGTAAATGAAGATGGAAATGATGAGCAGCCGCATATGAGCGCCTACAATCCTTCTAGCCCAGCCACATACGCAGCGGAAAAACCATATCCAGATCAATATCCTAGTCAGCTGAGCGGAGCTCGTCCTGCTGGTCAAGATCCGATTGATGGTGAATTGAAATCAACCTATGGAACGAATGAAACGTATTTAATGCACTGGCTGCTTGATGTCGATAACTGGTATAAATATGGGAACTTACTCAATCCATCACATACAGCCGCATATGTGAACACGTTCCAACGTGGGCCGCAGGAATCTGTATGGGAGGCGATCCCACATCCATCACAAGATGATCAATCTTTTGGGAAGCCAAATGAAGGCTTTATGAGCTTGTTCACAAAAGAAAACCAAGCACCAGCTGCTCAGTGGCGCTATACCAATGCGACGGATGCTGATGCGCGTGCAATACAAGCGATGTATTGGGCAAAGGAACTCGGCTACAATAATTCAACCTATCTTGATAAAGCGAAAAAAATGGGTGATTTTCTCCGTTACGGTATGTACGATAAGTATTTTCAAACGATTGGAAGCGGCAAGCAAGGGAATCCGTACCCTGGAAACGGAAAGGGTGCCTGTCATTACTTAATGGCGTGGTATACCTCTTGGGGCGGAGGACTTGGCGACTATGCAAACTGGTCATGGCGTATCGGAGCGAGCCACTGCCACCAAGGGTATCAAAACCCTGTCGCCGCTTATGCTTTGTCCTCAGACAAAGGTGGTTTAAAGCCATCTTCCGCTACCGGTGCAAGCGATTGGGAAAAAACATTAAAAAGGCAGCTTGAATTTTATGTATGGCTTCAATCAAAAGAGGGAGCGATAGCAGGAGGCGCAACCAATAGCTGGAATGGAGACTATAGTGCATATCCGGCGGGAAGAAGTACTTTTTACGATATGGCATACGAGGATGCACCTGTTTACCATGATCCACCTTCTAATAACTGGTTTGGGATGCAGGCATGGCCGATGGAGCGCGTAGCAGAGCTTTATTATATTTTTGTGAAAGATGGAGACAAAACTTCTGAAAATGTCCAAATGGCGAAATCTTGTATCACAAAATGGGTCGACTATGCATTAGATTACATTTTTATCGGCAGCCGTCCTGTGTCGGATGAAGAGGGGTATTTCTTAGATGACCAAGGACAAAGAATTCTAGGAGGAACAAATGCTGCTGTTGCTACAACGAGTGCACCTGGCGAGTTTTGGCTTCCTGGAAATATTGCTTGGAGCGGACAGCCTGACACGTGGAATGGATTCCAGTCTGCAACAGGAAATCCAAACCTAATAGCTGTCACAAAAGATCCAACTCAGGATACGGGCGTACTAGGGAGTCTCGTCAAGGCTTTAACTTTCTTTGCTGCTGCTACTAAGCTAGAAACAGGGGATTATACAGCGCTTGGCGTAAGAGCGAAAGATGCAGCCGCTCAGCTCCTTGAGGTTGCGTGGAATTACAATGATGGCGTGGGCATTGTGACAGAGGAAGACAGAGAGGACTATGACCGCTTCTTTAAAAAAGAAGTGTATTTCCCAAATGGTTGGAGCGGGACATTTGGTCAAGGGAATCAGATTCCTGGATCAAGCACTATTCCTTCTGATCCACAGCGAGGAGGTAATGGGGTCTATACGAGTTTTGCTGATCTTCGTCCAAACATTAAACAAGATCCAGCATGGTCTTCACTCGAGAGTAAATATCAGTCTTCATATAATGAAGCAACAGGCAAATGGGAGAATGGGGCACCGGTTTTCACCTATCACCGTTTTTGGTCACAAGTGGATATGGCCACTGCCTACGCAGAATATCATCGTCTAATCAACTAGCAGGTGAAATTTAAGCTGCCGGTTTCTTTGAGCCGGCAGTTTGTTTAAGAAATATAAATACAGTGAAGATAAGGGTGTTTTTACATGGTCAAAGAAAGAAGTTTTCTTCATCAATCAATAAACAAGGGCGAAAATGAGCAGATCAATCTGATGTGGAAAAAAGAGGCGAATGATCGAATCTCAGAGCATAGACAAAGAGATCTTGAAATAAACGTCACAAATCACGATAAAAAGCCAATAGCAGGAATAGAGGTTGAGTTGAAGCAAATTAGGCATGAATTTGCATTTGGTTCAGCGATGAATGACCAAGTGTTATTTAATCAACAATATGCCGATTTTTTTGTGAAGCATTTTAATTGGGCTGTTTTTGAAAATGAGGCAAAATGGTATGCAAATGAGCCGGAAAGAGGGAGAATCACCTACGAAAAAGCAGATGCGATGCTGAATTTTGCAGATAAACATCAACTTCCAGTAAGGGGGCACGCTTTATTTTGGGAGGTAGAGGACGCCAATCCAAGCTGGCTGAGGTCACTACCGAATCACGAAGTGTATGAAGCCATGAAAAACCGGCTTGAGCATGCGGGCAATCACTTTAAAGGAAGATTCCGTCACTGGGATGTAAACAATGAAATGATGCATGGTTCATTTTTTAAAGACCGCTTCGGGAAAAATATTTGGAAATGGATGTATGAAGAAACGAAAAAAATTGACCCTCAAGCACGATTGTTTGTGAATGATTATAATGTGATCTCATATGGTGAGCACCATGCTTATAAAGCACATATCAATGAACTTCGTCAGTTAGGCGCACCTATTGAGGCGATTGGTGTACAAGGGCATTTTGAAGAACGGGTCGATCCAGCCGTTGTAAAAGAGAGGCTCGATGTGCTTGCTGAGCTTGGACTTCCTATATGGGTTACAGAGTACGACTCTGTTCACCCTGACGCTAATAGAAGAGCGGATAACCTAGAGGCTTTATATCGCGTCGCATTTAGTCATCCAGCCGTAAAAGGAGTGCTAATGTGGGGATTTTGGGCAGGTGCCCATTGGAGAGGTGAGCATGCGGCCATCGTGAATTACGATTGGTCTTTAAATGAAGCAGGTAGACGTTACGAAAAGCTTCTAAATGAGTGGACGACACAAAGAGTTGAAAAAACAGATGCTAATGGCAATGTGACATGTCGAGCATTTCACGGGACATATGAGATTCGAATCGGTAAAGAAAGTAAACTGTTGAAACAGCAGACAATTGAACTTGATTCAAATGAACAAACACCACTTCGGCTAGATGTGATCATACCTGAAGAAGGATAGATTGTGAGGAGAATGTAAATGAAAAAGTGGACTCAAAGAGTGTCCTTCTTCATACTTGTGGTCGCTATATGGGCCGGATGGTTTTCACTGACGATTAAAGCCGCCGCTTATGTACAGACGTCTGGCACACAATTTACGCTGAACAATCAACCATTTTACTTTGCTGGTACAAATAATTACTATTTCCATTACAAATCTAAAAAGATGGTAGATGCAGTGTTCGATGATATGAAAGCAATGAATTTAAAGGTCTTACGTATTTGGGGATTTCACGACGGAGCCCCTCAAGAAAACTCCGTTTTACAATCTAGTCCAGGGGTCTATGAAGAATCGGGTTTTCAAAAACTAGATTATGCGATTTATAAAGCGGGGCAGGAAGGAATAAAACTTGTCATCCCACTAGTGAACAATTGGGATGACTTTGGCGGGATGAATCAATACGTAAAGTGGTTCAATGCAGGATCACATGATGCCTTTTATACAGATCCTCGTATTCAACATGCTTACAAAAATTATGTGCGTTATGTTTTAGAAAGAACGAATACGTACACAGGTGTTCAATATAAGGACGATCCAGCTATTATGACTTGGGAACTAGCCAATGAGCCGCGTGTGCAGTCAGATCCAACGGGTAATATACTAGTCAAATGGGCAGATGAAATGAGTACATGGGTCAAATCGCTGGATCGTCACCATCTTGTTGCAGTAGGAGATGAAGGATTTTTTCGCATACCAGGCCATGAAGATTGGTTTTACAGAGGCGGAGAAGGCGTCGATTGGGACCGTTTGACAGCTCTCTCTAATATCGATTATGGAACCTACCATCTGTACCCAGATCATTGGAACAAGTCTGCTGCTTGGGGAGTGAAATGGATCGAAGACCATATCATCCGCGGGAAGTCAATCGGAAAACCAGTTGTGTTAGAAGAGTTTGGCTATCAAAATCAATCAGCACGTCCTGACGTATACCAAAGCTGGCTGTCAGCGGTTGAGCGGCTCGGAGGGGCTGGTAGTCAATTTTGGATTTTAACAAGCATTCAAGACGATGATTCTCTCTATCCCGATTATGACGGTTTCCGCATCATAAAAGGGAGCAGGGAGGCAGCCCTTATCAGTGAACATGCGAAAAGAATGAACGAAAAGAACTGATGGCGAATGCCTGCTGAATAAGGAACTTCATTTGCATAAAAAAATTGGATATGGTATAGTTTTTATGGAAATGCTAACGATTACCGAGACAAGAGTGGGGAAACCCGCTCTTTTGTATTGAACAGGCAATTTTTGTCTCGACATTATTCATCCGTTTTCTGCTCCCCCTGCTCACATAAAGCAGGGTTTTTATGCAGAATGATTGATAAGAGCGTTTATCGAAAGCACAAGGAGGAAGAGAATGAGCAAAAAAGTAGTGGATGTCGTAAGCGAAATGGTACAGCCAATTTTAGATGGCTTACAGCTTGAACTCGTTGATGTTGAATTTGTCAAAGAGGGTCAAAACTGGTTCCTTCGCGTGTTTATTGACTCTGATAAAGGCGTCGATATCGAAGAATGTGCCAAAGTGAGCGAAGCCTTGAGCGAAAAGCTTGATGAGGCAGATCCGATTAGCCAAAACTACTTTCTTGAAGTGTCCTCTCCTGGAGCGGAGCGCCCATTAAAGAAAAAAGCTGATTTTGAAAAAGCACTTGGAAAAAATGTTTTCATGAAAACATATGAACCAATTGATGGTGAAAAAGCATTTGAAGGTGAGCTTACAAGCTTTGATGGTGAGATTGCAACAGTGACAGTGAAGATCAAGACAAGAAAGAAAGAGATCAATATTCCATACGAAAAAATAGCTAACGCAAGATTAGCAGTTTCGTTCAATTAACCTTTTCATTGATATAAGGGGGAACCATAAAAATGAGTAGTGAGTTGTTAGATGCCCTGACTGTTCTCGAGAAAGAGAAGGGTATTAGTAAAGAAATTATTATTGAAGCGATAGAAGCTGCACTCATTTCTGCATATAAGCGTAACTTTAATCAAGCGCAAAATGTTCGTGTTGATTTAAACCGCGAAACGGGAACAATTCGCGTATTTGCAAGAAAAGATGTTGTAGATGAAGTGTATGATTCTCGCCTTGAAATCTCTGTAGATGATGCAGCCAATATGAACCCGAATTACATGGTAGGTGACGTCGTTGAAATTGAAGTCACGCCAAAAGATTTCGGACGCATTGCAGCTCAGACTGCGAAACAAGTGGTGACGCAGCGAGTGAGAGAAGCAGAGCGAGGTGTGATCTACACTGAGTTTATCGATCGCGAGGAAGACATTATGACAGGAATCGTTCAGCGAATTGACAGTAAATTCATTTACGTGTCACTTGGCAAAATCGAAGCCCTTCTTCCGGTCAACGAACAAATGCCAAATGAGGACTACAAACCACATGACCGTATTAAGGTGTTTATTACAAAAGTCGAAAAAACAACAAAAGGACCACAAATTTATGTGTCTAGAACACATCCAGGTCTTTTAAAGCGTTTATTTGAAATTGAAGTGCCAGAAATTTATGATGGTACTGTAGAGCTTAAATCGGTTGCTAGAGAAGCTGGGGACCGTTCTAAAATCTCTGTTCGTACGGATGATCCTGATGTTGACCCAGTTGGTTCTTGTGTTGGACCAAAAGGCCAGCGTGTACAAGCAATTGTCAACGAGCTAAAAGGCGAAAAAATTGACATTGTCCATTGGTCTAATGACCCGGTTGAATTTGTTGCCAATGCATTAAGTCCATCAAAAGTACTTGATGTTATTGTGAATGAAGAAGATAAGGCGACAACAGTCATTGTCCCTGATTATCAGCTGTCGTTAGCCATTGGTAAAAGAGGTCAAAATGCTCGTCTTGCAGCAAAGCTGACTAGCTGGAAAATTGACATTAAAAGCGAAACAGATGCAAGGGAACTCGGTATTTTCCCAAGAACTGAAGACTCTGAATCTCTTTTCTTAGAGGCTGAACCAGTAGCTGAGGAATCTGACGAATAAGAGGTGATGTAAAAGGTGAATAGCCGAAAAAAAATCCCGCTTAGAAAATGTGTCGTGACGGGAGAAATGAAACCAAAGAAAGAACTGATCCGTATTGTTCGTTCTAAAGAAGGTGAAGTGTCTGTTGACGCAACTGGAAAAAAGAACGGACGCGGAGCTTACCTTTCTCTCGATAAAGAAACCATTCTTGCGGCAAAGAACAAACGCAGTTTACAGCAGCAATTTCAGACACAGATTGACGAACACATATTTGAAGAATTACTAGAACTAGCTGAAAAGGTGAAAAAACCAAATGACTGATTCTAAGTGGTATCCTTTGCTTGGTCTAGCAAATCGAGCTCGTAAAGTCGTGTCAGGAGAAGATCTTGTGATCAAAGAAGTTAGACATGCGCGTGCTAAGCTGGTTCTTCTTGCAGCAGATGCCTCACCGAACACAGAGAAAAAGGTATCTGACAAATGCAAATTTTATAATGTTCCGGTTAGAAAAATTGAAGACCGTTCCGTTCTCGGACGTTCTATTGGGAAAGAAGCTCGCGTAGTTGTCGCTGTCACTGACCAAGGCTTCGCTAAGAAGCTTATAAGCTTGCTCGATTAATTTATTTGGGGGTGAACGAATGGCTAAAGTGAGAGTATATGAATACGCAAAAGCCATAGATGTTTCAAGTAAAGATATTATAGCAGCGCTTAAGGATATGAATGTGGAAGTGAACAACCACATGGCGACGCTTGAAGACGACACTGTGAAAAAGCTAGACGCTATCTATAAAAAAGCCAAAGCAAAAGAGACAACTAACGAGAAACCCGCAGAACAAAAAAAACAATCATCTAACAAAAACAATGATAGAAAGAAGAATGACGTGCAGAATAATCAATTTAATAAAAACAAAAAAAACAACAACCAAAACAAAAACAAAAATAAACGCGGTGGGAATAACAAATCGCAGCATCAACAAGCTAGACCTGTGAAGCCTAAGAAAGAGCTTCCTGAAAAAATTGAATTTACAAATTCAATGACAGTCGGCCAGCTGGCTGAAGAGCTTGGAAAAGAAACAGCTGAAATTATCAAAAAGCTGATGATGCTTGGTGTAATGGCAACCATTAACCAAGAGCTGGATAAAGATACAGTTGAACTAATCGCTTCTGAATATGGCGTTCCAGTAGAGGAAGTCATTATTTTAGAAGAAACTGAACTTGAAAAGTATGAAGTGGAAGATAAAGAAGAAGATATGCAAGTACGCCCTCCAGTTGTGACGATCATGGGACACGTTGACCACGGGAAAACAACGCTTCTTGACAGCATTCGTAAGACGAAAGTCGTTGAAGGCGAAGCTGGTGGAATCACGCAGCATATCGGTGCATACCAAATTGAAGAAAACGGCAAGAAAATCACGTTCCTTGATACACCTGGACACGCAGCCTTTACAATGATGCGTGCACGTGGTGCCGAGGTAACGGATACAACCATTCTAGTCGTGGCAGCAGATGATGGCGTGATGCCGCAAACGGTAGAAGCTATTAACCATGCGAAAGCAGCAGAAGTGCCAATCATTGTTGCTGTCAACAAAATTGACAAACCAACAGCGAACCCTGACCGTGTGATGCAGGAATTAACGGAGCATGGTCTAGTACCAGAAGCTTGGGGCGGCGAAACGATCTTCGTTCCTCTATCTGCAAAAACAGGTGAAGGCATTGACGAATTGATCGAAATGATCCTTCTTGTCAGCGAAGTTGGAGAACTGAAAGCCAACCCAAATCGTGCGGCAAAAGGGACTGTTATCGAGGCTGAGCTTGATAAAGGAAGAGGGTCAGTTGCAACCCTTCTTGTTCAAACTGGTACGCTTCAAGTAGGTGACCCAATCGTTGTCGGAAATACATTTGGGCGCGTTCGTGCAATGGTCAATGACATCGGGCGCCGCGTGAAAACAGCAGGACCATCTACACCTGTTGAAATCACTGGTTTAAACGATGTACCAAATGCAGGGGATCAGTTCCTCGTATTCAAAGATGAAAAAACAGCTCGTCAAGTAGGTGAGGCGCGTGCTTCGAAACAGCTTGATGAACAGCGTTCAGACAAAGCGAAATTATCTCTAGATGACCTATTTGAGCAAATCAAACAAGGTGAAGTGAAAGATATCAACTTGATCGTGAAAGCAGACGTACAAGGTTCTGCTGAAGCACTGACGGCCGCTCTTCAAAAAATTGAAGTAGAAGGCGTAAAAGTGAAAATCATCCATACGGGTGTTGGAGCGATTACAGAATCTGATATTATTTTAGCAAGTGCTTCTAATGCGATCGTGATCGGATTTAACGTACGTCCTGATGGAAACGCGAAGAGCACAGCTGAAACAGAAAACGTAGATATCCGCTTACACCGCATTATTTATAAAGTCATCGATGAAATTGAAGCGGCGATGAAAGGAATGCTTGACCCTGAATATGAAGAAAAAGTCATCGGTCAAGTTGAAGTTCGTCAAACGTTCAAAGTATCTAAAATCGGTACAATTGCTGGTGGTTATGTCACTGAAGGAACCATCACAAGAGATAGTGGTATCCGCTTAATTCGTGACGGCGTCGTTATTTTTGAAGGCGAAGTCGACGTATTAAAACGATTCAAAGATGATGTGAAAGAAGTTTCACAAGGTTATGAATGTGGTATTACCATTAAGAAATACAATGATATCCGTGAAGGCGATGTTCTGGAATCATTTGTTATGCAAGAAATCGAAAGAAAATGATCGGTTATACCGAATGTGAGTGCATCATTTATGATGCCTCCTCACTGAAGGAAAAACGTGCGGTTCTTCAGCGTATATTGACAAGAACGCGCCATAAATTCAATGTAACCATGGCTGAAATGGATTACCAGGACACATGGCAGCGTACATCAATTGGAATCGCCGTGATTTCCTCATCTCGGGTTCAAGTGGAAAAGGAATTGCAGCGTGTTTTAAGCTTTATTGATTCTTTTCCTGAAATTGAACGAACGATCACGAAAACTGAGTGGTTTTAATTAGAGGTGATATGATCATGAGTATGAGAGCAACCCGCGTGGGTGAGCAGATGAAAAAAGAATTAGGCGACATCCTAGGCAGAAAGCTAAAAGATCCAAGAATCGGCTTTTTGACTGTAACCGATGTCGAAGTAACCGGTGATTTGCAAATTGCGAAAGTTTACATTTCTGTTCTCGGTGACGAGAAGAAAAGAGAGGAAACCTTAAAAGGCCTTGCTAAGGCTAAAGGGTATATCCGCTCTGAAATTGGCAATCGAATTAGACTTCGCAAAACACCAGAACTGCACTTTGAATTCGATGAATCCGTGGATTACGGAAACCGAATTGAAAGCCTAATTGCTGAACTAAACACAAAAGATCACGAATAAGACGTTGAAATAAGGATAGGCGATGATCGTCTGTCCTTTTTCATCGTTTACGAAAGGAGAGAGCGCAGATGGTAAATGGTGTTCTTTTATTACATAAAGAAAGAGGGATGACCTCTCACGACTGTGTGTTCAAAGTGAGAAAGCTCTTACATACAAAAAAAGTCGGACATACAGGCACCCTCGACCCCGAGGTATCAGGTGTTCTGCCCATTTGTATTGGAAGAGCAACGAAGATTGTCGAATACTTAACAGATAAATCGAAAACGTATGATGCAGAAATCACGATTGGATTTTCTACAACAACAGAAGACCAAACAGGTGAGATCGTAGAAGGAAAAAAGGTACAAAACCCCATCTCAGAAGAAGACATTGATGCTGTGCTGAAACAGTTTCAAGGAACCATTGAACAAATTCCTCCTATGTTTTCGGCTGTGAAAATTGGCGGAAAAAAACTCTACGAATATGCAAGAGAAGGCATTGAAATTGAGCGGCCGAGCCGCGAGATTACGATTCACCGTATCGAGCGGACAACACCTGCTTTATTTGAAAATGGAAAAGTATCATTTAGATTCACCGTTTTATGTTCAAAAGGAACGTATGTCAGAACCTTAGCAGTTGATATTGGAAAGAAACTAGGATTTCCAGCTCATATGTCACATCTCATTCGCACAGGATCAGGTGATTTTACACTAGATGAGTGCATCACCCTTGATGAGCTGCGAGATATAAGCGAAGAAGGCACAGTAGATGAGCACCTTGTCTCGATCGAGCGCGCGCTCGATCATTTGCCGAAATGGGAGATAAATGATACATTAGCAAGTAAAGTGGAAAACGGTGCAGTCCTGCCCATGCCTGATGAATTCGCTCATTTCGCAGAGGAAGATCGTGTCGCTGTCTTTGCTCCTTCAGGCCGGTGTATGGCGATATATATGAAGCACCCGACCAAACAGAATCTGATGAAGCCGGCGAAGATCTTATCTCAGGACAAGCAATCTTAAAGAAAAGGTGACCATCTCGTGAAGACTATACATATTTCACACCCACATACATTGAATCAAAAGGATCAAGACCCGTCTGTTATGGCTTTAGGGTATTTTGACGGTGTTCACCTCGGACATCAAAAAGTGATTGACGCAGCAAAAAGCATTGCGAGAAAAGAAGGATTGGCTTTAGCGGTCATGACCTTTCATCCGCACCCATCACATGTTTTGCAAAAAGCACGTGAACCCAAGGACTTAATTACACCGCTTGAGGATAAAATTGATTTCATCGAACAACTGGGCGCTGACTATTTATACATTGTGCAGTTCAGCGAAAGCTTTGCAGCGCTATCTCCTCAAGAGTTTGTCGATCAATATTTAGATGAGCTGAATGTGAAGCACGCAGTAGCTGGTTTTGATTTTACGTTTGGCCGTTTTGGTGCAGGTACAATGGAAACCTTCGATGAGTACGGAAAAGGGCGTATTATGGCCACCATCGTTCCTAAGTTGTCCAATCAAGACCGAAAAGTCAGCTCAACACTCATACGCTCTGCATTGAAAAATGGGGATGTTGAATATGTGAGTGAGCTTTTAGGAAAACCGTATCAGCTGCGCGGTATTGTCATTCATGGTGATAAACGAGGACGGACGATCGGCTTTCCGACTGCGAATGTCGGTTTATCTGCTGAGTATATCATTCCGCCAACAGGGGTTTATGCAGTAAAAGCAGAAGTGAAAGGCAAAGTGTATGACGGTGTTTGTAATGTTGGCTATAAACCAACCTTTTATGAAAAACGCCCTGATCAACCTGCCATTGAAGTAAACCTCTTTGGTTTTAACGAAGAAATATATGGTGAACCGATTAAATTACAGTGGTTCAAGCGCATTCGCAGTGAGCAAAAATTTAACGGAATCCAGGAGTTAACGGCTCAAATCAGTCAAGATAAAGAAGAAGCGATTCAGTTTTTTCAACATCAGCGAAAGCAAACAAAAAATTCATAGAAAAACTGCTCTACCATTTGCAAATTCAGCATATTTTTAGTATGATTATTCCTGTAGCTTTAAAACCACTTACTTGGCAGGCCGACTTCACCGACGGTTGCGAGGTAGATGGGGCTAACATGATTTGGAGGTGAAACAGGATGGCTATTACTCAAGAGCGTAAAACTCAATTAATTAGTGAGTTCAAAACACACGAATCTGATACTGGATCTCCAGAAGTTCAGATCGCTGTCCTAACAGAATCAATTAACAACTTGAACGAGCATTTACGTACTCATAAGAAAGATCACCACTCACGTCGCGGTCTTTTGAAAATGGTAGGTAGACGTCGTAATCTTCTTACGTATCTACGTAATAAAGACGTAACTCGTTACCGTGAGTTAATTAACAAACTAGGCTTACGTCGATAATCGTAAAAAGCGGGAGGATTCCCGCTTTTTTATCGTATAATCACTAATATTTTATGGTTAAAATGTTGAAAGAATGGCAAAAACCCTTCTACATACACCTTTCACATTGATATGTGAAAATCATTTTGTTCATAATAAGAATTAACTAAAATTTCAAGATAAGAGAGGAGTTTTTCTCAGAATGGGACAAGAGAAACATGTCTTCACCATAGACTGGGCTGGACGTCAACTGACAGTTGAAACTGGCCAGCTTGCAAAGCAAGCAAACGGAGCGGTCCTCGTACGCTACGGAGATACAGCTGTGCTTAGCTCAGCAACAGCTTCTAAAGAACCAAAACCACTTGATTTCTTCCCGCTCACTGTGAACTACGAAGAAAGATTATACGCAGTAGGTAAAATTCCTGGTGGCTTCATTAAAAGAGAAGGCCGTCCAAGTGAAAAAGCGATCCTTGCGAGCCGCTTAATTGATAGACCAATCCGTCCATTATTTGCTGATGGATTTAGAAACGAAGTACAAGTTATTAGTATCGTCATGAGTGTGGATCAAGATTGTTCATCTGAAATGGCTGCAATGTTTGGCTCATCTTTAGCATTATGTGTGTCTGACATTCCATTTGAGGGACCAATCGCTGGCGTTACAGTAGGACGAGTTGATGGAAAGTTTATCATCAATCCAAATGTAGAACAGCTTGAACAAAGTGACATCAACCTTGTAGTCGCTGGAACAAAAGATGCGATCAACATGGTCGAAGCTGGTGCTGATGAAGTACCAGAAGAAACAATGCTTGAAGCTATCATGTATGGTCACCAAGAGATCAAACGTTTAATCGAATTCCAAGAGGAAATTGTCAAAGCAGTCGGTAAAGCAAAAATCGATATTCCTCTATATGAAGTAGATCAAACGTTAGCAGACGAAGTAAAAGCACTTGCTGAAACAGACCTGCTGAAAGCGATTCAAGTACATGAGAAGCATGCACGTGAAGATGCAATCAGTGCAGTGAAAAAAGCTGTGGTTGAGAAATTTGAAGAAGAAGATCGCGACGAAGCGACAATTAAACAAGCGAAAGACGTATTAAACAAGCTTGTCAAAAATGAAGTTCGTCGTCTGATCACTGAAGAGAAAGTACGTCCAGATGGACGTGGTGTAGATCAAATCCGTCCACTTTCTTCAGAAGTAGGACTTCTACCAAGAACGCACGGTTCAGGTCTATTTACAAGAGGACAAACACAGGCGCTCAGTATTTGTACATTAGGTGCACTTGGCGATGTGCAAATTCTTGACGGTCTAGGCGTTGAAGAATCAAAACGCTTCATGCACCATTACAACTTCCCTCAATTCAGTGTTGGTGAGACAGGGCCAATGCGTGGCCCAGGACGCCGTGAAATCGGACATGGAGCGCTAGGTGAACGGGCATTAGAACCAGTGATCCCATCTGAAAAAGATTTCCCTTATACGGTTCGCCTTGTGTCTGAGGTACTGGAATCAAACGGATCTACTTCACAAGCAAGTATTTGCGCAAGCACACTTGCGATGATGGATGCGGGTGTTCCAATTAAAGCACCAGTTGCAGGGATTGCAATGGGGCTTGTGAAATCCGGTGAATACTACACAGTGCTGACAGACATTCAAGGAATGGAAGATGCACTTGGTGATATGGACTTTAAAGTTGCAGGTACATCAAAAGGTGTAACAGCACTTCAAATGGATATCAAAATCGATGGTCTATCAAAAGACATTTTGGAAGAAGCGCTCCAACAAGCGAAAAAAGGAAGAATGGAAATCTTAGATAGCATGCTGTCAACGATTCCTGCTTCTAGAGGAGAATTGTCTCGTTATGCACCAAAAATCTTAACGATGAAAATCAATCCTGATAAAATTCGCGATGTCATTGGACCAAGCGGTAAACAAATCAATAAAATCATCGAAGATACTGGTGTGAAAATCGATATTGAACAAGATGGTACAATCTTTATCTCTTCTACAGAAGAAGACATGAACCAAAAAGCGAAGAAAATCATTGAAGATCTTGTGAGAGAAGTTGAAGTAGGACAACTTTACTTAGGTAAAGTAAAACGCATTGAAAAATTCGGTGCTTTCCTTGAAATCTTCAGCGGCAAAGATGGACTTGTTCATATTTCTGAGCTTGCGCTTGATCGTGTAGGCAAAGTAGAAGATGTCGTGAAGATTGGCGATGAATTACTTGTCAAAGTCACTGAAATCGATAAACAAGGCCGTGTGAACCTTTCTCGCAAAGCTGTTTTACGTGAAGAAAAGGAAAAAGAAGAAAAACAGTCTTAATGAAATATGTTAGAAGCCAGGTATCCGTACCAGGCTTCTTTCTTTTCTTGCGCTAACAATAGTTCTAGCTTGTTTCTCCCCATCATAATTTGTGGTAAAGGGGAGGGACAACCATTGAAAAAAACGTTACCATTCATTGTGTTTGTATTTTTACTGCTCGTGTCATATCAAACGATGAAGCAGCCGGCTGCTGTTACATATATTGAATCAATGAAAGAGCATGCTGAGGTTGCATCTGTTTCAAAAGATATTTTATATCAAGAGATTGAATCGAAGTCTTCTGACTATGAAGTGAAGGCGCAAAATGCTAAGATTGATAAAGTGTGGAAAAAGATGCCTGGTCTAAATGGACAGACGGTCAATATCGATGCCTCTTATGAAAAAATGAAAAAACAAGGGTCATTTGATGAAAAGCTGCTTGTTTTCAATGAAACAAAACCTTCTATTCATTTACATGAACTTGGTGCTGAACCCATTTACAAGGGACATCCAGATAAAAAAATGAATGCTTTCCTCATCAACGTGGCTTGGGGTGACGAGCATTTAATCAAGATGTTAAAGACACTGGAAAAGCATCAGGTCAAGGCGACCTTTTTCTTAGAGGGCAAATGGGTGAAAAAAAGCACGGATCTTGCTAAAAAGATCGTGGCAGATGGTCATGAAATTGGAAACCATTCATACAATCACCCAGATATGCGCACACTGACAAGAGAACGAGCATTAGAGCAGATTACCAAAACAAATCGTCAAATTGAAGAATCCCTTGGAAAAAAACCGAAGTGGTTCGCCCCTCCAAGCGGTAGCTTTAAAGAAGAAACAGTGAAGCTTGCCGCAGAAGAAGGAATGGAAACCATTATGTGGACGGTAGACACCATTGACTGGCAAAAACCGTCACCAAACGTACTACAAAAACGGGTGCTTGGAAAAATTCACAATGGGGCGATGATATTAATGCATCCAACAGATTCGACGGCGAAAAGTCTTGACGCACTTATCACTCAAATCAAGGAAAGAGGATATGAATTAGGAACGGTTTCTGACCTCCTAAGTGAAAAAAGACATCCGTGATCCGATCTGTTTGTTGAATAGGAGGAGCAAAACTTGGTCAAAACGTATACATGCCAAAACGGAGTAAGAATTGTACTTGAAAACAATCCCACTGTAAGATCTGTCGCAATTGGCGTCTGGATTGGAACGGGTTCTAGACATGAGACACCAGAAATTAATGGGATATCACACTTTCTAGAGCATATGTTCTTTAAAGGGACAAAGACGAGATCTGCACGTGATATCGCAGAATCCTTTGACCGCATCGGTGGTCAAGTAAATGCCTTTACGTCAAAAGAATACACTTGCTACTATGCAAAGGTGCTTGATTCACATGCCGGCTACGCCCTCGATGTATTAAGCGACATGTTCTTCCACTCTGCTTTTGATGAAGAAGAGCTGAAAAAAGAAAAAAATGTAGTATATGAAGAAATCAAAATGTATGAGGATACACCTGATGATATCGTTCACGATCTGTTGAGCAAAGCGATTTATGGTGATCATTCTTTAGGGTTCCCGATTTTAGGAACAGAAGAAACACTTTCTACCTTTAACGGTGACTCTCTTAGAGCTTATATGGATGAATTCTACACGCCGGACCGCGTCGTTATCTCTGTTGCAGGGAATGTGGATGACACATTCATTAGTGAAGTTGAAAAGTTGTTCGGTTCGTATGAAACGAAAGGAAAAAAACAGCCTGTAGAAGCGCCGCAATTTTACTATGACAAGCTCACACGCAAAAAGGAAACAGAGCAAGCGCATCTATGCATGGGCTTTAATGGCCTCCCAGCTGGAGACAAAGGCATCTATGACTTAATCGTCTTAAATAATGTTCTTGGGGGAAGCATGAGCAGCCGCTTATTTCAGGATGTAAGAGAAGACAAAGGCCTCGCCTATTCCGTTTTCAGCTATCACAGTTCATTTGCGGATAACGGCATGCTGACGATTTATGGCGGGACTGGAGCGAAGCAGTTAAACCTGCTCTCTGAAACCATCTTACAAACACTTGACGTCTTAAAGCGTGAGGGAATTACGCAAAAAGAGCTTGAAAACTCTAAGGAGCAAATGAAAGGGAACCTAATGCTCAGTCTTGAAAGCACAAACAGTAAGATGAGCCGAAACGGTAAAAATGAACTGCTCCTTGGCAAACATCGTACACTTGATGAAATTATTGAAGAAATCAATAAAGTCACATTAGACGGTGTGAATAACTTATCAAAACGAATCTTTACTGAGGATTATGCGCTCTCGCTTATTAGTCCTACGGGTGATCAGCCATCATAATGTAAACAACACGGCAGGCTTCTTATGAGGTCTGCCGTTTATTGTATATCAAGTAGAAAGGGGCACTGCTTACATGGAACGTGAAAAACTGAAACTCCTCTCTCCGCTTCTGACACAAGCCATCTCCTTTCAGCCGATGACATCTGGATTATCTGGAAACCGAACTTACCTCGTCACAACATCCTCAAGTGAAAAGCTGGTGCTCAAGCTATCAAATCTCAAAACGTATACTAATTTTAAAAGAAAAGCTTCAGTTCAGCAAAAGTTTAAAAATCGAGGGCTTCTATGTTCTGAAGTCATGGAGGTTGGAATGAATCCTGAACTTAACTGTACCTATCGTATTTTCTCTTTTATTGAAGGAGAGAACGCTAGAGCATCCATCCATCTGCTTACAAATGAAGAGCAGTATGAAATCGGAAGACGGGCAGGCAGAGAGCTGAATTTCATGCATACATGTCCCGCACCTTCTCATGTCGCGCCATGGGATGAGAGAGTCATGGCGAAACATGAACGGTATGTACATGCCTATCAATCAAGTGGAGTGACCTTTACGAAAGAGCAATTCGTATTAGATTTTATCAAATCACATGCTGATGCGGTAAAGGCGAGACCTAATCAATTCCAGCATGATGATTTTCATTTGGGGAATATCATCATACAAGAAGGTGAGTATGCCGGCGTCATTGATTTTGATCAATCTGACTGGGGTGACCCGGTTCATGATTTTTATAAATTGTCCTTATTTAGCCGAGAAAATAGTATTCCGTTTTCAGCAGGGCAACTGGATCACTATGTAAATACGCAGGTCACAGACGATTTTTGGCTTCTTTTTTCTATCTATACAGCAATGAGCTGCTTTTCTTCTATTGTCTGGACGCTTTCTTATGACACTGAACATGTACAAGATATGGTGAACCGAGTGGAGAGAATGCTGGCAGACCATGATCACTTTCATCAACTGAAACCAGCTTGGTATTCAAATTGGCACCATGCATAACTTGCAAAAGCGGGACGGTCTATTTCTTCTTGTGGCTGCATATATGATACGGAAGGGAAGTGATGCGATTTTGAGGCTAAGCGAGCTGTCAGGAAAAGAGATCGTTGATATCAAAAGAGCGGAGCGGCTTGGCGTGCTTGGACAAACCGACCTTGAAATCAATGAACAGGACGGTCAAATCACAGCACTCATCATACCTTCCGTGAAGTGGTTTGGCTTTCGAAAGCAAGGAAATGACATCCGCGTCCCGTGGAATCACATTCAAAAAATAGGATCAGATATGATCATTCTCGATGTGCCTGAAGCACTTCAGCCGCCCGGGGAAAAAGAGCATCCATCATAAATGGGTGCTCTTTTTCTTTTCTCTCTTCGATTTGTTCACAGGCTGAATCCTCTCCTCATATGCTAAAAGGGAGATTCAGAAAATATTACAGACTTTTTTAAATAAAGAAGGTGAACGGTCAGTATGTTGAGCGGTTTAACGGTTGCGGTGATCGGGGGAGATGCAAGGCAGCTTGAAATTATTCGCAAGCTGTCACAGCAGCATGCCAAAGTGTTTTTGGTTGGATTTGATCAGCTGGATCACGGATTTATTGGGGCTGAAAAGCTAAAAATGTCAGAACTTCCATTCGAACAGGTAGACAGTATGATCCTGCCAGTATCAGGGGCAACGGATGAAGGTGTTGTCGCGACAGTTTTCTCAAATGAACAGGTGTTACTAGAAGCAACATATTTAGAAAGAACCCCTGCCCATTGTACCCTGTACTCAGGTATTTCTAATACGTACTTAGACAATCTGGCAAAGCAGGTGAACCGAAAACTTGTGAAGCTGTTTGAGCGAGATGATATTGCCATATATAACTCTATTCCAACAGTTGAAGGGATTATCATGATGGCCATTCAGCAAACGGATTATACGATTCATGGATCACGTGTCGCTGTTCTTGGGCTCGGAAGAACAGGACTCACCATTGCCCGCACATTTCGGGCACTCGGTGCGGACGTAAAAGTAGGGGCAGCAGATACAGCGCATTTAGCGCGGGCATTTGAAATGGGACTCGATCCATTTTCAATGGACCGTTTAAAAGAAGAAGTAACCGATGTAGATATCATCATCAATACCATTCCAAGCCTTGTATTAGATTCATCTGTCATCGTCAGCATGACACCAAAGACACTCATTTTGGATATCGCCTCCCGCCCAGGAGGAACAGACTTTGACTTTGCACAAAAACACGGGGTGAAGGCGCTTCTTGCACCAGGACTCCCAGGGATTGTCGCACCAAAGACAGCAGGGCAAATCATTGCAAAAGTGCTTTCTGGGCTCTTATGTGAACTTGCAGAGGAAAAAAGGGGGATGGAATCATGACAACATTAAAAGGGAAAAGAATCGGCTTTGGCTTAACTGGTTCCCACTGTACGTACGAAGCTGTTTATCCGCAGATCGAAGCACTTGTAAAAGAAGGAGCAGAAGTGCGTCCAGTGGTGTCATATACGGTCCAGAACACGAATACAAGATTCGGAGATGGGGCGGACTGGATTGAGCGGATCGAGAAGCTGACTGGCTTTAAGGCGATTGACTCAATCGTGAAAGCAGAGCCGCTCGGACCTAAGCTGCCACTTGATTGTATGGTCATTGCTCCATTAACAGGGAACTCGATGGCGAAATTCGCAAATGCCATGACAGACAGCCCTGTTTTAATGGCGGCAAAAGCAACCATTCGAAATCATCGTCCTGTCGTTTTAGGAATTTCAACAAATGATGCGCTAGGCTTAAATGGTACAAATCTGATGAGGCTGATGTCGACAAAAAATATTTTCTTTATTCCATTTGGCCAGGATGATCCATTTAAAAAACCGACCTCCATGGTCGCGAACATGGATTTGCTTTCTCAAACAGTAGAAGAGGCACTTCAGCATAGACAAATTCAGCCAATTTTAATTGGACCAAGCGAATAATAGATTCACTAGAAAATCATGAAAGATTCAAAAAAGATGCTTCAAGCCTTGCTTTTCTATGGTAAAATAAAATGTAAAAAGTCATAGGATGGCCATCCGAAAGAAAAGAATCATGGATGGGTCGGAAGGAGTTTTACTGATGGGAAGAGGATTGCATGTAGCTGTAGTTGGAGCGACTGGAGCTGTCGGTCAACAAATGTTAAAAACACTAGCTGACAGAGATTTTGAAATGGATACACTGACTCTACTATCCTCAAAACGTTCTGCTGGAACAAAAGTGACATTCAGAGGTCAAGAGTATACTGTACAGGAAGCAACACCTGAAAGCTTTGAAGGAGTAAGTATTGCATTATTCAGTGCTGGAGGAAATGTTTCCAAGGCGCTAGCTCCTGAAGCAGTCAAACGAGGTGCGATTGTTGTAGACAACACAAGTGCTTTCCGTATGGACGAAAACATCCCTCTTGTCGTACCAGAGGTAAACGAAAAAGACTTGCATGACCATAAAGGAATCATTGCAAACCCTAACTGTTCAACGATTCAAATGGTAGCGGCATTAGAACCGCTTCGTCAGGCGTATGGCATGAAAAAAGTCATCGTGTCCACTTACCAAGCCGTATCAGGTGCAGGACATGAAGCCATTGACGAGCTATATAGCCAATCACAAGCCATTTTAAATAAAGAAGATGTGAAGCCGGAAGTCATGCCTTATCAAATTGCATTTAATGCGATTCCGCAAATTGATAAATTCCAAGACAATGGCTATACATTTGAAGAAATGAAAATGATCAACGAAACGAAAAAAATCATGCATATGCCAGAGCTGGAAGTAGCGGCAACATGTGTGAGACTTCCAATTGAAACAGGACATTCAGAATCTGTTTACGTCGAACTAGAATCAAACGACGCAACAGTTGAAGACGTCAAGTCCATTCTAAAAGATGCTCCAGGCATTACACTGCAAGATGATCCGTCTCAGCAAATTTATCCAATGCCTGCAGATGCTGTTGGGAAAAACGACGTATTTGTCGGCCGCATTCGGAAAGATTTGGACCGTCCAAACGGGTTCCATATGTGGATTGTATCTGATAACCTGCTAAAAGGCGCTGCATGGAACTCCGTTCAAATTGCAGAAAGCTTAAAAGCATTAAAATTAGTTTAACATTCAATGGATGATGAGGACGAACAGAAGAGAGTTAGGCATCTTTCGCCTGCTCTCTTCTGTTACGTCAGAATGAACTTGGAGTGAAAACAGTGAAAATAATTGTCCAAAAATTTGGCGGTACATCTGTCAAAGATGATCAAGGTAGACAAAGGGCACTTGCACATATCTTATCGGCAAAAGAGAAAGGCTATAAGTCGGTTGTCGTCGTATCCGCAATGGGACGAAAAGGCGATCCTTATGCGACAGATACGCTGCTTGGTCTGCTTTACGGCAGCGCGCAGCATATGACAAATCGAGAAAAAGACTTGCTCGTTTCCTGCGGAGAGAATATTTCAGCTGTTGTGTTTTCAAGCATGCTGAATGAAAACGGGCTAAAAGCTGTAGCGATGACAGGCGCACAGGCTGGCTTTGTGACAGATAAGGAACATACGAGTGCGAAAATTATTGATATGAAGTGCGAACGTCTCGAGGCGGCACTATCTGAACATGATGTTGTCGTTGTTGCTGGGTTCCAAGGAGCCGCGAAAAATGGAGACGTGACCACAATTGGACGAGGCGGCAGTGATACGTCCGCAGCTGCTTTAGGTGCCGCATTACAGGCAGATTTTATTGATATTTTTACAGATGTAGAAGGCGTCATGACGGCAGATCCCCGCATTGTTGAAAATGCAAAGCCGCTCAGAGTCGTGACATATACAGAAATTTGCAACCTTGCATATCAAGGAGCAAAAGTCATTCACCCGAGAGCTGTCGAAATTGCGATGCAAGCAAAAGTACCAATGAGGGTCCGTTCAACATACTCTGATGAAGAGGGCACACTCGTCACGTCACACTACTCAGATAAAATGAGCCATGATGTGTACGACCGCCTCATTACGGGTATTGCACATGTCAATGATGTGACGCAAATCAAAGTCCCGGCAAAAGAAGGGCAATACAGCGTCCAAACAGAGGTCTTTAAAGCAATGGCTAATGCACAAATCAGTGTTGATTTCTTCAATATTACACCGAGTGAGATTGTGTATACCGTGACAGGTGCAATGACTGAAAAGGCAACCTCGATCCTAAAAGATCTTGGTTATACGCCAATTGTCACAACAAATTGTGCGAAAGTATCAGCTGTTGGCGCAGGCATCATGGGTGTACCAGGTGTCACATCAAAAATTGTATCGGCTCTATCCGAGCAAAACATTCCGATTTTACAATCGGCTGACAGCCATACGACCATTTGGGTGCTAGTGAACGAAGAAAACATGAGAGCGGCTGTCAATGCCCTGCACGAAGTGTTTGAACTTTCAAGATAAATGTGATTGAATCATGATGAGGTGAAAAAAATGAATTTCGGAAATATCGCAACAGCTATGATTACACCTTTTGATAAAAAGGGCAACATTGATTTCCAAAAGCTATCAATTCTCATTGATTACTTGTTAAAAAACGGCAGTGACTCATTAGTCGTTGCAGGGACAACAGGCGAATCGCCAACTTTATCGACTGAGGAAAAAGTCGCTCTTTTTCAGCAATCGGTAAAATTAGCAAATGGTCGTTGTAAAATCATTGCAGGAACAGGCAGTAATAATACAAATGCGTCTATCAAACTAACGAAAAAAGCAGAAGAAGCGGGCGTTGATGCAGTGATGCTTGTCGTACCTTACTACAACAAGCCATCACAGGAAGGCATGTATGCACACTTTAAAGCCATTGCCGAGTCTACATCTCTTCCTGTCATGCTTTACAATGTACCAGGGAGAACGGCTGCGTCATTAGCCCCAGAAACAACCATTAAGCTTGCGCAAATACCTAACATTGTCGCAATCAAAGAAGCAAGTGGTGATCTTGATGCCATGACAAAAATCATTGCAGAGACACCAGAGGATTTCGATGTTTATTCAGGTGACGACAGCTTAACACTTCCAGCTGTATCTGTTGGTGCAAAAGGAGTAGTCTCTGTGGCGTCTCATATCGTAGGGCTTGATATGCAGCAAATGCTGAAAAGCTATGCTTCAGGTCAAACGGCCAATGCCGCATTGATCCATCAAAAGCTGCTTCCAATCATGAAACAGCTATTCTCAGCGCCAAATCCAACGCCTGTCAAAACAGCTCTTCAGCTGAAAGGACTAGATGTCGGATCGGTTCGTCTTCCGCTTCTACCTTTGTCAGAAGAAGAGAGACTGGATTTAAGTAGCGTCTTAAACAGCTGATCAAAACAAAAGATTTCGTAAGCGGTCATTCTCAGATGTCCCTGAGTATGACCGTTTTTTATACATAAACACTTTCTTAAAATGTGACTTCATCTTGTTTTCTAAAATTAGATTCAGTTATAATAGCATTAAGCGATGATGGACGGGCTTGAGACTAGGAGGATAAGAATTTTGAAAAAGAAAAATACAGAGAACGTAAGAATTATTGCACTTGGAGGCGTTGGAGAAATCGGGAAAAACTTATATGTCATTGAAATTGATTCGGACATATATGTGGTAGATGCAGGCTTGATGCATCCAGAAAACGAAATGCTAGGCATTGACGTTGTCATTCCTGATATCTCTTATTTAACAGAACGTGCTGATCGGGTGAAAGCAATTTTTCTTACCCACGGACATGATGAAGCAATCGGAGGCGTATTCCATTGCTTAAGCAAATTGTCTGTACCAGTTTACGGAACGAAGCTGACCCTTGCGTTACTTCGAGAAAAATTAAAACAGTATGGCTTCAATCAAAAAGCTGATTTGCGTGAGGTACATGCAAAATCAGTCATTACGTTTGAAACAACAAAGGTATCATTTTTTAGAACGAATCACAGCATCCCTGATTCAGTTGGGATCAGCTTCAAAACCTCTCTTGGTTCAATCGTATGCACAGGTGATTTTAAATTTGATCAAACCCCAGCGCTTAACCAAGCCTGTGACATCGGAGAGATTGCGAAAATTGGAAACAATGGCGTTTTAGCACTTCTTTCAGACAGTGCCAATGCTGAAAAACCAGGCTATACACCTTCTGAGGCGCTCGTCCAAGACGAAATCTCAAATGCGATGTACAATGCTGAAAATCGTGTCATTGTGGCTGTATCTTCATCTAACATTAACCGAGTGCAGCAGATCATTAATGCAACAAATCAAAATGGCCGTAAGCTTGCCGTAGCAGGAAAGAATATGATGACGACTCTTCAGCTGGCGATCAAACTTGGTTATGTCACAGCAGACGAAGAATTATTTGTACCAGTTCAAGAAGTGAAGAAAATGGCGAAAAACGATGTGGTCGTCCTGACAGCTGGTAGCCACGGAGAGCCTTTAGCTGCGTTAACAAAAATGGCGAAACAAAATCACAAACAGCTTCATATTGAAAAAGATGACACGGTTGTGATTGCATCTACACCTCTTCCTGGACAAGAACTTACCTATTCAAAAACAGTGGATTTCCTTACAAGAAGCGGCGCACAAGTCATTTTTGCACAAAAACGTGTGCATGTTTCTGGACATGGCTGCCAAGAAGAGTTAAAGCTCATGCTGAACTTACTAAAGCCAAAGTATTTAATTCCGGTGAATGGCGAATATCGTATGCAAAAAGCACATTCTCGTGTTGCTGAAGAAGTGGGAATGAAACGAAGTGACATTTTCTTGATTGATAAAGGGGATGTTGTGGAGTTTAGAGGACAGAACGTCAAGATTGGTGAAAAAGTTCACCAAGGCAATATTTTGATCGATGGTCTTGGTGTTGGTGATATCGGGAACATTGTGTTACGCGATAGACGCCTATTGTCTCAAGATGGTATCTTAATTGTCGTCATTACGCTCGATAAACAAAAGAAACAATTAATTTCTGGACCTGAAATCATCACAAGAGGATTTGTGTATGTAAGAGAATCTGAAGAGCTGATTGTGAAAGCGACAGAAATGGTCAAAGGGATTGTCAAAGAGCAAACGGAAAACTCAATTGTTGAATGGTCAACATTGAAACAATCCATGCGTGACGTACTCAATCAATTCCTATATGAAAAAACAAAACGTAAGCCGATGATCATTCCGATTATTATGGAAGTATGATGAGAAAGCCCAAGGAGCATAAGCTCTTTGGGCTTTTTTGATGTGGTGCGAGGAATGCGGATTGAATATGGCCTTCTTGTTCATAATAGGAGGAGAGTTTGAGGAAAGGATGGAGACAAATGGACGAAAAAAATGAACAGCAGCCTGAGCGAAAGCCAGAAGAAAAAGACAGCATTATGAGCAAAATACAGCAGCTTGGTGAAACAGCCATACCACAGCTGCCGCAAGATACAAATATCCATTGCCTCACCATTATTGGACAAATTGAAGGGCACATGCAGCTTCCGCCACAAAATAAAACAACCAAATACGAGCATGTCATACCGCAAATCGTAGCAGTAGAGCAAAACCCAAAAATTGAAGGGCTTTTGATCATCTTAAATACAGTAGGCGGCGATGTTGAAGCAGGGCTAGCGATTGCAGAAATGCTTGCGTCTTTATCAAAACCGACTGTATCGATTGTACTTGGCGGCGGCCACTCCATTGGTGTCCCGATTGCTGTATCGTGTGACTATTCCTATATTGCGGAAACAGCCACGATGACCATTCATCCTGTGCGTTTAACTGGTCTTGTGATCGGTGTCCCGCAAACCTTTGAATACTTAGATAAAATGCAGGAAAGAGTCATTAACTTTGTGACAAGCCACTCCAATATTACAGAAGAGAAGTTCAAAGAGCTCATGTTCTCAAAAGGCAATTTGACAAGAGACATTGGAACAAATGTTGTTGGTCATGAAGCGGCAGAATACGGTCTCATGAATGAAGTAGGCGGTGTAGGACAAGCGATTAAAAAGTTGAACGAGCTGATTGGAGAAAGGGCATCTCAAAACGAGGGGCTGATCCAATGATTTTATACACACCTATGCCATATGAAGCCATTTACGCAGAGGAACAAGGAGACCGTAAACTTCAGCAGGTAAACATCCAAGGCGTGCCAGTTATGGTTGAAATGAAAGAGGATGAAGCAGAAATCGTTCAAGTCATGAGCACCAATCCAATGGACTTTTTGAATCAAGAGCTTGCACCAGGCAAGCGATTGAAGTTACAATTAGGCTCCAATCAAACCGACTCATATGAATGATTCTATGCTATAATAAAGGGAAAACTTACAACAAGATGCAGCCAAAACCAGGCTGCTTTCTTTCTGATCTTTCGGTAGGTTATATTTTCTTTCGTAGTAAGGTGATGAGTATGGCTAAAAAGAGAAAACGGAAAACGAGAAAAAAACAAAATAAACAGCTAAAACTGAAATATGAATTAAATGGGTTAGTCTGTATTGCCATAGCGATCATCGCCATTTTACAGCTAGGCGTCGTTGGACAAACCTTCGTACATTTATTCCGATTCTTTGCAGGTGAATGGTTCATTCTCTGCCTTATCGGATTATTTCTTTTTGGCGTGACCATTTTCTGGAAAAAACAAATCCCAGATATGTTGACAAGAAGAAAAGCAGGTCTATACTGCATCATTGCGAGTATCTTGCTTTTGTCTCATGTGAAGCTCTTTCAGCACCTTTCATCTGCGGGTGCGATAGGCTCTCAAAGTGTGATCAGAAATACATCTGAGCTTTTCTTGATGGACATGAAAGGTGAGACGGGGTCGCCTGATTTAGGAGGCGGCATGATCGGTGCCGTATTATTTGCTGCTTCTTATTTCTTATTTGCACAAGCAGGCTCTCAAATCATGGCAATCGTTCTGATGCTGATTGGAATTGTGCTGATTACAAATCGATCTCTTCAAGAAATGGTGAAAAAAGTGACGCTGCCTGTCTCGCAATTTATGGTGAAGCAGTGGAAAGCGTTTGTTGAAGATATGAAAGGAATCAGGCAGGCGAAAAAGAGCGCGCCCTCTCAGAAAACGGCCCAAAAGAAAAAACGGTCTCGTATTCAAGAAGAGGACGAAGATGATCAGATCATAATGGAAGAGGAAGCGCCAGTGCCTGACAATAGTCAGCCGATTATCTCAAGCTTTGCTGACAGAGATGACATTCTCACCCCGCTCGTTCAAAAAGAGCAGGCGGCAAAAGAGACTTCGCCTCTTCAAGATTCTGTGCAAAGTACGCCGGCTCGATCAGATTCAGCTGATGAACCAAAAGAGGCGCCGCCGATGACGTTTACGGAACTTGAAAACAAAGATTACGAATTGCCATCACTGGATATTTTGGCAGAGCCGCAGCACTCAGGACAGCAAACAGACAAGAAGAATATATATGAAAATGCAAGAAAGCTTGAAAAAACGTTTCAAAGCTTCGGCGTCAAAGCAAAAGTCACACAGGTTCACTTAGGACCGGCTGTTACCAAATATGAAGTCTATCCAGATGTTGGCGTGAAGGTAAGTAAGATCGTCAATCTAAGTGATGACTTAGCTCTTGCTCTCGCCGCAAAAGATATTCGGATTGAGGCGCCGATTCCTGGGAAATCAGCCATCGGTATTGAGGTTCCTAATGCAGAAATTGCGATGGTTTCTTTAAAAGAGGTATTAGAATCGAAGCAAAATGACCGTCCAAATGCGAAGCTGCTGATTGGACTAGGCCGCAATATTTCGGGTGAAGCCGTGCTCGCTGAAATGAACAAAATGCCGCATTTACTTGTAGCAGGATCGACAGGAAGCGGAAAAAGTGTGTGTATCAATGGCATTATCACAAGTATTCTCATGAGAGCGAAACCTCATGAAGTGAAAATGATGATGATTGATCCGAAAATGGTTGAACTAAATGTGTATAATGGCATTCCGCATCTGCTCGCTCCCGTTGTAACGGACCCTAAGAAAGCCTCACAGGCACTGAAAAAAGTCGTCAGTGAAATGGAACGCCGCTATGAATTATTTTCTCATACGGGGACAAGAAATATTGAAGGGTACAATGATTACATTAAACGAATGAATCAATCAGAAGAGGCGAAACAGCCAGAACTTCCTTATATTGTCGTCATTGTAGACGAGCTTGCAGATTTAATGATGGTCGCTTCCTCAGATGTGGAAGATTCTATTACAAGACTTTCGCAAATGGCTCGAGCAGCCGGGATTCATTTAATTATTGCCACACAAAGACCTTCTGTCGATGTCATTACAGGTGTCATTAAAGCCAACATCCCATCTCGCATCGCCTTTAGCGTGTCCTCGCAAACCGATTCAAGGACGATCCTTGATATGGGGGGCGCAGAAAAACTGCTCGGCAGAGGGGACATGCTGTTTCTGCCAGTTGGAGCAAACAAACCGGTTCGTGTGCAGGGCGCCTTTTTATCAGATGAAGAAGTAGAGCATGTCGTTGACCATGTGATCACTCAGCAAAAAGCGCAATATCAAGAAGAAATGATTCCAACTGAAGAAACGCAGGATCAGCTTACAGCTGTGGATGACGATTTATATGATGAAGCAGTGGAACTCATCATCGGCATGCAGACGGCTTCTGTCTCTATGCTTCAAAGAAGATTCCGCATCGGCTATACCCGGGCCGCCCGCCTGATTGACGCAATGGAAGAGCGAGGCGTTGTCGGTCCTTATGAAGGAAGTAAACCGAGAGAAGTCCTGCTTTCAAAAGAACAATATGACGAGCTCTCTTCATAAATCGAAGAGAGCTTTCTAAAAAAGAAGTGAACGATAGTATGATTATGTTAACTGGAAGTCAGACTATTTATTTATTTGCAAAAACATGATATAGTTATGTTCAACTTATCTCGGAATAGAGATTTCTCATCTTATCATTTGCATTGATTAGACGGAGGGAAAACATGTCGACCAAAACAGACAATCGCCATTTATATTTGAAAGTGATTGACCGTATTAAAGAAGATATACAATCAGGCGTATATGCCGAAAAAGAAAAGCTGCCTTCTGAGTTTGAGCTCTCAAAGCTTTTAGGCGTGAGCAGAGCGACACTGCGTGAAGCCCTTCGTATATTAGAAGAAGAGAAATATTTAATTAGAAGGCATGGTGTGGGTACGTTCGTCAACACAAGACCACTCTTTTCAACAGGCATAGAACAGCTGGCAAGTGTCACGAAAATGATAGAGCAGGTCAATATGACGCCTGGAACCATTTTTTTATCCTCCCAAGAAGGGGAACCAACAGAGAATGATGTGATTCGTTTTCAGTGTGATGAATCTGATGAGATTTTTTCAATGGAGCGCGTTCGGACGGCAGATGGACAGCCCGTGGTTTACTGTTTAGATAAAATTCCGGTCAAGCATCTTCCCGCTTCTTTTACACATGAAGAAGAGTCTCTTTTTGAGCTATTTGGAAGAGAACCACACAGCGGGATAAAATATGCAGTTGCTGACATTGAACCAATCGGCTACCACGATCAGGTTTCACCGATACTAGAATGTGACCCTGAAACAGCATTATTACTACTGAAACAAATGCACTATGATCAGGATGATCAGCCGGTCTTATACTCGCTTAATTATTTTCGAGCGGATAAATTCAGCTTTCATGTGATACGTAAACGATTTTAACGAGCAGTCGCTTTCATAAGCGGTTGCTTTTTGTTTGCCCATACATAATACCCGTAAAACTTGCCACACTAATACGTAACAGTATATAGAATTGGGTGAATGATGTTGGGCGAGAAAACAGTCAGTAAAAAGAATATTATTGCATTATCATCAGTGCCTTTAATCATGACACTTGGGAACTCGATGCTCATTCCCGTATTGCCACAGATAGAAAAGACACTTTCCATTACTTCCTTTCAAGTCTCCCTCATTATTACGGTATACTCCGTTGTCGCGATCTTATGTATTCCGATCGCCGGCTATTTATCAGATCGAATCGGGCGAAAAAAGGTACTCCTGCCGTGTCTGTTAATCGCAGGACTTGGAGGGGCTGTGGCAGCAGTTGCCTCAACGATCATGAAAGAACCGTACATGTGGATTCTATTTGGCAGGGTCCTTCAAGGTGTTGGCTCAGCCGGGGCAGCACCTGTCGTGATGCCGTTTATTGGAGATTTGTTTCATGATGATGAAGAAGTCAGTGCGGGACTAGGCGCCATTGAAACCTCTAACACAGCTGGAAAGGTATTGAGCCCGATTATTGGGGCGCTTTTGGCTTCATGGTTTTGGTTTGTGCCGTTTTGGTTTATTCCGTTCTTCTCAATCATCAGCTTTCTCATGGTACTGTTCATGGTAGAATCCGCGAAAAAAGAGGAGGACCCGCCTTCATTCAAAGAATTTTTACAATCAACAAAGACCATATTTAAGCATGAGGGACGCTGGCTTTATGCCATTTTTGCAATTGGCGGTTTTATTATGTTTCTTCTTTTTGGTGTGCTTTTTTACTTATCTGATAACCTGGAGGCAGCTTATCAAATTAAGGGTGTCAAAAAAGGGCTCCTGCTTAGCATTCCGCTCCTTTTTCTATCCATCAGCTCATACGTTGCTGGGAAAACAATTGGAAAAGAAAAAGGGAAAATGAGAATCTTTTTAATCGTAGGCATGGCCTTGCTATCACTTTCCTATATGCTTTTATGGTGGAATCACAGCTTTTATGTATTGTTTATCTGCTTAAGCATTGGCGGTGTTGGCATCGGTATTGTCCTGCCTGCACTTGATGCCCTGATCACAGAAGGAATTGAAAAAGAGCAGTGCGGAACCATTACGTCGTTTTACAGCAGTATGCGTTTTATCGGTGTCGCTTTAGGACCTCCGATTTACGCTTATCTCATGGATAAAGGGGACTCCATCGTTTTTATTCTCTCGACCATTTGCAGTCTTATTTCTCTATTTTTGGTCATCTTCTTCATCCAGCCAGATGAAGAGGATGAAAGTGAACAATTAAAAACGGTTTAATCTAGAAAAAAGACGGTATTTTGCCATCTTTTTTCTTTTTTATAAATTGACATGTAAAATTTTGATAGTTAAACTAATGTATAGTAATATCTTTTAAATTATTCCAAACGGGAGGTGTTCAAAAACATTCATTTTCTGTCCTTCTTTAGGCGGAAATTGAGTTCGCGTGGTGATGATGAATGTGTGTTTCTTCAACACGAAAAGACAATTGAATAGGTCATCCTGCCATTAGCACGTTGAAGGAGACGCAGTCAGCACTTCAGACACGCTCAAATATAGCAAATTGATTGATGAACTAGAAGGAGCTTGAAGCAGCTATGTTGCAAATAATTAAAGCAAGATGGATTGTATTAGTGGTGTGGATGATAACAGCTGTGATTCTGTTTATTACTGCGCCCAATTTAGAGGAATTAACAAGAGAAAAAGGGCAATTAAAGGTTCCGGAGGGGACACCAACAGCTGAGGCACTTCACTTATTGGATAAGCTCACAGATCAAAACGGGAAAAAAGATACGGGTGTCATTGTATTCTCCGAACAACATCTGTTCCCAAAGAAAGAGCAGGAATTAAAAAAGGCTTTATCTGCACTCATGACACATGCTCCAGACCTCCACGTTGACGGAATTACTTCGTATTTTCATGTAGATCCGGACATTCAAAGACAACTTTTATCAAAGGATAAAAGTACACTTCTTGTTCCATTCAAATTCGACCACTACGAAACAAAAGCTGTGAAGCTTAAAGAACAAATTGAGGAAGTTTTAAAGCCCTATCATGTCTCATATGAAATGACGGGACAAAAATTTGTGGATTCAGATGTCATTCAAAGCTCTCAACAAGGTCTGAAGAAAACTGAACTTATAACGATCATTTTTATTTTCTTTATTTTAATCATTGTTTTCAGATCGATTTTGGCACCTGTTGTTCCGCTCATTACGATCGGCATTTCTTATGCTGTCAGCCGGTGTATTGTGGCTTTTCTAGTAGAATATATGCAATTTCCTCTATCTAATTTTACTCAGATTTTTATGGTAGCGATTATGTTCGGTATAGGAACAGATTATTGTATTTTGCTGTTAAGCCGTTTTAAAGAAGAAATCGGTCAAGGTCGTGATGTGAAAGAGTCGATTATCATCACATATAAATGTGCAGGGAAAACGGTCCTTTTCAGTGGCTTAGCCGTGTTAGTCGGCTTCTCAAGCATTGGGTTTGCCAAATTTCAATTGTATCAATCAGCCGTTAGTGTTGCTGTTGGAGTTGGTATCCTGCTGATCGCCCTTGTCACCATCGTTCCCTTTTTTATGTCTGTTTTTGGAAAATCCCTTTTCTGGCCATCTAAAAGAGAAAACATTCGCCACCCGCAAAGTAAAATGTGGGAATGGGCTGGGCGTTTTTCATTTAAAAGGCCGCTGATCAGCCTAGGTTTAGTTGCACTCATTACGGTGCCTCCTATTCTGATGTACGACGGGACTCTTTCTTATAACAGCTTAAATGAGATTGGGACAAAGTATGAATCAGTGTCTGCATTTAATACGATATCAGAGCAATTTGGCTTTGGGGAAGCGCTGCCCCTGAATGTACTTGTTGAAAGTGACAATAAGTTAGATAACCAAGAAAAGATTGTCATAATTGAAAAACTGACCCGTAAATTAAATGACATTGACGAAGTAAAAACAGTTCGCAGTGTCACTCGGCCTGTTGGGGACGGGCTAAGTCAGCTTTACGTCACCTCTCAAGCAAAAGAGCTGGGCGGAGAACTAGGAAAAGGCCATGAAGGAATCGGAAAAATTTCAGATGGTTTGACCGAAACAAATCTTGCCCTTCTTAAACAAAAACCAAAAATTCAAGAATCCGCTAAAGGCATTGATCAGCTGATTGATGGAACAAAAGCGATCAAAAGCGGCATTGGAGAAGTAAGGGTGTCCCTGATCTCTTTAGAAGATGGGGTGAGGCGCAGTAAAGATGGCGTCGGAACCATTCGAAGTAAAATCAAAGAAGCAAAAAAGGAATTAGAGCAAGAATATCGAAGCAGTGAAGCGATGATTCAAGAGCTTAAACGAATGGTGAGTACGCTTGAACGTCATGCGAAATCAAATCAGCAGCTAATAACCACCATTAAAAAAGTAAAAAGTTCGTATGAAAATGTATCGTTTGAAGCACTTGAAAAACGGCTTCCAGAAGTAAAAGATATGGATGAATATAAAGAAATAAAGAAAGTATTCAAAGACACAAAAGGAATGCTTGATCAAGCAGGGGACCAAATGAGTCTGTATGAAGAGGAAGCCTCTGTCTTTAAAGAAAAGATCAAGAAAGCAGATTCAGTGATTCAAAGCCTATCAAGCAAGCAAAAAGAAGTAAAACGTCAAGTACAAGCGCTCATGGAAGGACTGGATCAAATTTATGCCGGTCTTGATCAAACAAATGAGGGTCAAAAACAATTGATTAAAGAAATGCCTAAAATTGAAGATGGCGCAGACCAGCTGACAGACGGTCAAAAAGCCATCAAAAAAGGATTTAGCCAGCTTTCATCAAAACTCACATTGTTAACAGATGGTTTAGATGAAAGTATTGAAGGGCTTGAGCAGGTCAAAAGCGGCTTCACAGAGGCGGACGGCTATTTAAAGCAGCTTCAGAAAGCGCCAGATGAAGAAATAACAGGCTGGTTTATTCCAGAAGAAGTGCTGAAACGCCCTGAATTTAAGCAAATCTTTCATACGTATATGTCTCCAGATCGTAAATTAACAACCTTTGAAGTTATTTTAAATGTGAATCCATACAGCAATGAAGCGATGAAAGGCGTTGCGAAAATTGAGGACACCCTTGATCAATATTTACCTGTCAGCGGGTTAAAGAATGCAAATTACGGTGTGTCTGGTATCTCAAGTTTAAATGTAGATTTAAAAGAAACATCTGACGGTGACTTTATTCGAACGGTCATTTTCATGCTAGTTGGCATCTTTATCATTTTAATTATATTATTACGGTCAATCGTCATGCCGATATACTTAACACTTTCACTCATTTTAACGTATTTTACATCCGTCGGTTTAACAGAATGGATCTTTAAAACATTTTTTGGCTACGACGGTCTCAGCTGGGCTGTCCCATTTTTCAGCTTTGTCATTCTTGTCACCCTTGGCATTGATTATTCGATCTTCTTAATGGATCGCTTTAATGAATGGAAGGGAGAGCATGTGCAAGCATCAATGATATCAGCGATGAGAAATATGGGTTCCGTCATTATTTCAGCAGTCGCGATATTAGCGGGGACCTTTGCCGCTATGCTGCCGTCCGGTGTATTATCACTTGTTGAAATTGCAACGGTCATACTCATTGGGCTTTTATTATATGCTTTTGTTGTATTACCGCTCTTCATCCCGGTCATGGTTCGTATTTTCGGTAAATGGAATTGGTGGCCTTTTAGAATGAAATAACGACCGGCGTCTCTGCTTATAGCAGAGGCGTTTTTATTTCCTATCCTTTCCTCTGATTGATATAATGTCTATTAAATGGCTGTTTTACGTATATATCAGCTATGTTCTAATACATAATAAATAGGATGAACAAAGGAGGTTTCTCATGACGTACTTACAAGAGAAGACACTAGACACACCTGGTCTTCATACTCATATTGTCAAAACAGAAAAATTTAAAACGGTCACAATCCTTTTTAAAATGCTTGCGCCTCTATCGAAAGATGACGTCACCATGCGTTCACTTTTCCCGCATGTGCTGTTAAGAGGAACAGAGAAAATGCCGAAAACAGGAGAATTGCGTGCTTATTTTGATGAGCTTTATGGTGCTACGGTTTCAGCAGACATGGCGAAAAAAGGGGAGAATCACATCATTACCTTCCGCCTGGAAATGGCGAATGAGAAATATTTAAAGGATCAAACCCCTTTACTAGAAAAAGGGATTGCCTTACTATCTGATCTACTATTCCATCCGTATGTTGAAAATGGAGCGTTTAGTCAATTATATGTAGATCAAGAAAAACGCACTTTAAAACAGCGAATTCAAGCAGTGTATGATGATAAAATGCGTTACTCGAACTTAAGGCTTGTGCAGGAAATGTGCAAAGGTGAACCGTATGCACTGCACGTCAATGGAGAAATGGAAGATATCGAAACGATCACAGCTCATTCGCTGTTTGAAGCATATAAGCATGCGCTTCAAACAAATCAGCTTGATCTTTATGTTGTGGGAGATGTAGACGAACAAGACATCAGCCGAATGGTCTCTCAATACTTCAAAACAAGTAATAGAGAACCGGTCAAACAACACGCTGAATCAGCAAGCACGCAAAGAGAAGCAAAAGAAGTCATCGACGAAGAAGACGTAAAGCAAGGCAAACTGAATATCGGCTTTCGCACGCATACGACGATTGCAGATGACGATTATCCGGCTTTGCATTTGTTTAATGGCATATTCGGCGGCTTCTCACACTCGAAGCTATTCATCAATGTTCGGGAAAAAGCAAGTCTTGCGTACTACGCTGTGTCTAGACTTGAGAGCTTTAAAGGCTTGATGATGGTCATGTCAGGGATTGAAGTCGGCAACTATCAGCAGGCAGTAGACATCATTAAAGAACAATTTGAAGCGATGCAAAAAGGTGATTTTTCAGATGAAGCGATTGACCAAACAAAAGCTGTCGTCAAAAATCAGCTGCTTGAAACGATCGATACATCTTATGGGACAGCGGAATACCTGTATCAGCATGCCGTTGTGCCAACAGGGGAAACGCTTGATTCCTTTTTAGAAGCACTTGACCGAGTGACAAAAGAGGACATCATCAAAGTGGGTCAGAAAATCGAATGGGATACGACCTATTTTCTTAAAGGAACGGAGGGTGCTTCATGACAGTGAAAACAATTCAATTCGACCAGCTGCAAGAAACGGTCTATCACGAAAAAATGGAGAGCGGACTTGACGTCTATGTGCTCCCAAAGCAAGGGTTTAACAAAACCTATGCGACCTTTACAACCAAATATGGCTCTGTCGATAACGAATTTGTGCCGCTTGGCAAAGAAGACATGATTCGAGTGCCTGACGGAATTGCCCATTTCTTAGAGCATAAACTGTTTGAAAAAGAAGACGGAGACGTATTTCATACATTTAGTAAACAAGGAGCATCCGCAAATGCTTTTACGACATTTACGAGAACAGCTTACTTATTCTCAAGCACCTCAAATGTCGAACAAAATCTTGAGACACTCATTGATTTTGTTCAGGAACCTTATTTTACTGAAAAAACGGTCGAAAAAGAAAAGGGCATCATTGGTCAAGAGATTAACATGTATGATGACAATCCGGACTGGCGTTTATTCTTCGGTCTGATTGAAAATCTATATCAAGAGCACCCCGTGAGAATTGATATAGCTGGAACAGTAGAAAGCATTGCTCCGATTACAAAAGATCATTTGTATGAATGCTATGAAACGTTCTATCACCCGAGCAATATGCTTCTATTTGTTGTCGGTCCCGTTGATCCGAAGCAAATATTAGATCAAGTTCGAGCAAATCAGGCGAAAAAGCCATTTACAGACCAGCCAGAGATCAAACGAAAAGACATCAATGAGCCTGAAGGTGTGTACCGAAAAGAATACGAACTTCCAATGAACGTACAAGGCTCGAAATGTATGTTCGGTTTGAAAACAAAGAATCCTCATAAAAAAGGAAATGAGCTGCTAAAACATGAGCTCGGAATGAATCTCATTTTAGAGACACTGTTTGGTAAAAGCTCCTTACAATATGAACAAATGTATGAAAAAGGTTTAATTGATGAGACCTTCAGCTACGATTATACGGAAGAAGGCGGCTTTGGCTTCACGTCAGTTGGCGGAGACACAAATGATCCTGATCAACTGGCGAAAGTATTAAAAGAAACCCTTCTTCAAGCAAAGAACTTGATCTCAGAAGAGAAAATTGAGCTCGCGCGTAAGAAGAAAATCGGAAGCTTTTTAAAAGCGATGAACTCTCCTGAATACATTGCAAACCAATTTACCCGATATGCATTTTTAGACATGAGCTTATTTGATGTCGTGACTATGCTGGAACAGATCCAATTAACCGACATTCAGCAAATTTTAGAGGAAGAAATTGATGAAGAACGGATGTCCGTTTTCAAAGTCGTCCCGAAAACCAAATAAATAAAGAGAGACAAACTCAGATAAATGAGTTTGTCTTTTTTGTGTTTAATGAATAAAAGCCTGTGATTTGTGAGGATTTTCATTGACAATCATTTTGTTCATTAGTTAAACTCTTTAATAGTTAAACACTTAAACTAAAAAAGGAGCAGCGTATGGAACAAAATAAAATTGCACAGCTCATTCAGAGATATGCAGATGTCTATCTTATGATGGAAAAAAAGGTATCGAGTATGATCACGGAAAAGCTTGATAAAGAGCTGACGCTTGATCAGTATTACTCGCTTCGATACATCAATTTACATCCTGGATGTACGTCTACTGACCTTGCAAATGTATGCAATGTGAATAAAAGTGCGGTAACCTCCATGACCAATCGTCTTTTTACAAAAAACTATATTGTCCGTGAGCACGATAAAGCCGATCGAAGAAATGTTCACCTTTACGTCACGCCAGAGGGCAAAGATGTGGTCAGCCGAATGGAAAAGCAGCTTCAGGATCTCGTTCGATCTTATTTTGAAAAGCTGGAAGAAAAAGAAATGGAATCATTTATTCAAACATATGAAAAGATCTATCAAGTAATCATCGAAGAGGAGGCACAAAGTACTAATGAGAGCAATCATAAAGGGTAGATGGCTGATCACGATTTTATGGATCGTATTAGCGGCAGTGTTACTCATCACCGCCCCTAATATGGCGCAATTAACAAAAGAAAAAGGGCAAATTTCAGTACCAGACGGCTATCCGTCCTCATATGCAAATCAGTTATTAAAGAAAATGTCTGAAAACGGTGATACAGAAAAATCAATTGTCATTGTCTTTCAAGAAAAGAACATTGCCAAAGAAAGAGAAACATCTTTAAAAAAGGCAATGGAGATTTTAGAAAAGGACCAAGATCTACATGTCGAGGACATCACTTCTTATTTTGACGCCAATAAAGATATCAAAAAACAGATGCTTTCTAAAGATCGCACGACGCTCCTTGTTCCAGTTACATATGACTCAAACAAAATCAAAGCTTCCGATTTTAAAGAAAGAGTCAATGAAAAGCTGAAGAGCTTAAATCTAACATATGAAATGACAGGACAGCCGTTAATTGATGATGACGTGATCACAAGCTCGCAAGAAGGTCTGAAGAAAACTGAGTTCATTACGATTGGGTTTATTCTTATCGTTCTTGTCCTTGTCTTTAGATCAGCTGTGGCGCCTTTCGTTCCATTAGTCGCAGTAGCTTTGTCTTACTTGGTGAGTCAATCCATCGTGGCTTATTTAGTTAAATATCTCGACTTCCCGCTCTCGACCTTTACCCAAATTTTCATGGTCGCGATCATGTTTGGAATAGGAACGGACTACTGCATTCTACTTCTCAGCCGCTTTAAAGAAGAAATCGCACACGGTAAAGATAAAATTGAGGCAATTCTCATTACGTATAAAACAGCAGGAAAGACTGTTTTATTCAGCGGAATTGCTGTGCTCATCGGTTTTACATGTATTGGCCTGGCACAGTTTCAGCTCTATAAATCGGCTGTTGCAGTAGCAGTTGGTGTTGCTGTGCTCATTGTGGCGCTTCTCACGATTGTTCCGTTCTTTATGGCGGTTTTAGGAAAAGTGTTATTTTGGCCGATTAAAGGTGATATTGCGCATCCGCAGTCAAAAATGTGGGAAACAGCAGGACGCTTTTCATTTAAAAAACCACTTTTCAGTTTATTAATCGTAGGAATCATTACGCTTCCGCCCATTCTCATGTATAAAGGAACGCTTTCTTATAACAGCTTAGATGAAATCGGTAATAAATATGAATCAGTCAATGCATTCAATACGATTTCTGACAAATTTGGACCAGGAGAAGCTCTACCTGCAACGATTGTTGTGAAATCAGCTGATCTGTTAGACAACAATAAAGGGCTGATTGCTGTTGAAAAACTCAGCCGTGCAATTGAACAAACAGATGGCGTAAGTAAAGTGAGAAGTGCGACACGTCCTGTCGGTAAAGGGCTGAGTGATCTATACGTGAAATCACAAGCAAAAGAACTAAATACCGGACTTGATAAAAGTAATGAAGGCTTGAAAAAAATCCAAGATGCACTGACGACAATGAGTCAATCCATTGAGGATCAAACGCCGCAAATCAAATCATCTGGAAAAGGCATTAACAAATTGATTTCTGGTACAGAATCAGTGAAAACAGGCATTCAAAACATCGAAAAATCGTTAAGAGATTTACAAGGCGGAATCGATCAAAACAAAAACGGTGTTGCACAGATTAAAGAAAAAATTAAAGGTGCGAAAAAAGAATTAACGGCTCAAGTCGCACAAGTGAATCAGCAAGTGTCGCTATATAAAAGCATTTCCAGAGAATTAAAGGCAGCATTGGCGCAGGTTGATACGTCCTCCTCTGCCGCAGCGGATGTAAAAGCATTAATCACACAAGCAAATAAACAATTTAGTACACTTGAAAAACAAATTCCGCAAGTGAAAGAAAATCAATCGTATCAAGCCATCAAAGCTTCATATAATGAACTTTCTTCGACCTTGCAAGAAGGCGCAAAACAGGCAGACAGCTATGCCAAACAAGCGAAAGAAGCTAGAAAACAGCTTGAAGCAGCGGATGCCTTTATCGCAAAAGCTAAAGAGCAGCAAAAAGTTTTGACGAGTCAAATCGATGAACTCGTTGCTGGCTTAGATGCAATTGAAACTGGATTGGATAAAACGTCTAAAGGTCAAGGGCAAATAGCTGATAATATGCCAAAGCTTGCTAATGGTGCCGGGCAAGTGATTGATGGTCAAAAACAAATGAAAGAAAAGATTGGTGGCTTTGGTGATAACCTGACCAAACTGACAGATGGGCTGAACAAAAGCGTCGATGGCTTAGAGAAAATTTCAAGCGGATTAATGGGTGCAGGTGACTACTTAGACGAACTGAAAAATGCACCAGATCAAGACATGGCCGGCTGGTTTATCCCAAAAGACGTGCTGAAAAACAAAGCATTCAAGCAAGTGTTTGATTCATACATGTCGGATGACCGCAAGATGACAAAGATTGATGTCATTTTAGAAAAAAATCCATATGGCAACGAAGCCATGTCGACGATCAAACAAGTAGAAGCTTCTGTCGAGCGGGCACTTCCTGAAACGAATTTAAAAGATGCATCATTCGGCGTTTCAGGTGTATCAAGTATGAATGCTGATTTAAAACAGCTTTCAGACCAAGATTTCAATAAGACGGTTCTTTACATGATGATCGGTATTTTCCTCATCCTTGTGATCCTGTTCCGTTCGCTTGTGATGCCGCTGTACTTGGTAGGTTCACTTATTTTGACTTACTTTACAGCTATCGGAATGACAGAATTTATTTTCACTCATTTCTTCGGATATCCGGGCATTAACTGGGCGGTTCCATTCTTTGGATTTGTCATATTAATGGCGCTCGGAGTCGATTATTCGATTTTCTTAATGGAGAGGTTCAATGAATACAAAACAAAAGACATTCAGTTTGCGATGACCGAATCAATGAAGAATATGGGCTCTGTCATTATGTCTGCTGCTGTTATTTTGGCAGGAACATTTGCAGCCATGCTTCCTTCAGGAGTGCTGTCTCTCCTGCAGATTGCAACACTTGTTCTCACAGGACTTTTGCTGTACGCACTCGTTGTGCTACCATTGTTCGTACCTGTGATGGTGAAATTGTTCGGATCAGCGAACTGGTTCCCATTTAAACGAAAAGAATAGATATTTCAAATAGAAAGTAGGAATCCATGTGATGAGTCGTTGGGCGCTGATAACAGGTGCCAGTGGCGGGATTGGGCAGGCTGCGGCAAAAAAGCTTGCCCAGGAAGGCTGCCATGTGATAATCCATTATCACAAAAATGAACAGACAGCCGTTCAGCTTGCCGCTGAGCTGGAAGAAACATGTCATATTCAGACGCATGTCGTTCAAGCGGATTTAGCTAAAACGGGCGGAGCAGATGAGCTCGTCAGCCGTCTGCCTGTATGTCCAGATATTCTTGTATTAAATAGCGGTAAGAGTCATGTCGGATTAGTGACAGATACAGAAAAAGACGTATTAGCCAGTATGGTGCAGCTTCATGTCACAAGTCCATATGAGCTCACCCAGCACCTATTGCCAGCCATGATTCAAAAAAAAGCAGGTCATATTGTTGCGGTAAGCTCAATATGGGGAGAAACAGGTGCATCGTGTGAAGTGCTGTATAGCATGGTAAAGGGGGCGCAAAATGCGTTTATTAAAGGTCTGGCAAAAGAGCTTGCCCCAAGTGGAATTAGAGCAAATGCTGTTTCGCCAGGTGCTGTCCATACAGACATGATGAAAAGCTTCACACAAGAAGATATTGCCATGCTGGAGGAAGAAATCCCGCTTGGCCGGCTTGCATCACCTGAGGAGATTGCAGATGTCATTTGGTTTCTCGCCTCAAAGCAGTCAAGTTATATGACAGGTCAAATTTTATCCGTTAATGGAGGCTGGTACTGTTAAATAACGTGTATAATTCGTAACTCCATGACAAAAGCTATGGCTGTAATTCATCTTTTCGAATGGAGGAATCGACATGTCAGTACTTGAGAACTGGGACCATTGGAAAAACTTTTTAGGTGACCGCTTAAATCATGCGCAGGATAAAGGCTTAAAAGATGATACCATCAATAACCTTGCGTATGAAATTGGCGGATATTTAGCTAACGAAGTTGAAGCAAAGAACGAGCAAGAAAGAGTACTTGCTGACCTTTGGAGCGTTGCATCAGAAGATGAGCAGCGCGCAATTGCCAATATGATGGTCAAACTGGTTGAAAATAATAGCTCGCACTAAACAAAAAGAGGGGTCGTTTGTGCCTCTCTTTTTATTTTAACTGTTTCACAACATTGTGCTTTCTAAAAATGTGAAAATGCTTTATGATATAGGAAGGTAAAAATTTGCCACAATGAAGGGGGTAATATCATTTGGCAAAGCTCGAATGGTATTTTGAATATGAGATACAGGTAAACCGTCCCGGACTTTTAGGAGACATTTCATCTCTAATGGGGATGCTTTCAATTAATATTGTGACAATTAATGGTGTTGATGTATCAAGACGCGGAATGCTTTTGCGCTGTGACCATACAGATCAAATTAAGCGCCTTGAATCAATTTTAAATACAATGGAAACGATAAAAGTAACGAAATTAAGACAGCCAAAACTTCGTGACCGCTTAGCGGTTCGTCACGGCAGATATATTCAGCGTGATGCAGATGACAAAAAGACGTTCCGATTTGAAAGGGACGAGCTTGGTCTTCTTGTTGATTTTATGGCAGAACTATTTAAAAAAGAAGGACATAAATTGATTGGGATTCGGGGGATGCCGCGTGTCGGAAAAACAGAATCAATTGTGGCTTCAAGTGTATGTGCCAGCAAGAGATGGCTATTTGTATCGTCGACTCTTTTGAAACAGACGATCCGAAGTCAGCTGATTGCGGATGAATACAGCCCAGATAACGTCTTTATTATTGATGGGATTGTGTCGACGCGAAGAGGTTCTGAGAAGCACTTGCAGCTTTTAAGAGAAATTATGAGACTGCCGGCAACAAAAGTAGTTGAGCATCCAGACATCTTTATTCAAAATTCAGAATATACAATGGATGATTTCGACTATATCATTGAATTGCGTAATAGTGCAGACGAAGAGATTACATATGAGCACGCTGAAGAACCACAAGTGTTTGATCATTCTGGTTTTTCTGGCTTCGATTTTTAATATGGTAATGGTAGGTGTTTGTTTTGACTGAATTGGGAAAACGGCTCATTGAGGCCAGAGAGGAAAAAGGGATGTCGCTGGAGGATCTTCAGACGGTGACCAAAATCCAAAAGCGCTACTTGCTAGCAATCGAACAAGGAAACTATGATATTATTCCAGGTAAATTTTACGTCAGAGCATTTATTAAACAATATGCCGAAGCCGTTGGACTAAATCCTGAACAATTGTTCGAAGAATTTCGTAAAGATGTGCCGAGCACATATAACGATGAAGTATCTGATAAATTATCAAATATTAAGCCGCAAAGAGAGCTGCCTAAGCCTGCCTCGAAGGTGCTTGAGCTGCTGCCGACCATCTTGATTATTGGAGGCGTCCTTGTGGTCATCGCGATCATTTATGTCATCGTGCAGGCGGTCAATCATGATAGCGGACAGAAGAACAACCAGACGGCTCCTCAGCAGTCAGAATCTAAGTATGAAGTATCTGAGGATTCATCTCTTGCCAAGGATCAAAAGAAAAAAGAAAAAGCTTCGTCAGATGATCAAGAAAAATCATCTAAAAAAGATGACTCATCAAAGGATTCATCCAAAGACGATGAAACGGTCTCTTTGAAGGCAGCGAATACAGAAGGTTCAACGACAACGTATGAAGTGTCAGGCGCAGATGAGATGGAGTTAACCATTTCTGCTACAAAAGCTTCTTGGCTGCGCGTCAGAGACGAATCTGGAAAAGTGCTGAAAATGGGTGAACTTAAAGATGGCGAATCGTTTAAAACAGACTTGTCTGAGCTCTCTCAGGTCGATATCCGTCTAGGCAATGCGACTGGAATTGATATTAAGGTGAATGACGAGACGCTTAAGTACGAATTAGACCCTAAGAACACCATGACACAAAACATTGTGATTGTGAATAAAGGAAAGGAAAAGTCATCTTAAGCAAGTAGATGACTTTTCTTTTGTTCCTACTATTATATATACATAAAAAAATGGCTTATTGGAGGATTGAAATTCATGTTTAACTTACCGAATAAAATAACTCTTTCTAGGATCGCCTTGATCCCTGTTTTTATGATTATTATGCTTGCACCTTTAGATTGGGGCGTTGCGCGTTTTGGTCACGTCAGCATCGAAGTGACACATCTTGTTGGAGCAATCCTGTTTATTGTTGCTTCGACAACGGACTGGATTGATGGGTACTATGCGCGTAAACTGAACTTAGTGACGAATTTTGGTAAATTTTTAGATCCGCTTGCAGATAAATTGCTTGTTTCAGCTGCTTTAATTATACTTGTTCAGTACAACCTCACGCCGGCATGGATGGCGATTGTGATCATTAGCCGTGAATTTGCTGTAACTGGTCTAAGGCTTGTACTAGCCGGAGGCGGTGAAGTGGTAGCAGCTAATATGCTTGGAAAAGTGAAAACATGGGCGCAAATCATTGCGATTTCAGCTCTTCTATTGCATAACCTGCCGTTCGAACTTGTATCATTCCCGTTTGGTGACCTTGCGATGTGGGTAGCAGTGTTCTTCACTGTTGTGTCAGGCTGGGATTACTTTGTGAAAAACTGGGAAGCTTTAAAGAATGCTAACTAAAAAGGACGTGTACGCTTTGAAGTCAGAGAGAAAAGCAGAAATTATTGCAGTCGGTTCCGAACTATTGCTAGGGCAAATTACGAATACGAATGCACAATTCATCAGCAAACAGCTGGCTGAAATTGGTGTGAATGTTTATTACCATACAGCAGTTGGTGACAATCCAGAGCGTTTAAAAAGGGCCATTCAAGTGGCGCAGGAAAGATCGAATTTTATTATCTTCTCAGGTGGTCTTGGACCAACGAAAGATGATTTAACAAAAGAAACTATCGCGAGTACGCTTGGAAAAGAGCTCGTGCTAAATGAAGAAGCATTTGAATCCATTCAAGAATACTTTCGAAAGACTGGACGAGACATGTCACCGAATAACCGGAAGCAGGCACTCGTCCTAGAAGGATCTGATGTGCTCGTGAACCGGTTTGGAATGGCTCCAGGTATGTTTATTCAAGAAAACGATACGTTTTATATGCTTCTTCCTGGTCCGCCAAGTGAACTGCATCCAATGTTTGAGAACGAGGCGAAGCCGCTGATATGTGAGAAACTGGATTTGAAGGAAAAAATCGTGTCTGTTGTTCTTCGCTTTTTCGGAATCGGTGAATCACAGCTTGAAACAGACCTAGAAGATTTAATTGATGCTCAAACCAACCCAACGATTGCACCTCTCGCATCTGACGGTGAAGTGACACTTAGGCTCACGGCTAAGCATAAGGATGAAAAAGAAACGGAGCGTCTGTTAAAAGAGACGGAAGCGAAAATTTTAGCGCGTGTAGGAGAGTACTTCTACGGGTATGGTGATACATCACTTGTCCGTGAAGCCTCCAAGGCTCTGCACGAACACGGGAAAACAGTGGCAGCGGCTGAGAGCCTGACAGGCGGAATGTTTTCTGAATGGCTGACAGACCTTGAAGGTGCATCGTCGATTTTAAGCGGCAGTATCGTTTGTTATACAAACCAAGTCAAACAGCAGGTGCTTGGCTGCCGTGAGGAAACATTGTCTTCTCATGGTGCTGTTAGCAAAGAGTGTGCTTTAGAGCTTGCTGAAGGTGCTAGAAAGCTTACGGGAAGTGATATTGGCATTAGCTTTACGGGTGTAGCAGGCCCTGATACCCACGAGGGACAGCCTGTCGGAAAAGTGTTCATCGGGCTATCTACGAAAGACCATACAGACGTGTTTGAATGGATGTTTACAGGAAGCCGGTCGGGCATTCGAAAGCGCGCTGTGAAATACGGACTGCATCACTTGCTCAATTTATTAAAAGAAAGTTAATTTTGTTTTTTGTTAGGTTTACTCCTTTATAAAAGAGTGTTTTTTCTAATAGAAATCACTCTTTTCTTAAAAATCTGCCAAGAAAAAATCGAATATGTGTTCGTTTTTTTCTTGGCAAATGACGTGAAACAAGGTATAGTATAGATAGTGGAATTGATAAAGGAGGAAACAATAGAATGAGTGATCGTCAAGCAGCCTTAGATATGGCTCTTAAACAAATAGAAAAACAGTTTGGTAAAGGCTCTATTATGAAACTAGGAGAGCGAACAGATACACGTATTTCAACAGTACCGAGTGGTTCGTTAGCACTTGATACTGCACTAGGAATAGGTGGATATCCTCGTGGCCGTATTATTGAAGTATATGGTCCAGAGAGTTCTGGTAAAACGACAGTAGCACTTCATGCCATTGCCGAGGTTCAGCAGCAGGGAGGACAAGCTGCATTTATTGATGCAGAGCATGCGCTCGATCCAGTTTACGCTCAAAAACTAGGTGTCAATATTGATGAGTTGTTACTTTCTCAGCCTGATACAGGAGAACAAGCACTTGAAATTGCAGAAGCTCTTGTCCGCAGTGGTGCAGTTGACATTGTTGTTATTGACTCAGTAGCTGCTCTTGTACCAAAAGCAGAGATTGAAGGAGACATGGGTGATTCACACGTTGGTCTACAAGCACGTTTGATGTCCCAAGCACTTCGTAAACTATCTGGTGCCATTAATAAATCAAAAACCATTGCCATCTTTATTAACCAAATTCGTGAAAAAGTTGGGGTCATGTTCGGTAACCCTGAAACAACGCCAGGTGGACGTGCGCTGAAGTTCTATTCATCTGTTCGTTTAGAAGTGCGCCGTGCTGAACAGCTGAAGCAGGGCAATGACATTATGGGGAATAAAACGAGAATTAAAGTAGTGAAAAACAAAGTAGCACCGCCATTCCGTATTGCAGAAGTAGACATTATGTACGGTGAAGGAATTTCAAAAGAGGGCGAAATCATCGACCTTGGAAGCGAACTAGATATCGTACAAAAGAGCGGTGCTTGGTATTCTTACCAAGAGGAACGTCTTGGACAAGGCCGCGAAAATGCGAAACAGTTCCTGAAAGAAAACAAAGATATCATGCTAATGATTCAGGAGCAAATTCGCGAACATTACGGCTTGGATAATAACGGAGTAGCGCAGCAGGAAGCTGAAGAGGCGCTAGAAGAATTAGAATAAAAATAAAATCAGTATGAAATGATACAAAAGGCTGGGTGAAAAAACTCAGCCTTTTTTATTTTGCAAAAAACTTTCGACAACTTTTTCAGTACTTCATCCGTCTAAAATATAAAATGGGATTTATTTTGGGAGGAAAAGGTAATGACAAGCCCAACCCGCAGTAGAACTGCAAAACGCAGACAGAGAAAACCAAATCAGAGGGGAAAACTTGTGCTTGTTTTTTTAGCAGCGATGATTTACTTAACGATGTGGAATGTGCTTCATCGAAATAGTGAAGAGAACAACCCGTTTCAACAAACTGCAGCAGCTTCAAGTACTAGCCAGAAAAAAGAAGTCAAAAAGAAAACCGTCAAAAAATCAGAGGAACAAATCAAAACAGTGGACCGCAATCAAAATATCAGCAGCTATTTAAATGAGATCGGTTTCAGCGGAACAGCCATGATGGTTAAAAATGGAGAAATCGTAACAAATAAAGGTTTTGGTTATGCAGACCGTAAACAAAAAATTCAAAATAATCCATTGACATCTTTTTATGTCGGTTCGTCACAAAAAGCGCTGATAGCAACCGCTATTTTGCAGCTTGAGGAAAAGGGGAAACTTCAGACAAGTGATCCGGTAAGCATGTATTTACCTCATTTCCCTAACGGACAAAAGATTACCTTGAAAAATCTGCTTACACATACATCGGGAATAAACGGACATATTGAAGGAAACGGCGCAATTACTCCGGACAATTTAATAAAAGATATAGAACGTCAGGGAATTAATCGTCAGCCGGGCGTGTGGGAATACAAGGATTCCAACTATTCTGTTCTTGCTTATATTGTTGCTAAAGTAAGCGGTGAGTCCTATGAACAATATATAACGAATCATATTTTTAAACCGGCAGGAATGACGCATGCAGGTTTTTACAAAACATATGAAAAAAACCCTTATCCTGCTGTAGGGTATAAACTGAAAGGCGGCAGAATGATTACACCGTATATGCCTGATCTATCTCAGCTGTATGGTGCTGGAGATATTTATATGAGTGCTATAGATATGTGCAAATTTGACCAAGCACTGATAGACGGCAAACTGTATTCGCAGAAGAGCTATAAAAAGATGTTTACGCCAGGAAGTAGCTCCACATACGGAATGGGATTTTATGTTGCTCCCGGCAGCTATTCAAACCATGGTGTCATGCCGGGTTTCAACATTTTGAACAGCTTTAGCAAATCTGGACAAACCATTGTTGTATTGTTGTCAAACATTCAAAATAACACGAAACTGGGCCAAGTGAACAATATAATATATCAGCTGCTGAATCAAGAATAATTCTGATCTGCTTTTGCAAACGTTAAGATAGCAAGCTTGACAAGTATTTCCGACACAATTACAATGGAAATGTATCACTTGTTTTTCTTAACATGATTGATAACTAATTTAAACTTGACAAGGGCAGTGAGGATCTCATTCCCTGTGAAGGCCCTGTATGTTGAGACACAAAACAATGTACATGCCGACACTTTATTTGTAAAACCAAGTTCATAGCAAGAGGAGGTGAAAATATGTCGCCTACGATGTTTACGATCATCTCCATTTTGCTGAGCCTAATCTGTTTAGTTGTTGGCTACTTTGTTCGTAAAACCATTGCAGAAGCAAAAATATCCGGCGCAAGAAACATGGCCGAACAAATTGTTGAGGATGCAAAGCGTGATGCGGAAGCATTGAAGAAAGAAGCGCTCTTGGAAGCGAAAGATGAAATTCATTCCTTTCGTGTAGAGGCGGAGCAAGAAGTTCGTGAAAGACGTAATGAGCTTCAAAGACAAGAAAACCGTTTACTTCAAAAAGAGGAAAATCTTGATCGCAAAGATGAATCTTTAGATAAACGGGAGTCCCTGTTGGAGAAGAGAGATCATTCTCTGAATGAACGACAACAACATATTGAAGAGATGGAAAGCAAAGTGGATGATATGATTCGTTTGCAGAAAGCCGAGTTGGAACGTATTTCAAGTTTAACTCGAGATGAAGCGAAACAAATCATTCTGGATCAAGTTGAAAATGAGCTTTCCCACGACATTGCAGTCATGACGAAAGAATCTGAAAACCGAGCGAAAGAAGAGGCTGATAAAAAGGCGAAAAATATTCTTTCACTTGCGTTACAGCGTTGTGCAGCTGATCATGTAGCTGAAACGACGGTATCTGTAGTCAATCTTCCAAATGATGAGATGAAAGGTCGTATTATCGGACGTGAAGGACGAAATATCCGTACGTTAGAAACGTTAACAGGTATTGACTTGATCATAGATGATACACCTGAAGCTGTTATCCTATCGGGCTTTGATCCGATTAGACGTGAAACAGCGAGGATAGCTCTGGACAAGCTAGTCCAGGATGGCCGCATTCATCCTGCACGAATTGAAGAAATGGTGGAAAAATCACGCCGTGAAGTCGATGATTATATCCGTGAGATGGGTGAGCAAACGACATTCGAAGTCGGAGTTCACGGTCTGCATCCGGATCTCATCAAGATTCTCGGTCGCTTAAAATTCCGTACAAGTTATGGACAAAATGTCCTGAAGCATTCAATTGAGGTTGCACATCTTGCAGGTCTCATGGCTTCAGAGCTTGGAGAAGATGCAAAGCTTGCAAAACGAGCAGGTCTTCTGCATGACATTGGAAAAGCCATTGATCATGAAGTAGAAGGAAGCCACGTAGAAATTGGCGTTGAGCTTGCGACGAAATATAAAGAGCATCCTGTTGTCATCAACAGTATTGCCTCTCACCACGGTGACCAAGAACCGACATCTATTATCGCTGTTCTTGTTGCGGCAGCAGACGCATTATCTGCAGCACGCCCTGGTGCAAGAAGTGAGACGCTTGAAAATTACATTCGGAGACTTGAGAAATTAGAAGATATCTCTGAATCTTATGAAGGTGTTGAAAAATCGTTTGCGATACAGGCTGGACGTGAAGTACGTATTATGGTGAAGCCGGATTCAATTAATGATCTTGAAGCTCACCGTCTAGCAAGGGATATTCGTAAGCGGATTGAGGACGAGCTCGATTACCCTGGTCACATTAAAGTGACGGTCATTCGAGAAACTCGCGCAGTAGAGTATGCAAAATAGAGCGGTGCGCTTAGCGCCGCTTTATTTTTTTGTGTAAATATGCAACACTGATAAGAAGTCAATTTATAAGAGAAAGGGTTCAAAGCGCATGAAAATATTATTTGTTGGAGATATTGTCGGTTCACCTGGACGAGACACACTGAAAGAATACTTGCCAAAGCTAAAGAAGAAATATCAGCCCCACTTTACCATTGTCAATGGAGAAAATGCTGCTCATGGAAAAGGGATCACTGAAAAAATCTATCATGAACTGCTGCAAGCAGGAGCTGACGTGCTCACAATGGGCAACCATACATGGGATAAAAGAGACATTTTTGATTTCATTGATGACGCAGCCAACATGGTTCGTCCGGCGAACTTCCCAGAAGGTACACCTGGTAAAGGTCTGACGTTTATCAAAAAACAAGGGAAAGAATTAGCCGTCATCAACCTGCAAGGACGTACTTTTTTACCCCCACTTGACTGCCCATTTCAAAAAGTAGACGAGTTAATTGCGGAAGCATCTAAACGTACACCGTTCATTTTTATTGATTTTCATGGTGAAGCCACAAGTGAAAAGCTAGCGATGGGCTGGTATACAGACGGCCGTGCATCATGTGTCGTTGGAACGCATACACATGTTCAAACAGCAGATAACCGCGTTTTGCCAAAAGGAACTGCGTATATTTCAGATGTGGGAATGACAGGACCTTATGATGGCATTTTAGGTGTTGATCGGGAGACGATTATTAAACGATTCAAAACGAGTCTTCCAGTCCGTTTTGAGATTGCGGAAGGACGCACGACATTAAGTGCAGTAATCGTAGAAATTGACGAACAGTCGAAAAAAGCTGTCAAAATTGATCGAATTTTGATAAATGATGACCATATTTTCTTTGAATAAATGTTCACATATTTATTTCAGAAAAATATTAATCAGAAAGAAGGAATATGCGCCCTCTATCGTGAATATAGTAAAAATGGTAGGTAGCCTGCTATTTTTGAAAAACATTTTGGGGATGGATTTTCAAAAAATAGCATCATCTAACAAAGATTGTTCTAATGAACACTCACTTATCCATTGTAAATTTAAGGGGGAGCAGAAATGGAAATTTTAAAAGTTTCAGCAAAGTCAAATCCGAATTCAGTAGCAGGAGCATTAGCAGGCGTTTTACGTGAACGCGGTGCAGCGGAAATACAAGCAATCGGCGCTGGAGCGCTGAATCAGGCGGTCAAGGCTGTAGCCATAGCAAGGGGATTTGTTGCACCAAGTGGAGTGGATTTGATATGCATTCCAGCCTTTACTGACATTCTTATCGATGGAGAAGAAAGAACAGCCATCAAATTGATTGTTGAGCCACGATAATTCTAATTTTATTATTTTCAACCTGCTTACATCATGTAAGCAGGTTGTTTTTGTTTACCACTATACATTTCTTATATAACATATTCAGTTCATGAAATAGATAAAAATGACATATTAGAGCTTGCATTTTTTCACCATGATGATAAATTAAGATTAAGTTAAAAATACTTCATCAAAAATAAATATTTAAGTAGGTGAAATAATGGTTGAAGCTTTTTTGAAAAGAGGAAAGCTTGTTTTCATTTTATTTTTTATTGTTCTCATTGCTGGCGGCTATTTATTTACACAGCTTCCTAAGCGAGAACTGCCAGAATTTCAAGCGAATATCGTCACGATTTCCACCGTGTTCCCAGGTGCGGATGCAAAACAGGTGGAAAGTGATGTAACCAATAAGCTCGAATCAGCCATATCTGATATCAATGGTGTAGAGAAAACGAGCTCTGTTTCTGCCATTGGGTTTTCAAATATTGTGCTTGAAATTGATGATCAAGCCGACTTTCAAAAGGTGGCAAGTCAAATTAAGAACGAAACCACAAGTGCTGCGGCGTCCTTTCCTGATGGAGTGATGGAGCCTGATGTAAAGGATGAGTTTGGCAGCGTGCCGGTTGGTTCTTATATGGCTGTGGCAAGTCAATCAGCAGACTTAGCAAAAAGTCAGGAATCGCTGCGTGCGTTGAAGGAAAAGGTTGAGGACATCAATGGGGTAGACAGTGTCGTCATCAAAGGATTCAATGACAAACAAGCGGTATTAAACTTAGATTCAAGTAAACTGGAGGATGAAGGGTTAAGTGTAACGGATGTCACAAATGCCATCAATCAGGAATTTGACACATCTCCACTAGGCGACATTCGGACAGGCGGCGAGAAGGTTAAGCTGTCCATCGATGCCTACGACCGTTTGAATCAAGTGAAAAAGCTTGAGCTTTTCTCCAAAACGAACCGTGAACCGGTCACAATCAGTCAGCTTGGCAGCTTAAAAGAAGTAGAAAAAGAGAAAAGTGACATTGTGTCGTATAACGGAAAGCCTGCCTATTCATTTACAGTCAATATCAAACCAGGGCTTGATATTCCTAAAATGTATGACAAAGTCAGTGATGTTATTGAGAAAGAGAAGCAGCTTCCAAGTGGTGTCGAGTGGGTAAACTACTATTCACAAAAAAGTGAAGTGGATGCCATTTTTAATGATTTGATAAAAGAAGCCATTGTTGCGGTCATCGCTGTTATTGTTGTCACCACACTTGGTCTGACCATTGGCGGTGCGTTCATCGTTTCACTTGCCATCCCATTATCAATCACAATCGGAACGATTCCGCTGCCATTTTTACAAGTGGACCTCAATCAGATATCGATTATCGGATTTATCATTGCCCTAGGAATACTTGTCGATGATGCCATTGTCGTCAACGATAATATTTTAAGGCAGATGAAAAAATATGAAAGTCCGCTGAAAGGAACGATTGCAGGGGTCAAAGAAGTTGCAGGGTCTATTTTGACCTCAACACTTGCGGTTGTGTTTGCTTTCTTGCCACTTGTTTTCCTATCAGGTGCAAACGGTTCATTTATACGAGCATTACCGTCTGTCCTCGTAACGACTGTACTTGCGTCTATGGTAATTTCTCTGACACTAGTGCCAGTCTATCAATATACTGTGAACCGAAAAAGACAGAACAAGAAAATTCAAAAAGAGCCAGGATTCCTAGGCAAACCGTTAAAAAAATTAGCTGATTTTTATGCAGACCGTGTGCTGACGAACATTGTGAAGCGTCCGCTGCTTATTGGCTTAAGTGGTTTGCTTGTTGCAACGCTTGCCTTTTTACTAATTTTCGTCACACCATTTGAATTTTTCCCTGCAGCGAATAAGAAAGAAGTGGTTGTCACTGTCACACTTCCAAGTGAAACAACATTAGACAAAACAAATGAAACATTAGAGAAAATAGAACAAGAGATGAAACAGCAGAAAGGCATTGAAGAGACGGCGATCTTTGCAGGCGGCGGTGTACCGAACCTGTTTAATGAAAGTATCTCAAATGCAAGTGATCATACTGGTCAGGTTGTCGTGAGAGTAGACAATGATCAGATGACGAGTAAACAATTGATCGATCGTATGACAGAGCCATTGCGTAAGAAATTTAAAGATGCTGATATCTTTATGAAAACCATTGTTCAAGGACCTCCAACTGGTGCACCTGTGACAGTAACCATTGCGGGTGACTCTTTTGCAAAGCTCATTGATGTCAAAGAAACGCTCACAAGTGAAATGAAAGAAAAAGGAGCGAGCTTGATCACTGACGATGTCAATCAGCCGGTAAAAACGATCTCCTTTGAACTAAACCGTGACCGAATGGCAGAGGATGGCCTCAGCGCTCAGCTTGTCAGCAGACAGCTCGGTCTTGTGACAGAAGGCATGCCATTAGGCAGCTTTAAACAAGGAACAAAAGATATCGATTTAGTGGTCAAACAGGATGTAGGTACACATCAAAATGGATTAAAGCTAAAAGAAATAAAAGTGCCTGTCAATTCAAATGAAGGCGGTATGCCTTCACTCGAGCCACTTAGCCGATATGTAAAAGAAAAAGAAACAGAGCAGTACGAAAGCATTCCACATGAAAATGGAATTCCGACCATTACGCTGAAGGCGTACCCTGGCACGTCAGAGTCGTTTAAAGACGACATGAAAGAAGTCGTCGATCAAGTAGGAAAAACAGATGCAGCGAAGGATCTAGCTATTTCTCAAGGCGGAGAAAATGAAGATCAAACCAAGTTCTTTATTGAAATTAGTCTCTTATTTGGGGTTGTCTTGCTTCTCATTTATGTGACCATCGCTTTCCAGTTCAATTCATTGATGCTTCCACTATTAGTTCTAGGAACGGTTTACTTAGCGATATCTGGAGCTGTTATCGGACTATTTGTCACACAAACGCCGTTCAGCTTTATGGCAACAATGGGAATTGTCTCATTAGCTGGTATCGTGGTCCGAAATGCGGTTGTCTTGTTCGAATTTATTGAGCAGCGGCGTAAGCAGGGATTCGATCAACAGACAGCTGTCATTGAAGCGGGAAGAGCAAGGATTAGGCCAATTTTACTAACAGCATTTACGGCACTTGTTGCCCTAATGCCTGTAGCATTAAGTAATGATCCGCTCTTTAAGCCGCTGGCAATCTGCATTGTATCGGGTGTCTTTTTCTCAACAATTTTGACACTATTAATTGTGCCAGCCTTATATATTGCCGTTTCAAAAAGACGGTGAATCAAAAAGTAAATCTCCTTTTCTACGGGGATTTGCTTTTTTTTTTTTAGAAAATATTCAAAAAAATATGTGGAGTGTCCATTTGTCTTTTTGCAGTAGACAATGGTATTTACGACGATAATAAGACGTGTTAAAATCTCATTGGGAGAAGTTTTTTAACAAAGGGGTTGTACGTCATGTGTGGAACGATGAAAGCAATTGTTAAAAAAGAAAGCGCTTACGGAGCGGTGCTGATGGAGATGCCGATTCCAGAAATCAATGATCACGAAGTATTGATTCAGGTGAAAGCCACTTCGATATGCGGAACAGACGTGCATATTTACAATTGGGATGACTGGGCAAAGGGAAGAGTTAAAGCGCCCTACATTTTTGGACATGAATTTACAGGGGAAGTTGTCAAGACGGGGAAACAAGTCTCACGTGCAAAAGTAGGGGATTTTGTATCGGCAGAGACACATGTTGTATGTAATCAGTGCTCTATGTGTTTAACAGGTCAACAGCACTTGTGCAATGAAACGAAAATTTTAGGAGTAGACATTGACGGCTGTTTTGCTGAATATGTCAAAGTACCTGAACAAAATGTGTGGCACAATCCAGCTCAAATGCCAGTAGAGCTTGCGTCTATTCAAGAGCCGCTTGGCAATGCGGTTCATACAGTGCTGCACACACCTGTTTCAGGTAAGTCAGTGGCGATTTTTGGCTGCGGACCAATCGGTTTAATGGCGATCGCCGTCGCGAAAGCTTCCGGTGCTGTCCAAGTGTTTGCTGTCGATCAAAACGAATACAGGCTGAATCTTGCCCGGGAAATGGGAGCAGACCATATCGTGGATATTGGAAAAGATGATCCTGTTGAGGTGATTAAGCAGTTCACGCGGATGGAGGGGGCAGATGTGATATGCGAGATGTCAGGACATCCAGTTGCCATTAATCAAGCTCTCGAAGCTTGTGCAAATGGAGGGAAAATCAATATACTAAGCTTGCCAGAACGACCAGTGACAATTGACATTACGAATCAAATTGTTTTTAGGGGATTAACCGTGCAAGGGATCACGGGGAGAAAAATGTTTGAAACGTGGCGTCAAGTATCTGAGTTATTAAGAACAAATACCATCGATGTCAAGCCAGTTGTCACCCATACACTACCATTTGAACAGTTCGAAAAGGGATTTGAACTCATGAGAAATGGGATGTGCGGAAAGGTCGTACTGATGATGCCATCAAATCAAAGGGGGAAGAAATGATGAAAGAATTCACGTATTTACAAGATGAACTGGAAACAATGAAGCAGCAAGGCACTCACCAAACATTGAAAGAGATTGACTCAAAACAATCATCCACTGTGACATTAAATGAACAACCTGTCATACAGCTCTCCTCAAATAACTACTTAGGCCTCACCTCACATCCAAGGCTGATGAAAGCGGCAAAAGAGGCCATTGATCAATTCGGTGCTGGTACGGGGTCGGTACGAACGATCGCTGGCACAATGACGATGCACGAACGTCTTGAAAAAAAGCTCGCTGCATTTAAAAAGACCGAGGCAGCCCTTGTATTCCAATCAGGCTTTACGACCAATCAAGGGGTCTTATCAAGTATCCTGACAAAAGATGATATTGTGATTTCAGATGAACTGAATCATGCCTCAATCATTGACGGCATTCGGTTAACAAAAGCAGATAAAAAAGTATATGGTCATTCCAATATGGAAGAGCTTGAGAAAATTTTAAAGAAATCTATGAATTACCGCGTTCGTCTCATCGTCACAGACGGTGTGTTCTCGATGGATGGAGATATTGCGCCACTTCCTGAGATTGTCAGGCTCGCAGAAGCATATGATGCATTTGTGATGGTAGACGATGCACATGCCTCGGGCGTGCTTGGTGAAAATGGCCGCGGGACAGTCAACCATTTTAAACTCGACGGCAGAGTGCATATTCAGGTTGGGACACTTAGTAAGGCTGTCGGAGTGCTCGGCGGCTATGTAGCGGGATCAGCCGTTTTAATTGATTATTTAAAGCATAAAGCAAGACCGTTTTTATTCAGCACCTCACATCCGCCAGCTGTGACTAGAGCGTGTGAAGAAGCGATTGAAGTGCTGATAGACGAACCAGAGCGAATTAGCACGCTCTGGGAAAACGCCGCCTATTTCAAAGAAAAAGTCGTCAGCCTTGGATTTCAAGTTGCTCCGACAGAAACACCAATTATTCCAATCATGATTGGAGACGAAGCTCTTACGTTCCGCTTTTCAAAGGCTTTAATAGACCGAGGCGTGTTTGCCCAGGGCATCGCTTTCCCAACTGTAGCAAAAGGAAAAGCGAGAATTAGAGCCATCATCACAGCAGAGCACACAAAAGAAGAACTGGACCGTGCACTGACGATCATCGAAGAAGAAGCAAAAAAACTGAACATACTTGATTGAGAGAGCGCAGGCTCTCTTTTTTGCACTATTCTTTCCATATTTCATCAAATCTACCGTTTGTTATGTATAATGTATGTAAAAAGATCTATTGAGGTAAGTGGTGAGACAAATGTTATTTAATAAAGAAAATTTTTATGAACAATTTTTAGATTATAAGAACAAAGGGAGAACAGATAAGAATCACCCTTTTCACAACATGTTTAATAAAGAAATCCCAAACAACATTCGTTATGAATTAGAAAAACGTTATATGAGGAATTTGGATAGGATCGATATTAAAGCATCTACAGGAAATGGAAAAGTTGCAGAATGTTTTTGGATTGCACTTTTAGACAGGAGATTAACGACAAATCCTAATTCCCAAAAAACAACGACACAAAAAGGAATATTTATTGTTATTTTATTTGCTGAGAACGGGGAAGATTTTTATTTAACAATTGAAACTGGAACTGAAAATTTATCTTTATCTGAAATTAAAGAAGAGGCAGCTATTTGGAGGAAGAGGCTACAGCCGGAATTAAAGCACCATAAAAGACTAGAGGGCTTTCATATAGGTGATTTTCATTTGGGTAAATCATTAAGACCTAAAAAATACGTGGCAAGCTCATTGGTTTTTAAAAAGTATAATATTGATCATTTTGACCATCACCAATTAATACAAGATATCAATTCTTTAAATGAGTTTTTTTATGATTTTGTTTACGAAGTATATTTGGATCAGGACCTTACTCCAAAAGTGAAAGATCAGAACAAATTTAAAAGAAAAAGAATCATTCATAGAGATGTTTATAAACAATTAAGAGAAGAAAGAGCAAAGCAAAACGAAGAGACAGGTAGAATAGCAGAGAAATTTGTTTATCGTAAGGAAGTAGAGCAATTAAAAGCAGTGGGTCGGGAACAATTAGCGGAAGCTGTCGATTGGGTGGCTGAGACGGAAGATGGTCATGGATTTGATATCAAATCTTATTACCCCGATGGAAAAGAGAAGCTCATAGAAGTAAAAGGATCTAAACTGACTCACCAAGACTTTCCATTCTTCTTATCTGAACAAGAAAGAATGGTAGCAGAAGAGGAAAAAGAATCATATGTGATTACTTTAGTTGAGAGTGTCGGGACACAGCATATGAAGATTGTCAAAGAAATACAAAACCCTTTAGGTAAAGACGATCTACATCTGAAACCTACTCAATATTCATGCAAAATTCGTGTGGATTGAAAAGTAGTGGCACGTATGAATTTATTTTCAATTCATCACAAAATAGTCTATACTGTAGGGTGGAGCTTGGTTTGAAAGGAGTACAAATTCATGAATGAAGAGCAGAGAAAAGCGAGCGGACAAGTAAGTTCATCGGACAAAAAATCCGAGAAGGACTATAGCCAGTATTTTGAAGCTGTGTACATTCCGCCTTCCTTAAAAGATGCAAAAAAACGGGGTAAAGAAGAAGTCGAATACAATCAATTTCAAATTGACGAGCGTTTTCAAGGGTTAGGAAACGGGCGCAAGTTTTATATTCGCACATATGGCTGTCAAATGAATGAGCATGACACAGAAGTGATGGCTGGTATTTTTATGGCGCTTGGTTATGAACCGACAAACTCAACGGAGGATGCAAATGTCATCTTATTAAACACTTGTGCAATTCGTGAGAATGCGGAAAATAAAGTGTTCGGAGAGCTTGGTCATTTAAAAGCATTAAAGCGTGAAAAGCCAGATTTAATTTTAGGTGTCTGCGGATGTATGTCTCAAGAGGAATCTGTCGTCAACCGTATTTTGAAGAAACATCCATTTGTTGATTTGATTTTCGGTACACACAACATTCACCGCCTGCCAGAGCTGTTATCTGAATGCTATCTTTCAAAAGAAATGGTCATCGAGGTTTGGTCAAAAGAAGGCGATGTCATTGAAAACCTTCCGAGAGCCCGCCAAGGAAAAATTAAGGGCTGGGTGAATATTATGTACGGTTGTGATAAATTCTGTACATACTGTATCGTCCCTTACACACGCGGTAAAGAAAGAAGCCGCCGCCCTGATGAAATTATTCAAGAGGTCAGACGTTTAGCGGCAGAAGGATATAAGGAAATTACCCTTCTTGGTCAAAACGTGAATGCGTACGGAAAAGATTTTGAAGACATGGAATATGGTCTTGGACACTTGATGGATGAGCTACGTAAAATCGATATTCCGCGTATCCGTTTTACAACAAGCCACCCGCGTGACTTTGACGATCACTTAATTGAAGTGCTTGCTAAGGGTGGGAACCTTCTCGATCATATTCATTTGCCAGTTCAATCAGGCAGTTCTTCTGTCTTGAAGCTTATGGCGAGAAAATATGACCGTGAGCGTTACCTTGATCTTGTGCGCAAAATCAAAGAAGCGATGCCAAATGCTTCATTAACAACGGATATTATTGTTGGGTTCCCAAATGAGACAGATGAGCAGTTTGAAGAAACACTTTCCCTCTATCGCGAGGTTGAGTTTGACGCTGCTTATACGTTCATTTACTCTCCAAGAGAAGGAACACCAGCAGCGAAAATGCAAGACAACGTGCCAATGCATGTGAAAAAAGAACGTCTGCAGCGCCTGAATGCCCTCGTGAATGAAATTTCTGCGAAAAAAATGAAGGAATATGAAGGGCAGACTGTCGAAGTATTAGTAGAGGGTGAAAGTAAAAACAACCCTGAAATCCTAGCCGGATATACAAGTAAAAGCAAGCTTGTGAATTTTAAAGCACCAAAAGAAGCGATTGGCAACATCGTCAAAGTGAAAATCACACAAGCCAAAACTTGGTCTCTTGACGGAGAAATGGTTGGAGAAGCTATCGAGGTGAATTAAAATGACGCTTTATTCAAAAAAAGAGATTGTCGAGCGCGCAAGAGAGCTCGCTAAAATGATTTCTGAAACAAAAGAAGTTGATTTCTTCAAGAAAGCAGAAGCGCAAATCAATGAAAATACAAAAATTTCAACGATTATTAACCAAATTAAGGCGCTTCAAAAACAAGCTGTGAATTTAAAGCATTACGGCAAACATGAAGCCTTAAAGCAAGTGGAAGAAAAAATCGATGCCCTGCAAGAAGAACTGGATGAAATCCCAGTGATTCAAGAATTCAAAGAATCACAAGTGGAAGTCAATTCCCTGCTTCAGCTCGTAGCGCATACGATTTCTAATCAAGTAACAGATGAAATCATTCTTTCAACCGGCGGTGACCTCTTATTAGGAGAAACCGGTTCAAAAGTGAAAAACTCATCACCAAGTTGCTCCATTAAATGAGAAAACCCCGCAAATGCGGGGTTTTTTGTTTTGCTATCATCATTTTTTGAAAGAACAAAAATCACACTTCCCATTCTACTTCTTGTTTCGTCACCCCAAAATCTCTCACTCTCCAACTTTTCCAATTTTCAAGGCAAGTTTATGGGCGACCATGCATACACTGAAACAGAAATGAATTTAATTGAACATGAAGTTCAAAATCGTGACACACTAGACGAATGCCCAGCATAAGATAAAACGATCAAGAACAAGGAGGCATGCCGGAATGTCTGAATACAGAGAAATTATTACAAAAGCGGTGGTTGCAAAAGGGAGGAAATTCACCCAAAGCACACACACCATTTCTCCATCGCAAAAACCAACCAGCATCCTAGGTGGTTGGATCATTAATCATAAGTATGATGCTGAAAAGGTCGGTAAAACTGTTGAGATTGAAGGAACCTTTGATATTAACGTATGGTATTCTTACGCTGATAACACAAAAACAGAAGTCGTCACAGAACGGGTGAAATATGTAGACATCATCAAACTGAGATATAAAGATAAAAATTTCCTTGATGATGAGCACGAAGTGATTGCAAAAGTGCTGCAGCAGCCGAATTGTCTAGAAGTGACCATTTCTCCAAACGGCAATAAAATTATCGTTCAGGCAGAGCGGGAATTCATTGCTGAAGTGGTAGGAGAAACAAAAATTGTTGTAGAGGTCAATTCAAGCTGGAAAGAAAAAGATGATCATGAGTGGGAAGAAGAGGTGGATGAGGAGTTAGAGGATATTCATCCAGAATTCCTAGCGGGTGATCCAGAAGAGTAATTGATGACTAGGGCGCATATCCCCCTAGTTTTTTTGTGTCCTATCTAGGAGAAAAAAGGTGATTTTTTATGCTATAATGAAAGATGGTATGAATTCGAATGTAATATAGTGAGGGATTAGAAATATGGCAAGTTATACGCCCATGATACAGCAATATTTAAAAATCAAGGCAGAGTATCAAGATGCCTTTTTATTTTTTCGCTTAGGCGATTTTTATGAAATGTTTTTTGATGACGCAAAAGAAGCGTCACAAGAATTAGAAATCACGCTAACAAGCAGAGATGGCGGGACCATACCAATGTGCGGTGTTCCTTATCATTCTGCTTCTGCATACATAGAACAATTGATTTCAAAAGGCTACAAGGTCGCGATTTGTGAGCAGGTGGAAGATCCTAAAACGGCAAAAGGTGTAGTCAAAAGAGAAGTCGTTCAACTCATTACACCAGGTACGGTGATGGATGGTAAAGGCTTAAGTGAAAATGAAAACAACTTCATTGCCTCTGTGACAAAGTTTGAAAATGGATATGGACTTGCACTTTCCGATTTATCTACTGGTGAAAACATGGCGGCTTTCATTGATCGATTAGATGAAGTCGTGTCTGAAATTTATTCTGTCGGTGCAAAAGAAATTGTGGTGTCAAAGCAGCTGGATGAGGAAACAGTCAAGACCTTAAAGGATCGGTGCCAAGCGACCATTTCATACGAAGATAGTGATGAATTGATCGATGAAGCTGAGCGGCTCGTGTCCCGCCTGAGCGAGCAACTAAGATCGGCCTTTTTGACATTATATGCTTATTTAAGAAGAACGCAAAAAAGAAGTCTCGATCACCTTCAGCAAGTTCAAGTGTTTGAGCTCGAACAAACAATGAAAATTGATCTTTACTCAAAACGAAATCTTGAATTAACAGAGACGATCCGCTCAAAAAGCAAGAAGGGCTCTTTGTTATGGCTGTTAGATGAAACAAAAACAGCGATGGGTGGAAGGCTGCTCAAGCAATGGATCGACCGGCCGTTAATTCGGCTTTCGCACATTAAAGAACGCCAGGAAATGGTGCAAATTCTTATGGACCATCTCTTTGAACGAGAGGATCTGCGTGAACGGTTAAAGCAAGTATATGATCTCGAACGTTTAGCGGGCCGCGTCGCATTTGGCAACGTAAATGCCCGTGATCTCATTCAGTTAAAGGAATCCTTAAAACAAGTACCAGCCATTAAAGAGCTTGTGCACTCACTGCCGGAGGAAATGGCGAAATCAAGAGCGAATGATATTGATCCTTGTGATGATTTACTGGATTTATTAGAAGATGCGCTATATGAAAATCCGCCAATGACGCTAAAAGAAGGCAATTTGATTAAAGACGGCTACAATGCAAAATTAGATGAATACCGTGATGCCAGCCGAAATGGGAAGGACTGGATTGCACGGCTAGAACAGCAAGAAAGAGAATATACAGGTATTCGCTCTTTAAAAGTCGGGTTTAATAAAGTATTTGGTTATTATATCGAAGTGACACGAGCGAATACGCATTTGCTGGAGGAAGGGCGTTATGAAAGAAAACAAACGCTCGCCAATGCAGAGCGGTATATTACACCTGAATTGAAAGAAAAAGAAGCGCTGATTCTTGAGGCAGAATCAAATATTAGCGAACTGGAATATGAACTATTCGCAGCTCTCAGAGAACAAGTGAAAGTCTATATTCCGAGATTACAGCTGCTCGCAAAACAAATGAGTGAGCTGGACGCTCTCCAATGCTTTGCGACTGTCAGTGAAAAACGCCGTTATATCCGTCCAGAATTCTCAGAGGATGAGGTAGATGTCATAGATGGTCGTCACCCAGTCGTTGAAAAAGTGATGGATCACCAGGAGTATGTACCAAATGACTGCCATATGGGAAATGGCCGGCAAACCTTACTCATTACTGGGCCAAATATGTCAGGGAAAAGTACGTATATGAGACAAATGGCGCTTATCTCCATTCTTGCGCAAATTGGCTGCTTTGTGCCGGCATCGAAGGCGACTCTTCCGATCTTTGACCAAATTTTTACACGCATTGGGGCGGCAGATGATTTGATTTCTGGTCAGAGTACTTTTATGGTAGAGATGCTCGAAGCAAAAAATGCGATGGTGCATGCAACGAAAAACAGCTTGATTTTATTTGATGAAATTGGACGCGGGACAAGCACCTATGATGGAATGGCTCTTGCGCAGGCGATCATTGAATTTGTTCACGATCATATTGGTGCCAAAACGCTTTTTTCCACACATTATCACGAGCTGACAGTTCTTGAATCTCAATTAAGCGAGCTGAAAAATGTCCATGTACGTGCTGAAGAGCATGAGGGCACGGTCGTTTTCTTACATCAAATCAAAGAGGGTGCAGCTGATAAAAGCTATGGTATTCATGTAGCGCAGCTTGCTGAATTGCCTGATGCGATCATCGATAGGGCCCAGACCATTTTGACGGAGCTTGAGAGCGGATCACATGAAGTGACCCCGCACGTATCTGCAGCTCCAAAAACAGAAAAGGCAGAGGAAAAGCAGCAGCTTTCTTTCTTTGAAGTAGAAGAAAAACCGCAAACCAAACCAGTTCTAAAACAGAAAGATCAAGCGGTGATCGAGGAATTAAAGTCATTCAATCTAATGGATATGACTCCGCTCGAAGCGATGACTAAGCTATATGAATTGCAAAAGAAATTATAATGTAAGGTGAGGTGAGCAAAATGGCAAAGATTATTCAGTTATCCGATGACCTATCCAATAAAATTGCTGCAGGTGAAGTAGTCGAACGTCCAGCTTCTGTCGTAAAAGAGCTTATGGAAAATGCAATCGATGCAAGTAGTACAGTGATTGAAATCGATGTAGAAGAAGCAGGTCTTTCTTCTATTAGAATGATTGATAATGGTGTTGGAATCGATGCTGAAGATTGTAAGCTCGCCTTTCAGCGCCATGCAACGAGTAAAATCAAAGATGAAAATGACCTGTTCCGTGTCAGAACGCTCGGTTTCAGGGGAGAGGCGCTGCCAAGTATCGCATCTGTCTCTCATCTAGAAATGAAAACAAGTACTGGTGAAGGAGCTGGAACGCACCTGGTGCTGCAAGGCGGAAAGATCATTTCAGAGAAAAAAACCTCTAGTCGCCGCGGTACCGAGATCGTCGTTACCAACTTATTTTACAATACACCGGCCCGCCTAAAATACATGAAAACCGTTCATACGGAGCTTGGCAATATATCAGATGTCGTCAATCGAATTGCGCTGGCTCACCCAGAAGTATCGATTCGCTTGCGTCATCAAGGAAAAGTCCTGCTTCAGACGAATGGAAACGGGGATGTGCGGCATGTGCTTGCGGCCATTTACGGGACAGCTGTTGCGAAAAAAATGGTGCCGCTTCACGTGCAATCACTTGATTTTGAAGTGAAAGGATATATCTCCTTGCCAGAAGTGACAAGGGCATCACGGAATTATATGTCTTCTGTTGTAAACGGCAGATATGTTAAGCATTTTCCGCTCGTGAAAGCGGTCCATGAAGGGTATCACACGCTGCTACCGATTGGCCGCCACCCGATTACATTTATAGAGATGAAGATGGACCCCATTTTAGTGGATGTGAACGTTCATCCTTCGAAGCTTGAAGTGAGACTTAGTAAAGAGCAGGAACTTCATGAGTTAATTAAGCAAGGAATTAAGGACGTATTTCAAAAGCAGCAGCTCATTCCAAGTGCTTCGGTGCCAAAAAAAGCACCAATGCCAGCGATCAAAAATGAGCAGCAATCCTTAACCTTTGATGCGAAAAAAGGAAACACAAGCGAGGCGGAAACGCCGCTATCCTATCAGCCGGAGCCGCTCGAATCGGTCTTATATGAGACAAGCCATACCGAAGCATACGGAATGCCTAATCAAGAGAAGACGGAACCATCATCACCAGTATTTTATGAAGAAGCCTCATCTGAGCGAGTTCAGTTAGAGGAATCCGCCGCTTCACTAGAATATGAAGAGTCAGAACTAAGAGAAGATGCTGCAGAAGCCATTTCAGAAAACGAACGAGTTCCTGTCATGTATCCCATCGGACAAATGCACGGCACATATATTTTGGCTCAAAATGAACGTGGGCTTTATATTATTGATCAGCATGCGGCCCAGGAGCGAATCAAGTATGAGTATTATCGTGAGAAGGTAGGAGAGATCAAACAGGAAGTACAAGAAATGCTCGTCCCATTAACATTCCATTACTCGAAAAACGATATGCTGATTATTGAAGAGCATAAAGAGATACTAACGAAAGTGGGTGTCTTCTTAGAGCCTTTCGGTTCAGGAAGCTACATTGTACGGTCGCATCCGCAGTGGTTTCCAAAAGGAGAAGAGGCTGAACTGATCGAAGAGATTATTGAGCAAGTGCTGGATGAGAAACGTGTAGATATCAAAAAATTAAGAGAAGAAGCGGCAATCATGATGAGCTGCAAAGGCTCTATCAAAGCAAATCGTCATTTGCGAAATGATGAAATCAAAGCCCTATTAGATGAACTCAGGCAGACAAAGGACCCTTTCACTTGTCCGCACGGCCGGCCGATCATCATTCATCACTCGACATATGAAATGGAGAAGATGTTTAAGCGGGTCATGTGATCAAATAAAAAAAGCGCTCTTATTAAGGCACCTCAGCGTGTAGACAAACTATTGCGCGAGCTGGTGCTCACGAATGTCTAATCCGCTAAGCCGCGCCAGAACTCGTCCTTCCTAAGCTACAAAGGTTTCTATCACACTGAAAAGAAGACAAAGGGCTAAAATAAACATCATTTTGCCCTTTGTCATTTGGAGCGCTCTTATTAGAGCGCTTTTTTATTTAGCATCCACACGGATCTGGCGGTGTGACCACAACTGGTCGTGTATTAATATCAATCGTATCTTCTGCATAAAATGTGGAACCGATGCTAATTGCTCGATTTTCTGCGCGGAACGTATATGTACCTGCGGCAGGGAGTACTTTATGTGAAAGCTTTAATGTATATTTGGAAATTCCAAGTAAATCCAATCTAAGCGGAATACGGACGGTTTGTCCGTTGTTCAAAATGTAGCTGTCTTTTAATGCTTTACCGTTCATAATGTCTTTAGTTGTTGCTTGGAAACCCTTTGGCAGTGTGAACTCAACCGCACCAAGACTTAGAATAGAATTTGGGCTGTACGTTAGTTCAATGTCAGAAAAAGACCATTCCTGCTTACTTGTACCTGTAATTTTTGCGTAAAGGGCAGCTGGTTTTGCATTGGTTGATGCTTTGCTTTCCTCTGTTTTGGCTCCTTCAGCAGATGCAGAAAGCGGCACTGACAGCGCCATAACCAATGTGAGCATCCCCATCATGATCATCGTCCATGTTTTTTTCATTTCTTCCTTCCCCCTTGTTGAATATAGGTAAATAATAGATGATTACACCCATTATTTACCTATAATGTTACCATATCCCTACATGGTATTAAATGGTATATTATACCCTTATTTTGTCATTTTGTTTAGTAATAACGGGGAAAATGCGCATTTGGTTGGTTCATTCCGTAACCAAAGCCTGGCATTTGCTGATTCGGCATCATCATATGCATATCTTGATATCCGTATGGATGATATGGCATCATTCCATATCCACCATAGTGGCCATGATGATGGTGATCCTTCATTGGAACATGCGAAAAGGGGTCATGCTGATTTGGAAAAGGCGGATAGGCTGAATGATGATGCGGATAATGTCCGCTGTACTTATCCTTTTTACCGGTATGATAATGGTTTGGCATATTCATATGATCATGCATGTTTGGCGCGACCACATGCTCATGATTGGCTGTATACACATTCTCAAACGTATGGTACGGATTTCCTTCGTGATGATAATTCATTTGGCTATTCATATTGTTCATTTGATATCTCATCCTTTATGTCAGGTTGCCATATCCTATGAGCATGATCCGTTTCATGAGCCTATCCATATGAAAAAAACCGGCTTTTCAGCCGGGAAAACAAAAAGCAGTTGAAAGCGTCAGGTGCTAATATGAGAAGCCATGTCTTCTTCTACGACGCTTCTTACAACTGCTGCAGACACTTTTAGGGTAATAATAGGGATCGTAGCTTCTAGAAGTATCCCAGAAATCGCTCTCAAACCAATCATCTTTTTTATGATGAAACTTTTTTTCTTTACATGGGTCCTCATGGCAATGATCGTCATGCTTTTTATAACAGTTTGAGTGGGAATGTTTGCACTTGCATTTGCACATTGTCATCCCTCCTAAATGTGACTCAATGCTAGTATATGCACGAATAAGACAAGGGGACTGGATGGTGGCGCATCTTCTCTAAAAAAAGGCTTTTTCTCAAAATTCAAATGAAAAGAATTGACTAGTGCTAAAATAACATGATAAAATATAAATTTTTATCCAACGATGAAATGTGTTATAATCAAATTGTGAATACTTTCGGAGGTGGCGGATTTGTTTCAAATAGGTGATAAAATTGTTTATCCTATGCATGGTGCCGGTGTGATTGAAGGAATGGAAGAAAAAGAGATTTTAGGTAAGACGGAGGAATATTTTCTGATTCAAATGCCGAATATGCAGATGATGATCCCAAGAGGCAGAATCAATCAACTAGGTATTCGTCAGGTAGCAGATCAAGCAACGCTGAAAGTTGTGATGAACAATTTTGCAGAAGAAACAAACGACGACACGCTTACTTGGAAGCAAAGATATGATGAAAATATGAAAAAACTAAAAACAGGTGCGATCGAAGACGGTGCAGACGTTGTCAAAGATCTGATGAGACGAAATCAGAAGAAAGCATTAAATTCAAGTGAAAAGAAGATGCTTGAAGATGCTAGAGGCATGTTAGTGAGTGAAATTTCTCTTGCACAAGGGCTTTCACAAGATGAAGTCCTTTCAGCTTTAGAGAATGAACTAAGAATTTAATGATGGATATACAATAATTGGCTGTAAACAGAAGGGCATCCCTTTTGTTTGCGGCTTTTTTGTTTGAAATCAGAAAAACATGTCCATTTTTGTAGGTGATTTTAACTAAAGCTAAAATAAGGTCATACGATGCAGTCTTTTATTCAAGCAGCGAATGATTCAAAGAAGTCAGAAATACCTAGAGCGGCATAAAAAAACAGGAAAGTTCTCCTGATTCATTTAAATGAGCCGGACAACCTTTGAATTCTGTTAGCCATTGATAGTAAAATAATGCGATAAGATGATACCTAAGAGAATGAAAAGGAGCGGTGAAATGAAAAGGCTACTGATATGTGGATTCATCTTTCTGATCCTATGTGCTCTTTTAATGGTGAAATGCAGCCATTCTGTTCAAGAAAAAAAAGAGCAAAAGCAACATCAAGAAGAGGTAGAAAAGTATCAAAAAGAGCGAAAAAAAGGGGATCGATACGACAGTTTTAAACAGCTTATTCGGCATGAAAGAAAAGGGTATGAAATAGAATTTCACGAAAAGGGCGGAAGTGATTTACTCGTCTTTTCTCCTCATGGAGGGGAAATTGAACCAGGAACAAGTGAAATTGTAGAAGCATTTCAACAAAGATACTCGACGTATTTGTTTGAAGGAACGAAACAAGACAACAATCGTGATTTGCATATTACAAGCACCAAGTTTGATGAACCGATATTGGTCCAAATGATTAAAACGTATCCCTTCTCCATTTCCATCCACGGCTATAAAAGTGATAAAAAGCACACGCTAGTTGGCGGGACAAACGAAAAAATGAAAAGAGCAGTTGTACGAGAGTTAAAAGATCGAGGATTTTCTGCAGAAATGGTGCAAGAAGGCGAACGGCTTTCAGGAACAGATCCTAAAAATATTAATAATCGAAATGCAAGTGGTGAAAGCGTTCAGCTAGAAATTAGTACGGCGCAGAGAGAATCTTTTTTCGACCATTTTGATACGAGAAAAGGAAAGAAAAAAGCATTCAGACGTTATATCCGTGCTTTAAAAGAAGTATTAAGAGAATTTGACCCAACTTCGTAGTAAAATCGTTTTGATGGGTAAAAGTACTCCATTTAAACTTGGTAAAAAAGATAGAAATATGCGAAATGAACATAAATCATGCAATAAATTACAATTTGCCTTAAAAACATAAATTATGTAAAATAATAGTTATCAGTTTGATATGATAGAATGGGGCTGAAGTGGATGGCACATAAAATACCATCTTCCGAAGTAGGTGTAAAGATCAATCAATGGTACACGCATATTTGCAAATTTGAAGTCGAACAAGCAAACGATATGAAGCGCCTTGTTGAAGAAGAAATTCATGAGATGGAAGAGGATCAAGATTTGCTTCTATATTATTCTCTAATGGATTTTCGCCATCAACTGATGCTTCAGCATTTAACGCCAGTCCATGCAGGGAGTGAAACACTTCAAGCCGTGTCTTTTCCGAAAGAAATGGAAGATGGAGAAGATGAGATGACAGGCTTACTTGGCTATTACTTTCATTTTTTTCATGGAATGTATGCGTTTATCCAGCGCCGATACATCGAGGCCATTTCCTATTACAAGCATGCGGAACATCAACTGATCTTAGTGACAGATGAGATTGAAAAAGCGGAATTTTACTATAAAATCGCTGAAGTATACTATCATATGAAACAAACTTATTTCTCCATGCATTATGCTAAAAAGGCGAGAGACATTTATAAGAAACATCAGCTTTATGGAAAAAGAAGCATTCAATGTGATTTTGTCATGGCAGGTAATTGTATTGATGTGAGTCAGCACCAAAAAGCGCTTCCTTACTTAGAAAAAGCGTTAAAGGTTTGTGAAGCGATGGAGCGGAAAGAGTGCACATCTTATTTTAAAGCGATGGCTCTTAATAACTTAGGAGCTTGTCATTATAGTATGGGAACGTACCATACAGCGACAGTCTTTTTTGAACAAGCCATTTCCCTTTATCAAAAAGATCAAGCATCCACGATGATCAAATCATTATTTTCACTTGCTCTTACCTGGTTTAAACTCGGAGATATCGAGCGGGCGGGTGAGGCTATACGTAAAGGAATGAACGAGGCTTGTTTATTGGAAGATGAAATTTATCAGTTGAAATTTCAATTTTTACAGGCGCTTTATATAGAAAAAGACAGCTGTGAGCAATTAAGATCGGCACTATTTGGGCTGCGAAGCAAAAAAATGTTTGCTGATTTAGAGGAATTAGCACTTGATGCGGCTAATTATTATAAGGAACGCGACATGTACAAGGAATCCTCCACTTTTTTTGAGATTGTGATCGAAGCGCGTACGCACATTCAAAAAGGAGATGAGATGTATGAGAACGAAGCATAACATGTCAGCTGATCAAGTAGATGAAAGACTTCACACGTAATAACAGACAAAAACAACACCCTTTACGAATCAACGTAAAGGGCTTTTTTATTTATTCTTTGATGGCTTTTTCTGCGTCAATGGCACCTGCCCCGTAAATCATCGGGTCATCCCCAGACCACTTGCTTGTATTTTCTTTTAACAGGGTTTTGACCTCATCGGGCGTTAAATCTGGTGAATGCTCTAATAGAAGAGCACAAATACCAGCGCAAATCGGTGTTGCCATAGATGTGCCAGATAACGTCGTGTAATCATCATCGACTCTGCTTGATTTGTCGAGTTTATCTAGAAAGGATCTTGGTGATCTGAGAGAGACGATGTTTACTCCTGGTGCAAGGATATCAGGCTTTGTCTCACCATAAACAGTAGGACCTCTGCTTGAAAATGGTGCCACGATATCATCGTTTGATTCTGGTGTATTCCGGTCATCAAAAGCGCCAACCGTAATCACTTTTTGACTGACGGCAGGGCTCGCAATCGTTTGACTGTTAGGACCAGAGTTTCCGGCTGCGACGCATACTACAATGCCTTGATCCCAAGCAGCATTGACAGCACGCACCATCGGATCGTCCTGTTCGTCATCATAACGCTGAGCATCTCCGCCTAGTGACATACTCATAATATGAATCGGATCATCAGGGTGATCTTCATTGAACTGGATGCACCATTCAACCCCTTCTATAATAGTAGAAAGCGATCCAGCCCCTTGTTTATTTAACACTTTTACGCCAATTAAATGAGCTTTTGGAGCAGGTCCTTTGTACAAGCCATCTGAGGCCGCTCCGTCTCCAGCTACATCTCCAGCGCAGTGAGTACCATGCCCGTTATCATCATAAGGCTTTGTTTTTTGCTTGACTAAGTCCACAAAATCGCGAATCCTTCCTTCTAAATCTTCATGCGGATAAATTCCTGTATCAATGACAGCGACCGTAATGCCTTCCCCTGTTAAGGCTGTACCGTTGCGGAAGACTTCATCCGCGTGACTGGCTTGTGTGGCCACATCCAGAAGTGCATGAACTTTCCGGTCTAAATAAATTTTACGAATATGCTCACCATTTGCTAACAGCTCCTCTAAAGCGGCCGGTGTTATGTCTGCAGCGCAGCAGTCGATATGTGAAAAGTGCCGTTTGATATTTGTTTTTCTACTTTTTTTCATGAGCTGTTTTGTGCTTTGAATCCCTGCTTCGACCGCGTCTTTCTTAAATTCAATAATTACACGAAGCTTCTTTCTCTTCTTTAATCTTCCTTCAAAGAAACGATGAAGAAAGCATGGCGTCCATTTAAAAGGTTTATAAAGGTGAAGGACGGTCTCTCTTAAAGGCTGATCTAGTTTACTAGCATGTGTCCTGACCATTTGCACCATAGAAAATCCAAACATGTGATGCCCTCCATTCTAGCTATCCATTCTTGTACACTCTTACGTTATGAGAATGAGAGCTGCTTTGTTCGGATTCTTGTCCCTTCTTTTCTTCATATTGGCGGCTTACTCATTTCTGATGAAAAAGAAAAGCGCTTACATTTTGTAAAATAATAGAAAAAGGTGGAAAACATGTAGAATCAGCCGATGATAGGTGGGAGAGTTCTTCTTAGAGAACCGGTGAAACAAACGATTTTGCAGAAAAAAAGGAGGGGTTAGACAGGGTCAATGCTCATACAAATGTGACTTGTCACAGAGGAAAAAAATCAAATCCATATAAAAACAAGCCGAATTAAAGAAAACAGACTGGATAGAACTAGGTCATTTTAAACATAACTTCGTTTGTCTGTCATACTATTCTAACTCTGTTTTCAAAGACGAGAGGCGTTTCTGTGTATATAAATGCAATTATCTTATTTTTGAGGAATCTCATGATCTAGAGTGTTATGATCAAATTTGAAGAGAAAAAGTGGAAAAAATGAAAAGAAATGATGATTCAATATAAATCATAGAAACGGCTTAGAAATGTGTTAAAGGAGAACGGGAATGAAGAAGTTTTTTGCTTTGCTTCTCCTGCTTGCGATCGGATGGGGCGTTTATTATACAATGCAAGCACAGGAACATGATGAGCCATTGTCATCAGGTGGGGAAGACGAAAGCGGTTCAAATGATATTTATCGCAATTTTAAAGAACTGGAAGAAAACGAATCAACAAGCAGCTATCAAATTACAGCCAACCCAGTGCCTGGAAGCCGTCTTCTTGTGATGTCACCCCATGGCGGGAGAATTGAAGGCGGCGTGAGTGAGATCGTCCATTTTTTCGATAATGATTTCTCTACGTATTTGTTTGAAGGTTTAAGAGAGAATGCATCAGAACTTCATGTGACAAGTACAAACTTTGATGAGCCAGTCGGCGTCGCGCAGGCAAAAGCACACGATTATATCTTAGCAGTGCATGGATACAAAGGTGAGGAAGGCATTGACCATACGCTCGTTGGCGGAACAGATTACGACCGTGCAGAAAAAATAGTGAACTCATTAGAGCGGAACGGATTTTCTGCTGAACTGGCTGTCGCACACGCAACCCTGAGCGGAACAAGCAATCATAATATTAATAATCTTACTAAAACAGGGCAAAGTGTACAGTTAGAGATTAGTAGAAGTCAGCGTGAAGCTTTATTTGACAGTTTTGACTTTCGGCGGCGGTCGAGTACAAAAAACGAGACGTTCTACCGGTATGTCAGGGCGATTCGGACAGTGCTGGATGAGGAATATACATAAAGATGGTGCACATGTTAAGACAAGCAGCGTGAATTCTTGTTACACTATAAAAAGTGATAACAAAAGGAGAGACGAATATGGCGCGTCATCATTTTCATCTTCAGGCGAGCTGGCCTGGCCTGCGTAACGATGTGGGTACAATCTCATGCGAACAGTTAAAAACGAAGATTTCAATTCCAAAAGAAATGGACGGTCCCGGCATCGGAACAAATCCAGATGAGATGCTCTTAGGTGCAGCGGCTACGTGTTATATTATTACACTTGCCGCTATGATGGAGCGGAGCCAATTAGAAAAAGAGGATCTCACAATGAGTTCTGAGGCTGTCGTAGATGTGACAAATGGTGTGTTTACATATGAAAAAATCATTCACCGGCCTGTCATCATCCTCAAAGCCTCTGCTTCTCCGCAAGATATTGAGCTGGCCCGCAAGCTCGCGCACAAAGCCGAAAGCTCATGTATGATCTCAAGAGCTGTTCAAGGAAATGTGGACATTTCCTTAGAAGAAACCATTCAAGTCGGCGGGTAAAAACAAAAAGTCATTTTCTCTTAATGAAATGGAGAAAATGACTTTTTTTATGACGTCCATTCGGTTTGATCGATTTGTTCTTTGTTTTCTTCCTTTTGTTTTTTTGACAGGTTCAAGACAATCACGCCGCATATCACTAGTGCAAGACCGATGAAGCCTTTTATGTGAATGGTTTCGTTAAACAGCACGAGTCCGATAAGAGCAGTGAGTGCTGTTCCAACGCCAGACCATGTTGCATAAGCAGACGAAAGGTCAATCGTTTTAAGTGCCAGACTGAGGAAGGTAAAGGCACACCCAAATCCGATCAGGACCCCAATACTCGGCAGCAGTTGCGAAAAACCTTGGGAAAGCTTCAGCATCGTACTGCCAAAAACCTCTGTCAAAATAGCCCCTGTTAAATAGAGCATTCCTTTCATGATCTCTCACATCCTTTATGACATATTTAAAAGTACGACTCCTGAGACAAGCATCGCCATCCCAATGATTGCTCTTTGGTTCAAGGTTTCTTTGAAAAAAAGCACGCCAAAAATAGCCGTGAGGACTGTACCAACCCCAGACCATGTTGCGTAAGACATGCTAAGCGGAATGATATTCAGTGTCAATGACAGCATATAAAAGGCAAGTGTATACCCAGCAACAACGACAGCGCTAGGCTTAAAGCGAGTAAAGCCATTTGAGAATTTTAACATCACGGCGCCAATGGCTTCTGAAAAAATAGCCACAGCTAGAAAAAGATATCCGAGGATCATGATTATCCCTCCTCTAATAGGTGTAAAATCCGATGAAGTAAAAGGGTTTTTTCCTCTCGGTTCAGCGGTTCAAGCTGAAACATTTCTGAAAACCATATTCCATCACATGAAAGGCGGATCAGCTGGCTCAATGCAGGGTCATTGATTTCCTCAGCTGCTTTCGCTTTGAACTCTGCATAAAAATCACGCCAAGGGTTCAATAACGCTTCATCAAATGACATGGTGGCCAGCATACTTGTACATAACTGGGTCGTGTTTTGCATATCAAGATCATTTAATGTCGCCAAAATATATGCACGTACATAAGGAGCCTTTTCGTTTTTGTATGTTTCCTGATACGACTCAAGCTGCTGACGAAAGCAGACAATCGCGTGCTCATTCATTTTTTGGATGAGCTCTTCCTTGCTTGAAAAATGATAAAGCAGGCCGGCCTTGGTCATATGTGCATGCTCTGCTACATGTTGAAGGGTAAGCTGACTTAATCCTTCTTTTAAAATCGTACGAGCAGCTGCCTCAAAAATTTGCTCTTTTTTGGTTTTAGACATAAAAAAAACACCTACTTTACTGAACGGTCGGTAAAGTAAATGTTAACCCATGAAAAACTAGTGTGTCAATCGATTCATTTTATGAAAGGTTGTTTTCACTTAAAAGACATGTTTAATAATAAGGGTATGGTCCATATGGCGGGTACGGAGGCGGATAAGGGTACCCATAGCCATAGCCTGGAGCAAGCAGGGACCCAGCAAGTAGTCCTCCGGTAAAACCACCTAAAAATGGAGCTCCAAAAAATCCAGGTCTCCCAAAACCAAATCCAGGTCTTCCAAAACCAAATCCTGGGCCTCCAAAACCAAACCCAGGGCGTCCAAATCCAAAAGGTCTTCTCATGTCTTCTTGAATAAACGGTGGTGATTCAAAATAATTCATAAAAAAAGGCTCCTCTCACATAAAATCACTGTAACTGACATCAGTGTATTCAAATGGCCTACATGTGTTTGGGTGACCGCCTAATATAAGGAGGAATGTCAAAAATGGGCCTGTATCCATCTGATTGGGCAAATTGTCCGCCGCATGCTCATGCCTATAAAGCACGAACGGATATAACAGAAGAGCATTATCATTTAATTGAAGGGATCTCTCAGCCTGTAAATGGAAGCAGTACTGACAAGCATACGCATTACTATCGCGGGGTCACCTCTTTTGAAAGAGGCCATTTTCACAGATACTATGGCATCACAGGACCTGCTATCCCAAGAGCCGATGGCACACATTATCACGAAATCCAGGAGGTCACGTATTCTGCTTATACAGATCCTGTCCCCATCCGATACGGAGGTGTCGTCTATAGTCCAGATCAAGAGAGGCCAACGCATACCCATCGTTTTAAAGGAAAAACATATGAAGTGGTCGGAAATGAACCACTCGGCTGGTGATAGGCATTATATAGGAGAGAAAGAGAAGTTATGCTATACTGTAGGCAGTTTGTAAAAGAGAGTGATGTTATGAAAAAAACGAAACAACCAGTGATTGTATTAGTAGGACCGACGGCTGTCGGCAAAACAAAACTGAGCATACATATAGCCAAAGCATTTAATGGAGAAATTATCAGTGGTGATTCTATGCAGATTTATAAAGGAATGGACATTGGAACAGCTAAAATCACCCCTGAAGAAATGGATGGTGTCCCGCACCACTTAATTGATATTAAAGAGCCGGACGAATCCTTTTCTACAGCTGAATTTCAGCAGCTGGTCCGTATGAAAATCAAAGAGATTGCCGCTAGAGGGAAAACACCCATGATTGTCGGCGGAACAGGTTTGTATATCCAATCTGTTTTATATGATTACACATTTACCGATGAGAAAAGTGACCCTGCTTTTAGAGAAGAAATGGCGCTGTTTGAACAGCAGCATGGCTCCCTTCAGCTACACGAAAAGCTAAAGGCAGTAGACCCTGATGCTGCAAAAGCCATTCATCCGAATAATGTCCGCCGCGTGATCCGGGCGCTGGAAGTGATCCATACAACAGGTCAGAAAATGTCGGAGATGCAAAATGGTCATCAAGAAGTTCCTCTTTATGATACAGCCTTCATTGGGCTGAAAATGGATCGAGAGCTTTTGTACGAGCGCATTCACCAAAGAATTGATATGATGATAGATGAAGGCTTAATTGAGGAAGTGAGCGCACTTTATCAATCTGGCTTGAAGGATTGTCAATCGGTTCAAGCGATTGGTTATAAAGAGCTGTATACGTATTTTCAAGGTGACTGCTCACTTGATGAAGCTATCCAGCAATTAAAGCAAAATTCCCGTAGATATGCGAAGCGTCAGTTCACGTGGTTCCGTAATAAAATGGATGTCACTTGGTTCGACATGACACCGCCTTGCCACTTTTCAGACAAAAAAGAGGAAATTTTCGCATATATAGCAGGAAAGCTTGGACTTAAAGCGAAACTGTAGTTATCAGAATCAAGGAGGACGAAACATGAAACCGATTAATATTCAGGACCAATTTTTGAATCAAATTCGTAAAGACAATACATTTGTTACAGTATTCTTACTGAATGGCTTTCAGCTTCGCGGTCAAGTGAAAGGCTTTGACAATTTCACGGTGCTGCTTGAAACAGAAGGGAAGCAGCAGCTTATTTATAAACACGCCATTTCTACATTTGCACCTCAAAAGAATGTAAATCTAGAATTAGAATAGGATATGTTCGACCTAATAGCCCCATGCATCTGCGAATAAACCGGCCGGAACCCGCTACGTTTTTTGTCAGTGCAGAGGGGCTATTTTGCATGCCATGAAACTTTTCTGCCTATTCTGCGTATAATCCCTTATTGGATATGAAGAAAGGTGAGGGAAGCGATATGGAAAATGCAGAGCTTGAATTAAGAAGGATTAGAGTGATCCTTCTACTAGTTGGGATTGTTGTCTTATTTGGATCATGCGCCATTTCAAACATTGAATCAAGACAGGAAAGCTGGCATAACTATTCTAATCAAGATGATCATGGACATATAGATGGCCTATTACAATCAGCTGTTGCACTAAAAAATAATCACTTTGCTGTTGTGAAAGATGATGAAGTACATGTGTACCGGTTTGATGAAAAAGAGGGAGAACTGACCCTTATTAAAACAAAATACATAGATGAGTGGGACGAAGATTATGATGATGATGACGATTCTGTAGAAGAGTAAGCACGTAAATTTACAAATGAATGTGAAGTCGCTACACTATAATCATGCATCAGACATCTAGACAGAAAAGGATGAGTTCATGACACACAAAATTAAAATTAATCATTGGGAACAAACTTGTGAAGACGACTCCTGTTTTGAATATGGAACAAGCGTTTCTATAAATGGGAAAGAATTAGTCAGAGAAGCTTCAATCGTCGCTGCGCTTGAAGCGGTGCTAAAAGAATTAGGTGTTGAAGTGGAAATTACAGAAGTGTCAGAAGATTTACAGTGCGATGCCTACAAAAAATAAAACAAAAAGTCTAGTCTACTAAGCGATTTTTTTTCGTGTTATGATAGATTTCGGTTTCAGTTGAATAGAGAGTAGAGCAGTCTATTTTTAGATCCTGTTCTGCTCTATTTATTTGAACGTACGAGTTCGGCTATGAATGTTCGGCCGGGTTGGTTGATTTTTTTCGTTTCGAACATCTATATGTTGTGTTTTGAAAAAACATAGTATACTATATATAGTGAATAACGAAATGATCAACAATACTAAAAACTAGGTCGTGATGGAATTGATTCAAATCGTATTTGATTCAAAAACAGGAAATGTTCAACGCTTTTTGGACAAGACCCCTTTTACAGACAAACGAAAATTGACTGGAGAAGAGTTTTTGGATACGCCGTTTATTCTCGTCACCTTTACGACAGGATTTGGACAAGTCCCTAGTACTACTCAATCCTTTTTAGAGAAAAATGCTCACCTTTTACTAGGTGTAGCGGTGAGTGGAAACAAAGTATGGGGAGATAATTTTGCCAAAAGCGCCGATACGATTTCTAAACAATATCAAGTTCCTATTTTGCACACCTTTGAACTAAGCGGAACAAAAAGGGATGTTGAATTGTTTACACAGGAGGTAGAAAGAATTGTCACAAAATCAGGTTCCAAAGTGGATACAATTAAATAACGAGATTATGATTCAAAAAGAAGGAAAGTTTCAGTTCGATAAGGACAAAGAAGCTGTACATAGTTATTTCGTAGATTATATTAATCAAAACACAGTCTTCTTTCACAACTTAGAAGAGAAGATTGATTACTTAATAGAAAACGACTACTATGAGGAAGAATTTTTAAGACAATACAGCATGGCAGATATTAAAGAGGTATTCGAAGCTGCATATGCGAAGAAATTTAGATTCCCATCATTCATGAGTGCGTTTAAGTTTTACAACGACTATGCACTGAAAACAAATGATAAAAAGAAAATCCTTGAACGCTATGAAGACCGCATTTCAGTTGTAGCGCTTTTCTTTGCGGGCGGAGATAAAGAAAAAGCCCTTGAGTTTGTAGAACTGATGATCAATCAGGAATACCAGCCAAGTACACCAACATTCTTAAACGCTGGACGTAAAAGACGCGGTGAGCTTGTGAGCTGCTTCTTGCTTGAAGTGAATGACTCATTAAACGATATTTCAAGAGCGATTGATATTTCAATGCAGCTTTCAAAATTAGGCGGCGGCGTCAGCTTGAACTTGTCAAAGCTTCGTGCAAAAGGCGAAGCAATTAAAGATGTTGAAAACGCGACAAAAGGTGTCGTCGGCGTGATGAAGCTTCTTGATAATGCATTCAGATATGCAGATCAAATGGGACAAAGACAAGGATCAGGTAGTGCCTACCTTAATATTTTCCACAGAGATATTAATGATTTCTTAGATACAAAAAAAATCTCTGCAGATGAAGATGTGCGTGTGAAAACATTGTCCATCGGTGTCGTCATCCCGGATAAATTTATTGAGCTTGCCAGAGAAGATAAAACAGCTTACACCTTCTATCCGCACACAGTCTATAAAGAATATGGACAGCATCTTGATGAGATGGACATGGAAGAAATGTATGATGAGCTTGTAGAAAACCCGAAAATCAAAAAAGAAAAAGTCAATCCGAGAAAGCTTCTTGAAAAATTGGCTGTTCTTCGCTCAGAATCTGGCTATCCATATATCATGTTCCAAGATAATGTGAATAGAGAGCATGCATTAAACCATATTTCACGAGTGAAATTCTCAAACCTTTGCTCAGAAGTGCTTCAAGCTTCAGAGGTCTCTTCTTACGCGGACTATGATCAAGAAGATGAAATTGGTCTTGATATTTCTTGTAACCTTGGTTCATTAAATATCATGAATGTCATGAAAAACAAATCGATCGAAAAAACGGTCAAACTAGCAACAGACTCACTCACGCTTGTATCTGAAACAACAGATATTCGCAATGCACCGGCTGTTCGAAAAGCGAACAAAGCGATGAAATCAATCGGACTTGGTGCGATGAACCTTCACGGGTATTTGGCTCAAAACCAAATGGCCTATGAAAGTGAAGAAGCAAGAGATTTCGCGAATACGTTCTTTATGATGGTGAACTACTATTCAATTAAACGTTCAAGTGAGCTTGCAAAAGAAAAAGGAGAAACATTCCATCGTTATGAAGGCTCTGGCTACGCAACGGGCGAGTACTTCAATAAATACGTGGAGAATGATTTCACACCAAAAACAGAAAAAGCAGCAGCATTATTTGAAGGCATGCACATTCCAACAAAAGAAGACTGGGCAGCACTCAAAGACTTTGTAGCGGAAAATGGCATGTACCATAGCTACCGCTTATGTATTGCACCAACAGGTTCCATTTCTTATGTGCAATCGGCAACAGCCTCTGTTATGCCAATTATGGAACGTATCGAAGAAAGAACATACGGCAACAGCAAAACGTATTACCCAATGCCAGGTCTTTCAGCGCAAAACTGGTTCTTCTATAAAGAAGCGTACGATATGGATATGTTTAAAGTGGTCGATATGATCGCAACGATTCAGCAGCACGTCGATCAAGGAATCAGCTTTACACTATTCCTGAAAGATACGATGACAACGCGTGACCTAAACCGCATCGATCTGTATGCACACCATAAAGGCATTAAGACACTTTATTATGCAAGAACGAAGGATACAGGGCAGGAAGGCTGTCTTTCTTGTGTTGTTTGATTAAAGGAGAGTTTAACGTGACAAAAATTTATGATGCAGCCAACTGGTCAAAACACGAAGATGATTTTACACAAATGTTTTACAACCAAAATGTGAAGCAGTTCTGGCTTCCTGAAGAGATTTCCTTAAACGGGGACCTCTTAACATGGAAATATCTAGGTGAAAAAGAGCGAGATACGTACATGAAGGTACTTGCTGGATTGACTTTACTTGATACAGAACAAGGAAATACAGGGATGCCGATTGTGGCTGAACATGTAGAAGGCCATCAGCGTAAAGCAGTATTAAACTTTATGGCGATGATGGAAAATGCGGTACATGCGAAATCATACTCAAATATCTTCATGACACTCGCACCAACTGAAACGATCAGTGAAGTGTTTGAATGGGTCAAAAAGAATAAATTCTTGCAAAAGAAAGCAGATATGATTGTCAGTTTATACCGTTCGATTCAAAAGGACGATCCGATTTCCCTCTTTAAAGCAATGGTTGCTTCTGTTTATTTAGAAAGCTTCCTATTTTACAGTGGTTTTTACTACCCGCTTTATTTCTATGGACAAGGAAAGCTCATGCAAAGTGGTGAAATCATCAACTTGATTTTGCGTGATGAAGCGATTCACGGTGTATATGTTGGATTATTAGCACAAGAAATTTACAACAAACAAACACCTGACGTGCAAAAAGAGCTATATGATTTCTCGATTGACCTCTTGAACGAGCTTTATGAAAATGAACTTCATTACACGGAAGATATATATGACCAAGTCAATTTATCGCATGATGTGAAAAAGTTCATTCGTTACAATGCCAATAAAGCGTTAATGAACCTTGGATTTGCCCCTTACTTTGAAGAAGAAGAGATCAATCCAATTGTATTGAACGGACTCAATACAAAAACAAAATCGCATGACTTCTTCTCAATGAAAGGGAACGGCTACAAAAAAGCAACGGTTGAGCCGTTAAAAGATGACGACTTCTTCTTTGGAGATGAATCATAAGTAAGGCGTAAAAGTCAAAACGCATCACTCGTTTTGGCTTTTTGCCATTTCATACAATGCATTACATACTGGAGGTTACCGAACATGGGAAAAATGGATGAAATCATACTAGTTGCACCGCGCACACGCGTGTTCCAAAACGAGACGCTTGTGTTTAATGGTGTGAATAGTGAAGAGAAAACAATTAACACAATTATGAAAGAAATCGAAGAACACTTCAAGCAGATGCGCAGAGGCGATGCGGAAGAAAATCCTGACTTCAAGCAGCCGATTCCTTATGTCGTGATTAAGCGTGAGGACGAAGTGTATGTATATGAAAGGCTTCAAGGCGGGGGAGAGACTCGATTGCATCATAAGTTATCTCTTGGCTTTGGTGGTCACATGAATTTCATCGAAGGCAAAAACTTTGCTGAAATTCTAAAAGAAAATACGGATCGTGAACTAGACGAGGAACTTTCTATTCAAGAAGAAGACAAACTTGAGATGAAAACCCTTGGTTTAATTAATGATGATGACAACAGTGTCGGCCGTGTGCACATTGGACTGTTATCGGCGCTTGAATTATCTCCAGGCGCTCATGTAGAAGTGAAAGAAACAGATCAAATCTCAGGAAAATGGATGAAAGCATCCGATTTGAAAAAGCCTGAATACTTCGATCGACTTGAAACGTGGTCTCAATTTGTCGTGAACATTTTAGCATAAAGGAATCAATCATAAACCGGCTCAGCAGCAGACTTGAGCCGGTTTATTTCGTTATCACAGCTTCAGTTATTGGAAAACGAATGCGTCATGACCGGCCTGCTTCAATCTTGCGACGAGGTCATCCGCATTTTGCTTTGTACGAAAAGCTCCGGCTTGTACTCGGAACATACCGCCCTCTAATACAACGAAGGCGTCAAAGCCTTTTGATTTCAGCGTGGCTGCTAATTCATCTGCATTGGCTTTCACCTTGAAAGCTCCAGCCTGAACTTTATAAAGATTACTAGCTTTTTTTTTCAGCTGAAAGGCTTTCTCTAATCCAGTGGCATGAGCGCGAGCGATGCCTTGAAGGAAGGTTGCGTTGCGGAGCTTATTTGCATCAGCTGTCGTATCGATGAAACCATTCTCTGTTAAAATAGCGGGCATAGAAGTTTCTCGAAGAACGTGGAAGTTCGCTGTTTTCTTGCCGCGGTTGGCAAAATCCACCGAGCGAACAATTTCATCATGAAGGGCATTGCGATACGTGGTGGTTGGTGCTGAAACGCCAGGATACACATAGCTTTCAAAACCTGTGCCCCCGCCTGCATTAACATGAATAGACACGAAATAGTCAGCTCCCCAGCTGTTTGCCGCATTTGTACGCTGGGCCAAAGTAACGGATTGATCAATTGAACGACTTAAGCGGACGGAAACGTCATCATAATCACTAATCAACATATCTCTCAATAAAATCGCGATTTGCAGTGTGATATTTTTCTCCAAAAGTCCATTAGCAGCAGCTCCAGAATCTGTTCCTCCATGGCCAGGATCAATAAAAATTTTCACCATCTATTCATCACCTCGTCTTTATTTTATGAGAAAATAGAAAAATTGCCTGTACAAAATGCGGAAATCATTGAGACTCTTTTCTGCACAATTTGTGATGAGAAAGCTACATTTTTCTAAGAAAAAACAAATTGTTGGTTTGTCCGCCTAAATGGGATGAATACAATGGAAATAGCACATCATTTCCTGGGAAACCGCAGAAATCCCTACAATATTCGGAATCTCGGGTCATTTTGACAGCAAACTTGGGCTTAAGCGGGCGATTGTCACGATTACAGCTCCACCCGAATAGAATAAAGAGAGAAGAGCGAGAGGTGAATACGTTGGAGCGAGCTGTCACATATAAAAACAACGGCCAAATCAATATTATACTTAACGGACAAAAGCAAGTATTGGTTGATGCAGATTCAGAGGCAGAATACCTAGAAGCCTTGCAGAAAAATGAGGCAAAACACAGCATCTTACGGGAAATAGAGCGTGAAATGAACAGCCTTGTCGGTATGGATGAAATGAAACGAAACATAAAAGAGATTTATGCTTGGATCTTTGTCAATCAAAAAAGGCAGGAACAAGGGTTAAAGGTAGGTAAACAAGCGCTTCATATGATGTTCAAAGGGAATCCGGGCACAGGGAAAACAACGGTTGCAAGACTTGTCGGGAAGCTTTTCTTTGAAATGAATGTCCTCTCAAAAGGTCACTTAATTGAAGCGGAACGCGGAGATCTAGTCGGCGAGTACATCGGTCATACTGCTCAAAAAACAAGGGATTTAATTAAAAAATCACTAGGCGGCATTTTGTTCATCGACGAAGCCTATTCTCTTGCCCGCGGAGGCGAAAAGGATTTTGGGAAAGAAGCGATTGATACCCTAGTCAAACATATGGAGGACAAACAGCACGAATTCATTCTCATTCTTGCTGGCTACTCCAAGGAAATGGATCATTTTCTATCATTAAACCCCGGCCTGCAATCGAGATTTCCAATCAATATCAGCTTTCCTGATTATACCGTCGATCAGCTCATGGACATTGCCAAACGGATGATGGCTGACAGAGAATATATATTTACTCAAGAAGCTGAATGGAAGCTACGAGATTACTTAATGCACATTAAAAGCACCACGAGTCCTGCGAAATTCAGCAACGGCCGTTTTGTGCGAAACACGATTGAAAAGGCCATTCGAACCCAAGCGATGAGACTCCTGCTCGTGGATCATTATGATAAAAAAGATTTGCTCACGATTAAAAGTCACGATCTCCAAATGAAAGAGGATACGCCTACTTAAAATGGCGTATCCTTTTTATAAAGAGATACTAAAATAAACCATCCGAATAGTGGTATACGTGTGGTGTGTTTGGTATGATGGTACTACTGAAAACTTAAGTACAGAAAGGAAACAACTGACGTTGAATGAACATGAAATGACAGAAAAAGCGATCCTTGTCGGCTGTCAATTGCCGCATGTCACGGATGAACGCTTTCAATACTCAATGGAAGAATTAGCTTCCTTAACCAAAACGGCTGGCGGTGAAGCTGTCAGCGTAATGACGCAGAAGAGAAATAGACAAGACAGCGCAACATATATCGGTAAAGGGAAAGTAGAAGAGCTTGAAGTGCTTTGCGAGGAATTCGAATGTGATGTCATTATTTTTAATGATGAACTGTCTCCAAGTCAGCTAAAAGCTTTGGCAACTGCCTTAGATGTGAAAATTATCGATCGGACACAATTGATTTTAGACATCTTTGCAAAAAGAGCCCGGACAAGAGAGGGGAAGCTGCAAATAGAGCTTGCCCAGCTTCAGTATGCCTTGCCGAGACTAAGCGGACAAGGGATCAGCCTCTCAAGGCAAGGCGGAGGAATTGGCGCAAGAGGTCCAGGTGAAACAAAACTTGAAACAGATAGACGCCATATTCGAAACCGTATTCATGAAATTAACGGGCAATTATCTACAGTCAAAGAACACCGGACAAGATACCGGGAGCGCCGGAAGAAAAATGGTGTGTTCCAAATTGCCATTGTTGGGTATACGAATGCCGGAAAATCTACTTTGTTTAACCAATTAACAGATGCAGATAGTCATGAAGAAGATCTGCTGTTTGCGACACTTGATCCAATGACACGTAAGATGACATTAGCATCTGGCTATAGTGTGCTGATTTCAGACACCGTTGGTTTTATCCAAGATCTCCCAACAACACTCATTGCGGCATTTCGTTCCACTCTTGAAGAAGTGAAGGAAGCCGATTATTTGCTTCATGTCATTGATGCTTCTAATGAGGATTACGAAGGTCACGAACGGACGGTTCATGAGTTATTAGAAGAACTAGAAGCAGACCGTATACCGATGCTGACGGTTTATAACAAAGAAGATCAAATCAGACCGGATTTCATCCCATCTTCAAAGCATCGTCATCTGTTAATCAGTGCGAGACGCGAAGAAGATGTAAAGCGATTAAAAGCGGATATTATGGCAGAACTGAAACAAAACTTTTTAAAGCCATATCATGTGAAGATTCCAGCGTATGAAGGAAAGCTCATCTCCGCATTAAAATCAGAAACGCTCGTGGAATCGCTAGAATTTCAAAAAGAAGCAGAACTTTATGACATCACCGGGTTTAGCGGTGAGGAGCAGACCATATTAGGTCAAATCAAGAAGTATATGTTGTAAGAAAGGAATTAAATCAAGATGTTTCATACATTAAAACATGGCAGTATTTTAGAAAAAGTAGCAGCAGAAACAGAACAAGACATTTTACACATGCATCAGCAAATTGATCAAAAGAGCGAACAAAATGAGTGGCGGGTGCTTGAAAGCTACCGAAAGCATAGAGTCAGTGACTCTCACTTTAATCCAACAACTGGATACGGCTACGATGATATGGGAAGAGACACGCTAGAAAAAATTTATGCGGACGTCTTCGGGGGAGAAAGCGGCCTTGTGCGTCCGCAGATCATTTCCGGCACACATGCCATTTCCATTGCGTTATTTGGTGTGCTGAGACCTGGCGATGAATTGATCTATATGACGGGAAAACCATACGATACGCTAGAAGAAATTGTAGGGATTCGCGGCAAAGAAGGGACAGGCTCATTAAAAGACTTCCAGATTGATTACAAGGCCATTGATTTAAGGCAAGATGGATCCGTCGATTATGACAAAGTAAAAGAGTCGATCTCCTCTAAAACAAAAATGATCGGCATTCAGCGTTCAAAAGGCTATGCTTCAAGACCTTCCTTTACAATAGAAGAAATCGAGCAAATGATTTCATTTGTAAAAGAGATCAATGAAGAAATCATTGTGTTTGTGGACAACTGTTATGGTGAATTTACTGGATTACAAGAGCCATGTCATGTGGGAGCGGATCTTATGGCGGGTTCCCTTATTAAAAACCCAGGCGGCGGGCTTGCCAAAACAGGCGGCTACATCGTTGGAAAAGAAAAATTGGTAGAAGCTTGCTCATATCGAATGACATCACCGGGCATCGGCAGTGAAGCGGGTGCCTCGCTTTATGCGCTTCAGGAAATGTATCAAGGATTTTTCTTAGCACCGCATGTTGTGGCGCAAAGTTTAAAGGGTGCAGTGTTCACGGCTCGTTTTCTTGAGAAGCTCGGGTTCCAAACGAACCCGGCGTGGAATGCGAAAAGAACGGATTTAATTCAATCCGTCGAATTTGGTGATCCTAACAAAATGATTGCATTCTGTCAGGCGATTCAATATGCATCTCCGATCAACAGTCACGTCACACCGCATGCAAGCTATATGCCGGGTTACGAGGATGATGTCATTATGGCAGCGGGCACCTTCGTCCAAGGAGCTAGTATCGAATTGTCAGCCGATGGACCGATCAGACCGCCTTATACAGCCTACGTTCAAGGCGGACTCACGTATGCCCATGTGAAAAATGCGATTTGCAGTGCTGTAGATGCCTTAATGGAACAAGGTTTTATCGACATACCTGCTCGATAAAAAAATTCATGTTAATATTCCTAACATAATGTTGACACATAATATAACATGACATATAATAAATTTAAGCAAAGAGGAGGAGACAGTTGAGATGAGTGATAACATTCGCCGCTCAATGCCTTTATTCCCAATTGGGATTGTCATGCAGCTAACAGAATTATCTGCAAGGCAAATTCGCTATTATGAGGAAAATGGTTTAGTATTTCCAGCAAGAAGTGATGGGAATCGCCGATTATTTTCTTTCCATGATGTTGATAAATTACTAGAAATTAAAAACCTCATCGAACAAGGTGTAAACATGGCAGGAATCAAAAAACTTTTTGCCAAAGCTGAGGCAGAACATCCAGCGTCTGATGCAAAGACCGAGGAGAAATCCACAGCGAAGCACAACTTGACAGATGATGAACTCAGGAAGCTACTGAAGAAGGAACTCATTCAGGCTGGACGTTTCCAACAAGGAACGACCTTTAGGCAGGGGGATATGTCAAGGTTCTTCCGTTAACCAATTAGCAAAAGCATTGCTATACAATTTTACCTTTTGTAGGGGAGGAGTTTTACGAAATGGCAAAATACACAAGAGAAGATATCGTAAAATTAGTAAATGAGGAAAATGTAAAGTACATCCGTCTGCAATTTACAGACATTCTCGGAACGATTAAAAATGTTGAAATTCCTGTGAGCCAGTTAGAAAAAGCTCTCGATAACAAATGTATGTTTGACGGTTCATCTATTGAAGGTTTCGTACGTATTGAAGAATCAGATATGTATCTATACCCAGATCTCAACACATTTGTTATATTCCCTTGGACAGCAGAAAAAGGTAAAGTTGCACGCTTTATTTGTGACATTTACAAGCCAGACGGGACGCCATTTGATGGAGACCCACGTAACAACTTAAAGCGTGTCTTAAAGGAAATGGAAGACCTAGGATTTAGTGATTTCAACCTTGGACCTGAGCCAGAATTCTTCTTATTTAAATTAGATGAAAAAGGCGAGCCAACGCTTGAATTAAACGATAAAGGTGGATACTTTGACCTTGCACCAACAGATCTAGGCGAAAACTGCCGCCGTGATATCGTGCTTGAGCTTGAAGAAATGGGCTTTGAAATTGAAGCGTCTCACCATGAAGTAGCACCTGGACAGCATGAAATTGACTTCAAATATGCAGGCGCCATCCGTTCTTGTGATGACATTCAAACGTTCAAACTCGTTGTCAAAACGATCGCGAGAAAGCATGGTCTTCATGCGACATTCATGCCAAAACCATTGTTTGGTGTAAACGGATCTGGTATGCACTGTAACCTATCATTATTCAAAAATGGCAAAAACGCATTCTTTGATGAAAAAGCAGATTTACAATTAAGCGAGACGGCTAGACACTTTATCGCAGGTATCGTCAAGCATGCAACTAGCTTTACAGCGGTCACAAACCCAACGGTGAACTCTTACAAGCGTCTTGTACCTGGTTATGAAGCACCTTGCTACGTGGCATGGAGTGCACAAAACCGTAGCCCATTAATCCGTATCCCTGCATCACGCGGCATCAGCACACGTGTAGAAGTGCGCAGCGTAGACCCATCTGCAAACCCATACCTTGCACTAAGCGTATTACTTGCAGCAGGTCTTGACGGGATCAAAAACAAACTAGACGCACCAGCACCAATTGACAGAAACATCTATGTCATGGACAAAGAAGAGCGCCTTGAAAACGGCATCGCTGACCTGCCTGCAACACTTGCAGAAGCACTTGAGCTGCTGAAATCAAACGAAGTCATGGTCAACGCACTAGGCGATCACTTATTCGAGCACTTCATCGAATCAAAAGAAATCGAATGGGATATGTTTAGAACCCAAGTACACCCATGGGAACGCGATCAGTATATGTCTCAGTATTAATCAAGAAACCCCTTGGAGCCATTGGCTTCAGGGGGTTTTTATTTTGGTCAAATTATATTCAAAAAAGAAGAAAAAGAGGTGTAAATCTAGATTTACAAAGAGAATTAGTGTTCCGGAAGAAAATGTTTTAAAGTTGTTTCTACGCCATCAACTTCAATATCACTTCTAAGCAATTCTTCATGTTTTAAGCATCAACTTGCGCTTCTTTTTTGTACTAAATCCATCTTTAGAAAGCTCTGTTACTTCTTGTGTTACAGTATACTTATGTTTAACTCTTTACCGCCATGTCGCTTCTAGTTTAATGCACTCTCATAAAACATACCTATTATAGATTTAGTATTTTTGCATTTTGCGGGATACCGAAAACTTTTAAAATGACCACCTTGACTTTACATATGTTGTAAATATCGTGTTAAAATTATACAAAGGAAATGAGAGCAAGGGGGTAATGGGATGTCGGGTTTGATTTCCTCTGTAGATGTAGCAAACACTCTCAACAAATGGTATTTACATATTAAAAAGAGGGAAGTTTCACAAGCAGTAGAGTTGAGGGATGAGATTCAAGAGATGTTAGGCGAAATGGAAGAAAATCAAGATGTTTTACTCTATTTCAATATTCTTGATTATAGATTTAAGGTACTTATGGAAGATTTAGTGGGGCAGCCAACAATAACAGAAAGCGAAAGAGTCAAAACAGATGACATGTTAAGGTTTTACTTTTATCTTTTCAAAGGTATGTACGAGAGTGCAAGGAATAATTATTCAGAAGCTCTAGTCCTATTTAGAGTAGCTGAGAGACAATTGGATAAGGTACATGATGAAATTGAAAAGGCTGAGTTCCATTATAAAATTGGCACACTCTACTATTTCAATAAGGTCACGCTCCTTTCTCACCATCATCTACAAACAGCAAAAGATATCTATAAAGGTCATGAAGGCTACAGCATACAGACCATAAACTGTAATATGTTGTTGGCACTGAATTTGATTGATGATGGTAGACTAGACAAAGCTGAAAAAATGCTTTTGGAGTGTGTTGATAGACTAATTGAGAAGGATGATAAGAGATTGTTAGCGTTGGCTTATTATGATTTAGGATTTCTCAAAATTCAGGATGACCACCATATAGAAGCCATTGAATATTTTAACAAAGCAATTTTCGCAGATGATCTAAAACAGTCAGCCCCTGTTTCATACTTACAATGTGCGTATGAATTTGCAAGATCAAGCTATAAATCAAATCAATTGGATCAGGCAATAAGTTGGGTTGCTGAGGGGAAATCCTTTTCTAAAGAACAGCAAAACACAAACTTTATTTTGAAATTCAATATCCTTGAGAAATGTTATACAACACCACGGGAAAGCTATGAGGATATCAAGAAAGGGCTATGTTTTTTGGAAGAAAGAAAAGCATATGTTGATATAGAGGCTCTAGCTCCTGATGTTGCATCCATTTATAAGAAGTTAAATCTTTATGAAGAAAGTAACTACTTCTTGGAATTGGCTTTAAAATCTTGTACGCTTATAGGAAAGGAGGTCATATGATCATGAAAAAAATAATGATGATGATTACTACTGCTTTGCTATTAGGTACAATTCTTGGAATGCCTGTTGGACAACAAACTCAAGCTGATGCTAAAAATGAGGTAGTGTTACTTTTCTCTAGAGGTGCAGGTTCATAAAAGCGATAGGGTTTTAATCCACCACTACGGAGGATAATTGGTTAAAAAACGATAAAATGGATTAAAGTGTCAGACTCCTTATGGTATTCTAGTAAAAGAATATTCCATAAAAGGAGTCTTTTTTATATGAAAATATTAGATGCTCCATCTTTACTATCAGCTGTCGAACAGAGGTCAAAGGCCTATCATGAGCTTCAAGAAGAGATGAAACTTGTGAAAAAAGCATTAAAAGGTGTATCGGGATTAGGTGATGAGTTTACTGGAAAAGGTGCAGATAATATCAAAGCTTTTTATAATGATCTTGCACTATACGCAGACACTTATCTTGATTTTATCGATATGCAAAAAGCTTTTTTAGATGGAGTGAAAGGAAAGCTGGATGATGAATCATTAGGCGGGAGTACATTTATTGATGAGCACTTCCTAGATGCTCAATTGAAGCAAGGCATTCAGAATAATAAAGATATGGTCAAGGAACAAAAAGAAGCTCTTTCCACTATTTTTGACGATATCAGTGATTTAATTGAATTACACACATTTTCAAGTAAAGAGGTCAATGAACATTTAGACGATGCGAACAAAAAAAGAAAAGAGACAATTGATGCTTTACATAAAATAGATCATGAGCTAAAAACAGAATACGCAAAGTCAGAAGAGATTGAGAATCACCTCAAAACTTTTTATACAAAAATGATGGCTGCTACAGGAAAAGGTAAGAACGCTCAGCCCATGTATTATGATGCAAAAGCATTTCATGAGACAGATGTGTACAAGAATCATGATAAAATCGATGCACAGGTGAAAGCATATTTAAAAGTGAAAAAAGAAGAAAAAGAGAAACGAAGAATTAAAGAATTGAAAGAAAAGCTCAATGATCCCTCGTGTATATCAGAAGCGAAATACTTTGAGATTGTAGACGAAATTGGATATGAAAATCTTTCTTACGATCAAAAAATGTATTACAGCCAGCTGCTCCAAATCAAAGCGCAGGAAGAAGCATCAGAGGTATTCGTTGATAGTGTAAAAGGTGCTGCAGTTGGTCTATATGATGTGGCCAAAGATACAGTAGTTGGCATTTACGATCTTGTAACAGACCCTGGTGGTGCCGTAGAATCAGTCATTACGGCTGTTTCTCATCCAATTGAAACATCGAAAGCGATTGGAAAATCGATTTCAGACTCATTCCAAAAAGAAGTCATAGATGGTGATGCGTATTCTCGTTCACACTGGTTCGCCTATGCGACTGGTTCACTAGCAGAAATCGTCTTTGGTTCCAAAGGGGCAGGAGCCATCACAAAAACAGGGACAACCGCGGCCAAAACTACAGTGAAGAAAGGGCTTGAACAAGGAGCAAAATCATTAGACAGAGTCTCTATTCCGAATCTATTGCCGTACTCACCAAAGTTTCAAATGGCTGGTGGACCGAAGCTTCCGTACAATGTATTTGACGGCGAAAATCTCAAAAATAAACTCCTCTCCATGGCAAAGCGTCTCGACAATAATTCAGGCTACGGAATCTCTAAGACAGGCAGACGATTACCAGCACCTAAATCACCACCGGCTGTTGTCAGTTACGGAGATCACTATGTGAGATGGAAACGTAAAAAAGTATTAAAACCAAATGTCGTTTATTCAACAAAGCAAGGCTACACCTACACAACCGATCACTACGGACGTATTGTCAAAGTTGAAGCAAGTGATTTAAAATACGGAGAGGTCAAAAGAAACCAATACGCCCAATCTAATTCAGGCAAGCCAGATCGATTACTGGATGATGATGGTGGTCATTTAATTGCGTCAATTTTTAAAGGTTCAGGTGATATTGATAACCTGCTTCCGATGAATTCACAGATTAATCGTAGTGGCGGGAAATGGTACACTATGGAGCAACGGTGGTTGAAAGCTTTAAATTCAAACCCACCTAAACAAGTAGCAGTGAGCATTGAACCTATCTATAATGGAGATTCATTACGACCTGTTAGTTTCTCTGTGGAGTATAAAATTGGAGAACGTTATTCTCAAGCATTTATTAAGAATCAACCTGGAGGTTAAAACTCAATGGAAGAATTAGAAATAAACTATAAAAAAATAGCAGAATCAATTAATGAATTAATACCATGTGATTGGGATAAAGTTTGGATGTATGCAGAAATACTTGATGATTCGGCTGAGATAGTGTTTTATTTTAATGAGCAAAATGAAAAAGAATATGTAAATGGACATCAAATTCCTCATAAATATAATGTAAGTAAGTCAACATACATCCACTTATTATACGAACTTAGTGAAATTTTTGAAGAGTTGAAAAAGACATATATACAAAATGATTTAGGTGCTTGGACAACAGCTACTCTCCAATTAGATGTTTCAGGGAAATTCACTATTGATTTTGGATACGAAGATGTTTATTCTTTAGGAATTGACAATATACAGAGAATAGCAGTTTGGGAATATGAAACCTTTGGATTTCTCCCTGAAGATGAGGAAGATAAAGAAGCTGTATTAAATTATTTAAAAAATAAAGACGACAACTAACACGCATTACCCTCCTAATCAAGGAGGGTTTTTATGTGCCTGTATTTGATATTTCATATCATAAAAAACTCATTCCATTATTTAAACCGATAAACCGTCACTTCACACCCACCCAATACCTCTTCAATCATGCCTTCCACAATCGCCCAATCGCCGCCAGCCAGTCCGCAGCCGATCCCGTAGGGAATGGCGATGGAAGTATGGTTTTTCGTTTCATTTGAATGGGTTACTGTGTCTTTTAGGCTTTGCAAGCAGCTGCGTAAGGCATCGTAGTCCGTTTGCATTATCCGGTTTGAGCAAATAAGTTGGCAATTGTTTTTCCGTCATTAGTTGTGATGAGTTGAACGGAGCTTAACAAGTCATCTCCTTGTTCTGTACATAATTCTTTATACTCTTTGTACACATTAGGGTATTTGCTTTTGATTTGTTTGGCTAATCCAGCGCCCATGACCCCTTTACAGTTCACCTGGTGACAGATGATGTCTTCACTTGCCTCTAAAATGTTGCCATCCACTGTTTTGATCATATCGTGTAACCCCTTTTTCATAAAATAGAAACATAAGTTCTATTTTATCAGTTTTGACCAAATGATTTAATAGCAAAATGCTTTTTATGAGTTTCGTTTATTTGAAGACACTTCAGAATAACTTGATTGTCAAAGCTGGTGCATGTCATCTAAAATATGAAAAGACTAGAAAACACGAAATAAAGCAAAAACAGTGAGGAGTCATTTATGAATCAATTAGAAACGAATCGTTTAATGCTTAGACCGTTTTGCGATGAAGATGCAGCAGGGATGCTTGAGTACTTGTCTAATCCAAGAGTAAATTGTTTTCTCGCCGATCGAATTTCTTCATTAGAAGAAGCTTTGGCTATAGTGAAAAAGAGAAAAGAAGACCATTCATATGTAGCGGTTTGTTTAAAAGAAAACCAACAGATTATCGGTGAGTTGTTTCATTTAAAAGAGGATCCTGATACGTATTCAATCGGCTGGAATTTCAATGAAGCATATGAAGGAAAGGGATATGCACGAGAGAGCGCTGTGGCGCTTTTGTCCTATTTATTTGTAGAAAAGGCAGCAAGGCGGCTTTATGCCTATGTAGAAGATGATAATGTCCGTTCGCAGGCATTATGTGAGCGATTAGGCATGCGGAGAGAAGGCCTTTTTCTTGAGTTTATTTCATTTACTACATATGAGGATGGCACCCCTAAATATGAAAACACGTACCAATATGCTTTACTAAAAAAGGAATGGAAGCAGCGTCACTCTCTATAGAGCAGTAAGTAAATGATGTCAGTGACAGCAAAGTGACAAACATGTCATATGGTTCCATGGTTTGTTCGTTCAATCGATGGAAGAGTCATCTTATTTCAATTATCCTTATCATAAATCGAGGAAAAAGGAATGAAATGAGATGAAGCGATATAATGAAGATTTATTTAGGTGGGTGAATCAGCTCAGTATCGATCATGGTTATTTGAATCCGATATTCATTGGACTAGCTGAATATACTGTGCTGTTAGCAGCGCTCACGTGTCTGTTCATATGGTTTCAAAATCGAAGTGAAACCAATAGGGGGATGGTGGTATCTGCTGGACTTACTTTCATATTGGCAGAGTTAATTGGGAAAATTGCAGGATTTTTTTATTCCAACCAGCAGCCCTTTGCCGAAATGAGTCATGTCAATCTTTTGATTCAAAAGGAAGTGAATAACTCTTTTCCGAGTGATCATACCATCTTTATTTTTTCTGTATGTCTGATCTTTTGGCTTTTTCACAAACGCCATGTTTATTGGCTGATCATAGCGTGCGCCGTTGGTTTTTCTAGGATATGGGTAGGTGTCCATTATCCTTTTGATGTCTTAGCAGGGGCTGTTATAGCGTGTTTAATAGCGGTTGCAGTTGTCTATTTACCGATATGTCAAAGGAGCGTGAATGCCATCTTGTCATGTTATGAGTGGCTTGAGCAGAACGTTGTAAGAAAGAGAACAAAATAACATGTTGCAGCAAAATGCCCCGATCTAATAATGGCTCAGATCGGGGTACTTTTTATTTTCGCCAAAACGTTGTACAATCCGCTTTGTCTTCGATATTAAATTCGATGATTTTCTTTAGGAGAGGATAATCAACTGGCAAGCTTTCCTTCATGCGAAACATCTTTTTTCCATGATCGTAACCAGCTTGTACAATGTCAGCTGAAAAGTGATCAATTCCTTTTCCTTCTGGTGCGACAGAAATGTGATGTTTTGCCACGCTAAACCCAATAATAAATGTGCCATGGTCTGTGAACATGGGCTGATTCCAAGCAATTTTTGGTTCTAATTGAGGGAATGTGTCTAAAATCCATTGTAAAATGTCTTGCGTGCGCTGCTTCAGCTCTGGGTTACCAATGTTGCTTACATACTCTTCAAACACATGCATGATATTTTATCCTCCCATTCCATCTACCTCATAAGCCTCAGACGGGATTCGAACCCGCACTCCTTTCGTAAGCATAGGCTAGGGGCAACACGCTTCCCTACGGAATTTCACCGACAGGAATTTCACCTGTCTCAGCTCGTGTGCTTTTCGGTGCTTCTGAAACCCTTGCCTTGCGACCCGCCAGCTACAATTTGTTTTACGGCGCTCTTCCCTTCTAGAGCTACTGAGGCGCGGAAGTTATTGATCATATTATATAAAGAAACTGGATAAATGAAAAGCTGTGCTGATAATTAGTTTACTGATCTATAGGCGAATCGCACAAAATAGTCAAAGGCACATATGATAAAAGACCATATGGATTTGTATACAGCATTGAATTGGGCTGATGGAAAGTGACAAACCTGTTGATGAGTAAACTGAAAGAGATAAACAATCAAACAAAAAATGAAAGCTTTACTCACAAGCGTTCAATGAGTCCTTCTTTTTTGCTACTCATGGAAGATGGAGAACCTTTCTACTCATGGGTGTTCTTTGAAAAAAGTGTGTTTAAGACTTGCTATTTTTCCTTGATTTCCATCAATGAAGAACAGAATTGTGTGGTGTTAGAGCTTCTTGTTCCATGCTGCATGCGATCGGCGTGCTGTCAGAAAGTTTTATATCGATCCAGTTCAAAGATCCTTGTTGATCTTTCTTTTTTATGCGGAATGATTGAAGCAGAACAACCAGTCTATGATGCGATCATTTTAAAGAACATAGAACCTCACCACCTCCTTCTTGGTTTTTCAACATCGCCCAGTTCGGTTGAAATCTGGCGAAATGGAACAAAATTACCAAATGCAGCAACAGTGATTTTGCATCATCATGATGATCAAGATGTGCCGGTTTCTATCACGATTCAAACGAAAAAATCATGTCACGATATATGTGTTCAAAAAGGAGAAAGTCGATCGATTACTGTAAAAGATATGATGTTGATTTTCAATCATCAAACCACTGAAAAGGTGCAAGCATGTTTAGACATTCAATTGAACATGGTACAAAGGAAAAAAATAAGGCTTTGAGTCTGGGATAAGCGCACAATCTTCGTAGATCACTAGATCATAGTCTATCAAGAATAGGTTGAAGGAGGGTTAAAATGGCTATTTTAGGCGGGTGTAGTAATGAGCAAACAGGCTTTGTGAATGATGCGGTATGCTTCACAGTCGATTTAGCAGCAGCAGCGGATCCAGTAGTCGTCTGGACGGATGGAACACCATTTGTCATAAACGGGACCATTATGGTGGAAAACAACGGAATCGTGGCTGTAGCTCCAACTGTGACATTAGAGGTCAACGGTGCGACTGTTCCAGATTTCACTGTACCTCCAGGAGAGAGTCGATCCATTACGCTAAGTGATCTTAACTCCATTGGGATTGTAGCTACGGGTGGGACCTCGACTGGAAGTATTGTCGTTTCTTTTTCTCTCAATTATCAGTATTAGTGTGTATGTCTTGAAGATTCCACAGTTTGAAAGAAGTGAGAGGCATGTGTGCCCAGCTTAATATGTGTGGAGGAATAACGGGTCCAACAGGAGTAACTGGCCCAACAGGATCAACAGGTTCAACGGGAGTAACAGGTCCAACCGGATCAACGGGTTCAACCGGATCAACGGGTTCAGCGGGAGTAACGGGTTCAGCGGGAGTAACTGGCCCGACCGGAGCAACGGGTTCAACCGGATCAACAGGATTAACCGGAGTAACTGGCCCAACAGGATCAACAGGTTCAACGGGAGTAACAGGTCCAACCGGATCAACGGGTTCAGCGGGAGTAACTGGCCCGACCGGAGCAACTGGTCCAACCGGATCGACGGGTCCAACCGGATCGACGGGTTCAACCGGATCAACAGGATTAACCGGAGTAACAGGAGCAACAGGTCCAACCGGTACAATTGTAACCGCTAACTCAATGTACGCGTCTAATACGTTGGGAAGTACAGTGCTTGTTGTCCTAGGCGGGATAGCGGTTTCTTTGCCTAATAATCAGAGTTTAGATGGTTTTACGGCAAGTGGTGGAAATACGATTTTTACAGTGCCAGTCTCGGGTCGCTATTTCATCACTTATCAAGTGAACACAAATGCAGCGCTGCTTGCTGGAACAAGGCTGGTTAACAGCGGATCTGCCATTCCCGGTTCTATATTAACACCCGCTTTATCGGCATCTACCTACAACGTATCACTCATTACAACACTTGCAGCAGGTAACCAAATTTCTCTCCAAATTTTCGGTTTAGTCGCAACAGTGGTGTTACTTGGGGGAGGGTCTGTTGGAGCGGCACTTACCATCATACGATTGGAATAAGTACAAAAAGCCCCCAAAAAGGGCTTTTTTCATTTCATCCCGAGATGATTGTTTATTTTAAAACCGAAAAAAGGCGGAATTTTTACGCAAACATCATTGGTTAGAAAAAAGAAAAGCTTTTTCAAAGGAAACGGTTATTGAAGATTTAAGTGATTCATATTAAAATGATCTCGAATGGACTAATTAGCAATTGCTAATAGAAGTTCCATATTTAGTGAAATCATGTGATGCAGCTGAAGGTGATTGGGGGTGTAGAATGAGCAAGATTCCTGTTGCGGAATTGGCATCATTATTAAATGACTGGAACATGGAAATTAAAAAAGATCATGCAGATGAGGCAGAACGGCTATTTGCTAAAGCGAAACAAGCAGTAGAGGAAATTGATGATGCGGACATCCTTATGTACTATTCTCTTCTTGAGAAGAGGCATCACATTCTCATGTACAATTTAAGAGGTCAAAAGGGCAGTGTTTCAACGAAAAGTATGGAAGGTCTCCACGGGAAAAAAGAGGATGACTTGTCAAACCGACTTGCCTACTATTTTGATTTTTATGAGGGTGTGTATGAGCAGCATCAAGGGAATTACGAGGTTGCATTGCAAATGTATCAAAGTGCTGAAAAGCTCTTAGATAAAATTCCAAGTGAGATCGAACGTGCTGATTTTGATTTTAAGGTGGCCTGGCTTTACTACCGGCTTAGTCATATCATGCTCTCATTAAGCTATATCAGGAGAGCCCTTCACGTTTATAAACGGCACAAGCATTATGAAAGAAGAACGGCACTTTCATACTCTCTCATTGCGGCGAATCAAACAGAGATCGGCCGATATGAAGAGGCGCTTGAAAATTATCGTCTGGCGGAAGACGTTTTGACAAGCGAGCAGGATGATTTTATGCTGGCTCAGCTTCATCACAATGTGGCCATTTTATATTCATTTTGGAATAAACCGAAAGAATCAATACGTCATCTTGAAAAAGCATTGTCCCATCAAGAATATTACGAGTCGGATTTCTTTTTCCATTCTACGTATCTGATGAGCCGGGAACTCTGTGTGATTGGTGAAAAGCAGCGTGCAAGCCACTATATAGAGGCTGCGTATGCGCGAATAAAAGATGCTTCTCATGAAGTGTTTCAGCTGAAAATAGGCATCGTCCATGACCTTTACTTAACGAATGCACCACAAAGATTTCAACAAATTGATGAGAAATTAAGAAAGTTAGAAGAGAAGAATGAATATCATGAAGTAAAAGAGCTTTCACATTTTGCGGCTAAGTATTGTGAAAAGCAAGCACTTTATGAGCAGTCTGTTTTTTATTTGAACAAAAGTTTAGAAGCGGATTTACATATGAAAAGAATGGGGTTGATTTAAGATGAAAACAGGTTTAAAAGTATTATTCGTTGTAGGTTTAGCGATCGCTGCGTCAGTTCTGACTCAAAACGTTGCGGGTTCTTTCGAAGTAGCAGAAAAAATCATTGGTGGTTAATCCACCATTTATCTCTTGCCCTTGTTGATCGTCGTCAGCAAGGGTTTTTTGACTTTTAATAGGCTCTTCTTATTAAACGCTACAAGAACGTTTAATAAGAAGAATTCGCAACAAAGGGGGTGTGCAAATTTGTTACCTGCCTCATTATTCTAAATAAACATAGGGCAGAGCAACAAGTTAAAAAGGTCACCTTTCTTTGCTTAATTTAATTTTTTGCAGGACTTTTCATTCAAATTTTCTCAAATTGGTCTATTGTACATAGAAGTAAAAGAAAAAGCGGGAACACCGCTCCATTTGTCATGCATATGATGAGATGAAGTGTATCTAGAAGGTAGGTGATTGTATGGACCCACGGGTGTATGGAGGATTTCACGGAGGCGGTTTTAGCGGAGGAGCAGTGGGCCCTCATATCGGCTTTGGCGGGTATTATGTGAGCCCAGGTGTGTACTCTGGTCTAGGCGGTTTCCCTGGATATGGAGGATTTGGGACATTTTCTGGATACCCGTACGGCTCCACGTTCATTATGGGGCGTCCTCCTGGTTTTTATGTAAGAAGTTATTAGTGGTTTCATTACAGAGATTGAAATAGCCATCTTTCGATTGGCTATTTCAATTGATGAAAGTGCTTGAATGCAGCAGTGATCACAATGACCCCTAGGATAGAGATAGGCAGCCAAATGATGATAAACGGATCGAATGCATCTGTGTATGCCGCTAATGCAGCACCTAGGCAGTAAAAGACAATAGAGCCTATTCGCATGAAACTGACATGCTGAATGGGAGCTGTTCTTTTTTCCCGATGTGAAATGCGCTGAGCCAAATCCTCAAATAGGTTGGCGAGTGTATTCGTTAGAACCGTTGTGGAAATGCCAGCCACATTTAATTTGCGAGCGGCCGCTGTCTGCAGGCCCATGGCCATGCTTAAAAGGATAATGAGCATAAAATAAGCACCTTGTGTATAAGGGAAAATGGTCATGAGAGCAAATAGAAGCAGTATCAGGACTTCTATGATAAAGATACGTGTAACGGCTTTTGGCCAAAATGTTTTCTCATGCTTTCCGCCTATCACAACAGCAAGTAAAACCCCTAAAACAAATCCACTCAGTGCGGTGATGGAATGAAGGGCCGTAAGCTGCAAGGAGCTTCCTGCTGCAATGCCAAGTAGCACAATATTACCTGTCATATTGGCTGTAAATACATGCCCTAAGCTCAAATAGCCAATCACATCCACAATACCTGCTGCAAGGCACAAGAAAATAAGTGCTATATTTCGAAATGAATGTGCGGTCAAAATGGTCATCCCTTTCTTACTCTCTAATGAGTAAGTGTAACGCTTAATGACCGCGTATGTCCATCTTATGTGCCGGGATAATGTCCTCAAGCCGGTGCAAAACTTGTCTGAAAGTGTCATCATTTGCAAGGTGCCTCATGCGTCGGAATGGATCGCCTTTTTCCTTTAGACGCTCTATCACAGCTGGCATGGTAAACAAAGAAGGATGAAGTCCATCTTGATGGAGTTCGTTCCATTCAAGCGGTGTCGCTACAAGTCCAAGCTCATTTCCTCTTGGTGAATAGGGCGCAATGATTGTTTTTCCAGCATCGTGCTGAATATAGTCTAAATACAAGCGCTTGCCACGTTTTTTCTTAAGACGTTCCAAAGTGAATAGCTCAGGGGCTTGTTCACATAAAAATTGGCATATAAACGCGGTAAATGTCCTCGTTTCTACGTATGTGAAGGCCTTTTTCTTTAATGGAATATAAACTTGAAGTCCTTTACCACCGCTTGTTTTAATAAAGGCTGTGAGAAAGAGACCGTCTAAAAGCGTTTTGATTCGCTTGGCAGCTTCTATGGCTAGATGAAACTCGTTAACAGATGGCGGGTCTAAATCAAAGACGATTTCGACCGGCCGGTTCGTATCCCTTGTTTCAAAGGGAATATGAAATTCCATTGCAAGCTGGTTGCCAAGCCAAAGAAGCGTCTGAGGGTCATTACAGACCGTGTAAGCAATATCATCAGCTTGATCGGTCAACACATAATCTGGCGCATAATCAGGTGTCGATTTTTGATAAAAGAATTCATCCCCGGCACCATGAGGAAACCGAATTAAAGTCAGCCGTCTTTCACGTAAAAAGGGCAAGAGATAGGGAGCGGCTTGTCTCAAATAAAGTAAGTAATCTGCCTTGTTCAGATGAAGAGCTGGCACAATCGGTTTTTCGGGATGAGTGATGTCAATCACAGCAGGGAGCGGATATAGCTGTTTGAGCATTTGCTGAAACGTACACGTCGCTGGATCAGTATCTAGTAAAAAGGAAGAAAAACGCGGCTCTCTTAAGGCGGATCCATCAAAGGAGATACAAGCAATGCTCGCGACGATAGAAGGTGGGATTTCATATCCTGATGCCCCTGCCTGCTTGCCTTTTGTTTGAAAGAGCATACGAAGCGTTTGTTCTTCTTCTTTAGAAAATCCATGCTTGAATTGGACAACCTCAGTGAGTTGATGATCTTGATAAATACAGCCTCGAAAGTAGCCATTTTCTTTATCAAAATGAGTCACTATGACAGAGACATATCGCCAGTTTTTGACTTTCAACCATTCTTTTGACCGGGTATTGTCGTGCCATTTACTCGTCCCTTTTTTCGCAACGAGTCCTTCTGCTAAATACGTCGTCATCAGCTTTTTCATATTTTCAGGATTTGTGTCTGTATGAATGAGTTGAAGAAGGGAAGGGTGCTCAAGCTTTACAGATGGCGGAAGTTTTGCTGCTTGGAAAACTTGCTGTAACTGTTTTTTCCTTTCTATCAACGGTAAATCAATTAGAGATTGCCCTTTGCATCTTAATAGATCAAATGCGATCAAATGACATGGAAACCGCTCAGCCTGTTGCTTAATCGCCTCTTTGTTTTTCAGCCTGCCTCTTTGCTGAACCCTCGCAAAATCGCTTTGCTGTTCATCCAGTAAAAAGACCAATTCCCCGTCAAACGTCAGAGGTAAAAAAAGAGCAAACTGATCCCTTAATTGTTCGCACTGTTCAATCACCTCAGGAAACTGTTCATTTAATCGTTTTCCGGCTCTGCTTTCTAAATGAATTTTGTTTTGCTCCCACGTCAGAATGGCTCGAAAGCCGTCATATTTTAATTCATACACCCAGTCTGCACCGGTAGGAACCTCATGTGCAGCCGTTAATCGCATAGGTTTCATTTGTGCATGTCACTTCCTCGTATAATGTGTTCTTAGAGTGGGATGAAATTTTCATTCACATACATAAGTCTAACGAAAACATTGCATAGTAAGGAGAAAAGAACGGAGGCGACGCGATGCATACAGTTTGGAAAGGCGGCATTAGCTTTGGACTAGTCAATATTCCAGTGAAGCTGTTTACCGCTACAGAGAACAAAGACATTAAATTAAGGCAGCTGCATAAAGAGTGTCACACGCCCATTAACTATAAAAAAGTTTGTGCCAACTGCGGGGAAGAGGTGGCACCAGAACAAATCGTCAAAGCGTTCGAGTATGCGAAAAATAAATTCATTGAATTAGACGAGGAAGAGCTTGAAAAGCTGCGAAAAGAAAATGAAGAAAAAGCCGTTGAAATCATTGATTTTGTGAAGATAGAAGAGATTGATCCAATCTATTATGAAAGAAGTTACTTTTTATCACCAGATACCGGCGGAGCGAAGGCTTATTCATTATTAAGAAAAGCTTTAGAGGAATCGGGGAAAATTGGTGTCGCAAAGATTATGATCCGCTCAAAGGAGCAATTAGCAATCGTTAGATGCTATGAACATATTTTACTGATGGAAACCATTCATTTCCCTGATGAAATTAGACAGGTATCAGATGTACCGAATATCCCCCAAGAAGAAAACATTGTAAAAAAGGAGTTAGATACAGCGCTTCTTTTAATCGAGCAATTAACCACAACTTTCGATCCAGCTGCCTATCAGGATGAATACAGAGAACAGCTGATGAATTTAATTGGAGATAAAATATCTGGAGAACATACAGTTCAGCCAGAAACGACAGGCAAAAAAGATCCTGCATCCAATGTGACCGATTTAATGGCAGCTCTACAGGCTTCAATCGACCGATCAAAACCAGCCAAAGCGAAAAAGGCAGCACCTAAAAAAAGAAAAGCACCAGCGAAAAAAGAAAAGAATGCATAAAATAAGACCGCTTTTGAGCGGTCTTACTGCGGTTTTAACACATCCTGAATGTTCCCATCTTTTCTATGGATAACAACAGAAGTCCCTTTATTAGATGCAATCTCACTTGACCGGTCGATGGCTTCTTGTTTCGTTTCTTTGACCTCACTTGCTCGTTTTGCTTTCTCTGTTTGAACCGCCCAGCCTTCTTCGTGTTTGACGACATGCTGCGCATGATCCATAAGCTCTGGTCTTGCGGAGCTGCTGTCTTTAGATGGCGTGACAGAACCATGAGCTGAGACATTCTCGATCTCTTTCTCCGTTGCGTTCTTTTTCCATTCTTTCGCTTGACTGATTGCAATTGGGATGGCTCTACTTTCGTCATAGCCTTCCTGCATCATTTTGTTCGCAATCTCAAGCGCTTTTTTTCGAATGACGTTGTCTAATGATTTAAATGAAGCAGGATAATCATTCATCGTCCAAGGCATATAAAGCGCTCCTTTCTTTTATTTGAACAACTTCCCCCATATGTAATCGATCAAACATATCATTCTTCTCAAACCAATGAAGGGGATAAAATACATCGTTTTGCTGAGGCAGAATCTCATCAATTCCCGCAGAATAGAAGGTAGAAAAGGAGTGATTTTGATGATGATAAAAGGTTTGTATGAAGCCCATTTACCTGTGAGTGACTTAAAGACATCTATTGCGTTTTATGAAAAATTGGAATTGACACTTGCTCACGCAAATGAACGAGTTGCTTTTTTATGGATTGAGAAAGGGAAGAGCTGGCTTGGCTTGTGGAAAGTAGATATCAATGACTTCCCATATCATCCCTCGACACGGCACGTTGCTTTTCAAATTACAACGTCTAGTATCGAACAAATCAAGGCTTGGCTGGTTGAAAAAGGCATCAGCATTCACCCAATGTTTGGCTTTTCAGAAGAGAAGCAGCCTTTAGTTCTCGATAATCCGCCGCAATTTCATGCAGCGATCTATTTTCTTGACCCAGATGGAAATCTGCTTGAATGCATTGCCCCGCTTGAGCTTGATACAGAAGAAGACCACGATATCATGACATATGAGGACTGGGATCGAAAGAAAAATCCGTTTATTGATTGACAAAATCATTCGTTGTAACTATATTGATTACAACGGTGGTGAAAGATTGTGAAACAAATTAGCAACAGGTATCCGATTGCTGTTCATATTGTGTCATTTATTGCAGGTGTTCCAAAAGAGTGTACAGGTGATTTTATTGCAGAGAGCGTGAATTCAAATCCAGCCATTGTTCGAAAAATGATGGCAATGCTCAAACGGGCGGATCTTATTGAGATCCGCCGCGGAGTAGGCGGTGCTTATTTAAAAAGACCGGCTGAGGACATCACGCTATTAGATGTGTACCGCGCTGTCGATGTAAGCGAGGATGAAGAATTATTTAACTTTCATCAGCCCGTCATCGCATGCCCGATTGGTCAAGCGATGGATACGAGACTGCGGCATGAACTAAAAGAAGCACAAGCTGCACTTGAGAATCACCTAAAGCAAGTGACAATTCAGCAATTATTGACAGAGGCGGAATAAAAAAGCTCATACATTGGAGCTTTTTTTACACCTTTGTTGTAACCATTTTGATTATAACGTATGTACATCACCGTTGAATGAAAAATGAGGAGGTCAAACAAATGAAATTATTAGTAACAGGCGCAACAGGACAGCTTGGATCGCTCGTCGTCCAGCATTTACTTAAAAAGGTACCAGCTGAACAAATTGCGGTGAGTGTTCGAGATCCGCAAAAAGCAGCACATTTAAAGGAAGCCGGGGTGGATGTACGCCGTGGAGACTTTACTCAGCCAGACACCCTTAAGGCAGCCTTTCAAGGCATTGACCGCCTTTTGATCATTTCAACTGCGGATGGTGACCGCGTGCAGCAGCATACGGCTGCCATCCAAGCGGCGAAAGCAGCCAGTGTATCCTTTATTGCTTATACAAGCGTTGTGAATGCAAGAGAGAGTCAGCTTGTCCTTGCACACGACCACGCAAAAACTGAAGAAGCCATTGTGGCCTCTGGCATTCCTCATGTGTTTCTAAGAAACAACTGGTATGTAGAAAATGAAAAAGATACGATACTAGCAGCCGTTAGCGGCGCACCATTTTTAAGTCCAATTGGTGATGGCAAGGTTGGCTGGGCAACAAGAAATGACTACGCAGAAGCGGCCGCAAATGCGTTAACACTTTCTAAACATGACAAGGAGATATATGAACTGTCAGGCCCTCTTCGGACACACACTGAACTTGCTCACATTGTCAGTGAGGTGAGCGGAAAAGAGATCAAAGTGGAGCAAATTGATGTCGACACATTTGGGGAATTTTTAGCTTCTAATGGTGTACCAAAAGAAGCTGTGCCATTTGTCAAAGCCATTCAAAGCGGAATTCGCGATGGTGCCTTAGCCGTTGAAAGCCATGATTTCGAAACCTTATTAGGACGGCCGTTAACACCTATCGACGAAAAAATTCGTGAAATGATTACAAAATAAATTTTCTCAAACGTCCTATTAAAAGGGCGTTTTTTTTCATTCAAGCTACACGAGCCATATGTCCAAATTTAGACAAATCACCTCGTTGAAATTTCAGAAATTTGGGATTAAAATGAAAATAAGGCCTGTTATTTCGTCATCAGATGACCAAATTGATGCATCAAATTGCAGCAAAGAAGGGAAGTTCGCCGATGAAAGTCCATTTATTCGTTACTTGTTTAATTGACACCATGCAGCCAAATGTAGGAAAGGCCACAGTGGAAGTATTAGAAAGGCTCGGTGTAGAAGTGGAATTTCCAGAGGCACAAGTGTGCTGCGGGCAGCCAGCCTTTAACAGCGGCTATACAAAAGAAACCATTAAAGCAGCAAAAAACATGATCAAAGCCTTTGAATCAGCTGAATATGTCGTGACGCCGTCAGGTTCTTGTAAGGCGATGTTTTTAGAATATCCTCATCTTTTAAAAGAAGACCCAGTGTGGTCAGCAAAAGCTAAGGCACTTGCTGAGAAAACATATGAATTAACCGAGTTTATTGTTGATATATTACACGTCACAGATGTCGGAGCGAGCCTGAAAGGAAACGCAACCTATCACACATCCTGTCATATGACGAGACTGCTGCGAATTAAGGAAGCCCCTTTCACACTGTTGTCAAATGTCAAAGATTTGACGATGACACCATTGCCGCGCGCCGAAAATTGCTGCGGATTTGGAGGAACCTTTTCAGTAAAAATGACTCCTATTTCTGAGCAAATGGTCGATGAGAAAGTCCAAAGCATAGAGGAGACACACGCTAAATACATCATTGGTGCTGACTGCGGCTGCCTGCTGAATATTGGCGGGAGGCTGAACCGTCTTGATAAACCCATTCAAGTGATGCATATCGCAGAGGTATTAAATAGCCGCTGACTTTAAGAGGGGGAACGGCACATGAGTATGAAAATTGGAGAGAAGGCCTTTAAAGAACGAATCGGGGAAGGGTTAGAAGATAAAGTCATGAGAGGTGCTGTTTCCTCAGCACAGGAACGCCTGTATGAAAGGCGGCTAGCTGCGAGCGAAGAGCTTGGCAATTGGGAAAAGTGGCGTGAGCTTGGCGAGGAAATCCGGCAGCATACGCTGACGCATCTTGATGACTACTTATACCAGTTAAGTGAAAGTGTTAGTGCACGCGGAGGACATGTCTTTTTTGCAAAAACAAAGGAAGAGGCATCGGCGTATATTCAACATGTGGCACAGAAAAAGGCGGCCCAAAAGATCGTTAAATCAAAATCAATGGTCACAGAAGAAATTGAAATGAATCAAGCCCTTGAAGAGATCGGCTGTGAGGTGGTGGAAAGCGATCTTGGCGAGTATATTCTGCAAGTAGATGATCATGAACCTCCTTCACATATTGTGGCACCTGCTCTTCATATGACGAAAAAACAAATACGAGAAGTCTTTCACGAAAAGCTCGGATATGAGATGTCAGAGACACCTGAAAATATGACGAGTTTTGTGAGAGCCATCTTACGTGAAAAGTTCCTCGAAGCAGATATTGGTGTCACCGGCTGTAATTTTGCTGTCGCCAATACAGGTTCCATTTGCCTAGTGACAAATGAAGGGAATGCGGATCTTGTCACGGCTATCCCGAAGACACATATCGCCGTTATGGGCATGGAACGGATTGTTCCAACGATGGAGGAGCTGGATGTCCTCGTTGGTCTTTTGTGCAGAAGTGCAGTCGGTCAGAAATTAACGAGTTACATTTCTGTCGTTGGACCAAAAGGAGAAGAAGAAGTGGATGGACCAGAAGAATTTCACTTGGTCATTGTGGACAATGGGCGGTCCAATATATTAGGTACTGCCTTTCAGCCTGTTCTCCAATGTATCAGGTGCGCAGCCTGCATCAATGTGTGCCCAGTTTACCGGCATGTGGGCGGACATTCATACGGATCGATTTATCCGGGGCCAATTGGTGCTGTTTTATCGCCGCTTCTTGGCGGCTATGATGACTACCAAGAGCTCCCCTTTGCATCCAGCCTTTGCGCGGCCTGCACAGATGCTTGTCCAGTAAAGATCCCGCTTCACGAGTTATTAATAAAACATCGTCAAGTCATCGTGGAAAAAGAGGGGAGAGCGTCTAAAGCTGAAATGATGGCGATGAAAATGTTCGGAATGGGCGCATCGACTCCCGGGATGTATCAATTCGGAACAAAAGCAGCTCCTGTATTGATGAATCGTATGGCTTCAAACGGACAGATTTCAAAAGGAATAGGTCCTTTAAAGAATTGGACAGATATTCGTGACCTGCCAGCTCCAAGTAAAGAAAGATTCAGGGATTGGTTTAAAAAGAGACAGAAGGAGGAACAGTGATGAAGGGAACCATTTCTCACCGAGAATCGTTTTTAGCTCATATCCGTAAGCAATTAGGGAAGGATTCCTCCTCGCCTGCATCTATTCAGCGTCCAGCTTGGAAGCATCAAGTTCAGTGGGAAACAAACGGACTTTTGTCTAAAGAAGAGCTAGTCGAGCAATTGAAGGTGCAATGTCAACGAATTCATACAAGAGTGGTCGAAACAACACCAGAGGAAGCGCCCTCTGTATTACGATCATTGATGACAGAGTATGGAGAGGGTTCTGTGATGACATCGGGCGATCATCGTTTTGAACAATATGGATTTTATCCGATGTTTGACACCTTGCAGCACGAAGGATTCGCAGTCACCAGTTGGAATGCTGAGGCTTCAAGGGAAGAAAATATCAGGCTGGCAGAGCAAGCGGCGTATTCGGTTGTATTCAGTGATTACACCTTAGCAGAATCAGGTACAGTCGTCCTTTCATCCCATCAGGGCCAAGGAAGAGCGCTCCATTTTTTACCGATGATGTATATCGTGTGTATCGAAAAAAGCACGGTGGTTCCGCGGATGATTCAAGCTGTTTCGGCTCTTAATCGCTCAGTAGAGGAGGGAGAGCAGGCGAAAGGTGCTATTCATTTCATATCAGGTCCGAGTAACTCTGCGGATATCGAGATGAATTTAGTAGTAGGGGTTCATGGTCCAGTTCGGGCGGTTTATCTATTGATAGATGATGAATAGGGCTTTCGAGAAGAAAGCCTTTTTTCATGCAAAAAAAGCGTACATAAGTTTTAAAATCATCTTGCCTCTAGCGGATTGGACATAGTAAGATGACGACATACAAGATGAACTTCTCATCTACTGCTGATGTAAAGGAAGCTGCTTATGGACATGAAGTCAACTGCTCAAAAGAAATCAATTGCACTACCGCTTGTGATTTCAATTATTGCCATTTCGTTTTCTGCTATCATTGTGAAATGGTCAAATGCACCTGCTGCTATTTTAAGCATGTATCGAATGATCTTTGCCGCGATTTTTATGCTGCCGTTTATTCTGCCACGAAAAAAAGAATTTCTCTCGATTCAGCGAAGAGATTGGTTTTTCTTATGTATGTCAGGCTTCTTTTTAGGACTCCATTTTGTGTTGTGGTTTGGCTCACTGAAGCTGACGACTGTGGCAAGCTCTACTATTATCATCGCCCTTCAGCCGATGGTCTCCTTATTAGGCGGCTTTCTCTTTTTCCGTGAACGAACCACGCTGCCTGCACTCTTGACGATGTGTGCCGCAATTGTTGGTGCACTTATGATTGGGTGGGGAGACATAGGTCATAGCCAGGAAGCCATCCTAGGAGACATTTTATCCTTTTTAAGTGTGATCGCGGTTGTTTGTTATTTATTAATAGGTCAACAGGCTGTCAGAAAGATATCTCATTGGATTTATAGTTTTTGTGTGTTTGGTTTTGCCGGTCTTTTTTTAATTTTATTCAATTTGATTCAGCAAACGCCTTTTACAGGCTATCCGGGTAAAGAGTGGGGAATCTTTTTATTGCTTGCGATCATTCCCACCATGTCTCATGTCATTAATAATTGGCTTTTAACCTATGTCAATGCCACAACCATTTCAATGAGTATCCTTGGCGAACCTGTTGGAGCCACGATTCTTGCTGTATGGCTGCTTGGAGAGAAAGTCACGCTGCTCCAAATGTGTGGCGGTTTTCTTGTCCTTTTAGGCGTCTTTTTCTTTTTGATGCAGCAGCGGCAAGGGATTGTGATGAAACAAAAAAAATCCGGTTAAATTCCGGATTTTTTACTCTTTTAAATCGTTTTTTTCAATCACTTTGTTCAATCTTTCCTCAACCTTCTTCAATTCCATTCGTTTTCTTCTGATCATTCGAAAAGCGATGACAATGATCGTCACGATAGCAGCAATGAATAGAAGAGAGAACACTTGAAATAGAAGATCACCAATATTAAATGCCATATTCTCCCCATTAGACATACGTAAAACCTCCCTTTCTATCTATATATTACCATAATCGATAAAAGATTGAGATTTATCCATCATTTATCTATAATAGGTAAAATATCACTTATTAAAGGAGAACCAATATGAGAACTTTAGTCCTTTTACGAGGTCTCCCAGGCGTAGGGAAATCAACTTGGATCAAAGCCCAAGGCTTAGAGCCTTACACATTATCAGCGGATCAGATTCGTCTTTTGACCCAGCCTCCGCAGTTATCTGTCAATGGGAAACCAGAAATTTTAAGCAAGCATGACCACAAAGTCTGGTCTTTATTATTTGAATTGCTTACAGCACGTATGGAACGCGGAGACTTTACTGTGATTGATGCCACGCATATTTCAAGCAAATCGATATCTCAATATAAATCGCTGGCCACATCGTATCGTTACAGGGTGTATGTCGTCGATTTCACGCAGGTGTCGCTTGAAACAGCTCTATTGCAAAATCGCTCACGGGAAGCTCACAAAGTTGTGCGGGAGTCTGTTTTATATCAAATGAATGAGCGGTTAAAAACAGAAAAGGTCCCATCATGGGTGACTGTCTTGCAGCCTGAGGAATATCCGCAAGTGATGACCTATCAGCCTCGATCCTTCGATCAATATGAGGCCATTCATGTTTTTGGAGATATTCACGGCTGTCATACCGCTCTGACCACCTATTTGCAAGGAGATATTAAAGAAAATGAACTTTATATCTTTGCAGGTGATTTGCTTGATAGAGGTATAGAAAACAAGGAAGTATTAGAATGGATGCTCGCACATAGAGAATGCCGGAATGTCATCGTGATTGAGGGCAATCATGATCAGCATTTATACCGGTTTGCACATGGTGAAAAAGTAAGAAGTAATATGTTTAACCGGCATACTGCACCTGAGATTGAAGCAGCAGACTTTGATTTAAAAGAAGTACGAAAGTTTGTTAGGACATTTCATCAGCTTACTTATTTTACGTACCATGGCAAGACATTTCTTGTTACCCACGGGGGGCTTGCTCATTTGCCAGAAGAGCTATTGCATGTCTCAACACAGCAGCTCATCCACGGTGTAGGTGAATATTCAGATGACATTGATCACTTGTTTGTTCAAAATACTGCTGGATTAGATGTCATTCAAATTCACGGGCATCGCAATTTATACAGGCTGCCTATTCAAGCAGCGGAAAGGTCTTATAATCTAGAAGGCCAGGTTGAATTCGGGGGACAGCTGAGGGTGTTGAAAATCACAGCTGACGGGATTGAGACTCATGAAATTGACAACCCAATCTATAGAGCTTCTGAGAAAAAACCATCAGCCACTATTCAACCAGATATCTCACTAGATGACTTTTTAGCTCACTTAGATCAGCATGAGTATGTACAGGAATTAAAGCTTCCGCACCACATTTCATCTTTTAATTTTACGAAAAAAGCGTTTAGTGAACGGCAGTGGGATGATGTGAATGTGAAGGCAAGAGGCTTGTTTGTCAATATGGTGTCAAAGCAGATTGTTTCAAGAAGCTACAACAAATTTTTTAACATTGATGAGCGTCCGGAGACAAAAATGCATCATCTAGTAAACCACCTTCAATTTCCTGTCACCGTCTATGATAAAGCAAATGGATATTTAGGGACGGTTGGGTATAACGAAATGGAAGATGAATTGGTGTTTACGTCCAAATCGTATACATCTCATGTGAAACAAAATCAGCATGCTTCCTGGGTCGAGGAGTTATTCTATCAGACCTTCGGAGACGTGCAGGTCGACTACATCAAATCATACGTACGTGACCACAATGCATCTCTTGTGTTTGAAGTCATTTTGCCAGAGAAAGACCCACATATTATCACATATGATCATGATCAACTCATTTTGCTTGATATAGTGAAGCGTCAGCTAAGCTATGAAAAGGCACCATTTACTGAAGTGAAAAGAGTAAGCGAACAGCTTGGAATATCCAGCAAGCAGGAAGTGGCTGTGTTCCATGATTGGACGTCTTTTTATAAATGGTATCAGGCCGTTTCTCATGACGACTCGATCAAAGAAGAGGGATATGTCATTGAGGATGATCGCGGCTTGATGACCAAGCTCAAGCTTCCTTATTATCAATTCTGGAAGCAGATGCGCGCGATCAAACAGCGCGTTGCAGAGAAGCGTTCCACGCATAAATATATGCAGGCATTGCAAACAGCGGAGCAAGCTAGATTTTATACGTGGCTTCTTGAGCAAGATGCCAATGCTGTCAGAAATAGCTCCATTATTGAGCTGCGCTCACAATTTGAGCAAAGCGATGCAGCCCAATTGAATAATGATGGAATAAATGCATAGTCTAAAAAGGAGTCTTTTCTAAGGAAAAGGCTTTTTTTGATGCAATTGAAAGGTGGACCCTTACATGCCTGACCATATTGAAGTCATTTTACGGACGATGTTTGCTTTTGCGATTTTATTTGGCGGAGCACGTCTTCTTGGAAAGCAAACCATAGCGCAAATGAATATTTTTGATTTTATAGCAGCCATTAGCTTAGGTTCAATTGCGGCGAGTCTCGCGTTTAATACAACGCTTCCGTTTCATCACACGACGATTTCCTTTGTCACGCTTGTCATGATCATTTATGTGATTTCGCTCATTGCTTTAAGGAGCCGGAAATTGAGAGGATTTATGGCCGGTAAACCAACCCTTGTCATACAAAATGGCAAAATTCTTGAAGAGAATATGAAGGGAATGAGATATACCCTTGATTATTTAAATCAGCAGCTGAGAGAAAAAGACATTTTTGATATTAGCGAAGTTGAATTTGCCATAATTGAAACAGATGGACATATGTCAGTGAAAAAATATCCTTCGTTTGAAAATGTCACTCGAAAGGATCTTCAATTGTATATGAAGGCAGAGGGCTACATGCCTATTGAAGTGATCATGGACGGAAAGCTCATTTTGAAAAACATTCATGAAAATCAATTAACGGTGGAGTGGATAGATGAAGAGCTTAAGAAAAGGCAGCTCTCCTTAAAGGACATTGTATACGCAGTCCGTTCAAGTAATGGCAGCTTATATATTGATACATATGACGACCACATTCACTCTCCGATTGATCAAGAATGAAGTATAGTGCTGAGGTCACCCGCATGACACATATCTGTCAATGTTTCTAAGTCCTTTGGGTGCTGTCTGACTAGGCATCATTTCTTAATTTTTATTATTTTCAGAAAATGTGATGACGGAAAAAAATAAATGTGTTTAAGTGTATATAGAACAAATTAAAATATTAATATAATATACCGTTTGCGGAATGAACGTTCATTCCTGTGGCGAGGAGGGGATGAAGTGCTAGCAGTGACTGATAAACAAGAACAGATTATGAAGGCTTCACTAGACTTATTTATTGAACGGGGCTTTGATGGGACCACGATGCCAATGATTTCAAAAAGAGCAAACGTCGGAGCGGGAACCATTTACCGTTATTTCGACAGTAAAGAGGCACTCGTCAATATTTTGTACCAGCGCAGCCTTTCTGCATTTATCGAAAAAATGAACACAAACAGTCCAGATCCAAAGGCGAGTATTCGGGCGTACTTTAAGCATGTATTTTATTGCTTGGTTTTATTTACAAAGGAGAATCCAAGCGGGCTATATTTCTTAGAAATTGATAAACGATCCCATTACTTAGACGAGACGAGCAAAGAGAAAATGCAGCATTTGTTACATGAGCTATTCCTTATCTTTGAAGAAGGGAAAAAGGATGGGATTCATCCAAATCTTTCAGGTAGAACCATTCTATCGATTGTATTTGGTGCCTTTGTACAGCTACATAAACAAATTCTTGCAGAAGAAATAGAGCCAACGATTGAATTTCTAGAGGACATTGAGCAAAGTTTATGGCGCGCTATCAGCGTCGCATCTTAATGAATGAAAAGGAGTGGGCACATGCAACAAACATCAATCATTCCAAAACCAAAAACATACGGACCTTTTAAAAATATTCCCCATATCAAAAAGGGGGAGCTTTCTCAAACCTTTTGGCGGCTGGCAGATGAATTAGGACCGATCTTTCAGTTTGAATTTTCAAAAGCAACAAGTATTTTTGTTTCTAATCATGAACTTTTCCAAGAAATATGTGATGAGAGCCGTTTTGATAAATACATTGGGACTAGTCTCAATAAAGTAAGAGCATTTGCAGGGGATGGGTTATTTACGAGCTGGACAGAAGAACCGAACTGGAGAAAGGCTCACCACATCTTGATGCCGGCGTTTAGTCAGCAGGCCATGAAGGGCTATCATGAAATGATGCTCGATATTGCCACACAGCTTGTACAAAAATGGCAAAGAACAGGCCGTGATGAAGAAATTGAAGTAGCAGAGGATATGACAAAGCTTACTTTAGATACGATCGGACTTTGTGGTTTTGATTTCAGGTTTAACAGTTTTTATAAAGAAAATCAGCATCCATTCATCGAAAGTATGGTGAATGGTTTAAGCGAAGCGATGGATCAGGCGAGCCGGTTGCCGGTTGCAGATAAGCTAATGATCACAAGAAGAAAAAAATTTGAAGAAAATGTCGATTTTATGAAGCAATTAGTAGATGACATTATTCAAGAACGGAAAAAACAAGATAAAACGGGCGATGATTTACTGTCCCTCATGCTGCATGCAAAGGACCCTGAAACAGGAGAGCGCCTGTCAGATGAAAATATTCGCTATCAAATCATTACCTTCTTAATAGCTGGGCACGAAACAACAAGCGGGCTGCTATCCTTTGCGATTTATTTCTTATTAAAGAATCCTGAAAAATTAAAGAAAGCTGTCCAAGAAGCAGATGATGTGCTGCAAGGCGGACTGCCAACATTTAAGCAGGTACAAAAACTAAATTACACACGTATGGTTTTAAATGAATCTCTTCGCCTCTGGCCAACAGCGCCTACGTTCTCTTTTTATGCGAAAGAGGACACCGTCATCGGAGGGAAATATTCGATTAAAAAGAACCAAAGTGTCTCCGTGCTGCTACCTAAGTTACATCGTGATCAAGCGGTATGGGGAGAGGATGCGGAAGAATTTAAACCAGAGCGGTTTCTACACCCTGAAAAGATCCCGCAGCATGCCTACAAGCCTTTTGGGAATGGACAGCGTGCATGTATCGGCATGCAATTCGCCCTTCATGAAGCCACAATGGTACTGGCAATGGTCCTGCACAACCTGGAATTGATTGATCACACATCATATGAACTTGATTTAAAAGAATCTCTGACGATTAAGCCAAACGATTTTAAAATCAAAGTGCGGCCAAGAAAGCAGCAACTCTTTATGGCACCACCGAAAGAAGAGGCGAAAAAAAGCACAAAATCTGATGAGTCAAAAGTGGAGAGTCATGGTACACCATTGCTTGTTTTATATGGATCAAATCTTGGCACAGCGCAGCAAATCGCAAACGAATTGGCTGAAGAAGGAAAAGCAAAAGGGTTTGATGTGACCACTGCTCCGCTTGATGACTATACACGTCAATTACCAGATAAGGGTGCAGTCTTCATCGTGACCGCTTCATATAATGGACATCCGCCTGACCATGCGAAAAAATTTGTGGATTGGGTCACGCAGGATAAAGAGCAGGATTTAACAAACGTGACGTTTGCTGTGTTTGGATGCGGAGATCGAAATTGGGCGAGTACGTACCAGCGTATTCCTCGTCTCATTGATGAAGCACTTGAAAGAAAAGGTGCGAAGCGTGCAGCTGATTTAGGAGAAGGTGATGCAGGCGGAGATATGGATGAGGATAAAGAAGCATTTCAGAAAACGGTCTTCAAGCAGCTCGCAAAAGAATTTAAGCTCACCTTCCAAGAAAAAGGTAAAGAAAACCCAAAGCTATCAGTTGCTTATACCAATGAGCTAGTAGAACGTCCTGTGGCGAAAACATATGGTGCTTTTTCAGCTGTTGTACTGAAAAATGAAGAATTACAATCTGAAAAAAGTGATCGGCAAACAAGACATATAGAGCTGCAATTGCCTGAAGGGAAAAAGTACAAAGAAGGGGATCATATCGGAATTGTTCCGAAAAATAGTGATGCACTCGTTCAGCGGGTGATCAATCGCTTCAATCTAGATCCTAAGCAGCACATCAAGCTTTCTTCTGAGAAAGAAGCAAATCATTTACCTTTAGATCAGCCGATTCAAATGAGAGAATTACTTGTGTCGCATGTTGAGCTTCAAGAGCCTGCAACACGTACGCAGCTAAGAGAGCTCGCCGCATATACAGTTTGTCCGCCTCACCGCGTGGAGCTTGAGCAAATGGCTGGTGAAGCGTATCAAGAAGCTATTTTAAAGAAACGAGTAACCATGCTTGACTTACTAGATCAATATGAAGCATGTGAGCTGTCATTTGTGCACTTTTTAGCACTTTTACCAGGTTTGAAGCCGCGCTATTATTCTATTTCTAGCTCACCAAAGGTCGATGAAAAAAGAGTCAGTATCACAGTGGCGGTTGTGAAAGGGAAAGCGTGGAGCGGCCGCGGAGAATATGCCGGAGTCGCATCAAACTATTTATGCGGTCTGCAGGAAGGAGAAGAAGTCGCCTGCTTCCTCCACGAAGCGCAGGCAGGATTCCAGCTGCCGCCTTCATCTGAAGTACCGATGATCATGATCGGACCGGGTACAGGAATCGCTCCATTTAGAGGGTTTGTTCAGGCAAGAGAAGTATGGCAGAAGGAAGGCAAGCCACTAGGCGAAGCTCACCTATATTTTGGCTGCCGTCACCCTCATGAAGATGATCTGTATTTTGAAGAAATGCAGCTTGCAGCACAAAAAGGAGTTGTCCACATCCACCGGGCTTATTCTCGTCACAAAGAGCAAAAAGTATATGTCCAGCATTTGTTGAAAGAAGACGGCGGCATGTTAATCAAGTTACTTGACCAAGGTGCGTATCTTTACGTGTGCGGGGACGGAAAAGTCATGGCACCAGATGTAGAGGCTACACTGATCGACCTCTATCAACACGAGAAACAATGCTCGAAGGAAGCAGCTGAAAATTGGCTGACAACCCTTGCGAATAATAATAGATATGTAAAAGATGTATGGAGCTGACAAGAGGGAAGACCGCCAATTAGGCGGTTTTTTCTGTTTCATCAAGAGAGGTGAGATCGATAGAATGAAAGTTTGAAAGATACAAAACACCTAATTTGAAAATGAAATATTTTGTAAAAAATAAGAATATTCTCTCATTTACTCCAATATGGAACAATCGTATCATTTTTGATATAGGACATAAAGGAGGAATATGATGAAAAAGGTGAAAATGTTACTCCCTTCTCTACTCGTTTTTGGTGCTTTAAGTGTGCCTAGTTTTGCCCATGCCGCATCGGATTCAGTACTAACATCTGATTATGACATGGTGACTTCTGATGGAAAGGTGATCTCTTCAAGTGATTTCCACAAAGATACGAAATCCCCCTCATCCTTTGACAAAGTGGATGATCTATCTTCAACTGTTGGTGAAAAAGTAAAACCACTATCAAAATATGTAAAAGACTTTCAAACTAAAGTCGTCATTGGAGACGATGGTAGAACAAAAGTAGCAAATACAAGAGTAGCACCATATAATTCAATTGCTTATATTACATTTGGCGGCTCCAGCTGCACGGGGACACTCATTGCCCCTAACAAAATTTTGACAAACGGACACTGCGTGTACAATACAGCATCGAGAAGTTATAGTGCAAAAGGATCGGTGTATCCAGGGATGAATGATAGCACTGCGGTAAATGGGTCAGCAAATATGACAGAGTTCTATGTACCAAGCGGATATATCAATACAGGTGCGAGCCAATATGATTTTGCCGTGATCAAAACAGATACGAACATTGGCAATACAGTCGGTTACCGCTCCATCCGTCAAGTGTCAAACTTAACTGGGACAACGATTAAAATTTCTGGATATCCAGGTGATAAAATGAGATCGACTGGCAAGGTGTCGCAGTGGGAGATGTCAGGTCCTGTGACAAGAGAAGATACGAATCTCGCATACTATACGATTGATACATTTAGCGGAAATTCAGGCTCAGCGATGCTAGATCAAAATCAGCAAATCGTTGGGGTTCATAACGCAGGGTATTCAAACGGAACGATTAATGGCGGTCCAAAAGCGACAGCTGCCTTTGTTGAATTTATCAACTATGCAAAAGCGCAATAAAAGCTAGAACATAAAGCTTGTTTCCTTCATAGGGGACAAGCTTTTTTATGTGGATACAAGTGTCTATCTGTCTATGCTTGAAAGATTCATTGAGTTTTCAGCCTCTTCATTTTTTTCACATGTCATTCGTGAACGACTCATACATTAAAATGACACATTTCCTTTAAGTCAAGATTCTACTTGAGAAAAATGAGGAGGTCACGCATTTTTGAAAATGAGAAGAGGCTGGATTACTGCTGTCGCCTTATGCTTTGTGATATGGATGGGCACGCTGTTAGGTGGATTTGGGGAGGAACATGCGGCAAAAGGTGCGGATCGATATGATCATGTCATTCAATTTCCAAAGGAACGGTACCCTGAAACAGGCAGTCATATTCAAGAAGCCATTCGAAAAGGGCATTCAGATGTGTGTACGATAGACCGAAATGGAGCAGATGCCCGCAGGCAAGAATCATTAAAAGGCATTCCGACTAAGCCTGGATTCGACCGAGATGAGTGGCCGATGGCAGTTTGTCTTGAAGGAGGAAAAGGGGCGAGTGTTCAATATGTCAGCCCGTCTGATAATAGGGGAGCGGGCTCATGGGTCGGACACCAGATGAGCGGGTATCCTGATGGGAAAAGAATTTTATTTATTGTGAAATAAAACTAAAAGAGAGCACCTGTGAGTAGGTGCCTTTTTTGATGATGATCAGAGCGTATTGGAGCTAGCAGGGGCAAAAGATTCAGTGGTACAATGGATCCTATAAGGTACAAAGACAGACAAGAAGAAAATGTGAAGGGACATATGCTTATGGATAAGAACCGTGCATTATACGATTATTTCATGCAACATGCAGAGAAACTGACTGAAACTTGGTATGATTCAATTGAAGATGATGATCCAGAATCAATATATCGTTCAACAGATTCCAGCATCATATCAGAGCTAAAACGGCAAAATCAAGATTATTACCAGCATTTTATACGTGCTCTTATTGAAGACAAGACGTATTTACATACTGAGTTTAAAAAGTGGTCTGAAGACTTAGCCAGTGACCCAAAGCATTTAAACACACCATTAGATTATGTTGTGAGAGAATACATGTCCAATCAAAGAGTGGTCCTTCATTACTTAAAAGAATTTATTAAACAGCGTCAAGATGAAATTGATATTGACCGCATCTTTTATTGGTATGATTTAATTTCAGAGGCGTTTAATATTTCCATTCATATGTTCATCCAGCAATATGTGAAAAATACAACGAGGAAGCTCGTGGCACAAAGAGACATGATTTACGAGCTGAGCTCACCTGTCATTGTCTTAAAAAGTCATATTGCGTTATTGCCGTTAGTAGGTGATATTGATACAGCGAGAGCGAAGATTATTTTAGAAAATACGCTGAAACAGTGCTCACAAAAAGGTGTACAGCATTTATGTATTGATTTATCGGGCGTTGTCATTATTGATACAATGGTGGCTCATCAAATCTTTGATCTTGTCACATCACTTCGGTTAATTGGAGTAGAGACAACTATTTCAGGAATCAGACCAGAAATTGCCCAAACCGCTGTGCAGCTCGGGCTTCCTTTTAATGAATTTCGCACGGCATCATCACTTGCTCACTCCTTAGACCGCATGACTGAATTTACTTCAATATAAAAACCAGGCCGATTGAATGGCCTGGTTTTTTATTTAGATAACAGCGTCAATTTTTGTGACTTTCCAATCTTTTTGTCCTTTTTCGAACGTAACCGTTCTTTGTACTTTGCGTCCATCAAGTGTTGGGACAGTGAATTCATATGTGCGGACTGTTTGTTTTTTAGAGACAAGTTTAGGTGTCGCTTTATCCCAATTAAGCATATTGTCTCCGTCGCCGACTGGAACAGCCATTTTGCCTTTATGAACAATGAACTGGTAGTCTTTTAAACCTTGATTGATGGCTTCTTTTGTGAAAACTTGAGATAGGTAGCTGTTTAGTTTTTTCTTTGTATCAAATGTTTTAGAAAGATAGTTGTAAGTCATGTCTTTATAGCTAAATGATTTTAATTTGTAATCAGAATGTTCATTAATTTTGTAGCCTGACATCGCACTCCAAAAGTGTTCCCGTGCATCAAGGGCAATATGTAACGCTTCTTTATTTGTCAAAGTGGCTGGTTTTTTAGAAGCGGCCAATGTTGTAGATTGTAATGAGATCATAAGCATAATAGCAGTTAATAAAACGAATAATTTTTTCAAGGCGATTGCCTCCTTTTCTCAATGAAAACTTCTTATGTTACAAATGTTACAATAATTACAGTGATATTACAAGTATTAAATTGAAATGTTTTTTATTTCTTTTCTTTCTATATATATAACGTTTGAGGGTGGCAAAAAGTTTTCATTTTTTTATTTTTTCTTTATATCTACTATTTAACCGTTCTAAAGAAGAACAAAACGTTTTTTGGAAAAGTTTCTGTTTGGACGTTCAACACGCTTTTTCATTTATGACATATACTATCGTGATGAATGTCTAAGAAAGTGGTGTTGAATATGTATTATCCGTATGAAGGTATGTGGAATGGGTACTCATATGATAGGCAGATGCAAGGTTGGCCGTCGCTCCCTTCTCAAGTTGGAGGATTTCCAGGGTTTCCAATCGGAGGAGGAGGCACTGGGCCCGGATCTAGTGGATCAGCCCCGCCAGCCCCACCACAGCATATCGTTTCGCAATATCAACAAGCATTATCACAGCCTCAAAGCATGCAGTCACTTATTTCAGGGCAAACAGGTGGAGGTCAGCAATCGGTTCAATTTGCCGCGGGATGTAATAGAAGGTGGACGATTGTGTTTATGAGAAACGGTCAAGTATTTTTAATGTATGTTCTATCTTCACAGCCTTTCGGGAGAACAACTGGCTTTTTTTGGCCGAACTTTACATTTGGTTCCTTCCCAAGCTCGAGTATTCTTGCCTATTCTTGTTCATAAAAAAAAGCCGGTTCTCATCATTAACTGATGAAATACCGGCTTTTTTTAGTGAATATTTCTAAATACGCCAATCACTTTACCTAGTATACTTACATTCTGTAAAATAATCGGTTCCATAGATGGATTTTCTGGCTGTAATCTAAAGTGTGTATCTTCTTTATAGAAACGTTTCACTGTCGCTTCATCTTCCTCTGTCATGGCGACGACAATATCTCCATTGTTAGCAGTGCTTTGCTGACGCACAATGACATAGTCCTTGTCCAAAATTCCTGCGTCAATCATACTTTCTCCCATAATTTCAAGCATAAATACTTGTTCATCTGGTGCTGCAAAAGTCTCTGGAAGAGGGAAGTACTCTTCTACATTCTCAACAGCCGTAATAGGCAGGCCTGCTGTTACTTTTCCGATGACTGGTACGTTCATTACAGCACTCTTTGGAATATTCATTTCCTCTTCATCTAGTACTTCGATCGCTCTAGGTTTTGTCGGGTCTCTTCTAATTAAGCCCTTCGTTTCTAGTCTAGCTAAATGTCCATGAACCGTTGAACTGGATGCTAGACCGACAGCTTCTCCAATTTCACGAACGGATGGGGGATAGCCCTTGCTTTTTACTTCTTCTTTGATGAATGTCAGGATATCGAGTTGTCTTTTTGATAGCTTCGTCATCTTTTGCACCTCAAAACGTCAATTTTAAAGAAATTATAGCATGTTTTTCCTAACAGTACAAACATAGGTTCGAAAAAAACGTTTGACAGAAACGTTTGTTCGTATTTATAATAAGTGTCAGAAAGAACGAACGCACATTCTATTAGGAGAGATGACATTATGAGGTTAAAAGAATCTATTATTTTTATTGGGGTATTCTCATTCATCGTTGGCATATTTCTCTCACTTATTGCAGTCACAAGCCATAATGATCCAAATCAGTATGTTAAAATAGAAGTTCAATCAGGGGATACTCTTTGGGGGTTAGCTGATCAAGTAAACGACAGCAAATCAATCGATAAAAATGCGTTTATTGACTGGGTCACTCAGCACAACGATCTTGCTTCAACAGAAATCCAGCCTGGTGACATCCTTGTCATACCAGTCAAAAAAGAGCATCCAGTCGTATATCAACTTGCAACAGTACAGTAGAAAGGTCGATTGAAGACATGAATGCAATCATCTATGCGAGAGTAAGCACTGTCAAAGAAGAGCAGGAAACCTCACTGAAGAGACAAGAAGAAGAATTGCTAGCTTTAGCTGCTATGCACAAGATGAATGTGGTTAAAGTCATTAAAGAAAAAGCAAGCGGGTATGATCTAGATCGCGATGGTGTGTTTGATATGCTAGCTACACTAAAAGAAGAGTCAATTGATGCTGTTCTTATCCAGGATGAAACACGTCTCGGAAGAGGACAAGCAAAAATTGCGCTTCTTCATTGTCTTTTTAAAGAGAATGTGAAGGTGTACAGTACGTTTCATAGAGGCGAACTTGAGCTTTCAGAAGCAGATGAAATGGTGATTGAGATCGTAGGAGTCGTTGAAGAGTATCAACGAAAAATTCATAACCTGAAAATCAAGCGGGGAATGAGAAGAGCCGTTGAACGAGGGTATCAGCCCGAACTGAATTTAAAACAGCAGGATCATGCGCCTGGTCGTGAGCGTATTGAAGTGCCGATTTCAGAAATTGTTCGATTAAGAAAAAATAACATGACCTTCGCAGAAATCGCAGCAACTCTTCAGGCACTAGGTTTCGACATTTCAAAAGCAACGGTCCATAGAAGGTATCAAGAATATGTAAAAGGTCTGACCACCTAAAGCTTGATTTGTTGTCAAAATGATTGATATTTAGTAGTATGTAGAGAAAATGCTTTAAAGGAGTTAGTCATGATTTCTAAAAATCAGCTTGCAAGAATCAATGAGCTTTCAAAAAAGTCAAAAGAGACCGGTTTGTCAGACGATGAAAAAACAGAACAAAAGCAATTAAGAGAAGAGTATTTAAAAGCTTTTCGTTCTTCTATGAAAAATACACTTAAAACCGTGAAAATCGTTGACCCTGAAGGAAACGATGTCACACCAGAAAAATTAAAAAGAGAAAGAGATCAAAACCTTCATTAAGTTTTCGGTTTCTTGAATTTTGAAAAGATGGGAAGAATATTCTCATCTTTTTTCATATTTGCATAACTTTTTAGGTGATCGATAAACTAAATGTGACAAAATCACTCTTTTTCAGCGTGAAATAGTTGTGAAAAAAGGACAGTAGATTTATGATAATGGTGTACACAAGATACGGAAGGGGATTTATATGGAAACGATTGAATTGAAATCTATTGCAACAATACGAACTCTCTCCATAGACGCAATTGAAAAAGCGAATTCCGGTCACCCTGGAATGCCGATGGGTGCTGCGCCAATGGCATACGCTTTATGGACGAATCACTTAAACGTAAGTCCGCAAAACCCAAATTGGTTTAACAGAGACCGTTTTGTTTTATCTGCGGGACATGGTTCTATGCTTCTATATAGCATGCTTCATTTAAGCGGATACAACTTGAGCATCGATGATCTAAAACAATTCCGCCAATGGGGTAGCAAAACACCTGGACATCCTGAATTTGGACATACAGAGGGCGTCGATGCTACAACAGGTCCTTTAGGACAGGGGATTGCCATGGCAGTTGGTATGGCACTTGCAGAAAGACATCTTGCGGAAACGTATAACAAAGACAACTTTAATGTTGTAGATCACTATACATACAGCATTTGCGGAGATGGAGACTTAATGGAGGGAATTTCCTCTGAAGCTGCTTCCCTTGCTGGTCATTTAGGCTTAGGCCGTTTAATTGTCCTTTATGATTCAAATGATATTTCTTTAGATGGCGACCTAGATCGTTCATTCTCTGAAAATGTGAAGAATCGTTTTGAAGCGATGAACTGGGAAGTTCTTTATGTGAAAGACGGCAATAACATTGAAGAAGTGACGGCTGCTATCGAAAAGGCAAAACAAAGCACAGACAGACCTACACTGATTGAAGTGAAAACAACAATCGGTTTCGGGTCGCCAAACCGTGCAGGAACTTCTGGTGTGCATGGTGCACCACTTGGCAGCGACGAAGCCAAGCTGACGAAGGAAGCTTACTCTTGGACGTTTGAAGAAGATTTCCATGTACCTTCTGAAGTGTACGATCATTTCAAAGAAGCTGTAAAAGACGCTGGTCAGAAAAAAGAAGTAGCTTGGAATGAACTATTTGCGCAATATGAAAAAGAATACCCTGAGCTTGCAGCTCAACTGAAGCTTGCGATTGAAGGAAAGCTTCCTGAGAATTGGGATCAAGAGGTCCCTGTTTATGAAGCAGGTTCAAGTCTTGCCTCCCGTGCTTCTTCAGGCGAAGTATTAAATGGCATTGCGAAGCAAGTACCTTTCTTCATTGGCGGGTCTGCTGACCTTGCAGGTTCAAACAAAACAACGATTAAAAACACAGACGATTTTGGTAAAGATCATTATGCCGGCAAGAACATTTGGTTCGGCGTCAGAGAATTTGCAATGGGTGCCGCGTTAAACGGTATGGCGCTTCACGGCGGCCTTCGTGTATTCGGCGGAACGTTCTTTGTTTTCTCAGATTACTTAAGACCAGCGATTCGTCTTGCTGCCTTAATGGGACTTCCAGTCACTTATGTCTTTACTCATGACAGTATCGCTGTTGGTGAAGATGGTCCGACGCATGAGCCGGTTGAACAGCTTGCTTCATTACGTGCGATGCCGAACCTTTCTGTCATTCGCCCTGCGGATGGAAACGAAACAGCTGCAGCGTGGAAACTTGCTGTATCTTCAACGGATAAACCGACAGCACTAGTTCTGACTCGTCAAAACCTTCCAACGATTGACCAAGCACCTGAGAAGGCGTATGAGGGAGTAGAAAAGGGTGGATACGTCGTCGTTGAAGCTGCTGATGCGCAGCCAGAAGCACTTCTACTCGCATCTGGATCTGAAGTCGGTTTAGCGATTGAAGCGCAAAAAGCACTTGAAAAAGAAGGAATCCGCGCGTCTGTTGTCAGTCTTCCTGCATGGGATCGTTTCGATCAGCAGTCAGACGAATACAAAGAATCAGTCCTTCCTACAGCAGTGCGGGCTCGTATTGCGATTGAAATGGGGGCTTCACTTGGCTGGGAGCGTTACACTGGTCTTGATGGTGACGTAATTGCCATTGATAAATTTGGCGCTTCTGCACCTGGTGAAACCATTATTGAGAAATACGGCTTCACGGTCAGCAATGTCGTCAGCCGTGTGAAAGCGAAGCTGAACAAATAACGAAGTCTCCAAGCATCATGCTTTTTTTCATCTGTTTGCAGAGCATTTTCATCCGCTCTGCAAACTTTTTTCTTTTTTCTTGTTTTTTTGACAAAACTAGTTTCTTCTTGCTTCATATATAGACAATTCTTTCTTTCGCATTTTTGTATAATACAAGCAATATACGAGATTGACGAAATGTGAAAGGAAGGGATAGACATGGAACGCCATTATTATATTTATTGGATTGAGGATGAATTTGCGCATCATTATTTTGGCAGAGAATCAATTTTGTTTCATTTGTTTGAGTCGTTACACTGGACGAACCGCACGGAAGATGAATTGGTGATGCTTGTGAAACAAGTGGATTACGTGACGAAACGAATCCCTGCTTTTCATATGCATCAGCGATTAATGAACAACTTAACGAACGTTCACTATACACAAATTGGCTCGATATACAGCGCTTCCTTACCTAATGGAAAAGGAACGGCTGCATTTATCATAAAAGATCGTTATATCCAAATGTCTGCCACCGGTAGTTATGAAGCAGAAGCAGTGTTTTTTGAAGTGCTGAGAAAAATTAGTCCTTGCTTCCTTGCGATGGACTTCGGTTCAAAGAAGCACGGGTGGCTCAATCCGGTAAAAGTGAGGAATTTTGTTTAAAAAAATAAAATTGAACGTGAAATGTTGTATAATAGCCTTTTGTTTAGTACACTTTATACGAGACAACATGAAGGAGGAAGAATTATGGATTTATGGGTTGTCATCCTTGTAGGCGTTGTTGCACTGCTTGCAGGAGTTGCACTCGGATTCTTTATTGCTCGTAAGTATATGATGAGCTACTTGAAAAAGAATCCACCAATTAATGAACAAATGCTTCGAATGATGATGATGCAAATGGGCATGAAACCGTCCCAGAAGAAAATCAATCAAATGATGAAAGCCATGAACAACCAAGCGAAATAATACGTACGATATTATGATCATAGATGGAACATGGTTATAAAGAATGGACAAGCGTTGTCCTTTCTTTATTGAATTCACCTTCATCAGACGCTTTAAAACCACTGTACTTGCCTAAATGAAGCAGGGAAGGTGGTTTTTATTTTGGCGTCAGCTTCCTGTAAAAAAACAAAAACCCCTGTTATCAGAGGTTTTTGTTTCGTTTATGGTCACACATATCAACTGTTCTAAAAATCGTGCAGCATGATAAATATCATGAGATATGATTAGTTGGCTGAGTTTGAGTGTAAGTGTCGTTGATATTGTAAGAGGAGATGATCTAGCTGCTGGCTATGTTCGATGGTCACTGTTGAGGTCATCCCATTGTGCATCACAACTTTCATCAGCTCTTCTCTTTTTTCTTCGATTTGAGTTAATAATGATGTTTTTACCAAAGTCATGTTCCTTTCATGCAAATCTTGATAAAAAGAATCGATTCTATTATATCCATTTTCAGGTTTATTTTCAAATTTAAAGGATTCGTTATCTCGATGTCAAATTAAATTATATAAGGTTTTAAGAGAATAGACCATCTTTATTGAGAGGATGTAAAAAAAATGAAATGATTTTGTCATCTCTTATTGTATATTGTAAGAAGGGGGTGTTTTTTTGACAGATTTGAATTACTTTTTAGCTTTCGGAGCAGGATTCCTTTCTTTTATCTCACCGTGCTGTCTGCCGCTTTATCCAGCGTTTTTATCTTATATTACGGGCGTTAGTATGGATGAAGTGAAATCTGAGAAGGTGATGCTGAGAAGAAGAAGTCTGCTTCATACCTTATTCTTTTTAATTGGTTTCTCTATTATCTTTATTGCGATAGGCTTTGGGACATCGTTTGTTGGGAAGTTTTTTGATGATTACCATCAAGCGATTCGCCAGGTTGGAGCTATCCTCATTATTTTCTTTGGTTTTATGACGCTTGGTGTATTTCAGCCTTCTTTCCTCATGGGCGAAAAGAGAATGCAGTTCAAAAACCGACCTGCTGGTTTTTTTGGATCGATTCTCATTGGAATGGGCTTTGCCGCTGGTTGGACACCTTGTACAGGACCTATTTTATCTGCTGTTATCGCACTGGCGAGTAACAATCCTGAGTCGGCTGTGCCTTATATGATTGCGTATGTATTTGGATTTGGCGTTCCCTTTTTTGTTCTCTCCTTTTTCATTACGAAAATGGCGTGGATCAGAAAGCGTCAGCAGCTCATCATGAAAATTGGCGGGATCATTATGATTGTGGTAGGGATATTGCTGTTCTTTGATCTCCTCACATGGATTATCATCATGTTCTCATCCTTGTTTGGCGGATTTACAGGCTTTTGAAATCGTTTTCTACAGTCGCGGCGAATGGTTTTTTTTCGTCAATTGGAGTATATTATACATAGGCTGACCTTAAAGAATAAAGGAATGATTTGATATGATGGTCTTAATCTCTTCTATAATTGCAATATGTATGGCGGTAGCCGTCATGTTTATTCGCATTAAGTCATCTGCGAAACCGGCAACCGCGAAAAAAATTATATTACCTCCTATTTTTATGAGCACTGGTGCACTGATGTTTTTTGTTCCAATGTTTCAGGTAACTGGGGCTGAATTTCTTGAAGCGATCACAGTGGGGATGTTTTTCTCCATCTTTTTAATCAAAACATCGAAGTTTGAAATTAGAGGGAACGAGATTTACTTAAAGCGGTCAAAAGCATTTGTATTTATTCTCATTGGACTTCTTGTTCTTCGTATCGGGATGAAGACGATCCTGAGTTCTTCTATTGATTATGGCTCTCTAAGCGGAATGTTTTGGATACTTGCCTTTGGCATGATTGTACCTTGGCGCGTTGCCATGTATTTGTCGTTTAGAAAGCTGTCTAAGCAATTAGATCCGCAGCAGGTTCAAATGAATTAAACCCAGATTGTTGACAAAGGGCTAAAATGATCTTTATTTTAGCCTTTTGTCTTCTTTCTTTTCAGCGTGATAGAAAACCTTTGAAGTCTAGGATGGGTGAGCACCAGCGCACAGGACTGACAAAGAATGCGAGGGTTTGTCTACACGCTGAACCTCCTTTTATAAAGGAGGTTATTTTAATAATGCTTCATATGGCGTATGATCGATGTTTTTTTCTTGAAGGCGCTTCAATAAAAACTTATGATCACGCTTTGGTGTAGCGATAATATAGCCGCGAATGATTAAGTCTAAATTAATGCTCGCAGCTTGTTCTTTTAAAGCCAGCTCGCCAATTTTTCCTGCAATTTTTTCTTTGGCGACATCTCTAAACAGCTCTGGAACAGGTAATACAAGCTCATTTAAAAGCTGTTTGTCTTCTTCCCGCCATAGGTGGAGGCTCTTTTGAATATATTCATCCTGCCAATCAAGCTCTGATTTCCCATCTTCCTTCGGCAATCGTTTTAAAAATTTGCGAAACATAAAAAAGCCACCGATTGCGAGTAATCCGATCATCACCGTACCCCAAAATAAAATGAACCACAAAAACCAGCCGCTTAACATGTTCTCACTCCTTATACCCCTCGTCTCTCTATCTTATTTTACATGAAGCGATGATAGAAGAAAATAACAAAAATGTATGTCTCTCATCTCTATGAACGCCTTTTTTCATTCATAACTGCCCATTTACTAGAAAGACCCAAACCATCTAGTAGAAAAAGAATACCTTATCATATAGCGACTCTACTATTTGGCCATGGTGGTTCGCAAAAGGTATTGACTTGACACGAACGGAAGAGAGCCCACCAAATGAAGGTGGGCTCTTAATGTTTGAAGTGCGGGATTTGAAAGGAAAATGCCTCGCGTGGATGGTCGGAACTTTTTTTAATTCTTATCGAAATGATTCGGTTTTCGTATTCTGTTTCAATCTCTTTGTCGTTCAAATAAAAAGGGAGCATGACACTTTTTTCAATTGGCTGTTCGCCTTCAACATTTGGCTTTTGTACCGTGCAACAGAGAGTCAGCTCATGTCCAGCGAAGGTCAGCTTTACATCGGTGATCGATAGGGTGGAGACATCAATCTCAATAATATAATCACGGCTTGTTTCATAAAGGTCAATTGGGAGGTGTTCATCATACCAGGCAAATGGATCATCCATTAAAACATTGAGCCAATCATCTATTTCTAGAAAATCAGAGGAATTCGATTGCTTTTCATTCTCCATAAACACTCCTCCATCACATCTCATAATAAATGATATGTTGAGAACTGAAATGTGTGAAAGACCTAAAACATCCCGTTTTGCCACGGGATGAGAGGAGAATGTTTACATATCGTGATGAGAATTGTGCTTTTGTCTTGTATGGTTGCGGTTTTTTACTTTTTTACTGCCTGATAATGGCTCAGGCTGTCCGCCCCGATGCTCCTTAGGCGAGTTTTGACGGATGTCTTTTCCTGTGTTTTTATTCGTCATGATGCTTGCTCCTTTCCTATTGGTTTTTTTTACGTTTTTTATTGTTTTGTCTTTGTTCTTCTGTTAAAACGAGTTGGTCATTTTCAATATAGCCTGCACCATTACCTTGGCTTTTGGCTGCATTCATGCCGTCAATCACATGATTTGCTTTACGTTTTGTCATGTTCTATCACCTCATTTGTAGTATGAGCCCGCCCCGCTTCGTTTATGAAGAGTAATCATTTCCTGATGATAAGTTAAACTTATTGAATTTAATAAAAGCATTGTTATTTACTTATGTATGAATTTGTTTTAAGATGAAATTGTGAGAAAATTGTGGTGAAATACGACGATTTTTCTGAGAATTGAAATTGATCTTGATCATCAAAAGGGGGATTTTGGATATGTCGAAACAGCAGCAAATAGCTAAACAAGACGCTTTTCAATCTAGAAAAACGTTTTCGACAAATGGGAAAACGTATCACTATTATTCGTTAGAAGCACTAGAGAAACAAGGAATCGGAAATGTTTCTAAGCTGCCTTATTCCATTAAGGTACTTTTAGAATCAGTGCTTCGCCAAGTAGACGGTAGAGTGATCAAAAAGGAACACGTTGAAAACTTGGCAAAATGGGGAACTGCCGAGGTCAAAGAAATTGATGTTCCATTTAAACCTTCTCGTGTTATTTTACAAGACTTCACGGGTGTACCAGCCGTCGTTGACCTTGCTTCATTAAGAAAAGCAATGGCAGATGTAGGTGGGGATCCGGATAAAATCAACCCTGAAATTCCAGTTGACCTTGTTATTGATCACTCAGTACAAGTTGATAAAGCTGGAACTGAAGATGCATTAAACATTAACATGGATTTAGAATTCGAACGTAACGCAGAGCGTTATAACTTCCTTAGCTGGGCAAAGAAAGCGTTTAATAACTATCAAGCTGTTCCGCCTGCAACAGGGATTGTTCACCAAGTAAACTTAGAGTACCTTGCAAGTGTTGTTCATGCGATTGAAGAAGATGGCGAGATCATCACTTACCCAGATACATTGGTTGGTACTGACTCTCATACAACCATGATCAACGGGATCGGCGTACTTGGATGGGGCGTTGGCGGTATTGAAGCGGAAGCTGGTATGCTCGGTCAGCCTTCATACTTCCCAGTACCAGAAGTCATTGGTGCTAAATTAGTTGGAGAACTTCCAAACGGAACGACTGCAACTGACCTTGCATTAAAAGTGACACAAGTTCTGCGTGAAAAAGGCGTAGTGAACAAGTTCGTTGAGTTCTTCGGACCAGGTGTTGCACAGCTGCCGCTAGCAGATCGTGCAACGATTGCGAATATGGCGCCTGAATACGGGGCTACTTGCGGATTCTTCCCAGTAGATGAGGAAGCTCTTGCTTACCTTCGCCTTACTGGACGTGATGAAGAGCAAATTAATATCGTTGAAGAATATTCTCGCGCAAATGGCTTATTCTATACGCCAGATGTAGAGGACCCAATTTTTACGGATGTTGTGGAAATTGATCTTTCTCAAATTGAATCAAACTTATCTGGTCCAAAGCGTCCACAAGATTTGATTCCACTTTCAGAAATGAAAGAGACGTTCCATCAGCACATCGAAAGCCCAGCTGGTAACCAAGGGTTTGGATTAGAAAAATCAGAGCTGGATAAACAAATTGAATTTGATCTAGCAAATGGTGAAAAAGCTGTGATGAAGACAGGTGCGATTGCGATTGCAGCGATTACGAGCTGTACGAATACATCAAACCCTTACGTCTTAATCGGAGCAGGTCTTGTTGCGAAGAAAGCAAGTGAGCTTGGCATGAAGGTGCCAAACTACGTGAAAACGTCACTAGCGCCAGGTTCTAAGGTTGTGACAGGATACCTCGTGAACTCAGGACTTCTTCCATACTTAAGAGACCTTGGATTTAACATTGTTGGGTATGGCTGTACAACATGTATCGGTAACTCAGGACCGCTTGCGCAAGAAATTGAGGATGCTGTCTCTGAAAATGATCTGCTGATCACTTCTGTTTTATCAGGTAACCGTAACTTTGAAGGACGTATCCATCCGCTTGTGAAAGGAAACTACCTTGCATCTCCACCATTAGTTGTGGCGTATGCACTTGCTGGTACGGTGAATATTGATTTAACAAAAGACCCTATCGGTGTGGATAAAAACGGTGAGAACGTTTATTTCAATGACATTTGGCCATCAATGGACGAAATCAACAGTGTCGTGAAAAGCACAGTCACACCTGAACTCTTCCGTTCAGAGTATGAAACTGTATTTGACAGCAATGACCGCTGGAATGAAATTAAAACGACAGATGATGCTTTGTATAAATGGGATGAAAATTCCACATACATTGACAACCCGCCATTCTTTGAAAACCTATCAGTTGAACCTGGTAAAGTTGAACCGCTTAAAGGCTTGCGTGTCGTTGCGAAGTTCGGTGACTCTGTGACAACTGACCATATTTCTCCTGCTGGAGCGATTGGTAAAGACACACCTGCGGGTAAATACTTGCAAGAAAGAGGCGTATCTCCTAGAGACTTTAACTCATATGGATCTCGCCGTGGTAACCACCATGTCATGATGAGAGGTACTTTTGCAAACATCCGTATTAAGAACCAAATCGCACCAGGAACAGAAGGCGGATATACAACGTACTGGCCAACTGGTGAAGTGACATCCATCTATGATGCATGCATGCGTTATAAAGAAGATGGCACAGGTCTTGCGATTTTAGCAGGTAAAGACTACGGAATGGGTTCTTCCCGTGACTGGGCTGCAAAAGGAACAAACCTTCTTGGAATTAAATTCGTTCTAGCTGAAAGCTTTGAGCGTATCCACAGAAGTAACCTTGTCTTCATGGGTGTACTTCCGTTACAGTTTAAAGACGGAGAAAGTGCAGAAACTTATGGACTAACAGGAACAGAAACATTTGAAGTTGAAGTTGATGAAACAGTTCGTCCACGTGATCTTGTCACTGTGAAAGCAATTGATACAGATGGCAATGAGAAAACATTTGAAGTGGTTGTTCGCTTTGACAGTGAAGTCGAAATTGACTACTATCGTCATGGTGGTATCCTTCAAATGGTACTTCGTGAAAAATTGGCAAGCAACTAATACTCATACAGCAAAGAAGAGAAGGCGCCTAGATAGCTTTCTCTTCTTTTTTAAAATAGTGGAGGATCAATCATGTGGAAAAAAGGAATAGCAAGCGCTGTTTTACTTGTATTGATTGGTTTACTTGTGTGGAATTTACTTGAACCAAAAGAGCCCGCAATCGGTCTTGAAAAAGGGGATCAAGCCCCTGATTTTGAACTTAAAACCCTTGATGGTCAAACGGCCTCGTTATCTGATTACAAAGGGAAAAAGGTGCTCGTCAATTTTTGGGCGACATGGTGTAAGCCATGCAGGACAGAAATGCCGGATCTAGACGCGGTTAGAAGCGAATATGATCAGGTCGAAGTACTTGCAGTGAATTTAACGACCACTGAAAAAAGTGAAGATCATGTTGCAGCATTTGCAGATGAATTAAAGCTGAGCTTTCCTATTTTATTAGATCAAAAAGGCATTCAAGCACGATATCAGGTGCTTTCATACCCAACAACATACATATTAGATGAAAAAGGACGCATCATGTCTGTGAAGCATCAAATGCTGACAAAAAAAGAAATTGAGCAAGAGCTGGATCTATAATGATTCAGCTTTTTTGCTTATTTTCTAAATGTTTTGGCGAAAATGAAATACAAACACTGGAGGTGAGTACAATGAGAAGAAGAAAACGACGTACATTTGAAGAGCTTGTACTTGAAAATAAAAAAGAATTATTAAGCAATGAGGAATTTTTAAACCAGCTTGAAGAAAAGTTGGAAGAGCGATTTAGACAGAAATAAGTTATGAATTATCCTTTTTCGTTCATCCTAAAGAGGAGGGAGGGATGAATGATGGGTAGAGAGCATGATAAACAAGCGCAGTTTACACCAGACCATTTAGGGACAAAACCTGTAGCATACAAACGCAATAAAGGTAAAAAGATGCATAATAAATCAAATGAACAGCCTGATGTGATCCAGACGAAGGGCGAATAAGGAGGGAATCAAGATGAATGGAAGGTCATATCAATCCAATCCAGATGATCGTTCTGATAATGTTGAAAAGCTGCAAGATATGATTGAAAACACCCTTGACAATATCGATGAATCTGAAGCAGCGGTGGCCCTTTCGACAGATCAAGAAAAACAGATGATTAAGCAAAAAAATGAAAATCGAAAAATGAGCATAGATGCGATGCGTTCTGAAATCAAGGACGAAGAAGCAGCAAGAAAAAATAGCTATACTGAATAAACCAGGAATCCCTGGTTTATTTTATTGCCTCCTTTTAGAAGAACCATTTCGATTGTGGTAAAATGGCAGAGATCTTAGGTTTTGATAGGAGAGCGATGAAAACGTGTATGTATCTAAAAAAGAAATAGAAGTCCGTTATGCAGAAACAGATCAAATGGGCATTGTGTATCATGCCAATTATTTAATCTGGATGGAAGTCGGCAGAACAGCACTGATTAAAGAATTAGGATTTTCCTATGCGCAGCTAGAAGCAGACGGCGCTCTTGCACCCGTTATAGATTTGCAGGTGAAATATAAAAAACCTCTCCTGTACGGTGAAACAGCGACCGTTCATACTTGGATTGAAGAATACAATGGACTCAAAACGGTGTATGGCTACGAAATTCAAAAGCCTGATGGACAAACAGCAATTACAGGGACAACCTCGCATATTTGTGTAGACAAAGACACCTTTAGACCTATTCAATTTAGAAAAGCATTTCCTGCCTGGCACAAAGTATATGAACAGTCGAAGAAGCAGGTTTAACTTATGGCGTTTGGTCTTAAAAGAAGCGATCTAAATGCGTGGAAATCAGCTGTTCAGCAGGGAAAAATGGCCTTTTTAACTCATTATTGGCTTGATGACCGTTTCCCGCATGCTAATACCGTCACTAAAGCAGCCTGTCAGGATATGAAGCAGTTAATTGAATGGGGAGAAAAGCATGGACTTAAAAAAGAATGGATTCATGACCGCGCAGGGTTTCCTCACTTTGACTTGATCGGTGAACCACAAAAAAGAATCCTGCAAAAGGAGCGGTCTTTAGGAAACATTCAGGAGTATGGGCTATATATTGAAGGATAAAACAAAAAAGATACCCGAGGGATGAGGTATCTTTTTTGTTTATTCATAATGGAATTCTGGTTCTTTTACAGACTCGTTATAATCAATATGCAGATCATGGTTGTCAAAATACCAAATATCACTTTCTTCTACAAAGAAAGTAATACCTTCTATTTCAGCGGTTGCTCCGGCATTTTGAGGTTCATCTTTTGCGACGCCGAGAGAAAAGCCTTTTTGTACATTACTGCACCCGCCATATCTCACAAAAAAGCGAACTTGATCACCTTTTTCTAAATCTAATTCATCCTTGTACCAATTAAGTGCATCTTCTTTTATCGTTAATTTCAATGTGATCGCCCCTTTTTGAAGTCATGCTGTTTTTTAAAATGCAGGATGCAAAAAACAGCTTTTCTTTACTTTTACCACAGAATGAAACTTATGAAACGGCTAGAGCCATTTGATTTTCGGTTCAGTTTTGTTGAGGATTCGTTTGAGGTTGGCGATGTGTCTGTAGATCACAAAACCAGCAAGAACGGCAACAACAATGATTAAGAATACGTCTTTGGTGAATATGCTGTAAATGAATGTATAGATGCCGGTCAGCATAGATGATAATGAAACATATTTACTAATGTATAAAAATAAGAAAAAAGCAGCGATCATCGTGATAAATAAGAATGGGGCATAAAATAATAACACGCCGCCAGATGTAGCGACTGCTTTTCCCCCTTTAAATTTTGCAAAGATAGGAAAGCTGTGACCGATAACAGCAGCAACCCCTACTAATAAGGGATGAATGTCCAGTTGCATGAAAAACGGTAAAGCAGAAGCGAGAGTCCCCTTTAAAATATCAGCAGAAATAACGATAGACCCTGCTTTTACGCCAAGCGTACGAAATGCATTCGTCGCACCTAGGTTGCCGCTGCCATGTTCACGGATATCAATACCCTTTGCAGCTTTCCCGACAATGAGACCGGATGGAATACTGCCGAGAAGATAAGCCAAAATAAACATCAAAGCAATTAACATCTGCATAACTCCTTTATATTCTCCCTCTTGTCTTACATTTTAACATGATCTTATGAAAAACATGGGGATCTTTTTTTGAAAAAATCAAAAGCAGATGGATTCAGCTTTGTTTTTAAGCAGAAGTTCGCTAAAATAGAGGAAAAGGGGTGTTTGGATGAATCATCCTTCGAAACAAGAAATTGGCCGTATATTAAAAAGCAGTAAACGAATTGCTGTTGTTGGTTTATCAGATCAACCGCACCGAACGTCATATATGGTGTCTAAAGCGATGCAGGATGCCGGTTATGAGATCATTCCGGTGAATCCAACGATCGATGAAGCACTTGGTGTGAAAGCAGTCGCTTCACTAAAAGATATCAAAGAGCCTGTTGATATCGTGAATGTTTTTAGACGTTCAGAGTTTTTGCCCGAGGTAGCAGAAGAATTTCTTGAAATAGACGCACCTGTTTTTTGGGCGCAGCAAGGCATCTATCACGAAGAAGCGAAAAGGCTGATTGAGGAAAATGGCAAGGTCGCCATCATGGATGTATGTATCAAGGTGGCTCATGCAATGACAAAAACTCATTAAATCGTCAAAAATCCTTGGTTTTCAAGGATTTTTGCTTTTTTGTTACAGAAATATATTTGCGATTCTAGAAGAAAGCGATAAAATAAGGCGACAGGGACATATCGGTGATCTTGCATAACAAGCAAAAGAGCGATAAGATAAAAAAATAGAACATTTGTTCCGTTTTGTAAAAATCATCATATGATTGCATTTGGCTTATCAAACAGTCTTGTTTATAATGGACTTCTAGTTCTCATTGCAGAATGTAGAACATTCTCATAGCCGTGCAAAGGAGCATGTTTTGTTGAACCATACATGCATGGTGATGATGCAGCTTATTAAAGTGGACAGTAATGAGCAGCATGATCATCATTAAAATCTAGAGAGATCATTTGATGGTTTGCCGGTTATGTTTGTTAGTGAAAGGGGATTAAGCATTTGGTTAAAAAGCAGCAAGTAGATTATAACGATGATTCTATTCAGGTGCTAGAGGGGCTTGAAGCGGTCCGTAAACGTCCAGGAATGTATATTGGGTCAACGGATTCACGCGGTCTTCATCACCTTGTCTATGAGATTGTAGACAACTCTGTCGATGAAGTACTCGCTGGCCATGGAGATCATATCGTTGTCAAAATACATAAAGATAATAGCATTTCCGTCCAGGATAAAGGACGCGGGATGCCTACTGGTATGCATAAGCTTGGAAAACCGACACCTGAGATCATTTTAACGGTCCTTCATGCAGGCGGAAAATTTGGTCAAGGCGGATATAAAACAAGTGGTGGGCTTCACGGAGTTGGGGCATCTGTTGTAAACGCGCTGTCAGAGTGGCTTACTGTCACAATTGAACGTGATGGCTTTATTTATCATCAGCGCTTTGAAAACGGTGGAAAGCCTGCCACATCACTTGAGAAAGTCGGAAAAACGAAAAAAACCGGAACACTGATTCATTTTAAACCAGATCGATCGATGTTCAGCGTTACAACCTATAATTTCGATACATTATCAGAACGTTTAAGAGAATCTGCCTTTTTATTAAAAGGATTAAAAATAGAGCTGATTGATGAACGACATGATGTACAAGAAACCTTTTATTATGAGACGGGCATTGAAGCCTTCGTTGCTTATTTAAATGAAGAAAAAGATGTTCTGAGTGAAGTGGTCTCATTTGAAGGAGAGCATCAATCCATCGAAGTAGACTTTGCATTTCAATTCAATGACGGCTACTCGGAAAATATTCTTTCTTTCGTCAATAACGTGAGAACAAAAGATGGCGGTACGCATGAGTCTGGTGCCAAAACGGCGATGACAAGAGCCTTTAATGAATATGCGCGCAAAGTAGCCCTTTTAAAAGAAAAAGACAAAAATTTAGAGGGCACTGATATTCGCGAAGGGCTGTCAGCTATTATTTCTGTCAGAATTCCTGAAGAACTGCTTCAATTTGAAGGCCAGACAAAAGGAAAGCTTGGGACAAGTGAGGCTCGCTCAGCTGTTGATGCTGTTATTTCTGAAAAGCTGGCTTATTTCCTTGAAGAAAACCGTGAAACAGCGACTCTTCTTGTGAGAAAAGCGATTAAAGCGCAGCAGGCAAGAGAAGCTGCTAGAAGAGCACGTGAAGAAGCAAGGAGCGGCAAGAAACGGAAAAAGTCCGAAGCAACACTGAGCGGTAAATTAACACCTGCTCAATCTAGAAACCCAGCAAGAAACGAATTGTACCTTGTAGAGGGCGACTCAGCGGGCGGGTCAGCAAAACAAGGACGTGACCGTAAATTCCAAGCGGTGCTGCCGCTTCGTGGAAAGGTCATTAACACAGAAAAAGCGAAACTTGCTGATATTTTCAAAAATGAAGAAATCAACACCATTATTCATGCGATCGGTGGAGGCGTCGGTGTCGATTTTAATGTAGAAGACATCAATTATGACAAAATCGTGATCATGACAGATGCTGATACGGATGGAGCGCATATTCAAGTGCTTCTGCTCACGTTCTTCTACCGCTATATGAAGCCGCTGATTGAGCATGGCAAAGTGTTTATTGCACTACCACCTTTATATAAAGTCAGCAAAGGCTCAGGTAAAAAAGAAGTCATTGAGTACGCATGGTCTGATGAAGAAATGGACGACGTACTGAAGAAAGTTGGAAAAGGGTACACGATTCAGCGCTATAAAGGTTTAGGTGAAATGAACGCCGACCAGCTATGGGAAACGACAATGAATCCAGAATCGAGAACACTTGTCAGGGTTAAAATCGACGATGCTGCACGTGTGGAACGCCGCGTCACGACATTGATGGGTGACAAAGTAGAACCACGTCGTAAATGGATTGAAAAGAATGTCGCCTTTGGACTTGATGAGGAAAGCAACATTCTTGAAAATGAAAACTTGTCGCTAGCTGAGGAGGTTTAAACATGGCACAACAAGAACGATTTCATGATTTACCATTAGAAGAAGTAATCGGAGACCGGTTTGGTCGCTATAGTAAATATATTATCCAAGACCGTGCGCTTCCAGATGCGCGAGATGGACTAAAGCCTGTACAACGAAGAATTTTATATGCGATGTACGCAGAAGGAAACACGCAAGATAAAAACTTCCGTAAAGCCGCGAAAACAGTCGGTAACGTGATTGGTAACTATCATCCGCATGGTGACTCATCTGTTTATGAAGCGATGGTGAGAATGAGTCAGGATTGGAAAGTACGGAATGTGCTCATTGAGATGCATGGAAATAACGGGAGTATCGATGGTGATCCGCCTGCTGCCATGCGTTATACGGAAGCAAGGCTATCTGCAATTGCTTCAGAGCTATTAAAGGACTTAGACAAGGAAACGGTCGAGTTTGTCGCAAACTTTGATGATACAAGCAAGGAGCCAGTTGTTTTACCAGCAATGTTTCCAAACCTTCTCGTGAATGGATCAACAGGGATTTCTGCTGGTTATGCCACTGATATCCCGCCGCATCATCTAGGAGAAGTGATTGATGGTGTCATTAAACGAATCGAACAGCCGCATTGTACGGTTGAGGACTTAATGACGGTCATCAAAGGTCCAGATTTCCCAACAGGCGGTATCATTCAAGGGGTAGACGGCATTAAGAAGGCCTATGAAACAGGCAAAGGAAAGATCATGATTCGCGGAAAAGCGGAGATTGAAACCATCCGCGGCGGGCGCCAGCAAATTGTGATCACAGAGATTCCTTATGAAGTGAATAAAGCCAACCTTGTCAAAAAGATGGACGAGTTCCGAATTGAAAGAAAAGTGGAAGGAATTTCAGAGGTTCGAGACGAGACTGACCGGACTGGGCTTCGAATCGTAGTAGAGCTGAAAAAAGAAGCAGATGCAAATGGTGTTTTGAATTTCTTATATAAAAACTCAGATCTGCAAATCCCGTATAACTTTAATATGGTGGCGATACATAATCGTAGACCAACCTTAATGACGCTCACAACTATACTTGATGCATATATTGCTCATCAAAAAGAAGTGGTGACGAATCGCTCAGCATATGAGCTTCGAAAAGCGAAGGAACGCCACCATATTGTAGACGGATTAATTAAGGCGCTATCCATCTTAGATGAAGTCATTGCCACAATCCGGTCTTCTAATGATAAGCGAGATGCGAAAAACAACTTGATGGATAAATATGACTTTACAGAAGCACAATCAGAAGCGATTGTTTCCCTCCAGTTATATCGTTTAACGAATACGGATATTACGCAATTAAGAGACGAAGCAAGTGAGCTTGATGTGCGTATAGCAGAACTTGAAGACATTTTAGGTAACGAGAAAAAGCTGCTAAAGGTCATTACAAACAGTTTGAAAAAGCTCAAAAAGACATATGCTGATGAGAGACGATCTGTCATTGAGGAAAAAATCGAAGAAATTAAGATTAACCTAGAAGTGATGATTGCCTCAGAGGATGTTTACGTCACGGTGACGAAGGATGGGTACATCAAACGGACAAGCCAGCGCTCCTATGCTGCATCTAACGGTAAGGACTTTGGCATGAAGGATACAGACCGCCTGATTCATCAGTTTGAAATGAACACAACAGATGTCCTTCTATTGTTTACGAATAAAGGGAGCTACATTTATTGTCCTGTGCATCAGCTGCCAGACATACGATGGAAAGACATGGGGCAGCATATTACGAATATCATTTCGATTGATCGTGATGAATCCATCCAAAAAGCCATTCCAATTAAAGAATTTGATGAAACATCGTATCTGCTGTTCTTTACAAAGGGCGGAATGGTGAAAAAAACAGAGCTTCTTCAATATAAAGCGCAGCGCTATTCAAAACCGCTTGTCGCCTTGAACCTAAAAGGGGACGATGAACTCGTGGATGTCCATGTGACAACAGGACAGCAGGAATTGTTTATTGCGACGAAAAATGGCTACGGATTGTGGTTTGATGAAGAAGAAGTAAGTGTTGTTGGTCCGAGAGCGGCTGGTGTTAAAGGCATCAACTTGAAGGACGGGGACGAAGTAGTCTCTGGCCAGATCATTGATCCGAAAAACGATGTCCTTGTGCTGACGACACAAAGAGGGGCTGTGAAGCGAATGAACCTCTCTGAATTTGATAAAACATCTAGAGCCAAACGAGGAGTTCTGATGCTAAGAGAATTAAAGAAAAACCCGCATCGTATTGTGGCTGTCATTGCTGCATCACTGCACGACACACTTGAAATGGATACAGAGAAGGGTGCAACGATTCCGCTTGATATCTCTACTCTCAGAGCGAATGACCGTTATAGCAATGGATCATTTATTGTAGATGAGGAAGAGCAGGGAGAAGTAACGCATGTCCTTGTCACACCTCAACCTGCACCAGATGACAATAAATAAGCAAACGAAAAACCCCCTGCGATAAACAGGGGGTTTCTTTTATATACGGGTCATTTAGCTCTCGTGGCTGCCAAACATGTTTGTAATGGCGTGCACTACTTCAATTCCTTGGTAGACGAAAAGAGAAAGAGAAGTGACAGAGAATAGACCTAGAATGAATACTCTTAAGAAAAATAACATCGTGTAAAACCTCCCAATTTTTGTTTTGATTTAGATGGTTGGGTTAAACACGAGATAGTCGGAAATAAGAAGATTGATAGAACACTGCAAGTAAATGCTTCTTTTTCCGGTCATATTGATCAGTATGAGTGATGCGTGCAAATCCAGCTGTCATACTGCCAATCATCAGCAGTACTGTAAATGCGGCAAATACTGCGCTCACATGTTTTTGTTTCTTTTCATCGCCCATGGTCTGAGCGATTTTCATCTCATGTGATTCTTGATCGGCAACCACCTTTGCATGATGGTATACCTGAACGGAATGAGGCATTGAGAACAAATGAAAACTTGCAAGTGCTATGAATAAGACAGCTAATTTTAGCAGCATATTTTTTTTCATTTATCTCACCCCTTCCTGTTTATTTTCATGATCTTACCACGTTTTCTGTTATTTGAAAAGTCTTATTTTTTTACTTTCCCTCTTTAAAAAAGCGATAAACATCAGGACATTTATAGGACTGTTTCACTTCATGAAAGGTTTCAATTTTATTTTTTAATTTAAAAAAAGTGCCATGATCGAGATCAGACACTTTTTAGTGAGAATGTAATGAATGTGGTTTTGCTACAGCTTTTGTAAAGATTCCCGCTATACATATAGCGAATAGAACAAATATAAAGGCATGAAGCAGTCCCACTTCATTAGCGAGCAGTCCTAAAATAGGAGGACCAGAAAGAGAGGCTGTGTAACCAGATAAGGTCACAATGCTGACGCGTTTGACGGCGTAGCGGCTATCATCACCAGCTGCCGAAATGGTTAGCGGGAAGCCTAAAGAAGCGCCAAGTCCCCATAAAAAGATGGATATCATACACACTACGAGTGAAATCTTTAAAATGACCAAGAATAGCCCAGCAGCAGCTGATACAATCGCAACTCTTAGCAATAACACCCTGCCGAAACGGTCGATCAAACGTCCGCTGATTAATCTGCCGCTAATCATCCCGCATAAAAATAATGCATAGATGACGGTACTCATGGAATGTGAAACCTGGTATCCATCCACCATTGCAAGTGGAATCCAATCATTAGCAGACCCTTCGACAAACGCAAGACATAAGGCGATCATCGCAAGAGATATCGTCCGTTTGTTCAGCCATGGCGTTTGAGTATCATCTATTGTATCTGACTGCGACTGCTTCTCATGCTGATCCATTCCAGTCCCATGCGGAATATACCGGGTACAAATTAGGATGCTGAGAAAGAAGAGAAGGGCAATGACAAGTAAATGAATCAACACAGAGACCCCTAGATGAATAAAAAGAATGCCAGCACCTGCTCCAATTAAAGTGCCAATGCTAAAGGAAGCGTGCAATATAGGCAAAATGGTTTTCTTAATCCTGTATTCAATTTCTGTCCCTTCTAGGTTCATCGCCACATTGCACATCCCTGAGCCTGCTCCAAAAAGAAATAGCCCGGCCGTGACGACAAAGATAGAAGAGAGGGTCGAACCAATAGCAAGAGTGGTGAATCCAAGAAACATCAAAAAAGCACTAATCACAATCGCCAATCGTCCGCCTTTTTTTCGAACAAATACATTTGAAAGAACAAGCCCAACAATTGAACCAACGGATAATCCGAGTAAAATGAGTCCCATCGTTCCTGTATTGGCTTGTAATAAATCTCTCACTTCTGGTGTCCGTGAAAACCATGTGGAAATGGAAATACCAGACATCGTGAAAATGATGATGATTGCTTTATACCACTTTAATTCCATGTAATCCCTCACATTTAAAGATGTATCTGTTACTGAACAAATCTACTCGATTATAAATGAGACGGGTCGATTCGTAAATAACTTATGGCAGGAACATGGCCAATTCTATTCAAAAGAAATCATGCCTTCACAAATTCTTCTGAAGAGAAGGTAAAATAAAGAAAAAGGGGAGGAGAGGATCAATATGAAAAGTGAGAAGGAAAAAATGATCCAAGGAAAACATTATGTATCTAATGACCAAACCTTGATCGCAGATCGTGAAAGAGCGAGACAATTGACCTTTGCATACCAGCAAACCAATCAGCCATAAAAAAGAACAGCCATTTTATTAAAGGAATTATTAGGCGCTTGCGGAAATGATGTCGTTTTGAACCAATAGAACGTGCAAAAGGCATTAAATTTGGCAAGTTGGCGGAAATCCTGCGAAAATCATGAAATATCTAGATGAATCAAAATCTGGCGAATAAGCGAAGGATTTTGATTTTTCCTTTTTTGTCTCAATAAGATAAGTATACTTAGATTTGAGACATGAAAAATGTATTCGTTGTTTAACTTCCTAGAATATATATTATGTAAACTAAGAAATGAAAATAAACAGACGTAATGCAATTGTTCTGTACTAGAAGGTAAATGTGAATCCATTGTTGTACACTCCCTCTTATCCATCTCCAACTGCCCTTTTGTATGTAATATCAAAAACCTCTATGTCCAATAAATTATTTTGAATTTAATTATTGTTACCTAATTGCCATCCCTCGACTTCACCCACATATTAAAAAATGTTTTTAAAAGCTTGTTATCTTTATTGAAATACTTAACTTCAAAAGGCCTTTCGCAAAGGGTGGATCGCCAGTTAAACAAGCCCTTTCTGCCTCAAAAATCTCTGTTAAAGCCTCTTTCCTAGTATTGGGCTTATTATCACCAAATAACTCAAGACCAAAATCAATTTGTGATCTTTTAGTCGAATTAAAGAACTCTCGATTTTCTTCAATACCGATAAATTGGAGTAGTGAATTATCTGAAATAAATACAGCGCAGTGGTCACTTCCGGACCTAACTGCCCTTCCCACCCCCTGTAATCGTTTGAGCAGTTTGTGCACATCCCTCTCGCACAATAGAATTATATTGTTCTCTTGCTGTGTATGAGTTAGGCTTACCATCAAGCACGAGGATTCTGCAAGAATCCCCTGCCAGATCTACTCCATGTCATATACAAATTATCCAGTCAAATATAAACTAGACGTACTTCACATGGGACGTCTATCATGGAAACACAAGGAGAAGACGCCCCCAAATCAATGAAAAAGGGGCGTCCGTCTATGAAAAAAACAGGAAAGCAAGCACCAGCTAAAGGATCGATGGAACTTTGATTTAAGGCATAAATACCCGGTGAAAGCACTGCTTAAGATCGCAGGTATTCCGCGAAGTACCTACTACTATTTGGTGAAACATTGGAATCTTCATAACCGAGATGTCCATCTGAAAAAATGATTCAAAATATTTACTAAGAACATCATGGCCGATACGGATACCGCCGTATTCGTGATGAACTAGTCAATCACAAAAAAGTACAGCGCATCATGAAATCACTAGGTCTAAATGCATGGTTCGAATGAAGAAATATCGTTCATACAAAGGCTTAGTTGGCAAAGTAGCGCCAAATATTTTAGCTCGTCACCTTCAAGCTGATAAGCCAAATGAGAAATGGGTCACAGATATGACTGAGTTCAAATTATTTGGGCAAAAGCTCTACCTTTCGCTCATATTAGATCTATTTAATGGAGAAGTGTATTAAGTATCTTTAATATGTTTTATTTTTTTATCGCATGAATGTAATGAATCGTTTCAAAAGCAGATAAGTAATCATTACGATTCTTAAAATAAAGTTCATGAATTTGAGCCGGTGATAGGTGTTCGTAAATTAATAAACCGGATTTCTCTAACATCTTCTCAATTTCAAAGTAAGAAAAACATGATTTCATTGGTTCCCCGCCTATTGAAGCCATTTTCAACATATTTTCAACTCTATTAGAGGTTCCTTTTTCTTCGAATAGTTTCTCGTCTGCATAATCAAAAACGATTGAACTTCCTGATGGAACCTTGGTGAATAAATAATCTATTAAGCTTGAAACTTCCTCTTTAGTTAAATAGTATGAAACACCTAAAAGACTAAAGAACGTCTTTTTGTTATCAAATCCTTTACCTGTTAGGTTTTGATAGGACAATTTTTTTGTGAAGTCCATAGAAACAAAATGAAGATTACTTGGGATTTTTAAATTAGCCTCGTCCAGTTTTTTCTTTTTAAATTCCTGTGTAGTAGGATAATCAATTTCGAATATTTCTAAGATGTTTTCCAATTCTGGATGTCGAAAACTAAAAGTATCTAATCCAGCGCCAAGTATGACATATTGTCTTAAACCTAAAGCTACCTCATTAAGTAATACTTTTTCGCAATACGCAGCACGTGATAAGGTTATTGGAGAAAGTTGTACTTGTGTAATCCATTTTAATATTTCTTCTGTATTCCCCTCGAATTTTTGTGCGATATCTTTGTTGAAGAAATGTATGCCTTGAACCATATTCTCTTTGATGTCATTAAATTCTTTTTCGGAAATTAAGTCTTTAGCTAAATAATCATTAAAGATTTTAGGGGTATCATCAAATTGACTATGATAGGATCTGCCAAAAGCTGATATTAACGAAGTTACACTTGACTCATCTTTCTTCATACAAACACTCTCCTTTATTATAGAACAAAAAAATAGGGTTCCCCTGGCCAGGAGAACCCTATTATATAACCGAAAAAAATAAAAGTAAATTATAGCACAAATAAAAAATTTTGTCAAGCGTAAATCGAATTTTTTTATTTTATTTCGTAACCTTAAATGCTTTAACAAGGTCAATACAACTTTTCGAAATATTGTTTTATTGAAGGGAAGCTACCTTTTGGAGCACCTAATAGTTTTTCATAAATCTCGTCAATCGCATCTAGTTTGGCAATGAGCTGTTCGTGAGTCAATGAGAAAAGGCTGGGATCAAGCATAAAATGGAGTCCGACTAATAAGAATTCCGTAATTTCATCTGGAAAATCCGTGTGAAATACACCTTCTTCTACTCCTTGCTTCAAAACAGATGAAATAATTGGTACATATTCTTTTATCATGCAAACTTTCATTTTCTGATGTAGAAGAACGTTATCTTTGTGATGTAAATGAGTCATTAATCCATCACTGAAATGATTTGATGTTTCCTGTGAAAAAAACTGAATAATATTTATAAACTTCTCTATTGCTTTTAAATCGGAATTATTATTAATTTGTTTAAACACTTGAACACTTGAATCAATAGAGTCTTGAATTACTGCGTCTGCAATTTCATCTTTTGACTTGAAATAATGATAAAAAGTGCCTTTTGCAACTCCAATTTTTTTAATAATATCGCTAATCGTAGTATTCTCGTACCCATTAGATGAAAACAAATCTTTTGCGACGGAAATAATCTCGCTTCTTCTTTCTTCGGGTTTTTTGACAATTCTTTTCATGGAACTCCCCCCTCGAGACTTATAATTGTCTTTTAAAGATACATTATTGACCGACCGACGGTCAATGATGTATTATTTATTTACTTTTAACATCTTTAAGGAGTGTGAAGAGGTGAAGAATGGAAACCAAGTGCGAAAGTATGAAGAGGAGCGCATTCGTATTGTTTTAAGAGAAATTGAAAAAAAAGTCGTTAAGCTGGATCATGATTCTGGTGGATTAAAGAAAGATGTCATTCATCTAAAGAAAACCTTTTGGGATGATGTAAAAATAAATCTAGATAATCCTGAAGATGCTGGTGAAACCTTATCAAGCATTAGACAGCAGGCGGAGATGCTGTCCGAGAGAGAAAGAACGCACCGTCAGCTAGATAAGCAGAGGAAGACCTTATCTCGATTAAAAGATTCTCCATATTTCGCCCGTGTTGATTTTCTCGAAAATGGTAAGGAGACAACAAATAACGTGTACCTTGGAGTTTCGAGTTTAATGGATGAAAATGAAGAAACATTTCTTATTTATGATTGGAGAGCCCCTATTTCCAGTATTTATTATGATTACTCTCCAGGATCAGCCCAATACGAAACAGTAGAAGGGATAATTCAAGGAGAAATAGAGTTAAAGCGTCAGTTTATCACGAGAGATGGGCAAATCAAAACGATGTTTGATACGGATGTTACCATTGGCGATGAACTTTTGAAAGAAGTACTTGGCAATAATGCGAGTACCAATATGAAAAGCATTGTTGCTACCATTCAGAAAGAGCAAAATCAGATTATTCGTAACGTGAAAAGCAAGTATTTAGTTGTACAAGGGGTTGCTGGAAGTGGGAAAACCTCTGCAGCTCTTCAAAGAGTTGCTTATTTGCTATATCACTACCAGAATGAGATCACGGCTGAAAATATTATGCTTTTTTCACCTAATTCTTTATTTAATCGCTACATTGCTTCTGTCCTCCCTGATTTAGGGGAGGACAATATGCAGCAGCTCACATTCCAAGAATATGTGGAGAAGCGTCTTGGAAAACAATTTGATGTTGAACATCCGTTTACGCAAATGGAATATATGCTTACATGTCAGGACCATAAAAAGTATCCTGCAAGAAGAAAAGGAATACGGTATAAAGCGAGTAGCGATTTTAAAGCTTTGATTGATTCCTATGTTGTTATTCTCTCGAGTGAAGAGCTTATCTTTAAAAATATTTCTTTCCGAGGAGAAATGTTGATTAGAGCTGAACAAATTAAAAACTATTTTTATTCACTAGATGCATCTATCTCCATTCCAAATCGTATGCAGTTAGTAAAGGAATGGCTTCTAAAAGAGTTAGGAAAGAAAGAAAAATTGGAAAGAACCAAAGATTGGGTAATAGAAGAAAGTGATCTGTTAGAACTTGAAGAGTATACAAAAGTTTATAGTGAGCTACTGAAGGAAGGAAGATTTTCTGAGAATACGTTCGACGATTTTGAACAGGAGCAAAAGAAAATAGCTAAAATGATTGTCAAAAAACACTTTAAACCAATACGAACAGCTGTAAAGAAACTAAAGTTTATTAATGTAGCGGCGATTTACTGTCAACTGTTTAAACAGAAAGACAACATCCTTCAAAAGCTTAAAGATACACTTCCTGAAAGTTGGGAAGAAATTTGTTCGTATACATTAAAAAAGCTGCAAAGAAAAGAAATGACGTATGAAGATGCAGCGCCTTATTTGTATCTCCAAGATAAACTTGAGGGAAAAAGAATAAACACAAGAATACGCCATTTATTAATTGATGAAGCACAGGATTATTCACCCTTTCAGTTTTTTGTTCTTAAGCAGCTTTTTCCTTATTGCCGAATGACGATTCTAGGTGATTTTAATCAGGCGATATATGCCCATACTCTAAATGCACCAACCTTACTATCAAGCGAATTATATGTAAAAGAAAATTTTGAGAGAGTAGAGTTAACGAAAAGCTACCGTTCAACTCGTCAAATCGTTGAATTCACAAAGGGAATTATAGAAGAAGGAGAAACTATTGAAGCTTTTAACAGAGATGGTCAGAAGCCTACTTTTACGAAGGTTGAGGATCTTGACACCCTTCAATCTCGAATAACACAGAAGATTCGTCAATTGCAGTCAGCAAAACATGAAACAATCGCTGTGATATGTAAAACGGGAAAAGAATGCAAGGAATCCTATGAGCAATTGAGTAAGCAAATGGATCTCAAGATGATTGAACAAAGTGCGATTTCCTATCAAAAAGGTATCTTAATTCTCCCTGCTTATTTAGCAAAGGGAATCGAATTTGATGCTGTGATCATATACGATGCTTCTAATATAAAATATGGAAGAGAATTTGAAAGGAAACTCTTTTACACTGCATGTACGAGGGCTATGCACGAGCTTCATCTTTTCTCCGTAGGGGAAATGAGCACGTTTATGAATAAGATTCCTGAAAATTCGTATGAGATTACAGTTTGAGTATAATTTCAATGAGGAATTGCTAAGCGTTTAAAAGCCGCCCTATCACTTCAATTCCTGCCAGATTTGCGGATGCTTCTTTTTCTTTGACATTAAATATGAAAGCCGATGAATCCTTAGCGTAGGAAAAATCGGCTTTATCCATCTAGAAATTGTCTTAGCGTATGTTTTCCGCGTTTGGCTGGTAGGACCCCAAAAAGAGCTGGCTCTTTTTTAAGTCATCAACTATCTGTAACTGTACGAAGTCTACATTTCTTTACTAATTTCGGAGTCAAATGATGAAATAATCTTGGAGGAATGTGTAGGTGCCGAATAGCTAACAATTTTCACCTTCTAATTCCATGGTGTTTACACTTGGTTTGCTAGGAGAAGAAAACTTTGCTACTTCTTATCTTTATTTTGATTTATTAGTCGTTTATTATGGATCCACTTTTAATTTCTATGAAAAGAGTATAAAAATTGGATCCATTAAATTATAGAATCCTTATTTCACTAGTGTCAATGAAGCATTCAATGGATCTATATTTACCTTCTTGTACATCTTCCCTTCTGTGCATCATCTCAAAAACCTCTACGTCCTCAATTAATTAAACCAGTCATAGAGGTTTTTGAGTTAAATGAGCTGTCATATGACAATTCTTAATTTTAAATAAAGCTTATTGGCTCATTTTGTTGATGAGCTGACTCCATTCCTTCTGCCAGATAGAGAGCGTTCTTTTTATCTATATCATCATCAGGCCAATTGTGGATCAGTTGACGTAATCTAACTGCAACGGTCCTACAAACATCTGGCATTAAGTAACTATCAGAATCCGAAAGTTCCAGCAAAGGAATGATGTCATCTGCAAAGTTTTCAAATGGTATGTCCCCGCCAAATCCCTCCATTTCATCTAAATTCATACCGATACATGCTGCTAACTTGCATCTGAAATCATGAAAGTCGGTGTAAGACCAATGTGCTTCGAAATGAGTAAAATCCAATCCCACGAATCATTCCTCCGTTTTCAAATTGTAATGATCAATGTTTTCAACACTCGCAAACGTCACTCCTGATTGATCATATAATAGGTCAACGAGGCACGCAACTCTCTATTCTACCTGAGTTCTGCGTGATTTTCCCCTAAGGTTATTTTGATTTAATCCCTGCACCACAAAGAGGTATGACGATTGTTTCTTTTGATTCCTTTTTATATTTCATGTAGCCAGCAAAATTGACTGCAGATGTCACTTCGACATAAAATCCTTTTTCACTCAGTTTAGATCGTGCATTTAAGATCTCATCTTCTTCAATATCAATAAATGTACCATTCGTATCTAGTACAGCTTCTAAAATTTGTTTGGAGCGTGCTGGAGCAGCAATGGCTATCCCTTCTGCTAAGGTCCCTTTATTCGTCACAGGTGATGCTGATTTTTCTTCATTTTGATAAGCTTTCACAAGGGGTGCACAGTTTTTCGCTTGTACGGCAACGATTTTCGGTATGTTATGAATCAGACCATTTTCAAATAACTCTTTAAAACCATAATACGCACCTAGGAGGAGAGTACCATTTCCAACCGGAATGATTAAAGCATCAGGTGCTCCTTTTAGTTGCTCATAGATTTCATAGGCGTATGTTTTTGTTCCTTCAAAAAAATAAGGGTTATAGACATGGCTTGCATAAAAAACGTCTTCGTCGTCTACTGCTTTTTGGGCTGCGGCTGCAATATCCTCTCGAGTACCACGAATTTCTTTAATCGTTGCTCCATGGGCTTTTATTTGAGCGACCTTTTTAGGTGAAGTGTCATCGCTTAGATAGATGTCACAGGCAATCTCGCAGCGTGCTGCATAAGCTGCAATCGCCGTTCCTGCATTCCCACTACTATCAGCAATCACTTTTGATACCCCGAGTTCCTTAGCCTTTGTCATCAAAACAGCGGCTCCTCGGTCTTTAAAGGATAAGGTCGGCATCATATAATCAACTTTGACATAGGTGTTTGGCTCATTAGGATCTAGAACGATTAAAGGGGTTTGACCCTCCCCCATTGTGACAGTTTCCCAAGTCTTAGAATCTTTTGAAAATGGCATGGTTTCAACATAACGCCATAATGAGTTTGGATAGTGATCCCAAGCTGCGATATCTATTTTTGGGGTATCTTTCACTAGGTTTAATACTCCATCACAATCACATCTCCATAGAGTTGGTGTCATCTCATACTTTTTCCCGCAATGGTTACAAATCAATTGATTCATCAATCATCAACCCCTTCAAATATTTTTTTATACGAAATATAATTTTTTATATAGAGTAGGCAAAAAAAGATCTTAAATATATGCAATGGCATCAATTTCAATTTTGAAACCAAAATGTAATTCATTCGTTGGTACAATAGTACGTGCTGGTTTATGTTCACCGAAAAAATCAGTATAAACAGCATCAACTTTGTCCCATAAGTGAATATCCGAAATGTATAATGTCATGCGCAAAATCTTCTCTTTGTTACTTCCAGCAGCCTCTACAATCATCTCTACATTCTTAAGCGCTTGTAATGTCTCTTCTTCAATGGGGCCGAACTCTTTTTCTCTCGTTTCGGGATTGATGGCAAATTGTCCTGAAACATAGACCGTGTTTTGATGAATGGTTGCGAATGCATAGTGTCCGTTTGATTTTAGATTTCCTACCTCGAGTATGCTTTCCATTTTGACTCTCCTTACCTCGATTTATTTTTGATTTCATCCAAATAGCTATAGACGGTTACTTTGGAAATGCCTAACATAGATGCGACCTTCTCAACAGATCCTTTCATTAAAAAAATGCCCTTTTCATCCATGAATTTAATTAGTTCAATTTTTTCATGACGTTTCATGACTGGGTGAACACTGTTTTGAATGATTTGTTGAATCAATTGATCTACTATTTCTTCCACATTTTCAAGATCATCATTTGATGTTGTTTCTTTCTCTGGAGCTTCCACTTGTGTAGAAAGAAAAGTATCCATAAATTGCTGCATTTGATTCAGTGCTTCAACATCAAAGTTGATACAGAAAGCACCAATCACTTTTTGCTTTGAATCACGTATTAATGAAGTCGAAGAACGAATCGTACGTTTATCTTCTGTTACAAATGTATAGCCAGCCAGATAATCTTCTTTAAAATCTTCTGATTGTAATACAGTCTTTACTAGATGATCAAATGATTGGCCGATTTGTCTTCCTGTCACATGGTTATTTACTGTAAACATGACAGATGCTTGAGGGTTCGTTAAATCATGAATAACCACTTCACAATTTGGTCCAAACATTTTTGCTGTAGATTTTGCTAAAGGAATATAACTCTCTAATAAGTTTTTAATATGTTCCATGCCTAAGCACCTCATTTTTTTATTCCACTAGATTATATATTTTTTTATATATAAATACAATATATAGATTTATTTATATATCATGATGCTCACAAGATCATAAATGTGAAAATCACCATATAAAAAAAGCAGCCATTGACTGCTTTTTGCTTGTGCTCCTTTCTAATTGATTTCTTTCTGGATTCCATACAAAATGACGTCAATTCCCCATCGGAACCGTTCCATTGATACGGTATCACCTGCAAACATTTCTTCTTTTACACTATGAATGAAAGGAAAACGCGTTTTGTCTGCATCATGAAATGTTTTTTTAATGTCTGAAATCTGCGAAGAGTCATGTTTCTTCCAAGAGACCTTTTCGTAAGCTACCGAAGATACGTATAACAGCAATAGGTCTACTCCCCATGCAGCGGATGTAGATTTGATCCCGCCTTCATGCAATGCAGCGAGAATACGTTCGGTCAACTGAAGAAAGTTCGTTCCTTGTGGAATGGTGGAAAGAGAAATTTCAGCAAGACCAGGTTTTTCGAATAGCAGTAGGAAATAAGTATGCAATATGTCAAATAACTGTTCTTTCCATGTGCCATTCTCTGAATCTGGGTAAACCATTTGGCCGAGACCATAATCCAATACGTAAGCACTGAGTTCTTGAAAATTGTTCACGTAGACATACAAGGATGCAGGTCCCGTATCCAATGCTTTAGCCACCTTACGCATACTCATGCCCTCTATCCCTTGCTCCTTAAGAAGCTCATAGGCCGTTTTCACAATGAGCTCACGGCTTAAGGGCTCTTTAGCCGGCCGAGACCGGCGACTTATAATACGACGATTTGAATTGTTCATACTCTCTTTATAACATGTCAAAGTAAAATAGTAAATTGAGCATCAATCACCGTTTTCTTGAAAAGAATTCATCATATCTGCAAGCTTGACCGCAGCGTCTTTTGAAAAACACAGTTTTAAACTATTCTCCGATTCATGTGCCTTTTCCGATGAATATTCGTACATCATGTCTTCGTATTCCTCAATGGCCTTTTCAATATCATGAGGATGTCGGACAATAGCAAGTGCTAGCTCCCTTGCATCAAACATCGCCATGTTTACACCCTCGCCTGCGAATGGTGACATGACATGAGCTGCATCACCGATAAGCGTTACTCCTTTATGACGGTTCCATTTAAAACCGGTAGGAAGCGTATAAATCCGTCTTGGAATGATGGCATCTTCTGCATAACGAATATACTTTTTCAGCTGATCATCCCAATCACTAAATAACTCTAATAATTGTTCTTTTGCTTCTTTCGCTTGATGAAACGGTATACCACAAGTCTCGATCCAGCTGCGTTCTACCATAAGGCTTGCATACACTTTGATTCGTCCATCTCCGTTTAACTGCCCAATTATCCCTTTGTGATCAGCTAAAGCAAACATCTTACCACGTTTATTAAATTCAGCTAAATCAGGGTGGTTCGCCTCTACGCTTAGGACATTCAATTCCAGCATCGTGAGCCCAGAGTATTCAATCTCAATATCTGTTAACAGAGGACGCACACGAGAAAATGCACCATCAGCCCCAATCAAAAGATCAACTGTCTCGACAACCCCGTTTTCAAAATGAAGCTCCGTCATGCCGTTTTCTAATGAAACGCATCTTTCTAGTTTATATCCATATTTGATGTTTGCAGCATCAATTTGATCTAACAGCAGTTCGCACAACACACCACGATCAATTTCTGGACGAGTGCCTTTTTGATCTGATTCCGTTTCTTCATCTAAATAAATTCTTCCTGATTTATCAAGTAATCGGAAATCTTCTCCTTCATAACGGGCATTCCTTTGAAATTTCTCATAAACTCCTGCTTCTTTTAATGCTTTTTGGCCTGTTTCTTCGTGAATATCCAGTGAGCCTCCTCGTTCAAGACTCTTGTCATGCATCTCCCGTTCGTAGATGGTTGTTTGTATACCGTAATTCTGCAGAATTAAGGCGAGTGTTAGCCCCCCAGGTCCTCCTCCAATAATAGCGATTTGCTTTTGGTTCTTAGATAATGCCGTCATCGTATGCATCTCCTCTTCTTTTATGGAAATCGTTTAAAACTACATCTCATTTATATTATAACGAACATTGTTCGTAAAGAACAGTGTTCGTTTGAAATTTGTTTGTTTCACGATTGTGTTTTAATGAAAAGAAACCACTCGCCCGCCATCATATGATACACTCCATCTAGGAATATTAAAGGTTTTCATTGTTCAAATTCTGAGTGTAAGAGGTGTTTCTATGAATAAATTATTGGCAATGTTGATATTAGGATTGGGCTTTAGTGGTACCGCGCTCATTCTTTCTGTCCCTTTGTTATTCAAATCCAAACTAGAACAATCTGGACTGATGTTTGCTGCTGTATCAGCAGGCGCTTTCGCAGTTTTTGCTATCTCATGCCTGGTTCTTCGAAAACGATTCAATCGCTAAAAAACCTAAACACAATCTATCATTGGAACAATGGAGATGTGTTTACGTTTTTGTGACTTACCTTGATATGAATTTAAAGAATGTGATATAAGCCGACTCATATCACAAAAAGTCCATTAAAAAACATAAAGATTAACACACGAAAAAAGAGAGGTTGTTGACTGCTCTTTTTGCTTATGAATTAAATAAGTTATTCAACTTTAAACTGACTCTTTAAAAGGCTGCTATCAGCAGCTTACCCTATCTCACTTGTTACTGGTTTTCTTGATTAAGTCTACACCTTCATATGACAGGTTTTCCACATGTACAGCCTTTTGCAGGATATAATGATCAAAAAAGGTCTTCGTATAGTCCGTCACAAGATTTCGCATCTCTAATACATCCCTTGTGCCTCTAAGTTCCTCATCTACGCCGGTAAACACGATGTCACAGTAATCTAAATGTGCAGCACCATCAACGGAGAAATAATAGGTTTCCATGCTGTTGTTATCGCCAATGATCGCATTCATATCATAATTCGGTTCAGAAAACAGCAGCAAAAAGGGTTTATTGAGGTCGCTGTCGAGAAGGCCGAATGCACCACTATCTAAGCCAACCCCGCAGATAAACCGGTCGTCATCCCGGCAAACAATAGCCGCTGTAGGCCCGCCATAAGAATGCCCGGCGATGCCCATGCCGATGCCGAGCAGCAGTCTGTTATGAAAGATGGACTTCCATTCTCCAGAGTCTAGTCTGTGAAGATAATCAGCTACGTACCTTACATCTTCTGCCTGTCGTTCACTATATCTTGTTAACTCGTTAATGATTGGCAAGGTAAGGATGTTATGGCACATCTCAATAGCCGTTTCATCGTCAGGGCGCATTTTCATCTTACTAGCCAGCGCCATCATCTCTGGATCTTCAGAAAACGCCATAATGACATCCGAAAAACCCTTTGAGACATTCACCAGCTTCCCATCTTTCCGTTTATACATGGTGCTATCCTGATGACCGATACTGACGACAACATACCCTTGGCTTGCCATGTCTGTACAGATGGCTGTCCCCCATTCTGGTGAACCACCCCCGCCGCAAACATAGAATACCACTGGATAGCGCTTTTCCTTCCCGGAAAGAGCAAGATCGTCATAACAATGAGTCTTGATATCGGTAGAGAAGAAGTTTATTTCCTTCAAATATTCAGTGACAAGTGGCTGCTCATGAAGCATCTCGTAGACTTCAGGAAACATGTACGTTGATGCAGTCTTCCCTTCGCTGCTATCAGATGGATAGTATATAAACGCGGTCAATTCTCTTTTTGAGTGATCTGATGCGGTATACTCAAAATCCATCTGGATTCGGCCGGCTATATAGCTACCGATTGGTTTTGGGAATGTGTCATACCTTTTCATTCTTTTATGCCCCTTTCATCTTGAAAATGGATATCTGTTCTTTGCTGGGTGAGTATCGTTTTGTGATATAATCTTGAGTCAAATACAAGTGATAAGAAAAATGAAATGAACTTGCTGAATGGAATTCTTGATTGTAAAAAATTCTGAAGAAATGATAGGGTGATAGCGATGAGAAGACTTGAGTCTGGTATATCAATAGACTACGAATCATTTTCTGATATTGCCAGGTATGAACACGAAACAATCAGCAGAACGACAATCATCAACTCAAATGTTCGTTCTCCTATTTTTTGGAGCTGTCACCTGGATCATCTTGTATTTGATACGTGTGATCTCACGAATGCAAGATTTTTTGCCGGTAGTACGATTGATCATTGTACTTTTAGTCGTTCCGACTTGCGTTCTGTGGGCATTGGCAGAAACGAAGCTGTCTTCACCAATTGCGTATTTTCTTCTTGCGATATGAGGGGAATGACCTTGGAGAATGCTACGTTTATCGATTGCATTTTCTCTAAATGTAGATTCAATGACCGCGTTTTACAGGTAGCGAATATCGTCAATTGTACCTTTGCTGGTAAGCTAATAGATATAACGTTTGAGGGAAATGGCAAACAAAAGCTGATCGCCGATTTTGAAAACTGCACCCTTGACGGTGTTCGTTTTACAGGCTGTGACCTGTCGGCATGTATTCCGCCAACATCCAAAAACCATCTCTATGTTGAAAAGGTATCTGCACGAGTGAAAATGGCTTTGGAGAAGGTAAATGATGACCCTGCTCTTTCTGACGATGAACGGAAAATACTAGCGCGTAGTCTGCGAAAGCTTGAGCATATGGAACAATATATTTTTAACACGGCGCATTTGAAGAAAATACATGGGGCTACTTTTGTTGAGCGATTTTTCTGTCATCTTGAATGCAGTAAGGATCACACTTGATGTTTTCTGCATCCATCCTCCTACTGTATATCTATGTGGTACATCAGCTTCGAGTATATTTGAGCGGAATGAGTTCTTCGATTTTCACCTTGACCAGCTCCCCAGCCATCTCGATGATGACAAAACATGCTGGTTCGAAGTCTGAAATGAGCTCTCGGCAGATGCCGCAAGGGCTTACTACCCTAATTTTTCTATCTTCTTCATCTGAATAGGGGTGTCTCACTGCAACAATTGTATCAAAATCCTTATGTCCATTCGATAAAGCACTGCCAATCGCAATGGCTTCTGCACAAACAGTTACCCGTCCGATATAGGCTTCTATATGGACAGCCGACATTATTTCTCCTGTTTTCATGCGGATCGCTGCCCCTACATGGTGTTTATCATCTTCATAAAGACTGATAATCTTCTTTTTTGCTTCGTCTATTAATTCAAGATCTTCTTGGGATAAATCAAAAGTTTCCAACGTGTTCTCCTTCCCCTTCCATGCTCGTATCTATTATACCAAACATTAGGTAATGAACTGTTTGCCCGAAGATGAGTGGAAACAAAAATAAAGCTTATGTTTGCAGGCATAAGCTTCTTTATGCTTTTTTATAGCGTTGAATCATAAATTGGATGATTTTTGTGATGAGAGAGGTACACATGCATAGAAAAGTCATTGCGACGACCCAATACATATTCGACAAATCGAACCCCGTATAGGCAAAGATAAAAACGGTTGAAGCTGCAAATGTGATCACTAGAACGACGTAGACCCGCTTAAAGATGAAATAGCCGACAATCCCCCATATCAAAGATAACAAAGGCAATGTAAACAAGATCAGAGCCATAGGTTGAAGAAAGGAAACAATCATCATTCACTCTCCTTTACTAGCCGTCATTTATTTAAATCCAATGAAGAAGCGAACAATCATTATATTAATGGGAAATACGCTCGTTGTAAACAAAAATTGGAATTTAAAGAAGTTTAATCTGTAGTGAGTTGATATTCTGGATGTATTTCATGTTGAGTTGAAAAAGGCTGCTTTCATGAAAGCAGCCCATTCACTAAACTTTCGACTATTTCAATCAAATCATTATACATTTCTTAACGATTGATCACCTGAATGATTTTCTCCTGAGCATCTTGTGCCTCAGGGATTGGCATGACAACAAATACATGAAGCATTTCAGGATAAACAAAGGTTTTGATGTCAATTCCTTGTTCTGTTAGTTTTTCATCGAGCTTTATGGCATCTGGGTATAACATATCATGTGTTCCAATAAAATGAGTGATCTTCGCAAGTCCTTTGAAGTCACCGTAAATGGGACTGATCAATGGGTCAGTTACATGTTGATCAGCTGTCCAAATCTTTGCAATGGCTTCCATTCCTTCATAACCTAGAATCGGGTCCTTTTTTGCATATTTAAACATGAGAGGATTGCTTAAGCTCATGTCAACACATGCAGATAATAAAATAATATCCTTCGGTTGCGGCAGATCCTCCTTCTTTAAAAGGTGCGCCAGACCAAGTGAGATATTTCCGCCAGCTGAATCTCCCATGATCGTCAATTGATTGGCACTTCCGGCAGTTTTCAGAAGGTCTTTATATAGGTTAAGTATTTTCGGATACGTATCCTGGTAGCTATAATGAGGCACTTTTGGGTAAATAGGAGCGACTACTTTCGCACCTAGTGATTGCGCCATTTTATCCATGAACCACCAATGGACATTCAAAGGCTGATTTGTCCATGCGCCTCCATGTAGATAGAGAATGACTTTTTGTTTTTGTGATGCTTGTTCATTCAATGTGAAAACTTGCATGCCTTCGAATGTCTGCTCTTGTACCTCACTCATTAACTTCACATCATCTCCAATGGCATAAGGCTGCGTATTTTCAATTCCTTTTTGCTCAAGAAATTTTTTTGTGTGCTCGATACTAGAAAAACTCTCTTTATTACTTTGCGAAGCGAATAATGTTTCAAATTGAATACTTTCGTCAGAACGTTCACCTTGATAAATTTCTACACTCATTTTTTTCTCTCCTTTCACTCAATATGAGGATTGATCATCCTGGTTTGGTACACGAAATGATTCCAGGTAGACTTGTACTTTTTTTTCAGGAGTTTTTAATAAGTTAGATAAAAGGTCTTGAATGAGACGAAGGCTTTTGATTTTCCTTTCAATTTCTTCATGTTTAAGATGGACAATTTTTCTTAGCGTATCAAGTTCTATGTCTTGACTTAGCATGTCCATGATTTCAGCTATTTCCTTTAATGAATAACCCAATGTTTTCGCATCTTTGATCAATTGAATCTTCACAACATAGTCTTCTGTATAGAATCTGTAACCGTTTGAACGTCGTCTTGGAGCAGGTAATATGTTGTGCTCTTCATAGTAACGAATTGCGGCAGGACTTATTCCTGTTTTTTTGGCAAGTTCTCCTCTAGTCATCAACTCCATCGTTACTCCTTTGTCATTATTTTGTCTTACTATATATATATATTATAAAGGTTGAACTATACTTCAAGGTCAAGGTGAAACATTTATTGGCTTGCTATGACATGATTTGGGTTTCTTTTCGGTAAACAAATAAAACACCATCGCACCCGGCAAATAAAGGCGGGCGCAATGATGTTTTCATCATTCAATCTGGATTATGATAAATCTTCTCCATTTGTTGCAATCACATTTTTGTACCAGTAGAAGGAATCTTTTCGGTAACGATTTAATGTACCATTCCCTCTGTCGTCTTGATCCACATAGATCAAACCATAGCGTTTACTCATTTGAGATGTTCCGCAGCTAATTAAGTCGATGCATCCCCAAGGCGTATACCCCATTAAGTCGACACCTTCTTTGACTGCTTCTTTCATTTGTTCAATATGTTTTTTCAAGTAATCAATTCGATAATCGTCGTGTATTTCTCCGTCTGGTGTCAATGTATCTCTTGCGCCAAGTCCATTTTCACATACAAATAAAGGCTTTTGGTATCTGTCATACAGCTTGATTAATGAAATGCGGAGTCCCATCGGATCAATTGGCCAATCCCATTGTGATAGCTCCAAATGCTCATTTTTGATTGGACTATCAAATGTACCCGCTAGCTCAGCCGCATCTTCTCGCGCTTCTGCAACGTGGGACATATAGTAGCTGATTGCCACAAAATCAACAATCCCCTCTTTCAAAATTTGTTCATCCTGCTCTTTGATATCCAGCTTGATGTCGTTGTCTGCAAAGTATTTTACCATGTATGTTGGATATTCTCCTCTAGCTTGAACATCTGGATAGAACATATTCAATTGGTTCGATTTTACCGCTTGCAGCTGGTCCTCTGGCTTTGTTGTTTTTGCATAGGCTTCAATTTGGTTAATCATACAGCCAATTTGTGCATGCGGAATGATTTCTTTTGCTGCCTTCACTGTGAGAGCGCTGGCGATAAATTGATGATGTGACGCTTGATACGCAGCCTGTAATTTATGGTCTACTAGGTCCTCTAAAATTCCAGCACCGGTGTAAAGGCTGTTGAGGTTCATATTCATTTCATTGAATGTAATCCAATACTTCACTTTATCTTTATATCTTTCTAAAATGGCACGGGCATATTTTTCAAACAACGGCACAAGCTCTCTACTCATCCAGCCATTATATTTCTCTGTTAAAGTAATCGGCATTTCATAGTGAGACATCGTGACTAACGGTTCAATTCCATATTTCGCACATTCATCAAATACTTGATCATAAAAAGCCAATCCTTCTTCGTTCGGCTTTTCCTCTAAACCAGTTGGGAAGATTCTTGCCCATGATATAGACAAGCGAAACACTTTAAAGCCCATTTCTGCAAATAGTGCAATATCCTCTTCATATCGATGGTAAAAATCGATTCCGCGTCTTTTCGGGAAATCAAATTCATCAGGTTGTTCCTTGTATCTTTTTAATTCAGCTGAACTAACATCGAAAGTAAAGTTGTTCACTTTTCCTTTTTCATAAGGATCTTTATATGCAGCAAAGTCTGACGTCGATAGGCCCTTGCCACCTTCTAAGTACGCGCCTTCTATTTGATTGGCAGCAGTTGCGCCACCCCATAAAAAATCATCTGAAAATCCTTTTTTTACATTCTTCATTTCAATCATCCCTTCTCTTTATATTAGTGAATAAGCATTAAGAGCTTATTTTGACCTGCGGTGACATGAGCGTCACCTGTATGAATCACATCAAGGTATTGCGTTGAATTTGTGACGATGATAGGTGTCACTACATCTAAATGGTTTGATTGAATTCCTTCTATATCAAACGATAATAAATGATCCCCGGTCTTCATCTCATCGCCCTCTTTTACCAGTACATCAAAGAATTGGCCATTTAGGCTGACGGTATCAATCCCCACGTGGATCAATAATTCAATTCCATCATCTGAAACGAGTCCGATGGCATGTTTAGTAGGCGTAACAGTCACTACTTTTCCTGAGAACGGTGCTTGTACCACCCCCTTATCAGGCAAAATTGCGACTCCCTTCCCCATCATTTCACTTGAGAACACTGAATCATTCACTGCAGATAAAGGAATGACCTTTCCACTCATAGGTGCTTGAACTTCGAATGGGCTTGTTTGTCTAGACATTTGTTGATTCTCTGTACTCACAGTGTGATTTGGCTTTTCTGCTGCTTGCTCGTTAACGGTGACTGACTCCTTAAATCCAAGGAAAATGGTGACGAGAAGTGACACGATGAAGCTCAAGGCGATTCCAATGAGAGCCAGCTGGAAATTATTCGTCCCTTTCATAATGTAAGTGGGCAGTGAAGTAATGCCTGGGATCGAAAAGGCTGTCGTTTTAACTGAAAATAAACCGTAAAAACATCCACCGACTGCGCCGCCAATTAATGAAGCATAAAAAGGTTTTTTTAGTCTAAGTGTGACTCCATAAATGGCTGGTTCTGTGATACCGAAGAAACTAGGAAGCAATGTTGAAAGTGCTAAAGACCTTGTTTCTACCCGCTTGGTGCGGATGATGACACCTAACACAGCGCCTGCTTGTGCCATATTCGCAATGAAATTCATCGGAAGCAGCATGATATCGTAACCCACTTTTTCAAAGCTGGCTAACGTGCTTGGGAAGAATGCGTAATGCATCCCAGTTAACACAATGAGTGGCATCAAGCCGCCCATTAATAAACCGGCAATCGGACCAGCGAAATTGAACAAAGAAGTGAAAAAGATTTCTAAATACTGCCCGGAAACGTTTCCAATAGGAGCTATAAAAGCCAGTGTAAGAGGAGCCGTGATCATCAGGCTCAGTACCGGTGTAAATACGATACTTAAGGATTTTGGGATCGCTTTTGTTATCCACTTATCGACAAAGCTTAGTAATAGCACACCTAAAATAATTGGTAATACGGAAGATGTGTAATTATTTAGTGGAATACTTAACCCTAAAAAGCTTAACGGGTCTGCTCCTTTTGCTGCACCTTCGATCATCGTTGGATATAGTAAAATTCCTGCTAATGCGAGCGCGAGAGATTCTCTTGTTTTAAACTTCTTCGCTGCCGAATAAGCAATGAGGAAAGGTAAAAAGTAAAAGACAGCATTTGAAAAGATTTGAAGCACTTGATAGGTAGCGCTTGTTTCCGTCAGCCAGCCTAAGCTAACAAGCAGTGCCATGATCCCTTTGATCAATCCACTCCCAACAATCGCTGGCAAAATAGGTGTGAAAATCCCGCTGATCACATCGAATACGACTTCAATTGGATTCATCTTTGACGTGTTTTTAACAGGAGCAGATTCATTGCTGCTATGACCAACCAGATGATCAATTTCCTCATAGACCTCTGCTACCTTTGCTCCAATAATGACTTGGAATTGTCCACTTTGGAATTGTGCACCTAAAACCCCATCTAATGTTTTCAGCTCATCTACTTTTACTTGGCTTTCATCGTTGAGATTAAATCTTAGTCTCGTGATACAATGCCAACTTTGAGATATATTTTCGGTTCCACCGATTAAATTCACAATTTCTTGAGCCAATTCTTTGTTTTCCATGCCTTCACCCCTTCATTTTCACAAAAAAAACCTAAACAAAATCCGCCATTAGAAAAGATCATTCTTCTTCATGGAGATTTGTTTAGGTTAATGCTTTTTCATAACACGCCTAAAAGAAATCAGTTATTTTTTTGGTGTTCCTTTGTGATTCTTTCAATATGGATGACTAAAAAAACAAGTTCGTCTTCTGTCACTTTCCAATTGAATTCTCGTTTTAACATTTCTTTGATAATCAATCCGCAGGCATAACTCTTCATATAACGATCCTGAATTAATTCTTTTAACGAGTCATCCATCTGTTGCGGCGGGTGATTGGTTTCCTGCCTCACAATAAAATATCTCAAGTGTGTGATAAACCTCGAATAATTAATGGATGATTTATCCAATATCATCTCGAAAATATTTTGAATAATTTTGACGATTTCCTTGGTGAGGTGAGTCATTTTAATGGTGTCTCCCATAGACTGACCATCTATTTGAGCGTTTACAAAATGCAGGGCAATGAGTGAAGCTTCAGTATCTTCAAAAGAAATGCCCATCATTTTTTGAATAATTGCCAGTGCTTTTTTCCCGATTTGATATTCTTGAAAATAGAGATGTGGAATTTCCCACACAATGGGGTTTTCATACGCCATTTTTTCTTCGTGCCTTTGAATAGCAAAGGTAAGATGATCGGATAGCGAAAAGAGCACGCTGGAACCTAACTTCTTATTCAACATCTCTTCGCCCACACGAATGATTTTTTCAGTTAATAAAAGGATATCAGTTGGGATAGCGGCAAGTTGAGATTCTAATGGAGACGTCTGATCAGAATAAAATGTCTTACTGACAGCGCTCTCATCAAGAGTATCACCTTTCTTCTTTTTAAAACCTATTCCTGTTCCAAAAACAACGACTTCATTTTGAGCATCTGTTAGAGCTAATACGATATTATTATTTAAAACTTTAACGACGGTGAACATCCTCATCCCACCTTACCTAAAATGCTAAAAAAAGCATAAAAAAACACCAAAATCTCAGCAAACAACGTACAAAATGTACAAACTGTTTACCTGACTTGGTGGTGCCTGATCATATCAGTAACACTCCTGCATCGGTTACGACTTTATTTTAAACAGAGGGATGACCAAAGTCAACTATTTTTTCTGAAAAAATAGATTGAAATACCTATAATCATTTTATCTTTCATTGATCATTTTACGGTTTAACATTTTTAAGGTTGCTGTAAGGTTCGGATTAATACAAGTTAAGGTTGAGGTTGTACAATGGGGTTGTAAGGAAGTGAGGGAAGAGTCAAATGGTCCCCTCTTCTAAATCAATCATAGAGGTGAAAAGGTTTGAGAGAAAATAAAATTTTGTCTTCATTATGTTACTTCAGTATCTTTTTTGCACCGTTTCTGTTTCCAATTATCGTCTATTTCTTAGGAAAGGACGAAGTGAAATATCATGCGAAAAAATCGCTTTGGACGCATTTAATTCCTTATTTGATTTTTGGCATCGGTATTGCCGGTTCAGGGTTACTTGGCATGAACGATATCAGTCATGCTGGTCCGTTCTTAATTGCAACGTATGCTGTGACATTCCTTGTCGCGATCTACTTCTTCATTTGGAACATTGTGAAAGGCATTAAAGTGTTTTCAGAATAATAGTTGAAAAAAACGGTTCTGTGATTGAGCAGAACCGTTTTTTTGTATGTCCGTTCATGCGGGTAATTGGATATCAATCGTTGTTCCTTCCCCTATCATACTGCGTATCGTAGTATCCCCGCCGTGTTTTTGGATAATATCCTTTGCAATCGCCATTCCAAGACCAGAGCCTGCATGTGTCCCTCCTGTATTTGTCCCTCTATAGTAGCGGTCAAACACTTTTTCTAGCTCTGCCTCTTCGATTCCTTTGCCGTTGTCTTGAATCGTAATGTGGGTGTTTTCTTTTTGTTCAAGCTGTACAATGATGTTCACATCAGCATCATTGTGAACAAGGGCATTTAAAATGAGATTGGTGACCGCTCTTCGTATGAGGATCGTATCAATATTCAGCATAAGCTTGTCTACATTCGTTTGCAGCTCAATGGTCTGATCTGCATATCTCGAATCGTTGAGGATATCAATTAACGTTTCACGCAGCAACGGTACAATGTTCACCAGCTCTTTATGCAGCATCACGTCGTTATTTTTCAGCCTTGTTGTTAAATTGAGATCCTCCATGACATCTTTGATGTACAGTGATTTATTCTCTATGATGCTGGCATAATGTTTGATGTCTTGATCTGAAAGAGGATAATTTGGATCTTTCATGATTTCTGCATAGCCTTGAATGGAGGATAATGGTGTTTTAATATCATGAGAAATATGGCTGATCCACTCTTCCCGCATTTGCTCTAATTTGTCTTTTTCTTTTTGGCTTGAAGCGAGCTGTTCTGATAAGTGATTGACATTATAGAAGACATCTTTATATATCCCCTTAGTTGGCAGCTTCGTCGTATAATCTCCGTTTGCGAGCCGCTGGATGCCATAAATGGCACGGCCGAGCGGTTTGATGAGCTGCCGGCTGAATAAGTATCCAATGACTAAGGCAATGATGGCATCAATCGATAATAAAATCATCGTCCCGATATTGAATTGCGATATTAAGTCTTTCGTATTGAACGAAAATAAATATTTTCCGATGGAAGGGTCCTTAAATCCGATAAAGTAGCTGTATTCCTTGCCCTTTCCATTTTTCCCCCCAGCATAGATAGTCGACATCAATTGCTTATCTTTATATTTATGTAAGTTTACGATTTCTATAGGTGTGTATTTGCTCTTTAAGCCTTTAGGTGCTTGTGCATGATAAACATCTTGTCCATTTTCGTCTAATATTTGAATCCATGCATTTTGTTGTTTTAAGGCTTGCTGTCCTTCTTTGCTCACAGTGATATCTTGATTGGACAAGGTGATGTATTGTTCAAATGTTCTTGTGAAGGTTTCGGGCGTATTTTCTTCGTTTTGCTGGCTGCTTGCTTGTAGTACAAGCCAAATCATGAATCCAAATAAGTTAATAAAGACCGTGATAATGGTCACGATAATGACAGAGACCATATATCTGCCTGTTAATCGCCATTTCATCTTTACGCATCCTTTACAACGAATTTATAGCCAAGTCCTTTAACCGTTACGAGAAATTCTGGTGTAGATGGGGAATTTTCTATTTTCTCCCGAAGTCTTCGTATATGAACCATCACCGTATTATCAGAACCGAAGAAATCCTCTCCCCAAACCATTTGATAAAGCGTTTCTTTACTGATCACGCGATTCGGGTGCTGCAAGAAATAGGTCATCAGCATAAGTTCTTTCGGAGTGAGCTCAATCGCCGCTCCGTTTTTCGTCAGTTCGGCTTGCTGCTCGTTTAACTCAAATGGCCCTTTTTTGATGATGGGATCTGCTTGAGAAGGCTGTAAGTATGACGACCGTCTAAGCTGGGCTTTTACCCGGTAGGCGACTTCTTTTGGACTGAACGGCTTTGTAATATAATCATCACCGCCAATGGCAAGTCCTACAATTTTGTCTGATTCCTCTCCCTTTGCTGATAAAAAGATAATCGGAACATGCGAGACGTCTCTGATTTGTTTGCAAATATCGTAGCCTTCACCGTCTGGTAGCATAATATCCAGTATGACGAGATCGGGTTGTTCTTGATGGAATTGTGAGAGCCCATCACGGGCAGTTGAAGCTGTTATCACCCGGTCAATGCCTTCTCTTGTTAATACGGTATGGATTAATTCTAAGATTTCTTTTTCGTCATCTATAATCAAGACTTTGCTTTGAAGTTTTGGCATTATGATCACTCTCCTGAAGTCATTGTTATTATTATACCCAAAGTGTAGACATCGTGAAAAATCAACTTTCTATTGACACAAAAAAGCCAATTTTCTTTTTTAATGAGAAAATTGGCTTTTGGTGTTTTTTAGCGTTTGACCACAAATGTTGTCACACTTTGAGCAGGGAGATGAGCCCAAAATTGATTTCCTGATATGTTTAAGTCAGTTCCAGGCTGAAGGTTACTGTTGCTGCTCGTGATCCATCTTGACGCTTGTGAAGCAGTTCCGTTTTGCATGACAAAGTGTTGATTGACTCCTGTATTGTTTTTGTTAATCGCGACAATGACGACCTGATTGTTTCCTTTATAGGCTGAGACGAAAACATTCGGTTCAGGGCTTTTCGTTGCATCAATTCTGACGTACCCTGGACGCACAAACTTGGAGAAATGCGCCATGTTGTATCCGCGCTTGCTAATCATTCCATCTTCTTTCATAGGACCGTATGATCTCCGGATGTACCACCACACATACGCCTGAAAGTCCCCTTCCACCATTGAATGGTGAATATGCTCTGATACCCCTAATGCCTCAGGCCAGCGGTCCGCTGAATTGTTATCACTATTCGGGTAGTAGACCTCTGTCATCCACAGCTCTTTTCCCCCTCCTTTTTGTTTGAAAAGAGGATACGGAAGCTGGCTGATTTGGGTTCCGTACAGATGGGCACCGAGAATGTCCATATTTCTAAGCGCCTGCGGATCGTTTAAGATAGGATCTGAGATATTCTTAAGGTATTGAAAGGATTCTGGTGCAATCACACGTGCATTAATGGAGCCAGCATTTTCTCTCATGAATCGCAGGATTTCCTGAGGTGTCCACCATGTCCATTCATGTGCATAATCAGGCTCGTTCTGTACAGAAATGGCATAGAGATTGACGCCGTTATTTTTCATGAATGTCACAAAATCATTCAAATGCTGAGCATATGCGGCGTATTGATTGTATCTCAGCCGCTTTGCAGACGCACCATTACGGTTGAAAGTCTCTACCATATGGCTTGGAGGATTCCAAGGCGAAGCAATCACCAAAGCGCCGTGCTCTATCGCTCTTTTGGCGGTGGCGACTTCTCTGTGCCAATTATTTCTGTTCTCGTCTACATAAATCCGTAAAATGGAGAATCCTAACTGATTCTGTCCATTGCCAAAGGCGGTATCCCTTTGAGGGCCGGTCAAATCACCAATCCAGGCCGGGTGGTTCATTCCGCCAAAGCCGCGGATCACTTGTCTTTCCGCGTTGACATTAATATTCGCATCTGCCGCTGACACCTCAGTTACCCCAGGCCCTAAAAACATGACAGACAACATAGTGAAGCAGACCAATAAAGTGCAAATTGGTTTTTTGATTATGGACATCAAATTTTCCCACTCTCCCATCAACCAGTTTTGTTTACCTTTGAGTAAACTGCCAGGAATCAAATTGGAATAGGCTGGAACCATTTCCTTTGAAGACAAAAAATACGTTGTGTACTCCCGTTGCCCCGTTTACTGCCGCTTCTATTTCTCGCCAGTTTCCGCCTGTGGAAGGGACATTGAGTGTTCCAGCAATTCTACCGTCTGGACTGCCAAGACGTACTTCAATTTGTCCGCCTGAAGCGGCTGCTACATTGGCTTTAAAGGTTCTGGCACCTCTCGATCCGAAATCGACATTACTGACAGCCACCCAATCGCCGTTTTGAATGTTTGTGACGTGCTGGTTATTGGCTGGCCCACCAGGTGCTGAGGAGGCCTCTGTTAAAATGCGCCCATTCCAAGCGAATGTTTCAGCTTCTACCCGTTGATAAGGATTTAAGTTGGAAAGCTGTTTAACGCCTTCAAAATTGGCTGCGACCTCTCGAAGGGAGCCGTCAGCATTATGCACAAGCTTATTAATGTGGGGAGATCTGTAGCCTTTCCCTGCTCCGTATAAGGCAGAACTCACCGTTTGTGTGTGATACACGACATACCACTCGTTTTTAAAATTGAACACAGCATGATGGTTGTTACCGCCGCCACCGAAAAATGCACCCGGATTTTTCAAGAAGTGTCCTTTATACGTAAAGGGACCCATAGGACTTGAGCTCGTCATATAGCCGATCTCGCCTGGTGGTTTATCTGCTGGGTGGGAGCCGCCAAAATTGATGCAATAGGAATAGTAATAGGTACCGTTATACTTATGCATCCCTGAATCTTCAAACATGAAAGGAGCATCAATGGTTGATGCACTACCGACCACACTTGTCATGTCAGGCCCTAGCTTCAGAACTCTTGCTGTTTTAGGATTGGCCCATTGTCCCTGCGTTGGATTTGAACCGCCTGGAACGCCTCCACCAGCATATAGATAACCGGTCCCGTCATCATCTACAAATACGGCTGGATCAAACAGCCATACAACACCGGACATCCCTGGTGTATTTGGCGTGACGAGCGCTTTTCCGATAGGATCTTTCCAGGGACCAATCGGGCTGTCCGCTGTCAGGACGCCAATCCCTCCGCCGCTGTTAGCAAAATAAAGGAAAAATTTATCCTTCCCATTGATCTTCTTCACCGCAGCGGCTGGAGCCCAAGATGCGCCTGCCCATTTGGCAATCCCTTTCCCGCCATTGGCCCCATTGGCACCTGCTACTGGAATCGCTCCGTGATCTGTCCAGTTCACCATATCTGCCGAAGAGATGACAAAAACCCTATTCAAATTTGCAAAAGAATTGTCCTTAATCGTTCCATTGCTGTGATATTCATAGTCATCACTCGACATATAAATGTACACTCTTCCGTTATAGGTGAGCGCAAACGGATCTGCCCCCAGGTGATGGTCTATGAGCGGATTTGCATTTCCTACTCGTTTTGCAATGGGGGTACTTGCTGCACTCGCATCATATACAGGTATACAGCTTAGTACCAAAGCAAGAATCAAAAAACCTACACCGCACTTCATCCTCTTTCTCATCGTGTCATTTTCCTCCTGTTTTCATCTTCCTAATCTTGGGGTTTACGCCCAATTTCAAATTATGTTGATAGACGCTGATGAAGAATGAATACAAAGGATGATTTCTTGGGAGAATCGCTGCTAAAACAACGATGAAAACCCTTACTTTTTGACTAGGAGACAACAAAAAAATGCAGTTCTCCTTTTGGAACTGCATTTTCTTAGCTTATTCATGATTGTTGATCACATATAACGCGCGGTCACCATTTTCTTTCTTGTGTAAAACTCTACTCCGTCTGTTCCATTCGCGTGCAAATCCCCGTAGAAAGAATCCTTCCAGCCGGAAAACGGGAAAAATGCCATTGGTGCGGGCACACCGATATTGACGCCGAGCATCCCTGCTTCGATGTTTTCGCGAAATTCTCTGATGCTTGATGCACTGTCTGTATACAGGCAGGCACCGTTCGCAAATTTTGATTGATTGGACAGGTCGATTGCTTCTGTTAGTGAAGAGACACGAACAATGGATAAGACTGGGGCGAAAATCTCGTCCTGCCAAATTTTCATTTGATTTGTCACATGGTCAAAGATCGTTGGTCCAACGAAATACCCTTTTCCATTTGTTTCGTGATCTTTCCTGCCATCACGAATGAGACTTGCTCCTTCTTCAATCCCTGACTGGATGTATTGAAGCGTTCGTTCTTTATGTTCCTTTCGAATGACTGGACCAAGAAAGACCTCTTCATTTATTCCATTTCCAATGACGAGCTCGTTCGATTCATCAACTAATTTTTGAATGAGCTCATCTGCCACTTCTTCTTCCACTGCGACAACGGCCGCAGCCATGCAGCGCTCTCCTGCTGATCCAAAGGCAGCACCAATGATTTGTTTCGTTGCCGCGTCTAAATCTGCATCTTTGAGAACAATGGAGTGATTTTTTGCTCCTGCAAGTGCTTGGACACGTTTGCCATGCTCTGTGCCTTTTTTATAGACGTATTCTGCGACTGGTTGAGAGCCGACAAATGAAATGGCTTTGACCTTTTGGTGTTCAAGCAGACCATTGACGACATCGTGAGCCCCATTGACAATGTTGAGAACACCTTTTGGAAGACCTGCTTCTTCAAATAGCTCGGCTAAACGCGCGGCAAGAATCGGCGTGCGCTCTGAAGGTTTTAAAACAAACGTATTTCCGCACGCAATGGCAAGCGGGAACATCCAGCAAGGGACCATCATCGGAAAGTTAAATGGTGTAATCCCCCCGATGACGCCTATTGGATAGCGGTACATGCCGGATTCGAGTCCAGATGCGATATCTGGTAATTGTTTTCCCATCATTAAGGTTGGTGCACCAGCGGCAAATTCGACACATTCAATCCCGCGCTGCACTTCTCCTTTTGCTTCTGTTATGCTTTTTCCGTTTTCAATCGTGACGAGTTCAGCCAGCTCATCCCATTTTTCAACGAGTAACTGCTGATATTTAAATAAAATGCGGGCACGGCGGGGAACGGGGGTTTTCGACCAAGTGGTAAATGCTTGTTGTGCTGCCTGTACCGCACGTTCGACATCTTTTTTTGTTGATAGCGGCACTTCTGCGATGATCTCGCCAGTAGCTGGGTTATATACTGCCTCTGTTTGACTAGTTTCTGCCTCAATCCATTGTCCGCCAATATAATTTTTCAACATTTGTACATCTGTTTTGGTCATGTTCCCTCTCTCCTTTTTATGAAAAAATGTCATGCTTATAGGATGTGTTTGGTTGTCATTGTCTCATCTAATGGGCGCCCATCTGTATACACTCTTTGTCAAATATTATTGTCGTTTTGGTTTACGTTGTGATAAAAGCTTGCTCTAACGTGTGAAAGGTTGTCGCCCATTCATTTGTTTGTGAGAAATGATTCCGGAATGTGATTCATTCATGGTGTATTTTTGATTAACTGTTGGTTAACTTTAGAAAAATCATAATATTAAAAACGGTTTCAGTCAATCCTCTTTTTGCAGCATAAAAAAACCTGATGCGCGTAGCATCAGGTAGTGGCTGGTTTATTTCTGTAAGTTGGTTGATGCGGCATATTGATTCGGTTCTGCAAAATGCGGAAGCATCTCACCATGTGCTTCAATGAGTTCATCGCATAATTTGATGATGTCATCAATCGATAGTTCAGCGCTTGTGTGTGGATCAAGTAATGCCGCTTGATAAATGTGCTCTTTTTTGCCGCTGATTGCTGCTTCGATTGTCATGAGCTGTGAACTGATATTGGTCCGGTTCAGTCCAGCCAATTGTTCAGGGATCTCTCCGACATAGCATGGCATGATACCGCTCCGATCTGCAACACACGGCACTTCGACACACGCTTTTTCAGGCAGGTTGTGAATGAGGCCTCCTGTGTTCAGCACATTCCCAGCAAATTTAAAGGGAACGTTCGTTTCGATCGCTTCAATGATACGAGAACCATATTCTTTTGAGCGAGTATGTGTGATCTGTGTATTGCCCACAAGGTCATGCTTCATGGTATTCCAGTTGTTGATTTGTTCCTCGCAGCGTCTCGGGTATTCATCAAGCGGAATGTTAAATTGACCGATCAGTTCTGGATAGCGTGATTTAATGAAATAAGGATGATATTCGGCATTGTGTTCTGAGGATTCTGTGACATAGTAGCCGAATTTATCCATCAGCTCAAAACGTACCATATCATGATGCCGCGATTGCTGCTTTTCTTTTGCTCTTTTTTTGATGTCTGGGTACAAGTCTTTTCCGTCCCGTTTCACTTCTAATAACCATGCCATATGATTAATGCCGGCAATTTTTTCTTCAATGCCTTCATGATCCATTTCAAGTGATTCAAATAGATCCTTTGTACACACCTGCACACTATGACAAAGACCCACTGTTTGAACATGTGTATAGCGCAGCATCGCACCTGTCAGTGTGGCCATTGGATTTGTGTAATTTAACAATAAAGCATTTGGGCAAACCTCTTCCATCTCCTTTGCAAAATCAAGCATCACAGGAATTGTTCGAAGGAAGCGGAAGATGCCGCCGATGCCAACCGTATCCGCAATCGTTTGTCTTAACCCATATTTTTTCGGAATCTCAAAATCAATCACCGTGCTTGGCCGGTAGCCTCCAACCTGGATGGCATTGATCACATATTTCGCATCCTTTAAGGCTTCTTTTCGGTTGTGATAGGACTTAATGGCCACATGTGCACCGTAGTTCTCTTTTAAATGGCGGAGCATCGTTTCGGATTCTTTCAGCCGGTTGTGGTCGATATCATATAAAGCGAATTCAAAACCGGTTAGTGCAGGGACGAACAAACAATCTCCTAATATATTTTTAGCAAACACGGTACTCCCTGCACCGATAAATGTAATTTTAGACATAGACGACTCTCCTTTTCGCATCCATATTGAACTACCCTTTGACAGAGCCTTGTGAAAGCCCTGCGATAAAATATTTTTGCAACAGTAAAAACATCGTCACCATCGGCAGCATTGCAATGAGCGCAGCAGCACCAACGAGCTGAAGCTGATGTTGATTTTGACCAAAAAAATGGGATAAGGCGACTGTGAGTGTATGCATCTCTTTATCTTGCAAAAAGAAGATGGCAAATTGATAGTCGTTCCAAATATACACACAGGCAATGATTAAAACAGAAGCGGTAATGGGTTTCAGAAGCGGAAAAACGACGGTGAAAAAAACTCTAAGTGTCCCCGCTCCATCAATACGGGCTGCTTCTTCAAGCTCCTTTGGAATGGTTGACCGGATAAAGCCTGCATATAAGAAAATCGTTAGCGGCAAAAAAGCAGCGACATTATTTAAAATAGCGATTTGATAGGTGTTCATCATCCCGATTTGAACGACCATTTTATAGAGAGGGACAAGGGCTGTGAGTGGTGGAATGACCATAATGGCGATTAATAAAACATAAACTGCTTGATTTAGCTTTGTGCTTCTCCTTGCGAGCGGATAGGCTGCAAGGGAGCCAAGAAAGATGAGGCATACAGCAGAGCTGAACGTAATGATCACGGTATTCAAAAAGGATTGGCCAAGCTGAGCCTCTGTCCATGCCGTGCGAAAGTTTTCAAGATGAAGCGCTTTTGGAAACAGCCATTTTGAACTGAAATCTCCTATCCCCTTTAATGATGTCGTTACCAAGATATAAAATGGAATGAGATGAAGCAATGTCACCAAAAGGGCGAGGAAGGTGTACCATCTCTTCTTACGTTTAAAGGCATTTTCCATCACACCTCGGTCTCCTTTCGTTTGAAATACATCAGCGCTGCGACACTAATGACAAGGATGATGACCGCCATGAAGACCCCTTGCGTTGCTGCATAGCCTGCATCCTGACGTTTGAAATACAGATCATACATAAAGGTCGACATTGATTGTGAGGAATCTCCTGGTCCGCCGCCAGTAAGCGCCACAATGACATCAAAGAGCTTGAGCCCGCCAATGACATTCAGCACAACATTAATGGTGATAGACGGTATAAGGAGAGGCAATGTAATTCGCCTGAACTGCTGAAGGCTGGATGCACCGTCTAATTGTGCCGCTTCATAATAATCCTTAGGAATGCTTTGCAGTCCTGCTAAATAAATGATCATCGCGATCCCGACGAATTGATAGGTGTTGACGAGCACAATGATCCATGTGTTTAGTTGCGGATTGCCAAGCGCATTCATTTGATCAAATCCAAAAAGCGTCACCACATCGTTTAAGGCACCGCCTTGGTAAGCAAACACGAAATACCAAATATAGCCCATCGCAATCGGACTAATCATGACAGGTAAATAGACAACTGTTCTTGCGATCGCTCTCATTTTTAAGCTTTGATTTAATAAAAGAGCATACCCAAGTCCGATGATATTTTGTAAGATGGTGCTCCCGATGCCGTATAGAAGTGTATTTTTAACAACAAGCCATGTCGTTGTGTCCTGAAGCAGACGCTTATATTGATCCAGCCCAATCCATTCATAAGTTTGTGAGAACCCATTCCAATTCGTAAAAGATAGCTGAATTCCGTTCAAAAAAGGATAAATGATAAAGGTACTGACGACGAGAACAGCTGGCAAGTACATCCACCAAAGGGATGAATTCTGGCTTTTTTTCATTTTCTGTTTTGGTAAAGAGGTGAATGCGGCTGGCTGCTGTGCTTTTGTGATGTCATTCATTGGCTTCACTCCTGTTTCAGCATTAGCCTGCTATTGTTTTTTCAGACGCTTATATTCTTCTTCCATCTTCTTCGATAATTGTTCTGGTGTAATGGAGCCTGCTAATAATTCTTGACCCGATGTTGCCATGACAGCCCACATGCCGCTTGGTAAGTATTTTCGATCGAAATACGGTTCAATCTTCACCTGTTCGTATTGATCGTAAAACGTAGAGTAATAGTTTTTCGCTTTCACTTGCGTTAAGGCTGCTTCAGAGGATGTACCTTCTGCGATCTTTTTCGCATTTTCAGGCTTTGCGAGAAAATCAATGAATTGTTTTGCTTCTTTTAGATGCTTGGAGTCTTTCCATGCAGCGACCGTAAACCGTTCTCCTCCAATCCAGCTTGGCTTATCTCCTTCATGAATAGATGGAACTGGCATCGTCCCTACTTTGATCGATGGATTGAGTTCAGATGCTTCAGGTCCTAATGAGCCTCCGACAAAGGTGAAGGCTATTTTGTTTTGTGCCATCAGTTCAGGTGCTTGAGATAGTTTTGCTGTGAGGACATCTTTGTTTAAAAGATCTTGATCCTTCAGCTCCTTCATGAACTGTGCAAGCGGTGTATAGAGAGACCAATCAAATGATCCGTTTTCAAGGTCTTTTCCGTATCGGTGGTTTGGACTGGTGATCAATAAAGGTGTGGCGAGTTCATCAAAGACTTGGGCGATATTTGAGTTGTCTCCTCCTGGTATCCAGAGCGGCACAACCTCTCCTTTACTCTTTTCCTTCACTGTCAGCAAAGCGGATTTTAGCTCATCAAGTGTTCTAGGGATTTCAATGTCATAGTCCTTTAATAGATTGGCATTAAAGCTAAGCCCGTCTTTTGCTTGATTCAGCGGATACGCGTATACTTTGCCATCTTGGTCCTTTAAAATTTGATCGAGTGAAGGATCAAGCTGTTTCACCCAATCCATTTCTTTTAGATCAGCGACATACTCGCTGTAGCGCAGTTTGGCCCAGCCATGTGTGTCAAACAGATCCGGCATATCATTTGCCCCCATTTTGACACGGATCGTATCTTCATAGCTGTTGCCTGGGAAGTTGGCATCGATTCGAAGATGTGGATGCTCTTTTTCAAATTTACGGATCACTTCTTCAAACGCTTTTCTTTCCCCGCTGTTGCTCATCGTCGAAAAGAGAGTTAGGGTGACCTTTCCGTTTGCTTCGGACGTTCCGCTATTGCTACAAGCAGACAAAAGAATGGTCAAGATAAAGGCCGCAGTGAGTAGCATGATTTTTTTATTCATGGTTTCCTCCTTTTAATAACTGAAAATTCCGACGATAATCGGTAGAATTCATGCAGTTGCGGAAACAAAAGAAGTCCATTATACTGGAATTCTATTCTTTTCAAAGAGATAAGAGAGCATACCGGTAGGCTGCCTTGTTCTTCGCATGATCTGGCCATCATGCGAAGCAGCTTGCTTTCTGCTTTTTTGTCTCTTTTTTGTTTGCTGAAATCTCGGGTTCACCCCCTTTCATGGATGAGACATGTGCTGCCTCTTTCGATGAGTTTTGTTGGCACGACGACTTTTAGAGGAAGCTTTCTGCCGTTTATTCTCTCAAGCAAAAGCTTCAGACCGACTTCCCCCATTTCTTCTGTATATACTTTGACGGTTGTAAGCGGCGGGCTTGAAAATGAAGCCGCTTCAATGTCATTAAACCCAACAATGGATACATCGAAAGGAACACGCAGACCCGCTTCGTTGAGCGCACGCATTGCACCGATCGCCATTGAATCACTTCCGATAAAAAAGGCTTGTGGCATGTTTCCTTTTTTAATGGCCTTCTGCATGAGCGTATAGCCTTCTTGCATGGAGTATTCTCCAATATGGATGTCATCCAGATGAAGACTACCTGCCTCTTGCATTCTTTTCATAAACGTCGTTTGTCTTTCGTCTTCAATCACAGCATTACCTTCGAAATAATGCTCTCGCTCCTTTCCGCCAATATAGCCTAGATGTGTATAGCCAAGCGATTGCAGATGGCGAATCGCTCGATCTGCCGCTCTGACAAAATCGACATGTACACAATCATATAAATCCTCATCCGCATAATGATTGATAAAAACAATGTGTTCCATTCGATTTGTCATTTTTTCCACCGTATCAGGGCTAATTCGTCCAATGACGATCAAACCGTCAATATCCTTTAGCATCGCCCCTTTATCTATGCTTCTCAGGCGAAAGGTATGGAGGGTGGAGAGCCCTTGTTTGGCATATTCTTTTTCAATTCCTTTTCGAATCGATGAAAAAAAGGGGTCATTTAATTCTTCGTCAATGGATTGAGCGACAACGATACCGATGATTGGGGATTCAGATGGGCTTTTTTCCTCTGTTTGATCGGCTTTTCTTGCTCTCACTGGGGTATAGTTTAGCTTCTTTGCAATGTCGAGGATATTTTGTCTTGTTGCGTGAGAAACGGCAAGGGTTTGATCGCCATTTAACACACGGGATACAGTGGATACGGACACTTTTGCATCATGAGCAATATCTTTGAGTGTGGTCATAGGCAAACTCCTCTTGGTTTTTGACTAAATATTTACTAAAGATATTTGAAGGATAACATGTTGATAAAGCGCTTTCAAGTGTGAAGTTATGATTTTTTATTTTGTTTTCGAGTATGTTTTGGTTAGATACGATGTTTTAGTAAAGTTGCGTAAAAAAGAGGATGGGTTTCATCCTCTTTTACTAACGTGATTCAATTGAGGCTGTTTCTTTTGAAAACAATTGCTTCATTGTCTCCCAAGCCGTATCAAGTTGATGGTGAAGTCCAAATAAACCTGAGGTACCGATAATATAGATCTCGTTTCCAGCCTCAGCAAGCAGCCGGAACGTGCTCTCATTACAGGAGCCGTCTACTTCAATTGAAAACGAGTAGCCTCCCTTCTCTTTTACATCTTTCACCTGTTTCATTTTCTGAAGCATTTCTTTAATAAAAGGCTGCCCTGCAAAGCCTGGATCAATCGTCATGATCGTCACTCGGTCTATTAAATGTATATAGGAATCTAACACTGCAATTGGTGTGGCTGGATTTAAGACAAAGCCAACCTCGCAGTCTCTTTGATGGATATGCCGAATGATCCTAAAAACGTCCTTTTGCACGACCTCTGGGTGTAAGCAGATCATGCTTGCGCCTGCATCAATGCAGGCATCGATTAAAAATTCTTGGGGGTATTCTGCCATAAGATGCACATCAATTGGTCTATCTGTCAGTTTTCGAAGCTGTTCTATGAAAAAGGGTGATAAGGTGATATTTTTCACGTAATGACCATCCATGACGTCGACATGATATCGATCTGCTCTCGTGTTGAGAATATGAATTTGTTCGCGGAAGTGCGTTAAATCCATGCACATCAGCGAAGGTGAAAAAATGGCTGTCATTCTCAGAATCCTCCTTTTTACAGTTGAAATAAAAGCTTGATCAATCCAATCAAGATTCCGATGATACCAAAGTCTGTATCACCAAAAGTTGTCCCTTCAAAACCAAGGGTTCCTAACACAGGTAATAAACAAGCAGGTAAAAAAGAAAGAAGCAATCCATTTGCAAATGCCCCAGCGACAGCCCCTCTCACGCCTCCTGTTGCATTGCCATACACTCCTGCTGTAGCGCCGCAAAAAAAGTGCGGGACTAGACCAGGAACAATGACAGTTAAACCAAACAAAGGTAAAAGAAAAATGGATACAATGCCTCCTGCAAAGCTGCATAAAAAACCGATAATGACTGCATTTGGAGCAAATGGAAAAACGGTTGGTGCGTCAAGTGCCGGTTTTGCCCCTTTCACAAAACGATCGGCAATCCCTTTGAAAGCAGGCACGATTTCACCGATTGCCATCCGAACCCCGGCTAAAATAATGTACACACCAGCAGCAAAGGTTATCGCCTGGATGAGAATGAAGACGGCGAAGTTCGTGCCCCCACTCATTTGTTCTATAAAGGGAATACCAGCAAACGGTGCAATCGCAAAGAAGAGCAAAGCCATCGTGATTGAAATGGCCACAGATGTATCTCGTAGAAAGCCGAGTGATTTAGGCACTTGAATGGTTTCTGTTGATCTCTCTGGACGACCGATCCATTTTCCGATCATTCCCGCTGTAAAATAACCGAAGGTACTGAAGTGTCCAAGCGCAAGATCATCGCTTCCAGTGACTTTCCTTGTGAATGGCTGAAGAATAGCGGGTGCAATGACCATAGCGGTCCCTAATATAATTGAACCGATAGTGACAAGAAGCGCTCCTTGCATTCCTGCTGTCGAAAGAACGACTGCGAGCATTGCAGCCATATACAAGGTATGGTGTCCTGTTAAAAAGACGTATTTAAAGGGGGTGAATTTTGCCAATAATAAATTGACCAGCATGCCAAAAATCATAATGAGAGCCGTCTGTGTCCCGAATTCCTTTTGAGCAATGGCTGCCATGGCATCTGTATTTGGGACAACCCCTTGAATGTGAAATGCTGCTTCAAACATTTTTCGAAAAACGCCAAGTGAATCAGACACGACTGTGGCGCCCGCTCCTAATATTAAAAAACCCATCGTTGTTTTTAAGGTGCCTGACACGGTATCGGCAGCTGATTTTTTCTGCAAAAGTAAACCAGCTAGTGCAAACAAACCGATGAGAATGGCTGGTGTGCCCAATATATCATTCATGATCAGTTCTATCATGATGTGAATCCCCCTTTTTCGTGGCTTAAATGTGTTTACGAAGGATGTCTTTAATAGCTTCCTGGTCTAACAAGTTATTTAATCCAGCGACCTTTCTTGTGCCGTCATCCAGCTGATCAATAATGTCTGTTGCTCCGATATATAGATCAGCCAGTTCATTTTTACTTGTGCTGAGATCGGTATGGTCCACTTCAGCTACAAGCCCTAACTCTTCTAATGCTTTTTTGACATTCATTTCTACGATAAAGCTGCTTCCTAATCCGTTTCCGCACACAACAAGAATTTTTTTCATTCTCTTTTTCCTCCTTTATCGTTGTGAAAATTGATCAATTAGTTTTTGCACCGATGCTAATTCATTTGCTTCAATCAGTTGTTTCCTCCGTTTTTCATCACTTAACAGCATGGTCAGCTGTTTGAGCGCTTTCAGGTGAGTGATACTGTCAATGGCTGCTAGCACAATGATGAGACGAACTTGTTTTTTTCCATCCTTAGAGAAAAAAACGGGCCGTTCGAATGACATGAGTGACATGCTTAATTCGTTCACGCCGTCCTCTGGTCTAGCATGCGGAATGGCTACTTGTGGCGCGATCACAATATAAGGTCCATTTTGATGAACGGACTGAATCATGGCCTCCACATAGCCTTTCTGAATGGCATTTTGATCGAGTAAAGGCTGCGCTGCTTTTGTGATGGCCTCTTGCCATGTTTCTGCTGTTTGCTGGAGATGAATGGTTTTTTCTGTTAATAAATCGTTTAACACTGGTTTCCACCCTTTCTGATGGGATACATATGCGGGATGCAGTAGCGCTTTAAGATCACGAAGCAGTGCATTTTCATTTTGTACGATGGTATGTTGTTGAATGATGTTGAATAAAGCGTTCACATTTTTCTCATCAAACCTAGTTTCTGCACCTTCTCCATATTGAAGTAAGGTTTTTTTCTCATAGGCAGTAAGGATGGGATGAACGAGATGAACTGGCTTTCCTTTAAACGAAATAGGTGTTGTTGACACAACAAAGTCGACATCAATCGATGACAGCTGTTCATATGAGCGCTTTGATAATAGATCACGTACATCGATATAACCGATTAATTCGATAAGCTGTGTTTTCAGCATATGACTTGTGCCAATTCCTTCGCCGCAAACAATGTATACAGAACGCCGCACAATTGGCGAAATCCCTTCTCTTCTCATCCAACCACCAAAATGCATCGCCACGTAAGCAATTTCATGATCACTTATCTTGGAGCAGGTCGCCTTTTCTAAATGGCATACGACCTTTTGAGTGATGTCAAACACCTCTGGCTGTGTTTTTTTAATAGATTCTGTTAATTCATTGTTGATATCGATGTGATAGATGAGTCTGTAATAGGCAGGGATGAGATGCATGGTTAAGTTTTGCTCCAAGGCTTCGTACTCTTGAAAGGAGATACATGCATATCGCTGAAAATCAACAATCATTTGTCTGGCAATGGTGCGAATGAGATGCTCTTCTGGCTTTTGACTTGATGGAAGCTTTTGTTTCTTGGCGCTGAGCCATAGAGTGCTAAGAAAATAGATTTCATCATCATGAACTTGAAGGCCAGTTTCTTTTTGAATTCGTGCCATGAAACGAATAGCCGCCAAGCATTCATCTGTTTCCTGCAATGTACGCTTTTCTTCGTTTGAAAGGTGTACAGCACGTCCTAGCTTCATCCGCTTAAAGTAGAAAAAGAGATCCAAAGAGAGCTGATCCAGCATGTCATCTGCAAACTCGAGCTTAAGCTCTTGTTCTGACTGCTCGAGGAGATGCTTTAACCGCTTATATGAAATTGGCCCCTTTAACCAAAAAGATGGAAACGCTTTTTCGTTTTTTATCATAGTGCGAATGGAATGAATATAAGGTTTCAGCGCCAATCGAATCATTCTTTCTTCTCCTGAAATCAAATAGCCGCAGGCTGCCTGATAGTGAAGCGTGAGCTGCTGCTTTGAAAGTGCTTCTTTTAGCTGTTTCATATCTTCAAGCAATGTATTTCGGCTCACTTTGGTCAGTTTCATAAAATCATCAATTTTTAGACGTTTCTCACTGCATGCAATGGATAAGAGCAGGATCGCCCTTCTTTCCTTTACACATGGTTCATAATCAGAACCAACGAGAATGGTGTTCGCTTTTTGAATAATGACTTCTTTTTCATGTGTGAGTAAGTAGTAGCCAAGTTGATCTTTTCGCTGAACGCCACTAAGCTCATGAGTTTTCAGCCAGCTATTCATTCGTTTGATTTCAGAGTAGACGGTTCGAGTAGAGACATTCAGTCGGTTCTGTAAATCTTCAATTGATAGATAAGAGGTTGTGTGAAGCAGCATCGATAATAAAGTCGTGCCCCTTTTGGTTAAGTGCAGTTAGAATTCCTCCCTTCTTCCCTTTGGTTATAAGTCTAATCAACTCCCATGCGTCAAAGAAGCCCAAATGTCTTCAGCAAATGCTGTGCAGCTTTTTGGGTGTTCTTTTGCTATAAGAAAAAGCACACCCGTATGAGTGTGCTTTGAGACTTGTATAAAAAGAATTCTTTGTTTTCTTTTATGTGATAGAAAACGTTTGTAATGAGGTCATGGATGTACTGAATCGTCCTTTATGCCTTTTTTGATCTTTCACAATTCTTTTGGCATTCTTGATTTACTCATATGTACTGAATCATCGTCGCTAAAAAAGCGGACACCAATCAACGCACTTAAAGTGCTCAATGATTGGCATCCACAGATTCTTCCTTCTGGACAAAATTTTCACGTTCGTTTTGCTTGTTTCTTTCATACGATGACCCACATAGGAAAAAAGGTCACCATCCACCTTTTTGTCGGTTTTTTGCATAATCTCATTAAAACGAACTAATTTGAATGCATTTTTGAAAGAAAGTCTTGAAGAACTACTTTTACTGGTGAATTCGCAGTAGTAGTCACTACATGATTTACACGTTCTAAAATTTGAGGATGCTTCAATATCAATTTCTTGCCTTCTTCAATTGGAAAACTTCTCAATGTATCAATACAAATCTCAAACAATTCTTTATCATTAGTATTCAACAAATCTATTAAAATATTTAACTCATATTCATTGCACTCATTATCCAGACAGTAAGCAATTTTACGCTGCCACTCTATTGGTTTATTAAGCACCTGATTTGATAGTTCTTCCCAGTCGTTTAGGCTAAAATCTGAGAGTATCTCACTAGCAATCAAACACCCGTCATCATACCAAGAGTCTATCGTTGTATTAGCAGATAAAAGATTATCTAATTCTATAAACATATTGAGTCCCTTAATTATGAATTTACCCTGAGAACACATTCGAGTACCTATAGCCCCAAAAATTGATCATAAAACGAGTAAAACTGAAGAAAATAACGATGTTAATTTGTTAGTAATTAAGTATCTAGCATTTTATTTCCACCAGTTAGATGTAATTTCTTTCAAATGAAATTCTATAAAATCAATCACTTTGGTATAGTCATCCGAGCTGAATTCCTGAATAGGATTGTCCCAATCTGTATTTTTAACTATTAGAACAAGATAGTGACCATCTGAAGATAAGTCGGGATACCACCCTAAATCCAATGTTATTGATGATTTCTCATGATAAAGTTGTAACAAACTTTCAGTGAACATAAACCATCTATCATCTTCTGTTTCTAACTTTTTAGGGTCAATTTCCCTGAAATTATTATAACGTACAATCCAACCTTCAGTTATTCTTAAAGGATGAATGTTTACTTCGGGAATATCAAGTTTTACATATTTTCTCATCATCTGACCTCTTTGCTAATATTCTAGTTATTTTATTCCTAATTTATTTAAATACTTATTTAGTCTGTCTCCAGCAATCGGGTGGCCATGATACACATTTCCACTCGTCAGTTCTCCCCTTATCCAACTAGTAGATTTACCATTATCATAACCAACAATTTTACCTGTATCATAAATGAAATAAAAGTTATTGTTGCCATTATCAATGATATGCCCTTTTTGAAGAGCCTCTTTTTCTAAAACTTTATTATTTATTTCAGGCAGGTATTGAGCATTTCTTTTTCCTGTCTCACTAAAACGTTTGGCTTCTTCAGCAGTCCTAGCCTTTAAATGTTTATTATCATGATGAGAATATACTGCATTATTTATCTTAGCTCTAAAATCTTTTCTACCATAATAACTTTTATGAGCAATTTCATCGTGCCTTTTTGAAATATTAGGTATGCCTGTACTCTTTACCCTCATCTTCCCATGAAACCCTTTCGCCCCAAACGGCAAAAGCATTCCCAGAGCCGCATTCATACTCGCTTCCTGCTGTTCTTTTGAGATCTTATTCCCAAACATATCACGCCCTGTAATCGCTTCGCTGAAGCCGTTGGTGGCGGTAAGACCATATAAGCCTTTTTGAGATGTTTTTAAGGCGTCAAAGGATTTTTGCGATGTCTTGTAAATGTCAACTGCTCTTACTGCGGCTGATGTGGCTTGAGTTGTTTTATAGACGGCTTTACCACCTTTGAAAATACGACCTGCCCATCCGACGATTGGGATATAACCCGCTGCTGCCATACCGCCTGCGGCGACGCGCTGTCCTGCGGTAAGTTCTTCACCTGTGATCGGGTCAACGCCTGTTGCGGCGCGTTTTGCATCGTTCACACCAGTCAGTTCATTCACGATATTCCCGCCATAATCAAGTGCTTTTTCATACCAAGGACGGTTGGCGAGTGCTTCTTGTTCCTTTGCGATCTCGCGGGCTTCCTGTTGTTCTTTTTTAATGTTGAGATATTCGGAAGTTTGCTTCTCAATATCGCTTTTTGCCTTGTAGATTTCGCTATTTTGATACACTTTCTTGTCAAAATTCATCGGAGAAATCGCTTTTCCGTCATTTGTGGCATTCATCATTTCCGTATACAATGCCATTGTAGCTTGCTGCTCCGTTTCTGACAAAGCATATTCATCTTTTAAATTTTGATCAAGCTCTCTTAGATCTTTGATCGTCTTTTTTCGCTCGTCTTCCGCATCTGCAATTTTTTCATCAAAGGTTTGACTATCAAATACTTCTAGAGAAATGAGGTCGTCGATGTCTTGAAAAATCGTTTTAAGCGCCTTTTTTTGATCCTTCACAATGCTTTTGGCATTTTTGATACCCATATGTACAGCGTTGTCTAAAAAGTGTTCTTCTACGAAGGTTTCGCCGCCAAAACTCGTATCATCAAGTGTCCCAGAAACACCTTCATGAAAGGCTTTTTGCTTATCAATGAAGCTGATAAACATATCTACATTTCCAGCCAGTTCTTTATAAAAGCTTTTAATGTTATCGGCACCTTTTCCAGTGAAATCATCACCGAGGTTAGCCACGCCTTGAAGTGCCTTTTTTAAATCTACCAATTGTTCGCGGAGTTCCTGGTAGTGTTTTGCCCTTGCATCCATGGCACTTGTTAGTGCTTTTGCATCAAGTATCATCTTGCCCAGAAGAAGTCACTCCTTCCTATTCATTGACAAGGTCAATTTTACCAACACAAAGTTTGTCATTAAATAGGAATAAAGATACAAAAAAGTACTTAATATGTAATGAACCGTGTTTTATTAGAACGCTTTAGCTCCGCTATCGTCAGTAATCATTAAGACGCGATTTTTAAACCATCCTTTAATTAAAATCATTTGAGATGTTCCATTGTAAACAAGGTTATAGAGCACTTCCATGGTAAGAAGAGGCCACTAATTGAGCCAATTATAATCTTCGCTACCTTATTTGAACAACTTATAGAAAAGCACACCCGCAACAGTGTGCTTTCTTACGATTTAGACTTAAGCAATTGCAACTCTTGATCCATAATATCTGCTGCTTCGGTAATAAATTGAATAATTAAGTCTAATTCTTCTCGTTTGTATTCGTTTGTGAGCAGTTTTGTTGATGCCGATAAGGATCGAAAGAGTTCTTTTACCTGTGATTTCCCTGCTGTTAATGGGACGATGATGACTCTTCGTTTGTCTTTTGGGTCCTTTTCTCTTTTGGCGTAGCCTGCTTTTTCAAGGCGGTCAATCAGAGCTGTGACCGCACCTGAGCTAAGACCTGTTTTTTCACTTAATTCTCCTGCTGTGAGAGGACCGAGTTCGTTTAATAAATCGGCTGATTTGAGGTCTGTTGGGAAAAGGCCAAGCGATTGTGCGGCCGCTTGGTGGAATAAAACCGTTCGTGTGGCGAGGCGCCTCATTGTATGGATGATCAGGTCTGCTCTGTCTTCTGCGTCGTTCTTTATTGACAACTTGTTCTCCTCCCTTTAAAATCAATTTATCTTGATCATCAAGATAAATGTTCTCTTACTTTATATTTAAGTTGATCATAGCAAAAATAAGGAGAGAACGTAAGCAGGAGGTAAATGAAATGAATCATGTGGATAAAGGCAAGGCATCCACTCGCTTAGTTGTCATCGGTTTGCTGTTAGGAATTTTTATGGCGGCGATGGACAATACCATTGTTGCAACAGCAATGGGAAGCATCGTAGCAGATTTGGGCAGTTTTGATAAATTTGCTTGGGTGACGGCTTCTTATATGGTGGCAGTAATGGCTGGAATGCCAATTTACGGAAAGCTTTCTGATATGTATGGTCGAAAGCGTTTTTTTCTGTTTGGACTTATTTTCTTTTTAATTGGATCTGCGCTTTGCGGTATCGCACAAACGATGGATCAGCTCATTATTTACCGAGCCATTCAAGGGCTTGGAGGCGGTGCCCTTCTTCCGATCGCGTTTACGATCATCTTTGATATCTTCCCGCCTGAAAAACGCGGGAAAATGTCCGGTATGTTTGGTGCAGTGTTTGGTTTATCGAGTGTACTAGGACCACTATTAGGAGCTATTATCACAGATTCAATCGGCTGGCATTGGGTTTTCTATATTAACGTGCCAATTGGTATTGTTAGTGTGTTCTTGATCGCCAGATACTATCATGAATCCCTAGAACATCGCAAGCAGAAAATTGACTGGTCAGGTGCTATTACACTTGTCGTGGCGGTTGTCAGCTTGATGTTCGCTCTTGAGCTTGGCGGTAAATCCTATGCATGGGATTCAGTGCAAATCCTCACACTTTTTGCCGTGTTTGTTGTGTTTGGTACCATCTTCTTTATTGTTGAGCGTAAAGCGGAGGAACCGATTATTTCATTTTGGATGTTTAAAAATCGTTTATTTGCGACATCTCAAATTTTGGCGTTTTTATATGGCGGAACATTTATTATTCTTGCCGTCTTCATTCCTATTTTCGTCCAGGCGGTGTACGGTGAATCAGCGACAAGTGCAGGATTCATTTTAACACCGATGATGATAGGGTCTGTCATTGGCAGTATGATTGGCGGAACGATGCAGACGAAAGTGCCTTTCAGACGTCTTATGACGATCTCTGTCATTTCATTTTTCGCGGGGATGCTGCTGCTTGCCAATATGTCACCAGATACAGCTAGACTGTGGCTCACAATCTTTATGATGATATCAGGCTTTGGTGTCGGCTTCAGCTTCTCCCTTCTGCCGTCAGCTTCAATGAATGATCTTGCCCCTCGTTACCGAGGCAGTGCAAACTCGACCAATTCATTTATGAGATCACTTGGGATGACACTTGGTGTCACGATTTTTGGGACGATTCAAACCAATGTCCTATCGAATCGCTTAGCAGATGCCTTTAGCGGAATGAAAGGAGTCCCTTCTCAAATAGGCGATCCACAGGCCATTTTCCAAGAAGGTGCCCGTTCACAAATTCCGCCTGATATTTTAAATAAAGTCATCGATGCGATGTCACAAAGTATCACGTACGTATTTTTGATTGCGTTATTCCCTATTGCCCTTGCAGCGATTACGGTCCTGTTTATGGGAAATGCACGGGTGCGCACATCAAATGAAATGAAAGAAAGCGAATAATGTGAAAAAGCAGAGCTTAAGCGGCTCTGCTTTTTTGTTTCACTGATATAGAGGATGGGCTTTGCCCTCACTGCCAACGATCCGTATTTTCGATGTGACCATATCTTTTGCTGCTTGTTTAGCTTTTTGTAAATACATCCGTGGATCTAAGCTTTCCGGTTCGTTTGAGAAATGATCACGAATGGCTTCAGAGTACGCATTTTTTAATTCAGTTGAGACATTGACCTTTGCCATACCAAGTGCCACACATCGTCTGACGTCTTCATCCGGTACAGCGGAACCCCCGTGCAGCACAAGGGGAACATCGACCAGTGATGCAATTTGTTCAATGCGGTCAAAATCAATATCCGGAACCCCTTTATAAATGCCATGTGCGGTACCAATTGCAGGTGCTAAAGTTGGTACCCCAGTTTCTTCTACAAATTGACGGCATTCTGATGGAATGGCTTTTTCAGCATCCTTTTCATCGACAACGATATCATCCTCTACGCCGCCCACCTTGCCTAGTTCAGCTTCAACGTTCACCCCTACTTTTAATGCGAGGTCCACCACTTCTTTTGTACGGCGAACATTTTCTTCATATGAATGCATCGATGCATCGATCATGACGGATGTATATCCCGCCCTGATACAGGTGAGAATCACATCAAAATCCGTACAGTGATCGAGGTGCAGACCGATTGGGATTTGATATTGATCAGCCGCCGCTTTGACTGTATCTGCAATCGCTTTTGCTCCAAGAGATTGAACGGTTCCAACCGTTGTTTGCAAAATGACAGGTGACTTTAATTCTGCGGCCGTTTCGAGCACCCAATAAATGCTGTCAAAGGAATGTACATTGAATGCAACGATTCCGTATTTTTCTTTTTTCGCAGTCTCAAGCATTGGTGTTGTGGATAGTAAAGGCATGATCAAACATCCTCTCTCGTTAAAATATCTGTTTCTAATACAGTTAGCATCTCTTCATTTGTTCTTGTTTCCAGTAGCTTTTGTCGTTTCGCTTCATCCATTAATCCTCGTGAAAGGGCAGAAAGAGCCTTTAGATGAGTGGTCCCTGCTTCACTTTTGGGGATCAGTAAGGATAAGAAGAAAAAGCATGGCTTCCCATCAAAAGCGTCCCATTCAATGCCTGTTTCCGTGCGGACGATCACGAGTGCTGGTTTTGTGATGGCGTCTGTTTGTGTATGCGGAATCGCAAATCCATCTTGAAATCCAGTTGTGCTCAGTGCTTCTCTTTCCGCTAAGCCTTTTTTAACATCCTCTGGTGATGTACAAATACCTGCTTTGTAGGCAATATCAGCAATGGCTGCGAAAACGCCAGCCTGTGACGACGCGGTTTCATGAAGATTCATATAAATATGTTCCATCATTTCTCTTCCTCCCTATTAAACTGCGGGTTTGTCTATTTTTTTACGATAAAGTCCGTATAGAATGGCACCCACAAGTGATCCGATCAGTATGGATAGTACCCACTGGAATGCACCTGTGACGACTGGAAGGACAAGGAACCCGCCATGCGGAGCTGGAACCTGTACGCCAAAGAGATACGTCAATATAGCAGAGATGGCGGAGCCAAACATGATAATTGGCAGGACAACGATCGGGTTTTTAGCCGCAAATGGGATGGCCCCTTCTGTTATATGTGTCGCTCCTAGAATATAGTTGATGGCCCCTGCATTTCGTTCCTGCGGTGTGAAATGTTTTCGGAAAATCGTTGTAGCAATCGCAATGATAAGCGGTGGTGTGATACATGCTGCTGACACACCTGCCATGAAGTAAAGGTTACCTTCTGCAAGTAAAGCCGTTCCTGTGACATAGGCTGCTTTGTTAAAAGGTCCCCCCATATCAAATCCACACATCGCTCCAACAATTAAACCTAAGAGCAGCGGATTCGTGGATTGAACAGCTGAGAGAAAATCCATTAATGAATTATTTAGCCCCGTGATTGGAACTAATAGTGGTGTCATCACAGCCCCAATTAAGAAAATACCGATAACAGGATAGATGAAGATTGATTTTAATCCGTCAAGTGATGCAGGTAATTTTTGAAGCAGGAATTGAAGGAGTACGATGATATACCCTGCTGCAAAACCTGCGATAATACCACCTAAGAATCCAGCGCCTCCATCGTTTGCAAGCAGTCCGCCGATAAATCCGACAACCATCCCTGGGCGTCTGGCGATTGAATCAGCGATAAATGCTGCTAAAATAGGCACCATTAAGCTAAAGCCGAGTCCACCAATGCTTTTCAAATAGGCTGCAAACGGATGATACGTTTCATGCTGAGGATCAGCTGAGTAAATACCGAATAGAAAAGATAAAGCAATTAAGACCCCGCCTCCAACAACAAATGGAAGCATGTGTGATACACCGTTCATTAAATGTTTGTAGATGGTGTGTATCCACTTATTCGCCGACTTTTGTTGAGCTGGTGAAGAAGAAGCAGATGTTTTTTCTGTTCCAGTAGCTCTTCCTTTCACTTGATGAACGGGAGCTTCTCCATTGATAATGCCTTGGATCAGTTCATTTGGCGTGCGGATACCCTTCGCTACAGGCACTTCAATCAGTGGTTTGCCGTGAAAACGATCTGTATTCACATCTTTGTCAGCTGCGACAATGACCCCATCGGCCTCCAGAATGTCTTGATCGGTTAAAGCGTTTTCAATTCCTACTTGACCGTGCGTTTCAACTTTGATGTCGACCCCTAGTTGCTCAGCAGCTATTTTTAATGCTTCAGCTGCCATAAATGTGTGTGCAATGCCTGTTGGACAGCCAGTTGCAGCGACAATTTTTTTACGGCTCATGTCTATTCCCCCTTATATCTTGTCAATGTGTACTTGATCAATTAATGAATGAATGTCATGTAAATCACTTAAGCCTTTAGAAAATGCAGTAGATGCGCCTGTTGCAATGCCGTAACGTAAGCACTCTTCAGGTGAATGTCCTTCAAGCTGTTTACTAAGAAAGGCTGCGAGCATCGCATCTCCAGAGCAAGCTGTATTTACTACAGTGCCTGTCGGTGCGTTTCCTTTTAAGACGGCGTCTTTTGTAATGAACAAAGCCCCTTCTCCCCCGCGGGAAATAAGCACTTGCTCTGCACCCATCTCAATGAGCTTTTCTCCTGATTGAATGAGTTCTTTTTCTGACATAGGCTGTGTTTTGCCGAAAAAAGCAGCGATTTCTTCTTCATTCGGTTTTAATAAATACGGCTTGTATTGAAGCGTCTCAAGAACTGCTGCGGAGCTTGTGTCTAAAATAAACTTGACGTTGTGCTGATGACAAATAGCTGCTACTTCTGAAAAAATGCTGGCTGGTATGCCCTTTGGCAGGCTGCCTGACATGATCAGGATGTCCCCCTGCGGGATGGCCGCTATTTTTTCACGAAAGGCGTGAAGTGCTTTTTCTTCAATCGCAGGTCCCTGGTTCACGAGCTTATATTCTTCTGTCGTATTAATAAAAACATTAATGCGTGTAATTCCTTCAACTGAGATAAAATCGGTTTGAATGGAAAGGTCCTTTAAGGATTGTTCAATATAAGAGCCTGAAAACCCAGCAATAAATCCTAATGCAGTGCTGGTGAATCCATATTTCTTTAGCATAATGGAGACATTGACTCCCTTGCCGTTCGGCTGATAATCTTCATCTTCCGTGCGGTTGACTGCATTTGCCTTCATTTCTTTTAATGCAATATATAGGTCAATAGCAGGATTTAAGGTGCAGGTATAAATCAATTGGTTTCACCTTCTTTCTTTTCTCTAAAGAAAGTATCTCATACGCAGGAGTGAAAATGTTTTCAGATTGTGTAAAGGTTTTCATGATAAAAAGCCTTCTAGATCAAAGTCTCGAAGGCTTCTTTATCGGTTATTTCATTCGAATCACGTAGGCATCTAGTAAAATGCGGGCAATGACATGAAGAGACAGGCGCGATCTGACCTCATAATCTGGGAAGAAAGATTGTTCGCCTTTATATCCGACTAGAGTCATATCTGATATTTTACTTAATGTAGAATCTATTCTTGTGGTGACGGTAATGGTCGTGACTTGCTTCATGCTAAGGTTTTGACACGCTTCAACGAGCTCCGCTGTTTCGCCATTTAATGAAACAAAGATCGCAAGTTCGTTTTTACTGATGTCTCTCGATTTCAGCCGAATGATATTCGGATCGTCATGTACTTCGCATGTTTTTCCGATGAGCTGTAATTTGATGGTCATTTCTTTGGCAATCATCTCTGAGAAGCCTCTGCCGAAAATATAAATTTTGTCCGTATTATGTATTTTTTGAACGGCATCTTCAATTTGCCCAATACTTTGGAGCTGGATCGTCTTTAAAACCTCTTCTTCATTTTTCCGAATCGCTAGTTTAATGTCTTCATCAATGTTTTTGAGCTGATCGCTTGCATCGGTCATTTTCTTTCCTTGTTTCAATCGATATTTAAAGGATGTATAGCCGTTGTAGCCAATTTTTTTCATCAGTCTGACAATTGTGGCTGTCGACACATTCGCTCTTTCACTCAATGTGACGATGGATAAGGTGGAGATATCCTCTAAATGCTGGTGAATATAATGGAGTAAATAACGTTCTGTTTCACTTAGCGTTTGATACACTTCGCTTGGAATGTTAAATAGTGGTTCATTCAATTCGATTCCCCCTTACTCATTTCATACTATAATTAAATGCCCAATAAAAACAAGTTGATTCTTTTGTCACGTATTTTGTTAAAAAGCCAAAATGAGTGAAATTTCATTTTTGACATACACTAAGGAAAAGTTGTGTCTGTGTGAAAGGAGCTGATCATGATGCTTCACCTTTTGTTTTATCTCATCCTTCTTTATGTCGTCTATGTATTTTTGACCGCATTTGTTTTGTTTTATTTACCGATACGAAAAACATGCAAAGAACATTGCATTTATAAAGCCTCTTCTATCTCAGGAGACGATCAGGGGACAAATCAAGTGATGCTTCTTGACGACGGGTTTGAATCTGGTCAGGTGAGGCTCCAAATGATTCGTGAGGCAAAGAAGGTGATCCGCCTCAGTTACTATTCCATTCAAAAGGGAAAAACAGCCGAATGGATACTAGGTGCTTTAATTGAAGCAGCTGATCGAGGTGTGAAAGTGCAGCTGTTGTTAGATGGCATCTGTCACAGTTTGCGCGGGCCGCTAAAGCATTTGCGCTATGCGGTAGCAAATCATCCGAACATGTCGATTCGTTTTTATGAGCCCTTTCGTTTGTTCAAGCCATGGACATGGCATAATCGGCTACACGATAAGCTGCTACTAGCAGATGGCCGAGTGGCTGTGATGGGCGGAAGAAATATCGGTGATAAATACTTTGCAGACCAGCCGCCGAAAGACTTTGCTTTTGACCGTGATGTGCTGCTCTATAACCCCAAAAAGGGAAAAGTATTAGATGAAATGGAGCAATATTTCGTTTATCTGTGGAATCATGATTTCACAAAAAGAACAAAAGCTGTGTTCTCTAAGCCAAAAGCGAAAAAAGGATTAAAGCTAAGAAAACAGCTGCTCAGATCTTATCATGATGCAGTGCGCACGAAAGAACCTTTTGTGATGTCCTCATTTGATTGGGCAGCAGATTCCACTTCTGTGAAACAGGTTGCCTTTTTCACAAATCCTGTGGAACGCTTTAATAAGCGGCCACTTGTGCTGAAAAAACTGAACGATCTTGCGCACCGGGCAAAGCGTTCTGTGCTTATACAGACGCCTTATGTCATTCCAACACGCCCAATGAAATCCGGACTCACCCCCTTACCTAGTGAGATTCAGACGACAGTGGTGACGAATTCTCTTACGGCGACGCCAAATCCATTAGCCTTTGCTGGATATTTAAGTACAAAAAAGGAATTGATGAAAACAGGCGTTCATTTGTATGAATACGAAGGTCCATATTCGATTCATGCGAAATCAATGGTGATTGATGATTACCTGAGTATTATTGGGACATATAACTTAGATGCGAGGTCTAGTTTTTTAAACACAGAGTCCATTTTGGTCATTGACAGTGCCCCGTTTGCGTTATCACTTACGCAAGCAATTGAACGAAAAATCGCCTATAGTTATCTCGTTGCTAAAGATCGAACTGTCTACCAGACGAGCGCTTATGGACAGAAAAAAAAGCCTTTGATGAAAAGGCTCCTTTTAAATGGATTATCCGCGATAACAGTTTTATGGCGTCGATTGATATAAAGTAGGGCAGCTACTCTTGTGGCAGCCCTTTTTCTTGCGTTTGATCTTTTTCTGCAGACTCCAATTTGGTCAATTTAAACACCAAGATCCCTGCCACAATCACAATAACACCTAAAAGTTTTGTCAAAGAGAATTCTACTTTTTCTAAGCCAAGCCAGCCAAGCGAATCAAACAAAAGAGCGCAGCCAAGCTGTGACGTGAGGACAATCGAAATGCCATAAGTCGGTCCAAGCCGTTTGATACCTTGAACAAGACAAATGACCACTCCTACCCCAATAGCCCCGCTGATCCAGTACCACGCTTCCATATGTCTTAATCGAAACATGCCAGTTCCCTCTAGTAAGAGCCCCATCAGGAGTGAAGCAATAAAGCCCATTCCAAGAACGAGGGTTGTCGTTGACCAAGAGCCTGTGTACTCGTTGACCTTACTGTTAAAAATGGTTTGTAAGCTGACGAGTGCGCCAGCCGTGATGGCTAATACTATTCCTATGATCATATATAAATCCCTTCATTTCCTCTATTCATAAATGTTGTGCTCGGCTATTTCTAGGAGCCCTTTGCGATCACAAATCGTAATCTTTCCTCTCTGCCTTTCTATCAGCCCTTTTTCACAGAATTGCTGAATGACTCGGTTAATATGACGGTAGCTCGTACCGATTAAGCTTGCCGCATCAGTGAGACGAAGGGCGCTCGCGCTGTCGTCATCTGTGACAACAGACAATAAGTAGCTTGCAAGCCTGACCTCCACAGGATATAACAGGTGGAAACTCAAATCGTTTGATTTTGTATAAAATTTGTTTGTGATCCCTTTTAGCAGAAAGGTTAGCATGCGCGGGTCATCCTTCGCATGGCGCATGAGCGCTTGATGAGAAATCCTTAACATATGTACTTCTGTGACCGCTTCGACTGTATTGACCATGTCCGTCTGCTGAACGTATTCGATATCTCCAATCGCTTCAAGGGGATGTTTAAAGCTAAGAATAAAGGTTTTCCCTTCCTTTGTGGTCGTGAAAATCTTTAATTTTCCTTTCACTAACAAGTACAGGTACTCCCTCTTATCCCCTTTTGAACAAACGAGCTCCCCTTGCTCATAGCGCCACAAACTTACGTGTGATATGAGCTTTTGATGAAAGACACTTTCTAATTGATGTGCCTTCATATATGAGGCAAAAAGAGACTCATCTTGAAGTTCCTCCATCTGTCGCCCTCCTTTATAGTTTTAAAATGATCACGCCTGTGACCATCAATAAAATTCCTGCGTAATGTGGCCATTTCATTTTCTTTTTCTGAACACCAAACCATCCTTTTGCATCGATTGCAAAGGTAAAAGCAAGCTGTGCAATCAATAAAGCTGCGATAGTGAGTGTCACACCGATTATTTGAATCGCGGTGACTTCATTAAAAATAATAATCGCTGCAAATGCGCCGCCTATTAAATAAAGTGGCTGCACCTTTCGATATTCTCTGAAGTGTCCGTCTCGTACGATGAGTAAAATGACGAGCGAGATGATAAAGCCGGTCAGCTGCGTGATGGTGGCTGCCTGCCATGTGCCGATATCCTGGCTAATTCTTGCATTGGCTACGCCTTGTAGTGTAATACAAGCGCCTCCTAATAAAGCGAAAATAACACCTTTCATTCGTTCAAAAGCTCCTTCTTTTTTCAGTCTAGTTCCATTAAATGATACATGCCCGCCGGTTGAAAAGGACATATGTCCCACTTTGCGTATTATATCAGAAACTTTTCTTTTGCAGTTTGTTCGTTTTAGATTTTTCACAGTGGGTACAGTTTTATATCAGCTGAAAACAGAATATTGAATGAATCATATACAAAAAGGAGACATGTCAGAATGAGAAATCAAGAGAAACATTTTATTAACGGAGAATGGATTGCATCAACAGGAAACGAAACGACAGAGGTCATCAACCCTGCGACCGAGGAAGTCATTGGCACCATTAGCTTAGGAACAAAAGAAGATTTAGATAAGGCAGTGAAAGCAGCTCGTGCCGCCTTCCCTTCTTTCTCCAAAACATCTCGAAATGACCGAGTGAAGATGCTGGAAAACATTGTGCGCGGCTACGAAAAACGCAAAGATGAACTTGTAGAAGTGATGACACAAGAGCTCGGTGCACCGCTAAAAGTATCCGAAGAAGTTCATTACAAAATGGGCTATGAACATTTTTCTAAAGCAGCGGAAGCACTTAAATCTTATACATTTACAGAGGACCGCGGCGGACATACCATTATAAAAGAAGCGATTGGCGTCAGCGGATTGATAACACCGTGGAACTTCCCAACGAATCAGACATCTCTTAAAATCGCAGGTGCCATTGCGGCAGGCTCACCAGTTGTCTTAAAGCCAGCGGAAATTACACCATTTGCTGCGATGATTCTTGCAGAAATTATGGATGAAGCTGGTGTACCGAAAGGAGTCTTCAACTTAGTAAACGGAACGGGTGACGTGATTGGTGACGGCATTAGCTCACATCCTGATATTGACTTTGTTTCATTTACCGGATCAGGTGCCGTCGGCTCTAAAATTATGGAAAACGCGGCGGACAATGTGAAGAAAGTGGCTCTTGAGCTTGGCGGGAAATCCCCTCTTATCGTCTTAGATGATGCAGATGTGGATGTAGCAGCAGAAACCGCTGTTCATCATATTGCGATGAATACAGGTCAAGTGTGTTCTGCAGCTACGCGTGTGCTTATTCCAGAATCAATGAAAGACAAGTTTGAAAAAGCGCTGCTGAACGCCCTGCCGAAGTTTACAGTGGGTGATCCGAGAGAAGATCATGCTACAGGCCCGCTTGTATCTAAAAAGCAATGGGATACCGTGCAATCTTATATTGAAAAAGGAATCGAAGAAGGTGCTACCCTTCTTGTTGGGGGAACTGGAAAGCCAGACGGAATCGATAAAGGATATTTCGCCAAGCATACCATTTTCACCAATGTGAAAAATGACATGACCATTGCACAAGAAGAAATCTTTGGACCAGTCATGAGTGTTATCACGTATCAGGACTTGGATCATGCCCTTGAGATCGCCAATGATACAGTGTATGGCCTTGCTGGGTATGTTGTTGGAAAAGATGATAAAACATTAAAATATGTCGCTGAACATATTCGTGCTGGCCAAATCACCATTAACAATGCCGAAACAGATTACTTTGCCCCATTTGGCGGCTTCAAGCAATCAGGTATCGGAAGAGAATGGGGAGACTTCGGCATCGAGGAATATTTAGAAGTGAAAGCAGTGATGGGACTTCCAACAGCATATTTTTTTGAGGAGGGAGAAAAACTCTAAGGTTTTTCTCCCTTTTTATTTAATCAATAAGAACCCTTTTCAAATATTAAGAACTGCTTACTACTCTCTTATTTATTCTTATCCATAATGATTTTGTATTTTTCGACGGTTGCTTTTGGAGGAAACGATTCTTGTAACTCATCAAACCAAATCTCAATCGTTTGCCCCTGTGACAGCTCTTTAGAATCTACTTTCGTTAAATCGATAATGATGAGATCATCTTTATACTTATCAATAAGTAGATGAGTATTCAACGAATCATCGCTTTTTAGAGGCGTTTTATTGTTTATAAGAAGTAAACTCGTCTCCTCTTTACATAGCAGTATGCCTTTTTTTGAAAAAGGTGCTGTTGTTTTATTCTGATTGTATGAATCCTTTATATTTCCCTTCGGAGAATTGCACGCTACTAATAAAATGAGAAAAATCAAGATGACAAGCCGAAAACATTTTATTTTTTTAAACTTTAGCTGTATCAAATTTCATTCACCCCTTTTCAATTCTTTGCATCGCTTCTTCATGCTAGCATTCTTAGAACAAAACGACCCATTTTTCTTAAGATGCTTTATACAGTTAAACTGATTCACCTTCAAGTTCATTCATCTTATAAAGGTATTAGAAATCTTAATCATGACAATCAATATTATATATTTTACTTAATGGCAAACTTTCGGTAAAGTTCAAATTGAACCTATATATATAATTCCTATCGAATTAATCTATGTTTATATTCCTTGTGAGGTGGATATCGTTGCAACTTCATGTATTGAACAGTCCGTTTAGTCAGCAGCAGGCAGACTTGCTTAATCAGCTGCTTCCGACTTTAACAGATCAACAAAAAATTTGGCTTACCGGTTATTTATCAGCACAGGCAGCTCTAACCGGATCAGAAACAGCTACTCTAGCCCCTTCTCCTTCTGCCGCAGTACCTGCGCAGCCTGTCAGTAAAGATGTGACCGTCATTTATGGCTCACAAACAGGTAATTCCGAAGGATTAGCGAAAAAGACAGCGCAGCATCTTGAGGAGAAAGGTTTTCAAGTGACGCTCTCTTCTATGTCAGATTTTAAACCAAATAATCTGAAAAAAATACACAATTTACTGATGATCGTCAGCACACATGGCGAGGGAGATCCGCCTGATAATGCCCTTTCTTTCCATGAATATGTCCATGGTAGACGTGCGCCAAAGCTCGATCATTTAAACTTTTCTGTTCTTTCACTTGGCGACAGCTCCTACGAATTCTTCTGTCAGACTGGAAAAGAATTTGATGAGCGCTTCAAAGAGCTTGGCGGGACGCGCCTGACAGACCGAGTGGATTGTGACCTTGATTATGATGAGCCGTTTTCTGAATGGCTTCAAGGGGTGACATCGTCACTTAGCGAAGGTGAAGCCGCAGCATTCCCGCAAGAATCAGCAGGAGAGAGCAACCAAACAGCAGCTACTGAATACTCAAGAACGAATCCTTTTTATGCGGAAGTTCTTGAAAATATCAATCTAAATGGCCGCGGCTCTAACAAAGAGACCCGCCATTTGGAGCTTTCATTAGAAGGATCAGGACTTATTTATGAACCAGGTGACAGCCTTGGAATTTATCCAACAAATGATCCTGCGCTTGTTGATGAACTGATCACGACATGTGGATGGAGCGTGGAAGAAGCCGTAACTGTTCATAAAAACGGTGACACTCTTCCTTTAAAAGAAGCACTTACCTCACATTTTGAGATTACAGTATTAACAAAACCCCTTCTTCAAAAGTTGGCGGACTTGACGAAAAATGAAGCCCTCCATGCCCTTTTAGAAGAAGGAAATGAAGAAAAGTTAAAAGCGTATTTAGCAGGAAGAGATTTAGTCGATGCTGCGCGCGACTTCGGTCCTTTTGAAGGAACAGCCGCAGACTTTACTGCGATTTTAAGAAAAATTCCTGCCCGCCTTTATTCGATTGCAAGCAGTCTGAAAGCGAATGAAGAAGAAGTTCACTTGACGATCGGTGCTGTGAGATATGATGCGCACGGAAGAGAACGTCAAGGTGTCTGCTCCATTCTATGTGCAGAGCGCTTAGAGCCAGGTGATACGCTGCCTGTTTATATTCAGCACAATCAAAACTTTAAGCTTCCTAAAAACCCTGATGCACCGATCATTATGGTGGGACCAGGTACAGGTATCGCCCCTTTCCGTTCGTTTATGCAGGAACGAGAAGAAATCGGTGCAAGCGGAAAGTCGTGGTTATTCTTCGGCGATCAGCACTTTGTGACGGACTTCTTATATCAAACCGAATGGCAAAAGTGGTTAAAAGATGGCGTCTTAACGAAAATGGATGTGGCTTTTTCAAGAGATTCAGACGAAAAAGTATATGTTCAGCATCAAATGAAGAAACAAAGTAAAGAATTATTCGAATGGCTGGAGCAAGGTGCGTATGTATATGTTTGCGGAGATGAAAAGCATATGGCGCATGATGTGCATCGTACCCTTCTATCGATTATCCAAGAAGAAGGAGCGATGAGCAAAGAGAAAGCAGAAAGCTATCTAGCTAACTTGCAGCAGCAAAAACGCTATCAGCGCGACGTATATTAATGGACTTGATGCTTGAAAGAAAGGAGCTTTTACTTACATGGTGAAGACAGCATTAACAGCGCCGGATGGACCTCCGAGCGACGTAGAAGAAATCAAAGAAAAAAGTGATTATTTACGGGGTACGTTAAAAGAAGTAATGCTTGATCCGATTTCAGCGGGAATTCCTGATGATGACAACCGCCTGATGAAACATCACGGCAGCTATTTACAGGATGATCGGGACCTCAGAAATGAACGGCAGAAACAAAAACTTGAGCCTGCCTATCAATTTATGCTGCGCGTACGCCTGCCTGGCGGAATCGCCACATCTAAGCAGTGGCTAGTGATGGATGAGCTTGCTCAAACATACGGAAACGGTACGTTAAAGCTGACTACTCGTGAAACCTTTCAGCTTCACGGTATTTTAAAATGGAATATGAAAAAAACCATTCAAGACATTCATTCTACTATGCTTGATACAATTGCTGCTTGCGGCGACGTGAACCGGAATGTCATGTGTACATCAAACCCCTATCAATCAGAAGTGCACCATGATGTATACGAGCTGGCGAAAAAATTAAGTGATGACCTGCTTCCGCAAACAAGAGCGTATCACGAAATTTGGCTTGATGAGGAAAAGGTTGCGGCAACGCCAGATACAGAAGTTGAACCGATGTATGGCCCGCTTTATTTACCAAGGAAATTCAAAATTGGAGTGGCGGTCCCTCCTGCTAATGATATTGATGTCTTTTCGCAGGATTTAGGCTTCATTGCGATCATCGAAAATGAGCAATTAATCGGCTTTAATGTCGCAATTGGCGGCGGAATGGGTATGACTCATGGTGATACAGCGACCTATCCTCAGCTTGCAAAAGTAATTGGCTTTTGTACACCGGAACAAGTTGTAGAGATTGCGAAACAAGTGATTACTATTCAGCGTGACTACGGAAACCGTTCCGTGCGAAAAAATGCCCGCTTTAAATATACAGTGGACCGCCTTGGTCTTGAGAATGTAAAAGAAGAGCTGGAGCGCCGCCTCGGGTTTGCCCTTTTAGGCGCAAGAGATTATCACTTTGATCATAATGGGGACCGCTATGGCTGGGTAAAAGGCATCAATGGCAGATGGCATTATACGATGTTTGTAGAAGGCGGACGTATCACAGATTATGATGATTATCCGCTGATGACAGGCATTCGTGAAATCGCAAAAATTCATACGGGTGACTTCCGCTTAACAGCGAATCAAAATTTGATCATTGGAAATGTCACTTCTCATAAAAAGAAACAAATCGAGCAGCTCATACAGGAGTTCGGTTTATCAGCTGGTCAGCAGCACTCTGCACTCCGCCGCAGTTCAATGGCCTGTGTTTCTCTTCCAACATGCGGCTTAGCAATGGCAGAAGCAGAACGCTACCTCCCGCGCTTGATTGACAAAATTGAAGAGATTGTCGAAGAAAACGGCTTAAGTGATAAAGAAATCACGATTCGTATGACTGGTTGTCCAAATGGCTGTGCCCGTCATGCGCTAGGTGAAATTGGTTTTATCGGCAAATCACCTGGCAAATACAACATGTATCTTGGCGCTGCGTTTGATGGCAGCAGATTAAGTAAGCTGTACCGTGAAAATGTTGGTGAGGAAGAGATTTTAAACGAGCTTGGCTCTCTTCTCCCCCGCTATGCAAAAGAACGAGAAGACCAAGAACATTTCGGTGATTTTGTTGTTCGGGCAGGGATTGTCAAAGAAACAACAGATGGCACGAATTTTCATGTGCAATAGAAAAAGACAGGACACTCTCCTGTCTTTTTTCATCCCTAGGAAGGAAGAACGAGTACCGGCACGCAGACCTGAACACCGATGCGATGGCTCTTGTTTACACGCTGTTCTGTTTCCGTTTCAAGTACTCGCAAATGCTTTTGTACACATGAGGATTGTCTAAAGAAGAAAGATCTGATGAAGGCTGCTGTTCATAAGCTCCTTTTAATAAACGCCGGACGATTTTTCCGTTTCTTGTTTTCGGTAAAGCTGAAATAAGATGAATTTCCTTTGGCGTGAGCGCTTTTCCCGCAAATGAACCAACATGAGTTTTGAGCTCTTGAATCAGTTTTGATTCGTCACAAGACTGCGGGCTGCTCACGATGAAGCACACGAGTGCCTCCCCCTTCACCTCATCCTTTACCCCAATCACAGCGGCCTCGTGTACAGCTGGGTGTCCGACAAGAATGGATTCAATTTCTGCTGGACCGACACGTTTTCCTGCTGTATTAATGACATCATCCGACCTGCCAGTGATATGAAACGTGCCATCCTCTGATTGCACCACCCAATCCCCATGTGTCCACACCCCATCAAATCGTTTGAAATACGTGTCTTCATAACGCTTAGGATCTTTCCAAAACCCACATGTCATGCCAACCCATGGCTTTTTCACAACGAGCTCTCCTACTTCATTTATGACGCTCTCACCTGCTTCATTATATACATCAGCTGCCATTCCTAAAATCACCGCATTAAAAAGGACTGGTTTAATTGGGCGAAGCAGCGTACTTCCTACAATTCCGCCTGAGACTTCTGTTCCTCCCGAATAGTTGAGAATTGGAATATGCTTATGACCAATACTGTCAAAAAGCCATTGCCATGGTGCTTCATTCCATGGCTCACCTGTAGATATGATGGCTTTGACATGCGGCAGCTTTATACCTGCAAGATTTTGCTGCATCGCGGATCGAACAAACGTAGGTGAAAGGCCAAAGTGGGTGATCTTTTGCTCGTGAATGAATGACCAGAGGTGCTGTCCATCTGGATAATCGGGTGCGCCGTCATATAAAACAATCGCAGCTCCATTGATCAAGCCGCCAAAGACGAGAAATGGCCCCATCATCCAGCCCATATCTGTGAGCCAAAACAAGCGGTCTCCTTTTGCAACGTCCATACAAAGACCGGCATCAAAAGCTGCTTTTACAGGGAATCCTGCGTGTGTATGAACCGCTCCTTTTGGCGTACCAGTCGTTCCAGAAGTGTATAAGATCATGAGAGGCTCTTCATTTGAGAGATAGGTCGTTTCACTTATCGGATTTTCTTTTAACAAATCATTTAGCCTGATATCTCCTTCATATTCAGTATCAGAGGAGGTGTGTACAATGACGGTTTTGACGGTCGTGGTTTTGCCTATGGCTTCTGCTGCACATTCCCGCATATTGATCTTCTTCCCGCGGCGCGTCATGCCTGAGCCTGTAACGACAATGGCTGCACCTGACGCACGAATACGTACGGCAAGAGGCTCGCTTCCATATCCAGAGAAGACGGGGCTAAAGATAACGCCAATTTTTGCAAAGGCTAGCATGACAGCGACCGTTTCAGGAAGCATCGGCATATAAATGACTGCCACATCTCCTTTTTGAAGCCCATTCTTCAAAAAGCCAGCAGCGAGGCGATTCACCTTTTCCTGAAGATCGAGATACGTCCATCTCCTCTCTTCGCCCATTTCGTTTTTCCAAATCACGGCTGGCTGATGCTGCGCTTCTTTGTTCTCTGCCCATTTGTCCACGGCCGTTTCGGTTATGTTGAGTTGGCCGCCTTTATACCAGTTTGGCCACATGAGTGAATCTTGACCTAATGCGGCTTCATACGGCATCTTCCACTTGATACCGACCGCCTTTTCAGCTTCTCTCCAAAACCAATCGGTACGCTCGATACTAGCTTTGTAGAATGCATCATAAGTAGAAAAACCAAGCGAATGCATCCATTGGTAAAGACGTGTCTGTTTGATCATCTGCTCTTCCGGTTTCCATACTGGTTTCATGTTCATCATGAGGCTGCCCCCCTTTAGACCGGATAGACCGGATGTTTTCGGCTTGTAAATGTCATCTCTTTTGAGGAATAGGCTTGTAATCGATGACAAAGCTCATCTCGCAGGTGGTCGAACGGGATGACGCCGTCGACAATCATTTCAGATGCAAGCTCATATATATTCATATCTTCTTGATATTCCTTGCGTTTCTCTTGGATAAATGCAGCTCTCTCTTCAGCAGGCAATTCGGCAATCTTATTTGCATAGACAGCATTTACAGCCGCTTCTGGCCCCATGACAGCAATTTGCGCTGATGGAAGAGCAAGACAGCAGTCTGGTTCAAACGCTGGTCCTGCCATTGCATATAAACCTGCACCGTATGCTTTACGCACAATGACCGATATTTTCGGAACGGTTGCCTCTGACATAGCGGAGATCATTTTCGCCCCGTGCCTAATAATGCCAGCTTGTTCCACTTTTGTTCCGATCATAAATCCCGGTATATCCGCAAGGAAAAGGAGCGGGATATGAAAGGCGTCACATAGCTGAATAAACTTGGCAGCTTTGTCAGCTGAGTCATGGAACAGCACCCCGCCTTTTATCCTCGGCTGGTTGGCAATAAGACCGACAGGCTGCCCGTTCATGCGGCCAAAGCCTGTGATCAGCTCTGCGGCAAACAGTTTTTTGATTTCAAAAAATGATCCTTCATCAATGAGTAAATCAATGAGCTGATACATATCAAAAGGGGTATTCTGCCCTTTAGGAATAAGGTCTTGGATGGTCCTCTCAGATGCTTTAGGTGCTTTTGCGGCTGCCAGTTTTGGTTTTTCTGTATAGTTGGCAGGCATGTAGGTTAAATAGTCGCGAGCGATTTGAATGGCTTCTTCCTCGGTTTTGGCTAAAATATCACCACATCCTGATATGCTGCAGTGCATGTTTGCCCCGCCCATTTCTTCAAGTGTTACTTTTTCTCCAATCACCATTTCGGCCATTCTCGGAGAGCCTAAATACATCGAGGCATTCCCTTCGACCATCACAACGATGTCACAAAAAGCAGGAATATAAGCACCTCCTGCCGCAGAAGGACCAAATAGTAAACAAACTTGCGGGATACGTCCAGACAGCTTCACTTGGTTATAAAAAATGCGTCCCGCTCCTCTTCTGCCTGGAAACATCGCAATTTGATCGGTGATTCTAGCACCCGCAGAGTCGACTAAATACAGCATTGGGCAGTTGAGCTTTTCTGCTGTTTCTTGGATTCTGATGATTTTTTCGACCGTTTTGACGCCCCATGATCCAGCTTTGACAGTAGAATCATTTGCCATAACGCATACGGTTTGCCCATTCATCCGCCCCGTCCCTGTAACAACACCATCTGCTGGTAAATGCTCATCTTTACACTCGGCAAACATCGCATCCTCAATGAACGAATCCTGATCTAATAACAACTGGAGCCGGTCACGGACGAACAATTTTCCTTTTTCTTTGTTTTTTTGATGGTATCGTTCAGCTCCTCCTTTGACAATCCGCTGTTTTTTCACTTCATATTCTTCAATCATGCCCATTCCCCTTTCTTGCTAGTTGCCTCTGTATTGAGGCGTTCGTTTTTCTTGGAAAGCTTGAAGACCCTCCATTCGATCTTCTGTATCAATGAGCCGTACATAGGCTTCGTATTCCTTCATCAAACCTGTACGCAGATCGTGATCAAGACTCATTTGAATCGCTCGTTTCGCTTCTTTTAAAGCAATTGGGCCGTTTTTGGCGATTTGTTTTGCGAGAGAAATGGCGTCATTCATAAGGGAATCTGCTAAAGAGAGGTGCTCAATTAGTCCAATTTGAATGGCTTCTTCAGCTTGTAATGAAGCACCTGTGAAAATGAGTTCTTTTGCTTTACCGAGTCCAATGAGACGAGGAAGCCGCTGCGTCCCTCCTGCCCCTGGTATGATAGCTAGTCCTGTTTCTGGCAGACCGAGTCTTGCTCCGGCTCGTGCGATGCGAATATCACAAGCCAGTGCGAGCTCAAGTCCTCCGCCAAGTGCGTGTCCATTCATGACGGCAATGACAGGTACAGGAAGGGATTCAAGTTCTGTAAAGGTTTGCTGAATTGACAGAACTGCCGCTTTTGCTTCTTCTTCTGTCATCAATCGTCGCTCTTTTAAATCAGCACCTGCGCAAAAAACGTTAGAACCAGCTCCTGTCATGAGCAGGCAGCGGATGCTTTCATCATGTTTGATTTCTTGAATGAGTTGATTGATCTCCTCAAGCATCGCAGCAGATAGGGAATTTGCTTGTGCTGGTCTGTTTAAGGTCATGATTCCAATCTGTTCATCTTGTATCGTAAAATTGACCAATGATGTCATGTCACATTCATCCTTTATGAAGTAGTATGAGAGTGAAAAGCGCGTAAACAATGACTAGGCAAGGTTCGATTTACTTTTGATTCGATCCATTCTGCCGCTTTTATCAATGCTGGAAAATCGATATTGGTTTCAATTCCTAGTTTTTGAAGCATATGCACGACATCTTCTGTCGCGACATTTCCACTAGAGCCAGGCGCATATGGACAGCCGCCTAGCCCGCCGCTAGAGGCGTCAAATGTGGTGATTCCAGCTTTTAATGCCGTATAAATATTGGCAAGACCCATCCCTTTCGTATCATGAAAATGAAGAGCGATTTTATCAGCAGGAAAACGTTCAAGTAAAATGTCTAAGCGTCTTTCTACTTGAAGCGGATGGGCTTCTCCAATGGTGTCACCGAGTGATATTTCATCAATGCCATAAGAAAGCAGCATATCCGTTAACCGCAACACTTGATCCATCGGCACTTGATGTTCATAAGGGCAGCCAAACACGGTGGAAATATATGCGCGTGTCTGTTTTCCTGCTACTTTTAAATCAGCTGTCATTTGTTTGATGACAGGAAGTGTTTCGTGGATGGATTGATTCATATTCTTTTTGTTATGTGTTTCACTCGAGGAGATAAACATAGCGCCTGTGTCAAGATTTGCTTCAAAAAAGTGAGCTAAGCCTTTTTCGTTAGGAATGAGTGCTGCATAGGTGATGTCGCCTCTTTTGTGTAAGGATTGGGCTAACTCTTTGGCGTCTTTTAAGGCTGGGACCCATTTAGGATGAACAAATGAGGTGACTTCAATATAAGGAAGCCGGGCTGTTGTGAGCAGTTCAATCCATCTTTGTTTCTCACTTGTGTCCAGCCAAGTGGATTCATTTTGCAATCCGTCCCGCGGGCCAACCTCCCTAATAAGTACACGCTTTGGTAATGCCATCTCGCTTCCCCCTATTCTGTCAGCTCTAGAAGAACCTCCCCTTCATCGACAAATTCTCCCTCTCTTTTATACACTTTGCTGATGACACCTGCCTCTTCTGCCACTATTGGAATCTCCATTTTCATTGATTCCAAGATAGCGACCTCCTGCCCTTTTTGCACTTCATCGCCTTGTTTCACAAGAAGCTTCCATAAGTTTCCCGCCATTTGTATCGTGACCGTTTTCATGAACGGTTCCCCTCCCTTTTTTTCATGAGAAAATCGGTTGTGATCCTGCCATGTAAGAAAGCAGATGATCCAGCCATTTCCCTCAAAAGCGGTAAGTTGGTTTTGATCCCTTCTATTTCATATGCTTGTAACGCCTGTTTTAATCGTTCTATTGCAAGTTTTCGTGTATCACCGTAAACGACCATCTTCGCAATCATTGGATCGTAATATGGGGTAATGACGCTCCCGCTTGTCACACTTGATTCATGGCGTATATAGGGAGCTTCTGGTATAGATAGCCGAGTGATTGTTCCTGGTGACGGATAAAAGGTGACGGGATCCTCCGCATAGATTCTGACCTCGATGGCATGCCCGATTTGATGAATGTCCCCCTGATTGAAGGAAAGCGGCTCTGATGCAGCGATTTTCAGTTGCTCCTCGACAAGATCAATACCTGTAATTTCTTCTGTGACAGGGTGCTCTACTTGTAATCTCGTGTTCATCTCTAAAAAGTAAAATTGTTGGTTTTGATCGACTAAACATTCAATTGTCCCTGCATTTTCATAGCCAATGGCTTTGGCTGCTTTCACCGCCACCCGTCCCATCTCTTGTCTTACGGATTCATCGAGACAGGCAGCTGGTGCTTCTTCGATGATTTTCTGGTGTCTTCTCTGGAGTGAACAGTCGCGCTCAAATAAGTGAACCCCGTGGCCAAATGAATCAAAGAGGACCTGGATTTCAATGTGCCGCGCGTCTTCAATGACCTTTTCCATATAAAGCGTCCCGTCGTTAAAAAAACTTTGCGCTCTTTTTTGATTTCCCTCAAAAGCTTTACGCAGCTCCTCATCATTTCGGACAAGCTGCATGCCGATACCTCCGCCTCCGCTTGATGCCTTGAGCATGATCGGATAACCGAGTGACTGCGCTTTACTGACTCCTTCTTCTGCGTCATGGAGAGGTGCTGAAACGCCAGGTACAATGGGGATTCCCGCATGATCCATCGTTTTTCTCGCTTCAATTTTATTCCCCATGCGCTGAATGACCTGTGCAGATGGACCAATAAAAGCGATTCCTTCGCTGCGGCAGCGTTCTGCAAAGGCGGCATTTTCTGATAAAAGGCCATACCCAGGGTGGATGGCGTCTGTATTTGTCTGCTTGGCTACCTCGATGATCACTTCCATGTTTAAATAGCTTTCAGATACTTTTGCACCTCCAATAAGATAGGCGCTGTCTGCTTCTTGCACATGAAGTGCATGCTGATCTGCCTCTGAATAAACAGCCACGGTGTTGATCCCGAGCCTTTTACAAGTCCGAATAATTCGACGAGCAATTTCGCCTCGATTGGCGATCAATACTTTTTTGAACATCGCTGCCCTCACTCCTTTATTAGATCAAGTGCCTGTTTTTTCAGACGAAATTTTTGAATCTTCCCTGAGGCGGTCATCGGATACTCGTCTGTGATGAAAAAATATTTCGGAATTTTGTAGCGTGCCATTTGTGACTGACAGTAGCTGGTTAATGTCTCAATCGTCACCGTGCGACCTTGTTTGAGCCGAATGAAAGCGGCGGCTTCTTCTCCGTAAGTCTCGTCAGGAATACCGACGACCTGTGCATCAAGAATGGCTGGATGCGTGTAAAGAACGTCTTCAATCTCTTTTGGATAAACATTTTCCCCGCCTCTAATGATCATATCTTTCAGCCGTCCTGTGATTTTCACATAGCCATCCTCATCCATCTCCGCTAAATCTCCTGTATGAAGCCACCCGTCCTCATCAATGACTTCATTTGTGGCTTCTTCATTTTTATAGTAGCCTTTCATCACGTGATAGCCTTTCGTGCACAGCTCGCCTTGTTCTCCTCTTGGTACTTCATATGGGGTACCTGGGGCGGTGATTTTTACCTCGATGTGAGGAAGCGCCCGTCCGACTGTTTGAACCCGCCTTTCAAATGAATCATCCGTTCTTGTTTGGGTAATGACAGGCGAGCTTTCAGTCTGGCCGTAGGCAATCGTGAGCTCCTTCAGACCCATTTGTTCAATGACGGCTTTCATCACATGGGATGGGCAGAGAGATCCTGCCATAATGCCGGTGCGTAATGTGGACAGATTGTACTTGTGGAAATTCGGATGATCAAGCTCTGCGATGAACATTGTCGGGACGCCGTGAAGAACCGTGCACTTCTCTTTTTCCACTGTTTGAAGGACTCGCTCTGGGTGGAAAGATTCAATTGGAATGATCGTGCCACCTTTTGCGAGACAAGCAAGTACGCCAAGAACAGACCCAAAGCAATGAAAGAACGGCACGGGGATACACACGCGGTCTTCACGGGTGAGCTTCATGCAATCTCCGATTTGACTGGCATTGCAGACGATGTTTGTATGGCTGAGCATGACACCTTTTGGGTAGCCGGTTGTCCCTGACGTATATTGCATATTAATGACGTCATCAGGCGTTAGCTCCTCCATTCGTTTCTCCCATTCATCATCCTCCGTTCTTTTGGCAGCAGCTTGAATACTGTCCCAGCTGCGCATGCCCTTTGGCGTGTGCTTGCCAATATAAACGACACTTTTTAAATATGGAAATGCTGTTGAAGTGATCTCGCCCTGATGAGCTGTTTGGAGCTCTGGGATGAGGTCTTCAAGCATTCTGACATAGGATGTCTCTTTAAACCCGTCTACGATAAACAGCATGCTGCTATCAGAGTGCTTTAGTAAGTAAGCGAGTTCTTGTGATTGAAAGTTCGTATTCACGGTGACAAGAACGGCTCCAATAGAAGCGCAGGCGAATTGCAGCATGAGCCATTCAGGTACATTGGGTGCCATAATGGCGATATGATCTCCTTTTTGAACGCCTAATGCCATAAGACCTTTCCCTGTTTCCTTGACCTCTTTAAAAAACGCTTCGTATGAATAACGTAATGAACGTTCTGGATACACAATGGCTTCATGTGCTGGGTGCTGCTCCTTTTTCTCTTTTAATAGGGAGCCAATCGTTTGTGGATGAATCGACATCATGAATTTCCTCCTCCACCAATAGTAAGCGTTTTCACAACAGAATTAAGCTAACAATTGTCTTGCGATGACTAAACGCTGAATTTCAGAGGTGCCTTCTCCAATTTCCATGAGCTTGGCATCTCTCACAAGCCGTTCTACCCCGCACTCTTTCATATAGCCTGTTCCTCCGTGAATTTGGACAGCATCAAGACTTGCTTTTGTCGCCATTTCTGAAGCGAAAAGCTTGGCATAGGCAGCTTCTTTTGTAAATGGCTTGCCATGATCTTTCAGCCAGGCGGCTTTCCACACCATTTGTCTAGCGAGTTCTATTTGCATCGCCATATCTGCCAGCTTAAACTGAATGGCTTGGAAGGAAGAAAGGGTCTGCCCAAATTGCTTTCTTTCCTTAGCATAGGATAGTGAGGCATCAAGTGCAGCCTGCGCGATGCCAACTGATAAGGCAGCAATCGAAATTCGCCCCCCGTCTAAAGTGTATAAAAATTGCTTGAAGCCTTTGTTTGGATCTCCTAATATATGATGAGCTGGTACACGTACGTTGTCTAAAATAATTTCAGCTGTATCTGAACCGCGCACCCCCATTTTGTCGTATGGATTTGTAATGGTCAGCCCTTTTTGCCCTTTTTCTACAATGAAGGCGGAGATGATCGAGCGTCCGTGCTCATCATGATCCGTGACCGCTGTGACGATAATGGTTCTGGCAAAATTGGCGTTTGTGATCCAGCACTTCTCCCCGCTGATCACATATTCTTGTCCGTCTTTGACCGCTTTTGTTTTCGTCCCTTTAGCATCTGATCCTGCATTTGGCTCTGTTAAACCGAAGGAACCGAGTGCTGTTCCAGATGCCAGCGGGACGAGGTGATCCATTTTTTGTTCCTCTGTACCGAAATAATACAGCGGGCTTGCGCCTAAGGAAACGGCCGCGGCATAGCTAAGACCTGTACTGGCACACTGTTTTCCGATTTCTTCTACAGCGAGCGCATATGAGATTGTATCTCCTCCTGAGCCTCCGTATTTCTCTGGAAAAGGAATGCCCATCAAGCCGAGCTCCCCCATTTTTTGAAAAGTTTGGGCTGGGAATATAGCCTGTTCATCAATGGTTTGAGCGAGTGGTGCAATTTCTTCCTTGGCGAATTCTTTGACCATCTGCCGAATCATTTGTTGTTCTTTCGTTAATTCAAAATCCATCGTGTTTCCCCCTTTGGCTCTTTTCTATCATATTTATTAATCAAGTGGCTGCTTCATGCCAAGCTTGGCTGAATTCAGAAAATTAAAACAAAAATAATAGAAAAAAGCATGAACGAAGAAAATCCTCATTCATGCTTTTTCGTTATCTCACTCTTTTTGTAGAAGGTTTGCTTTCGTGATGAAGACGATTGAGAGCCGTTACTTTGTAAGTAACACTCTTATTCTGGTGAACTGAAAGATCATCTTTGACGGATGTCAGCGTACCAGTTTCTTTTCTAACAGTTTGAAGCAACTCATATGTTCCTTTCGTCGTCAATCGATAGACTGCATAATAGGATGCGGTAGATTGCGGATCATTTTTGATCTGTAAAGCTGCACCATCTGCTGTTTTTTTAATAGATTGAATGATTGGTTTTTTTGGCGCTTTCTGATGAAGCCAAGGCATTTCTGGAATGAGAGCCGGTTTACGGTACGCATCTTCTATCAATCGATTTTTGACATTCAAAGGGTTACGGTTGATATCCTTTAGGCTAAAGTGCATGCTTCCCTGTACGAGAGGTGACTGTCTGTTTAGCTGGATCTGCCGAAAGTATTCTTCTGGATCTGACCAAGCAGGATCACTGTTTTGATTAATTTTATACGACGCCTGACCAATGTACAGGTGAACAGGCTCTCCCTTCACTTCATTTGACCACCATTTCGTGAGCACGTCATAGGCGGCTGCCTGAAAACCGATGCTCCAGTAAATTTGCGGGGTGACATAGTCGATATCATGCTGTTGAATCCACTCTCTTGTATCAGCATACAAATCATCGTAATTGGTCATCCCTGCTGTGGTATTTGAACCAGTCGGATCATCCTTTATGTTGCGCCATACTCCAAATGGGCTAATACCAAATTTCACATACGGCTTTACTTTTTTCACGGTGTCGTTGATTTGCTTGACCAATTGGTTCACATTATCTCTTCGCCAATCTTCTATATGCGTAAATGCCTTTTTTCCATATGTTTCATACGTTTCTTGATCTGGGAACGGCACATCGGCTATTTTATTCGGGTAAAAATAATCATCCATATGCACTGCATCAATATCGTAGTTTTTCACGACTTCTTCTATACCGCCGACAATGAACTCCTGAGCTTTTGGAATGCCTGGATTGAAATAAAGCTGATTTCCGTACGCAATGGTCCAATCAGGATGTTTTTTTGCCGGGTGATCGGCTGATAAACGGCTGAGATCGGTATGATTCATTGTGATGCGATACGGGTTAAACCAAGCGTGAAATTCGAGCCCGCGTTTATGAGCTTCTTCGATCATGAATTCAAGCGGGTCATACCCGGGATCTTTCCCTTGCGTGCCGGTTAAATATTCGGACCACGGCCCGTATGCCGAAGGGTAAAAGGCATCTGCTGTCGGTTTAATTTGCATGATCACGGCATTCATATTCATCGCTTTGATCTCATCTAACAAATGAATAAACTCTTCTTTTTGCTCTTTGACAGGCAGCCCTTTCTTTGAAGGCCAATCTAAATTATAAACCGATGCGATCCATACTGCGCGCATCTCTCTTGTGCTTTCAAGCTTCCCTTTTGGGATTGGACGAGCTAGACTGCTAGAAGGAATCAATAAGAATACAAACATTAAAATTAGTGTTAGACACGTCATACAGATCTTTTTCACCATTTTTTGCATCACCTCATCATCAGTTTATTCCGCTTTTTGAGATCGAATGCCAGCAGATGGTGTCAGCAGGATGTTTTTCATTTCCTTGAGCTGGGCTTCAGGTATGTCGCAAGCCTCGATTAAATACCGCTCTGCACTCCCGTATGTCTCCATCATTTCGTTTAGCACATCTTCCAGATAATCTTGCTGCACACCGAGAAGCGGCTGAATTTGCTCTTTTGATACCCGATATAAACTCATCATCCGGACAAATCGCTGCTGCCTTCTGACAAGCATTTTCACCCCTTCGTTAGAGCGCATGTATTCACTTAAAACGGCAGACATCGGTACACCTGCTGCTAATTGAATGAGGGCAGATAAAAAGCCTGTCCGGTCCTTACCGCTTGTGCAGTGAAGCATCAGCGGGTAATTGCTTTTATCTGAAAGAAGTGTGAACAGTTGCTGAATTTCTTCTTTACGCTCTGTGAGCATGCTTTGATATAAATCCTTCATAATCGGTGTGAAAGTGAAAGATTTCCCTTCTGCTACCAGCATACGAAACATGGTCCATTTACTTGGCATCTTACTGTCAGGATGCATGGGAATATGGACGATTTTGTTATGTTCCTTGATCTTTGGCGGATGTGATTTGCGTTCTGAGGCTGTACGGAGATCGCAAACAGTTTGAATCCCAAGGGTCGAAAACGTCTCGATATCTTGTTTCGTCAGACGGGACAAATCTGCGGATCGATAAATCATCCCCTCCCTGATCACCATTTCATCTGTTGTGTGAAGTCCCCCTACTTCTCTAAAATTCGCAAGCTTTGAAAATGGGGTGTTTGATTGATTCATAGAAGTGAAAGTCCTTTCCGTTACGTTCTTTTCTCTATCATACGCTTTTATCGAGATGGGGAAAAGAGAAGCCATTTGGTATAATGGAAAAAGGACATACGGTTGGATTGGAGAAATGTAGCATGATCAAAACAAAACGGATTCAGCAAATCAAAGAGTATGTGTTTGACCGGGAATCTGCCTCACTGGATGAGCTTGTGGCGCATTTTGGCGTTTCAAAAAACACGATACGCCGAGATGTACAAGCATTGGTCGAGTCCGGCGTGCTCAAAAAAGTATATGGCGGAGTGGCTGTGAATCATTCAACATTAGTAGTATATCAGGAGCGAAAGACCCATCAGCTGAGTAAAAAGCAATTGATTGGTCAAACAGCAGCTGCTTTTGTGGAAAATGGGGATATGATTTTTGTTGATTCTGGTACGACAACACTTGAGATGCTTCCCTATTTGACTGAGAAACAGGTGACTGTTGTGACCAATAATGTAGATTTCATCACACAGGCGATGCCTTATGAGAATCTCACTATCTTTTCCACCGGCGGGATGCTTGAGAGAAAAACGAATTCATTCGTTGGCTATCAAAGTGTAGAGCGTTTGAAAGCTTACAATGTCAATAAAGCCTTTATCGCATCAACTGGTTTATCCATTGATCACGGCGTCACGAATTCGTCCCCGCTTGAAACGGATATTAAAAAGACGGTTGTTGAAAAAAGTGCCAAAACGTTTTTATTAGTGGATGATAGTAAATTTAATCATTACGCTTTGACCACATTTTGTCATTTGCAAGATCTTGATGTCGTCGTGACGAATAAACAGCCAAGTGAAGATTATCTTCAATATGGAAAAGAGCATGATGTACGGTTTGTCACGCCTTCATCAAAATAGATGGATCACAAAACAACGGCTCAGGAATTTGAGCCGTTGTTTGATTCATTCATTTCAAGCTGCATGATCAAGCGGAATAAAAAGCGGTACACGGCTGAGATGACTTCAATAAAGGGCATATCTTCATGGATGTCCTCAAGCTCAAGAAGCTGTAAATTCACATCAAACAAGCCGTCTTGCCCATTAAATTGAAGCTGCGCACCATTTAATGAAGCCAGCATGTCCTTTAGAATGCCTGTGTCTTTTTTAGGACGTTTGAAGCCGAATAACACGGTATACGTTTGAAATACTTCGTCCCATTCAATGGCTAATCCATCGACTCTCACCACATCAAACCACTTTGATTCGATATAAATGAATTCTTTTTGATGTTGTTTTACATATGTAAGCGGTGTGTTTAGAAATGAGGCGCCCTCTGATTGAATCATGTCCTCGGATTCTTTGTCTACACGCTCTATATATACATCGCTAAAGCGTGCCTCTTCCTTTATTCTTGCACCCTCTAAAGGCCAATTGTAGCGCGCCGCTTCGTCATATTCAAAGTCTGTCAGCGCTTGTCCTTCTTTCAATAAATCTTGTAAGCGATTTTGTAGCGACATGGCTATGTCTCCTTTCTTCTCCTTCACGTGCGTGTATTATTTTAGCATAACTCATGAAAAGAAAGATATGACTCAGCATATGATGGTATGATAGTGTCAAAAGATACATCTCGGAGGGGTACGTTTTGCTCACAATGACATTGGCAGAAAAAATCGTAGACGAGGTCAAAAAGGTGCTGACTGAGGAAATCATCATTACACAAACAAACGGCACCATCATAGCGGCAACAGATCCAGCGCGCATTGGTCAATTTCATGAAGGGGCATATTTGACATCCTTTGAAGGACAAAAACGAATCCTTACAAAGGATGATGAGCAACGAATGAAAGGGGTCAAAGCTGGCATCAATCTGCCTATTTATTTTAAGCAAGAGGTCATTGGTGTGATTGGGATGACAGGAGATCCCGTCCATGTCTCTCCATTTGGCGAAATATTAAGAAAAATGACCGAATTGCTTATTCAAGAACATGAATTTTTTCTAGAAACGGAAACCGATGAACGGCAGCTTGAAGCGTTTGTGTTCGACTGGCTTCATCTGCCAGAGACAGCCATCGATCTCACTGAAAAAGCAGCGCGGCTTCAGCTTGATATCAATAAGCAGCGTGCGGTCGTCCTCATTGATTGTCACGATGAATCGTTTATGAAGCAGGATCAATACAAAAAAGTGAAGGAAATGCTGCATCTCACCAATCAGGAAATGATCGTCCGCTGGGGCCAAGCCCGCTTTTTGCTCATGCTGCAAACCTCAGCAAATGATCGTGATACCTTGCAGCAACGTCTTTTTCACATCCATGCTGCGCTCACCGCACATTCTAAGTCAAAGGTTTTGATAGGTGCGGGAAAACCTGCAGCTGGACAGATGATGAAGCAATCATTTCATCAAGCCTTTCGTGCCTTAAAAATGGCGAATGCAGATACACCGATAGTGTTTGATGAAGATTTAACACTTGAACTTTTTATAGAAGAAGTGAGTCAGGAAACAAAAGAAGTGTTCCTTGATCGAACGATTGTCCCGCTTCTCCCCTACCCTGAACTAGTGAAAACATTGCGTGTACTCATGACGTCAGATTGCTCATTGAAATATACTGCGGAAGCGATGCACGTACATATCAATACACTGCATTACAGGCTAAAACGTATCCAAGATTTAACGACCCTTGATCCGAAACGCATGCAAGATGCGATGCTCTTTTATTTAGCCTTGATGCTATTAGATCATCATCCAAATAAACGAGGCGAGAAGCCCGATATTTTGTAGAATCGTCCATAGGCATGAGGCGATTCTTTTTTTATACTGAAAGAAACGGTATGTCTAATCAGTAGGAGTGAATGCGTATGTTAAATTCTGAATTTTTTAGTCAATTAAAAAAGATTGTCGGTGCGTCTCATGTACAGCGCAGTAAAGCCGATCGGCTTGCCTACTCTTATGATGCAACGCCTAATTTTCAGCATATGCCAGATGTCATCGTAAGCCCGCACGCGGCTGAGGAAATCCAGCAAATTGTTCGGCTCTGCGCCTCATATAAGGTGCCGATTGTGCCAAGAGGATCCGGTACGAACCTTTGTGCAGGCACCTGTCCTACACAAGGCGGACTTGTGATGTTGTTTACAAGAATGAACCAATTCATCGAAATTGACGAAGAAAACCTGACTGCAACGGTCCAGCCTGGTTTGATCACACAGGAACTCATTCACCAAGTAGAGGCAAGAGGCCTTTTCTATCCACCAGACCCAAGCTCGATGAAAATTTCGACGTTAGGCGGCAATATTAATGAAAATTCAGGTGGGCTCCGGGGGTTAAAATATGGTGTGACGAGAGATTATGTACTTGGACTTGAAGTGGTTCTGCCAAACGGTGACATCATCAAAACGGGCGGCAAGCTCGCAAAGGACGTGGCCGGGTATGATATGACCCGTTTATTTGTTGGATCAGAAGGAACGCTCGGAATTGTCACTGAAGCCACGCTGAAGCTTTTGCCGCTTCCAGAAACTAAACAAACGATGCTTTGTTTATATGAAAGCCTTGAGGAAGCAGCTGCATCAGTTTCGGCGATTATTGCAGAGCGTATCATCCCCGCCACGTTAGAATTTATGGATCAGCCGACACTAGAAGTCGTCGAAGACTTTGCCAAAATCGGCCTGCCGACTGACGTTCAAGCGGTGCTATTAATCGAACAGGACGGCAATCCTGAGGCTGTTTCCCGTGATATGCAAAGCATTGCAAAGGTTTGTCAGCAGCACGGTGCAAAAGAAGTGAATATCGCACACTCTGAAGAAGAAGCAAGTGCCCTTTTAACAGCGAGGCGAGCCGCTTTATCTGCCCTCGCCCGTTTAAGCCCTACGACCATTTTAGAAGATGCCACAGTGCCCCGTTCTGAAATTGCGAACATGGTGCGCGCGATCGAAGACATTGCGAGAGAGTACGACGTGAAAATCTGTACATTTGGTCATGCAGGTGACGGAAATCTGCATCCTACTTGTGCAACTGATGCAAGAAATGAAAAAGAAATGAAGCGGGTTGAAGAAGCATTTCAGGCCATTTTTGAAAAAGCAGTCTCCCTTGGTGGCACCATTACGGGTGAGCATGGTGTGGGTCTAATGAAAGCCCCCTATTTGGAGCTAAAGGTCAAAAAAGAAGGAATCGCTGCAATGAAAGCGATCAAACAAGCGCTAGATCCAGCAAATATCATGAATCCTGATAAGGTGTTTGGAAAAGCGGCAAGGAAGCGAGTGGTGGTCTCATGAATTCCTCTAAACAAACAAAGATTCAGCAAACATTTCAACAGCAAATGGACGAAAAGGAGCTGCTCAATTGCATGCGCTGCGGCTTCTGCCTCCCTTCCTGCCCTACTTATATTGAATCCGGTCAACAAGAAACGCACTCACCCCGCGGCCGAATTGCTTTAATGAAGGCGGTAAGAGACGGCGTGATTGAGCCTGATGAAGACGTCGAACATTCATTGAACCTTTGTCTTGGCTGCCGTGCATGTGAACCGGTTTGCCCCTCAGGCGTCAAATATGGACGTTTACTTGAGGATGCAAGAGACATCATTCAGCAGCACAAGAAACAATCCCTTCCTGTCAAATTTGTGAGACGTGTTGTGTTTAAAGGACTCTTTCCTTCCCAAAGCCGAATGCGTCAAGCGGCTGGACTACTGCGATTTTATCAAACCTCTGGTCTGCAAACGGCCGCCCGCAAGTCTGGCATGCTAAAGGTACTTCCGCCGCATTTACAGCTAATGGAAGAGGCCCTTCCAAAGGTGCCGCGACAACAAAAAAGCCGTGCGTTAGAATACAAAGCCATTGGCACAGCAAGAAAACGTGTCGCCTTTTTTACTGGCTGCTTAATGGACACCGTTTTTTCCAGCACAAACGAAGCGACCATCCAGCTTTTGCAGCTGGCCGGCTGTGACGTTGTCATCCCTCCTGTTCAGACGTGCTGCGGTGCACTTCATGGTCATAGTGGAGAAAAAGAGCAAGCGAAAGAGCTAGCAAGGCGGAATATTGAAGCATTTGAGGAGGTTGAGGCAGATGCCATTGTCATGAATGCGGGCGGATGTGGTGCCTTTTTAAGTGATTATGATCATTTACTAAAGGATGATCCGTCTTTTCAAAAGCGAGGTGAAGCCTTCTCACAGAAAATCACGGATATATCAGACATTCTCGTGGAGCTGGAATTTCACGGCCGTACGCCGCTTGCTTTGCCAGAGCAAGTCATCACCTATCAAGATTCCTGTCATTTGCGGAACGGAATGGGTGTACAGCAAGCGCCAAGGGTGCTCATGAAGGCAATTCAAGGGGTATCATTTAAAGAAATGAAGGATGCCGACCGCTGCTGCGGATCCGCCGGAATTTATAATATCTTGCAGCCACAAATGTCGATGCAAATTTTAGATCATAAAATGACAGAAGCTAGTCAAACAGCTGCGACTGCTATTGTCACGTCCAATCCTGGCTGCCAGCTGCAAATGGCAGCAGGTATCAAACGTTCAGGACAATCGAACAGCATGCGTGCTGTTCATCTCGTAGATTTTTTATTAGAAGCGGTTCAATATGGAAAAGAAGCGTCCAGCACATCAAGCTGAACGCTTTTTTTCATGCATATCTTCCGGCAATTGGTTGGATAATAGAGGCAAATTGCGGAAGGAGATGGTTCAAGTGCTGAAGAAAAACAAACAACATCAAAAGGACCCAAATTCAGTATTTGAGGCATTGTCACGTTCCTCTGATTTTACAAACGAGTTGTCACGAAGTGAAGGGTTTCTTTATCGAATTTCTTTTTTTCGTTCTTTAATTAATGGGCATCTACTCCATGAACAAATTTTGCCCTGCATGAAAGAATTACATCTCACCCCTACTCTTGAGGAGCTGAAAGAACGAATTCCCATTGAACAGTCCGTCATCACGACCGATCTTCAGGAAGTGGAAAAAGCGCTTCATTTAGGTAACTTGGCCATTCGGCTCGAAACGGATTGGGGCAAAGCGCTTCTGATCCCGATTGAAGAAAAGAAAGGCAGACAAGTAGGTCCGCCCGAGATAGAATTTGGCATTATTAGTGCACAGGAAGCATTTGTGGAGGTTTTGGATACCAATTTAAATTTGGTCAGACGGCGGCTGCCGACACCGAACCTGAAAGTGTCAGAAAAGACGGTTGGCACGCTTTCGCAAACAAAAGTAGCGGTGTTATATATTGAAGAGATTGCTAATCCGACAAACATTGAAACCGTTCTCCAGCGTATTGAAGACATTGATTTTGATCAAATTTTAGATGCAAATTACCTTGCACAGATGCTTTATGATGTGTCCAATACGATCTTTCCGTTGTTTTTAAATACAGAAAGACCCGACCGCGTCTCTTCAGGTTTATCAGAAGGGAAAATTGCCATATTAGTGGATGGCTCGCCTCATGTCTTGCTTGCCCCGACGATTTTACTTGAGTATTTTTCCACTATGGAAGACTACAATATGTCGTGGATTGCGGCTTCTTGCTTTAGGCTGTTACGCATATTTGCTGTGATATTTTCCATTTTTGCGACACCTTTATATGTAGCCGTTTTAACGTTTCATTATGAGCTAATTCCAAAAGACTTATTAGAAACCATTGTGGCCTCCCGCTATCTTGTTCCATTTCCTCCAATCATTGAGGCGCTATTTTTAGAGATTTCGATTGAATTACTAAGAGAAGCGGGTTCAAGGCTTCCGGCTAAAGTCGGTCAGACGCTCGGGATTGTTGGAGGGATTGTCATTGGACAGGCTGCTGTGGCAGCAGGATTAACAAGTAATATTTTACTCATTATTGTTGCCCTTTCTGCTCTTGCCTCATTTGTCACCCCTATTTACAAAATGGGCAGTGCCATTCGGCTGCTGAGATTTCCCTTTCTACTTGCGGCACAGGTGTGGGGTGCATTAGGTATTGCAGTGATGGGATCATTCCTTCTCACCCATTTAATGAAATTAACGTCTATTGGACGTCCGTATCTAGAGCCTATTTTTCCGCTGCGCCTGACAGATCTAAAGGGCAGTTTGATTCGCCCTCAGCTTCGTTTTTTGAATAAAAGACCGGAAAATTTACGACCGGAAAATGAAACCATCCATCGGCAAAAGCCTAAGCAAGGCCGTAAGGGGAAAAATGATTTTTATGAATAAGGAAGTGAAAGCATGAGTTCTTCTTCTGTAAAAGAGAAATTTCAAGTTTCCCCTTTTTTTGTGTTTTTTCTCGTTAATGCTAATCAAGTTGGTGTTGGCATTTTAAACTTTCAAACAAACCTTGTTCGTTCTATGAATAATGATGGATGGATCGCCATTCTGATTTCTGGCTTCAGTGTCAATGTCATGATCTTTCTTATGTACATGATGTTTAAAAAGGCCCCTTCGGATGAATTTGGTGATATCACGCAATATGTATTTGGCAAGTGGGTTGGGCAATTATTCAACATTCTCTATATCTTATATTTTGCTTCTTTGTCGTTGACCGTTCTCGTCCATTATATGGATGTGATCCATGTATGGCTGTTTAAAGAAATTCCTGGTCTATTGTTTGCGTCTGTACTTCTGCTGCTCGTGTATTACATTCATACCGGCGGGTTTAGAACGATTGCTGGATGGGCATTTTTTAGTATTGTACTGACGTATTGGATGACGTTTATTTGTTTTTATGCCATGAAATATAGTCACATTCGTTTCATGTTCCCGATGTTTGATCATACATTTTCGCAGCTGTTGATGGGAGTCAAAGATGCTTCATTATCCATGTTTGGTTTTGGCACACTGCTTGTCTATTATCCCTTTATTAAACATGCGCAGACGTCTCAAAAATTTGCTCACATGGGGGCATTATTTACGACATGCTTAAATTTACTCGTCTTTCTCGTCTCCATTGCGTATTACTCAAGTGCTCAGCTTAAATTAACAAAATGGCCGACGTTAACGTTAACAAGCATTGTGAAGCTCCCGTTTATCCAGCGCTTTGAATTTATCGAAGTGTCTCTTTGGCTGCTTTTAATCATTCCGAATATCGCGATTCCACTGTGGGCCGCGAGCCGAATGGCAAAACAAGTGCTTCATACAAGCCAGCGCGTCACGTTCATCGCGCTCAGCATCCTCATTCTGGTCATGTTTTCATTTTTTACGGGGGCGACTTCTTTTGAAACCTTTAACCAATGGGTGGAATATAGCGGATACTTTCTTGTATATGGCTTGATTGTCTGTATGGTTATTGGGCTGATGTTGAAAAAAAGGTGGGTGAAAAAACGAGCATGAAACGTTATATACTCACGTGTCTCATGTTGTTTAGTCTCTTCTTAACTAGCTGTGCACAGCCTCGCCTTTTAGATGAATTAAATATCTCTCAGGCGGCAGGATTTGATTTAATCGAAGATGGAGAAATGAAGGGCTTCTTTGTCTTCCCTGTCTTTAAAAGTGAGGAGCAAGGAAGTTATCAAATATTAAGCGCAAGGTCAAATACCATTAGTAATATTCAGTTTCTCGTATCAGAAAAATCACCTTTTCCAGTCGTCATGGGTCAGGTGCTCGTTATTTTAGTCAGTGAAAAATTAGCAAAGGAAGTCGGCATGATCGATTTAATGAATTACATTTATCGTGATCCTATCATTGGTTCACGCCAAGTGTTTGCGATTGTAGGCGGAGAAGTTGAAGATTTATTATATACAAAAATGAATCAAACGAACTTAAATATAGGTGTGTATCTCTCTGATCTGTTGTCCCAAAATATGCGAAATGGCAATCAACCTGTCACTAATCAGCATATTTTCATGAATCAGATGCTGGCAAAAGGAGTCGATGCTTACCTGCCTTACATCAAGAAAACTAGCAACGCCATTAAAGTCACAGGAGTTGCTCTGTTTGATCAGGAAAAAATGGTCGGTCATATCCCTGGAGAAGACACGTTTACATTTAAAGCGATGATTGAAAATCATAAAAATGGTATCTACGAGTTTCAATTGGCTGATCAAGGAAAGACCCATGTCGTCATTGAAAATATCAAATCACATGTGTCCTACCAGATCAAACCAACGAATAACCTAACAAAAAAGCCTCATATCACGATTGATATCAAGCTGAAGGGCGAATTAAAAGAATTCATGAAATCCAAGAAAATTGATAAACCGAATATATTGGACCATGTCGAAAAAGAAGTTGAAAAACGTGTCGCCCAGCAAGGACAAGACCTTGTTCAGTCCTTTAAAAAGCAACATATTGATCCGCTTGGGCTAGGCTTAAGGTATCGATCAAAAGACAAAGCTATGACACCAGAAAAATGGAAGGAAATCTATCCTGATGCGGATGTACAAGTTAAATGCCATATGAAAATTGTGCAAACTGGTGTCAGTCAATAAAGGAGTTGGAAATTATTCGAAAATATCTTCTTTGTTGTTCAATATGGTAGACACGTTCGTTTTGACTCTTGGAACGCAGTCTTTTTGAAGATAGTCATTTAACGTGTTCTCTACTTCACTTTTATCTGTGTGAAGGATCTTAGGTGAACATTGTTCCACAAGGACCGGTCTATTCCCTTTAGCACAGTGTGTCATTGTTTCAAGGGCAATTAAACTGAAAGGTCTTCCTTTGTCTAGCCATGTTTTCATTCTATTCCAGGTTGGACAGCTTAAAGCTGCCAGCCTTCCCCAATGAACGTGAAAATGAGTGCAAGTGACCTCCATCCAATTTAATACTTTGTTAGAGTGGAAACGGTACAGACAGATAAAAGCAGCTGTCGGTAATTCTTTTTCACTGATCGATTTCAATTTCTCTATCACATGTTGTAAACCTTCATCTTCGGGCAAACTGCTGGCCGCTGCCCAAGAAAGTGGATAAAGAAATTCTTCGTCAGCCTGATTCACCAGTTCCCTTACCCACCCAGCGGCAGATGTACCTAAAACATCAGCCACGATTTCTAACATGCGTGATTTCACTTCGATATGCTGAGTTTCCTCAAACCGGCTTTGAACAGAGTCTAAGGTCCTTTGCTGATCATGCTGTTTCAGCGCATCAATGACATCATCCTCAAGAAACCACCTAGTAATTGAGAAGTCTATTAAAGACGCCAAATCTTGCCGCACGTCTTGTAATGTGGGGGCTTTATCTTCTTTGGTGGCGATGACACCATCCAAAGCCTGTCCATCCTCTCCATAAAAGTCATCATGCAGTAAAAATTGTTTAGGAGAATGGAGAACGGCTAAGTTATACCATTCAATCGGTCGTAAAGAATTGTTGAGAAGTCTCTTGTGACACGGCTGACATAATTGATAAGGTTGTTTCGGTTCATCAGTATCTTCTACCACATTCATTGCGTTTTTTTGACAGGCTTCACATAAGACGACTTTTTCCACTCCATTCACTTCCTTTGAATCTAATCTTCATCCTTTACATCTGGATCTTCAGGAATCGGTTCATTTAAAATCTCTTGGACGAGCTCTTTGTATTGTTCAAGCTGCTTCATATGCGTTTGAAACTGTCCTTGATAAATGAGATATGATTCTCCGTCAAATACAAAACGGATCTTTTTTTGCTGAATTAATTTCTCAATATACGCCTCTGATACTTCTAAGTATTCAGCTGTTTCTTCGATTGTTAAATACATGTTTATGCACCACCCGTTCGTTTCATCTAACAAATTATATCATGATCTGTTGAAAAAAACGGAAGCCGCCTGTTCATATTTTCTTTCCTGATATCATGATAACAAGTGTTCAGCAAGTAGATCGTCTAGGTGCGAGCAAATATGGTATGATAAAGTTTGCTAGATGGGCGTTTTTCGGTTTGACCTTCAGAGAGGTAAGAGGAAAGCAGACTCATGAGAGAAACAAAACAAGCATAGGCTTTTATATGGATGCTTGAAGAAAATTCGTATTTAAAGGCAGAGTGAAATGAATGGGAACCTTGTTTAATGAAATTTTAACTTGGCTGACAAGCCTTGGTTATGTAGGTGTAGCACTAGGTCTGATGATTGAAATCATTCCGAGCGAAATTGTTCTTGCTTATGGCGGATATATGGTGTCAACAGGAACAATCGGTTTTGTTGGAGCTGTTATCGCCGGCGTCATCGGAGGTACGCTCGCACAGTGTTTTATATACTGGATCGGTCTTTATGGCGGAAGACCTTTTTTAACAAAGTACGGAAAATACTTATTCATCCATGAACATCATATCGCCACTGCAGAGCGCTGGTTTGATCGATATGGAACCGGTGTGGTGTTTACAGCGCGCTTTATTCCTGTTGTCCGCCATGCCATCTCCATTCCAGCCGGTATTGCCAAAATGCCTTTTTTAAAATTTGTCCTCTTGACAGGACTAGCTGCCATCCCTTGGTCGATCTTATTTATCTATCTTGGTATGCAGCTTGGGACAAAGTGGGACCACATTCAAAGTGTTGCTCACGCTTATACCACTCCTATTATGGCCATTGCGATTGTCCTGATCGTTCTCTATTTCGTCTTAAAAAAAATTCGTACGAACCGAAAACGGACAATCTAATGAAAAGCGCCTTCCACTGATCTAGTGAAAGGCGTTTTTTCTATGAGTGTAAGGATTGTTTTTTCATATATTGAGATAATTCCATAATCATTGCACCCATTCTCTCAAGTGACGGGGCGAGAATCCGGTCAATTCCCTCTTCTTTTAAAGCTTCAGCTGTGACTTTTCCAACAGCTACTGCCAGTACGGGCTGCTCGAATAGCGCTTGGAGTTCTTCTTTTCTTCCCCATTTTGCCGCTAGTGTGAAAAAGGCGTGCACCTGAACAGCGGTTGTAAAACAGACGGCTTGGACTTTTCCATCTTTCATTTCTTGAAGCAATGTTTCTGCGGCTTCTGGTTCAGGTGGTGTGTGCTGATAAGGTAAAAGCGGCAATACATCTGCCCCTTTGTCATGTAAAAACTTCATGAGAGCCGGAGCGTTTTCTCCGTGCAGCTGCACCATGACACGTTTGCCTTGAAACTCTTTGCCTTCAAGCTTTGAGATTAGGTCACGCACCGTTCCATCTTCATCAGATACGTCTGGCTGAATTCCGCGTTTTTTGAGTGCAGCATAGGTTTTGTATCCTCTTGAAGCAATCTGTGCATTTGATAGAATGTGCATAAATTCTTCCCCTAAATGAAGCTCTTCTGCACTCTCAATTAATGTATCAGTCCCGATACCCGTTGTTAAAATCACCCAATCGGCGCCTTTTTTCACAAAGGTTTCAATGCCTGGCTTTAACTCCTCTTTGGCTAAAAATACGGTTCCTTGAAGAGAACGAATAACGGCTTGTCCCCCTTGCTTTTCGACAAGTGTACGCATTTCTTCTGTTTTTCTCGTTCCACAAATGGCAATCGTTTTTCCAGCTAAGCCTTTACTCAATTTTATCCCTCTTTTTCTATCACATTTGATATGTATTAAATATAGATTTATTTGGAAGACGTTGCAAGTGTCTACTAAAAAAGAGCTTGACGTTTCGGTCTAATTCGAGTATCTTTTGTAAGTGCAAATTGTAGGAGGTCATTATGGAAAAACAGAATGTTCAAGCTTATCGATTATCAATTGCAGACCCAACACCACTTGGTTTGTTTGGTTTAGCAATGGTGACGCTCGTTGCGTCCTCACAAAAACTAGGAATTACAGATGGCACTTCCCTTATTTTACCTTGGGCTATCTTCCTTGGAGGCATCGCGCAGCTGATCGCGTCCATACAAGATTCAAAGCATCAAAATATTTTTGGAGCCACTGCCTTTGGCGCATTCGGTCTTTTTTGGATGGGCGTTGGTACGACTTGGCTCATTCAAGCGGGCGTTTTTGGGAAAACGCTTGCGGAAGCAGCAGATCCAAAACAACTAGGTTTTGCGTTTATCGGATATTTAATTTTCAGCTTGTTTATGACGATTGGTGCAATGGAAACACATAAAGTATTATTTTTGATTTTCGTCTTTATTGATTTCTTATTCCTTGGTCTTTCCCTAAGCTCATTTGGTGTGATGTACGATGTGACTCATACCATTGCCGGTATTGCAGAATTGATCATTTCCCTGCTTTCTTTTTATGGTTCAGCAGCAGTTGTGCTCAATACTCATTTTGGCCGTATTGTACTGCCAATTGGACAACCATTTCGTATTTTTACAAAAGCATAAGTAAAAAAAGAACTGCTTTGTGCAGTTCTTTTTTATGTTTATTTTTCTTGTGCCTCTTGGAAGATCTCGCTGATGATTTCATATGAACGCATTCTTTCTTGATGGTCAAACATATCCGAATTAATCATCACTTCGTCTGCTTGAGTAGCTTCAACAAAGGCTTCCAATTCTTTTTTCACCTTTTCTTTATCCCCGATCATTGTTGAACTTAATTGTTCATCCACCATCGCTTTTTCATATGGACTCCAAAGGCCGTCCATACTGTCGACAGGCGCTTTGAGTTTTCCTGGAGTATTTCGAATGAGACTCAAAAACCGCTGATAATGAGAGGTTGCCAAATATTCAGCCCGCTCTGTTTGATCTGCAGCAAAAGCTGTCACCCCCACCATGGCATAAGGCTCTTTCAACACATCAGAAGGTCTAAATGACTGTCTATACAACTCTAAAGCAGGAATTGTATTTTTAGGTGAAAAATGTGCCGCAAAGGCAAATGGCAATCCAAGCTCTCCTGCAAGTCTTGCGCTAAAACCGCTTGAACCAAGCAGCCAAATCGGAATGTTTAGACCCTCTCCCGGAACGGCTCTTACATGTTTTTTGACCTGTCCAGTTGGTTTAAAATATTGCCGAAGTTCTTCTAGCTGCTCAGGGAAATCTTCTCCATTATGAAGATTACGTCTAAGCGCCCTTGCCGTTAACTGATCTGTCCCTGGTGCTCTGCCAAGACCTAAATCAATTCTCCCCGGATATAATGTCTCAAGTGTGCCGAATTGTTCAGCAATGACAAGTGAAGAGTGGTTTGGCAGCATAATTCCACCAGATCCTACTCGAATTTTTTCGGTTCCGCCAGCAATATACCCAATTAAAACGGACGTTGCTGAACTTGCAACACCTTCCATATTATGGTGTTCCGCCAGCCAGTATCTATGATAACCCCACTTCTCCGCCTTTTTTGCTAAATCCATACTATGTTCAAAAGATTCCTTAATGGAGCCTCCTTCTGTCACAGAGGATAAATTTAAAACGGAATAAGCTGTACGCTGTAAAACTGATTGACTCATAAATGATGTCCCCATTTCTGTCAAAAATCATACTAGTTTCATACATTCAACACCATAACATAAAATCATCAAACATTTAAATGATTTGATTCGATGATTTTCGAAATGATGATTTTCTAGGTTTTACTTCCAATTTAAAAATTTGCACATAGAATGAAATATCAATTTTAGGAGATGGGCAATTTGTACAATCAATTCGATCACAAATGTCCCTTTTGCGGTAAATATCATGAACAGCCTAAATATCATGAACAGCCTCATTACAAAAGATCACGTCATGACCGTTCTCAAAGAAGAGACTGTCCATTTATCAAACAAGAACTTTCGAAACAAAATAGACCTCAAGGAAATCCTCTCTGTCACAGTGCAAAAGGAGAAAAACAATCAAAACCAATTCAAAGGGTTGGACGAAGAGGTCCCGCTGGACCTATAGGACCCACCGGACCTGCTGGCGCTACTGGGGCAACCGGTGCCACTGGTCTAACCGGAGATACTGGTCCTACTGGTCCTACTGGACCAACAGGTGTAACTGGAGATACCGGTCCAACGGGAGCTACTGGTGCAGGGTTAACAGGTATTGAAGCGTTTGATCCGGTAATCAGCCCTACTTACCAAGTAGGGCAAGTAGTGACCTTTAATGGCAGTACGTATGTAGTAAATACTGCACCACCGACAGGTACACCAGATACTTCCCCAGACTACACATTACTGGCTGCAGCAGGATCAACTGGCTCAACGGAGCCACCGGTCCAACTGGAGCCACCGGAGAGTTACTGGTACCGGGCCTACTGGAGTTACTGGTGCCACTGGTGCAACCGGAGATACCGGGCCTACTGGAGTTACTGGTGCCACTGGTGATACTGGTCCAACGGGAGCCACTGGTGTAACCGGAGATACCGGGCCTACTGGAGTTACTGGTGCTACTGGTGATACTGGTCCAACGGGACCAACAGGTGTAACCGGAGATACCGGGCCTACTGGAGATACCGGGCCTACTGGAGTTACTGGTGCCACTGGAGTTACCGGTCCTACTGGACCAACAGGTGAGATACCGGTCCTACTGGAGTTACTGGTGCGACTGGTGATACCCAACGGGACCAACAGGTGTAACCGGAGATACCGGGCCTACTGGAGCCACTGGTGCAACCGGACCAACAGGTGCTACTGGAGATACCGGTCCTACTGGAGAGGTCCACTGGTCCAACGGGAGCCACTGGTGTAACCACTACTGGAGATACCGGTCCTACTGGAGTTACTGGTCCACTGGACCAACAGGTGTAACCGGAGATACCGGGCCTACTGGAGCCACTGGTGCACTCAACCGGAGATACCGGTCCAACGGGAGTACTGGTGCCACTGATACCGGTCCTACTGGAGTTACTGGTGCAACTGGTGATACTGGTCCAACGGGAGTTACTGGTGCCACTGGAGATCCGGGCCTACTGGAGCAACAGGAGTGTAACTGGTGATACTGGTCCAACGGGAGTTACTGGTGCTACTGGTGATACCGGGCCTACTGGAGCTACTGGAGTTACTGGTGATACCGGTTGAGTTACTGGTGCCACTGGAGATACCGGTCCTACTGGACCAACAGGGCAACTGGAGATACCGGTCCAACTGGAGTACTGGTGCTACTGTAGTGATACCGGCCCTACTGGAGTTACTGGTGATACTGGTCCAACGGGAGACTGGTGCCACTGGAGAACCGGTCCACTGGACCAACGGGAGTTACTGGTGCCACTGGAGATACCGGGCCTACTGGAGTTACTGGTGCATACTGGAGACACCGGCCCAACTGGTGACTGGTCCAACTGGAGTTACTGGTGCACTGGAGATACCGGTCCTACTGGAGTGGAGCACTGGTGCCAACAGGTGCTACTGGTGATACCGGTCCTACTGGAGCCACTGGTGCCACTGGAGATACCGGTCCTACTGGACCAACAGGTGTAACCGGAGATACCGGTCCAACTGGAGTTACTGGTGCTACTGGTGATACCGGCCCTACTGGAGTTACTGGTGCTACTGGTGATACTGGTCCAACGGGACCAACAGGTGTAACCGGAGATACCGGGCCTACTGGAGTTACTGGTGCAACCGGAGTTACTGGTGCCACTGGAGATACCGGTCCAACTGGAGTTACTGGTGCTACTGGAGATACCGGCCCTACTGGAGTTACTGGTGATACTGGTCCAACGGGAGCCACTGGTGCCACTGGAGATACCGGTCCAACTGGAGATACCGGTCCTACTGGAGTTACTGGTGTACCGGGCCTACTGGAGATACTGGTCCAACGGGAGCCACTGGTGCCACTGGAGATACCGGTCCTACTGGAGAACAGGTGCCACCGGAGATACCGGTCCAACTGGAGTTACTGGTGATACCGGCCCTACTGGAGTTACTGGTGATACTGGTCCAACGGGACCAACAGGTGTAACCGGAGATACCGGTCCTACTGGAGCCACTGGTGCAACCGGAGTTACTGGTCCAACGGGAGTAACCGGAGATACCGGTCCTACTGGAGTTACTGGTGCGACTGGAGATACCGGTCCTACTGGAGCCACTGGTGCAACCGGAGATACCGGTCTACTGGAGATACCGGTCCTACTGGAGTTACTGGTGCCACTGGTAATACTGGTCCAACGGGTTTGAGCCGGGAGATACCGGTCCTACTGGAGTTACTGGTGCCACTGGTGATACTGGTCCAACGGGAGTTACTGGTGCGACTGGAGATACCGGGCCTACTGGAGCTACTGGTGCAGGGTTAACAGGTATTGAAGCGTTTGATCCGGTAATCAGCCCTACTTACCAAGTAGGGCAAGTAGTGACCTTTAATGGCAGTACGTATGTAGTAAATACTGCACCACCGACAGGTACACCAGATACTTCCCTAGACTACACATTACTGGCTGCAGCAGGATCAACTGGAGCTACCGGGCCAACGGGAGTTACTGGTGCCACTGGAGTTACCGGGCCTACTGGAGCTACTGGAGCTACTGGTGCAACCGGAGATACCGGTCCTACTGGAGATACCGGGCCTACTGGAGCCACTGGTGCAACCGGAGATACTGGTCCAACGGGAGTTACTGGTGCCACTGGAGTTACCGGGCCTACTGGAGCTACTGGTGCAACCGGAGACACCGGCCCAACTGGTGATACTGGTCCAACTGGAGTTACTGGTGCTACTGGTGATACCGGGCCTACTGGAGCTACTGGAGCTACTGGAGTTACTGGTGCGACTGGTGATACCGGCCCTACTGGAGTTACTGGTGCCACTGGAGATACCGGTCCTACTGGAGATACTGGTCCTACTGGTGATACCGGTCCTACTGGAGTTACTGGTGCGACTGGTGATACCGGCCCTACTGGAGTTACTGGTGATACTGGTGATACTGGTCCAACGGGAGCCACTGGTGTAACCGGAGATACCGGTCCTACTGGAGCCACTGGTGCAACCGGAGTTACTGGTGCCACTGGAGATACCGGTCCTACTGGAGTTACTGGTGCGACTGGAGATACCGGTCCTACTGGAGCCACTGGTGCAACCGGAGACACCGGCCCTACTGGAGTTACTGGTGCTACTGGAGTTACTGGTGCAACCGGTGATACCGGGCCTACTGGAGTTACTGGTGCCACTGGTGATACTGGTCCTACTGGACCAACAGGTGCAACCGGAGATACCGGTCCTACTGGAGCCACTGGTGCAACCGGAGATACCGGGCCTACTGGAGTTACTGGAGTTACTGGTGCCACTGGTGATACTGGTCCTACTGGAGATACCGGGCCAACGGGAGTTACTGGTGCAACCGGAGCTACCGGGCCTACTGGAGCCACTGGTGCTACTGGAGCTACCGGGCCTACTGGAGCTACTGGTGCAACCGGAGATACCGGCCCTACTGGAGTTACTGGTGCTACTGGAGATACCGGTTCTACTGGTGCCACTGGTGATACTGGTCCAACTGGAGCTACCGGCCCTACTGGAGCCACTGGTGCGACCGGAGATACCGGCCCTACTGGAGTTACTGGTGCTACTGGAGATACCGGTTCTACTGGAGTTACTGGTGCCACTGGTGATACTGGTCCTACTGGAGCTACCGGCCCTACTGGAGCCACTGGTGCGACCGGAGATACTGGTCCAACTGGAGCTACCGGCCCTACTGGAGCCACTGGTGCAACCGGAGATACCAGTCCTACTGGTGATACTGGTCCTACTGGAGTTACTGGTGCCACTGGTGATACTGGTCCTACTGGAGATACCGGTCCAACGGGAGTTACTGGTGCAACCGGAGATACTGGTCCTACTGGAGCTACTGGAGCTACTGGTGCAACCGGAGCTACCGGTCCTACTGGAGCCACTGGTGCAACCGGAGCTACCGGTCCAACTGGAGCCACTGGTGCAACCGGAGCTACCGGTCCTACTGGAGCCACTGGTGCAACCGGAGCTACCGGGCCTACTGGAGTTACTGGTGCGACTGGTGATACCGGTCCTACTGGACCAACAGGTGTAACCGGAGCTACCGGTCCTACTGGAGCTACTGGTGCGACAGGTATCACGGGTGCAACTGGTCCTACTGGGGCGACAGGTATCACGGGTGCAACTGGTCCTACTGGGGCGACAGGTATCACGGGTGCAACTGGTCCTACTGGGGCGACAGGCATCACGGGTGCAACCGGTCCTACTGGGGCGACAGGCATCACGGGTGCAACTGGTCCTACTGGCGCCACTGGTATCACGGGTGCAACCGGTCCTACTGGGGCGACAGGCATCACGGGTGCAACTGGTCCTACTGGCGCCACTGGTATCACGGGTGCAACTGGTCCTACTGGCGCCACTGGTATCACGGGTGCAACTGGTCCTACTGGCGCCACTGGTATCACGGGTGCAACCGGTCCTACTGGGGCGACAGGCATCACGGGTGCAACTGGTCCTACTGGGGCGACAGGCATCACGGGTGCAACTGGATCTACCGGAGCCACTGGACCAACCTCACAAATTTTCTTTGACCAAACAGCAACACAGCAGCAAGTATTTCCTCCGTTGAATTCAGAAATAACAGTACTCACTTTTACAGTTCCTGTAACAAGTGGTCAAAGAGTAAAGATTGACCTATCAGCAAATATTACAGCTAACACTACAGCGAATTATAGTATAAGTGGAAATACTCGATTAAGGAGAAACGGAACATTGTTAACAGAAGTTCCTTTCTTTAGATCAGGATCAGGCGCAGGGGCACAAAGCTTTGTAGTTTCCACCACTTTCGTTGATACTGTAACTAGTACGGGTAATAATGTATATACTGTTAATATCATTATTACAGCACAGTCAAATATAACAACAGTTAACACAGATACTCGAGCTGCAAATGCTGTAAGATATGTATAAACAAAACGCATAAAGGCTTTGGCCTTTATGCGTTAAGGCTGTCGAAAAAATCTAGACAGCTTTATTTTTTTCCTTAAAGTTTCCATTCCCCCATTTTATAATAGAGAAAGCAACACCTTCCATATTATGGTGTTCCGCCAGCCAGTATCTATGATAACCCCACTTCTCCGCCTTTTTTGCTAAATCCATACTATGTTCAAAAGATTCCTTAATAGTGCCGCCTTCTGTCACAGAGGATAAATTTACATAAAACAATTTAACTTTTAAATAATTTGATTCGATAAACTTCGAAATAAAAATATCATTTAACTTAATTCCGCTTTTTAAATTTCCACATAGAATAAAATATTAACTTGTAGGAGATGGGGGAATTTGTATAATCAGTACGACAACAAATGTCCCTTTTGCGGAAAAAAGCATGATTGGCAACCTCATTACAGAAAATCTCGTCACGATAGACCTCTATTTGATGACTGCCCTCTTCTTAAACGAGAATGTAAAAAGAACAAAGTTGTTAAACATCACAGCACTTGTGCTAAAGCAAAAGGACGGAAAAAAACAAATAATAAAATTGTAAAAAGAGGTCCTACTGGAGCCACCGGAGATACCGGTCCTACTGGAGTTACTGGTGCCACTGGTGCAACCGGAGCTACTGGTGCAGGGTTAACAGGTATTGAAGCGTTTGATCCGGTAATCAGCCCTACTTACCAAGTAGGGCAAGTAGTGACCTTTAATGGCAGTACGTATGTAGTAAATACTGCACCACCGACAGGTACACCAGATACTTCCCTAGACTACACATTACTGGCTGCAGCAGGATCAACTGGAGCTACCGGTCCTACTGGAGTTACTGGTGCCACTGGTCCTACTGGAGTTACTGGTGCAACTGGTGTAACCGGAGATACCGGTCCTACTGGAGCAACCGGAGTTACTGGTGCCACTGGAGTTACCGGTCCAACTGGAGCCACTGGTGTAACCGGAGATACTGGTCCTACTGGAGCTACTGGTGCCACTGGAGATACCGGTCCTACTGGACCAACAGGTGTAACCGGAGATACTGGTCCTACTGGAGCCACTGGTGCAACCGGAGATACTGGTCCTACTGGAGATACCGGTCCTACTGGAGTTACTGGTGCAACCGGTGATACTGGTCCTACTGGAGATACCGGTCCTACTGGAGTTACTGGTGCTACTGGTGATACTGGTCCTACTGGAGCTACCGGTCCTACTGGACCAACAGGTGTAACCGGAGATACTGGTCCTACTGGAGTTACTGGTGCCACTGGTGATACTGGTCCTACTGGAGCCACTGGTGTAACCGGAGATACCGGTCCAACTGGAGCTACTGGAGCAACCGGAGATACTGGTCCTACTGGAGTTACCGGTCCAACTGGAGCCACTGGAGATACCGGTCCTACTGGACCAACAGGTGTAACCGGAGATACTGGTCCTACTGGAGCCACTGGTGCAACCGGTGATACTGGTCCTACTGGAGATACCGGTCCTACTGGAGTTACTGGTGCAACCGGAGATACCGGTCCTACTGGAGTTACTGGTGCGACTGGTGCTACTGGTGCGACTGGTGATACCGGCCCTACTGGAGTTACTGGTGCGACTGGTGATACCGGTCCTACTGGAGTTACTGGTGCCACTGGAGATACCGGTCCTACTGGACCAACAGGTGTAACCGGAGATACCGGTCCTACTGGAGCTACTGGAGCAACCGGAGATACTGGTGTAACCGGAGATACCGGTCCTACTGGTGATACCGGTCCTACTGGAGATACTGGTGCGACTGGTGATACCGGTCCTACTGGACCAACAGGTGTAACCGGAGATACTGGTCCTACTGGAGCCACTGGTGCAACCGGAGCTACTGGTCCTACTGGAGCTACCGGTCCTACTGGAGTTACTGGTGCTACTGGTGATACTGGTCCTACTGGAGCTACCGGTCCTACTGGAGCTACCGGTCCTACTGGACCAACAGGTGTAACCGGAGATACTGGTCCTACTGGAGCCACTGGTGCAACCGGAGCTACTGGTCCTACTGGAGCCACTGGTGCAACCGGAGCTACTGGTCCTACTGGAGATGGACCAACAGGTGTAACCGGAGCAACCGGTCCTACTGGAGCCACTGGTGCGACTGGTGATACCGGCCCTACTGGAGTTACTGGTGCGACTGGTGATACAGGTCCTACTGGAGTTACTGGTGCGACTGGAGATACCGGCCCTACTGGAGCCACTGGTGCAACCGGAGATACTGGTCCAACGGGAGCCACTGGTGCCACTGGAGATACCGGTCCTACTGGACCAACAGGTGTAACCGGAGCTACCGGTCCTACTGGAGTTACTGGTGCAACCGGAGCTACCGGTCCTACTGGAGCCACTGGTGCAACCGGTGATACTGGTCCTACTGGAGCCACTGGAGCAACCGGAGATACTGGTCCTACTGGAGATGGACCAACAGGTGTAACCGGAGCTACCGGTCCTACTGGAGCTACTGGAGCAACCGGAGATACTGGTCCTACTGGAGTTACTGGTGCCACTGGTGATACTGGTCCTACTGGAGCCACTGGTGTAACCGGAGATACCGGTCCTACTGGAGTTACTGGTGCAACCGGAGATACCGGTCCTACTGGAGTTACTGGTGCGACTGGTGCTACTGGTGCGACTGGTGATACCGGCCCTACTGGAGTTACTGGTGCGACTGGTGATACCGGTCCTACTGGAGTTACTGGTGCAACCGGTGATACTGGTCCTACTGGAGATACCGGTCCTACTGGAGTTACTGGTGCTACTGGTGATACTGGTCCTACTGGAGCTACCGGTCCTACTGGACCAACAGGTGTAACCGGAGATACTGGTCCTACTGGAGCCACTGGTGCAACCGGAGCTACCGGTCCTACTGGAGCCACTGGTGCAACCGGAGATACTGGTCCTACTGGAGATGGACCAACAGGTGAACCGGAGATACCGGTCCAACTGGAGCTACTGGAGCAACCGGAGATACTGGTCCTACTGGAGTTACTGGTGTTACTGGTGCCACTGGTGATACTGGTCCTACTGGAGCCACTGGTGTAACCGGAGATACCGGTCCAACTGGAGATACTGGAGCAACCGGAGATACTGGTCCTACTGGAGTTACCGGTCCAACTGGAGCCACTGGAGATACCGGTCCTACTGGACCAACAGGTGTAACCGGAGATACTGGTCCTACTGGAGCCACTGGTGCAACCGGTGATACTGGTCCTACTGGAGATACCGGTCCTACTGGAGTTACTGGTGCAACCGGAGATACCGGTCCTACTGGAGTTACTGGTGCGACTGGTGCTACTGGTGCGACTGGTGCGACTGGTGCGACTGGTGATACCGGCCCTACTGGAGTTACTGGTGCGACTGGTGATACCGGTCCTACTGGAGTTACTGGTGCCACTGGAGATACCGGTCCTACTGGACCAACAGGTGTAACCGGAGATACCGGTCCTACTGGAGCTACTGGAGCAACCGGAGATACTGGTGTAACCGGAGATACCGGTCCTACTGGTGATACCGGTCCTACTGGAGATACTGGTGCGACTGGTGATACCGGTCCTACTGGACCAACAGGTGTAACCGGAGCCACTGGTCCTACTGGAGCCACGGTGCAACCGGAGCTACTGGTCCTACTGGAGCTACCGGTCCTACTGGAGTTACTGGTGCTACTGGTGATACTGGTGCTACTGGAGATACCGGTCCTACTGGACCAACAGGTGTAACCGGAGATACTGGTCCTACTGGAGCCACTGGTGCAACCGGAGCTACTGGTCCTACTGGAGCCGGTGCAACCGTACTGGTCCTACTGGAGATGGACCAACAGGTGTAACCGGAGATACCGGTCCTACTGGAGTTACTGGTGCGACTGGTGCGACTGGTGATACCGGCCCTACTGGAGTTACTGGTGCGACTGGTGATACCGGTCCTACTGGAGTTACTGGTGCCACTGGAGATACCGGTCCTACTGGACCAACAGGTGTAACCGGAGATACCGGTCCTACTGGAGCTACTGGTGCGACTGGTGATACCGGCCCTACTGGAGTTACTGGTGCGACTGGTGATACCGGTCCTACTGGAGATACCGGTCCTACTGGACCAACAGGTGTAACCGGAGATACCGGTCCTACTGGAGATACCGGTCCTACTGGTGATACCGGTCCTACTGGAGTTACTGGTGCGACTGGAGTTACTGGTGCAACCGGAGATACCGGTCTGGAGATACTGGAGCCACTGGTGATACTGGTCCAACTGGACCAACGGAGTTACTGGTGCAACCGGAGATACCGGTCCTACTGGAGATACTGGAGCCACTGGTGATACTGGTCCAACTGCGAACCGGAGTTACTGGTGCAACCGGAGATACCGGTCCTACTGGAGATACTGGTGCGACTGGTGATACCGGCTCTACTGGAGCCACTGGTGCAACCGGAGATACCGGCCCAACTGGAGTTACTGGTGCGACTGGAGTTACTGGTGATACTGGAGATACCGGTCCTACTGGAGTTACTGGTGCGACTGGTGATACCGGCCTTACTGGAGCCACTGGTGCAACCGGAGCTACCGGTCCTACTGGAGCCACTGGTCCTACTGGTCCTACTGGCCCAACTCAAACGGCTCTTTATGCCGGAAATACAACGGGGCCTACAATCATTACTGTTCTTGGTGGTACGAACATTGCTTTACCAAGTAATCAAAATATCAATGGATTTGCACCGAATGGTTCAAATGATACTTTTACTGTACAACAAACAGGTAAATACTATATCACATACCAAATTAATACAACAGTTGCACTTTTAGTTAGTGCACGGCTACTTCTTAATGGAGCCACTGTCATCCCAGGTTCTATTCAATCACCGGTGGTCTCAACCACATTTATCAGTAACACATTGATTGTGAATTTAACTGCTGGAAATACGATATCATTGCAATTGTTTGGGGCAGTTGTAACAGCTATTTTAATTGGTGGAGGTGCAACCGGGGCATCCCTAACAATCATAAGACTCAGTTAACGAAAAAAAGAAGGGCTACTTTAGCCTTCAGATTGTAGAGAAACTCATGTTTTTCTACAATCGTTAGGTTGAATAAAAAAGGCATCCCACACACGTTTTGTTTTCCTCTCAACCGGCAATAGCGAAGCCCATGCAGTTGTTTTGAATCTGCAAGGCTTCGCTCTATTTTTCTTTTCTTTTTTTATATAGCTCTTTTCCAGAGGCAGACAGACGATTTTGTCTGATCTTTTCTTGTGTTCCTCTCCCATACATGTCTGGAGATCACTTTTTGATGATTTTTCGATCTTGTACAGCTCTCAAGGAAAGAGATGGAAAATATCTAAGAAAAAAATAAAGCTGTCGAGATTTTCTCGACAGCATGAGAAAGGCTTTTTCAGCCTTTCTTTTTTATGTCTTCTATGACATTTATACATTGTTCAATATCATCAGATTGTAAGAGGTGAAAAATAGATTGGATGACGGTAAACTCTAAATTCCACCATTCTAATAACTGAAGTTTTTCGATGATTTCAGATGAAAACCGGTATTTCATGAGCTGCTGCGGATTTCCTGCGGCAATCGCATATGGGGGCACATCTTTTGTGATGACACTATTTGCACCAATCACTGCTCCGTTCCCTATACATACTCCTGACATGATTGTTGCTCCATAACCAATCCAGACATCGTGTCCTATGTGGACATCTCCTTTTGACTTTGGATGTCCTTTAATGTGAGAAGCTTCCTTGAAAATTTGATTAAACGGATACGTTGTGGCCCAATCTGTACGGTGTTCACCGCCAAGGAAAATTTTGACTTCGTTTGCGATGGAACAAAACTTTCCAATGTTTAATGTTGTTCCTTCCCCCCACGTCAGCACTTGGAAATCTGGTCCGGCATAAGAAAAATCACCGATATTGTACGCACTCAGTTCACTTCTTTGATTCAAATACATAGAAGATCAGACCTCCTGAAAAGTGATAGATCTTCGTATGTATATGCTGCTTCACACTTTTACATTATGACTGCACTAGCGCTACAATCTGTTTTTTCTTCCATACGAGCTGATAGTAGCCGTATTGAAGGAGTAAGTTCACGAAAAAAGCCGCAGGATAGCCAATCCAGATGCCCTTGATGCCAAGGGTTGTGTGGTGCGATAGCACATAAGCGACTGGTACTTCTACAAGCCAAATGGAACAAATACTAAAGATCGTTGGCCATAGCACTGTTCCGCTTGCTCTCATCGTGGCTGCAACAATTTGGGCTGTTCCAAAAATAAGATAGCTCCATAATGTAATGACAACTAAGCTATAGGCAATGTCAATCGTCTTAGAATCTGTTAAAAAGATAGATAAAATCTGCGGTGCGAAGAGATAAACAATGATAATAATGAATCCGCCTATGGCAAAATTGAGTCCTAGCCCGATTTTTATCACATCTTTCAATCGGTTGATATTCCCTGCGCCGATGAATTGTGCTGCAAAGATAGAGACCGCAATGCCAAGACTCACCGCCGGCATCTGCACATAGCTCACAACTTGATTGACAACACCATAGGCAGCAGTCGCCTGTGATCCATAATCATTGACAAAGGAAATAACAGCAATTTCTGATAAAGAAATAAGGATCATATTAATGCTCGATGGAATGCTGAGTTTTAATAATGTTTTTAGTAGATCCCCTTTCATCAATAAATGCTTTCTAACCGATGCATCGATGCGAAGCGGGTGTTTTGTTTTATATAAGTAGATATGTAGAATAATAAACGTCACAATGGTTGAAATCACAGAAGCATACGCAGCACCGTATAAACCAAATGCCGGCAGTCCCAGCCAGCCAAATAATAAAATCGGCAGCATCAAAATATTCGTTGCCGTACTAATCATTAAGAAATAAAAAGGCGTTTTTGAATCCCCTGTCCCTCGCAGGAAAGTCGTGTAAACAAAATAAAGAAATAAGATCGGCATTGAGATGAATAGAATTCTGGCATAAGCCGCACTTTCCTCCACGATATTCGCAGGTGTTCCCATGAGGTTTAAGATATCCGTTGCAAAAAAACCTCCAATGATTGCTAAAGAAAGTCCGATCAAAAAAGTGAATGAAAGCGTTGTGCCAATAATTTCTTTTAATCTTTGTTCATTTTTTGCTCCATACGCTTGTCCAATAAGGATTGAACTTCCCGATCCAATTCCGATGGAAAAAGAAACGAGTAAAAAGAAAAGCGGAAAGAATGCAGAAATGGCAGCTACTGCATCCTCTCCAATCCATCTGCCGACAAGGACGATGGATACAAGCTGTCCGATTGATTGCAAAATATTGCTAAGCAAAAGCGGGACGAGAAAAATGGACATGGTTTTTACTAAAGATTGATTGTTATCTAACGTCATGATGGTTCTCCTTCTCTATCTAAAGATTCTCAGCTAAAATGCTAACAATGTGGTCTTCTATCTCTTTCCCTTTCTCGTCATCAACAAGATGATTTAATAAAATGGAAAAAGCGACCGTCTTTCCGCTCTTCGTGTCAATATATCCAGAAAGTGTACTGACCGTAGTTAATGAACCTGTTTTTGCACGTACTTTTTCTAGTGTAGCTGGTTCTTTCAACCTGTTTCTTAACGTCCCTCCCACCATTCGTTCACTTGCCCCTGCTAACGGAAGCGCATGTTCATAGGTCTTAAACCATTTTTCCTTTTGAATGTTTGTTAAAAAGAACGTGAACTGGTTGGCAGAAACAAGGTTAATAGGTGAGATGCCTGACCCATCTCGCAGCACTGCAAGAGATGGATCGATGCCGAATGCAGGAAGCCGTTCATTCATCACATCCAGTCCATCTTCAAAGCTCCCTTTGCTTTTCACTTGTTTTCCAAGTTCCTTCAGCAACATTTCTGCATGGGTATTGTTGCTGAGTTTCATCATGGGAACAAGGAGCTCTGATAAAGGCATCGATGAATGGGTGGCAATTTTCTTGGCTTTTTTAGGAACTTGTTTTATTTTAAGCGGTCCTTTTACGTGAATCCCTTCCGCCTTTAACGCTCGTTTCATTAAATCTAACGCATAAGAGGATGGCTCCCATAATGCTACCCATTGTCTAGATACACTCGCTTTCACCGGAATGGCGCCAGTCAAAGTGATTTTGTTAGTGCCGTGAGAGCGCCTAAAAGAAATCTTCTTTTTCCCTTCTTCTGGCACGGTTTTTACTTGATTGATGACTTGAGGGACAGAAGTCTTCGGAATCATGTCATAGGTTGCTTTTTGCCCAGCTTTTTTGCCTGGCTTTACTTCGAGAATCACGGTTCCTGCATCATAATCTTGATTCGGTGAAGCCGTGAGAGCAGAGATTTGTGCACCGTAATATTGATCCTCATCACTCCAAGGTAAATCAATCGAATATCTTGTGTCATCATACCATGTATCGTCTGCCGCAAGCTGTCCGCGAATTGTATGTATTCCGGCCTTTTTCACTTGTTTGGCAAGTGCTGCAAAATCCTCTTCTAATAAAGTCGGATCCCCGGTACCGCGTAGATACAGGTTGCCATGTAACGTTTTCTTTTGAATAGAACCATCTATCCAGATGTCTGTCGGGAATGTGTGTGTTTCTCCTAGTATATCAAGGGCGATGGCTGATGTGAGCAGTTTCATATTAGAAGCAGGAGTAAGACGAATATCGGCTTGATGTTCATAAAGAAGAGAGGAGTCAGAAGTATCGCGGACGCTGATGCCAGAGATCGCGCCCTCTAAATCAGGTGCTGTTCGTATAAATTCATCTAAAGCTGTCACCCACGGCAGTGAGTCGTCACGAGCTGTAAGTTGATCATCTTTTGCTGAAAAAGGGAGAAATAAAATCGACAGGATACATATGTGTAAAAACAAGATCTGTGAAAAACGCTTCACGCAATCCCTCCTTTTTAGTCGCAGCCAATTTTAGAAGAATATGTTCATTATACACAAAAGAACGTTTGTTCTCAAAGGTTTTTTAAACAGAAAAGTCAGCTTTCTTTGACGAAAACTGACAAGCTCTTTACCTTTTTTCTGGATTCCAGCCATCGGTTCCGCTAAGAACAGCTTGCACTGTGATTTGACTTGCTTCGTTTTTCGTTAAAATACTGGACCATTTTACGCGGTTTGCTGCGTTGCTTCCTGCTCCTGTCGATCCATATTCTTTATATCTTGCTGTTCTTTCGTTATCACGGTTATCCCAGTTATGCCAACCCTCTGCCTTAATATGATCATCCATATTTGTATAGAGGAATGTCACAGCAGAATGAGGCCGCCACGGACGTCCTAAATATACCGATTGAGCAGCAGCCGTCCCCTTTTTGAGCGTAGAATCGATGAATACATATCCATACTTTTGCGCTTCTGTTGTGGATGCTGCAGTAATATATCCATTTCCAAGACTTTTTATTTCAGCTCTTTTAAACACGGCTGTGGCTGATCCAAAAATAAAATCGACCGTGCCTTCGATATAGCAGTTTTCATAATATTGCCGGCCTGTACCTGTTGCATAAAGTGTATCTTGATACCCTAAAACTCGTATTTGTTTAAACGCAGCCCGGTCACCGGACACGTACAGTGCAACCGCCTGACCAGCATGTCTGCCAGCCGTATTTTGAAAGGTGATATTTTCTGCATAAAAGTCGTTCGCACGAATCATTGTGCTTGAGCTATTTGTTGTGCTGCCAGTACTTGCATTTGTATCATGATACGTCAGAATCGTCTTGTATTGGTCTTCCCCGATAAAGGACACGTAAGGTTTATTTTGCGGAAGCAGGATTTTTTCTTTATACACACCATTTTTAATATAGATCGTTACGCGCTGTTGATTGTTCACTGGAATCGCATCAATGGCAGACTGAACGGTTCGAAACGAGCCATTTTCCTTTTGATCGACCACAAGAACGCGATTTGTTTGATTCTGATGTCCGGCTGCTTGAAGTGAAGCTGAGTTCAATAATAATAAAGACAAGATGACTACAAGCCATACCTTTCCATACTTCATCGTGCATCTCCTCCTCTTTGTGAACGTTTTCAATCAAACATTCTTTTTGATCCTATTCATGACACGCACAAAAAAACACCCACTTATAGATGTTATGGATGTTTTTTGGACTTTTCATATTTCATTGCATAAATCCCTTCATTTTCAATCCATTCACAAAATAGAACGTCTCGATAGGAAGAAATGTGCTGCTTTTTTAATTGCTCACTCAGCCATGTTTCATCGAAGCCAGCTTCTTGTAAATCTTTTTTTAAAATTTCACCGTCAATAATAAACGTTCTAGGTAATTTGACTTCTTTTCCCTTCACGTTCACATCTTCTGCGGTGGCTGTTGCGTATTTCATTTTCGGAAGAACGCTCACCGAGCCGTCTGTTTCCAAAATGGCATATTCAATTTCATTCAAAGCAAAATGACCCTTCGCGCGAATCAGTGTCTGCAGTTGATTGAGATCAAGCATATTTTTCTTTAAACGTTTGTAGTGAATCTTCCCTTGATCAATGACAAGTGTCGGTCTTCCTTCTAAAAAGGCTCGAATACCTTTAAAGCGCTGTGAAAACCATTCAACTGTATAGAGAAGAACGCCCCATACCGCAACAGCAAACAAAATGTGCTGAATCTTGACTTCTGGGTCAAAAATGGCGTTTCCGACCATTTCGCCTAAAATCAGTGCAGAAATAAAATCAAACGGCGTGATTTGTGCAAATTGTGTTTTCCCTAATAATTTTATTATAGAAAATAAGGCAAAAAATCCGATAAACAGTTCAATCAAAATATTAAAAAATGGCACAAACATACCTTCCTTTCAAAGTGCATTTACCTACAGCATGCACATGAAAGGAAGGATCTAAACCGTTTACAAAGTAAAACGTCGTCTACCTCAAGCAATGAGTCATATACTTTGACGCATCCATGATCTGGTGCTTGAATGTCACCTCATGAAAGATGGATTTTCAAATCAGCTCACTGCCTAGAGCGGAAAAAAGTGATAGTAAATCAAACCATATCTGAATCATAAAAAGCCATGATCACTATTGGATCATGGCTTTTCTTTATATGTGTAAACACCCTTTGTTTGACCTATTTTGGCAGAACCGAACTCCCCATTAAATAACGGTCTACCTCGTGCGCCACTTGTCTGCCTTCATTAATTGCCCAGACAATCAAGCTTTGCCCGCGTCTTGCATCTCCCGCTGCAAATACGCCTTCTACATTTGTTGTATACTCCCCATACGTTGCGTCAATGCGATTGTTTTTGCTGTCCACGCCAAAGTGTTTCACGAGTGGCTGTTCAGTTCCCTCAAAACCAATTGCAATAAAGACTAGCTGAGCCGGCCATACCTTTTCTGTCCCTGGAATCTCATGAAATTCAAACTTCCCTTGTTCGTTTTTCACCTTTTCCATTTGAATCGTATGAAGCTCTTTTAATTTCCCATTTTTGTCTGCCACAATTTTTGTGGTTTGAATGGAATATTGACGCGGATCTTCCCCGAATTTTGCTTGTGCTTCTTCATAAGCATAATCGAGTGAGAAGACGTAAGGCTGTTCAGGCCACATGTTATCCCCTACACGTGTATCCGGAAGCTTCGGATGCTTCCCGAACTGAACAACACTTTTTGCTTTTTGGCGAAGTGCAGTTGCAACGCAATCTGCACCTGTATCTCCCCCGCCAATGACAATCACGTCTTTTCCTTTTGCATCAATGAAGTTTTTGTCTTTAAATCCTGAATCCAGCATGCTTTTTGTGGCGAGGGTCAAATAATCCATCGCTAGGTGAATCCCTTTAGCTTCCCGGCCTTCAATCAACAGGTCACGCTGCTTTTGTGCACCTGTACAAAGGATAACCGCATCAAACTGCTCTTTCAGTTCATCGGCAGTGACATCGACGCCAATTTCTGTGTTCGTTACAAAATCAATGCCTTCTTGTCTTAGCAGTTTGACTCTTCGTTCCACTACTTCTTTGTCCAGCTTCATGTTTGGAATGCCGTATGTCAGCAGTCCGCCAAGGCGATCAGACCGTTCGAACACTGTGACGGCGTGGCCTGCTTGGTTTAATTGATCAGCACTTGCAAGTCCTGCTGGTCCTGAGCCGACAATGGCAATCTTCTTGCCTGTACGGCTTGAAGGAATTCTCGGTGTGATCCATCCATTTTCAAAGCCTTTATCAATGATGGTGCGTTCGATATTTTTAATCGAAACAGCTGGATCATTGATGGCGACTGTACATGACCCTTCGCAAGGCGCTGGACACACTCTCCCAGTAAATTCAGGGAAATTATTTGTTTTTTGCAGTCTTTCGAGCGCTTCTTTCCATCTGCCTCGATACACAAGGTCGTTCCATTCTGGAATTAAATTGTAGATCGGGCAGCCTGACACACCGCCTTTGATCTCCATCCCAATTTGACAAAACGGTGTGCCGCAATCCATACATCTAGCGCCCTGCTTCTTCAATACGTCATCTGTATAAGGAGCTGAATATTCTTTCCAGTCATTTTGACGAGTGAGAGGGTCACGTTCATTTGGCTTTTCTCTTTTATAATCCATAAAACCTGTTGCTTTGCCCATTGTCCTCTCCCCTTTCTTAATGAGCGAGGGCTGCTTTTTGCCCGTTTGCCGTTTCTTGATTTTTCGGTTTTGTGTTTGCTTCAAAGGCATACATGACCGCTTCCTCATGACTAAGGCCCGCTTGTTTTTGTTCTTCAATGCTTTGAAGCATCATTTTGTAATTTCTCGGAATGACCTTGATGAATTGATCCTTTTCTTGCGCCCAGTTTTCTAAAAGTGCCGAAGCTTTTGCGCTGTTTGTATAGTGAAGGTGCTCTTGAATCAGCTGTTTCACTTCTTGCTCTTCATCGTGATCTGTGAGTTTTTCAAACATGATCATTTCCATGTTGCACATTCTTTTGAACTGTTTCGCATCGGATGTATGGACATAAGCTACGCCGCCAGACATTCCTGCGCCGAAGTTCTTTCCGACGTCTCCTAAAATGACGACACGTCCGCCAGTCATGTATTCACAGCCGTGATCACCGATTCCTTCAACAACCACCTGCACGCCTGAATTACGAACGGCAAAGCGCTCACCTGCACGCCCGTTAATATAGGCTTTTCCACTTGTCGCTCCGTAGAATGCGACGTTTCCAACAATGACGTTTTCATGTCCATTTTGTACAAAGTGATCAGATGTTTTGACCGCAATTTTGCCTCCAGAGAGTCCTTTGCCGATATAGTCATTTGAATCACCTGTTAAATAGAGAGACATGCCCTTTGGCACAAATGCGCCGAAGCTTTGTCCTGCGGAACCAGTGAACCTTAGTGTGATCGTATCCTCTGGCAAGCCTTCTTCCCCGTAGCGTTTAGACACTTCACTTCCAGTAATGGTTCCGGCCACACGATTGATATTGCGAATATTCAATGATAGATCAACCGGTGTTTGATGATTCAACGCTTCCTGTACATAAGGGAGGATTTCATTCATATCCAGTGATTCATCAATTTTATGATTTTGCGGTGTTCTGAATGTACGAGCTCCTTCTGGCTGATAAAGCAGTGTTTCAAGGTCTAGCTGGCCTGCTTTCCAGTGAGCTTTTGCTCGTTCGCTAACTCCTAGAACATCCGTGCGTCCAATTAATTCATCCATTGATGTAAAGCCGAGCTCCGCTAAGATTTCTCTTACTTCCTCTGCAATAAACATCATGAAATTCACAATATGGTCAGGGTTCCCCATGAATTTTTTACGAAGCTCTGGATTCTGTGTAGCGACGCCGACTGGGCAAGTATCTAAATGACATGCTCTCATCATCACGCAGCCCAATACGACAAGTGGAGCTGTCGCAAAGCCATATTCTTCTGCTCCTAATATCGCAGCCATGACAACGTCGCGACCAGTCATTAACTTTCCGTCCGTTTCAAGAACGACTCTCTCGCGAAGGCCGTTTAACACAAGGGTTTGATGCGCCTCTGCCAAACCGAGCTCCCAAGGAAGTCCTGTGTGTTTAATACTCGTTTTCGGCGAAGCTCCTGTGCCGCCATCGTATCCACTGATCACAATGACATCCGCCGTTCCTTTTGCAACACCTGCTGCAATCGTACCAACGCCTGCTTTAGACACAAGCTTGACGCTGATGCGGGCATCACGGTTCGCGTTTTTCAAATCATGGATCAGCTGCGCTAAATCCTCGATGGAATAAATATCATGATGCGGCGGTGGTGAAATCAATCCGACGCCTGGTGTAGATCCGCGTACATCGGCGACCCAAGGGTATACTTTATTTCCTGGCAGCTGTCCGCCTTCTCCAGGCTTTGCCCCTTGTGCCATTTTAATTTGCAGTTCATCTGCATTGACCAAATAATGACTCTTTACGCCAAAGCGGCCAGAAGCAATTTGTTTAATCGCACTTCTGCGATCATCGCCGCGTTCATCAACTGTAAAGCGTGCAGGATCTTCTCCGCCTTCTCCGCTGTTACTTTTACCGCCAATTCGGTTCATGGCAATCGCAAGTGCTTCGTGCGCTTCTTTACTTAAAGACCCAAATGACATGGCGCCTGTCTTGAATCGGCGCACGATGGATTCAGCAGATTCAACGTCTTCCAAACGAACTGGTTTTTGTTTTGGCTGGAAAGCAAATAAATTTCGAAGGAAGCCGATTCTTTCTTCGTCCGCTGCCTTTGTATATTGCTTAAATAGATCGTAATCTTCATTGCGACATGCCCACTGAAGCGTATGGATCGTTTTTGGATTAAAGGCATGGTGCTCACCATTTTTTCTCCACTGGAAGTCACTTCCTGATTCGAGTGTTTGGTCAGTCGCTGCCTGATACCCTGCTTCATGACGAAGTTTTGCTTCATGTGCAATGGTCTTAAGGTCAATCCCGCCAAGCTGAGAAGCTGTTCCCGTGAAATACGCCTGAATGACGTCTTCACTAATACCAACGGCTTCAAAGATTTGGGCTCCTCTATAGCTTTGCACAGTGGAGATTCCCACTTTAGACATGACTTTGACGACACCTTCGGTTACGCTTTTACCAAACTTTGTGACTGCTTCATCAAAGCTGAAAGAGATCGCTTCTTCTGCAATCAGCTGTTTGTACGTTTCATACACAAGATAAGGATGGATTGCATCTGCTCCGTAGCCAATCAGTGCGGCAAAATGATGAACCTCTCTGACTTCTCCAGATTCAACGATCAGACTCACCTTTGTCCGTAAGCCTTGACGAACAAGATGCTGATGCAGTGCACTTAGCGCTAGAAGTGGTGGAATCGGCACTTTTTCTTCCGTCATTTCACGATCGGAAAGAATTAATAAAGATACACCTTCGCGGATCGCTTTTTCCGCCTCTTCAAACATCGCATCCAGCCCGCGCTTTAAATCATCGGTGAAAAGAGTATGAATCGTTTTGCTTTTAAAGGCATTATGAACAATTGTTCTCAAACCGTTAAACTGCCCGCTTGTTAAGACGGGTGTATACAGTTTAATTCGTCGGCATGAATATTCATTCGGATGTAAAATATCTCCTTCAGCACCTAACCACGTCATCGTAGATGTCACAAGCTGCTCACGAATGGCGTCAATCGGCGGGTTCGTCACTTGTGCAAACAGCTGCTTGAAGTAAGAAAACAGAGACTGCGCACGATCTGATAACACAGCAAGCGGAGTGTCGCTTCCCATTGAACCGATTGGGTCCTTGCCTTCTTCTAGTAAAGGAATTAAATACTTTTGAATGTCCTCGTACGTATAATGGAAGGCACGCTGGCGCGTCAATAAATCATCCATTATACTAGAATTTTCTGAATTTTCTTCCGAGCGATTGACGTGCACCATTTCTTCATCAAGCCATTTTTGATAAGGAAGTTCATTCGCAATCGTCGATTTCACTTCTTCGTCAGAAATAATTCGCCCTTCTTCTAAATCAATTAAAAGCATTTTACCTGGCTCAAGACGATCTTTATACTTCACATCCTCTTCATTTGTGTCGATCACACCGACCTCAGAAGAGAAAATGATATGATCATCATTTGTGACATAGTATCTTGCCGGTCTTAATCCGTTTCGGTCTAAGATGGCTCCGATTTGTTTACCATCAGTAAAGGAAATAGCTGTTGGCCCATCCCACGGCTCCATAAGAGAACTATGGTATTCATAAAATGCCCGTTTTTCTTTCGACATGTGCGTGTTTTCAGTCCATGGCTCTGGAATCAGCATCATCGCTGTATGAGCAGGTGTTCGGCCTGCAAGCACAAAGAATTCAAAGGCATTGTCTAGAATGGATGAATCACTTCCGTCTGCATTCAGCACTGGCAAAATCTTGTCTAAATCGTCTCCGAAAGCTTCAGATACGAATTGTTGTTCTCTTGCTCTCATCCAATTGATGTTTCCTCTTAATGTGTTGATTTCACCGTTGTGAATCAAATAGCGGTTTGGATGGGCTCTTTCCCATGTAGGAAATGTATTTGTACTAAATCGTGAATGAACAAGTGAAAATGCAGAAACAAATGTTTCATCCTGAAGATCAAGATAAAAAGCATCGACTTGATCTGATGTTAAAAGCCCCTTGTATACAATGGTTTGACTCGACAGGCTGACAAAGTAAAATTGCTTTTCCTCTGCTGTCCCCCAGTTCTCAGCCTGCTTACGAATGACATATAATTTTCTTTCAAATGACAAACGATCTATGATCTTGTCATTTGCCCCGATAAAGACTTGCCTCACAACCGGACAGCTCTTCGCTGCGACAGTACCAATTTTCCCGGCATCAATAGGAACTGTTCTCCAGCCAATTAATGTTTGACCTTCTTGTTTAATGAACCCGTTGATTTTTTGCTCGATGGCTTGGCGCGTTTTCTCGTCATCCTCTTTTGAAAAGAAGACCATTCCTACCCCGTAACGGCCCTTTTCAGGAAGTGCAAAGTCTTTGCAGCTTTTTCTAAAGAAAGCGTCTGGTAGTTGTACCATTAAGCCGGCACCATCACCTGTATACGGATCACTGCCTTGCCCGCCGCGGTGATCAAGCTGGCACAGCATTTGTAATCCCTTTTTGACGATGCTGTGTGTCGCTTCCCCTTTTAAATGAGCGTACAGTCCGATCCCACATGCATCATGTTCAAATTCAGGACGGTAGAGACCTTGTGGTTGTGGTAGTTGATTATAAGTCATCGTTTCTCTCCCCCGTTTAAAAGATCCGTTTTTTCACAGTAATAAAATCTCACAAACTCTGTAACTTATTTTAAGTTTTCAAATTAATATAAACAATATATAATTTAGATGAAAACAATCTCTTTTTGAGATAGATGGGTGTGAAGTGTAAAAATGGAGCTTCGTCAGTTACGTTATTTTGTAGAAGTCGCAGACCGTGAACACGTGTCAGAAGCGGCTGAAAACTTACATGTTGCCCAATCTGCGATCAGCCGGCAGATTGCGAATTTAGAAGAAGAGCTTGGAGTGGCCTTATTCGAACGAGAAGGACGAAATATCAAATTAACGAAGATCGGCAGACAATTTTTAGATCATGTCAGAACGGCTCTAAAAGCCATTGATTATGCGAAAGAACAAATTGATGAATATTTAGATCCACACAAAGGAACCGTCAATATCGGCTTTCCTACTAGCCTAGCAAGCCAAGTGCTACCTTCTGTCATTTCCGCCTTTAAACAGGAATACCCAGAGGTCGATTTTTTACTTCGTCAAGGATCCTATAAATTTCTCATTGAAGCTGTAAAAAATCGAGATATTGATCTCGCCTTTTTAGGACCCGTACCGACAAACGATCCTCAAATAGAAGGACATATTTTGTTTTCAGAAAGCATTTATGCCTTGCTGCCTGTCAGCCACCCCTTTAGCGGACAAAGGAGTATTCATTTAAGTGATTTAAGAAAAGATCATTTCGTGTTATTTCCGGAAGGATATGTCCTGAGACAAATTGCGGTTGATGCTTGTAAGCAGGCAGGTTATGAGCCAACCATTTCATCAGAAGGAGAAGATTTAGACGCCATTAAAGGTCTCGTATCGGCGGGTATGGGCGTTACCTTATTACCCGAAAGCGCCTTTTATGAAACCACACCGCGCTTTACAGTGAAAATTCCGATCGATTTTCCGCAAGTGAGAAGAACGGTTGGAATTATAGCCTCTAAATCACGAGAAATGTCACCTTCTGCTCATGATTTTTATGTGTTTGTGAAGGATTTCTTTTCTAAAATTGAACAATATAAATAATTCATTAAAACAAGACATTTCATTTGTGGAAATAATCCCTCTTTGTATATGATGGGTTACAGAACAACACACTATATGGAAGAAAGGTATTCGTATGAAATCAATTTTATCGTTTTTAAAGCCGTATCGGCTATCCGTTGTGTCCATTGTGATCCTCACCTTTTTAAGCAGTATGCTCCAGCTGTATTTACCGACACTTACGGCAGATATCGTCGATGTCGGGATCGTCCAAGGAGATATTGCTTACATATGGAAGGTTGGCGGCTGGATGGTGGCCTGTTCTTTACTTGCCATCTTACTCACGATCTGGAAGTCCTACTTGTCATCAAAGACTGCACTTGGCTTCGGGCGTGATATGAGAAGACAGCTATTTGTGCATGTCGAACAATTTTCATTAGAAGAATTTCAAAAGATCGGAACGTCTTCCTTTATTACAAGATCAACAAATGATGTAAAACAAGTCCAAGATGTCACGATCATGATTTTACAAATGATGACGAGAGCCCCGCTTATGCTTGTCGGCGGAATTATTTTAGCTGTATCACGCGATGCTGTCCTGTCTCTCATCTTTTTAGCAGCACTTCCCCTTCTTGGCGGATTTATCTATTTGGTGTCGAGAAAAGCCATTCCGCTCTTTGGCCAGCTTCAGAAAAAAACAGACCGGCTGAATTTAATTATGCGAGAATCTCTTTCAGGCATCCGGGTCATTCGTGCTTTTAACCGAGTAGATGATGAAAAGGAGCGTTTTCAAGAAGCCAACACATCCTACAAGGATACCGGCCTTAGAGTCAACCGTTTAATGGCTTACTTGTTTCCATTTATGCTGATTATCATGAACTTCACGAATATCGGCATTGTCTGGCTAGGTGCAAACCGAATTGATGCCGGAGAGATGGAAGTAGGGAATCTCATTGCCTTTATCCAATATGCGATGATGATTTTGATGGCACTGATTATGCTGTCGATGAGTTTTATTATGGTCCCAAGAGCACAAGCATCAGCTAAACGGATGAACGAAGTGTTAAACATGGAACCGAAAATTCAAGACAATGAAGGAACGGTTCCTGACCTGCGCGCGCCAGCACAATCCATTCGCTTTGAGGATGTGTCATTTTATTACTCAAATGCTGAAAAACCGGCGGTTCAAGATATTACATTTGAAGCCAAAACTGGCGAAACGACAGCTATTATCGGAAGTACAGGTTCAGGGAAAACCACCCTTCTCCAGCTAATGACGCGCTTTTACGAAGCAACTGAAGGCCGGATTACACTAGATGGTGTAGACATTAGAGAGCTGCCTCAGGAGAAACTAAGAGGCCAGATGGGCTATGTTTCTCAAAAAGCGGTTTTATTTAGTGGAACCATTGCCGATAATGTGCGCTTCGGCAGGCAGAATGCAAGCGATGAAGACGTCTGGCAGGCGCTGCGAACGGCGCAGGCAGAAGAATTTGTTTTGCAAAAAGATGGCGGCATCGATGCGGAAATTGACCAGGGTGGATCGAATCTATCTGGCGGTCAAAAGCAGCGTCTTTCTATTGCAAGAGCGCTAGTGAGAAAGCCGTCATTCTATCTGTTTGACGATAGTTTCTCAGCACTTGATTACAAAACAGATGCGAAGCTTCGGGCATCATTAGAAGCTGAAAAAGCGCATGCAGCCCTCATCATTGTGGCGCAAAGAATCAGCACAGTGAAGCATAGTGATAAAATCATCGTACTAGATGATGGGAAAATCGCAGGTATCGGAACACATGAACAATTACTGAAGGAGAACCTTGTCTATCAAGAGATTGTTGCATCACAGGAAGGTCAGGAGGTGAAGCGAGGATGAGTAAAAAAATGTCTTCCGGCATGGGCCATAAAGGCGGCCACCCTAGAGGACCTGTCGCAAAACCAAAGGAATTTAAGAAAACACTGCTTCGTTTGATTGGCTATTTAAAACCAAGGAAGATTCAATTGATCATTGTCTTCATTGCAGCAGTCGGTTCAACCGTCTTTAACGTCATTAGTCCAAAGCTGCTCGGGGATGCCACCTCTTCCCTGTTTGACAGCTTTACACAAGGAACAGCTGTTCAATTTGATGTCATTTCACGAATCTTATGGCTGCTTGTCGTGCTATACGTCGTTGCTGCTCTCTTTTCATTCGTTCAGCAATATGTCATGGCGGGTGTCTCCCAACAGACCATTGCTGAATTACGGCAAGAAGCAAATGACAAGCTCACACGTCTCCCCCTTCGGTATTTTGATAAAACAACCCACGGGGACACGCTGAGCCGTGTAATGAATGATATCGATAATATTAATACTTCGCTTCAGCAGGCACTCACCCAAGTGATTACATCTGTCATCACAGTCATTGGGATTGTCGTCATGATGCTATTGATTAGTCCGCTGCTAACCTTGCTTGTTTGTTTAACGCTGCCGCTCAGCCTGTTTGCGATTCGCGGCATTACGTCATTTTCTCAAAAGCATTTTAAAGCGCAGCAAAAAGAGCTTGGGATGATCAATGGCCATATTAATGAAATGTTCACAGGGCATCAGACAGTTCGTGCGTATGGCTACGAAAAGAAAGCGATCGATACATTTGATCAATTAAACGAGCAGCTGTATGAATCATCAAGGAAAGCACAGTTCATTTCTGGCTTAATGATGCCAGTGATGACGTTTATCGGGAACCTCGGCTATGTGGCAGTCAGTGTAGCCGGCGGTATTCTTGTGATTAACGGGAATATTCGTGTCGGAGATGTGCAGGCGTTTATCCAATACACGCAGCAAATGTCTCAGCCGCTAGTGCAAGCATCAAGTGTCGCCAACTTGGTTCAATCAGCGATTGCTTCTGCTGAAAGGGTGTTTGAAATCCTGGATGAGGAAGAAGAAAGTACCGAGGAAGATGCAGCAATTGATCTTGAATCACTTTCAGGCGATGTGAGCTTTGAACAAGTTCAATTCGGATATGAAAAAGACCATCCAATTATTAAAGATTTGACTTTAGATGTAAAAGAAGGTCAAACGGTTGCGATTGTTGGGCCAACAGGCGCAGGAAAAACAACCATCATCAATCTTTTAATGCGTTTCTATGAATTAGATCAAGGCTCTATCCGCATCGGCGGTGTCAAAACAACTGACCTCAGCCGTCATCAAGTACGCGACTTATTTGCGATGGTTCTTCAGGATACGTGGCTTTTTGAAGGGACGATTCACGACAACATTGCCTATGGCAGGCAGAACGTCTCAAAAGAGGATGTCATTAAAGCCGCCAAACATGCTTATGCTGATGACTTCATCCGCACGCTTCCAGACGGATATGACACACTCTTAACAGAAGATGCCGGCAACCTGTCTCAAGGTCAGCGTCAGCTGTTAACCATTGCCCGTGCGATTTTATCTGATCCAAAGATCTTAATATTAGATGAAGCGACGAGCAGCGTAGATACACGGACAGAGATGCACATTCAAAAAGCGATGAATGAGTTGATGAAAGGCAGAACAAGCTTCGTCATTGCACACAGACTTTCGACGATCAAGGATGCCGACCTTATTCTAGTCATGAAAGATGGCACCATCATTGAAAAAGGAACGCACAGCGAACTCTTAAAACAAAATGGCTTCTATGCAGACTTATATATGAGCCAATTTACGGAGAATCAAGTGGGTTAAATATAAAAAAGGATAGACACGCATCCATGCGGTCTATCCTTTTTTGGTTAATCTAAACGCTTTTTCACTTTTACACTGAGTTTCGTTATATACTCTGCTTCATCTTTAGACATGAGTGAATGAAGCAAATACTCCTCAAATACATCTCCATCTAGCATCATGTCCTCTTTTTCAATTTCATCTAACAAGCGCGAATAAGCAGAATCAATCTCCTCGTATGATCCTTGATCATACATCACCGCATAAAGGCCGGCAGGTTTTTTAACTGCTTCCGGCGCTTCCATTCGGCAAAACAGCTGATCTGACTGATGATAGTGACGCTGAAGGAACTGCTCCTTTTTTAAGACAGCCCCATTTGCCGCAGCCCCTTTTATGCCAATTTCCTTTAGAAAATGTCCAACAATACGAGATATTTCTTCTACGGATGTATTCATGTCAATCGGGTTCGGTGCACTTAATACAACTGGTTCTTCTGGCAGCTCTTGAAACAAGACCTCCCTCATTTTGACAGATGATAGTTCCTGCGTCGTCTCCATGACCCGCATAAGAAAAGACTGGATATCTTGAAGTTTTTCAATCTCTTGTTTGACCTTTTCTATTTGTTCAGCTGCTAGGCTTCGGAGCCTTTCACGGGAAGGCTCAGTGAAATATTGTTTTAACTCTTTTATCGGAAATTGCACAGCTCGAAGGGATTGAATCGCTATAAAATGATCAAATTGCTCAAGTGTATAGTATCGGTACCCATTTTCATGAACACCAGCTGGCTTAAATAAATCAATTTTATCGTAATAAAACAAGGTGTCTTTCTTTACATCAAATAGCTTGGCAAATTCTCCAGTAAAAAATGTTTTTTGCACATCATTTATCATAACTAAGGCTCCCCTCTTGACTATGGAGTTACTCCACCCTTTATGATAACATTCAGAACACCACTACGCTTGGAAAGGATAAAAACATGAACAACATCACTCAACATGAAGTGGCATTAGAACTTGCAGAAAAAGAGGACTTCCCTTTTATGAAAAATGAGCTACAGAAAGCTTTTACAGCTGGTGTGATTGACGCATTTGGCGATGCGCATGATGGACCGATTCCTCCAGGTGAAGTGATTGATGAATCTTTTCATTCGAATGAACACATCGTTTACCATATTATGCTAAATGACGAAAAAGCAGGCGGCGTTGTCATTAAAATCAACCAAGAGACCCACCACAACTCAGTTGACTTATTATACATCTCTTCATCCTCACACGGAAAAGGCATTGGTCAGGCAGCATGGAAAGCCATCGAGGCGCAATATCCAGAAACGATTGTTTGGGAGGTTGTGACCCCGTATTTTGAAAAACGCAACATTCATTTCTATGTCAATAAGTGCGGCTTTCAAATTGTGGAATTTTATCATATGAAACATCCAGATCCGAACGCACCTCATGCAGCTGATCAAGAAACTAAGCCTTCAGCACCTGAAGAATTTGAATTTTTTAAATTTGAGAAAGTGATGAAGAAAACCTGCTCTAGCTAATAAATATCTGCATCAAAAAAACACTACCCCATGAAAAAAGGTAGTGTTTTTTGAATCTCATCTAGCTTCTAATCTGACCGTCACCCGACAGAAGCAGCTTCGTTGTCGTGAGTGCTGGAAGTCCCATCGGACCTCTTGCGTGCAGTTTTTGAGTGGAGATGCCAATTTCAGCGCCATATCCAAGTGCACCGCCGTCTGTAAAACGGGTAGATGCGTTATGATAAACCGCCGCCGCATCGACTTCGTTTAAAAACTTAAGTGCCTGCTCTTCATCCTCTGTCACGATGGCTTCTGAATGTTTTGTACCGTACTCTTCAATATGGTGGATCGCTTCCTCAATGGAATCGACTACCTTTACTGCAAGATCAAGACTTAAATACTCATCTGTCCAGTCCACTTCCTCAGCAGGAATGGCGTTTGAAAAATGAGACAGTGCTTCCTCGTCGCCATGTACGGTGACATGGTGCTCTAGCAGAGCTTCATTCAACGATGCCGCATTTTCTTTCAGCCAATCGCGATGGATGATTAGCGTCTCAAGTGCATTACATACAGCCGGACGATTCGTTTTTGCATTGATGACAATCTCAATGGCTTTTTTCACATTGGCTGTTTGATCAATAAAGACATGACAGTTTCCTGTTCCTGTTTCAAGGACAGGAATGGTAGATTGTTCAACCACGGTTTTAATTAAAGAAGCTCCGCCTCGCGGAATTAAGACATCGATCCATTCTTTTAGATGAAGCATCGCTTGAACCGATGAACGGTCTGTTTGTTCTATCAATTGCACCGCATCACGCGGAATCTTTGTTTGATCTAATGCTTCATGAATAACATTCACAATGGCTTTGTTGGAAGAAATAGCGGAGGAACCGCCTTTTAAAATCACTGCGTTGCCTGCCTTAAGGGCAAGCCCTGCTGCATCGACAGTGACGTTCGGTCTCGCTTCATAGATCATCCCGATCACGCCGAGCGGTACTCTTCGGCTTTTCACATGCAAGCCGTTCTCAAGAGTCCATTCATCCAATATTTCTCCAACAGGATCTGTTAATCTCGTCACAAGCCGCAAGCTTTCGGCAAACTCATGAATTCTTTCTTCATTTAACATTAAACGATCCAAGAGTGCCTCTGAAAAGCCCTTTTCCTTCCCGGCATCTATATCCTTTTGATTCTCTTGCAAGATGAACGTGCTATTTTGTTCTAACGCTTCTGCTAGTTTCAGCAGTGCCTCGTTTTTATCCTCTGTATGAAGTAAACCTAGTTTTTTTGAAACGTGCTTTGCTTTTTTTGCTTTTTCTTTGACCGATGTGACAACTTCAGCTGTCAGTGTCATGGAATTCCTCCCTTTTGGTTAGCAAACTGGTATCGATAAATCTAAATGACAAACAAAAGCTTCAAGATCGACGACATGAACCACTTCATCCTGCAACGAGTCACTGCTCAGTGCAAGTTCGTCAGATGGATAATTCACAATACCAAGCCCGATTTCTCTTCCATCTTGATCTAAAATGCGGACGACATCGCCTTTTTTAAACGAACCCTTTACATTGACAATGCCACCCGAATCAAGGCATTTCTCCCTATGCATGAGGTGTTCCTGCGATTTCTTTTGAACAACAATCTCGCCTTTTGGTCCAGAATGAAAGGCAATCCACTGCTTCTTGTAATTCAGCGGTGCTAAATTTTCATCCGCGGTAAAATAAGTGCCGTCCTCTGTTCCATTAATGGCTTTGTCTAAAATGTGAGGCGTATCCGCTTTGCCTAAAAAGCCGTTAATGCCAGCTGCCATTGAAATTTTAAACGCATCGAGCTTTGATTTCATTCCGCCTGTGCCAACACTGCTGCCTGCATCTCCAGCTGCTGCTTCGATGTCTTCTGTGATGTCTGTGACTTCAAGAATTCTTTTCGCATTCGGATTTGTATGCGGGTTCTCTTCATACAAGCCATCAATATCAGATAAAATGGCAAGGAAATCCGCATCAATGAGTCCAGCTACTTTTGCAGACAATGTATCGTTATCTCCGAACTTCAAGCGGTTAATCGTCACTGTATCATTTTCATTGATAATCGGAATGATGCCTCGATCTAATAACACATTCATCGTGTTGCGCACATTTTGATAGCGCGTTTCATCTGAAAAATCACTTCTTGTGATTAAAAGCTGTGAGGCAATATAACCGTGTGATAAAAATAACGTAGAATATGATTCCATTAAAAGGCCTTGCCCAATTGAGGCAGATGCCTGTTTTTCCGGCAGTGTTTTCGGTCTATCGATAAATCCTAGTTTTCGGTAACCAGCTGCAACCGCACCAGATGAAACCAAAATGACTTCGTGTCCTTCATCTTTGAGTTTCACAATTTGATTGACGAGGTTTTCTATTTTTTTTAAACTAATCTCTCCTTGAAAGCTAGTAAGAGAGCTGCTTCCGATTTTTACAACAATTCGTTTTCTCTCTTTATCTGCGTACACCTTATCACTCCTGTACCTGAGCTCTATTTATTATATAGATACTTTTTGTTTTTGCTGTTTGCTGATCTCTTTTGATCGATTGGCAGCATGTTTGACGGCCTGCTTGATTGCTTCTCCTCCGCCAAAATCATCTAATGCATTCAGTCCTGCAGCTGTTGTTCCATTTGGTGACGTAATTTTCTCTCTCAGAGTAGAAGGGTCTTCCTCTGTTTCTTGCAGCATTTTCGCAGCACCGAGAAGTGTCTGCGCGCCAATTTGGCGAGACAATTCCTTAGATAAACCTGCTTCTTCTCCTGCTTCTTCGATTCTTTCCATTAAGAAATAAAAATAGGCTGGTCCGCTTCCGGCAATTCCAGTGAAAATATCCATTTGCTCTTCCTGAATGGTATACACTTCGCCCATTTCAGATAAAAGAGCCTGACTCATGCTGATATGGTCGTCTTTCACATAACGTCCAGCACATAAAGCGGTCGCTGAAGCCCCGATCGTACTTGACGTATTCGGCATGACCCTCATCACGGGCTGTCCTTCATGCAGCATATCTTCAATATACGATTGCTTCACGCCTGCAAGGACAGACATGATCAGCTGGTCTCTCCGAATATGAGGTTTTAACGATTCAAGTGCTGTTTCAGCATCCTTTGGCTTCATGGCCAGGATCAACATATCCATTTCTTCAAAAGGAAAAGAATCCATTGTGGCTGTTTGTATTCCGTAACGTGTCGTTAGTTCATTCAATCGAATTTGATTTTGTCTGTTTGTTGCGTAAATTTGGCCTAGTGGCATTTGTCCTGATCGCACAATCCCGGCAATCATTCCTTCCGCCATAGAACCTGCTCCAATGAAAGCAACTTTCTTTTGATCAATGATATTGATCCTCTCCCTTGTTCGCTTTTTGTTCGTGTTTTTCGCACGTTAGTTATCGTAACATGATGAGAAATCGTGTCAAGAAAGAGCCAGCGCTTTTCAAAAGTCCCGAATACGCGTTCAACCGCTTGCTGTATGTATACTGACTGCGCTTTTGCAAAACAACATTTTAGATCAAAAGTACTATTCGCATTTGCATCATAGTACCCTTTCGTTCGACTGAATTCCCCATTTTATTTTTGGTTTCGGTGACTTCAATTCTATTTTTTAGAAAGCGCTATCATTTTTAATGACTTTCTATTTTCCTATACGATGAATGTGCTTGAATCTTCCGATTAGACTATTGACATATTTTAGAAAACATGTCCGTTGAAATGATATTTTACGGGTGATACCGTGAAAGGGAAACTAAGTGAAAAAGGAGCGTTCATAATGAAAGTGAAAGAAAACTATATCAATGTCATTCCAATGAAAGAAATCCGTTCGACCGATGACCTTCTTTTCCCGTTCCCTATATACAATGAGCTACGTGCGCAGAGTGATATTAGATATGATGAAACAAGAAAGTGCTGGGATCTCTTTCGATATGCGGATATCCAGTCTGTTCTGAAGCAGCCCAAAGTGTTCTCATCACAGCGAGGAAGAAGCACAACGAAAACGAGTATTTTAACGATGGACCCGCCAAAGCATACAAAAATGAGAGCACTCGTCAATAAAGCATTCACACCAAAAGCGATTAAACAATTAGAAGATAACATTAAAGACCTGACACATGACCTGCTGCAACAAGTCAAGGGTCAGCGTACGTTTGATATCGTAGAAGATCTAGCAGCTCCCCTGCCTGTCATGATTATTGCTGAGCTTCTAGGTGCAGAGGTAAAGGATAGAGCGTTCATTAAGAAACATTCTGATGCCCTAGTAGCAGGTGCAAAGGATGAATCAAAAGAAGCCATTCAAGCAGTAGTCGATATGCAGAAACGCGCAGAGGAAGAGCTGTCCGCTTATTTTGCTCACTTGATCCAAAAACGAAAAGAATCCCCTGCTGATGACCTGATCTCACTTCTTATTCAAGCAGAAATCGATGGTGAGCGTTTAACCGAGAATGAACTACTTGGTTTTTGCATTCTATTACTTGTTGCTGGTAATGAGACAACGACCAATTTGATTACTAATGCAGTAAGACTGCTAACAGAGCAGCCGCATATCGCTGAAGCAGTACGGCAAGACCCCTCTCTTATTCCTCAATTGACCGAGGAAACGCTACGCTATTATCCGCCTGTTCAAGCCATTGGGCGAATAGCGGCCGAGGATGTTGAGATTGCAGGCTCAAAAATTAAAAAAGGAGACTATCTCATTAGCTGGGTTGCTTCAGCAAATCGTGATGAACAGAAATTTGACGATCCGGATACGTTCCGTCTTGACCGGAAATCAAACCCGCATATGAGCTTTGGCTTTGGCATCCATTTTTGTCTCGGTGCACCGCTTGCCCGTCTTGAGAGCAACATTGCCCTTGAGGTTTTACTCCAGACGTTTCAAGACATCACCTGTGCGGCAGATCAGCTAAAACCTATTCAAAGCACATTTGTTTTTGGGGTAAAAGAATTTCCTGTACAGGTCACCCGTTTTTAAAAGTCCCTTTTGAGGGGCTTTTTTTCATTTTCTTCAATTCATCATCTCTTTCTTACCTTCCACCTCCGAACATGCTAAAATAAAGTCCATATAAAGTGATAACGGATTTCAGAAAAGGAGCCAAAAATTCATGACCGATTATACAGCAATGAAAGACGGAATATTCAAATCAGTTTGTTCGTTAGATTGCCCGGATCAGTGCGGTCTGTTGATACATAAAGAAAATGGAAAGATCGTAAAAGTGCAGGGAGATCCAGACCACCCCGTCACCCAAGGCAACATATGCAACAAGGTGCGGAATGTCACAGCCCGTTTATATGATGAAAAGCGACTGACCACTCCTTTGAAGCGTGTTGGCCGCAAAGGCGATGGACAATTTGCTCCGATTACGTGGGAAGAAGCCATTGAAACCATTCGGCAAAAATGGACAAAACTGATTGAAGAAAAAGGTCCAGAAAGTATTCTGCCTTACAGCTTTTATGGGAATATGGGCAATCTGAATGCAGAAGGCATGGACCGCCGTTTTTTCTATCGTCTTGGTTCAAGTCAGTTAGACCGGACCATCTGTCAGTCAGCAGGAACGACTGGCTATAAATATACAATGGGTGCAAGCATTGGGACAGATCCAGAAGAGACCATTCATACGAAACTATTCATCTTTTGGGGGATCAATGCCGTGTCGACCAATATGCACCAAATCACCCTCGCACAAAAAGCGCGAAAGCAAGGAGCAAAGATTGTCGTGATTGATGTACACAAGAACCAAACCGGACGGATGGCAGATTGGTTTATCCCGCTTCGACCTGGTACTGACAGTGCCCTTGCCCTTGGCATCATGCATGTTCTTTTTAAAGAAGGACTGACAGATGAAGCCTTTTTAGAATCTTATACAACCGGTCATAAGGAGCTGCGTGAGCATGTGAAGCAGTATGATCCAGACACTGTTGAGGGCATCACGGGGGTTTCTAAAGAGGACATCCTTACACTTGCAAGAATGTACGCAGAAACATCGCCGTCTCTCATTCGCATTGGCAATGGTTTGCAGCACCATGATAATGGCGGAATGAGTATTCGAACCATTTCCTGCCTCCCTGCCCTGACTGGTCAGTGGCTCCACAAGGGCGGCGGTGCGATGAAATCAAACTCTTCTTTTCTCAGCTATAATGAAACAGCTCTTCAGCGGCCGGATTTATTAAAGGAACGCACGCCAAGATCATTTAATATGAATCAGCTAGGCAGTGTGCTGACGAATGCAGCGCCTTCCATTGATTCACTCTTTGTCTACTCGTGCAACCCAGCTGTTGTGACGCCTGAAGCGAATAAAGTAAGAGAAGGTTTGCTGAGAGATGACTTATTTACAGTCGTTCACGACCTATTTCTAACAGAGACAGCTAAGTATGCAGATATTGTCCTGCCGGCCACATCCGCCTTTGAAAATGAGGATTTCTATACATCATACTGGCACCATTATATTCAAATTCAAGAGCCAGTGATTGAACGCTATGGAGAAAGCAAATCCAATACAGAAGTGTTCCGCTTGTTAGCCCATGCGATGGGCTTTGAAGATGAAGCCTTCCGCGAGACAGATGCGGAACTCATGGAACAAGCCCTTCATCATCCAGAAAATCCGCATTATGAGGACATTTCATACGAGGCATTAAAAGAAAAGAAATGGATCAAAGCAAAACGAGGACCTTTCCAAGACTTAAAGCTCTCTACCCCGAGCGGCAAAATTGAGCTTTATTCTGAACAAATGAAAAAAGACGGATATCCGGCGCTTCCTACCTACGTGCCCCTTTATCAGGAAAGCGAATATCCGCTTACCTTTATACCGGGACCGAATCATAATTTTCTTAACTCGACCTTCTCACTTCATGAAAAGCATCAAAAGCTTGAGAAGTTCCCGAAGCTTCATATGAATGAACAAGATGCAAAGGCAAGAAAAATTGAAGATGGTGACATGGTACGTGTGCTCAATGACCGAGGAGAATGCGAGCTTGTCGTGTCAGTCGGTCACAATGTATTACCTGGTGTTGTGGTCAGCCAAGGATTATGGGCAGATCAAAAAGGCAAAAAACAGCTAGTTAACGGGCTAACACCTGATCGGCTGGCAGATATGGGCGGCGGTGCGACGTTCTTTTCGGGCAGAGTGGAAGTTGAAAAATGATCATAGACAGAAGAAAAGCCAGCAAAAAACTGCTGGCTTTTTTCATTTGGTGTTATCGAATAATCAGCTGGTTGGTCATTACATTCGCACTTCCGTTGCTTCGGTAGCCTTCTACAGTTAATGCTGTTTCATACATTTTCCCCATTGGCATACCTAGGCTTTCCCATTTTCTGAAATGCTCACTGACGGATACAGTACCGCTCGTACGTTTTGTTTGACGTACACTCCAATATTGCTTAAAGGTAGCGTCTCCAATAATAGAAGGCTGATTGACACGTAGCGTTTCATAAATGTCATATGTGCCTCCATCGGCATAAAATGATCCTTTATACGTTCCTGTTGGGCGATAGGTGCCCCATGACTCAACAATGTAGTATTCAGCTAATGGAGATTGTGTCCAGCCATAGACACATAAGTAGGAATTCCCGCCTGGGTTAAAGGCTGCGTTGTAATTGATGGAGATGTTGCCAAGTTGATGATGAGTTTTAGTGGAATCAAACTTCTTCCCTTTTCGAAACAAAGCATTTCCGATATTGTTCCATTGTGCGCTAAATGCCCCGCCGTTATTGAGTGTCATTGCGGTATTTCCATAATCCTTCCATAATTCAAAATCGTACCCGCTGTGATTGCCTATTCTATTGTCATAAATCGTTTCCGCATGAGCTGGTACAGCCGTCAGTGTCAGCACAAATCCAATACACATCACAAACAATAGCCTCAATCTTTTCAAGTTCATTTTCCATCCATCTCCTTTTTTCATTAAAATTGTTCTGCCTACTCTAAGATGAAGCGAGCTCATCACCTCCTTTCATGTCACCCTTTTTGCTAGACGGAACGGTATTGTTCTAACCCGGCATGGATATCTCTTGTTTGTGTATAGATCTTTTGATACAGATGAAACAGATCATCATATATACTTGCATGCTGCTGCTCTGGCTCATAGACAGCTGCTTGGTGGATAAACTGTTCCGCACATGCTTCAAGCGACGGATACCAGCCGCAGCCAACGGCGGCCAGTATCGCTGCTCCTAAAGCAGGCCCTTGTTCATTGTCTAACTGGATGACCTCTGCCTGAAAAATGTCTGCTTGCATTTGAAGCCATGTCCGGCTTCTCGCACCGCCTCCAATGGAAACAATTGAATCTATGTGTTTCCCAGCTTGCCTGAATAAAGCGATCGATTCATTTAACGAGAAAGTAATCCCTTCTAGCACAGCCCTAACGACATGTGCCCTTTCATGCCGGCTGTCTAATCCAATCAAGCTTCCACGAATGATAGCATCCGCATGAGGTGTTCTTTCCCCGACTAAATATGGCGTGAAGAGCAATCCATTTGCTCCTGGCGCGACATCAACCGCACCCTCTAAAAGTGATTGGAACGATTCCTCTGGAGCCAGTAAATGTTTTATCCAGTTAAGGCTATATCCTGCTGAAAGGGTCACACCCATTGTGTAGAAAGCGTCTTTTTTTGCATGATGGAACAAATGCAGGTTTCCTTGAAGCTCTCTTTCATGATCCTCTTCGTAAGAGAGAATGACCCCAGATGTGCCAATACTGCATAACGTGCGGCCAGAGGATAAAATACCAGCACCAATTGCTCCGCAAGCATTGTCTGCCCCGCCAGCAAAGACTTTTGCACCCTCTTCGATCCCCGTCTCACGTGCAATGTGCGGAAATAGTGTACCAACCTCTTCCTCTGATGAGATCAGTGGCGGACAAATATGAGGAGGAATATCAAATGCCTGACAAATTTCTTCACTCCACGCTTGCTCTCCAATATTTAATAACAAGGTGCCAGCCGCATCAGAATAATCGATATGAACAGAACCTGTTAATCGAAATCTGACATAATCTTTTGGGAGTAAAAACATGTCGATTTGTTGATCAATTTCTGGTTCATGCTCCTTTACCCATAATAATTTTGGCAGTGTGAATCCTTCTAGCGCTTGATTTTTCGTAATCTGTTGGAGCCGTTCCCCCAGTTTTTTTGTAATATGTGTACATTGCGCTGTCGTTCGTGTATCATTCCATAAAATCGCAGGGCGGAGCACCTCGCGGGATTCATTTAAAAGAACCAGACCATGCATCTGTCCAGAGAAGCTGATGCCCTCTACTTTCTTTGAAAGGACAGGCTGCCTTGCCATCAGTTCTTTCATCGCAGCCACTGTTTGCATAACCCATTCCTCTGGGTTCTGTTCACAATATCCAGGTTTATCTTGAATGAGGCGGTAAGGCTTAGTGGCCTCGCCGCACACCTTTCCATTCTCATCGACTAATATGGCTTTGACTCCGCTCGTTCCAAGATCAATACCCATCACATACTTCATGTCTTCACTCCTTCAAAACAGGTCCGCTTCTTCAATCAATCTTCTAACAAGTATTGATTTAACCGGGCTTTCAACTGTTCCTCTCTTCCCGATTCGTTTTTGATTAAAGGGTGCTTGAGCGCATACTCTTCTAATGTATGAAAGTTTGCCTTTCCTTCTGAAATGTCACGGCCAATCCCTTCAGAAAAACTGCGATATCGGTGCTTGATCACATCTTCAAACACACGATCTTCTATGAGTCTATGAGCCACCCGCAGTCCTTTTGCGAATGCATCCATGCCCGCAATATGGGCATACAAAATATCTTCAAGCTCAAAAGAAGCTCTTCTCACTTTTGCATCAAAATTGAGACCGCCAGTTCCTAGTCCGCCATTTTGCAGAATTTCATACATGGCAAGAGTTGTGGCATATAAATCGGTTGGAAATTCATCCGTGTCCCAGCCAAGCAGCGTATTCCCTTGGTTCGCATCCACAGAACCGAGCAATCCATGTATTCTTGAGACGCGTAATTCATGCTCAAACGTATGACCAGCAAGCGTCGCATGATTGGCCTCGATGTTCAATTTAAAATGTGAATCTAGTCCGTATTGCTTTAAAAAGGCAATAGATGTTGCTGCATCTGCATCGTATTGATGAGTGGTTGGCTCCTTTGGCTTAGGCTCAATTAAAAATTGGCCAGTGTACCCAATTTCCTTTGCATAATCAACAGCCATATGCAAAAATGACGCCATGTGATCAAGCTCTCTTTTCATATCTGTATTCAGCAGAGTATCGTACCCTTCTCGTCCTCCCCAGAAAACGTAATTTTCTGCGCCAAGTTCTTTAGCTGTTTCGATGCCTTTTTTCACCTGTGCGGCTGCATAGGCAAAGACATCTGCATGACAAGATGTTGCTGCGCCGTGTACAAATCTAGGATGCTTGAACATATTGGCTGTATTCCACAGCAGCTTGACTCCGCTATCCCGCATGTATTCTTTCATTCTTTCTAAAATGATGTCTAATTGCTGATTCGTCTCTTGAAGCGTATCTCCCTCCGGTGCAATGTCACGGTCATGGAAGGAAAAATACGGAACATCCAATAGATCAAACAGTTGAAAGGCTACTTCCAATCTAGCTTTTGCTAAATCCATTCCGCTATAGGAGTCCCAGGCTCTTTGCATCGTACCAGTTCCAAACATGTCTGTTCCATCAGCAGTCAATGTATGCCAATAAGCGACTGAGAAGCGCAGGTGATCTTTCATTGTTTTTCCGCCAATCATTTCACTTGGATCATAGTGTTTAAAAGCGAGTGGATTTTTTGATTGTTTTCCTTCAAATTGTATTTTTCCGATTCCTTCTAAGCTGTGTAACGTTTTCATATTTGAGTTGGCCATCTTTTATTCCTCCTATGAATATACTTTGTAAGTTGATTCAACAAACTAATGTTCAATTGATGATCAATTCACTTTGAATTTTCCATATTTTTTAGTTTTTTAGAAATATTTTCGTTATAATAAAGTTAAAATCATCCTTCTTACAGATTACATGCGTAGAAAAGCAGCTTTTTTCTTCACTTAATCTAAAGACGAAACAAATGGAGTGGATAACATGGATATCGCTGATCAGAACTTTGTGAAAAAAATAAATCAAAAGCTATTATTAAAAGAAATTCTCCAGCATGCGCCAATTTCTAGAGCTAAATTATCTGAACGCACTGGGTTAAATAAATCGACTGTTTCCTCTCAAGTGAGTACATTAATGAAAGAGCAACTCGTCTATGAGATCGGTCAAGGTGAGTCTAGCGGCGGGAGAAGACCGGTTTTACTGATGTTTAATAAACGTGCTGGCTGCTCCATCGGGATTGATGTCGGCGTTGATTATGTCAATGGCATTTTAACCGACCTTGAAGGGTCCATCCTTCAAGAAGAACAGATCAAGCTCCCATCAAGCGCTCCTGATGTGACCATACGCATATTAACTGAATTAATACAGCAGTTGAAGGCCCAAATCCCCTCTTCCCCATATGGGCTCATAGGTATTGGCCTATGTATACCCGGGCTAGTGGATGCCGATCAACAAATCGTGTTTACGCCGCATTCTAAATGGAAAAATGTTGACATGAAAACAACGCTCCAAGACGCATTCCAAGTACCCGTCTTCATTGAAAATGAAGCAAATGCCGGTGCATATGGTGAAAAAATCTTTGGTGCCGCTAAACATTATGATCATTTGATCTATGCCAGCATCGGCACCGGCATTGGAATCGGGATCATTATCAATCATCATTTATACAGAGGTGCATATGGCTTTTCTGGTGAAATGGGACATATGACCATCGACTTTAATGGACCAACATGCAGCTGCGGAAACCGTGGTTGCTGGGAGCTGTATGCATCTGAGAAAGCCTTGTTTCAGTCCCTTCAAACAAATGATCAGCCCATCTCTCATCAAGAATTGGAAAAGCTGGCGACGTTAAATGACATGAAAACCCTCAATGCCCTGCGCAACTTTGGCTTTTACCTTGGGGTTGGTCTCACAAACGTCCTCAATACCTTTAACCCGCAAGCGATTATTTTACGAAACAAGGTGATTGAAGCGCAGCCAACGGTTCTACGTGTGATTCAAGAGGAGGTCTCCTCCAGGATGGATACTCAATTCAGTTCACATGTCGAGCTGCTTCCATCGTCATTAGGACACAACGCACCAGTATTAGGGATGACATCTCTCGTCATTGAAGCTTTCCTGCAAGATGCCACCCTCTCACCATGACAGATTCATAGATAAAAAAGACAGCTCTTACCGTGTTGTCTTTTTTTATTTATCTGTTTCCTCATAACGGAAATAGTTGAAATCAGCAGGAAGACGCTCGCCACTTGTATCCTGGCACTGCATGCCGACAAATGCCCCTGTAAAAAATCCTCCTCCTCGAATGAAGTCATCAGATAGGTGGCTAGATTCAAATATCACATCAATTTCCTTCCAGTCTTTTTGATCAAATGAATAAGAATAGGTATATGTTTCTTTCTGAACGGTCACTTTTAAATACACATAGGTGACCTCTTCTGGAATGACGATTTTTTGTGCCAATGGCTGAGAAAAGGAAAGGTTTTGACAGGCAGATAATTCAAGAATGCGGCCAAGTTCCTCGTCATATGTCACCTGAAGCGCTGTCCAATTTTCCGTATTGTAATAATTCACAAGACCAGCGGCTTGCTGAAAATTCTCTGGATAGAACAACACAGCTGTCTCTGCTTCAAAATAAAAGCTTTGCCAGCGCCTTGCAACAAAGGCTTGAGTAAACTTAGATGTTAGAGATTCGTGACCATATAACCTTAAATGCTGAGGTTTTTCCGTTAATGAACCGATCTGTTCAGTAAAAGGAATTCTTAATGTTTGAAAGTGTCTATTTAACGTTGATTCTTTAAACTCATCGACTGTATGGTAGGTAGGAGCAAAAACCTTTTCGTTGATCGCTGGCGCTTCAACCTCCAGCGCTCCTTCTTTTCCGCCCACAACATACGGCCAGCCATCCTTCCATTCAAGCTTTTGAATCGCTGTTTCTCTTCCTAAAGGACACCACCCTCTTTGCTGAAAAATAGATTCCTTGCTTGATTGAATAGGGCGGCCAGTCAGATGAGCGAGATACCACTCATTTGTGTGCGTTTGAACAATGGAAGCATGACCGCATTTTTGAAGCGGATGTTCAGGTGAGTGAAAAGCACTTAAAATTGGGTTATCAGGATGAACCTCATAAGGCCCTTCAATCTGCCGGGAACGGGCAATTGTTGCCGCATGCTCGTACCTGGTGCCTCCTTCTGCTGTTAATAAATAATAGTAATCACCGATGTGATAAAGATGCGGTGCTTCTGTCAATTTAATCGGTGTGCCTTTAAAAATGACCTTCCGCTGACCAATGAGTTTCTTTTCCGTCACGCTATATTCCTGCAGGGCAATACCCGCAAAGGAATGGTGCTTTTCTCTATGATCCCACAGCATATTTAAGACGTATTTCTTCCCGCTTTGGTCATGAAATAAAGAGGGATCAAAGCCAGAGCTATTAAGCTTAACCGGCTCACTCCAATCACCATCAACCTCACTTGCCGTAACCAAATAATTATGACCATCTTTAAATGGACCATCCACTACTTTGATATCTGAATAAATGAGCCAAAACTGACCATCTGCATAGCTTAGGCACGGTGCCCATACTCCGCCAGAATCAGGATTCCCTTTCATGTCCAGCTGCGACGTTTTTTGCAAAGGACGCGCGGCAAGCCGCCAATGCACAAGATCCTTCGAATGATAAATTTGTACCCCTGGAAACCATTCAAATGTAGAGACCGCCATGTAATAATCTTCTCCTACACGGCAAATACTTGGATCTGGGTTAAATCCTTTGAGTACTGGATTGGTGATTTTCATTCAACTTCCTCCTCTTTCACGACCTACATTTTAAAATCGTCCATATGATCGATATATACTTGATCCCTATTCTCAAGCTCCCTCACGACTTTTTGGTGCTCTTCTTCATCTAGGTTATAAAAATTAATATCAATCATCGCTAAAATCAGTAAGCATACAGGAATCACTGTTACCGTGATTAAAATGCCAAGCAATGCTTCTGGCGTCTGCACTTGGTTTGCAACATAGCCAAATCGATCGAGTACAAGCCCCGGAACAATCCCGCCTAATGCCATCCCAAATTTAAAGAAAAATCCAATGACTGCGTAGATCAGTCCGCCCATCCTTTTTCCAGTTTTATATTCGCCGTATTCAACAGTCTCAGGAATGAGCGCCCACATGTAAGCACCCGCTGTAATACTCCCCGCAGCAGCAACAAGCCTGAAAATCAGTATTAAAGTGATTTGACTCGGCGGTATCACAAGTAAGGCAAGAAGACCTACTATATTCAGCGATAAAGAATAATTCAGCAGCTTTTTCTTTCCTAACAGCTTGTGCAGCTTCGGAATAAACGGCAGCACCATTAAAGCTGGCAGACTGCCAATGAGTCCGTACCATTTCACTAAATCTTCTCTGCCAAGGTTATACGTCACATAATAGATCCCAACAGAGTTGCTGATCGAGTTCACACCAAAAATAATAATAAAGAAAATGCTTAATACAACAAGCGGGCGATTCACTCGTAACTGGACAAAGATATCACTGAATTTAATCTTTTCCTCTGGCTTTTGAAGCGTGACACGTTCATTCGTGCTTTTAAAACAGAAAATCAGTAATGCGCCGCCAAGAACGCCGAGAAAAGCCATCGTCATCTGCCAGCCAAGTGCTGTATTTCCTGTCGTATCACTTAAAAAGGTCGCAAGAAAAGGAACAAAAAAAGCAACAACTAGACCACCTAGATTAGCAAACACCATACGAACGGACGTAATACTGACAACCTCTTGATTATTTCTTGTCATTGCGGAAGTTAAAGCACCATAAGGAACGTTGATGAATGTGTATGTAAGCGATAAACCAACATACGTGATGTAGGCATAAATGAGTTTACCCATTTCGGAAAAATCAGGTGTTGTAAAGCAAAGAATGGCAAGTACGACAAAAGGAAACGCACCGAATAACAAATAAGGTCTGAATCTACCAAAACGGCTGTTCGTCCGGTCTACCAATGCACCAATAAATGGATCTGCAAGAGCATCGATGGCGCGAACAACCAAAAACATCGTCCCTGCTGCTGCCGCTGATAAACCGTACACATCTGTATAGAAAAATAATAGATACGTAGAAACAGTTGCGTAAATCAAATTACATGCGAAATCCCCTGAAGCATATCCCACTTTTTCAGACATACGAATCTTCTTTAAATTCTCACTAACCATGAGCTTTCTCCCTTCTTCACTTAGCCTCTTCTAACGAACAGATGACGGAGGGCAACAGCAATCAATACAGGGAATATAAAGCGCTTTCAATTTGTTATAAAAATGTAGCTGAACATCTCTTCCTTTCAGCTTAGCCCAAATGCGCAGCAAAACAGTCGAATGACAGAATCATCTCCTTCAATATAGGGATCAATACTTGAAATTCATCTTAGTTTATTGACCAAACAAACTAAGATGAATTCATTTTATAAAATCTGATCTGACTTTTCAATATATTTTGAAAAAATAATCCAAATAATCGATTTCTTGTCATTCATCTTGTGAAATGACAAGAAAATCTGAAAGAATTCATTTAAAGGTTGCATTCAAGCTCATCCCATGCTATATTAATCAAGCGATGAGCTGAATTGTGTAAGTCGGGTAACATGTCTCTTTGAGACACACACGAATGTGGCGTGTGGTTATTCCGCCTCAATACGCAAAAGACATCTTCTTAGGAAGATGTCTTTTTTCTTACCCTATTTTTGTTCCATTCTCAACCGGTTCATCTGTCGCTAACAACACCACGTCTTCTTTTGACGGCATGCCTCCTAAGACAAGCACTTCTGATTTGAACCCTGCAATTCTTCTTGGCGGGAAATTAACGACCGCTACGATTTGTTTGCCGGTAAGATTTTCCGCTGTATAACGCTTTGTCAGCTGAGCACTAGATTGCTTTACACCAATTTCTTCACCAAAATCAATCTTGAGCTTCAATGCAGGCACTCTTGCCTCTGCAAAAAATTCTGCTTCTATGATCGTCCCAACGCGAATATCTAACGCCAAAAACTGTTCAATATCTGCCATCTGACTCTCTCCTCTTCATAAAAGGTAACGTAATCTATTGATTATTCATTGTAGCACATTCATTTTGTCATAGAGGAGGTTCAAAAAGCCTATACAGCGTTAAAATCACCTTTATAGTTTACATAATAAATTTATTGTCGTGTATTAAATGTTTGCATCCTGAAAATGAATTCAGTAAAATGGCAAATAATCCTACTGCTTCCTCCCGAATATATTGGGGAGGGTTCACACTTGTTTACATTATCGGATATGTGGACGTTTTGCTGGTCGTTTTTTGTCATTCTTCCTATCGTTGCCATCCTGCATCAGCTTGGCCATATTGTGGTCGCGTGGATGTTTGGAGCAAAGGTTTCCTTTGCGCTTGGCAGAGGGAAAAAAGTGTTGAAAGTAGGCGTCGTTGAAATTAGACGAATCTATTTTCTAGATGCATTTTGCCACTATGAAGAAATGAGGAAAAACAACCGATTGTCGCACATTCTTGTCTACTTAGGCGGTTCATTATGCAACCTGCTCAGTGTTCTCATACTGAACACAATGATCGCCAATGATTTCCTGCCAGAGCACCAATTTTTCTATCAATTTGCTTACTTCTCAGTCTACTATGTATTTTTTGCACTGCTGCCAGTCCAGTATGCAGATCATCATCCGAGTGATGGGCAAGCGATTGTGAACATCATTCGGCACGGTGAACCATGCGACATCATTGACTAACATGATGACTTTCACTGTCAATATGATAATGAATCGTTAAAAAAGGAATACCGAACAGCTTCATTTGATGTACCGCTGTGAGACTTTGATCTGTCTCCGGCTTCATATGAAAGCTTTCTTCCATTGGCAGTTTCATGGTGATAAAAGGCGTATGCAAATACAACCCTTCGTCACCGGTACTGCCTTTTGGACATGCGCTTTTTAATAGAAAATCTTCTTTCTCATTAAAAGGCTTTAAAATAGCTGTCAGCTGAGAATACGGAAGTGGCAGCGCAATATTCATATAACCCGCAGCTGCATCGTAATGAAGAGCATAAAGAGCAAAAAAGACTTGCTCTCCTTTTACATTGTGACGTATCCAAGCCCGAACATTTTCCCTTTCTTCCTTCGGATGTTGAAATCTAGTCAGACGTCCCTTCATCTCATATGGATGACGAGATAACCCCAAATAAAGCTGACCTATTTTCTTAAACACTGGCTGAAGTAAAAAAACAAACGGCCTTACCCACCAATGAAAGCTGACGGCTGCTTTTAATGTAAAAGCCATAGGGTCTTCATAAAATCTGCGAATCACAGGTGACACCCTGTCAGCTGAAAATGTCGTTCCATTTAATTCATCAAGCGAATCGACTAAACCCAGCTTCTCATGGTTATGCACGCTTTCCTCTTGAAAAGAGATCAGTTGAAACCGGCCATACACTTTGGAAATCGGAAAGTTCTTCTGCTTTAATTGATCCTTCGGCCCTTCAATCAGCCAGCCAATCAACCCCGGCAAAATCACAAAAAAAGCATTGATACTGCCATGAAACCAAATCATCTGATCCATGCTGATGTAGGTCACACGCATCAGCATACCAGCGGAATAAAGAAGTGATAACACGATCGTCCCCATTAAAACTAAGCTAGAAAACACAACAAGTCCTTTTGCCAAAGTCGACCGAAATCTTGTTTTCATACAAAGGATGCCATATATGTAGAGGGCCATCACATAAAGAATGACGCTGAACGTATCAAATAGACGGGAAAAGCTAATCCCCACAGCAATCATCACAGGCGACAGCAAAATCACCCAGCCCGCCGCTTTGTATAAAGCTGTCTCTTTTATTCGCTGCCTTCCTAAAAATCCATAAAAAAGCGGGATAAAAAAAGCCGAGTAATGAAAATGAATAGCGGTCAAAAGAACAATGATCGGCGAAAATGTCATCACCTGTATATCTGCTGTGTACAGCCAAAACCACAGACCGCCTAAAGCGAGATACATCCATGCGCCATCAATCATCAGCTCATGAAGCGGAAAGATTCCTCTTTCCAGCAAACGACAAAAGCCAAATAACGCCAATAACATTGTATATAAAAGCCATCCCGATGCAAACCAAGCGGAATGATAGATAAAAGCAGCGGTTGCACAAAGAGCCGCTAGTGGAAAGGCTTTCATTAAAAAGCCGATCAGCCTCTCTGGCTTGTGTTTCTTCCCTTCTTTCTCAAAAAAGTGTAAGGCAGAGGGAACAAAAAATAGAATTGCCATGAGAACAAAAAATTCTGCTACCCGGCCTGTCATGAAACGGGTGGCGATAAAACAAGACATGAAGATCAGACTGGATGTCAAATGCCACTTATTCATCATGAGACACCCTTTCTGTAAAACGGCCTTTATATGTAAAAAGAGTACCAAACAGGCGATTTTTCACGTGGACATCAATGGTATATTCACCTGCATGTTCATCGTAGCCTTCCGTTACATCTGACACACCATAAAGCCATGAAGGCAGCGGCCATTCCCTGCCGAACATCAAAAACTTCTGCCGGCCGGATTGGATGTGCAAGAAACCATGCTTTGTTACTGTAAAATGAAGCTCTGACACAAGAAGTCTAGGTTTTCCAAAGTAGTCTAGTACTGTATGACTCTTCTGATCAATGATCATATCTGCATCAAAGTGCCGCTCCTTCTTTGGGAAATAAAACGTTCGATACCAGTGCATCCCTTCCTCCCCCTTATTTGTCACAAAGGGCTCGTTGACTATTTGGAAAGGAATGTTTCTCCCTCTCTCGGGGAAAAAACAACGAAACAGTGGACCTATTCTGAAGATCAACCGAATGAGTCTTGACCCGCCGCCTATTTCCTCCATCGTACCATCAGCAGAAAACGCGCGGTTGTATCTCTCTTTTAGCTTTGGATGCAGCTTATCGTAATCCTTTACTTGATGACGATGAACGACCATGTCTACCTCCCCTTTTTCGTTTGATGGAAAATACATCTACACAATCTTTTAGATTGATCATACCTGCAATCGACAAAATGAAAAATGCACTCATCACAAGCGGCTCATGAAGCGTCGTTTGCGGGGATAGGACCTCTATACAAAGCATGATGAGAAGAAACATACTTTGAAAAATGAATAGATATTTCTTTGATAGCTTGGGAATTAGCCATGATACGCCTAAAAGCGCATAAAACAATCGGAAACTCGTGCTATGATCAAAAGCCGAATGTGAAAAAGGAATGACCGCTTGGCATAGCCAGACGATGGCAAACAGCAAACAAATCCCGTAATGAGCAAGTGTTCTCTCTAGCAGCAAACGGGGATGCGTTCCCTTTTCAAGCCACGTCTTTAATGCCCCAAAACTAAAGGCTGTCATAAACCCGATCATTGGGCGAAAAAGAATCCGGTCTGCCCATGTCCATCCTTTTCCTTCTTTCGTTTTGTAATCAAATTGAGTTTGAAACACAATGTGGTCGCTTGTTTTCATATATTTCCAGTAGCCGCTGCCTTCTTTAATAAAAGACAATGGGTGTGACGATTTGAATTGAAGTGAGGATGCCCGCTCATTCCGTTCATCCATCATTCTTGTTCGATAAGCTCCTGTCCCTGTGACACTTAAACCAAACCCTAGATGCTTTTCATACAAAAAGGATTGGGGCTGTTCATTTTGAGGTTCATTTAATGAAATGGTTGAAAAGCGCAAATCCCATTGTTCATGAAGCTTTGGATTTTGCGTATATTCCCATACTTTCTCTATCGGTGCATGAATGGTTGTTTCCACATAAACAGGCTTTCTTTTCATCTGCCTCTACTCCTCTATGTGAATTATTTCACATAACAAGCATACCATGTTTCACAAAACTGTCAAATGTTTATTCTTTTTTTGTCAAAAAATTGGTTTAAGATGGTCGCCTCTTTAACATATCGGTTCACTACCAAAAAAAGACCTGTCAATGAGACAGATCTTCTTTTTGCAACACACCTGAGATATAAAGCTTGACCGCATAGCTCACACTGTCTTCAAGCTGTTCTTTTCGTTGAAATCCATTTTTATTTGAAATATCACCGAAGCCGTGCAATAAGCTTCTTAGTCCTCTGACCACATGTGTCATCTCTTCTTCTTTGACACCAAAACGGGCCATGATGGATTGGACAAATTCAACAAGGCGCTCTGCCTCACTTCTTACTTTTTTCTCCTCCATATGTGAAAAGGCCGCTTCATAAAGGCCTGGATGTTCGCGGACAAATTGAACATACTGTTTGGCAAAGGCTAACACAGCTTCTTCTTTATCCAATCCCTCTGTTACGTGTATACCTTCTTCACGTAGCATGGACAGCCCTTTTTCTGCGAGTGCCGCCTGAATTTCAAGAAGACCAGATACATGATTATAAAGAGAAGGTGGTCTGATGTTCAGCTTTTTAGACAATGTAGCAATGGTCAATGCAGAAAAGCCCTCTTCATCAACAAATGCGGCTGCTGTATCGATGATTTTTTCTTGCGTGATACCCATTCTTGGAGACACGGTTTACTGCTCCCCTTTCTTTAACTGATGCTGCCTTTTTGTTATGGCAGCTTGAAGCTTGGCATGAGGTTCCATGATAAGATCACCATGTCCTACTGCAAGACAAGATAAGGGAAGTGCCAGCAATTTTTCGGCACTTTTGAGTGCTGTTTCTGCATCCCAAGTGGCAAAAGCCGGGAACGGGAAGGTCAAGCGAAACTCACCCGTTACGAATAAACCGCCTTTTGTCACAAGGGCATCTCCTGCAATGACAACCCCTGACCTTTCATCGTATAAAGAAATACTTCCAGGTGTGTGCCCTGGTGTCGCAATGACTTTCAGCGACCCAATCTCGTCCCCTTCTTCAACAAGCACATCTGGTTTTGTGTGAATGCCTTTTGAAAAACTGCCTTTAATTTTTTGCTGAGGTTCACCAGGAAGCAAGGAAAAATCACCTTCAAAAAGGAGGGCATCGCGTTTTGATAAATAAACGACTGCCTCTGGAAAAGCCTTTTTCACTTCATCTAGTGCACCGATATGATCCATATGACTATGAGTGAGAATAATCTTGTCGATTGGCTTGTCTTTTTTGTGCGCAAATTCAATGATCGAGCTTGCTGCCATTTTTAAAGCAGCATCAATTAATATCAGTCCATTTTCTTCCTCAAATACATAGCAATTTACCGGAAATAGACGCGGCATTAATGTGAGCTGGTGCAGGCGATCAAAAGTTGTCAATCTCATCATATGTCCTCCTAAAACTAATGTTGTTAGTTTTATATTAACTAATGACATTAGTTTTAGCAAGCATTTCTTCATCAACCGCAATATAAATATCAATTTGCGCTTCTTTTGGATCTATAGATCTTTCATCATACCATTCAAAGTCGCCTGTATATGTGCGGTAATGGCGCTCATCCCACGCCCAAATCTGCTGCCATGTCTCCAACACAACCTCTTCAATAGGTCCCTTTCTCGTTCGGAATTTTGCGTAGGTCGATGAAGGAATCTCTATGACATGTTCTACCTGCTGATCCACGAATTGCCCAGCAGTAAATAAATAAGAGCCATGCTCATCTTTTTCATAATCTGAATATAATCCTATGACGGGCGCTTGCCCTCCGTGAAGCTGCTGCGCAAAAAATTGTTGCCAGAGTGGAGCAATCTTCCGCTCTTTTGTTTGCTCCATTTCGTTTGTTGTTCGAACAGACAACCCTTTCATCCATTGTTTCTCTAATGTCACGATATCGTACATACATTCTCATCTCCTTTTTTTCTATCATATAAAAAGAAACCTGACAACATTGTGTCAAGTTTCTATTCGTTTGAGAAATTGTTTCAACTGAATGTCAAACGCTTCTTTGACATGCTTCGGGGAAAGAATGTCAACATCTGGACCTAAATGGAATAGGAAACTATTTAACCAATCATCAAGAGGTACGGTAATGGTGGCAAGGTAAGTGCCGTCTGAACAAACATTCAATTCGTTCTCATCTACCCACTCCTTCACTTTCCCCACTGATGCTTCCGTTAACCTGAGCGTGACAGAGCTGACCGACGGTTGTTCTTGCCAAGAATCATTCCAAGGCTTTTCTTCGTTTTTGATTCTTTTCGGTTGAAAATACCCTGAAATGGTGACAAGACCCGTCATTCTAGTTAGCTTGAACAGACGAAAAGCTTTTTTTACACAACAGAACGCATACAAATACCAATGCCTCCCTTTTAAAACGAGCGTATAAGGCTCCACTTTGCGTGGAAGTGTTTCACCTTTCGCATTGCGGTAAGTAAACTGAATGTATTGGTGCGCTGACGCAGCTGTATGAATGAGCTGGAGCTTCTTTTCTGCCTGGCTGTCTTTTCCCCAGGAGCTTAAATCAATGAAGACATGATGCTGCTTTTCGTTTTCACACGTATGCGTGGGAATAAGCGATTTGATTTTTTTCAGTACATGTTCGCTTTCTTTAAAGGAATAGGCACTCGTCATGCTTTCGAGGGCTGTTAAAATGACCTCGATGTCATCATCGGTAAATAATTTTTTCTCTAAACGATAATCCTCAACAAGTGAAATGCCTCCACCTGCTCCTTGGGTTGTGACAACAGGGATTCCCGCTTGATTGATGGTATCAATGTCACGATAAATGGTCCTCGTGCTCACTTCGTGAAGTTCAGCAAGATCTTTCGCCTGTACTTGCTTCTTGCTAATGAGCAGCATCACAGTAGATAAAATGCGGTCGATTTTCATGACTTTTCCTCTTTTTCATAAATGTAGGTTTTGTTTTGATAAAAAAAGAAAGAATGGTAAAGATAAGTAACAGCCAGCATTCGTTTACATCCCTGCACGTGCAGGAGGAGGTTGCATCATGACACATAACGTGTGGCAATTGTTCATGATTGGGAGCATTATGTTGATCTGCATCATGATTCGAATGAATCGAATGAGACGCTTTCAGCTTGTACGCCCCATCAGGCTTTTGATGAGAATGTATCTCTTTGGTCTTTCAGCCCTTATTCTCCTATCAGAAGGATGGCAAAATCATAATATCCTCATCTATGCCGCTATTGGTATGCTTTTTGGAAGCAGCCTAGCTGTTCATGCCTATCAGACGATTCGTATGAAAGAAGAAAATGGCCGGCTGTATATGAAAACGAGTAAATGGATTGAAAGCTTCATTTTGTGTTTGTTTTTATCCAGGCTTAGTTTTAAGCTGGTTGAGCTCACAAACCATTCGATGACCAAAATCAGTGTCGTTGAACTGTATCAGCACATCGTGAGCGATGATGCGATGACCATGCTCAGCTTTTTTCTTTTAGCTGCTTACTATGTTGTTTTTTCTTTTCACATGATGAAAGCAAATAAACGATCGACACATGTGCATCATGCATAAAAACCTTCCTATATGAAAGTAGGAAGGTTTTTTATCAATCGTGCTGTGCATGGTGAATCATCTGTTCAAGCACTTCCATCACATGCTGATCTTCAGGGCTGTAAAAAATCGAGGTCCCTGCTCGTCTAGATTTCACGAGACGAAGGTTTTTTAAAAAGCGCAGCTGATGAGAAACGGTTGATTGCATGAGATTCAGTGTTTCTGCTATATCATTTACCGAGTGTTCACCTTGAGACAGCAGGTGCAGAATTCGAATACGTGTCGGATCAGATAAAGCTTTAAAGGTTTGGGAGACAAGAAATAGACTTTCTTCATCCAGCTCCATCCGTTCCTGTTCTTGATTTGTATTCAGTTCTTCCTTCATTTTGCTTCACCTTTCTTGTCCGTCAAATCACGACTTATTCTATGTATCATCATATACCAAAACGTCCGGCATGCAAAGAGAGCACACTTTAGAAAAAAGATTTACTCAAATAGCATTGACACTTGGTAGCATTCTTTTTAAAATGAGCATTATTTATTCATTTTTTTAGAGGAGCTGATAGGCAAATTGACTGAAGAGCCAAGACTAAAACGCAGCCTGACTGTCTTTCCACTTGTTGTGATCGGGCTTGCTTATATGGATCCACTTGTCGTATTTGATTCATACGGCATTGTGGCTCAGCTGACGAAAGGACACGTCGCTACAGCTTATATATTTACGTTACTTGCATTACTATTGACAGCGCTTAGCTATGGGAATATGGTGAAGGCTTTTCCAAAAGCAGGATCTGCTTATACATACGCGCAAAAAAGTATTCATCCTCATGTTGGCTTTCTTGTAGGCTGGACACTTTTACTGGATTATTTATTTTTGCCTATGGTGAATTTTGCGATTGGAAGTGCTTATTTAACCGCAGCCTTTCCTGATGTACCTCATTACATTTGGATCTCCATACTTGCTATCGCCATAACGACTGTCAATGTAATCGGTATCCGGCTTACAGCCAACATCACGGCACTATTTGTGACCTTTCAGGTCATTGTCGCCGTCACTTTTGTTGGGTTTATTATGTATGGGCTCACGCAAAATGCAGGCAGCGGGGAATTATTGTCCGCCCGGCCTTTTTATTCGGCGAGCTTAGATCCAACGCTTATTTTTTCAGGAGCAACCATTTTATGTTTTTCGTTTCTAGGATTTGATGCGATTTCGACCCTGTCTGAGGAAACCATTAAGCCAAAAAAGACGATCCCACTTGCCATCTTCTTAACCGTCGCCATTGGAGGCGTACTGTTTACCTTGACGTCTTATTTTTTGCAGCAAGTATTTCCAAATTTTCAGCAGTTCAAGCATCCCGATGCGGCCTCACTTGAAATTGCGGATTTTGTGGGCGGCGCCTTTCTCCACTCGTTCTTTTTAGCTGGCACAATGGTCGCTGTTATCTCTTCTTCCTTATCGTCACATGCAAGTGCAGCAAGGCTATTATATGCAATGGGTAGAGATGAGTCGTTACCGAAGCGTTTCTTCGGATATATACATCCGAGATTAAAAACGCCTGTTTTTAATATTTTATTAATTGGTGCTTTCTCCTTAACCGCAGTCGTTGGCGAACTTGAAGTCATTTATTCCTTTATCAGCTTCGGCGCGTTGATTGGATTCACATTAGTGAACTTATCTGTTTTTGCGTACTATTTCATTAGACAAAAACAAAGAGGTGTACTCAATACATTGAGATACGCAGTGATTCCTCTGTGCGGGACGGCCTTTTGTATATGGCTGTTAACGAACATCAGTACAAATGCATTAATCATTGGTTTGCTTTGGCTAATTATCGGTTTTGTTTATTTCTGCTACAGACTGAAAACAAGACCCGAATTTACATTTGGGTACGATTGATTATAAGGTTTTCACTTGGTATCTTGTGCAGGATATGGCATAATAAAAAGGCTGTACTTCCCTTTTAAAAGCGGGGCAAAACAGGGGTGAACTGACCTTGAAAAAGAAAAAAACAGGATGTTTTGCCATTTCAGGCTGCTTCACGATTTTTCTGTTTGTTTTCGTATTAGCAGCCATTGTCATGTCCTTTAATCAAAAGGAGTTAAAAAAGCTGCCGATTGATACGGAATCAATTGTTTTGTCGAGATTGGATGATTTCAAACCGCTTGTAGAAACAGAGTTAAGAGATCAAGATTTAGATCAATATACCGCGTTAATCCTCGGTATGATGTATCAAGAATCAAAAGGCAGAGGCGGAGATCCAATGCAGTCCTCTGAATCTCTTGGTTTGAAACGAAATGAAATCAATGACCCTCAGAAAAGCATTAGACAAGGAGTCCATCATTTTTCTACTATGTACAAGCATGGGAAGAAAAAAGGCGTTGATTTGGAAACCATTATTCAAAGCTATAATATGGGAATTGGCTATATTGATTTTGTTGCAAAAAACGGGGGAAAACATTCCGAGAAATTGGCAAAACAATACTCTAAAAAGCAAGTGAAACGAAACCCAGAAGTCTATACGTGCGGAGGCAACAAAGATAACTTCCGCTACCCATATTGCTTCGGTGACTTCACTTATGCTGAAAAAGTAAAAGAAAAAACGAAAACAGTTGAAGAAAAGATGAAATTGGCTTCGTCATCCTCACCATCATCGTAAAAAAAAGCACTTCCATTTAGGAAGTGCTTTTCATTTTATCGATGTTCTTTCCCGATTTCCGGCAGGATCGTTTTCGCTAAATGCTGATCCATTTCCTCATATTCATCATAATGAATCGTTTCATACAGCTCTTGTCTCGTTTGCATGTCCTTTAGCATTCCTTGCTGCGTCCCCTTCTCCATGATTTCTGTAAATAAACGCTCATACGCTTTTGCAGCGACTCTGAGTGATGACACAGGGTAAATGACCATTTGAAAGCCAAATACAGAAAATTCGTCTGCATGATAATAAGGCGTCTTGCCAAACTCCGTCATATTTGCAAGGAGCGGTCCTTTAATATTGTTTGACGCATGCGTGAAGTCCTCTGCTGTGATGAGTGCCTCAGGAAAAATAGCGTCAGCTCCTGCTTCTACGTAAAGATTGGCCCGGCGGATGACATCCTCCATCCCATTTACGGACCTTGCATCGGTTCTCGCAATCACTAAAAGCGTTGGTGCCGCTTGTTTGATGGCTTTGATTTTTGCGATCATCTCTTCTACTGGAACGAGCGATTTTCCGTTTAAATGTCCGCATTTTTTTGGCATTTGCTGATCTTCAATTTGAACAGCTGCCACCTTACTTTCTACCATTTCCTTTGCCGCCCTTGCAGCATTCAATACACCGCCATAGCCAGTATCCATATCGACCAAAAGTGGCAGCTGAGAAGCTCGAATGATTTCCTTTGCTTTTTCAGCCATTTCCGTTGAATGGATCATGCCGAGATCAGGCAATCCTTTGCTGGCACAAAAGGCGGCTCCGGATAAATAGAGCCCTTGGAAGCCCATTTTTTTTGCATAAAGCGCAGACATTCCATCGTGAACGCCTGGAATTTGAAATAAAGCTGATTTGTGCATTTGTTCTTGAAAGGCTGCGGCTAAATCTACTTGACTTGATTCATCATTCACGATCCACACACTAATTCCCTCCCTTATATGACGAATAAGTCCATAAATGCTGGTACGGTTGTTGTTTTTAATTGATTTGGATTTTGACAGAGTGACACAATTTGGTCCACTTGTTTTTGTGGAAATCTCGTCTTCAAATGATAGAGCCATTTCTTTTCAAGCAGAGGAATGCCTTCCTGCCTTCTTCTGCGATGACCAAGTGGATATTCAATTTCGATTCGGTCTGTCATCGTCCCGTCTTTAAAGAAGATCTGCACACTGTTTGCAATGGATCTCTTTTTCGGATCTAAATAATCCGCTGTATATTGTTTATCTTCTTTGACGACCATTTGATCCCGGAGACGATCAATGACCGGATTTTGCGCCGTTTCTTCTTCATAATGGTCAGCTGTGAGCTCACCATAGATTAATCCAATCGCAGTAATATATTGCAAGCAATGATCGCGGTCTGCTGGATTATACAGCGGTCCCTTCTTATCGATAATCCGAATCGCTGATTCATGTGTTGTAATCTCTACTCGGTCAATGTCATCTAATCGACCTTTTACAGCGTCATGCAGGATCATAGCAGCCTCTGCAGCCGTTTGGGCATGGAACTCAGCAGGATAAGCAATTTTGAAAAGCACATTTTCGATGACGTATGATCCTAGCGGCTGAGCGAGTGTGAGAGATTTCCCTTTCATCAGAACATCTTCAAAGCCCCACTTCTCTGCACTAAGCGGCGTTTGATAGCCCATTTCCCCTTTGAGTGTCATCATTGCAAGTCTCACCCCGCGGCTCGTTGCATCACCCGCTGCCCATGATTTCCTTGATCCTGTGTTCGGGGCGTGGCGATACGTCCTAAGCGGTGAATTATCAACAAACGCTTGCGATAAAACATGCTGCACGTCTTCCTTTGTTCCGCCAAGCAATGCACATACAACAGCACTTGTTGCTACTTTGACAAATAGCACATGATCCAAGCCATTGCGATTCAGACAATTTTCTAAAGCCAGTACGCCTTGAATTTCATGTGCTTTGACAATCGCATGTAGTACGTCATTCATCGAAAGCGGCTCTTCCCCGTTTGCAAGCCGTGTTCTGCTGATGTAATCACTCACAGCTAATATCCCGCCTAAGTTATCTGACGGATGTCCCCACTCCTCTGCAAGCCACGTGTCATTATAATCTAACCAGCGAATCATACAGCCTATATCAAAAGCCGCTTGAACAGGATCTAGCACAAAGGAAGTACCTGGAACTCTTGCTCCATTAGGTACAACGGTTCCAGGGACGATCGGTCCAAGATGCTTCGTACATTCAGGAAAATTGAGCGCCAGCATTCCGCAGCCAAGTGTGTCTATAAGCACATAGCGTGCCGTTTCAATGGCTTCTTTACTCGTAATTTCCCCGTCTACTGCATAGGCTGCGATTTCTTCTAATAGCTGATCCGTTTGATTGGCGACTGCTGTTTTATTCATGTTCATTCCCCCATTTTTCCATCATCATCTGAAACTTTTAATTCTCTTGGCCCTAAATAACGGACTCTCGGTCTGAAAATGCGATTATGCAAATGCTGTTCAATGACATGAGCAGCTAATCCACTTGCCCTTGCAGCAAAGAAAATCGGTGTATAAAGTGAAATTGGAATCCCGAGCACGTAATAAATAGGTGCGGCGTAATAATCAAGGTTCGGATAGAGGTTTTTCTTCTCTTTCATGTATGCCTCTCCTGCTACACACATGTCATAAAGCGTTGTATCTCCCTTTGATTCCGTAAGCGTTTTCAATGATCGTTTTAAAAGAGCGGCTCTTGGGTCCATTTTTCTCATGTATACCCTATGGCCAAAGCCCATCATTTTTTCCTTTGCTGCTAATTTTCGCTCAATCAGCGCAAGGAAGCCTTCCGTTGTTTTCCCTTCGAGAAGCATATGCATGACAGCTTCATTCGCTCCTCCGTGCAAGTCACCTTTTAATGAAGAAATTGCTCCAGTAAAAGCACCATACATATCAGAATGTGTGGATGCGATGACTCTAGCGGCAAACGTTGAATTAGGCAGCTCATGTTCACTATATAATGTGAGTGTTTGGTCAAAAGCGGTGATTTCGTCTTGGGTTGGCGTGCGTCCGGTTAGCATGGTTAAAAAGGTTTCTGTGTAGGATTTGGTCTGATCTGGAGAAATAGCGGCGTCTTTTGTGAGAATATGATAGCTTCCAGCGACAATGGCCGGCAGCTGGCCGAGTAATCGAACAGCACGCTTTTGCTGGCATGCTTCTGATCGATCTTGTAACGCATCATCGTACCCACTAAGAGCAGATATGCACGTTCTCATGGCATCCATCGGATGTGTGGTTTTTGGCAGTTTTGTTAAAATGGTTTGAATGGTTGGATGTAAGTTCGTTTGTGAGGAAATGTCTTGCTGAAACTGGTGATATTCCATCGCATCTGGTAATCTTCCATAAATAAGCAGATAGGCTGTTTCTAAATAGGTCTTTTTTTGTGCCAACTCGATGAGGTCATACCCGCGAATTACAATCTCTTCTTGCTGCACATCTAAGTATGAGATAGACGTTTCGCTTGCCACAATGTCTTCAAGCCCCGGTTTATACTGCAGTTGTTCAGTCATCATATAACCCCCGTTTCGTTCAATTGTTGTTCTCCAAACGAGCAAACGGCCAGAAATGATGTGAGTCTATAGATGGGAAGATACCGTGCAAGTCGGATACCCAATTCCCATTTTATCCAAAGCACTGCATCTTGTAAATAAAAGAACGTATGTCCAGTTGGACATACGTTAGCTGTAGTATGGAGAAATCATCATATACACAATGACGCCAGTGAGACTGACATAAAGCCACAGCGGCATGGTCCAGCGAGCAATTTTACGGTGACGCTCGACTTGCATCTGTGCGCCTCTAAACAGCGTAATCAGGGCAAGCGGTACAATGACTGCTGATAAGACGATATGTGTGATTAAAATAAAGAAATAAATTGGACGGATAATCCCTTCTCCTCCGAAATGGGTATCAGCTGCCATTGAGTGATAGGTCACATACGAAATTAAAAAGACAAGTGTCGTTGAAAATGCAGCAAAGATAAATCGTCTGTGCGCTTTAATGTTCTTTTGTTTAATCATGATGAGTGCTGAAAGTAAAAAGATAAACGTAAAGCTGTTCATCACGGCATTAAGTAACGGCAAAAATGTAATATCCAGATGGCTAAATTTATCTGATTTTGGCATTAAAAATAATAAAGCGATTAATCCGTTGATGGCAATTGTTAAAATGATCACAATACCAGTAAAATTTTTCGGTTTTTGATTCTGTTCGTTCATGTTTGAAAACCTCTCTTTATTAGTTCCGACTAAGAGTATGTTATTTAAATTTCTCTATAAAGTCAATGAATTCGCTGTCTTCGTCGAATTTTAGACAAACTTGCAGGTTGCAGGCGTTCTAACGGCTTGAAAGATCCATCCACTTCCTTTAAAATTGGAATTTATGTGATTTTGATCATTTCTGATAGGAAAGGAGTAATGGACTTGTCAATCTTACAGGAAACAGCCAACGATGTGAAGACGTTAGAGCAAGAATTACAGCAATTGCAGTTCCAAATGTATCGAATGCAAGAAAATATGAAAGATATTTCGAAAAAAGCAAAAATCATTGGCATCGATCAAGCGAAAGAAGATGAGTGGCTGATCGTCTCTGCCATTGAAAGTGCAGATACATGTAAAATTATGCTCAGCGATTGTGAAAAAGCTTTTCGCGGACAATCTGATTTTTCCTTAATTGCGGAATATCCTGAAGAAGGAAAGATTCATATTGCCGATATTAAAGGCCCGCCAGATAATGGATACGGCTCCATCTGCATGAAGCATTTAAAAGAAATCGCAAGAGAGCAGAACATACCCGTGATTACTGGCGACCTCGTCAAAAGAGACTGGGATCACGTAGATCGCTTAATTCATTTTTATGAAAAGCATCAATTTGATGTCCAGATCAATTGGAAAGAACAAAGCGGAGAAATTTATTGGGTGGACAGCTAACGACAAAAACCAGCGTGTATCATAAGATATGCGCTACTTTTTGTCGAAAATGCAAATTTTTCTGAAAAATATGTGTATTTTTGACCAAAAAAAGGGTACAATAAAAGCATCAGGCCGCCACCTGATGCTTTCTTCCAAAAAACAATTATTTACTAGTTAAGTACTTTTACTTTGACTGATTTTACGCCCCAATTTTTCGCTTGGGATTTGCTTGGTACATGTACATCAATTTTGTTACCTTTAATTGCGCCGCCAGTATCTGCTGCGATGGCTTCACCGTAGCCTTCAACATAAACCTTACTTCCTAATGGAATGACATTAGGATCTACTGCAATGACTTTTGCATTTGGGTTTTTGTTTAAGTTTACCCCTGTTGCAGTAATACCTGAGATGCCACCATCATTTGCTGTATAAGCCGTAGCTGTAACAGTCATTTCTTTTTGTACACTCTGACTAGCAGAAGATGATTCTGCTTTAGCTGTTTCCTTTTTAGGAGCAGCTTTTTTCGTTGTTTGCTCTTTTTGGACAGGTTCCTGTTTTTGAACAGGTTCTGAGCTTACCGGAGCCGAGCTTTGGCCAGCAACACTTAGTGTTGAACCAACCATAATTATATCTGAGTTTAAGTTATTCCAAGACTTAATATCGCTAATTGACACATTGAATTTTTGAGCGATTTTCCAGAGGCTGTCCCCCTTCTGGACTTTATACTGCTCCTGAGTTTTCTCTTTTGAAGAGATTGTCAATTTATCACCTACATAGATCATATCAGTAGATAAATTGTTCCAACCCTTTAGGTCCTTTAGAGACACATCATTTTTTTGTGAGATTCCCCAAAGTGTATCACCTTTCTGTACAGTGATTTCCTTTGCAGAAGCTTGCTGCGCTCCAAATGCTGTTGTTGAGATTGCTGCAACAGCAACCAAGGACATAATAGTCTTCTTCATAAAGTAAATCCTCCCTTGTTAGCTTTTTATGGCGGCTAACGAGTGCTATCGTAACATATGTAAATGTCAATTCAATAACAAAACGATATGTTTTAGATTACAGTTCCTTTACATGAAACATCTCTCTCCATTGGTAAATCAGACCACAAAACGGCTTGATTCCCTGCCATATCAAGGTTTTAAAAGGATCAAAAACGGCCTGATGAAAACGTGTCCAAGTGCAGCGAAAAATATTTATTTTTCTTCTTCAAACTCTTTATTTTTTCTCTTTTTCTATAAATAAACGAATTTCTTCTAAAAAAACATCTCCGTATTTCTCTCTTTTTTGAGCGCCAATCCCCTTAATTTGGAGTAATTCATCATCTGTTTGAGGCTCTACCGCTGACATTTCCTTCAATGTTTGATCAGAAAAGACAACAAACGGCGGAACACCTTGCTCTCTAGCTAGCTTCATTCTCAGCGATCTCAATCGCTCAAATAATGCATCGTTTTCTTGAATGGCTTCTGCTTTGATCGCCTGCTTTTTATACACAGCCTCTTGTCCAACTAACACTTTCTTCCCTTTATGGGTCACCTTCAGTGTTGGGTAAGCTCCTTCAGACATGTGCAAATACTCTTCTGTAATTAAAAATTCAATGAAGTCACTGATTTGCTGAGCCGAATGTTGTTTCATTAAAGCATATGTAGGGAGACGATCGAAACCTAGCTCTAGCACTTTTTTGTTTCTAGAGCCTGCCAATACTTGGGCGATCATCATTTTACCGAAGCGCTCATTCATTCTCACTGTACAAGATAACACCATCTGTGCTTCTCTTGTGACCTCTTCACGCTCTCTTTCATCAAGGCAGTTGCTGCATTTACCACAAGGCGAACTAGCTGTTTGATCAAAATAATCCATCACAAATTGCTGCAGACATTGCTCAGTATGACAGTAATCCACCATTTGCCTTAATTTAAGCAGCTCATGCTGGTAGCGCGTCTCATCTTCTATTGACTGTTCAATGAGAAAGCGCTGCACTCTTACACCTTGAGGTGAAAACAGTAAGATGCATTCACTTTCAAGCCCATCTCTGCCGGCACGCCCAGCTTCTTGATAGTAGCTTTCAATATCCCTTGGAATTTGATGATGGATCACAAAACGGACATTCGACTTATTGATTCCCATGCCAAATGCTGATGTGGCGACCATCACCTGGATATCATCATTTAAAAAGAGGTTTTGCTGCTCTTCTCTCGTATGATCATCCAATCCACCATGATAAACGCCAGCTTTGATCTTTTGTTTTTTTAGTCGATGATAAATATTATCCGCTTCTTTACGAGTGGCTGTATAAATAATGCCAGACTCAAGACTGTTTTTCTTCATATATTGTGTGATAAAACGTTCACTGTTTTCTCCTTTGATCACTTGAAAGGACAAATTTTCTCTAGCAAACCCAGTAAAGACGGTTTCTTCTCCGTTTATGCCAAGCTGTTCACATATATCTTGGTGTACCTTTTTCGTCGCTGTAGCTGTTAATGCGACAATCACCGGTCTTTTTGACAGCTTGTTCAAGCATTCTTGAATGAAGCGATAACTTGGCCTAAAATCATGTCCCCACTCGGATATACAGTGCGCTTCATCAATCGCGATTAAAGGAATCGTTAACCGATCTAACAGCTGAAAAAAACGTTCATTTTGTAAGCGTTCAGGTGTGATATAAAGCAGTTCATATTCCCCGTTTTCGCATTTTTTCAGCCTTTCATTCATTTCAGCTGCGGACAGAGTACTGTTTAAAAAGGAAGAACGTATGCCCATCTCATTTAACGCATCAACCTGATCCTTCATTAAAGAAATAAGCGGAGATACTACGATCGTTGTACCTTCCATCATTAGCGCAGGGATCTGATAGCAAACTGACTTCCCTCCGCCTGTCGGCATAATGCAGACGGTATCCTTTTGTTTATTTACAATCGCTTCAATAGCTTGTTTCTGTCCTTTTCTAAAGGCATCAAAGCCATAATATTGTTTCAGGAGTGCTTCTGCTTGTTCTAACATTCAATTCCCTCTCCGTCATTTGTTTTGTCCATTTTAACATAGATTCTTGCCTCTACAGGCGATCAGTCGAATTTCGTCTTTTTACAAAATAAAAAGCCATTTTCCGAAATGGAAAATGGCTTGAATCATCCTAGGAAAAGCTGCGGATGCCGTAATCTAAGTAAGAAAGTTTTAAACCACCACTCCTCAAAGTGGGTGTTTGCAGAAACGTTCCTGTCTTCCTCTCTAAGGAGGCATGACATTCCGGCTTCAATATAAAACTCCCTATTACAGCTTAAAGGTTAAAACTTAATTAACATTACGCGCATCGCAGCCTTTAAACTATATTACACGAAAGTTTATTAAATTTCAAGAGATCTTTTTTCTATGAAATACTCATGTATACAAGATATTTGTCATTGCATACATAAGAAAAAATTATTCTGAAAAAATGTAACTTCGCTTTATTATCCTATTTTTCTTCGTCTATGTCAACATCCTGCTCTTCCTCTAATCGTTCATACGTATCTGAATGCATCTGATCCATTGTTTGTCTATTTGTTAAATCACGCATTTGATCTGAGAAATTACGGTCAAACTCGTTTGGGTCTTGAGTGGTTTCTTCATTTTTCTTCGCATCGATTGAATAACGTGTATAGGGAACTGCTTTTAAACGTTCATATGGAATGTCTTTCTCTGTTTTCTCACAAACCCCATATGTTCCGTCTTCCATTCGTTTCAGTGCTGCATCAATTTCAGCTTCAAGCTGGCCGTCAACTTGGTCCAGCGTTTGTTCGGTCATGCGGTCTAAATAGATGCTCCCATGATCAGCTATATGGTTCCCAACACCATTTGAAATCTCGCTCGATTCACTTAGCATAGATTCTTCTTTCTTTTTTGACCCTTTTACATCTTCCTTTAATTGATTCAATCTTTCGTATAAATCAGCTTTTTGTTCTTTCGTTAAGCCCACGGTCAATCACTCCTTTCTTATTACCTTCCCGCTGCAAGGGAATTGAAAACATCAAAAAAGCCGCCGCCTTATTGGCAGCAGCTTGCTTCTCTTACAGGGTGCGAAGTGCTTCTTCTACTGGTTTATCCCCTTTAATTAAGTCAAAGGATTTATTTTTCACATTGGATTCTGTTAAGCTTTCCACTAGTACAGTGGCTACGTCCTCTCTTGAAATCTCAATGTTTTGATTATCTGAAATATGCTCCGCAGCTTCAATCTTTCCTGTCTTTTCCTCATGCAGCAAGGCACCTGGACGGACAATGGTATAGGAAAGTCCAGACTGTTTTAAATGTTCATCTGCTTTTCTTTTCGCCTCATAATAAATTTCCATACTTCCTTGCCCTTTTCCCTGGTTTGGATCATCGGCATTAAAGGAACTCAGCATCACAAAATGCTGAATGTTTTCTTTTTTCGCTGTGTCGACAAGACGTTTTGCACCTTCTTGATCCACTGCAATCGTCTTATCTGCACCTGTTTTCGAGCCTGAACCAGCTGCAAAGATGACAGCATCTGCTTGTTTCACAGCATCTGTCACATCCTTTTCAAGATCACCGATGACAGGCGCTGCACCTAGTTCTTTTAGCGCATCCGCTTGTTTTTCATCTCGAATGAGAGCAAGCGGCTCATGTCCTTTTTCTTTTAAATAACGAATGACGAGTCTACCTGTATGTCCATTTGCTCCAGCAACTAATACTTTCATTGTTCATTCTCCTTTCTGTATCTGTTTCATCTTTATCCTTTTTTGCTATCATTCAAACACCTAAACAAAAAAAGCCCTTCCCAGAAAATATGGGGAAGGGCTCAGGCAATGTGCGATCTATTAAAATAAATACGTAGAATGAGAAAAGTGCATGTGATCTATGTAATCGCAAGGTTGATCAGCAAATATGTTTTGTCAAAATGGCTTGAACATCACTCAAATCCGTCTCTTTTGAAAAATCGAGTTCAAATACTTTTGAGCTTGTGACAAGCAGCATACCTGTGTCCTGATCAAACACGCCAGCTTCTTGAATGGCAAAACTTTCAATTGATCGATATGGCAAGGAGACCCTAACTTTCTTCTTAGAAAATACGCGGTTATCGCCAAAGATCAGTCGTTTATTGGTGAAACAAATTTGGTCGTGACGCAGTCTGTAAACAGCTTCAATTCTTTCCCCTTCAATTAGTAAGGATTCGAATTTCTTATCATTTTGTTTACTGACAGAAAAAATACCCACGTAAACCCCCTCTTCCTCCATCAAATTCCTTTATGAAAAAACGGCCACACGCTCTGTGGGTACGTTTTGTTCTCACTTATAGAATACGCTATAAATGATCGTTATTCCATTACGAATAGATTAAATTTCATTTAACTTTTTCTTTTTGATTCGATGCTCTTTCCTCTACTTATTTAGACAGTTAAAGCAGGAAAAAAGTTTCAGTTCTTTTTGAGAAAAATGGTTGAATTGTGACCAATAAAAAAACAGTGATTTTTTCAAATCACTGTCAGCGTGTAGACAAACCCTCGCATTCTTTGTCAGTCCGGTGCTCACGAATGTCAAATTCGCTCCGCGCCGGTACTCGTCCTTCCTAGGGCTGCAAAGGTTTTCATGTCACACTGAAAAAGAAGACAAAGTGCTAAAATAAAGATCATTTTAGCACTTTGTCAACAATCTGGACTATTCGTCTTTTGGTGTTTCAATGGTTCCCTCGGCATATACATCGGAAATCTGCTCAAGCGTAATTGCCATATCAGCATCTTCGTTATCATGCCAAGCATTTTGTTGATTCTGCTCATCTGTTTGCTTCTTTTTCATCATCATCACCCTTTACTGTTTTTCTTAGTATGAGTGATGATGATCAAAATCATTCAGCAGAAAAGTCTTCGAAATACTCTTTATAATACCCGCCTACTTTACCTGTATTATCAACGACAAACAGGAATTCTTCTGTTTCATTTTTCACTTCATATGTGCTTCCAGCCGTTAGTGCACGGTCGACCATATATTTTTTCGCATTCGTATGTATACATTTTACTTGTTTTAACGTTTGAGCCGTTTGCCAGTTTTGATGGATCATGATTTAAAAACTCCTTTTTTCATCTATACATTTATTTTAGCCAATTTTTCATGAAATGCAATGAGTGTTATGGATTGCTTTCAAACATGTGGTGTAATATGATGAATGTATACGTTTACATCCATGTGCGTATACTAGATCATTTGCTTCAGGTCCGCTTTTTCACCTAGAACTCGCAGAACAATCCATATCTTTAAGGAGGTTTGTTTATTTATGAGCTCTACAACACTTCAAATTAGTTCAAAACTCGAATCTTTTCTCCAAGGGACGAAAAAACTCTACATTAATGGTCAGTTTGTCACAAGTCACGATAACAAAACCTTTTCAACTCCTAACCCAGCCACAGGTGAAACCCTTATTGATGTATATGAAGCAGGTGCAAAAGACATTGATGAGGCAGTAAAAGCAGCCAAAAAAGCCTTTCATGGTCCTTGGCGCTCCATGTCTGCCGCAGAACGCGCCCGCCTCATGTTTAAGCTTGCCGATTTAATGGAAGAAAACCAAGAAGAGCTCGCTCAGCTCGAAACTTTAGATAACGGAAAGCCAATTAATGAAACAACCAATGCAGATATCCCTCTCGCAATCGAGCATATGCGCTATTATGCGGGCTGGACAACCAAAATAAGCGGACAAACCATTCCTGTCAGCCAAGGATATTTTAATTATACCCGTCATGAGCCTGTTGGCGTTGTAGGACAAATCATTCCTTGGAATTTCCCGCTGCTTATGGCCATGTGGAAAATGGGTGCTGCACTTGCGACTGGCTGCACCATCGTGTTAAAACCAGCAGAACAAACACCACTCTCTGCTCTTTATTTAGCTGAATTAGTGGATAAAGCCGGCTTCCCAGAAGGTGTGATTAACATCGTACCTGGATTTGGCGAAACAGCCGGGAATGCGTTAACCGATCACCCTGATGTGAATAAGCTTGCCTTCACGGGGTCAACAAATGTTGGGAAACTCATCATGGAGAAAGCAGCCAAATCCATTAAGAGGGTCACATTAGAACTTGGCGGAAAATCACCAAATATTATTTTGCCAGATGCCGATTTAAAGAAAGCCATTCCAGGTGCTTTAAATGGGGTCATGTTTAACCAAGGTCAGGTATGCTGTGCAGGTTCTAGGGTCTTTGTTCACCGGAGCCAATATGATGAGGTTGTCGATCAAATGGCTGAATATGCGACATCCCTCAAACAAGGAGCCGGTCTTCATCAAGATACGCAAATCGGACCTCTCGTAAGTAAAGAACAGCACGAGCGCGTGTTAGGCTATATTGAAAAAGGTAAATCAGAAGGTGCAACAGCCGTTGTCGGTGGCGATTGCCCTTATGAGGCTGGTTATTTTGTCTCCCCTACTGTTTTTAAAGATGTAGAAGATGACATGACCATCGCAAAAGAAGAAATCTTTGGACCTGTCCTATCTGCAATTCCTTACGATTCCATTGATGAAGTGGTCGAAAGAGCCAACCAGTCTGACTATGGTTTAGCCGCAGGACTTTGGACAGAAAACTTAAAGCATGCCCATGACATTGCTGCACGTCTTGAAGCAGGCACGATTTGGGTCAACTGCTATAACGTCTTTGATGCTGCCTCCCCGTTTGGAGGATACAAGCAATCAGGTCTTGGCAGAGAAATGGGATCATACGCCCTTAACAACTATACAGAAGTCAAAAGTGTGTGGATTAATCTCCAAGACTAATGACGCCTATAAAGCCGGTGACCATGTCATCGGCTTTTTTGTGATTGCATGTGACAGGCAGGCTCCTGAATATAGTAATAAAGGAAAGGAGCATGGCCGAATATGCAAGATTTTAAAACAAAAGTAAACGAATATATTGATGAATTGCACATGCAAATGCAGCGCAGACAACGAAAAGATGGCGCTTTTGTCTTCTGCTTTGAAGGGCCAATGATGACAAATGCTTTTTTGATTATGCTGTTAAAGGCGGTCGGTGATTCGGATCAGGCTTTGGTTCATCAATTGGCAGAAGCTATACGTGAAAAGCAAAATGAGGATGGTTCTTTTTCTTTGTATCATGATCAGGCGGGACATGTAACCGCGACTGTGCAAGGCTACTGCGGGATGCTCGTGTCAGGCAGGTATCAACAAGATGAGCCGCATATGGAAAAAGCAGCACATTTTATTCGATCAAATGGCGGTTTGAAGGACGTTCATTTTATGACAAAGTGGATGCTTGCCGTCAATGGCATGCACCCTTGGCCATACTTCAATGCACCACTTTCATTTTTACTCATCCCTACATACTTCCCGCTTCACTTCTATCATCTTAGTGCATATGCAAGAATTCATTTTGTCCCAATGATGATTGCACTCAACAAACGATATACCTCACATGAACAGTTTCCAAGCTTAGCACATCTTGATGCAAACATGTCTAAAAATCCTTTTGACTGGTTTATGGCAAGAGAAGAACGTTCCACTCACCACTTTCTAGCATACATGCGGTCGTATACAGCACTCGACAGCCGGCTCGACTTTTTCGGGTATGAGGCAGCGAAGCGGTATATGTTTGAACGCCTTGAAAAAGATGGCACGCTGTACAGCTATTTAAGTGCCAGTATTTTTATGGTCTATGCACTCATGAGTCTTGGATACTCTCCGGGACATCATCTCATTTTAAAAGCAGTCAAAGGGATGAAACAGCTAGTCACTGACTGTCGGGGCAGGAAATATGCTGAGAATTCTACATCCACTGTTTGGGATACAGCGCTTGTCAGTTATGCTTCTCAGCGAGCAGGCAGAACACAAGATGATCCAGTGATCAAAAAGTCTTTTACGTACTTACTGAACCGGCAGCAAATGAAGAAAGCAGATTGGGCGTTCCATAACCGGCATGCGGCTCCGGGAGGCTTTGGTTTTTCAGATTTAAACACAAATAACCCAGATTGCGATGATACGCAAATTGTGTTAAAAGCCGTTCCTCAAACATACGCTCCCGTTCAGTGGAAACGAGGATTTGATTGGCTTCTTTCCATGCAAAACCGGGATGGCGGCTTTTCAGCTTTTGAAAAAAATCAAAATCACTTCTTGCTTCGTCATCTCCCGCTCGAATCTGCTGAGGATGCGGCCATTGATCCTTCTACGCCTGATATTACAGGTCGTGTGCTCCATCTTATTGCTCTTGAAGAGAATAGCATGTCACCACTCATACAAAGACAAAAAGATCATTGTGTGAAATGGCTGCTTGATCATCAAGAGAAAAACGGATCATGGTTCGGCAGATGGGGCGTTTGCTATATTTATGGTACTTGGGCTGCGTTAACAGGACTAAAGGCTGCTGGCATCTCCTCATCGCATTCTGCTGTTCAAAAAGCATGTCGATTTTTAAAAACAATTCAATTAGAAGATGGCAGCTTCGGAGAATCGTGTAAAAGTGCAGAGGTTAAAAGGTATGTCCCGCTTCCATTTGGAACAGTGGTTCAAACAGCTTGGGCTGCTGAGGCACTTTTGCAATATGTGCAGCCAGATGACAAAGTGATTTTAAAAGCCATCTCATTTTTGATTCAACATCAGCACTCGAGTGAAGCCTTGCACTATCCAGTAGGTATTGGTCTTCCAAAGCAATTTTACATCACCTATCATAGCTATCCATTTGTCTTTCCAATGATGGCTTGTTCCACATTTTTAGAAGAAATGAGGCGTAAAAATGAATAAGGAAGAATATCGCATGCAGCTTAAAGATTGGCTTAGCTCCATTCAAGGTGCAGTTCAAGATGACAACACCCGTCAGAAAGCAGAACATTTATCGTTCATCATGAATGATGAACATTCCAGTGAAGAAGAGTGGTACGAATTGGCTGAAAGTATTGCAGAGGATATAATTCCACAAGATGCAATGCGAGATGTGGCAGTTGGCGGCCATCAATTACCCCCTCTCCCTTACCGGTATGATGCACTAGAACCGTTTATTTCAAAAGAGGTGATGTATTTGCATCACCAGAAGCATCATCAATCATATGTTGATGGTCTGAACCAAGCTGAGCTTGCCTTAAAAAGAGCAAGAAGAACCAATGATTTTAAAATGATCAAGCATTGGGAACGGGAGCTAGCCTTCAATGGTGCGGGACACTATTTACATTGCATTTTTTGGTTTTCTATGAGTCCTTCAGGCAAACGAAAGCCCACTGGTCAAATGCTTCGTCTTATTGAACAATCGTTTGAAAGCTATGATGCATTCAAATCCCAATTTTCAGCTGCAGCCAAACAAGTTGAAGGTGTTGGATGGGCCATTCTCGTATGGGCACCAAGATCTCAGCGATTAGAGATTTTACAAGCAGAACGCCATCAATTTTTATCACAATGGGATGTGATCCCTCTTCTAGCTCTTGACGTATGGGAGCACGCCTACTATCTGCAATATCTGAATGAAAAAGCGACATATGTAGATCGCTGGTGGAATGTCGTTGACTGGCGTGAGCCAGAAGCACGCCTTAAGCAAGCTCAGCAAGTGAAATGGACCCCTTTTTAAAAACGCTACTCCATGTAGGCATTTGCTTATATGGAGTATTTATAGTTTACATAATATTATTATCGGCACTAAAAGAATGGGTTGTTTTTTCAGAAAATTCATTTAAAATAGAAAAGATATGTATAGAAAGAGAGCTGAAGCAATGAATGAAGATTTTATTAACCATTAGTCACTTTGCAGGAAGAACCTTTGCAATTTGGGTCATTTTATTTGCGTGTCTTGGATTTGCCTTTCCTGCCGAATTTTCTAAGATTGGACCTTATATTCCTTTTTTACTCGGTATTATTATGTTTGGGATGGGGCTTACCCTGTCTGCTGAAGATTTTAAAGAGCTGTTTCGAAAACCTCTCTATGTGCTGATTGGGGTTCTGGCGCAGTACACACTCATGCCGCTTATCGCCTTTCTATTAGCTTACGGATTAAAGCTTCCTTCTGAAATTGCAGTAGGCGTTATTCTTGTGGGCTGCTGCCCAGGCGGTACAGCATCCAATGTGATGACCTTTTTGGCGAAAGGAAATACGGCATTATCTGTAGCCGTCACCACCATATCGACCCTTCTTGCTCCATTTTTTACACCTGTCTTTATTTTACTCTTTGCAAGATCATGGTTACCTGTATCGCCGGAAGCGCTATTTTTGTCAATTGTACAAGTTGTGTTGATCCCAATTATCTTAGGTGTCATCGTTAAATTGTTTTTCAAAAAACAAGTGACCTATGCGGTTCAAGCATTGCCGCTTGTATCTGTCGCCGGAATTGTAGTGATCATTGCAGCGGTTGTCAGTGCAAATAAAGAGCAGATTCTTCAATCTGGGCTGCTAATATTGGCCGTTGTGATCTTACATAATGGACTTGGTCTTTTATTTGGTTACCTTATTGCAAAGTGGTGCAAAATGGATATCCCTTCTCGAAGAGCCATCTCGATTGAAGTAGGCATGCAAAACTCTGGACTTGGTGCAGCTCTAGCGACAGCACACTTCTCGCCACTTGCAGCCGTACCAAGTGCCATTTTTAGTGTGTGGCATAATTTATCTGGTTCCTGGCTTGCGACGTATTGGTCAAAGAGAGGAAATACTGAAAATGAAAAGAAAAAAAGCTAGCACCTTTAATGGGTGCTAGCTTTTCAAATTGAAGATTATCCTTCAAGTAATAGCTGCTCTGGATCTTCAAGTAAGTTTTTAATCGTGACAAGGAATCCAACTGCTTCTTTACCATCGACAATCCGGTGGTCGTAAGAAAGAGCTAAATACATCATCGGACGGTTCTCAAAACGTTCTTCATCAATTGCCACAGGTCGAAGCTGAATTTTGTGCATCCCTAAAATTCCAACTTGAGGGCTGTTTAAAATTGGTGTTGAAAGCAGTGAACCGAATGTTCCGCCGTTTGTGATCGTGAATGATCCACCTTGCAGCTCATTTAGAGACAATTTGTTATCTCGTGCTTTTTTCGCAAGATGACCAATTTCCTTTTCAATCCCTGCAAACGACAATCTGTCTGCATCACGGACAACCGGTACGACAAGTCCTTCGTTAGCAGCAACAGCGATGCCGATGTCATAGAATTTCTTCAAGACGAGCTCATCACCTTGAATTTCTGCGTTAAGCAGCGGATATTTCTTCAGTGCTGCTACAACTGCTTTTGTGAAGAAAGACATGAAGCCAAGCTTTACATCATTTTGTTCAAGGAAGGCATCTTTACGGCGTTTTCTTAAGTCCATCACAGCCGTCATATCTACTTCATTAAATGTCGTCAGCATTGCAGCCGTTTGCTGAACCTCAACTAAACGTTTTGCAATCGTTTGTCTGCGGCGCGACATTTTCTCACGTTCAATTGGCTTTCCTGGTTGTTCATTTTGCACCGCAGCATTTGCTTTTGGCGTGGCTTTTGGTGCACTTGCAGGTGCTTCATTTTTTTGATAAGAAGCGACATCCTGCTTTCGTACCCTGCCCAGCGGATCTACGGTTGGAATTTCAGATAAGTCTAGTCCCTTCTCTCTCGCTAGTTTTCTAGCTGCAGGAGAAGCGATGGTTCTGCCATTACCAGATTTCGGCTCTTCTTTCACTGCTTCTTCTTTTTGAGCAGCTACCGGTTCTTCTTTCGAAGCTGGTGCAGACTCTTGCTCAGGTGCTGGAGCTGCGGACTCGCTTCCGCCAGCTTCACCCGCTGCAATTGTTCCGATGACTTCTCCAACTTGTACAGTGTCACCAGAATCCTTCAGCACTTCTTTCAGTACACCAGATTCTTCTGCTGTCAGTTCGACATTGACTTTATCTGTTTCAAGTTCTAACAGGTATTCTCCCTGCTCCACATAATCGCCCGGCTGCTTTAGCCATTGAGCTATCGTTCCTTCCGAGATCGATTCCGCTAATTCAGGTACTTTAATTTCCGCCATTTTTCATTTCCCCCTTAGTTTTTGCGAGTCAAGCTATCAGATACAATTCGTTCTTGTTCTTTTTTATGCACAGTTGGATCACCCTCAGCCGTACTTGAACGTCTTCTTCGGCCGATGTAACGTACTTTTACTTTTTCAGACGCAATTTCACGTAAATATGGCTCAATGTATCCCCAAGCCCCCATATTTTGTGGCTCTTCTTGCGCCCATACGATTTCTTCTAAGTTTGTTAGTTTTGATAAAATCGCTTTAATATCTTTGGCTGGGAATGGATATAGTTGTTCGACTCTCGCAATGTGAAGCCAATCTTTCGGCTCTTCCATTTGAGTAAAACGATCACTAATATCGATTGATACCTTCCCGCTAGATAGCACGAGTCGCGATACTTTTTCGTGATCATGCACAAGGCCTGGTTGTTCAAGAACTGGTTGGAACTGTCCATCCGTTAATTCCTGGACTTCAGACAATGTGTTCGGGTTACGAAGCAGACTCTTCGGTGTCATGATGACAAGCGGACGAATCTCTTCACGAAGCAGCATTTTCGCCTGTCTTCTAAGAATGTGGAAGTATTGCGCTGCACTTGTGAGGTTCGCCACTGTCCAGTTATTCTCAGCAGCTGATTGCAGGAATCGCTCTGTTCTTCCACTTGAATGCTCAGGACCTTGTCCTTCATATCCATGAGGCAAGAGCATCACTAGACCTGATTTTTGTCCCCATTTTGCGCGTCCAGCTGAAATAAATTGATCGAAATACACTTGAGCCGCATTTGCGAAGTCTCCAAATTGAGCCTCCCAAATGACTAACGTTTCAGGAGAATAGACATTATAACCATATTCAAACCCGATGACTGAGCCCTCTGACAGTGGACTATTATGAACAGTAAATGATGCGTTTGCATCACTCAGCTCATGAAGAGCAATAAATTCATCTCCAGTTTGACTGTCGTGAAGAACAAGGTTTCTTTGAGCAAAAGTACCGCGCTCTGAATCCTGTCCGGTCATTCGAATTGGCGTACCGTCTTTTAATATAGATGCAAATGCAAGTGCTTCCCCAAGTGACCATTCTACTTTACGGTCATCTGTAAACACTTTTGCACGTTTTTCAAGGATCCGTTTAAGCTTACCAAATACTTGGAAATCGTCCGGCCAGCTGATCAATTCTTCATTCAGCTTTCGTAATACATCAAACTCTACGGATGTATCCACTGCTGGGAAGCCATTTGATACTGGTTCTGGCAGTTCAATTTCTTGAATCGTATGCTCTTTCTTTGAAGGCACCTTTTGATAGGCCTCTTCTATTCTCGTCGCTACAGCCTGCTCGATTTCTTCACGCTGCTCTTTCGTTAGAAGACCTTCTGTGACAAGTTTATCTGCAAAGATATTCTTGACCGTTTTGTGCTTTCTGACTGCATCGTACAGCATCGGCTGAGTCGTAGAAGGCTCATCCATTTCGTTATGACCGTATCTACGGTAACCGATCAAGTCAATTAAGAAATCCTTCTTAAAGCGTTTGCGGTATTCTACAGCTAATTGAACAGCCGCTAAACATGCTTCTGGATCATCTGCATTGACGTGAACAATTGGAATCTCAAACCCTTTTGCAAGGTCACTTGCATATTTCGTTGAACGAGATTCATTGCTTTCCGTCGTAAATCCGATCATATTGTTTGCAATGATATGGATTGTTCCGCCCACTTGATAGCCTACAAGTTGACTTAAATTTAATGTTTCTGCCACAATTCCTTCCCCAGGAAATGCCGCATCACCATGAATTAAGATGGCTAATGCCTTTTCAACGTCTTGTACTGGATAGCCCTTTTGAGTACGTAATTCCTGAGCAGCACGTGTGCTTCCTTCAATGATTGGATCAATGAATTCCAAGTGACTTGGGTTATTAGCAAGCGTGACTCTCGCACTCTTTGTATCTTCGTCTTTAATTTGACGATCTGCTCCAAGATGGTACTTTACATCACCTGTCCACCCGTAGCTGATACCAATAGAGCCTTCTGATGGAACAAGCTCTTTATTTGGCGCATGCTGGAATTCTGAGAAAATAATCTCATATGGTTTTCCTAACACATGTGCTAATACATTTAAACGGCCTCTGTGTGCCATTCCAATGTTAATATTTGAAGTCCCTTGTGTAACAGACTCTGAAATAATTTCATCAAGTACTGGGACAAGTGCGTCTAATCCTTCTATTGAGAAGCGCTTTTGCCCAACAAATGTTTTATGAAGAAACTGTTCGAACTGCTCAACTTCTGTTAATCTCTTGAATACAGAAACTAGTTTATCGGCTGGTTTTTTCTTAAATAGTTCACCAGACTCGATTGATTTTGAGAGCCAGTTCCGTTCTTCGAAATCATGTACGTGATCAAACTCAAATGAAATGGTACGCTTATACGTATTTCTCAAATGGTTAATGGCTTCTATGCCGTTTGAAATGTGTTTTGGTGCGTCAGGACTAATAATAGATATTGGAATATTCTTGACGTCTTCTTCTGTTAAACCGTATTCCTTTAAAGGAAACAGCTCTTGTAATTCCTTTTCTTTGCGAAGAGGATTGACGGAAGCATTTAAATGGCCATACGTTCTGATGTCTTCTGCCAGTTTAACGACTGATGCTATCTTTTGGATTTGTTCAGAAGTAACTACGCTATTTTCTTTTTTCCCAATTTCCTCCTTCATTTCACTCGGTGGTGCACCAAGTTCATCAAATATGCCTCTTAGATCTTCATCAACACTAGTAGGATCCTGGACATACTGATCGTAGAGCTCGAGCACATAGCCGAGGTTCGGACCATGAAATTCTTCCCAACTCAACGGTTGTTTCACATCATTTTGAAACATTTTGAACACTACCCCCAACTTTGATCATCAAGTGATTGAACACTATCTCGATATAACTTCCAGAACACAATGACCAAATTTATGTAATAAAACGCTTCCAATAATATTCTACCACTGTTTCGGATTACTTTCTACATTCTTTGTTCAATTAAAGATAAAAAATTCACAGAAAAACAAAAAATTTAAATCATTCCGAAAAATATTTTGAAGAAAGGGGCAAAACCTTATGCCCCAATGCTTTTATGCAGTAATTTCTTCAGTAACGGATATAAAACATCTGGCAATGTATCGACATCTGGTACAAAAATGCTGAACTTGCCATACATATCTTGAATGGTTTTCATCTGTGCTTCTTCGATCGGTGAATTGGATAAAAACACATTGATTACTTCAATGCCTTTTTTCCTCGCCTCAAGAACTGCTTCATGTGTATCGACGATCCCATTTTGTTCGTAGCTGAATGCAGCTGGCTCTCCATCAGAAAAAACAATGAGAAACTTTTGCTCTTCTCTTCGTTTTAATATCATTTTTGTCATTTGGCGAATCGCATAGCCATCCCGGTTATCCTCTTCTGGCTCAAGAGACATAATGGAAGGACCTGCATCAAATAAAGAATCTTTGAACGACACGACTGTGTTGAAATAGTTCGGCTGACTTGTTTCTGATGCGTCGTTTGTATCTTCCCAAAACCCCACAATTTGATGCGGGACTTGAACGGACTTTAAGGCTTCATGGAATAGAACAATGCCTTTTTTCGTCTCGTCCATCTTGTCAAACATGCTGGCAGAACAATCCACTAATAAAGTGAAAACAGCGTCAATCTCCGAAGAAGGTGCCTGTTTTTTATAGAAAAGACGCGGATTCGACTCTGTAAAATAACGAATGAGTTTTTTACTCAGACGTCCTGCATGAAGATCCGTTTTTGGCCATGTTTTTTTATGTTCGAGCGTTTTTTGAATCATCTGTTTTAACCGTTTCTGATAAGGCTCAATCTCCTTGGCGTGCTGCTTGTATACATCGATTTGTTCTGGCGCGGGAGGATCTGGTGAAATCATGACTGGAAACGCATATTTGTTCTCTTTTCCATTCTCATGAGCATCCGCTCCGCTTTCCTCGCCTTCAGCCTCTTCTAGCGCCTCAAGCTTTGAATAATCTTTTCGGTGAGTCTGCTTGGCAGAGCCTTGGACAGTGCCAAGTGCTTGATCTCCGTCATCGCCTTCTCTTGCTGCATCCTTCCCGAGATCACTTTTCCCGCCGTGCTCTAAATCAAATTGAAGGAAGCTTTTTGACGGCGCTTCTGTTTCTCGATGCCACACTTCCATATATTCTTGGTGGATGTCTTCATCGCCCTCTTTTTCCCGGTCGACTTTGATGTCCTCGCTTAATTTAGGTTTTCTTTTTAAGTCATGAAACAGCGGTTCTTTTGCCGCTTTTTCATAGTCCAATTCCGGGAAGAAAAAGTACGTATTCAGCATATCTTTATCAAGAAGCTCATCAAAGCCTTCCATTAATTCTTTGACGATGACTGCGATATCTCCGGTTGAACGCGCTTCATATACACGCTCAAGACTTGATTCAATAAATGGAATCATTGGGTTGATCCGCTCGTGAAGAGGCGGAATTTCTTCTAGCGGTGAATCCGCTGTCAGCTTCACATACATTGCACAATAGAGTGCATCCGTTAAAATGCTCCGCTCTTGGTTAATCGTTAATTGCGTCTTAAAATGACGCCGGTATAGCTCTCTTCTTCGTTTAAATACCTTTTTTGTTCCTGGGCGGTCACGTTTAATCCGCTCTTCAATCCGGATATCTTCAAAGAGCATAAACAATTGTTTACACAGGTCAGGAATGGACATTGTATGAGCATAGCGAATGATTTCCTGAAAGACAGTCAGATCACTATAAACGGTTCCTACTGCACGGAGGAATACATCACTTTTCAGTCCGGCTGTCATGTCTTCCTGTTTACGGTCATCCCAAAAATGGCTGATGAAAATTTTCTTTTCAAAAGGATCATAGTAGGACTGCACCCCGTATTCAAGCTCGACATCATCACTTTTTGCTAACGTTTTGGCTAAATCCGTTAATTCCATAAATAAAAATGAATCGATTCTGCTGTCATTAAATTTGATGAATTTCAAAACTCAGAACCTCACTCGAATAATGTTTGGGCAATATTTCTTACCGCTGCTTTTTCCCGGTCATCTTCTAGCTTTTCAACAATCCCTCGTTCAACTGCACGAAGTGGCGGGATGTATTGCGCAAGATCACATGTGTCTAGAAGGGCGCGAATGGATGCTGCTTCTTCACTCACCTGCCCGTTGTGTGCCTGTGTAATGAGGTCTGATGAGAGCTGCACGAATTGATCGATTAAACGTTCATCCTTTAATACAGATTGAGATTGCAGTACATCCTTTAAGATGCCGCCGCCGATATATGGAACGTCAATGACAACAAATCGGTTTTTTAATGCTTCATTTAGAGGCACTGTGCCGACATAGCCTTCGTTGATTGCCGCTATCACGCCAAAGCCTTCATCTGCTCGAACGACCTCTCCTGTAAATGGATTTGTCATCATTTTTCTGTAGTCGAGTACACCGTTTAAAATAGGCAGGGTTTCTGGCTTTGCCATGTTGATTTCATCAATATATAAAAGATGGCCTTTTTTCATTGCTTTCGTTACAGGTCCTTCAATAAATTCAATAGAAGCAACTTGACCATCATTGTGAATGGTTTTATAGCCAATCAAGCTTTCTGCATCAAGATCAACCGAGCAGTTCACACTGTGCATCGGCTGCTGAAAGAAAGCAGATAAAGTTTCTGCTAATTTTGTTTTACCTGAACCAGTCGGCCCTTTTAAAAGAACGTTTTTGCCGAGTGCTAGTGCAATCATCGCATCTTGTATGATAGACGTGTCCTGTGATTCATAGCCGCCTGTTCCAATAAGCGGACGGAATTCTTCTTCTAGTCCTTTTGCTTTTGCTTCAATCATTGCTTGAATTTCTTCTGGGAGTAATTGTTCGTTAAACATGTATGATTAATTCCTCTCTTCGATCATTTTCCTCACCAAGTATACTAAAAAAACCTTTATGCACTCAATACATAAAGGCTAGACATCTGTTATTTTACCATTTCTTTTGTGATCGCTCCGCATGCGATGCGTTTCCCTGAGTTTCCAGAAGGGTTGCTTAAGTAATCATCTGCTTCTGCATGAATGATAAAGCTACGCCCATTTTGATCGATTAATTGGTTCGATCCTCCCTTTAACGTCACATCTGGTACATTCACGACAACATCAATTTGTCCATCTGCCCCAACTTCTAAATTAGGCATATCTCCAGCATGATGACCCTTTGGGTTATCAAAGCCATGCTCCCGGTGTGTTGGATTAAAGTGAGCCCCTGCCGTTTCAAAATCTGGCGCTTCACATCTTCCTGTTTCGTGAATATGGAAGCCATGAGGACCTGGCGGCAGATTTTTCGCTTTCACATGTAAATCCAGCCCGTTTTCTGAGGAGTCTCTTACTTCGATGCTCCCTATTTTTTGCCCGTTTTCATTGATGAGTGACGTGGTAACTGGTGCTTGCTTAGGTGCTGCAACTTCAATGGTTTCTTCTGTCGTTTCTTTTTTCGGCGGTGCATGACAAGCTGTTGCAACAAAGACCAGACACATCATGATCAACCACACTGACTTTTTCATATGATTGCCCCCTTTTAATATCAGTATGGACAACCTGATCAATGGGCAAACAAAAAAAGCCGAAAATCGGCTTTTTTAGAAGAAACGTTTTGCACCTAAATAGGCTTTTTTCCAATATGGATTGCTTAAGTTTGAGATCCCCACTCCGTTGTCACTTGCGTGAAGGAAATCTCCTCCGCCAAGGTATAGTCCCATATGAGATGGACCCGCTTTGTACGTTGTGAAATAAACAAAATCGCCAACTTGAGGTGTGCTCACAGGTGTCATCATACTCCAGTAGCCTGCAGTGCTTAATCTCGATACAGACGAAACCTTGTTAATGAGATAATAAACAAAGCCGCTGCAGTCAAATCCAGATGGTGTATTGCCGCCCCATCTGTAAGGAATGCCTGTCAGCTTTTTACCTTCTTGAATCATCGTCGTGATTTTTGCATTCATTGGCACATCGGGTTTGTTATTGTTGACCGGCTTTGTCGAGCCGTTAGACGTAGAACCATTCGACCCAGTTGAGCCTGAAGCTGCACCATTAATTTTGAGAACTTGTCCAATTCTAAGCACATCGCTTTTTAAGCTGTTGGCTGTACGGATGGACTGAACTTGCACTTTAAATTGATTCGCAATTTTCCATAAAGAATCGCCCGATTTTACAGTATAAGATGTTGCTTTCCCGCTTGAAGACTGGTTACTGTTTGAATTGCTTGGTTTAGTAGGTTTCGGCTGACTTGGTTTTGATGCAGCCGTCCCTTTTACTTTCAATACTTGATTCGGATAAATCATATCAGATTTTAATCCGTTCAATGTTTTGATTTCACCAATCGACATATTGAGCGAATTCGCAATTTTCCAAAGAGAATCCCCTAATTTGACCTTGTATGTACTTGATGAAGATGAACTATTTGAGTTCGTTGTCTTATTGTTTGAGCTGGAATTAGAAGAGGAGTTTGATGACTGGCTCCCGCTTGTCTTCGTGCTTCCAGATACCTTTAGCTTTTGTCCAGGACGAATTAAGTCACTGTTTAAGCTGTTTAGACTTTTTAAGCTTGCCACTGACATTTTATGATTTTTCGCAATAAGCCATAAAGAATCTCCAAGCTTTACTGTGTAGCTTGATGTCGTTGAAGCATTTGATTTCGTTGCTTTTGAACCAGTTGACGAACTGGATTTTTTGCTTTTTGCGCCAGGAATTTTCAAGCTTTGTCCTGCAAAAATCATCGTCGTTTTTAGTTGATTAAGAGATTGAAGCTCCGAAATACTTGTATTGTACTGTTCGGCAATCTTCCAAAGTGAGTCACCGCTTTTCACCTTGATCGTCTGTGCTTCTGCCGGTGCAGCAAACACAGCTGAGCCAGCGATCGCTGAAACTGTGAGGCCGGTTACTACTTTTTTCTTCATAGATAAATCTCCGCCTTTCATGATTTCATTCAACAAGACTTATGTACTAGTTTTAAGTTTAGCATTTAACGACTCTGCTTCTCTTGCACTATTTTATCTTTATTTCTATTATATTACTCGACATGTAGACGTTGGGCAATAACAAATAGGCTAAAGCAGTCAACTCAAAATGCTAAAACAAAGCCATATCGTTTGTATCGGCCGTTTGCTGTATTTATAAACATTTTTTAAGGAATTTTTAAGTTGACGTTTAGAAATTTGTCAAAACAAGCACGCTGCTAGTTTCATAGTTCTATTCTACATGACAAATTTTTCTGTATCAAATGACTTTTTACTTAATTGCCTGTTTTTTCTCCTCAAATGAAAAAAGCATCCTTCCGAATGAAGAATGCAGCGATTGGTTTTTTATTTTCTGATTTCAGGTTCTTTTACAGTGAGCGGATAAAGGACTCCTTCTTTCGCAAATGACATTTTACCCGTTTCCTCTGAAACGACGAGAACAAGTGCATCGGTCATGCCAGAGAGTCCAATCGCAGCCCTGTGTCTTGTCCCAAGAGAAGGACTGACTTTTTTTGAAGTAAGCGGGAGCACATTTGCCGCAGATACGAGCGTATTTTCTTTGACTAAAAGCGCACCATCATGAAGTGGATTTCCTGGGTAGAAAATGCTTTCAATTAATGAAGCACTAATTTTCGCATGAAGATTTGTCCCTCTTTGAATAAAATCCTCGACCTCATCCCGCCTTTGTATCACAATCAGTGCCCCGTGCTTTTGCTTTGATAAGCTCTCAATGGCTAACGAAAATTGAGCAAATCCAGGTGTGAATTCTTCCATGTACGATTGTAAATAAAACGAGGAAGCCTCTGCATGCATTTCATTAAACTCATCATGTAATGACTCGAGATCACAAAGTAGACATTGCTCAATCTCATCAAGGGTATCGATAATGTCACTTGCATCCTTCATAATTTTCATCAAGTGTGTTCTCATGCCCACTTTAAATTGCACTTCTTCATTCGTACGATTGATCATTTGACCTTTTCCCTCCTCCTTTTCGTTGTCATAAAATAACAAATTATGCGCATTCTATTGTTATGGAGGTGACTTAATATGACCATTCAGAAAGTGATTCAATATGCTTGCAGCATTTTAGGTGTTGTCAGTCTTTCCTTTATTTATGCCCAAATGTTTAAAAAAACGAAGCCATCTAAGAAAAATAATCCGACAGAGAATTGATTTTTTTACATAGCATGATATAATCCTCTCGTTATTTCTGTTCAGAGAGGAACTTATGATGAGAGAAACAAATAGCATTCGAGCTAAGGTGACACTATTTTTAACCATTTTGATTCCGATTTTAATCACTCAAGCGGGTCTTTCGCTTATTACGTTTTTAGACACCGTGATGTCTGGAAAAGTGAGTGCAGAAGACCTTGCGGGTGTTGCGATCGGTTCTAGTATTTGGACACCCGTTTATACAGGACTTGCTGGTATATTAATGGCCGTTACGCCAATTGTCGCTCAGCTGATGGGCGCAGGGCATAAAAAAGATGTTCCTAAGGCTGTCTTTCAGGCGATTTATTTATCCTTTCTTTTAAGTATCTGTGTGATTGCAATTGGAACAATTAGCATCCCTTACGTATTAGGGGGACTTGGACTTGAGCAATCCGTAGAGGATATTGCGCGGCATTTCTTAAGTTTTCTTGCTTTTGGTATCATCCCACTGTTTGGTTATTCGGTGCTCAGGTCATTTATTGATGCATTAGGGAAAACACGTGTAACGATGTTTATCACGTTAACAGCACTTCCGATTAACTTTGTGTTAAACTATGTATTTATTTTTGGGAATTTTGGCTTTCCAAAGCTTGGCGGTGCGGGAGCTGGTCTTGCTTCTGCGTTGACGTATTGGGCGATTTTCATCATGAGTATTTGTATTGTCATGAAAGCAGAACCATTTGCCTCATTTCGTTTGTTTCAGAAACTGCCTCAAATCAATATCTCCCGTATGGGGCAAATACTGAAAATCGGTCTTCCTATTGGGTTTGCGATCTTTTTTGAAACGAGTATCTTTGCAGCAGTTACGTTATTAATGGGTCACTTTGATACTGTGACGATTGCAAGTCACCAGGCTGCGATGAACTTTGCTTCCATCTTATATATTTTACCGCTCAGTATCTCGATGGCTTTAACGATTGTCGTTGGGTTTGAAGCTGGTGCCAAGCGTTATAAAGACGCGCAAAGCTATAGCTATATCGGAATTGGAACGGCGGTATTATTCTCCTTGTGTACGGCAGCACTCATTTTATTATTTAGACCAGAGATTGCTGGTTTATACACAGCTGAATCGGCTGTTTTACAGTTGACACAGCAATTTTTGATTTATGCGATCTTTTTCCAGCTGTCAGATGCCATTGCTGCACCCATTCAAGGGGCGCTGCGCGGCTATAAAGATGTCAACTATACGCTCATTGCCGCATTTGTTTCATACTGGGTGATCGGCCTTCCTTCCGGCTATCTGATTGGCACCTATACCTCGTATGGGGCATTTGGGTATTGGATTGGTCTCATTGCCGGACTTGCCGCTGGTGCCATTGTCCTCTTTATCCGTCTCAGATTGATTGAAAAACGATTGCTTCAACAAGCGCCCAATCACTAAATACGACACAAAAAAAACAGCTGATCGATGTCAGCTGCCTAGCGTGTAGACAAACCCTCGCATTCGTTGTCAGCTCTGCGCGCCGGTACTCACGAATGTCAAATTCACTCCGTTCCGGTGCTCGCCCTTCCTAGACTTCAAAGGTTTTCTATCAAGCTGAAAAGAAGACAAAGGGCTAAAATCAAGATCATTTTAGCCCTTTGTCAACAATTTGAGCAGCTGATCAATGTCAGCTGCTTTTTTTTATTTAGTCATTCCATTGGTACGTCCAGAAAATTTCTTCATCGAACCATTTTTGGACGACAGGTTCTTTGTTTTTCAGCTTCTGTTCAAGCTCTCTCAGCATGCCTTCTGTTTGCGTTCTATGCGCTCTCAGTGCATTTAATTTGATATCTGCTACATCTGTAATGTCGATCGTAATATCTGCATTTCCAAGCACTTCTTCTCTATTTTTCGTAATGGCCATGCAGTATGTGACAGGACGATCTTCTTTTTTCTTACGGTAAAGAGCGCGAATCACCGCTTCCCCTGTCGCATCATGATCAGGATGTACACCGTGTCCAGGATAAAACGTCACAATCAGTGTAGGTTTGACTTCATTAATAATGGTTTCCATCACATCAGCTAAATACTCGTCGTCTTCAAATTCCAATGTTTTATCACGAAGTCCAAGCATACGTAAGTCTGTGATATCCATTTCTTTGCAGGCGCTGATTAATTCCTGTTTTCTTAATTCAGGAAGTGTTTCACGGTTAGCGTATGTTGGGCTGCCCATATTTCTGCCCATTTCCCCAAGTGTCCCGCATGCATACGTGACTGGGATGCCGCGTTTTCTACTTTGTGCAATGAGACCTGCAACCCCAAACGATTCATCATCTGGGTGAGGCAGCATCACTAGTACATGTTCATTCATGACTCGTCACCCTTTCTTCTACACCTGAAATGGTGTTTCACTAATTTGTAATGAGATCGCTAGTTTCCCGTCTGGCAAGTGCCCAGCTAACAGCAGGCGGCCATGGTCATCAAACACATAATCCGTTAATCCTTCTGCATAAATCCAGCCATCTTCTGTTTTCATTCCAACACGGTACGGACCTTGTCCTTTTATTTTCGCCTGTGAATAGACGACTTTCGCATTGCGGATATAGGCAACGACCGTCATATTTTGTTCATTTACATGAGCTGAATAAGAACCAGTGGTCGTTTCAAGATGAACGAAGACTGGACGATTTAAAAACGATTCAAGATGTGCTGTGACATCTTCCGTTTGAATTGGTTTCATGAGTGGTTCCTTCCTTCATTTTGAATTAATTCGCGCAGCTTTTTTGTATGTAAGCTGATCAGCTGCAGCTGATGATCATGCCGAAGCCCACTTTCTAATATTCTCTCTACAGCGAGTACATATTTTTGATGAAATGATTTTCTCGCCCTCGGATGAGTGCGCGCATCGCTTAAATCATCACATATTGCCTCGTGTAAAGAAGACATATCATCGACATCAAGCTGACGATTTTTCCATAAAGATTGATAAGCAGCTGTAAGCTCATTGGCTGATGACATGTAATCACCTCTACAGTTTTGGTAACAACTTATTATGACATGATCCGCCTTCAAAAAAAAGCAAACTGCTCGTAGGACTTAATGAGAATTCGCTGTTTTTTTCATGCGTAATTGAGAGGTCGTAAACAATAAAATCGCCACCCAGATACAAAGAAACGTCACAATTTTAGCTGAAGATAAATGCTCGTGATACACAAATAACCCTAAAAACAGCGTAATCGTTGGTGCAATGTACTGTAAAATACCCACTTGATAAAGAGGAATTCTTTTTGCCCCTTCAGAGAATAAAAGAAGCGGTACCGCAGTAAAGACCCCTGCAAAGAATAAGAGACCAAGCGATCCGAAGCTGTTAGGATTCATTGTCACCACAGGTTCTTTTAAGAAGAACAATAAGTACACAAGAGCTGCCGGGGCTAGAAGCAGCGTTTCAATTGTCAAACCAATGGCACTCGTGAAGCTCATTCTTTTTTTAATCAATCCATAAAAACCGAAGCTAAAGGCAAGTAATATTGCCACGACAGGAAATGAACCGTACTGAATCGTAGAAAGAATCACTCCAGCTGCGGCAATTAAAATCGCAATGGTTTGTAATTTATTGAGCCGCTCTTTCAAGAAAATGATGCCTAGTAAAACAGAGACAAGCGGATTAATATAATACCCTAAACTAGCTTCTAGCATAAGATGATGGTTGACTGCCCAAATGTACACATACCAGTTAACCGATATTAAAATAGCAGATAATAGTAATGAAAAAAGTGCCTTGCCATCGAGCATGAGACCCTTCACTGTCTGCATCGCCGGCCGGACTTGTTTTAAATACAGAAGAATACCGCACATAAAAACAAATGACCATAAAATTCTGTGCGCTAAAATTTCGCCTGACGAAATATGTTCCATCAGTTTCCAATATAACGGGAATAATCCCCATAATGTAAAAGATGCTGCCGTATAGAGAACACCTTTTGATTGCTGTTGTTCGTTCAATCTAACCATTCCTTTCTAAACCTATCGTATATTATAGCACGCACTCAAGTGAATGGGCATATACTAATTCAGGGCATTTAGAAAGGATGATTTGCATGTTTGACTGGAACCGATTATTCCCTTTTCAAAAGCAATTTTCAAAAGAAGCCTTAAAGAATTCAGACCCTAAAGACGTCGAGCAGTACGTCAATCAAGTGATGGAAAGTGTATTCGGATCCAATTATCCTGCTCAGTTCCCTTTTCAGGACCCACTCTCTCAACATCAAAAAACGAGAGAAACAGACGTCAAAAAAGAAAAAGAACCCGAAGTGGAAGTGTTCGAAACCACTGATCACGTGTTCGTTAAGATTGAGCTTGCTCGGCCGAGCACAGAAAAAGTAAAAATTAAACATACAGCCAACCTGCTGTTTATTGATCATTTTCCTGAGGAAGGCACGCAGAAAAAAGTCGTCCTCCCTGCTGCTGTCAAAAGAAAAGGAACGAAGGCTTCGTATCAGGACGGTATTTTGGAGATTATGTTTTTAAAGCATGATGATCCGGGGATTTCTGAAATCGATATTCCATTATAAAAAGCCTGCTTTGATATAGAAGCAGGCTTACTCTTTTTTCTTAATAGTATGGTGGATATCCTCCGCCATAAGGTGGTGGAACAGGCGGTGGTGGTGGTGGGTAATATGGACGGGGATAATTAAAAATCGCACTTCCTAAAAACCCGCCAAGCAGTCCGCCGACTAAAGGAGCGCCAAAACCAAAAAACAAAGGGACTCTGGATTCATATGGCGGAATGCCAGGGGCGCCGCCTCGGAAATACGGAGTATGAGGGTACATGCATTTCTCCTCCTTTGTCATGTGCCTAAGATCAGCATATTCATCAGGAGTCAAAACGTTTGGGCAAACCTGAAACTAGGCTTGTTCCTTTTTTTCATGAGATTCTGTATATTCCCCTGCCCACCTAGATACCTCATGAAACACATCATTTAGCGCATTTCCTTTTTCAGTTAAACAGTAAATGACCTTCACAGGCGTCTCAGGCAATACAGTTCGCTCTATAATCCCTTCTTGCTCAAGTTCCTTTAAACGCTCTGCGAGCATTTTTTGACTGATGGATGGGATAATGTCCGTCATGTCTTTAAAACGCTTTGGACCATCAAGCAATACATGAATAATGAGACCGTTCCACCTTTTGCCTAGCAGTAAAAAAGCTTGCTGAATGTGTGGACATAATTGAAATTCCATAAATTTCAGCCTTTCTTTTCATGATTGTTTGACAAACTAACGGTATACAATTTAAAATATATCTCTAGTTACAATAAGTAAGTTTCTCACTTTTTAGTTATTGTACCATATTATTTGCAAAAACGGGAGGAAATATCCACATGGCGACTGATCAAAAAACGATTGACATTTTAAAACAAAGAGCTTCAGTAAAAGAGTACGATACAACTCATGAAATGACAAAAGAAGAGTTAACAGAGCTTCTTGATATCACAACAAAAGCACCATCCGCGTGGAACCTTCAGCATTGGCATTTCACTGTCTTCCATAGTGCTGAATCTAAAGCGAAGTTACTTCCAATCGCTTACAACCAAAAGCAAATCTCACAAGCATCAGCTGTTATTGCTGTACTAGGTGATCTTGAAGCCAATCAAAATGGTGAAAAAATCTACAGTGAGCTGGCAGAACAAGGCTTCATTACTGAAGACATCAAAGAAACATTGATGACTCAAATCAATGGCGCATACCAAAGCGAGCAGTATGCACGTGAAGCTGCGTATTCAAATGCTTCATTAGCTGCTATGCAATTAATGATTGCTGCAAAAGCAATGGGCTATGATACATGCGCAATGGGTGGTTTCAGTAAAGACGCCTACATCAAAGAATTCAATGTAAGCGGCCGATATGAGCCAGTCATGCTGATTTCAGTTGGTAAAGCAGCGAAAGAAGCTCATAAAAGCAATCGTTTCGACATCGAAGAAGTATCTGATTTCCTTTAAAATTGGCAAGGCCTCAGCTTTCATGCTGAGGTTTTTTTATTTGGTTTCAATATTATTTCTGCATATTTTCTTTTCACTTTACCCCTTTTCACCTCCACTTTTTCTCCTTTTTAAGAATGAAAGCGTTATATTAGTATGATATTCAGCGAAATGATTGTTTTTTCTGAAAATGGTCTTGTGATCTAATCTGACAACTGCTATTATTATGAAATTACAAAAAATTCAGGAGGAAATCATGAATAAAAAATTGATACTGGCACTACTTATAGCGATTCCATTCATCGGACAGCTCGCACTGCTGCCCTTTGCGAATCGTATCCATCCATTTGTGATAGGCCTGCCTTTTTTCCACTTCTGGCTCTTACTATGGATTGTTCTCACACCAGTCTGTACATTCATCATTTACCGCATGCAACATTCAAATGGAGGAACTGACTAATGCAAGGAAATTTAACAGCTTTATTGATTACAGCAAGTATCATTTTCATCGTCGTGGTCATTGGATTTGCCGCTGGCCGTGATAAATCATCCAGACAGTCAGTAGAGGAATGGTCTGTCGGCGGGAGAAAATTTGGCGGGCTGCTCGTCTGGTTCCTCGTTGGCGCAGATTTATACACAGCTTATACCTTTTTAGGGCTCACTAGTACAGCCTATACAGCTGGAAGTGTCGCTTTTTTCGCTATTCCCTATTCAGTTCTAGCGTATTTTATTGCTTATTTCTTCTTACCAAAGCTATGGACGGTTGCGAAGAATCACAACCTCACAACGCTCGCTGATTATGCACGTGAGCGCTTTGACAGCAAGCTGTTATCCAGTCTAATTGCAATTATTGGAGTACTTATGCTCATTCCTTATATTTGTCTTCAACTGAGCGGGATTCAAGATACGTTAACTGTCGCTGGAACTAGTTATATTAATGTGAATGCAGTTGTTATTATTTCATTTATTTTAGTCGCACTTTATACATTTTTCAGCGGGATTAAAGGTCCTACATATACAGCCATTATTAAGGATATTCTCGTTTGGGTCATCATGCTGTTTATGGTGGTTTCACTGCCAATCATTCATTTTAACGGCTGGACTCCGATGATGAATACGTTAGCTAAGGAAGCTCCACAGCTTCTGACAATTCCTGACGGCGGTCCTAAAGGCATTTTATGGTTCATTACCGCTTCAGGTGTTTCTGCCCTTGCTTTGTTTATGTGGGCACATGCGGCAACAGGCGTATTTACAGCAAAAAGTGCAGATGCTATCCGTAAAAACAGCATGTTTTTGCCTCTTTATAACATCGTATTGATTTTGGTCATCTTCCTTGGATTTATTGCCTTTTTGGTCTTACCAGAAGATACGAATCCAAGATTTGCACTTCTTCATTTAATTCAAACGTCATATGGCGGCGTGATGCAGGGTCTTGCTTATTCAACGATTGCACTGGCTTCCCTCATTCCATGCTCGATCATGGCCATTGGTGCATCGAATTTATTTGCCAATAATTTATATCGTGACTTAATTCATCCGAATGTATCACCTAAAAGGTTGACCATCATCACTCGTTCAATGGTGTTTATCGTGATCGGACTGGCTCTATTATTCGGAATGCTCTTCCCAACAGCACTTGTGACGCTTCAGCTCATTGGTGTTTCAGGAATGGTTCAAATCTTCCCAGCCATTGCGATCAGCTTGTTCTGGAAAAAACAATCGAGAGAAGCAACGATTGCGGGGTTAGTTGTTGGCATCATCGTCACCTTTACAGCCAATATCTCACAAGTCACGTTCGGTCTTTATGAAGGGTTTCTTGGTTTACTAGCAAACGTTGTGGTCATCCTGATTTTGAATCCATTCTTCCAAAAGAAGGTCACATCCAATTCTGTCATGAATGAACTATTTGAAAAAGATCAAGACAAAACAGAAGCGATGGGAAACAACGCGTAAATATAAAAAGAGCAGTCCCCCTATGAGGACTGCTCTTTCTTTATTTCATTTCTTTTTTCAAGACTTCAATGGCTTTTTTCATTTGAGTATCATTTTTCTTTAGCTTATCTTGGATCTTTGTCATCAGTACTGTCGTTGTATCTCCCGTCAGAATTCCGTCTGCTTTCAGATCGTTGTCTGTTTGGAAGCTTTTGACGATCGTCTGGAAGGCTTGATCGTACTCACCATTTGCTTTTGCTTTGTAGTCAAGCGCTTGGAACATTTTTTGAGCCGCTTTGACTTCATCTCCATTGTCATTCAGCTGATACGTTTTTTTCGGGCTTAAGTATGGCAGCTTTGCATAACTTGGGAGCGATGCTTTGACCTGTGGTTCAATTCCTTTTTTATGAATCCACGAACCATCCGGCGTTAGCCACTTGGCAATGGTTAACTTGACACTAGAACCATCATTATAGCTTTGCGCATTTTGAACAGTTCCTTTACCAAATGTCTTTTCACCAATAATTTTGATACCTGAAGATTGGTGCAGAGCCGCCGCCATGATTTCTGCAGCGCTGGCTGAGCCACCATTTACAAGGACAACTGCCGGCTGATGAACTTTGCGTTCTTTTTCAGCCTTGTACTCTTCTTTCTTCCCTTTTTCTTCAACTTGCATGATGACTTTCCCTTTATCGATAAAGTCATTACTCATTTCAATCGCTTCTGTCATAATGCCGCCTGGATTATCTCTCAGGTCAATGACAAACCCTTTTGCCCCTTTTTTCTCGAGGTCATCAATGGCTTTATCTAACTCTTTTGACGTTGTTTCAGCAAAGGACGTAATTTGGATTTCTCCTATTTTGTCTTTTGTGAGTTTTGCATACACTGTTTCAACTGGAATGGTGTCTCTTGTGATGGTCACATCAACATTTCCCACTCCTTGGCGGTTAAGGTGAAGCTTGACATCCGTTCCTTTTTTCCCTCTGATTAGAGAGACTGCTTGATTGACCGACATGCCTTTTGTGCTTTTTCCATCCACCTTTAAAATACGATCATGAGGTTTCAACCCGGCTTTTTCAGCAGGAGAGCCTTTAATCGGTGCGACAATTAAAATTTGTCCATCCTTCTCTTCTACTTGAGCACCAATTCCTTCAAATGATGAAGAAATGGTGTTGTTAAATCCTTCGGCTTCCTCCTGATCCATATATGTAGAGTATGGATCATCAAGTGATGCGATCATTCCTTGAATCGCACCATCTACTAGTTTTTGATCATCCGTTTTTTCGTAATACTCATCTTTTACTTTCGTATACGCAGCCATGAGTTTACTAAACTTCTCATCTCCTGAGACATTGACAGTCCCTTGTTTTGTGATCACAAATGTAATCGCTGAGGACAGTGCCGCTGTCACCAAAATAGCGATGACGATCTTAAATTGTTTTTTCAAAAAAACACCACCTTTATCTCCTTTCATTATTATCAAGGACGATGCTTCATCCGTCAACCAAAGGATCGAAGTTCTCTTTGAAAAGATAAGCCATTTGACCTTGCATTGCATAATCTTTAAAGAGGAACTTGATAAGGAAAGAAGGGATTTTATGAGTGATTATGTAGAAATGCTTGCCTATTTTGGCGTATCTAGTGCCCATCCTGGCGGAATTGAGTTAACAAAAACGATGCTTGAGCATATAAAATTGATGCCTGATGCGCGCATACTGGATGCGGGATGCGGGACTGGACAAACGGCGGCATATTTAGGCAATATCGGTTATCAGGTGGAGGCGATTGATACACACCCTTTGATGATTGAAAAGGCTAATCTGCGATTTGAGCGAGAAGAACTGCCGATCCGCGCACTGCAAGCATCGATCGAACAGCTGCCATTTCCAGATGAAGCGTTCACTCTTCTGATCAGTGAATCTGTTTTGAGCTTTACCAACCTTCCAGCGGCACTTGCTGAGATTAAACGCGTGCTTGCCCCTGGAAGTCAACTTGTTGCGAATGAAGCAGTATTAAAAGCACCCCTTACACCGAAGGAGCTTGCCGCCGTTCGAGATTTTTACGGGTTTCACGCACTCTTTTCACTTGAAGAATGGAAGGAGCAGCTAAAAGCAGCAGGATTTCATGACGTTCGAATTCTCTCATTTGATGATCACATGGTACAAGAGGAGCCGACAGAAATGGAATTATCTGAATATATCCCGCCTTCTCTTTACGAAACGATGCAAACACACTACGATCTGATTCAAGCGCACCGAAAGCAGCTAAGCCACATTCTATTTGAATGTACCGTATAAAATGAGCGAATCTCCTATATGTTTTGTCCAAACTCTATGAGGTCTCTCGCATAGGATAAGAGGGAAAAGAGTTTGTCATAAGGAGGAAAAATATGGAGCGCTATCAAAAGCTTTGTCAGCAGCATATGGGGAAAGTCGCTAGAATCACAGATCGTAATGGCAGAGTACATGTCGGACGCATTGAGCGGGTGACAAACCGCAAAGTGTATATTCGTCCAGTCGGCGGTTCTCGCGGCGGCTTTGGCTTTGGTTATTACGGAGGGTATTACGGCTGGGGTGCCGCTTATGGCATCGGGCTTGGTTTCATTACAGGTTTCGCATTAGCAGGATTGTTCTTTTTTTAAAAGAAAAATAAAGAAGGTCCCCCGAATAGCTGGGAGGCCTTTTTATTTGATTAAATTTTCTTCACTTTATTCATGTACTCTTCAAATGTTAAATCGTGATCATGCATCGCTTTTGCTGCTTCTTTTCCAACATAGCGCAGATGCCACGGCTCATATTCATATTTTGTCATGTCTTCTTTTCCTTTTGGATAACGAATGATAAAACCATATTTATAGGCGTTTTTAGCCACCCATTTGCCATCAGGTGTTTCACCAAACTTTTCAGAGATGTCAAAGCCGGCACTTTTTGAGGAAATGTCCATTGCAAGGCCTGTTTGGTGTTCACTTTCGCCTGGTAAAGCTACTGCTTCTTGCGCTTTTTCTTTGCCTTTTAACTTGACTTCACTATCAAAAATGACCTTTTGACGGTCATAGGAGCGATAGCCAGATACGGCAGCCAGCTCAAAGTTTTTCTTTTTCGCATCTTTGAATAATGTCTCAAGTGCTTCTGCTGCTTCTTTACGAATATATCGTTTTTCAATATCCTCTGAAAAAGAGAATTCTACTTTTGGAACAACGAGATCAGAAGGTTTATAGGTTCCTGGTAATGCGTATTCTTTGTTGACAAGTGCTAGCACGTTTGCAGGATTTTGAATGGTTTTCAGCCCGCTTACCACTTTGATGTCATTGAAATATTCACTCTTTAACGTCAGCTCTTGATCCGATGAATCTGCTGTATTGTTTGAGTTTTGCTGGGTAGATGAATTTTCTGCGCTTTTTTGTTCGTTTGTTTTGTTCGATTCAGATGTACCGCTTTTTTGATCCAGCAACTGGCAGCCCGATAGTGCGGCTGTCAAACCAAGAATCGATGCGATTGAGAGTATTTTATAGCTTTTCTTCATGACATACCTTCCTTTTGCTCTTCTAAAAAAATAAAGATGCGCTACATCGTAGCACACCCTTTATACTATTATAAAACGGAGTCTAGCGCAATTAAGATCATTTCGTCAAATGTCGTTTGACGCTCTTCAGCCGTTGTTTCTTCTCCTGTGAGAACATGATCACTCACTGTCAGAATGGATAACGCTTTACGATCAAATTTTGCTGCAAGCGAATATAGAGCGGTTGTCTCCATTTCAATTGCTAGAATTCCGTATTGAGCCATGAGCTCAAGTGGTTTTTCATTGTAAAATTGATCTGCTGTAAATACATTACCGACACGTACAGCGACATTTTTTGCTTCTGCTGTGTCGTATGCTTTCTTAAGCAGTCCAAAATCAGCGCAAGGTGCATAATCAATCGGTCCAAACGCCACACGATTCATTTGTGAATCTGTTGAAGATGTTTGAGCTAAAATGACATCTCGTACGTTGACATCCCTTTTAATAGCCCCGCAAGATCCAACGCGGATTAAGTTCTGAACATCATAGCTTTGAATGAGTTCATTCACATAAATCGAAATAGAAGGTACGCCCATTCCGGTTCCTTGTACAGAAACGCGCTTTCCTTTGTAGGTTCCAGTATAACCATACATTCCGCGCACTTCGTTATAGCATTTGACATCTTCTAAATATGTATCTGCAATATATTTCGCACGAAGCGGATCGCCTGGCAGCAATACCGTTTCTGCAATTTGTCCTTTTTCTGCTCCAATATGTACACTCATTTTTTTAGCCTCCACTTACGTTTACTATGTGTTTTGTCCTATTTAGTATAAACGATTGAGCCCAAAAAAGAAAATACCAGCTAAAGCTCGAGCTGGCATCGAAAATCTCTATTTAACTCATCGTCAACAGTCGCTCACTGCGTTTCCATCCTGCCGGAAAAAGCTGATAATAGCATTTTCCCTTTTTCTTATCATCAATCACAACAATATCACCTGTTGTGATAAACCGTGCATTGTAATCACTAGGGACTGTATCATGTACATTAAATGTCGAGAATGCTTTTTCCAGAACATCCAGGTGTGTTCTGCCGCCAATCTTTGTCCGGTACACAGGCTGATGCCCACTTGCAGCGCCATATTCAGGTGTCTGATAAATGGTTAAGTGAAATGCTGAAGGTTTCTTTTGAAAAAATCTCAACGTCAATTGCATTCAAATCCCTCCCCTTTTATATAAAATTGGCTGGGGTCTGTCAATTTCCTTCTTCTATTTTTGTCGAATGATAGACAATTTTTCGTCAATCTTTTTACAAATGAGAAATAAAGCAAGTCCTATCGCAAAACCGCCTGCGACATCTGTCAAAAAATGAACGCCGATATACATTCGGCTGATCCCAATCAAAACAACACAGACCCCTGTGATCAAGTAGACGATTTTTTGTCTTTCTTTCAGCCATGGAATCATTTCAACTAATAGATAAGCTATAAACGGATAGATTGTGGCTGCATTCATCGAATGTCCGCTCGGAAAGCTGTAATACGTTTCATTGACAAGATGATCAAAGGCCGGACGCTCTCTAGCAAACAGCCCCTTTAGTTCATGGTTGATGGTCTTTTCTGTGAGATATAATAGAAAAAGCATCATGATAGAGTAATAGCGCTTATACATGAATAAAGCGACACTAAAAATGAGCATGATGGGCACGAGCAGCGCACTAATGCCAAAGTCCGTCAAAGTCAGCATGACATCATTTAAAAAAGGGAGTCTGATGCTCTCAAACCATAAGATGATCTGGTTGTCCAATGCTTGACCCGCTCCAGATACCATGAGCGCAGCAATGGCACCAAATAAAATTAAAAGAAATAGGATATACACGCGAAAGATTCTCCTCCCTCTCTTCAGAATCACTTCAAAGTATAGTGCCTACCACGCCTCTTCTTCAACTATCATTGTTTTTTTCAGCATATATTCAAACGTAATGTCAGCCAGCTCAAACGTTTCCAGCTCCGCAGGTATGTACCCTCTTTTGACCAGCTCCATGTAGAAGAATTCCGCAATTTCCTCTGTATCGATCACCAAATCTGCTTCTTTCATGACATTCCGCCTCCTTTTTTATGATGTATGAACGACGCCTGTTTTTTATTACAGTTTGTCATAATGGCTCATTCCATACATATAAATGCAGTAAACAAAAAGAAAAGGGGTTTGAGGAAATGAAATGGTTCAGCATATTAGATGGAGAAATGTTTGATCAGGTGATGGGCCGTATCTTGAGGGGATGGTTTTATGTGATTGTTTTTTTCTGTGTGCCTTATTTTTTATTCGTGTTAGGACAAGTCTTTCTTTAACCAAAATGCTCGTGTAAACTTTCCAATATAAAATCCATCATATCTTTGTATTCTGGATCTTCGAAAAATTCGTAGAGAATTTTATAGTCATTATAAATATCAAGAAGCTCATCCACTATAGATACAGCGAGAAATTCTAGTGATGCTTCGCTTTCTTGTTTCTCTTCTAATTGTAATAGAGCTGTTTGCACCATATCTTCTTCCATTTCTTTTGAGGTTTCACCGACGTAATGCACAAAAAGAAGCTGATGAACGAACTGGTCCATCTCATATTTCCTTAGGACAAGCGTTAAGTCTTCCTCTTCTGTTTCCAGCCACTCTCCGTCCTTTAGCCTCGTGAGTTCATAAATGACATCTTCCCAGCCATCATCAAGGTATCGCCATATTTCAGTCCGATGCCCAATAATTTTAAATAGCTCTTTTCCGTAATCTTTTACATATACAACATCGCCAATGAGGAACTCATATTCAATGTCCAGCTTTTCTGTATCCACAATCACCCCGTCGTACTCATCGTAAAGCTGAAGTGATGTTTCAAAATAAAGCACCTCATTATGATTGACCTCATACAAATAGTGCTGGTCAATTTGATGGACTTTTGTAATCGTTCCAACTGTGCCGTACATGACAACGACGACAATATCCCCTACTTGATATTTTGGTGCTTTCGCCTTCATTCTGTCTCCCCCTTGCCCGACTTTTGGTCTTAACGTATCGTATGCCGGCGCAAGGAATTCTGCATGGGCAACCACACCATGCAAAACGCCATTTTATTTCTCATCAAAAAACCGCTTCTCCCATCTGGAAAAAGCGGTTGTGTGTTATTTTTTTTTGACTTCTACTTCATATTGCTCAAACGCTTCGTCAAATGTTGTCATTGAGCTTAAATAATCGCCATTTAATTCTAAATAGGCACACAGCTCATGATAATCAGTGGACGCTTTCGGGAAGCTGTGATCCTCATAAGCAGCATTTGCAAAATGGCTGATTTCATCTTTCGGTTTTGGATGTCTGTACTTCATTAAATAATGGTAAAACGACTTCACCTGTTTTTCCCTCCGCGACACTCTATTTTGTTGTTATATTATACAGCAATTTGATGACTTGTATAGGCGGAGGTACAACTTATGATGAAAAGTCAAAGTAATTTCGCTTTAATAACCGCTCCATGCTCATTAATTCTTCGTATGAAATTTTTTCTGGAAGTTTTGTCTGATCCACTAAAATTAATTGATCTTCTATCCCTTTAACCGTTTCATCTTTTTGATATGTCATACCGCAGTGCGTGCAGGAAATGGACGGTGTTTCGATGATTTCAATGGATTGTGTGCCAGTGATCAGTTCCCAATAGACTGTTGTCTGCTCTGCGTTTGCTTTGTTTTCCTCACACCAATCACATGTCAGCAAGGTTATTTCTCCTCCTTTACAGTTTGATCTTTTTTGAGCTGCGCTTGATATTTTTTCTCTTTTAATTCATCTCGTTTTTCACGTTTGTTTTTGAGTGTGTCATGCTCAGGATTTGTCTCATATGCTTCTCTTCGTTTCATCCGGCTTAAATTCTCTGGCGTAAACGATTTCGCCTCATCCTCAAATAGTGCGGTAATACCAATTGCCGGGTCTTGTTTCTCTTCATAAATTTCATTAAAATACGCATCTGCCTGGCCTGCGACGTAATGCTCTGGTTCAGGGTAAGAGGTGATGACACCTTCAAAGTTACGAAGGACGACTTTGTCAGGGCTTTGCGATAATAAATAATTTGGCTGCAAGGCGATCTTTCCTCCGCCTCCTGGTGCATCCACAACAAAGCTTGGCACGGCATAGCCGCTCGTATGCCCTCTTAAGCCTTCTATGATTTCAAGACCTTTTGATACTGGTGTTCTAAAGTGGCCAATGCCCTCAGATAAGTCACACTGATAAATATAATATGGTCTGACCCGTATCATCACGAGATCGTGCATCAGCTTCTTCATAATCGGCACACTGTCGTTAATTCCTGCAAGGATGACGGCCTGATTACCTACAGGCACGCCGGCATTTACAAGACGTTCGCACGCTTCTTTTGCTTCTTTCGTAATTTCAATGCTTGTATTGAAATGGGTATTCAGCCAAACTGGATGATATTTTTTCAAAATCTCGCACAGCTCATCTGTAATGCGCTGCGGAAAGACGACCGGCGCGCGGGTTCCTATGCGAATGATTTCAACATGCGGAATGTCTCGTAAGTTTTTCAAAATGTATTCAAGCACTTGATCATTGATTAAGAGCCCATCTCCGCCGGAAATTAACACATCCCGCACCTCAGGTGTTTCTCTAATATATCCAATGGCAGCATCTAACTGCTTTTTTGGCACGCCCATACCGATCTGACCGGAAAAACGTCTTCTCGTACAATAGCGGCAATACATGGAGCACTGATTTGTTACAAGAAAGAGCACACGATCTGGGTACCGATGCGTTAACCCCGGGACAGGTGAGTCTTCATCTTCATGCAGCGGGTCTTCCAGGTCATATTTTGTTTTATGAAGCTCCTCAGCAATTGGCACAGATTGCATACGTACTGGACATCTTGGATCGTCTGGATTCATCAATGAGGCATAGTAGGGTGTAATGTTAAGTGGAATGGTTTTGGTGGAAATCTTCACCCCTTCTCTTTCCTCTTCTGTTAAGTTTACGACTTTCTCTAAATCTTCAAGCGTTTTCACGGTATGCGTCAGCTGCCAAATCCAGTCGTTCCACTTTTCCTCAGGTACATCTTTCCAAAGTTCAATGTCCTTCCAATGACGCGCCGGTTCATATAGTTTTTGATTCATATCCATTCCCCCTATCAGCATTCACCTTATACTATGCAAGTTATGTGCCAACATGGGAAAATGCCCCTATTCTTTATAGAAGGAGCTTTACCCGTGATATTCAATGGATGGTGATGCCTATATTTCGGCATCTGCATATTTCTTCAGTTTATATTGCAGTGTTTGTCGAGGGATTTTTAAAGCGGCAGCGGTTTTTTTAATATTGCCATGATGCTTGTTTAAAGCTTCTTGAATGAGTGTTTGTTCAAATGAAGAAACCTGACTTTTTAAGGAGGCATTGAGTGTTCCTTCCTCAAGCTTCTGCGTACGTAAATGAGCAGGAAGGTATGAAGGTGTGATGTCTTCCGCTTCCTTTGGCATCATCAATACGGCATGCTCAATGGTATGTTTTAATTCTCGAACGTTCCCCGGCCAGTGGTGAGCCATAAACAATTGCTTTGTTTCTTCAGAAAGGCGTTTGACGTTTTTTGAAAACTGCTGATGATAGGTTTGAATGAAATGGCGGGAAAGCAGCGGGATGTCTTGCTTTCTCTCACGAAGCGGCGGGATATGAAAAGATGACACATGCAGTCTATAAAATAAGTCTTCTCTTAAAATTTGCTTTTTCACCGCTTCAAATGGGTCCATATTGAGTGCAGTAATGAGTCTTACATCTACTTGAATCGCTTTTGCATCTCCAATGCGGCGCACCACGCCATCCTCTAACACACGTAATAATTTCGTCTGCAGCGTGAGCGGCATCGCTTGCAGTTCATCAAGAAAAAGCGTGCCTCCATCAGCTAATTCAAAGAGCCCCTTGCGATCAATTGCGCCTGTATAGCTCCCTTTGACAGATCCGAACAATAGGCTTTCAAGTAGCGATTCTGGGAGTGCCGCACAGTTTTGCGGAATGAACACTTGGTTTTTCCGATCAGATTCATGAACGATGGCTTGAACCAGCACTTCTTTCCCTGTCCCTGTTTCCCCGTAGACAACAACTGATGACGGATAAGCAGCAGCTTTTTTTGCCTTTTCAAGCATTTCATTTAAGAGCGGATCATTTGTTAAAAATGAAGAAAAATCATGCATTTGTTCTGCCCCAGCCGCATCGTGTATTCGTTTTTTTTGATCTAAACGATTCGAAAGGGCTGACAGCTTCGATACATCTTTTGCGACTTCGACCGCACCTATTAACTGGCTGTCTTCAATAATAGGCAATGTCGTATTGACGGTCTCAATTCTTTCGCCGTTTTTATTCAAATAGGTTTGCAGCGAATGATAAATGGGCTTCCCTGTTCTCAAAACATGCATGAGCGTACTTGTTTTTTCTGTTAAAGAGGGATACACATCAAGGATGTACTTGCCAATCACCTCTTCTTTTTGTAAACAGTCAAACTTAGCGGCATTATGATTGTAAAAGATCGTCATTCCTTGATCATCTACAACATGGATGGCTTCATCAATGGCTTCTAAAATTAATTCAAACCAGTCCGCTCTTTCGACAACCTTCCCCATTCTTTCCCCCTCACTTTCAGTGCCGAAAAACCGGCATCTATTGCCGGATTTTCAGCGGCTTGATCATCTTCATCACACGTTCTCCTGTCCTTTCATGTTTCGCTTTTTCCTTGCAACTTCCTGCTTTTTTGTCAATAGCGTCAAAAAAGCACCCCTCTTATGAGGAGTGCTTTCGCCCTGATGTTTGATAAAGAGACATATCGAATTCTTGCAGCGATTCCATATACAGCGGCATTATCGGCTTTCCTTCTTGAAATAATGTAAATTGGGAAGGGTATAAATTAATTGGCTGATGATAAAAAGCAAATCGCTTTACAACCTCAGGGTCAATACGACAAAAAGTATGATGCATCAGTAAATAGACATCTTGTTTCCATTTAAAGAGCCGCCTGTTTGGCGGATTAAATACTGGTGACACTTGAATCATGCCGCCCTCTTCATACATCTGAAGCCGTTCATTTGAAATCGTATAGATATCCTTAGGATGAAACTGAAAATATTGCACGTCACGCTTTGAAGCAAACCGCCTTTTTTTCTGACCTTCAATATAATAGAACGTTTTCCCATGATCTGCTGTGACAACTGTATAATTAGGTACTGCCAGCATGTCTTTCATCTCATATTTCATCGCACATAACGACGGAACCCGAATGGCGCGTCTGTTTTTTTCGTTCACCCAGCACCTTTCAATTTCATGAAGATTCCCGCCTGCGATTTGGTAGTAATCCCCTTCCTTTTCAATCACCGTTCCGTCAATGAGATCATACGGCATACTCGAAAACAAATGATGAAAGGAATGAGGCGTTTTATACGTTGTATCAAGTACATCTCTTAATGGAAAAAAAGCAGCAAAATCATTCAGCCTCATCCAAAAAACAGAATCTGCATGATGCCAGTGTTTCGGCTCATCAGCCCAATATTGTCCGTATTTTTCATGAATTAGCGGAAGCAAACGCCTTCTGTGCATGACCGAACAATGGTCCACTTGAAAGGACGCATGCTCCAATATTTGGGCTGCTTCACGCACAAAGCTCATCGTCTCAACTAATTGCTTATCAACATGCACGACCCGCTGCGAGGAATACACGATATCGATATGAGGCTTCGACTGAAAAACATCCACCATTTTCTGCAAACGATCTTGATGATACACGGTATCATCGGTTAAATAACAAATGAGCTCACCTGTTATACGAGCTAGCGCTTCATTAATTAGTGTCGCATACCGTACGGTTAACAGCCGTTTTGCAGGATGAACCGTGCGTGAATACAGATGAATGCGCTCATCTTCTAAATAGGGCTGGATCTTTTGGATGGTGCCTTGTTCTGAGCCATCATCCATAATGAGAAGCTCCCAATTTGAATACGTTTGTTCCACCATACTCTTTAGCACACGATCAATGAAATCAGGTTTATTGTAGCTTGTTAAAATCACCGATACTTTCATGATCATTATCCTTTTTAGTTAGATTAAAAAGCCCCCCAGCTGACGATGTTCACGTAAGGTACATTCACTCTTAGCTGATTTGTCGCGTTTTTAAAGACCGCTACTGTATCAAAGAGCTGCACAACAACTACGTTTTGAAGGACATCTCCATTGACTAAATGAACGCGTGGCACTGGAATGCCAAGTTCAAGCCACGGACGAAGTAATTCTTTGATGTCTGACACACTCTCTTCCTCACTTTCTTCTAATAGACGAAGAAGAAGTAAAATCAAGATGACTTCAAGTACTCCTTCTGCTTCTAGTAATTCTTCGTTCCAACCATTTAATAATTGATCAAATTCCATTCATAATCCCTCTCTCTTCGCATTTAATCTTTACTAGAGTATGAGATTCACTTCATTTAGCCTCAGCATTTGAAAACATTTTTAAAAATGTGTGAAGTGATTAAATGATAAAAAGAGCAAGGAATCAGCGTTCTGCTTATACCAAAAAAAATGAACGGCATATACATAGGGGTGAGTTTGAATTGATGAAGAAAGGATGGGGAAAAAAATGAGCGACAAGCGTGCCGAATTAAAAAAAGAACTATTGAAAGTGTTTTTCAAACCGCTTACTCGTACATTAACAGTTAATCTTGAAGAAGGAGGAGTACAAATGGAAGAAAAATTGAATGATTTATTAAGTGAAGTGGCAGCCGAGGCATCACCTTCAGATTCTGCTACAACACTCGATGTATCTCAGCCAGCAAGATGGATTTTTGCAAGACTTGCACCAGGAACCGTCATTAGCATTGTCACTGACTCAGGTGATTTAATCGGGCCAGTTCAATTCGTAGCATTCAATGCTTTAACGGGTGTTGTATTTGTTACACAAGAAAGCTCAGTTACACCAACAGGCTCTGCAACGACTTTATTAGATGTAGATAAAGTTGAAAGTGTTACGTTCACATCTTAATGTGAGAGGGCCATCATGAAGCTTCTTTATATCAGCTCTGGCTACGGCGGAATCTATCATATGTTTGATCAATGGGTAGAAGAGAGCTTCATTGATTCCCCCTTTTCATGTGTAAAGATTGACAGAGAATCTCTACCCGCTCACATGCACAAAATCCGGACATTTTCTCCGGATTTTGTTTTGATGATGATCGGTGATCATGTTCCGAGCGAAGTGCTTCATCAATTCAAACAAGAAAAGATCCCGATCGTTTTGTGGATGACAGAAGATCCTTTTTATACAGATGTGTCAGCTGCTTGCACGCGTGATGCGCGGCTCATATTAACAATTGATGAAGGAGCTTTGCCTTTTTACAAGCAATTGGGCATAGTTGACGCCTACTACTTTCCCATTCCGGCAAATACACGTATTTTTCAAAAAAATGAATCGCCTGAAAAGATGTGCATCTACGACATTGCACTCGTTGGCTACCCTTATCCCAACCGCATGAAAGCCATTGATACACTCTTACAACAGAAAAAATGGCGAATTCTCGTTGCAGGTAAGGAATGGCATCGTCATTTAAATAAGTCACGAAGACATGATCGCGATCTCACATTAGTGACCAATTGGCTGAGCCCTCAGCAAATGGCGGACATCTATCAGCAATCAGCGATTGTTCTTAACCCGCACAGACCGGCTCAATTTGCCTATAACAAAAACAAAGCCATGATTCAAAATGTAAGCCTGAACAATAGAGCGTTTGATATCGCTGCAGCTGGAAGCTTTCAATTGACGGATCTACAACCGCCTCAAGCTTTTTCAAGCTTCGCTTTTTATAAAGATGAGGACGATTTGCTGGAACAGGTTGAATATTATGGATCAAATGCCGAGAAAAGAAAAGCAATCGCACGAAACAATTACGAACAAGTCGTTTCATGGAATACATTTGAGTCATTTCCACACAGACTTTATGAAATCGTAAAAAGCGCCCTATGACCGGGCGCTTTTCTCGTTGAAATTCTTCTTATACCTAACCCTCCGCATCTCTGCGAGCCAATAAGACTTTCTCCGCTTTCTCAAGATCTTCTTCCTGTTTGACCACAAGTGATTTTTGGGAATCCATGATATACGCTCCAACAGATCCTTCTAAAAAGGAATGAATGCATTCTTTTGCATATGGAACATGAAAAGCATACACTGCTCCATTTAAACGGCCATACGTATATGGCTGCTCATGCTTTGGCATGAAAAAGTAATGATTGTCCTTATATAAAGTGGCTTCATTATTCTCATGCAGTGTCCATGTCTCATTTGGGTTTTCTAGCGCCTCTGTAAAAGATGCCACGCAGTCATAGCTCCCTTCTACTAGAAGCTGCAAGCACTTCTCAATATCTTCCGGCTGTCTTAAAGGAGACGATGGATGCAAATATAGAACAATATCAAAGGTTTTCCCCTCACGCTCTAAGTAAGCAAGCGCATGCTTCACCGCTATGAGTGACGGTGTTTGTTCTGTTACATGACTGTCTGGAAGTTCTATCACACGGGATCCGTAGTGAGAAGAAATGATTTGTGTATTGACATCCTCTGTAGAGACGATGATTTCGTCTAACTCAATCATTTGCAGTAACGGCTGAATGGTCCAATAGATGAGCGGCCGCTCCGCCAATACGCGAATGTGTTCATCATGCTGATCGCGCCTGCTTCTAAAAGCTGGTATCAAGGCTAAAATACGATTTCCCCTATACATGTATTCCCTTCTCCCCTCGCGCAAAGCTCTCTACATATTCTTCCGAGCTGATCGCAGTACTGAAGTGTTCAGGTCTCTCATTTTTCTACTTATTCTCTTATCTCTCCATATTCTATTAAAACGTCATGCAGATGGTTATAATGTGTTCACCTAATTTATATAGAAAGTGGTTCTTTTCCTCAAACGGATACCACTCTTTCACATATGATGCAAAGTAGAGAAATGAGAGTTGGGGGATTAGATATGTCCAAAAAGATAGAAACGAGTTTGAAGGCTTTTTTTCGTGACAAAACGATATTAGTTACAGGCGGTACAGGTTCAATCGGACGTCAAATTGTGAAAAAATTAACATCATGCTCTCCAAAAAAGATTATCGTCTTCAGCAAAGATGACAGCAAACAATACATGATGAAAAATGAGTATGCGGATCACCCAGAAGTCGCCTTCGCTTTAGGCGATGTACGAGATGCAAGCCGCGTGAGACAGCTCGTCAAAGGCGTTGATATCATCTTTCATGCAGCCGCCTTAAAACAAGTACCTACTTGTGAAGACAATCCGTTTGAAGCCGTGCAAACAAATATTATCGGCGGGCAGCACATCATTGAGGCTGCAATCGAACATGAAGTCAGTCATGTTGTCAACATCTCCACAGACAAAGCAGTTTCTCCGACAAATGCCATGGGTGCAACAAAATTAATTTCAGAAAAACTATTTTTCCAAGCAAACGAAAGTATTCTGAACCAAAAAACATTGTTTTGCTCTGTGCGTTTTGGCAATGTGCTTGGATCAAGAGGTTCCGTCATTCCCATCATGCTCCAGCAGCTGTTAAATGAAAAACCTTTGACCGTAACTGATCCTCATATGACACGTTTTTTTATGTCCATCGAAGAGGCTGTCTCCCTCACACTTCAAGCAGCCATCATGATGAAAGGCGGCGAAACGTTCATTCTCAAGATGGAGTCATTACAGCTTGCTGATCTCTTAAAAGCGTTTCATGAATATGCTGCTCAAATCAATGTCTCATCTCCGGAAATTCTCGTTGTCGGGAAAAGACCTGGAGAAAAGCTTCACGAAGAGCTTACATTTCCGCACGAAGCAGATGCACTATTTGAGCATGAACAATTTTATGCCATTTTACCAAGACCAAAACTGCATGCTTCCTTTCAAAAAGTCGACTTAACCAATTACACATCCAATGAAGCGCCTCTCATTACAAAAGAAAAGCTATTCCGTATCATTGAACAATTACATCACACGCATCATAAAAAATAAAAAATCGTCACACGGAAGCAGATGCCTTCCATGTGACGATTTTTTAATAGATCAATCAAATAGATGTTTCAAATCCCCATAGCCTTCTTTTTCAAGATCATCTTTTGGGATAAACTTCAAAGCGGCTGAGTTAATACAATACCGAAGACCATTTGGTCCTGGTCCATCAGGAAAGACATGACCTAGATGAGAATCAGCTGTCTTGCTGCGCACCTCTGTCCGCACCATCCCATGGCTCTTATCCACCTTCTCGGCTACTTCCTCATCTTCAAGCGGCTTTGTGAAACTCGGCCAGCCGCAATGGGCATCAAACTTATCTAAAGAAGAAAAAAGCGGCTTGCCTGAAATAATATCTACATAAATGCCTTCTTCTTTATGATCCCAGAATTCATTTTGAAATGGCGGCTCAGTGCCATTATTTTGTGTGACTTCATACTGCATTCGGTTTAATTCTTTTAGTCGTTTTTCTTTATCGTTTGTCATGATTTATCACTCCAATGGGACTCAATAAAACCCGCTCTGCCAGAACCGACATGATATCGTTCGTAGTGCATTTTGTTCTTTTTATAATAGTGCTGATGATACTCCTCTGCGGGATAAAAAGGAGCAGCATCTAAAATTTCTGTCACAATTGGCTTTTGAAAGATGCCGCTTTCGTTCAGCTTCTCTTTCGATGCCTCTGCAAGCTTTCTCTGCTCATCATGATGAACATAAATACCTGTGCGGTAGGACTTTCCTCTATCACCAAATTGCCCGCCATCATCTGTTGGGTCTATTTGCTGCCAATACAGTTCTAATAGCTTTTCATACGGGAATACGTCTGGATCAAACGTGATTTGAACCGCTTCTCTATGCCCCGTTGTATTTGTACATACTTCTTCATAGGTCGGATTCACTGTATGTCCGCCAGTATACCCTGATTCAACTTTGATAATGCCCGGCTGTTCATCAAAAGGTTTAACCATACACCAGAAGCAGCCTCCTGCAAATGTGGCTAATTCTTGTTTTTCAGACATATTAGTGCCCCCTTCATTTAAAAAATGGTATCATCATATTATAACATGATGAAAAATAATGAAAATGATACGACTTGTCTACCTAAATGATAAAAAAGCATTTTGTCGTATTTTAAAATATAATGGGGGTTTAATGATTGGAACAAAGAAAAAAAATGATGTATGAAATGGATACTTTACTGAGAACCGTATTTAAGCAGATCCGTTATGAGATTAACAGCCTGCTCGAAAACGAATTATCTCGGAATGAATTTCTCATTTTAAATCTGCTTCGTGAGCAAGGTGCAAAAAAAGTAACGGAATTTGCGTCCATTCTAGGAGTGTCAGCAAGCCATATCACAGCTGTGACCGACACACTTGTAGAAAAGGGCTGGATCACCCGTATCCGTTCTAAAGAGGATCGCCGCATCATCAAAATCCACTTAACCGATAAGGGTAAGGAAATTACTGAGCATTTTGAGAAAAAGAAAACAGAATACTTTATGGAGCGATTTGAGTCATTCGACGATGAGGAACTAAAAACAATGATCAAATTATTTAAAAAGCTGGATAAAAGTCAAAAGGATGAAGCATAGAATTTAGCGCACTGGACATGCTACGGATAAAAAGAGGTGGAATGAACCATGACAAGCCCTTATCTTTGTCCAAACTGTAAAACGAACAGAACGCGCTTTAATCTGATTGAGCAGCTTTCAGAACCTGTGAAGCTGGACCCTGCGACCGGAGCAGTTGTCGAAAGATACGAAGGAGAGCAGCTTTCTCCTTTTCACATGAGCTATCAAGGTCCTCAAATAAAAGTCCAGTGCGGTGTTTGTGGTCTCATTGAGGATGAAAAAACGTTCATTAAGCTAGCTGAATATCATCAATATTCTTCTCCTTCTTAACATGCGGGCCTGACGGAAAACGTCAGGCTTTTTTCTATGCTTCGTTTGCCTATACAGATCGCCTTTTTCATGCATACGCTACAAAAAACACCATCGCATAAGAAAGTAGGGATTGATACATGCAGCAGCTCTTTTATCATAATTATCCATACCGTCCACTCGCTGCGGGCTTCGAGCACCCTCAAAGCAGCCCTTCATCCAAAGCCTTTATTCGGCTTTTTCACGCTGCCCCAGATCTTAGTGAGCTCGCTGTTTATGTGAACCGGAATGAGGTTTTGAAAAAAATGCCTTACAGCCAGTTAACAGCTTATATGGAGTGGGATGATGGAATGTATGAGATAGAAGTGTTCAAGCTAGCTACAAAACAAAGAGTTCTTCATTCTCGTATGATGATTAAACGTGACGAGATTTACACCCTATGTATCACGGGTGCACATGCAGGTTTTGCGCTGCTGACAGAGCGGCAAGACCCTCTGATTCAACATAAGGACCTGTCAGCCCTTACATTTGTCCACCTTTCTCCAGACCTTCCTTCCATTGATATATATGAACGTGATCAAGGGGTGTTAGCTAAGGAGCTTCACTATGTAAACAGCACTCACATTCATCATTTCTCCCCAAATAAATATCATTTTGAATTGAAAGCCGCCGGCACTCAAAGTATACTGCTTGATATCCCAAAAGTTCATCTGCAAGCAAACCGGGCATACCTCATTCTGCTTCATGGATTTGCTAACGGAGAGCCAGAGCTTATGGCGAAGGTGGTCTTGTCTCAGCAAATATAAAAAAGAGCCTTTTCCATAAAGGAAAGGCTCTTTACGAGACATCTTCAGCTTTTTCTTGCTTTTGAAAATCAAAAGCAAGAATCATGATACCTAGAAATAATGCACAATAGGCAATATTTAAGTAAAACTGATCGATATTTTCTGCTCTTAAATCAGTGGCAGCTGTGATGCCAAAGTACGCAGCAAATAAAAACGACAGTAAACTAAAATATTGATAGACTCGCTTCATGATTTCACTCCTGACTCACTTTCTATTGCTTTGGATGATAATATGAGAACTCAATTTCATCGTTCTCTAGATCAATTTTGTTTGCTTTCACATACATATCATTCGTCAACGGCATTTCTGAAAGGCGCACTTCAACCGTTTTTTGATCCGGTTTCACATGAACGAATTCTGGCAGTTCATAGAACTGGCCCATGTAGCTTAGAACAAAACTAATCGGAATGCTCAATTGTCCAATTGAAAGGCCATCCACTTTCAAAAGCACATCACCATTATCTTCGACAGTTGGCGTAAATGAGACGTTTGCATCAATCGTCGAAGAGAAAGCTTTAATGGCGCCTGTTACTTTTACATCTTGATCGATCGCCACATGAAAGTCTGGCATATCGCTTGACCCTTGATTTTTCAAGTAATCATTGATAAAGCTGGTGAGTGATTCCTTTGAGCTAGATATATTAAAAGAATACTCGCTTTTCAATTCTTTAGTTGAAGCGGATTGACCGCCTGGCATTAACATCAAAATACCGCAGGCAAGTACAATCAATAGATTGATTGCAAGTAAAATAAAAAATAAGCTTTTCCACTTTTTCATACGTTCACCCTATTCCTTCGGCAGTCCTTCTTTTTTCACTTTGGAGAATAAACGATTTGCCATAAGAGAGTACCCCTTTTGGTTTGGGTGGAAATCATCATCTGCCAGTAATTTTTCATCAGAATCTTCCTCAAATAAATCTGCTACATTGATCATATCAGCGTTGCCATCTTTTTTTAGTTCTTTTTTGGCGACGGCATTCCAGTCTTTGACGACTTCATCAATGTCTTTCAGCTCAGTGAGACTGAATTTAAAGGGATTATACATGCTTACATACATGATCTTCGCATGGTCATTATGTTCTCTCAGTTGAGCAAGAATGGTTTTAAAGCGCTCCTCAAAAGGCCCCTGCTCTTTTTGAAAAGGAGCAAACGTCAAATTGAGTACATTTTGACGAACGACATGCATTAAGTCATTGCCGCCGATCGTAAAGAAAATATAGTCAGCATCTTTCAGACCGTCTTGCACCTTTTTTTCTTTTAATCTTTTTAATAAATCTACCGTTCTACTGCCTTTAATGGCATAGTTTTTTAATGTGACAGATTGCACGCCGTCCACTGCTTCTAACTTGTCACGGGTCATGCCTGCATATCCTTTTTTTTGTTGATCTCCGATTCCTTCTGTTAAGGAATCTCCAACCGCTGCGATGGTAATATGTTCTTTTACGTCTTGTGTGTCTTCTAGTTTATCCTTTATGCCAGCCTCTTGCGCGGAACATGCAGAAAGAACAAAAGCTAGAGACATCACAATCAAAATCAAACGAGCCTTCAAACGATGATGTCCCTCCTTTTTCTGATTAAAAAAGTGTATCATGTTTTTGCTCATTTGAACATCTTTATGCTAGCTACGGATCAGCGTTTTGATGTCCTTGATGATGTCATCATATGGCGTGTTTTGTACACCATCATAATTTTTCATCACTTTTCCTTCTTGATCAACTAGGAAAAACAATGACTGATGGATCACTTGGTCTTCATCTTCAGGTTTCTTCACAATGGTTTTAAAGCTTTTCATTGCGAATTTTTCAATTGCTGACTGCGAGTAACCAGTGAGGAAATCCCAATTTTTAAAGGATAAAGGATATGCTTTTGCAAATTCTTTTAGCTTTTTCGGTGAATCTACCTCCGGGTCCACGCTAAAGGAAATGATATGCGCATCCAATTTTTCTTCTTTTAACCGTTTTTGCAGCTCTGTCATATGTGCAGTCATCGGCGGACAGATCGTTTCACAGCTTGTGAAAATAAAATCTGCCACCCATACTTTCCCCTTCAAATCATCCAATGACACCTTTTGTCCATCCTGATTTTCATATTCAAACGGCTGTATTTGATAATTTAACGCATCTTTGATTTGTCCATTTGAACATGAGACTAAAAGAAGCACGCTTATGATCATAAGCGCACCAAGTGAGGCTCCCCTTTTTTTAAGCATGGTACGTCCATCCCCTTTTCGAAGTCAATCGGTATAAAAAGTAAAGCCTATTGCACCTTTTCCAGTGTGACACGAAATAATTGGTGTTGTGTAGGCGATGTCAACAGGTGCTTCAGGTGTATGATCAAGCAGTGCTGATTTGAGCTTTTCAGCGAGTTCTAATGCATCTGCATGCGCTATCCCAATGGCTTGAACTGTTTTTCCTTTCACCGCATGTACATACTGTTTGGTTAAATAGCGGACAAGAGCAGAATAGCTTCTCACATTCGCTTCTGGCGTGTATACCCCGTCTGTTAAGCTGGCAATTGGTTTGATGTGAAGAAGTGAGCCGATCAGCGCCTTCCCTCTTCCAATTCTTCCACCTTTCACGAGATTTTCTAATGTATCGATTGTGACAAATAGCTTTGTTCCAAGACGGATTTTATCCATTTCTTTGATGATGTCTTCACGGCTTGCACCATTTTGTGCAAGTTCGGCTGCTTTGGTGACTTGAAACCCTAATCCATATGAAATAAAGTTTGAATCAATCACCGTGATGTTTCCGTCTACCATTTTCGAAGCGCTTTCAGCAGTTTGAACCGTACCACTCATCCCACCCGTTAAATGGATACTAATGACTTCGCTTCCATCTGCCGTCAGCCTTTCATATAATTCGACGAATTGACCGATCGCAGGTTGAGACGTTTTCGGCAATTCCTCAGCGGCCTCCATTTTTTCAATAAATTCATCTGGCTGTATATTCACTCGGTCAATATAATCAACCCCAGAAATGGAGATATTGAGCGGAATTACGTGAATGGAAAGATCATTGATTTTTTCTTGCGGAAGGTCCACTGTTGAATCTGTTACAATTTTAATTTGTTTCACTATTGTCTCATCCTTGCTGTCTTAGTCTTTACTTATGATATTACCTTATTTCGTGCAAACTTGAAAACAACTGTCATGACGTTTTTGAAATTGTCACATTTTCTTCTTATCATGAAAAAAATCCTTGCCAAGCTGAGCAGCAGCCATTTTAAAACAGCCGCTCACTCCCTTTGACAAAGATTCCTTTTTACGCATTGTGTTTCAGTGTAGGCTCCTGATAGATCTGCTCATATGTGCTCCACTTGACGTTACGTTTCACATCCTCTCTGAAAGAGTACACAGCTCTCTTTCCTTTAGATACATAGACTTTTTTCAAGAAAGCTTCAAGTCTAAAGGTGAGCATGAAACGATACGGCTCATCTCCCTTTAGTACAGGAACTTCTGTTACCTTGATCTGAGCTCCATCCATCCGTCTAAAACATATTGTTTTGAGCAGCACAAACGATCAATCCTCTTTTCCAATGTTCTGTTACGCCTAAATAAATAGGTGGAATAAATCTTGATCTTTATTCACTTCAACATAATGGAATCCTTTTTTATTCATCCGTTCAATGAGCGCCGCATAGTCATCTCTTTCTTTCAATTCGATGCCAACAAGCGCGGGCCCTTTGCTTCGGTTATTCTTTTTCGTATATTCAAAGCGGGAGATATCATCATTTGGCCCTAATACTTCATCTAAAAATTCCCGAAGCGCACCTGCTCTTTGCGGAAAATTGACAATGAAATAATGTTGAAGCCCTTCATAGATCATCGACCGTTCTTTGATTTCCTGCATTCTGCCAATATCATTATTTCCTCCACTGACAATACAGACAACATTTTTCCCTTTAATCTCCTCGCGATGGGCATCCAGCGCTGCGATCGGAAGTGCGCCTGCCGGCTCTGCTACAATCGCACATTGATTATAAAGCTCTAAAATGGTTGTACATACTTTCCCCTCAGGTACAAGACTAATTTTATCGACAACAGACTGTAACGATGTAAACGTCTTTTCGCCAATCCGCTGAACCGCTGCTCCGTCTACAAACTTATCAATGGAATCAAGTGTCACAACCTTGCCCTTTTCATGAGAGGCATGGAGTGAAGCTGCGCCAAGTGGTTCGACGGCAATGATTTCGGTTTCTGGGGCGATATTTTTGATATATGTACCAACTCCAGATAACAGACCTCCACCTCCAACACTTGCAAATAAAAAGTGAGGCTCCACTTCGATATCATTTAATATTTCTACAGCAGTCGTTCCTTGTCCTGCCATCACATCTAGATCATCAAACGGATGGATAAACTCACGCTTTTCTTCATCTCCGCATTTAACTGCTTCATGATATGAATCATCAAACGTATCTCCGGTTAAGATAATTTCAACATATTCTTTTCCGAAAAGCTCTACTTGAGATACTTTTTGCCTTGGTGTCGTAGCAGGCATAAAGATTTTTCCGTGGATACCTAGATATTTACAAGAATAGGCAACACCTTGTGCGTGATTTCCTGCACTTGCGCAGACAATGCCGTTTTTTAGTTTATCTTTTGGAAGCTGGCTCATTTTATTAAAAGCGCCTCTTAATTTAAAGGAACGAACTACTTGCAGATCCTCTCTTTTTAAGTAGACATTACATTCATATCGTTCAGAAAGTCGCTCATTTTTTTGAAGAGGTGTATGAATGACTACATCCTTCAAATTTTGATGGGCCTTTAAAATGTCTTTCACTTGAATTAGCGTGTTTTCTTTGAGCAACGGTTTCATGTACAAGATCCTTTCTCTTTAACCTTATTTAATTTGTCATTATAACATGAATATTCAAAAAATAAACCAATAGATCATAGATCAAGCATAAATTTCATAAACTTTTTCGTTTCTCTGTACATTTGGTTTTATTGGGTGTTACAATAGAACCAATTAGAACCATAAAGAAAGGAATCACCCGATGACCACACATTCGTTTACATCTATATATGGAGAGCATCAAGAAATGAAGCGTGCCATTCACCTGGCAAAGCAATTCACAAAGCACGAGCAGCCTGTCTTGATCACAGGAGACATTGGCACAGGCAAAACACGATTTGCCCATGAAATTGCTCATGCATCGGCTTCAAACGCTTCACTGACACATCTATATTGCCCCATCTTAGATGAAGATACCTTGCAGAAAGCCTTCACGGAAAAGACCCGTCAAATCCTTTATTTAGACGAAATCGCCGCATTAAGTATTCCTATGCAGCATCAGGTTGTTCGTTTTCTAGAAACATCTCCTGCAACAAAAATCATTGCCACTTCGTCTTTATCAATAGAGGCATTGAGGGTTTCATCTACCTTTTTACCTGAGCTGTTTTATCGCTTAAATGTTTTCCATTTGCCCTTACCGTCATTAGCAGATCGAAAAACTGACATTCCTGTGTTAACAACTGCTTTCTTTCAGGAGCTGAGCATGGCGCCTGATATTGATCCAAGTGTTTGGGAAACCTTGCAGGAGTATCCGTTTGAAGGAAACGTACAGGAACTCAAAAATATCGTTCATTATGCTGCAGTCATTCTCGAGGGGCAAACGGTATTTTTACACCACCTGCCGCCTTTTGTGTTAACCCCTCTTTCGCCGGAGGTAAAAGGAAAAAAGGAAGATCATCAGCTCACACTAATGGAAAAACAAGAGTTTGTTTTCCTGCTAGAAGCCATTAAATCTCTCAATGAGAAAGGTGAAGCAGCCAGCAGACGCATCTTGTCTGAATTAAGCAAGCAAGGCGACATCCCGCTGACCCCTCAGCAGGTGAGGAGCCGATTAGATGATCTTGAGAAAAAAGCATACGTGACGAAAGGAAAAGGCAGGGCCGGCACAAAGATTACACTTGAAGGTCTTTCATTCCTGAAGTCACTTGATGGTTATATACCGGTTCAATAAAAGGAGGACATCCATTGTTTACTGTAAAAGAAGAAATTGCAAACGCCATTACACATGGCATTGGCGTTATTTTATCCATACCAGCCATTGTTTTTCTCGTGTTATTCGCTGTTCAATACGGCACTATCACAGAGATCGTGAGCTTTTCAATATTTGGGGCATCCATGCTGCTGCTCTATTTAAGCTCGACCTTGCTTCATAGCATTCGGCACAAAAAAACAAAAGATGTATTTGAAATCCTCGACCACTCGGCTATTTATGTATTGATCGCTGGTACCTATACGCCCTTTTTACTCGGACCATTAAAAGGCGCACTCGGCTATACGCTTCTTGCAATTGTATGGGCTCTTGCTGCTGGCGGTATTGTCTTTAAAATCTTTTTCGTCAAACGGTTTATCATTGTGTCCACCCTCGTTTATTTATTAATGGGCTGGATGATTATCATTGCCATCAAACCACTTTACATTGGATTAACGGGCGCAGGATTTGGCCTCTTGCTGTTAGGCGGTCTATTGTATTCAGTCGGAACCATCTTTTATATTTGGCGGAAAATCCCCTATCATCATGCCATTTGGCACAGCTTTGTTCTCGGCGGCAGTGCATCAATGTTCTTCTGCATTCTCTTCTACTGTGTGAACATTCCTGCTGCATGAAAAAAACCAGCATCCGAAAGTGGATGCTGGTTTTTCTATGCGCGCTTTTGGGCGTAATCGCTCATCATGACAGGTGCTTTAATATGAATATCAACATTAACAGGGCGCAGCCTTTTCACGACTTTCCCAGTTAATAGACGATCCGTTCCACTTGTTTCAACCGGTACAAGCGGACAATCACAATCTTCAGCAAGTGCCTCTGCCATGTGACGATATGATTCTGAAAGCAATACACTCTGCCCCGATAAGATTCTTTCCTTTGCTTCTTCTAATAAGGCATCATCAGATTGATTCTGATGAATAACCGCCATCTTCTTCAGCCATTGTTTTAAAATGGGATATCGAAAAAGATTCGGCTTTGCCATGAAAGCAAATGGTTTTTCAAGGTGACCAATCAATAATGTGGTTGTGACTGGATTCAGTGCCTGTGTGATATAAATAACGGGTCCATCTGGCAGCTTCTTTTGCTGGTGAATGGTCATAACTGATCCTGACTGGTCAATACATCCTCGGGCAAACCTTTTTGCATGCTCATGAATGAGATGCATTCGTTTCGTATAGGAAATGCGTGGATCAGTTAATTCATGGGCATGCAAATGCCTCATACTTTTAAAAAAGGATACAACAACATAAAGCGTTAAAAACCAATAACGAAACAACCGTACTCCTCCTACTCATTTATCCTTTTTTATCATATACGACAAATTCATAATTGTAGGGGTTCTTTTCGTCACGATGGCCTTTTTTGCGTGATACAACCGTCCATTCGTTTTCATTGTAATCAGGAAAGTAGCGGTCTCCTTCAAACGCATGGTGAATATGCGTGATATATAGACGATCCGCATATGGCATCATTTCTTCATACAGCTTAGACCCGCCGATGATAAATAACTCGGTCTCGCTTTCCCCAATTGCCAAAATATCGGCAATGGAATGGACAACCTCGCATCCTTCTGCTTCAAAAGAAGAACTTGTTGTGAGCACGATATTTCGGCGGTTAGGCAGCGCTCGTCCAATGGATTCAAACGTTTTTCTGCCCATGACAATCGTATGGCCGCCTGTGACCTTCTTAAAATACGCTAAATCAGCTGGTAAATGCCAAGGCATTTGATTATCTTGACCAATGACTCTGTCTTTTCCTGTCGCCACAATCATCGAAATCATACACTGACTTCTCCTTTAATATGCGGATGCGGATCATAGTTCTCAAGTACAAAATCATCGAACGTGAAATCGAAAATGCTCTTCACATCTCTTGAGATGCGAAGCTGCGGAAGCGTGCGTTCCTCGCGCTCTAGCTGCATTTTCACCTGCGGAAGATGATTCTGATAAATATGTGCATCTCCTAGCGTATGAACAAACTCTCCTGGCTCAAGATTTGTGACTTTGGCAATCATCATCGTGAGAAGAGCATATGAAGCAATATTAAATGGCACGCCTAAAAAGATATCTGCCGATCTTTGATAAAGCTGGCAAGAAAGCTTCCCGTTTGATACGTAAAATTGAAACAGACAATGACATGGTGGCAGTGCCATTTGATCAATTTCAGCCGGGTTCCAAGCGCTGACGATCAGTCTTCTTGAATTCGGATTATGCTCGATATCGTGGATCAGCTTTGTGATCTGATCCACTGTCTCACCGTCCCCACTAGCCCAAGATCGCCACTGAGCTCCGTATACACGGCCCAGTTCGCCATTTTCATCTGCCCATTCGTTCCAAATACGGACACCATTTTCCTGAAGATATTTGACATTTGTATCACCTTTTAAAAACCACAGTAACTCATGAATAATTGATTTCAGGTGCAATTTCTTTGTTGTTAACAGCGGAAATCCTTCCTGCAAATCAAATCTCATCTGGTAACCGAACGTGCTGATTGTACCTGTTCCCGTTCTGTCACCTTTTTCATCCCCGTGCTGTAATACATGACGGCATAACTCTTTGTATTGTTTCATTTTTTTCATCCTTTATTTATGTTCTTGTTGTAGTTTACCTTATTTCCGCTTTTGTTTAAACACCAAAAAAACATGCCTGCATAATCATGAGCAGACATGTTTTTCTTTTATACTTGATTCACTCGATCCTGCTCTTCATCCTTAATATCTTGGTGTGAGTGAGCAATACGGCTAGCTGCTGCTGCGGCAAGCGCGGCGACAAGATCATCAAGGAAGGTATGCACTTCACCTGGACGACCTTCATCTAATTCCTTGATAATACCAAATTTCTCTTTATCTAAATAACCGAAGTTGGTCAAGCCGATTGATCCATATACATTGACAATGGAAAGCGGAATAATCTCATCAATTCCATATAGCGGCTCATCTGTTTCAACTAAGTGCTGTAAAGGTTCTGGCAACAGCTTTTTTTCTGCCAGCTGATCAAGGGCAAGTCCTGTTAAAACCGCATGGACAATTTCCCTTTTATTCAACACTTTTTCAACATTTTCAATACAGACACTAAGTGGAAGGTTTGGATGATATTTTTCTTGAAGCTTTAGCACAATGTGTGCAATATCTTCAATTTTCACTCCGCGTTCGTTTAACATTCGTTTTGTAATCTGCACCATTTCGTTCATTGTATACTTTTTCAATTGGCATGACATCTCCTTCTAGTGGCTCATCCAGCTCGGCGGGGTGTTTTTGTCCCAGTAAATATTACCGAGTTCATGATGCGTCTGGAATCCATCTTCTGCTGTATGGTAGTGAAAGTTAAACCAATATCCGCTGTGTGGCGGCTGATCTCTTCTCACATGAAAACGGAGCAAATCTTCTCCAGTCTTCCGGTTGTAGATGTGAAAGATTTTTTCGCCATTTCCGCTTGAAGGCTGATCAGTTAACACAACATCTTGAAATTTTTCGTCATCTTTGAAATTTGTTAAAACATCGGTTAACACTTGTTCAATTTTCGGTTGAATCTCTTCTCTGTACTCGTCTTCAATGACAGGTGTGATTTTACGGCCGAATTTGAGAAATGACTGATTTTCTGCACTTGATAGAACCTCTTCCTTATATTGCTCAAAGGGGTCTACCTGCTCTTTGCTTGCCTCTTGCGATCGTTCCCAGCCTGATGTATCATAAACCGCTGTATAAGGCGTTTTATCAGGTGAAGAAAGTTCAGATGGCTTGTCTGTCATCAAAGCCGACGGAGGAGAGACCAAACCAAAAGTTGCAATGGTAAAGAGCGCAACAAGCGTTTTTCTCATCCACATCTTCATGATATCTAATTCCTTCCATAAGTTATCATACTGCTATTCTAGCATATAATGAATTTTCAGTCATTCAATTTGGTCACTGATTTGAGACTTTCTTTTTCATAATAAAACGTTTACAATGACAGTAATGGCAACTAAAATTTGGGAGGAATGGGTATGCTTGAAGGCTTTTTCGTCACAGCTTCCTTGCTGACACTGTTTTATTTTGTCTATATGGAGATTACGGATTAAAAGCCCTTAGAGAGGGCTTTTCAGATTGTTGACAAAGGGCTAAAATGATCTTGATTTTAGCCCTTTGTCTTCTTTTCAGCGTGATAGAAAACCTTTGAAGTCTAGGAAGGACGAGTACTGGCGCGGAGCGAATTTGACATTCGTGAGCACCAGCACGCAGGACTGACACCGAATGCGAGGGTTTGTCTACACGCTGAAAAGCCCTTAGAGAGGGCTTTTTTCTTTCTCGATATACCCATAATGAAATTGGGCTGTTTTTCGTTTGATGACGTGAAATTGGTAAGAGTCCGCTGTAAATCGTGTGCTTTTCCAATGATCTTTTAACACCACTCTTTTTCTTGCCACCCTTAATGCTTCTTGCACGGCTGCTTCGTGATCAAAGTCGTGCTCTGCCGCATGACGTAGCGGCGCTATACTTGTAGATTCTTGGATCGTTTCCTCAAACATCGGATCAAAATAGACGATATCAAATGAACAGTCAGGATACTTCTTTAGCTGCTCGATACTGTCTCCACTGATAACAGAAATCCGTTTCATCGCTTCATCAGCTTCCTCTATCCCCGTCTCCCATGTATTCAGTCCTTCTTTCACTAGTAACGCCGTAATGGGATTCTTTTCAATACCGACGACCTGTCCATTCCTGCCTGTCGCACAGCTTGCAGTAATCGCATCAGACCCTAAGCCAAGTGTGCAATCTAAAAAGGAATCGCCCGGCTTTAGCTGTGCTGCTTCAATTAAAGGATCCTTTTCTTCGCGCAAGAGCCGCTTCAACCTGAACATAGCTGAGCTTGGATGAAAGAAGAACTTTTCACCATTTGGCTGATACCATTCAAATCTTTCCTTTCCAACAACAAGGACATCTCCTCGTTTCATCGCAAGCTGCTTGACAGATTGTTTGCGTCTTTCTACATACTCACCATGTAAATCTTCTGCAAGAGCCTTCGCTGTTTCAATCGTTTGTTCATTTGCTCTAAAGCTTGTTGTAATGAGCATATCGTTCCTCCATCATGATCAAGAAAAAATGCCCTGATCTAGTTACAGGGCATTTCAACACGTGTATTAGCAATGTTTTTCAAATGCAGTTAAGACATTTTTCATGATATCTTCCATTTCATGACCTTCAATTTCGTCACGCGGGATAAAATGAACGAGTTCATTTCCTTTTAAAAGGGCCATAGAAGGAGATGATGGCTCTTCACCAGTGAAGTATTCTCTCATTTTTGCCGTTGCTTCCCGGTCCTGCCCAGCAAATACTGTGACGATTTTGTCTGGCGCTTTTGCTGCCTTCATCACAGCTTGAGTCGCTGCTGGGCGTGCTAAGCCGGCAGCACAGCCGCATACAGAATTAACAACAACAAATGTTGTTCCTTCAGCCTCTTGCATCGTTTGTTCTACTTCTTCTTCCGTCGTCAGTTCTTGGAATCCTGCACTTGTCAGCTCTTGGCGCATTGGCACAACGAGCTGGCGCATATATTCTTCATATGCCATTGACATAAAAAAGCCCCCTCTAAAATCCTTATGTTGTGAATAAAGGATACTATAGAGAGAGCCAATTTTCAAATGTTCTATTTCAGATTAAATTTTCATGATTCCGCCTGTGTTGGCTGATGTCACAAGTTTTGAATATCTGGCAAGATAGCCCGTTTTCACTTTTGGCTCAAAGCCTTTCCAGTTCGCTTTTCGTTTTTCCCATTCTTCCTCTGGAACCTCTACGCTTAAAATGCGCTGCTCAATATCAACCACGACATGGTCACCATTTTCAACAAAGGCAAGCGGGCCGCCTTCAGCTGCTTCAGGAGAGACGTGTCCGATAGACAAGCCGCGAGAAGCGCCGGAAAAACGTCCGTCCGTAATTAAAGCAACCTTTGGTCCAAGACCCATCCCGACAATTTGTGAAGTAGGAGCAAGCATTTCTGGCATACCAGGTCCGCCTTTAGGTCCTTCATAGCGAATGATGACAACATGTCCTGCTTCTACTTTTCTATTAATGATGCCTTCAAGAGCTTCTTCTTGGGATTCAAATACGATCGCAGGTCCTTCGTGACGTGTGATCCCATCTTGTACTCCGCCCGTTTTAATGATGGCTCCATCTGGCGCAAGGTTTCCAAATAAAACCGCTAAGCCGCCCTTTTCAGTAAATGGCTTGTCGATTGGATAAATGACGTTATAGTCTTTAACCTCGTGACCTGCAATGTTCTCACCCATCGTTTTCGCTGTGACGGTCATTGTATCTAAATGAAGGGCGCCTTCTTTTTTGGACAATTCATTTAGCGCAGCTGTGACACCGCCTGCTTCATGTAAATCCTCAATATAAACATCCGAAGCTGGAGCAAGTTTTGATAAATGAGGCACACGCTCTGCTACTTCATTGATGCGTTCAAGTGAATATTCAACACCTGCTTCATTTGCGATCGCCAGTGTGTGAAGAACTGTATTCGTTGAACCACCAAGTGCCATATCTAATGCAAATGCGTTATCAATTGCTTTCTCAGTCACAATATCACGTGGTTTAATATCCTTTTTAATGAGCTCCATTAGTTGTTTTGCTGACTTTTTCGCAAATTCTCTTCGCTCTGGTGATGTCGCCAAAATCGTTCCATTTCCAGGAAGAGCAATTCCAAGTGCCTCTGCTAAACAGTTCATTGAGTTTGCTGTAAACATACCTGAACAAGATCCGCAGGTCGGACAGCCAAACTGTTCTAATTCATTTAATTCCTCTTCGTTAATTTTACCTGACTGGTAAGCACCGACGCCTTCAAATACAGAAGAAAGGGAAATCTTTCTGCCATCACTTGTTCTACCCGCTTCCATCGGTCCACCGCTGACAAAGACCGTCGGAATATTGACACGCATTGCTGCCATCATCATCCCCGGTGTAATTTTATCGCAGTTAGGAATACAAACCATTCCATCAAACCAGTGAGCAGATACAACGGTTTCGACAGAGTCAGCAATGATTTCACGGCTTGGTAGTGAATATCTCATCCCGATATGGCCCATCGCAATTCCATCATCGACCCCAATCGTATTAAATTCAAATGGGACCCCGCCAGCTTCACGAATGGCTTCTTTCACAATCTTTCCGAATTCCTGAAGATGGACATGTCCTGGGACAATATCAATATAGGAATTACAAACAGCAATAAATGGCTTGCCGAAGTCCTCATCCTTTACCCCCGCTGCTCTTAGTAAGCTTCGGTGAGGTGCTCTGTCAATTCCTTGTTTAATCATATTACTACGAAGTTCTGCCATCTGTTTAAAAAGCCTCCTATACTACAAGTCTTGTTGACTGTATGATTTTGAGTTGATTTTATTTTACAAATTTTCTGTTTATTTAGCCACCGATGAATGACCGATGACCAGCATGGCTGCTGAAGCTAGTGTTCAGCATGGCTGCTGAAGCTAGTGTTCAGCATGGTTCGTGTCATAAAATCTGACCTCCAATATTCTATATTGGTACTACTATATAGAGTTTTTTCGTATATTTCAACAATATTCAAAATAATTTTTCTAAAAAAATTTTTCTGTCTATGATTTTAGAAAAACAAGCTACCTATCATTGGCAGCTTGCTCATAAGTCTCATCATTCTGATGCATTTTTTCTACTTTCTGTCATTTGCTTCCATACTGAGCCTTTCGCTTCTTCTCCGTGCTCAATGCGCTCAATCGCCATTTTCACTTGAAGGCTGACTTCAAATTCAGGGTCTTGCTCAGCTTCTTTTAATGCGTCAAGTGCTGTTTCGTCACCTTCTTCATAAAGAAACATCGCTGCACGCCAGCGAACAAGTTTACTTGGATCCTTTAATGATTCGATCATTGCTTCTATAGCACTCGGGTCACCAAGGTCTGAAATGCAGTCTCCAGCGGTTCTGCGGACCGTCACTGTTTTATCTTTAAGCCCTTTATATAAAATAGGCAGAATAGCAGGATCTTCAATCATTCCAGCATTCACAACGGCTTGTCTGCGAATCGATGTTTTAGGGTCCTCCATTGCTTTCATTAAAACAGGTATATCCTTTTGCTCTGGCTGCATTTGCTCTAAATGGGCAAAACGCTTTTTCCAATCTTCCTCGCGCAGCATTTCTTCTGTCACATCATATGCCTTACGGTTCACCTGTCGATCTACAGCTTCTTGTCCTTCTTTGACTGCCTCTGTTAAGCGGGCTAAACGTTCGTCATCATAGGCTGCTTGGAGCTCTTCTGTCACTTCCTGGCCGATATCTGCAAAGTCACCAAAACGAACGCCATGTTCTTTCCACACACGTTCAAATACGACATTGTCTGAACTGCTTCTGAGCTTTAAAATGGCTGCTTGGAAGCGTTCAGGCATACCAAACCGCTCTTCTCTTTCACCGTCCGTTAATTTGACTTGCATCGGAATCCCATTAAACATTTGGATGAACACTTTGACTTCGCCAAATGTGTCACCGCCAGACTGCGACCCTTCCTGAAGGCCTTCTGTTTCTTGACCAAAGGCTTCTCTGACCTGCTGCAAAATGCCCTGCCAGTCAAACTTTGCATTACGCTCAACCGCTAAGAAATCTGCGACATGATAAACACCTTTTACACCTTCAATGTTCAAAATACGCTTAATCATCTCTGGCGCTTCGTCTTTTTGATCCTTTTTGTAGTTGTTGCTTTTCCCGCCGGCAAGTGCTTCTGTCAAAATGACCTTCATCGTATTTGGACTTGGCGTCGGTTCTATCGCTGTTATTTTCATCTATACATCCTCCTTACACACATAAAGACCCTACTCATCTGTAAGGCCGCATTCTTCTTTCCATGTCTTGATAAATAGGCTCATCAAATCATGCCGCTCCTCAGCAAGCTGCTTTCCAGAACGAGTGTTCATTAAGTCTTTTAATTTGAGCAGTTTTTCTTCCATATGTTTTAGCACAGAGCCCTGCTGCGTGTCCTTTGTATAGTGGGGTTCCCCTTTTGCGCCTGCATAAGTAAACACCCTCGCAATACCGGTTGCTCCTATCGCATCGAGCCGATCTGCGTCTTGAACAATGGCCCCTTCTAACGTTATTGGTCTATTCTGCTTATGTCGATGACGAAAAGACATCGTTGTAATGATGTCCATGATATAACGAATATCTCGCGTATGAACTTCCCAAGAAAGGAGCTGAAGCTCAAGCTGCTTTGGTGAAAGCTTCCATTCACCCGGCAGCTTTTCATCTATGACATCATGAACAATCGCTGCCATTTCGATCACAAACAGAGAGCCGCCTTCCTGATTAGCAATCTGGCAGGCAAGCTGCCGCACACGATCAATATGAGCCGCATCGTGTCCAGTCGGTTCATATTTCAGCCGATCTGAAACAAAGGAGGCAGCTGCCTCCAATTGTTTTTTCTGCATGACGGTGAGCACCTTATTTGTCCAAAAGAGCGATGATGGAGCTTTCTAATTCTTTTGGTGATGTTTTCGGAGAGAACCGCTCAGTGACTTCTCCGTTTTGATCCACGATAAATTTTGTGAAATTCCATTTCACTGTTTTTGTGCCAAGTACACCTTTTGCATGACTTGTTAAATGTTTGAAGAGCGGGTGCGCGTTGTCACCATTGACATCTACTTTCGCAAACATAGGGAAGGTCACCCCATAATTCAAAGAACAGAATTCTTGAATGGCTTCTTCTCCTTCTGGTTCTTGGTTCATAAATTGGTTACATGGAAATCCTAAAATTTCAAGGCCCTTTTCATGATATTGATCATATAGCTCCTGCAGTTGTTTAAATTGAGGAGTCAGTCCACATTTGCTTGCTGTGTTGACAATAATGAGTACTTTTCCTTTGTAATCTGCCATTGATTTTTCTTGACCGTTAATGGTCTTGACCTGAATATCATAAATTGACATCTCATAGCCTCCTAGGATTCACTTTTTCCTATCGTAACATGCTTCTTTTATAAAATCGCTTTTTATGCTTCCGGTTAAAAGAGTCCTGTCACACTGCCGTCTTCTAATAAATCCATCTCGAGCGCCGCTGGTTTTTTAGGTAATCCAGGCATTGTCAGAATGCTTCCAGTTAAAGCAACAATAAATCCTGCTCCTACAGATGGTTTTAACTCACGAATCGTAATGGTAAAACCCTTAGGTCTCCCAATTAAAGCTGGATCATCTGAAAGTGAATATTGCGTTTTTGCCATACAAACCGGTAAATGCCCCCAGCCGTTTTCCTCGATGGCTGCCAGCTGTTTTCTTGCTTTTGAAGTGAGTGTGACCCCGTCTGCTCCGTAAACCACTTTGGCAACTTTAGATAATTTTTCTTCGATGGAATCATGCTCTTCATACAAATAGGAAAAGCTGTTCTTCTTCTTTTCAATAAGTGTTGCGAGTTCTTCGGCAAGTGCTGTCCCGCCTTCGCCTCCTTCTTCCCATACATTCACAGCTTGGACTGGGTGGCCATGTGCGTGGCACCAATCTTCTATCGCTTGAATCTCTTCTTTTGTATCACTGATAAATCTGTTAACTGCGACAATGTACGGAAGACCGAAAGCTTGGACGGTTTCAATATGCTTTTCTAAATTATGTATACCTTTTAATACAGCTTGTGCATTTTCTTCTTTGAGTTCTGTTTTCTTCATTCCGCCATGCATCTTTAATGCTCTGACAGTCGCCACAATGACAACTGCACCAGGCTTGAAATCACCAGCTCTTGTTTTAATGTGCAGGAACTTTTCTGCTCCAAGATCTGCTCCAAATCCAGCTTCTGTTACGACATAATCGGCTAATTTCGCCGCCATTTTAGTTGCAATTAAACTATTACATCCATGCGCAATATTGGCAAAAGGACCGCCATGAACGAGGGCCGGAGTTCCTTCAATCGTTTGTACAAGATTCGGTTTGAGTGCGTCTTTTAAAAGTAACGTCAGAACACCTTCATATCCAAGTGCACCAACAGTGACTGGCTCCCCATCTTGATTATAGGCAACAACAATAGAAGAAAGACGTTTTTTCAAGTCGGTTAAGTCTTCTGCTAAACAAAGGATGGCCATCATTTCGGAGGCAACCGTGATGTCAAACCCGTCTTCTCTAGGATACCCATTTACCTGTCCACCAAGTCCGACAACGACCTGTCTTAAAGCACGATCGTTTAAATCAAGCACTCGCTTCCATACAATGCGGCGCGCATCGATGCCAAGTTCATTTCCGTGATGGATATGGTTATCAATGAACGCAGATAAGGCATTATGTGCAGAAGTAATGGCATGAAAATCTCCTGTAAAATGAAGATTGATTTCTTCCATTGGTAGCACCTGTGAATATCCTCCACCTGCTGCACCGCCTTTTATACCCATTGTAGGACCTAATGAAGGCTCTCGCATTGCTATGATTGCTTTTTTCCCTATTTTTTCGAAGGCTTGACCGAGCCCGACTGTGACGGTGGACTTCCCTTCACCTGCTGGCGTTGGATTGATCGATGTGACAAGGATCACATGTCCTTCTTTTTGTTCTTTTAAACGGTCAAAAATAGTCAAAGATATTTTCGCTTTTGTGAAACCATAGCATTCTAATTCTTCGTCATGTATTTGCAGCTTTGCTGCGATGTCTTGAATAGGTCTCAGCTTTGCCTTTTGGGCGATGTCAATATCTGATAAATGCTTTGTGATCATAAATAAACGGCCTCCTTTTTTTCGAGAAACAGCTTTGTTTTTGCTCTGTTTTTCATTGTAACATAATTGAAACATTGAAATATCGCCAGAAAGTTCCTATAATGAAATGAAATTATCTTTGGTTCAGGGGGTGGCGAGTTGCCTATTAACATACCAGTTCATCTGCCGGCAAAACAAATACTAGAGAGCGAAAACATTTTCGTCATGGATGAGACAAGGGCATTCAAGCAAGATATCCGTCCTTTGAATATCGTGATCTTAAATTTAATGCCAAAAAAAATACAAACTGAAACGCAGCTGCTAAGAATGCTCGGAAATTCTCCTTTGCAAGTGTACTTTACGTTTTTGATTCCAAGTACGCATACACCGAAGAATACGTCGAGAGAGCATCTAGATGAATTTTATACGACCTTTGAATCGATTCGCCATAAGAAATTTGATGGAATGATCATCACCGGCGCACCAATTGAGCATTTAGCTTTTGAAGAAGTATCCTATTGGAAAGAGCTGCAGGACATTTTGGACTGGAGTAAAACGAATGTGACGTCTACTCTTCACATTTGCTGGGGTGCACAGGCAGGCCTATATCACCATTATGGTATTGAGAAAATCAAGCTTGCTGAGAAAAAATTTGGGGTATTTGAGCATCTTGTGAAAGAGAAAAAAGAAAGATTAGTCAGAGGTTTCGATGAAGTATACTATGTCCCACATTCGAGGCATACAGATATTAATACACAACAATTAAAAAACACGCCGAATTTGAAAGTATTGAGTGTCTCTGAAGAAGCGGGTGTTTGTTTAATTGTTTCAGATGATGATAAACAAGTATTTTTAACTGGACATCCTGAATATGATACGGACACATTGAAGCAGGAATATGAAAGAGATTTGTTGAAGGATGATACAGTCCAAAAACCTGTCCACTATTTTATAGAAGATGGTGACACATTAGTCCCAGTGAATCGATGGAAAGCCCATGCCACTTTACTGTTTATGAACTGGCTCAATTATTATGTTTATCAAGAAACACCATACGTTTGGGAATAAAATAGACTGTAGTCTGATGATAAATGGCCAAAATGTGTTAAAATACAAATGGCTCTGTCTTCCATTATCAATTTAGTCTTGTCGTTTTTTAAAATTAGTTTAATTCTTTCGTAACGAATGATATGCTCTGACTGTTTATATGTTATCTTTATGTATATGTAGACCTATGAGATTAATAGTTTTCGTACGAAGTTTTGTTGTTGTTGATTACATTTGAGGTGAATATTCTTGAATACCAATAAAAAAATATTAATCTTGACCGCAAATTATGGAAATGGACATATGCAGGTGGCTAAAACACTGTATGATGAGTGCAAATCTCAAGGCTTTGAGCATGTTGTAGTTTCTAATTTGTATCAAGAATCAAACCCCATTGTGTCGGAAGTGACTCAATATTTATACTTGAAGAGCTTTTCCATTGGGAAACAATTTTATCGCTTGTTTTATTACGGTGTAGATAAAATTTACAATAAACGCAAATTTAACATTTATTTAAAAATGGGAAATAAGCGTCTTGATGAACTTATTCAATTACACAATCCGGATATGATTATTATTACATTCCCGATGATTGTTGTTCCTGAATACCGGAACAAAACAGGAAAAGTCATCCCGACATTTAATGTCATGACAGATTTCTGTCTTCATAAGATTTGGGTACATGAAAACATCGACCGGTACTATGTTGCAACCGATTATGTGAAACAAAAATTAGTGGAAATCGGCACACATCCAAGCGATGTCAAAGTGACAGGCATTCCTATTAGACCACAATTTGAAGCAGACGTGCCAAAATCGAAGATTTATAAAAAATATGGATTATCATCAAACAAAAAAGTTCTTCTGATTATGGCCGGTGCTCATGGTGTACTGAAAAATGTCAAGGAATTATGTGAAGCATTGCTTCTAGACAGTGAAGTACAAATTGTTGTTGTATGTGGAAAGAACGCAGCGCTTAAACAATCACTAAGCGATCTTGAACAAGCACATCCAGATCAATTGAAGGCGCTTGGATATGTGGAACAAATTGATGAATTGTTCAGAGTAACAGATTGTATGATCACAAAACCAGGCGGCATTACTTTAACAGAAGCAACTGCAATCGGCGTCCCAGTCATTCTTTACAAGCCTGTCCCTGGACAAGAAAAGGAAAATGCTCATTTCTTTGAAGATTATGGGGCAGCCATCGTCATCAACAGACATGAAGACATTTTAGAATCTGTGACCAACTTGCTTCAAGATGAAGAAAAGTTAGAAACCATGAAACAAAACATGAAAAATCTTCACTTAAAGCATTCTTCTCAAACCATTTTGGAAGATATCGTTGAGCAATCAGATATCATCACGAATAACAAAACGTATGCTCGCGCATTATCATAAAAGGTGTCCGTCAATGACGGACACCTTTTTTCTTTATCCTTGATTTCCATTTGTTGTGTACACTTCTTCAAACGGCTGCACGACAACAAAGCCGCTTCCGCTAAATTTCATTTGAATAGACTCTCCGCTTCCTCTGCCAATAAAGGTTTTGAATGAAACATCTGTCACAAATTCAGTTTTTAAATCCCCTGACCATGCAACTGTCGCATTTGGATCTGTATAGACAGAGTCACCCGGCTGAACAATCAATGTGAGCGGCTCATAATGACTCGTAATCGCAGCAAGGCCTGGTCCTTCTAATTTGACATTAAATAATCCGCCTGCAAGCATCCCCGACACTTTTTTCATCAATTTGATATCCCAGCGGACTGAAGGTTCAAATGCGAGCAAATCATTCCCATTCACAAAAATGGATTCGCCTTCAGCCAAACGAAGAATTGAGATTTTTTTGCCTTGATCTGCTACATATAATTTCCCATCACCTGTTGCCTTCATGAGTGAAGTGCCTTCTCCTGACAGCATTTTTTTAAACATTTTTGAGACGCCATGTTCAAACACGCCCTCACGTTCAAACTTGATTTTGCCTCGGTACGAAACCATGGAACCTGTTTTTGCCCAAATGGTATCAGTCAAATTAATTTCTAAAAGTCTTGATGTTTCAAGTTCGAAGACCCCTTCTCCCTTATCTTCCTGCTGCGTATTCTGAACAAATTCTTCGAGTGTATAACGATTCATGATAGCACCTCTTTCTGTATTTTTTTTATATACGGACAAACTGTGCATAAAGTTTCAGAAAATGGGGACGGTTTAGCTATTATTGTTATTTGTCAAAAAAAATCAAACATTCTGCTCAAAATTTGGCTCTCCCGCTTGACGCTTTACTTTTGATGGTGTATAGTGGAACCATCATTTAACAACTGCAAAGTCGTTAGGTGATGAAAATTTTTTTTAGTATGCCAAAAGGTATGCTACAGTACTAGGAGGAAAAAGCAATATGCAAAACGGTAAAGTAAAATGGTTCAATAATGAAAAAGGTTTCGGCTTCATTGAAGTTGAAGGCGGAGACGATGTATTCGTTCACTTCACAGCTATCGAAGGTGACGGTTACAAGTCTTTAGAAGAAGGACAAGAAGTTTCTTTTGAAATCGTTGAAGGTAATCGTGGACCTCAAGCTGCAAACGTAACAAAAATCTAATCAACTAAATCAATGATGCAAAATAAAGAGAGGCTTATGCCTCTCTTATTTGATTTTCAGCTGAATTTCAATTGCTAAAATATTTTGCTTCAGTCGTTGTTCAATTTCAGAGATATCTTTTTCGAGAAAAGGTCTTCCCTTCTTTGCTACATCTACAAGTTGCTCTAGATCGCTGTACACCTCTTGAAATGTTCGATGTAATACCGTTTCGAACTCCTTATTATTCATACCGGCCTTCCCCTTTTCCTCTAATATCCGTCACTTAGTCAAAAAGTAACTCAACCAAAACTTTCTATAGTTATATCGGCTCATTTTTCGGAATATGTTCTTTTTTTACACATTCTATCCGTTTTTTTTCAAGAGCGAATGTTTGAGCAGGGAAAACCGGTCCGTTCGTTTATTTTTTGAGCAACGTTTGGCCATATTCTTTTATTTTCTCTCCAACAGTGCATTGCTGTATGCAAAAGGAATGGGCATATTTTTTGCCAAATTCTTTTCGAAAATGCTTCTTAATCAAACAATCTGAACAATACGTGTCTTGAAGATCGGTCAATTCTTGTACTGCTGTTTTTTTATCCACATTATTCAGCTCCGTCTGCTTCTAATTTCAATGTACTTTCGATTGGGACGTCTGCAAGAATCTGTCTTGCAAGCTGATCCGCTTCTGCATTTTGTTTCCGATCGATGGCTTCATAGGTTGGCGTCAGCTTCAGCTCTTTTAAAGCCGCTTCAATTCGGTCAAGCCATTTGTTATGTACATCATCATAACAAGGCCATTCTCCTTTTAACTGATTCATGACAACAAGTGAATCTCCTCTAATCGTGACAGAATTTCTGCTTGCCCCCAGGTCTTTTAAAGCTTTTACTGCCTCAAATAAAGCCGCATACTCTGCTTCATTATTGGTACTCCCTTGGAAAGGCTGATTTTTTCTCAATCGATAAGCGTCTTTTCCTAGCTTATAGTAGACGACAACACCAAGACCAGAGTCACCGGTTTCTTTGTGAAAACTTGCATCAAAATAGACTTGAAGCTGATCAGGTTCAAGCTTTAATTCTTCATTTAGCTTTTCAAGCTCTTTTATAGACCACATAGCCCCTTTTTCATCTTCAAATGACAGAAGTGACTGTGGTTCTTTTTTGTCAATATGTTTTGCTAACCTCAAGGCCTCTTTTAGCTCCAACCAATCTTCTTGGTAAAAAGCAATGGACCCAATTGATTTCACTTTCATTGTGTAGTGTGCTCTTAGTTTCATTGATCACATCGCCTTCCCGTGCTTTTAAGGTAAACATACGTTATGCTATAATCAAAAAGTTACATTTACAATGAGAAAGGAAGTTCATGTCACTTGTTTAATGAAGGTATTTGGATCTTATTTGCGATCATTAATTTTATCATTGTTCTTCTATTTTATAAAGGATTTGGCAAGATGGGCCTTTTTGTCTGGATTGGCTTTGCGACGGTTGCCGCAAATTTACAAGTTGTCAAAACCGTTGAATTATTCGGCCTAACGGCAACACTTGGAAATATTTTATATGGCAGTGTGTTCTTTGCAACGGACGTATTGAATGAAAAATATGGACAAAATGAAGCGAGAAAAGCTGTCTGGATTGGTTTTGCTACCCTTTTAACACTAACTGTTGTCATGCAGGAAGCTTTGCTTTTCCATCCCGCTCCATCTGATATCTCACAATCATCGCTGGAAACCATATTTGGCTTTATGCCAAGGGTTGCACTTGGCAGTCTCGCTGCTTATATCATCAGTCAAATGCTAGATGTTTATGTATATTCGTTTATTCGCCGCATATTTCCTTCCGATGGCGCGCTCTGGGTGCGCAATGCCGGAAGTACGATGATTAGCCAGCTTCTTGATACATTGATTTTCACGACCATTGCCTTTCTTGGCACGTATCCATTTCATGTATGGATAGAAATCTTCATCACGACATATGTCATTAAATTTATCGTCGCTGCGATTGCAACACCTTACGCGTATGCAGCGAAAAAAATGGTTCCGCTTGATGAAAGGGTGAAATGATGTGCCAGCAGAAATATACATTGACGGTGCGAGTGCAGGGAATCCAGGTCCCTCTGGCATCGGCATTTTCATCAAATATAATGGAAAGGCTGAGTCCTTCTCCATTCCTCTTGAACCCATGAGCAATCACGAAGCAGAATTTTCTGCTCTGATCGAGGGGATGAAAATATGCGCAGAAAAAGGATTGCGTACCGTTTCATTTCGAACAGATTCACAAGTAGTTGACCGCGCAGCCAATGCAGGATTTGCTAAAAATCCAGCCTTTCAGCACTTTATCAAAGAGATGATCGAGCTTCAAAGCCAGTTTGATTTATTTTTTATTAAATGGATTCCGAGTAAGGAAAATCAAATAGCAGATCAGCTCGCCAGAAAAGCGATTCACCTATCTAAAGGATGAATCGCTTTTTTTCGGTTATGCTAATGTGTGTGAGGTGATACTGATTGGATAAAGAAAATAAAGGTCGTGTCACAAATGGGACAACCCCACAAGGTGATGCGCAAACAAAAGATAAACAGCCACTATCTCAGCTGGAAAATAGAGCAAAGAAAAGCAATACAAAAAGATGAACCTTAGAGATCGGCTTTAGCTGATCTCTATTGTACTTAAACGATTCATCATCGGTTCGATTCCTTTGATTTGATGGTGCCTCAGCATAGCAGCAGCACGTTCTTGATTGATGTTCATTTTCGTCTCATCCATTGGACAGCTGAGCGGGACATCACATTTAATCTCTGCCAATAGACGAGAAAGCTTCAAATCTTCTAATCCTGCTTGCATTTTATTTTGCTGCGCAGCCGTTAGTTCATGGACATTTTCTAACAAACCGTCAATCGTTTCATATGTTTGAATAAATTTTAAAGCAGTTTTTTCTCCGATTCCTTTGACACCTGGATAATTATCACTTGCATCACCCATGAGTGCTTTCATATCAATGAGTGCCTTTGGCGAGATTCCCATTTCCTCTTCAAATAAGGCTTTTGTATAATGCTTATAATTGCCAATTCCTTTTTGCATCAGGGCAACAGTCACTTGTTCATTCAAAATTTGCAGCAAATCTTTGTCACCAGTTAGGACAGTCACACGTGCTTCTTTTTGGTAAAGCGTAGCAAGTGTACCAATACAATCGTCTGCTTCAAAGCCCTTTAAACCAATGTTCACAATTCCTAGTTCTTCTGTAGCTTCTTTTGCTAAATCGAATTGCGGAATGAGCTCGACAGGCGCCTCTCCTCGATTTGCTTTATACTCTTGAAACAATTCGTTTCGATAGGTTTGGCTTCCCATATCCCAGCAGCACACAATATGAGTTGGCTCAAATGTCTGTACAGCTGTTAATAAGTGCTTCAAATAGCCATTCACTCCATTTGTTGGTACACCGTGGTCATTTATCATAAAATTGCGATGGACAGCCGTCGCATAAAACGATCTGAACAAAAGCGCCATTCCATCTACAAGCAGTACGTGTTTATTCATTCTCTTAAACTCCCTTTTCAAAACAATACTCCCATTCTATCACAGAACACAAAACTAGACATGAAAAAGGCGCCTTCTTCTTTTACAAAAGAAGAGGCAGCCCGTTTACTTTTGACCGTATTGCATTTTTTTCGTTTCTGCTTCTGCATAGGACGGCATGTCTTTTTGTTTAGGGTCACGCTCATCCTGCTGCTTTGTCTGTTGCTTTTTTTTCATGATCATTCCCCTTTCTCGGTACATTCATTAAGATGACCAAAAAAGAGAAAGTTACTCTTTACTTCTGTTTCTGCTCGACATACTCTCTGACCATATCATTCGTCACAAGCTTACGAAGCGGAACAATACCGCCTCGTGCAAGCTCATTCATCTTCGACGTAATGGCGTTGATCTCGTCTGTTGTAAATGGCTCGTTTTGCTCACATTTGACAACAGCCATCTCTATTGCTTGTTCTCTTTTCTGTTCAAGCTCAAGAAAGGACTGAATATGAGCATGCTGCTTTTGTGAGTGTGCTGAAATCTCTTCGTGTACGCTCGTCATTTTCTATCAACTGCTTTCTTTTTTATTTAGTCTACCATGAATCAAATGGTTTTCAACTGGTTCTTCCATTCTTCTGTTTGTTCATAAACTTGTTCAATGACGGCCTGCTCTTTGGCATCTGTCGTTAGGCTCGTGATAAATGTTTGTTTTTGTTCACTTAGCTGCTCGAGCGCTTCTGTTTCATATCTTTCCGTAAACGTCTTCACCATCATGTCGTACCTGCTCAGTAATTCTTCTTTTTCTTTATCAGCCCATTTTGTGGTTAACTGATGAAGAATGTCTCGAATCGCTTCAATAAACGCAGCCTTTCCATTCTGTTCAAAGAAAACTTTCGGTGATTTTTGTTTCTTTAAGAGCGGTTCGAATGGCGTTAGTTCAGCTTCGATTTCAATTTGTTTCAGCTCAGCATTTTTCTCTTCAGGCGGCGACAGTGAGAGAGAAAAGTAAGGGTCTTCTGCACATGCCGCTTGCAATCCTTTCTCCCACTCCTCTTGGAAGTATTGATGAATAAACGATTCCATTCGGATATCAAGCGCCTTTAACTCCTGTACAAATTCAAATTCATAATCCTTTAGTGCCTTCTCAAGTGCTTTTTTCAATTGCTGTCCGAAATTCCCTTGAGATATTCCAGGATAAAAGGCTGTCTTAAAGAGATCATTCGCAAATAATGAGAGGCGCTGCACAATATGATAGAGCTGTTCATGTAAGTCCTTTTTCACGCTTTCTGTCACTAGCTTAGATTGCTTTATCTGACTCATTTGATCAAGAATCGCTTCATAGGATGCGTCTATCTTTTTCTTTTCCGCTTGCTTCTCATCTTCTGACTGATGCAGCGTCGCATGCAGTTTGTCGACCGTTCTACATAACGTACGTGCTTCAAAATATAACAGCTCGATCGCATCTTTCGTTAATTCTTCCTCTATAAAATAGTCGAGCTGCTTTCTAAGCTTTGCGTATTGATTATAAGCTGTCTCTCCCTTTCCTTCGATCTCTTCCTTACTGGATACATGATGAAGGTTTGGGTTTCTTATCCCTTCTTTTGTGAGCTCATTTTTCACATAGTCAAAGACGGTGTCAAGCTCTGCTTGATCCTTTGCGAGATCAGCTGCATTGATAATAAAGAACATTTTATCCATGCTAAATGAATCTTTTACAAGCCCAAGCTTACGTAAAAATGACCGATCTGCCTTCGAAAAAGAGTGCTGGTAGTAAGTTAAATAAAGAAGCGCATCTGCGTCCTTCATATATTGAAAGGCGATCTCTGTATGACGCTTATTCATACTGCTAGCGCCTGGCGTATCAACAATAGTCAGCCCTTTATCTGTTAGAGGTGTACTCAAATAAACCGTTACTTCCTTCACCACACAAGAAACAGCTTCTTCCGCCACATATGGTCTCAGTTCTTGAAGGGTGACATGAAGCGGCGTTTGCTTAGTAATGTGATCAACGAAACGGGTATGTGCTTGTAAAAAATGTTCAACAATGACGCGGTGATCTTGTTCAAGCTGTCTTTTTTTAAGCGTTCGTTTGAGCTTGGATGTAAACGCCTCCCCTTTTTCTTCTGAGATCGTAAATCCTAGGATCTGATTGAGCTCCTCTAATATATCCTGTTCTGTTTTGAACACCACTTTGACACTTTCATGCGGGTGATCTTCCGTCGGCCGCGTTAGCTTGTTAATGGTTGCCGTTGTTGGTGTGGGAGAGGAGGGCAGCACCTTTCTCCCGACGAGTGCATTTGCAAAGGAAGATTTCCCCGAACTAAAAGCCCCAAATAAAGCGAGTGTGAATTCTTTTGCTTGCAGCCGTTTTGTTCGTTTTTCAAAGGACTTTCTTTGAGATTGGAGCGCATCTAATGGCAATAAAATCTGAGAAAGCTGCTCAAACTGGTCAATCGACTGTGCCGTCGTGACATGCTGTGACTGACGCATTTGAGGTTGATCAATCTGCTTGTTCGGTTTTTCTTGGTCGCTCTCTTCAGGATGAATGGTCGCTTGCTCCTCCTTTAGCAGATCATGCTGCATTTGTCTCTTTTTCGCATAAAACCAATCTTCTTCGATCTGTTCATCCGTTCCATTTTGCCATATATCCCATACATCCTGAATATCTCGCTTCATTTGTTCATTTTTTCTGGTGCATTGCTCGAGTGTTTGGAGCTCTTTTGCAGACTGAACCCATTTTTCTTGCTGCTCTGCTTGATCTTCCATAAGCTTGGCTTTGAGCGACTCCACCATTTGTTCAATCAGTGGCATCGCTTGCTGCTTAGCCTGTCTTCTCAAGGCTTCGCCAGCATCTTTTGCATATTGCAGTACGTATTCATTGGAGAACGTTGCTCCATGATGAATCACACTTTCAAGAAGTGATTCTTGTACAGGTGTTTCAAACGCCATCACTTGATTTAATAACTCTTCACCAAGCTGATGTTTCTTGACTTCTTTTTTTAGTAGCTCAGCAATATGCCAGTCCACTTCTGCCTTCATTCTCGCTTTGACATCTGTTAAGAGGTCAGTTGCCCGTTTTTCTTTTTCCTGCTCAGTTTTATTTTTAGCAAAAAGCAGTCCCACTTTAAAGCCAGGTGCTTTTGATTCAATATAGTCGCTTGCGAGTTCTCTCATTTTAAATGGAGTTAGGTTGGCATTTTTCAAAATGCTCTCGACTTCAGTAGATACTTCTTCTTCTAACTGCTTGGCTCCATTTTCAATGAAGTGATTTTTCGCTTCCAAATCCTTTACTTCTTTTCTTTTTTCTTGGAGCTGTGACTCAAGCTCCTCACCTTGCAACTCTTCTTTTATCGAGTCAATGTGTTCTTTTAAGACATGCTCAATTTTCTGCTCCGTATAAGCCCGAAGTGAGGCTTTCGGCAACGTCTGTAATTCTTGCAGTTTTTTGATTAAACGAATCATTTCATTTCTTGGATGCGTCTCATCGGTTACAGATGTAAAGTATAGATGATCTTCTTCAATGCCTTCTTTAAGGAGCATGTCAACCACTTGATTTTTGTAGTCTTCAAATGCTGTCTCATGCTCATCATGCCGGTCCACTTGATTCACGATGAAATAGAGATTTGGCACTTTTTCTTTGATGGAGCGAATGAAACGAATGTTTTCTTCAGAATGAACATGGTTGTAGTGAACGACATAAAAAAGAGCATCTGCTTGATGAAGAATAGACGCAGCAGATAAAAAGTGGGCATGATCCGTGGAATCAATTCCTGGCGTATCAATCAGTGCCACTTTTTCTTCAAGGCCTCTATAGTCACCGCTAATTTCCACCATCTCAATCTGTTCTCCATCCTTACAGAAACGCTGTACTGCTTCTTTATCATAGGAGCCGCTCATTTTTGCAAAACGGCCATCAGAGGTGTGAAGCTGCACTTCACTTTCCCCTTTCCTCACGACGACCAAGTTTGCACTTGTTGGGATTGGACTCGTTGGCAAAATGTGATCATGAAGCAGATGATTCACAAGTGATGACTTTCCAGCAGAATAGTGGCCGGTAAATGCGATATATACTTCTTCTTCTGCTTCCTTTTTGATAATCGATGCAAGTTTGGCAGCGCGCTCATGATCATCCCTTTTGAGAAAGCTTTGATATAAAGCTCCTGTAGTTTGAACGAGCGAATCTCGAATAGACAAGTCTTTCATGACGATAAACCCCTTTGTTTTTAGAAAAGTCAGTTATGTATGTGATACCATTTTACACAAAATAAAGAGATTTTTCTTCTGATCTGAGGAAATAAAAAAAATCTGCTGCCCGATCAGTCGCAGTTGACTGGAATCAGGAAGCAGATTTTTTGGAGACACCTTTTAATACGAAGCCAATTAATAGGCTGTACACACACACCGTACCGAGTAAGAAAATCATTGTCATGTGATCACCGTCCATCCTTCATGATTGAGAATGCTTATCATTAATGAAAGTGTAGCACAATTGATAATGATTTTCAATATTAATTTAGCAAATACTGATTTAATGCTTTCTCCTCTGTTTGAATTCGTACAGCCATCATCCATGCATTTAAACATGTAAACAAAATGGCAGTGACATACGCATCAAACAATAGCGGGATCAGTAAAAGCTCAATCGCCACGACTACATAGTTAGGATGTTTCAACCAGCGATACGGTCCTTTTTTTACAATCATCGCGTTTGGTACGACTAAAATTTTCGTATTCCAGTACGTCCCAAGGGAGCATAATGCCCAGTATCGAATGACCTGTGTAGCCATGAGAAAAAGGAGCAGCACAAGAAAATACCCGGACGGCCCCTTATGTAAAAGCCCTATCTCAACTATAAGTGAGAGAAAAAAAGCCGTATGCATAGCGACCATATAGGGATAATGACTAGCACCAAATTCAATGGCACCTAGTGCTTTTACTTTCTTTTCATTTCTTTTGGCCACAAGCATTTCAATGAGCCGTTGACAAACGAAGAAACCGATGACAAGCCAAATGATCATGACAAGACCTCCTCCCACTTCATAAGCAGCAGCTCTGAGGAAAAGCCCGGACCAAGCGCCCCGCAAAGTCCCATCTCCCCCTCTTCAGCTGATTGATGTTCCAGGAAATGCTTGATGACATACAAAACTGTGGCAGAGGACATATTTCCGTGTTGTTTGAGTACTTCTTTTGAAGAAAACAGCTGATCCTCTCGTAAAGATAGACTTTCAACATAGGCATCAATCACTTTTTTTCCTCCAGGATGGGCTAGAAATACGGATAAGTCATTAGTTGAATATCCTTGCTCCTCTAAAAATTGATCCACCTGCTCTTTTAACCAGCCGGAAATCAAACTCGGAATGTCACGGGAGAAAATAACCCGAAAGCCGTCACTTGTAAATTCCCAGCCCATCACATCCTCAGAATCCTTCATCGTGACGGATTGCGTGCTTAGTACTTTAGGGACCGTTTTTAAATGGGCATATTCAAGCGCAGCTTTTTCCCCAGCTAAAAGAACCGCTGCCGTCCCGTCTCCAAACAAGGAGGTGCCGATTAAATTGCTTTTTGATTGATCTTGCGGCTGAAAGGTTAAACTGCACAGCTCACAGGCAACGACAAGTACCTTTGCTTCTGGAAATGCCCTTATGTATTCATAAGCTCGCGACAGCCCTGCCGCACCGCCCCCACACCCTAGGCCCCAGATCGGTACTCGTTTCGTATAAGGAGAAAAAGGAAGGACGTTCATGAGCTTTGCGTCAAGACTTGGGGTCGATAAGCCGGTACTTGAAATAAAAAACAATGCATCGATCTCTTCAACCGGGACTGGTTTTTTTAGAAACGCCTTCTCTTGAAGACAATGTATGATCGCTTCCTTTGCATGAGCCAGTGCCTTTTCCAAATAGATATTGTTTTTCTCTTCAAAAGAGTGGTGCGTCTGATACCATTCAATGGGCTGCACAAACTGCCTGCTCTGAATTTCTCCATTTTGAAAAGCTCTCAGCAGCCGGTCAATATCTTTAAACGATCGTTTAAATTGAGACCTAGCAAAATCAGCAGCTGTTTTCTGATCCACGTGATGCTTCGGGTGACTCGTTCCAACTGAAAGAATGTACGCCATCGGCTTCACCTCTTTTTTCGGTTAATATCCCCTATCGAAAAAAGGATATACATGCCGAACCGTCACAATTCAGTCAAAACATTTTCCTCCATCTAACTTTTTGTCTTGACGACAATTGATAAATATTGGATAATATAGGTGAAAACATGATGTAGTTTTCCTCCTTCACAGGTTCGTTCCAAGCCAAGCGAACCTGCTTTTTTTATGTAAGCTATGTTCAAGAATAATATTGATTCAGTAAAAAATAAAAGGACTCTCTTTGAATTTCCTCTCTTATCAACACCTAAAGCGCAAAACTTCACCTAAATCTTTTCAAGGATTGACTTAATAAAATCAGTTTTTTCATCTGCGTATTTGTGTTTGTCATTTTCATGTAAACTTGATAATTTAAGTTTAAGCTGTTGGTATTCACTTCTAGCTTGCTCGTTATTGCTCAAGTAATCTCTGAAATTTAACTGTTCAAGTAAATACTTATTGTCTCTTTGGTACATATGGATTTGATGTGTTCTTGGTTCTCCTTTATTAAAGTAGTGTCTTTCAGGTAATACATTTGTTCCTTTATATGAGTAACCGAGTCCTTCCAAAGCTACTACACATTTTTCTCCATCAAAAAAATGATCTATTTCAATTGCAATATCAATAATTGGCTTAGCGCTTAAACCTTTTACTGCTGTACTTCCAATATGGTGTACATTGACTGTGTATTGACCAATATCACCTATTATCTTTCGCTTTTCTCTTTCAAATTCTTTTGTCCACTCAATAGACCAAGGGACTAAAAAGACTTCCCCTCTTGGTAATCCCAGCATTTGCTTATCCCACCTTTTTAATTTTAACGTCCATTTGGAAAATTTTAATAAACCAAGTTTATCATAGGTCTCATATGTAGAGAGCAGACAGATTTCAATAATCATCCTATTCGTTTAGATCTATTTCTTGGTTGATGTCATTCAATACGATTCTTAACAATTCACTCTCATCTTATTTTATATCTAAAGAACAAAAATTCTCTTCAACCGATTATTAATAGAGTTATTTAACATAGCTTTATGCAAAAAAACACCTCTCAAATGAGAGGTGTTAGACCGTAGACAAACCCCACCTTTACTTCAAGTAAAAGTGGGGTTTTCACTTATTTCGATAAAATCTATCTGATGTCTTACGCTGGACATGGTTCTTTCCATGTCCAGTTTGCTAATTTTTAAAGATTCATGGCAGCGAAAGTAAGCATCGCTTGCATTGAAACTTTTTTTAGTACACGAAGTTTCGCCCAACGCATACCATGCTTTTCTTTTGAATCTGCAAAGACGCGTTCTATTATTTCTCTCCGCTTTGCTTAGATGTTCTTATTCATTTCAGTGAGTCTTAGGTAGTTTGGTTCATTTAGTCTTGCCAAATATGCCGATGAATTTGTTTGGTATGATTTTGACTTTGTGTACAGTTATCTTGAAAAGAACAAGTTTTACATACCTCTGAATCGGACACATATTGCTTATATCCTTCTCTAGCCGTTGTACGGTAAGAGAGAATTTGCCGGTTTAGGCACATGTAACAATCAAAATATGCGTCCATACACGCATTCATTCTTTTTTTAAATAACCAGCTTCTGTTCTCGGACGAGTGTAAGGCTTGACAGGTCTTATCTCTTGATCCATTAAAAACTTAGCGATATATGGTGTTTTATATACAGCATCTACCGTGTCTACATTTCGTTTTCCGATTTTCTCTGTCACCTGTTATACGAGTGAATTTAACATACGAGTATCATGAACATTGCCACCTGTGACCAGTGATCCAAAAATAAATCCTGTTGAATCACAAGCTGTATGAAAGGAATAAGCACATGACTTTTCACATTCACCTTTTACATAGTAGCCAATCTCTGATTCAGTTGTACTGACTTTGATTTCTTTTGTTTCTTCTTTATTTTGTAGGGGTAAGAGCTTTTCTCTATGTATTTCGCGATTGATCGCCTCTATCTCCAATATCCACATGAGCATCCTTTTTTTCAATGAAATCGTCATTATACAACACTTTCATACGGAATCTCCCTTTCGCTTCGCATTAATGGTTAAATCTGATGCTATCTTAGCGTATAAATATCAACGTTTCGATCATTATTCAGAATGATTTCATTTAAACATGAATGGATCACCTTTTTTTCTGATCAATACAAAGCAATAACCATGAAATGCTAATTTATTTGATTATTATATATAAAAAGGTGTTTTTTTCCTGTATACTTAATCAATATGAACACCATGAAAAACAGTGAAAAAAGATAGAATCTACTACATGATTCGGCACAAAATTTAATTGACTGGAGTGATTGTAATGAAAAAGGTGTCCAAAAAACAGACACCCTACAACACGATACTTCTCTCGAAGATAATTGGTTTAGTGCTTCTTACACTGTTTCTCTTTTTTATCTGGGATATGTCTAAACCCCATTTGCAGGCGACAAATGGGCAAGCAAAAATTGTTGCCAGCAGTGACTTCCGAGACACAAGCATCAGTCTGAAAGCAAAAGATCATTCTACAAGAACATTGGATACACATGTTAAGACCAATCCAAACCAACAGACAACGAATAAAACGGTCTTTTTAACATTTGATGATGGTCCTACTGCTACATCAAATCAGCTGTTAAATGTATTAAAAGCACATCACGTGAAGGCGACATTCTTCATGCTTGGACCGCAAATCCAAGCACACCAAGCAGCTGTGAAAAGACTTTATCAAGAAGGACATCAATTAGGGCTTCATGGCATGACGCATGATATAAACCGCTTTTATCAGAACAGTGAGTCTCCCGCAAATGAAATGAGAGAAGCTCAGCGCATTCTTGCTTCTGTTACAGGCGTTTACACCCGTCTTGTGAGAACACCCTATGGCAGTGTTCCAAATTTAACATATCATCAAAAAGTACGTTTAAACCAAAATGGCTTTATTTACTGGGATTGGACGATTGATAGTCTTGACTGGAGATATAAAAACTCACAATATGTTCCAGAGGTATTGAATCAACTGCAATTGTTTGAGAAAACTAAACCATGGGAACCAAAAGTTATTTTAATGCATGATCAACCCTCTACCACAAACTATTTAGATAGCCTGATTACACAGCTAAAAGCAAGGGGCTATACATTTGCAGTCATTAACGAAACAATGCAGCCGGTACAACATTAATAGCGCTAATCACAACAAGCCCGTATCCAATAGATGCGGGCTTTCAGTGTTTACACAACAGATTTCTTAGGCTCTTCCATCAGGTCCTGCCCGGTTTCTTTTTTAAAAGGAATCATGTGATAAATAATATGAAGCAAAATAGCGGTAAAGCTACCGGCCACGATGCCATTACTTGTTAATAATTTGATTGATTCTGGCAGATGCTCAAACATTTGCGGCACGACGGTGACACCTAAGCCAATCCCCACTGAGCAAGCAACAATCAGTAGGTTTTCCTGTTTGGCAAAATCCACACGCGAGAGCATTTTAATACCGTAGGCAATGACCATCCCAAACATGGCAACCATTGCGCCGCCAAGAACTGACTTTGGAATAATCGTCGTAAATGCAGCAATTTTAGGAAAAAGTCCAAATAACATGAGCAATGCGCCTGTCACAACGATGACTTGATTTTTCTTGACCCCTGTCAACTGGATCAACCCAACGTTTTGCGAGTAGGCTGTGTAAGGAAAAGCATTAAAGATACCACCTAATAACACAGCAATCCCTTCTGCGCGATAGCCTTTCGCTAAGTCCTTCTCTTTTAATGAGCGGTTTGTTAAATCACCTAATGCGAAATAAACACCTGTTGATTCGACTAGTGACACAATGGCAACTAACGTCATCGTCATAATGGGTGCAAATTCAAAGGTAGGCATGCCAAAATAAAATGGTTCAATCATACGGAAAACTTGTGCGTTCGCCACCTCAGCTGTTTCCACTTTCCCCATAAATGCAGCAACGGCTGTCCCAAGGAGAATACCGATTAAAATGGCGATCGCCTTCATAAAGCCTTTTGTGAATCGATAGAGAAGCACAATGATAAACAGCACAAGGAAGGCGAGGCCTAGATTTTCAAAAGAACCATAATCAGCACTTCCTTCTCCCCCTGCCATATTGTTCATCGCTACTGGAATAAGGGTAATGCCAATAATGGTGACGACAGACCCTGTCACGACAGGCGGGAAAAATTTCACAAGCTTCCCAAAGAAAAAGGAAAGCAGAATGATGATACACCCCGAAGCGATAATACTTCCATAGATAGACGAAATCCCGTATTTAGAGCCAATCGCAATCATAGGAGAAACCGCAGTAAATGTACAGCCTAATACAACAGGCAAACCGATACCAAAGAAACGGTTTTTCCAAACTTGAAGGAGCGTGGCAGCCCCGCACATGAAAATATCTGCTGAGATTAAGTAAGTCAGTTGTGCAGGTGTGAGGCCGAGTGCATCTCCCACAATGAGCGGCACAAGAACGGCCCCTGCATACATCGCCAGCACATGCTGAATCCCTAGCGAGAGCGTTTTGGCTTTTTTAGCTGCACTCATGATTGTACCTCTCGTACAAACGTGACTTTCCCTTCCTCAAGTGATTCAATCCGTGCAAGGGATTCGACGCGGTAGCCCATTTGAACAAGTGCATCTCTTCCCGGCTGGAATGACTTTTCAATGACAATCCCAAATCCGGCTACTTTTGCCTTCGCCTGCTTTGCGATTGCGGCAAGTCCTTTAGCGGCTTCACCGTTCGCCAAAAAGTCATCAATGATTAATACACAATCCTTTTCACCGAGATGCGTATTTGAGACAGCGATCGTGCTTTCTACTTTTTTTGTAAAAGAATACACACTCGCTGTTAATAGGTTTTCTGTTAGTGTTAATGATTGACGTTTTCGAGCAAAAACAACGGGTACTTGAAGAGCTAGTCCTGCCATCACAGCAGGTGCAATGCCCGAAGATTCGATTGTGATAATTTTTGTAATGCCATCATGCTTGAATAATCTAGCAAACTCTTGCCCGATCTCATGCATTAACACAGGATCAATTTGATGATTTAAAAAGGCATCTACCTTTAACACTTGATTTGACAGAACGATTCCTTCGTTCTCAATTTTTTGACGTAACAATTCCATCATTCTTCCTCCCAGCATATTGGCAAACATTTTCATTTTTTTGCATAAAAAAAGCATTGCTGTCCATGAGGAGCAAGCAATGCGAAAACGATCCACGGATCTTCAGCTCAAACAAGAGCTGTTTCATTTGCTCACTCATAGTCGGACGGTATCGGTGTCCGGTAGAAACTTGCGTGCCATCATCACGCGATTATATGAGTGTTATAGTGTTCAAATTATAACAAGATTTCAGACGCTTGGAAAGCACTTTTCTAGAAAAATACCGAACTTAAATAATAGATCAGGTCAAAACGTTCGTTTTTAGAATATTCAAGCATCAAAAAAGCACCCTTCTAAGCAAAGGGTGCCTTTTATTTAAGATAAATACAGTTTCGTATATTTATCCGTTAAATAATCGATTAAATATTGTACATTTAATTCCTCACCAGTCGCATCTTGAATGATTTCAGAAGGCTTTTTGCGTTTTCCATGCTGGTGAACATGTGTTGTGAGCCATTCTTTTATCGGTGCAAAAGACCCATTTTGAATCAGCTCATCAAAATTCGGTAAATCTTTGATCATTTGGTGCTTTAGTTGCGCCGCATACATATAACCAAGGGCATATGAAGGGAAATATCCAAAGCTTCCATCAGACCAGTGAACATCCTGCAAGATGCCGAGTGCATCATTAGGAGGCGTAATGCCAAGATATGCTTTATATTTTTCATTCCACAGTGCAGGCAGGTCTTCGACTGCCACTTCTTCATTAAATATCGCTTTTTCAATTTCATAGCGGATGATAATGTGAAGCGGATATGTAAGCTCATCTGCTTCAATTCGAATATAAGTTGGCTTCGATTCATTCACTGCATGCACAAAGTCTTCTAAAGGGACATCTTTAAACTGCTCAGGAGACGCTTCTTGAAGCTTTTGATAATACGTTTTCCAGAAGTCTTCATGTCTGCCAATAAAGTTCTCAAAGAAAAGAGACTGTGATTCATGGATCCCCATTGATGTGCCATCACATAATAACGTTCCGCTCAGCGCCTCATCAATGTTTTGTTCATAGATGGCATGACCACACTCATGAATCGTGCCAAAGATCGCCATCCGAAAATCATGCTCATCATAACGGGTCGTCACACGAACGTCCCCTCTGCTCAATGTCACAGCAAACGGATGAACTGTTGTATCCAGACGTCCTGCGTCAAAGTCATACCCTAATTCTTTTAAGAAGAAAAGACTCAGTTCCTTTTGTTTGTCGATCGGAAAGCTTTTCGATAAAAATGAAGTATCCGGTTTATGAGGAGAGGCTTCGATTTTTTTCACGAGAGGAACAATGGCATCACGAAGTGCACCAAACTTTTGATCTAGCTGTTCAACCGTCATATCTGGTTCATAATTATTGAGCAGCACATCATATGGCGTTTGTTTCACGCCCCAATATTGAATAAAACGCTTGTTAAAATCAATGAGCTGTTTTAAGTATGGTGCAAAGAGTGAAAAGTCTGATTTCTCCCTTGCTTCTACCCAAACATGCTCTGCTTTTGATTGTAAAATCGAGTATTCTTTAAATTCTTCTTTCGGAATTTTGCTGTTTTCATCATACTCTTTTTGTGATAATTCGAGCGCCTTTTGTGTATCTTTTGACAGCTCATCTCGGTGTTTATTTAATGCGTGGAGAAGATCTCTCATTTCATCAGAAGTCTTCATATTAAAAATATCACTTGATAATTGACCGATCGTTTCAGCTCTGAAATCGGCGCTTTTTTTAGGCGCCTGTGTTCTAGAGTCCCAATAAAGTAAATGGAGCGCCTCCGTATAGTGGGCGATTTTTCCTAGTAATTGATAAAACGCTTTCTCTTTTGCTTCAAGACTCATACGTTTGTTCCCCCAATCGATAAAATATGTATGTACGTTTCAAGGCTACTTCAAGGAATGTTCTTTTGTCAATCAAAAAGGAGGATACGCAGATGGTATCCTCCTCTCTTTTCTCGTTCATATGTTATTTAAGATGTGATGATTGGCTTTACTGGCAGAACGGATTCAATTTTACTTTGAAGCTCTGTATCTTCCTTACGGTCAAAGTAAATATGAATGGTTCCTGCATCTTGGCTTGTCCGAATCAGTCTCCCAATTCCTTGTCGTAAGCGCAGCAGCATATACGGAAGGTCGACTTCAGCACGAGCATCCTTTGCTTCATTCCGTTTCGCCTCAAATACCGGATCACGAGGCGGGTAAGGAAGTCCCCAGATGATCACATTTGTTAATGATTGACCTGGAATATCTAATCCTTCCCAAAGGTGAACAGAGCATAACACAGACGTCTCATCTGCTTGGAACTTTTGAACAATTGTACTGATTTCCTCGTCTCCCTCAAAGTACACGTCGAAAGGCAGTGATTCATTCGATGCCTCAAGCTGCTTTCTAAAGAAATGAAGTTCATCAAATGAAGGGAACAAAATGAGAGACCGTCCTCCATTATCTTTCAGCTGAGTGATCACTTGCTGTCCTTTTACTTCTTGCTCTTGAAGCTGCTGAATCCCGTGGAAATAAATCTTCATTTGTTCATCGTAATCATACGGCGAAGCGACACTCATTGATAAGTAATCTTTAATCCCAAGACTTTCAGCTAAATAATCAAAGGATTGATTTTCAGACAATGTAGCAGAAGAGAAAATGTATGGTCTTTTTTGCGAGAATACCTTTTCACCAAGCACCTCTGCGACAGTCTTTGGCATCACAACAAATGTCGTATCTAATTCCTGCTTTTCAAGCCAGCTAATCGCATTTTTTTGATAAAGCGACAGAGAATACGCCATTTGTTCAATGTACTCTTCCACAACAGACAATTCGTATTGATCGATTGTATACATCTCTGATTCAAATACGAGTGCTTCTCCGATTTTTTCAAGTAAATCACACAATTCACTTGCTGAACGCTTCACCTCATCCACACGTCCAATTTCAAGTCGATGTGAGCCCTTGATTTCTTTGGCATGTGTTTTTAAGAGATAAAAGAACTCATCGTTTGTAGCAAGTGCATCTTCAACGAGCTCGGCAAACTCTTCGCGTATATCGTTTTGTAGCAGGCGCTCTAAAAAGGTTTCGAGCATTGATTGCTTCACGCGGTATGTCAGTGCTTTTTGTGCGGCAAATTCAAGAAGATGGCCTTCATCAAATACAACGGAGCTATGTTCTGGAAGCAGCGGAAGCTGACCCTCACGTTTGCGTGATTCCTTCGTCCACACATGCTCCATATAAAAATCATGAGAACAGATGATGAGGTCTGTTGCTTTCCGGTAATGATCTCTTGATAAATTAAGACCACAGCGATGACGCATATCGCACGTCAAGCAGTCCTGAAACGAGTCATAGCCAATGCGTGACCATTCATCATTGGATAGCTCTGGGTACTCTTTTCGATCACCATACGGATAAAAGTTTTGCATGCCATGTGATTCATGAACAAATGAAGGAAGCGATTCATAAATATCGAGCCACTTCTCATCATCTTCACGCTGCATGGTTTTCTCTAATTTCTTTAAGCATAAATATTGATCATGCGATTTACTTAATCTCGCATCTATTTGAATATCAAGGTGATTGGCAATTTTATAGATATCACCCTCTTGTTTCACTAGCTGTTCAATTAACGTTTCGTCTGCACATGCAATAATCGCAGGTTTCCCTGTATACCTTGCATATGTGACCGCAAATAATAGATAAACGATGGTTTTGCCTGTGCCTACCCCAGCTTCGGCAAACATCACACTTTTTTCTTTAAAGGCTCTTTCTAGTTGAAAAGCCATGAATATTTGTTCATCTCGAAGATCAAAGCCCTTTTCTGGTAAAATGTCATAGAACACATCACCAATCCAGTTGCCCAGTTCTTCGTAAAAATTATGTTCTTTTGATAATGAAAAAGGCAAACGAGATGCTGTCACCTGCTTCAACCCCCAACTTTTGAATCATTCAGACATTCTATAGTAACATTTATGCGGGGGAATGACAATCTTTTTTATGACCGCAAACGATGTTGATAGGTTTCCTTCATTAAAAATGCGTGCTCAGAACGCTCTATGTAAGCCTGAGCAAGCGCTAAATCTTCGATGGCTGCAGTGAGCTGAGCAGATTGTCCACCTTCTTGCCCTTCAATTTGTTGAGCAGTCGAAGCGAGTGCTTTTTGGATTAACTGAAATTGATCATATTGTATCATGGAGACACCTCTTTTTTTAAAATCAAGTTCAGTTTATTCCCTCCCGTGAAGGTTTATACCTTTCTGGGATAAAAAAAGCCACACCTTCTGTAGGTGTGACATTTTTTTATGATTCAGTTGTCTGTTTTCTAGGCGGGCGTTTTCCCCAATATTGGTAATAGTCTGTTTTAATAAAACCATTAAACAGTTTTCTCTTTTTCGTTGCTTTTCTACCAAAGCACTCTTCGAACTTTTCATGTGACGTTAAGATGTAAATGGACCATGTGTCTAGGATTTTAAATGCTTCGCCCATTCCTTGATACATTTTTTCAACCGCTGGTTTATCACTGAGTCGTTCTCCGTAAGGCGGATTTCCGACAATCACACCGTAATCTTCTTTTGTTTGAAAGTCTTTCACTTGCATTTGTTTAAACTCAATCAATTCACTTAGTCCCGCTTCTTCTGCATTCATTTTTGCAATGTCTATCATCCGGTGGTCGATATCACTTGCAATAATGTGGAGCGGCTGATCATAGTTTGCTTTTTCTTCCACTTCGTGACGCGCTTTGTTCCATACATCTTCACCAATCCATTCCCATGACTCAGACGCAAATTCCCGGTTAAATCCTGGGGCAATGTTTTGCCCAATCATGGCCGCTTCAATGGCGATTGTTCCTGATCCGCAGAAAGGATCAACAAACGGACGGTCAGGTGTCCAGTTCGTTAATAGCACGAGTGCAGCCGCAAGGGTTTCTTTAATAGGTGCTCCGCCTTGATCCATGCGGTACCCCCGTTTATGAAGACCTACACCAGATGTATCAAGCGTGAGCACAGCTTTATCTTTTAAAAGGGCAACCTCAATTTTATACTCAGGTCCTGTTTCTTCAAGCCATTCAGACTGTATGTTGTAAGAGGATATGAGCTTTTGCGCAATTGCCTTTTTGACGATACGCTGGCAATCCGGCACACTGGCAAGCTGTGATTTCACAGATTTACCGATGACTGGGAACGTGCTGTTTTTCGGTAAAAAAGAGGCCCAGTCAATCGCCTTTGTGCGTTCAAACAGCTCATCGAAGGTTTTTGCCGAAAATTCAGCAACTTGTACCTTTATGCGGTCTGCTGTACGCAGCCAAAGGTTCGCACGACAAATCGCAAGAGCGTCTCCTTCGAAAATCACTTTTCCGTTGTCTACTGTGCAGTCATAGCCAAGGTCTCTTACTTCTTTTGCAACAATCGCTTCAATTCCCATTGGAGCCGTTGCGATAAGTGTATAGGTTTTCATTGATTTATCACCTGTTTTCTCGTCCTTTTATGTATTCCAAGATAAAAGCTCTCCATATGTTGAAATAGGAGAGCTTTGTTTTCATCATGTTTATCATAACGGATATAACGTTCTGTAAGCCATGTTTTGTTCCATTGTACTGCAAACGGCAAATGCCTCGTACTCAGGTGGTAATCATCTATCTACAGAATTCTCTGTCCTTCTCTCCGTTTGGTTCCTTTGAGAAAGTTCCCCTACCAAGTTTGGGTTTCTCGCTCGAGGGGTTTACCGCGTTCCACTCTCACCATTTCTAGTGAGACTTCGTCACTGTGGCACTTTCAAGGATACTTTGCCATATCCTAAAAGGACGTAGGCATTTTTCCTGCCGTCAGCCTTTCCCAGGCTGCCCTGGCTTATTTTTTCGCCAGGCACGAACACTACGGGCATCTCAGCACCGTGCGAGCATGGACTTTCCTCTGCAATGTCTAAAAGCATTGCAGCGATTACCCGAACGTTAATCAACAAGCGTTATTATAAACGACAATGACATCAGGCACAAGCTTTTTTCAGCAAGGCTCAATCATAAAGTTTGCTGCCGAAAACGTGTTTCTCAAGGTTAGATAGTCTTTTTAAAATATCAGAGTTTGTTGTATTAGACTGTGCAGGCTGTCTTTTCCCTTGCTCAACGGCTTCCTCAAGCTGTTTAGACAAATGGAGGTTTTCTTGTTGAAGCTTTTCGATTTCTTGGTTGAAGGACTCATAGTCTTTAATGACCATATCTAAAAATTTATCGACTTCTTCTTGTTTGTATCCTCTGACACCTGTTTTAAATTCTTTTTCTAAAATTTCTTTTGCAGAAAGCTTTACTTTATCAGCAAGCATCTTTTTCACCTCATATCGTGAATTCATAGTATATTTTTTCAGAAATACGTGACGTTGTCAAATTTTCTCTTGCTTTTAGTCAAAAAACGGATCTTCCGCCTCAACTTGCGCTCTCAAATCATCCATTGTGATGTACATAATGGGGTAATCGGTATAGTTTTCCGCTTCTTTGATCATGTACTTTGGCGAGCCATCATGCTCCGGATCATAAAGGGCGAGGAGTCCATCTGTTTTTTCAATAAAAAAACGGTTCTTTTGTTTAAATTGTGCCGGACTTTCATACGGTCTATGCGTGACACTTTCTACAAAATCAGCCTGTGCAAGAATTCCTTCATACAACTCTTTGTTTTGTTCATTCCAGCGCTCTTCCTGTTCATAAAATGGCGTAATGACGGCAAGTTTTAACGCTGGATACTCCTCTTGAAGCTCAAATACTACTTCGGCCGTCCAGATTTCTGCCCCTAGCTGGCCTGATATGAGAACCCACTCGAGGCCATCTTCAATTAAAGCTGTCAGCCTTTTTTGAAGCTCCGCTTTTATGTATTGAAGTGCAGGCTCGTCTTGTTTGAATATCCCAAGCTCAAATGGCTTGTACCCTGTGACAGCAATAATTTTCATTTTTTCACCTGCTTTTAAAAAAAGGGACTTATAAAAGTCCCAGTTCACTTTATCTGTTACAGCAAGGTCCACCGCAGTTAAAGTGTTGATGTGTTGCTGGGTCCACCTGAGAAAACGTATGCGGGAAGTAGTGAACATGTTTGAAATTTTGATGGTGTACATTTGTCACATGTTGCGGATGGATATGCGGCACAATTGTTGTTGAATCACTGTGTGTACAGCAATGATTCGTCGGATGAACAATTGGCTGTGTAACATTCGGTTGGCAATGATGATGATGATGGTACATGTAGCATTCCCCTCTCCTTAATTTTCTTACATTAACAATGTATGAATTAAGAGGTGTACATGTACTAATGCATTAACCTATTTTAAAAGTTTGCAAGGAAAACATCCTTATAGTTTGAAAACACAAATGCGACCAAAATGACAACAAGAAAAAACAAGTAGAAAAGACCTTTATACATGCTCTACGCTCCTCATTCAATATCTAACGTTATTTTACAGGATTCATGACTTTTCTACAATAAAAGTGCTAAACAATTTTTATTTTCGGCCGAGAGCCGAACGTTGTCATGTTTTGCGCTTTCCCGGGCAATAATTTCATTGTCCAGCTTTCCGAAGTAGACGAATTATTCTTTTTCGAGCTCAACATATTTCGAGAGCTCAATACTTTTTTAACTGGTATGCTCAAAATCAACCGTTCTGAGCTCTTTTAAATGCCTTGTTGCGCTTTCTTGATCCCGATGAGGCAGAGTATCATGTAGCACAACTCAAAGAGGTTCTCCGTCAGCTATGACACGAAGCTCGTATTGTTGCTGTTGTACGCTGTACTGCCTCTATTATATGGCGAGAGTTTCATTGGACGAGCCGATATTATCGGGGAGAGAAAAACTGGAACACTCGTTGTTAAAAACATCTGGTCCGAGAACGGTATGAAGCAAATAAACAATTGCAACCAGCTGAACAGTTGTTTCCAAAAGTTTGAACAGGTGAGACAATTTGGCAGAGTCTACGAACTGATATTTCATGTATGTGTATAAGGATAATTAAGTTGCGCCCCTTATCCTAAATTTCAAAGCTACACTTATCGTGTAATTTTCTCTTCTGTTTGCCTACTCGTTCTTTTTGCCATGTTCACAATAAAAAACCGTATTTAAGATCATTATGATCTTAAATACGGTTACAATCAAAGAACTTTATTATCCGAAAACAGGAGAACTCTTTCGGATATCATCCATTAAAGAGTTTGACTTCTTTCCTCTAATTTATTAGAGGTTACTGCCAACTGATCCGTACTCTTTGTAACTGTTTGTAGCGCATTACTCGATTGATCTGCTGAAACCACCGTCTGCTTCACACGCGCAGCAGCCTGCTCAGTTCCTATTGCAATTTCCTCATTTATTTTGCTAACATTTTCACTATCATTCATAAGAATTTCTCAGAAGTATCTTGAATATTGATCGTTACAATGTTTTTTTATTATTCGTCATTACACCATTTTTTATTTAATACCCATGGAAATATATTTTTCTTCTAAGTATTCGTCCAGCCCTTGATGTCCGCCTTCACGCCCCATTCCACTCTCTTTAATTCCTCCAAATGGAGCTTGAGCAACTGCAGGAACTGCATCGTTCATACCAATAATCCCGAATTCTAGAGCTTCAGAAACTCTGACGGATCGACTAAAATTTTCTGTATAGAAATACGCAGCTAAACCATATTCTGTCGAATTTGCATATCGAACGACTTCTTCTTCTGTCTCGAATGGAATAATTGGAGCAACTGGCCCAAATGTTTCCTCACTCGTAATAAGCATGTTTGAATTTACTTCACCCAAAATGGTAGGTTCATAAAACAACCCCTCAGACAATTCACCTTTAAGGCGTTGTCCGCCATAAAGAAGGCGAGCTCCTTTAGAAACAGCATCATTTACATGCTCTTCCACTTTCTCTAAACTTTCGGGACTTACCAAGGGTCCAACTTGTACACTTGGATCAATACTATTCCCAACTTTAAGAGCTTTCACTTTTTCTACAAAAAGTTCTGAAAACTTATCTATAACAGAGCTTTGGACATAGATTCGATTTGCACATACGCACGTTTGCCCTGTATTTCTAAATTTACTTTCAACCGCACCTGTAGCAGCAGCTTCTAAATCAGCATCTTCAAAAACAATAAATGGTGCATGTCCACCAAGTTCCAATGACAACCGCTTCAATTGTGCAGCAGACTTGGTCACTAATAATTTCCCAACCTCAGTAGATCCTGTAAATGAAATCTTTCTAACTGTTGGGTTTTCAAAAATTTCATCAGAAATTGGGCCTGAAGCACCTGTTACGATGTTTACAACTCCTTTTGGCACTCCTGCCATTTCTACCAATTTTCCAAACGCAATCGCACTAATAGGAGATTGTCCAGCTGGTTTCACGACAGATGTACACCCAGCTGCCATCGCAGGACCTACTTTTCTAGTCATCATGGCTAAAGGGAAATTCCATGGAGTAATTGCTGCAACGACACCAATTGGCTGGCGGATAACCATTAACCTTTTGTTAACAGCAGAAGCAGGAATCGTTTCTCCATAAATCCTTCTTCCTTCTTCAGCAAACCATTGTAAATAACTAGCTGCAAAAGCTACTTCTCCTTTTGCCTCCGTAAAAGGTTTTCCCATTTCCAAACTGATGATTTCTGCTAATTGATCTTGATATTCATGCATAAGATCATACAACTTCAGTAAATAGTGAGCACGTTCGTTTGCCGTTAATTTGGACCAGGATTTAAAAGCATGATCTGCAGCTTCAATCGCCAGCTTTGTCTCTTGATGCCCCCCTTTTGGAGCTTGAGCAATAATTTGACCAGTTGATGGGTTTGTTATTGAAAATGTTTTTCCATCTAATGCAGCTGTCCATTCACCATTGACATACATTTTTAATTTCTCTAATTCAACTAAAGAATTGACTTTTAACAAAAAAATTCCCCCTTAAATAAATTATCTTCAAGCACTGATATAAAATCTAAATTTCAGGCGTCTAGTTTGTCATTACACTTGCAATCTTTTGTAGATTACATCTCATCTAACGCACCATAATATGCTTTTTCAATAATCAAGTGAATATCTTCAGCCTTTGTCAGTCTAGGGTTTCTTAATACATTACCACTTCTCATCGAATCGGTTACTAATTTTGGTAAATAATCAAGTGAAACACCCAAATCTTTTATATTAAGAGGGATATTCATCGACTGATTCATTTGGATAACAATTTCAATTGCTTTTTCTGCTGCCAATCGAGTAGATAATCCGCTAACATCTACTCCTAAAGCAATTGCGATATCTTTATACTGTTCTGCACACGCTGGTAAATTATATTTCATTACGAACGGCAATAATGCAGCATTTGCAATACCATGAGGAATATTAAAAACTCCACCAAACGTATGAGATATGGCATGGACATTTCCCAAAAGTGATTGAGAAAATGCCACCCCTGCTATCATTGAGCCAACAAGCATTTTCTCCCTGCTTTCTATATCTGTTCCAACAAAATAAGTCTTAGTTAAATTTTCACCAATCATTTTTATAGCCTGTATAGCAAATCCTTGACTAACAGGACTAGCAGATTTAGATGTATATGATTCTATCGCGTGTGTTAGCGCATCCATCCCTGTTGCTGCTGTAATCCCTTGTGGGAGATGCAATGTAAGAGCAGGGTCTAATATAGCTAAAATTGGAAATAACTTCGGACTAATCACTGCCAATTTAAATAATGTATCTTTATTCGTAACAACGGTCGAGGCTGTTACTTCGCTTCCTGTTCCTGCTGTAGTGGGAATGGCTATGATAGGTAGAGGCGGTATGGTGATTTTTCCTACCCCTTCATAATCAAAGATATGACCAGGGTTAGTAGCCATTGCGGCTATCCCCTTCGCTGTATCGATGCTACTACCACCACCGACAGCTAATACAGCCTCGCTTTTATGCTGTTTAAGACAGTTTGTTCCTTTATGAATCGTATCATCTGATGGATTTGGCTCTATCTCATCATATATTTCATATTCCAAATGAACAGCCTGAAGTGACTTCTCAATCCCTTCTAAAAGATTAGCTGAACGTATACCTTTATCTGTAACGATCAGTACTCTCTTAATCCCTAATTCACTAATCATTTCTCCCGTTTTATTTGAAATTCCGTTGCCACATTCTACTCGCGTGGGCATAAAATATGTGTATGGCATTAAAGACATTGTTAACAACTCCCCATAAGTAATCATTTTGAGTTTAGTAAAACTCATTCTTCAAATCTATTGAACTTGAATCAAACGAAAAGATTATTGATTTGTTGAGATATGTGAATTATCTTGTGAAACTTTTAATTGGCTTTTTCGCATTGCAAACAACAGAGCGCTAGCTACTAGCAAAGATCCACTTAAGAAGAACAATGCAACACTTACATTTCCTGTGGCATCTTGAATCATCCCAATACCATAAGGTCCAACGAATCCACTTAAATTTCCAATTGAATTAATAACAGCAATTCCTACAGCAGCAGCTGAAGTACTTAAAAATTGAGTTGCCAAAGACCAAAAAGGCCCATAGAAACTGTACATGCCTGATACAGCTATAACCATAAATGCAATTGAAAGAAACGGATTTGAGGTCATTCCAGATGCAAACAGTCCTAATGAGCCCACAATCAACGGAATAGCCGCATGAATACGTCTCTCTCCTGAACGGTCAGAACGACGAGACCAGATATTCATTACAATGGCTCCTGCGATATAAGGAATCATTGTAAGTAATCCAATTTGCACATTAGTTAGGACTTCCGAAAGAGATTTAATAATTTGAGGTAGCCAAAAGCCTACACCATATATACCAATGTTAAACATAAAGTAAATTATTGCTAGATACCATACTCGTGGATTAGTTAAGGTTTGTTTGTGTCCAACTAGTTTTTTGTCAGCATCTACCTTTGCTTTTTCTACTCTTTCTTTCTCCAATTCAGCTATTAACCATTGTTTCTCCTCGCTCGAAAGCCATTTTGCTTGGTCTGGTCTATTCGTTAAATAAAATAACGTCACAATCCCTAAAATAACAGCTGGTACGCCTTCAAGAACGAACATCCAACGCCATCCATCAAGCCCCATCCATTGGATGTTATCCATAATCCATGTAGAAAGTGGAGCCCCAATAATGTACGAAATAGCAATAGCTGTCATAAACATAGCAATTGTTTTTGCTCTCTCTTTTGCTCTAAACCAATAAGTTAAATACAAAATAACTCCCGGAAAGAATCCCGCTTCTAATGCACCGAGTACAAAACGTAAAATATACAAATGTGTAGCATTTTGAACGAATCCAGTTAAAACAACTACAATCCCCCAAGTTATAAGAATTCGTGCAATCCATTTTTTTGCTCCGAACTTCTCTAACATGATATTACTCGGCACTTCACACAAAAAATAACTTATAAAGAAGATACCAGAAGCAATTCCAAACATCTGACTCGTTAGTCCTAATGCTTGATTCATTTCTAAAGCAGCATAACCTAAATTTGCCCTATCAAGGAACGCAACAATATAGAGAATAATTAAAAATGGTACGAGTCGTCTAGTGACTTTTCGAGTTGTTTGCTTTTCTAATGAAACTGCATTGTTCATACCCATTCCTCCTAATGTATAAAAGCGTGTAAGTATTGAAATGATGAACTTCAATATATATAAAGTGGAGTAAGCCACGAACTTTAAAATATTCAGATTTGTAAGTGCTTTCATTTCAGTTCGAAAACATTGAAAGCAATGCTTAAATTGTCGCAATTTGAAAATTTGTATTACAACTATTGCAAAACCTAGTAAGTTTGTTTATCATTTTATACATAAATGAACGTTTTGTAAATTTAAAATTTAAAATTCATCATACAAATTAAAATTTTATGGAGGATGGTATCGTGTCTCAAAAAGAAAAAGTTTCGCAGATAATTGCTCGTAAATTATTAACTATGATTGAAAATGGAGAGTTTCCTCCAGGTTCAAAGCTGCCAACCGAAATGGAACTAACTGAACAATTTGGAGTAAGCAGAGTTCCAATTCGAGAAGCATTAAGCATGCTTCGTGCTGCAGGTGTCATTTATTCACGTCAAGGTGGGGGAAGTTACGTAGAAGATTCTGCCAATTCAACATTACTTCAAAGAATTCATATCGAAACTGATGATATTGACAATATTAAATATCTCTTTGAAATGAGAAAAGTGCTAGAGCCTGAAGTTGCTTACTTAGCTGCCCTCCGTCGCACGCCAAAACAACTTGAAAACATGAAAAGAATATTAGACGAATGGGAGAAAAAATCAATCGAGAATACTACAACTGCTAGAAAGGAAGATATAGATTTTCATAACTCTATTACTTTAGCTACACAAAATCCTATTATGATTCAAACACAAAATAACCTAGCTTCCCTTTATGAAAAAACATTACAAATTACTCTTCGCCCAAATACAGAGTTAAAACTTAAAAGAGAAGCTGTCTACAAAGAACATCGAGATATTTTGCTTGCAATCGAAGCAGAAGAGCCTGAGTTAGCTAAAGTTCTGTCTATGATTCATTTGAAAAATGCAGAAGAGAAAATAAGCTTGTTTATAAAAGATTACACTTTATAGCAAAACGAGAGGATGAGGATTAAATGAAAGTAGTGACCGATTATCATATAGAGAACATCGAAGCAATCATAAAAACGGGGAGAATACTCATAGATGAAAGTGATCGTTTTAGTTATTCATTCGATGGTTCTTTTGGAACCTATTTACCCGATATCGTCATTCAGACTAAAAGCGTAGACGAATTAGCCTCCCTTGTGAAGTTTGCTAATTGCGAAAAAATACCTGTTTGCCCACGAGGTCAGGCAACGAGCCTAAGTGGAGGTCCTCTTCCTGTTAAAGGAGGGATTGTCATAGATTTATCTATTATGAACGATTTGCTTGAAATTCATGAAGAAGATCTTATTGCAATTGTTTCTCCAGGTGTGTTGACATCAGACATTCATAAAGCTGCCGAACAAAAAGGACTCATGTATCCACCGGATCCAAGCAGTTCTCACGTTTCTACGATTGCTGGTAATTTAGCAGAAAATTCAGGTGGCCCAAGAGGACTGAAGTATGGCGTGACAAAAGATTATGTCATTGGTCTTGAAATCATTACCCCGGAAGGAGAAATCATCAAAACCGGCGGTAAAACAGTAAAGAATGTTACCGGTTACGATTTAACGAAACTCATTGTGGGTTCAGAAGGAACACTTGGTATTATAACAAAAGCAATATTGAGACTCATTCCTAAACCACAGGCCAGTGGGACCATCATGGCCATTTTTGATAACCTTGTTGATGCTGGAAGTGCCATTTCCAAAATTCTTTCTTCCGGTATTTTGCCATCTAAAATGGAGCTAATGGATCAGTCTTCTATTGTAGCAGTCGAGAATTTTGAACCTCTTGGTTTACCCACTGACGCAGCAGCACTTATATTAATTGAACTTGACGGCCACCCCCTCTCTCTGAAAGAAGAAATGGAACAAGCGGCTGTATTATGCCGTACTGTAGGGGCGAGAGAAGTAACAATTCCAAAGAATAAAGCCGAAGAAACAGAGCTTTGGAAAGCTCGTAAGCTTGTATCACCAGCCATCGCACGGATTAAGCCAACTAAAATCTCTGAGGATGCTACCGTCCCTCGAAGTAAAATACCTGAAATGTGTGAAAGATTACTGAACATACGTGATAAATACGGTATTCACCTTGTTGTGTTTGGTCATGCTGGTGATGGTAATCTTCATCCGAATATTATTTGTGATAAAACAGATCAGGAAGAAATGATTCGTGTTGAACAAGCTGTTGCAGAAATTTTTACGGCTGCTGTTGAGCTTGGTGGGACACTTTCAGGTGAGCATGGGATTGGAACGATGAAAGCACCGTTTATGGAAATGGAACTCGGTGCAGTTGGACTTGATATGATGAAACGTATAAAAAAAGCATGGGACCCGAACAATATTATGAATCCTGGTAAGATATTCCCTGAGCCAGGACAAAAATTGGAGTTGAGATAACATGACGGTACCACTTAATGAATTAAGAGAAGAACTTCAGTATGACAAAACAAAAAATTGTGTTCAGTGTGGCTATTGTTTACCTGTATGCCCAACATATGTAACTTTCGGTACAGAAACTCACTCACCTCGTGGTCGGATTAATCTAGTAAAGATGGTTGGTGAAGGAAAGATTACAGATTTATCCGTTCTTGAAGAACCACTTAATTTGTGTTTGGGCTGCCGGGCGTGTGAGACAGCTTGTCCCACAGGTGTAGAATATGGTTCGATCCTAGAAGCGGCACGTGCAGCAATTGTAAAACGTAAAAAATTTTCCTTACCAGTACGTCTATTACGAAAAGTGATGCTGAAAAAAGTCATTCCGAACAAAAAGATGATGAATGTAGCTGGTCATTCTATCTGGCTATACAAAACAAGTGGATTACAAAAAGCTGCCCGGGCGTCTGGCATTATGAAAAATACCCCATATAACTTAGGCGAATTTGAGTCGATTATTCCTACTCCTACTTCCCCTATAGAGCGTAGTCGAGCATCAACCGAAGTGAAGGCAAAGCTAAAAGCAAAATATACTGTTGCATTTTTTACTGGCTGTATTATGGACTCTATGTTCCACACTATAAATCAACTATCTATAAAGTTACTTTCAGAAGTAGGCTGTGATGTTGTGGTGGTTCCGAAACAAACCTGCTGCGGAGCACTACAAGCTCATACTGGAGAAATGGACGAAGCACGTCACCTAGCAAAGCAAAATATTCTCGCATTTGAACAAATAAATGCCGATTTTATAGTAAATAATGCAGGAGGTTGCGGCGCCCAGCTTTATGAGTACGGACATTTACTTTCGAATGACGAAGAGTGGGCCGAAAAAGCTGCTGCTTTCTCTGCTAAATCAAGAGATATAAGCCAGGTACTTGTCGCTTGCGGTGGTTTGCCAGACTTACAGCCCCGTCATGGCGAAAGGGTGACCTATCAGCACTCCTGTCATATGACCAATGTTCAGAAAGTAAATCAAGAACCTTTGGAATTATTGAAAAGTATCCCTGGAATACAATTTATCGAAATGGAGCAAGCAAATATGTGCTGCGGATCAGCAGGCATTTATAATATCGTAAATTATGATGCTTCCATGCAGATTCTTGATGAAAAAATGAAGCATACGAAAGCTACAAACGCAACCGTTGTCATCACAACCAATCCAGGTTGCCTATTGCAGATGAAACTTGGTATAGAACGTGAAGGTCTCTCTCATTCTATGCGTGCCCTGCATCTAATTGAATATTTAGCGGAAGCCTCTGGGATCTCATGAGCTTCTCTCTCACTATTTGATCATGATCAATTCCAAAAACAAAAGAAGATTGAAATGATTTCATCCCAAGCCCCTTCTAAGTTCTTTCTTTTTTAAAGAATGAACCTCTCTCTATTTCTTACTGTATGAAACCCACTTTTTGTGGGTTTCATTTCAGAATAAAGCCATGACGAATCAACAAACATAGGAAAGTTCTCCCTGCATGCTATGGGCATCTTCATCTCCTAATTGATTTCCGATCATCCCCACCCTGCCATGACACGCTCATTGGCTTCTTTTTGATGTATATAGAGCTCACTCACGTCCTTTTTTCTAACACGACTTTTATCTTTCAGCGACCTGCTGCGAAATTATCGATGTCTTTGCGGTGTTCTCATTTATTTCATGCCAATGTACAACTTGTTCATCTGCTTTTAATTCATCAATAAGATCAGTCATTATTTTCCTTTCCATTACGTTCCACCTCTTAATTCTAGTGCACCGATTATTTGTTTGCATGACCAGACGACAATTTTTGAAATGTTTTTCTGAGCAAATTATTTGTTTGCATGTAACCATATCAATTACACTTCAGAAGAGAAAACATTTCAAGAAAGAAGGAAATCGTATGAAAAAAGATTTTGAGCCATTATTTGAACCATTTACGTTTCCAGGAGGTGCGTCTATTAATGGCCGGTTAGTCGTTGCGCCAATGACACACTTCGGTTCTCACGAGGATGGCACTATTTCTAAAGAGGAAATTGATTTCATTACAGCTAGATCTAGTGATATGGGCATGGTGATCACAGCATGTGCAAACGTGACTCCAGATGGTAAGGCATTTGAAGGACAGCCTTCTATTGCAAGAGATGAAGATATACCCGGCCTGAAAAAACTAGCTTCTGCGATTCAGGCAAAGGGAACAAAAGCCATCATTCAAATTCATCACGGCGGCTCTCAGGCTCTCCCTCACTTAGTTCCAAATGGTGATGTGGTTGCGCCAAGTGACGTGTTTAAAGATGGAAAACAGATTGCACGCGCTTTAAAAGAAGAGGAAATTGTCCATATCATTGACTCTTTTAAAGAAGCGGCAAGACGAGCGGTCGAAGCAGGATTTGACGGCGTGGAAATCCACGGTGCAAACGGTTATCTATTACAGCAATTTTACTCTCCGCATAGCAACCAGCGGACAGATCAGTGGGGAGGAAATGAAGAAAAGCGGCTAGCTTTCCCTATCGCTGTTGTGGATGCAGTGAAAGAAGCAATTGAAAAGCATGCGAAAAAACCGTTTATCTTTGGATATCGATTATCCCCTGAAGAACCAGAAACGCCTGGTTTAACGATGACAGAGACGTTTACCTTAGTCGATGTTCTTAAAACTAAAAACCTTGATTATTTGCATATCTCTTTAATGGAGATTGACTCTAAAGCAAGACGCGGTGCAGATACGGATAAGACGCGTATGGAGCTGCTAAAAGATCGTTGCGGCGATAACCTTCCGCTCATCGGTGTAGGCAGCGTCATTACAGCCGAAGATGCACTAAGTGCCTATAACCAAGGAATTCCGCTTATCGCTGTCGCACGTGAGCTAATCGTCGACCCAGATTGGGCAAAGAAGATTAAAGAAGGCAGAGAAAGCGAGATTGAAACTGTTATTAAACGCAGCCAAAAAGATCAATATTTGATTCCAGAAGGATTGTGGTCTGTTATGGAAGCAAGTCAAGGCTGGGTTCCGATGGAAGATTAATGTCATCAAAAAAACTACCCTCAAACGATTGGGTAGTTTTTTTGTGTCCTGATTATTTTAATTTAACGGTAAAAAGCTTAGATGTCTGTTTTTCAACAGATCCCTTTGGTTCTTTATCGAGATGCTCGATCAAGTCACCATTCATAATGACAATCGGTGTCACTGTACTTGCCGCTTTCTCTTCAATCAGTTCTAAATCACACGTAATGAGAGGGTCACCGATCTTCACTTTATCGCCCTCTTTGATGTGCGCTTCAAATCCTTCACCATTTAATCCCACTGTTTCAAGTCCGATATGAATCAGAAGCTCAAGCCCTGAGAGTGTTCGAATGCCAATTGCATGTTTTGTATGGAAGAGCTGGATGATTTCACCCTCTACTGGTGACACAATCGTGCCACTATTTGGTTTGACTGCTACGCCGTCTCCCATCATCTTTTGAGAAAAAACAGGGTCTGGTACATCCGTCATATCCATTAACTCTCCATCAGCTGGAGAATAAATGATTTCTTCTTTTACATCATCTTGGTTTTTCCCGAAACCGAATAATTTTTTCAGCAATGTCAATTGCTCCCTTCAAGCTTTGCTTCTATATCTATTCCGTGTATGAAACGCTGCGCTCATACACCTTGCTTCATTCAACACTATTTAATCATAATTTTTTCCTCTCATCAATTGATAACCGCCTGAGTCCTTTCTGCATAGGCTGTAGATGAGAGGTGATTCAAATGGAACATGAAGGCGAAAAGAAACATGAATTGCTGGCAAATGAAGATATTCTCTATGAAGCGATTGAACAATTTTTCGCATCCTCCCCGTTTCATGAGATATTAAATAGTGCGGAGGCACTCATGACCACATCGCATTCACTTGCATCGATTACGACCGATGTGACAGAGGATGAGCAGTTTGTGTATATCGCAATCCAATTTCCCGACCATTTTGTCGAAGGCGATATCGCACTAGAAGTAAAAGCCCAATATTTACACTTATCCGTACAGGAAACAATTAAAACGGATACAACTTCCTCGTATTCGAGCTTTACAAAAACCATTTTAATGCCGGCAAAAATAGATGAAACGAACATGAAAAGCGTGTGGAAAGATCAAACGCTTCGTGTGACGGCACCAAAGCAAAGAGCCCAATAGATCCTTCTATTGGGTTTTAACTATGCTTTAAAAATGCTCGTAAATCCTTTCGCTAATGAGCCTACTTGATTCATCGTACTCATCATTTGCCCAGCTGTATCAAACATTTTGTTAAAGTCGAATTGTCCATTCGTTTTTTTGAATTGCGATAGCACACTTTTAAATTGAGATGATTGCTGTTTTTGCGGTCTTGGCAAAGGATAAGGGTTCATAGGCTGCTGCATGGGCATCATGCCTGGTGGCTGCATCTGGGGTTGATTGATCGCTTCGGGCGGCTGAAAAGGCGGCACATTTTCTTGATATCCATAAGGCGGCTGATAGACAGCAGGTGATGCCTGGCTCATTCCACCTTGATGTGGCGGCATGAAATATTCTGGAGGCTGCGGAGGCTGCTGCTGCATTTCTGGATACGGAAATGGCCCTTGATTGAATGGATTGAATTCATACGGCTGCTGGTTTGAATAAGGGATCATATATCTCGCTCCTCTCGCTCTCAGCGCATAGTCTTGTCACTCACATATTATGACGAAAAGCAGAAGATGTGCCTAAAGCAGCCATAAGAAAAACGCAGCGATGTCTTCAGCTGCGCTTGTTGATTTCTTCTATTAAAAGGTTCAGTGTGTAAACCACTGACTCAACTAAATTTTTCACACGGGGTGCATGCTGTTTGCCAAAATAAGATTGCAGGACAACCTCTTTCCCATTTTCTTTGACGGCTTCAAGCTGTTCTTCGTGTAAATATCTAGGCTTCGCCAGATGAATAAACGAGATTGCAGCAGTGAGCCACTCTTCCATTTTCTGATCAAATGACTCAACGGCCGGCTGAATTTCTGTGTGAAAATCATATGCGGGGTATTCCTCTTCAGCCTTTCCCTTTTGGTACTGCTCATACGCCTCTTCGATCCATATTCTCAGCTCTTGTGTATGTTCAAGTAATGTTTGATTATCCAAAGTGTTCACCTCTATGAACCATCCTATCAAACGTTTACTTATTGCTCAAATAGAAAGCTACCCTGCGTGGTATGCCGGTCTTGCCGCCAGTTGATACTCAGCTGCGTGAATCTTCACTTCACAGTCCTTTACTTCTGATTCAAGCCTGTCTATCATTTGTTCTTGCTCCTCTATGGCTGCACGTGTTGTTTCGTTCACAGCAAGAGACAGCTCTTCTTCCACCGCATCAATTTTTCGCTCGATTTCCTCTAATAACTGCAAAATGGATTCTTTTGATACAAATTCGCTCATCATCAGATTCCTCCTTTATCGTCTCTCGTTACATTCTCTTTTCTTTCACACCCTCCTTCACACATGACAAAACTAGAAGCAAATCGCCAATCTAAGTGTAGATGAGCGCTATTTCTTCCTTTTCGACATATGCTTGTCCTTCTTTGTATGATTGCGTCCGATTGTGTAAATTCTAAGGACAAAGGAGGTAGATTTCATGAAAAAGCAGCCAGCACCAAAAGAGCAAAAGCCAAAAGGGAAAGAAAACAGTACAGATCAGCTTGATAAAAAGCTCGGCGGTCCTAATCGACCATCCACGTAAAAAAAGCAGGTACCCCCTGCTTTTTATTTATGCAAAAAATAGTGCTCTAATGAGAAAAGAAAACGAAGCTGTCTTTTTTTATGAAAATACCAGTCGGTCAGCTCAATTTGTTTTGGCAATGTCTCTGCATCAAACAAAGATGAGCTCAATTTCTTTTGAAACCAATCTTCTCTTTGATCGTCTAATGAATGTGTCATCACTGGATAAACAGTTCGAAGAAAAGGTGTTGACCTTCTAGCGATCCCTAAAAACGGCTCAAAATCAAACCGTGATCCGGTATGCGGAACAGTATGCAAAAAATGATAAAAATCCGAAAATAAATCGGCCCGAAATAATAGTTTCGCTAGTTTTTTCCCTAATGAAATACGCTCCTTTACGTGGGAAAACTTCCGTATGGTTAACCCGTACAAATGCCCGTCCACCGTTGGAAAAACAACGGTTTGAAAATGTCCCCACTCACTAAACAGATATTGAATCGAGTGAAAAACATTCTTTTTCAGTAGAGGATTTTGTATAATAGGAGATTGTATAGTATATTGTTCATTTATGATGAGTGCATAAAGCAGGCGCTCTGTGTCACGCTTTAGCCAAAAACGTTCCCACTCAGTGCTCATAAAACGAGATACAGAAAAATACGGAAGCAGATGGAACAAGGGTTTGCCGCACCGCTTAGACCATTCATACAAAAGAAGCTGAGGGTAAGCATCCGAAAAGATCAGCCAATTCGCTCTTTCATATGCTGTGAAAAAAAGGTGCCCCTCTTGATCTGTTAAACCTGGATGGAAGAGCTCGCCCTTTAGATCCGTCATAGACCATCCAGCATTTCTCGAGACAAAGGAAGCAAGCAGCGACCATTTCATCTCTGGATGACGATCATAAAAGCGCTTGTAAGCATTTGTCCTCGTCAGGTTGTCTTTATTTTTCACTTTCGTTTCACGCAATATATGCTGAGTGATGATGTACTCTTCTTGTGACAACATAGGTATCTCTCCAATACAAAATGCATTAAAAGGAGGCTGAAACTTGATGATTCGGTATCCAAACGGAAAATCGTATCAGCCCATTCAACCAATTGGGACAAAAAAAAGAATCAGCGGCGAATCCTCTTATAGTAACCGCGGGATGACGCTTGAGGCTGACTTAAATGAAACCAACCAGTACTATTTGGTCAATGGGATCGCAGTCATTCATAAAAAGCCTACCCCCGTTCAGATTGTGAATGTGGATTATCCAAAAAGAAGCGCTGCTGTGATCAAAGAAGCCTATTTTAAGCAATCATCCACAACAGACTATAATGGAGTGTACAAAGGGCGCTATATCGATTTTGAAGCAAAGGAGACCAAAAGCACCACCTCGTTTCCGCTCAAAAATTTCCACGACCATCAAATTGAGCATATGAAACAGGTTGAAAAGCAAGGCGGTATTTGTTTCGTTATTATATCCGCATTTGGCTCCGTTTATTATTTGCCCGCTTCAGATCTCTTCTTCTTCTGGGAGCGGCAGAAGCTAAACGGCCGGAAATCCATTAGTAAAGATGAATTAATGGAAGCCGGCCACTTAATGACACTTGGATATTCGCCAAGAATTGATTATATTAAAGTAGTGGAGACACTTCATTTTTCGGATGAAAGTGAGTAGCAATGACGTTCGAAAAAGGTTTAACACGAAAGGTTGAGATGTGATGTCTGATCAATTTACAAGTCGTGAACAGCGACGTAAAGCAAGTCAAGAAAACAATAAGAAGCAAAAGAACAAAAAAGGCAAAAAGAAAGCAGGTCTATTTAAAAAAATATTTTTATCTTTACTCGTGATCGGTCTTCTTTGTGTAGTGGCCGGAATCACAACTTTTGCCGTTTTTGCATCGAGCGCTCCTTCAATTGATGATAGTAAGCTCAAAACACCGTATTCTTCAAAGCTTTATGACATAGACAAGAAAGTGTTTGCAGAAGTCGGTGCGGAAAAAAGAACGTATGTCTCGATTAAAGATATACCCGATGTGGTAAAAGAAGCATTTATCGCAACGGAAGATGCACGTTTTTATAAACACCACGGGATTGACCCAATCCGTATTGGCGGTGCCCTTGTCGCAAACGTCGAGGACGGTTTTGGAGCTGAAGGTGGAAGTACAATTACACAGCAAGTTGTGAAAAACACTCTACTTAACAATCAAAAAACGTTAAAACGTAAAGTACAGGAAGTATGGCTCTCGATTCAGCTTGAGCAAAAGTACTCTAAAGATGAAATTTTAGAAATGTATTTAAACCGCATTTTCTTCTCACCTTATGCTTACGGTGTTGGGAAAGCGGCTGAACAATTTTTCGGCGTGACAGATTTAAATAAACTAACGGTTGCACAGGCTGCCACACTTGCAGGTATGCCGCAGAGTCCTTCTGCTTATAACCCAGTGAAAAATCCTGAGGCAGCGGAAAAACGCCGCAATATCGTGCTAGGGCTCATGAAAAAACAAGGCTACATTTCAGAGAAAGACTATGAAGTTGCAAAAGCAACCCCTGTCAGCAAAACTGTCATCCCTGCTGATAAATATAAGAGCCAGAACTCAAGTAAGTATTCTGCTTATATTGAAGAAGTCATGGAAGAAGTACAGAAAAAAGCCAAAGTGGATGTATCAACTGATGGACTAAAAATCTATACATCACTTGATCGAAAAGCTCAGGATCACCTAGATGATATTATCAATGGAGATTCAGTTGGATTTACGAAAGGTATGCAGGCAGGTGTTACTCTGCTTGATACGAAAAATGGTGAAATTCGCGCTATTGGCGGTGGACGTGATGTACCAGCCGGCGGCTTTAACTATGCGACTGATGCAAAACGTCAGCCAGGTTCAACAATCAAACCAATTTTAGATTACGGTCCAGTCATTGAAAACAAAAAATGGTCAACGTACCAGCAAATTGATGATGCGCCGTATACGTACTCAAACGGTACACCAATTAATAACTTTGACAGAAGACATTTAGGGAAAATGTCGATGAGAAGTGCTTTGGCACAATCACGAAACATCCCTGCCCTAAAGGCTTTCCAAGAAGCTGGCACAGACAATGCCGTTCAATTCGCCAATAACTTAGGTATGGACTTACCGTCTGACATTCCTGAGTCTTACTCAATCGGTGGATTTGACGATGGCGTGTCCTCTCTAAAAATGGCTGGGGCCTTTAGTGCATTCGGTAATAATGGATATTATAACGAACCGCATGCTGTCAAGTCTGTTGAATTTAATGACGGTACAAAGCTTGACCTAACGCCAGATTCCAAAGCGGCTATGAGTGATTACACAGCCTTTATGGTCACAGATATGCTGAAAACTGCTGTCCAATCTGGAACTGGGACACTTGCACAAGTACCGAACGTTCAAGTAGCTGGTAAAACAGGTACAACGAACTTTACACAAGATGATATCAATAAATACAATATTCCTTCTGGCGGTGCGAAAGATTCGTGGTTTGTTGGTTATACGCCGCAATATACAGCAGCCGTTTGGACTGGGATCGGTAACTCAAAAGATGCGGACGGCAAAATGTGGCTCACAGATTATGAGCAACGTGTTGCCAAAATCGTCTTCCAGCGATTAATTTCTCAAATTGATGATGGAAGCGGCTCATTTGAAAAACCAGACAGTGTCGTAGAAGCTACGGTTGAAAAAGGATCGGATCCAGCGAAATTGGCCGGACCAAATACACCTAGTGAGAAGAAGACAACAGAATACTTTGTAAAAGGTACGGTTCCGACAAAAGTGTCTGACACATATGAGAAAAAAGAAGCTGATAAGCCTTCTGATTTAAAAGCAGTGTATGATGAAGAGAAAAAATCCATCACACTGACTTGGGGCTATGATAACGACGCAGATGCTACATTTAATGTAAAACAAGCGGTTGATAACGGCGGCTATAAAGAGATTCAAAACAGTTCTGCTAAAGAAGCGGTCATCTCTGATGTAAAGCCTGGCTCTACTTATAAATTCCAAGTGACAGCCACTGTAGAGGATGTCACAAGTAAAGCAGCTTCTACCTTCCTCACCATCAAAGATGATGAAGATAAGGAAGAAAAAGCAGATGATGAGAACAAAGAAGAAGAAGAACCGCAGCAGCCTGACGACGAGCAGACAGACCAGACTGACGATAACAAAAATCAACCCCCAGGCACTGATGAGCAAAAGCCAGATGATAAAAAAGATCCAGACAAAGATAAGGATCAGGATCAAGGCGGAAATACGGAAAACGGAAATAATGGTTCTTCCGATGATGGCTCAGACAGTACAAATGGGAACGGCAATTCACAAACTGACAATAAAGATAAAAAGAAAGATGATGCGAAAACGAACTCTCAAAACTCAAGTTCGCAATCAACTTCTCCTAATCGAAAAGAAAATGAATAATGAAAAAGCACTTGCCTATATGGCAAGTGCTTTTATTGTTGACAAAGTGCTAAAATGATGTTTATTTTAGCACTTTGTCTTCTTTTCAGCGTGATAGAAAACCTTTGAAGTCTAGGAAGGGCGAGCACTGGCGCGGAGCGAATTGAACATTCGTGAGCACTAGCGCGCAGACCTGACAACGAATGCGAGGGTTTGTCTACACGCTGAGCACTTGCCTATATGGCAAGTGCTTTTTTAACGGTTTTGTCTGATTTTTTTAAGTGCTTCATATTTTCCATACTGCTTTTTTAGTTCTGTGTATAGCTCGTCTAGTTGAATGAAGCAGTGATATTGAGTCGGTTTTACCAATATGAACTCTAAACGTTCTGTCCAATTAATAGGAGCAACAGGAAATGTCTCTTGCTTAATATGTTCCCAATCAAGCGTTTGCAGTCTCTCCCCTTTGATCCAGTAAAACATCGCAATCATACTGACAATCCCTTGAAGCATATCATCTTCTTCACACCGGGACTTTCTTGTTTGAAAACGAGGAAGCATTTTTTCTTTTAATTCATTCCACAGTTCGAACATCACAGGAACAAATTCTTCTGTTTTCTGCCATGGAAGTTCATCTCTTAAAGGTTCTGAAGATAGATCATATGCGAGTGGATGCTCTCTAAGGATGTCTACTCGATCGCCTTTCATCTCTACCTTTTTCCCTTTTAGTTTTTCGACATATGAGGAAAAAACAACTGCCCCGCTCATGCCAGCTTCACCAATCCTTTTTTCAGCCTCTTCTGCCCTTCTCTACACATATCAAGAAGCGGACAAGATTCGCACTGCGGACGTTGCGCTTTGCAGTGATATCTGCCAAAAAAGATCAGGCGGTGATGCGTCACAGACCAATCTTCTTCTGGCACTTTTTTCATTAAGGTTTGTTCTACTTCGAGAACAGAATCCTTCCAGCGGCAGATTCCCAGTCTCTTGCTAACACGTTCTACATGTGTATCCACTGCAATTGCCGGCACCCCAAAAGCGACCGAAACAACGACATTTGCTGTTTTCCGGCCCACCCCAGGAAGCTTCACAAGCTCGTCCCGATCCTTTGGCACTTCGCCGCCATATTCTTCAATCAGCATTTTGCTCAACTTTTGAATGTTTTTGGCTTTATTTCGATAAAGGCCAATCGAACGAATATCTTGCTGCAATTCTTCAAGCGGTACACTTAAATAGTCTTCTGGTGTTTTATATTTTTGAAATAACGTTTTGGTCACTTTGTTGACAAGCACGTCTGTACACTGCGCAGAGAGTGCTACAGCGATCACAAGTTCAAATGGATTCGAATGAACAAGCTCACACTCGGCCTCTGGAAACATATCTCCTATAATATCTAAACATTCATTGATTTGTTTTTTTGATAACATGACTTCTCCTTCATTGGTTATTGTTCCAGCCAATTATAAAAAGGAACTTGTCGCTTATATGTTGACGTCTCTTCTTTTGATGGTGGCGCTTTTTGCTGAGAACGGAAATGCTGGCTATGCTCTTTTGCTTCTTCCGCTGTTTTTAGCCCTTTCTTTTTCCACTCAAACAGAATTCGGTCGATATAACGGAAATTTAATTTTCCTGATAAAACCGCTTCTCTTAATGCTAGGCGAATCATTTCAGCATCATGATGGTCTTGATCCATCCAGATCGAGAGTGTTTCTCCTTCAAGAGGAGAGAGCGGTCTGCCAAATTCATCTTCAAATAAAGCATATAAAGACTTTTCAGCCTGTACGTGAAGTTTTTGACCTTCCTTCGCTTGTTTTGCCTCTAAAAAGTCATACAGCACGCCCCATAAAGGCTCTACTGAGTAACGGTCATGCTGAATACCAGACCCGTCTTCAAACGGCTGAATCGAAATAAATCCTTTTTGAATTAAATGCTGAACCATATACGCACACTCTTCAGCTGAAATGGTCATGCCATGGGATAGCTCTTCAAATGTTTGAAAGAACACACCTTGTTCTTCATTCATTTTAATCTTAAGCATCACCATCATTTGTGATTCATTCAGTCCTAACTGCTCATAATGAGCAATCAGCAAATTAGGCAAACTGGTCGAACCCATTTGCTGCATATTAATAAATTGCTGCCTATTCATCGGATACACCTCTTCACTTTAAGTATATCACGTTTTATTTCACGTGCCCCTTCAAAAAACGTTTGAAAAAGCCTCCATATGTTGGAGGCTTTCACGTCTTAAGGATATAAACGGTTTAATAATCTTGGGAAAGGAATGGTTTCACGCACATGCGGCGCTCCACTAATCCAAGCAACAGTACGTTCAAGTCCAAGACCAAAACCTGAATGCGGTACAGAACCATATTGTCTTAATTCTGTGTACCATTTGTATGTTTCTTGATCTAGCCCATGTTCTTTCAATCTTGCTTCAAGCAGCTCTAGATCATGGACACGCTCAGAACCGCCAATGATCTCTCCGTAGCCTTCTGGTGCAATCAAGTCTGCACAAAGAACAACATCATCACGATCTGGTGCAGGCTGCATGTAAAATGGTTTTAATGATGTTGGATAATGAGTGATAAACACTGGTTTATCGTAGCTTTCAGCGATCGCTGTTTCGTGAGGTGCGCCGAAGTCATCTCCCCATTCAATATCGTCAAAGCCTTTTTCTTGCAAGAATTTAATTGCTTCATCGTAAGTGATGCGCGGGAATGGTGCTTTGATATTTTCTAATTTTGCTGTATCACGGCCAAGTGTATGCAGTTCCACTTTACAGTTTTCAAGTACACTTTGAACCACATGAGTCACATAATTTTCTTGGTACTCAAGGTTTTCATTAAATTCGACAAAAGCCATCTCAGGCTCGATCATCCAAAACTCAATTAAATGACGTTTAGTTTTAGATTTTTCAGCTCTAAATGTTGGGCCGAATGAGAATACTTTTCCGAGTGCCATTGCCGCAGCTTCCATGTATAGTTGTCCACTTTGAGAAAGGTACGCATCTTCATCAAAATATTTCGTCGCAAACAGCTCCGTTGTGCCCTCAGGTGCACTTCCAGTTAAAATTGGCGGATCTACTTTCACGAAGCCTTCTTGATGGAAGAACTCATATGTAGCACGAATGATTTCGTTACGAATTTTCATAATGGCATGCTGCTTTTTAGAACGAAGCCATAAATGACGGTGATCCATTAAGAATTCTGTTCCATGCTCTTTTGGTGTAATTGGGTAGTCAGTTGCTTCGTGAATCACTTCAATGGATTTCACTTGCAATTCAAAACCAAGAGGTGAACGCTCGTCTTTTGTTACTTGTCCTGTCACATAGACAGATGTTTCTTGAGTGACCGATTTCGCAAGCTTAAAGACTTCCTCTTCCACTTCTGCTTTTACTACGACTCCTTGAATAAAGCCTGTCCCGTCACGCAGCTGCAAGAATGCAATTTTACCGCTTGAACGTTTATTGGCAATCCATGCGCCGATGGTTACATCTTCATCGACATGTTTGAACACTTGATTAATCGTTGTTTTCAACATAATTCCCTCCAAAGCCAGAAAGAAACTCACCTTTTCGATAGGTGTGATTCTTTTTTCATACATTTTATTATAACCGTTCTAAATCAGCATGGTCAACGCAAGACAGGAGAAACTATGGTGTTACATTTTTTTCCACATGTCCTGTTGAGAAGTCGACATAGCTAAAGCTGTATTGATTGTTTTCATTTAAGTACGTCACTTCCCAAAGGAGTACGTCACCTTCTCTTGCTAATTGAACGTCCTTTAGCTTAGAGACTGTGTTCTCCTTTTGAACAGCTTGTACTGCTTGATTTGAGGTAATACCGTCTTTTGCTTTTTTTGCAATCACTTTTTCTTTTTTGCTGGCAGGTACCCAAACATAGGTTGTTTCGTTTTGTTTGTTTTTCCCTTCAACAATAAATTGTTTTTCTTTTCCGACAAAGGTTTCTACTTGCTCCACTTGTACGATGTTTGCTTGTTTTTTTGCTCGTTCAATCGCCGCCTCATGACCTTGTTCCTTTTGCCCCATGGCAATCTGATAAATCCACGTAAAGCTGATGATGCCAATGAGCAAAACGAGAGCCACAACGGATGAAATGATCCAAACTATTTTTTTCATGTCAAGCTTCCCCTATGTGCGATATATTGTAAATATCGCTTGATTTTGATCTTCTTGATCTAATGCCAATCCAAACATGAGATCTTCTCTTTTAAGCGTTCTGTTCAATAAGTCAACAATTTTATACAGGTCCTCTGAATGCTTAATGTGAACAGTTGAAAGTACCTCTATTTTACTTTCCACTTCTAATTCCTCCTCGGTACGTAAATATTGTTAGTCATACTTTTCGGCGCAGGAACCGATACTATTTTTACAACGGAACACAAAAAGCCGTTACGATAAATTAACTCCAAACCCACACCAGCTAAAGGCCGCTTATGACAGCGGCTTTTCGTTGTTGAGTTTCTCTATATACGCCTCAAGTGATTCTTTTGACATCTCGTGGACTGGCGCATGAGGGAGTGATTCTAAAAATAGCTTTCCATATGACGCGGTTTTCACTCGGCGGTCTAAAATGAGCAATGTCCCTATGTCTTTTTCAGAGCGCAGCAAGCGTCCTGCACCTTGTTTAAAGGTTAACACAGCTTCTGGGAGTGCAACGGCTTTAAACGGGTTCTTTCCCTGTTTTTTAGCGGCATCACATTTTGCTTCAATGAGCGGTGAATCAGGCGGCCGAAACGGGAGGCGTGCCATAATGACTGTTGTCAGCTCTGATCCTGGAAAATCGACACCTTCCCAAAAACTACCCGTACCAAGTAAAATCGCATGTTTTGCTAATTTGAACATCTTCGTTAATTTAACAGGGCTACCGCCCGTCAGACCTTGAGCAAAAAGGGCGGCTTGCATCCCTTCTGTTTTCAGTTCATCATACACTGCTTTTAACATCTCATGTGAATTAAATAACACCAATATTTTCGCTTGATGCTGCTTTTCCATCATCTTAATGTACCGTACTGATTGCTTTACATAGTCGCGCTCATCACGGTTCGTAATCGGCGGCATATCAGCTGGTACGATAACCTTGAGCTGTTTTTCAAGTTCAAACGGTGACTCAATCTGTACAAGATGCGGATAAAAATCCTGCAGACCAAATCGTTCTAAGCAATAATCAAAGCGACCATTGATTGTGAGTGTCCCTGATGTGAGGACAACACTTTTTTTGTTCATAAAAAATCGATCCGCTAAAAGCTCTCCAGTATCTAGCGGCTGTGCATGCATAAAGACAGCATTTTTGGCACCTTTTGCATCAATCTCAATCCAAACCGTTTCATCGTTTTTCGGTTCAAAAATGAATCGGTACAGCGTACTGCAAAATGTGTGCATAAACGACATCACTTGATCGTATTCCTCTGCTTCAAACGCAAAGTGCTCTGTCAACTGATCACTTTTTTGAAGAAGCTCGCTTTTTTGCTGCTCATACAGCTTTTCACAAGCAATTAACAAAGAACAAAGCTTACTTGCCGTCTCTTTAATCCGTTTCCACTGCGCATGCTTCGAATGATGACGGACTCTATGAATGAGACGATTGATGTCTGCTTTTGGTTTTGTCCTTTTGACAAAAGAATGAACGGTACTAAAGAAGGCGTCACTTTCCATTTGAAGCTGATGAAGATACTCATCCATTTCGATAAAGGTGTCCGTCTGTAAGCCGGCACCGTGAAATCTCTTTTTGAGCTTCTTTAACAGACCGCCCTGCATGGAGCCAAGCTGCGTTAATTTCGCATGAAGCTGAATATACGACGCACTATCCCCTAGCGTTTCATTGGCTGTTTTCTCAAATTGGTGAGCCTCGTCAATCACATATACGTCAGCATGCTGAAAGATAGATGATGCTTCCGTTTGTGATAAGAGCAGGCGATGATTCGTTAAAATTAAATCAGCTGTTTTGGCCCTTCTTTTCGCACGCTCATAAAAGCAGTATTCTTTAAAGCGGCGCTTTTTCGATGTAAACGGCATGTGCACACACGAAATCCGGTCTTTTATATTGGCAGCTCCCGACGGTAAATTTAGTTCAGATAAATCACCCGTTTCTGTCACAAGGAGCCACATTAATATTTGCGCCTTCGTTAAGACCACATCATAATTATCATCTTCCTCATGCAGCACATGCTCAAACTTATCTAAGCAAATATAATGCGCCCGACCTTTGAATACACAGGCTGCTGGCTCAAATGGAAGCAATTGATTTAAAATAGGCACATCACGCTGAAGCATTTGCTGCTGCAAAAGAATGGAATATGTACTAATAATGACAGGTTTTCCTGATTTCTTTGCTTCTAATGCAGCTGGTATGAGGTATGCAAGCGTTTTTCCAATACCTGGTGCCGCTTCAATTAAAGCATAAGCTCTTTCATGAAACACATCTCTCACTTTATTCATCATCTTGAGCTGGCCTTCTCTTACTTCATAGCCTTCCACTGTGTGGGGAAGCTTCTTTTTGATCTCCTCAAATAGCTGTTCATCGTCTTCCCCTACTGAATCTGTCGTATCCTTTTCAGAATTGGTGACATCTTTAACAGCAAAAGAGCCGACTTCTACCAAAGAATCTTCGCGGCTAGCATCACTCGTTTCAAGCTGCTGGATTAAAAGTCCTATATCACTTAAGAGATAAGAGGATAATCTGCGCAGCTGCTTTAGCACATTTGGCGGTGTATGTGTTAATTGATGGAGTAAGGTTAAAAATAACATGGCAGTAACTTCCGCATCACTATCCGCCCTGTGCGGGTGGTCATGTGGAAGCATGAGCTCTTCGCTTAATTCAGTGAGCTTATAGCCTTCAAGCTCTGGATAAAGAATTCTAGAAATTTCAACTGTATCAATCGCTAGCACATCCAGCTCATTTTTCCCGCATGCTTTTAGTTCATCATTTAAAAAATTCAAGTCAAAATGAACATTGTGCGCAACAAAATAAGCGCCTTGAATGAGATCATACACCTCTTGGGCAATGTCCTCAAAAAACACTGCATCGTCTACCATATGCTGCTGAATGCCTGTCAGCTGTTCAATAAATCCAGGGATCACTTTTCCCGGGTTCACATATTTTGAATACCGTTCGACAATTTGTCCATTTTCAATGACCACCGCAGCAATTTGAATGATTTTATCACCCTTTTTAGGTGAATTTCCGGTGGTTTCAATATCAACGACAACAAACCTTTGATCGGCCATAAAATGGACACCTCAATTCCTCGTTCCACTCGAAGTGAAACACGCTCTGGGCAAAAATAGCTGAAACAGAACAGCTCCTTTTCTTAAACTGTTCTGTTTCATTGCAGCATGCGTTATAAAATCGTTCTCGCAGGCTCTTGCCCAATCATTTGTTCAATTTGATTTTCTTTATTTAACACGACCACTTTTGGTGTATGTGTCTTTGCTTCTTCTTCTGAAAGCATCCCATAAGCAATAATAATCACTTCATCACCCGGCTGAACCAATCTTGCTGCTGCGCCATTTAGACAAATGACACCGCTCTTTCTTTCACCGGGAATAATATATGTTTCAAGTCTCGCGCCATTATGATTATTGACAATCTGTACTTTCTCATTTGCCATCATACCTGCCGCATCAAGTAAATCTTCGTCAATGGTGATGCTTCCTACATAATGTAAGTTTGCTTCTGTTACTGTCGCTTTATGAAGTTTAGAAGTCATAAAGGTTCTATACATGCTTTTCACCGCTTTCAGGAACATGGAATATCACATTATCAATCAGTCTTGCCCGTGAGAATTTCACCGCAATCGCAATGATGACCTGACCTGCTAACTGCTGAAGCGGCTCAAGCTCTGGATAGGAGTAAATCTCAATATAATCAATTTCCCCGCTCGTTTGAAGAATTTCTTCTTCTACCAACTGATAAATGCGACTGACGTCACGTTCACCTTTTTCAACCGCTGACTGTCCTTTTTTCAATGCGCGGTACAAAGCAGGAGCTTCTTGTCTTTCTTTATCAGACAAGTACACATTTCTTGAACTTTTCGCTAAACCGTCTTCTTCCCTAACTGTCGGCACTGAGACAAGATGAAGATCAAAGAAGAAATCCTTGATCATCGCATCGATCACAGCGACTTGCTGTGCATCCTTTAAACCAAAGTATACATTTGTTGGTGCTACAAGATGAAATAGCTTTGTCAGCACAGTCACAACGCCGTCAAAATGTCCTGGACGTTTTTTCCCGCATAAGACATCAGTCCGCTTTTGAACCGTCATCGTGATTGATGGTTCATTTGGATACATTTCTTTCACATCAGGTGTAAATAAAATATCTACCCCTGCTTCTTCTGCAAGGCGCTGATCTCTTTCCATATCCCTTGGATAGGATTCAAAGTCTTCGTTCGGTCCAAACTGCAAAGGATTGACAAAGATGCTCATTACCACAATGTCATTTTGATCCCTTGCTTCTTTCGCAAGCGTCAGATGTCCTTCATGAAGAAAACCCATCGTTGGGACAAAGCCGATGGAATGCTGTTTTTCTTGATGCAGTTTGATCAATTCCTTCAACTCGTGAATATGGGTGACAATGTTCATTTTTTGATACCCCCATATAAACCATCAAGGACTTCTTCTTTGATATGAAATGTATGCTTGTCTTCTGGAAATGTGTGTCCTTTTACTTCTTTCGTATATTGAATAAGCGCTTCTTCTAATACAGTATCAATTTGCGCGTATTGTTTCACAAACTTAGGTGTTCTAGACACCCCGTATCCTACCACATCATGGTAAACGAGAACTTGTCCGTCTGCCTCAGCCCCTGCACCAATCCCGATCACAGGAATTTTCAGCATGTCGGTAATTCGTTTTGTCAGTTCGCCAGGTACGCATTCAAGCACAAGTGCAATCGCACCAGCTTCCTCACATTTTAAGCTGTCTTCAATCAATTTCTGCGCACTTTCGTGGTCTTTTCCTTGCACTTTATACCCGCCAAGTACTCCAACTGACTGAGGTGTGAGGCCTAAATGACTGACGACAGGAATCCCGCCTCTTGTGAGAGCTTGAATGGATTCAAATACGCCATCTCCACCTTCTAGCTTTAAGGCATCCGCACCGCTTTCTTGCATGATGCGTGCTGCGTTTTTCAATGTTTCTGCTAATGAATAATGGTAAGACATAAATGGCATATCCGTCACAATAAATGTGTCTTTTGCGCCTCTTTTCACTGCTTTTGTATGATGAATCATGTCATCGATCGTGACTTGTACTGTCGAATCGAGTCCAAGTACAACCATCCCAAGTGAATCACCGACTAAGATCATGTCGACTTCCGCTTTTTCTGCTTGCTTTGCAGATGGATAGTCGTATGCTGTCAGCATTACAATTGGTTCATTTTGTTCTTTCATTTTGAAAAAATCTAGCTTTGTCTTCATTTGTTCCTCCTCATTCTGGAGAGGAGATGGCTTGCCTCACATCACATGTTTTGATCTCTCATGCGCGGCGAATCATCCCTCTGTCCAAGTCCCTTAGGATCAAGGCAGAAATTTATCAAATTTTTGTTTCTAACAGGTACAGCTCTTTTCAGATACTGCCCACACGAAGTATATCAAAAATGTGCCGGGTGTTCCACTTAAGTTGACTTGATCTCGATGTCTGCGGAGTAGATTTTTTGGATCCCTTCCTCCGTTTCAAGCAATAAAACACCTTCTTCATTGATTCCGAGCGCTTTTCCAGTGTATTGCCCATTGACGGTGCGGGCCACAATATGCTGGCCGATCGTCATCGCAAACGATTCCCATAATTGTTTAATGGGCGCAAATCCTTGCTTCATATAATCAGCATACCTTTTTTCAAAGGTGGACATGATCTGTTGGATGAGCGCAGCACGGTCCACTTTTTCATTCAATTCCATTCGCAGGCTCGTGGCGACATCCTTTAGTTCATCCGGAAAGTCATCAGCCGTTTGGTTCACATTAATTCCCGGGCCAATAATCACCGCATGAACCTGGTCCGCCTCTGCTTTTAATTCAGTCAGAATGCCAACGACTTTTTTCCCGTTTAACAAAATATCATTTGGCCATTTAATAGATGGACTGAGTCCTGTTTGCTCTGCAATGGCTTCTGCGATGGCTACAGATGCTAAAAGCGTCATCTGCGGCGCTTTGTGCAGCGGAATTTCAGGCCGTAGAATGAGACTCATCCAGATGCCTGTCCCATTTGGTGAATGCCACGTTCTTTGAAGGCGGCCTTTCCCGTTTGTCTGATGATCACTGACAACGAGCGTGCCGTGGGGCGCACCTTCATTTACAAGATCATGGGCAATCAGCTGTGTGGAGGCGACTTCTTTCTGAAAATAAATGTGCCTGCCAAAGCTCTCTGTGTCGAGACCAAACAGAATTTCGTCCTCACTAATTTTGTCCGGTTTACGTAGCAGGCGATATCCCTTTCTTCTGACGGCTTCTACCTCATACCCCTCTTTTCTGAGGTCCTCTATATGCTTCCAGACAGCCGTTCGAGAACAGCCAAGCTCATCACAAATTTGCTGACTCGAGACAAAATCCTGGCTAGATGCTGTAAATAGTTCAATTAATCGTTTTCTAATTGCTGATCGCATGCTGTAAGCCACTCCTCTATGGCTTCTTTTCGGTTTTCTAAATGATTGTGCAGAACGGCTTTTTTCACCAAATCAAGCTCTTCTGCGATCCATTTTCCTGATGTCTTTTGCCGAAAGACCATTAAATCTTTTCCTGAAACAGCTAGGTCTTGAAGCGTTTTAATCGGCAGTGCATCATAAGAACGCTTCGCTGCCTCCAGCTCGTCAAAGAAAATGCGGCGCTCGTGTTTTAGCTGTGAGATCTTCAAGCTAGATAAGAGCACGTGTTCACCAGCCTCAAACATCTTCTCCGCATCCCAGTCACAATCGACGTATTGACTAATAGCCACAGCGTCTTTCAAAAGCTTTGTTGACAGCTTCCATTCTTTTAAGAAGAGCACAGCCTCCGCTTCATCTAAGCCAAGCAAATGGATAACAGCCCCCCATACCTCTTCCAGTCCATCCAGTAAGTAATACGGAAATGACTGAAAGGATTCTTGCAGACGATCCTTTTTGAGACCCGGCAATTCTTCATACAATTTGGTAGAAATGAGCACCTTGATCGCCCGCTCACAATAACGACCTTTTAAAAGCTTTTCCATTTCAATCTTTTTGCGTTCAACGGATATGTTGGCAAGGAGATGCTTATCTTTTTCCATTGCCTCAGCCGTTTCTGCAGCGAGCTCAAAACCAAGCTGGCTTAAAAAACGGACCGCTCTCATCATACGAAGCGCATCTTCCTGAAAGCGGCACGCAGGATCTCCTACGGTTTGAATTCGTTTCCGCTCAATATCCTTTTTTCCCTCTACATGGTCAATAATCTCCCCATTTATATCCATGGCCATCGCATTGATTGTTAAATCTCTTCTTAAAAGATCTTCCTTCAAGGATGTGATAAACGCCACTTCTTTCGGTCTGCGAAAATCTTCATATTCTGATTCAGTTCGAAACGTCGTCACCTCATAGCTGACCCCATCATGTAACACAATGACAGTGCCATGCTCCTTGCCAACATCAACTGTTTTTTCAAATAAAGACTCGACCGTATCAGGCGTTGCATCGGTTGCTATATCAATATCACCGATTTCCCTGCCTAACAGGACATCTCTCACTGCTCCGCCGACAAAGTAAGCCTGATGCCCATGTTCGTGCAGTGTATGTAAAATAGGGATCGCATGTGTGAATGGTTCATTCATCTTCATCATCACCTTCGATCAATTCTAGGTAAAGCTCTTCATATTCACTCACTATTTTTTCAGAAGAGAAATGGGCTTGAACGCTAGACTGGGCCGCCGCTGACACTTGCTCATGAAGCGCTTTGTTTTTGAGTATTGAGACTGCGTGTTTAGCTGCCGCTTCTATATCGCCGAGCGGGACAAGGAAACCTGTCTCTCCATGTTCAATGACCTCTGGTATTCCGCCAACATCTGTTGCAATACAAGGGACACCGCAGGCCATTGCTTCAAGAAGTACAAGCCCAAAGCTCTCCTTCTCAGAAAGCAGCAGCTTCAAATCACTAATTGAATAAAGCTCCTCTACCTTCTCTTGCTTTCCTAAAAACAACACACGATCAGTTAGTTCCAGCTTTTTCACAAGATCGCATACAACCGACTTTTCAGGACCATCACCAATCAGCAGCAGCTTTGCATGCACCTGGTCAGAAATCTTTTTAAAGACATGAATCACGTCATGCACGCGCTTTACCTTTCGGAAGTTCGATACATGGATGATGACCTTTTCGTCCTGCATGAGACCATAATGTTTCTTCAGCACTTCATGATCTTCACGCAAATACACACGCTCATCGACGAAATTATGGATCGTATCGATTTTTTTATCCGGTTTAATCAGATCATACGTCTGTGCAGCTAATGAATGCGACACAGCTGTTACCCGGTCTGATGATTCGATGGCAAACCGAATCACTTCCTTTAAAGATGGATCATAGCCTAAAACCGTAATATCCGTCCCGTGAAGCGTGGTAACGACTTTCACTGTGTGTCCCGTCATTTGCTTCGCTAAGAACGCACAGACGGCGTGAGGGACCGCATAATGCGCGTGAATAATATCGAGCTTCTCTCGTTTTGCGACTTCCGCCAATTTACTAGCTAGTGCAAGGTCATAAGGTGGATATTGAAAAACAGCATATTGATTGACATCCACCTCATGAAAATAAATATTCGGATACACTTTATTGAGCCTAAACGGAATACTTGAGGTAATGAAATGAACATCGTGCCCTTTTTCAGCTAAACGTTTTCCAAGTTCCGTCGCAATAATGCCCGATCCGCCGACACTTGGATAACAAGTGATTCCGACCTTTAGTTTTTTCATAATTCCCCCCCAAGTAAGTCGTCATCGATCAAAAGTGGTTTCTTTGTGATAAACCCTTCTGCATAAGCTTTATTGACTTCTCTTCCATACATAGACTCTCTCATTTTCACAAAATCAATATACCCGTTCACAAGAGGTGTCTCCACTGAATGCGCCGATTTTACAAATTGGCTTTGATACGCATGCAAGCTATCAATCTTTTGGTGCATTTCCTCAGAAATATCAATCACAAAATCTGGACGATGATGGCCGTTAATCATGTAATAATACATCTGACTTATTTTATGCGCTGGCTGCTTGTATGAATCTTCAAATTTATGTATACCTGCCGAAAAAGCAGCCTCTTCTACAAGTGAACCCGCATGACCATGATCTGGATGCCGATCTTGGTGATGCGGAGCAAAAATTAGCTTCGGTTTGTATGTACGAATCACGCCCGCAATGTCCTTCATTGCTTCGTCATTCAAATAAAGACCTCTGTCTGGCAGCGTGAGCTGGATTCGCGTTGACACGCCTAAAATGGCGGCAGCCGCTTTCGCTTCCTCTTTACGGCTCTCTACCGTTCCATTCGAGGATAATTCAGCCTGGGTCAAGTCGCAAATTCCGACACGCGCCCCTTTTTTTACGTATTTTGCAATCGTTCCGCCCATACCGATCTCTACATCATCGCTATGGGCTCCGAATGCAAGGATATCAAGTCGTTTCATTTGTTCCTCCGTTTTTTGCTACATCTCGAAAATCAAACGTACCTTTATTTAAATTCCTGACTAAAATCTCTGCGGTCCCCATATTGGTGGCAAGTGGAATGGTATACACATCGCATAGCCGAATAAGTGCAGATACATCCGGTTCATGCGGCTGCGCGGTAAGCGGGTCTCTAAAAAAGAGCACAAGATCCATTGCATTATCAGCAATTAAAGCACCAATCTGCTGATCTCCTCCAAGTGGTCCTGACTGAAAACGATGAATGGGAAGCCCCGTCGCTTCTTTCACTCTCAAACCTGTTGTCCCTGTTGCGTAAAGTGTATGATTTGCCAATATATCACGGTACGCAATGGCAAATTGGATCATGTCACTTTTTTTCTTATCGTGAGCGATTAAAGCAATGTTCATCAGGAATCCACTCCTTATTAGTCGATGATATTTTCTAAACCATAGACAAGCTGATCAATGTGCATAACCTGTTCAACTGAAAGCTTTACACCTGACATAAATGAGGCACGGTTATAAGAATCATGACGAATGGTGAGCGTCTGTCCGTCCATTCCAAACAGTACTTCTTGATGTGCGATCATACCCGGAAGTCTTACGCTGTGCAGACGGATACCGTCATAATCTGCGCCTCGTGCACCTTCGATTAATTCTTTCTCTTCTGGATGTCCTTGCTTTTTGCTTTCTCTGACTTCTGCAATCATTTCAGCTGTTTTAAGCCCAGTACCGCTCGGAGCATCAAGTTTTTTATCATGATGAAGCTCAATGATTTCAACGTCAGGAAAGTAATTCGCTGCCATTTTGGCAAACTTCATCATTAAGACCGCACCGACAGCAAAGTTTGGCGCAATAATACAGCCTATGCCCTTTTCTTCTGTTAATTGCTGGAGCTCTTTCAGGTCAGCTTCAGAAAAACCAGTGGTTCCGACGACTGGACGCACGCCATGTTCAAGCGCCTTTTTTGTATGTACTTTCCCGATTTCTGGTGTCGTCAAATCAATTAATACATCAGGTGCTGTCTCTGAAAGACACACATCAATATCTGTATAAATCGGCGCCTCAGATGTCGTATGAATCACATCAGCTAATTTTTTTCCTTCGTGCGCGTGATCAAGGGCTGCCACAAGCTCAAAATGGCTCGTTTCTTCTGCCAGCTTCACAGCTTCTATCCCCATTCTTCCTCTTGCTCCAGCGATTACTACTTTGATGGTTTGGTTCGTCATCGTCTCTACTTCCCTTCTTTTTTCGTCCAGCGGTCTTTGTCTCTTGTATTGAATTTATGCATCACACGATCATGTGCTTCCTCTAGTGATATATCTAGTGAATTAGCGAGACATGTTAACACAAACAAAACATCGCCAATTTCTTCTTCCATGCTTTTTTCTGTTTCCGTTGTTTTTTTCGGCTTTTCTCCATAGTAATGGTTAACCTCTCTTGCCAGCTCGCCTAATTCTTCTGTCAGACGGGCCATCATGGCAAGCGGGCTGAAATAGCCTTCTTTAAATTGTCCTATGTAATCATCTACTTCTTGCTGCACGTGACGCAGCGTTTTTTCATTCGTCATCAAGCTCATCCTCCTATCCATCTCTTACATGTTAGCGAAATCATAAATATTTGACAAATGTTTAAAACTCAGTTTGCTTGTTTCTCTCCCATACCATATAATATTATCGCTGTCTAAGCAAAAAAAGGAGTGGTCTCTTGCTAAAAGAAATTCGTCTTAAAAATATCGTCTTTATTTTAATAGGATCTGCGATTTTTTCTTTCGGTCTTGTTCATTTTAATATGCAGAACAATTTGGCGGAAGGCGGATTTACAGGTATTACACTGCTTTTATATTTTCTATTCCACATTGACCCATCCATTTCAAACCTTGTCTTAAACATTCCGATCTTTTTTATCGGCTGGAAAATGCTCGGCAGAACGATGTTTACTTATACAATTGTAGGTACTGTCAGTCTTTCTGTCTTTCTTGCCATCTTCCAGCGCTTTCAAATACATATGCCTCTCCAGCACGATTTGGCCCTAGCCGCACTCTTTGCAGGTGTGTTTATCGGAACAGGCCTCGGGATCATCTTTAAGTTCGGCGGTACTACCGGCGGTGTGGACATCATCGCAAGACTCATCAACAAGCATTATCAGGTAGCTATGGGACGAACAATGTTCATCTTCGACGCTTGCGTCATTACGATTTCTCTTACTTATTTAAATTACAAAGAAGCCATGTATACACTCGTCGCAGTATTTGTTGCTGCGAAGGTCATTGACTTCATGCAAGAAGGCGCTTACGCAGCCAAAGGTGCCATGATCATATCTGAAAAAGATGACATCATTCAAAAGAAAATCACAGAGGAAATGGAGCGGGGTGTGACCATTTTAAAAGGGGTCGGTTCCTATACAAAACAGGAGCGCAACGTTCTTTATTGCGTCGTCCCAAAAAACGAGCTTGTCCATCTCAAAAGCGTCGTGACCTCAGTCGATCCTCATGCGTTTGTATCCGTCAGTGACGTGCATGATGTGCTTGGTGAAGGCTTCACATTAGATGAACACAAAAAGCCGCTCAATCCGCATTAAAAAAAGAAGCCCAAAAATGGTGCTTCTTTTTTTATGATTTCGGATAATCAGCTTGTCGCTTTTGCTTCTTTTCTTTTTCAGCACGGTATTTCCGAAATCCAACATACGTTAACGTTAATAAAATGATGCTTCCCGTTGTTAAAATGACCCATAAAAGCGATGGGTCAGCCTCATCTTGATCAACGTGGGCAAATACACTCGATAAATCCTCTTCAAGCTTCGTGAGGCGCTCAAGCTTTGTCCCACTTGATGCTTTTAAAAATTCACCTTGCTCAATCACTTCCATATGCTGCTTAATCGTTTGCAGCTTTTCAGGCGAAACATCAATGGTTAAACTCGGATAGATCATATCGTATAAAGAAACCAGCTCATTCCAAGTTTCATAAAACGTTGTTGATTCCGGATCCTTCACTTCTTTTTTCAACGTAGGAAAAGACCCCATAATGGGCTTCTCCAGCGAACCCCAAAGTGGCTCAGAGTCTGACTGGATCGCATCGAGCAGCATTCTAAACTGAGAGGCATAACGAAGCTTTTCGCGCTCATTCAATTCTTCTTGTGGCAGCCCTTTTATGATATCTTGATAGCCAACTGTAATTTGCCGAATCTGCGTATTTGTCAGCGTTCCGCGCCAATTCTCAGCTTTAAATGTCTTTTCAACATACAATGCGACCTGTAACGCCTCATCATATTTAGCTTGTCTCGTTAATTGAAAGATTGAATCTGATAGTTCCGTTAATTCTTGCAGCACACTAGCGGCTGTTTCCTCGCCTTTGGCAACAGATGGCTGTAATACGAGAAAAAATAATAGAATCATCGCGATTGGCTTTCGTTTCATGCAAGTCCCTCCTAGCCCTTCTCCATACAGCGTATGAAGGAAAGGACAAGGTTAGACCAATATTGTTAAGGGAGTTCGAGCTTGACCGATTTTTTCGATAGGACGAAATAATACGAAACAAGAAGAACGGCAATGCTTAACCAAAACGTGACGTAGCCGATCTCGTTTGTATAGGCAGACAGCATAGAATAACGCGGCATCATACCAAATACATAATCAATCACATCATTATGTAAAATCCATATGCCAGCTACCACCAAATGACGCATTTTAAAACGATAATACGGTGCAAACAATACGGCTTGAACCGCCATCGCAAAGTGGGACCCAATCAGCATGTACCCTTCCCACGGAAAATCATCCACAGATAAAAGGACAAAGATATTCATTCCTACAGCCCATAACCCGTACTTCATTAAGGTCACGAGGGCAAGTGCTTCAAAATAAGGAGCGTTTCGTTTCATCAAAAACGCAAGTAGAACAAATAAAAAGAAAAAGCTTGCCGTTGGACTGTCTGGAACAAAAGCTAAAAAGATAGCCGGCGTCTCTACAAGCTGTGGAATATACCAATAGTAGCCGTACACAGTGCCAAGGAAATTGATTATCAAGACTAGCACAAGCATATAGCGCGTGGCTAGCAGATATTGAATCCATCTCATACGTCTCTTCACTCACGATCTATTAAAATCAGAAAAAAGCTGACAGCGCCAGCTTTTTCTCTTTTGAGTATATCCTTGTACTTGCATTTAAACAACTGAATTATTTAGATTTGACCTCAGATAAATATTTAGACAGCTTTTCAAGTTCTTCATCGCTGCCTTTAAAGATACCCTTAGGCATGTTACCTTTTCCTTCAACAGCGATTTTAGCGATCTCCTCAGGTGCAAGACCATTGTCAACAAGTGACGGTCCGGCTGCTCCGCCCTGCATGTTATCCCCGTGACAGGAGATACATGTCTGCTCCTGATAAATTTTATACTCTTCCGCTGAGGTATCAATCTCTGCTTCTTTCTTAATTTCACCTTGCTTTGCCGCTGCTTCCCAATCATGAGTAGCAACAGACTCCCACGTTAAATATGTTGCTGCGCCGACTGCAAGGATCATCATCCCCACTGCAACCGGTCTTCTATACGGTCTGCGTTCAGGACCAGAATCAAGAAATGGTGCGAGCAACAGTGCACCAAACGCAATCCCAGGCATAATCATCGCACCAACTACCGTATAGCCACCTGCAGCAAATTCATATTTTAATAACTGGTACAAGAATAAGAAATACCAGTCTGGCAGCGGAATATAGCCGGTATCTGTTGGATCAGCCATCCGCTCAAGCGGAGGTGCATGAACCACAGTTAGGACAAGAAATCCAATTAAAAAAACGGCACCTACAAGCCATTCCTTTAAAAGAAAGTTCGGCCAAAAGGCTTCTGTTTTTCCCGGATATTCGGAATAGTCTTTAGGTATGTTAGGTTTTCTTTCTGCCGGAATTCTAGAGTCTCCGACAAACTTCATCCCTTTTCCCCTATGCAAAGTCATCCCCTCCTCATTGAACATTCATCAAACGCAAATTTTTTATAGCGGTCCAGAAATTCCTTGCTTACGAATCATAATAAAGTGGGCAGCCATCAGCCCAAATAATGCCGCTGGCAAGAAAAAGACATGGATAGCGAAAAATCTCGTCAGCGTTTGTGCCCCTACAATGTCAGGATGACCTGCAAGCAGCGTTTTGATCTCTTTACCAATGAAAGGCGTCGCTTCTGCAATTTGAAGACCAACCTTCGTTGCAAATAGCGCCTTCATATCCCATGGCAAGAGATAACCTGTAAAACCAAGTCCAAGCATCACAAAGAAAATGAGCACACCAACAATCCAGTTGAGCTCTCTAGGCTTTTTATACGCCCCTTGGAAAAAGACCCTTAGCGTATGTAAAAACATCATGACAATAACTAAACTCGCACCCCAGTGGTGCATCCCTCTGACAATCTGACCAAATGCCACTTCATTTTGTAAATAATAGACAGATTCCCAGGCGTTTTTAATATCCGGCACGTAATACATCGTTAAAAACATGCCCGAAAGGACTTGAATGACTGTCACAAAAAACGTTAAACCGCCAAAACAGTACACAAAAGCGGAGAAATGATGTGCTGGATTGACATGCTCTGGCACCTCATGATCCGCAATATCTCTCCATATTGGTGTAATGTCTAGCCGCTCATCTACCCAATCATAAATCTTGTTAAGCATCGTTACCCTTCCCCTTTCGGCACAGCTTTTCCAAGATAGAGGTATCCGTCCTTCACTTGCTGCTTATAATGATCAAGCGGTGCAAGTGGCGGAGTTCCGGGTACGTTTGTACCATCCTTGTCGTACAGCCCATAGTGGCATGGACAGAAAAATTTGTTTGGATTTTTCGGATCACTGTTCCAGTTCACTGTACAGCCTAAATGTTTACAGATAGGCGATAAAGCGACAATTTCATCCCCTTCTTTGTACACCCATGCTGACCTAGATTCCTTTGACTCATACCATGCATCTACTTGATCAATTTTAAAGTCAAAGCGCTTCGGTTCCTTCGTCAGTTCATCTACACTGACAACTTGAACCATATCCTGATCCTCTGTTCCTTTTAGCACAGGGTCAAGCGCAAAGCGAACCATAGGCATGAGCATTCCAGCGGCCATAAATCCCCCCACGCCGGTCAACGTGTAATTCAAAAATTGACGCCTGGACACTCCATGTCTCTTCTCGCTCATTTTTTTCTCCCCCCCTCAGGTCGTCAGCTACTTTATAACTGAATTAGAAAAAATTTCATAAAACTAGGACACCCTCATAATATATCAATCTATTCACAAGGTCAACATCCTAAAAAGCTATGTACAATGCAAATGTAAGGGTTTTTATGAAGGGTTCCACTTTTGTAACAAAAAGTTCAAAATTTGTTCTACACTGTCTTGAACAATTTTTTGCTTTAATTCTACCTTTAAATGCTCGAGCGGAACCGGCTTTAACAAAAATAGTGATTCACTAACCACCGCATGCTCTTTCCATTGGTGATCAGATGAGATCAACACAACATGCTGAAAATGATCTTCTAGCGACTGCTTCATCGTGAAGATGTCTTCTAGTTTTCGGTCATTGGCTTCTACATATGTATGTGGTGGAAAAAGAAAGACCCGCCCTTTCAGCTGTCTTTCAAGTTCCTCTGTTACAAGAATGGTAAACTCCCCTAAAGATACGGTTTGTTTGATTTGATTCACATCTATTCCAACTAATGGAATGATAGCGGTATCAATGTAATCTCTAGATTGCAAAAAGCGATCTGCATCCTCCGCTTGAAACTTCATCAATTTCCCCTCTTTCATGACATAAGCCCTGCCTGGATAGGGCAAGGCTTATTCGTTCAGTTTATGACAATAGGCTTAATTCTCTTGCTAACTTATTAAATGTTTCTTGATCATGACGGTCAAGTGCTTCATCTATCTCTTTCATAAGCCGTTCTTTTTGGAAAGTTGCGATCGAGTGTTCAAGCACTTTCTCCGCAAGATCCTTATCTTTTTCATTCTCATAAAGATCCTTTGGAATATGAGGATTTGTTTCAAGCACAGCTGCATATTCCGGCGAACGATAAGCAGAACGGAAATTCAATTGAATAAACAAATCTTGCTGTTTATTCAAACGAATATCATGAAATGACTTTTCAGCATCTGTCGTCATGATATTCTCTTTATAAAATCTAAAGGGAACTTCATCCACACAGTGTGTTGACATAATGATTCCCCTTGGGCAAAATTCTGCTTGCTCTACAAAATGAACCTTTTCCATCAAAGAGTCGTGACTCATTAAATAATTTAATATCCAAACGCACTCTCTTCGCTTTAACTGATAATGGTTTAAAAACCACCGGATGAATTCCTTCTTTTCATTGACAGAAACAGGGGTCTGCATGTTATTCCCTCCTCTATCGTAAATTAAATTGCTATACATGAATTATTCAACAAACCAGTTCTTCATTCCTGCAAACTATAAGGAAATTTCGTCTTCAATTCTTAAAATCGTTTCTTCGATTTCTTCATTCGTGCCATCTTTCTGAAGAACTTTACGTAATAGCGGCAATGCTTCTTTTTGTCTGCCTTCTTCTAAAAGGAACGATGCGTATTCATATAAAAAGTCACGTTCCTCATCAAAATCAGGCAGAGCCAGCTTGAAGTACTCAGCTGCTTCTTTGTATTCTTCTCGTCCAACAGATGCAGATGCAGCATACCAATTCCATTTTGGATCATCTTCCCCAAAGCTTTTAACCTCTTTTATGACATCCAGAATTTCATCAAAAAGCTCTTCATTTAAATAGATCGCGAGCAATGTTTGGACCGCTTCAATATATCCCGGATCAAGAGCAAGTGCTTCTTGAAGCAGCTTTTTCGCATCTTCTGAATCCCCATTTTTCAAGTCAATCTTTGCACCATATAAATATAATTCTTTGTTATACTCATCAATTTTAATACCCTCTTTTACTACCTCTAAAGCCTCGTGATATAGTCCTTCTTCCTCATAACTTTTCGCTAAAGGCATATATAGAGACGAATAAGATGGATCAATATTTTTTAGTTCTGAAAGCTGCTGAATGGCTGTTTTCGTTCGTCCAGCCCTCATCGCTGTAAATCCGTAGCCAAAAAGTGTATTCGGATCTGTTTGATCTTTCACTGCCTTTTCATACCATTCAAGCGCATCTTCGAATTCTCCAGCTGTGCTGAGTGATTCAGCGAGCCTCTGATAAACATTGACGCCGCCAACCTCATGTTGTTGATCTGCGACCTTGTAGAAATAGTCGGCCGCTTTCTTTGAAAGACCTTGCGAAAAATACAATTCACCTAACGCAAAATCAATAATGGCTTCATTTGGAAGCAGCTTTTTTGCTTTTAAGAGCTTTTGTTCACTGACTTCAAATAGTCCTTGCATTTGATACAAATCTGCCATTAACAGTAGGCTCTCTGGATAGGCATCATCATCTTCAGGAATCGTCTCTAATACCGAAATCGCCTTTTCTTCTTCATCAGAGTCAATCAGCAGTTCTGCATAAAAACATGTTAACCCCGTTTCCTCTGGATATAAATCATGTAAATCACTGATGAGATTTCTCGCTTTATCGATATCTCCCCAATCATAATATAACTGAGCTGCCTGCGCCTTTTCTTCATCATGCAAATGCTTTTCTGCCTGAGCAAGTGTTTGAAGTCCTTTTTCAGTCTCACCCGCCTCAACTAATTTTATGGCTTCTTGTAATGAACTATTCAAATCAAACCGTTCCTTTCTGTTTTCCAAAAACCTAAACTATTGTTACTTCATATCATAATCGACAGGTACTCATCCAGCAAATATGTTGCACTTTTAAAATGAACCCATTTTTGTGTTTTAAAGACTGGTTTTCATTTCATCCTTTACGAAACGGAAGTTTTGTAAACTGAAAACACCTGAAATTCATTTTTTGATCAGATAAAATGATTTTTTTCCAGGTTTCATCTTGAGACAAGCTATGCTATATTCCTTACAAATATGCATAAGGAAAGAAAAAGCCTGAGGACATCCTCAGACTGTTTTGGTTAAGTATTCAATGTGTTCAAAGAAATTCGGGTATGAGACGCGTACAGCATCTGTATCTTCAATCTCAACCGCTTGCTTTGTGATGCAAGCAGCAATCCCTAGCATCATACCAATTCGGTGATCTCCGTAGCTTGACACGGCTGCGCCGCCTTGAAGCGTGGTTTTACCATGAATCTTCATACCATCATCTGTTGCTTCAATATCAGCACCGAGTTTTTTAAGTTCTGACACGACTGTATCAATTCGATTGGTCTCTTTTACTTTTAACTCAGCAGCATCTTTAATGATCGTTGTTCCCTCTGCTTGTGTCGCTAGAAGCGCTATAATTGGAATCTCGTCGATAAGTCTTGAAATCATATCACCAGAAATTTCGATGCCTTTTAATGAAGAGGTAGAGATCGTTAAATCTCCATATGGCTCTCCGCCTTTTGCATCTACTTCATTGATCTCGAGATTCGCACCCATTTGTTTCAGAACATCAATAATACCCGTTCTTGTTTTGTTTAGCCCGACATTTTTTAAAACAATTTGGCTGTTAGGAACAATAGATCCAGCAACAAGGAAAAATGCAGCTGAGGAGATGTCTCCAGGAACAAATATATCTGTTGCTTTTAATGTTTGACCACCTTCAATAGAAACACTTTGTTCATCTTCGTCTAGTTTCACACCAAACATAGAGAGCATTCTTTCTGTATGATCTCTTGATTTATGCGGTTCAGTTAATGTTGTTGTTCCTTCTGCTTGAAGACCTGCTAAAAGGACAGCGGACTTAATTTGGGCGCTTGCCACCGGAGACTCATATGAGACACCTTTTAAATGGCCGCCACGAATAGAAAGCGGCGTATACTCGCCGTTTGCTCTGCCATCTATTTTCGCTCCTAGTTGTTTAAGTGGACCTGTTACTCGCTGCATTGGTCTTTTAGCAATACTCTCATCACCGATCAGTGTACTGTGAAACTCACAACCAGCTAATATTCCCATCATTAATCGAATGGTTGTACCAGAATTCCCGACATCGAGGACGTCAGACGGCTCCTTGAGCTCTTTCAGTCCCTTCCCACGGATCACAACATCTGTCCCTTTTTGTTCAATTTCAACGCCCATTTTTCTAAAACAATCAATCGTACTTAAACAATCGGCTCCAGGGAGAAAGTTTTTCACCACTGTCGTCCCATTAGCAATTGCACCAAACATCACTGATCTATGAGAAATGGATTTATCACCTGGAATATGAATGACTCCATTCATAGGAGCATGTTTATGAATTTTCATATTTGTCACCTCAGTCAGCATAAAATGTATCGTAATTCGCTCTATTTTTTATACAGATCTCTGCACGTTTACGGTCGTCTTCTGTTTGAAAACTAATGCGTAAAATCCCATTAATGTCTTCCCGCGTTTCAATAATACGGATATTCGTAATACTGATGCTCTCATTTGCTAAATGTCCTGTAATCTCCGAAATGACTCCAGGGTGATCTGGAACATCCACATAAAGGTCATAAAAAGCAGGAATGGCACCTTTTTTCCTCAGAGGAAGTCCATCACGATATTCCTTTGCCTCTTGAAAATAAGAGAACAAGCCTTCAGCGTCTTCTTGCTGTACAAAGGTCTCAATGCGATCGATCTCTTTTTTCCATTCATGGAACCGGTCTAAAATCTTGTTTTTGTTGTGCAGAAGGATATCTCGCCACATTGCAGGGTTGCTTGACGCAATACGTGTAATGTCACGAAAGCCTCCAGCAGCAAACCGTTTGACAAGTGGGAATTGTTCTTCAAAATGATGTGCTTGATGCACAAGGCTGGCTGCAACAATATGAGGGAAATGACTAATCACACTTGTTACACCATCATGTTCTTCTGGGGTCATCTCAATAAAATGAGCATTTGTACCTTTTAACAAGTCCTTCAAACGATCAACAGCCTCGCGGTTTGTTTCCTTTGCCGGCGTTAAAATGTAGAACGCATTTTCAAATAAAAAGTCTTTCGCTGCTATAACACCTGACTTGTGAGAGCCTGCCATTGGATGTCCACCAATAAATTGATAGTGCTTAGGAAGCGTTTTTTCAGCAAAATGGACAACCTTTTGCTTTGTGCTGCCAACATCGGTAATTGTGAGCTCTCTCTCAATTCCAGAGTTTGCAATATCACGAAGCATATTGACTGTTTGCTGAACTGGTGTTGCCAAAATAATAGTCGCAGATTCAGCCAAACCTGCCGCAAATGAATCAGCTGCTAAATCAATGATACCCAGCTTTGTTGCTGCAACCATTTGTTCTTTGGACACATCGTATCCAACAATTTTTTTATGAGGATACTCTTTTTTAATCGACAGTGCGATGGAACCTCCAATTAAACCAAGTCCAGCGATTAATATTGTTTCATTTGCATCATTCATGTTCATCACCTGTTTTTTCGCGAAAATTAAAAAAGCCATTTCAACAGCTTATATGTATGAGGTTGGTACAATGAAAGCCATATCCTGTAAAAGGATATGACTTTATGGTTATGCTACGCTCGAATGCCTTGCATTAAATCAGCAAGTGTACTTAGAATTTCTGCATTTTGCTCCATTGTTCCGACCGTAATACGTAAAGACGTTGGAAAACCAAGTGCTTTACCAGAACGAACAATGTAGCCTTTTTTCAATAATGCATTGAATAATTCATCTGCATCTCTTTTAAAATCAATCAGCACGAAGTTTGTTTGAGACGGATAAATAAATAGTCCAAAACGGTCAGCAAATTCTTGATATTGCTTGAGACCTGCTTCATTTTTTTGTCTGCATGATTGAATGAAGTCCTGATCTTTTATCGCTGCACGAGCTGCTGCCTGAGCGATACGACTCGTATTAAACGGCTCTCTCGCTGGTTCAATCGCAGTAATCAACTCTTCTGATGCAATGCCATAGCCTACTCGAAGCGCGGCCAGTCCATACGCTTTAGAAAACGTACGGAGTACGATAACATTTTGATAGTTGTGTAATAAAGATAAGCTGTTCGGAAAGTCTTCCGCACGAACGTATTCGACATATGCTTCATCTAGTACTACAAGCACATGAGCTGGTACTTGATCTAAAAACGCCACAAGCTCAGATTCTGACAAATGATTTCCCGTCGGGTTATTCGGGTTGCATACCCAGACGACCTTCGTGTTCTCATCAATCGCATCCAGCATGCCCTTCAGATCGTGAGCTCCTCCGTCTAAAAGCGGCACCTCTCGAATCTCTGCCCGCTCAATGATCGCATTGTGACGATATTGCGGAAAAGACGGAGCTGGGATGACGGTATTTGTATGTTGGTCAAGGAATGCCCTAGCAATAATTTGCACAAGTTCATCTGAGCCATTCCCGAATATTAATTGTTTTTCATTTACTTGAAGAAACTCAGCGAGCTCTGTTCTTAAACTTGCGCTGTATCCATCTGGATAGATCGCTAAATGTTCAAGCTCAGCTTGTATCGCCTCTCTTGCATGAGCGGAACATCCAAAAGGGTTTTCATTTGAAGCCAATTTCACAATTTTGTCTAATTGATATTCTTTTTTGACCTCTTCAATTGGTTTCCCAGGTTGATACGGTTTTAGTTGTTTTAATTGATCTTTGATTTGCAAAAGTTTCACCTCATTTGAATGAATAGAGGGGACTAAATGTTTTTGCATAGGTTTCAAACTCTCTTAAAGCGTCTTGACGAGTATCACTTGCTAACAATTGATCCTGAAGTTCTTCAATTTTTTTTACAAGTGCACTGCCTACAACGACGCCGTCACTCAGTTTATTCATTGCGTCTACCTGCTCTCTTGTTGAGATACCAAAACCGACCGCAACCGGTATGTGACTCAGCTGTTTCACTTGTTGAATAAAATCAGTAATCGATTCGTCAAAGGTTTGTCTGACACCTGTTACACCAAGAGATGAAACACAATACACAAAACCTTCTGCCTGCTCTACTATATTTACTAATCGTTCCTTACTGGTTGGTGCAACGAGCGAAATATATGAAATGTCATATGTTTGACAGTTCTTTTGCAGCTCACTGCTTTCTTCAAAAGGCAAGTCGGGTGTTAAGAGTCCCGAAATATGATTTTTGCGCAGTAAAGCGAAAAAGTATTCTGTGTCTAATTGTAACACAGGATTATAATACGTAAATAGAATTACAGGAATTTTTACACCGTTTTTTTTCATCTTCCCTGCTAATTCTATCGCTTTTACGATATTCATGCCATGATTTAGAGCTCTTTTGGAGGCTCTTTGAATGACAGGACCGTCTGCTAGCGGATCGGAATAAGGAACACCTAGCTCAATCGCATGTGCACCGGCTGCTTGAAGGGACACAGCTAAATCGATCGTGATTTCTTCTGACGGATCCCCTGCTGTAATAAATGGGATGAATAATTTCTCGTCTTGCTCTAATCGAAATGTGATCATTTGGTTTTGCCCTCACTTTCAAGCACATTCATTAATGTATGCACATCCTTATCTCCTCTTCCTGATAGGCAGACAAGGATGATTTCATCTTCACTCATTGTCCTGCTCATCTCAAACGCCTTGGCTAAAGCGTGTGCTGATTCAATCGCTGGCAGGATTCCTTCCTTTTCTGTCAGCAGCTTTAGTGCATCCAGTGCTTCTTGATCTGTAGCACTCACATATTGAACGCGTCCGCTCGCATGTAAATATGCGTGCTCTGGTCCGATCCCGGGATAATCTAGACCAGCTGAAATGGAATAGGGCTCAATAATCTGGCCAAATTCGTCTTGGATTAAATAGGTCAAAGATCCATGAATGACCCCTTTTGTCCCCTTCGTAATGGTTGCTGCATGAAGCGGCGTATCGATTCCTTTTCCAGCCGCTTCTACACCAATCAAATCAATCTCATCATCCAAAAACGCTCGGTACATTCCAATAGCATTACTTCCGCCGCCGACACAAGCAATGACTTTATGAGGGAGCCTGCCTTCTTTTTTCAGCATCTGCTCTTTTGCTTCATCACCAATCATCCGCTGGAACTCACTGACGATTTGGGGATATGGATGAGGTCCTACAACTGAACCGATCATATAGAAATGATCACTACAGTGCTGGACCCAGTAACGAATCGCTTCGTTCGTTGCATCTTTTAATGTGCCGTTTCCGCTTGTGACAGGTATGACTTCAGCGCCAAGGAGCTTCATTCGGAATACATTGAGAGATTGTCTCTCCACATCCTCTTTTCCCATAAATACCGTGCACGATAATCCAAACTTGGCGGCCACCGTTGCAGCTGCTACTCCGTGCTGTCCAGCGCCTGTTTCTGCGATGATGTTTGATTTCCCCATTTTTTTTGCAAGCAGTGCCTGACCAAGTGCATTGTTGATCTTATGAGCACCTGTATGGTTTAAATCTTCTCTTTTTAAATAGATTTTTGCGCCGCCGAGGTATGCAGATAATTGATCAGCATATGTCAGCGCAGTCGGTCTGCCTGAATAGTTTTGCAGTAGAGAAAGATATTCTTTCTTAAAGGCTGGGTCTTCTTTTAATTCGTTAAATGCTTGTTCGATTTCTTTGAGTGGCTGCATGAGCGTCTCGGGAACAAATTTCCCTCCGAATTCTCCATATCTGCCAAGCTCATTTGGATATGCGTACATCGTTTAACATCCTTTCTTCGAGCGCTTTGATCTTAGCGCTGCTTTTCTTCCCGTTTTCTTCTATGCCGCTTGAAAGATCAATCGCTTTTGGGCTATAGGCAAGAAGCTCTGGCAGTGTTTCTGGTGTTATTCCACCTGCAATGATGCATGTTTTCTCCAGTCGTTTTGCCTGCTGAATGTATACAGGTACCGCTTCCCATGTAAAAGCTGTGCCAGAACCGCCTCTCATCCCTTTTACTTTCGCATCAATGAGAAAACCATCGACAAACGGCGCAAATGCCGTCATCTGATCAAGTGTTTCTTTTATATCGGGATCGTGATGAAAGACTTTCCACACTACCGCCCCTGTTTGTTGTTTTATTTCTTTTGCATCCTCTCTTGTTTCATCTCCATGCAGCTGCACGATATCTAAAGGAATATGCTTTGTGATGTCACACACTTTTTGGATTTTTTCATTTACAAATACACCAGTAATCTTTTTCCTGCACTGCGAATCGGTGAGCCATTGTTTCACTTGATCTGGATCGACTTGCCTTTTACTTGGAGCAAAAATAAATCCGATCGCATCTGCTTGAGATTGCGCAATGCATTCTACATCTTCTAGTGAGACCGCCCCGCAATATTTTAAAAAAGGCTTCATCGTGGTCATTCTCCAAATAACGTCTGAACGGCTTTTTCTTGTGAGGGTTCTCTCATTAATGATTCACCTACAAGGACAGCACTCGCTCCATGTTTTTTGACAAAGGTCAGATCATCAAATGTCTGAATACCGCTTTCACTCACTAGCAAGACATCCTTTGGAACAAGTGGTGCAATCTCTTTTGTTTGCTCAACTGTTGTTTTAAATGTCTTTAAATTTCGGTTATTCACGCCAATGATTTCGGGGGTGAATAGGTTTAAGATATGTTCCAGTGTATCTGCTGCATGAACTTCGACAAGAATATCTAGTCCTTTTTCCTTCGCTTCAGCATAGAATTCATGCAGCTGTTGCGGTTCAAGTACTTCCCCAATTAATAAAATGGCATCTGCACCGATACGTCTTGACTCTTCTATTTGTATGGAATCGATGATAAAGTCTTTTCTTAAAATTGGACGTGCGACGTATTCTTTAATTAAGGAAAGATACTCGTTCTTCCCTTGAAAAAATGGTTCATCTGTTAAGACTGATAAGCAATCAGCATTCGATTTTTCGTAGGCTTTTGCTGTTTGCAGAGGATCAAAATTTGGCTGAATGATTCCTTTGGAAGGAGAAGCCTTTTTCACCTCAGCAATCAGCCCAATCGAGCGGTGAGGGTTCATGAGTGCTTCTTTAAATGATCGTCTTTCAAAGTGTCCATCCACAGGTAACTGCAACGTTTGGATATGTTCTTTTTTACGTGCAATGATTTGATTAAGCATAGATCTCTTCCTCTTTCGTTTTTTGTTTTAAACGAGCCAATTGTTCTTTGGCTGCTCCGTTTTTAATCGTTTCTAATGCTTTTAATGTTCCTGCCATGAGGCTTTCTGACTTGCCCGCGACATATAAAGCCGCCCCGGCATTCAGAGCTGTAATATGAAGCGGCGCCCCTCCTGTTTGATGATTCAATATATTCTGAATCAATTTCGCGCTCTCTTCCGGTGATTGGACCTGAATATCTGATAAGTATCCTTTTTCCAGTCCAAAGTCTTCTGGGTTTAGCGTATATTCTGTCATGGCACCTTTTTTGAGTTCAATCACATATGAATTGGCTGTAATCGTTAGTTCATCCAGCCCGTCTTCCCCGCATACAAACAGGACATGCTCTGGCTCTAATGGGGCAAGGGCTTCCGCCATTAATTTTGCCTTTTCCTTTGCATACACACCGATGATTTGCTTTTTGGCTTGCATCGGGTGGCAAAGCGGTCCTAATAGATTAAATACCGTCCGGAAGCCAAGCTGCTTGCGGACTGCTGCTACTTGTTTCATAGATGAATGGTACAGTGGTGCAAATAAAAAGCCCATGTTTTTCTCTTGTATTTGCCTTCTTGTTTCTTCTGGAGTAGATTGAATGTGAATCCCAAGACACTCTAGCACGTCGGCACTTCCGCTTTTTGAAGAGACTGAACGATTTCCGTGTTTTGCGATTTTAGCACCAGCGGCGGAAGCTACAATAGCAGCTGCAGTTGATATATTAAATGTGGAGAGTCCATCGCCTCCTGTGCCGCATGTGTCAACGACATCAAGCGATCTTTCCGCTGGTTCTGCTTTTTGCCGCATGGCCCTCACGAAGCCTGTCATTTCTTCAGCGGTTTCTCCTCTATGCGCTAAAATCGATAGACTTGCAGCGACTTCAGCATCTGTTAAAGAGCCGCTCATCATATCATGCATTAGTCTATGTGCTTCATTTTCTGATAGGAAGCCTCCGTTAACAAGAGCTGATAGTCGCTGATTCATCCTGCACACTCTCCTTTTCTGAGAAAATATGTTCAGCAAGCTGAATGGCCCTCAGAAGCGCTCCTGCCTTGTTACAAGTCTCTTCCCATTCATTTTCTGGCACAGAATCTGCGACAATGCCAGCGCCTGCTTGTATGGAAGCGATCTGATTTTTGACGCTCATGGTACGAATGGTAATACAAGAATCGATATTACCGTCGAACCCAATATAGGCAATACAGCCGCCATACGTTTCCCTTGGCTCAGGCTCCATTTCATTTAATAATTGCATCGCTCTTATTTTCGGTGCCCCTGTTAATGTGCCTGCTGGAAATGCGGACATGAGTGCATCAACTGGGTGTGTATCCTGCTTTAGCTTCCCTGTCACAATGGAGATGATGTGCATGACATGTGAAAAGTTCACAACTTTTGTAAAGGTCGGTACGGACACGCTGCCGTATTCTGCTACGCGACCGACATCATTTCTGGCTAGATCTACTAACATGTAATGTTCTGCTTTTTCTTTCTCATCTTCTAGCAGCTCTCTTGCCAGTGCGGCGTCCTCTTCTTTTGTTGCTCCTCTTTTTCTAGTGCCTGCAATAGGATGAATTTCTAGGTGCCTATTTTTGGCATGAATTAATCGTTCTGGTGAGCTTCCGACTAAATCACGGTCTTTTAATTTCATAAAATACATGTATGGAGATGGATTCACAATGCGAAGCACACGGTATAATTCAAATGAACTCACTGACACTGGAATATCAAAGCGCTGTGAGAGTACGCCTTGAAAAATATCACCCGCTCGAATGTATTCTTTGATTTTTTCTACGTCCTTTAGAAATTGTGTTTTTTCATAGGTTGATGTCACATGTTCAAAGGACGGTGATTCGTTCATATTCCCTGATAAAATCAGTTCTTTCATATCAATCTTTGTGTGGAGCTTGTGAATCATCTGTTCAAGCCGCTTTTGATTTTCTTTGTAAGCTCGTATTTTTTCGTCTTCTGTTTCATTTCCGGTTAGCTGGGTGTATTGGATAAAATGAACATGATTCGTTTCATGATCAAAGGCAATCATCGTTTGGCAGACAAATAGTGTACAATTGTCTGTCGTTGGTGCGCTTAGATGCGGCCTGACAGATGGTTCAATGCTTGGAATAAGATCGTAACTTAAGTACCCAACTGCCCCGCCTGTAAACGGGATGTCAACGTCTGGTGTCTTGATTTGATATTGCTCTTTCATCCAGTCTAATAAGTCTTTCAGTTCTTGTTTTTTCATGACCTCCTGCCCTGCCGCGTCACGTGCAATATATTCGTTTTGATCATCATGTAAGGTTAAAAAAGGATGTAATCCGATGAAGGAATATCTCGACCAGCTAGAAGACTCATCTTTGCTTTCTAGTAGATACACAATATCTGCCTTGAGTTTTTCGACAATTTGAATCGGTGAGAGCGTATCAACTGTAATGGTTTCAACAATCGGGATCGTTTTGTGGGACTCGCTGTCCCTTAAAAATCGGGTCAAATTTGATTGGGAATTCATAAGCACACTCCTTAAATGGGATTAAGGAGAATGAGGGGACATATAGAGGGTTTGTATGAGTATACGAAATAAGCCTAAAAGAGGGGTGCTCTTTTAGGCAGTATGATGAAATAGACGTATCGTATCTCTGCTCAACTCTACTCATCTCAACTACCCTAGTCTCATTCTCATCTTCTCTAAACTTGCAATGCCGTTTACACCTGTGTGTAAACTTCGGCTGTTCATATCGTATTATAATTCCTTGTTTTTTGTCAACTGTAAATCAGGGCGAAGCGTCACAGCTTCTTCCAAGTACACATGCTGCACATCTTCCTGCTTTGTGTCTGTTTGGACCGTCATTAACACACGAATACAATGTTTTAAACCGCCTTGAATGTCCAGCTCCTGCATACAAGTAACAGGCACATACGTCCACCCTTCAAACTGACGAAGGGCTTTTGCCGGAAAAACGGAGTGAATATCTTGTGTAGCTGAAATTAAGATCTGCACGACACGTTCTGGATCTACTTGATTTCTTGAAATAATCGCTTCTAGCAGCTGTTTCGTTTTGTTTAACACTTCTGTTTCTGTATCTTCTGTCACAGTTGTAGCCCCACGTATCCCGCGAAACATCATAGACATCCCTCCTCCCGTTTCCATTCTTCGAGCCATTGATGCAGATCATCTTTTGTGAAAGACTGCAAGACAGCATCTCCAACCTGTTTTAATAAAACAAATTGAACGGTTCCACCTCTTGCCTTTTTATCACCAATCATCCGGTCAACAAATGTTTTCGTGGAAATATCTTGAGTGACTTGTACCGGAAATCCGAGTTCTTTCATCCACTCTTTTAGTTCCGTCCGATTGAGGCTGAGTCCCAGCTTCTTTTCGCTCACATATAGCGCAAACTGCATGCCGATTGCAATAGCATCTCCGTGTGTAATAACGCCGTATCCATACTCTGCTTCAATGGCATGCCCAAGTGTATGACCTAAATTCAAAAATGCACGCACGCCTTGTTCTCTTTCGTCTTTTTGAACAATCGACGCTTTGACCTCAATCCCTTGATACAGCATATGTGCCAGCTGGCTCTTTGAACATTCCGCCAAAGAACGAATAGACATCAGCTCTGATAAAAAGTCTTCACTTGAAATGAGGGCATGTTTGATGACCTCAGCAAAGCCTGACCTCATTTCAGTTTGAGATAGTGTCTCAAGCATGCTCGTATCATAGATCACGGCTTTCGGCTGATGAAACGCACCGATTAAATTTTTACCGAGCGGGTGGTTAATCCCCGTTTTCCCGCCAACTGCACTGTCATGTGCCAGTAGTGTCGTCGGAACTTGAATAAAATCAATGCCTCTCATATAACTAGCAGCAACAAAGCCAGCCAAATCGCCAATTACGCCGCCTCCAAGCGCAATGATGCACGAGGAGCGATCCAGCTGAAACTGAATGGCCTTCGTATGAATATGCTCAAACTCAGCAAAAGATTTCGACTGCTCTCCGCTTGGCACAACCACTTTATGCACAGACCACTTCTGCTTAAGTAATCGAACCATTTCATCACCGTAAATGGCATCAACCGCTGTATCTGTCACGATTAAGAGCTTCGTATAGGAATGCCCCGTGGAAGTCATCAAGTCGACGATATTGCGTTTAATCCCATCACCGATGTATACAGGATAAGTGGCTGAAGACGTCTTAACTTCCAGTGTTTTCATTAAAATTCCCTCTGAAGCTGGCGCATTTTTTCAACATTTTCTTTAATGCGGTCAATTTGATCAAGGCCAAACTGCTCCACTACAGCATTGGCGATTTCCCAAGCCACGACTGCTTCTGCGACAACACTTGCGGCAGGAACAGCACAGCTGTCAGAACGCTCAATGCTTGCAGAGAAAGGTTCTTTTGTTTCAATGTCAACGCTTTGAAGCGGTTTGTAAAGCGTTGGGATTGGTTTCATGACCCCTCTTACGACAATTGGCATACCAGTTGACATTCCGCCTTCAAGACCACCTAAGCGATTTGTTTTTCTCGTATAGCCCTTTTCTTCATCCCAGATGATTTCATCATGGACCTCACTACCATTTTTAGAAGCCGCCTCGAAGCCGATACCAAATTCGACCCCTTTAAAAGCATTGATACTCAGAACAGCACCTGCAAGCTTGCTGTCTAATTTGCGGTCATAGTGAACATAGCTTCCGACTCCAACCGGCATTCCTTCAACGATGACTTCCACAATTCCGCCAATTGAATCACCGTTTTTCTTCGCTTCATCAATGGCATCCATCATTTTTTGACCTGCTTCACTGTCGTAGCAGCGAACAGGTGACTCTTCCGTTACCTTTTGCAAATCTTCAATTGATTCATATGCCGTTTGAGCTGCTTTCACTCCGCCAATTTCAAGAACGTGGCCAGCTACCTTGATTCCTAAATGAGCCAAGATTTGTTTAGCGACTGCGCCTGCTGCTACGCGCACGGTTGTCTCACGGGCTGATGAACGCTCTAATACATTTCGCATATCACGATGTCCATATTTAATCGCACCATTTAAATCCGCATGTCCTGGTCTAGGGCGTGAAATTTGACGCTTCATTTCACTCTCTTCTTCTTCTGTGATTGGCTCTGCCCCCATCACTTTTGTCCAATGCTTCCAGTCGTTGTTTTCAACGACAAGTGCAATAGGAGAACCTAATGTTTTCCCGTGACGAACACCACTTAACACTTTCGCTTGGTCTTTTTCAATCTGCATTCTTCTGCCGCGGCCGTGACCTTTTTGTCTTCTAGCCAATTCATAGTTGATGTCATCCTGCTCTATGTAAAGTCCCGCTGGAACGCCTTCAATAATTGTGGTCAATTGTGGACCATGTGATTCACCTGCTGTTAAGTATCTCATGACTTGATCTCCCTTCATCGCATTAACGCTTTTAAGTAAAACTATGATAACACACTTACTACTAAAAAGTCAGCTACAACCCCTTCTTTTGATAAAAGAAAGTATCAGCTGATGTGAGTCCAAACTTTTCTGGATGAAAAATTTGTTCAGTTGAACCAACAAATAATACGCCATTTGGTTTTAAACTGCTGCTCATTTTCCTGTAAATCTCTTCTTTTGCCTCTTCTGTAAAGTAGATAAGGACATTTCGGCACACGATAAGATCAAGCTGTTTTTCATAAGGGTCTGCTAAAAGGTTGTGTTTTTTAAATTGAATGTGCTTTCGCACCTCATCCTTCACAGTGTAAAATGATGAATCTTCTTTTGTGAAATATTTTTGCTTGATTTGATCTGGTACCTCTTGCAGTGATCGTTCATGATATTTTCCTTTTTGAGCTGATTGCAGCACTTTATCATCAATATCAGTTGCAATAATTTGGAAGTCCTTCACAAGCGGATGGCTTGATAGCAGCATTGAGAGTGTATACGGCTCCTCTCCTGTCGAACATGCTGCACTCCATATTTTTAGGGTCCCGCTGTTTTTCAAAAGCAGCGGAAGAATTTTTTGATCAAGCACTTCCCAGCGTTGATAGTTTCGGTAAAATTCTGACACATTGATCGTCATTCGATCCATCGTCTCGTCTAATAGTGCTCTATCCTTTTCAAGGGCAGACGCGAACGCTTCAAAATCTCTATATCCTTTTTTATCATATAGTGACGTTAATCTTCGTTTCATTTGTGCTTCTTTATATAAATTCAGATCCACCCCGGTTAGCTTTTTCCATTTTCCGACAAACACTTGATATTGATCCATCAAAGTCCTCTCCTGTCTCATCTATCTTTGTCCTAGTATAGCTGTTTTTATCGAAAATTTGTATCTTCTCATGCGAAATTTCGTGTAGAAATATTCATATAAAAAAGCCAAGGTGCTCATTTGATGAACACCTTGGCTTGAATTTTAATAAATCCAGCTTGAGATGGTTTGATCCCAGTTTGTGAGTTCTTCTTGTTTGAAGAATAAGTTGATTTCTCTTTCAGCACTTTCTGGTGAGTCTGAGCCATGGATAATGTTTTTTCCAACCGTCAATCCATAGTCTCCTCTTATTGTGCCCGGAAGCGCTTCCTTCGGGTTTGTTTTGCCGATAATCTGTCTTGTGACATCTACTACCTGCTCACCTTGCCATACCATTGCAAATACTGGTCCTGACGTAATAAAGTCAACCAATTCCCCGAAGAATGGTTTTTCTTTATGCTCTCCGTAATGTGTTTCTGCTACTTCTTTTGGAATGCTCATTAGTTTTGCACCAACAAGCTGAAGCCCTTTTTTTTCGAATCTTGACACAATTTCACCGATTAATTGTCTTTCCACACCATCAGGTTTGACCATAAGAAATGTTTTGTCCATATACGTTCTCCACCCCGTCGTTTATGTATGTATAGGCTTACATTGTTACAAAGTGATCGTATCATTTTTTTATATAATAATCAATTTTTGACAAAAAATTTCACAAAAAAACCAATCAACAATATGTTGATTAGAATTTTCGTTTTCCAATATATTTGGCAATGGAAGCGAGTGACGTTTTCGCTCGTCCTCGAGGAAGTTTGTCTAGCTGTTCGAATGCCTTTTTCAAATACATTTCACTCACTCGAATCGAGCGGTCGATCGCATCTGTTTGTTTGAGGTGTTCAATCACAGGTTTTAGCTGGGTTTCCGTTGTTTCACTATTAATCAGCTTTAATTGTCCTTCGAGTGTAGGATTCTTCAGTGCATATAAGACCGGGAGTGTGACATTTCCTTGTAAAAGGTCTCCTCCAACAGGCTTACCAAGCTCTTCTTCAGTTGATGTGAAATCAAGCACATCATCAATGATCTGATAGGACATACCGACATAGTAGCCAAACCAGTAAAGGGCTTTATGTGTTTTCTCATCTGTACCTGCTGCTATCGCACCTAACTGACAGCTGCCTGCAATGAGCAAGGCTGTTTTTCGTTTGATTCTTCTTAGATATGTACGTAGGTTTTGATCCATATTGTATTTGTCTTTCACTTGCTCGATTTCACCAAGACAGAGCTCGACGACCATCTTTGACAAAATTTCATGCGCCATTGGGTGATTGATCTTTGTCATATACTCAAGAGATCTTGCAAACATATAATCTCCTGTGTACATGGCAATTCGATTGTCCCATTTTGCCTTAATCGTTGGCTTGCCTCTTCTCAGCTCTGCATCATCAATAACATCATCGTGAACGAGCGATGCCATATGAATGAGCTCAAGCGCAACGGCAACATATTTAATTTTATTAATGTCATAGTCGCCAAACATGCCTGAAAGGAGAACAAAAACGGGGCGGATTCGTTTTCCGCCCGCTTGCAGCAAATGAAGACCCGCTTCACTTAATAATGCATAATCAGAGCGAACTGTTTGTTCAAGCTCTTTTTCAATAATATCGATATCATGATTTAAAAAAGAGATCATTGCTTTTAGTTTCATTATTTTCACCCAAATATCGTTTATTCAAAGCTTCTTTCCGATATGTGTTGCTGCTACACCGCCTGTAAATGGATGATACGAGACATCAGACAGACCCGCCTCTTCGAAAAGAGCCGCCAGTTCTTTCATGCCAGGGAACGCTTTGGCTGATTCTTGAAGCCATGAATACTCCTGATAGCTTTTGGCAAACAGTTTACCAAAGAGCGGCATGATGTATTTGAAATAGACATAGTAGCCTTGTTTAAACCCAATCATTTCAGGTTGCGATGTCTCTAGACAGACAACCATTCCACCAGGCTTCACGACTCTTGTCATTTCTTTTAGCACTGTTAAGTAATCAGGGACGTTCCGTAAGCCAAAACCGATGGTGACATAATCAAATGTGTTGTCCTCAAAAGGAAGCTCCATCGCATTGCCGTGAAGCAATTCAATTTGATTATAGCCCCCAGTCTTCACCTTCGTTTCTCCAACACTCAGCATATTTTTACTAAAATCAAGGCCTTTGACTTCGCCTTTGTCTCCAACAGCATCAGCAAGCGCAATGGTCCAATCGGCTGTTCCGCAGCATACGTCTAATGCTTTGGCTCCTTTTTGAACATTCATCAGTTTCATTGTTTTATCGCGCCACTTTTTATGCTGCTTAAAGCTGATGACGGAGTTCATTTGATCATAGTTTTTATAAATTTTTTCAAATACACCGTGTACTCGCTGTTCTTTTGATTGCTGCATGACTTACCCTTCTTCCACTTTCTGATGATACGCAGGTTCATTTTTCATATGATCCAGGCGATTTAATAGCTCTTTTTGAACGACCGGAGATGAAACAAGATGCTCCTTGATGGATCGTTTGGCCTTTTCATAGCCTTCATTCTCAAAGTTGTCAAAACATGTATAGGCGTCCGTATAGCTATCGTTCAAAAAAAGTTTTAAATGTTTGTCATCTTCTGCTTGTTTCATGAAACGCTTATAAACAAGGAAACGACTTGCAATCTCATTCCAATGCGTTAATTGAAAATGCTCAGAAACCCTTTGGAATAACGCAGACTCAACCGTTGCTACACTTTTGTAAAAGTGCGCCGCATCTTGAATGGATCGATCATACAGTCTAATTTTATGTTCATTGATTTCTTTGATCGCCGTTGCGAGCGTGCGAATCATGTAGATGTCTTTCATGTCAGAGAGAAGAGAATAATAGAGACCGCTGAAATAGTCTCCTGCCAGGATCGTCAGCTGACGATTTTTGAATTCGTCTTGTTTGATCGCTGCAGCAGTTGTGACTTCGTCATGGGTATCAAGGGCAATTTGCACAAGCATCGCCGTTAAAATATAATTTTCTTTTTTCTCTGCATCAATTTGAGCTTCATCAAACATTGCATGAAAAAGAAGGAGCTTATCTTCATCGATGAGTGGCGCACGTAAATGTTTCGCCAAATAAGGATGAGAAAGCTTTTTATTTAATTTTATATTTAGATTAGATAAAATTCCGTAGATGTCTTGCAAAGATATCACCCTTGTCCCAAAAATTACAGTTTCATATGTAGCCCTGCACATTGTATAGAGATTTATTATACCATATCAGCTCTCACTTTTATGCTATCAAGTGCACTCAAGTATTTATTTCTTTGCTTCGCTTTGAATTTCCCCGAAGCTTGTTTGAATGACAGCATCGCCTCTTACTTTGATCGCTGACGTATGCTCAGTAAATTGTGCAATGATGACTTCACCTTTATCGAGCTTTTCGGAATGGTGAAATCTTGTATCAGAGCCTCTAGTTAAGCCGATGACATTTACACCATTTTCATTGGCTTTAATCACTACAAAATCAGATGCTTTATTTTCACTCAATCTGTTCACCTTCCATCTATCTATTGAATTAGTCGTTTTTAATAAAGGAAAGTACTTCTGCTCTTGCCGCTGCATCATTTGCAAATGTACCGCGTACTGCTGAAGTCACTGTTTTTGCGCCTGGCTTTTTCACTCCGCGCATCGTCATACACATATGCTCTGCTTCAACGACAATCATCACGCCATGCGGATTGAGTGTTTCCACCATACTATCTGCAATGGTTGATGTGATGCGTTCCTGAAGCTGCGGGCGTTTGGCAACAGCCTCTACAGCTCTTGCAAGTTTGCTAAGTCCTGTCACTTTTCCGCCGCGCGGAATATAAGCGACATGCGCTTTTCCGTAAAAAGGTACAAGGTGGTGTTCACACATTGAATGGAAAGCAATATCTTTTACAAGAACGAGTTCTTCGTGGTCTTCACCAAAAATGGTTTTAAAATGTTCTTTTGGATCTTCATTTAATCCCGAGAACACTTCTTCATACATTTTTGCTACTCGTTTAGGGGTATCAAGAAGTCCTTCACGATCTGGATTTTCTCCGATGGCTTTTAATATATCGCGTACTGCGTGTTCGATTAGTTCTTTATTTATTTCACTCATGTATTATATCCTCCAAAGGCGATTACATTTCAATCAGATTCTAGCACACTTCAGATCCTAAAAGCAAAGGAGAGCGTTCTAAACGAACCTTTTGATTCAAAAGGAAAAGCCCCTTATGAAAGGGGCTTTTCTAGACCAGTGTGAAACTGTATATGTATAACTCCTGCAATAGGATCATTACACATAACGATTATTTACCTGCCACCGCGTCTTTAAGTGCTTTACCTGGTTTGAAAGCAGGTACTTTGCTTGCAGGGATTTCGATCTCTGCACCAGTTTGTGGGTTACGTCCTTTACGAGCTGAACGCTCACGTACTTCAAAGTTACCAAAACCGATAAGTTGGATTTTGTCACCATTTTTAAGTGCATCTAAAATTGTATCAAAAACAGAATCAACTGCTTTTGTCGCGTCTTTTTTAGATAACTCGCTTGCTTCAGCAACCGCGTTAATAAGTTCTGTCTTGTTCATGCCTTTCACCTCCTCCCAAAAATATGCATTCAGTAGATTGTTATCATTTCTTCACAATTCATCTTCTTTCTATACACTTTTTTCGAAAAAAAGAGCGTCTAGAAAGCGGTATACATGGCTTTTCATTAGAAAACAACTCTTTGAAGGAATGTTTGTCCAGCAAAGTGAAGATTTTCTGTAAGTAGATTAACACATATGAAATACCATATCAAGCATTTTAAAGGGAAGAATCCTTATTCGTCAAGGATTAAGGGCACTTTTACGAACGAATATTCCTAATTTCAGCCTGAATCTGACTAATCTTTATACAATTGTCTTTTTATGACTCATTCCTTACGCAAAAAAAGACCCCTGTCAATGAGAGGTCTCACATGCTATAGAATAATCGCGATCAAACCGCCTGATCCTTCGTTGATGATTCTTTCAAGTGTTTCTTTCAGTTTATATCTTGCATTTTCTGGCATCAGTGACAGCTTTGCTTGAATGCCTTCTCTGACAAGGGAGCTGAGTGAGCGCCCAAATATATCTGAATTCCAAATCGAAAGCGGATCATCTTCAAAGTCTTGCATTAAGTAGCGGACGAGCTCTTCACTTTGTTTCTCTGTTCCGATAATCGGTGCAAATTCACTTTCTACATCTACCTTAATCATATGAATAGATGGCGCAACCGCCTTTAGTCTTACGCCAAATCTCGAGCCCTGCCTAATGATTTCTGGCTCATCTAAACTCATATCTGACAAGGCCGGGGCCGCAATTCCGTATCCCGTCTGCTTCACCATTTTTAAGGCATCTGATACTTGATCATATTCTGTCTTCGCATGCGCAAAATCTTGCATGAGCTCTAGAAGATGGTCTTTCCCTCTAATTTCTACACCAACCACTTCTTTTAGAATATGATCATATAGATCATCTGGGGCGTACAGGTCAATCTCCGCAATCCCTTGACCCATTTCAATCCCTGCTAAGCCCGCTCTTTCAATAAAGTCAAATTCACTGAACTGGCCAACAACACGGTCAACATCTCTTAATCTTTTAATATCCTTTACGGTTTCCTTCACTGAGTCCTGATAGCTTTCTCTCAGCCAATGATCTTCTTTCAACACCATGACCCAGCTTGGCAGGTTCACATTCACCTCTAGGACTGGGAATTCATATAATGCTTCACGAAGCACACTAAGGACGTCTTGCTCTCTCATACTTTCTACACTCATGGAAAGTACTGGAATATCATATTTTTGGCTCAGTTCCTGCCGCAGCGCTTCTGTTTCAGGATGATAGGGTCTCACAGAGTTGATCACCATAATAAACGGCTTTCCTACCTCTTTGAGTTCATCAATCACACGTTCTTCAGATTCAATATAATCATGTCTTGGAATTTCTCCAATAGAACCATCCGTTGTAATCACAACACCGATGGTTGAATGCTCTTGAATGACCTTGCGTGTGCCAATTTCCGCTGCTTCATGGAACGGAATTGGCTCTTCATACCACGGCGTGTTGATCATTCTTGGACCATTTTCATCTTCATACCCGCGCGCACCAGGGACTGTGTATCCTACACAATCGACAAGCCTGATGTTGACATCAAGACCGTCACTCACATGAATCGATGCCGCTTGATTCGGTACAAATTTTGGCTCAGTGGTCATAATGGTTTTTCCTGCTGCGCTTTGCGGCAATTCATCCTGTGCTCTTGCACGATCTGCCTCATTATTGATATTCGGGAGCACCACGAGCTCCATAAACTTTTTAATAAACGTAGATTTCCCTGTACGAACAGCGCCAACGACTCCTAAATATATATCGCCTCCTGTTCGTTCAGCGATATCCTTGAAAATATCGACTTTTTCCAAGTGATCCCCTCCCGGACTTGCTATCCTCGTTTTCAAATAAAATACTCTATTCTTCAATCAAACTTGCTTGAAAGGTGTCTGGACAATATATGTGTATGACGTTGTCCTATTTGAATATGACACCTTTTTTTGTTTTGAGAGTATGTTTAGCCATAAAAAAACCTTTCTCCTCATTTATATGCAGAGGAAAAAGGTTCATTCTTGTTTATGACGTCTTTTTTTCTAAAAAGTCAGGCTCACCTTTTTTGTTGATGGTATATGGGACAGAAAACGCGGGTACAAACGGGGTTTCCTGCCAATAGACATCTTGAATGTTTTCACCTGGTTTCAGCTTTCGTTTCGTATTCTTCAAAATATGAGCAAAATCACTGCGGTAATCCACATAGATTTCGCCATTTGATGAAATCAGTAATGGGAGGGAATTCCCTGTCACCGGGCTCATGACCGTAGGCGGCGATTTTAAGCCTAGCTTTTTTTCATTTAACGTATATAAATTGTTTGATACTACTTTGCCGTATGGCGGATATGTATGTTCATCTTGATATATTTTGATTCTAAGCCGTAATTCACTGATAGTTTGCGTCATTTTGACATCAAGCAGTTTCACAGTTGGGTTTTTTTCGACGTCTGTGAGGACATACATATATTCCCCTCCGCCTTCAAAGGATGTAGACGGTACATCGTGTAAATATCTTGGTGACAAGCGCTTAAAGTCGATGACGTACTTTTGATAAACCGGCGTGTCTGCTTCTTTCGTTTCAATCGGCAAAAGACCATTTGTTGCTTTTTGAAATTCCTCAATCGCTGTCTGAACGCTTTGCAGCTGCTCTTCGTACGGCACACGGTTTTCAGTTTTGCGATTTTCTGGATACAGACATCCTGTTAGTAAAATAAGTGCTAACAACGTGACACTGACTTTTGCTTTGATCATCACATTCTTCCTTTTTCTTTATTCATTGACCGGCCCGCTAAATACAACTAAAAACACAATGATACCTGATATCAGCATCAAGCTGTATGCGACGGTCGAGGCTGTTATTTTAAGAAACCGGCTCTTCAGCTTAAATCGACTGAAATAAATGGTTACTACAGCTAAAAACATGAGCCCCATTGAACCAAGTGCAAACCACATCTTGATTAAAGCAAAACTCATCGTGCCTGTCCCCCTTTAAAACGAACAAATTGTAAGCGTTTATATTTCATTCTAAACCAAAAATAAGGTAAATATCAATCATTTTTCCAATCATTCAGAAAAAAGCGCATAAAAAAACTGAAGCAAAGAGGGGGACTCCGCTTCAGTCATTAGGTCGACTATTTTTCCTCATTCTGTAGAGGCAAAGCTCTATTCAAACTTCATTGCTATGTTATGCAAGTCTTCCCCTTCTTGCATCCTCTACATGCCTAAGTTCAGTCTTCCATTTATTTTGTTTGGTTTTCAAACATGTTCACAAGGTCTTCCATTTCATGTGTTTTCACACGTGCCATCAATGATTCGACCGCATCGTCGACCTTTTTCCCTTCAAACAGGACGTGGTAAAGCGCCTCTGTGATCGGCATGCTGACCTTGTATTCTTTGGAGAGCTGATAAGCGCCTTTTGTTGTACGGACGCCTTCGACGACCATCCCCATTTTTTCAAGCACTTCTTCAAGTTTATACCCTTTACCAAGCAGATTTCCGCAGCGCCAGTTACGTGAATGAACACTTGTACATGTCACGATCAAATCTCCAACGCCCGTTAAACCGGCAAATGTCAGAGGATTCCCTCCCATTTTTGTACCGAGACGTGCGATTTCAGCGAGTCCTCTAGTGATGAGCGCCGCTTTTGCATTGTCACCATATCCAAGCCCATCTGTGATCCCTGCCGCAAGAGCAATGATATTTTTCAGTGCGCCGCCAATTTCTACACCAATCACATCAGGGTTTGTATAAACTCTAAAGTTGTTGTTCATGAACAAATCTTGAACAAATTGAGCCGCTTCAATATTTTCTGATGAGACAGTGACAGTTGTCGGGTGACGCAAGCCTACTTCCTCGGCGTGGCTCGGTCCTGATAAGACGACGACAGCTTCTCTTTTCTCATCCGGGACTTCTTGTTCAATCATTTGAGATATTCTCAGAAGTGTATCTGGTTCAATTCCTTTACTTACATGGACAAACGGCACTTTCGACGTAATCAGCTCATTTGCCTGCTTCAACACTTCACGAATGGCCTTTGTTGGCACAGCGACAATAATAGCGTCTGTCCCCTCTAACGCCTGCTTCATGTCTGTCGTCGCCTGAATAGACACCGGCAGTGCGACATTTGGCAAGTAATCATGATTTTCATGTTTCTCATTGATTTGGTCAATGAGCTCTTGTCTATGTCCCCACATGTGTACATCATGATGATTATCAGCTAATACAAGAGCAAGGGCTGTTCCCCAGCTTCCTGCTCCAAGTACTGAAATTTTCTTCATTCTGCTCACCCTTTTTATTTTCTCGCTCTCGCAAATATTTTAATCGGTGTTCCTTCAAAACCAAACGCATCTCGAATGCGATTTTCTAGGAAACGTTCATAAGAAAAGTGCATAAGCTCTGGATCGTTTACAAATACAACAAAGGACGGAGGCTTAATCGCCACCTGTGTCGCATAGTAAATTTTCAGGCGCTGTCCATTATGAGTCGGCGTTGGATTCATTGCTACTGCATCCATGATGATATCGTTCAAAATATTCGTTTGAACGCGCATCGCATGATTTTCACTAGCTGTAATAATGGACGGCATTAACGTATGAATTCTCTTTTTCGTGAGAGCAGACATAAACAAGACAGGAGCATAATCTAGGAATTGAAAATGCTCACGAATGTTTTGCTCAAATTCCTTCATCGTACGCTCATCTTTTTCAACAGCGTCCCATTTGTTCACAACGATCACAACGGCTTTACCAGCTTCGTGTGCATAGCCCGCAATACGTTTATCCTGCTCAATAATGCCTTCTTCACCGTCTAGAACAACAGCGACAACATCAGAACGATCAATGGCTTTTAATGCACGAAGCACACTGTATTTCTCTGTTGTTTCGTATACTTTTCCTTTTTTTCTCATACCTGCTGTATCAACAATGACAAAATCACGCTGATTATACGTAAACATCGTATCGACAGCATCTCTTGTTGTACCAGCGATGTTGCTGACAATGACGCGGTCTTCTCCGAGCATCGCATTCACTAAAGAAGATTTCCCTACATTCGGGCGACCGATTAAGCAGAACTGGACAACTTGTTCGTCATACTGCGTATCTGGTAAGTTCTTAAAGTGTTCTGCAACAGCATCAAGTAGATCACCAAGACCTAATCCGTGCGTTCCAGAAATCGGATATGGCTCGCCAAACCCTAGTGCATAAAAGTCATACACGTCACTTCTCATTTCAGGGTTGTCCAGTTTATTGACAGCAAGTACAACTGGCTTTTTCGTGCGATATAAAATTTTTGCGACTTCTTCATCCGCTGATGTCACACCATCTCGGCCATTCACCATAAAGATAATGACATCCGCTTCATCCATTGCAATTTCTGCTTGATGGCGAATTTGCGCTAAAAATGGCTCATCTCCAATATCAATTCCACCAGTATCTATTAAGTTAAAGTCATAATTTAACCATTCAGCAGAGCTATAAATACGATCTCTTGTTACACCAGGTGTGTCTTCTACAATCGATATTCTTTCGCCTGCGATTCGATTAAAAATTGTAGATTTTCCAACGTTGGGCCTTCCAACAATGGCTACGACAGGTTTACCCATAGTACCCTTCCTTTCAATCCAGCCGCGATTCAATATGTTCATCATCATGTTTCAACCGGGATTTAAAATTTTCATTCAGTTTTATGAAATAAACCCTTCAAACATGAAGGGTTCAACTTATATATTATATCAATTTTTAATCAGACCACAATGAATAACTTAAAAATGTTTGACAATCAAGTAAAGATCTTCTCCAATTCCGTGTGCAATTCCATCTAAAATGGCCTCTAAATTCATGGCGTACATGTCGAGTTCTTCTTTATTTTCACAGAAAAAAACGGCTGTTCCGCCCATGACCCGCTCTTTATTTGTTGTAGCCACAGCGAGTATAAATTGTTCAATAGTGTTCGCCATGCCCTATTACCTCACTTTCTTTTTTATGAACTCTGTCGGCATTCTGATGGCATTTTCTAAAATGGGTACTTCTTCTAATACACGGACAGCAAGATCTTCACGATACCATTGCGGTAAAATGAACACGCCAAGTGTGCCGTTATTCAAATCACGCTTTGCGAGCGGACAGAGTGATGGTTCACCAGAGTCGCGATACACACCAAGTACATTGGATAAATCAAATAAAATAGCTTGCCGCTGCCCAAGGTTGGCAATCGTTGTGGCTGCGTTGAAATTTTTCGGTGTCAAAATAAAGCCCATCCCATGCTCTAATATGAGCTTTTGCTTTTCGGGCAGTCCGATATTCATGATGTAAATATCGTTCACATAAAGCCCTGCCCCATCAAAGCGAAGCTCTCCTTTTTGTATGTTGACAATATCCTTTAATTGGCTGCCAGACATTAATAGCTTTGCCAAGAAAAAACAAAGAATACCGACCACTGTCCCAATAACGAGCGAGAAGAAAATACAGGCTGTCGTCGTAATCAGTGCCGTGAGAATCGCAATATAATTTCGGCTTTCAAAGGCGATAGCAATGCCTTCTATATATGTACTGCCTCTTGAGACTAGCTCATATGAATCCATTTGAGTTAACGTATTTCTTTCCATATTGCGGACATCTCGGAATTGCGTGGCCGCCAGCGTGAGAAAGGTAATCGCCGTAAATTCCTCCTGAATGAGTGCAGGCATAATGATCGCACCAAGTCCTGAAGCGATAAAACCAAGCGCAATGTGAATCACTTGTCCATGAATATACGTAGGGTATTGCCGGTAATCTGTTCTTAACATATAAAGCCTGGCCGCCATCCCAAAGATGACACCAATAATCACAGGAAACGTATAATCCGTCATGTTGATTTTGCAGCCCCTTTTACTGGTTTTCTTGATGAACGGGCGTTCAAGAGCTTTTCAAGCTGATCGACACCTAATAGGAAGATGGACCCTTGAACAACAAGGGATAGAAAAGAGAGATCTCCTATGACAATCGATGATGTCAGGCGGTGAATTGTGAGCGCATAAAGGGCTTCGCCAAGACATACAGCCATCATCCATAAGGTGACTCGTTCTGTGAAATGATGTCCATATGTCAAAGACATCAAGATCAGCAAGGCAAATACGACCCAATCCACTTTTATTAGCGTGAACCAAACCGGATCATATAATGCAAAAATCATAAAAAAGGCATATGCGCTCACCATAGAACCTAATTGTATGATTCTCATTATTTGATGCCCAGACCGGAATATAACGAAACCCGCACATGCATATAAAAAGGTCATCAAGTACCCCGCATTCAGGCTCATATCAAATATGGATATCATGAAATGACTACATATAATATGGACAAGGACAAAGACGCCTAGCACATTGCGCCATGAGCTTTTTTCCATAATAAATGTCACGATAATCCAAACGAACCATATGGACCAATAATAGTACAAAGCCTCCAACGTCTCATCACCTCAATTACATTATGGGAAAATCACCAATTTTTAAACGTAAGAGATCGCTTTGGGCATTGTATGAAATAAACAAGAGGTGACACCCTAATGGTTGAGGAGGGATGTATGATGGGAAAAGATAGACAGGAAAAACGCTTAAAGGCATCAAAAAGAGTGGAATCTGACCGTGATCAATCCATTCATTATAAAGGGGCAACAGCATTAGAAGGTCCAGATAGTGCGCGAAAAAGAAATCAATAAAAAAAAGCATGTGATGACCACATGCCTTAGATGTTTAAGGGCTAAACTTGCTTTTAGTCCTTTTTCTTATTTGATCTTAAACTATAGTACGTTGTGTCGATGCCTCTTTCTTTGAGCCAATGACTTGTTTCACCTGAAATGACAAGTTGGGTTTGTCTCAGCTCTTCAATGGTCTTCACGCCAAGGACTGTCATCATCATCTTCACATCTTCTTGAAGATCTATGATATTCGCGATGAGACCGCTCTCCCCTCCGTCAGTCAGTGATTTTAATAAAAAGCCAGCTAGACCAGCAGCGGATGCGCCAAGTGCGATTGATTTTGTTACATCAAGGGCGTCTTGTATACCTCCCGAGGCTAAAATCGTTTGATCTGGAAAACTTGTATGTACTTCAGCAAGACTCGCTGCAGTTGGAATCCCCCATTGATCAAAATAATGAAGTGCTTTTTGGCGGCGAAGATTTTCGATCTTAGAAAAGTTCGTACCACCAAATCCGCCTACATCAACGGCCGCAACCCCAGCATGAAATAACTTTTTGGCCGTTTCCTTGCTCATGCCAAATCCAACTTCTTTTACGACAACAGGCACACCAACTGATTCATTGATGGCTGCGATGCGCTCAAGTGCCCCCCTGAAATCACGGTCTCCTTCAGGCATGACAATCTCTTGAATCACATTTAAATGAATCTGGAGAATATTGGCCTCCAGCATCTCAACGGCTTCCTTCGCTTGCTTCATCGTTGCCTCACTGCCTAAGTTCGCAAAGACAATTCCATCTGGATTCACTTTACGAACAACTTCATACGTACGTCTTTCTTCTTTATCTTTCAGTGCAGCCATTTGCGATCCAACTGCCACCGGAATATTGGTTTCCTTCGCTGCGATCGATAAAGAGCGATTAATCTCATAGGTCGATTTTCCGCCTCCGCCAGTCATTGCATTGATAAAAATTGGCGAACCGAAAGTCAGTCCGCCAATTGTTGAATGTGTATCAATTTGTGATGTTGCAAGATCTGGTAAACTGGCGTGAACGAAGGAAACATCTTTTAAACCTGTTGCTGCATGCTGTCCAGTGGACAAGGCATGTTCAATATGCTGCTTCTTTCTTTCTGCTCGCGTCAATTTTGATCACCAAATTATTTTAATTTATTGAGCTTATCTCCGATCAGGTCACCAAGCTGGAATCCACTTGTGTTTTCTTCTTTCGCCTGATATTGACGATAATTCTCTTCGATTTGTTTTTCAGGATTTTCTTCTAAATCACGGATGCTTAGTGAAATGCGTTCTTCATCTTCATTCACATCAAGCACTTTTACTTTCACAGTCTGCCCTTCTTCAAGGACTTCATGCGGCGTACCGATATGTTTATGAGAGATTTGAGAAATATGCACAAGTCCTTCGACGCCTGGCAGAATTTCAACAAATGCACCAAAGCTTACTAGACGTTGGACAGTTCCTTCAAGCACATCACCTTGTTTTACCTTTTCACCAATCTGGCTCCAAGGTCCTGGTAATGTTTCTTTAATAGATAGTGAGATACGTTCGTTATCACGATCAACAGCAAGTACTTTGACCTGGACTTCCTGGCCTTCTTCCACTACGTCAGATGGCTTTTCAACATGCGCATGGGATAGTTGAGAAATGTGAACCAATCCATCAATGCCGCCAATGTCTACAAATGCACCAAAATCAGTAAGGCGTTGCACTTTACCATCAATCACACTGCCTACTTCAAGTTTTTGCAAGAAGTCTTGCTTTTTGTCTAATTGCTCTTGCTCCACTACTGCACGGTGCGAGAGAATCACACGATTTTTTTCGCGGTCAAGTTCGACCACGACAAGTGAGAGTGTTTTACCTTTGTAGTCTGAAAAGTCCTCAACATAGTGCGCTTCTACAAGAGATGCAGGAATAAATCCACGCACACCAATGTCTACGACAAGACCACCTTTTACAACGTCTTTTACTTCAGCTTCAAATACTTCTTTTGTTTCAAACTTTTTCTCTAGGTCTTCCCAAGCGCGGTCTGCATCAACAGCACGTTTCGATAAAATCAAAGCATCGTCTTCGACTTTTGTTACTTTAAGCTCTAATTCGTCGCCATCTTTCACGACATCTGATGCTTTTTCAACGTGAAGACTTGATAATTCACTGATTGGGATGATCCCAGGTTGTTTCACATTGACGATATCTACATTGACATGCTTGTCCTCAACTTTAGAAACAATCCCTTTCACTACATCTCCAACCTCTGGTACCTGAACATCGATTTGATTCATTTCCTCTGTCATTTCGATAACCTCCTTGGTCCAAACCTACACAGCTTAGTTAAAACGACTGGGTGAATATGTGTCTTAAGCATGATGATTGCCAGCCGAGTATGTATTATAGAAACATTCAAATCAACAGAATTGCTTGAATGATCAATAAAAATAGTATTAGTATAAACTTCTAATAAAAGACCTTGTTTGTCAAGAGATAAACCTCTAACTTATAAAAGTTTTCTAAAATTTCTTACAGTTTCTCCACACGGTCTGCTGCATCTAAAATTTTACCTGCTACCTCTTGAATGGTAAGAGAAGTTGTGTCAATCTCAATGGCGTCATCCGCTTTCTTAAGCGGTGAAACTTCGCGCTCAGAGTCAAGCTTGTCACGTCTTGCAATCTCTTCGATCAGCTGATCGTAATTGACATCGTAGCCTTTTTTCTGATTCTCTTCAAAGCGGCGTTTTGCTCTTTCTTCTACAGATGCAAGCAAGAAAATTTTCACTTCGGCATCTGGAAGAACGTGAGTACCTATGTCTCTTCCGTCCATCACGACACCGCCTTTTTTACCAAGCTCTTGCTGCCTGCGGACCATTTCTTCCCGAACAGCTCTGTGCTTTGCGACAACCGATACTTGGTTGCTCACGCGGTCTGTGCGAATCTCTTCTGTCACATCGGTATTGTCTAGATGCACTTTTTGACCCTCGCCTGTTGAGACAAGTTCAATCACCGTTTTCTTTAGTAGTGCATCAAGCGCCTGCTCGTCTTCAAGATCTACACCATGGTGAAGTGCCGCAAGCGTAATCGCGCGGTACATGGCACCTGTATCGATATAAATATATGATTTTTTTGCTGCGACAATTTTTGCCACAGTGCTTTTTCCTGCTGCTGCAGGACCGTCAATTGCGATAGATAATTTCTTTTTCATAATACCTCTCCTTGATTGAATCTCCCTTATGAATTGTAACACGATCACCGGTCAAACGGGGGAATTTTCTATCAATCCTTCTGCTTAAACGTCTCGATCCAATCTTCAATGCTCATGCTATTTACACCCTCGTATTGCACGACTTTTGACAAAAATAGTTCTCCTTTTGTCAAATGAAGTGTGATCTGAACGGCTAATAATAAGACAAGCTGAATGAGCACCGCTTTAAATAACCATCTTTCCATTGTTTTCATACAAAAAGCCTCCACGCTAGATTCTATTACCTCTAGTATGGAAGCTTTTAACATCCTTTATTCTTATGCTTTTTTCACACGTGTTAAAAGCTGCTGCTGGAAGCAGTACTTCATAATGTGCTGCTGCTGATCATTTGTGATCTCAGAAAACTCCATGATCGCTCTTGTTTTGCCAGTCTGCTCATCTTGATAAACTCGGCTCATCTCTGCAACCGCTTTAATTTTAACAGGCTCTTTCAGCGGAAGTTCAAACTCTGTGATCACTTCTCCGTATTCTTTCAATGAGACACCTTCAGGAACAGCAATTGCTAAGCCGCCAGCACTCATATTGACAATAAACGTGTCAAAGGATTCTTCACCCGTTTGCGTGATCGCGGTTTTGACCATTGTATCGACTCTCAGGTATTCTCTACGCTGAAGCCGAATCATTTCTTCTTTTGGCGGAATGGAAATGACGATCATCGGAATATCTTCTTTCCTCTTGCCGATGACTTCGCTTGTGCATTTGTATGGAATTTGATTTTCATCGAAAAAGAAAACGGTGATTTCTGTTTGCTGGTTTAAATAGATCGTGCGTCCCGTTTCTTTATCAGCTGGATAATTAATGCAAATATCATCGTTATTATTTTCCAAAACTTTCGATTTTGCAGTTTTCACTTCTTTGTTCTCATTGACATATTCAATTGTGATTGCATCCCCTATTTGTAACATTCCTCATCACTCTTTTCATCTGTGAAATCATATCCTCTCCTATATTAAACCATGTATAAAACAAAAGGAAAAGGCTTATTCGCCTTTTCCTCGTTTCCTTTTTTATAGGTCTTTATATATAGGTTCTGCGTTTTTTAGTTTATCTACTCGTTCTTCTTTTCCAGTATCCGCATTAATGAACATTCGGTACGTATCATTTTTTATCGTTCCTAGGAACTCATAGCATAAAACTTCCTCTGACATATCGTTTTGAACAATCGCTACATGAGTATCTTCGATTTTCACATGCTGATTGAGCGTTTTCTTCGCTTCTTTTTGCGAGATTTTAGGTGCTTTGATGTCTCTTGTTTTATGATTCGTTAAATAGTCTTTCGCTGAAAATCCAACCACTTCACCATCGTCTAGTGCGACCTTCATGCGTATACTATCTGGATACAGCAGTACATTTTTTTGAAGAGGTACATAGGTAAATACACCGATATTATCAAATTGCGCACTTTCATCTAAATGGAATGACTCAGCATCAAATCCTTGCTTCTTTAAGAAGCTGAGTGCTTTTTCTGATGCTTGGTTTAAACTGATTTTCTGTTTTTTCACGTCTCGATTTTGAAGAAGGTAGACTGGATGTCCTCCTTTTTCAGTCAAGTCTAAATAGAAATTCGCTTTACTATCAGGATCTGACATCGATAAGCTGTACACATCTCGATTGGTTTTGCTTCCGCTTTTTCTCACCTTAAAATGTTGATTATGATCAGGTGCGAATTGCTGGGCAATGCGTATCGCTTCTTTCTTTGAAATCTTTTTACCCTTTAAATGATTGTAGCCGCGTGTTTCTTCTTCTGTGGACACATTTGTCGGTCCGAGATCGACATCTGCAAATGCATCTGCATTTCTCTCGACTGTTTTCAACCCGTCAATGATGGTGTTATCATTTTTTCGGTCACCATCAGCAAGTGCCATTTCAACATCCATCCATTTTAAATTTTTATTGAGGACGAGGTGCTGCACTTGTCTCAGTTCGTTTTGGATATCAGATGCTTGCTGATATAAGGACGTAATGGTTTTGTGCGTATTTTTGTTTAATGGTTCATCTGATAAGGATTTAACTGATGATTTGTAGCTAAAGTCTCCGACATTCGCCAAAAATTCTTCCGTTTTGTTAAAAGGCATTAATGTGAGCGGAAGCTGACTCACATTGTTATGTGCTTCTGATGACATTCTCCATACATCTGCAAGTGCCGGTGAAATCGACGATTGGCTGTTCATCGCAAGCGTTGCCCCAAGTTTGTCGTGCAGCTGATCCACTTGGTACGTTAAATCGTGGAAGGCCCTCTGATAGTTGTTCTCTGCGTGCAGCAGCACTGCGTCTTTTTCTTGATGCTCTTTATAGCCCCAATAACCTGTTGAGATGACAGCAATTCCTAAAATGGCAATCAATATTCCTCTGATCATTTATTTACACCTCTTTCTATTCGCAGAAAATATGTTTCCCAATTCGTTTAATTTGTGGTCTTCCCCAAATCCATGGACTTGTTGCTGTATCAGGGTTAAAGTAATAGACGGCGCTCTCAGACGGGTCCCAGCCGTTAATGGCATCAAACACAGCCTTTTTTGCAGTGTCATTTGGTGACATATAAAATTGACCATCCGCCACAGCTGTAAACGCAAGCGGTTCAAAAATAACTCCTGCGATTGTATTTGGAAAAGTCGGGTTGTTCAAACGGTTTAAGATGACGGCAGCGATCGCCACCTGTCCTTCATACGGCTCGCCCCTTGCTTCACTATAAACCGCTTGTGATAAGAGCTGAATATCATTACTAGAAAAACCACCTGGCATGTTGGCTGCCGTTTGTTTCGGTGTTTGATTTGCTTGCTGATTGCCTGACTGTTTCGCAGACTTTCCAGGTGCTCCGCTTTGACTTTTTTGATTCTCTTTCGCACCTTGAGCAGTCTTTTTTTGTGAGCTTCTTTTCGCAGGAGCTTTTGTTTGCTGATCAAGAGGTTTCCCGCCATAATGGGTAAACTCATTCCCCTTTTGCAGCTGCTGCTGAACAAAGTCTTTATAGTATTTTGTCTTTTGAACTAATAGGCTTTTTGTTTGTTTACCTACAAGTCCGTCGACCTTCTTTACACCATATTGGCTTTGAAAGTTGCGAACGGCCCAGTACGTCCCCCAGCCATATACACCATCAATTTTGCCATTGTAAAAGCCATTGTATTGGAGCCGTGCTTGCAGCTCGACTACATCTTCTCCTGTCGCACCTCGCTGGATGACTTGACTGGTGAAGGCTTCACTTTTTTCAGTTGTCATCAGTGATGTTGCGAGTAGAACGATTGAGAAGATAAGGACGATTTGTTTCATGAAACGAGCTTTGTCCATATTTGATCCTCCTGTACTTTTGATGTTTGAATATATATTTCTTCCAATCCCTATTTTTATACATTCATCACAGGAGAGAAATGGATGAAAAGACAAAAAAACGCCCTATCAACTGATAAGACGTTTTCTACATTAAATTTTGCACCATTTTCACTGAACGAGCTTTTTTTGCTTTTCGCAGGCCAAACCACCATAAAAAAATCATGAATGGCAGCATGATATATCCCCAATTTTTCATTCCTAACAATATGAAATCATATAGGCCGTGAAAAAGCACAGGAAGCGTTAGAGAAAGGATCAGCCATTTGCGCTGCTCCTTTTTATCAGAGAAGCGGGCTTTGCCGATATAAAATCCCATCACAACACCGAATAAAGCATGACTTGAGACGGGTAATAAAGCACGGGTGAATGCATATTCAACCCCGTGACCGACCAAATAAAGAATATTTTCAAGTGTTGCGAAACCAAGTGAGACACTGGTTCCATATACAATTCCATCATAGTGTTCGTCAAATTGGGCATGCGCATAGACGCTGACCATTAAAATAAACCATTTTAAAGATTCCTCTAAGAAGCCCGACGTCACAAATGAAATCAAGATAGGGTTCGTTGCGATATGCTCCTCTTGAAGGACATATTGAATAAACATGGTTGGAAACACAAGTATAACACCTAGCATAAAAGATCTGATGACCATGTGTACCGGCTCATTGTCGTACTGATCTTTCAAATAAAAATAACTTAAAAGTGCGATGCCGGGAGCTAAACCTGCTGAGATGATTGCGATCATAACCAGACCTCTTTCCCTACATTATCCTTCATTATCGTACCATGATTTACCCTTTTTTTATATGACTCGAGCCCATTTTTATGAAAATATTCTTCTATATAATCCCATTTTATATCAAAAAGAACCGAATCCCTTGGAAGGATCCAGTTCTTTTTTTATGCGTTCATTCTTTTGTTAATTTCTTCTGCAATTAGCCCCCCATGAAATCTCCCGTTTTCAATGAAAATTTCATTGGCATTATTTCCAGCTGCAATCACTCCTGCGATGAAAATACCTTCTACGTTTGTCTCCATCGTCTGTTCATCAAATGCTGGGCGGCCTGATTCTTGATCAATTGTCACACCCATTTTTTCTAAGAAAGAATGATCTGGATGATAGCCTGTCATGGCAAAAACATAATCACTTTTCACTCGCTCCGTTTGCTCTTGCTGGTTTGTAAAAATCACTTCTTCTTCTGTAATTTCCTTCACCTGTGCTCCAAACTCCATTCGAATCGTTCCATTTCGCACAAGTGCTTCAAACTCTGGCAAAATCCAAGGTTTGATGCTAGATGAATATTCAGTTCCTCGATAAAGTACAGTGACTCTGCTTCCGCATTTCACAAGTTCTAGCGCAGCATCGACACTTGAGTTTTTCCCGCCGATCACCGTTACATCTTTATCAAAGTATGGGTGTCCTTCTTTAAAATAATGATACACATGTGGAAGGTCTTCCCCTTTGACATTCATATAGTTTGGATGGTCATAGTAGCCAGTAGCAATCACGACATAATCACATGAATAGTCGTCTTTTGATGTGCTCACGGTAAAATGGCCATCTTTTTTCGTCACAGCGGTTACTTTTTCAAAGGCATGCACACGCAGGTTTTTTCGTCTGACTACTTCTCGGTAATAAGAAAGCGCCTGGATACGAACGGGCTTGCGATTTTCAGTAATAAAAGCGACATCACCAATCTCAAGCTTTTCACTTGTACTGAAAAAGGTTTGATGTGTTGGGTAATGATAAATACTGTTAACGACATTCCCCTTTTCAATGACTAGTGCATCAATTCCGATTTGCTGGAATGCGATGGCAGCTGATAATCCGCAAGGGCCGCCTCCTATTATGATCGCTTTTTCTTGTTTCATTTGTTCCACTCCTGTCGTTTCAATGCAATAACAATTGCTAGCTGTTGATGATTTGTTCCCATTCCATAAAAAAATCTCCTATATAAGGATAGGAGATTTTTGGGTGCGATGCAAATAAGCCGCTTAAATCCAGCCTCTGAATCGAGAAGCTTCAGCCATTTTACGTACGCCGACCATATATGCAGCAAGACGCATATCGATGCGGCGGTTTTGCGCCATTTCATAAATATTATTAAATGATTTCACCATCATATCTTCTAAACGAGTTTCGACTTCCTCTTCAGTCCAGTAGAACCCTTGGTTATTCTGCACCCATTCAAAGTAAGAAACCGTTACACCACCCGCACTCGCAAGTACGTCTGGGACAAGCAGTACTCCACGATCTGAAAGAATTTTTGTTCCTTCAAGTGTCGTTGGACCATTCGCTGCTTCTACGACAATTTTAGCTTTAATGTTTGCCGCATTATCTTCAGTGATTTGGTTCTCAATGGCTGCAGGTACTAAGATATCACAATCGAGCTCAAGCAGCTCTTGGTTTGTGATGGTATCGTTAAATAATTTAGTAACGGTTCCAAAGCTGTCACGTCTGTCAAGCAAGTAGTCAATATCAAGACCATCTTCATCGTATAACCCGCCGTAAGCATCTGAAATCCCTACGATTTTCGCTCCGGCATCATACATGAATTTAGCCAAGTAGCTTCCTGCATTTCCGAATCCCTGTACGACAACACGTGCCCCGTTAATGTCAATTCCTTTTTTCTTCGCCGCTTCTTTGATGCAGATCGTCACACCTTTTGCTGTTGCAGTATCACGTCCGTGTGATCCTCCAAGAACAATTGGTTTTCCGGTAATAAATCCTGGCGAGTTAAATTCATCCATTCTAGAATATTCGTCCATCATCCATGCCATAATTTGAGAGTTTGTAAACACATCTGGAGCTGGTACATCTTTTGTTGGACCAACGATTTGACTGATTGCGCGAACATAGCCGCGGCTTAGTTTTTCAAGCTCTCTAAATGACATTTCTCTTGGATCACAGATAATACCGCCTTTTCCTCCGCCATAAGGAAGATCCACAATACCACATTTTAAACTCATCCAAATTGAAAGCGCTTTTACTTCTTTTTCAGTAACGTTCGGGTGGAAACGAATACCGCCTTTTGTCGGTCCAACAGCATCATTGTGCTGCGCGCGGTAACCAGTGAAAATTTTCACTGATCCATCATCCATTCGTACTGGAATTTTCACAGTTAATAGACGAATTGGCTCCTTCAGCAATTCATACACTTCTTGCGGATACCCTAATTTGTCTAGCGCTTTATGTATGACGGTTTGAGTTGACTTTAAAACATCTAGCTTATCTTCTGCGTTATGAGCGGCGTTTTGATCGGCTGCCATTAAAATAAACCCCCTAGAAATCTTTCATGATCTACTGCTCCCTTTCAAGCAATAGTATACACCTTCGTACTGGTAAAGCAAAGGTAAAAAACGTTTTTTATTAAAATAAAATATCAGCGTTTATAAATATAAAAAGGATATAAAAAAATACTGTTGTTTCATCACAACAGTATTAAATATAATAGAAAAAAGTGATTAAAAATACATTTGAATCGTTTTCACTGCATCATCTTGCATGATCACTTTTCCGTATTCTTTTAGCCGATGGATCGTTAATGTCGTTGGTGAACCGAACTCCGCTAAAATGGAAATGACGGTATCAGCTGATAGTTCTTCAAAATCATCTAGGCTGAGAAAATATTGACCTTCATAATGGTAAACTGTACCCCCTAAAAGTCCAATACGACTTAAACTATGGGACAGTTGAATCACATCTTCAAACGAGGCAAATTGATAGAGCACATGATGACTCTCGTCGAGCTTGACTTGCATCTCAATGTAATCTTCATCAAACTCATCATCATCAGCATCATCCTGCTGACTCTTTGTGACAATGACGACCATCCCCTGCGCCTGAAGTGAAAATACTTCAACAGCAATCGGTCCACTCGCTTCAAAACCGAGCTCCTGATTCGCTTCGTTCATCATGTCTTTAAACAGCTGATGGACTTTGAACGAATCTTTCCAAAGGTCTTCTTTCGTAAGACCCCGGTCTGTCAGGTCATCTAGTGTGAGAAAAATTTTGATTTTATTATAATTCAGACGCTCCAGTCGCATAACGTTCCCTCCTGCCTCTTCTAAACACACATCATACTGTAGTATATGAGATGATGAGTCATAGGTTCTTAATTTTGTATTCAGTTTACACTGTGTCAAGACGGAAGACAAGCATGAAGCTATGCTTACGGTGACTTTTATGGAAAATATTGAGGGCGCAGCCAGTCATCGCGTTTTTACAGGCATTAAATAGATCAGATGCGTTTCCGGTTCTGCCCCGAGACGCATTGGAATCTTTGTTGTTCCATAGCCATTACTAATGAGAAAAAATGCGCCTTTGACCTGACCTGTTCTTCCTTTTTCATACGGACCAAATTTCCCAATTCGAATCTGACCTCCATGTGTATGACCGCTCAAAACAAGGTCGATCCCCTCATCTTCACTCATTAAATGATGTACATCTGGGTTGTGTGATAAGAGAATATTTACGTCATCTTTCACAAACTCAGGTCGTATCGCTTCATAATCCGCCTTTTCAAGCCGAATATCATCGATGCCTCCAATTTTGATTGACTGGCCTTCGAAACCCCACACAGCTGTTTCATTTTGCAGGGTCGTCACATCGTAAGCATGAAGAATCTCTTTAAGCTTTTGCTGGTGCAGCTCGTGATCATTATTTCCCCAAACAAAATAAACGGGCGCAATTCTTGATAAACGTTTCACATTTTCTTCAATTCTGGCGTAGGGTACACCTTTTTCTGCTAAGTCCCCGCCTATCATAATGACATCCGGTTTTTCTTGTGTGACCTCAGCTAATAATGAATCACTAATCAGCCGCCGGTGTGTATCAGAAATAAAGAAAATCACTGCTGGTCGATCTGATTGAAGTGCTTCTATTGTAAAGTAATGCTTTTTGATGTTGTTTTGTTTTGCCGTTTTCACCATTTTTGCCGTTACACACACACCTGTTGTAACAGCCGCAATGGCGGCAGTAAATCCGATGGCATATTTCATCATAAATGGCTCCCTTGCATATGTGTCGTTCATAAGACGCTTGAATGAAAAAAGACGTTTCAACTATTAAAACGTCTTTTTACACATTTATTTACTTTCATAATAGAGATTAATGTCATATTGCTGCTGCATATAGCGAAAAACCGCTTCACGCTCTTTCCACTGGTCTGATTGCGGCCATAAGTCTGTGCTTTTTTGTATAATCTCACATCTAAGGCGATGATATTCATCCTCAGCCTTTTCTTCTTTTTTCTTATAATAATAAGATGCATAAAAAGCAAACACCTCAGCCATTATCCAAAATAGAAAGACCTCATGACTGAGCAGCGTTGCAATCATCGCTTCCGGCTGAAGCGAGCCTCCCTTATTTGCCGTTATCACAAAATAAAACAAAAGAATCGCCAGTGACAAAAGGGCTGTCCATTGCCACCTTCTACACTGCTTGGCAAAGCCCTCATATTTGTGCTTTCTTTTGATCAACGTTTCCATCATTTTCTGTGTCGGCTGATCCATATAGCGGCTGATTGCGTGCAAAGTCATCACATACACCCTGTCCCTTTTTTCTACATATGTATGTGCTTTTTCATTCGTTCATGTCAGGTAATTAGTTTTCCAATGGAATATTGAGTACTTGACCACTGTATACACTGTTCCCATTTAAATGATTGTAGGCTTTTATTTTCTCTTCACCTGATCGGCTTTTGTAATATTTCATCGAGATTCGATACAGGTTTTCCTCTGGGCCAACAGTGTGCTGGACGACACGAACTGGCTTTTCTTCCTGCTTCTTTTTCTCTTCGACTTCTTTTCGTTTTTTCTCTTCTTGCTGTTTTTGGAGGGCGAGCTGCTGCTGTTCACGCTTTTTCGCAGCTGCCGCTTTTTCACGCTCTTCTTTCTCTTTAGCAGCTTTTTCTTTTTTCTTTTGCTCTGCTTTTTCTTTTGATCGCTGCTTTTCTTTTTCTTCATCTTTCTTTTTCTTCTCTTCATCAGACGCATCCGCTTTATCAGCTTTTGCGCCATTTTTTGTTTCGGCTAGTGCTGACGGAACTGGGTCTGTGTCAGCACTTGAGGTTTTATCAATGTAGACACCCTGATTGTTATTATCGTTGATTTCCTTTGAAGTGTAGTAGATCAATAGAAAGAAAACAGTGATGACGATGATAGGAAAGATAATAGCCAATGTCGTAAACAAAGGATTGCGCACTTTTTTCGTACGCTGCTTCTTATATTCATGAAAGTCTTCTCGTGTAGGAAAGTGAGAGTCATCAGAAGGATGTACTTTTTCTTCAAGAATTTCCTCTACATTGTCGTCATGGTTGTTTGTGAGCTGCTCCTTCTTTCTCTGCATTCTCGACATTTCTTCCATGTTCATCCCTCCCCTTATATTTCAAACGAATTTGACAAGCAAAGACTAAGTCAATGACAAAATGTGTCATGACAGGAACAAATAAATTCCCCGTCCACTCGTATAAAAGTCCTAAAAAAATACTAATGGAAACCACGAGGATAAACAAGAGTATTTTTGATAAATAGCGAAAATGAAGAAGCGCAAACACGATGCTGGCAATCTCAAGCCCAAATTGCTGTTGAACAATTCCGCGAAATAGTATTTCCTCTGAAAAGGCAATGAGAAGTGCTAACCAAACAATATGCGGGATGCTTCGGTTTTTGAACATCTTTTCATTTAAACCGCCATCATCATACATATGAGCAGGAAACACCTTCATGACAATTGCATCTATAATAATGACGAGCAATGCACCGCCAATTCCATATGTTAGAATGCGCATATCATGAATCTGCCAAAGGGCTGTAAAATCCGTCCATTGATCGAACATAAATATGCCTAGTAAAAAAGAAACGATAAGCATGAGCAGCTGCGTGAAATACAGCTGTTCTACGACTTGTCGATCGGTTAATTTTTCAATGATTCGGCGATGTTGTTCAATCAATGCTGCGCCTCTTTTGTCAGATGAAACATACGATCCAGCACAGTCTTCCAGTGTTTCATTTCATTCAGCTCCAATGATTGTTCTTTTTTTTCATAATCAGACAGGTTCAGTCCGCAAGAAGAGCAGCAATGCTTAGAGGACGCGCGCTCTGTTTGATCAAGCTGTTCGTGAAAATATGATAACAGAGATTGTCTAAAGCAGTCATGATCCATGATCCGCTCTTTAAATTGCCACACTTTTTTTAGCTTTTCTGTTTGTCTGTCCTGCAATATTTCTTTTAGATTCATCAGAATTGCCGGGCGCTGTTCGGACTCATGCATCATGTAATAGTGCGTCAGCATTCTTGCACGCGTCTCCTGAAGCCCTGTTTCCATCAATCGTTCACGTAATTTTTTTTCATCATTTGTCTGCATTTGAGTCAGTTGTGATAAGTAGAAATCAATTTCTGGTTCGTCAAATCCTTCTGCTTGGATCAAGTGTAGCTGAATATCTGCATCCTCTTCTGTATATAAAAGAATGCTCACACTGTTTTTCCCGTCCCTTCCCGCTCTTCCAATCTCTTGCATAAATGCTTCAATCGATTGCGGAGGGCTCATATGAATGACAAACCGGATATTTGCTTTATCGATTCCCATGCCAAAAGCACTCGTACAGCAAATGAGATCAAGCTGACCGCTGATAAATTGCTGCTGAATGAGCATACGATCTCCTGCGTCCATTCCGCCATGATAAAACTCAACACGCTGATTGGTTTTTTGTTTCATACAGAGAGCAAGCTCTTCTGTCATTTGCCGGGTTGGGCAATAAATAATGCCTGGTCCTTGCAAAAAATCCGCAAGCTCAATGGCCCGTTTCTCTTTTGCTTCTTTCGATTCGTGCACTTCTTTGACTAAGGCAATGTTCGGGCGGTTGACGGAATGAATATGAAAGTCTGGATGCTGCAACCTTAGCGTTTGCACAGTATCTTTTAGCGTTTGTTTCGTTGCTGTAGCTGTAAGAGCTAAAGCCACAGGATGACCTAACGCTTCTCTCCATTCTCCGAGCTTCGAATATTCAGGACGGAAATCATGCCCCCATTCTGATATACAATGCGCTTCATCGACGACAAACAGACCAATACGCATCGATTTGAGCTGTTCAAGCAGCACTTCTGACATTAATGCCTCAGGTGCGACGAATAGAAATTTATATGATGGCAAATGCCGAATGATATGTCGCCTCTCCTGAAAAGACAATGTGCTATTAAGCGCCGCCACTCGTTTTTCTCCGCGCATTTTCATTCGTTCGACTTGGTCCTCCATAAGCGATAAAAGCGGCGAAATAATCAGAACCAGCCCGTCTGTCATATAACCGGGAATTTGATAGCAAAGTGACTTTCCTCCACCCGTAGGCAGCATGGCAACCGTATCTTTTTGATGCAGTACACTTCGAATAATGTCCTCTTGACCTGCTTTAAATGTGTCGTGGCCAAAGTATCGCATGAGCGTCTGATGAAGCTTATCCATTTGCTTTCACCATCCTTGTCAGTGCCAATCGTATTTGAAAATAAGTAAATGGATGCTCGAGCTTTTCTTTAATCAGCTTCATTTTATTTGTTTGCAGCTCTCTGGCTACAGCAAGGATCTCCCGCTGCTCTTTTATACTCACATAGGGATCTATTGAAAAGCTTGGCTCATGTATCGACAGCTCCACGATATGATCTTCAATCGTTGCCTTTTTTAATGAACGAATGTGAGCAATTTGTTCAATATCAAATCCTTTTTGGACAAGCTCAAGTGTTTTGTGAGTAGAAGTTGTTAACACGCGTTTAAATTCAAGGTCACCTACGAGCTTCTGCAAAGTCGGCGCCTCACCTTTTTGGGCAGCTTGAATAAAATAATGTAGTACATTCCAAAAAAGCAAGTACACATACCACACATCTTCTTTCATCCACTCCGCCATTTGCTGATACGTACGCCCGATTCGTTCATGTGAGGTCAATGAGTAAACAAAAATCAGTGCCTCTTGATCACTTAGGTTCATTAGGAGTTTTTCTAGTTCATGATGCAGCTCTTCTGAAAGCTTGCTTTTCTGCTGATGCTGTTTCAAAAAAGATTTCGTCCAGCTTTGAACTGAGACATCTCTTTGTATTGGAACATATTGATGTGATCCAGCCATATGGTGAGAAAGCACTTGTACAAGTAAAGAGAGCCTCATCCATAGCATCTTTGCTTTATCGTGGTATTTGGCACCATGAAAATAAGCAGGCATCGGTTTTTCAGAGAAATGCTGGTGTAGCATTTGCTGCCCTGCTTCAGTGATACTCAGTGTCTCATCGTTTTTTCTAAAATAGTGCTTCTCTTCAAGCTTTAAAGCAGAACGATTCAGCTGATCCCTCGTAAACCCCGGGTAACAGCCGAAGTACCTGGAAAGCTCAAACAAGCTGGCATCCTGTATGGTTTGAGATGATTTTTTTCCTTTAAAAAGATGGTAGACAGCACTAATGGAGCGTTCGCCGTTCAATTTATATACGCTGTCCATTAACATGACATCCAAATAATGAAGAGTCATTCATCAAAGCACCTGTCTTCCTGACAAAATTCGAATATTTTCTCCCTTTATTTTAACAGATTTCATACAAGAAGAAATGTTTAAACTCAATTTATGGGGGAAAGTTATGAACAAACCCTTATGTGATAAGCATTCTCAATCACTTTACAGTTGAAATGTGAATTTAAAATCATTACAATAAGGTTTGAGGAAATTGTTTTTTATCGGTGAAACTAAAAAGGTTAAACCATGTGTTCCATCGAACTATTTGGGAGGTATTTTTTTAACATGGCAAAATATACAATTGTAGACAAAGACACATGTATTGCTTGCGGCGCATGCGGTGCAGCTGCTCCAGACATTTATGATTATGATGATGAAGGCATTGCATTTGTTACGCTTGACGACAACCAAGGGACTGTAGAAGTTCCAGAAGTACTTGAAGAAGATATGCTTGATGCATTTGAAGGATGTCCAACTGACTCAATCAAAGTTGCGGACGAATCTTTCGAGGGTGACCCACTTAAGCATGAATAGTATAAAAGCCCCTTATGCAGGGGCTTTTTTTATATTAACTATTTTGAAGTCGGCGTTTATTTTCAAACCATGGACGCATTTTCACAAAAATGAAGCTAAATACGATGGTAATGATGATTCCTTTAATAAAGTTAAAAGGTAAAATCCCTGCTGTAATGGTCGTCTTGAGCGCATGATCTGATAGTTCAGGTGCGTTTAAAAACCATGTGTAAGCTGGCAGGAATAAGAAGTAATTTAAAATGCTCATCATCACAGTCATAAGTAATGTACCCATGATCATTGACCAAGCCATTCCTTTTGCTGATTTAATTTTTTTGAACATAAAGGCGACTGGTAAGATGAATAGTGTGCCTGCAATGAAGTTCGCGACTTGCCCAACTGGAACGCCGGACATACTGCCTTGAATGAGATAATGCAGAACATTTTTTAATGCCTCAACGGCAATTCCTGCACCTGGCCCATAAATTAAAATCGCAATAATCGCTGGGATATCGCTGAAATCAATTTTCAAATACGCTGGAAGCCCTGGGAAAGGGAAATCCAATAAGATTAACACGAACGAAATACTGCTAAGCATACTGGTGACGACTAAACGTTTTACTTTACTTTGATTCAATATTCTCTCTCCTTTTCGATCAAATCTTTCAAAAAGAGGATTGTTCAATTTCAGCCACAAAAAAACCGCTCATGAAAACAGGAGCGGGGAATTTAGGCTAGACAAATAAACGTGTGAAAAACCAAGTTTTCAACGTTTACGAACCTCCATCTTCTCCCATCCAGACTATACTGTCGGCTTCGGAATCACACCGAATCCTGCCAAAAAAGGCTCGCGGGCTTAGAGACTATGCTCATCACCGCCGGTAGGGAATTGCACCCTGCCCCGAAGATTGATCATTATTCAATTCGACATCATTATATATGATATATGAGCATTTGTACAGATAAAAATCCTGAGCAATTTCATCAGTTTTAAGAAATCGCAAAAAACTTAAAAATTATAATGACAAATACGAAAAAATTGGTTATCTTTTGTTTAAAGGTGTCCATTCTTTATAAAGACACCAGGAAATGTTCGTGTTTTCTTTTTCGCTTTACTGCTTTAATTTGATTGACACAGCGAAAAGGAATATGGTAAATTATCAGATATTTATGACGTTTATTTTAGGAGGAAATCTTACGATGTTTCGAGTATTAGTCTCAGATAAGATGAGCAATGATGGTCTTTTACCACTTTTAGAATCAGATTTTGTTGAAATTGTCCAAAAAAATGTAACAGAAGCAGAAGATGAATTACACACATTTGATGCCTTACTTGTCAGAAGTGCGACGAAAGTGACCAAAGAGCTTTATGAAAAAATGACTTCATTAAAAATTGTCGGCCGTGCCGGTGTGGGAGTAGACAATATTGATATTGATGAAGCAACCAAGCATGGCGTCATTGTGATCAATGCACCAAACGGTAATACGATCTCCACAGCTGAGCATACATTTGCGATGATCTCTTCACTCATGCGTCATATTCCACAAGCCAACATTTCTGTGAAATCAAAAGAATGGAACAGAGGTGCCTATGTTGGTGCAGAGCTTTATGGAAAATCTCTTGGGATTGTTGGACTTGGCAGAATCGGAAGCGAAATTGCCCAGCGTGCAAGAGCATTTGGCATGACAGTCAACGTATTTGACCCGTTTCTGACAAAGGAACGCGCAGAAAAAATCGGTGTCAATGCCAAGTCACTTGATGAAGTACTCGAAGTATCAGATATCATCACTGTACATACCCCGTTAACAAAAGAAACAAGAGGACTTCTCAATAAAGAAACAATTGCAAAAACGAAAAAAGGCGTTCGCCTAGTGAACTGTGCACGCGGTGGTATTATTGACGAGCGTGACCTTCTTGAAGCGCTTGAAAGCGGCCATGTTGCAGGAGCTGCACTTGATGTATTTGAGGTAGAACCTCCTACTGATAATCCGCTTGTAGACCATCCGCTCGTCATTGCGACTCCGCATCTTGGCGCATCGACGAAGGAAGCACAATTAAATGTAGCGGCGCAAGTATCTGAAGAAGTACTTCAATTTGCAAAAGGACTCCCTGTTATGTCATCTATTAACCTACCAGCGATGACAAAAGACGAGTTCAAAAAAATTCAGCCTTATCATCAGTTTGCAGGAAAGCTCGGACGTCTTGTCTCTCAATCAATGAGAGAACCTGTAAAAGAAGTAGGCATCTCTTACGAAGGCTCTATTTCAAAACTCGAAACATCCTTTATTACAAAAAGTCTTCTGTCAGGCTTTTTAAAAGAGCGTGTTGATTCGACTGTAAATGAAGTCAATGCTGGAATGGTGGCAAAAGAACGCGGCATTAGCTTCAGTGAAAAGATTTCTTCCAGTGAATCTGGTTACGAAAACAGCATTTCTATTGAAGTCAAAGGCGACCTTTCAACCTTTACTCTAAAAGCAACCTATATCCCGCATTTAGGAGAACGCGTTGTTTCCATTAATGGATTTAATATTGATTTTTATCCAGATGGACACCTTGTCTACATCCAGCATACTGATGCACCTGGTGTAATTGGAAAGGTTGGACAAATTTTAGGCGACCATGATGTCAACATTGCGACAATGCAGGTAGGACGTAAAGAAAAAGGCGGCGAAGCCATCATGATGCTTTCTTTCGATAAGCATCTTGAGGACGAAATTGTCAAAGAATTAACTGAAGTGCACGATATACTTTCTGTCCGTCTGATCGACCTATAAAAAATCATGATAAACCTCATGCACATGCATGAGGTTTATTTTTTTGAAACCATTAAACGATCTCCCGTTCGGATGAGATGAGTGGTCAGCTCATTGATCTGTTTCAATTGTTCCACAGTCATCTCATGCGCCTTTGCAATCGACCAAAGGGTATCTCCTTGTTTAATGAGATATGTATTGTTCTCTTGTCCGTTGACATGTAGGGCCGGCTCTTGGAAGCGATCCATTGCAATGATTGTGAGTGGATCTACCGCATCTTCTTTGCTGACTGACCAATGCCCCCTGTGCACCTCAAAATGCAAATGAGTGCCTCTAGACGCCCCTGTGTTGCCGATAATGCCGATCGGCTGTCCTGCTTCTATATGGTCACCCTTTTTAACAAAACGCTCGTGTAAATGTGCATAGACGGTTTCATATCCATTTGGATGCTGGATAAACACAACCTCACCATATGTAGCAGATACATACGAACGCGAGACCTCACCTTCACTTGCAGCAAAGATGGATTCTCCTTCTGGCGCAGCTATATCTAATCCCATGTGCGAGCCGCCTCTTGTCCCAAACAAATCTGTGACTTCTCCTTTTATCGGCTCCACCCATTCGCTTGTTTCCTGTGCATGAGCAACAGGCGAAAAGATCATCAAAAAACAGCTGGCACATATGAAGCAATACCTTTTCATTAGTGACTCCCCTTCTTTGAGGTTCTTTTTATGACAGCTTAGTATACAGCAAGGAAGCTATTTTCTATACATCAAAAAAGAACGCAATTTCTCGCGTCCTTTAACGGTCTTTTATGACAACTGGATTCGGCAGAGCCGGCACCTCTATCGGTTCTTCTAATTCATACGGACCAACTTGATCTGTTCCCGCCTGTTGAATGGTGACCTCTGTAAAACCAAAATCTTTCGCTGAGAGCAGCAGACCTTCAATGAGTAAAATATGATCATTTGAGTCCGATAATTGCGCGGATGCTCCAAACGTAATGGTCACATGTTTTCCTTTAGACGTCACTTCTTTAATCGGTTCGTCTTTAATTAATGGATCAAGTCCTGCATCGCTTGTACGCTTCATAGCTTCTACCGCATCTTCATACGATGAATAATGCGTTTTTGAAGGCACCAAAAAAGTCCCGCTCTTATTCTCTAAAACATAATAAGCGTGCTTTGTTTGTTTTTCAATCGATATTGTTCCAACGCTTCCATTTGCCCCTAGTTGAAGGTGAGAACCTTTGGCTGTCTTGACTTGCACCTGCTCATATTTGCTCCATTTTAGCGTTTCTTTTACCATATCTTTAAACCTGCTGGCTTCTTTTAACGTATCAAGGGACAAATCACTTTTTAATTGAAAAACAAGTGTATCTCCTTTTTCACGAAGGTCCACCATATCCATATAAGATTGAAGAGGCTTTGTCATTTCAGGCAGCTGCACCTGTTCATATGTGTTCACCATATCCTGCAAATGATCATACTCATCCTCTTTTTCAATGCTAATCGGAACCACTTGAGAGGTCGATTCATCTATGTATGCTATGGTCATAAACTTTTGCTGCTGCTTACGAGACACAACGTGTGAGGGGCCATTAGTCTGTTTGACCGCCTCTAATGTGGCGTTTACCTGACTTTTGTCAGCACTTGAGTCCATTTTCATTTGCTGATGATGATCTTGAGCAGCCGGCTGAAATAAATGAGGAGAAATTAAAAACGCCATAAATAACACCACAACGGTTGCGACCGCTGGACCGATCCATTTGGCACTTTTCTTTTTCTGCCCGCTTGCCATCAGCATCTGCTGGTATATCTGCTTAGATGAACGGTTGTCCTCCACCTTTGGAAGCTGACTTAGTAACACCTTGATTCGTTCTTCGCTCCAATCGGACCTGTTCGTTTTCATTCACTAGCTCCTCCTTCAAAAGCTCCATATGTTTTCGGAGCACTTTCAGGCCTCGGTGCTGCGTTGTTTTGACTTTGCTTTCCGAGAACTTTAGCGCCTTTGCCGTCTCCATGATTGAGTAGCCCTGGATAAATCTTAAAATGATGACAGCTCGTTGATCAATCGTGCACTGATCAAGTGCGGCATAGATTTCTTTCACATTTTCATCCTGTACAGCCAGTTCGTCTGGGAGCAAGTCTGGGTCCTTTACATCCTGCTTATCCCAATCAAACGTGCCGAGTACCCGTTGTCTAATGGTTTGCTGTTTGCGAAACCAATCAATTGCCACATGCCTCGCAATTGAAAACAGCCATGTTTTCTCGCTGCTTCTTCCTTCAAAAGTTTTATATGAGTGAAGTACCCGGATGTAAACCTCCTGAACGAGATCCTCTGCCTGATTTTTATCTTTAACCATATAAAATAAAAACTGGTACAAATCTTGATGGTACGAATCATATATTTTTTGAAAGGTTTCATGCATAGGAAACCCCTCCGTTCACTTATTTTTGTCGAGTGACTCTTACAAAACGTTACATTACAACTTTATGACAAATATATTACAAGTTCGACAATTTGGGAAGGGCTTTTTGTTTAACTTCTCCTTAAAAATATGAAAATAAAAAAACACTTCTTTTTCTTTCGAAAAGAAGTGTTAGATTGTTGACAAAGTGCTAAAATGATGTTTATTTTAGCACTTTGTCTTCTTTTCAGCGTGATAGAAAACCTTTGAAGTCTAGGAAGGGCGAGCACTGGCGCGGAGCGAATTGAACATTCGTGAGCACCAGCGCGCAGACCTGACAACGAATGCGAGGGTTTGTCTACACGCTGACACTTCTTTTTCTTTCGAAAAGAAGTGTTTCTCATGTAACAAGATTCTTCGTCAGGATTAGACGAGTTCCTGCTTTTTTCTCGGAATATAAAATGTAAAGTGTGTACCAGTACCCGCTTTGCTATGTGCATGAATGGAGCCTTGATGTGCTTCTACGATATTCTTCACAATCGCAAGACCAAGTCCAGTACCAGAACGCCCTCTTGTTCTTGCCTTATCCGCTTTATAGAAACGTTCGAAAATAAATGGCAGATCCTCTTCAGGGATTCCGCTTCCTGAATCTTTCACATCCATTTTCAGACCGCTTTCCACCGATTGAACCGAGAAGTGAACCTCTCCGCCTTCTGGTGTATGACGAATGGCGTTATCAATAAGATTCGTAAACACCTGTTCAATCTTATCCGGATCGAGTACAAAGTACGGTTCATCCACTTGAATGTCATATGTGAGATCAACTTGCTTTTCTTTTGCTATACCAAGAAACTTGCGGTAAATCTTCTCGGTCAGCTCTTCTGTATCTGTTGATTCAAGATTCAGTGTAATATGGCCAGCTTCCATTCTCGCTAGGTCTAGAAGATCGTTCACAAGACGCCCCATTCGAAGTGATTCGTCGTAAATAATTTGCGCAATCTCTTTCTTTTCCTCTTCTGAGCCAGCAATATCATCTACAATCGCCTCACTATATCCTTGCAGCATAGCAATTGGAGTACGAAGTTCATGACTGACATTGGCAATGAAGTCTTTTCTCAGCTTATCAAGTCTTCGTTCCTCTGTCATATCACGAAGGACCGCAACTGCTCCCCTAACGTCCTGCTGATTATAAAGCGGAGACATGAGAAGAACCCAAGTACGTCCTTGCAGTGTGACTTCAATCATTTGCTCTTTTTCCGTGCTGACGGCTGTATGAAACAATTCTCGCGCTTCTGGAGGCAGTTCATCTCCATCTTTGATCTTCATATTTTGCTCGTAATACCATGCCTGCAAGAATCGTTCTGCAGGAGGATTCGTCATGAGGATCGTTCCATCAATATTGATGGTGATGACACCATCAGCCATACTGCTTAAAATATTGGACAAATGCTCTTTTTCTTGATTTAAAGCTGTGATATGAAATTTAAGCTGCTTGCCCATTTGGTTAAAGGCGATGGCCAGTTCTCCAATTTCGTCTTGCGTTAATATAGGAATCTTTGTATCAAATTTCCCTTTCGCCAGATCCTGCGCTCCCTCTTTCATCTTTCTAAGAGGATAGGTGACACGTGTTGATAAGAAGAACGCGAAAATAGTGGTCAGAACAATGGCAATTCCTGCTGCTAGGAAGATATAACGCGTCGTATGTTTTGTTGTTTGCTCTACCGCAAGTAATGATTGAGAAAGAAAGACCATGCCTTTTTTTCCGTTTGCCTCAAATGGAACACCGACGACTATTCGTTCATCTTTATGATCGCCTGCATTTGGTTCTGCACGTTTACTGATTTTTTTACGATCTTTTAGTGCTTGATTCAAATCACCGTCTGCTTCAATTTGTTTCTTTGTAATCGCAGGAAGCTTCCCGTCTTTTTCAGACGAATACCACTCTAGCCCGTCCTCTTGGATAATCGCAATACTCGTCAATTTGTCAGCAAGCTCTGATGTAATCGACCTTGCGAGCGATTGATCGTCGTGGCTTTCTAAAATGACCGCCACTTTATTTGCCATTTGCGTTAAATCTGACTTTGCTTCTTCTACATGGTAATTTTCAATGAATTCTAAAAGAAGCACGGTTAAAATAGATAAAACGATGAGGACGAGGAAGAGAATGGTTAACCATAGCTTTCCAACGACACTTTTCCACAGTTTCATTCAGCGCCGACCTCAAATTTGTACCCGACACCCCATACCGTCACGATTTTTTTCGCAGCTTCTGGTGACACTTTATTCAGCTTTTCGCGAAGTCGTTTGACGTGGGTATCGACTGTTCTCAAGTCTCCAAAGAATTCATACTGCCATACTTCTTTTAACAGCTTCTCTCTGTCATAAACCTTATCCGGTGTTTTCGCAAGGAAATATAAAAGCTCATATTCCTTCGGCGTGAGACTGACTTCTTTGCCATCAGCTGTCACTCTATGCGCATCGTGGTCAATTGAAAGATGAGAAAACACAAGTACATCTTTTGTTGTTGTCCCAGTATTGAGATAAGACGTTTGAGAAGATCTTCTGAGCAATGCCTTCACACGTAAAACAACTTCACGCGGGCTAAAAGGTTTGACGATGTAGTCATCCGTACCTGCTTCAAACCCTTGCACGCGGTTGGCTTCTTCTCCTTTTGCCGTCAGCATAATGATTGGAGTCGCTTTTTTGTCTCGAATTTGATTACACACTTCGATCCCATCTGTACCAGGCATCATTAAATCGAGCAAAATGAGGTCATAATCTGTTTGGAGTCCCTTTTGAATGGCCTCATCTCCATTTTCAGCTTCATCGATTTCATAATTTTCACGTTCTAAATACATTTTTAAAAGGCGGCGAATTCTTGCCTCATCATCTACGACTAATATTTTCGTTTGAGTTGTGTGTTCCATTAGACAATCCTCCTGCTTTCTCCGTTGTTACATTCATTTTAACAAAAAGCCGAATCGATTCATAAAAAGTTGGCCTTTTTTATGTGATTACGCGTAAGAATGAAGCCCTGCAATCACAAGATTGACAAAGATGAGATTAAACATAATGATGGCGAATCCGATGACAGCTAACCAAGCGGACTTTTCGCCATGCCAGCCCCTGGATAAGCGAAGATGAAGGTAGGCTGCATAAAAGAGAAACGTAATTAATGCCCATACTTCCTTCGGGTCCCAGCCCCAGAACCGAGTCCATGCAATTTGCGCCCAGATCATTGCAAAAATGAGCCCGCCTAACGCAAATACAGGGAAACCAATGGAAACAGCTCTGTATCCAATTTCATCGACTAAATCTAGGTTCACCTGTTTCACGAGCGGTTGAAGCAGAGCACTCAGTCGTTTGCGAATGATCAAGCGAATCAGTCCATACAAAATCAGCCCCGTGCCGAATGACCATAACACCGTATTGACCTTTCTTCCTGAAAAAACAGGCGGCAAATCAACAAACGGTTCCAAACGATCTTGCGTCACAAGCTCTCCTTTATGAGGTCCAACTAGAGCTGGCAGCTCATAGACCATCACACTTTCCTCTTTATTTTTATCGACCCAATTAAATTTCGCTTCGTATCCTGTCATTCTAAAGATGGACGTGACTGCGATAAATGCAAGTGTCACAACAATCATAAACATGACGAGCTCCAAACCAAATGTCTTCTTCCCTGGCTTTGTTTGATCGACATGCTTTAATAAGAAGATGACACCTGCCACAAAGCTGATCGCTAAAATGGCTTGCCCTAGTGCTGCTGTTGTCACGTGAATATAAAGCCAATTACTTTGTAATGAAGGAATTAGCGGTGATATATCAGATGGGAACATACTTGCATAGGCAATAATCAATAAAGCGATTGGAAGTGTAAATAAACCAAGTACCGACACTTGATACACAAAATATAAAATGATGAATGCGAGCACAAGCATCATGCCAAAAGCCGTTGTGAATTCAAACAAATTACTGACTGGTGCATGACCAGACGCCATCCACCTTGAAATAAAGTAGCCAAATTGACTTAAAAAACCGATGATGGTGAGCGTAATGCCGATAAGTGCCGCCTTATTTCTGCGCGGTCCATCAACTTTCTTTTTTCCTTTAATGGCACCACCAAAAAAAGGAACTGCCGCTAAATACAATAGAAAAGCTGCAAATAACAGGTTTTCACTGACTGCTGCCATCTAATCCTTCCCCCTTGCTTTTGCTGATACTTGTTGTATCAGGCAGTTCTTTTTGATCAATTGGCTGTTTGATGCCACTGTCACTTAGGATCACGCCAAGATCAGACTTTAACCCAAACCAGTTTTTGTTTGTGTGTCCTGCCACAAATACTTTTCCATCCTTTGCAGACAGCCAAATTCTTCTATGCTGCCAATACATCCCCTGCACGACACCAATCATGAAGATGATCCCGCCTACGATGAGCACCCCAAGAGTTAAATCTTTTCTCACCGTCAATCCCGTGACGTTTTTCGTTTCCACTCGATCAAATTTCATTTTATATAGGTTGTTATCAGAACCCTCTACTGTCTCTTGAATCGCCACAAAGCTTTTTTCACCTTTAGGCTTTTCAGGAGAAACCATTTCAAACACGAAAGCAGGATTATTCGGATTCCTTGTTTTCGTACTCGGCGTTCCATCATCGTCAAAATAAAAATCAGGGAGATAGCTCATCACTTTGACTTTGTAACCGCTACCAAGATCATATTCTGACTTAGGCTCCAGCAGATTAATCTTCACTGTTCCGAAAGATTTTTCAGTATCTTTACGAATCAGCTGAAAGACCATTTGATCGAGTTCATTTTGTTTAAAATCCACTTGATATAATGAGTAATGATCAAACTTGAGCGGTTCGTTCACTTTAATATCATGTTCTGATACCTGCTTCAGCTTGGGCTTTTCACCAAACACAACTTCCCCTTCACGTTTGTATAAAGTGGCATCGGTTTTATAACTTTTCACTACTTGACCGTCGCCAGCTCTTTCAATCGCATTCTCAAACACTTCTTTTTCATTTCCAGTTTCATAGCGGTCAATTGAAAACGCATTATTTTTCAAAAAATATTGACCATCTGTGCCTGGAATTGGGGCAGTTTCACCCTCTCTAACCCACAGCGTTTCATCCACATACATGCCTGGGACAAACCGGAGCATCGATCCAATGAGAAAGATGATTAATCCAATGTGATTGACGTAAGGGCCCCAGCGTGAAAAGCGGCCTTTTTCCGCTAAAATATGTCCGTTTTCTTCTCGCACGCGGTAACGCTTTTGTTTCATTGCTTTCTTGATGCCTTCATATGTATGCTGATCTAACGTTTTGTCTGTCTCACTGAACAGACGCTGTCTTCTCATAAAGCCTTCTTTTTTAATAACCCCTTGGTTTTTGAGTGCTCGATAAAGAGGAATAACCCGGTCGAGACTGCAAATGACAAGGGAGATTCCGATGGATGCAACTAAAGCTAAAAACCACCAAGAATTATAAAGATCATGGAATCCAAGTGTGTAATACAGCTTGCCAAACGACCCATATTGCTCTTCATAATAGGTGGAAGCAGATGCACCTGGCGGAATAAATCGCTCCTGCGGAAAAATCGTTCCTAATGAGGAAGCAAGCAGTGTGATGACAATCAGCCACACACCCACCTTAACGGAAGAAAAAAAGTTCCATACTTTATCAACAATCGTTTTGTTGTATGTTTGCGAGCGTCTCGCACTGCCGTCATATCTCATATCAAGCAGCTTTGAAGAGTTTTTCTCTTTAGCCGCAATAGGATTCCCGCAGGATTCACATAAAACAGTACCGATTGGATTAATATGTCCACACTCGCATTTTACCTCTTTCATTCTATGACCCCTTTGGTTTAATCAAATTCATATAATCATAGACATTACGTTCTGTCATGGTTCCCTTTATGACTTTGATTACCTTGCCTTCAGGATTAATTAAAAATGTGGTTGGCAGCGGCGTAATATCATATGCCTCTGTCACTTGACGATCCTTGTCCATGGCAACAGGAAAATTCACGCCATAGGACCCCATAAAATTCTTCACGGCAATATTGGATTCCCCAACATTCACTGCAACAATTTCCACACCACGATCCTTGAACACTTCATATTGATTTGCCATGTAAGGGAATTCTTGTTTACACGGACCACACCAGGTCCCCCAAAAATTAAGAAAGACGCCTTTGCCTTTTAAGTCCTTTAATTCAATCCGTTCCCCATCCACAGATTGAAGGACAAAGTTTGGCGCAATAGATCCTTCTTTGACCCGATCCTGTTTGGCAAATACTGAGTTATACATGGTATAACATAGTGCAGCAAGCATCACGAGGAGAATGCCCGTCCGTATGAAAAACCGTCTTTTTTTCATCTGAAGTACCCCTTCCCCATAGACATTCAGGTAAATTATAGCATTCTCCTTCTTTTGATGCTTCTTCATTTTTTGAAGTTTATGTGAAAATTAAAAAGCGCTTTTCCCGTGATCTGCAATTGCTCTCAGGCGCTTTACTTCATGCGGTGTTAATTCTCTGCGGTCTCCTGGTCTCATGCCTTCAATATGAAGGAACGCATATTGCTCTCTTTTTAGCTTTAACACATCATGACCGATCGCTTCAAACATGCGGCGCACTTGTCTGTTTCTGCCTTCATGAATGGTTAATTGAACGATAGATGTCTGCTTTCGTTTATCGATAGAAAGCATCTTGGCACGAGCACGTGCAGTCTTTTTATGATCTAACATAATCCCTTTTTCTAGCTTTCTAAGCAATTCCTTTGATGGGATGCCTTTTAGCTTCGCTGCATATGTTTTATCAATTTCGTATTTCGGATGCATGAGCTTATGGGCAAATTCCCCGTCATTTGTAATTAAAATCAAACCGCTCGTATCATAATCTAAGCGGCCGATTGGATAAAGGCGCTGCGGGACGTCATCAAAGAAATCTGTGACAACCTTACGTCCTTTATCATCCTCGGCAGCTGAAATGACGCCGCGCGGTTTATAAAGCATAAAGTAAACCGGTTCTTCTCTTTCAAGCTTTAATCCGTTGACTTCAATTTTATCTGAAGAGCCCACTTTTACTCCGAGCTCTGTCACTGTTTGACCATTAACGGTAACTCGTCCTTCTTTAATTAATTCTTCTGCCTTTCGTCTAGAAGCGACGCCGGCATGTGCAATTACTTTCTGTAAACGTTCCATTTTGTCTTTCACCTCATGTACTATCTTACTTGCTTGACTTAAAACAAACAAGCATTCGTGGAAAAATAAGCGATTCGTCTGTTTAATTTCAGCTAAAAAGCAATTTTCCATCCATTGAAAGACAAAAAAGCGCCTCATTAGGCGCCGCTAAATAACAAACTGACGATGATGACAGATGCAATGATGCCAATGAGGTCCGCTAACAGACCTACTTTCAGCGCATCTCCCATTTTTTTTATACCGACTGCCCCAAAATAGACTGTTAAAATGTAGAGAGTGGTATCAGTTGACCCTTGCATGACAGCTGCGAGCTGTCCGATAAAAGAATCTGGTCCATATGTCGCAATGAGGTCTGATGTCATCCCGAGTGCAGCTGTGCCAGATATTGGACGAATAAACGCAAGCGGCACTACTTCTGCCGGGAAGCCGATCGCTGTAAACACGGGTTTTAACAGTCCCATGACAAAATCAAGCGCACCAGACGCGCGGAATATCGTAATGGCCACGAGCATGCCGACTAAATAAGGAATGATTGAAAAGGCAATTTGAATACCTTCTTTCCCGCCCTCGACAAATGTTTCATAGGTCGGTACTTTTTTAATGGTTCCCGCAATTAAAATTCCTGCGATGATCAGTGGGATCAAAGCAAGTGACAGCCAGTTAATAAATGACACGAGATCACCCCCGCCTGCTTCTGCGATAGTGGAAATAGCGATCAATGAGAATGGCACCAATGCCTGAAATGAGTGTCGCCAAAATGGTTGGCCCTACAATGTCTGTTGGCTGATCTGCACCATAGGTCATTCTAATTGCAATGACGGTTGTTGGCACGAGTGTGATAGAGGATGTGTTGACCGCTAAAAATGTAATCATGGACCGGCTTGCTTCATTTTTCCCGCCGTTTAATGCTTTCATCTGCTCCATTGCCTTAATCCCAAGCGGTGTAGCGGCATTCCCGAGACCAAAGAAATTCGCCATCAGATTGGACAAAATATATCCCATCGCAGGATGGTTAGGCGGAATATCCGGAAATAACTTTGAAATAAAGGGACGGCACAATTTACTAAAGAAATGTAACAAGCCTGCCTCTTCTGCAATCTTCATCAGCCCGAGCCAAAAAACGAGGACACTAATCAGACCAATTGAAATGGTCACTGCTTCCTTTGATCCCTTAAATACAGCTTCGTTTACTTCCTCCATCGTTCCGTTGAACATCGCGTACACAAGACCGATGACAGTGAGGAATACCCAAATTAGATTGACCATGAAGATCCGCCTATAGATGTCTGAAAGACAGACTTAAACATTTCTTGGAAGCTTTTTTGAGGCATTCGATTTCGTTTATTTTCATAAAAAATCGGTACTTGCTCGATCACCTGTCCATCTAATAAAAACGTCATTTTCCCTACAACATCAGGGATGGCCTCGGCGTTTTTTTTCCACTTCTTTTGAGGAGTAAGCATTTCCGTTTCAATTTCTACTAGCTTTTTCTCATCTTCATTTAAAAAATAGTCCACATCACGTTTGATAAATGCTTTTTTTTCGTAAAAAGTTCCTTTTAATGAAGCGAGTCTTCCTTTTTCAGCAAGTACGTACGTTTTATAATGATCAAATGCATATTCAAACATAGAGATATGATCCTTCCAATCATCTGGCGCATTAATGGTCACAGCGATCAGTGCCGCATCCCCTTTGGCAGCTGTAGAGACAAGTGTGCGTTTTGCAAGCTTCGTATATCCCGTTTTCCCACCAGTTGAATATTTGTATAATCCGGTGACCAGCTTGTTTTTATTTTTCCAATAGCCTTCCATCGTTTTTGCTTTATAGAAAGTCGTGCCTGCAATTTTTTGATATTGTTTATGCCCCGTGGCGTATTTTGTTAAGATGGCCATGTCATAGGCTGATGAATAATGATGTTTATGATCATCGAGTCCATGCGGATTTTGAAAATTCGTATTCTCCATTCCTAGTTCAGACGCTTTTTGATTCATCATAAAAATAAATCCTTCTAAGCTACCGCCCACATGCTCTGCAATGGCAACAGCTGCATCATTTCCAGAACGCAGCATAAGCCCGTATGTCAAGTCTTCTAGGCTCACCTTCTGCCCTTCTTTTAAATAAATCGATGAGCCCTCTGCTTGTATCGCGCGCTTTGATACTTTGACGGTGTCTTTCATTTTTCCTGATTCAATGGCTAATACTGCCGTCATAATTTTCGTAATACTGGCGATTCTTCTTTTTTCATGCTCGTCCTTTCCAAATAGGACTCTGCCTGACTGTCCATCTATTAAAATGGCGCTTCTTGCACTCACCGATAATGACATATCTGCTTTGGCATGTGAGGAAAAAGGCAGTAAGAGTGTAAATAGAAGAAGGACTGCTGTTCCAATTTTTAAATAGGGCATGTTCATTCACGTCCTTGTCCGTTTTGTACAAGTGTATGCGCGGCTGAAAAAGTTATGATGCCTCGTCCATAAAAAAAAGCGTCTCTATATGTAGAGACGCTCAGATTGTCGACAAAGGGCTAAAATGAACTTTATTTTAGCCCTTTGTCTTCTTTTCAGCGTGATAGAAAACCTTTGCAGTCTAGGAAGGACGAGTACTGGCGCGGAGCGAATTTGCATTCGTGAGCACCAGCACGCAGGACTGACAACGAATGCGAGGGTTTGTCTACACGCTGAGCGTCTCTATATGTAGAGACGCTCCTTCCTCTTGCTTATACCATTTTCATTTGCTGATGAGATGTCGTATATTCTAGCTCTTCTCTCATCGCTAAAAAATCTTTTTCTAATGAAGAAAATAATCGTTTGATCTCAGCGGATACTTCATGGTGGAAAACAATGCTGCTCTTTCCTGTATATGCGGAACGGCTGTCTTCATACCATGTATCCTTTTTCGGCGTGAAAAACTCTTCAATACATTGATGATAAATACGGTGAAGCGTCTGCTGCGCGGCTTGCTGCGGGAATGTCTGCTGCTGGCTGATTTTCCTGCAAACTGCCGCTGCATCCTCGCTGTACACTGCAAGCTTCCGTAATGTATTCAATATGTCACAATAATAGGCTTCCGCTTCAGGGTTTAATCGTTTCATACTTGATAAGGTAGCTTCGTTCAGAAAACCATTCATTTCAGTTGCAACCTTTGATAAAAAGACGCCTGCTTGATCAACTTGAGCCTTTACATTCATATGTGCCATTTGTTTTGTGTTTACCTTCCCCTCATGGCTTTATGACCATTTTATCTGACATCAATAGATGTTAGACGTAAAATCTTTTTTATATTTTATCATACATTTTTCATTCTTTTGAACTATTTTATCTCTTCAAATGTTTGATTGAAGTTTTCAAAAAATAGATCAGCTTCTTCTTGTACACCATCTGCTTCCACATTCTCTGGAAGTGGCGGTAATTCATCCAATGCCTTTAAGCCAAACTGCTCTAAAAAGGTAGGTGTTGTCCCATAAAGAATTGCTCGCCCAGGGCCATCGGCACGTCCAACTTCACAGAGCAGCGCTTTGGCTACTAAACTATGGAGCACCCGCTCTGATTTGACTCCTCTGATTTCTTCTACCTCACTGCGTGTGATCGGCTGTTTATAAGAAACGATTGCGAGTACTTCAAGCGCTGCCTGAGACAAACCTTTGGATGGGGTCTCGACTAATTTTTTCAAATAAATGCTGTATTCCTTTTTCGTCAGCAGCATATATGAATCTGCATATTCAATGAGCTCAATTCCTCGTTCTTGTTTTTGATACTCTTCCTTTACGGCAGACATCATATCGAGTAACGCTGCCTCTTCTACTTCAAGAACAGACATGAGCTGTTTTTTTGTTAAGCCTTCGTCACCTGCTGCATAAAGCAGCGCTTCTATGATGGCTTTCCAATTCACGATATCAAGCGTCATGAATCGTTTCACTCCCTATAATATAAATGTCTTCAAAGTTTCCTTCCTGCTCTAACATGATTTGATGACCTTTCATCAATTCAAGAACAGCAAGAAACGTCACGACAAGGTGCTCCTTTTGATCATGTTGAAATAGAGTCATGAAATTGGTCCGCTTTTTCGTTTTTCTTAAATGGTTCATAATCTCATTCATTTTGTCTTCAATCGGGATTTCTTGTCTTGTAATCCTAGATGGTGCTGGTTTCGTTATTTTCTTTCGGTTCAATACCTTTTGGAACGCACCTAACATATCATACACCGTGACATGCAGGTTTGTGTCCTTCGCTTCCGATTCTTTTGCAAATTCGCTTAAATCACTCGGAGGTTTTGTAAAGGCATTTTGCCTTTCTTCCTCGCGTTCCTTTAGTTCTTGTGCTGCATCTTTATACTTTCGGTATTCAATCAGTTTGCCAATCAGCTCTTCTCGAGGGTCCTCTTCCTCTTCAAGCAGGTCTTCATCAAATAGCTCTTCCTCTTGTTTCGGAAGGAGCATTCTGCTTTTAATACTCAGGAGGGTTGCAGCCATCACCAAATATTCACTTGCCACATCAAGTTCAAGCTCCCTCATGGTATGGACATATAATAAATACTGCTCCGTAATTTTAGCAACGGGAATATCATAAATATCAATTTCCAACCGGTTGATTAAATGTAAAAGTAAGTCCAATGGACCTTCAAACGAATCTATTTTCACCTGATATTCCAGCATTTTTTCTCACCATTTCTACTGTCTTCTAAGTACCGTTTCACCGGCTAACCTTTAGTATAAGACAGGATAAAGCTCTCGTCCAATATAATTTCGACCATGATGTCCTAGGCAAAATAAGAAAAACAGTGGTTTCGCCCATACCACTCAGGGCATTTATACATAGAATACCATTGTAAACAGAACTGATGAAAAAGGAGGCCGTATCATTATGGGAGATGGCTATAACTTTGGCGGAGGTTTCGCGCTTATTGTCGTGCTTTTCATCTTGCTGATCATCGTTGGCGCGGCTTGGGTTTATTAAAGAAACAGAGCGTCCTTTCACGAAGGGCGCTCTTTCTTCTTTTCTTTTCAATATGTTAGACTGAGAGTGGAAAAGGAGATGACCACTGTGTATCCTGAAGCGTACGTGGCTTTTTTACATGAATTTCATACGACAAGAGATTATTTTGAGTGTCATGAAATTCTTGAGGAATATTGGAAGGAAGACCCGCCTGAGCAGCGCAAAGAATATTGGGTTGGCTTCATTCAGCTTGCCGTTGCTTTGTATCATCAAAGACGGGGAAATGGAAAAGGTGCAAAACGGCTCATTTCAAATAGCCTCCACTTGCTGGAAGCAAACCGGCCCGTATTATCGAACCTCGGTCTGGATGATGAGGCGTTTCTCAAACTTCTGAGAACGCTGAAGAAGAAAATGGCTGAAGACATGCCCTACGAAAGTGTGATGCTCCCGATTAAAGATGAAGCGCTCCTGTCTCTATGCCAAGAAATGGCTCAAAAAGACGGACTGATCTTTGGCCAGGAGAGCAACTTATCCCACACATTTTTGATCGAAAAACATAGACTGCGTGACCGGACAGATGTATTGCTTGAACGAAAAAAGCAAATCGAACGTAAAAAAAGCAGAGGACTGTAGCCTCTGCTTTTACATGTGTGATATTTAATTTGTTTCACTGTGACACCTATGAAAGAAGCCTTGCGTTAATTCATTTGGAATGAGTGTTTTGGTTTTGAATACCTCTTCCACGGCTAAAACCATTTCCTTGCCGATTCCTTGATCTCGATGGGATGGATTCACACTAATATGCTCGATTTGTACTTGGTCGTCTGTTTTCAACACACCAATAGCACCTACGATATCCTCGCCATCTTTCCAAAGGAACAGCTGCCGATTTTCATCCATTTCATATGACTTCATCGTCTGCTGAAGCTGTTTGACGTCTTTCTCACCCGGCATGAAGGAGAGTAGCCCCATGGCAATTTTTTCAAAAGACCTCTTATAACGAATTAACATATATACCCCTCAATATTCAAATTATCCTTATGTCCAGCAAATGTCTCACGAATCATTTGCTCATCACACATTATAAACATTTTTATACCGTTTTTAAACTCTTTTTCACTAAATTAACGAAAGGTACGGTTGAGATTCGCCATTTCAATGGCAGCTGCAGCCGATTCGCTGCCTTTATTTCCAGCTTTTGTACCGGCTCTTTCGATAGCTTGTTCAATGGATTCTGTTGTTAGTACACCAAAGATAATCGGTATCCCTGTTGACATGGCACTTTGAGCAATTCCTTTAGCGGCTTCATTACAAACATAATCGTAGTGAGTTGTTGCGCCCCTGATTACAGTTCCAAGTGTAATGACAGCATCATATTTCTCTGTTTCAGCTAGTTTTTTTGCCATGTACGGAATTTCAAAAGCACCCGGTACCCACACGACATCAATATCGTCACCGTTTGCTCCGTGTCTGAGCAATGTATCTTCTGCTCCGTCAAGCAGTTTACTTGTAATAAAGTCATTAAATCTCGCGACGACAATTGCAAATTTTAGTCCTTCTGCTACTACATGCCCTTGTATTGTATTCATATGTTGATCATCCTTTTTTGTGATTTTTTATTTTGTTTCGATAGCTGCTGTTTCTTTATTATTTAAATAGGTTTGCAATGCTTCTATTGTCAGCATCTTTAAACCGTGCTGTTTTTGGATTTCTTTTAGTTCTGGAACACGCGCCATTGAGCCATCTACATTCATGATTTCACAAATGACACCCGCTGGCTCTGAACCTGCCAGTTTCGCAAGATCTACCGCCGCCTCTGTATGACCTGGTCTTTCTAGTACGCCGCCTTCTTTTGCAATGAGCGGAAATACATGACCTGGGCGGGCAAATTCTTCTGGAGTTGCGTCTTTATTTAACATGGCAAGCATGGTCGTAGAGCGCTCAAAAGCACTAATACCAGTCGTCGTTGTCACATGATCGATGCTCACTGTAAAAGCTGTATGGTGTGCATCTGTATTTTGTTCTACCATTGGATGCAGGTTCAGGTGTTTGGCAATCGACGCATGGACCGGTGTACAAATGAGACCTCTTCCATGTAAAGCCATAAAGTTAATCACTTCAGGCGTGGCATGCTCAGCAAGTGCCACAAAATCTCCTTCGTTTTCTCTGTCTTCATCATCCACTACGATAATGATTTCTCCTTCTTTCAGAGCATTTACTGCTTCTTCTACTAAATGATACATACAATCGCCTCCTAGAATCCGTGCTCTTTTAAAAATGATGGGGTCAATCGGGATGGCTGCTTTCCGCCTTGTTCTTTTGTTAAAAAGCGATAGATGTATTTACCGATCATGTCACACTCTATATTCACGATCTCTCCCATAGATTTAGTCGGGAAAATAGTTCCTTCAAGCGTATGAGGAATAATAGAGACTGTGACGTGTGAATCTTGCAAATCGAAAATGGTTAAGCTGACACCATCTATTGCGATCGAACCCTTTTGCGCAAGCATATCTGTGAGGGTCTTGTCCATCTCTAAATCATAGTAAATGGCATTACTTTTCTTTTCTATTCGGGTAATGACTGCCGTCCCGTCAACATGGCCTGAGACAAAATGACCGCCGAATCGTCCATTCGAGGACATGGCCCGCTCTAAATTCACTGGACTGCCTGATGTCAGCTGATCCAGTGATGTCGCTTTGACCGTTTCTGGCATCACATCTGCTGCGAACTGTGCTTTTGTAAAGCTTGTGACTGTAAGACATACACCATTGATCGCAATACTGTCTCCGAGGTGAACATCTTCTAGCACACGGCTGCACTGAATGACAATTTCTATGGCATCTGCTGACTTTTTCCTTAATGACTGAACTGCGCCTACTTCTTCAATTATCCCCGTAAACATGTGATCCTCCCTTTCTTTTCATTTGTATTTCTCACTTTTTAAAAAAGCGATGTTAGGGACATGTGATCGATTGAGCACCTTCGTCGCTTTTTATGGTCCATACAAGGTAGATGAGGGATCACCTAATAAACACTGCATGCCGGTCTATTCACTACATGAACATACAGAAAGCCCCGGAAAAAATTCCGGGGCTGTGGCTTTTTTGCATCAGAAATAAAACTATGATCGATAAATATTTTTCGTTCATAGCTTTCTTTATCCTTCTCCCATCCAGACTTTCACTGTCGGCTTCAGCTTTTCACTGAATCAACCGTTAATAAATTAACGGGTCACGGGCTGTAAAGCATTTGCTTTATTACCGTCGGTCGGGATTTTCACCCTGCCCCGAAGGATACAATCGATATTTAGCTGTCCTTAGGGGCTATTATAGCGATCCTTGTTGTCAAATGCAACAATCAAGATTTCTCACAAAAAAAGCCTCCTTATAGGAAAGGAGACTTGTTAATTAACGACTTTTACTACTTTTATAAGACCATCTATTCTCTTTTCATTACTAAAGTAGGCTTTAATACGATCACCTTTCTTCAAGTCGGCCACATCATCTTCGAATTTCTTTCCACTAAAAATGATTTTTGTGCCGTTTTTTGCTTGACCGTAATATTCATCTCCGTCAATTTTCGTAATGGTATATTCATAGATGGTATAATCTTTATCATTATTTGTTAAGCTTTCACCAATGGCTGTTGGCACATCTTCAATTTTCATGCCATTCATGTATAAATAACCTGCGCCTAAACAAAGCAGTAAAACAAATAAGATGGCCATTTTCAATTTAATTTTCCCCATATTTAGAACCTCCATCATCTGCACTTCGCCTATTTGTATGTTTTATTCCTTCTTTTGATGAAATAAAACCAAAAAGCTGTTTTCCATTAATGGTTACTTATATAACGATTGAGATGGACCCTTGGTTCCACTTTTTCATCATTACATATGATACGAATATGCGTTCTTTATTAAGGGGGTCTCTTTCCTCTTTATCAGTTAGCAAGGCGCACATGATTGATGATCATCTTTTTTCGAGTGCAAATAAATCTTCCTCTAACAATTGCGATCTCTGAACAGCGATGTTCCGGCTGTCACGAACCCCTTGATTATAATAGTAGCTTCCAAGGTTTTTTGTGATAAATTCTAGTATATTGATGGCTGCTAATTCACCAATTTCTTCTTCTCGTTCTTCGGCAAAGTAACGCTGAATGGCAATCATCATTTGATTTTTTTCTTCTTTTGTTAATGGTTTCAAATTATCTCCTGCTTTCTTTCAGCATGACCACGCTTTTTAGATTTGTACTGACAATGTGGCGACACCCACAAATACGAATGTTTGTTCTCTTATCATATCACAAAATCGAATTTTGTCCACCACTGTCCTAAAAGAAAAAGCGTATTTTGATATTTAGTTCAAAATACGCTATCACTCTTATTGAAGGAGGATGCCATAGCATGTTGTCATTATTTTAATATGGAAAGTATCGTCGCTACAGAATGATCTAAAAATGAACGTTCTGGACGAGATTTCATGAGGACGGTCAGTCCTATGAAAGAAACGACCAGTGTTTGTGCTAAAGCTTTCGCATTCAGGCTACTTTTGAGCTCACCCGAGCGAATACCTTGAACAATTCTTTCTTCGAAAATGACGGAAAGATACATCTGATGCTCTCTTGTCAGAATTTCAAATTTCTCTTCGTGTGGCGCAAGTTCCACTATTGTATTGATGCAAAAACACCCTTTACTCGGACCATCTCTATATTCCTCTTCTACTAAATCTGCAAATAATGTATGAAATGCTTCCTTGACAGAAAGTTTGTTTTGAAGTTTTGTTCGAATATGGGCAGCATGCTGCTTTGTGTATTTGCGTAATGCGGCCTCAAATAATTCCTCTTTATCTCCAAACGCTGAGTATAAACTTGGCCGCTGTATTCCCATTTTTTCAGTCAAATCGCTTAATGTAGTGGCCCTATACCCCTTTTCCCAAAAAAGCACCATTGCCTCATCCAACGCTTTTTCCTTGTCAAATTCCCGTTGTCGAACCATCAGCAATTCCTCATTTCAACATTAAAATTTCTTCACAAAGTCAGGTATCTATTTTTTGATATTATTGTCTATTTGATTACCAATCGGTACATTATAATTTTATTTTATCGACGTATGATTGTCAAATTTCCTTCCTCTTTCAAGATGAAAGTGTTGACTTTAAAATGTTTTGTTGGTTATCCTTAACAGGAATCATAATATACCGATCAGTATATTATACTTTTTAGTACAAAAGGAGACGACGACATGCATGGTGAAAGAAAAAATCATTTCCATAGAACATCTTGATTTGGAAACGGCTCATTTACAAAACAAACCGAAGCAAGCGATGACTCGCTATATGGCTCTGCTTTTTGCGTCAGCCTGCGGGATGGCAGTTGCAAACATATACTTTGCACAACCGTTATTAGACTCCCTCGCATCCGAGTTTGGCATCACCTATTCATCCATTGGCATTGTCATTACGATTACTCAGCTTTGTTATGCACTAGGACTGCTACTGATCGTACCACTTGGTGATCTGTTCAATCAAAGGCGGCTCATCATGGCTCAGATGCTAGTATCCGTGTTATCTCTGATTCTAGTCGGCATCGCCCCTACTGCCACCGTCCTGTTTATAGGGCTGGCTTCCGTCGGCATGCTTGCTGTGGTCACTCAGGTACTCGTAGCGTTCGCAGCGACATGGGCTGCTCCTGAAGAACGAGGCCGTATCGTGGGCTTGGTTCAAAGTGGCATTGTGATTGGTATTCTTCTCGCACGAACGTTTGCTGGTGTACTAACCGATCTCGCCGGCTGGAGGTCAGTCTATCTCGTGTCTGCCGTTATGATGCTCATCATAACCGCCGTGTTATACCGGTATCTCCCGCGGGCTGACAGCGAGAGAGCGTCAATATCCTATATGAAGCTGCTTGCTTCAATGTTTACATTGTTCAGACAAGAACAAATTCTGCGCATCCGAGGCATACTGGGTTTTCTGATCTTTATCGTGTTTGGTACGTTGTGGACTTCGCTCGTGCTGCCTCTCAGCAGCTCGCCACACAATCTTTCACATACGGCGATCGGTGCATTTGGTCTTGCTGGAGTTGCCGGAGCATTAGGCGCTACTCGGGCTGGAAGCCTTGCTGATCGAGGCTTAGGACAATTAACAACTTGTATAGCCCTTGTCCTATTATTCGTTTCATGGTTTTTTATTTTTTTCACTGAATATTCACTCATTTTATTAATCATAGGTATTATTATTCTTGACCTATCTGTGCAGGCCGTACATGTGACCAACCAAAGTATGATTTTCACAGTGCTGCCTGAGGCGAGAAGCCGGCTCACTGCTGCTTATATGATTTTTTACTCCATCGGCAGTGCGACTGGTTCCATTGCTTCCACTAGCATATACGCAAACAATGGCTGGAGCGGAGTATGTTTATTTGGCGCCTCTGTTAGCGCTATTGCCCTTTTATATTGGTTCATCACCTACCGCCTCACGGAACAAATAACCGTAAAATCAGATTGATAATAAAAAAACACCGCGTTTAAACGGTGTTTTGGATTAAGCATCGAAAACTTCGACTTTTTCCATTCCTTGGCCTTGTTCCATATCTAGAACAGCCTCGATACCAGATGTTACTTTGCCAAAAACAGTGTGAACACCGTTTAAGTGCGGCTGCGGGTCATGGACGATAAAGAATTGGCTGCCGCCCGTGTCTTTTCCAGCATGCGCCATTGATAATGAACCTCTTTCGTGTTGATGTGGATTCCCTTCTGTTTCACATTTAATTGTGTAACCAGGACCGCCTGTTCCATTACCGTTTGGATCGCCACCTTGGCTTACGAAGCCTGGGATGACGCGGTGGAATTTCAATCCATCGTAGAAGCCTTCATTCGCTAATTTTTCAAAGTTTGCTACTGTACCTGGAGCAGCCTCTGGGTATAGTTCAAACTCAAGTTTCTTACCATTCGTTAGTTTTATGTATCCTTTTTTTGCCATTTTTCACATTCTCCTTTCAGGTTAAACAACGCTCATTATAGCACATTTTCGGTCATGTTAAACATCCCCTGCTCTTTGATTGTGATTTACCTCTTTTCTTAGGATTGATACAATAGAAGAGCTTGATCCTTTTTTCCTATTAAATTGATAACAGAATGAGCAACAGGTCTTTATTTATTGGAAAAGGAAAACATCTTAAAAAGAAAATTGAAACGTCGAATCGATTTGTTACGTCTATATGATGGAGTACATTTCTTTACGTGTACTCAAAAGATGAGTTTCTCTTGAAAGAGGAACCCTTTCGACTTGAAGGAGGTCAACATGTTTAAAAAATCAATGCTTAGTATGATGGCAGCGCTCCTTTTCCTCATTGGTGCGCCAAAAGTCAGCTTAGCGGATGCAGCTGTCGGCGATGTCATCGTCACACTTGGGCAAGACTTAACTCAGGCTGATCGCCAAAAGGTGCTTGACGAGTTGAATCCACCTGAAAATGCGACAAAAATTGAAGTAACCAATAAAGAAGAGCATGAATATTTAGGAAAGTATATCCCCCGTTCTTCTATCGGGACGAGAGCATTATCATCTTCATCTATCACCATTGAAAAATCAGGTACTGGTCTGACTGTGGATACACATAACATCAAGACCATTACAGATGAGATGTATTTAAATGCATTAATGACAGCCGGTGTCAAGGATGCCAAGGTTGTTGTGACTGCACCGTTTGAAGTTTCTGGTACAGCCGCACTGACGGGTTTATTAAAGGCCTATGAAGTGTCTAGCGACAAAGCCATTCCAGAAGATGTGAAGCAGGTAGCAAACGAAGAGCTTGTGACAACGTCTAAATTGGGTGACTCCATCGGGAAAGACAATGCTTCTGCCCTTATTGCAAAAATCAAGGATGACATTGCGAAAAATGGTGTCCCTAAAACAACAAAAGAAGTAGAAGAAAAAGTGGATCAGGCTGCTTCTGATTTAAACTTAAATCTAACGCAAGATCAAAAGGATCAGCTTATTTCTCTATTCGATAAAATGAAGAACATCAATATCGATTGGAACCAGGTAGGATCTCAAATCGATAAAGCAAAAGACAAGATTACGAAATTCATAGAATCAGATGAAGGGAAAAACCTACTTCAAAAGATTTGGGATTTCTTTGTCTCCATTTGGAACGCGATCGTCTCTGTATTTACTGGAGGTAAATAAGTCATTATAAAAAGCTGCCTGATGTACAGGCAGCTTTTTTACGTAGATGATTTCACTTTTGATTGATAAGGTAAATCAAGTTTGACAATGTCCGCATATGTTTCACGTTCAACCACAAGCTGCGCTTCCCCGTCTTCTACAAATACAACAGCCGGGCGCGGGATGCGGTTATAGTTATTTGACATACTGTAGCCGTAAGCTCCGGTACAAAAGACAGCTAATAAATCTCCTTGTGATAACTCTGGCAGATCGATATCCCAAATAAGCATATCTCCGCTTTCACAGCATTTCCCTGCAATAGAAACTGTTTGATTGTGCGATTGGCTCATTTTGTTGGCACTTGCTGCTTCATATTTCGCTTGATATAATGCTGGACGAATGTTGTCACTCATTCCCCCATCTACCGCAACATAATCGCGAATGCCAGGTACGTGTTTTGATGAGCCGATCGTATAAAGCGTTGTCCCAGCATCTCCAACAAGAGAGCGGCCTGGCTCAATCCAAATCTCCGGCATATCAAACTCATAGCGTGTCACGTTCTCTTTTACAGCTTGGATAATTTTCTCGACGTATTCTGTCGCAGGAAGTGGTTCATCTTCTTCTGTATAACGGATGCCAAAGCCGCCGCCTAAGTTTAACACGGCCGAAATAAAACCAAATGATTCTCTCCATTCATCCAGCTTCAAAAAGATCTTGTCTGCTGCAAGGACAAAACCAGCTGTATCAAATATTTGTGATCCGATATGGCAATGAACGCCTAACAGCTCGATCACTTCTGATCCAAGCACTTGTTTCACCGCTTCATCTGCTTGTCCATTGTGAAGGTCAAAGCCAAATTTGGAATCCTCTTGGCCTGTTGTAATGTAATCATGCGTATGCGCTTCGACACCTGGTGTGATACGGAGCAGCACTTTCACCTGTTTTGACAGCTCTTGACCAAGCTCTTCAATGAGCTTCATTTCGTAGAAATTATCTACAACGATACAGCCGATCTCGTGCTCTAACGCCATTTTTAATTCATCTCTACTTTTATTGTTGCCATGGAAATGAATTTTTTCTACCGGAAACCCAGCGCAAATGGCTGTGTGAAGCTCCCCGCCTGATACGACATCAAGAGATAATCCTTCTTCCTTGGCAAGCTGAAACATCGCGATGGAGGAAAATGCTTTACTCGCATATGCTACCTGCGCTTTTAACTCTTCTTCTATAAATGCTTTTTGAAAGCTTTTTGCACGCTCCCGTATTAAAGCCACATCATATACATAAAGTGGTGTCCCATACGTTTCAGCTAAAGAAACGGCATCAACACCACCAATTTCTAAATGACCGAGTTCATTTTGTCTGCAAGTGCCGTGTAAATACAATGTCATTCCCTCTTTCTCCGCCTCGGCTGAAAAAAGACAGCTGCGTGAGCTGCCTTTTTGCCGTTTCTCAAAGTTAAAAATACAATATCACAATCTTCAGCCACTTTCAATGAGCGTTAAGAATTTGGCGGAATTTTTGATCTGTTTTGAGGGTGAACAATGCTTGGCCTTACTTTTGAGCCAGGAACAGACGTCCGAATCAGCACTTGCCACAAAGCCTTCCCGTTAAAAGGAAGAAATGGCCACATATAAGGCGTCTGCAATGAACGAATGGATGTTAAGTAGATGAGTAACAACGTAAAACCAATGATGAGTCCATTCAGCTTAAAGATCGCCACGAGCGCTAATATGATGAGTCGTACAATCTTATTGGCAACACTCAGCTCATAGCTTGGGGTTGTAAATGTACCGATTGCCGCTAGTGAGACGTATAAAATGACCTCTGGTGTAAATAAACCGACATCAATGGCAATTTGCCCAATTAAAACAGCCGCAATCAGCCCCATGGCGGTCGACAATGCAGTTGGCGTATGAATCGCAGCCATCCTTAAAAATTCCACCCCAAAATCAGCTAGAAATACTTGTAAAATCACTGGGATATGGGACGGTTTGTTAAAGCCAATATAGCTTAAATTATCTGGCAGAAGACTTGGTTCAAGGATAAACAGAAACCAAATTGGTAAAAGAAACGTTGAACATAAAATGCCTAAAAAGCGTACCCATCTTAGGAACGTACCAACTGCAGGTGCTTGGCGGTATTCTTCTGCATGTTGAACGTGGTGAAAAATGGTGGTTGGCGTAATGATGACACTAGGAGATGTATCCGTAATAATGATGACATGCCCTTCTAGTATATGGTTAGCGGCGACATCTGGACGCTCGGTGTAACGTACAAGGGGAAAGGGATTGTATCCTTGTTTAATAATGAATTCTTCAATCGTTTTATCAGACATCGTCAGCCCATCGACTTTGATTCCTGACACTTCTTTCTCTATGATATCGACAAGATCTGGGTCCGCAATATCTTCAATGTAGCAAACACATACATCCGCTTTCGAACGTTCGCCTACTTTGAGCATTTTGTATCTCAGTTTTTCATCTCGCACCCGTCTTCGTATAAGTGCTGTATTGACAATAATGTTTTCAACAAAACCGTCTCTTGCGCCCCGGACAACCTTTTCTGTATCCGGCTCCTCTGGCATTCTGCCAGGATAGCTTCTGACATCAATGATAAATGCGTAGTTTTCACCTTCAACTACAACTGCCACAAGGCCCGACAGCACTTGGTCTACCGCTTCATCAAGTGTTTCAACCTTTGAGACCTGCTGATTGACAAGACGATTCTCAATCACACGGGCCATGTCATCTGATTCAGGTTCGTTGTCATTGATTTCAACTAGCTCTTTTAATAAGTAGATGACATACTGTGTATCACACAGTCCATTTACATAGTAAAGTTGGATTTCCTGATCGTGTATATAAATTTTCCGCACGCCAAGGTCAAAGCTGAGACCCATTCCGACATTTTCTTTAAAGTAATCTTCATTTTTCTTCGGATCTCGGTACACGTTTACCTTGTCTTTCTTCATGGAAACCACTCCTTTCTAAAATTAATTCAACTGCTTTCATTGTGATCGGAGATCCTTTGCTCAGATCATCTTTCCGTCCCATTTTGCCAATATCTCCAATTCCAACAACAAACGGCAGATCGAGCGAGTCAAGACAATACACGGTATCTCCGCTCATTTTATGAGGCTCCATTTCGGGAAGACCATGCTTGTCGACACCGTATTCTGTCAGTTCACCCTCCCGGTCAATGGAAACATGAACCTTTGTCCATTCAGCTTGATGCGTTTTGGATGCAACGGCGATCGCCCCAATGACTTCAATTTCAGGATGACGCGCCACATGCTTCATCGCTATCTCCCCTGTTCCTTCACCTGTCAGGCCAGAATCATCAAACATGACAAACACTGGATCATTCGGCGTTTTTAAAATCATCTGCACAAGTTCAGGTCCTGTTCGTTTGCTTGGATTTCCTTTTGAGCTGGAAATACATCGCCCACCGACATTTTTAGCAGCAAGCTCAATGGTTTTGGCAGCATATATATCTCCGTCTGTCACTAAAATGACTTTTCGTCTTTGCCCCATATTAGGTTATCCTTTCGGTTTAAAGATAAGAGCGATAATAAATGAGAATAAAATCGCAGCTGAAATTCCAGCAGAAGTTAATTCAAAAATACCGATCCCGATTCCGATGAACCCGTGTACATCTGCCTGATGCATCGCTCCATGAAGCAAGCTATGACCAAAGCTGACGATTGGTACGGTTGCGCCCGCACCCGCAAATTCAATAAATTTATCATAAATACCGAATCCGTCTAAGATGGTGCCCGCCACAACAAAGGTGGTCATGACATGTGCAGGCGTAAGTTTGAGTATGTCTAGTAAAAGCTGACCAATGACGCAAATAAGTCCGCCTGCAACAAAAGCGATAAGATAATCCATTAGCTCTCTCCTCCTGCACGCTCAAATACGACACCGTGCGCAATGGTTGGAATGGTCTCTTTTTGCTGGACCATCATTGGACTTAGAAGCGCTCCGGTTGCCACAACGAGTACTCTTTGCAGATTTCCTGCTTTCATTTCTTGAAAAATGTGACTAAATGTCACAACAGCTGAACAAGCACAGCCGCTCCCACCAGCGAATACATTTTGATCGGGTGTATAGATGATTAAACCGCAATCATCATGCTTTCTCCCAAGCTGAATGCCTTCTTCCTTCAGAAGATCCTTTAAGATTGGTGAACCAATACCAGATAAATCCCCTGTTAAAATCAGATCGTAATCGTCCACCGTTCTTCCGAGGTCTTCTAAATGCTGCTTGATGGTATCTGCCGCTGCCGGAGCCATAGCCGATCCCATGTCAAATGGATCTGTAATTCCAAGATCCATCACCCTGCCTACTGTAGCGCTTGTAATTTGAATTGGAGAGGTCTCCTGGCTAATAATAACGGCTCCGCTCCCAGTGACGGTACTTGTGGCTGTATCTGGCTTTTGTCCGCCGTATTCTGTTGGATTACGAAATTGGCGTTCTGCCGTTGCATTATGACTGCTTGTCGCTGCAATGGCTCTATTGGCAAAACCGCCATCAATGAGTGCTGACGCAATGGCGACCGATTCCATTGAGGTTGAGCATGCCCCAAACAAACATAGAAACGGGATTTTTAGTTCTCTCGCCACATAGTTTGCTGTGACGTTTTGATTAAGTAAATCTCCTGCCAGCAATAGATCAATATCGCTTTTTTGCAAATTTGCTTTTGATAAAGCACTGGATATCGCATCTTCCATCAGTTTTCTTTCAGCCATTTCCCAGTTCTTTTGATCACAATGCATTTCGTCATACGTTTTATCAATTAAATGACCAATCGGTCCTTCTTTTTCTTTCGGCCCTGCAGCTGTTCCCTCTGCATTGACGTAAAGCTTATGCTCAAAAACCCAAGATTGTTTACCTGTTAGTTTCACGTTTCATTCCTCCTACGAAAACATCTTTTCCAAGACGTATCGAATGATCCCTACGACATATGCCGAGACGACACCAAATACAATGACGTTCCCAGCGAGCTTAAACATATTTGTGGCAACCCCTAAAACAAGCCCTTCACTTCTATGCTCAAGGGCAGCACTTGTCATACTGTTTGCAAATCCTGTCACCGGAACAGCCGATCCCGCTCCGGCAAACTGGCCGATTCTATCGTAAATACCGATACCAGTTAATATAGAAGAAATTAAAATGAGGGTCGCCACTGTTGGGTTCCCTGCTGTTTTTTCATTAAAATCAAAAAAGTGAATATAGAAATGTTGCAGCCCCTCGCCTATGGCACAGATCAATCCACCAACAAGAAAAGCCTTGATGCAGTTGAGGACATAAGGAGGTTTAGGCTGATACGTTTTCACCTTAGATGGATAGTTCTCTTTTAAACTCGACACGGTTGTTCCCTCCAAATTTTTAAATATAAATCAGCCAATGGAATAGTGAACCAAATACTTTGCCTAAGACAATGGCCATGAGAAGCAAAACAATTTTCCCGTCCATTCCAATTCTTTTCGTTAATATAGGAAGTACATTTAATACTTCAGTCAGCGCAGCTGCAAGCATGCCGACGAAAATGCCTGCTAAAAGACCGATCGGGAGCGCCAGCCATTTGGATAAATGCAAATGCACCTCGCTCAAGGTTGCCCAGCCGCCAACGACCGCCCCGGTGATGACAGCTGCCTCGTATCCTTGTATGAAGCGCTGCGTTTTCGTTAATTGCATTAAACGAGGGATGATGCCAAGCACTGTGAGAAATGCCACAAACCCTGCTCCTACCGTTAAACCGCCGCCAAGTCCAACTAACGCGACAAAAAGCCACTTACCGATCATGGATATCTTTCATTGTCTCTTTATTTTCTTTAAGGGCGACATAATGATCGAGATCGAGCTGATATTTAAACATCTCCACTTCGAGCGGGCTTGGTTCTTCATTTAAACGCTTTTTAAATACATGATTGAAAAATAAAATCATGCCAAAGCCTAGTCCGAAGCTATATGGAATTTGCAATAAATAAGGATGCTCAACCGTTTTTCCTGTGATCATTTCATATAGGCGGATATGAACGAGCCGCATACTGACATCCTCGTGGAAATTCATAATGGCAAGCGCCGCTCCGACAAATAATAGGAGCCACACGAACACAAATAAAATCGGAGAAAGCTGGCGTTTGCCTGTATCAATTTCAACAATGGCTTCAGCGCCTCCGACGGTTTGAATGTCGATGTCTGGCCATGTTTTTTTGATCGTTTTGACCACATGCATGATATCAAGAACGGCGATGTGACGATCCTTTTTACTGACATGATATATCGGCATCTTGCTAAGCTTTTGTACAGCAAACTCATCACCAGTGATTTGGGCGATATCTTCTAAATAAATGAGCTGATCATTACCGGTCTTAATGCGATGGCGCAGCCGAAGAAAGATTTGTCCGTCCATCCAAGTCACTTCCTATACGATGGGTTAAAAATAGTATGTGGTGAAAAATGGTTCTCATACCGAGAGAACTTGATTTACCGGTAATTACCACACGAAAAAAGCCAGCCGAATTGGCTAGCTCTCTTTTTGATCCATTTGCATTTGGATTTGTTTTAAAATTTTCTTTTCGAGCCGCGAGACTTGTACTTGTGAAATGCCGAGTCTCTCCGCTACCTCAGATTGTGTTTGGTCTTTATAATATCTTAAGTACACAATGAGTTTTTCTCGTTCTTCTAATTCCTTGATCGCTTCTTTCAGCGCGATTTTATCAAACCATCTTTCTTCTGAATGATCGGCAATTTGATCAAGTAATGTAATCGGATCCCCGTCATTTTCATACACCGTTTCATGAATCGACGACGGCGTTCGGACCGCTTCTTGGGCGAGGACGACATCCTCTGGTGTGATATCAAGATATTCGGCTATTTCCTGGACGGTCGGCATTCTTCCGTGAGACTTAGACAATTCATCTCTTGCCCGCCGGATTTTATTACCAAGTTCCTTTAGTGACCGGCTGACTTTGACTGTTCCATCATCTCGAATGAATCGCTGGATTTCACCAATGATCATTGGGACAGCATAGGTCGAAAACTTCACATCATATGACAAATCAAATTTATCAACAGATTTTAGCAGTCCAATACAGCCAATTTGAAACAAATCATCTGGTTCATATCCTCTATTTAAAAAGCGCTGAACAACGGACCAAACAAGACGCATGTTTTTTTCTACGAGGAGGTCTCTTGCTTGCTGATCACCGTCTTGGCTTTTTTTGATGAGCTCTTTGACTTCATCATTTGACAGCTGGGCTTTTTTTGCTTGCTTTTTTACCTCCACATCCATATGAGCAGCTCCTTTAATTACAAAGCGCTTTGCTTTTTGATAGATGCTTTGTTAAACGGATGGTTGTGCCCATTTCTGGAGATGAGTCTATCATGACATCATCCATAAAATTCTCCATAATGGTAAAGCCCATTCCAGAGCGTTCTAAGTCTGGTTTTGTCGTGAAAAGCGGCTGTCTTGCTTCCTCAAGATCTGTAATGCCCATCCCTTCGTCACGGATGGTGAGGTACACAACATGGTCATCAAGTGTGACTTCGATATGCACCTTGCCATCTGGATTCCCATCATAGCCATGGATAATGGAGTTTGTCACCGCCTCTGACACAACGGTTTTGATTTCTGTTAATTCATCTAATGTCGGATCAAGCTGGGCGATAAACGCCGCGACTGTTACCCTCGCAAAGGATTCATTTTGACTTAAAGCAGAGAAGGTCAGGTTCATTTCATTCCTCATGATGCCACCCCCAATGTTTGCAATGCCGTTTGCTCTGAAGGCTCCATACGGATGATTTTAAATAAGCCAGACATATCAAATAACCGGTTCACTGCTGGCGAAATAGCACAGACGACCATTTCTCCGCCAAGCTGTTTAATTTCTTTATATCTTCCTAAAATCACTCCGAGACCTGAGCTGTCCATAAACGTTAAATCAGCCAAATTCAGCACAATGTGGCGAATGTCCTCTGTTTCCAAATAATTCGTCACCTTTTGTCTCAATGTTTCTGCGGAGTGATGATCGAGCTCTCCTGTTAATCGAATGCAAAGTACGCTCTCTTTTACTTGAAAATGAATATCAAGGCTCATCTTTTTATTCCTCCTTGCTCTAATTTTCGGATAAAGATTGTTTCTCTTTTTTATCAAGTAAATCCTTCACCATGACAAAACTAGTGACCATTCGTCACATTTAGATGTTCTTTTCTTCTTCCTCATAGCAAAAAGACTGCCTGTTTCAGCAGTCTTTCACATTTTATTTCCATTTCACAAATTCAGCCATCGCTCGTTTGAAGAATGTCCAAACGCCCGCTTTTTCCATTCCTTCTTTGGCTTGTACAGGGCTTTCATGCAGCACTTTTCCGTCTTTTTTCAAGACAATGGTTCCAAGTTCCTTTCCTTTTGAGAATGGAGCCGTAACATCCTGAGACAATTTGATTTCTTTTTTAATCTGATCCACATTTTCGCCTTTTTTCGTTAAAAGGGAGATTGGTTCAGAGGTGACAAGCTGAATTTTTTTCTTTGTCCCTTTGCTTACCTTGATTTCAGCTACATCTTGTCCTCGTTTGTAAAGTGGGTGTGTGGTGTATTGACTAAATGCATAGTCTAACATTTTGACCACTTGAGCGTTTCTGTCTTTCGGTGTACTTGCGCCGAAGACAACTGCAATGACGCGCATGTTTCCTTTTTTAGCGGTTGCGGTCAAACAGTATTTGGCTTCGCCTGTAAAACCTGTTTTCAACCCATCGACACCTGGATAAAATTTAATCAATCGGTTCGTATTCACAAGCCAGAATTTTTTATCGGTGTTTTGACGGAGATAGTCTTCGTAGACCCCTGTGAATTTGGTGATTTGTTCATATTTCAACAGCTCTTTTGCCATTTTTGCCATATCATGAGCTGAACTGTAATGGTCTTTTTCAGGAAGTCCTGTTGGGTTTTGAAAGACCGTAGAGGTGAGGCCGAGTTCTTTTGCCTTTTTGTTCATTTGCTCCACAAACTGTTCTTCAGATCCTGCAATATGCTCTGCCATGGCAACTGAAGCATCATTTCCAGACGCAATCGCAATGCCTTTCAGCATTTCTTTCACGGTCATTTCTTCTCCAGGTTCAAGGAAGATTTGTGACCCTCCCATTGAAGCTGCATAGTCGCTTGTTCTTACCTTGTCAGTCATTTTCAGCTTTCCTTGATCAATGGCTTCCATGATGAGAAGCATCGTCATGATTTTGGTCATACTTGCGGGTGCCAGCTTTTCATCGCTGTTTTTGTTGTAAAGCACTTTTCCCGTGTCACGTTCTATTAAGATGGCTGATTTGGCTTCGTGCACCAATTCTGATGTTTGTTTTTCTTCTGGTTTTTCAATCTTTTCTTTTGCTATCGCTGATGGTGAAACCATTGAGATAAGGATCATTAAAATAAACAATGCACATATATGACGTTTCAAGTGGCAGACCTCCATTATCGTAATCCTTTCTATTTTTTCCTCATCGAGGCTGTTTTATTCAGAGATCGTATGATTGCCATAAAAAAAGCCTTCTGTCGATAAACAGAAGGCTTCTTAAAACATGCTATGAGAGTTGTTTGACAATGTCTTTTACTAAATCAAGGAAACTCGCTTTCACTTTTTCCGTTACTTCAATGACTTCATCATGAGACAGCGGCTGATCTAAAATACCTGATGCCGCATTAGAAATGCATGAAATACCTAGCACTTTAATTCCTGCATGACGCGCAACAATCACCTCTGGGACCGTCGACATGCCTACAGCATCTGCGCCAAGTGTTCTGAGGAAACGAACTTCAGCCGGTGTTTCATATGAAGGACCTGTCATCCCTGCATAAACACCTTGCTGTACAGATATGCCTAACCGCTGAGCTGTTTCTTCTGCAAGTGCCAGCAAATCTTTATCGTATGGGGCAGACATATCAGGGAAACGAACGCCTTGACTGTCATTTGGTCCAATTAATGGATTGGTCCCCATCATATTGATATGATCTGTAATCAGCATGAGATCGCCTGGATGGAATGAAGTATTCACACCGCCGGCTGCATTTGTCACGATGCATGTCTCAATGCCAATTTCTTTCATCACACGGACTGGAAACGTCACTTGCTTCATATCATATCCTTCATAGAAGTGAAAACGTCCTTGCATCGCACATACGACAGTGCCTTTCAGCGTCCCGATGACGAGCTGTCCTGCATGACCCTCTACTGTTGACACAGGGAATCCAGGAATATCTTCATATTTCAATTTGATTGGATTTTCAATCTCATCTGCTAAAATGCCAAGCCCTGAACCTAAGATCAATCCAACTGTTGGTACGTATGTCGATGCTTGTTTAATGTATGCCGCCGCTTCTGAAAACTGTGCTCCCACGAGATTTCCCCCCCTATTTGAGTTTAGATAAAAAGCTTGTGCCGTATTTTGGCATCGTTGTCTTGAAATTGTCTGCGACCGTTGCTCCAAGATCAGCAAAGGTTTTTGGAGTTGGCAGTTCATTTGCTCCTTGATGCTTTTTGCTGTAAGCAATGAGCGGAACGTATTCTCTTGTATGATCTGTTCCGTGATGAACCGGGTCATTTCCATGATCTGCTGTAATGACAAGAAGATCATCCTCTTTTAACAGGTCAAACACTTCAGGAAGACGGGCGTCAAATTCCTCTAGTGCTTTTCCGTAACCCTCTGGATCTCTTCTATGTCCGTAAAGGGCGTCAAAATCAACAAGGTTTAAAAAGCTGAGTCCCGTAAAGTCTGTTTTAAGTGTATCAACCAGCTTGTCCATTCCGTCCATGTTCGATTTTGTTCTGAGAGAAGAGGTGATTCCTTCTCCATCATAAATATCAGAGATTTTGCCAATCGCAATCACATCAAGCCCATCATCTTTCAGCTCATTCATCACTGTTCGGTCAAATGGTTTTAAAGCATAGTCATGACGGTTCGGTGTTCTGACAAACGCACCAGGCTCCCCGACAAATGGACGAGCGATAATGCGTCCAACCATATATTTTTCATCTAATGTGAGCTCACGTGCAATTTCACAAATGCGATAAAGTTCATCTAATGGCACCACTTCTTCGTGCGCAGCAATTTGCAGCACAGAATCCGCAGATGTATAAACGATTAGATCGCCTGTTTTCATGTGCTCTTCGCCAAGCTCGTCTAAAATTTCAGTACCAGACGCAGGTTTATTTCCAATAATGCCTCTGCCTGTTTTTTCTTTTAGTTCATTTAGTAGTTCATCTGGGAATCCGTCTGGAAAAACTCTAAACGGTGTGTCTATGTAAAGACCCATGATTTCCCAGTGTCCAGTCATTGTATCTTTCCCATTTGATGCCTCTTGCATTTTTCCATAATACGCAAGTGGTTTCTCATCCGCTGGAATTCCTTTGATTTCTTTAATATGACTCAGCCCAAGCTTCGCCATATTTGGCATATGAAGCCCGTTCATTTTTTCAGCAATATGTCCTAGTGTATCTGCACCTACATCATTAAATTCAGCAGCATCAGGTGCTTCCCCAATTCCTACTGAATCCATTACGACGAGGAAAATGCGTTTATACTGATAATCAGGCATTAAAAAGCGCCTCCTTCAATATTCTTGTCTTTTAACCTTTCAAAAAGAGAGGTCTGACATCTCAAGTATAAACCGTTTACAAGCCGGTTGACAACCATAAACGGTGCAAACATGAAAAAGCATGACACACGTTCACCGTGTCATGCTTTACTTATGCCCTTGGATGGAATTTGTGATACACATCTTTCAGTCTTGTTTTCGTCACATGTGTATAAATTTGTGTTGTCGAGATATCGGCATGTCCGAGCATCTCCTGCACAGCTCTTAGGTCTGCACCGTTTTCAAGCAGATGCGTGGCAAATGAATGCCTGAGTGTATGGGGTGTGAGTTCCTTTTGAATCCCTGCTTCGAGAGCTCTTTTTTTCAGATTCTTCCAGAAACCTTGCCGCGACATTTTTTTCCCGTGATGATTGAGAAATAAGGCATCTGCCGGCTGTTTTTTTAACAGCTTGCTTCTTCCCTTTTCGAGATATTCTTCAATCGCACTTGCAGCTGCTTCACCAATTGGCACAATCCGCTCTTTTCTTCCTTTACCGAAACAACGGATAAAGCCCATTGTGAGGTGAACATCGGCAAGGGTCAGATCCAGCATTTCACTGACGCGAATGCCTGTCGCATATAAGAGCTCGAGCATCGCTTTGTCACGGTAGTCAAATGGAGTGTGCTGATTTGGTGTATCAAGCAGCTTTTCAACTTCCCCTAGCGAGAGAACTTTCGGTAATTTCCGCTCTGTTTTTTGCGTTTCAATGTTCCATGACGGATCATCTGTTGTCACTTTTTCCCGGAGCAGAAATTGGTGGAAGGACCGGATCGAGGAGAGATGCCGCACTGACGTTTTGCTCGATTTCCCTTCCTCTTTTAGCTTTTTTAAATAATGAATGATATGCAGGCGTGTGACATCTTTTATATCCGTCAGCTGCTCATGTGTCATTAAAAAAGACAAGTAGTTCTGTAAATCTCGTTTATAAGAAACAATGGTATTTTCAGAGAGTCCTCTCTCTACTGTCATAAAATGAATAAAGTCGGATAATTGATCGTTCAATGATTTCTACTCCCCGTTTTGATAAAAATAAATCAATCGGTCTTGCCAGTTGTCTTGATTCGGCTGATCCATTTCCATCACTTTAATTGCTGCACCCTCTGGTTTATCATAACGATGGTAGCTTTCATATTCTGAATTTATCCATATCATAGCATAATAGAACAGGACGGTAAAACCAGTGAACAAGATAAATACCTTCATCACTTCACCTGTTGTTTTGAGCCATTTTCGCATGATTCTCATGTCCTTTCTCGAGCTTCTCATTACTTCAGCATATGCCAGGTGGGACAAGGAATATACAGCGAAAATGCAAAAAACCTCTTCATCTTAAATGAAAAGGTTCCAATTCGGATTATTTGCCGGATTCATCATCATGACACCGGTGGCAAATACCATGGAATGTCAATCTATGATCCTTAATTTTAAATTTCCAGTCACGTTCAATAATCTCTTCAACATCTTCTAATAAATCATCTTCTATCTCATCGACTGTCCCGCATTCCATGCAGACAAGATGATGATGGAAGTGAGCGGCTCCTTCTTTGCGAAGATCATATCGCGAAACGCCGTCTCCAAAGTTAATTTTATCAACAACTTTCAGTTCAGTTAGCAATTCTAACGTTCGATAAACAGTAGCAAGACCAATTTCAGGAGACTTCTCTTTTACGAGGAGGTATACATCTTCTGCACTTAAATGGTCTTCTTCATTCTCAAGCAGTACTCTTACTGTTGCTTCACGCTGTGGCGTGAGCTTATAGCTGGAAGAATGAAGCTGTTTCTTAATTCGATCAATCCGATTTTCCATTGACTTTCCCTCCTACGCCACATTACTTGATCATTATATCAAATGATGTGCTGGGAGCCAACTATAATCATTTTAAATTGATAAATAAATTGATTATTATTTAATAACAATTATAAAATCATGAGAAAAGAACACCTGCCAGCTTTTTCATGAGCATGAAGGAGACGTACGATTCAAAAAAGGACGAAAGTGCAGCAAGTGCTAAAATCATCAGTAGAACAGATGCATACCGGGCGAACCACTGCACAGGTGCTTGACTGATGGTTTTTTTCATGAACAGCTGCCCAATGAGACGGATGGAAAACGCAATCGCACATGTCCCAATCACTAAATAGGCTGGAATAAGTAATATGTTTTGCGGAAGAACCGATACGAACGAAAGGAAAAAACCACTCAGCCCCATTTGATTTACTAGAAAACCAACTGTAAACCCAACGACAATTCCCTTTAAAAAGATCATGAGAAAGATGAGCGGCAGGCCAATGATAGATATCCCTAGTATCCACATAAGACCTAAATATTTCATATGATGCAAAAAGCTTTGCAAAAACATTTCTTTTGACTCTGCTGCTTTCTCATTTGTCAGCTGACCAAAAAATTGATTTAAATAATAGAATAAATCCTCTTTCTGACTAATTGTCATACTATTGACGATGATGGCCCCAAAAATCACGCCCATTAAAAAGAGTACAGAGACAAACAAATAAATCGATAGATGGTCTTTTACGTGCTGAAGAAGATGTTCCTTCCAAGACTTTTTCCGCATGCGTCTTCCTCCCAAATAGTAAAGGTTACTAGATTCTATGAGAGAGATTACGAAACATGACAGTTTTATTGAAAGAAAAAAGAGAAAGCAGCCTAAACACTGCTCTCTCTTCTCATTTATCGTGCCGCTTTTTGTACGTTCACAAGCCCGGCACCATAGTAAAAAGGATCTCCAAGCTGTGTAGCCGTTTTTGAAAGTCTCTCGCGCACTTCATCGTTTGTCAGATTCGGATGTTTTGATAGAATGACAGCCGCAGCTCCTGCTACATGCGGTGATGCCATGGATGTCCCGCTCTTGTAGCCATATTCATTATGGGGAATGGTACTGAGCGTTGAAACGCCTGGTGCTGAAACTTCCACTTCTTCGCCTACAGATGAATCAAAAGCTCTTTGTTTTCTTTGGTCAACAGAAGCAACCGCTATCACTGAGCTGTATTTAGCTGGATAGTCAACTGTGTTGAGAGAGCCATAACTTCCTTCATTCCCAGCAGAAGCCACAATGAGAATACCCTTGTCATATGCTCGATCTACCGCTTCTTTCAGCGCTTCAGATTCACTTGCTCCTCCCATACTAATATTGATGACATCTATGTCATTCTCAATGGCCCATTCAATTCCTTTAATGATCCAGCTATAGTAGCCATCACCATTTTCATCTGCCACCTTGACCGCATAGATTGAAGCTTTTGGCGCAACACCAACGACACCTACCTTATTATCTAACGCTGCAATTGTGCCCGCCACATGCGTCCCGTGTTCATGCGGGTCAACAAGCGGATCTGACTCTGTTGGAACAAAGCTGAATCCCCCGGTGACATGTAGATCTTCATGTTTGCCATCAATGCCGCTGTCAAGAACGGCTACTTTGACATTTTGTCCAGCGTATCCCCGTTTATGTACCTTTTGTGCTTTGATGCTTTTGATGCCATATGGGATCGTTTGACCGCTTGTTTTTGCCTTTTGGTCCTCCTCAATGAAGGTCACTTCTTTTGCCTGATTTAGTTTCTTTTTCGATGCCTCATTCAAGGAAACTTTCATCATATCTATCTGCTCTATGGATTCTTTTACATGCCCACCAGCTTCTTCAACAAGCTGTTTTTGTGTATGATCTTGAACGGAAGAAGAAAAGCCGATCATGTACTCTTTTTTCGCTTGCTCCTTTGCAGAAATATGTGAGGCGCCGAACGTGACCGATGCCAGCATCATACTTGCCATACAAAGCCCTGCTCCAATTGACTTGATGTTCACAATACTCACTCTCCCTTTCATCTTTTTGTCATTTAACTACATTTTTAGACAAAAAGAAACGACCGTTTGTCCTATTTTTTAAAATTTTTCCATTTATTTGAATTAGTTGTCACAAAAAAGCAAAATAAAAATGCTTATGATCCTCTTGATAGTGATCATAAGCATTCCTTCTTTTATGTTTTTTCATCATGTGCTGCAAGGCTTCTTGTTTTGTTTTTGTTTTTCTTTCATGTGTACTAAAGTGCGGCATGTTTCCTCTCGACAGTTCCGGGTTTCGACTGTGCTGCCTTTCAATATGTTCTCGTTTTTTCTTTGCATTGCTTTTTCCCATTTGGCAAAACCCCTTTCGTTGACGTTATGATACACGATGTGACATAAAAAAGATAGACGTATACACGCCTATCTTTCTGTTTTCACCATATCAAGATGGGGAATTCCATCTTCATCATAACAATCTGAAACGGCCTTAAAACCAAAGGATTCGTAAAACGACTTCAGGTAGGCCTGCGCCTGAATTTTGACACTTGCTTCACCTAATTCACTCAGCTTTTCCAAAGCCTTGCTAAGTAGCATTTTTCCATAGCCTTTTTTTCGACCTGCCTCTGTCACAAGAACGCGGCCAATGGACGCCTCTTCGTACATGATTCCGCTTTGAAAAATTCGGCAATAAGCCACAATCGTGCCGTTCTCTTTTGCCATCAGATGAAGCGCTTCTTGGTCCCGGTGATCAATTTCAGGGTAAGGGCATGTTTGTTCAACAACAAACACATTGACTCTTTCCATTAAAATCAGGTAAAGATCCTCTTTTGTCAATTGTTCAAACGTTTCACATGTCCAGTTAACTTGATTCATGATTGATATCCACCTTACCGTATACTCCGCCCCCGCCAGCGATCAGTTCGACTTCACCTTTTCTTGCTTTGATGATGTAATTGGCTGTTTTTTCTGGCAGGACAGCTTTTAGTTCTTGTTCTGTTGCTTGATGAAGGATATTCATCTCTGTGTGAAACACGGCTTTTAGCTTCTCCAGCGTTTTGGCTCCAACACCCGGAATAAATTGAAGTGGAAGCTGATGAACATAAGGAGGTCTTGTTCCATTGTCACTTTCTTGGTCAGCAAGCTCCTTTAAACGCTCGCTCACTCCTTTTGTCATCCGGGTATGTCCGCATGCTTGGCACTTTTCTTGATCTAGCGCGCGAGGTCTTACTCCGCACTTCTCGCAGGTTGTATGATAGTACTTCCCAAGACGCGGGGCGAGCCCATAATTTCCTGTGATGGCTCTCCCTTCTTTCCCTTCAAGGGCTAGTTTGAATTCGGCAAAAGAGGCATGGTCCATGCGGATTTTTGTATATTCTCGCGCGATTTTCCCTAAAGAATGAGCGTCTGAATTCGTTAAAAAGGGATAACGGTTCAGTTCGCTTAACTGGGATGCCATTGACGTATCGCAGCTAAGTCCTAGTTCAACAGCATCAATGAGGTCCGGATCGAATACTTCCGTTAAAGACGTGCTGACTCCTTTGCCAAATAAGCTTTTATGAGGAGTGAAAATATGAGCAGGAATAAATAAGCCTCCTAGCTCCTTGACCTTATGCTGAAGTGTTTTCCCATCCACATAGAGGCGCTGTGAACTTAAATGCACATTTTTCATATGAAGCGCGAGCCATGCGGAGAACTCAGTCATTTTGCGCAGTGTGGGCATAAATGCAAGCACGTGAATCGGACCTTTTGATTGGTTATCGTTAATTTCTAATTCACTGCCTAAAAGCAGCACGGTCTGTTCAAATGATAGACCGCCATCACTTAGTTCAGTGTACTTGCCTTCTTCTACACCCTCTATTAATTCTTCTAGGACTTCTGGAGATTGTGCATCAATCACACCAATCATCCCCATCCCTTTACTTTGCGTTGCTTCAATGAAAATTTGGTCAATTGTCAGTGACCTTGCACCTGTAATTTTAACAGCTCTGCCTGTTCTTGTTCTGCCGATATGAATATGGATGTCTGCAAAAAACTCCCTCATTTTGTTGACTTAAGTACCTCTTGCAGTTGTAAGTACTGTATGGCATAGGCTGTTTTTGCATCATAAATATGCTGCTTTTCAATGAGGTGCAAGGCTTCTTCTAATGAAACTTCCATCACTTCAACAAATTCATCTTCATCCAGCTCTCTTTTTTCTTCAAGCTGAACTAGCTGATCTGCAAGATACATGTGGACGATTTCATCTGCAAAACCTGGTGATGTATAAAAGGCTGTCAGCTTTTGAAGCTTCTGAGTGGTGTATCCTGTTTCTTCTTCTAATTCTCGTAGTGCTGTATGTGCCGGCTCTTCCCCTGGCTCTAATTTACCAGCCGGAATTTCAACGATGGCTCTCTCTAGTGCTTTACGGTATTGCTTGACCAAGATGATTTTATTTTCGTCTGTCCGAGCAATGACGGCTACTGCACCAGGATGTTTGATGATTTCGCGTTTGCCTTGTTTTCCATTTGGCAATTGTACATCTTCAAGAACCAAATCAATGATTTTTCCGTTGTATAATTCTTTAGTCGATAATGTTTTTTCTTCAAAGTCCTTCAATTTTGTCAGCTCCTCGTTCTACTTTCACTTTTTACTTCATTCATTTTAACATAGATGATTTAAGAGAAGCGAAATGCGGACGCTTGCTTCAATGCGCCACTTGAAGTCACCTAGCTTGAATTCCAGATTTTTTTCACTTAATGTGAAGGAATAGGAGTGTGATGGAATTGAAAAAAAGACGAATTGGTACAACGGATCTTTTGGTGAGCGAAGCGGCTCTAGGATGTATGTCCCTAGGAACAGAAAAAGGAAAAGCGCTCTCTTTATTAGATGAAGCCATTGATCTTGGAATTAATTATTTGGATACAGCCGATTTATATGATTTTGGGAAAAATGAGGAAATTGTCGGGGAAGCGATTAAAAACAGGCGGCAAGATTTAATTTTGGCCACAAAAGGCGGCAACCGCTTTGAAAAAGGCAAATCTGGCTGGGACTGGGACCCTTCAAAGGCATACATAAAAGAAGCCGTAAAACAAAGCCTCAAGCGGCTGCAAACAGATTATATTGATTTATACCAACTGCACGGAGGCACGATCGATGACCCTATCGATGAGACGATTGAGGCTTTTGAAGAATTAGTGGAAGAAGGCGTTATTCGCTATTATGGCATCTCTTCTATCCGTCCAAACGTCATTAAAGAATACGCCAAAAAATCAAACATCGTCAGCGTCATGATGCAATATAGTTTACTCGACCGCCGTCCAGAGGAATGGTTCTCTCTTCTTGAAGAACAAGGCATTAGTGTTGTGGCAAGAGGACCTTTAGCAAAAGGGCTTTTAACCGAAAAACCACTTTCACAAGCAAGTGCAGCGATTCAAAAAAACGGCTATCTTCAATATTCATTTGACGAGCTACAGCAGATCATTCCTTCTTTAAAGAAAGTCGCTTATGACCTATCACTCACAGAGCTCTCCATTCAATATTTGCTTCAGCATTCTGCGGTCAGTTCCGTTGTATTTGGCGCAAGCTCGGTGGAACAATTAAAAGAAAATGCGGCAGCGGCCAATGCACGTTCTTTAAGTGACCAAGAAGTAAAAGCATTGACTTACTATACAAAATCATCTATGTACGACGCGCACCGGTTTAAATGAGATAAAAAGAGATCATCTGATGTGATCTCTTTTTCATATTCGACAGACAAAAGCAAAGAGGGGCTAAAGGCCCCGTTGTCTTATCTTGCACTTTCGTAATATGCATAATTTCCAGATTTGCCTTTAAGATAAAATGTCGTACCAAAACGACTGAAACTATTTGCAAAAGAACCATTATCCGAATACATACATAATCGATTACTTGCGCCTTTAAAAGGAGTTACAGAACAATCTACAATTGAAGTAGCCTTTGTACGCAAATCCGCATTCGTTAATTCATTTGTAGCAAGAGCTTGTCCAGAAACAGGTAAAAGCAATCCTAAAGATAAAGCGACTCCAGCCATTGTTTTTCTCATTTTCATGTAAATCATCTCCGTTCCCAAATATTGTAATACACCTTCATTATAAGTAGTACGACCTTCTATCAAAAGGGTCTTAAATACTATATTTGTTATAAAAAGGGATTTAAATGAAGGAGGAATCGAAGGAACCGGAAGCACTTGCGTGTTGATCAACCTCAATGATGACATAAAAAAAGAAGCATCAGTGCTCCCTTTTTTAGCTTTTATATTTTCTCCAGTCCAAATGACTTTCATCTAGCAGCTCGGAGAAGCTTTTGTTTTTTTCTTTTTCTTTCTGCTGCCGAAGGAGGTCTTGTCGTTTTTGTTCTTCTCTTTTTTCTGTCTCGGCGGCCAGATTCTGCTTCATTTGAAGAAGCTGCTGTTTGAGATTTTCGTTTATGCCGTCCTTTAATTTCGCTTGATCATTGTTCTTTTTCATTGTGCCTCTCTCCTTTTGCCTCTAAGTGTATCATCCGTTTTATTTCCTGAGCAAGAGTCACGCCAATCTCCCAACATGTGGTATGATCGTCATAGGAAAAACCTCGGAAAGGAAGAATCAGCTAGATGAAAAAATGGATCGCTATACTTGCCTTCATATTATGTCCGCTCGTTGCAATCGGCATTTTTTTCACCAACAAAATGATGTATATTCGAAAATTAACAGATGAAGAGCTCATCAAACGAGAATCAGATGAAGGGCATTATCATCATGAAGAGTTTCAACATCTTAACAAAGAGAAAGTGTGTATTCCTTCAGCATTTGGTTATGATCTTCATGGCTATTTTGTGCCGCATCCGCATACAACACGCACCATTGTACTTTGTCATGGCGTCACAGTCAGTTTAATAAATTCCGTTAAGTATATGAAATTATTCCAAAAGCTTGGATGGAATGTGATGCTTTATGATCATAGACGACATGGAATGAGTGGCGGGAAAACCACGAGTTATGGATACTACGAAAAAGAAGATTTAGCGAAGGTCGTGAAGTGGCTTAGACAAAAACTTGGGGAAAATGCCATTATCGGAATACATGGAGAATCTATGGGGGCAGTCACGACTTTGTTATATGCCGCAAAGCCGGAAGCAAGCGCCAATTTTTACATAGCTGACTGTCCTTTTGCTTCTTTTGAGGATCAGCTTCTCTATCGATTAAAAACAGATTTTCGTCTTTCAGGTCAATGGATTCTTCCACTAAGTGATCGAGTGTTAAAATGGCGGGATGGATACAGCATTCGGCAAGTGTCACCGCTGGATGTGATCGATCAGGTGAGAGAACCTGTGCTTTTTATCCATAGTCTTCATGATGACTATATTCCATGCGAGCAGAGTCAGCAGCTATATGCTCGAAAAAAAGGTGATAAACAACTATTTATAGCGCCGCACGGGGCACACGCGATGTCTTTTAGTGAAAATAAAGAAGCTTACGAACAAGAAGTTCAACTATTCCTTCAACCATTTGAATCAAATGAAGATAAAAGAGGAGAATGAACAGTGGTTCGTCTCCTCTTTTTGAGCTAACTTATGCGATAGTCACTACTGTTGTATGGTGTCTGCCCGCCAGTTCCATATGACTCTCTTCCGATTGCTGCTGACTCATGACCGATAATCCTGCAGTTGCTGCCAATAAAAGAACTATCAAACTCGTTTTCATATAAATGACCCCCATTTTGAATTTTTGATATGGCTTGAATCTTCCGTTCGTAAAACCGTGTCGATGCTTCATACAGTCCAAGCTCATTGTAATAATGAGCCGCATCAAGTGCCAATTCCTCAATGTCTGGGTATAAGCGCTTGTCCTCGAGCAGGTCTAATGTATCGTCTATGATCGTTATTTCTGCATCAACGTATAATGCTTTTAAGAACTGAAATTTGCAGATGTAAATTTCATCTTCTAATTCACAGGCTTTCATAATACCTTTTTGATAGAGGGTTAACGACTCTTCTATTTGTTTTTGTTTAAACAGGATTTGGGTGAGCATAAATAGTGGGTCTAGAGAGCGATTAAGATGGGTTAAATTCTCCTTTTCAAACACTTCAAGAGAGTCTTTCAGATAACGGCTTGCTTCCGCAAGATCGTTCATTTGGTAATAACAGTTACCTAAGTTGAAAAGGGCCGAACCTATGACTCGAGGGTTTCCAATCGATCGTGCTCGATTTAGAGCATTTTTAAAGTAGGGCAATGCATGTTCATAGCATTTCAAATCATCATAGTTTGCACCGATGACAAATTCACAGTGGATGATTCTCAGCGTGTACGTTCTGTAGGCAGAGTACGTATTTAACGCTTGCAAGGCATAGTGCATCGAAAAGTGGGTTTGTTTCATGTGGTAGTATATTTCAGCTAATTTAAAGTAAAATTCTGCTCTTTCTATATCATCTGATATGAGATTGAGCTTTTTTTCTGCTGAACGGTAATAGGCAATGGCACTTAAATAGTTTTGCTGTTCAAACTCAAACATTCCTGTGAAAAAATGAACATAGTATTCAAGCATGTCCGTTAATTTCGTTTGCGAATGTTCGATCGTTTCTAGCAGGTTTTTAATTTCTTCATCATTTGAGGCTTTCTTTGCCGGTTCAAAATATTCAAGCATCACCTTATGGCGAAAATCCATCAGCTGGTAAAACAGCAACAAGTTTTGATCTTGCTCCATCTCCAGAATTTCCTGCTCGATCTCGGCCTTCAGCTTCTCTGCTTTCATGACATGAAATCCGCAAATCTGCCTATACCATTCGTTTATTTTGATTCCAACCTGAGGCGATGACAGCTTGAGCTTCAATTCACTTTAGCACCTCCCTTCTCATATACGATACATGTTGTATTCTATCATATTTCCTCGAATGGAAGAAATATGAAATGTCATTTTTCGCAAAGTTTTCGGTATCCCGCAATAACCGCTTCCATTGCCTATTTTTCGGCATTTATATCCACGATTTTTTCATGTCTATTTTTCTCGTTTTGTCGAATTGGTTGTTATAAAACAGTTTTTTTGCGTTGCAAAAGATCATTTTTCAGATTAGACGTTCCCAGTTGTTTAATGAGATGATGAAGACACGAAAAAAACCCTTTTGTCAAAAAGGGCTTTTATAATACATCTGTTACCTGTTCCATATTCTCTTTGATCCAATTGACAGCTAATTCGAGCGTTGGGAATTCTTCCGTTTCAAATGTGACTTCATCCTGAAGAAGCCAAACATCCTTTTTCACCGAATCCATTCCACCTATTGACCAGTGCAAAAGGGTATAGGGATGATTGTTATTTAAAAACGACACCCATGTTTTATTTTGTGCCGTGTTTTGTATCACTCTAAGCTTCTGATCCACTACGTTTCCACCTTACTTTACAAGTATGCCCATTCTTGGACTGAGTATTTGCTGAGGACTTTTCAGCATCAATGTATTGGCTTTTTCATTAAAATCGATGGTCATTTCCTCATCAAAGAATACCTTCTGTGCAATGTGTATATATAGTTTTAAATGTTGGCTATTTTTAAGTTGTTCCCATTCACCTGTTCTTTCACTTGTTAACCAAAGCATTGGTACGCCACTCACTGCACAGCCACAACCTTCTGAATCGTAGCGAAGCAGTAATTCCTTAGTTTCGTTTCCTGTTTGCTGTTTTTCTATATATGTTTTAGCCTGTTCTGTGATGTGAATATACATGGCGAACATCCTTTTTAAATTGATGCTTACATTGTAACACATAAAACACCATAAAACATGACACACGACTAAATCCGAAAGTCATATTCTTTGAAATACACGCTCTTCTCACTATGATTATATCTATCTATTGGCTCTTTTTGCTTCTTGTTTTTTAGAATTATACTTATGACGCTACCAATTTTAAAAGAATAAACAGGAGGTTTTAGATCGTGAAAAAAAGATTATCTCTCTGCTTCATCGGGGCACTGATATTGATGTTGAGTTTCGCTGTGCCAAACATGAAAGCGGCATCTGTCCTTGATGAAGTACGAGAAAGCTATGCAACTTATACGGGATCTGGTTACTCAGGGGGCGCCGCATTATTAGATCCTATTCCATCTGACATGAAAATTACGGCTTTAAATCCCCATGACTATAACTATAAAGGGATAAATGCGGCACTTGCAGGGGCTTACCTTGAAGTAAAGGGTCCAAAAGGAAAAACCGTTGTGTATGTAACCGATAAATATCCAGAAGGAGCGAAAGGAGCTCTTGATCTTTCTCATAATGCCTTTGCCAAAATCGGCAATATGGCAGATGGGAAAATCCCAATTAGTTGGAAAATTGTAAAAGCACCGATTAGCGGAAATGTAGTTTACAGAATAAAAGAAGGTAGCAGTAAGTGGTGGGCTGCGATTCAAGTGCGCAATCATAAATATCCGATTATGAAAATGGAATATTACAAAGATGGACAATGGGTGAACATGGAAAAGACAGACTACAACCATTTCCTTGGATTTAATATGGGGTCTAAATCTCTTCCTGTTCGAATCACAGATATCCGCGGGGTCATCGTAAAGGATAAATTACCCGCTCTTCCATCTACTGCTGCTTCACAGGCCTATACTGTAAAAGGCAATGTTCAGCTTCCTAATTAACGAGGAAAAGAGGTAGCTTATTTAAGAGCTTCCTCTCCTCCTTTTCTATCCCAGCGATATGCCTCATTTTCTATTACTTTTATGATTTCATTCTTTCCTGCCATATAGCTTTGTATATCTTCCCGATACTGATTTGCTAATTGTTCCTTGACAGACGCATACGCTACAGCTCGTTCTGGATGGGCCCTTAAGTAATCTCGAAACAATAAATGCCTTTTCACATCAGGATGATTTCTCTCATAAATATGGACATGATGCGTACGATTCAAGCCACCCTTTTGAAAAAAACGTCTCCCTTTTATGCCATTTTCACCGAGCGCTTGATATCCAAGATGTTCAAATCTCTCTCTTTTTCTATCGATCTCTTTTATATGACTTACTTCTATTAAGATATCAATAATGGGTTTGGCAACAAGTCCTTCAACTGACGTACTACCAATATGATGTCCTTCTATCCAGCTCTTTTGAATGATTTGCTTGAGTCGCTGCTTTTCTTGATGGAATTCTTCATGCCATTCTTTTTTGAATTCGACAACCTCAACCTTTCGCCTCGGTGTCCATTTCATTTTTGATAAGGTGAGCTCTTTTGCAACATGAATCACATTTGTTTCAACAAATCCTAACTTTTCGTATAGCCTTTTTGCAGGGGTGTTTTTTTGCCCAGTGGTCAGTTCTATAGGGACATTTTTCTCCATAATTGTAGACATAAGTCTTGTTCCAATACCCTGCTTTAGCGCTTTGGGATGCACAGCCAATCGACTAATGATCAAATAATCTTTCTGCTCTTCATAAGAGGCAACACCTAGTAAGATTCCCTTTTGCTCAAAACCAATAAATTGCTCTTTTGCTTTCATTACATCTTGAATGGTCTCTTTTAATGGCGGAAGATCGGCATAGCCAATTTGTTCAGCTTCTTGTTGGTATGCAGCTAGTTGAATATGTAAGATCTGCTTTGCTACATCTCCTATTGTTTGATCTAAATTGACAATCATGACATCGCCTCTAACTTTTTCACAAATAAAACACGGTCTTCATTTATTCCTTCATATTCTGAAAACACGGAGATTCCTTCTACAGTTTTATCCCCTTTTTCAATTTGAAAGCCCAATTTTGCATGATAGGCAATTGATACTTTATTTACAGGTGCTGTTACCACTTTAATGGTTGTTCTTCCTTCCTGTTTTGCCACATCATAAAAGGCTTGATACAGCATTTTTCCGATCTTTAATTTCCGGTGATCTGGATGTACCCCAACAAAGTGAATATACGCTTCATCTGAACGAGATTGCGATAAAAAACCGACTAAAAAGCCAATCAGTTCACCTTTTTCAACGACGACAAAACTTGTTTGCTGAAAATGTTCAAAAAATAGCTTCGGCAATGTTGCGCGCAAATCTTTACCTCCCCACCAGCTTTGGATGACGGATGTGACGGCGTAAAAATCTGACGGCTTCACTTGACGTATCATGATGACCTCGCCCCTTTTCATTTTTGGCTTACCGCTCTCTTTTTTTACAAAAAACTGTTGTTTCAATAGTCTACCTGTCCGATTTATTGTTTGTAAAGATTACGTGGCAGCCTTTTTTCCTTTCAGCTTTGTTGATTTCGTTCTTTCGCCGTCATCTCCTTGTAAATCTTCACACTTATTTCAAAAAGTTCACTTTTTGTGCGAAAGTTTCATTCTTTTGGTATGTTAAGATGGTTCATATAGGAAATGTAACAAATGTTTATTGGAGATGATGATATTGGTTTGGATTGTTACTTCACTTGTTGTGTTTAGTCTTTTAAAGCTTCTTGTCACTTCGCTGCCTTCTGGTGTTGTGGAACGCCTTTTTAGTCGTTATGCAGTGCATGCAAAAGTAACAAGTGATCAAACAACGATCATGTTTGAAGATCGTCCGCTCAATGATCAACAAACATCTGAAATTATTCAACATTTTAATGATGCGATCTTTATTGAACGCTATTATATTTATCCTGGTGATGAAGAGCGCTTTCTTCATCCGCAGGAAGGGCCGGCGCCTCTTACCATGCAAACAAAGCTTGGCAAGCATGATGTGACCCTTTATCTGTATCATTACGATGACCACGTGGATGTGGTGCGGCAGTTTACACATAAGCCTAAGAAAAAACTGATGGCCTATCGTTTGCGTTCTGAGCCGCTCCAAACATCCCACAACTTGGCACATGCTTAAAATATGTTGCATCAAATGAGACGAAGTGTCTTCCACTTCGTCTTTTTTTGTATGGATTTATACTCTTTTCTTTGAATGATTTACCAGTATCAATTTCGCCTCCTGACGGTTAAAATAGAAACAGAACATACGTTCTAAGAGGTGAAAATAATGAATGAACGAGCCATTCTGCTTGTGGATATGCAATCGTTTTATGCGTCAGTCGAAAAAGTGGAGGCTCCCCACTTGAAGGATGTGCCGCTCATCGTCTCTGGAGATCCTGAGCGGCGGAGCGGAGTCGTACTTGCCGCCTGCCCGCTCGCTAAAAAACGGGGCGTCCAAAATGCATCCAGATTATGGGAAGCACAGGAGAAATGCCCTGAAGCTGTCGTCGTACGCCCTCGTATGCAGCGCTATCTTGATATCTCTGTCATGATCACAGAGCTGCTTGAACAATACACAGATCTTGTCGAACCATATTCAATTGATGAACAATTTCTCGATATTACAGGCAGCCTGACACTACTCGGTTCTCCCCGTGAGATCGCTCAAAATATACAAACAACCATTATGAATCAGACGGGTATTTACGCACGTGTTGGCATCGGTCCTAATAAAGTGCTCGCTAAAATGGCCTGTGACCATTTTGCTAAAAAAAACACATCTGGCATTTATGAACTTCGCGCAGACAGTGTTGCGGCTGATTTATGGCCGCTTCCGATTGGAAAATTATTTGGCGTTGGTAAACGAATGGAGCACCATTTAAAACGAATGGGCATCAGTACCATTGGGACGCTTGCTGCTTATCCGTTAGACCGGCTTAAAAAACGCTGGGGAATCAACGGAGAGCTTTTGCAGCGAACAGCTTTAGGGCATGATCCCTCTCCGGTCACCGTTCACACACATAATGAGCAAAAAGCGGTGGGACATCATATGACTCTCCCACATGATTATGCGTCTTTTGAGGATATCAAAGTCGCTCTTCTTGAATTGAGCGAAGAGGTGGCAAGACGTGCACGCTTTAAGCATTATCTTGGGCAAACAGTGTCTGTTGGCGTGAGAGGCGCTGATTTTTCTCACCCGACCGGATTTCATAGACAAATCAAGCTTCATTCACCTACACAGTACGGGACAGATATTGCAGAGGCAGCCATTCAGCTATGCCAGCAGCACTGGGATGGTCAGCCCATTCGCAGTGTCGGTATTACTCTCTCACAGCTGCAGTCTGACAGCCAGTATCAGCTAACTTTATTTGATCATCATGTTCAAAAAGACAAACTCAGCAAAGTATTTGATGCGATCCACATAAAGTATGGACCTGCTGCCCTGCTGCACGCTTCGTCACTGACAAGCGCAGGGCAGGCGTATCACCGCGCCGAAAAAATTGGCGGACATTACAAATAACGGAGGCGAACAGCCATGAATCCCAATAAATTAACACCTGGATACAACCTCATGTGGGAATCAAGCCGAATGATGCTTCCAGAGCACCGGGAGCAGCTGCTTGCTCAAAAACGGCAGAAAAAAAAATACACCCCTCCCCCGCTGAGCACCGATCAACTGGAAGAAATGAATTTTTTGATCACACAGTCGATTACTGAGGATCAAGCGATTTGCGTGACATATGCCGCAGCAGGTAGAAAAGAGCAGTTTTGGGGCTGGGTCAAAGCCATTCATTATGAAACGCAGCGCATAAAAATCGTCAATGATGAAGATGTTCTCAACCTGTCCTTGCAGCAAATCGTCGCGATCGACCTTGATTAAATGGGGTCAAATGACCGCGCGAATCAGTGGCATAAAAGCACCAGCAGAAAAAAGCACGCGTCTCCAAATACGAGCCAATCAAACTTCTCTGCCATATGGCGGATGTCCCCTCCATCAAATTGTGTATTTAATTTGCACAATTTTTCATGTATGATTGGAACATCTTACAAACTCAGGGGAGAAACAGCATGAAAAATAACTTACGTACGCTACATCCGCTTAGTTGGACGATCATCATCGGCACCATATTTGGCCGAATGGCGACGTCCATGAGCATTCCTTTTTTGGCCGTTTATTTAACACAAGTCAAAGGCGCCTCAGCTTCTTCTGCTGGATTAATCATTGCCGTTAGCTCTCTGATTGGGATCGTTGCGAGTTTTTACGGTGGATATATTTCTGATCGTATCGGAAGAAAAAAGGTCATGCTTCTATCAATCTTCGGTTGGACACTTGTCTTTGTTGGTTTTGCATTTGCAGACGCCATTTGGGTCTTCTTTATCATGAACGCTTTAAACGGACTGTGCCGGGCACTGTTTGAACCAACATCTAAGGCGCTCTTATCTGATGTCACCCCGTCAAGTATTCGGTTGTTTGTGTTTAATTTACGATATACAGCCATTAACATAGGGGTCATCTTCGGTCCGCTGCTTGGCTTATATCTCGGGTCATCGAAAACAACCTTTCCATTTCTCGTCGCTGCCTTCATTTATTTGTTATACGGATTAACGCTGGCCTGGCAATTTCAGAAACATCCAGTTGCTGCTCCAGAAAACACGAAACAAATTGGGGTCAAAAAAGCCCTTTCCATTATCCAAAAAGATACGGTCTTTAGCATTATCCTCATCGGCGTTACCTTATGTTCGTTCGGGTATTCGCATTTGAGCTCAACGCTGCCTCAATATTTATCCGCTTCGCCTATGATTGAGGATGGTCCGAAACTGTTTGGATACCTTTTATCTTTAAATGCAGTTGTTGTCATTGTCGTACAATATCCGCTCATCATGATCGCCAAACGCTACTCCACCATTTTGTCGCTCACCACTGGGAATATTCTTCTTGCGGGCAGTTTGTTTGCCATTGCTTTTTCACAGAGTCTCGGCATGCTTGCTTTCATCATTGTCGTGTTTACAATTGGGGAGGTTCTGCTGTTTGCGATGATGGATCTATTTGTAGACAATGTGGCAAAGCCAGAAGTCAAGGGGTCGTACTTTGGCGCGATGGGATTTTCTCAGCTCGGCAGCGTCATCGGACCATTTGTCGGCGGACTGTGCATTGACTATTTTGGCGCAGCCCATCCCTTCTCCATTTTTTCAGTCTTGTCGATCATCACCATCGCAGGTGTTCCGTTCCTACTCATTGGATACTACCGCCTGAAAAAGCGATCCGCAGCTGCCATCGCTGTGAAAGTCAGTGGAGATCATTAAAAAAACCGCTCACGTTTGAGCGGTTTTTCTTTATACTCGGCGGATAGCAATCTCTTCCACCTTATGCTGATCACCTTTTTTCAAAATGAGATCAGCTCGATATTTTGTCGGTAAAATATTTTGATATAAATTAGGGCGATTGACGGTATTCCAAATTGTGCTTGCCATGTGATCTGCCTCTTCATCCGTCAAATCTTTGTATTGATGAAAGAAGGATTCAGGATCTTGGAAAGCTGTTTCCCTCAGCAAACGGAACCGTTCTTTATACCATGATTGAATTTGCGTTTCAGCAGCATCTACATAAATCGAAAAATCAAAGAAATCTGATACAAACACACGCGGTTCATCCTTCAGATCATCCAGCGCTGGGGATTGCAGCACATTGATTCCTTCAATAATAACAATATCGGCATCCTCCACCGTTTCATACACACCATCAAGCCGGTCATAGGTCAGATGCGAATATACCGGGGCATGCACAGTTTGTTTCCCTGATTTTAATTCGTTTAAAAAAGACAACAAGGCTTTGACATCATAGCTTTCTGGGAAGCCTTTCTTTTCCATGAGTCCTCGATCCTTTAATTCTTTTTGAGGATACAAAAAGCCATCTGTTGTCACAAGACTCACTTTCAGTCCATCTCCAAGCCTCGATAAAAGCGTTTCGATGATACGGGCCGTTGTGCTTTTCCCGACAGCCACACTTCCAGCAATCCCAATTAAAAAAGGAATTTTCGCATGGTGTGGGTAGTTTAAAAAGGCATTCACATGCTGATTTTTTTGTTTTTCTGCAAAGACATGCAATGTCAGAAAACGAATAAGTGGTATGTAAATATCCTGAACTTCTTCAAGCGATAAATAGTCATTTAATCCTTGAAGTGCTCTTGCTTCCTCTTCTGAAACAGATACCGGCATATATTCTCCAAGAGCAGACCAAGCCTCTCTTGTATGACGTGTATATAAAGTATTAAAATCTAGTCGCGTGTCACTCAAAGTCTTTCCCACCAATCTTCACTAAACTCGTAACCAAAAAGACGATAATCCGATTGTAGCTTAAAATGAAGGCGCTGTCTTTATTTTTCCACTAAAGTTTGCTTCTTTTGCGAAAAAAAGCATTAAAAAAAGGAAAATGAGGGTAAATAAGAGTATTCAGTTCGATAGATAGAAGGGAGCACACCAAATGAAATATGTGATCATTGGCGGAGATGCAGCAGGAATGAGCTGTGCTATGCAAATATATCGAGAGGATCCAGATGCACATATTGTCGCTTTTGAAAAAGGAGAGATTTTCTCATATGGACAGTGCGGCCTCCCCTACTTGATCGGCGGTCTCATTGATCACCACAGCAAGCTGATTGCACGCAGCGCTGAAACATTTCGCGACAAATACGGAATTGATGCTCGATGCTTACACGAAGTGACCTCCATTGACCCAAAGCAAAAAACGGTGTCAGGTCATCATACGAAAACAAAAGAACCCTTTACCGAAAGCTATGACCGCCTCTTAATTGCGACAGGAGCAAGTCCCGTCACACTGAATTTAAATAATCAGCCGCTAGAAGGCGTACACGTATTAAAAACCATTCCGCATGCGCTGTCCATTTTAGACCACTTAAAACAAGATATCACACATGTCACGATCATTGGCGGTGGATATATCGGCTTAGAGATGGCTGAAAATTTAAAGGAACTAGGAAAAAATGTACATATTATTCAGCGGGGTTCAACACTTGGTCCGGGCTTTGACCCCGATATGGCAAAGAACCTGAAAGAAGAGGCGGATGCCCAAGGCATTCACGTAACTCTCGGGGAAACCGTGCAGACATTAGAGGGCGAGTCACGTGTCACAGCTGTTCAAACAGACAAACAAACCATAAAAACAGATATGGTTATCATGGCCATCGGCGTCACCCCGCAAACCTCTTTTTTAGACAAAACAGGAATCAAACGACTTTCAAATGGTGCCATTGTTGTAAACGAATACATGCAAACCAATGTAAAAGACATCTATGCTGCCGGGGATTGCGCAGCCACTTATCACCGCATCAAACAATCACTCGATTATATTCCGCTCGGTACAACGGCGAATAAACAAGGAAGAATCGCTGGTTTTCATATGACGGGAACAAACCGGGCGTTTCAAGGCGTGACTGGAACTGCCGTCATGAAATTTATGAGCATGACAGCGGGACGAACGGGCTTATCTGAAAAGGAGGCACAAGCAGCTGACATTCCTTTTTCCTCCATCACCATTGACAGTACGGATCACGCTGGATATTATCCAGATGCGCAGAAAATGAAAATCAAACTGATTTACAGAAGTGATGACTACACCTTGCTCGGTGCCCAAATCATCGGAAGAAACGGTGTAGATAAACGGATCGATGTGATGGCAACTGCTCTTTACCAACAGCTAACCATAACAGATCTTGAAGATTTAGATATTAGCTATGCACCGCCTTTTAACAGTGTGTGGGACCCGCTTCAGCAAGCAGCAAGGCGGAGATAAAAAAACGGTCACAATGGCAGCTTACTTCAAAAAAAGAAACCAGTTCACAACTGGTTTCTTTTTTGTTATTTTTTCATCATCGCTTTTCGTGCTACTTTTTCAAATAAAAATGGGAATAATTGATACAATTTACTGCCAGCGTTCATCCATCCAGGCAGATTAATCTCTCTTTTTTTCGTCATCATAGCGGATACGACCTTCCCAGCCACCTTGTCCGCACTAAGCATCATGAATTCAACATTCTTCACATATTCACCGCTGCGATCGGCGATGGTAAAGAAGTCAGTGGCAATCGGTCCTGGATTCACTGTGGTGACGTGAATGCCGATGTCTGACAGCTCCATTCTGAGGCTGTTTGAAAAACCAAGGACGGCATGCTTGGATGCAGAATAAATGGCTGATTTCGGGGTGGCAATCTTTCCTGCCTGAGAGGCAATATTGATAATATGTCCGTGTCCTCTTTGTTTCATCTCTGGAATGACCTTTTTCGTGCAGGCGATTAAACCAAACACGTTTACTTCAAACATCGACACCATTTCCTCAATGGACGCATCTTCAACGAGATCGAACGCACCGAAACCGGCATTGTTAACCAAAATATCAACAGCCCCCACTTCTTCATATGCGCGATCAATGTCCTCAAGGTGACTGACATCTAGCTCCACGATGTGACACACTCCGCCAGCACTCATAATCTTTTCTTTTACACCCGTCAGCTTTTCAATTCGTCTTGCTGAAATCATGATCTCTGCGCCTTCTTCTGCTGCCAAATACGCCATTTTTTCACCAATGCCACCAGATGCGCCAGTAATCCATATTCTCTTTCCTGTTAATCGCCCCATGCGTTTCACTCCTTAGTTTGCCCTGTAATAGAGAATTCCATCTTTTTGCACTTCTTCAATTTGTCCAGCTTCTAAGAGGACATCCAGCTGCCCTACTGTCTCTGACATCGTTAAAAATAAGGCCTCTTCGTACAGCACTGGAAATAGCTTGCGGCAAAGATGAAAGGCAGTCATTTCTTTTCGTTTGAGTAGCTGATACATCGTATTTGCCCGTTTTTCTTGTTTCTTAAATCTTTCTTTGATTAATTCATGATGAGACGTGATGAGCAGCCCGTGTCCTGGATAAATCGTCTTGATCGGCAGATGAAGTAATCGATTGAGTGATGCTTTATATTGAAGCAGCGATTTTTGGCGTTCCTCCCCTTCATACGGCGCTTCCATTAACGGGTTTGAGGAAATAGTCGTTAAAAGAAGGTCTCCACCAATGAAGTGGCCCGTTGTTTCATCTAGAAAGGAAAGATGAGATTGTGCATGTCCCGGTGTTTCCATCACAAAGAAGTGTTCATGTCCTTTCAATCGATCGCCTTCTTTGATGACGTCATCTACATGTGCAGTACAGGAATATGTATAAGATTGCTTCACGATTCTTTCACATTCACCTCGGCGAAGCGGCACACCTAACTGCTGAAAAAATCGTTCCATAAAAGCAATTTGACGCTCTTTAAACACAGGGTCCTGGCTAATATACGGCTCATTTAACTCATGTCCGATCACACGGACATGAGGTTTCATCAGATTTAAAAGACCGACATGATCTGCATGATGATGGGTCAACACCACTTGATCAATATCGTCTATTGATAAACGATGCTCCTGTAATTGCGTGACAAAGGCGTGCTCCGCCTCTTCTGTCATCGGCCCGCAGTCTACTAAGGTCACAGCTTCTCCTTTTAAAATATATGCATGTACATCTCCAACAGCAAATGGTGTCGGGATGGATAATTGAATGATGTCTTCTTTCACTTTTTTATGTCATCTCCTGCTTTTTGACTCATGGTTCATTGTAACTCCGTCTTCTTTATTCATTGTATCCTGCAAAGGGCAGACTGTCATGCGGTTTAGGCGGTCAATTTTTTTATCTGTCCCTATTGACACAAACTTGTCCATCGTTGCATAATGAACAACAAATATAAAATGCGTGATGACAAGGATTAGTAAGCAAAATAATGATGCAAGAGAGTGAGGTCCGCCGGCTGTAAGACCTCACCATCCTCTTATTTGCTGAACCTGCCCTTTGAGCTGTTAGGCAAACCTAAACGTTTCCCGCGTTAAGGGACTAGAGCTGAGTATGCATATTTGCATGCTAATTGAGGGTGGTACCGCGAAAAACCTTTCGTCCTTTTCAGGCGAGAGGTTTTTTTATTTTCTACAAGGAGGAGCGGCTTATGAGTAAAATTGGATTTATTGGTGCAGGCTCAATGGCAGAGTCGATGATGAAAGGTTTATTAAAAAGCGGCATCATGTCAAACGAAGATATTATTGTCACAAACAAAACGAATGAAAAACGTCTAGAAGAATTAAAGGTGCGTTATGGGGTCAAAACGGATTTCTCTCGTTCTTTTATTTATGAAGAAGCGGATATTCTCGTATTTGCTTTAAAACCGAAAGATGCTGAAAGCGGGATATCTGAAGTTCGGCCTCATTTACAAGGGCAGCTGATCATTTCGATTTTAGCGGGCATCTCTATTGAAACGATCCAACACTATGCTGGCGAGAAGACTGCGGTGGTTCGCGCGATGCCAAATACATCAGCCGCCATTCAGCAATCAGCAACAGGCATTTCTGTCAGTCAAGAAGTGACAGAGGATCAAAAGAATAAAGCAATCGAGCTGTTTGAAACGATCGGTCATGTGACGGTATTAGATGAATCACAGCTAAATGCTGTTACAGCTATTGCAGGAAGCGGTCCAGCCTTCATTTATCATTTGATTGAAGGAATGGAGCGAGGCGCTTCGGAACTTGGGATGGACCAAGCAACAGCGAAGCTGCTCATCTGCCAAATGATTGCGGGCGCCGCAAACATGCTTCAAAGCAGCGGTAAAGAACCTGCTGAACTGCGCAAAGAAATCACAAGTGAAGGCGGAACGACAGAAGCCGGCCTGAACACACTTGCTGCCTATCAATTTGAAGAAGCCGTTGTCGATTGTGTCAAAACCGCAACAAAACGTGCAGCAGAATTAAACGAAATGTTTTCAGCAAGCACGTATAAATGATAGAGAAAAGTACCTGTTTTGATGACAGGTGCTTTTTATTTTTATCTAATGAGTGATTTTTCACAAATAATTAACAAATATTAACAAAGAATATATTACCTTATGTAGAATTACTTATATGTACCACAAAATGAGGAAGAGGAGTGTTTTAAATGAAATTAGTTAAGGTTCTTACTGGATCCGCATTGTCACTCGCTTTACTTTTTTCCGCAGCACCTGCATTTGCTACAAGTGCACATTCTAACGCAGAGGATGTCCACGTTACAAGTGATTTTAAAGCTCAACTTTACACATGGGATATTACCAACAATACTGGTATTTTTGCCAATTCGTTCGAACAAGATGGGATTAAATGGTATCTAAAAGGCATCACTAAAAATTCTGATGGAACTTGGACAGCTCATTATGAGGGTAGACGAGTATAATCCTAATTGGGAGCCTATGGCTCCCTTTATCTATTTTAAAGTAATGAAACATTCTCTCCACTTCTTCTTTCCTCATTAACCTTCATTTACTCTACATCCTCGACTCAAAAGCACATAAGCTTTCAAAGGCTCTAGAGATCTCATACATAAACAAGACTTACTTTTTCTCTAACAAAGCATGAATCGCTGATTCTAGTAATTCTGGCAAAATGCCGAATGAGAACGGGATGTGCAGCCGCTCTGTCCATTTGTGCGGGTCCTTTCCTAATGGACCCACGTTAATAACTGGAACGTAAAGTGCTCCCTTTTCTCCTTCTGGTAAAGAATAGCCTTTTTGATAAAGCGGCATATTGGTCGTGTAATGACCTACTTCCTGTTTTTCGAGCTGTAAGTAACTTAAATCAGATAATCCCGGGAAATATTTCACTTCTTCTATTTCAAGTCCATAACTCTTCTTTGCCTCTATTTGAATCCTCTTTAAGGTTGCTTGGATATGCGGATCTTCCGTTGAGGAAACCGCTGGATAAAATGGTGGACTATAAAATAGAACAATGAGCGGCCCATCTTCCTTACAAAGCGTCGTCAGCTCAGAGACGATTTTGGTTGAAAAATCACGATCTCCAAGCTCACCTCGATTGGCGAACGCATAGTTTACAATGCGTTCAACCTCCTGTTTACCTGAGCGTTCAGCAGCTTTTTGATACAGCTCATGATACGTGAGAACGGTAATCCTCGTATCAATCGGTGTAAAAGGTTTAAAGCGCTGAAATTCTGCTGTTTTTTGTTTAATATCAGCTTCGATTTGGTCTGCTGCTTGTTTCGCCGTGTCATAAAGAAGCCCATGCAGTTCTTCACTTGAACGATTCATCATCAGCACATTAAATAAAGAAACAGCTGTGTGAGGTGTTTGAACGGAATAGGCTTCTTTTAAATCCTTTTGCATTAAGTTGGTTGGGGGCGGCGTGACTTCACCATCTACTTCCTCACAATAATCACTATTCAGCTCTAACAGCCGATTTAATGCAGATACCATAAAATTCGCATTTAAGCCTGAGAACGGCTCTCCTACATGTGTTTCAATTCCTTTGCAGAAAAATCCGGCCAGCACCTTCCCTATACTGCCTGTATACATATAATAATGTTCATCACCTGGATACTTTTCAAACATAGGCTCACTGTTTAAGCACGCGGTATAGTCAAGGTCATGCCTTTCCTTAAGCTCCTTTAGTTTTGGAACAGCTTCAAGCATTCCTTGAGAATTCACTTCTTCATCCGGGACTGTGACGAGTAGGACATTTCCATCAAATGTCTCTGTCATCGCTCTTTCAAGCATAGACAGCTGTACAGTAAGACCTGCCTTCATATCCATGGCACCTCTTCCAAATAACCAGTCACCTGAAGCTAGATCTTCTCTTGCTCTTTTTGGGAGAAGCGCACTTTTTTGAGAAAATGACGCCATTAACTCCTCTGGCTTGCATGCCATGTTTTGAAATTCACCGTAATCTTCTGTATCGACGACATCGAAATGACTAAGCAGCAAAACGGTACGAGAAAGCGAACTGCGCTTTACAAGCGCCGTTAAATAATACCGGCCATCTTTCATCGGATGCAAAGCCAAATGATCAGGGTTCTGCTTGTAATAAGGCCGCTCCCTCAGTAAATAATATAAATATTCAGCTAACGCCACTTCCCCAGTTGTACCCGATATGCTTTCATACTGCATAAGAGCTGTGAGCAGTTCCTTTCGTTCACTCTCTGTTTGCCATTTCATTCGTTCTCCCCCTTTGCTTTCTCTATTTCTCCATTATACAAAAACGTGCATAAAAGCTATATTCTTTGAGCACCTTTTATGACGAAAGTTTGAATGGCTGTTATAATCGGCTATACAATTCTATGAGGAGGCGAAGGTATTTGGAAACAAAGCTCTTTTCACCTTGGACATTAAAAGGTGTTACGCTGAAAAACCGCATCGTAATGTCCCCGATGTGTATGTATTCATCCTATGATCGTGATGGGAAATTACAGCCTTTCCACTTTACACATTATATTTCCCGTGCCCAAGGTCAAGCTGGCCTGATCATGGTGGAGGCAAGTGCCGTTTCCCCCGAGGGAAGAATTAGTGATCAAGACCTCGGGATTTGGAGTGATGAGCACATTGAAGGCTTCGCTTCATTAAACGAACAAATCAAAGCATACGGAACCAAGACAGCCATCCAGCTGGCTCATGCAGGACGTAAAGCTGAACTAGATGGTGACATCCTGGCACCATCTAGCCTTCCATTTGATGAACAGTCTAAAATCCCTGCCCAGATGTCCGTCGATCAAATCAAAGATACCGTTCAGGCGTTTCAGGATGCAGCTGTCCGGGCAAAAAAAGCCGGCTTTGACATCATTGAAATTCATGGGGCGCATGGCTATTTGATTAATGAATTTCTTTCACCGCTGGCAAATCACCGAACAGATGATTATGGCGGTTCACCAGAGAACCGTTATCGTTTCTTAAGAGAAGTCGTCGATGCAGTCAATGAAGTATGGAACGGACCATTATTTGTCCGTGTGTCTGCCTCTGACTACACGACAAAAGGACTTGATATTGCCGATTACATTGGCATTGCTACATGGCTGAAGGAACAAGGTGTCGACTTAATCGATGTCAGCTCAGGCGCTGTCGTACAGGCAAAAATCAGCACATTCCCTGGCTACCAAGTCACCTTCGCAGAAAAAATCAAAGCAGGTGCCGGTATCCAAACAGGTGCTGTCGGTCTGATCACATCTGGTGTACAGGCAGAGGAGATTTTACGAAATCAGCGTGCAGACTTAATTTTTATAGGCAGAGAATTTTTACGGGATCCATACTTTCCAAAAACAGCTGCCCAAGAGCTTCGTACATCCATCGAAGGCCCGCGTCAATATGACCGCGCTTGGTAAAAATGCATAGGAAAAAGGTGTCTATTTTTTGAAATAGGCATCTTTTTTGTTTTTAAGAGAAACATATCTGCCTTTTGTGCCGTCTTTTAGCTAAAGAACCACTTAGAGGAGATGGAAGAATGAACTCGGCAATGATTGAAAGAATGTATCATATAGATGGACATCATTTTTATACAAAACATCGTCAGGGCAAAAGGCAAGCCACCATTATCTTTGAAGCAGGCTACGGCATTTCGGGTGATACGTGGTCGAATATGGCCCGTGATATTGATCCTGAGCTTGGGGTTTTCTTATATGATCGATTAGGAAATGGAAAAAGCAGTGACAGTAGTGAAGGAAGAACATTGCATGATCTTGCAGATGATTTAGATGCACTGCTAGAAGAAGCCAATATTCAGCCGCCCTTTCTCATTGTGGCTCACTCATTTGGCTCTCTTGTCAGCCGGTTATGGGCAAGCCGCAGAGGAGATGAGGTCATTGGCATGGTGCTGTTAGACCCGGCAAGTGAGGAGCAAGAACAGGTCATCCTCCCTCTTTTATCAAAAGAAGAACGCACCTCATATATGGCGCAATTTACAGCAGAATGTACGCATGAGGACTTTCAGCAAATGCTCAGCACAATAAAAGAGGAACAAACCCATTATGGGATGATGCCGCTTCTTGTCATTTCATCAGGTAAGAGCCGATTGTTTCATCCAGCGCACGAGGCTTGGCTCAGACTTCATAAACGGATGCTGTCGTTGTCATCCCAAAGCGGATGGATTCAAGCGCAGAACAGCTCGCACTATATTCATCATGATGAACCGCATATTGTGCAGCTTGCAATCTATGATGTATGGTGCGCAGCGAAGCAACCTGTTTCCTATTATCAAACAGCCAATTAAAAACAAAAACTCCTTGACTAGTTTTGCGTCAAGGAGTTTTTTCTTTATGCCGTTGGAGCTGACTGGCTTTTTTTAGACAGCAGCTTTTCAATGCTGACAAGCTGAACACATAATGTAAAGATGTCAATCGCTTGCTCTAGTTCTTCAAGTGATGGGAACGTTGGCGCAATGCGAATGTTACGATCAAGCGGGTCTTTTCCATAAGGATAAGTCGCGCCTGCACCTGTCATGGTCACACCAGCTTCTTTTGCCTTTTGCACAACAGCTTTTGCACAATGATCAAGCGTATTTAAACTAATAAAATATCCGCCATTTGGCTTGTGCCATTCTGCAATGTCCTTCCCGCCAAGTGTTTCATCAAGAATGGAAAGAACGAGGTCAAACTTTGGCTTAATGATCGCAGCATGTTTTCTCATATGTTCCTTCAAGCCTTCTGGATTCTTGAAGAAACGAAGGTGTCTTAATTGATTGATTTTGTCTGGTCCAATCGTTTGAATCGATAATTGTTTTTGAGTAAAGCTCACATTATCCGGGCTAGATGCCATGAGTGCAATACCTGAGCCTGGGAATGTAATTTTAGAAGTAGACGCAAACATAAACACACGATTTGGGTGCCCTGCTTCCTCTACTGCTTGAAAAATATCTTTTAACGTATCAGGCGTATCAGTTAGGTGATGAACTGCGTATGCATCATCCCAAAAAATGCGGAAGTCGTCTGCTTTTGTTTTCATCGAAGCAAGGCGGTCAACCACCTCATCTGAATACGTAATGCCATCTGGGTTGCTATATTTTGGTACACACCAAATGCCTTTAATCGCTTCATCCTCTGCGACCAATTTTTCGACCTGATCCATATCAGGTCCATCAGCTTTCATATCTACCGTGATCATCTCTATGTTAAATAGCTCACAAATGGAAAAGTGACGATCATATCCTGGGCTTGGTGCAAGGAATTTTACCTTTGGCAGCTTTCCCCAAGGTGTTTTGCTTTCATATACGCCGTGGGTCATGGCACGGGCAATGGTATCATGCATCATATTAAGGCTGGAATTACCGCCGATGATGATTTGTTCTGGTTTCAGATTGAGCACATCTGCAAAAAATGTCTTCGTTTCAGGAAGACCTGTCAAACCGCCATAGTTACGCACATCTGTGCCATCTTCAGCCGTCATCGCATCCTTTGATGTCACAACATCGAGCATGCCCATAGACAAATCGAGCTGTTTTGGTGAAGGTTTTCCTCTAGACATGTCTAAGTGTAAGTTTTTACTTTTATACGTTTCGTACTCATTTTGTAGTGCTGCATATAGGTCATTTAATTCTGCTTCACTTAACGCTGTAAAACCGCTCATCTTTGATTGTGCCTCCCGTATTCTTCATAGTTTCATTCGTCATTTGTTTTTTCTTCACCATTTTACCACTACCTGAAAAAGAGAGTCATTATAAATATCAAAAAAATCACACAACTTTTTTTGACGATTCATCCAATTTTTACAGGGTGCGGTCAATGGAATAAGAAGAGAAATCCTGCGCAGCTTCTGTCAGCGGGAATATATCGCGGGCCTCTTTCAATAGTTGTTTTAGTGCCTCTTCTCCTTGGTAACGTGCACTAATATGGGTCAAAATTAATCTTTTTGCGCTTGCTTCCTGCGCTGTTTTCGCTGCTTGTTCTGTTGTGCTGTGATAATAATTGTAGGCTAGATCAGCATCTTCTTTACCGAATGTTGCTTCATGGACTAACACATCCGCATCCTTGGCAAGCCTTGTTATATTCTCGCATAAACGGGTATCTCCTGAAAATGCAACGATTCTCCCTTTTTTAGGGGGTTCCAAATAATCGGTTCCATCAATGATTCTTCCATCTTCGAGTGTCACGGTTTCCCCATTTTTTAACTTCTGATACAAAGGTCCAGGTTTTACACCGATTTCTTTTAGGTCTTCGGCTTTTAATGCACCTGGTACATCTTTTTCCACTACCCGATAGCCGTAAGCTGGAATACCGTGAGATACTCGTCTTGCTTCTACTTGAAAGGTATCATCTTCAAATACGATCCCTTCATCTATCTCTATAATATGCAGCGGATATGTCAAATGCGTTTGTGTAGCTGAAAGTGTTGCGCTCACAAACGCTTTGATGCCCTTAGGTCCATAGATCGTTAGTTCATCCTCTCCGCCTTGGAAGGATCTGCTGCCGAGCAGTCCTGGGAGACCGTATACATGATCACCATGCATATGAGTGATAAATATTTTCTCAATTTTTCTCGGTTTAATCGTTGTATGTAATATTTGATGCTGCGTCGCTTCTCCGCAATCAAAAAGCCACACTGCTTTTCTTTCTTCTAAAAGCTTTAGCGCAGTGCAAGTGACGTTTCTAGTTTTCGCAGGAATGCCTGCACCAGTTCCTAAAAAGAGCAGTTCCATTACTTTTCCTCCTAAAGCCGGTATACAATATCTTTATTCATATAGAATACATGAAGACAAGGTAAATGTGAATTCAGCGGAATTTTCGAAAAAAGTCAAACGAGAGCAGAAAAAGTCGAATCAAATGTTTGCTTTACGAACAATGAACCTTTAAAATAAAGAAAATGTACATACATTCTCGGTTATTACAACAATGCTACGAATAAAGTGAGGTACTTTTCGTGAATACAGAAACTAACAATCCAAAAGCAGTCATTGTCATTTTTGGCGCAACAGGAGATCTTGCCAAACGCAAGCTCTACCCTTCTATACATAGACTTTATCATAGCGGAAAACTTGGCGATCAATTCGCCGTGGTCGGTGTTGGACGCCGTCCGTGGTCTCATGAGGATCTAAGAGCTGTGGTGAAAGAATCTGTTTCTTCTGATGATGCAGAAGCGAAAATAGAGGAATTCAGTTCACATTTTTATTATCACGACTTTGACGTATCAAGCCCTGCTTCCTATCAATCGCTTAACACACTTCTAGCAGGCCTTGAAGATACGTACAGTATCCCAAACAACCGGATGTTCTATTTAGCGATGGCACCGGAATTCTTCGGAACGATTGCAAAGTTCCTAAAAAGTGAAGGTGTATCAAAAACAACTGGCTGGTCAAGACTTGTCATCGAAAAACCATTTGGCCATGACTTGCCAAGTGCGAAAAAGTTAAATGAAGAAATTCGAGATGCATTCTCTGAAGATCAAATTTATCGTATTGACCACTATCTCGGTAAACAAATGGTTCAAAACATTGAGGTCATCCGTTTTGCAAATGCCATCTTTGAACCACTTTGGACAAACCGATATATCTCAAACATTCAAATTACATCTAGTGAATCATTAGGGGTTGAAGACCGGGCCCGCTATTACGAAAGTTCAGGTGCACTAAGAGACATGGTCCAAAACCATATGCTTCAAATGGTTGCACTTTTAGCAATGGAGCCGCCAATTAAGCTGAATACCGAGGAAATCCGTAGTGAAAAACGGAAAGCATTACGCGCTCTTCGTCCTTTCTCTAAAGATGAGGTCGATCAATTCTTTGTCCGCGGACAGTATGATGCTGGTACGGTTGATGGCGGCATGGTTCCTTCGTATCTTGAAGAGCAAAATGTTGACCCGAACTCAAACACGGAAACATTCGTTGCAGGGAAACTGCTCATTGATAACTTTAGATGGGCCGGCGTGCCATTTTACATTCGTACTGGAAAACGTTTAGAAAAGAAATCTACTCAAATTGTTGTTCAATTTAAAGACATTCCAATGAACCTGTACTATGGTAACGGAAATTCCATGCATCCAAACTTACTCGTCATTCACATTCAGCCAGATGAAGGCATTACCCTTCACCTGAACGCTCGCAAGCTTGATGGCGGTACATTTGCAAAGCCGATTAAGCTCGACTACCAAACAAACTATAACGACATCATGAACACACCAGAAGCCTATGAAAAGCTGATTCACGACTGCTTGCTAGGCGATGCTACGAACTTTGCTCACTGGGATGAAGTGGCGCTTTCTTGGAACTTTGTGGATCCGATTTCTGAGAAATGGGCAGAAAACAAAACATTAAAACCAAATTATCCTGCTGGTTCTATGGGACCGAAAGAAGCCGATCAGCTTCTAGAAAAAGATGGGTATCATTGGTGGAATATATAAAATAATATAAAAAAGAGCAGTCTCCCTTGGGGGTTCTGCTCTTTTTTTAACGTCCTGTTTTCGTAAGTTCAACTGTTGAAAAGTCGAACTTATCATAGCGGTGATGACTAAAGGAGTACTCAAACGGCCGGCCTGTGTTTAAATAAGCAACCTGTTCGACCTCTAGCACAGGATCCGTTGGGTCACAGCCTAAATATTGCTGGTCAAGCTCATCTGATTTAGCCGCTCTAATTTTCTTATGCGCTCCTGCCACTTTTAAATTCAAATCATTTGATATGTAGCCATAGATTGATCCCAATAGAACCTCTTCATCTATTCCCTTAATAAGATTGACGGGCATAAACGTTTTTTCTAATACGTATGGCTCCTCGTCCACAAGACGGAGACGGATGATGTCATAAATGGGTGTGGTGGAGTCTATGGATAGGTGGGCTGCCACCTCTTTGCTTGGAAAATGGACATCAAAGTGAATGATTTGAGTCGTGACGTTTTTATCCGCCATGACTTTTGTGAACCCTTTATTTTCATGGCCAGATACATTAATAGCCCCTTGATTGAGCGCTGCCTTCACAATAAATGTACCGTGACCTCTTTTTCTAAAGAGCAGACCTTCTGCTACGAGAAGATCGAGCGCACGCTTCATCGTCATTCGGCTGCATTGAAATTCAGCGGCAAGCGAGTTTTCATCTGGAATGGGTTGATCTTCTGGATAATATGCTGTTCCTATTCGTTTTCTGATTTCTTCTGAAATGAGTTCGTACTTTTTCATCTCACACCACCAACTGACTTGTTTTTTCATAGCTTCCTCTCATTCTACACTAAGCCTAGTTAGCTTAAAAGGTACCAGCCATTTTTGTTTCATCCACTTACCGTCACATAAGAAAAATACTTGCCCTTTTCAAGGAAAGAGCAAGTATCTTGATTAAAAACCGTTATTCTCTGATACCGATTGAAACCAGTATCCGCTTTTCTTAATTGTACGTTTTCCGTCTTCTTGAAGATCAACTGAGACAAATCCATAGCGATTCTTATAGGCATTCGACCATGACCAGTTATCCATAAACGTCCACAGATGATAGCCTTTTACATGACTTCCTTCTTGAATGGCTTGATGCACCCATTTAAGATGCTCAGAGATAAAGTCAATGCGGTAATCGTCATGAATCATTCCTTCTTCATCCTTAAACCGCTCTTCTCCTTCGACACCCATTCCATTTTCAGAAATAAAGCATTCAATATTATCATAGTCTGTTTGGACTTTTTTCAATATATCATAAATGCCTTTTTCATAGATTTCCCACCCGCGATACACATTCATTTTTCTTCCCGGCATGTCAAACGCATCAAAATAATGATTTGGCATAAATGGTGCATTTGGATGCGGCATATGCTCTTTCGCCTTCACTCTTCTTGGCTGATAATAGTTGATTCCAAGGAGGTCGACGGTATTCTCTCGAATGAGCTCAAGGTCTCCTTCTTCCATACTCGGCATAAAGCCTTCTTTCTTTAAGACCTCTACTAGTTTCTCTGGGAAATGTCCCTTCACCGCAGGATCTAGGAATGACCGGTTAAAGAAGGCATCCGCCATCTCAGCTGCTTCTACATCGCGCGGATTCTGGCTTCTCGGATAAGATGGGGTAAGATTGAGGATGATGCCAATCTTACCGCCTTGCTGCAGGCTTTTATAAGCCGCAATCGCCTTCGCATTTGATAAAAGTTCATGATAACCGACCTGCACAGCCTTTTGGAAATCGACTTCGTTTGGATAATGGAAGCTATACATATACCCGCCCTCTACAGGCACGATCGGTTCATTATGGGTAAACCATTTTTTCACCCGGTCGCCAAATAATTGAAAGCACAATTCTGCATAGCTCACATAATCATCTACTACCTGTCTGTTGACCCAGCCGCCTTTTTCCTGCAGCGCCATTGGCATATCGAAATGGTACAGGTTCACAAACGGCTCAATATCATGTGCAATCAGTTCATTGATCACATCATTGTAAAAAGATACTGCTTCTTCATTGACCGCACCTGTCCCTTCAGGCAAAAGACGTGACCATGAAATGGACAACCGGAATGAATTGTGCCCAATTTCTTTCATCAGACGAATATCCTCTTTATATTTTCGGTAAAATTGAGATGTCACGTTCGGTCCTACGCCATCAAAAAAACGAGTCGGCTCTTGCTCAAACCAATGATCCCAAATATTCGGTCCTTTTCCATCACCAGGGACGCTGCCTTCTGTTTGCGTGGCAGAGGCAGAAGATCCCCACCAGAAACCTTCTGGGAATGTATATGATTGCTTGTTATTTTCCATCGACATGTATTGAGTCTCCTTCACCTTTGATGTTGGTTGTCTTCGTTTTTTCCGTTGTGGTTATTTTTTCATTTTTCACATTCATACGGTCAATAAACTTCAGGAACGGGAACCAAATGACAAACACGATCATCAGATTAAACAGCTGAAGCAGACCACCCGCCAGTGAATTGGTTGCCATTATTCCGCTTATAAAGATCGGCACGGTCCAGGGAATATTCACGCCAGTCGGCGGTGGTACAATGCCTGATGCCATCGCAAAATAAGAAATACACGTAATAACCATTGGCGCCAAAATCCATGGAATGAGAATAAGCGGGTTCATGACAATCGGTAAACCGAAGATAATCGGTTCATTGACGTTAAATAATCCTGGTCCTAGGCCGAGCTTTGCTACCTGTTTTAATTGCTTACTTTTCAGGAAAATTAAAATCGTAAACACAACTGCTAGCGTCATACCGGTTCCGCCCATGCCAACCGTATAAATTTCGATAAACTGCTTGCTGATGATATTTGGAACCTCACCAGTTTTTGTATAGCTCTCTAGGTTTTGAATGGACAACGTATTCCAAATGGGGTCCATGACAGAGTTGATAATAATTTGGCCGTGAAGCCCAAAGAACCAAAGAATTTGTATAAAGAAAACAGCGATCAAGGTCGGAATGATACCGCTTCCAAGTCCGACAAGCGGTGCCTGAATCGCATGATAAATCAGGTCATGCATATTTGTTTTGAAGCCTTGTGTAATGATGATATTGATCAGTAAAAAGGTTGTGAGTGTCAAAGTAGCCGGGATCAGTGCAGCAAAAGACTTAGCAACAGCTGGCGGAACCCCCTGCGGCATATTGATGACAAATTTCTTTTGGACAAAATAACGATAAATTTCAGCAGACAAAAAGCCTGTGATCATGCCAAGGAACATCCCCTTTGCTCCTAAACGATCGACTGGAATCACGCCTGCAATAGATGCACCGCCTTCTTGTTCTAGTAAAAATGGTGTCAGAAGTAGGAAAGAGGCTAATGCAATCACTCCGCCAAATACTGCTTCCACATCATAGCTTTTCGATAAATAGTAGCCAATCCCAAATACAACAAACACACTCATAATGCTGATGGTCGCACTTGGCGCGATATTCAGTGCAGACTGGACGCCTTCCAGTGCGGTTTGACTCATGATTTTATCTAAAAATGGCAAATTCATTAGCACAACCATAATGGAACCAAAAATAGTAAGCGGGAACGCAAGCATAAAGGCATCCCGTAATACACCTAAATAGCGGTTGTTGTTCAGTCTCCCAGCAATTGGAACCAAAATAGCACTTATTTTATCAAACATTGGTTTCCCCCCTTGTTTACACCCTTTATTGTTTAAGTGATTGGAAAATCGGCAGGAGCTCTCCCACAAGCTCCTTGATCGTCATAGTCGACATTAAGTGGTCTTCGGCATGCATGAGCAATAAGGAGAAAGGCGTTTTCTCCCCGCCTGCCTCTTGCTGCACGAGTTGAAAATGGATGCCATGTGCATGACGTAAATCTTCTTCTGCTTCTTTCATAAGACCAAATGCCTCATCTTCTTGACCTTCTCGAAATTGTTTAAGAGATTGAAGCAATTTGCTGCGTGCATTACCGCTGTGTAAGATCAATTGAAAACTGACTTGTTCCTCCGTGAGCCCTTCAAGTGTTTTCTTTTCCATTCTTTACGATTCCTCCATCAATGTAACGGCTTGTTCATACGCTTTTTGTCCATCGGCAAGCCCGTACGCCTGCATATCGATGACCTCTACTGCAATCCCGTATTTTGTTGCTTCTTTTTGAAGATCCCCTTTTAAAAAGCTCATTTGCGGTCCAATTAACACAACATCCGCATTCGCCATTTCTTTTTTCGCTTGATCTTGCCCAACTGCCCAAATTTCTGCCTCGTCCCCTATTGAGTCGGCATGAGCCTTCATCTTTGTAACTAGTAAACTTGTAGACATTCCTGAACTGCATGCTAATAAAATACGTTTCATTTCTCTCACCCCATTGTTGTAATAAAAGCGCTTCCAGTTAATATTATATATTTTTATTTTTAAATGTCTAGACATTTAGATCTATTTGTCTGTATTTTATAAAAAAAAAGAGCGTATGTGTGTGTACGCTCTTTTTGTTTCTTCTTATCCTTTTCCTGCTTGGAAGCCAGGATATTTTGTCATGCCGCCGTCCACATAGAGTGTCAAGCCTGTGACGTAGCTTGCCTCTTTTGACGCCAGCCAGACAGCACATGCTGCCACTTCTTCAGGCTTTCCAATATAACCAATGGGGATCAGCTCGATCACACCTTTTTTCAATGCGGGATCATCGAATTTTTCCGCATTGATCGGGGTATCGATGGCGCCTGGTGCAATACTGTTTACACGAATTTTTTTAGGGGCATATTCTAGTGCCAGTGTTTCTGTCAGCAGCTTGGCGCCCCCTTTACTTGCTGCATAATGCACGAAATGAGGCCAAGGGATTTGCTGGTGAACAGACGACATATTGATGATTGATCCTTCTATTCCGTGATCTGTCATATACTTCAGTGCATCGCGGCAGCCGAGAAACATACCTGTTAAATTGGTCGACATGACTTTGTTCCAATTATCTAGCGTCATTTCGGTAGAAGGCACTTCATTTTCAATGCCTGCGTTATTGATCATGACATCAAGACTGCCAAATGTATCAACGGCTTTATCAATCATCGCCTGCATATCCTCTTCCTTTGAGACATCTCCCTTGATTTTCACAGCCTGTCCGCCATTTTTTTGAATATCCGCAATGGTCTCATCTGGACTTTCTTGATCTGAGAAATAATTGATCACCACATTGGCTTTTTCTTGTCCAAACCGGCGCGCCATCGCTTGACCTATTCCTGTACCAGCTCCTGTAATCAGGACTGTTTTCCCTTCTAAATCTGGATACATTCGTTTACCCTCCTATTTTGTAAAACCTAGCAGCACGCCGCCTGCAATGATCATCAAGCAGCCTGCAATGACAAAGCTTGTTCTGGATGCTTTCTCTTTTAATAAGTAAATGCCGCCTAATGTCGAGATAACGATCCCTGTCTGCGACATCGAAAAACTTACGGCGACACCAATGAGCGGAATAGCCAAAAGAAGTCCGAGATTTCCTGTCGACCAAACAAGGCCGGCAATGATATTTCTAAACGTATATTTACTAAACGGGTGCTGCTTGAGACTAATCGCCAAGGATGAAAGCAGCATGCCGACCGATTGCGGAACGAGGGCAGACCAGCCATCAATATGAAACCATCTCAAAATAACAACATATCCGACATAGCCAACGGTTGAGATGAGCAGAATCATGATCCCTTTTTTGAAATTGCCTCCACCGTTCCCGCCGCCATTCTTTTTTTGACCGAGCGATGTCAGCACAACACCTGCAATAATCAGTAAAATGGCACAAGAACCAATGAGTATGACCGTCATCGTTTGCCATTCTTTGAAGACTATGACGCCAAATAAAGTAGTGCTCACAAGCTGCATGCCCGTTGATAAAGGAACCGCCTTCGAGACTCCGAGAAACGCAACACTTGAAAGCTGATTCATTTGTCCAATGCTCCAAAAGATGCCTGAAATGACAGAAACCGCAAAAATAAGCGGTGTCAGCTCTGGCATTTTGATAAAGAAGGCTGCAATTGAAAAGAGAAATGCGCCAAGCGTTATACCGAGGGTTTGCTGGTATGCATTCCCGCCAAGTTTGACACTGATGAGAACAATACTTCCCCAAAATATCGCTGGGAGAAGTGCATATAAAATGCCCACTTCGACCCCTACTTTCTTTTCTTTTTTACATAGCATCCCTCTTTTTCGCATTTTTAGCCGAAAAGATGTAAACACAAAAAAACCTTACCAAAGGGTAAGGTTTTCAGTCGTTCTATATTTATTTCATCCATTCTGTATGGAAGATGCCTTCTTTATCTGTGCGCTCATACGTATGTGCACCGAAATAGTCACGCTGCGCTTGAATTAAGTTCGCTGGCAGGACGGCTGTGCGATAGCTATCGAAGTAAGCAAGTGCACTTGACAATGAAGGAACAGGAACTCCTTGCTCCACTGCAAGTGAAATGACTTTACGAAGAGACGATTGATAGCTTTGAGCAATATCCTTAAAGTAAGGATCAAGCAATAGGTTTTTCAGTTCTGGGTTACGGTCATATGCTTCTTTAATTTGTTGTAAGAAGGCTGCACGAATGATACATCCACCACGGAAGATCATTGCAATTTCACCATATTTTAAATCCCAGTTATACTCATCAGATGCTGCTTTCATTTGCGCAAAACCTTGTGCATATGAGCAAATTTTACTCATGAATAGGGCTTTTCTAACCGCTTCGATCAGCTCTTTTTTATTCTCTGCTGATTGCGCTGGCTTAGGACCTTCGATTAATTGGCTTGCTTCAACACGCTCATCTTTCATTGCTGAAATGTAGCGCGCGAAAACAGACTCAGTAATGATTGGAAGCGGAACACCTAGATCAAGAGAACTTTGGCTCGTCCATTTTCCAGTTCCTTTTTGCCCAGCTTTATCTAAGATGACATCCACAAGCGGCTGGTTTGTTTCTTCATCCACTTTTGTGAAAATATCAGCTGTAATTTCGATTAAATAGCTGTCAAGCTCGCCTTTATTCCATTCTGAGAATACTTCATGAAGCTCCTCTGCTGACAAGCCAGCCACATGCTTCAAGATAAAGTATGATTCAGAAATCAATTGCATGTCTCCGTACTCGATGCCGTTATGGACCATTTTGACATAATGTCCTGCTCCATCTGGGCCGATATACGTTGTACATGGCTCGCCATCTACTTTCGCAGAGATCGCTTCTAAAATTGGTTTCACTAGCTCATGCGCTTCTTTTTGACCGCCAGGCATGATCGATGGACCTTTTAGCGCACCTTCTTCACCGCCAGAAACACCTGTACCAATGAAGTGGATACCACTTTCCGCAAGCTCTTGATTACGTCTTTGCGTATCCTTGTAATATGTATTTCCACCATCAATTAAGATGTCACCTTTTTCTAGGTGAGGAAGTAATGATTGAATGGTTGCATCCGTTGCTGCACCAGCTTTTACCATTAAAAGAATTTTACGCGGTGTTTCAAGCGACTGAACAAATTCTTCGATGCTGTATGTGCCTACAACGTTTTTCCCTTTTGATTCTTGAAGAAATTCTTCCGTTTTGCTGCTAGATCTGTTATAAACGGACACGGAGAACCCGCGGCTTTCAATATTAAGGGCAAGGTTTTTCCCCATAACGGCTAGTCCAACCACACCGATTTGTTGTTTTGACATAATTCTGACGTCCCTTCTAACACACTATATTGATTACTGCTGAAATGATGTACCCTTTGAAATTACCACAACACCACCTCTTTTATCAAGTTTTCAGGCTAGTCATTTCCTTTTTCGTCCTGAAAAAAGTCTTTATTAAAACTTGTTCCACTTGTTTTGCTCTCTTTTTCCTTGATGGTCATCCCTCTTTGAACGAGTGATTTTCCATACTTTTCTTTCAGTCCTTCTAAAACGGTTTGAAGAGGCTCTTCTTTTGCATCTTCTGTATAGGAAAATAAATCAAGCTGTTTAACGGCTGCTTTTCGTTCTACAAGGTCTGTCCCCGTCACACCTAAGAGTCTCACAGGCTGATCATTCCAATGTTTAAGGAATAACTGCCTTGCTGCCTCAAATAAGTCTTCCTTCCGATCGGTCGGATTCGTGAGGGTGACACTTCGCGTGATATTTTTCCAGCTTGCGTACCGAATCATGATGAGCAGCCGATTGGCCATAACTTCTTTTCTCCTTAACCTTGCACTCACAGATTGTGACAGCTTATCAATTAACGCGACAAGTTCATCTGGATCGTCAGAATCATGAGGAAGGGTTGACGAATTACCGACAGATTTAAATTCGTATATCCTTTCTGGGTCCACGATGCCGTCATGTTCACCATTCGCCTTTTGCTTTAATCTCGGTCCATTGATACCCAGTAATTCCTTTAGTGTATACTCATTTGCTTTCGCTAAGTCTTCAATGGTATGAATGCCAATCGTTTTCAATTTATCAGCCGTTTTTTGTCCAACTCCGTGCATGTCACCCGCTGGCAGCGGCCATAGCATTTGGGGTACATCTCGTTTACGCAAAATGGTGATGCCCATTGGTTTTTTCCAATTAGACGCCATTTTCGCTAAAAATTTATTCGGTGCAATGCCAATACTTGAAGGAAGCATGAGCTCCTCTACAAGCCTCGTTTGAATATCATGAGCCGTTTTCACCGCATGCTCGGCATATGGCGTATGCGTTAAATCAATATAGCCCTCGTCAATGGATACGGGTTCGACTAAATCGCTGTATTCTCTTAGTATCGTAAACATCTCTTGTGAGGAGCTTCGGTACCGGTCAAAGTTTGGTGTACGGACAATCAGCCCCGGACAAAGCCGCTTCGCTTCCCATAACGGCATCGGGGGCTTTACACCTAGCGCTCTTGCCTCGTAGCTGCACGTGACCACAATCCCTTTACGCTCTTTCGCATTTCCGCTAATGGCTAATGGTTTCCCTCTCAAAGAAGGATCATACGCCATCTCGACTGATGCATAAAAACTATTCATATCAATATGAAAAATGATTCGACCCTTCCTTTGAGAATCAGCCATTTGCCTGCCTCCTAAATCTATCGACTTGATGTTTGTTCCAATAGACATTTCATATGGTGTATAGTACACTGTGAGTAATGAAATGGATGTGATAATCATGATTATTGATACATTCAATGAAGTCTTTTTCCTTGTTGAATTCTTTACGATTATTCTTCCAGCGCTGACGGCCATCGGCATTGCTTTTTTATTAAAAGACTGCCGTATGAACGAACACCTCGGTGGACATCGTTTGGAAGAGTTGGACGCATCTTTATTGAATCGAACAGACTTTCTGTTTATCATATATGATCGCATTACAACTTGGATTAGTAAAGTCATTCGAATGAAACGATCATCAAACGATGATGAAGACCATTCGCTTCCTCTCTCTAATTAATTTTTTTAAAAATGAGGAGGAAACGAATTGAAACGTTTATTAACGATTTGTACGACTTTATGTTTAATGATGATTGCCTCACCTGCTTTTGCAGCGAGTGGGCAAACGAATACGAGCTCTGATGGGTTTTTCCATCATTATTTTGTCCAGCCTTTTTCTGAGCTGATCATTTGGCTTGCGAACTTCTTCCATGATGATTATGGTTTATCGATTATGTTCGTGACCTTGATCGTCCGTCTGCTAATTTTCCCTCTTTTTGCGAACCAATTTAAGAAGCAAAGAGTCATGCAGGAGAAAATGGCACTAGTGAAGCCTCAAATTGACGAAATTCAAAACAAATTGAAGAAAACGAAAGAACCTGAAAAACAAAAAGAACTACAAATGGAAATGATGAAAGTATACAAAGAGAACAATGTGAACCCGCTGGCAATGGGCTGTCTGCCTATGCTGATTCAAATTCCAATTGTTCTTGGCTTTTACTCAGCGATCCGCTCAACACCTGAGATCGCAACACATTCGTTCCTATGGTTTAACTTAGGACAAACCGATCTATTGGTCGCGATCTTTGCAGGCGCTATGTATTTCTTGCAATTTTATGTTACGCAAAGGTTTGCGAAGCAATCAGGCACCCAGACAGAGGCTGCGCTGAAGCAAGCCAAAGTGATGGGCATGATTTTCCCAATCATGATGCTGTTTATTTCAATCAATGCACCCGCTGCCCTTCCTTTATACTGGATGACAAGCGGATTATTACTCACAATCCAAACGATTATTTTAAATGTCATGTACCAAAAATCAAAATCAAAAAAAGCTGAGGCAAACGACCAAGCTAGCCCAGCTGCTGAATAAAGATAATCCCCTTATCATTTGATAAGGGGATTATCTTTATGCCAATTCTTCTTTTAACCGTTCTGGAAGTTGATCGAGATCCTCAATTCTCCCAAGGAACTTATTCGGGTCCACTTGTAAAATCATCTTGTTCTCTCTCTCCACAACGCCGAAAAAATATTCAGAGGCTTTCGTGTTCATATGAAATGGCTTGATCTCGCTTAGCTCGATATCAATAATATCTTTTGCATCCGAGACAAGACAGCCTACCATTTGTCCGTTTAATTCAAATAGCAACACCTTGGATTGTTCGTTCACATCAAGAGGCTTTCCGTGAAGCATCACGCCTGTGTCACTGACAGGAATGACCTCTCCCCTTAAAGACATGAGTCCTTTTATTTCTTTAGGAAGGTTCGATACTTCTTGTAAATAAGGGACCTTCTCAATCGAACGAATATGCTCTACACTGATGCCAAAATCCTCTTGCCCCACTTGGAAAATAATGATTTTTTGCGTGCTCACAGAGTCTCCTGCCTTTACGATGGATTTGTCGTTTCTTCGATAATGGCGAGAACCATTTCAGCTGTTTTGACTAATTCTTCAATCGGCATTTTCTCATTTTTCGTATGAATATCTTCATATCCAACAGCTAGGTTGACAGTTGGGACGCCGTTTCCTGCAATGACGTTTGCATCACTGCCTCCGCCGCTCGTCTGTAGTTCTGATGGACGGCCAATTTTTGCAGCCGCTTTTTTCGCCACTTCTACGACTTGATCGCCGTGAGAGAATTTGAAGCCTGGATACATGATGTCAATGTGTACATCGGCACTTCCGCCCATTTCTTTAGCGGTTTTTTCAAAGGCTTCTTTCATCTTCGCTACTTGGGCTTCCATTTTTGCAGGTTCTAAAGAGCGTGCTTCCGCAAGGATATCGACTTGATCGCACACAATATTCGTTTGCGTTCCGCCTTCAAAACGACCGATATTCGCCGTTGTTTCTTCATCAATTCGGCCAAGCGGCATACTAGCAATGGCTTTTGATGCAATGGTAATCGCAGACACACCTTTTTCAGGCGCGACACCTGCGTGAGCTGTTTTCCCGTAAATGGTTGCGCGTACTTTTGCCTGTGTTGGCGCTGCAACGATAATGGTTCCGACCTTGCCATCTGAATCAAGGGCATAGCCGTATGCCGCTGTCATCAACTTCGGATCTAACGCTTTTGCTCCGACAAGTCCTGATTCCTCACCTGCTGTGATGACAAATTCAATCGTTCCATGCGGTAAATTCTTCTCTTTCAGCACACGGATCGCTTCAAACATTGCCGCAAGTCCTGTCTTATCATCAGCACCAAGAATGGTTGTTCCATCTGTTTTCACATAGCCGTCTTCAATGACTGGTTTTACGCCATTGCCCGGAACAACTGTGTCCATATGAGACGTGAAATAGATGGTATCAGCCTCTTGAGTGCCTTCCAGTGTACAGATGAGGTTGCCTGCACCGTGGCCTGTTTTCGCTTTTGAGTCGTCTTCCACCACTTTTAGTCCAAGCTGCGAGAATTTTTCTTTTAAGACTTCCACAATTTTCTCTTCGTGTTTTGTTTCCGAATCAATCTGAACTAGTTCTAAAAATTCGTCTAGTAAACGTTTTTCATTGATCATGATGATGCTCCTCCTCTTATAGCGGCATGTTGCCATGCTTTTTTAACGGTCTATCTTCTTCCTTCCTGCGAAGCAAATCAAATGAGCGAATCAATCGTTTTCTCGTTTCAGACGGCATGAAAATATCGTCTATCAGCCCTGCCTGAGCCGCTTTGAATACACTTGGCTCCGTTTCAACCTTGCGCGAAGCAGGATGAACGATTTCGTCAGCGAACGTTTTCCCCATGACATCAATTTCTGCCGCTGGCCATGCATAAACAAAGTCAGCGCCTAATCCCTTGCTATTCATTGCGACATACGCACCGCCATACGCCTTTCTTAAAATCACCGTGATTTTTGGAACGGTCGCTTCAGCGTACGCATATAAAAGCTTTGCGCCGTGACGGATAATTCCCGCATGCTCGGCTTTCTCACCTGGTAAAAAGCCGGGGACGTCTACAAGTGTTAAGAGCGGAATATGAAACGCATCGCAAAATCGAATAAACCTGGCCGCTTTATCGGCAGCATCAAGGTCAAGGCTTCCTGCCAGCACCTTTGGCTGATTGGCAACTATACCAATTGAAGCCCCTTGTAATCTGGCAAACCCTGTGACGATATTTTTTGAGAAACAAGGTTGTGTCTCAAAGAATGAGCCTGAATCGATGATCGCTGTCACCACTTGTTTGACATCATAGGTGCGTGATGGATCCTTCGGCAAGATGTTGCCTGGATCAGCTGCGTCTTGCTTACTCGTTTCAGCGTCCATGACAGTCTGTTGTTTCGTTGGTATGTACGTTAAAAGTGTTCGAACCGCTTTTAACACGTCTTTCTCATCTTTGCCAGTATAGTGCACATTCCCGCTTGTCTGATGCTGAACACTTGCACCGCCAAGACGGTCAGGACAGACCGTTTCTCCTGTTGCCTTTTCTATGACTTTCGGACCTGTTAAAAACATATGAGCTGTCTGTTCTGTCATGAATACAAAATCAGTCAAGGCAGGAGAATAGACTGCTCCTCCAGCACAAGAGCCTAAAATAACGGATATTTGCGGGATTTGACCAGAGTACAGCACATTCCGTTTAAAAATCTGTCCGTATCCTTCTAATGATACCACACCCTCTTGAATTCTCGCACCACCTGAGTCTTTTAGACCGATGACCGGCATCTGATTTTTAGCTGCGAGATCCATTAGAGAAGCAATTTTTTTGGCATGTATTTCGCCTAAAGACCCTCCATGCACTGTTGCATCTTGTGCATAAACACATACCGGCTTTCCATGAATGAGTCCAGTTCCAGTGACGACGCCATCACCGACATGCTCTGACATGCGGCCTGTTGCAAATCCTTGAATTTCCATGAAACTGCCCTCGTCAAGAAGTTCATGCAGCCGCTGACGAACCGTTAGTTTTCCTTTGTTCCGGTGCGCAGCTGCACGTTTCACGCCGCCGCCCATGAATGCTTTTTCGCGCCATGTAGCCAAGTCATTGAACGATTCATTCATTGCCATGTTCCTCTCCTTTCAAGGGCTCGCACAATTCGAATAACACACCGGACGTTTCTTTCGGTGAAATAAAAGCAATCCGCTTCCCGCTCGCGCCTATCTGTGCTGATTGTTGGAGAAGCTCCACGCCAAGATGATCAAGACGGTTAAGGTCCGCCTGTATGTCACCTGACTTTAGCGCAATATGATGGAGTCCCTCTCCTCTTTTTGTTAAAAAGGTATGTAGTTTGCTGCTACCGGACATCGGTTCAATTAATTCAATGTGCACATGATCAAGTGAAGCGAAGGACGCTTTAATCTCCTGCTCAGGAATTTCTTGTATGTCTGAAAAATGCCAGTTAAACAGCTGTTGAAGAATTCGAGATGTGTTTTTTATAGAAAAGACCGCAATGGCAATATGGTCGATTTGATTCATCCGTTCACTTCCTTTGTTGATCACTTGTCGCATTTGAAAAAACGAGCTAGAATAAAGAAAGGTGCGTTCGTCGCAAAAAATCTTCGGTTATAGGGGTGCGATATGTCTCAGAAAATGATGAAATTCATGGTATTGCTCATGATTAGCCTGCTACTAATATCTTCACTTTTAGCAGGAGCCGCAACCTTTTTATAAGGTTTCAATAAAAGCAGACAAGCAGGTGATTCGTTCAATCAACGAATGGCCTGTTTGTCTTTGGCAAGCTTTTCAAATGAATCGGTTGATGTTGTAATCCACACTTTTGTCCCAACCGGAAGCTGGTCAAATAGAAGCGCTACATCTTGATTATGAAGTCTCACACAGCCTGCCGTGATAAATTTCCCTATCGATGTTTCGTCACTCGTCCCATGAATTCCGTATGTTCTACCATCTGTTCCTCGTGCATCAAATCCAATCCATCTTCTGCCAAGAGGGTTATTCTTCGCACCGCCTTCGATATTCTTTTTTCTGTAATAGGGATCTTTCGCTTTGATCATAATGGTAAATTCCCCTTCTGGCGTTAAATCGGACGTTTTCCCTGTAGAAGCAGGATATATTTTTTGGATTTGTCCTTGATCAATATAGGCAAGTTCATTTGTTTGTTTATTAATAATGACATAAGGGTCTCCTGGAAGCGGGTTTTGTCCGAGCGGCCAGATAGGTGAAAGGGACATGGTCAATACGGTATAAAATAAAAGACGCATAGGCTCCTCCTTTTTCATTAGATTGACCAATGAAGGAGGAACTCATGCGTCTCTATTCTTTCATCCCTTTAAAATAGCTTTTCAGTACTAAATATTGTTCCATTTCTCCAAGGAAATGAAACAGTGCAGCTCTTGCCTCAAACTCTTCTCTTGTTTGCGGCAGCGGTAGCTTATCGAACTCTTCTTTCATATCAATGAGGCGCCTTAAAAACTTATGCGCCGTGTTCCCTGGGTGAATATGTTCGCGTAAGTCTCTAATGTATTCTGCAATGATTTGTCCATGCTCTGTTGTAATGGAAATGGACGTGATCTTCGGAAGCACACGCTCGATGATTTCGAACTGCTTTTGCCTCATATTGAAATAATGATAATACAGGTTTTCATGTCTTAAGACATGGTTTTCAACATCACGATATGCGAGAGCTTTCGCTTCTTTAATCAATTGATGTGTCTCTGGTATTTCTTTGCCTGTCCAGTCTTGTTTCCCTGTCATTAAGTATTGCTCGATTTCTTCAAAAATTTTTGCAAAGTTGTCTTCAATCTGTTCGCTGTAGCGTTTGAGCTTTTTATCGACACTTGGCATATACAGGTTCATGATAAGTGCCACGCCAACACCAATCGTAATCAGCAGCAGCTCATTCCAGATGAGGTGAAGGGTAATCCCGCCCGACATGTATAAATGGAGGATGATGACTGAACTTGTGACAATCCCTTCTTTAATGCGGAGCAATACGGTTGTCGGAATAAAGACAAGCAGCATCAGACCAATCACAAAAGGATGATACCCAATCAGATCGAAAAATAGATAAGAAAATAAAATGGCAAGACTGCATGCGGCAAAGCGGGCGCCTGATGCAAGAAGCGACCGTTTCTTTGTCACCTGAATACACAGAATCGTAATAATCCCGGCAGCGGAATAATTTTGAAGGCCAAGCAGTTGCGCAATATAAATGGCGATCGCTGTTCCTAATGCTGTTTTCAGCGTTCGGTAGCCGATTTTAAACATGATATGAGTCACTCTTTTCTGTCTTGTTTCTATTCACTTATTGTGAAATGATGAACTTTTTTACTTTCCCCATTATAATCAAAAAAAGAAGGAGATGTTAAGTCTCCCTCTCTTTTTTCTTTATAATATTTTTTGTAAGAAGTCTTTCGCGCGCTGTGATGACGGTGATTCAAAGAATTGCACAGGGTTTGCATCCTCTACAATTTTCCCATCGTCCATAAAGATCACGCGGTCAGCCACTTCTTTTGCAAAGCCCATTTCATGTGTGACGATCACAAGTGTCATACCAGATTGAGCCAGCTCTTTCATGACCTCTAGCACTTCCTTGACCATTTCTGGATCTAGTGCAGATGTTGGCTCGTCAAACAGCATGATGTCTGGTGTCATTGCAAGCGCACGTGCAATTGCGACACGCTGCTTTTGACCACCTGACAAGCGGTTCGGAAAATCATCTTTTTTCTCTAAAAGTCCTACCTTTTTCAGCAGATCTTCAGCTTGTTTGATGCTGTCTTCCTTCGATTGATTCTTCACATTCATTGGCGCATATGTGATATTTTCCAGCACCGTTTTATGCGGGAAAAGGTGAAAATGCTGAAACACCATTCCGATGTTCTCACGCACTTTGAGTGCATTGGTTTTTGGGTTTGTGATTTCGGTATCCTGAATCGTAATGACACCAGAAGTCGGCTTTTCGAGCAAGTTGATGCAGCGAAGAAACGTCGATTTTCCTGAACCAGATGGTCCAATGACTGCGACAACTTCCCCTTCTTTAATGGTGGTGTCGATCCCTTTTAATACTTCATTTTTGCCAAAAGATTTTGTGAGTTTCTCTATGTTAATCATTTGATTTTAACTTCCTTTCCACCGACTTACCGACAAAGGTGAGAACAAGCACGATGATATAATAGATGAGACCCGCAAAAATAAGCGGTTCAAGATAATTATACGTGACGGCACCTGCTTGATAGGCTCGTCTCATGACATCTCCCAGTCCAATGACTGTCACAATAGCAGATTCTTTTGTCAGAGTAATCGTTTCGTTCACAAGTGCAGGTGAAATATTTTTAAATGCCTGCGGAAGCAATAAGTCCTTCATCATTTTAGCATAAGGGATGCCTAAAGCAACGGCTGCTTCTTTTTGACCTTTATCAATGGCATTAATACCAGCGCGAATAATTTCAGATACGTAAGCCGCAGAGTTTAGTGAAAATGCCGCTACAGCAGCCCAGTATTGATCGATTTGAAACCCAAGAAGCTGGGGCAGACCGAAATAAATAATGAGCAATTGAAGCACAAGCGGTGTGCCTCGGAAGATGGATGTATAAAAATCTGCAAGCCAAATGAGCGGCTTAAATACACTAATTTTGCAAAGCGTTAATAAAATCCCTAAAATAAATCCAAGAAAAAGTGATACCACTACAATAGAAAGTGTGACCTTAAGCCCTTCTAAAATAAAGGGCATCTGAGGTATTACATCTTTAAAATCTAACATGACAGTCTCCTTTTTTATGCCTTCATACGAAATCAAAAAATAAAACAGGAAAAAAGTTCAACATGAGTTGAACTTTTCAGCGCTTTTTACTGAATTTTCGTGAATGACGCTGATCCTTTTCCTGACTTATTTTTCATCAGCAAACCATTTTTTAATTAATTTATCAAGTTCGCCATTGTCTTGCATTTCTTTTAATGATTTATTAAATTTAGCTGTTAAGTCGCTATTTTTCTTGAATGCAATGGCTGAACCTTCATTTGAACTATTCAATCCAAATGCTTGGAAGTCTTTTTCTTTTTTCAAATAACCAGCAGCTACTTTATCTTCAATAATGGCTGCATCAAAACGACCTGCTTTGATTTCTTGAATGATATCAGAGATTTTATTACGGTCTTCCACTTTTAAGTTATATTTCTTTTGCAAACCGTTTGCTTCATCCTGCTGGATTGAACCTAATTGAACGCCGACTGTTTTATCTTTTAAGTCTTTCTCTGTTTTCATCCCGCTAGATTTCTTTGAGACAACTAAGTTTTTTGCATTGTAATAAACATCAGAGAAATCTAATTGTTTTTTGCGTTTTTCTGTAGGGGTCATGCCTGCTAGGACAATATCAGCTTTGTTTGTTTTAAGGGCGGATACAAGGCTTGCGAAATCCATATCTTGAATTTCTAGCTTGTAGCCGTTCTTTTTCGCTAGTGCTGTTGCAAGATCAACATCAAAACCGACAATTTTATCTCCGTCTTTTGATTCAAATGGCGGATAATCTGCTGATGTCGCCATAACGAGTGTTTTGTCATCTCCTGATGCGTTTGAATTATTAGAAGAAGTTCCGCAAGCTGCGAGTGCAGCTGCAAGACCAGCTGTCATAAGTAATAATAACCACTTTTTCATAAGATAGTGCCTCCTAGTATTTAAAATCATGTATTGTTTTGAATATTTATTCACTATAATGTATTTTAAACACTTTCTTTTTAAGATGCAATAGTATTTCGCTAAAATTATTTTGATTCAATGGTCTTATATAACAAAAAGCAGACCGATCTAAAGACCGGGCTGCTTTATATGTCATCATTCAAACGTCACATGTTAAATTTCTTTGCAATGCTCATCGAATGCAGCTTGAAGCTTTGACACGACTTCCATTGGTTCGTGCCCTTCAATTTCATGACGTTCGACCATTTTAATGATTTTTCCATCTTTTAATAATGCAAAGGATGGTGAAGATGGCGGGAAGCCTTCAAAGTATTCACGGGCTCTTGCGGTTGCCTCTTTGTCTTGTCCAGCAAACACTGTCAGCAATTGATCTGGACGCTTATCGTAATGAACAGAATAGCCTGCAGCTGGTCTTGCAATACCACCAGCACATCCGCATACTGAATTCACCATCACAAGTGCCGTGCCTTCTTTAGACAGGGCTTCATCCACTTCTTCAGCTGATGTAAGCTCATTATAGCCAGCCTGTTTGATCTCTTCTCTCGCTTGTTTCACAATATCATTCATAAATAAATTAAAATCAATATTCATTGTCCGTCCACTCCTTTAGCATGCCAAAACCATTTTAACAACATCATATCAAGGAAAACGCCTGCGGGCAAATGTGTTGTCTTTTCATTCCCCACTTTTTCTGAACATCGTTTATACGCCGCGAAATTGGGGAAAAGTGATGATAAAGAGATGAAAGGGAGAACTGCGTGATGGCACAATTCAAAAAAGCGATGCTCATTTATAATGGAAATGCTGGACAAAAAAACATGGAAAAAGTTCTCGGTCAAACAGTACCTCTTCTTTCTCTACATATTGATGAACTCATTCTTAAACCAACAAAGCAGCCAAATCATGCTTATGAATTCTGTCGCACAATTGATGAGACGATAGAATTGCTTATCATATTAGGCGGAGATGGAACCGTGCATGAATGCATGAATGGCATCGGTGGTTTAGAAAAAAGGCCAGCTGTAGCGATTTTACCAGGCGGGACATGCAATGACTTTTCTAGAACGCTTGGTATTCCGCAACAAATGCAGAAAGCCGCTCAAATGATTGTAGACGGCGTAGAAAAAAAAGTCGACTTAATCAAAGCAGGAGATCGATACTTGTTAAACTTTTGGGGCATCGGGCTGATTGCAGACACATCCAACAATATTAATGACAAGGAAAAAGCTGTACTCGGCAAAATTAGCTACTTCACAAGTGCCTTGCGCACCTTACAGCAAACAGATCCTTTTCACGTACGAATTGAAACAGAGGAGGAAAGCTGGGAAGAGGACGCTGTCATCGTTCTTGTCATGAATGGACATTTCATCGGGACAAATAAAATTGATTTGCCGAGTGCAGCGATTGATGATGGGAAAGCAGAAATCTTAATTTGCAGAAATACGAGCTTCTCTGCTCTAAAAGAAATCTTTTCTATGAACCGGGAAGAGCTGGAGGATTTCACCGGCGATCTGTCTCTCATTCAAGCATCCAATATTCAGATTCACACAAAAGAGGAAATGGATGCTGATACAGATGGCGAAGTGTACATGACAGCCCCTGCTTTTTTAGAAGTGTTAAAACAACATTTGACCTTTATTGTTCCAGCAGAATAAAGAAAACGCCCGAGATCATTCTTTTTCGGGCGTTTTTTTGATATAGCGTCTGTATAAATATTCAAGTGCATAGCCAAGCAGCGTCCCGGCAAGAAGAGAAATTCCTAAGAGGCTATTCGCTGCTCCTTTAAATCCACCGACAATCAGCAAGCAATACAAAACTTGAATCATTGAAACGATTGATATGATCAGTAGTAATCTTTCAGGATGATTGCGTGATTTAGAAATATATCGAAGAAAAGCGAACGCAATTGCTGTGATAAACATGAGTCCAATCGTTAAAAACGCAAAAAAGTCTAGTCCAGACATACCATCGCTCCTTTCTCATCATGTGGAAATCCCCCTCTCCTTAGCGGGAGGGGGACATTCTTGTTTTAGTAAACAGATGTTTGCTCATCAATGCCTTCAAGGATTTGTTTAATCCGTTGAAGGAATCTGCCGCATACAAGACCATCAAGAACTCTGTGATCTAATGAGAGACAAAGGTTGACCATGTCTCTTGCTGCAATCATACCATTTACAATCACCGGACGCTTCACGATCGATTCTACTTGTAAAATCGCCGCTTGCGGATAATTGATGATTCCCATAGATTGTACAGAACCAAATGATCCCGTGTTGTTTACAGTGAAGGTGCCGCCTTCCATGTCACTTTGCTTCAGCGTACCTTGTCTCACCTTGGAAGCAAGCTCATGAATTTCCTTGGCGATGCCTTTAATCGTTTTTTCATCTGCATCCTTAATAACTGGAACAAAAAGAGCGTCATCAGTCGCAACAGCAATCGAGACATTGATCGCTTTCTTTTGCACAATTTTATCTCCAGCCCACATGCTGTTCATTTCTGGGAATTCCTTTAAGCTCTGAGCCACTGCTTTGACAAAGAACGCAAAGAACGTCAAATTAAAGCCTTCTTTTGCTTTAAATTGGTCCTTGAGCTGATTTCTTCTAGTCACAAGGTTTGTCACATCAACTTCCATCATCGTCCATGCATGCGGAATTTCATGTTTGCTTCTCAGCATATTTGCCGCAATCGCCTGTCTGATTGGCGTGACTGGCACTTCAACATCACCAGGCATTGTAGAGATGGAAGGCGCCGCTTTTGGTTTTGATGGCTGCACAGGCTCTGGCTTGACCGCCTGTTCATTGCCAGGTGCTGTCTTCTCTTGCATGCCGCCGTTTTCAATGAGCTGAAGTAAATCTTTTCTTGTGATTCGTCCGCCTGCTCCCGTTCCTTGCACTGCCGCTAAATCAATGCTGTGCTCATCTGCTAACCGAAGGACTGCTGGAGAGTAGCGTTTCTTTTGACTTTGATTCTCTTTTGTTTGATCTGCTTCAGGTGCTTCACTTTGCTCAGGTGCCGCTTCTTCTTTCGCACTCTGCTGTGAGCTACCTTCTACTTCAATTTCACAGAACACTTCTCCTACTTGCAGTGTATCGCCTTCTTCAGCCGATAGCTTTGTAATCGTTCCTGTAAAAGATGACGGGACTTCTGCGTTCACTTTATCCGTCATAACTTCCGCAATAGGATCGTATTTATTCACATGATCGCCAGGTGAAACGAGCCATTTGCTGATGGTTCCTTCTGTTACACTTTCACCTAACTGAGGCATTTTCATTTGTTCAATTGCCACTTGAAACCCTCCTCTTTCTTAAAACGCCGCTAGCTCTCTCATTTCAGCTTCAACCTTATCTGGGTTGACCATGAAGAATTTTTCCATCGTCGGTGCATAAGGCATTGCCGGGATTTCTGGTCCGGCTAGACGTTTGATTGGTGCGTCTAAATCAAATAAGCAATGCTCTGATATGATCGCCGCTACCTCACTCATGATGCTGCCCTCTTTTGTATCTTCCGTTAAAAGAAGCACTTTGCCTGTTTTTGATGCCGCTTCAATAATGGCTTCCTGATCAAGCGGGTACACTGTTCTCAAATCGAGAATATGCGCAGAAATGCCATCTTTTGCAAGGCGGTCTGCTGCTTGCAACGCAAAATGGACGCAGAGGCCATATGTAATGACCGTGATATCATCGCCTTCACGTTTCACATCTGCTTTTCCAATAGGGAGTGTGTAATCATCTTCAGGTACTTCTCCTTTAATGAGACGGTAGGCACGTTTGTGTTCAAAGAACAATACAGGATCTGGATCACGCACCGCAGCTTTTAAAAGACCTTTTACATCATAAGGCGTAGAAGGCATGACAATCTTCAAACCAGGCTGGTTGGCAAAAATCGCTTCAACTGATTGTGAATGATAAAGCGCCCCGTGAACTCCGCCCCCATAAGGTGCGCGGATGACCATTGGACAGCTCCAATCGTTATTTGAGCGGTATCTAATTTTCGCAGCCTCTGAAATGATTTGGTTAATAGCAGGCATGATAAAATCCGCAAATTGCATCTCAGCAATTGGGCGCATTCCATACATCGCTGCTCCAATCCCTACACCAGCAATAGCTGATTCTGCAAGAGGTGTATCCATGACGCGCGCTTCTCCGAATTGCTCATAGAGACCCGCTGTCGCTTTAAATACGCCGCCCTTTTTCCCGACATCCTCTCCGAGCACAAACACTTTCGGATCTCGCTCCATTTCTTCTTTCATCGCCAGTGTAATGGCGTCTATATATGACATAACAGGCATTTTTCTTCCCCCTTACTCCGCATACACGTAACGAAGTGCGCTTTCAGCATCAGCATAAGCAGCGTTTTCCGCTTCATCAGTAGCTTCGTTTACGATTTGCATGATTTCTTTTGTCATCTCTTCTTTCATTTCTGAAGTCATGACGTTTCCTTCGGTTAAATACGTTTCATATTGGATGAGCGGATCTTTCTTTCTCGCTTCGAGCACTTCTTCTTTTTCTCGATAGCTTGAATCATCGTCATCACTTGAATGCGCAGTTAAACGGTAAGAGATCGTTTCAATCAACGTTGGTCCTTCGCCTCTTGCTGCACGGTCTCTCGCTTCTTTGACAGCGGCATATACTTCAAGCGGATCATTGCCATCAACGGTTACACCAGGCATTCCGTACCCAATCGCACGATCTGAAATGCGTTCACATGCTACTTGTTTGTCATACGGCACGGAAATCGCGTACTTATTGTTTTCACACATGAAAATAACAGGCAGCTTATGCACAGCAGCAAAGTTAGCGCCTTCGTGGAAATCACCTTGGTTTGAAGAGCCCTCACCGAACGTGACAAAGCTGACAAAGTTTTTCTGATCTAGTCGTCCAGCAAGTGCAATCCCCACTGCATGAGGAACCTGCGTTGTAACAGGTGAAGATCCTGTCACAATTCGATTTGATTTCTGTCCAAAATGCCCTGGCATCTGTCTTCCGCCTGAGTTTGGATCGTCTTGTTTTGCGAAACCTGACATCATTAAATCTTTTGCTGTCATTCCAAATGCGAGGACAACCCCCATATCACGGTAGTAAGGTAAGACGTAATCCTCTTCTCTATTGAGAGCGAAAGCAGCACCGACTTGCTGCGCTTCCTGCCCTTGACAAGAAATGACGAATGGAATTTTACCTGAACGGTTTAAAAGCCACATCCGTTCATCAATTTTTCTTGCTAGAAGCATTGTTCTATATATATCAATTGCTTGTTCATCAGATAATCCTAATTCATGATGACGCATGTTACTCATCTTATTTCCCTCCTTGATTAAAAATGGATCGCTTTCCCGTCAACAGCAAGGGCAGCCTCGCCAATCGCCTCTGATAAGGTTGGGTGCGGGTGAATTGTTTGCCCGACTTCCCACGGCGTTGCATCAAGTACTTTGGCTAATCCAGCTTCAGATATCATATCTGTGACATGAGGACCAATCATATGAATCCCTAAAATATCATCTGTCTTTTGATCAGCAATGATTTTGACGAATCCATCTGACTCCCCGTACACAAGTGCTTTCCCGATCGCCATAAATGGGAATTTCCCCATTTTGACCTCGAAGCCTTGCTCTTTTGCCGCCTGTTCAGTGAGTCCAACACTCGCGGTTTCCGGGTGAGAGTATACACATTTAGAAACGAGCGTTTCATCGAGCGGCTTTGGATCTTGACCAGCCATATGCTCCACAGCAATCATGCCTTCGTGTGAAGCCACATGTGCCAGCTGAAGCCCACCAATGACATCTCCTATTGCATAAATATGCGATTCTTTCGTTTGATAATGTTCATTCACGACAATGCCTTGTTTTTCTGTTTGGATCTCCGTGTTTTCAAGACCAATGCCTTCAATATTTGGTACTCTGCCGACTGATAGAAGAAGTTTTTCCGCTTCAAACGTCTGAATGTCTCCATCCTTTTCTGCTTGAATCGTCACGAGATTCTCCAGCTTTTTAACGGTATCTGGCAGTACTTTCGCATTTGTCACAAAGGTGATGCCTTTTTTAGATAAAAGCTTTTCCATTTCTTTAGAAATGTCATGATCCTCTGTTGGCAATATGCGGTCTGCAAATTCAATCACAGTCACTTTCACACCGAAATCATTGAGCATGGAAGCCCACTCGATTCCGATCACCCCGCCGCCGACAATGAGCATCGACTGCGGAAGCTCTGGCAGTTCAAGTGCATCATCTGATGTAAGAATATGCGTCCCATCTGCTTCAAGTCCAGGCAGCACACGCGGTCTTGAACCTGTCGCAATGATGACCTGCTTTGGAATAAGCATTTCATTTTCATCTCCATTTGCCATTTCTACGGAGATGGTTCCTGGCATTGGCGAAAAGATAGATGGGCCAAGAATACGGCCGATCCCTTCATAAACATCAATTTTTCCTTGTTTCATTAAATGTTTGACGCCGCCTGCTAGTTTCTCTACAATCTCTGCTTTTCTTTTCTGTACATTGGCAAACTGCAAGGCGATGCCATTTGCCTCAACGCCAAAATCAGCAGCACGTTGGACGGTTTGATAGACTTCAGCACTTCTAAGCAGCGCTTTAGACGGAATGCATCCTTTATGCAGACATGTTCCGCCAAGCTTTTCTTTTTCTACAACTGCTGTTTTCAATCCAAGCTGTGAGGCACGAATGGCCGCTACATAGCCGCCTGTGCCCCCACCAAGAATGACGAGGTCATATTCAGTTGCCATGACTAGTCACTCCTTTCTTCATCCGTTGATCATTTGGGTATTCTTTCGGAGATTCTTCTTCTTTTAAAATACGAAGTGCACCTTCTGCTAAGGATTGCAGCTCATTTTCGCCTGGATACACGACAACATCTGAAATCCAGTCAATGTGACCTCTAATACTTGATGTAATTTGTTTGCTGTACGCAAGTCCGCCTGTTAACACAATAACGTCAACTGCGCCTTTTAAGACAGCACTAGCCGCACCGATTTCCTTGGCAATTTGATAGCACATCGCTTCATAAATCAGCGCCGCCCGTTCATCGCCTGCTTCAATCATGCGCTCAACTTTCACAGCATCTGTCGTACCAAGGTAGCCCGCAAGACCACCTTCACCAATAATGCGTTTCAGCATTTCCTCTTGGCTGTACTGACCAGAAAAGCAAAGATTGACGAGGTCACCTGTTGGCAGGGTCCCCGCTCGCTCTGGGCTAAAAGGTCCTTCGCCATGCAGTCCGTTATTGACATCAATGACTTTACCTTTTTCATGGACACCAATGGTGATGCCGCCGCCCATATGTGTAATAATCATATTCAAATCTTCATAGCGCTTCCCAAAGGATGCAGCTGTTTTTCTTGCGACTGCTTTTTGATTTAATGCATGGAAGATGCTTTTTCTTTCAATCGTTGGCAACCCTGAAATACGAGCAATTGGTTTTAGCTCATCCACTACAACTGGATCGACAATAAAAGCTGGGATGTTCAAACCAAGTGCAATTTCTCGTGCAATGATACCGCCCAGATTTGATGCATGCTGGCCAGCATATCCTTCTTTCAAGTCTTGCACCATTTGCTCATTGACTTCATATGTGCCACCTTCAATCGGACGAAGAAGACCGCCGCGCGCACAAACTGCATCAAACTTTGAGATGTTCATTCCTTGTTCATGCAGCGTCTTCAGGATTGTTTCTTGACGAAATGAAAACTGATCAATGATATGAGGAAACTGCTTTAATTCCTCATCTGTATGTCTGAGTGTCGTTTCAAAAATAGATCGTTCATTGTGAAACACACCAATTTTTGTTGAAGTAGAGCCAGGATTAATTGTGAGAATACGCCATTCTTTTGTCAGCAAAAACAAAACCTCCGTTTCAACTCATTCTTCAAATTAGCGACGACTTAAAATATGTTGGCCATTTTGCAGGAATTGACTTCTTGATTTGCGCATTCTTTCAATTCGCTCCTCCGCCAATCGGTCTGCCGCTTTATAAGTTGGAATGGCATCACGGTTTGAAATTTCAATCACGCGTTCAATATTTTGGTAAATACCTTCTACCTTTTTCATCGCACGATCTGCATTATAGCCATAAAGCTCATCAGCAACGTTAATCACACCGCCTGCATTGATCACATAATCAGGTGCATACACAATACCCATTTCATGAATCAGATCGCCGTGATGCGTTTCTCTCAGCTGGTTATTCGCTGCACCTGCGATGACCTTTGCTTTCAGCTTAGGAATCGTTACATCATTAATCGTTGCACCAAGTGCACAAGGGGCATAAATATCACATGCTTGATCATAAATATCGTCAGGATCTACAGCTTTTGCGCCAAAGTCTTCTACAGCTCGTTTTACAGAGTCTTTGTTGATATCTGTGACAATTAGCTGTGCGCCTTCTTCGTGCAGATGTTTACACAAATTGTAGGCGACATTCCCAACACCTTGGACTGCAATCGTTTTTCCTTCTAGTGAGTCGGTTCCAAATGCAGCTTTGGCAGCAGCTTTCATCCCTTTATATACACCGTAAGCCGTAACAGGAGACGGGTTTCCGGATGAACCAAATGCAGGAGAAATACCTGTCACAAAGTCTGTTTCTTCATGAATCAGATCCATGTCTTCTACCGTTGTACCGACATCCTCCGCTGTGATATAGCGGCCATTTAATCCTTGTATGTAGCGTCCAAACGCACGGAACATTTCTTCATTTTTATCTTTTCTCGGGTCACCGATGATGACTGTTTTCCCGCCGCCAAGATTCAGGCCTGCTGCTGCGTTTTTATAAGTCATGCCTCTTGCTAGACGAAGTGCATCTTCGATTGCTGCTTCTTCGTTTTCATACGTCCACATTCTTGTCCCGCCTAGTGCTGGGCCAAGCGTTGTATCATGAATGGCAATAATCGCTTTTAAGCCAGATTGTTCATCCTGACAAAATACAAGCTGCTCATAATCGTATCGTTCCATATATTTAAAAAGTTCCATTGTTTATTCCTCCTATGACTTTCGCTTAATTTGATGTACAGATGGCAAGTGCAATTGAATAAAGCTTACTTTCGGCTGTATCCGACCGGCTTGTTAAAGCAATCGGTGCCTTCGCTCCTGCCACCACAGCTCCCACCTTTGCATGTGCAAAGTAGATGAGAGATTTATAAAGAATGTTCCCTGCTTCAATCGTTGGCACAAGCAAAATATCTGCATGACCGGCGACATCACTCGTAATATTTTTATGAGAAGCTGCTGTTTGAGAAATGGCATTGTCTAATGCCAGAGGCCCGTCAATGAGGCAGCCAGAAATTTGACCTCGCCTATTCATTTGCGCCAGGCTTGCCGCTGTCAAAGTGGAATCCATTGACGGGTTCACGACCTCTACCGCAGATAACACTGCCACCTTTGGCATGTCATTTCCGACAGCTTGCGCTACTTGAACAGCATTGATCGTAATCTCTTTGAACATGTTTAAATCGGGCGCGATGTTCATCCCAGAATCTGTGACATAAATAAACCGATCAAAGCCCGGCACTTCGAATGCCGCGACATGTGATAGTACACTCGCCGTCCGCAGCCCGTACTCTTTATTCAGCACCGCTTTTAATAGAACGGCTGTCGTAACATGCCCCTTCATCAATATATCTGCATGCTTCTCACTCACTGCCTGCACGGCAATTTTGGCTGATTCTTCAGGAGAATCCGAATGAATAATATCTATCCAGTCTTCATTGATCTCATGCTGTTTCACCAGCTCCTTCAGGTTGCGCTTGTTCCCAACCAGCAGGAAGCGAGCGACCTTTCGTTCAATTGCCATCTTGATGGCATGAAGCACTTCTTCGTCTTCTGCATGAGCCACAGCAGCAGTTTTATTCTGCAACTGGGCGGCTTTCATAATCAGATCGTCAAGCTTCATATATGCCCACCTTTCCTTATGCTCGGGTTCATGGTTTTTATATGCAAGTTCTATGCCAGCTTGAAACGCAGCGAAATAAGGCATTTCGCATGAAATACATGCAGCTTTTTGCAGGTAACGTGCATTTTATTGCATGCTATCTTTTGCAAGTTGATATTTATCCATTTTATAGTAAAGATTCCGAATGCTAATCCCTAACGTTTTCGCTGTTTTCGTGCGGTTGAATTGATGCTTTTCAAGGGTTTGTTTAATGAGCTGCGCTTCAAACGCTTCAACAGCATCCGAAAGGGTCTCTCCCTCAAATTGACTGACAGCCAGTTCCTGCTGCTCTTTTTCTTCCTGCTCTTCTGATTCCATGAAGGAAATATGATCTTCATCGATCCATTCTTCTTGCGGATTCAAAAAGATCATGGCTCGTCCAAGGACATTTTCCAGTTCTCTTACGTTCCCAGGCCAGCTGTAGGATCGAAGTCTATCGAGCGCCCCTTCCGTTAAGCCGCTCACATTTCGACCATAGTCTAAATTGATTTTCTGAATAAGGCGTTTACTTAAGGAGTCAATATCTTCAAGTCGCTGCCTTAGTGGCGGAATCGAAATCGGATATCTGTTCATCCGATAATATAAGTCCTCTCTGAACTTCCCTTCTGCCATCGCTTTTTCAATATTGACATTTGTTGCGGTAATCACACGCACATCAACTGGTATCGCTTTTGTTCCGCCTACTCTAACAATTTCTTTCTCCTGCATCACGCGTAATAATTTCGCTTGTGTACTTGGCGTCATTTCACCAATTTCATCTAAAAAGATGCTGCCGTGATTCGCTTCTTCAAACAGCCCTTTCTTCCCGCCGCGCCTCGCACCAGAAAATGCGCCTTCCTCATAGCCAAAAAGCTCTGACTCTAAAAGAGTTTCTGATAAGGCAGCACAGTTGACTCTTACAAAGCGATTATATTTCCGGTCACTTTCATTGTGTATAGCGTGTGCAAATAGCTCTTTCCCAGTACCTGATTCTCCCCTAAGTAAAATGGTGGCTGGGGTTTTAGCCCCTAGCTTTGCCTGCTCAAGCGCCACAAGCATTTGCTCACTTTCTCCAATAATGTCTTCAAAAGTGTACTTTGCTTCAAGTGTCCGGATGAGCTGTCTTGCTTTATTTAATTCATTCGTGAGTGATTGAATTTCTGATACGTCATGAATGACGCCGACGCTGCCTTTTAAAATACCATCAACGATCACTGGCGCTACGTTGACGATCACATCCTTCTTATTAGGTCCGACTTTCATTCTGACGCCTCGAACCGGCCTTCTTGTTTCAAGCACCTTCAAATGCATGCTTTCCCCTTCAGAAATATCCGCACCTGCTGGTTTGCCCACAACCTCTTTGTCTGTTAACCCCGTCATTTTCGTGTAAGCTCGGTTGATTAAAATTCCTTTCCCTTGCTCATCTACGACGGATATCGCTTCATCTGATGATTGAATGATGGCCTCAAGCATTGTGCGCACTTCTTTCAGGTTTGTGACTTCTTCCGCAAGCTCCACTGCATCTGTAATATCTTTAAAAATGGATAGAGCGCCTAGCATTCTTCCTGCGTCATCAATAATCGGCAAACGCGTTGTGACAATTTGTATTTGCTGATTCAGAAATTGTTTTTGATGAAATTCTGGCTCCCTCGATCTTAAAATATCGGGGAGTTTTGTATTTGGGATCACTTCACGTATGTGCCGGCCAATCGCATCTTTTTGCGAACGTCCAACCATTTTGGCAGCCGATCGATTAAACAGAACAACTTCTTCATCCATATTAATAAAAATCATGCCATCGTTCGTTGCATTAAAAATGCGGTCATGTTTATAGGTTTGTTCCTTTAATATTTGTATAAGCTGATGCTTTTCTGACATTAATTCTGATATGACGTATGCCATCGAACTTGGAACAATGACAGACTGCTCTGCTTTTTCTTCCATCAGTTCTTTCAGCACAGATGAACTGCCCGTTGTTTCAATGATGATATCAATGTCATCTTTTATGTATTCTTTCCAATCCGTTGTCGTATCAATTCCATTCTTTTTCGCTTCTACCATCCCCGGTGCCTCAAGATCAAGGTCGGCGATTGCAACGATTTGAATCATATTTGTTTTCAGCAATGTTTCAAGCAAAGCTGATCCACCCTGTCCAGCACCGACAATCAAGACTCTCTGCATCCCGTTACCCCTTTATATGAAAAAATTTGCACACCATATTTTTCCGTTGCAAAAAATTGCACAACTCTTATATTACCACGTTTTCCTTTCTTGACAAAATATTTTTTGAATTAGACAATGGAAGTAAATGACGTTTAAGGGGACATTTGATGGGGAGAATACTTGCATTAGTGATTATTTTAATACCTGGGGCGCTTGCTGCACTTGGAATTAAGCTTTTGCGTGACACTGTTTTCGGTATCATCATTGCACCATTTCCATTTTTATGGCTGCAAGGAATTGCAGGGTTGTTTTTTTTAGGGGGAGGTCTTTACGTAGTCGCTGGCTTTATTTTATATAGAGACCGCAAACGAAATAAAGTGACCACCCGCTTTAAACAGAGATAAACATGAAAAAAGACCCGCTGTTGATCGCAGGTCTTTATTTCATTTCTTCTCTTATTTTGACGGCTCTATCAGGAAAATCAGTGAAAATTCCGTCGACACCTAAGGAAAACATGCTTTTCATTTGCTTTTCACTGTTTACTGTAAATGGTCTGATCACTTGCTGGGCGGCATGGAGAGCCGATACGACTTCTTTTGTTACCCCTGCGCCCTTTATATTCGGGTGATAACCTCTTGCAGGTACTGTTTTTATATACATCTCTGGCTGATGAATGACATCCATTGTGAGAACAGCAAGCTCAACATGCGGCATCAGCTTGTGAAAAAGAGCTAAACTGCCGTGATGAAACGATGAGACAAGTACACGATCTTCTATTTGAAAGTGTTCAATTTGCTCCTTTACCTTCTCTTCAATACCAGGATATCGATAAATGGAGTTTTTCAGTTCAATATTGATGATGAGTGATGATTGCTGCGTGACGAGCTCCAATACTTCCTCCAAAAGAGGAATGGATACAGCACCGGTTTCTTCATAAAAAGAATGACTCGCATCTCCTGCTTTTAACTCTTCATATGTATAGTCTTTCACTAAGCCTTTCATATTCGTTGTTCTATTCAGCTTCTCATCGTGAATGACAGCAAGCCTGCCATCTTTCGTCAGCTGAACATCCAGCTCAATTCCGTCAGCTCCAGAATGGAGTGCATGCTCAAAGGCTATCATGGTATTTTCAGGGTAGATTCCTTTAAAACCTCTGTGTGCAAAAATTTTCGTCATAGGTCACCTCTAAGTATGATGCTTCCTTTCATTATGACGTGTCTCTTTTCGTTTTTCCAGTTTAAGCACATAAAAAAACCTCTTCTGATTCGTACGAAGAGGTTCTGTATAAATTCGATCACGTAATCGCTCTGATGGCTTGCTCTGTCGTCTCTGCGTCAAGAGCAAAAAGGGAAGAAACAACTGCGACTGCTGTAACGACGGTTAAACCTAACAACAACTTTTTCATAAGATAACCTCCACTTTCTTTTGAAGTATTTGTGCATCGAATTTCTTTTCAAGAAAACGAATGGCGTTTTGATAATCATTTCGTTCCTTGAAGTATTTCGATATTTGTTCAGACAAATCCTCAAGCTCCACATATAATCTATTTTTTTCTATGTAGTCTAATTTTTCAGAGAATACGTCTGCTGCTCCACTATTTTCGCACATTAAATCTAAAATTTCAAATTTTACTATATATTCATTATTTTGGATATCGCAGCTATACTGAATGCCCTCTTTAATATATTCTTTCGCCACTTGATCTCCTAGATGAACCAAGGCATTTGCCAGAACATATAAAGATTGGATGTAATAATGGCTATTGTCACGGTGCATTTGAATGCCCATCCCTTTTTTGGCATATTGTGCGCTTTTTTCGTAATCATGCTTCGCATAATAAAGAACGGCTAAATTGTGATAGCATTTCCCAATCAGCACTTCATTGTTAATGCGTTTACTTTTCTCAAGTGCTTCTTGGTATTTTTCCTCCGCTTCGTCAAATTGGATCAAATCGATACAATTACTTGCATGTAAAATCAAGCTGTCAATCGCCTGCGCTGTATATTCTTCATGCGCTTTGAACGTATCGATGGCTTTTTTAATATGATTAATGGATATGAAATTTTGTTTCAGTTCGTAATAGATTGAAGCAACCTTATGATGAAAAGTCCCTACTTCAAGGTCCTCATTCACACGTTTTAGACGCTGTTCTGCAATTTTGTAAAAGCTGATGGCTTCATCATACTTTTTCACATATGCAGCATATTGGCCTTTGTAAAAGTAAAAATAAAAATTAATAATGTCATCTGCTTTCTCATCGAGCGTTCCGACACTCTTCATAATGTGATTGGCTTTTTCAATATTTCCAAGTAACATTTCATGTCGGCCATTCACAAGCTGATAATACAGGAGAACTTCGCGGTCTTCATCTGTATTTTTTAGCAAATTCTGAATTTTCTCTTTATAGATAGCAGATTTTTCTAGGTCATTTTGAGAAATGACCCTCGTCCACTTGCTAATTTCGTTCGCTACCTCAGCAGAGTGGATTTTCAGCTTTCCCATAACCTCACCCTCTTCTTTTCATTATTATAGCATAGTAAAAGAATGTGAAAATTATTAAATTCGACAATGGGAATATTCAGTTCAAATGGCACAATCTCTAAGAAGCCAGTGACTTTAAAACGCCAACCAATCAGGTCAATAGAAATAGAACTTTCGATCTCATTTGCTTTATTTACCAAATCCATCAGACCTTTTCCTCTCATCCTTTTTCTTAAGAATGAGCGTTTCCTTCTTCTATTTTGAAGACCAAACAATTGATTGGCGTAGCTGATTACCACTAATTTATGTCATACCCATTTCTTTCATGCTTTATTGTTCATTTTATTCTGAAAATAAATCAAGCTGAGTTGTTTAAATGAGACAATAAGATGATTGTATCAATACAACCAATTTTTGACAATATTTTTCAAAATAAAAAAACGTCTCTTTGAAGAAACGTTTTTTTATGAAAATGAACTAGCTTGCTCTATGCTCTAAGCGCAGACGATCAGCCACCATTGCGATAAATTCAGAATTGGTTGGTTTTGCTTTAGACATGCTGACTGTATAACCAAAGAGTGAGGAAATGGAATCAATGTTTCCTCTGCTCCAAGCCACTTCAATCGCATGACGAATCGCTCGTTCTACTCTGCTCGCGGTCGTGTTAAATTTCTTCGCGATGTCTGGATACAACACTTTTGTGATGCTTCCGAGAAGCTCGATGTCATTGTACACCATCGAAATGGCTTCTCTTAAGTATAAGTAACCTTTAATATGAGCCGGGACGCCAATCTCATGAATAATCGTTGTAATGCTCGCATCTAAGTTTCTGCGTTTCGGTTCAGGTTTGTTTCGAAGGACACTGTTTTGGATAGATGAAGATCGATGGGTGACTTGTGTGCCGTTTCCACTGACTTGACGAATATGACCGACTAGGTTTTCCATATCAAATGGCTTTAAGATGAAATAAGATGCGCCTAGATCAACTGCTTTTTTCGTGACATCTTCTTGTCCAAACGCCGTTAGCATAATCACACTTGGCTGTTTGGTCATGTCATTGTTTTCACGGAGGCGTTCCAGTACAGCAAGACCGTCTAAATGAGGCATGATAATATCTAAGAGGAGAACGTCGGGCTCTTTATCTTTAAATAATGTTAGACATTCCTGACCATTATACGCCACGCCAAGTACTTCCATATCTTCCTGTCCCTCAATATACTCTGTCAAAAGGCCAACAAGCTCTCGATTGTCATCAGCTACACACACTTTAATTTTCTCCACGTTCTTTCCTCCCCAATGTCGATTCCTTTAGTCTTTTGCATTTCTCTTCTGAGTGTTCAATTCGACAAAAGCATGCTATCCCCTTTAAAAAACTTTAATTTTCCGAATAATAGAGCATTATCTAGCTTTTTCTACGTTTTTCTTAACGAATCGACGATTATTGCAATTTGACAACATACCATTTTCCATTTTGTCGAAAAATCTCTTTTTCCTTATTTTATAACATGATGGCAGAGAAAGAAAGGGAAGAAAAAAACTGCCGGAAGATTCGCGGCAGTTTGATGATCAGCTTGCTTTTTTGTTTTTTTGATAAAGATCGATGCCTGCTTCTGACAGCATCCATTCAATGTGTACGCCGTAGCCGCTTGTCGGGTCATTGACGAAAACGTGCGTGACCGCCCCGATGACTTTTCCGTTTTGGATGATAGGGCTTCCGCTCATACCTTGGACGATACCGCCCGTTTTACTTAAAAGACGCTCATCTGTTACCTTCAATACCATCCCTTTTGTTGCCGGGAATTTCTGCGGAGTCGTGCTGACGATTTTAATATCAAACTTTTCCACTTTATCATGATCCACAACGGTTAAAATTTCTGCTGGACCTTCTTTTACTTCATTTGATAAAGCGACTGGAAGCGGTTTGTCTGATACATGATTTTCAAGCTTTTCGGTTAACGTACCAAAGATACCAAATGGGCTGTTGCGGGATATATCCCCTATCGTTTTTCGTTCGGAAGAGAATCTTGCCAATTTTTCTCCAGGATTGCCTCCTGTGCCTTTTTCAATCGATGTTACGGTTGATCTGACAATTTCACCATTGTCGACAACAATTGGTTTTTTTGTATCCATGTCAGAAATGACATGCCCTAGGGCACCATATTTTTTAGAAGATGGTTCAAAGAAGGTCATCGTGCCGATCCCTGCTGCGGAATCTCGAATGTAAAGACCAATTCGATAGGTGCCTTCACTTGCATCTTTTGCGGGTGTTAATGTTGTTTGAAAGGTTTTATGGTCTCTTTTTATGAGTAAACGAAGCGTTTCACCTGTTTTCCCTGCTTTTTGGATAAATGGGGTGAGGTCATTCATTTTCTCCATCTTTTGACCATTGATTTCAATGATCATATCCCCTGATTGAATGCCTGCGGCTTCGCCTGGTGATTTTTTGCCGTCTGCTGTTGTGATTTGATGAAAACCTACAACGAGAACTCCTACAGAGTGGAGCTTGACGCCAATGGATTGTCCTCCAGGAACGACTTTTAATTCAGGGAGAACGTCGACTTTTGTTTTCTTAATAGGGAATCCTTTAAAATCATAAACAATTTCGGCTTTTCCCGCCTTTTGTCCTGTTACTTCAAGCTGATTCTTTTTCTCTGAAAGACTAAAGGCTTGTGAAGAAGCATTGGCTGACGCTTCTATTGATGTGTCAATTGAGTGCTTCTGTTTTTCAAATACAGCAACATTTGTTGGAATGCTGATGTATTCCTTCACTATGCTCATAAACCCTGTACTTATTAAAGAAACAAGGAGAATCACACCAATGGCTTTTCTCATCTTTTCGGGCATTCATTTTTCACTCTCCTCGCTCCTTACCCACACCAGAACACTCATGTTTTGGCTACATCTTTACTTTTGCCTTCTTCGCTTTGATTTATAACCGGCAGCTATAGAAAATGATTGGATAAATTGATAAAAGAAAAAGACGATTTCGTGGGTATATACAGCGATTTTGACACAATATAAAAAAGGCAGCTGGTTTTTCAGCTACCCTGTTGTTTTGACATCATTTGCTTGATGTAGCAACTCTTTTGCGTGCTGTTTTGTCAGTTCAGTGACTTCCACACCCGCAATCATCCTGCCAATTTCACTCACTTTTTCTTCATGACTTAATGGTTTGACGCTTGTCAGTGTTCTGCCTGCTTTAGAGCGTTTAGAAATGAAGAGGTGCGTGTCAGCCATTGCTGCTACTTGCGGGAGGTGCGTAATGCAGAGTACTTGTGAGCCAGCCGCCACTTTGTAAATTTTTTCGGCAATCGCCTGTGCAACTCTGCCGCTTACGCCCGTATCGACCTCATCGAAAATAATGGAAGTGACTTCTTGTTTGGCTGAGAAGATACTTTTCACGGCGAGCATAACACGTGAAATTTCTCCACCCGAGGCAACTTTTGATAAAGATTTCATCGGTTCGCCAGGATTAGTAGAAATCACAAATTGAGCTTGGTCGATTCCGTTTTTTCCAAGCTGGACGGGCTTTCCATCTAGCAGCGGATGATCCGTGCTGCTAAAAGGCGCATACCGAATGGAAAAGGATGTATCAAACGTTGACTTCTCCATATACAAATCCTTTAGTTCTGTTTGAATTTGCTTCGCTAGCTTTTTGGCCCATTTTTTACGAAGCTCCGAAACGTTAAGTGCTTCAAGCAGGGCGTCACGGCTCATTGCATCCAGTTTGTTTTTAAGCGTCTGCAAGTGACTGTCTCGATTTTGAATTTGATCGATTTCTTCTTCAATCTTCGCCGCATACTCCAAAATTTCCTCAACCGTTGTCCCGTACTTTCGTTTTAACTGCTTCATTTCATTCAGCCTAGACTCAATAAAATCAAGTCGTGCTGGGTCGAACTCTAATTGATCCAGCATGCTTCGCATTTGGAACGTCGAATCCTCTAATAAATAGTAAGAGTTCGACACTTGTTCGGATAGCTTTTTCAGATCGTCGTTGATCTCAGAAACCTGCTCGAGCTCGCTTGATGACATGCCAACCCAATCAAGTCCCCCCTGCTCATTGCGCAAGGCATTATAGGCGTTTTGGAGTGAGGAAAAGATTTTTTCGTAGTTGCTGATCTGATGGCGCTCTTCTTGAAGCTTCTCATCTTCTCCCGGCTCTAATTGTGCCGCTTCAATCTCTTCTAGCTGAAATTGCAGTAAATCTAACCGGTGCACCATTTCCTGCTCATTCTCAGAGAGCTGTTTTAGCTTTTGGGCTGTCTTTGTATATTGCTCATATGCTTCTTGATACTGTGACAGAGCAGGTGCAATTTCTTCTGCTCCAAATTGATCGAGTAAATGCAGATGATTTTCATCCTCCATCAATAACTGGTTATCGTGCTGTCCATGTATATCGAGCAAAAGGCGTCCTACTTCGCGTAAAAGTGAGATTGTAACGAGCTTGCCATTGATGCGGCATATGCTTTTCCCGTTATTGTTCATATCACGGCGAAGAATCATCATTTCATCCGTTGCGTCAATTCCCTGCTCTTCGCATAAAGCAAATACAGGGTGGTCAGCTGCTGGTACAAGAAAAAGCCCCTCCAGCTCAGCCTTTTTCTCACCATAACGAACAAATTCAGACGACCCTCTACCTCCCACAAGAAGTGAGACAGCATCAATCATGATGGATTTCCCTGCACCTGTTTCCCCTGTTAGGACTGTGAGTCCTTTTTCAAATGAAACTGTTAACTCTTCAATGATTGCAAAGTTTTTAATGGTTAGTTCTGCTAACACTCATTTGACACCTCTTTTTGTAAACCTGATTCTTTATAGAAGCTCTAAAATTTTGCTTGAAACTGTTTCCGTATCATCTGGAGTGCGGCAAATGATCAAAATGGTGTCATCTCCGCAAATGGTTCCCATGATTTCTTCCCAATCTAAATTATCCATTAAAGCCCCAATCGCCTGTGCATTACCCGGCATGGTTTTGAGGACGATTAAATGACTGGCAGCATCCATTTTAATAAATGCATCCATTAAGGATCGCTTTAGTTTAGACAGCGGATTAAACCGCTGATCCGCTGGAAGGCTGTATTTATATGTTCCATTGTTCGTTGGCACTTTCACTAAATGCAATTCTTTAATATCTCTTGAAACGGTCGCTTGTGTAATGTTATATCCATCGGATTTTAAAATATCGACTAGTTCATCTTGTGTTTCAATCTCTTGGCTCGCGATGATTTCTCTAATCTTAATATGCCTTTGACCTTTATTCATTTTTGATCCCCCTAGGCGTTTGATCTCAGTTTGTCTTTACGTTCTATGTTATATGAACCACAGTTCAAAAAACAAGCATTACGTGAGAAACGGCCAATTCTCATCTTTTGACCATGTAAAAAGGAATAATAGCGAGCTATTATTCCTTTTGTTTCAATCTCATGTGTCAGCCGGCTCAGGACTGTTTTTCTTTTCTTTCAATACAGAATGGGCTTCCTTGACGATCTTTTCAAGCTCTGAAACCTGAAGTGCCGCATTCTCTTCTTGATCGGGATGAAGCACTAAATGGAGAAGGAACTCAATATTCCCGTCTCCGCCAGTAATAGGCGAAAATGATACATCCTTCACATCATAGCCTTCTTTTGCAGCAAATTCATTCATCTCTTCGAGTACACCAAGGTGGACCGATGGATCTCGCACGATGCCTTTTTTCCCAACAAGCTCTCTGCCTGCTTCAAATTGAGGCTTGACGAGTGCAATACAGTCTCCGCCCGGGACAAGAATGTGCTTTAAAGCCGGAAGGATGAGTTTAAGTGAAATAAAAGAGACATCAATTGACGCTACTTCTGGCAATCCTTCAGTAAAATCTGCTGGGACGGAATGACGGAAATTGGTGCGCTCCATGACGATTACCCTGTCATCCTGCCTTAATTTCCACGCAAGCTGATTGTAGCCAACATCTACAGCATATGATTTGACTGCTCCATTTTGAAGCGCACAATCTGTAAATCCACCTGTTGATGAACCAATATCAATTAGCAATTTCCCTTCAACGGTTAAGTCGAATTCTTTTAGCGCTTTTTCCAGCTTTAATCCGCCGCGGCTCACATATTTCAGAGGGTTCCCTTTCACAGTGAGCGGTGTATCACGAGCGATTTTCTCTCCTGGTTTATCCAAACGGTTTTCATTTGAGTAAACGATCCCTGCCATAATGGCACGCTTTGCTTTCTCTCTCGTTTCCATTAGTCCTTGTTCGACTAATAAAACGTCAAGTCGTTCTTTCTTTGATGTCATGATCCAATTCCTTTTCTTGGTGCTGCGGGAAGCAGGTCACGTAAAGTGTCAGCAACCTGTGCTTTCGTCAAACCAATTTCTTCAAGCAGGGCATCAACACTTCCATGCTCAATAAATTCATCTGGAATGCCCATACGTTCTACTTTTATATGAGATGCTTTCTTATCGTGTATATATTCTAAGACGCTGCTGCCAAATCCGCCTTGGAGCACAGCTTCTTCAATCGTTAAAATTGGAATATCTTCAGAAAGAATGTCATTTAACATCGCTTCATCAAGAGGCTTAATAAAACGAGCATTGACAACACGAACCGATTTCCCTTCTTTTTGAAGTTCTTCTGCAGCTTGGAGCGCCATTTTAATTGTCGTACCAAATGTTAAAATCACAGCATCCTTCCCCGGACGAAGAACCTCCCAGGACCCAATCGGAATGGTTTTCAGCTGTTCATCCATTTTGACACCTAGCCCATTACCGCGCGGGAAGCGCATAGCAATAGGACCGTCATCATACTGAATGGCTGTATTGACCATGTGCTGTCCTTCATTTTCATCTTTTGGCATCATGAGCACCATATTCGGCATATGACGCATAAAGGCAATATCAAACACACCTTGATGGGTTTCTCCATCTGCACCGACAAGTCCCGCACGGTCAATGCCAATAAATACGTTAAGGTTCTGACGGCAAATATCGTGTAGCACTTGGTCATAGGCTCTTTGCAGGAACGTTGAATAAATCGCTAAAAATGGCTTCATGTCCTGCGTCGCAAGCCCAGCTGCCATTGTGGCTGCATGCTGCTCTGCTATTCCTACATCAAACATCCGCTCTGGAAATTCCTTCGCAAAGCCTTCAAGCTTTGAACCAACAGGCATCGCAGGCGTGATCGCAACAATCCGCTCATCTTCCCGCGCCAGCTTTCTGACCGTTTCACTAACGAGACCACTCCAAGACGGAGCTGCTGCTGCCGGTTTTACAAAATCACCTGTATCAATTTTGTATGGACCTGTACCGTGCCAAGTCCCGATTTTATCGGATTCTGCCGGCTGATAGCCTTTTCCTTTTTTCGTGATGACATGCAGAAGAACCGGACCTTTTGTTTTCTTTGCATATTCAAGATTTTCAAAAAGATCTTCATACGAATGTCCATCGACAGGACCTAAGTAGGTAAATCCCATTTCCTCAAAGAACATGCCAGATACAAGTAGATATTTGAGGCTGTCTTTGATACGCTCTGCTGTGGCAGCAAGCTTTCCACCTACAGCTGGAATGCGCTTGAATAAATATTCAAGCTCGTCCTTTACCCATTGGTATTTGCCAGCTGTACGTAATCTGCCAAGCATTGTGTGAATCGCACCGACGTTTGGTGCAATACTCATTTCATTGTCGTTTAATATGACAATCATATCTTTCTTTTCATCACCGATATGATTCAAAGCTTCTAGCGCCATACCTCCGGTTAGTGCACCGTCTCCGATAATCGGCAGGATATATTCATCTGTCCCTTTGATATCACGCGCTGCCGCCATACCCATCGCGCCAGATAACGAGGTTGAACTGTGACCTGTCTCCCACACATCATGCTCGCTTTCATTTCGTTTAGGAAAACCGCAAAGCCCTTTATATTGACGAAGTGTATCAAACTCCGCCCCTCTTCCCGTTAACAGCTTATGAACGTACGACTGATGTCCAACATCCCAGAGGAATTTGTCTTTTGGGCTGTCAAATACTTTATGAAGCGCAACAGTCAGTTCAACGACTCCTAGGTTCGGACCGATATGCCCACCAGAGTTAGCTAAGGACTCAATTAAAAACATGCGAATGTCAGCGCTAAGCTCCTCTAATTCTGCATTTGACATTCCTTTTAGAAACGTTGGATTTTTTATTGATAAAAGATCCAATTAGGATCAACTCGCTTTCAACAAAATTTCTATATACATCTATAATGCCTCATTCCTTTGAAAACCAATAGGGAATAAGAGTTGTCTCATCATAATAAACTGTTTACAGTTTACCACAATTGCTCGAGGACCCTCAAATCTAGGCTGTTTTTAATGATCTCTTGAGGCAATTAGATCACATAAATCATGCAACAATTGCTGCTCTAATTGAAGATTTGAGACAATTTCTTTTGCACGTGTGATGTGCTCATGCAGCTTTTCTTTTGCTCCTGAAAGCGTTAATAAAGAAGGATATGTCGACTTTTCATTTGCTGTATCAGAGCCGACCCGTTTTCCGATTTTTTCTTCGCTTCCTTCGAGATCTAAAATATCATCACGGATTTGAAACGCAATGCCAATATGATAGCTAAATTCCCTTAGCTTTTCGATATCGTCATCTGATGCTCCTGCTAGCATTGCACCTGCTGCGACGCTGAACGTAAGGAGTTTTCCTGTTTTACGGGCGTGAATGGATTCTAGTTCAGCAAGCGATACTTGCTTTTGCTCTGCTTCCATGTCGTCAAATTGACCGCCAACCATTCCTAGAGCACCTGCTGACTTTACAAGCTCATCCACAATTCTGAGCTTTTTGTCAGCAGAGACGCTGCTAGACAGCTGAGATGTAATCAGGCGGAAGCTTTCTGTTAAAAGGGCATCACCTGCGAGAACCGCTGTTGCTTCTCCGTACACTTTATGATTTGTCGGTTTTCCTCTGCGAAGGTCATCGTCGTCCATGCAAGGAAGGTCATCATGTATCAATGAATACGTATGAATCATCTCAACCGCACAGCCGACAGGTATACCGTCTTCTTCGTTTTTACCGTAGGCATTTAGAAGAGCAAGAACGAGAACAGGTCGAAGCCTTTTCCCGCCCGCTTTAAGAGAATAGAGCATAGAAGATTTCAGGTCTTCAGGAATCGTCAATTCCTGAACATATGTAAATAAATTATCTTCAATGGTCTGTTTTCGTGTTGTTAAAAATTCATTTAAATTACTTGTCACCAGCATCGGCCTCCTTCACTGAGAAGGGAGCTAGCTCACCGTCCTCTTTTAAAATGAAATCCATTTGCTTTTCAACATGCTGTAATTTTTCATGACAAAGCTTCGAAAGGGTCATCCCTTCTTGGAAATAATGAATGGCCTGCTCAAGTGGTACATCTCCTTCTTCGAGCTTTCCCACAATCTCCTCAAGACCTTTCATCGCCTCTTCAAATGTCATTTGTTCTTCTTTTTGTTTATTGGATTCTGTCATGTTGATTGCCCCTCCTTTTCAATAACCTCACAAATCAGACGTCCATCCTTCATCGTGATGGTCAGCTGATCCTGCGTCTCTACTTGGTTCACACTTTTTATTAGTTCATCTTCTTTATAGGCTAAGCTATAGCCTCTTTCCATCACTTGAAGTGGATTTAATGCATTTAGTTTACCAAGAACCGATTGGAACTGCGAATGAATTGTTTTCATTTGCACATTCATACTGCGAATGAGCTGTTCTGTTTCATTGGCGTGGCGTTTTTTCGCTTGAAGCAGCTGCTCTTTAGGATGAAGCGGCTTCAGCCTGTATGTCTGGCGGTCTAGCTGACTGCGTTTTAGCTCAATTTGCCTCGATAGCTGTTTTTGAAAACGGTCAAATACCAAATCGAATTGCTGCTCTTTTTGCTCCTGTAATCGTTTTGGAAAACGGAAGGCATAAGAGGATTGCAGCGCCACAAGACGATCCTTCGCTTGTGAGGTTCGATTCTTTACCGCTCTTGTTAGCCGTATATCGATTGATTTGATTCGTTCAATTAAATCGGTCGTGCTTGGAACAGCAAGTTCGGCTGCTCCTGTTGGTGTGGGTGCTCTCATATCTGCAGTGAAATCACTGATCGTAAAGTCTGTTTCGTGTCCAACTGCAGATATGATTGGAATGTCTGATGCGAAGATGGCTCTTGCGACAGCTTCTTCATTAAAAGCCCAAAGCTCTTCAATCGAACCGCCTCCTCTTCCGACAATCAAGACATCACAGAGCTGTTTTTCATTCGCTTCCTTAATTCGCTCTACGATGGAACGGGTCGCATGCTCACCTTGAACGAGCGCCGGAAGCACAATGATTTTCGCCTGCTGATAGCGCCGATTAATGGTCGTAATGACATCTCGAACAGCCGCTCCTGTTGGAGACGTAATGACACCAACAACCTCTGGATATTCAGGGATTGGCTTTTTATAGCGCGCATCAAATAAGCCTTCACTTGCTAGCTTTTTCTTCAGCTCTTCATAAGCGAGATGAAGAGCACCAACACCATCAGGCTGCATTTCTTTTGCATATAATTGATAGTTGCCGCTTGGTTCATAGACTTGAATTCCGCCGCGTACAAACACCTTCATTCCACTCTTAGGTGAAAAAGGCAGCTTCGCCGCAGAGCGCTGAAACATGACAGCTTGCATGCGTGCGTTTTCGTCTTTTAAGGTGAAGTACACATGTCCTCTTGAATGAATCTTGACATTGGATAGCTCACCTTTGATCCAAATATCTTCTAAATGCGGATCAACATCAAATTTTCTTTTTATGTATTTTGTAAGGGCTGTGACCGTCACAAAGGCTTTTTCACTCATGACGTATTCCTCCTCTTCAAAAACGCACATTCATCCACCAGCAGCATGCAGGTGGATGAATGGATAAAGCTTATGCTAATGTACGTTTTGCTGATTTAACCGTATTATGTGCAAGCATCGTAATCGTCATTGGACCGACTCCGCCAGGGACTGGTGTGATATAAGAAGCTTTTTCTTTTGCCTCTTCAAAATCAACATCTCCAACAAGCTTTCCATTATCCAACCGATTGACGCCTACATCGATCACAATAGCGCCTTCTTTAATTTGGTCAGCTTTAATAAAGTTTGCTCGACCGACGGCAACAACTAAAATATCCGCTTTCAACGTATGTTCTGAAATATTCGCTGTTCTTGAATGGCAATAAGTAACCGTTGCGTTTTCGTTTAACAGTAATTGTCCTACTGGTTTACCGACAATATTGCTACGTCCGACAACAACGACTTCTTTTCCAGAAAGACTGACGCCCGTTTTATTTAGTAATTCAACAATGCCTGCTGGTGTGCATGGAAGGAATGTGTCTTCCCCAAGGAGCATTTTCCCGATATTCAATGGATGGAAACCATCAACATCTTTTTCAGGCGAAATACGTTCAATCACGGCTTTTTCAGAAATATGTTTTGGCAGTGGAAGCTGAACAAGAATCCCGTGGAATTGATCGTTCGCATTGTACTGATCAATCAGCTGAAGCAATGCTTCTTCTGTTAAAGAAGCATCTAAATGATCTAGCTGGAAATGCATCCCCATTGCTTCTGCTGCTTTTTTCTTCCCGCGTACGTAAGAAAGTGAAGCCGGATCATCACCGATTAGAATAACGGCAAGACCAGGTGTGACACCTTTTTGTTTTAGCTCTTCTACTTCTTTTGCTAATTGCTCACGCTTTTCTTTTGCTGTTTCTTTCCCATCGATGATTGTTGCTGTCATGTCGAATCCTCCTATTGCTGCTTTAGGTCGTTTTTAATGTTTGAAAGTACTCCATTTACAAATTTCGATGCTTTATCGTCACCGAATAATTTGGCCAGTTCAATCGCTTCATTCATTGAGACACTAACCGGGATATCTTCTTGATACACCATCTCGTACACAGACAGCCTTAAAATGGCTCTGTCTACGTTTGCAATACGATCGAGTTTCCAATTCACTAGATGCTGTGAAATCATGTCATCGAGCTTGTCCTTTTGTTCAAGCACACCGAAAACCAGCTCCTCGAAAAAAGGATCTGATTCTTGTTCATCCAGCGCATGTGTAATGGCCTCTTTCGGATCAATATTGCTCACATCAATTTGAAATAATGTTTGTAGCGCCTTTTCTCTTGCAGTTCTTCTTTTCATTATTTACTCCTTTAACCACTTTATCCGCTTGTCGTTAAGCCATACAGAGATCATAACATATTTTGACCGTGGTCGCACCAAGATCCATGCGAGCTGTGACGAAAAACGAATCAATCAACGTGTGAGATCTTTATTATTCGGAAATGACCCAAAAATGGGCTTTAAAAAACCAAAGAGGCAATGCCTCCTTGGTTTCACTTGAACTCTTTTTTTACATTTCTTGATCTACTTCAGCCTCAGATGCTTTAGTATCAAATTGAATACCAACGACATGAATATTGATTTCATTAATCGTTAAAGCAGTCATGTTCAAAAGAGTTTGACGGATATTTTCTTGTACAGCAGTGGATACCTTTGGAATGGATAGGCCAAATTCAACCACACAATATACATCGATTGTGATGCCTTCATCAGAGACATCTACTTTCACACCTTTACGGTGATTTTTCTTACCAAAGCGTTCTGCTACATCAGCAGCGAAATTGCCGCGCATTTCGGCAATGCCTTCGACTTCTGAAGCGGCGATCCCAGCAATGACCTCAATCACTTCTGGTGCAATTTGCACTTTTCCCAATTGATCTTCATCAAGGTTCATTTCAAGCAAATTGTTTTCTGACACGATCATTCACCTCCGAAAGCTGTGATTATTTCATGATTTGGTATGTTTCTAAAAACTTCGTATTAAAATTACCACTCACAAATGTTTCATGCTCAAGCAATCTTAGATGGAATGGGATCGTTGTGTAGACTCCTTCAATGACGAATTCTTGAAGCGAGCGTTTCATTCTCGCAATCGCTTCTTCTCTCGTCTTACCATATGTGATCACCTTTGCAATCATACTATCGTAATATGGCGGAATCACATAGCCCGGATAAGCGGCAGAATCAACACGTACTCCTAGACCGCCTGGCGGAAGATACATTTTAATTTCACCAGCTGAAGGCATGAAATTTTTCTCTGGGTTCTCTGCATTAATACGGCATTCGATTGCCCATCCTTCATATACGACATCCTCTTGTGTAAGAGAAAGCTTCTCACCTGATGCGACTTTAATTTGTTCTTTGATCAAGTCAACACCTGTGACCATTTCTGTTACAGGATGCTCTACTTGAATACGGGTATTCATTTCCATGAAGTAGAACTTCTCTTCATTATAATCATAAATGAATTCGACTGTTCCAGCACCAGTGTATTCAACAGCTTCTGCAGCTTTTACGGCTGCTTCACCCATTTGCTCACGGATGTCTGCATTCAGCGCTGGTGATGGCGTTTCTTCAAGAAGCTTTTGCATTCTTCTTTGAATCGAGCAATCACGCTCTCCTAAATGAATGGTATTGCCATGCTGATCTGCAAGCACTTGGATTTCCACGTGTCTAAAGTCTTCAATGAACTTTTCTAAATAGACGCCAGGGTTACCAAAGTTTTGCGCTGCTTCCTGCTGCGTGATGGTGACACCGTTAATAAGCTCTTCTTCGGTACGAGCCACACGGATTCCTTTACCACCGCCGCCGGCAGTTGCTTTTATAATCACAGGATACCCAATACTTGCTGCTGTTGAAACAGCATCATCAAGATCTTTTACAATTCCTTGGGAACCAGGAACAATCGGAACGCCAGCATCTTTCATTGTTTCCCTTGCGACATCTTTCGTTCCCATTTTGGAAATCGCTGACGCAGTTGGCCCAACAAAGATGACATTGCATTCCTCGCAAAGCTCTGCGAAGTCTGCATTTTCAGCAAGGAAGCCGTATCCTGGATGGATGGCATCTGTCCCTGTTAATTTGGCTACACTAACAATATTCGTGACATTTAAATAACTATCTTTTGAAGCAGTCGGTCCGATGCAATATGCTTCATCAGCCATTTGAACATGAAGCGCATCGCGATCCGCTTCAGAAAATACCGCAACTGTTTCAATTCCAAGCTCTTTACAAGCGCGGATAATTCTAACTGCGATTTCTCCTCTGTTTGCAATTAATAGCTTTTTAATCATGATCGTACTCCTTACTCTGCTTTCACTAGAAAGAGGGGTTGTCCGAATTCTACAAGCTGACCGTTCTCAGCTAATACTTCGACGATTTCACCTTTTACTTCTGCTTCGATTTCATTAAACAGTTTCATCGCTTCTACGATGCACACAACTGTGTTTTCCTTCACCTTAGAACCTGATGTCACATATGGATCTGCTTCTGGTGAAGATGAAGCATAAAATGTGCCAACCATTGGGGATGTGATTTTATGCAGATTTTCAGACGCAGCTGCCTCTTGTGCAGGGGCTTCGGTCTGAGCTGGAGCTTGTGCTTTAGGAGCTTGTTGAGCTGGAGCTGCTTGGACAGGAGCCACTGGTGCCGCTACTTGCTGAACGACTTCTTTATTTTTCTTCAGTTTGATTTTTGCACCTTCGTTTTCGTACGTAAATTCATCAATTGTTGATTCGTCAATTAATTTAATCAGTTCATGAATTTCTTCAATTTTTAACATGGATTTGCACCCCTATGTATGGATTTATCTTTTTCTTTATAGGCTAGTACTAAAAGTACATACTATAACCATCTTACAGGAGGATTTCATTGAATTCAACTACTATTGTGGCGAAGTGCTTTGCGAGAGCACCTTGGAGAGGGCGCCAAACCGCATCAAAAAACGCCCTTTACGGCAAAGGGCGCCTGTTCATTTTTTATTCATTGGAGGGCTCAAAAGTGACCGCTACGTTATCAAGACCTCTCATTTCTTTTGTGACCATATCAATAATATCGGCCGCTTGGGACTTTGACTTTTTGTCAGAACGAACTGTGATGCTCACTTTATCTCCCTCTGCACTCACTAGCGCATCTTTATAACCTTTTGTTTTAATTAAGGTTTCGAGCTGACGCTCCGTTCCTTCTGCTTCACTAAGCGCTGTCATTTGGTCATACGCTTCGCTTTTTTCTTGTGCTGTTGCATCATCACTGGATACGATTTCGTTGAACTCTTCACGCTGTTTGCTTCGTTTATCTTCAAGCTCTAATCTGTATGTTGTAAAAAGCTCATCGTCTGTTTGCTCTGACACAGCCTTTCCTTCTTCACCGCTTGTTTCGATATCCTCTTGTTTACCATTTGTTTCTTTGTCAGTGGACTTCTCATCAGCGCCTTTTTCCGTTCCTTTGTCCATCCCTTTTTCTGGTTCAGTCTTCTTCTCTTCCGTTCCTTTTGATTTCATCTCTTCTACTGTCACTGCATTTTCACCTTGTGGAGACATGATATAGTACACACTTAAGACGACAACTAAACTTAGCATCGTTAATAGCCAAACCGTTTGTTTTTTTAACATCATTCCGAATCCTCCTTGATTTTTTTAGGGGCAACAGCCACTCTATGGCTCGGTACGTCAAGCACTCGTGTAACCGCTTCAATGATGGTTTTCTTTATTTGAACGTTGTCTACTCCTTGAGCAACAACGAGAACACCTCGAATATCTGGTTTTTTCGTTTGCACTATGACTGGCGTTTCTTCATTGCCATTTTTGATGATGACGATTTCTTCTTCCTTTGTTTGATCGGTGACACTTCGCACGCCGCCTTCTTTATCTGTTTCTTCGGTCGTTGTGCTTTTATTGGATTTGTTTTTTTCAAACACTTTTAAAGAAGTTGCGTCTACATTGACCACAATCGATACATCCTCAACGCCAATAATGGTCTCTAAAATTTCTTTCAGCTGATTTTCGTATTCTTGCTCCACATCTTCAATCGAATTCTTTGATTTACTTGACGATGCCGGCTTGAATACCTCCTGCTCTTGTGAGGTTGTTTTTTTAGAAGCAGGAACAGCAGCTTGTTCTTTGCTTGATGACGGTGACAAGATCTGACTGACTAACATGAAAGATACGCCGATGATGAATACAAGCAGCAAGTAATGGTGCTTCGTTAATTTTGGTTTCCCTTCACCTTTTTCAGGCGGCTGCAAGAATGATTTCAGCTTTTGTTTCCAGTCCTTGTTATTCATGATCTGCTGCGTCACCTCCCTCAATGTTCAGCGCAATGTGCTCAGGACTCGTATTCCAAACATCAGCAAGCGTCTCTTTCACCCTCTTGATCTCTTTGCTAGAAGATCCAGCGCTTTCCTCCTTTTGCCTGGAGAGATCAATATCCACCTTTGCCACCGTTTCTACAGCATCACCTGTGAGCGGGGAAAGAACTGCTTTGATGCGAAATTGATCCGCCTCCATATTCTGATCCAGGTGCTTTTCATCTGCCAGCACTTCTACGTGTTTCATTTCATAGCTCTCCTTCTCCAGTGGCTCCTTTGCGCTTTTTTCTAGTTGGACAGCCATTTGCTTTAAAATATATGCACGCTGAGAGGCTTGTATTTCTTTTTTTTCTAAATTCATCTGATTTTTTATTTCTTCTGACTGTGCTTCTTCCTTCCCCTTCATCAATTCTGAGAAAATTTGGTCAGGGTCTGCCCGAAATAAAGCAAAAATCGGATTGAGCATCACCACAATCAACAGGAGGCTGACGACCATTTTGGCATATTTTTGCATGCTTGAATTGGGAAGCAGAAGATCAATGACAATCGCAAATAAGATAAAGAGAATAATACTTGTGATCCATTCCGTGAGAAAACTCAAAAGGTGTCCCCTCCTTACTTCATCATCATGGTCAGGTTGCCAGCAGTGATAATGACGGTAATGCTTAAAAAGAACATGAGCGACACGACAGCAAGTGCAGCAAAGATATAAAGCACACTTTTTGAAATGACATCAAGGCAGCTGATAATCGGTCCGCCTCCTAATGGCTGAAGAATGGCTGCGGCAAGCTTATATATAAGGGCTAGCGAGAGCACTTTGATCGCAGGGAAAGCGGCAATTGAAATGAGAATAGCAACGCCAACAAGTCCGACCGTATTTTTAAGTAATACAGAGGCACTGATGACGGTATCCGTCGCATCTGTAAACATTCTGCCAAGGACGGGGATGAAATTTCCGGTAATAAATTTGGCTGTACGAAGTGCGATACCATCCGTAACCGCAGCAGATGCACCTTGCACAGAAATGACGCCAAGAAAGACAGTTAAAAAAACGGCTAACCCGCCTATCGCCACATTTCTTAACAGCTGGGCAAGCTGGGTAACCTTGTATTGTTCAGTCAGCGTACTGACAATGCTCAATATCGCTGATAAAAAAATAAGCGGAAGAACGACATATTGAATAAAAACGCCGCTCGTATTCATTAAAAATAAGATAACAGGATGAAAGAATCCGGCTGAGACAAGCCCGCCTGATGAAGCAATCAGTGCTAATAACAGAGGAATAAGAGCAAGAATAAAACTGGTCATCGTTTGAATCGCTTCTGTTGCATAAGAAATCGCCACATGAAAGCTGTTGAGTGCAATAATGATCAGCACCATATAAACAAGTGCGTATGCGACTTTACTGACAGTGCTTTGTTCAAATGCATTCTGCAAAAGCTGTAAAAGCGAACAAAAGATGGTGAGTAAAATCAGTGTACCAAGGAGCTTTCCGTTTGCGATGACCTCGTGAAAAAGATAATGAACAAAGGCTTTCAGCCATGTCTGGGGAGACAGCTCTTTATCGCCATCAATCATTTCCTTCACTGTTCCTTTTTGGCTTTCTGGCAGAAAGCCGCCATACTCGTCCAATATGGTTTCCCAAAAATCACTAATGGAATGAAGCTCAAGTGCATCAGCCTGTCCAGTTGCCACTTCTTCTGCTGCTGGTGCTTCATTTGATAACGGCTCTTTTTCTTCTGCACCTGCGTGCGGAGCGAACAGCCAGAAGAAAAGCATCAGTCCCATAACAGCTGTCACCCGTTTCATTGTCATCACCTCTTTTCAATTAAGTCATGGACGGGATCATACCTAAGATGGTCTCAATGATGACTGTTAAAATGGGGACTGCCATGACCAAGATGAGAATTTTGCCGCCAAGCTCTATTTTTGATGCAATGGCGCCTTGTCCAGCATCTTTTGTCAGCTGGGCGCCGAATTCCGCAATATAGGCAATGCCGATAATTTTTAAAATGGTTTCAACATACTTCATATTGACGCCGGCACTTGCCGCAATTTTTTCTATCATCGAAATAATGGCATAGATTTGATCTATTAAATAAAGAAAGATCACACACCCTGTAAATACAACAAGCATAAAGGCGAAGGTTGGCTTTTGTTCTTTGACGATTAATGCTAAAAAAGTAGCGATTAAACCAAGTCCAACAATTTGTATGATGTCGATTTGTAAGCCCTCCCCTATCCTTGAAATAGAAATACGGCTTTAATCTTTTTAAACAAATCATCTACAATGGTTGCCACCATAAACAAAATGTAGATAAACCCAAGCAGCGTGACCCACTGAGCGTACTCCTTTTTCCCCATTTGATCTAAAATCGTATGGAGGAATGCCACAACGATGCCTACTCCCGCAATTTGAAAAATGACGTTTACATCAACGCCCATGCTCTCGACTCCCTTCCTCTCACATCAATAAAAGAATCAGTAGTAATCCGCTTAAAAATCCGAGGCTTCTGACCATTTTTTCATTTTTGGCTTGGGCGATTTCAGCTTCCTTCTCCTCCGATTCCAAATGACCTAAAGCAAGCTTGATATATTTTTGCTGAGACGTGACATCATGCTGGCCAAGTGTTTCTCCAAAGTGCTTCAGTGCCTCATATTCGCCTTTTTTTAAGACGGTTTTTTTCCAAACATCCTCAAGACTCTCGTTCCATGCATGCCGTGCGGAAAAGGTTCCGACTTTCAGCTTTTCTGCAAATTGTTCAAATAACCGATTCACAGGAGGACCTACTTGCGACGCAATTTGCTCTGCTGCACGCGCTAGCGGTGTTTGACCATACATAATTTCAGCTTCAAGAGACTGGAGCGCAAACCGGAGCTGCCGAATTTGTTTCGGCCGGTCGCTATATCTTTTGGCAAACTCGAACCCTCCCCAAGTCGTAGCCGCGACAATCAAGATAGCGCCAATGAGCTTTAACATACGTCCACTCCCCGCCTCCATTTCATCTCTTGTCCGCCTTGGTCATATATCCGCCCGATCGTGCCGGGACCGTCCTTGCGATTTAATTCAACATAACGTTCAAACACTCGAAGCTCCCATAACGGCTTCAATGATGGACGTTTATACACATTTTCAAGTGAATAGCCATGAACGGAAACGATAATGGTGACTCCGGCATGAATCGCTTCTAAAAGTGCCTGCACATCCTCGCTTTTTCCGATTTCATCGACGATCATGACCTCTGGACTCATAGACCGAATCATCATCATCAAGCCCTCAGCCTTTGGACATGCATCGAGCACGTCAACCCGGTGTCCAAACTGGTGCTGCGGCACCCCTCTTATACACCCAGCGATTTCTGAACGCTCATCTATAATGCCTGTTTTTTTAGGAGGAATTGCTTTTGTGCCTGTGCTAGCCAGTCTTGCTATATCCCGCAACAATGTCGTTTTCCCTGTTTGCGGTGGACCGATGATCAGTGTATTGCACCAGTGCTCGTCATATAAATAGGGAAGAAAGGGAAGCGCAATCCCGACTTTTTCTTTTGCGATGCGGATATTAAATGAAGAGATATCTCTTAATCCTTTGACAATGCCGTTTTCAACGATTACCTTTCCTGCAAGTCCCACCCGGTGTCCGCCTGAAATGGTGATGTAGCCTTGCTTTAGCTCTTCTTCAAGTGTGTACATACTATAATTGCTCAGCCTGCCTAATAGCTGAGACGCATCTTCTCCTGTTGTGTGATAAGAAAGAAAGCGCGGTTTTCCTCTTTGCATTAATTCAATAGGACGATCCGTGCGAATGCGGATTTCTTCTATTTGATCCCATTCTGCTTCTTTTAGCAGTCTAAGTTCTTGTCCAATCGAGTGCGGGAGAATATCCAACAAACTCCGCAACGAATTCCCCTCCTTTTTTTCTTCTCTAAAATGTATGATGGGAGACGTTAATTATGCCAAGCCGTTTTACTTATAGATCCCAACAAGAATAAATACGACACCAATGAAAATAAAGACGAGCTTGGCATAGGATAACTGCCCTGCGATTTGATAGATTCCAATCGTCATTGTGATAATAAAAATGAGCGGCCCAATGATCGCCAATATACTATTGATGACAACCGCTTTTCGAACGTCATTTGTGACTAAAATGAGGATGGCGGCCGTCAGTTCAATCGCTGCCGATAAAAACCTCATGCCTGCCATCGCAGCGACTGATGGATGTAGACCTGGGAGAAATTGTTTCATATAGAACCTCCAGCTTTTTTTACACTATATGCTTGTCTAGCTGGAAGTAGTCTTGTTTTTCAGGAAGGAAAAGAGATGAATGAGAGAATTGAGAGAAGGCCTGCCTTTTGGGGAGTCTTACATGTTTTACAATAAAAAAAGACTGTAAACACGAGGTTTACAGTCTTTCTTCATTTATTACGCTCTTGACACGTATGAACCGTCTGATGTATTAATGACTAGTTTATCTCCTTGGTTCACAAAGAAAGGAACGTTGACGATTAAACCAGTTTCTGTTTTTGCAGGTTTTGATCCGCCTGATGTTGTGTCGCCTTTAATACCAGGCTCTGTTTCTACTACTTCTAGTTCTACCGTGTTTGGAAGTTCTACTCCAAGTGTTTCAGCACCGTACATCACAATATGAACCGACATATTTTCTAGCAAATATTTCAGCTCATCTTTAATTTGTGTTTCACTTAGTTCAAGCTGCTCATAAGAACTTGTATCCATGAAGACATGCTGGTCGCCATTTGCATACAAGTATTGCATTGTTTTTGTTTCGATTTGAGCTTTCGCTACTTTTTCGCCTGCACGGAATGTTTTTTCTTGAATAGCACCAGTACGCAGGTTACGCAGTTTCGAACGAACAAACGCTGCGCCTTTCCCTGGCTTTACGTGTTGGAAATCTACTACACGCCAAATACCGCCGTCCACTTCAATTGTCAGGCCTGTACGAAAATCGTTTACTGAAATCATTTTGTCATCCTCCTACATTTCACCATCATAATATGATAAGTTCTTTCGGTGAGTGGGTCAATCGTTTATTGCCGTCAGCTGTCAGGACAATATCATCCTCAATTCTCACGCCGCCGACATCCGGTAAGTAAATTCCCGGCTCAACTGTCACGACCATTCCTTTTTCTAAGACGACCTCTGATCGTGAGGAAAGGCCTGGCGCTTCATGCACTTCCATCCCTAGCCCGTGGCCAGTTGAATGCCCGAAGTATTGACCATAGCCATACTTTTCAATGATGTCACGTGTGATGCGATCAGCTTCTTTTCCTGTTAAGCCAGGCTTGATTCTATCCACACCAGCGTTTTCTGCTTCTAATACGATATGATAAATTTCCTTTAGCTTATCGCTCGGTGTGCCAACAGCGATCGTTCTTGTCATATCAGAGCAATATCCTTTATAGTAAGCACCGAAATCGAGTGTGACTAAATCACCAGATTCAATCACCTTTTCACTCGCTCTTCCGTGCGGCAGGCTTGAACGAACACCTGAGGCGACAATCATATCGAATGAAGATCCTTCAGCGCCTTCTTTTCTCATGAAAAATTCAAGCTCGTTCATGACAGCAATTTCCGTCAAGCCCGGCTTGATGTAAGTGAGAATATGATCAAAGGCGTGATCTGCAATCTTCGCAGCTTCCTCTAATATCTTAATCTCTTCACTAGACTTAATCAAGCGCAACTTTTCAACTGATTCTGAGACCGGAACAAGCTCAATATCACCTGCTTTACCTGCATACTGCTGGTAAGTGGCAAATGTCATATGGTTTTGTTCAAACCCAAGGCGTTTGATCCCAAATTCCTTTGCCGTTTGAGCTGCGGTTTCTACGATGTTTCCTTTATGATCAATAATGTCGAAGCCTTTTACTTGGTCCTTCGCTTGCTCTGTATAACGGAAATCCGTGATAAAAGCTGCCCGGTCCTTTGAAACAACGGCGAGACCGGCTGAGCCAGTAAAGCTGGTCATGTACTGTAAATTAAAGCTGCTCGTAATGACTAGACCATCGATCTCTAATTCAGATAAAAGTGTTCTTAACTTTTCAAGTTTCATGATACTGCTCCCCCTTCACTCACTAAATAACGAATCGCCAATTTATACCCTTCTAAACCAAGACCAACGATTTGCCCTTGGCATACTGGAGCAAGTACAGAATGATGGCGGAATTCCTCTCTCTTATGAACGTTTGAGATATGTACTTCAACGACGGATAAAGAAATACTTGCAATGGCATCTCTCAGGGCATAGCTGTAGTGTGTAAAAGCCCCCGGGTTAAACACGACTCCATCGTACTGGTCTTCTGCTTCGTGGAGCGCATCAATCAAATCTCCTTCGTGATTTGATTGAAAGAACGTTAACTGGATATTGGCTCTTTCTGCAAACTGGAACAAATCTGTCTCTAAATCTGTCAGCGTCTTACTTCCGTAAACAGCCGGCTCTCTTTTGCCAAGCCTATTTAAATTGGGCCCATTCAGTACAAGAAAATGAGGCATACAACCACTCCTTCACCCTAATTCAATCTATATCGAGATCTGTTTCTTTTTCCTTAGAAACCTTTCGTTTCCAAAAATATTTTATCATATGAATAGGTGATTTACACTTTATTCTGTCTTTTTCCCGAGTGCCCTCGCAAGCTTTTGACTCGTTAATTCATTATATTCAAACGAAATACTGTATCCGACAAACATACCGTATAAAATATATAGGCAAAATGTCGTGACGATGGTGCTTTGCTGCAAATCCTGGACTTGCTTTACATCTGGGAAAATGGGATTAAATACGTAAAAAACGAGCAGCCATAAAAGCGCGCCATATATCAGCCCCATCCAATAGCCTTTGATCCGTTTCAAAAGCCCATAATAAATAAAGGCTGCTCCGATCGATAAAACCCCTAAAAGCACAATGCTGATAAAAGTACCAAGTCCGCCCTTTTTCCACTCTCCGAGCACAAAAGGCTGAAGGAGCATATTGGGACTCACCTCTGAGAAATGAAACATATGGGTCAGAAACCCGATAAAGCCCCAAAAAACACCGCCAACAAAGCCTGTCGCAGCTGCTCTTGCCAATAGCGATGACGTTTGTACAGACTGATTGTTCTCTTCTTGGTTTTTCTTTTCATCACGTTTCATTTGTGAACACCTCCAGCAAGTAGTATGTCCAAAATGTCATAAAAAAAAGGATTTCCATCCGTGAGTGTAAAATTTTTATAACAGGGTATACTGGCTAAAAAGAGGTAGATAGAATTCTAGTAGATAATCGACCTGTGCGCTAGTGATTTCCCCTCATTTCCTGTACAATAAAGGTATAAGGAAATGCATGTAAATTACAGGAAACAGGCAGGTTGATGAAATATGTCCAATCAAACAAAACCTCCAGCATATGGAGGGCAGGCAGTTGTCGAAGGTGTCATGTTCGGAGGTAAAAAGAACTATGTGACAGCGATTCGGCGTAAGGATCAGTCCATTGAGTTTTTAAAGCTTCCCCGGACCTCCAATAAACGAACCGCCTTTCTCAAGAAAATCCCCTTTGTCAGGGGTGTTGCTGCACTTGTTGAAGCAAGCGCAAATGGCAGTAAGCACTTGAACTTCTCCAGCGAGCGCTATGACTTAGATCCTTCAGAAGATCATACTCTTGAAAAAGAACAAAAAAGCTCGAAATTATCTATGATTTTCGGCATTGCTGTGATCGGAGTTCTCTCTCTTCTCTTTAGTAAATTTGTCTTTACCCTAGTACCTGTCTTTTTAGCTGAACTTGTGCGGCCCGTCTTTTCAGGGAATTTCGCACAAATCGCAGTGGAAACATTCTTTAAACTGGTCCTGTTATTAGGCTATATTTACTTTATTTCCATGACCCCTTTAATTAAAAGGGTATTTCAATATCATGGCGCAGAACATAAAGTCATAAACTGCTATGAACAGAATCTTGACATCACAGTGGAAAATGTCCAAAAACAATCACGGCTTCATTATCGATGCGGTAGCAGCTTTATTTTATTCACTGTCATTGTCGGAATGTTCGTCTATTTACTCGTACCGACAGATCCTTTATGGGTGAGAGTTCTGAATCGCTTGGCGCTCATTCCGGTTGTTCTCGGCATTTCATTTGAAGTGCTTCAGCTTACGAACAAACTCCGAGGAGTGCCTGTGCTGAAAGCGCTTGGCTATCCTGGCCTTTGGCTGCAATTGCTCACAACAAAAGAACCCTCTGACGATCAAGTCGAGGTAGCCATTGCAAGTTTTAATGAACTTCTTCGTTTAGAGGAAGCGTCTCTGAAACAAGCGTCAGATTCTGCTCATCAAGTGATCTAACTTATAAATCCGGTAAATTCCTTCGGAGGTGGACAGTTATGAATCGCCGAGTACATCCTGCTTTTACCATTATTTTCGCTTTAGGTGTTTTGGGATTTGTGTATTTACTCACAACGAATCCAGGCAGACTTTTTACAATGCTGCTATCAGTTGTGATCATTGGAGCGGTTATGTTTTTCCTATTTAGATGGCTGATGAATCGAAGAACTGGAACAGAAGGCAATCTTTATCGTAAAGCAGTCAAACAATCAAAACGTCGCTACCAGCAGCCTAAACCAAAAACGAAAAGCCAGATGAAAAATCGGGTCACTCATTTGCGAAGCGTGCCGACTGACCACAAGTCTAAGCCCGTCCTTCTCAAAAAGAAAAGCCAAACACAGTTAACTGTGATTGAAGGCAAGAAAAACAAAAAGAAGAATCGCGCTTTGTTTTAAAATGTCCAGCTTTTTAAAAATTGCTCGGCCTTCTGTCTACCTAGATCGACGAGCGCCTTTTTCTTTTCTGTCATCAGCTGAAAATCAGTGGCAATGACGTGTTCCACTGGAATAAAAATAACATGACGTTCGTGTTTTGTGGCAATGTGTCTTTCGTCATGAGCACCACGCATCGTTTCAAAAAGAGCGCCAAACAGTTCAAACGCATTGCGGATGGAGTGTTGAGGGCGTTCTTTTTCGTTTGGGGTTAATGTGACACCGACGAATGGTCTTTTTTTCTCTTCGGCAAACAACCAAATTGGAAAATTGCTAAGCACGCCTCCATCCACAATGGTACAAATGCCTTTTGATGACTTTAGTTTGACAGGCTCGAAAAAATACGGCAGACTGCAACTCATCCGGATTGCCCTTGCAACAGAAAAGCGCTCTGGATTTAAGCCGTATGAAGGAAGGTCGTCTGGCAGAACGAGGATTTTCCCATTTGTTAAATCAGAGGCAACAATTTTCAGCGAATCTTTTTTGAGATCCCCAAATACGGTGACCCCCTTTCGTTTCAACACATCTGTCAGCCATTTTTCCAGCCGGTCGCCTTTGTACAGACCGAGGCGCCAGTAAATGGAGACCCACCTAAGCATTTTAAACGGAATGAATTGACATCTCCTATCAAGCAAGTGATGTTCATCCATTTCATCTAAAAGCTCCCGAATCTCCTGACTTGTAAAGCCTGCTGCGATGAGTGAAGCAATGATCGCTCCAGCACTTGTACCAGCAAGGCGGACAAATTGATATCCTCTTGCTTCAAGCGCTTCATAGGCACCCGCAAGTGCTGCCCCTTTAATGCCTCCACCTGAGAACACACCATCTATCTTCATCAAGGAGCCCCCTTTGATATCACGCTATTAATAGTGTAAGAGCATATGCTTTCAATTAGAACTTTAATCAAAAAGGACACCCTCAGCATGGGTGTCCTTTTTCTTAAGATTCTTGATTTGTTTGTTCGTTTTTCTTTTGAATCGCTTTCAGCTGAACAGATCGCTCGTCGTTTTCTTCAAAGAATTGAACGAGATCGCCGATGCGGTCAATGCTGTTCCAGCTGAGATGATGTTCAATGCCTTCTACATCATCATAAATTTTCTCTTCGTCTACACCAATGATTCTTAAAAATTGCTCTAGCAGTTCATGTCTGTATACGAGACGTTTTCCAATTTTTTTGCCTTTCGGGGTTAAAATTAGACCACGATACTTCTCATAAATGAGGTATTCATCTTTATCTAGCTTCTGAACCATTTTTGTTACAGAGGAGGGATGGACAGCGAGTGCTTCTGCAATATCAGAGACTCTGGCATATCCTTTTTCTTCTATCAGCATATATATTTGTTCAATGTAATCTTCCATACTAGGTGTAGTCATAAAACCCCTCCATAATGCACCTTTACTTAATAATCATAACAATTCTACACCATCGCCCTTTAAAAAACAAGGAGTGTCCTTTGTCCTAACGCTTGTAATTCCACTCGTCTGAGGCATATTTCGTTTTGGCAAGATGGTGGACAAATGCTAACTCTTCATCTGTCAGCTCATAAGGCACAAGCTCAATATTTAATCCTTTTTCAAATCCTCGTTTAAACGCCACACGCGCATCGTCTATTGTACAAGTTCGGTCTGAGATTTCATTGATGGCGACCGCTTTGTTTTTAAAGCTTCTCTGCATCCGCTCTCTCACACGGTCGTTTGGATAAAGAAATAAATCGAACAGTTTGTCCTCATCAAGGTCAATTAAGATGGAGCCGTGCTGGAGGATCACTCCTTTTTGTCTCGTTTGAGCACTGCCTGCTACCTTTCTGCCTTCTACGACAAGCTCGTACCAGGAAGGGGCATCAAAGCATACAGACGATCTTGGATTTTTTAAGCTTTCTTTTTCTTTATCTGTTCGAGGAATGGCAAAATACGCATCGAGTCCCAGTTCTTTAAAGCCCTCTAAAATGCCTTCTGAAATGACGCGGTACGCCTCTGTCACCGTCGCCGGCATTTCTGGATGTTCCTCTGACACAATCACGCTGTAGGTCAGCTCCTGATCATGAAGAACCCCCCGCCCTCCAGTTGGTCTGCGGACAAACCCAAGGCCATAGCGCTCGACTGCTTCCATGTTAATTTCTTTTTCAACATGCTGAAAATACCCAACAGACAATGTCGCAGGATTCCATCCATAAAAGCGGATGACAGGCGGGATCAGCTTCTCACTATGCCAATAAAGCAAGGCTTCATCCATTGCCATGTTAAAGGCAGGGTCTTGATTTCCTGTATCAATGAAACACCATTTCTCTTTTTGCATATAAAAATCCCTTCTCTTTTACGTAGTCAATGTTAGATGATGGTCATGACCACCGATATTCTCTCTCCATCAGTCTATCAAATAGGGAACGAATTGAAAATAATTCTTACCATTTATGATGACAAGTTTCTTTTGCTTTACTATAATAGTATTTGTCTAAAACATACCATCAGACAGGCCACTGTGCTGATGCTCAAGAAGGAGTCGAGTTGTATTGTCAATGTTCAACTATATCGTCCTCTCACTTTGTGGACTTTTCGTTCTTTATTCTGTCGGCAGCTACATTTATCAGCAGCGTATTATGAAAACGCTGACGGAAGAAGAATTTATTAAAGGTTACCGCAAAGCTCAACTCATTGATGTGAGAGAGCCAAATGAGTTTGATGGCGGACATATTTTAGGGGCAAGAAACATCCCCCTTTCCCAGCTAAAGCAGCGCAAAAATGAAATTCGTCCTGACAAGCCTGTTTATCTTTATTGCCAAAACAATTTGAGAAGCGGAAAAGCAGCGCAAACTTTACGTAAAAACGGCTGTCGTGAGATTTATAATTTAAAAGGCGGCTTTAAAAAATGGGGCGGCCGCATCAAAACGAAGAACTAACAAAAAAGACTCTGGGAGCATGATCCCCCCTGAGTCTTTTTTCTTTATCTTTCAAAAACGAGAACTGGATTCCGGGCAGCCTTTGTTTCGTCCATTCGTTTGACGACCGTTGTATGCGGCGCTTCCTGCACGACTTCTGGATTCTCTTCCGCTTCTTTTGCAATCTGAATCATCGCTTCGATAAAGGCATCAAGTGTTTCTTTTGATTCTGTTTCAGTTGGTTCAATCATGATGCATTCCTCTACATTGAGCGGGAAGTAGATCGTTGGCGGATGATAGCCAAAATCAAGTAATCGCTTGGCAATATCCAGTGTGCGCACACCTAATTTTTTCTGACGTTTACCTGAAAGGACAAATTCATGCTTACAGTGACGGTCAAATGGCAAATCGAAATGAGTACTTAAGCGGCGCATCATATAGTTCGCATTTAACACGGCATTATCAGTGACAGCCTTTAAGCCGTCTGGGCCCATAGAGCGAATATACGCATATGCTCTGACGTTAATGCCGAAGTTACCATAGAACGGCTTCACTCTGCCAATTGATTCTGGTCGATCATCATCGAAGTAAAAGCGGCCTTCTTTTTTCACAAGCACCGGCTTTGGCAAGTACGGGATCAAATCCTTTTTTACGCCTACAGGACCTGAACCAGGGCCTCCGCCTCCATGTGGACCTGTAAAGGTTTTATGAAGATTTAAGTGAACGACATCAAATCCCATATCCCCCGGTCTTGCTCTGCTCAAAACGGCATTCAAGTTCGCTCCATCATAATAAAGCTTGCCACCAGCTCCGTGAACGACTTCAGCCATTTCTAAAATATTTTCTTCGAATAGGCCGAGTGTATTCGGATTCGTCAGCATTAAAGCCGCAGTTTCTTCATTGACAACACGGCGCAGGTCCTCTAAATCAACAAGCCCATTCTCATCAGATGCGACGGTAATGGTTTCAAACCCAGCCACTGTCGCAGATGCTGGGTTCGTTCCATGAGCAGAATCCGGCACAATGACTTTTGTTCGTTTATGATCTCCTCTTGCTTCATGGTACGCACGGATCATCATGAGCCCTGTCCATTCCCCGTGTGCTCCTGCCGCAGGCTGTAATGTCACAGCGTCCATCCCCGTAATTTCTTCAAGATGATCACCTAGATCATACAGCAATTCTAATGCTCCCTGCACAGTGTCTGCCTCTTGTAGTGGATGGACTTGCGCGAAGCCTGCAAGGCGTGCAACCTTTTCATTAATCTTTGGATTATATTTCATTGTACAAGAGCCAAGAGGATAAAATCCGGAATCGACCCCGTGATTACGTCTTGATAATGCTGTATAATGACGCATAATATCAAGCTCAGATACTTCAGGAAGCTCAGCATCATCATGACGGATATACGTGTCATCAAATAAAGCTGGGATCTCCTGTTCAGGTACATCTAAATCAGGCAGGCTATAACCAATTCTTCCTTCTTTGGATAATTCAAAAATAAGCGGCTGATCTTGTTTATTCATGGCGATCCCCCAATTCCTTCATGAACGTATCAATTTCTTCTTTTGTTCTTAGCTCTGTCACGGCGACAAGCATGTGATGTTGAAGCTCTGAGTAGTCTCTCCCTAAGTCATAGCCGCCGATGATTCCTTTTTCAAGCAATCGTTTATTGGCTTCTTTTACAGGTTCTTGTAATTTGATTACAAATTCATTGAAATGGGCCCCTTCTACATCAGCAAGCAGTCCATATGCTTTTGCCTTCGTCTTCGCATAGTGGGCTTTTTGTACGTTTTGATAGGCAATGTCTTTGATGCCTGTTTTTCCGAGTGCTGTCATGGCAACGGAAGCGGCTAATGCATTTAATGCCTGATTCGAACAAATATTAGACGTCGCTTTATCTCTCCGAATATGCTGCTCACGCGCTTGAAGGGTTAGTACAAACCCACGAACACCATTTTCGTCTTCTGTCTGCCCAACTAAACGACCTGGCACTTTTCGCATCAACTTTTTCGTCACAGCAAAATATCCGCAATGCGGCCCGCCAAACGCTGCTGGAATACCAAACGGCTGCGCATCACCAACGACAATGTCTGCTCCAAGTTTTCCTGGCGGCGTCAGTAACCCGAGTGCAAGTGGATTACTAGAGACAACGAACAAACTTTTCCCTTGATGGGCAATAGGTTCAATGTCTTTTAACGGTTCGACGACACCAAAAAAGTTTGGATATTGCACAAGAACTGCTGCTGTATCTTCGCAGACAGCCTTTTCTAATGCTGCTAGGTCCGTCTGCCCTTTTTTCGCAGGCACTTCAACAACTTCGATGTGCTGTCCTTTGGCATATGTTTTTAGCACGACTCTTGCTTCAGGGTGAACCGTTTCAGAAACAACCACTTTTTTCTTTTTTGTATGCCCAGCAGCTAGCATTGCCGCTTCAGCTAATGCTGTCCCGCCATCATACATCGAGGAGTTAGCAAGATCCATACCCGTCAGCTCAGCAATCATTGTTTGAAATTCAAAAATGGCTTGTAGTTCACCTTGCGAAATCTCCGGCTGATAAGGTGTGTATGCTGTATAAAATTCAGAACGTGAGATGACATGATCCACAATGACAGGCTGGTAATGATCATATACACCGGCACCAAGAAACGATGCATAGGAGACCGTATCTTTATTCTTTGCAGCTAATCGGGATAATTCCCTTACAAGCTCTGTTTCAGATGCGGCTGCTTTAATGTTGTATGCTCCTTTAAATCTCACTTTTTCTGGGATATCTGAAAAAAGCTCATCAATCGACTGAACGCCGATGACATCCAGCATTTCTTTTTGATCTTGCTCGGTTTGCGGCAAATACCTATGCTTCATCCTCTATTCCCCCTCGTTATTTGGCTCTTTTATAAAATGGTGTTGCGACGATTTTCGCTTTTAGACGTTTTTTGCGAACTTGTACTTCTATCTCTGTTCCAAGCTGCGCCTGAGCAGATTCAATTAAAGCAAGCCCGACATTTTTCTTTAATGTTGGGGACTGTGTGCCCGTTGTGACTACCCCAATCTGCTTTTCTCCTGAAAAGACCGGATAGTCTGTGCGCGGAATCCCTTTATCTATCATTTCAATGCCGACAAGCTTTCGCTTCGGCCTTTCTTCTTTTTGCTTCTTGAGCGCTTCCTTGCCAATAAAATTGGCTTCTTTATCCGTTTTGACAGCAAAGCCAATCCCGCCTTCTAATGGAGAGATATCCTTTGATAGCTCCTGCCCATAAAGCGGAAGTCTTGCTTCAAATCTCAAGGTGTCACGTGCACCGAGCCCGCACGGTATTAATCCTTTTGATGCGCCTGCTTTTAATAAAGCCGACCAAATGTGGACCGCATCTTCTGACTGGCAGTAGATTTCAAAGCCATCTTCTCCTGTGTAGCCAGTTCTTGAAACAAGCACCTCTTTTTGAGCAACCACAGCTTTTGATAAAAATGTAAACGGCTTAAGCGATGTCACTTCTTCATCCGCCACATCTTTCATGATGTCAGCGGCAAGAGGTCCTTGAAGGGCTAGCAAAGCGATTTGATCAGAGACATTTTGGATCAATACGTCGTTCTCACCTTGATGCTGAAGCAGCCACTCCACATCTTTTTCAATATTTGATGCATTAATGACAAGCAAATAATCGTTCTTTTCTTTTTGGTAGACGAGCAGATCATCCACTGTCCCGCCATCTTCATAGCACATGGCTGTATATAGTGCCTTGCCGTCTGTCAGCTTAGACACATCATTGGTTAATAACCTTTGTAAAAAAGGAAGGGCATCTTGACCTTTGATTTCCACCTCACCCATGTGAGACACATCAAAAAGCCCTGCCTTTGTTCGAACAGCTTCGTGCTCTTCTTTAATGGAAGAAAATTGGACAGGTAATTCCCAGCCCCCGAAGTCAATGGTTTTTGCGCCAAACGTTTCATACGCATGAAAAAGCGGTGTTCGTTTCAACATCAATCGTTTCCCCCTTTTTTCTTTCAGTGCAGATCACAAGCTGAATTTTCAGAAAAAAATCACAGCAAAAAAGGACAGAGCGCTCCCTTTTATCAAAAAGAAGTCTCTGTCCTTGCACCTGAAAGTTTACAGCACAACATCATTGTGCGTTTTCCCCTTTGGTGGTTTGCTAAAAAAACGATGAGCAAACACTCTCCAGAGTTGCGTCCGGTAAGAGTACTTTTGCCTGAGAGATTCACTGAAACGATTCAGCTTGCTCCTTCGGCGCCTGCCAGTGCTAAATAACCGCCAAGTCTCTCCCCATACCATCATCCGCTCATATTCTTCACATTTATTGGACATACTATCAAAATGGGTGACTTATTTGCTAGATCACTTACCAACATCCTACCATTAGAAACGGATGAAGAGCAACAGAAAAATCATTAACATTTTTTAAATAACCATTCATTATCGTTCGCTTTTATTCAAATATCTAGTCTTTTCAAGACCTCTTAAAAAATGAAGCGTTTAAATACAGAACAATTTTATCCTCAACCTACTAGAAAGGCAGGCGACCACATTGAATATTCAAACGATTTTTGATCAAGAATGGGCAAGTGAATTTCAGCAGCGGCTTGCAGCAGACGGCCCCTGGGCGAACTGGGAAATGTACCGTTTAGCGACGCAGGTCCAAAAAGTCACAGCCATTGATTCATTTGAAGGACTGCAAGCTCCTGCCCATCTGCCTGCATTCACGCCTTTAAAACATCAGCTTGAAGTAGCCAGAAGAGTCGTAGAAGAGATGAACGGAAAAGCCATTTTAGCAGATGAAGTGGGACTTGGAAAAACCGTAGAAGCAGGACTTATTATCAAAGAATACATGATTCGTGGACTTGCCAAAAAAATTCTCATACTCGTCCCCGCCTCTCTCGTATCTCAATGGGTACAGGAGCTGCGGACGAAATTTTATATTGATGCTGTCGAACAAAAAAAGAGCTATGTGTGGGAGCAGTGTGACGTCGTGGTTTCCTCCATTGATACAGCCAAAAGACAGCCGCATCGAGACACTATTTTATCCATTGCCTACGATATGGTCATTATTGATGAAGCACACAAACTGAAAAACAATAAAACGAAAAACTATGAATTTGTGAGAAATCTAAATAAGAAATTCTGCTTGCTGCTGACAGCGACGCCTATCCAAAACCGTATTGGAGAAATATTTAATCTTGTCTCCCTTCTGAAGCCAGGTCACCTAGGGAATGAACATCAGTTTAAAGATGTCTTTGCCAAAAAGGATTTACAGTTAGAAGACCATGACCGTTTAAAACAGCTTGTGAATAAAGTGATGATTCGTAACCGAAGGCAAGACACGGGCATCGAGTGGACAAAACGGCATGTCAAAACGATTTCCATTGATTTCTCTCCGACGGAACAAGCATTATATGATGAAATCTGCAAGCTGAAAGAGAACCCGTCCTATACTAAACATATGTTTTCCATCATGACCTTGGAACGAGAATGCTGTTCAAGCCGCGAGGCGGTCTATATGACAATTAAAAAAATGCAGGAAGATGAAAAACATATCCTTGGATCTTCTGCTATAGCGGAAATTATGGAGAAAATCAATCAAGTGCAGCAAAACACAAAGGCGCTTGAAGTCGTTAGGCTTATTCAACAGTTAAATGAAAAAGTCATTATTTTCACCGAATACCGCGCGACACAAATTTATTTACAATGGTTTCTTCAGCAAAATGGCATCAGCTCCGTTCCTTTTCGGGGCGGCTTTAAGCGGGGCAAAAAGGATTGGATGAAAGATTTATTTAGAGAACGGGCGCAAGTGTTAATTGCTACAGAAGCCGGGGGCGAGGGAATCAACCTTCAGTTTTGTAACCAAATCATCAACTACGATCTTCCGTGGAACCCGATGCGTTTAGAACAGCGGATTGGACGAATCCACCGCCTTGGACAAGAGCGAGATGTCCACATTTACAATATGGCAACTAACGGTACCGTTGAGGAACACATCTTAAAGCTTTTATATGAAAAAATTCAGCTGTTTGAAAACGTCATTGGCGATCTAGATGATATTTTAACGCGAATCGATATCAAAGATGCCGAATCAGAACTGCATCAGATTCTCTTTCAGCACGAATCAGACGGTGACATGAAAAAGAAATTAACTCAGTTTGCTTCCTATTTAACAGAAGCAAAAACACCGCTTTTAGAAAAAAGACAGCAAGGCTCATAAAGGAGAGTTGATCAATGAAGCAGCGTGACATACATACCTTTCTTCTCCGTTTCTTTCAGGCAAATCAATGCGACATACTAGAAGAAAGTGCTGGACATATGACCGTACAACTAACCATCGATATGGATAAATTGATTATGAACCGCCCTTTTTATTGGCACTGGCTTGAAAAAACTGGTGGTGTTCCGGAGCCGCGGCAATTGACCCTCATCACCGATCAAAAAAAAGTGGATGATACCATTGAGGGTGAATTTATCCACTTCGGCTCCCCTCGTTTATTTCAAATTTTCGAAGCTGTCAAACAGCAGGGCCGATTTATCCGTCTCTATGAACGAGTCACCCCTCTCATGGCCAACCAGATCGCACTCGAGCCCTGGCTTGGTCTCAATGTGAAAATTTCTTATCTCGCAGATCGAAAGAAGGATAAGCTTTTATCACTAGGACTTCATCTAATACGCGGAGAAGTCGTTGAACAATTTCAAGAAAAGCTGGAAACCCGTGAGCTGTCATCTCAAATTCCCGATTACTGCTTTACGATGAGTACAATGATCAAGCCAGAAAGCGGCGTCAAACGGCTCTACAGTTTAATGGAGCATTACGCCCATGAGGAACCAGATGATTGGGCGGTAAGAGCTGTTCAAAAATGGAAAGAAGACACTGAACTTTTAAACCAATTTTATGAAGGGACTTCAGACACGTCTGTAGAATATGAAATAGAAAGACAAGCACTCAAAACTTTATACGAACCAAAAATCAGTCTAACGATTGAAAATGGCGGACTTTTTTACTTACAGCAAAAAAGAGGAGGTTGACCTATAGGTCCCCTCCCTTTCATGTGACGTACAATTTTCGATCAGCCAAAAGCAACGTTTGTCTGTTTGTATTGGGCGGAAAAATGACGCAAGCAAACTATGAGGTCTTACCACCTGTGTCTTTCCATTTCATGCGTTAAGTGCCTGAAATACATGATTCAGTATTTTAGGAGGGTATTTGTATGGAAAAGAAAACGAACATATTAGACAGTGAATGGGTTCAATTATTACTTGAAGCTCGTAAAGCAGGGCTAACAGTAGAAGAAGTCCGTCAATTCCTCAAATCAAGTGAAAAGTCCTCTGAGTCTCACCCTCTGGTAAGAAGTCATTCTATCAAACCTTTCTGAATGTGCTATAATATCGAAAGGAAGGTGATGACATTGATTGGCCAGCGTATTAAACAATACCGCAATGAAAAAGGCTACTCACTATCAGAACTGGCCGAAAAGGCTGGGGTAGCGAAGTCTTATTTAAGCTCAATAGAAAGAAACTTGCAAACAAACCCCTCCATTCAATTTCTTGAAAAAGTCTCCGCTGTTCTGGACGTCTCGGTTCATACACTGTTACACGAAAAAGATGAAACCGAATACGATGGTCAATTAGATAGTGAATGGGAAAAACTAGTTCGAGATGCAATGACATCAGGGGTTTCGAAAAAGCAATTTCGTGAATTTTTAGATTATCAAATCTGGAGAAAAAAGCAAGAAGAGGAGTAAAGCGCACATTTTAGCGCATACTCCTCCAATTGCTATGCAGAACTTGATATCAGTCTAAAGACTGACTTTATTTTTTATCTTCGCTGTGTGCTTTTTCGTTTTCTTTCACGTAGCCTTTTTCATCCGTATGCTTTTTGGGATTGATCGTTAAACCATTCCACTGAGTCGCTTCGAAGGAAAGATCAATTTGAATCGCATCGCCTTGGTATTTATTTTGGATATAGTGACCAGCTTTATCCTTCGTCTGGTCATTGACAAATTCAATGATCATTTCCATTTTATCGTAATCAAACGGGTTCTTTGGTATGCCGTCATACTCTGGAGCCACTGTTCCATCAACAGTTGCTACATTAATCTTCCCACTTTCATGTAAAAACTTCTCATCGACGGCATGACGAAGCTTTTCAAATGCAGTCTGATCCTGTTTTGCCGTTAGTTCATGCAAGTCAAGCAGGTTTGCAGCGTCTAAGATAATATTTTTCGGATAACCATTTCCACCTTCGGCTCCAACCGTCAGAACACTCACCTGAAACTGACTGAGAAATTCTTCAGCTGTATTCTTACCGCCATTTTTCGAGGAAGCTCCATCTTGAAACTGGCTGTAATCAAGACTCATCAGCACTTGATTGATCGCAAGTGATCCTTTATTTTCAAAATTAAATTCTTTCTTGATGCGATCACCAGGTTTTAAGTTTGAAAGGTTGATGGCGCCGGAGTTCTCTTTTGCAGATAAATCCAGCTCTCCTGTCGAGTAGACCGCATTTGCCGTTTCTACATCGTTAAACGCCGCCCATGTCCCCCCACCAATTAATGCCAGGCCTAAAGCCCCTGATAATACACCTAAACGAATTGATCTTTTCTTTGCCATGAATGAACCCCCTAATAAATTGTTTTATTGAAACCTAATTAGGTTACAAACGAAAATTTAAGCTTGTTCCTCTGACATCTGTAAATCGGCCGTGTGTCTTCGGTGTTTTGCAGCGCCTACAAAATGAAGAGTCGAATAAACGAGCAGCATCACACCTGGTATAATGAGCAGCAACGCGGTTCCAGCCGAAGTCCCTGCATACGAAAGAAGCTTTCCTGCATATGGAATGGTCACACCCGTATACTGCGCAGCCACCTGATCCGCTTTTACTAGCGTGCCGTCCTGATACATATTGTGGTCACCTTTCGTCTCAAAGGCTTTATTTGCTCCCTTTCCTTTCACCCCAACAATTCGGTGGGTCACATAAGACTGGTCCTGCTTCGTTTGAAATGTGATAATATCCCCTTTTTTAAGTGCCTCCGGTGAAGTCACTTCTTTTACGACAATGAGTGAGCCAGTCGAAAATTCTGGTTCCATTGAGCCAGATAATACTTGCTTGAATTGATAACCGAAAATTTGAGGATCTCCCCCTGTAGTTCTTGATGACAATACGACAATAATACATGCAATCATCACCGTGAACACCACCACATAAAGAATACTTCCAGACATCTTCATCCATTTTTTCATGACCTCTTCTCCCCTTCGCCTATCATTGTTTCATTTAGAAGACAGCTCCATTTAGGATGCCTTTTCTTGACACTTTGTAAGCTGCATATGTTTAGACCATATAAATGCTTCTCCAGATCCTTCAAAACCTTTAGGGTAATAGATTTTAAACACATAGATTCCATTCGTTTTTGCTTTATCTGTCGTGACAGTCGTTGTTTGTTGAGAAAGAAGGGACTGTATAGAGCCTTTTTCAAGAATATGACCATCTTGTAACGGCTTCTGCTCACTTTTCACTTTATGTAATTCCCATTTCCATTCAGAGTGTGCAATAGGTTGTCCACTATTTTTTAGTGTCATGCTCAAGCTTTGAGGCGCGCAGACTGTTCCTTTGATCATCGTTTGATCAATGAGTTCCAAATGACTTCTATCCCATTTGGAAGGCTGACAATGCTGGTCCGTCTGTTCAAAATTTTCGCATGTTTTCATGACAAAATTTGAGTGCTCAATATCGTTAAAAGAAGCGTTCGTTGTTGAGATCAAGAGTGACGTGAAAATCAAACAAATGGCACAAAAAAGTACAAAGAACGACTGTTTCATTCATTCTCCAACTCCTTGAACGATTGTTCTTTAATAAGAACGATTACATACAGTATAAGGAAATACCTATAAAACCCAAAACGCCAAATTAGTCCATTTTGTTCTTAAACAAGAATGATTACGAGAAAATTCTTCCATTTTCTCATTCTTTCGCCGTATTCAATATTTTTTTGTGTGACATTTGTACTTCTTAAAAATTTACATAAAAGTGCAGCATTTGGTCAGAATAATAGCAGGTGAGGTGATGTGAAGTGAAATATGGAAAGATGATAATCATGCTCAGTTTACTGTTGGGTCCTATGATACAAGACGCCAATCCTGTGGATGCGAGAGGTTTCACTGCCGCCGCAGATCAATGGGAAACGCGGGCAGTCAAAGAAGCAAAGAAACGATATCCGCTAACGCAAGTCTTATTCAAACAAAAAGTATGGGACCGTCATCGTGAGAAGGAATCTGTGAAACAGTATCATATTACGTTAAAAGACCACACCAAAGAATTTGGGGTATTTGTCACTATTTCTTATAACCCTTACTCAAACAAGGTCAATAAAGTGATTGTTGTGGAAGAATACAGCTAAAGGGGCATAAAAAAACCGCCTACTGGCGGCTTTTTACTTTTGTCGATGTCGCTTACGTTTTTTTAGCATCATTGAAAACCCAAACGGCAGAACCCCAAATAAACGCTGTGAAAATGGCGGTTTCGTTTCCATTCTCTCTTGTTTATGTTCTTTCCGTTCGTCACGTGGTGTATTCATATATTTAATGATTTCCTGTGTCATATATTTTACATAGTCATTGGTTTTCAAGCACATTCACCTCTTCTTTCTTCAAGTGTTACCAGGAAGAGGATCATTTTATACACTGGCTATTCACGGTTTGCCCATTTCATGATTTCACGGGTCTTCCAATTCAGCACGAGTTCCCGTTCATCTGATAAACCATCTTTTGTTTTCACCCTGACTAACATGTGGATACGCTTTTTCTTTTGATCGCATGTTATCTTCTTTAATGTCACGCGGCCTTCTTCAGTGTGAATATGAGTTTGCTGCTGTTCACACAAACGATGGAATGTACGGGCAGCTTCACTCGCACCCACCCTGAAAAGCTGCTGTTTTTTATAAAACGAAATCGTCAGCTCTGCACTTCTCAGCTCTTTTTGAAGCCCTATCGTCATCGCCCCTAGGATCAAGAGAAAAAATAGAATTGCAGCCAGTACATGCGGATAGATAAATCCTCCTTCCCTTTTCACGATGTAGGAACCACCCCTTTATATATGAAAAAAACAGCTTCATACACCTTACCAGATTCATCTGTGACTTTAAGGATAGCTCTATGCTGATTTGTTCTCACGCGAAATTCTTTCACCTTTTGCAATAAAGGGAGATGGCCTGCTTGATCCATTCGCTTCCGAAGCATCTCTTGATATGGCTCAATCGTTACGACTCGCCCTTGATCAGATACATACTCTAACGCTTTACCTCCTTGCACCGATCGAACAGCCGTTGCTCGGCTTAATTCCTCATCTAATTGCAGAACAGTCTGTTTCCACTCCATTTGCGAAAATAGGTTAATCTCTTCAAAAGGACGGGCTTTCTCAGCTGTAGAAAAGATCAGTACACAGCCAAAAGAAAGGAACAAAAATAGCTGCAATTGCCATAAAGCCTGGACAAAGGTAAAACCTTGTTCACCGTTCAGCAACCTGGTGAAAGCATATGGTCTGCTTTTTTTGTATGTTGTATGATACACATCCCTTCTCTTTACTCCAATTGAATACATATGTGATGTCGCCTCGCTTCTTTTTGACAGAAGATTTTGTACCCTCTATAAACGATTCATTCATCTGTTCATGCAAAATTTGGTAAGCCTCAAGTTTGGCTCTTACTTCATTTTTCCCTATTATGATTTTTTCATAGGCCGGCATAAGCACAAGGGCTGCAAATAGGAAGATATGACAAGCAAACAGCGCTTCTATCGTACTAAACCCTCTATTGCTTTTGAACATGGATTCGCCCGCTTCCTAAATAGATCGTGAGCTTATACGTTTGACTGCCAAATTGAATGATGAGAGACCCGCCGCTGCTTGGATGTCCGTTTACATTAAAATAGATACCTTGTGTAAATGTAGAAGCCTGAATGCTTCCCTTTTGTTGCTGAAAAGAAGCAATGACTTCGCCATCCTTTTGATCGATTACTTGATACGATACATGTGGCGGATGGAATTCAACATATACACGTGTTTTTTTGACAAATGCAGTATTAGCAGCCAATTGAAAATCTTGTTTCATGATGTTCACTTGTTTTTTGGCTTCAGCGTCTTCTATTAAATTTGGGATTTTTACTCCTATGATCGACAATAGAATCGATAGAACCAGTAAGATCATTAGCTGTTCTATGAGGGTAAAACCCTTTTCATGAAAAATTAATTTATTCATGCTTCACATGGCCGTTTTGAATGACAATCGCTTTTCCATTAGGACACGTTAATCCCTTTTTAACATAGCCTTCTTTTACTAATTCAGCTAAAGATGGTGTCTTGCCATCGTGCTCTAATTCATATGCCATCACCTGAGTGCTCACCATTGATTTAAGCCCTTCACAGCCCTTTGCTTGAATCGTTTGGTGGTGACGAGTAATATTCGGAATGGTAATCAGTAAAAGAATCGAAATCACAAGCATGACAATTAACATTTCTAACAGAGTAAATCCTTTATCATTCATGTCTTTGCCCTCCTCCTTACACTTGCTCCATCAGTTGATACATTGGTAAAAGAATAGATAAATACACAATGAGTATAAGAATTGCCGTCAGTCCATAGATAACCGGCTGCAGCCACGACATCCATTTTTCAATTTTCAGCTCTGCATTCTCTAATAGAAATTGACTGTACGTGTACATTTCTCTTGCAAGCATCCCGCTCGCTTCACCATGCTCGATGACGGCTGCAAAACGTTTTTCAAAAAAAGGAGACAGGCTCACTTGATGTGCCATTCTCTCTCCTTTTCTTAACTCTTTAATCATCTGTTCTGATATTTCTTGAAGAAAGGGTAAGTAGCTTTGCTGCTTAAAAGCTAGCAAGCTCTCGTACATCGATAATCCAGCCTGAAGCAGTCCGCTTAACTGTAGAGAGAAAAGATACGTATGCATCAGCCGCATTCCTTTATATAAAAAAGGAAACCTGCTGATCACCCTCAGCTTCTCAAGGGTAGATTTTTTCCTAAAAAAGAAAGCATAGTATCCAGTCAGACAGATACACACACAGCCGATGAGGAGGAGAGATACATGCAGCAATTGAAAGAGTCCAAACATACCTTGAATCAGCCATGACATTCGGGTATCCATCGAGGAGTACAAGAGAGAAAATTGAGGAATGATCATTTGCTGAACGAGTATGAGCACGATCAAAACTGTAAAGATGAGGAAAATCGGGTAACGTAACATGCGTTTAAACGTATCTACCTGTTTAATTTTTTTCTCTAAAAACCGTGCGCTTTGTTCAAGTGCTTTTGCTAGACTTCCATGCTTTTCGGAGAAACTTAAAATGGCGATGACTTCCCGCTGAAAATGGAGTCTTTCTAGCACCACATAAAAAGGCTCCCCTTCGAGCAGCCACTGAATGCCCGGTGCTAATTGTTGCTGCTGCTTGTTCGACAACTGGATATTCAACATCGTTAATGCCTCAATCAATGTATATCCAGCCTGAATCAATTGAGCAAGTTTTGATAGACATTCCGCTTGATCCTTTTTAGACCATGCTTTAGAGGCTTGCTTCTTCATAAACCCAGCGATGATAGGTGTTTTTCGATAAATAGCCTAGTGCCACTCCTTTACGAATTAATCTATGCAGTGTTTCATATGACGAGTGAGCATATTCTCCTTTAGCTTCCTTGATACACTCACCAAGCTCCTTTCCGAACAGCAGTTCAAATACATTTGTTCGTCTGACCGGTCGATTTAATTTACAGTAAAGCTGGCATGTTTCTCCGCAAAAAGGACAGGTGAGCTCGATTAATCGCTGCGCAGCAATCGCCACCATCGTTTGTTCGAGTTCATTCATCGTGACACCAAATTCAAGCATACGATAAAGGGCTCCTTTTGCATTTTTCGCATGGAGTGTACTCATCACTAAATGGCCTGTCAGTGCTGCTCTAATTGCCGTTCGAGCCGTTTCAGCATCTCTTATTTCTCCTAGCACAATCATATCTGGATCATGTCTTAAAATAGCGCGTAATCCTGCCGCATATGTGATACCGGCTTTTTCATTTACTTGAACCTGCAGCACTTCTTCATTTCTCGTTTCCACAGGATCTTCAAGTGTAATAATATTTCTGTTGAAATTCTTTTTTGCAAACTGGATCAATGAATAAAGGGTTGTTGTTTTCCCTGAATTGGTTGGACCGGTAAATAAAATGAGCCCATGCGAATGATTCAAAAAGGATAATAACCTGGTGGATGCTTTCGGAAATAGTGACAGGTGTTTTATTTTTGGAACATGATCCTGCGGCAATATTCTAATCACTAAGCTCTCATCATTTACAGTTGGTAGAGTAGACATCCGAATAAACACCTGACCCCTTCTTAGCATCACAGCTAATGACCCATTTTGCGGTCTCCGTTTTTCTCCGATATCCATGGATGATAAAAATTTAAAATGAGCAATGAGCCGCTCGCCGCTTTTTTTATCAATGGTTCGCTGCTGAATTAAATCTGAGTCTACGCGGAAAGATACCGACGCTTCCTTTTCCTTTGGAACAATGTGCACATCAGATGCTCTCATGCGGCATGCTTCTTCTAGCAGCTCTTGTCCCAAATATTCAATCCCATACAAATGGTCCACTCCCTTCTCTGACCATATTGTAAGTCAGAGGAACCTGTCTGACAAAAGAGCAATTTATCATTTTAATGCCTAATCAATCGAAAAAATCATCAGCTTGCGATGGAAAACGTGGTTTTTTAAAAAAGTGCATATAAAAAAACCTGACTTTTACAAGTACAGGTTTTTTAGTCATGTGGCTTCTTGCGGCTGTTCTTCAAAAATACGAAATCCTCTTTTTTCCAAGGCTTTTGCAAGGCTGTGTTCTGTATTTACTTTTGAGAAATCAATGCCGAGCTTCACAACGGTTTGAGCGATCTCTGGGCGGATGCCTGAAATAATCGTCTCAATGCCTAGAAGCTTCGCACTATCCACCACTTTAAACAGCTGATAAGCAACCATCGTATCAACGATCGGTACGCCTGATATATCAATAAACAAATGCGTTAGACGCAGTCTTGAAGCCTGTTCTAGCACGGATTCCAAAATAATTTTGGCCCGGTACGTATCAATCTCCCCGATGAGCGGCAAAATTCCGATTTCCTTTGAAACTGGAATAACAGGAGCACTCAGTTCCTGAATCATCTCTCTTTGTGCATTGAGCTGACTCAGTGTCACGCGGTCGTATTCCTCTGATAAACGCTCGATCATATCATCAAACGTTGAATGAAAATGCTGATTCCACCCGCATACATCTTGGAGCGTCACTTCAAGCTCAGTTTCTAGTATGAATTTCTCGATTCTCGAACAGAAAATCTGACGAAATATCTTAAATTGTCCAATGATTTCATATAAAGGCACTTCGTGAACGGCTCGATCACGTGCGATATCAACAGACCACTTTTTCAAATGATTTTCTACTTTGTCTGACAGCGTCACAAGCGTTGCTGCAATGGTTTGAATAAACGCTGTGTTCTGTTCCTTCAACTTCATTTCCGTTTCCTCTGAAGCATGTTTGGAATATAATGAGCCTTCTTCTGTTCTTGTTTTCAGCCATTCTTCGGTCATGACAGGGGCTTCTTTTAGGATAAATTCATATAATTGCTTAGATTTTTCATTTTTCATTTACTTCTTCCGCTCCTTTTTCACTTAAAACTCGTGACATACAACTTTTATGTATAAATGACCGCAGATGGTGAACAATATCATTACACGTTTGATATTGGGCTATAGCCAAGTGGTAAGGCAATGGACTTTGACTCCGTGATCGTTGGTTCGAACCCAGCTAGCCCAGTTCAGCACAAAAACGAAGACGGCTGAAGCATGTTTCAGCTGATCTTCGTTTTTATTAGGAAACTGATTGATGTATCGCTTTCTTTTTTGATAATTTCATGAGTTCGCCTGGATTATAGCCTACTACTAATTTATTTCCATCAATGATAATTGGTCTTCGGAGCAGTTTTGGTTTTTCAATGAGAAGCTGAAGAACCTCGTTTACTTTTAAATCATTAATATTTAAATTTAAGCTTTTAAAAGCCTGACTTCGTGTGGCTAAAATTTCATCCATTCCTTCTGTTGTTAAGGAAAGGATCTTTTTTAATTCTTCTAGTGTTGGCGTTTCTCTGAAAAGGTGACGCTCTTTAAAATCAATTTGATTCGCCTTTAACCAATGTTTTGTTTTGCGGCAAGACGTGCAGCTCGGGTATGAATAAAAAGTAATGTCACTCATTAGTCTTCCTCCTTAGGTCGTTAACCTTTTCTCTTATGGAGTAAGTACCCTCATGTATTTCAGCATAAACACATTTTGATCACTTTTTCAAAAAAATTTTTCTACTCGTAAAATAAATGTTCACACGTTGTCAAAAATGTAAATGTTTACATAACAAGTGGTGATCAGCTATAATATGAATCAAAGGGGTTTTTTTAAGGGGAGGGAAAGAAATGAATCGCATGTTCCGCGTGCTTGGCTTTTGGACGGGTATTTTTGCTGTCATGTTCTATTTAGGGCATATGAAAGATGCATCGTTGCTGTTCTTCGGTCAAACCGTTCTTTTTGTATTTTTATCCTACTTGAATTTATCCGAAAGAATGTATATTTACATTTTCGGAGCGTACTTGACGATTTTCTTTGCCGGATTTACATATTATTCGATTTTCATCATGGTTCCCGGTACCGGACATTAATTGAAAAAAAGCATCGCTATAAAAAGAGATGCTCAGATTGTTGACAAAGGGCTAAAATGATTTTATTTTAGCCCTTTGTCTTCTTTTCAGCGTGATAGAAAACCTTTGAAGTCTAGGAAGGACGAGCATCGGAGCGGAGCGAATTTGACATTCGTGAGCACCGGAGCGCAGACCTGACAAAGAATGCGAGGGTTTGTCTACACGCTGAGCATCTCTATAAAAAGAGATGCTTTTTTTCATACGTTTAAAGAGAAAAGCCATTGATAAATGGATTTTGTTCCTGCTCCGTAAGTACAGTGGTTTCTCCGCCATGTCCACTTAAAACAAGAGTTGATTCTGGTAAAGACAATAATTTGTTATGAATTGATTGAAGCAGCACTTCTTGACTGCCCCCTACTAAATCTGTTCTCCCGATGCCGCCTTCAAATAGCGTGTCACCAGAAATCACAAATCCTTCTTCCGCCGAATAGTAAGACACACTGCCTGGTGAATGCCCAGGAGTGTGGAACATCTCTAATGTAAACGATCCAATTTGAAGAGTTCCTTCTGACGTAATTAATTTTTCAGCTTCTTTGACCGTAATTCCATTTCCAATCAATCGAGCTGAACCGTTTAATTCAGCGTTCGTGAGCCATTCTTTTTCATTCTCGTGTACATAGAGTGGCACTCCCCACTCTGCGCGCACTTCATCTGCGGCACCGATATGATCAAAATGAGCATGTGTCAGTAAGACCGCAAGCGGTGTGAGCTGTTTTTCTTTTACATAGGAAATTAGCTTTTGTGCTTCACCGCCTGGATCAAAGATTAAACATTCTCCGTGCTCATTTTTCCAAATATACGCATTCGCTTGTACATAGCCTAGTGGCATTCTTCTCCAATTCATTTTCATCACCTACTTTATTCATTCTTTTTTATTATGAAGGCTACACAATAAAAATTCAAACAATCGTCAACTGGAATCTACTCGACAAGCTTTATGAAAACGGTTAAAATGAAAAGAAAGGAAATCAAGGGGATTGATGACAAAGGGGGACTTTCACATGATGCTCGTCATTATTTTTGGTCTAGTCACGATTTTAGCTGCACTCGGGATCTATCGCTCACTTAAAAAAGTGAACGTACTTGCCATCGCTTTTGCTGGCGCGACATTTTTGGTTTTTGGCTGGTTTACTGTCATGACCATCATCTATAGCGGTTATCCAACTGCACATTAAAAAGCCTGCATTTAGCAGGCTTTTTTTATTGATTCAAGTGCTTATTCACGCTTTCTATTTTACTTGTAAGCGTTGTGGTTTGATCCCGCCTGTCATCAATGCGGATATTGGTCGCTACGCGGTGCAGTCCCTTTTCAAAAGGTGCTTCATGAATGTGCTGAATGACTTCAAATAAAACGGATAATTCACCTTCAATTAATGTATTCATTGGTGTTAGTTGATAATTAATTTTCCCTTCTTTTTGAAAGCCTTCTAAAATTCTTTGTACATCTGCTACATAAGCACTGACACTTGGTGTTTCCGTACCTATTGGAATGATAGTGACATCTGCTATGGCCATGTTTATTGCCCCTTTCCACTCAAATCCTCATGTTTTCTCGTCCTCATTGTAACCTATTCGCAATCCATCATGCCATGCTCACGTTGCATTTAAAGAAGGTTTGTCCCGTTCTATCGTCAAATCCGCCCTCTCTACCTTCCCAATTTTTGTGAATAGCAGCAGGCATATCCCTGATACAGCTTCAATGATGCCTCCAGCCGCAATGACATATCCGGAACCAAATAATGTCGCCATATAGCCGCCAATGAGAGCGCCTAACGGGATCATGAAGAAGGAGATCATATTGATAATTGCATACACTTGCGGCTGATCCTCTGCTTTTACTGACAATTGAATCATTGTATGTTCAGGCACGTTGACTGCACTGATGGCGGCACCTAATGCAAAAGCTGATATAAACACAAGTGGTAAAAATGCGTTCATACCTGTGATGAAAAACGAGATTCCATCAACAATCCCGGCACCTATAAACAGCAGCCCATACCGGTTCACTTTTACCTTTGTCAAAACAAACCCCATCAAGAATGCACCTAGTGCCGTTGTGACTTTAATAAATGAATAGATCACGGGTCCACTATGTAAATCCTCTGTTAAATAAATAACAGACAATGCTTCCCATGGGGCGGCAGCAAAGTTTGAGCAGACACAAAAAATCGCCAATGGGAACAAAATATGATGCCTTCTCACAAGTGAAAATCCCCGAATCAATCTTTTGCCGTATGATACCCCTTTTTTGGCTTTATCAATGATGATTTCTGTTTCATATGTAATGATTAATACAAGTAAAGCGGACAAGAGATAAAGAGGAATAATCACAAGCATTGTATATCCTACCCCTACAAACGCAATCATGACACCACAAACCGTGACCGTCACAAGCCTGACTACATGACTTGCTGATTGAATAGTTGCATTCGCTTTTTGTATGAGGTCCTCATGGACAAGCTTTGGAATAATTGATACAGACGCCGGTTCGTAGGAGCCACCAGTTGCCGAATGAAGCAGCATACAGCCAATAACAAGTGCTAATGGCGTGAAACCATAAAAGTAACTGACCACAATCACAAGAATTATCGCTCCTCTTGTTAAATCAGCAAAACACATCCAAAATTTCAATTGATGCGGCTTCATCATTGGGGTAATTAGCGGCCCAACAATGGCTTGCGGAACAAAGCTGACCGCAATAAAAAAGGCTGTTCCAATTGCCCCTTTTCCGCCTAGTACTAAAAGCCACAAGATGGTGTTGAAAGATAAACTATCAGCTGTTATTTTGCACATTTTAGACATAAATAAGTAAGTGAAATTCCTTTTCCACAGGCTTTGAGCACTCAATGATCGACATCTCCCTAAAACATATCCTTTTTTTTACACCCATACCTTTCACAATAGCTCACAAGGCGGCCTTCGTCAATTGCCCTAACATTATTTTTATTGACAATAAGAAATTGCTTCATGTTCAAATGTAAAAAGCACCTGACAGGTGCTTTTTAACACTTACATGCTTCCCATAACAACCGCTTTGTTTTCTCATAGATCGTGTCAAATTGATTCATGGAAAGAGGATTTTTTCCTAGGCCAAGCTCGACTGTATACCCCTCATTGTGACATTGATAAATAAACCAATCGCGATAGCCTGCATAGCTGTCAAGATATTGAACCGGTTTATAGCCGCTTACTTGTTCGAATCGTTTGACCGTTTCTTTTGAGATGGCTGGTTCATGACCAAGAAACCCCCAGTATATCTCTTCCCCTTGTGTATGGAGAGCAACAAGCCTGTCAAAGCGTTTTCGTAACGCTAGATTTGCCATCGCTTTCGCTTCTGGCTCTGTTAGCGGCTGATACCCAGGAAAACCTCGATTGGACGGAGCCTTAGTCTCATGACGGTAGTATTCGATCTCCCAATAAGCAGGAAATTGATTGTTCAAATCCACCCCTCGTATATTTGCTTTCCACTCCTGATAGTCAGCATATCCATCATGTAGCGGTGTGAATTCTTCACTGCTCAGACCAAGTGACTCTGGTCCATTTCGTACGAGATCCACACCATCTGGATTCACCAATGGTACGATAGAGAGAGCTGTGGTTCGCAAAATATGAACGGCTTCATGATGCCTTGCTTGCACCGGGTCAGATGCAGCCAAACACAGCGATTTCAGCCATTTTATTAAAACAGACGTCGTGATCCATTCATTTGCATGAAAAGAGGCATTCAAATGAATAGAATGTAAATGCTGAACAGGCTCTGTTCGGATTTCATAAATAGGTGTATCAAGCACTGAATGACCTATGATGCTCATTTGAAGAAAAGGAAATGCGGCTTTCAAGTAGCTCAGCTCTTCTTCTAATTGAGCACTATCATATTCAAAGGTTCCATTGATCCAATCATCGGATTGCTGCAGCCTGTAAGGCGCAATAAATTTCTGCAGCTCACCTATGGAAGAAAATGAATGGATGCCTTCCGGAAGTCGGTATCCCGGTAAAAGGAGGTACTCATTGCTGATTTGATTGGATAAATGGAAAGCTGCATTCCCTATCCCTAACTGCTTTGCTACATGATCCTTTTCCTCTCCATCTAGGTGCCATTCAATTTTCCCAAACGACGTTGTCTTCATTTACATCCCTCCTCTCATACTATATGAGCCGGCAGACCAAAAAAGAAAACCTCTGCATGTAAAAATAACAGAGGTTTTCTCGTATGTTAGGACGCCTTTTTTAGCTGAGTTTCATCTTCTTTTTTGGATGGAGAATGGTCCGGGCTATTCCGGTCATAAAATCTAAGGAGATCCCCATAGATGATTTGATCAGAGAATTGGAGCTCTTGCTTTGCTTTCTCTTCATAAGACTGACACACAGTCTCATCATCTCTTGGCTCACCCGTTTTTTTATTGTAGCAAACACCATCTGTGAAAACACTGTCCTTCGTAATAAAACTGCCATCACGAAGCACGGTAAAATTATTCGTATCTTTCGATAAAAGATCATGGCCAAATTGAATTTGTTTACTTGTATCAATTCCTAATAGATTGAGTACAGTTGGGCGGAGATCGACCTGACCACCTACCGTATCAATTTCTTTTGGATGTTGGTCTGTGATCCCTGGAATGTGTACAACAAACGGGACTTTTTGAAGCTGTACTTCTTCAAATGGTGTAATCTCTTTATTTAAAAATTGCCCCATGGCTTCGTTATGGTTTTCTGAAATTCCGTAATGATCCCCATACAAAACAAAAATGGAGTTATCGTATAACCCAGCTTCCTTCATCTTCTTAAAGAAAAGCTTAAGTGCTTCATCTTGATAACGCACTGTAGGGAAATATTTGTTTAGCGTTTTGCTCTTAGAATCATATTCATCAATGAGCTTATCTTCTTCATCTAGATCAAACGGAAAGTGATTCGTTAATGTAATCAATCTCGTATAGAAAGGCTGCGGGATCGATTTCATCAATTCCGCTGACTGTTCGAAGAATGGACCATCTTTCAGCCCCCAGCCAACTGAATTTTCTTCATTTACATCAAATGATTTAATATCAAAAAACTTATCGTAGCCAAAGCTATCGTAGATCAGGTCACGGTTCCAGAAACTTTTGTTATTCGCATGAATGACAGAAGAATGGTACCCCTCATCCTTTAACAGCTCAGGTGTGGCTGTAAACTCATTGCTTGGATTTGTGAAGAACACAGCCCCTCTTCCAAGTGGATAGAGAGAGTTATCAACAATAAACTCTGAGTCAGATGTTTTCCCTTGACCTGTTTGATGATAGAAATTAGTAAAGTTGTAGCTTTTCTTGATTAATTTGTTTAAAAACGGGGTGATTTCTTTCCCGTTTAGTTTTTCATTGATCACGAAACTTTGTGTAGATTCAAGTGAGACAAGAATGACATTTCGTCCTTTTGCTTGACCAAACGTCTTTTCATTACGGTCGGTTTGATTTGCACTTATATAGTTTTCAATTTCTGTTAAGCTATTGCTGTCAGCAAGGGCTCGTTGAGCAGACTGCTTCGATTGCAGCACTCCATCATAAATATGGAAATTATATAAGCTGATATTTTTTACCAGCATCTCACGGTCAAATGAGCGAGTGAGCAGTTCTGGTCTCTCTGTTTCAGCCAAACCAAGGTTAAAGAAGAAAGTCGCTGCCACAAATAAATAATAGGCTGCTCGTTCTTTTCGTGAAATGGTGACATCCGTTCTAAAGGAAGGCTGCTTTTTATAGAGCCACATTAAAATGATAATATCAACGAACATTAGAAAATCGACTGGTTCAATTAAAGAGGTAATACTTGACCCGAGGTCACCCATATTGTTTGTTTGAAATAGGACGGGGATGGTTAAAAAGTCACTATAGAATCGGTAAAACACAATGTTAGCTAACAAAATAAATGTCAGAATAAAGCTCGTCACGATGATATATCGATTGCGATTTTTTTCTTTCATAAATAAACCGATTCCGAAGATAAACAAGATAAAGCTAAGCGGATTAATAAACAGGATGAACTCCTGCATGAAATTTTCTATTTTAATATTGAAGCTAGATTTATAGATAACATAGGTTTTGACCCACATGAGCAATGTCGCAATCAGTAAAAATGAAATCGCCTTTAATCTTTTCTTTCGCATTGTAACCTCCTTATGCTAAGCGAGCACTCAAGCTAGGGATACACCCTAATTATTGGTGCTTCTTCAAAAATAACTAAACTATATCTTATCCTGTATGTGCTGGAAAATCAATGTCTTTTTCCTCATGACAAACTTATGAATATGCTAAACATTTCATTTCATGCCCATCTATCGCTTTTTTTAATAAAAATGACATCATGATGACTTTTTTGTTTAAGACAACCATTTGTTTTTTGCCATCCATGCACCGCCGATGACTCCTGCATCGTTTCCGAGAGAGGCAATCACGACTTCGACATCATCAGCGCAAGGCGGAAATGCGTGATGCTTAACAACGCGCTCTACTTTACTGCGAAGGAGCTCACCTGCTTTTGAAACACCGCCGCCAATCACGATTTTTGTTGGGTTTAACGCACTGGCAAGATTCGCTAACACAAGCCCAAGATGAGTCGTCACTTCTTCTACGACACGCATGGCAAGATCATCTCCACTTTCAGCGGCCTTAAACACTTCCTTAGCAGTCAGCGAAGTAAGCGTGCCAAGTGAAGATGTATGCTGCTCTGTTACTAATTTATCCTTTGCAAGCCGGACGATGCCAGTCGCAGATGCAATGGTTTCAATACAGCCTGTTCTCCCGCAATTACAAGGTGCTCCTTGGAATGGAACGGCACAAATATGGCCAATTTCTCCGCCAGCCCCTGTCTCACCTTGAACAACTTCACCATTTACAATAATGCCGCCGCCAACACCTGTGCCAAGTGTGACCATCAGGATGTTTTTTGCACCATCGCCTGCACCCTTCCACATTTCACCGAGTGCAGCAATATTCGCATCATTTTCGATGACAGATGGAAGTCCGGTCTCTGCCTCTAGGTGATCTTTGAGTGGATAGTTTGTCCAGCCGAGATTCGTTGTTTTATAGACAATCCCAGATACTTTATCTACAGGCCCAGGTGCACCCATTCCAATCCCAATCAGCGCTGATTTGGGCATACTGATTTCGACTAGTTTGTGGTCAATTGATTTGGCAATATCGACTGTGATCGTCTGCCCTGATTTATCCGTAGGAATCTCCCACTTATGCTGAATTTCACCATATAGATTAATGAACGCAAGCTTAATTGTCGTACCGCCAAGATCTACTCCTACAAACCAATCCCCGATCATATGCCCTCCACCTTCACATTGTTTTTCGATTTAATTTGGCTAGTTCCATTTGAAGAATCGTCATTGCGTTTAACCATTCTGTCCGGTCAATAATGCCCGATGTATACATTTCCTTCAGTTCATCTGCCATAAAATCTAATTCCACTTCACGATCTCCGAAATACACATAATTTCCAAATCTCATGAGCAGCTGCTGTACATCATATAACGTTTTCATTGTTTTCACCATTTCTTCTCATCAACAGATAGGATAAGCGTATTCATAAATGCGCTTTCAGTCAAGTCATTCAATGTGTTTGCGTGTTTTCAATATATTGTTTCAGCTTTAAAAATTGATCATTTTTTGGATCTTGGTCTAACCCTTTTTCTATTAGATCCTCTGCTTTCGCTGTCTCTCCTTTTTCTACGTACAACAACGATAAATGATACAGTTTATTTGGATCATCTGGATTTTTTTTAAGCGACTTTTGTAAAAATCCAATCGCTTTGTCAAGGTGTCCGAGCTGGGCTTCCGATAGTGCATATATATGTAGAGCCTCAGCTGATGCATCCTTTTGATATACATATTCCTCTAGACGTTTACTTGCTTCGTTATAGGTCTTGTCATCAAATAAACTTGCTGCCTCACTTACTGCTGCCGCTTCCTTTTGATCGTCTGAATGAAACCCTGTATACAATCCAAAACCACCAATCAACAGTAGAACAATACTAGCAAGAAACATTTTGACAGGCTTCACCTGTTTAGGAAGCCGGACAGCTAAAGCCGCTAAAAAACCGCCAACCAGACCGCCAAGGTGCCCTGCGTTATCAATACCTGATACGGTAAAGCCGATCCCTAAATTGATGAGGATGATCACAATAATATTTGTCCCCATCGTCCGGAAGAAGAGCTTGCGGTTAGAAATTGCCAAATATAATAGTGCACCTAAGCATCCAAAGATCGCGCCTGATGCACCGGCTGCGATGGCCGTATTAAAGACAAAGCTCGCTATGGAACCAAAAATGCCGGAAATGAAATAGATGAGCAAAAATCTCCATGAGCCATAAATTTTCTCAACAGCCGCTCCGACAGACCAAAGAGCAAATGTATTAAAGAGTAAGTGTGTCAAGCCAATATGCAAAAACATCGGTGTAATCAGGCGCCACCATTCTCCATCTAAGATCAGCCCATTATTTTTAGCACCAAACGCTGTCAAAGTTGCCGTATTGGTACTTCCTCCAAATAGTTCAAGTAAAAGAAACATCACCACTTGAACAGCGATGAACAGGTAGGTGAAAATCGGTCTGCCATTTTGAAAAACGGCCCGTTCTCGTTCACGCTGCTTTTCCTGATCATCAAATGCTTGAAGTACGCTCACTTTAAGCTGAATGACATCTTCAGCTGTGTCTCTTTTTGCCTCTTCTACATCCACTGTCAGCGATGTATTGAGCCATTTTTGCAGCTCATTTACGTCGTGTTGAAGAGTGTCTGCATTCAGTAATACAGGTGTAACCGTCACCTTTTGCTTTTTTTGCGGTTGACCGTTTAGGTCCTCCCAATCATCTACAGGGTCGTCAGCTGTAAATTGGAGCTGTAAGAGATGCAGAGAACGTTTACGCATGGCCTCTCTCAGCTGATCCATCCGATACGTCTGTTCTTCGATATCTCGAACGATCTCCTGTTTAAAATTCACATCTTTTCTATATAGACGGATGAGATCATACCCTGAGTTTCGTGGTGCTTCAAAAAATATTTCATCTTCTGGAAACGGACTTTGAATCATCTCGTACCCTTTTTGTCTTAATTCATCAACAACTCGCCAAAATAAACTATCTATGACATTCATTCATTCGCGCTCCATTTTTTACATTATTATAACAAGAATCGTTCTGATCCGCATTTCTGAACAAAAAAATCCCGGCGTCTGCGGGATTAGAATGCTTGGCGAATAAATTTCGTCCGAAAATATGGGATTTTCATCAGCCACTTAATAACAAAGTGACGCACTTGATTTTGACCTAAGATCAAATTCATCAGCCGGTAACGATTTTGCACGAGAACGAATGCAAACAATGTGAACACAATGCTCCAAATCATTTTATTCATCATATTCCCTCCTATGTTCGTATCGTGGCTTAAATAGGATGTGTTTATGCATGAACCATCATTTTTATCGCTTACCATGCGATATGCTTTCACACTCTAATCCCTTGTTCTTTTGATTGAATATAATAGACCTCTTCACACTCGGATTGATCATAAGAAACGTCAAATTGATGAAGATCGATTAAATCCTTGAACGTATGAGGCAGCTTACAATTCGGCTCTACCTCTTCCATCTTGTGAGGGAAGTAACTGTCGTATGGATTTGGTGTATGAACATATACAGCGTCTAAACCAGGGTCATGTTCGTGAATACAAATCCATGTTTGGTATGGCTTTTCAAAGCCTTCAAGCTGTTTTAACAGCCTATGATATAAAGCGATATGGGCTTTGATATGCTCTCTTCTTATTTTTAAGCTATTTTCCCCGACCCCAAAAAAATCAAGGTGCGTATGCCAAAAATAAAACCATGAATCCTGATCAAGTTTGAGATCACAAGTATTCACTTCCTCCCACATATTGCGGAAGTATCTTTTCTTTCCACGAAATTTTTTCAAAACGGACCTCCTATCAGCTAAAATGCCATGACCTTATGAAACAACAAAAAGCCCGTTCTTTGGACAATCAGCGGACTTTTACTTTTGATATAACGTGCCTTTTTCACTGACAATCATAGACACCGGTATGTCGTGCGCTTCAGTCGGCACATGCCTGATTTGCTGTAAAGACAGACAAAGTGCAATGGTTCCCCCGTGATAGTCAGCTAAGTAGCGGTCATAATAGCCGCCCCCAAATCCAATCCGGTAGCCTTTTTGATCGAAGCATACCCCAGGCACAATGATTAAATCAATGGTTTCTTTATGTACAGCTGTTGATACTTGAGGGTCTGGTTCCAATAGCCCAAAGTAGCTGGATGTCATCTTTGTTTCGGGTGTATATTCATAAAACATCATCTCTTTTGTTTTCGGAAAACAGGTAGGGATACATACTGTTTTTCCTTCTTCCCACGCTTTTTCAATTAGAGGCATTGTCGGTATCTCTTTTCCTCTAGACATCGTCAAAGCGATCGTTTTCGCCTGTTTCCATGCTGGCAGCTGCAATAAGTGCTCATGAAGTAAAGCCGTGCTGCGCTCAAATTCTTCAGCGCTTATTTGATCAAGCTTGGCTAATGTTTGAAGGCGAAGCTCCTTTTTCATACAGATCATCTCCCATCATAAAAAAACAGCAGGAAAATTCCCTGCTGCTTACTTTGTTTCACGATGTACAGTTTGTTTTTTATCACGTGAGCAATACTTTTTGAATTCAACGCGATCTGGATTGTTTCGCTTATTCTTTTTAGTAATATAGTTACGCTCACCGCATTCAGTGCAAGCTAGAGTAATATTTACGCGCATATTTTTCCCTCCAAACTAAAATCAATTCACATTCAGACCTAACTATAATACCACTTCTAGCTTAGGAATGCTAGAATGTTTTTTCACCAATTTCAATTTGAGTGCATCCACTTACATATCGCATGCTTATGTCATGAAAAATCGTCTGCTCCCCTATAAAACCTGATCCTTTGTCGTACTGTATACATGAGAGACCCTCTTCTCCCCGCCGCTTTCATTTATTTTGACAGCGAGGCAAGGTTTTCATACCCGTTTTACATATAAAAAGAAAAAAGATGAAAAAAAGGTGATTTTCTTCAGCAATTCCTTTTGAAACTAGCTTTTTTATGGTATAAAAAAGAAGGGTCGAAAACTGTCTGAAACAATCTTGGAAGCCTTTTATGGCTTTCAGCATTAAAATATGAATAAAAGGTGATGAAACATGGAAATTGCAATTATCGGATTGCTTGTTGTCAGTATTGTACTGATCGCATTCTCATATTTTCAAAGAGAACCGATTAAAGAAGTCGAGCAGGAACTTGAAACACTTCAACTATCTGCAATGCAAGAAATCTATAAACTGAAAAAGAAAATGAAAGTGCTTGAAGAAGAATTACTTGAAACAAACATCGTCGTCCGCAAGCATTCAGAAATTGATCCATCCATCGCAAGACAGATCATTTCAAAGCACCAAAATGGCATGTCTCCTGAGGCCATTGCGCGCGCTGAGCATGTATCTGTAGAAGATGTCAACATGATCATTAAAGACAACGAGAGGGTGCTTGTATGACGAAAAAAAGCATCCAAACGTTTGCAGCAGGTATGATTCTTGCAACTGGGGTTCTTGCGATTGTCTTTTTCCTCACTGGGAAAGACGAGGCAGCAGCTGATACAACAACAAAAGAAACCCTCGCACAGAAAGTAACAGACACTGACGTGAAAAACTATTTAGACTCCAAAAAAGAAGTCACTGTCAGCCGTGAAACGTACCAGCAGCTTCTTGACTATAAGGAAAAAGCGCTGAAGGCAAATGAAGACGGAGATTCTAAAAGTGATCAACAAAAAGAGGACAAGCCTAAAGGCAAATCGATCAAATTTGTGATTAAAAACGGTATGAGTACAAGTGATGTTTCAGACATGCTTGAAAAGGACGGCATCATCAACTCGTCTAAAGATTTTAATGATTACGTAATTGACGCCGGCTACCATAAAGAAATTCGTGCAGGCAAGTTCAATTTAAAAACAGGAATGACATTCAAACAGATTGTCAAAGCCTTAACAAAATAACAACAAAACCCCCCTGGCGGCACTGACCTCCAGGGGGGTTTCCTTATCCAAATCGACCAGATATATAATCATTCGTTCTTTGATCGTTTGGCTCAGAAAACATCACATTCGTATCATTGACCTCAACAAGCTCCCCCATTAAGAAGAAGGCCGTTCGGTCTGATACCCGAGCCGCTTGCTGCATGTTATGCGTCACAATGGCAATCGTATATTTCTCTTTCAATTTCATAATCAATTCTTCAATCTTTAATGTTGAGACAGGATCAAGCGCTGATGTTGGTTCATCCATTAATAAGATGTCTGGGCTTGTAGCAATGGCTCTTGCGATACAAAGACGCTGCTGCTGACCGCCAGAAAGGCCTAGAGCGGGAGCACTTAATCGATCTTTCACTTCATCCCATAGGGCAACATCTCGAAGCGCTTTTTCCGCGATTTCTTTCAATTGCTGCTTGCTCTTAACTCCATGAATTCTTGGTCCGTATACGACATTATCAAAAATTGACTGAGGGAAAGGATTTCCTTTTTGAAACACCATCCCGACATTTTTACGCAGCTCCACTAAATCGACACGACCTTTTAAAATGTTGTCATCTTTATACATCATATCCCCGGTGATTTTCACACCTGGCACTGTTTTGACCATAAGATTTAACGTTTTAATAAACGTTGACTTTCCGCAGCCGGACGGGCCGATAATCGCTGTGACTTCATGCTCTCTAATCGCTAAGTCAATATGCTTCAATGCATGATGCTGTCCATACCAAAGATTCATATCATTCACACGAAACACTTCTTTTTTTGCTGCTTTAGTTGCTACTGCATTCATCAAATCCACCCGCCTTATCCAAATCGACCATTGATATAGTCTTCTGTTTTTTGCTGTGCAGGACGTGTAAAGATACGTTCTGTGGCATCATATTCTACTAGATCTCCGTTTAAGAAAAAGGCCGTACGATCTGATACACGGAGCGCTTGCTGCATGTTGTGTGTCACAATGACGATTGAATAATCATTTTTTAATTCGCCTAATAGCTCTTCAATTTTCGCATTTGAGATAGGGTCTAGGGCAGAAGCCGGTTCATCTAATAATAAGACACTAGGTTTCATCGCAAGTGTACGTGCAATACAAAGTCGCTGCTGCTGACCGCCTGACAATGACAAAGCAGATCGGTGCAGACGATCTTTGACCTCATCCCATAACGCCGCCTTTGTTAAGCTTTCCTCAACCGCATCATCAAGCACAGATTTTCTTTTTTCCCCGGCATACTTTAACGCATGGGTGATGTTATTGTAGATCGATTTAGGAAATGGATTTGGTTTTTGGAAGACCATGCCGATTTCTCTTCTTAAATTCACCACATTAATACGGTCATCCAAAATATTTAATCCTTCGTACATGATCGCCCCTTCACTTCTCGCACCTGAAATTAAGTCGTTCATGCGGTTAATGCTGCGTAAAAAGGTTGACTTCCCGCAGCCGGATGGACCGATTAATGCAGTAATTGCATTCTTCTCAATCTCGAATGAAATGTGATTGACCGCTCTTTTTTCACCATAATAAATGCTTAAATCCTGCACCTGTAAAATCTGTTCCGCTTGAAGTGGAGCCTTTTTCGCTGCAATCTCTTTTTTTTCTGCTAGCATTTGAACCATATCCCCTTCACACCTCTCTCACATTATTTTGACGTAAGCTTTTTATGAATAAATGAACCAAGCCATCTAGCTGCTAAGTTGAATAATAAGACTGAAAGCACAAGTACAGCTGATGCACCATTTGCGATGGCTTCTGCATCTGGAATGATTCCTTGTGTATTGACGTTCCATATATGAACGGCTAATGTTTCTGCCGGTCTAAACACATTCAGCGGTGACGTATCAGAAAAAGGACTCCAGTTTGTGAAATCAAGGCGCGGTGTGGAGAGACCTGCTGTAAAAAGAAGAGCAGCCGCCTCACCAAAGACTCTTCCTGATGCTAAAATCGCACCAGTGATAATAGACGGAAGCGCACCTGGAATAAGGACCGTTTTGACTGTATGCCACTTCGTTACACCAAGCGCTAGTGATGCTTCCTTTTGATCCTTCGGTACAGAGCGCAGCGCATCTTCTGTCACCCTGACCATCACTGGCAGGTTAAACACAGTGAGCGCAAGAGCTCCTCCAATAATCGTATAGCCCCAGCCTGTTAAATTCACAAACATGAGTAAACCAAACATACCAATGACGATAGACGGAAGTGAAGACAACACTTCGATACATGTACGAATAAAGTCTGTGACTTTGTTTTGAGGCGCGTACTCTGCCATATACACTCCGCCGCCGACGCCAAGCGGTACTGTAATCAGCATCGTAATAAACAAAATATAAAACGAGTTAAAGAGCTGATCCCTGATACCGCCGCCAGAGCCAATCGCACTTGAGCGGGTTGTTAAAAAGTCGAAGTTTAATTCTTTTGCACCGTTGAAAATGATATAAGAAAACAAACCAACGAGAATCGCCGTAATAATGGCAGCACATAATCCAAATATAAATGTGGCAAAACGATCGGTCATTTTGCTATTCATTAAATCTTCCTCCTAGACGACAAGTATCTGATAATGAGTATGAACATAAATGATACAACTAGAAGGACAAGTCCCATTGACCAAAGTGTATTGTTCTCAACACTTCCATACGTTGTGTGACCCATGTTTAACGTAATAATAGTTGTTAATGTACCAGCTGTATCCATAATGCTCTCTGGTAAATTACGCGTGTTTCCAATGACCATCTGTACAGCAAGGGCTTCTCCAAATGCTCTAGCCATGCCAAGAACGACCGCTGTCATTAATGTTGGCAGAGCTGCTGGGACAAGCACACGTCTAATCGTTTGCCATCTTGTTGCGCCTAATGCGTACGATCCCTCACGTAAACTTTTTGGTAGTGAACCCATTGCATCAGTCGCAATGGATGTAACGGTTGGCAGGATCATAATAGACAGGACAATCGTTCCTGCTAGCACGCTATGCCCTGAGCCGCTTGACTTAAAATGTCCGATAAACGGCACCAATACTGTAAGACCTATGAATCCGTAAACAACGGATGGAATCCCTACAAGCAATTCAATGACTGGCTGGAGGATTTTACGTCCCCAAGCAGGTGCAATTTCTGTCATAAAGATTGCGCCTGCGATGCCTAGTGGCGCTGCAATGAGTGCCGATAGGAGCGTGACGGCGATTGATCCGAAGATAAAAGGAAATGCGCCGTACTGCGGGTTTTCTGCTGTTGGGTTCCAATTGATACTGGTTAAGAACTCAATTGGGCTTACACCATTTACAATGAAAGATTGTAAACCCTTAATGCCAAGGAAGATGGTGATGGCGATTGATACAGCAATCATTAAGAATGCGCAAAATCTCACCAAAATACTTCCTCTTACTTCATCCATTTGCCTATTTTTCTTCGAGCTGATCAGTCGATCGCTCGCTTCTGTATGTTCTATCTGCTTCATCTTTTTCTACACTCCTATGAATGTCATAAAAGGAAAAGTGAAAAGCTCCACTTTTCCTTCATCAGCAATTCAAGACCTCTTACTTATCTGTTTGTTTGCCTGTTGCGTCTCTTTCTACTTTCATATTAGCAACTGAGATGTAGCCTTGGTCTTTGACGATTTCTTTTTGTACTTCATCACTCATGAGGTAATCTAAGAATTGTTTTGCTAGACCATCTGGCTCACCTTTTGTATAAGAATGCTCGTAAGCCCAAATTGTATATTTACCGCTTTCTACATTGCTTTCTTCCGGTTTCACACCATCAATGCTAAGCGGTGTAATTTTGTCATCTGTTAAATAAGAGAATGCTAGGTATCCAATCGCACCTGGCGTTTCTGCAATCAGTTTTTTCACTGTGTTTGAAGAATCTTCTGTGATTCCTTCTGCAGGTGTTGCACCATCAAGTGCATATTTCACAAATGTTGCACGAGTTCCTGAAGAGTCAGGTCTGTTCACAAGAGTGATTTTTTGGTCTTTCCCGCCAAGCTCTTTCCAGTTTTTGATTTTACCAGTGAAGATTTTTTTCAATTCGTCCTTTGTGATGTCTTTGACACCCACTTCAGGGTTTACAGCTGCGGCCATTCCAACAACTGCTACTTTGTGGTCTGTTAAAGCTTTTGCGTCGATTCCGTCTTTCTCTTCTGCGAATACATCTGAGTTACCAATTTGTACAGATCCTTCTGACACTTGAGAAAGTCCTGTTCCTGAACCGCCGGCTTGTACTTGAATATCGGCTTTTGGATGTTTATCCATGAATTTTTCTGCTGCCGCAAGAACTAAAGGCTGCATCGCAGATGATCCTGAGATGGTAATGGAACCTGATGCCTCATCTTTGTTTGAAGCATTTCCTTTACTGTCTTTTGAATCTCCGCTTGAGCTGCTGTTTCCGCATGCTGTGACGAGTGCTAACAATGCGATAGTAAGGAAAGTAAGCAGCCATAATTTGTTCTTTTTCATTTCAAGAATACCCCCTGAATAATTTGTCCTACGAGTAATACATTAAAGGTTCTTTATTAATTTCGTTTAAATGGAATGTTAAGGTTTTGTAAATGTCGAAGTTTTGTAGAGATCTTGCGATGTTTTTTATGTATTTTGTCAATTTATCTCGAAAATTTTGAAGAAAACGTAAAAAAACGCCCACAAAAAGTGAGCGTTTTTACCTAGAAAAGGTCTAGTCATTTGTTTCTGCTTCATTTTCAATTTTATTTTTGTTCTTCGCTTGTGTATCATTGCTTTCCTGTTTTGATTTTAGCTCAAAGTATTTGTCTAATACTTGTTCACCGATATCATTTGTAATTGGATAGCGCTGATTGTAGTCTTGATACACCCATGGTACAACGACGGAAATGGCCACTTCTGGATTATCAGCAGGCGCATACGCAACAAGTGTTGTGTTATATGTTGGTGTGCCGCGTTTGCTTTTAATTGGGCCGTCATAGAATGATTGAGCGGTTCCTGTTTTGCCAGCTGGGTTATATTTTTTGTTGCCAAAGTTCGAGTAGGCCGTCCCTCTTGGGTTCTGCATGACAAGCTTGAAGCCTTGCTGAACACGCTTGATCTCATCACCTGTCATGTCTAGCTTATTCAATACGTCCGGTTTGACGGATTCTGTTACAGCACCAATGCCGCGCTGCGGATCTGGCTCTCTCACTTCTTTAACAAGCTGCGGACGTAAACGATATCCGCCATTGGCAATCGTTGAAACGTATTGCGCCATTTGCAGCGGTGTAAACGTATCATACTGTCCAATTGCATAGTCAAGCAGGAGACCAGATTGTGTAGACGTTCCCCGGTAGCCTGTCGCTTCGTTTGGCAGGTCAATCCCTGTTTTGACACCAAGACCAAATTTACTGAAATTATAACGGAATGTATCAAAAGCTTTCGGATCGATTGGGAGCGGCTGGTTCTTACGATACTCCCCTTTTCCAACGGCAATCGCTGTTTTAAACATATACACGTTAGATGAACGCTCGAGTGCCGTTAAATCATTAATGAGTCCCATATTTTGATAGGATTTCTTAGGCGGTGACTGCGCGATATACAGCGGTTCATCGTACTGGGTACTTCCAATATGAATCACGCCTGTTTTATATCCCGTCAGTACAGTGGCCCCTTTTACAGCTGAGCCCATCGCATAGGATGAAGTCATTGTTCCTAATGCGTAGTCATCAAATTTGTATTTTCCGTTTTTGTTTGAAATCTGTTTCCCCGCAACGGAGAGAACTTCTCCATTTCTAGGGTCCATCATGACAACAAACGCACGATCAAGAAGCTCTGTCCCGCCTCTTTGTTTCGCACTTCTTAAGTTCTTTTCAACGATTTTTTCTACTGCTTTTTGCAGCTGAATATCAATGGTGAGAACTAGGTCTTTCCCGCTCTTTCCTTCTGTTAGCACTTTAGAGCTTGTCACATTGCCCTCTTTATCAGTTGTACTCTGCTCTTTTTCCTTTTGGCCTTGCAGGACATCTTCATATTGATATTCTAGATAGCTTTTTCCTACACGGTCATTTCGGCTGTAGCCGAGCGATAAATAATGTTCAAGAAGTGACTGCGGAAGTCCTTCATCACTTGAGGACACGCTGCCGAGCATACTGCGAAGCAGTCCTTTATACGGATAGCTGCGTGACCAGTCTGTTGTGACATCCACACCTGGCAGCTCGTCCAAATGCTCAGAGACGTAAGCAATTTCGCTTGGCTTCACATCATCATTTTTAATGAATTGAGGCGTAAGTGCATAGCCTGCATCCATTTGTCTTTTAATCGCAAGCACTTGTAAGTCTTTTTTCGTCAGTTGATTTAATTCCTTGTCCGTGATGCGTTTCAGCTGAAGCTCATATAATTTATCATCAGCGACCTTATCGTCACCCTTTAATTCCGATTCCTTTTGAACAAGCTTTTTCGCTTCATTCGGGTGCGTTAAAATCCAGAAATCTTTTTTGTCACGATCGGTGATTTTTTTCGTACTCACATGAATCATATCCGCTAATTTTGTAGCCACTTTGAGCCGCTCTTCTTGTGAAGTCGTCGAGGTTCTCGTATATGTAATGGCATTTAGCGCTTTATTGCTGACAATCGTATTATAGTTTCGATCGTAAATTTTTCCGCGCGGAGCAGATGAGCTGACATTCACATCCTCTTGTTTTTCTGCCTGCTTTTTATAATCTTCTCCATTGACAATTTGTACAAATCCGAGTCTTACAACAACACCGGTAAAAATAATAAACGCAGCTAAAAATAGTAAATTCAGCCGAAGTGGAAGTGTTTTGCGCCCTTCCTTCACGTCTTTTTTGTTTTTCTTGTTTCTCATCACATCACCTTTTCTATCAAGAAAGAAATGGCACCCCTTTTTGTGTATAAAAGGTGCCATCATCATTTTAGCGGTTTTTCTATTATTTATCTAGAAATTTGATGTTCCATTGGTAAGAAATTTTACCTTTCTCCCTTAATAAGGTTCGTCTGAGAAACTGGCTTTTGACCGTCTGCCTCTTTCATATCAGCAGTTTTTTCTTTCAAATGAATATCTTTTACAAAGAAATAAATGAGGGTATGTCCCGCTCCAAGCACAACAAGAGATGCAGGTATCCCGAGCTCATCACCAAGTAAAGTGACAGACAGAAGAAACAACACAATGGAACAAATACGGCCAGCATTTAAAAACAGCTCCCTGACCACAATATATTCAATTCGGGCTTTCCTTGCATACCTTGCATGACCGATGACATCGTATGTTAAGGAAACATATGGAACAAGCAGAAGCGGATATCCTATCGCGATGGCTACCGCATACATGAGAAGTGATACATAGGACAAGTGAAAGACGATTAAGAACAAGGCGCCGTATAAAATCAGCCCGCCAAGCATAATGGCTTTCTTACGCCATTTTTTCTTAATCAAACGCGTAGCGAAGAAATAAGCGAAAAAGGCAACACCTGAGTTCACCAAACCAAATGTCCCGAGAGCAAGCTCACTGTTTGTTGCGATAAACACAAAGACACTGATTAAGAAGACAAAGACCCCTTCACGAAGCCCTTGAAAAAAGTGAGCTGTTGTAATCTTACGCCAATTCTCGTCGGCATGGCGTTCTTTCCATATTTGCTTGATGATAAATTTTCCTTTGGACTGCCTTCTCTTGAGGAAAAAGCTCATCACAACCGCTAATGAAAACAAAATTAGCGATAAAGTAAAAATCACTGTATAGCCCGTATCATCTGTTAATTGAGAAATGACAATACCCGCGATCAGTGGACCGATCATGCCAGCTGTAGAGGTGAGGACTCCGAGAAACCCATTAAAGAAATCTCTTGTTTCAGGCTCGGTGATCTCAAAGGTAAGTACGTTAAAAGCAAGCCAGTAAAAACCATAGCCGATCCCAAGGACACTCCCTAATAAAACAAGCCGCGCGGCCGCGTGCTCTCCTGCTATTAAGACAATTAAGTAAAAAGCGGCTAAGAAGATCACGCCGAAACGAAGGACAAACGCCCGGTCTATTTTTTTAGCAAGCCGGCCTGCGAATAAAAATGTAATGGGCTGAAGCACAACAATAGCCAGATTGTAAATCGCAAGATCTGTGAATTTCCCAGACTGTTTCCATAAATACACGTTTACAAACGTATTAGAAAGTGCAATGGCAAGTGCGTATAATCCGCCAATCGTGAGGAGGAGCATTAAATCTCTTGTAACATCCATGTCCCCGAACATTTTCTTTAATCTGCTCATATATTTCATTCTCCTTTTCTACACAATAGTCTGTCTCATCAAAAGGCAGATATGTAAAAAAAGGAGGGAAAATATAAAAAGACCTGCTTCTCTAAAGAGCAGGTCTTTTCAAATCAAATGGTTTATTTAGCTTCGCTGTAAAGGCGAGCCACTTCATCCCAGTTCACAACATTCCAGAAAGCTGAAATGTAATCAGGACGACGGTTTTGGTAGTTTAGGTAGTAAGCATGCTCCCAAACGTCAAGTCCTAGAATTGGTGTTTTTCCTTCAGTTAAAGGAGAATCTTGGTTTGGCGTGCTTGTGATTTCAAGTTTGCCATTGTTCACAACAAGCCATGCCCAACCAGAACCAAAGCGTCCTGCAGCTGCTGCAGCGAAATCAGATTTGAATTTTTCAAATCCGCCTAATTCTTTTTCGATTGCATCTGCAAGTTCACCAGTTGGTGCGCCGCCACCGTTTGGTGAAAGAAGCGTCCAGAATAATGAGTGGTTAGCATGTCCTCCGCCATTGTTACGTACAGCTGTACGTACGTTTTCAGGTACAGAGTTTAGGTTAGCCACTAGCTCTTCGATTGATTGATCTTCAAGAGCTGATACACCTTCGATTGCTTTGTTTAAGTTTGTTACATATGTGTTGTGGTGTTTTGTGTGGTGAATCGTCATTGTTTCCTTGTCGATATGTGGTTCTAATGCATCGTAAGCATATGGTAATTCTGGAAGTTTAAAAGCCATGGTTAAATTCCTCCTTAGAAATGTATGTACTGAAATGCTTCCTTAGGTCGTAAGCAAGCAATTCACCCTACTCAAAGAGTATCAAAAGAATTGGCTTGTTTCAACGTTATTGCTCATGATCTGAAACATTTCAGTGTTTATTTTGTATTTAGCCCTTTAGAAAGAGTTTTAAACGCCCTTTTTCTATTTATCGAAGGACATAAAATAAAAAGATGCCCAGCATCAGCGCTTGAATCAATCCTTTGGCAAATACACCTGATATAAATCCGATTAACGAGCCTAATCCTACTTTCACACTTGTCTTCACATCTTTTTGATGAACAAGGAGCTCTGCTATAACACTTCCGATAAATGGACCAATGATAATTCCTGCAATCGGAATCACAAAAGGACCGACTAATAACCCAATGGTGCTTCCCCAAATAGCTGCACGGCTGCCGCCAAAACGCTTGACCCCAATCAGGTTCGAGACATAATCTGCCGCAAATAATACCGCGGTAAATACGGCTTGAATGAGCCAAAACGTCAGTGTCAGCGGCTCGAAGCTGAAAAAGAAACCATATAGAATAAATCCGAGAACCATAAAAACCACACTAGGGATAATTGGATAAACAAGTCCAACAAATGCAATGATAAATGCACAAATGATCAGAATCCAATACAGCACGTCCAAGTCACAGCCGCCTCCTTTTTATTTGCTGTATACATTATGCCTCATTCCCTCTATCTTAACCAGCAATGAAGGCCATACTTGTACTTGTTAGATAGACATTGATACAATATGAGAAATAGAAAAGAATGTAGGAAGTGAATTGATTGAACGTATTTAAACTATTGTTAAAAGGCATTTATTCACCAAAAGATATTGCGAAAGCACGGTTTACAGGGATTGGCAAAGCGATTTTATTCATTTTTATCCTTTCGATCATCGCAGCAGTTCCGCAGGGCTATCATATGAGTCAAGAGATCTCGAATGCGATGTCAGGATTTCAGCATGTGATCAAAAAAGATTTACCTGATTTCTCAATCGAAAAAGGAAAGCTTCAAGCGGATCAAAGTGAACCGATAGAAAAAGAAGAAAACGGCATTACGATCATTTTTGATCCTGCTGAAAAAATAAAAGCAAGTGAGCTTGAATCAAAGCAAACGGCCATCGCATTATTAAAAGAAAAAGCTGTGATTGCTATTGATGGGCAAATGACAGATATCCCGTATCAGCTGCTTGGTGGGACGCTGACAAAAGACGAACTTGCCCGCGTCACAAATCAGAATCAAGCGATTATTATCCCAGTCATCTGTGTGCTGCTATATCTATCAACTGCGGCTCTCATGTTCATTAGCGCAACTTTCCTTGCGATGCTTGGTACATTTATTAAACGCATGCAGCAAAAAGAGCTGTCCTTCCAAATGCTATGGAAGCTCTCTGCTTACTCACTCACATTAACAACAGTCTTTTTCGCCATCATGAGTGCATTAAACACGCCTGTTGCGAATTCATTTTTATTAAATTGGGTCATTAACTTTATCTTTTTATACCTTGTTGTAAAGGAAATACCCGCTAAACATAAACCACTTGTCAAAAATTAATTTAGTATATGAAAGCTCCCCCAACTTGGAGGAGCTTTTTATGTATGTGCATTCTCTATGATTCATCCGGATGAATGATCGCAAACAAATAATGATCTTCCCACACGCCATTAATCTTTACTTTTTTACGATTGAGTCCCTCATTTTCAAAACCTGTCTTTTCAAGCACACGAATGGAACCTATATTACTCGGCTTTACTCCAGCTTCAATACGATGCAGGTGCAGCTCATCAAAGGCATAATCGATGATTAAACGAATGGCTTCTGTCATATACCCTTTCCCGCCATGCTTTTCATCAAGTACATACCCCAGCCAAGCTCCTTCTACCGGGCCTCTTACGACAGAATTTAATGAGATTGTCCCAATTAAGGCATCTGTTTCATTTAAGAAAATACCGTGCATGTAGGCTTCATCCTGTACGCATCTTTCCACACTGCGCTGAATTCGTTCAATTTGACGAGATAACGTGAAAAAATCATCTTTGACCAAAGGTGTAAATTGCTGAAAATAGGAGCGATTCTCAAGTTCAAGTACGAGTAGTGATTGTGCATCTTCTTCTGTTAGCGCTCTCACATATATATGCTGACTGATTTTCTTCATAAACTCTCCCCCCTGCTTTTATTTTATCATAATCGTGATAGAAGCTTGAAAAAGCACCGCCGAGCGTAAATTCAATACAAGACACACTAGAACGAACTAGAACCTCCCTTTCCAGCTTTTTTCCTCATATTGGTTCTATCATTTCGGGACACGCATAGACTGAAGTAAACTCTTAAAAGCGGTGAGTGAAATGCGGCGTATTATTTTTTTGCTAATCAGTTTGTTTGTCCTCTTTATTATCTTTTTTGATTTAAAAAATGGCACCATTCCCGTTGAAGAAGGTCCAGCTGTCCCTGCAAATGCCTTTCAAACACCTGAGAAAAAAGCATATAAGAACGTCACAGTGAAACAAGGTGAAACCGTCGTCTCTATCGTCCATACAAGTAAGCCTCTTGATGAAGTCATTGAAGATTTTGAAGAGCTGAATCAAGGCGTCAAAGCAAACGAAATTCGGGCAGGTAGCACATATAAGTTTCCGGTATATAAGAGATAAAACGTTAATTCCTTGTCATTCATACAAAGAGACTGTTACAATATGAACTGTAAAACAAGACGTACATGGCAAAGAATTGCTTGTACACTAAGGAGCGATTGACAAGTGAGTGAAGTCACACATCGTACTAAAACACGTCCCGTCAAAGTGGGACCTTTAACTATAGGTGGAAATAATGAGGTTGTCATTCAAAGTATGGCAACAACCAAAACACATGATGTCGAAGCGACAGTAGCTGAAATTAAGCGTCTTGAAGAAGCTGGCTGTCAAATCGTGCGTGTCGCATGCCCAGACGAGCGTGCAGCAAATGCGATTGCAGACATAAAAAAACAGATCAACATCCCGCTAGTTGTCGATATTCATTTTGACTACAAGCTTGCACTGAAAGCGATTGAAGCAGGTGCAGACAAAATTCGAATCAACCCAGGAAACATCGGAAGACGAGAAAAAGTCGAAGCGGTTGTGAAAGCAGCAAAAGAAAAAGGCATTCCAATCCGTATTGGGGTAAACGCTGGTTCATTAGAGAAAAAAATTCTTGATAAATACGGCTACCCAACAGCAGATGGTATGGTCGAAAGTGCACTGCACCACATTAAAATTCTTGAAGATCTAGATTTTCATGATATCATCGTCAGCATGAAAGCATCTGATGTCAACCTAGCGATTGAGGCTTACGAAAAAGCTGCAAAAGCATTTGACTACCCTCTTCACCTTGGAATTACAGAATCAGGTACATTATTTGCAGGTACGGTCAAAAGTGCAGCTGGTCTCGGTGCTATCTTGAATATGGGGATTGGGAATACACTCCGCATCTCATTAAGTGCTGATCCAGTTGAGGAAGTAAAAGTAGCACGTGAACTGTTGAAATCATTTGGTCTTGCAGCAAATGCAGCCACACTGATCTCTTGCCCAACTTGTGGACGAATCGAAATTGACCTCATTAGCATTGCAAATGAAGTCGAAGAATATATCTCCACGATTAAAGCACCGATTAAAGTAGCTGTTCTTGGCTGTGCTGTAAACGGTCCAGGTGAAGCGCGTGAAGCTGATATCGGAATTGCCGGAGCTAGAGGCGAAGGCCTATTGTTCCGTAAAGGTGAAATTGTTCGTAAAGTGCCAGAAGAAACAATGGTCGAAGAACTGAAAAAAGAAATCGATAAAATTGCTGAAGAGCATTATGCAAAAATGGAAGCTGAAAAAGCAAAAGCCAACGCATAACAAAAAACGCCTGACGTCACTGTCAGGCGTTTTTCTGTTCTTGTTAAAAGAACGGGGTGATAAATATGCCAAGGATGACGGAAACAATTCCGATCCCGATTGACCATGCGCCAAGCGCATGTGCTCCTTTTCTTCTTGCAATATAACCAACGACGATTGCCGCTACTCCTAATAGCACCGGCAAGACAAATAACGAGATAATCGCAATCGCGAGTGCTGTATAGCCTATCCCCTTACTGCCTGAATCGTCACCTACTTGGTCACGTTCTCGTCTGTCTACTCGATCTCTTGAAGCCTGATATGGCTCTGCAATTTCAGCAGCTGTTTCCTCTAGATAGCCATCATCATTACTAAAGTGTGTGTCGATTTCACGATCATTTCTTCTGAAATCTTCGTCTCTTTCCATGATCAATTCCCCCTTTTGGTTAATAGAAAGGAGCTTTTTTAGTATGAGCAAAAATGTCTGTTTCATGTTTGCTAAAACTTGCTGGAATTGTGAATTGATTATGTTACACTTTAAGAGTATAAAAATGAGGAGTGTGGGCATGTTACGTTTAGGAATTGATATAGATGGCACAGTGACGGCGCAGGACACCTTTGTTCCCTATTTAAATGAGTCGTTCCAATGTGCCATGACACTAGATGATATGACAGAATATGATTTGACGAAGCTTTTAAATATTTCTCAAGAAGAGTTTTGGGGCTGGATGAATCAGCATGAGCCTCTTATATATAAACAGGCAAAGCCTGCTAAGGACGCAAAAGAGATGCTTGATCAAATGAAACATCAACACAGGCTGATCTATATTACAGCGAGAAGGCAGCATCATGCGGATATCACCTACGAGTGGTTTCACAAACATCACGTGCACTATGATGACATTGAGCTGGTTGGCGGTCATCATAAGCTCGAAGCTGTTCAAAAGCACAAAATTGATGTGTTTTTCGAGGATCATCATGGAAATGCCACAATGATTGCAAAAGAGGCTGACATCCCGGTTATTCTTTTTAACTCCCCATATAATCAAATGCCCATTGACGAGAGGATTATACGTGTCAACAACTGGCAGGAAGCATCTCAATGGATTAAACAATACGAGCAGCATTTGGAAACTGCTTATTAATACAGAAAAGCCGATACTCTAATGTATCGGCTTTTTTGATGGAGCAAGCTTCCCTTCTGTCATGAGGAAATGGTACAGCGCTCCCTTCATGCCTGCCTGATTCAAGTAATAGCACGTTTCCATCTTCACTTGAATGTTTTTCCACGCAGGCAGAGTATGTAAATGTTTCTCAATGTTTGATAGCAAATCTGGTCTTGCGCTTACACCGCCACCAATGAGGATTTTCTCAGGATTAAGGACAGTTGCTACATTGTAAATACCAATGGCGATTCGCTTGTACCACTGATCCACTAGCTTTTCAATGGACGGATCATGCTTTGCCTTTTCAAAAATGGCTTGACCGTCTATTTGCGTACTTTGCGGAATTCCTTGCTTTTCTTTATAGCTCCGAATTAAACCAGCTGTTGAAGCACTGCTGTTGAGTGTTGTAAATTGTCCATTGTCTGTTTCTGTCAGCATCATGCCAAATTCACCGCCGCGGAAGGAAGCCCCGCGTACAAGCTGACCGCCAGCGAAAATACCACCGCCAACACCTGTGCCAAGCGTCATACAAATAAAACTGTCACACTCTTTCGCATGGCCACTGTATTTTTCTGCAAGAGCTGCACAGTTCGCATCATTTTCGACTTCAACACGAAGAGAGGTTTTCTCTTCTAAAAGAGTTTTTACATTTTGACCATTTAAGGCAATGATGGCTCCTGCAAATTCTGTATAACCTGTTTCACTGTCCACAAAGCCCGGAAGACTAATGGCGATTCCGCTGACATCTGACGTTCTCTGATATTGTTTGACCACATCCGCCATCGCTTCTAAAAACGGTTCAAGCTGACGGCAATTCGTTTCATAGTCACCGCTCGTGACCAGCCCCCCATCCCGATCCATTAATCCATGTTTTGTTCTCGTCCCGCCTACATCAAACACGACATAATACGCCACTTTTGACCCTCCCTTTACTCCAAAAGACACAAATTTCTTCAGTACCTTGTTCTCATTTTAATGAAACAGCCGCCCTTTGTAAAACGTTTTCAAAAAGACAAGAGAAAAAGCCAGCTCTGCGGCTGGCTGTTTTATGAGTGAACTTCCTTCGGTTCGCAGGAAGGACACGTTCCGTATATTTCGAATTTATGTCCGCTAATGTGATAATCCTCTAGATCGGCGTCTAACTTGTCCATAGGGCAGGCATCGATCTCCTTTGTTTTACCGCATGTCAGACAAATAAAATGATGGTGGTGATGAGAAAAGGAACATTTAAAACGAAAAAGCTTCTCACCTGACAATTCCGTTGTTTCTAATATACCTAAGTCTTCATATAGCGACAGGTTTCGGTAAATCGTATCAAAGCTAAGACCCGGGTAGTCTTCACTTAGTGCCGTCAGCACATTTTTAGCAGTCAAATATTTATCAGAATCAGAAAACAGTTGAAGCATGTCTTCACGTTTGCTTGTATACTTGTAGCCTTTTTCCTTTAATAAATCAAGCGCTTCTTGTACGTTCATGATGATTCCCCCTTTTGAATTTTCCAATAAAAATACATCCGATTAAAATCAAAATGGACAGCATCACAATGGTTCCGCCTGGCGCTAAATCTAGATAATAGCTTAAGATCAATCCCGCCAATACAGACAATTCACCGAACAAGATCGAAAGGAAAATCGCCTGTTTGAACCCTTTAGCAATGCGGATACTTGCCGCAACAGGAAGTGTCATGAGCGCAGAGACAAGTAGTGTACCTACGATACGCATCGATGCCGCAATGACAAGTGCGACAACTAAGATAAAAATAAAATGAATCCATTTCGCTGAAATACCAGAAGCCTTTGCATGCTCTTCATCAAAAGAAAGTAAAAATAATTCTTTATATAAAAGCACGACAACTAACACCACAACTAGTGAGATCCCAACAACAATCCAAAGATCTAATCTCGACACCGCACTGACACTTCCGAACAAATAACTAAACAAATCTGTATTAAAGCCATTCGCTAGTGAAATGAAGATGACGGAAATCCCGATACCGCCTGATAAAATAATAGGTATCGCCAGCTCCTGATAATGCTTATACACAGAGCGCAGGCGTTCAATAAATAACGAACCGGCAACAGAAAACGCCATCCCTAAGTACAGCGGGCTTACCCCTGTCAAGAGGCCAAACTTTTTATCAAGAAATAAACTAGCTGCAATACCGGCAAGTGATACGTGACTGAGGGCGTCTGCAATCAGCGAGAGCCTTCTCACGACGATAAATACACCAAGCAAGGGCGCAATAAAACCGATCAGCATTCCTGCGATAAACGCATTTTGTAAAAATTCATAATGAAAAAATGGAAATAGCATTATTCATGTCCCCCATGATGGTGATGATCGTGATGAATCACTTGAATGTCATGTCCGTAAAATTGAGATAACGCCTGATCATCCATTGAATCAAACGTTGCTGCATCTCCGTGGAAATGAAGTGTCTGATTTAAACAAGCCACATGGGTGACTTTATCAGAAACGGTGCCCACGTCGTGTGTGACGAGAATTAAAGACATTCCTTTTTCTTTGTTTAATGTTTCGAGCAGCTGATAAAAGCCTTCTACTGTCCGCTGGTCTACCCCAACCGTCGGTTCATCTAAAATGAGCAGCTTCGGCTGACTGACGAGCGCACGTGCAATAAAGGCACGCTGCTGCTGACCGCCTGAAAGTTCCCCGATGTTTTGGTGCTTTAAATCTTGTATCCCAACTGAACGAATGGCTTCCTCAACTTGCCATTTGTCCTGCTTGCTCATTCGTTTGAATAAACCTATTTTCGCCGTCAATCCACTTGCGACGACTTCGTAAACAGAAGCAGGGAAACCTGTATTAAAACTATTCGCCTTTTGAGAAACAAATCCAATTTGATCCCAGTCTCTAAATTTTGAAGCAGGCGTGCCAAATAGCTTTAATTCACCTTGCTGTGGTTTAATGAGCCCAAGCAGGCACTTTAATAAGGTTGTTTTACCAGATCCATTCGGTCCAACAAGTGCTAGAAAATTTCCTTCCTCGACTGTTAAATGAATGTGATCTATGACATTTCGCTGTCCATACGAGTACGAAATGTCCTTCATTTCAATAATTGGCTTTGCCATGAATCTTTCCACCTTTAATCAATATAAAAAGAATGATTACGATTTATACAACAAAAAGAAAATGGCTTTTGCCATTTTCTCTGTCCATACATACATTTCATTATATAAAAGAAAGATTAAAAAGTAAAATAAAAGCTAATGAATGGCTGTTTTGAACTTACCGCCTTTTGTTTCATGCGTATCCATAATCGTAATAAATGCTTGACTATCAATTTCAAATACAATGGATTTTAGCTTTGTGATTTCAAGTCTTGTGACAACGGCGTAGATGACATCTTTTTCTTCATCTGTATAACCGCCTTTCCCTCTCAGCTTTGTCGTTCCCCTGCCAAGTCGATGAAGAATCGCATCTGAAATTTCATCATAATAATCTGACACGATAATGACAGCTTTTGTTTCATCAAGCCCTTGAATGACAGCATCAATTGTTTTCATTGCCAAATAATATGTCATAACAGAATACATAGCCTGCTCTGGTCCGAAGACAAAGCCTGCCCAAATAAAAATGAACACATTGACGATCATGACAAACTCACCGACGGAGAATGGAATTTTTTTCGTTAGCAGAATGCCTAAAATCTCTGTTCCATCCATTGAGCCTCCATTTCGAATGACAAGTCCCACACCAAAACCAAGTAATAGCCCGCCAAATACAGTGGCTAAGATTGGCTGATTTGTAAATGCCTCTACATGATGGAGCGAAGATTCAATCACGGCTAAGCTGACAATCCCAATCACTGTGGAAACCAGAAAGGTTTTCCCAATATGTTTGTATCCTGATATCATAAATGGAATATTCAAAATGACAACAATCGTCGCAAAATTGATGAATGGGTTATCTGTAAAGAGATAATCCAAAATAAGCGAAATGCCGATGATGCCTCCATCGATAATATTGTTTGGCACTAAAAATAATTCAATGCTGACTGCTGCACATGTAGCTCCTACTAGAATCAGGAAAATTCTAAATATAAAATGAGGCACTGATTCCTTTCTATGCTGTTTACTATTTGCCATACGTTCTCCCCTCTACACAACTTAAATTTTCAATGAACATTTTATTCACTTTACTATTTTATCATTTCACAGGGTAAAATAAAATTTTTTGCACATTTTCCGTTTTCGCCCATACATTGTTACAGAGGGGAGGAATGGAATTGATTTTAATTCAAAAAATTGTCCTGCAACGGCTCAATCAGATCACAGCAAATGATCTGTTAAGGTATGCGAAGCAGTATGGTGTCAGTTTAACGTCAAACCAAGCTGCTGAGGTGGCCAAACTCATGAATGGGAAGAACATCAATATTTTTAATGATGCAGAGCGTAGCCGGCTTCTTAAGCAAGTAGAAGCGATTACATCTAAACAGACAGCTCAGACTGTCAATGATCTGTTTAATCAGTTTACAAGTTAAACAAAAAAGGGCCGCATTTAGCGGCACCTCATGATGTTATATGCTTTTTTACTGATTCTTAATTTTATCTAGTAAGCCTTCGTCAAATTGCTTTTCTTTTAGCATTGCAATTTCGAATTTGTAAGGTGGCTTTTTGTTCTTTTTATCTTCACCTACATAAGGCGTTTCTAAGATTTTTGGTACATCTTGAAGCTGCGGATGATGCACAATATTGTTCAGTGCATCGAAGCCAATTTCACCAAAGCCGATATTTTCATGTCGGTCTTTTCTTGCGCCTTGTACGTTTTTACTGTCATTAATATGAAGAACCTTGATTCGGTCAATACCGACGATTCGATCAAATTCTTCTAACACCCCATCAAAGTCAGTCACAATCGGATAACCAGCATCGTGTGTGTGACACGTATCAAAGCAGACAGAAAGTGCTTCGTTATGTGTCACTCCGTCGATAATTTGGGCAAGCTCTTCAAAGCTTCTTCCGCACTCTGATCCTTTGCCAGCCATTGTTTCAAGTGCAATTTGAACCTTTTGCCCTTTTACGATGACTTCGTTTAAACCTTCAATGATTTTTTGGATTCCTGCTTCTGGTCCTGCTCCGACATGTGCACCTGGGTGGAGAACAATCTGCCTCGCACCTAGCGCTTCTGTACGTTCAATCTCAGAGCGAAGGAAGTCCACACCAAGCTCAAAGGTCGCTGGATTGACGGTGTTCCCAATATTAATAATATATGGTGCATGCACGACGATATCTGTCATACCATGCTCTTTCATATGCGCTTGTCCAGCTTCAATATTGAGGTCTTCAATTTTTTTACGGCGCGTATTTTGCGGTGCACCTGTATAAATCATAAACGTATTCGAACCATAAGAGGCAGCTTCTTGACTCGCTGCAAGAAGCATATGTTTTCCGCTCATGGATACATGTGAACCAATCTTCAACAATGTTTCCCCCTACTTTCCATTACGCTTTGACTTTCTACGTTCCTGTCTTTTGATTTTGTCCATCTCACGTGTCATTTTCTTTTTATATCCAGGTTTGACGGCTTTCGGTTTTCTCACAAGACGCTTTGCTTTTTCTTCAATTTCATTAGGTGCTTTTTTACGTCTTTGACGCTTCAAGCGGTCATCTGCATCTCGCCATTCGCCATGAACAATGGTTTTGTTTTCAAACACAACGCCCATTTTCTCAATTTGAATGAGTGCATCCTCATCAGCAAGCTCATAAATAGTCATCGCAATTCCAGATGAACCAGCTCGAGCCGTTCGACCAACACGGTGAACATAAAAATCAAGATCAGATGGAAGCTCATAGTTGATCACATGGCTGACACCTTTAATATCAATTCCGCGGGCTGCAAGGTCAGATGCCACAATATAAGTGAACTCTAAATCATCAATTTGTTTCATCACTTTTTTACGTTCGCGCGGCGTTAATCCGCCATGAAGCACTCCAACTTTCATTCCTTTTTCTTGTAGGAATGATGCGATTTCATCAACGGTTGTTTTTGTATTGGCAAAAATGATGCCTAAATAAGGCTGTACATTCGTCACCATTTCATGGAGCAATTTTAGCTTGTCGCGCTGTTTAGATGGGACTAAAATATGCTGGATGTTTTCAGCTGTAATCCGTTTTGGTTCAACATGGGCATATTTTGGATTGTCCATATATTTTTTCAGGAATGGCTTTAGTTTTTCTGGAATCGTTGCTGAGAACACAAGCATTTGCAGCTGCTCTGGCATTTGTGAACCAATACGGTCCACATCTTCTAAAAAGCCCATATCCAGCATTAAATCCGCTTCATCAATGACAAGAGATGTCGCTTTGTAAACGTTCAGCGCCTGCTCATGAATGAGGTCCGCAATACGTCCAGGTGTGCCGACAACCAAATGCGGCTGGTTTTTTAGCTTTTGAATGGATTTCTGCTTGTCCGTTCCGCCAATGTAAAGCTTTGCTTTAATTTCTTCTTCTGGAGAGGCCTTCTTTAAGATCGTTTGGGCTTCTTTGAAAATTTGATTGGCTAATTCTCTTGTAGGTGCAGTAATCACGACTTGTACGTGCTCTTTGCTTGGATCAATTGAATGAATAAGCGGCAATAAGTACGCGTGGGTTTTCCCTGTTCCTGTTTGTGATTGACCAATCACGCTTTCTCCTTTTAACACAGCAGGGATAATTCTTTTTTGAATATCAGTTGGCTCATAAAAGCCCAGTTCATGAATAGCATCTATTATAAAAGACTTTAATTCATATGTCGTAAATTTTGTTTCGTTCATGTTTTCACTCCTTAAGGCAATGCCTTTTTGCTCATCTCCTCATTATAGCTGATTTTCAGCAAAAAAACCATGTCCGCTTTTCTTATAGGAAACCAATTGATGCTTCCTTGCATAACCTATGATTAGAAAGAGAATGCAGTAAGGGAGGTACAAGTATGTTAGGGCAAAGGCCTATGGGCGATTTTCAGCCGCACCGTCCCTCACGCCGGCATCTTGGAAATGGCGGACAGCCCGGAATTTTTCAAAGGAGGCAACAGGCTCCTATCGAACAGCCTTTTCAAGGGCAAGGCAATCAATTTCAGCAAATGATGCCTCGCTCCCCGTCTGTACAGGGAGGCGGTGTACGCGGAATGGGCGGAATTCCAGGAGGCGAAAGCCGTGCACTAGGCGGCGGAGCAGGAATGAAAGGCTTGCTCTCTAAATTTCTTCCTGGCGCAGGGGGAGCAGGGGTTTCTGGAGGTGGTGCGGGATTACAAGGAATCCAGAGCTTCGCAAATCCTGCAACCCTCTCAAGCATGTTGGGAAATGTTCAAAAGGTGCTCGGAATGGCGCAGCAATTTACGCCAATGATTCAGCAATACGGTCCTTTAGTCAGAAATTTGCCTGCGATGATTAAGCTGTACAGCCAGCTTGGCAGTGCAGATGATGATGAAACAAGTACAGATGAAGAACCTAAAGAAATCGGCGAGGAAACAGAAGTGCAAAAAGAGGTTGCATCAGGAGATGATGAAATAGAAGAAAACGAAGAACCAGAGGACATCCTCGTCAAAAAAGCAGCTCCTCACACATCACCTGCTCCTGAAGCAAAACCGAAAAAAAGACCTGGCAGCTCTGTTCCAAAACTATATGTCTAGTGATCTTTTAACGGCGAAGTGTCCCCTGCGTATAACAATCTTTGATATATACGCTTACTTTGGCTATAATGGAAGCTAGAGAATGATAAAAAGCCGTTTTTCCACGGCTTTTTATATTGTTCTTCTCTAGCAGCACTTCCCTACAGGAGGACGAATAAATGAATGTAATTAAAATTTCGCCGCGTGGCTATTGCTATGGCGTTGTAGATGCAATGGTCATTGCTAAAAATGCCGCACTTGATAAAAACTTGCCACGCCCAATTTATATATTAGGTATGATTGTGCACAACAAACACGTGACAGATGCCTTCGAAGAAGATGGGATCTACACACTGGACGGCCCAAACCGCTTGGACATTTTAAAGCAGGTTGAAAGCGGAACAGTTATTTTCACTGCTCACGGCGTTTCACCTGAGGTTCGTCAAATTGCAGAAGAAAAAGGTCTTGTCGCCATTGATGCAACCTGTCCCGATGTAACGAAAACACATGAACTCATTTCAGAGAAAACAGCCGATGGGTATGACATTATTTATATCGGAAAAAAAGGTCATCCTGAGCCAGAGGGAGCTGTCGGAGTAGCCCCTGACAAGGTGCATCTTGTCGAATCAGAAGCGGACATTGAGGCGCTCGATTTAACATCAGATAAATTGCTTATCACCAATCAGACAACGATGTCTCAGTGGGATGTCCACGATCTGATGGAGCTCATAAAAGAGAAATATCCTCACGTCGAGTACCATCAAGAAATTTGTCTTGCGACACAAGTACGTCAGGAAGCTGTATCTCAGCAAGCTGGCCAAGCCGATCTTACCATTGTTGTCGGCGATCCAAAAAGTAATAACTCCAACCGTCTGGCACAAGTGTCAATGGAGATTGCTGGAACGCAGGCTTACCGTATTGGTGACCTAAGTGAGCTCAAGCTGGAGTGGCTGCAAGGCGTAAATACCGTTGCCATTACTGCTGGCGCTTCTACACCAACGCCTATTACAAAAGAAGTGATCCGTTTCTTAGAAAACTACGAGCCGGATGATGAATCAACTTGGAAGATTGAACGATCGGTTCCTCTTTCGAAAATACTACCGCGCGTGAAAACAAAGAAATAAATAAACGTCAGAGCTTCTATGCTCTGACGTTTTTTGTTTACATAAATTGAAATGGATTTGTGTTTGATTCAGAAACAAAGAGCTGTACATCATACTTTTTCTCTGAACATAGCGATTGAAGCTTCGCCTTTACGCCCTCTTTCATCATCTTTTCTGCATAATGCCCTGGGTCCACTACGTTCAGCCCGAGCATCATGGCATCATGGGCGACATGGAAATAAAGGTCCCCTGTCACATACACATCAGCACCCATTCTTTTTGCTTGATGAATGTATTTATTTCCGTCTCCGCCAAGCACAGCTACTTTTTTCACAACAGCGTCCTGATCACCTACAAAGCGAGCACCATTTACATCCAGCTTTGTCTTCACAAATCGCGCGAAGTCTCCAAGGGTCATAGGCTCTCTTAGCTCCCCTATACGGCCAAGCCCTTTTTGAATAGGAGGAAGGTCTGTCGTGTGTACACTATAAGCGACTTCTTCATAAGGATGTGCTTTGATCATTTCACGAATGACTTTTTTTTCAATACTTGCCGGGAAAATGGTTTCAATCCGTACTTCTTTAACAAATTCCAATTGACCGGTCTCACCAATGAACGGGTCCGCATCTTCTGATGGCAAAAAGCTGCCTGTCCCTTCATTTGAAAACGCACAATGGCTGTAGTTGCCAATATGGCCGGCGCCCGCATTTCCTAAAGCTGTCCGGATGGCTTCTTCAAATTCCTGCGGGACATAGAGGGCAAGCTGTTTGATTTGATCTTCATATGTCGGGACTAACACACTTGTTTCTTCAAGCTCTAAAGCCTCCGCAAGCAAGTCATTGACTCCTCCATCAGCCACATCTAAATTCGTATGTGCCACATATACTGCAATATCATGTTTGATGCATTTCTCAATGATTCGTCCAGCTGGCTGATCTGTCGCTACATGTTTTAACGGACGGAAGATCGGCGGATGGTGAGCAATCATGAGATCCACATTTTTTTCGATCGCCTCATCTACCACATTCTCTAGTACATCTAAGGTGATCATGACATTGTTTACCTTTTTATTTAACGTCCCAATCTGGAGACCGATTTTGTCTCCTTCCATGGCATATGCCTTTGGTGAAAATTGTTCAAATAATTGGATGATTTCATGTCCGTTTACTGTTTTAGCCAACAGTCAAAACCTCCTTTAGAATCTTTATTTTTACATGCAGCTCTTCAAGACGCTCCTTGTTCTCTTCTGTTCGCGCTGCCTGCTGAATTTGACTTTCTATCTTCTCCATATGCTGGAGCTCTTGCATCCACTTGCGCCGGAAGACGTCATTTTGCTCTTTCGCAAGAAACGGACCAACTAGCATGCCTGTTTCAATTGACATCCCTTCATAGGCTTTATCTTTGTCGCCTTTTTCGGCGATGATGATTTCGTATATTTTGCCATCCTCTTCTAAAATGACTTCACCCATCAATTCATACCCCTCTTGATAGAGCCATAAACGAATGTGGTGAGCATGGATATTCGGCTGAAGAATAAGCCTTTCATGGCCTGTGAGCTTATGCTTGCCGTCATTTAAAATGCTTGCGATGAGTGCTCCGCCCATACCTGCAATCGTTACAGCATTCACTTCGCCCTTTTCAATGACTTCAAGACCATTACCTTTTCTGACCGAGATCTGGTCATCTAATTCAAGTCTATGTACTTGCTGCTTCGCCGATTGAAGCGGTCCTTCTGTAATTTCACCAGCAACCGCTTTTAATGCTTTTTGATGCAGGATTGCATAGCACGGCAAATAGGCATGATCTGAGCCGATATCAGCAAAGACAGCCTCATGTGGTAAAAAGTCTGCGACTCTTTTTAGTCGTTTTGATAAATTCATTTCATTCATACGTATCACTACTTTTCTTTAATGTTCATACTTGTCTATCTTATATAAATTATGGACTTTTTAAAAGTCGTTTTCAAATGAAAAAAGCTCTTCTGATCAAAAAGAGCTTTTTGCGTAACATTATTTAATTTTGGATACCCATTCTGACATTTCATCGAGCTTTTCATTCGGGATTAGCCCGCCTGGCATCCCGTTGCCGCCTTCTTGAATTTTCTTCTTAATGTCTGCTACTTCAAGCTTGTCTCCAACACCTTTTAATGCAGGACCTGCACCGCCTTCATAGTTTTCCCCGTGACAACTCAGACAGTTTTGCTTATACAATTCTTCCGGCGTCGCATTCGCTGTTTCTTCTTGCTTTTGCTCCTCGCCTCCAGAGGCGATTTTTTCTTCATCTTTCAGCCCCTTCATTGATAAGAAAAAAGTGAGTCCAATACCTAAAATGGCAATCAATAAAAATGGTATAAGTGGATTCCGTTTCATTTCTTTCATCCTCCCCTTTGTGAAAACCCCTTTAAGACTATACAAACAATTCTAATTCTACTTTAATTTTACAAAAAGTAAACGAATTATGATACAAAACTTTGGTCAAGTTCACAGATTAGACAAAAATGATGCAAAGATGAGAAATGAAGCCTTCAGCACATTTTGATGTATTTTTTATACATCTTTTCTCTAAGAACGTTGCAAATTTATTATTTATTCAGTAAAATATAATCAGATTGAAAAAAGCGTTTTCATTTTTGATGAAGAAAGAACGGATCTCTTTCAAGATCCGTCCAGTTTCTACTCTAAGAAGTCTTTTAATCGTTTACTTCTGCTTGGGTGTCTTAATTTACGCAGAGCTTTCGCTTCAATTTGGCGGATACGCTCTCTTGTGACGCCGAACACCTTTCCAACCTCTTCTAACGTACGTGTTCTTCCGTCATCTAGTCCGAAACGTAGTCTCAGTACATTTTCTTCACGGTCCGTTAGCGTGTCTAGTACATCTTCAAGCTGCTCTTTTAACAATTCGTATGCAGCATGGTCAGATGGAGATGTCGCCTCTTGGTCTTCAATAAAATCACCAAGGTGCGAGTCATCTTCTTCACCAATAGGTGTTTCTAAAGATACTGGCTCTTGTGCAATTTTAAGAATTTCTCTAACCTTTTCTGGCGTTAAATCCATGTCTTCAGCAATTTCCTCTGGCGTTGGTTCTCTGCCTAGGTCTTGCAGAAGCTGTCTTTGAACACGGATCAATTTATTAATGGTTTCTACCATATGAACCGGGATCCTGATTGTTCTTGCCTGATCGGCAATCGCCCGCGTGATCGCCTGTCTAATCCACCAAGTCGCATATGTTGAGAATTTGTATCCTTTGCGGTAATCAAACTTCTCAACTGCCTTCATAAGACCCATGTTTCCTTCTTGAATCAAGTCAAGGAACAACATACCACGTCCGACGTAGCGTTTCGCGATGCTGACAACGAGACGAAGGTTTGCTTCCGCTAATCTTCTTTTTGATTCCTCATCGCCTTCTTCGATCTTTTGAGCATACGTAATTTCTTCTTTAGCAGATAACAAATTGACGCGTCCGATTTCTTTTAAGTACATACGAACAGGATCATTAATTTTGACACCTGGTGGTACGCTTAAATCATTTAGGTCAAATTCTTCTTCTGCTTTAGCCAGCTGCTGAACATTTGGGTCTTCTGTCTCTTCGTTTTCACTAATGAGCTCTACACCCTGTTCGCCTAAATATTCATAGTATTCATCCATTTGGTCTGATTCAATTTCAAAGCTAGACATACGCTCTGCAATTTCTTCGTATGTTAAAACGCCCCGTTTTTTACCCGTTTCAGTGAGCTTATCTCTCACCTGTTCAAAGGTTAATTCAGTTTCGGTTTCGTGGGCTTGTTTATCAGCCATTATGGATCCCTCCTTCCAAAGCTTGCAACGAATTCTAAAGTAACTTGCGATTTGCTTCCGCTCTGCTTTTCTCTCTTTATCAAACAGATGAGCAAATAGGAATAAAATAAAAAATGATGAAGGCAAGATGCTTGCGGTCTTATGCTCCTCCCGTAAAGGATTCATTGCCAGCCGTAAGTCTTGTCATAAATATTAGACGTATTACTTCAGCGAACGGTTCAACTGAACAATTTCTTTTGCAAGTGTTGCCGCTTTGAAGAAATCTTTTTGCCTCTCCGCTTCTGCACGTTCTAGTTCTTTTTCCTTTATCATTGACAAATTCCGATGATTCAACACTTTTTTTACATAATCACTTAATTCAGCTTCACTTAGTTCGTCTCCAACTTGAATCATGAATATATCCGTCAGAAGCTGATTGATGATATCATCTTCTATACGGTTCATTAGGTGCTGCGGCGTTGGTTCTTTGCCTTCTTCATACAAAGCATAAATGTACGTGGCCAGCGCCCTGTGAGAATCTATATTAAATTCAATCCCTACTCTGTCAAGTACTTTTCGGATCACGTCATCGCTTTTTAACATATGAGCAAGCAGCATTCGCTCTGCATTTTCATATGCTGGCCGCAGACGCTTTCTTCGTACCTGTGTTGACAGATGTGCACGCCGTTTTTCAAGCCCGCTTTCTTCCTGCGTGCTTTTGTCTTCTTGTCGCTGCTGTTTTTCAAACAGCTCCAGTTGTTCCTTTAATGAATCAAGTGAGATCGAGAACTCTCCAGCAAGCTGTTTCATGTAAATCTCTTGTTCCAAGGAACCGTTTAATCGGCTAATTTCTCGGAGTACCTGCTTCATATAAGTAAGCCGGTCTCCTTCATCAGATAAATTCTTTCCCCTACGGAAAAAGTTCATCTTAAAAGTCATTAATGTCACACTTGCATCTATGATGTCATTCCTAAATTTCTCGCCACCATATTTACGAATGTAATCATCTGGATCAAGTCCATCTGGTATCATGGCAACGCGAACTTTACATCCTCTTTTTCCAAGCAAATCTGATGCTTTCATGGTGGCTTCATAACCGGCCGTGTCAGAGTCATAGCAAAGAATGATCTCTTCTACGTTCCGTCTGAGAAGTTTTACGTGCTCTTCTGTTAGAGACGTACCCATTGTTGCAACACTTTCGCCGACACCTGATGTGACAGCTGAAATGACGTCAGCAAATCCTTCGAAAAGAACCGCCCGTTCGCGTTTTCGAATATGCATACGCGCGTCATGAAAGTGATAAAGCAGCTTACTTTTATGAAAAAGTGGCGTTTCAGGACTATTCATATACTTAGGCTGCTGATCACCAAGCGATCTTCCGGAAAAAGCGATGACTGTCCCGTGATGATCATGAATGGGAAACATCACACGATCCCTAAAGCGGTCAAAAAAGCCTGTTCCGTTTTCACGTTGAATCAAAAGACCGGCCTTCTCCATCATCGCAGGATCAAACCCTCGCTTTTCTAAAAACTTGGTCACGAAATCCCAAGAGTCAAGAGCATATCCGATCTCAAACTTGGCAATTGTTTCATCTGTAAAGCCTCTCGCCCGTAAATAATCGAGTGCATTTTGACCTTCCTTTGTATTTACCAGCAAATGGTGGTAAAATTTCTTAAGAAGCTCATGCGCTTCAATCATTTTATGATCTGCAGTGTCCTCTTGCTGTGAGGAACTGATCTGAGCATTTGCTACATGATCAGGCAAATCAATATGGTACTTATCAGCAACATGTGAAACGGCTTCAATAAATGAGTAGCCTTCCATTTGTCTGAGGAACGAAAATACATTACCTCCTGCACCACAGCCAAAACAATGGAAGATTTGCTTATCTGCTGAAACAGAGAATGAAGGAGTATTTTCACCATGGAATGGACAAAGACCGAAATAATTTCGACCTTGCTTTCTAAGCTGTACGTATTCTCCAATCACTTCGACAATGTCTGCGTTTTTTTGGATTTGCTCCAAAAGTTCATCTGGTATACGTTTGCTCATCCTAATAACACTCCGTCGTACATTATTCGCCTTTTAATTCAAAAATCCTTCATGATTCGACAGGATTTTTTGTAGTTGCGTAATAAATCGCTTTTTATCCTCTTCTAAAAGCTTTTTGGGACCTTTTCCATATACACCTTTTCTTCGCTGTTTACTGGAAACATGTCTGCGTTCCAAATCAAAATCAATTGTTTCGTTTGTATACATCCGTCCTCTTTCAGACAGTACAATGACCTGTCTTGGAAGCAGTAAGGAGGCAAGACCAATGTCTTGGGTGACGACAATATCATGCGCTGAAGCTGAGTTCGCAATGACTAAATCCGCTGCTTCCTTATGTGTATCTACAAACCGCCAATCTTCAAGTGGAGATCTTTTGGTTTGAAAATGCTCATATGAAGCAATGAACGTCACAGGTACTTGAAATTGAGATGCGACAGAAAGGATTTCATCTTTTACAGGACAAGCATCTGCATCGACATAAATCGTCCTCTCTTGTTTATGTTCATTCAGGTGACTAATTCTCCATCCCTCCACCTTATTCCTGCTTTAGAGAAGCAAAAAGACCATACTTTTCCCCCATATAGCAAACAACAGTAAAACTCATTTTGTCGAAAAGTTATGTTCAGAATCACTTGACTTCTGCCAATATTAGTTTATTCGTTCTTGACTTAACTTAAACCTAAAATCAATCATTTTATCACAATTTTTTATTATAATACAAATGCAGCAAATATGCCATTGTTTTTGTTTACCCGTTTCCCACCATAGGAAAAACCCAGGAGGAGCATCCTGAGTTTATTCGGAACCTCTTTTGGTCAGCATTTGATGAATGACATTTGCCGTTTCTTCAACTGCTTTATTCGATACATCAACAACTTGACAGTTAATGCGGTCCACCACTTTTTCAAAATACTCTAGCTCTTCTTTAATCCGTTCAATGTTCGCATAAATCGCGCGATCATTTAAACCTAGAGATTTCAAACGCTCTTTACGAATATGATTTAGTTTGTCTGGACTGATTTTCAGACCGATGCATTTCTTTGGATCAACTGAAAATAACTCCTCTGGCGGATCTACTTCAGGAACAATTGGAACGTTTGCTACCTTCAGCCGTTTATGCGCCAAGTATTGAGATAGTGGTGTCTTAGATGTGCGTGATACACCGATGAGCACAATATCAGCCTTTAGAATGCCTCTTGGGTCTCTGCCGTCATCATACTTCACTGCGAACTCAATGGCTTCAACCTTTTTAAAATAATCCTCATCTAATTGACGTACACGCCCCGGCTCATGTTTCGCTTCATTTCCATAAGCAGTCTCCATTTTATCGATCAGTGGTCCGATGATGTCATAATAAACGACTCCGTTTGCTTCTGCCTCTTCAATTAAGAATTGGCGCATTTCTGGCACAACAAGAGTAAAGCAGACGATTCCGTTATCTGCTTTCGCCAGTGAAATGACTTCTTTAATCGTACCGACATCCTCTACATACGGGATTCTTCTGATATTTGAATGGTCTGATGAGCCGCCATCAAATTGGCTAAGTGCCGCTTTGACTACGAGCTCTGCCGTTTCTCCTACTGAATCTGATACCACAAAAATTACGCGATTACTCATAACATCCCCTCGCAGTCTTCTGTAATTAGATTATTTCATTCTCCGATAAGTTAACAAGTATTTTCGTCATGTTTGTTTTCGTAATTCTGCCGACCACTTCAAAGCCTTTATCCGTATCTTTTATAACAGGAAGTGCGTCTATCTGCTTTTCAATCAAGTGCTTCGCCACACCCATAATGAAATCTTCCTTGCGACAAACGGTAATGTTCGGCATTCTTGTCATAATAATATGGACAGGAATAGATGGAAGCTCCTGTTTTCCAATACTTGCGCGAAGGAGGTCTTTCCTTGACAACACGCCTGTTAAAATAGAGTGATCGTCCACAACGAATAATGTGCCCACATCTTCTAAAAACATCGTACAAATCGCATCATAAACTGAAACATTCTCATGTATCACCACTGGAATGGATTGAAAATCTTTCACTTGAAGTTTTTTCAACTTATCTGCTAGAAGCTGCGTACCTGTTTTTCCTGTGAAAAAGTAGCCGACCCTTGGTCTTGCTTCTAAAAAGCCTGACATCGTTAATATGGCTAAATCCGGTCTGAGGGTCGCCCTAGTTAAGTTCAGCCGATCGGCGATATGCTCTCCAGTGATCGGACCATTCTCTTTGACAATCTGTAAAATCTGCTCTTGCCGTTTATTTAACTCGATTGTACTCACCACCTTTAAATAGAGAGAGCGAATCTTTACTTTATGTATATCATTTTCATAACTCATCATATTATAGCGCATCTTTGTCCGAATGAAACAAAAATCCACTCAAAAACCGTGAATTAAATGAGTAAAAAACGATTGCCCTTCAAAAAAGGCAACCGTTCTTAGGTATTTATTTTACTATTAAATTGTTCATATTCGCAAATGATTGAATGACTTTTGCTAGTTTAACCATTTGTGCCAAACGATTTCGCTTCAGCTTTTCATCATCTGCATGAACCATTGTGTGATCGAAATAATGAACAATCGGTGTTTTTAACGTATCAAGCGCCTCAAGTGCTGCGCTGTATTGCCCTGCTGCTACATGTTCATTGACAGCTGTCTCTACTTGCTGATACGCCTCATATAGCTTTTGCTCATGCTCATTTTCAAACAGCTCAGGCTGAATCTCTGCGTCTTCCCCTTTTTTACTGATTGAAATGACGCGTCCTAATGCTTCTGCTGTTTCTTTGAAGCTTTCTTGTTTCACGCTCTCTTCAAGAACAGCTGCTTTTTTCACGACTGCATAAGGTTCAATATTTTCAACATCCAGTACTGCATCGACAACATCATGACGGATATGCTCTGCTTGAAGGACATATTTTAAACGGTGTGTTAAAAATTCAATGAGAGCCGTTTCATGTGCTGCTTCTACTTGAGCAAGTGCCAAAAGCTCTTTGAATGAAATGTTCCAATGACGATCAAGCAGAATTTGAACGATACCGCTCGCTTGTCTTCTTAGTCCATAAGGATCTTGAGAGCCCGTTGGAATGACATCAATTGAGAAGAAGGAACAAATAGAATCCAGCTTATCGGCTACTGCCACAATCGCACCAATTAAAGTGGAAGGCGCCTCATCACCGGCAAAGCGCGGCATATAGTGCTCATTGATGCTCTTTGCCACTTCTTCATGTTCACCAAGTGCTTTTGCATATTTCTCGCCCATGATTCCTTGTAATTCTGGGAATTCATAGACCATTTGAGTCACAAGATCAAATTTCGAAATACTTGCGGCTCTTGCCACACGCTCTGTCGTTTCGTCATTTGCACCGACATGCGCTGCTAGACGCGTCGCAATGTCTGTCACTCTCTTGAGCTTGTCGCCAATTGTGCCAAGTTTCTCATGGAATACAACCTTATCAAGCTTTTTAATATTGTCTTCAATGACTAGTTTTTCGTCTTCTTTATAGAAGAAGGCAGCATCTGATAAACGGGCACGAAGTACTTTTTCGTTCCCTCTTGCGACATTTTCAAGCGCCTCACTGTTTCCATTTCTCACCGTAATAAAGTGAGGCAATAATTCACCTTGCTCATTTTTCACAGGGAAATAGCGCTGATGCTCTTTCATTGTCGTTACCAATACTTCTTCCGGCAATGCAAGGAATTCTTCTTCAAAGGAACCAGATAGTACCGTTGGGTATTCTACAAGATTGTTGACCTCTTCTAGAAGCTCAGGATCAACAGGTATCACCCAGCCTTTTTCTGAAGATAGAGCATTTAGCTGCTCGGTAATGGATTGTTTTCTTTTATCTGAATCTGCAATGACAAATTGATCGCGCAATGTTTGCTCATAAGAAGCAGGCGAGTCGATGGTGGCTGCCTTACCAAGGAAACGGTGTCCTCTTGTCTCGCGACCGCTCTTCACCCCAGCAATGTGAGCAGGTACAATCTCCTCTCCAAATAAACAAACAATCCATTTAATCGGACGGATGTAGCGTAAATCTTTGCTTCCCCATCTCATGTTCTTTGGAAAACTTAATGAAGCGGCGATCTCACCTAATGCTGGCAGAAGGTCTTTGACTTGCTTTCCTTCTTGAAACTTCTGGACATGGACATAATCTACTCCTTTGATCTCTTTAAAATAGAGATCATCTGTTGAAGCACCTTGTCCGCGGGCAAAGCCTTCCGCTGCTTTTGTCCAATTGCCTTCCGCATCTTGTGCGATCTTTTTAGCCGGACCTTTTGCTTCTTCTTTGATGTCTTCTTGTTTTTCTGCGACACCTTTCACAAGTACAGCAAGACGTCTTGGTGAGTTAAATAGAGCAACATCTTCAAATGAAATGTTTTGCTCTTCAAACCACACTTTTACTTTCTCGCCTAGCTGCTTTGTGCTTTCTGGCATGAAACGAGCCGGCATCTCTTCTAAGCCGATTTCGAGTAATACATCTTGTTTATTCATGAGAAGCCGCCTCCTCTTTTAGCATAGGGAATCCCAATTTTTCTCGTTCTTCATAATATGTTTTGGCTACTTTTCTTGCTAACTGGCGCACTCTTCCGATATAACCAGTTCGCTCAGTAACAGAAATTGCGCCCTTTGCATCGAGCAGGTTAAACGTATGAGAGCATTTGAGCACATAATCGTATGCCGGGTGAACAAGCCCTTTGTCCATTTGGCTATGCGCTTCTTTCTCATAGGTTGTAAATAAATCAAACAGCATATCAGTATTAGATGTTTCAAATGTATAAACAGAATGCTCATATTCAGCCATTAAGAATAAATCTCTCACCGTAAATCCGTCAGTCCATTCAAGATCGAAGACATTTTCTTTGTCTTGGATGTAGGAAGCAAGACGTTCAATACCGTATGTGATTTCAACGGAAACGGGCTTACATTCTAAGCCGCCGACTTGCTGGAAATACGTGAATTGGGTGATTTCCATCCCATCAAGCCATACTTCCCAACCAAGCCCTGCACAGCCAAGAGATGGGTTTTCCCAGTTGTCTTCTACAAAACGAATATCATGTTTCAGCGGGTCAATACCAAGCGCTTTCAAAGATTCAAGATACAGTTCTTGAATATTGTCAGGTGACGGCTTAATGATTACTTGGAATTGATGATGCTGATACAATCTATTTGGGTTTTCTCCATATCTGCCATCAGCCGGGCGTCTTGAAGGCTCTACATACGCTACCTTCCATGGCTCTGGACCAATGCTTCGCAGGAACGTGTATGGACTCATCGTTCCGGCACCTTTTTCTGTGTCATACGCCTGCATTAATACGCAGCCTTCATTTGACCAATGCTTTTGCAGCGTCAAAATCATGTCTTGAATATTCAATGATCGCACCTCCATCTTTTCTACACCATCCGCTATGTATGGCGGGTGGGTCTAGAACCCCGCAAAAGAACACAAAAACTCCCGTCTCTATGCTCGCAAGGCTCCTTGCAAACATAGGGACGAGAGTTTTTCCCGCGGTTCCACCCTATTTGCTGGTATCGTAGCATCCAGCCGCTTTGTTTTACGTTGCTCAAGAATGCCTTTCGTTACGCCTCCATCCTTAGCTCACACCGCCCTAAGGTCGCTTTTATGGATTTTGCGCAAGTACTTCTTTCTGTCAATGCAACATATTTTATCTTAGATGATCTTACAAAAAGTTATGGAAGATGTCAACTTTTGTTTTCCCCGCCCATGAGCTTTTTCATGGATTCCATCTGATTCATGAATTTTTTTGATTTCAAATAAAGGCCTGAATACTCTTCATAGTAGTGATCGAGCACTTGACGAATTTCTTGTTTCGTCTGCGGTTTCACATCAACCTGACCGAGCCTTGATAAATCAAAATAATGAAATAAACGGAGCAGCCTTGCAGCTGCTGGAGATAAGGGCATTTTATACGGATCTTTAGAAAAGCAATTTTGGCAAATAAAGCCGTTGTCTCTAATCGAGAAATGAAACTGCCCTTCTTTTTGACCACAGTGGACACATTGATCCAGTTCGGGCTTCATTCCCATCACTGATAACATTTTGACCTCTACGATAAATAAGATAATATCAGCATCTGTGCCTTCATTCAGATGACGCAAAGATTGAAGCAGGAGCTCAAACAAATAAGGGTTTGGCTTTTTTTCTTCTGTACCTTTATCGAGTAACTCTGTCATATATGCGGCATATGCGGTCAAAAATAAATCCTCCCGAATGGTTCGCATACTTTCAATCATTTCGCCTTGCTGGAGCGTTCCAAGTCCTGTTGATGATTGGATCAGGAAGGTTCCGTATAAAAACGGCTGGCTTATGGCTGACAGGCGGCTGTTTGATTTTTTTGCGCCTCTTGCCATCACACCAATTTTCCCATGTTCTCTAGTGAGCAGCGTGACAATTTTGTTTGTTTCGCCATAATCTGTTGTTCTAAGGACGATTCCTTCACTTTTAATGAGCATTTGTCTACACTCCGAGCATTGGAGGGGGTCAAGAATTATAAGATTGGAAAATCAAATCGTGCTATCTCTTCTTCAAGTACATCGGGTCTTTCCAGGTTCTCCTTTTCTAACTCTTTGAAAAGCAGATACGTGTCAACGCTTCCTGTTTGTGAAAATACGTTCCATGTAAAATTCAACATAAAAACCCCACCTTTCTTTATTAGAAGCAGCAACGCTACATCCAACATATTAATTATATCTTGACCAGGCTACCTCCATTTCATGATAAACAATTTTTACTAATCGAACCGCACCATTGTCAGATTTTATGACAACAGCAGCAATTTTTTAATATTCGTCGTCTCTAAATCCGAAGTCACGAAGGTGAGTGGATTTATTACGCCAGTCCTTCTGAACCTTTACCCAAAGCTCCAGATACACTTTTGAACCGAGAAGTGCTTCAATATCTCTGCGCGCTTTTTGTCCCACTTCTTTTAATAAGCTGCCTCGTTTCCCAATAACAATCCCTTTTTGTGAATCACGTTCTACGACAATGGTCGCCGCCACATGGATCTTGCCATTTTCATCTGGCTTAATGGATTCGATCGCCACTGCAATGCTGTGCGGGATCTCTTCTCTTGTTAAATGCAGCACTTTTTCACGAATTAATTCAGAAATAATAAACCGCTCTGGATGATCTGTTACTTGATCTGCTGGATAAAATTGCGGGCCCTCAGGAAGATAACCTTCAACCTGCTGAAGAAGCGTGTCAATGTTGTTTCCTTCAAGAGCTGAAATTGGCACAATTTCCTTAAATGGATAACGTGTGCGGTATTCATCAATTAAAAGGAACAGCTCATCTGGGTGAATTTGGTCGATTTTATTGACGACTAGGAATACCGGTGTAGATGTTTGCTTGAGTCGTTCAATGATGAATTCATCACCCTTGCCATAGCCTTCCTTTGCATTGATCATAAACAAGATCAGGTCGACTTCCTTCAGTGTATTTGTAGCTACTTTCATCATAAAATCACCAAGCTTATGCTTAGGTTTATGAATCCCTGGTGTATCGATAAAGATCGTTTGTGACGTGTTTGTTGTTAAGACACCTTGCACTTTGTTTCGTGTCGTTTGGGGCTTATCACTCATGATGGCGATCTTTTGTCCAATCACACGATTAAGAAAGGTTGATTTTCCTACATTTGGTCTTCCAATAATGGATACAAATCCTGATTTGAAGCTTTCGTTAGTCATTTAAATCCTCCGGTGAAAATGCGCCTGGCAATAGTTCGTTTACTGTTGTTTCGTATATTTGTCCTTTTAAGTTCGTTAGAATCACTGGCATGTCAGGTGCACATAGCTCTGAAATAACCTGTCTGCATGCGCCGCACGGCGAAACAGGCCGGTCTGTATCAGCCACTACCGCTAGCATTTGAAACGATGTGATGCCTTCTGAATAGGCTTTAAAAAGTGCTGTTCTTTCCGCACAATTACACATACCATATGCTGCATTTTCAATGTTGCAGCCGCCATACACTTTTCCATCGTTCGACAACAATGCTGCACCGACTTTGAATTTTGAATAGGGTACATATGCAAAATCTCTTGCTTTAACTGCTTCTGAAATCAACTCTTGTTTGTTCATTCCTAGTTCCCACTTTCAGAAGAAATGGACCCACTGTCACATTTATATTTTACATAATTCACGTGACATTTTCACGCCCATTTCTAAAAATGTTAATAAATAGTAATATTGTTCTATTGCATGATCTTCGGTAAGAAGATCATCAACCCAATCATAACCGAAATCGCGGCGTAAACGCAAACAGCGCCTGCTGCGGCGTCTTTCGCTTTCTCAGCAAGCGGGTGCCTCTCTTCTGTCATAAGGTCCACTGTATGTTCAATGGCTGTATTGACAAGTTCAAGGGCAAACATCCCCCCGCATAAAAGCAAAACGATCATCCATTCGAATGGTTCAATGTGAAACCAAAAGCCGCAGATCACCACGATGATGGCTGCGACTGTATGAAATCGAAAATTCCGTTCATTCAAGAAAGTTCGCCATATTCCTCTAAATGCATAATAAAAGCTCCGAAAAAAACGGGCAAGCGGCCTTCTTTTCTTACGAAGATCTTGAAAGGCCATAATCATCCAAGATCTTTGTCTGTTTGGCGAACATTTCTTTTTCATCTTCCTCTGTCATATGATCAAACCCGAGCAAATGCAGGAACCCATGAATGGTGAGAAATCCAAGCTCTCTCATAAAGGAATGTCCATATTCCTCTGCCTGCTCTTTCGTACGGTCCACACTAATGATGATGTCACCGAGTACAGGCGGAATATCATCAGCACCAATGATTTCAATTTCCCCTTCTCCTTCTTCTTCGAGTGCAAAGGAGATCACATCCGTTGGTGCGTCTTTTCCGCGGTATTCTTTATTAATTTGATGAATCTCTTCATTCGAAACGATCGTCACTGATACCTCCGCTTGATCTTTGACCTCAAGGGCATCAGCAGCGAACTGAAGAAGCTTTTCCACTTCTTCAAGCTGCTCTTTTGATACTTGTCCTGTTTCATCTATTAAATCGATTAACAATGTCATTTACTTCACCTTCTGCTTTGGGGCATCTGGATATTCAATCCGAGAATGGAAAATCCCCTTTAATGTTGTACAAATCGTTTGACTAATAATATTTAACTCTTTAAATGTCAGATCACATTCGCTAAATTGCCCATCCTGCATTTTATCGGAAATAATGCCTTTGACGAGCTTTTCGATCCGCTCTGGATTTGGATTATGCATCGATCGTACCGCCGCTTCCACGCTGTCCGCTACAGAAATAATCGCCGCTTCTTTTGATTGCGGTTTTGGCCCAGGATAACGGAATTCTTCTTCTGTCACCTGATCATCACGCTCTTTTGCCTTATAGTAAAAGAACTTTAACAGCGACTTCCCGTGATGCTGTTCGGCAATATCGACAAGCTCTTCAGGAAACTTCTTTTCTCTCAGCATATCAGCTCCATCTGTCGTATGGGCAATAATGATATTTTTACTTAGCTGAGGAGAAAGCTTGTCGTGCGGATTATCAATATTCATTTGGTTTTCGATAAAGTATTGCGGTCTTTTCGTTTTCCCAATGTCGTGATAATAAGCGCCGACCCTTGCTAAAAGACCGTTTGCTCCGACTGCTTCACATGCAGCATCCGCTAAATTTGCCACCATGACACTATGATGATATGTACCTGGTGTCTCTGTTAAAATCTTTTTAAGCAGCGGATGGTTTGGGTTTGATAGTTCAATCAGCTTCATTGTTGAAAGAATGCCGAACATACTCTCAAACACAGGCATTAGCCCAATGACTAAAATAGATGATGCAAACCCTGACACAATCGCCATCATAAGGTTCACACCGATTTCAAGTCCTGATGGTGAGGAGTTTTGAATCAGCGTAATGGATAGAACCACAAGGACATTCACCAAAGCGACCGAAAGCCCTGCCTGCAATATTTTTGAACGTGCATTATGCTTTCTCAAAAATAAAATGCCCGCCATCCCGCTCACAAGGTAATAAGCGCAGATCACATAGTTAAAGACGCCGGTTACTCCTTGATTAAACATCATACTGCCGCAAAGAGCAAATACAAGGCCAGAGAAGATCGCTAGTCGTTCATTGATAAGCAGCTTGATCAGCATCGTGCCAAGTGCCACTGGCACCACATAACCTATCGTCGTATACTTCGTTTCCTGGAAGAGACTGAATACTTCCATGATAACTAAAATAATGGTGAAAATGAGCGAGTAGAGAAGCAACGACTTATTCTTATGAACAAGCGATTTTTTCCTCGATTCAAGTGAATGAATAATCGCTGCTAAGAATAGACCAATCAAGATCATAAGACCGCTTACAGGTTTAATCAAATTGGAGCTATTTAAGAGCCCTGTCAGTTCTAATTTACGATACACCTCTCGGTCGATAAGTTCTCCTTCTTCGACTAAGATTTGCCCTTGCTTAATTTGAACCGGCTGAATATTATCAGCGGCTTCTTGCCTTTTCTTCTCTGTCGCCACTGGATCAAATACATAGTTTGGAATGATCGCAAATTCACCGATTTCTTTCGCCGCATTTAAGTATTTGGATGGAATTGAGTTATTTTCAAGCTCTGTTTTCACTTGTTTTTTCTCATCTTGTAATTTCGCTGCTGTGATTTCTTTACTCATCAGTGAATTCACCACTGTGATGATGGAATCCTTAGTAAAAGAGAGATTTTCGTCACTTGCCTGAAGCAGTGCTTTGATGGATTGGTCTGAAACAGCCTCCTGCATATCTGATGTGAGTTTTTCTTTGACACGCTTGACCATTTCTTTATCTGATGGCGGATTTTCTTTTTCATCAGCTGCTTTCTTCTCTTCTTTAATGGCTTCGAAAAGGGAGGAGATGAGGTCAACACGATTGTCAGAATACGCTTTTTTGAGTGTATATTGATCCTCTACTTGATCTGTTGCTTCTTGCTTCTTTTCTTCTGTCGCTTCTTGATCATCGACGGTTGATGGAGAATAGATGGTCTGTTCGCTCACTGAAAATAAATCTAAGTCGAGCGATTCAGGCTTTACATGGAAGAAGAGCACCACGAATAGAATGGCTGCTAAACCAGCGTATAGCAAAACATTTAAATAACGTGAGCGCTCCATTTTCTGAGGTTCTTTTTTAGACAGCAGTCTTTTGCGCTTACTGTCTTTCTGATTCTTTCTCAAGGAAAGTACCTCCTTTTTTACTTTAAACCACGATCGAAACAAAATGACCCGATGAAGACGATCGGGTCACTAAGGTCATTTTTGCTTTTCGTATGCTCCGATGATCTTTGCCACAAGCGGGTGTCTGACCACATCTGTCTGGTCTAGCTCAATAAATGAGATGCCCTTGATCTCTGCAAGCATGTCCTTTGCAGCTGCAAGGCCAGACTGCATGCCCTTCGGCAGGTCAATCTGTGTAATATCTCCTGTAATGACCATTTTAGAGCCAAACCCAAGTCTCGTCAAAAACATTTTCATTTGGGCAGGCGTTGTATTCTGCGCTTCATCTAAAATAACAAATGCATCATCGAGTGTCCGTCCTCTCATATAGGCAAGAGGCGCTATTTCAATCACACCGCGCTCGATTAAACGTTCCGTATGATCACTGCCAAGCACATCATGCAAGGCATCATATAGTGGTCTTAAATAAGGATCTACTTTTTCCTTTAGATCACCTGGTAAAAAGCCAAGACTTTCTCCTGCTTCAACAGCTGGTCTTGTCAGGATAATCCGTTTCACATGTCCATTTTTCAGTGCATGAACGGCGTTGACGACGGCCAAATAAGTCTTTCCTGTACCAGCTGGTCCAATTCCAAAGACCAGGTCATCTTTTTTCATCGCCGCAGCATATTCCCGCTGGCCAATGGTTTTTACCCTGATTGACTTTCCTTTTGCATTTTTCGTAATTTCATCTTCATACATATTTTCAAAATAATTGAGCTTGTCTTTTTGCGCCATTTTGATGGCATATACGACATCCCGTTCAGAAATCTCAATTCCTTTTCGGATGAGATGTAAGAGAGATGTCATCAGACGGCTCGCTGTTTCTCTTGATGCTTCCTGACCAGAAACATACACCTTTTCTCCGCGCGTAATAATGGAGACATTCAGCTCGTTTTCCATCAGTTTCAGATAAGCATCTTGATTTCCAAATAAAGCAATGGCTTCGTTTGGGCTATCTAATTTTTGTTGAATTTCAAGTAAATGTTCTGTCATTCTCTAGTCTCCCTGAACAATAGGTGTTGGTTGAACAATATCTTCTATTACTTGGTAAAGGATGATTAACTTAACTTTACCATTCCCTGTTGTCTCGTGCAAAACTTTTTCACTTTTCACCTCTCCTGTTTGACCTAGCTTCTCTTCTAATTCTTTTTTACCCATTTTAATCCCTGCTTGAACCGCTTCTTTATTTGTGTATGTCCGGTTTATTTTTTCGGTTTCGCGTGTCGTTTCTTTTTTATAGGAAAATGGGAGCTGGAAGTTTAAGAAATGGAGTGGGTGAACTTCAGTTTCTGTTTTTGGCTGCTTAAAATCATCCTTTTTAAAGGAAAAGCCCCAAAATGGCATTGAACCTCCAAATGCGGAGAGCTTGTGCTTTGTCTTCATTTTACCCGTAAAGACATCAAAAGATGTTCGAAGAGGGACAGAAACTTCAGAACGATACCACGTTTCACCATAAATTTTCGCTTTAGCACCAACCGTTTTTTGCTGGTCTTCGCTGCCGATGAGGCCAGAGACAAGCATTTGTCCTTTCTTCACATGTTCATCAACTGCGGCAAGCGGCTCCCCTTTTTCCACATACATTCTCGTGATGACCGCCTTCTTCTTGGCCACAATATGCTGAGGACTCGTATATTTCTCTTTTTCCGGCTCATTTTTTTCCACAACTTTCATTTGAAATGTTGTACCGTTTAGTTCAACGCCAACCCATGTAATGCTTTGAATATTGGCGGTCAGTGATTTTTGAATTTTTTCAGGTGTTCCCATTAGAAACTGAAAACGGCCTTTTTGCACACCAATCTCGTCTAAATGCTTTCTCATCTGATGTTCAGTTTCTGGATTGGCCCCTTTAATATCAATTTTCCACACCATGTTTGAAAGTGCCAATATTGTCACTAGAAAAAACACAATCCCAAGGGTAAACCCAATATTCTTCCTTGACCATAGGAGAAGGAACGGAAATCCTTTCTTTTGATGAAATGAACATGTTACCTCATGATGTCTTTGTACTTTTCTAAAGGCATGTACATCTGATAAGCGAATAAATAAGCGCACGCTGTCTTGACGGCGGCTTACTTGAAACATTGTGATCCCCTGTCTCGTGCACTCATTGATGAGCCGCTCAATGCCGTTTCCCTTGATTTCCACTTCCACTCTGCCAATAAAATAGGCGAACCATTTATTCTTCACACTTCTCCCCTCCGTCAGTTAAGAATCAATATAACGGACCTCATCGATTTTCCCTTCTAATAAGATCTCTTCTGGCAAAATCGTTTTAATCACAAAATCTTTCCCTGAAATAATGCATTGTCCTTGTTTGAGCATCAGCCTTACCTCTTGATCACTGAAAAGCAAAAGCCCTTTATGATTCTCTATGTAAATGTGGAGTCTGCCAACCATCGTAATACGGGGAAGATCCATCATGACGTCTGGAGGGATTTCAAGTGTTCTTGTCAGCCATGCTTTAAGTCGATTTTTTCTTTTTCCCATTCAATTAGAACCCCTTCCCGCCCCATGTGTATGAGATCAAACTGAAAGATGGTGAGACTGATGAGAAAGCCTCTATATCATCCTATTCCTCAGCGGTTCAGATCATGCTAATGAATCCCGCAAAACAGCCGTTTCAGCATTTTTACTGCGAGAAATCTCCATCAGGTCAAACAAAAAAAAGCCCCTTTATATAAAGGGACTTTCTCGTTTATCTTTTATATGGCCGTTTCATCGTTCTGTGCGGCTTTTTCGCGCGCGGCTCTCCAAATACTTCTCCAAGGATCATCCCCTGAACAATTGTATCTTGATTGAGCTTCTCAATGATCTTTGGCTTCACTTCGGCAGAAGCAGCCTTTGGCCTTGTCAGTTCTCTTTCAAGCGATTGGAATTCTCTATTCAGCTCGCTTTTTCTTTCTTCCATTTCGGCAAGTGTAGCGGTATAGCGGTCCTGTAAGGATTGAGATGTTTTTTTCTTCATCCCGCCATGATCATGTACATCGCCGAAATCGTCCATCTGATCCGTCACGACTGGATCTGGACTTGTTTGTTTTGTTTGCTTTTGGGGCATCTGCTTACGCTGAGGAGCTGGCTTGTTTTGCTGATTCTTTTGTTCGTTCTCCTCTTGTTTGCCGATTTTCCCAAAGACAGCAGAGATGATACCGATGATAATCGCAATTAGTAACGGATTTTCAAATAGAATGTCCATTGGGCTCCCTCCTTAAAGCGTGAGAGGATGCTTATTTGTTTTCATTATCAGATGGACCTTTTGTCATTTTACCAAATGAATCTCTCATGTCCGTATCAGCATCGATATTCTTAATATTCATGTAGTCCATGACTCCAATATTACCTTCACGTAATGCTTCAGCCATTGCAAGTGGTACTTCAGCCTCTGCTTCTACAACTTTCGCGCGCATTTCTTCAACTCTTGCACGCATTTCTTGCTCCTGGGCAACAGCCATTGCGCGGCGTTCTTCCGCTTTTGCCTGTGCAATGTTTTTGTCTGCTTCTGCTTGGTCTGTTTGCAGAATCGCCCCGATGTTCTTACCGATATCAACATCTGCGATATCAATCGAGAGGATTTCAAACGCAGTACCTGAATCTAATCCTTTACCAAGAACTGTTTGTGAAATCATATCAGGGTTCTCAAGAACCTTTTTATGATTATCTGATGAACCGATTGTAGAGACAATCCCTTCACCTACACGAGCAATAATCGTTTCTTCCCCTGCACCACCAACAAGTCGATCGATGTTTGCACGAACTGTAATACGTGCTTTTGCTTTCACTTCAATCCCGTCCATCGCCACACCAGAGATAAATGGTGTTTCAATGACTTTAGGGTTTACACTCATTTGAACTGCTTCAAGTACGTCACGGCCTGCTAGGTCGATCGCTGCACCCCGTGCAAAGTTCAATTCGATATTCGCGCGTTGAGCTGCGATTAATGCGTTCACAACTCGGTCCACGTTACCACCTGCAAGATAGTGGCTCTCTAACTGGTTAATCGTCGCATCAAGACCTGCTTTATGTGCTTTAATAAGCGGGTTAACCACTCGGTTTGGAATAACGCGGCGAAGTCTCATTCCTACAAGTGTAAAAATGCTTACCTTTACGCCAGCCGCTAGGGCAGAAATCCACAGCATCACCGGTACAAAGGTGAAGAAGATCGATAGAACGATCAGACCTGCTGCGATAATCACAAATAATAGTAAAGTAGATGGATCCATTTTATTCCTCCTATAAAATCAGTTATCTATACTTTCCTCACGACAATGCGTGAGCCTTCCGCTTTCACAATTTTTACTTGTTCATCCTTATCGATGAATGCACCTTCTGACACAACATCAATGCGCTCATCTCCAAATACTATTGTACCTGACGGACGAAGTGCGGTTGCTGTCACCGCGATTTGCCCAACAAGATCTTCTCTTGTTTCATTTGAGACATAACCGCTTTCCTTATTGGTTGAATCGGTTAAAATGAACTTTTTGAAAAATTTCATACGTTTCCCCAACACCTTTGTCAATAAAATAACTGCTACGATTGAAACAGCAGTGGCAATCAAGATGGAAATCGCCATTTCTGTAAAGCTTCCAGCTGCTAAAAACAAGCTGACAACCACACAGATCAGTCCAATGACACCTACGATTCCCCCCGGCAAAAACAATTCCAGAATCATGAGCAATATCCCTGCTATAAACAGGAACAACGTCTCATATCCTGCAAAACCAGCCACGAGATGACCATAAAAGAATAAAAGAAGCGCTGTCACTCCCATGGTGCCTGGAATCCCAAAGCCAGGAGAATAGAGCTCAACAATTAACCCTAAGCTTGCGATGGATAAAAGGATTGGAATGACGATTGGGTGCGTGAGAAAGCGCGCAACCTTTTCAGCAAAGCTCACTTCATCGTATTGAACAGAAGCATCGGCTAAATTCAGCTTTTGAAGCAAGTCATCCATATTTTTCGCTTCCCCTTCTGCATAACCGAATTGAAGCGCACGGTCTGTGTTGAAGGTGAGCAATTCTCCTTTTGGTGCACCAGCTTCTTTTGCGTCTATATCTACATCTGCCATTGCAAGTGCATACTTTGGATCACGCCCCTGCTTTTCGGCAGCATCACTCATTTCAGCAAGCCATAGCGATTCAGATTTTTGATCGGCAGCATTGCCTTCTCCATCAATGATCGCCGCAGCCCCCATCTTTCCATTTGGGGTCATATAGATTTGATCGGCATTTAGTGCAAGGAATGCCCCAGCTGAAAGCGCTCTATGATTCACAAACGCTGTCACAGGGATATCAGACGCACGAATGGCATCTGCGATCTCTAGCGCAGCATCGACTGCACCACCTGGTGTATTGATGTCTAGAATGATATGTTTTGCTCGTTCGGACTTTGCCTGCTCAAATGATCGTTCAATAAATTGAGAAAGTCCTTTTTCTACTGTATCTTCAATAGGGATAACATGAACTTTCTGATCTACTGATTTCGCGGTCAATTGAACCCCTAATAATAAGCATATTATAAAACAACTGAAGAGAGCAATAGAAATTTTTATTTTTTTCATCTATTTGGTGATCCCTCCTCTCTATCTTCCATTTTACTGTTCCTTTACATACGTTACAAATGTATCATAGGTTTCATTTTTATATGACAGAATGATGAAGGTATAAAAAAAGTACCCTTCTAACAATAGAAGGATACTTTTTTATTGAGACAGCTGTTCGCTGACAAGTCTGTTAATGACAGCTCCATCAGCTTTACCTTTTACTTTTGGCATAATAGCGCTCATGACTTTACCCATATCAGTCTTCGATGAAGCACCTGTTTCAGCAATCGTTTCTTTCACGATCGTTTGCAGTTCTTCTTCAGAAAGCTGTTCAGGTAAATAAACGTCTAAGATGTCAATCTCTTTTTGAACTTTATCTACTAAATCTAAGCGATTAGCTTTCGAAAATTCATGGAGGGAGTCTTTACGTTGCTTAATCTCGCGGGAAAGGACGGTTAGTTCCTCATCGCCGGTCAAACTGTCTTTCTTAAGCTTAATTGCTTCATTTTGGAGCGAAGCCTTAACCATCCGAATGACAACAAGCTTGTCTTTCTCACGGTTTTTCATAAAAAGCTTCATATCAGAATTTAATTGCTCAAGAAGACTCATAAAATCCACCCTCTTTAGAATTTACGTTTTCTAGCAGCTTCAGACTTTTTCTTGCGCTTTACGCTAGGCTTTTCATAAAATTCACGCTTTCTTGCTTCTTGCAATGTTCCAGTTTTGGATACACTGCGTTTAAAGCGACGAAGAGCATCTTCAAGCGATTCGTTTTTTCTAACGACCGTTTTTGACATTCTCTTTCCCTCCCTCCGAATACACCAATCGACTGCATTAAAAAAAGATATACATGCAAAACATGTACCTAGATATTATAATATAAGCCTAGTGTGAGGTCAACTAAGTGATTTGGAAATATATTTTCGTCATGAGCAGGTAGACAAGTCCATATATTCATTGGTAAGAGGAGGACTTTTCTATGATGGCGATCATTTATTTTTGTGCACTTATTTTCATTTTTTTATGGTCAATGGGTTTGCTGAGAAAAGGATTAATGGCGCTTGCGTCGTCTCGTATTGAGAAATCACTTCTTCTCTTTACAGATCATCCGGTAAAAGCATTCTTAGTCAGCATCGTATTTACAGGGATTCTTCAAAGCAGTTCAGCGTTTATGGTCATCGTGATTGGCTTTGTCAGTACAGGTATTCTCTCTTTTAAAAAATCCATTCCAATGATTCTTGGTACCAATATTGGCTCTACGTTTACAACAGAATTTATCGCCATTAAAATGGATGTTTTCATGTGGGTTTTAATCCTAGCTGGTCTGATATGCATGATGTTAGGCAAAAAATCTTTTAGGCATGCAGGAAAAAGTATATTTGGACTCGGGATGATCTTTTTTTGTATTCAAGGCTTTTCTAAAATTGCAGGTATGATGACAAGTCAGCCTGAGACATTGCGCTTTCTCGAAATGATGCAGCATTCTGACTGGACGGCGCTGCTTTCTGGTACTATTTTCACAGCGATTGTTCATTCAAGCTCCGTCTGTATCGGCATTTTAATGGGATTTATGAATGAAGGAACGGTTGGGCTTCAGGAAGGCATCAGCTTTGTGTTAGGGTCCAATATTGGGACATGTATTACAGCCGTAATGGCTGCCATATCTGGCGGCTATGCAGCACGTCAAACGGCTTATGCACACGTTTTGTTTAATGTGCTCGGAGTGCTTTTATGTCTCCCATTTCTCGCCATGATGACAGAATTCGTCGCCCTTCTTGCAAACGCTCCCGCACAGCAAATTGCGCACTTCAGCCTGCTGTTTAATGTGGCAAGCTCTTTGCTTTTCTTCCCGTTCATCCGTCCATTTCACACATTGATTTTATGTCTTTTACCGAATCAATCAAAATAAAACACCGGCTTGCCCTTTTGGCACCGGTGTTTGATTGATTATGAGGTCATTCTCACTTTGTCTGTTTGTACTTCATCGCTTATACGAACGAATTGTCCTTCGTTATAAGGATAACCCGCTTTCGTAATTTTCACTTTGACCAAACGGCCGATCATGTCCTCTGTTCCTTCAAAAACAACCTTCATATAGTTATCTGTATAGCCCACATAAAGATTGTGCTTTCCTTCTTGTTCTTTGAAGGATTCTTCCGGAATAATCTCTAGGACATCTCCTTCATAAGCTGATGCGTATTCTTTCGCAAGCTGATCAGAAAGAGCGATCAAGCGGTGGACACGTTCGTTTTTCACATTTTCATCCACTTGATCTTCCATTCTTGCAGCTGGCGTACCTGTACGTTTGCTGTAAGGGAATACGTGCAGTTCAGAGAATTGATGGTCTTTGACAAAGTTGTATGTTTCCAAAAACTCTTCTTCTGTTTCTCCAGGGAATCCTACAATCACATCAGAGGTGACAGCAAGACCTGGCAATGCTTTTTTCAGCTTTGTTAAACGCTCTGCAAAGAATTCCATCGTATATTTACGGCGCATTCTTTTCAGCACTGTATTAGAGCCAGATTGAAGCGGGATGTGAAGGTGTCTGACAATCTTATCTGACTGATCAAGCACTTCTATCACTTCATCTGTAATTTGACTTGCTTCGATAGATGAAATACGAATTCGTTTTAAGCCGTTGACACGTTCATCTAATTCTTTCAGAAGCTTTGCAAAGTTATAATCCTTTAAGTCTTCTCCGTATCCACCTGTGTGAATACCTGTTAATACAATTTCTTTATAGCCGGCATCCACAAGCTGCTGCGCTTGGTTGATGACCTCTTCTGGATCACGAGAACGAAGAAGTCCGCGAGCCCAAGGAATAATGCAGAATGTACAGAAATTGTTACAGCCTTCTTGGATTTTTAATGACGCACGTGTTCTGTCTGTAAAAGCAGGAACATCGAGTTCTTCAAACACACGTGCTTTCATAATATTGCCAACCCCATTAATCGGCTGTCTTTCTCTGCGATATTCTTCAATGTAACCGAGTAATTTATGTCTGTCTTGTGTTCCCACGACAATATCAACACCAGGAATCGCCATGATTTCTGCTGGAGATGTTTGCGCATAACAGCCTGTTACACAAATGACACCATCCGGGTTATGACGAATGGCTCTTCTAATGACTTGGCGGCTTTTTTTATCGCCAGTATTCGTGACCGTACATGTATTAATGACATATACGTCTGCTTTTGATTCGTACTCTTTTCTTTCATAGCCTGCTTCTTTAAACAGCTGCCAGATCGCTTCTGTTTCATAGTGATTGACCTTACAGCCAAGTGTATGGAACGCTACTGTTCCCATCATGATTCACCTCTTAATAACTCTGTTTGATAAGATATAGCAGAAAGCGCGTAAAGAGGAGCTGTTTCTGTTCTTAAAATACGTGGTCCAAGCCCGCAAATGACTGCACCAAGCGTTTCAAGCGCTTCAATCTCCTTTTCTGCCAAACCGCCTTCAGGGCCAAAAACCACTAGCAAGGTTTGTCCGCCTTTCATCTGTTGGAGCACAGTTTGAAAGCGGCTTTGCTCTCCTTCTTTCGATGATTCTTCGTATGCAACGACACATTTATCGAATTCACCAGCTAATTGAGTCAGCTCTTTAAATGTTGATACTGGATCAACACGAGGAATGATATTCCGGTAGGACTGTTCAGCTGCTTCTTTCGCGATTTTCTCCCAGCGCTCTCGTTTTTTATGTGACTTCTTTTGGTCAATTTTTGTAATAGAACGAGCCGCTTGAAACGGGATAAATGCGCTTGCGCCAAGCTCTGTGCCTTTTTGGATAATCAGCTCAAGCTTATCTCCCTTTGGGAGACCGCTCGCAATTGTTACTCTTACCGGAAGCTCTCTGTCCTGATTTGTCCAGCCTTCAACGTGACAAATGACTTCTTCCTTTGTTATTGTATCAATTTTACTGAGCGCTTCAAAGCCGTCTGTCGTTAAGCAAAGGATTTCCTGCCCTGCTTTCATGCGCATGACGTTGGAAAGGTGATGTACATCTTCACCATTGATGACGATAGATCCCTTTGCGATCACTTCTTCTTTCGTGAGGTCGATAAAATATCGTTGCATACGTGTCCTGACACCTACTCGCTTTATTTTTTCGCTATAATGCTGACCCAATCTTCCATTGACAGCACTTCAACAATGTCAAAACCTGCTTCTTCTAATGCTGTTTTGACTTGTAATTTCTTTTGTCCAATGATGCCTGATGTAATGAAATAGCCATCTTTCTTCAATAAGTCATAGGCTTGATCTGTAAAGCGCAAAATCACTTCTGCGAGAATGTTGGCGACGATCACATCACGTTCACCTGAAATCCCATCAAGTAAGTTGTTTTGCTTGACCGTCACTTGTTCGCTTACACCATTTAGTTCGATGTTTTGCTTTGCACTTTCAACCGCAACGGTGTCGAGATCAAAGGCTTGAATGTCCTTTGCACCAACCATCGCTGCTGCCACACTTAAAATCCCAGAGCCTGTTCCAACATCAATCACCGTATCGTTTTCCTTCACATAGCGCTCAAGCGCCTGAATACAAAGAACGGTTGTTGGATGTGTCCCTGTTCCAAATGCCATTCCTGGGTCCATTTCAATAATCAGTTCATCAGAATGAACCGGAGTATATTCTTCCCATGTTGGAACGATGGTGAATTTTTCAGAGATTTTCACAGGATGATAGTATTTTTTCCATGCGGTGGCCCATTCTTCTTCATTTACTTCACAAATGGACAGCGTATTTCGTCCAAGGTCAATATCGTATAGAAGAAGATTGTTGATGGCTTCTTTGATCTCATCTACCGTTTCCATTAAAAAGCTGTTCATTGGAAGATAGGCTTTGACGATGACCCCTTCTTCAGGATAGTCATTCGGATCGAGCTGGTAGATCTCACCGTATACATTTTCACGTTCCTTGACTAAATCAAGCGGGTCCTCAATCACGACACCACTCGCACCTGCTTCATGCAAAATATTGGTGATTGGTTCCACCGCTTCATTTGTTGTATGGACGCTAATTTCTGACCACTTCAATACTACCAACTCCTTATCCGTCTTACTCGCCTTTAAATGCGCGTTTTACCTTATCGAAGAAGCTCATTTCTTGTTCGTCCGGTTTATTTCCGCTCACTTCAGCAAATTTTCTAATGATATCTTTTTGATTGTCCGTTAAATTTGTTGGTGTGACGACTCGTACAACGATATGTTGATCGCCTTGGCCATAGCCGCGTACATTTTTCACACCTTTTCCTTTGAGTCTAAACTTTGTGCCAGTTTGCGTGCCAGCAGGGACTTTTAATTTCACTTTACCGTGTAATGTCGGCACTTCAATTTCGTCACCTAATGCAGCCTGTGCAAAGGTTAACGGCATTTCGCAGTAAATGTCATCCCCGTCACGCTCGAAGAATTCATGCGAACGCACATGGAACACAACAAATAGATCGCCTGGAGGTCCTCCATTTACACCTGGCTCCCCTTGACCAGACACTCTGAGCTGCTGACCATCGTCAACACCAGCTGGGATCGTCACATTGATTTTCTTACGCTTACGCACTTTACCAGAGCCGCCGCATGTAGAACATTTGTGATCGATTTGTTTTCCTGTTCCGCTACAGTAGTTACATACTCTGCGGTTGACCACTTTACCAAACGGAGTTGACTGCTCAACATTTAATTGACCAGAGCCGCCGCAATGTGAACAAGTCTTCGCTTCTGTCCCAGGCTTTGCCCCTGATCCATGACATGTTTCACATGATTCCTCGCGAGGGATTTCAATCGTTGCTTCTTTCCCAAATGCTGCTTCTTCAAATGAAAGCGTCATTGTATATTGCAAGTCTGCTCCTTGACGCGGTGCATTTGGATCTCTTCTTCTGGCTCCACCGCCAAAAATACTAGAGAAGATGTCATCAAAGCCGCCGAAGCCGCCAAAGTCTCCTCCTCCGCCAAAACCGCCGCCGCCAAAGCCTTGGTTTGGATCGGTATGACCGAACTGATCATACTGCGAACGTTTTTGATCGTCAGAAAGGGTTTCATAGGCTTCTTTTACTTCTTTGAATTTCTCATCTGAGCCAGCTTCTTTATTAATATCAGGGTGATACTTTTTTGAAAGCTTGCGGTATGCCTTTTTGATCTCGTCTTTTGAGGCGCTCTTACTCACGCCAAGCACTTCATAGTAATCACGCTTACTCATCTCTTCACACTCCCGATTTTCTCACATAAATACGATTGTATCATTTTGATTTGACCTTTTTCAATTGCTTTCATCGTTGGAAAGAAAAAAAGTCAAAGCCAAGAGATCCTGACTTTGACTTTCTGACGAGTACGTTTCAGCAGTCTTTTTCAAAAGTAAAGGTGATTATTTTTTCTCTTGATCGTCGTTTACTTCTTCGTATTCTGCATCCACCACATTGTCATCTGCTTTTTGAGCACCTTCAGCGCCGCCTTCTTGCTGAGCTTGTGCTTGTTTTGCAGCTTCTTCATAGAGCTTTGTCGTTAGTTCTTGAACGATTGTTTGCAGCTCATCTTTTTTCGCTTTGATGTCTTCAAGCTCGCCTTTTTCGATCGCAGCTTTTAGTGCATCTTTCGCGTCGTTTGCTTTTTTCACTTGCTCTTCATCGATTTTGCCTTCTAGATCTTTTAATGTTTTTTCTGTTGTAAACACTAATTGATCTGCTTCATTGCGCACTTCGATTTCTTCTTTTTTCTTCGCATCTGCTTCAGCATTTTCTTCTGCTTCTTTGACCATTTTTTCGATCTCATCATCAGAAAGACCTGAAGAAGATTTGATGGTGATGTTTTGCTCTTTGCCTGTCCCCATATCTTTCGCACGTACGTTGACAATACCGTTTTTATCGATATCAAAAGATACTTCGATTTGTGGTACGCCGCGTGGTGCTGGCGGAATGTCAGTCAATTGGAAACGACCTAATGTTTTGTTGTCTGCTGCCATTGGGCGCTCACCTTGCAGAACATGGATGTCTACCGCTGTTTGGTTGTCAGCAGCCGTTGAGAATACTTGAGATTTACTTGTTGGAATTGTTGTATTACGTTCAATCAGCTTTGTGAATACGCCGCCCATTGTTTCAATTCCTAAAGAAAGTGGTGTTACATCAAGAAGAACAACGTCTTTGACATCTCCTGTGATGACTCCACCTTGAATCGCCGCACCAAGAGCAACCACTTCATCAGGGTTTACACCTTTATGAGGCTCTTTGCCTGTTTCTTTTTTGATTGCTTCTTGTACTGCAGGAATACGAGTTGATCCACCAACAAGGATGACTTTATCAATCTCGCTAGCAGATAAACCAGCATCTTTCAATGATTGACGTACAGGTGTCATTGTACGCTCTACAAGATCTGCAGAAAGCTCTTCGAATTTAGCACGTGTTAGCGTTAATTCAAGGTGAAGAGGACCTGCATCTCCAGCTGTGATAAACGGCAGTGAGATTTGTGTAGAAGATACACCAGATAGATCTTTTTTCGCTTTTTCAGCAGCATCTTTTAAACGCTGAAGCGCCATTTTATCTTTTGAAAGGTCAATGCCATTTTCTTTTTTGAATTCAGCTACTAAGTGATCAATGATCACTTGGTCAAAATCGTCTCCACCTAGACGGTTGTCCCCAGCAGTTGAGCGTACTTCAAAGACGCCGTCTCCAAGCTCAAGGACTGATACGTCAAATGTACCACCACCAAGGTCGTATACAAGGATCGTTTGATCTTCATCTGTTTTATCTAAACCATAAGCAAGCGCAGCTGCTGTTGGCTCGTTGATGATACGTTCTACTTCAAGACCAGCAATTTTACCAGCATCTTTTGTAGCTTGACGTTCTGCATCGTTGAAGTAAGCAGGAACTGTGATAACAGCTTTTGTTACTTCTTCGCCAAGGTAGCCTTCAGCGTAAGATTTAAGGTGTTGAAGAATGATTGCAGAGATTTCCTGCGGTGTATAGTTCTTGCCTTCAACTTCTACTTTATAATCTGTACCCATATGTCTTTTAACAGACATGATTGTGTTCGGGTTTGTAATTGATTGGCGTTTCGCTACTTCACCAACTTGGCGCTCTCCATTTTTAAAAGCGACAACAGATGGTGTTGTACGTGCTCCTTCAGCGTTTGCAATGACTTTTGGCTCTCCGCCTTCAAGTACTGCAACACATGAGTTTGTTGTTCCTAAGTCAATCCCAATGATTTTACTCATAATCGATGACCTCCCATTATGTAGTTATTGATTTACTTTTACCATTGATGGACGAATAACTCGGTCTTTGAGTTTATAGCCCTTTTGCAATTCTTCTACTACGATATTTGAATCGAAGTTTTCATCTTCAACTTGCATGACGGCTTGATGAAGGTTTGGATCGAACTCTTTGCCGACAGCTTCAATTGGTTCAACGCCTTCATTTTTCAACGCTTCTACCAGCTGGCGGTAAACCATTTGCATTCCTTCTAACAAACTTTTCGCCTGCTCATTGTCTGGATCAATTCCAAGCGCTCTTTCAAAGTTGTCAAGAGCTGGGAGAAGATCGCTGACAACATGTTGAGAACGATATTTTTGCACGGTCTCCACTTCAGTTCGAGCACGGCGTTTATAGTTTTCAAAATCTGCTTGAACACGCAGAATCTTGTTTTCTTTTTCATCTAGAAGCTGCTGCAATTCATCGATTTTCTCTTGGAAGGCAGACTGTTCATCATGCTTTGCTTCCTCAGTATCTGCTTGAACTGCTTCTTCTTGTGCTTCAACCTCTGCTTCTTGCTCAGGTGTCTGTTTTTCTTCTGACATTGTGTTCACCTCCCTCAAAAGATTCAAGAATACGAAGGGGCAGTGCCCCTATCTTTTTATCACCCTACTCATCATACAAATTGGAAAGTGCGTTTGACAAGTCTTTTGATACATGATGCAAAAGACTAACGACTCGCCCGTAATCCATGCGGGTTGGTCCGATTACGGCAATGGAGCCGAGTGATTTTTGATCAATCGAATAAGTCGCTGTGATCAAACTGCAGTTCTCCATTGCTTCCAAATTGTTTTCTGAACCGATTTTAATGGTGATACCTTGCTGATTTGGATGAAACAGCTGCATGACATCATTCTTTTGCTCAATCAGCATCATGAGTGAGCGAATGCGGTCGATGTCATGAAATTCAGGCTGATTCAACATATTAATCTTCCCGCCAAAGAAAAGTTTTGATTCATTTTGTGTCGATGTAAATGTGTTGCCAAGCGCATCTAAAATGTGATCATAATCTTTTAAATGTGTGCGCAGAAGCATGACTACTTCTTTATACATCCTGTCCTTCAACTGGTCCATTGGAACGCCAGCTAAGCGGCTATTCAAAATATTCATCAGCTTCTCAATATCGGAGACATCGAGATGTTCAGAGAAGGTAATGGTTTTGTTTTCAACATGTCCGCTGTCTGTAATCATGATTGCTACGGCTTTATTTGGCTGAACGGGGACAAGCTGAATTTGCTTTAATCGATTTTCACTCAGCTTTGGACCAAGCACGATCGATGTATAGTTTGTGAGATCTGATAAAATTTCCGCCGATTTTTGAACTGTTTTTTCCAGCTCAAAAATTTTCTCCTGAAAAGCCGACTGGATAAGCACAAGCTCTTTAGACGACAGTTTTCGCGGAGAGAGCAAATGATCTACATAATAACGATATCCTTTTTCTGAAGGAATTCTTCCTGATGAAGAATGGGTCTTTTCGATAAAACCAAGTTCCTCCAAATCAGCCATTTCGTTTCTAATCGTCGCAGAGCTGAATGTGATGTCCTCTTTTTTAGAAAGAGTCCTTGATCCAACTGGCTGCGCCGAACGAATAAAGTCATTAATGATGACTTGCAGAATCAAAAGCTGACGATTTGTTAACATCATCATCACCCCTGTTAGCACTCTCTTTCAACGAGTGCTAATTGTATAAACAAAATTACCAAACTCAAATTAAAATGTCAATTATAACTCACCGAGAAACGCTTGAAATACTTCATTTCCTAACAATTTCCCTTTTCTTGTTAAACGAATTCCAATGTCATCTTTTACAATGAGACCTTTTTCTTCTAATTCTTCAAGAACTGAGGGAAAAAGAGCTTCTGGTGAAGCACCATATTTGGCTTGGAAGTCGGCACTTTTCACCCCTTCGATTTTTCGAAGGCCTAAAAACATTTCTTCTTCTATCTGCTCTGCTTTTGTGACTTGATGAGTTTCTTTATACGGGAACCCAGTTTGCTCAATCAGTTCCAAGTAATGCTTCACTGGTCCTGCGTTCACATTTCGGATGCCATCTACATACCCGTGTGCCCCTGCACCGAAACCGAAGTAGTCTTCATTGCTCCAATAGGTCAGGTTATGCTGGCTTTCAAAGCCCGGTTTGGCGTAATTGCTGATTTCGTATTGATGTAATCCATGGCGCTCCATTTCATCCATCACAAGTTCATACATTTCAGCCTCACGTTCTTGCGGCGGTAAATGCAGTTTTCCTTTTTGCATTAAGTTGTAAAACACCGTTTTCGGTTCCACAATCAGTGAGTAGACAGAATAATGCTCTGCTCCTAATGAGAAAGCTGTCTCAAGTGAATTCATAACATGATGCTTTTCTTGATGCGGCAAGCCAAACATGAGGTCAAGGCTAATATTGTCAAATCCAACATCTCTTGCTCTCTCGAAAGATGTGAGAACATCTTTCTTTTGATGAACTCGTCCGATTTTTTTGAGCAAATCATCTTCAAAGGTTTGGACGCCAAAGCTTAACCGATTGACACCGGCTTCTTTTAACACATGCAGCTTCTCGAGTGATAATTCATCTGGGTTTGCTTCCACTGCAAATTCAACCAGGTTTTTTGACGGTTTTAACACACGGTGGATGCTGGTCATGAGCTGGTCTAGCTGGCTGACGGTCAATGATGTCGGAGTCCCCCCGCCAATAAAGATCGTCTTTAGTTCTTGCTCACCCTTTTGCTCGATCGTGTGCTGCATCTCTTTTTCAAGAGCCGCTAAGTATTCATCGACTGGCTGCGTTTTAATGAAAAATTTATTGAAATCACAATAGTGGCAAATGTGCTCACAAAATGGAATGTGAATGTATGCTGCTTTCATTTGATGACACCTTCTTTACAGGTAAAGAGCCGCAGTTTATCGCTGCGGCACCTTTGTTTGTTTTCGACTATAAACGCCAAGGCTGACATTGTAAAGCAGGTTGCCTTGAGGAGGATGTTATTTTTTCGGTGTGCTGTCGTCCATCTTCAGCACAGCCATAAATGCTTCTTGCGGGACTTCAACAGAGCCCACTTGTTTCATGCGCTTTTTCCCTTCTTTTTGCTTCTCAAGAAGCTTTCTTTTCCGGGAAATGTCTCCACCATAACATTTAGCAAGTACGTTTTTACGCATCGCTTTAATGGTAGAACGAGCCACAATTTTTTGTCCAATCGCCGCTTGAACTGGTACTTCAAAATACTGGCGTGGAATGAGTTCTTTCAGCTTTTCTACGATGATCTTGCCTCGTTCATAGGCGTAATCGCGGTGAACAATAAAGGAAAGGGCATCGATTTTTTCACCATTCAGCATGATGTCCATTTTCACTAGAGTAGATGGGCGATAGCCAATCAGCTCATAGTCAAAGGACGCATAGCCTTTTGTGTTGGACTTGAGCATATCAAAGAATTCATACACGATCTCCGCCAAAGGAATTTCGTACACAATGCTCACTCGGTTTGCATCAAGGTATTGCATATCAATGAAATGTCCGCGCTTTCCTTGGCAAAGCTCCATGACAGAGCCTACATAGTCATTCGGCACCATCATTGTTGCTTTCACGTATGGTTCTTCAATTTTCTCAATCTTTTGCGGATCAGGCAGATTTGACGGGTTATCGACGATGATTTTTTCTCCGTCTGTCATATACACATCGTAAATAACACTTGGTGCTGTCGTAATGAGATCGATTTTAAATTCACGCTCAATCCGTTCTTGGATGATTTCCATATGAAGCATTCCAAGAAAGCCGCAGCGGAAACCGAAGCCAAGTGCTTGGGACGTCTCTGCCTCATATTGAAGTGAAGAATCATTTAATTCAAGCTTTTCTAGTGCTTCACGTAAATCGTTATATTTCGCTGTATCAATCGGATAAAGACCGCAGTAAACCATTGGGTTCAGCTTTCTGTATCCTGGCAGCGCTTCTTTCGCTGGGTTCACCGCACTTGTGATCGTATCCCCCACACGTGTATCGCCGACATTTTTAATTGCTGCTGTTAAGTAGCCAACATCTCCAACAGTGAGTTCATCTGTCGGCATGGCTTTTGGTGTGAATACGCCGACTTCAAGTACTTCAAATTCTTTGCCCGTCGCCATCATTTTGATTTTCTGACCTGGTTTGACCGTTCCTTCCACAATTCGTATGTACGCAATAACGCCGCGATACGCATCGTAGAGAGAATCAAATATAAGAGCTTGAAGCGGTGCTTCTGGGTCCCCAGCAGGTGCTGGCACCTTTTCGACGATTTGTTCTAAAATATCTTCGATCCCAATACCAGCCTTAGCAGAGGTGAGAACAGCTTCAGACGCATCCAACCCGATGACATCTTCAATTTCTCCTCTTACACGCTCAGGCTCTGCACTTGGCAGATCGATTTTATTGATAATCGGAAGAATTTCTAAGTTGTTATCAAGAGCTAAATAAACATTCGCAAGTGTCTGTGCTTCAATTCCTTGTGCTGCATCTACTACGAGAATCGCACCTTCACAGGCAGCAAGGCTTCGAGATACCTCATAGGTGAAGTCGACATGCCCTGGTGTATCAATCAGGTGCATAATATATTCTTCTCCATCCTTTGCCTTATATTTCAGCTGGACAGAGTTTAATTTAATCGTTATGCCGCGTTCACGCTCTAAGTCCATGGAATCAAGTAATTGTTCTTTCATTTCTCGCTGCGTAATCGCCGCTGTTTTTTCTAAAATACGGTCGGCCAATGTGGATTTCCCGTGGTCAATATGGGCGATAATGGAGAAATTTCGAATTCTTGATTGCCGTTCTAATCGTTTTTCTTTATCTGTCACAATCTATCACTCCTACTATAAAACGCGGGTTGCGCTAGGTTAGATTATATCAATAGGGCTGTAAAGATTCAATCGAAATCAAGAAAAGCCGCTCATTGATTAGCGGCTTTAGTCATAAGGTGTAGATTTATTTATTTCCCATTTACCCAATCATAAAGAGAACGAGCTGCAAGTGTCATGCCATCAGACAACACCTTTCCTGCTTTGGAGAAAGCATTAAAGCTCTCTATTTCCTCAAGCTGCTTTTGTTTTTCGGCAAGATCCTTTTCTGTAACAGCCGTTCCTAAGATAGAGGCTTCTCGTTCTTCTTCGTCGTTCATTTGGATGGAGAAAGCGCCTTTTAATTGCGGGTCATGGTAACCCTTCATTTGCAGCATGCCATTATTTGCCTGCTGCATTCCTAAAAAGACGCCAAATAGCAAGACCAGTCCTAAAATAATGGTTTTTCCCATAAATGATCCCATGCACCGTCACCACCTTAAGAGCGTTTTTTCTCATCCTTTGCTTTGCCGTTTACTTTTTCCGCATCCCAGAAAATGTCGCTGAAGACATCAGCTGCTGCATTGGATGCATTTTTCAATTCTTCCATATTATTATCCACTCCGCCAAATTCTAAAAGAAGGGCTTTGTCGGATAAATCTTGATTATAAATTCCATTATCACCAATATCGCCTTTGGCAAACACACCGACACTGAGTCCTTTATATTTTTTCTCCATCAAATGGTGGAACTCCGTCGCAAGCTTGAGGTTTTTCTCATAGCTTTGATTCTTCTTTCCCACAACAAACGCAATTCTCGCATATTTTTTCCCTTTGATCTCGGCAGTAGTGTCTTTCTTTCTTCTTGAGTCACGGTGGATATCGATTAAATATTCGAGGTCATCATTTTTCGCTAAGGCTTCTTTTACGACCAGTCTTGATTCATTATAAGACTGGGGATACTTTAGTCCTTTTTGCAGAAGCCGTTTTTCAACTTCTGTTTTGTCGACCGTATTCCCGATTCCTTGCTGATCAAGCGCCTTTCCGAACATGTCACCGACAAGGGTGACATTCACTTTTGAGTGCCGTGCATTGTTTGGATTCGTTTCTCCTTTTAAAAATGGTAAATATGATTCCGTATTATGTGTATGGTAAATGTACACAGCTTTTCGTTTTCCTGTCGACCGGTCCGGCTCTTTCGCAGGCTTTTTCGGCACATCTTTGTCGAGCTTGTCCAGCTCTGCTAAATTTGCTTCTTTTTCATCTTGAATGACTTCACTTGGCGGCGGCGATTCCATTGGCATGTTGGTATAGTCTGTTCCTTCACCTGCTAAGATGATTTTTGTATCAAAATGTTCAAAGCCTGGAAGTTCTCTACCTAGAAAACTACGCGGGTCTTCTAAATTGATACTGGTCGCAAGCTTGAGTGACAGTCCAGAGAAATGAAACCCTTTTTGATCTTTCGGGACGGCTGAGGCGAAATATTGGTTTTCCATGCCCATTAATGTGGCGAAAAACGCCCCGGAAAGCTCATCTGCTACACCATATAGCGAGGCTTGTGGCCTCAGCTCAGGTTTTAAAGATGTCAACGCCCCTGACATCACAAACACTACAACAAGCGAGGCTATAAATAAGAAAATGCTTTTGACTACTTTTGTTCCATTAATCGCAACGACCAACTGTCGAGGACGGCGGGGTCTTTTTTTCATGATTTACTCCCTCCAGCACGCTTTCTAGTAATTACACTATGAGCGAGCTAGAGAAAGTAGAACCGATTAATGATTATAAGAACCCATGTTATCTTGAGAGATTTTTTGATGAAGTGCTGTGTTTAATCCATTGGCGAGCACGTTTGCCATATCATCAATGAATGTATCCACTTCCTTAGGCGTTACCATGAGATTTTGCCCTAGCGGCGCAAGCACTTCATGGATCAGCTGCCGTTTCTCTTCTTCTGGAAGAGTTCCTACGATACCTAAGAATGATTGACGCGTTTCTTCATCTGGTAAGTCTTCTTCGTTTAGTACTTTTTTCTTCCCAAACGTCAAACCAGCCGGCACAAGAGAGCGGGACGGCCTGTCATCTTTCAGTTCTCTACCAAAATGCTTTAAGACATAATCAATTGTGTCACTTGCAATGGTGACTGCATCTACCACTGTCGGAACGCCAATCGCAATCACTGGAATTCCCAACGTTTCTTTGCTTAATTCTTTTCGCTTATTCCCTACACCTGAACCGGGATGGATACCTGTATCAGAGATTTGAATCGTCGTATTCACCCGTTCCACTGCACGAGCAGCAAGGGCATCGATTGCAATGACAAAATCGGGTTTGGACCTCTCGATCACGCCTTGTATAATGTCGCTTGTTTCAATACCAGTCAGTCCCATCACTCCCGGTGATAAAGAGGACACTGGGCGGTAGCCTTCCTGTACATTTTCCGGCTGTAATTCAAAAAGATGCCGAGTCACAAGCAGACTTTCAACCGTGAGCGGACCTAGCGCATCTGGCGTGACATTCCAGTTTCCTAGTCCTACTACAAGACAGCTCGCATCAGTCTGAATGCCTCGATCTTTTAAAAACTGAGCAAAATGATGGGCAAAGACTTCGACAACTTTTTCCTGCATCTCAGAATCTTTCTCCCGAATGCCCTGCGCCTCAAGTGTCAAGTATGTTCCTGCCTTTTTGCTGGTCAGCGCCTCCCCTTCTTTCGTAATCTCCACCGTGCGTATACGGATGCCATGCTCCTCTTTTTCCTTTTCGACAATCCCTTGAATTCCATCCTTTTTGACAACATTCGGATCGTTCTCTTGTTCTAGTATCTCTTTTGTTTCAACAGCCAAGTCTGTCCGAATTTGATAAGCACTTAAATCAAGTTTCTGTTTCTCCATAAAAAGACTCCTTCCACCAAGTAATTAACAGTAGTCTTTCCATCTCTTGAAAGAAACATTCGAGCGCTTCATCAATGAAAAATACTTTACATTTATATTGCATTCTAAAGGTGTGTTTGATAGAATACAACTTGTTCTATTGTGAAGATTTAACCTTAAGACAATTGTGTTTAGGTTGTATCTTAGGAGGTGAAACACATGCCAAATATTAAATCAGCGATCAAACGTACAAAAACGAATAACGAACGCCGTGCACACAACGTGACAATCAAGTCTGCGATGCGTACTGCGATTAAACAAGTTGAAGTTTCTGTAGCTAACAACGATGCTGAGCAAGCAAAAGCTGCTCTTTCTTCTGCTGCAAAACGCATTGACAAAGCCGTTAAAACTGGTCTTGTACACAAAAACGCAGCTGCGCGTTACAAGTCAAGACTTGCTAAACAAGTAAACGGACTTTCTGCATAATGCTTGCAACGCCTCAGTAATGAGGCACTGTTTAACTGTACGTCCGTCCTGACCGGCTCAGCCATTAGGACAGACTGACAATTATACATCTAAACAAAAACGACCCTCTTTTTAGAAGGTCGTTTTTTTATGTTCAAGCGCCTAATAGGCGAAGCAGAAACAATTCTAGCAATAGCTGCTTGTCCTTTTTACCGGTTTTCATTTCATAATCGATCGTTGATAGCTCTTTGACAATCTGCTTCAGCTCTTCTTCTGAAAACAGCCTTGCCTGATCCATAGCAAGTTTCACGCGGAATGGGTGGACTTTTAGATTTGAAGCAATTTGTTTTTGCCCATATCCTTGCTGAGCGAAATACTTCGTCTGTAAAATCAAACGAAATTGAGTGGATATAAGTGCTAATATTTTAATGGGTTCCTCATTTTGTTTCAGCAAATCATAAAACATCTGCATGGCCTGAGAGCGGCGTCTGTTGACAATTTGGTTAATTAATTCGAAAATATTCTGCTCTAAGCTTCTTGCAACGAGCTGATTGACATCCGCTAATTCAATTTCGTCTCGCTCTCCAATATATGTACTCAGCTTCCTGACCTCTTGAAACAATGAGGATAGGCTTCCGCCGCACAGCATCACAAGCTGCTCAGCCGCTTCAGATGTCATCGCCTTTCCTTCTGTTTTCACCAGCGTAATGGTGAAATCCGTTGTTTCTTTTGGGTTTAACTCTTTTGCCTCAACCATAGCCGCTTTCTTTTTTAGCAATTTGGTGATTTTCTTCCGTTCATCCAGCTTTTCATATGGTGCCAATAAGACGAGAATGGTATAAGGCGCCGGCTTTTCTAAATAAGCTTCTAACAGAGAAAGCTCATGCTCAATCTTCTCTTTTTTCTTTTCCGCTGTAAGAAAATAAGGGTTCTTGATCACAACGAGACGCCTTTCTCCCATGAACGGAAAGGTTTCTGCATCTGTCACAGCCTGTTCAAGCGGCACCTCTTCCATATCAAAGACGGAGAAATTAAAATCCTTTGTCTCTTCGTCTACTACAGCTTGTCTTAATTTAGCTGCTGTTTCTTGCAGTAAATACGTTTCTTTTCCATATAAGCAATAAACGGGATGGATATCCCCTCTTTTTAAATTGTTCCAAACCTCAAAGACCATAAATTGAATCCCTCTCTTTCACTTCCTCCTCTATCCTAAAGTGTGCGAAGACATTAGTAAAGAGGAAGCTGAAAGTACCGCCTCCTCATTTATAGTAAACGTCTGGTGCAAGCTCCCGGGTCAGCTTGCTTCAGACGATATTCATAAAATGATCATGAAAATGGAAAACGGTTACTTTACCTTCTAGCAATTCCAAATGAGTTCAAGTATACTAAAATTAGCCAGGAGGGATGAAAATGAATGAATTTGAAAAAAATGTTCAAAGCAAGCGAAATGATGCGATCGACTCAGCTGTTGGTTTTATCGTCACATTCGGATTTTTCGCCTCAATGTTTATTTTGGCAACCATTATACACCTCGTTGGATCTTAACTTCATGATTGCTACATGACTGCCGTTTTGGCAGTTTTTTTATTGTTTTTGTAAGATATCATATGGAGGATGCGTGTAAAACGTTCCTTCCTTCTCAAGAAATCCATAGGTCACACTTCCGTCTTGATCTGTGCGGTACACCTTCGTTTGATGATCCTTTAGTTTTTTCAAGACTTCCTGATGAGGATGCTGATAACGATTGCGTTCACCAGCCGAAATGAGTGCGTGCGACGGCTCCAGATGCCGAAGCCACTCATCACTTGTTGACCCTTTGCTCCCATGATGCCCAACCTTTAAGACATCTGCTTGCAGGTGAGGATAGGCTTCTATAATATCTCGTTCCCCTTCATGTTCAAGATCTCCAGTGAACAGAAACCGTTTCCCGCCAAGATTAAAAGTTAGAACAAGTGAATCATTGTTCTTACTTGTCACCCGGTCTTGCGAAGGGTGAAGAACCTCAAATATGTGCTCTCCAACTTGGAGCTGATCTCCTCTTTCTAATTCATCAATCATAATCCCTTTTTCAGCTGCTTCTTTTAGCAGCTTTGCATCTTCTGGACTTCGGGCATAACCTTTTGGTATGGCTAGCCGCTTTACTTTATTTCGTTTGATTAAACGAACTGCTTCTCCCATGTGGTCTTGATCTGCATGCGTGAGAATCAGCACATCAAGTTTTGCTATACCTTTAGAATGCAAAAACGGGATTAGTGTTTGTTCACCGATCGTAGACACTTTACGTCTTTTTTTCCATGGTTCATCATCAAAAGAAAGTCTGCCACCTGTGTCCACAAGTAAATGTCCCTTTCGGTAAGGGAGCTGAATAAACAAACTATCCCCTTGTCCGACATCCAGCATCGTGACCTCCCCTTTTTGGAGAAAATTCGGGGTGAAATAGTGTGCACTCAAGACACCGATGAGTAATATAATCGTCACGGCATAGGATTTCACGGACATTTTGCACTCCATCACAAACAGCAAAAAAACAATGGCGCTCACTTCAAGTAGAATATGCCACCAAGTCGATTTCATAAAAATCAAGTTGAACCCATCAAAAACTGCCATATGTGCTGACAACTGATGACTTAGCTGGATGACCGAATCAAGCAACTGGAATAACACTTGTCCAAGCGGAAGATAAATGATAGACAAAAGAAAAAAGAGTAAGGATAGAGGCAGGACAACTGTTGTATAAAAAGGGACAAATATCATATTCAATGGGATGCTCAGCAAAGAAAATTGCTGAAAATGATATAAAAGAACAGGAAGCGAGGCAAGCTGTGCAACAAATGAGACAAGGAACAACTGCATCACGGCGCTTTTCGCTTGCGATAAGATTCTGGTCGATAACAAAATAAAAAACGTAACCACGAATGAAAGCTGAAATCCGATCTCGAATAGATATAGAGGATGAATCGCTAATAAGAATAAAAACGTTGCGCTTAATACGACAGCAGAAGGCTGTTTCATTTCTTTTGGCAGGCTTGTCATCACTAAATAGATTCCTGCCATAAGGCAAGCTCTTAAAACTGATGGTGCAGCACCTGTCAAACAAGCATAAACAGGAAGAAAGCATAATAGAAGAAGACGCGCTGTCTCTCTTGTCACACCGGCACGAAGCAGACACCAAAATAAACAGGCAAGAAGCGTTTGCACATGCAGTCCTGAGATCGCTAACAGATGAATAATACCGAGCATTTGATAGTCTCTTAGCGTATCAGGATCAATCAAATCACGGTCTCCAAAAATAAGAGCCTGTACAATACCTACAGAGTTTTTCGGCACATGATCTTCTAAGAATTTTAAGCCCTTTTGCCTCATCTTTTGAAGATAATAGGAAGGACGATCATTTTTTGTACAGCCTTTGATTGACTGCGGTAAGAAAATAGCGCGAATGCCTTTTGATTGTAGAAATTGATCGTATTGAAACCCGTTAGGAATGGTTGCGTGTTTAGGCGGTCGAATATCACCTGTCATATGACAGCTCATACCTGGCTCTACGTCTTTTAACGTCTCTTTTTCACGCTCTGTTTGAATGGTATAGAAAGCGGCTAGCCGGTCATCTTCTGTTGACACAGTTGCCGAAAAACGATTGCCATCTATTTTCGGAATCGTTTCAATCACAACAGAGCCGGAAAAGAATTTTTCTTGAACAGGTTGCTCCGTTTCAAAAAACTCATGAACCATAAAAATAAGAGTATAGACGGCTCCACATAGGCTGATCATGAGAAAGAGTTTGGGGATTTTTTTCAGTAGGCTGAGAAGGAAGATGATGAGAAGAAAGAGAAGGAAGTACATATGAAGATGATATGCAGCCAGAGCAATTCCAACAGCTGCTGAAATTGCCCCAAACGGCAAATAATTAAACATAGGAAGTAAATAATTGATTCGCCTTCTCATGCATATTGCGAATTTCTGATTCACTAAGTCCTGATTCACTTAGTTTGCCAATTAGATCTGCAACAAAGGCTAATTTTTCTTGATTTTTTAAGTCGATGATCATTTCATCGAGTTCAACTTGTTCCGTTTGAACACCTGCCTGCTCAAATAAATCAATGGCATATGGGTGATTTTTATAATCCTTTGCATAGTAAACGGTTCGAATACCTGCTTGAATAATGGCTTTACAGCACTGCAAACAAGGAAAATGTGTGACATATATTTCAGCATCGGCTGTAGGTGCACCAAATTTGGCACATTGTAAAATAGCGTTCATTTCCGCATGGATGGTGCGAACGCAGTGATGATCAATGACATAGCATCCCACATCTGCACAATGGACATCACCAGCAATTGAGCCATTATATCCCCCTGCAATGATACGCTTGTCTCTGACGATGGTCGCCCCAACAGCTAACCGCTCACAGGTGCTTCGCAGAGCAAGCAAATGGCTTTGCGCCATAAAATATTGATTCCATGAAATTCTTTCCACGAGCTGATCCCTCCAGAATGATGGTTGGTATTAAGTGTACATGCCTTCCTTCTATACCGTCAATTCTACTTAACGGTCAATTCATTTTTCAGCCGTTCAATGGTCTTCTCCCCAAAACCTGAAATGTTCCGCAAATCTTCAATTTGTTGAAATTCTCCGTGCTCCTCTCTGTACGTAATGATGGCTTCTGCTTTAGCTGGCCCTATTCCATTAATGGTTTGCAATTCCGCTGCATCAGCCTGATTCACATTGACACCTTGACTCTTTTCATTACCCGATGGAGCGTCTGCACCTGCTGTTTGTGCCTCTCTCTCTGCTTCTCCCTGCTTCCGGACATAAATCATCATACTGTCTTCTAATTTTGCTGCTTGATTAATTTCAATCGTGTCTGCTTTACTAGTAAAACCTCCTGCTCTTCGAATGGCTTCTTCTACCCGTGCATCAGATTGAAACGTATAAACACCTGGCTTTTTTACAGCCCCTTTGATCTCCACAAAAATGGAGGATGATTCATTATCGGTCTTTTCTTGTTTGTTTTCTAATGTGACTTGTTTGTCTTGATCGCCCTTCAATACACTTGGCTCTCTAGTGCTCCCCTTATTTCCTGCCAAAAGGAAGAAAGTGATGATGATCGCGCCCATGAGCCCAGCTCCGATATAAAGACTGTATTTTTTCAATGGAATGAGTCGCTTCACGTGCTCACGCTTCTTTCAATCATATTTTTCTATTGCTCAACATACTGTTTAGAAGATAACAGATCCTATGCGCCTAAGGAGGGAGAACGTTTGAATATCGGGATAATCGGTACAGGAAACATGGGTACCATACTTACTGAGGCATTTATTGAATCAAAGGCAGTCAATCCCTCATCCATCACCATTACAAACCGGACCATAGAAAAAGCGTTCAATATAAAAAAGAACCACCCAGAGCTTGAAGTAACAAAACAGCTTACAGGAGCTGTCATGGATAAAGATTTCATCTTTGTTTGTGTCAAGCCGCTTGATATTTATCCTCTTTTAAAAGAGCTGAGCCCTCTTTTAAAAGAGCACCAAACCATTGTCATTATTACAAGTCCGGTTCATCCTGAACAGCTTCAGGATATCGTTCCTTGTCAAACAGCCAGGCTGATTCCAAGCATTACGAACCGCGCTTTATCAGGTGCGTCACTTTTAACATTTGGATCGTCATGTAATGTCGCGACGAAAACAGCGTTAAGACAATTAGCTTCCTGCATTTCAACACCTATTGAAATTCATCATTCGATTACAAGAGCGGCGTCAGATATCGTCAGCTGCGGTCCTGCCTTTATCAGCTTCCTCGTTCAGAAAATGATTGAAGCAGCCGTTGAAGAAACAGATATTTCTAAAGAAGAAGCCACCACCTTATCAGAAGATATGCTTGTAGGGCTTGGCCGTTTGATTGAAAAAAGAGTCTATACCCTTCCGACACTACAAGACAAAGTGTGTGTAAAAGGCGGCGTTACGGGTGAAGGGATTAAAGCACTTGAAGCAGGTGTTCAAGATATGTTCCACCGCCTTTTTCAAAACACCCATGAAAAATTCGATGAAGATCTTGAAGCGGTTGCGCATCAATATCCGCCAAGTGTGTTTACTGATGATCGCAGAAATTAATCAACTCTGCAACAAGCGAAAAAAGGGTTTTAAAAAACCATCGTTCCATTAAACGATGGTTTTTGGCTTCTTAGCTGAAATGAAATATCTTTCGGCGAATTCCCCGGGCGCTTCATTTGTAAAATCAGCGGTCACTTCTATTTGTTCAAAGCCAGCGGACTCAAGGAACGCCGCATAGGTCTCAAATGGAAATGTACGCTGTTCATGTGTCTCATCATAACGCTGATACACGTCTCCGTCCTTTACAAAAAAGCTTAAATCGTGAATGACCGAATACATGTCATCCCCTTTATCACTCTGCCAAATATAGCTGATCTCTTCATCTTGATCGGCATAAGTCGAACCTGGGAATACCTCTTCCATTTTATAAGGAGTATGAACATCAAAGAGTAAAACCCCATCTGCCTCTAAAAGCTGAAACATGTTTTTAAAGGTTTTTTTGACGTCATTTTCGTTTTTTAAGTAATTCAAGGAATCACAGCATATAACCGCCGCTTGAAAGACTTGCTCAAAACCCGTCAGCTCTCTCATATCTTGATGTAAAAATTGAATGGACTGCTTTTTCGCCTGTGCTTTTTGCTGCGCGAAAGCCAGCATTTCTTCACTGAGGTCAATTCCTGTGACTGCGTGACCCTTTTCAGCTAACCGAAGAGAAATCTCTCCAGTTCCACAGCCAACATCAATAATGGCAGCATTCGGTTTGATATTCTGCTGGATCCACTGAACCCATTCATCATAAGGTGCATGTGTCATGAGCTCGTCATACACACCTGCAAACCCTTGATAAATCATGAGTTAATGCCAAGTGAAAGCGTTTCTCTCGGCGCATCTCCCCATAGCTTCTCTAGGTTGTAGTATCCTCTTTCTTCTTTGTGGAACACATGAGCAATGACATCACCAAGATCAATCAATACCCATCTTGCTTCATCAAAGCCCTCCATCTTCTTCACTTCGATTCCGTTTTCCTCTGCAAGATGTTTTACTTCTCTTGCAATGGCCTGCACTTGTTTATCAGAGTTCCCGTGACAAATGAGAAAATAATCGGCAACAAGTGAGATTCCTTGCATATTAAGGGCAATAATATCCTCAGCCCGTTTATCATCGCATGCTCCTGCCGCGACGTTTAAAATTGATGATGAATCCATCCAAATTCCTCCTTAATTGTTCTTATGCACAAGTGAGTTGTAAGTCGCAAGCGTATCTGGATAGACTGGCTGGTTCTTTTTCAATAAAAAGCTGATCGTGTTTTTTAGTGACTGAATCAGTGCGCTATCTAAATCTTGCTCTGCTAACTCTCTTACTTCTTCAACACCAGGGAAATGACGTCCTGGTTCGATATAATCAGCGACATAAATGACCTTTTCAAGTAATGTCATGTTTGGTCTGCCTGATGTATGAAATTCAATGGCCGTTAAAATATCTTGGTCGTTAATAGCTGCTTCCTTTTTAACCAAATAGGCACCAACCGGGGCATGCCAAAGCTCGGGCGAATATTCCAGCAATAGAGGGTTCATCTGTTCCTGCTGGATAATCCCCTTCATTTCATCCTTTGGTCTAAATTTCGCATAATCATGAAAAATAGCGGCGATCTCTGCTTTTTTCACATCTGCACCGAACCGTTCCGCTAAAGAAATGGCTGTCTCCATAACCCCGAGTGTATGTGTATATCTATGCTCTGTTAACTGCTCTTTGACACAGCTTAATGCTTCTTCACGATTCATATAAGTGATGCTCCTTTATATAACGCTCAACAGCTTTCGGTATCAAATAATCGACAGGTTTTTCCTGCATGATTCGCTGCCTAATCAATGTCGATGATACATCAAAAGCTGGAACATCTGCAAATAAAAGAGGATATGTCGTATTTCGGGTATAACCCGGTCTTTTCATCCCAATAAAAGTAATCATCTGAAGCAAATCATCTATCCGATGCCATTTTGGCAAATACTCGACCATGTCCGCTCCAATCATAAAAAAGAACTCATCTTCAGGATGACGCTTCTTTAAAAGCTCCACCGTATCTACTGTATAAGATGGACCCTCTCGCTCCATTTCAATGAGCTCCAATCGAAAATGTGGATTTGACTGGATCGCCGCATCCACCATTTTCACCCGGTGACGACTATCTGCTCGCTTCCGGTCTGTTTTATGAGGAGGCTTGTGATTTGGGATAAACCAAATTTCATCAAGCCCTACTTGAAAACGCACTTCATTTGCCATCAGCAAATGCCCATTATGAGGAGGATCAAACGTACCGCCAAACAACCCTATTTTTTTCATATCACATCCACCTTTACGGCAGCTTAATTTGTTTATTTTCCTTTGATTCTTTATAAAGGACAATCACATTTCCGATCGTTTGAACAAGTTCAGCTTTTGCACCTTTGACAAGTGCTTTCGCAACTTCCGTTTTGTCCTCGTCGCAGTTTTGTAATATGCTGACCTTTAACAATTCTCTTACTTCAAGCGCCTCGGAAATTTGCTTGATCATATTGTCATTTACCCCGCCTTTTCCTACTTGAAAAATAGGTGATAAATGATGTGCTTTTGCACGTAAAAAACGTTTTTGTTTCCCTTTTAACATGGTGTTCCTCCTAATTTCTGTATCACAATTGACTTCATTTTTCTTGCGTCAGGCGTGATGCCTGTCCACAGTTCAAAGGCTCTAGCTGCTTGTCCAACAAACATGCCGACACCATCTACTGTTTTCAAACCTAACCCAGCTGCTTCTCTGAGCAGTTTTGTTTCTATTGGATTATACACAATATCACAAACAACCGCTGTTTTTTTTGCGTTTACTAAAGAAATCGGGGTTTCTTCAACATTCGGGTGCATACCAATTGAGGTTGTATGGATGATGACATCATATTCCCCAAGCTGCTCTTCCGCCGTCTTTAATGTAATGGCACTAGAAGTGAAGTTCCCATCTGCACTTTCAATTAAAGCCTCAGCTTTTTCAATGGTACGATTGGTGATATCAAAGCTTTTCGGTGCATAGTCAGCGATTGTCGTATAAATCGCATTTGCCGCTCCGCCAGCACCAATCATTAGAAATGACAGCTCTGATAAAGGCTGATCCAAGGCTTCAAGCAATGAATGAAGAAAGCCCTCCCCATCTGTGTTGTACCCGACGAGCTGACCTCCTTCGAGCCGCACCGTATTGACTGCACGCAGGCGTTCAGCTGTCACATCAATTTTGTCCAGGTACTGCATGATGTCTACCTTGTGCGGAACAGTGACGTTAAAGCCGCTGATTCCTAAGGCTTTCATACCGCTAATGGCATCTTTCAGGTCATCATTTTCTACTTGAAAGCCATGATAATGTCCATCAATTCCAGCATCCTTTAATGCTGCATTATGAATATCCGGAGACATTGAATGGCCAACAGGGTTACCGATTACTCCGTATAAAGGTTTCAAGGTCTCTCCCCCTCTGAACATTTAAATTAACGAACGTCTCATAAACACATGCACGCCTTTTGGCGCATAGACTTTAATTTGCTTACCTGCATCATTTGCCGTGATCCACCCTAAGCCTGAGAAGACGATATCCATTTTCGGCTGATCAATGGTAAAGGTATGTGGAACGAGTGGAGGAAAATCTTCCATCCCCTCTTTTGATGGCGGTGATAGCAGTTCACCGGCATGTTTTTCATATAAATCATCTGCGTTCTCTAACTTTGTTCTGTGTATGTTCAGCTCATTTGGCATATAGCAGACAAATGACGTTCTGCCGCCTTTTACATAATCAAATCGAGCAAGCCCGCCAAAATAAAGCGTTTGAGCTTCATTTAATTGGAACGTTCTCGGTTTCAATTCTTTTTTCGGCGTTAAGATCTTCAAGTCATTTTTGCTGACATAGTGCGCCATTTGATGACGGTTGATAATGCCCGGCGTATCAAATAGAGCAGATCCGTCATCAAGCGGGATCTCAATGGCATCAAGTGTTGTACCTGGATATTGGGATGTGGTGATCACGTTCTCTTCACCAGATACTTCTTTGATGATTCGATTGATAAATGTGGATTTCCCAACATTCGTACAGCCGACGACATAGACATTTCTTCCTTCGCGGTAATGATCGATCGCTTCCATCACCTCAGGTACGCCCTGACCTCTGCTTGCACTGATTAAGAAAACATCGATCGGGTTCAATCCGTTTTCTTTCGCTTCCCGTTTCATCCAATGAATTAAACGATCTTTTTTCACGGATTTCGGTAAAATATCTACTTTGTTGCCGACGAGTAAAATCGGGTTACCACCGACAATACGACTCAGCCCATTAATCCAGCTTCCGTTAAAGTCAAAAATATCAACGACCTTGACAATCAGAGAATCTGTCTCTCCGATACTGTGCAATATATTTAAAAAGTCGTCTTCTGTTAAAGAAACATCTTGTATTTCATTGTAGTTCTTTAACCTAAAACAGCGCTGACAGATCACATCTTCTTTCAATAGAGATGCTGCCGGCGCATATCCTAATTGATCTTTATCTTCCGTCTGAATGGCTACACCGCAGCCAATACAAACAACCTTTTCCATTATTACTCTTCCTCCCACTGAATGTGGCCCTTACGCTTTAAGGCTCCTAAAATTCTGCGTTCAATCTGCCTGTTAAACTTAGTGATAAATCCGTCTGAGGCAGCAACAGGGACGACCAAAATCGTATGGAAGCCGTGACGATTCCCGCCTAGAACATCGGTCATGAGCTGATCCCCAATGACCACCACATCTTCTTTTTTCAATTGCATATCAGCGACGGCCTTATTAAAAGCTCTTCCCATCGGCTTTTTCGCTTTATAAATAAACGGGATATGAACTGGTTCAGAAAAAAGCTTGACCCTTTTTTCATTATTGTTCGATACAATCGTCACTTGTATCCCGTGATCCTTCATTTCTTGAAACCATTCAATTAAGCGGGGCGTCGCACTTGGACGATCCCATTCTACTAGTGTGTTATCTAAATCGGTAATAATTCCTTTTACATTTCGTTCTTTTAGTTTTTGCGGTGAAATGTGGAAAATGCTTTTCACAAATTCATCCGGTAAGAAATACTTCTTTAGCACAATTTGCACCCTTTCTTCCATTGGTTTTTCAGCGATAGTGTCGAATCAAATCACAATTTGTCTGTCTATCGAATACAATGAAAAAGTTTTCGACATATGACGAGGACCTTCAACAGTTGTGGATAATTTTACACACATTATCCACCTATATTTCATCACGCTTTCATTCAATTATAAACACTCTACCCACAAGTTATCCACTTCACCATGTGGATAACAGAACGATTGTTCTTGTTTCCCATTCATGGTAGATTAAAGGTACTTCAGAGACATTCGATCAACCTATGATGATATGTCTTTTCCTCAAGTTTTATGCCAACTTTTTCAGGGGAGGTGTTTTTCCCATCATATGGGTTTCTAGTATGAAAAAGCTGTCAGATGATTTACTTATAGAATCGTATTATAAAGCAAATGAAATGAACTTAAATCGCGACTTCATTGAATTAATTGAGACAGAAATGAAAAGACGTTCGCTCGGGCATATGCTCTCTGTTTCCTCTTAATTCCATATCACAGGAACCATGCCTCCCGAGCATTCTCTTTTTTAAACTCAGGTGACTGATATTATATCACTTGCGCTATAGGCTTACTACTATTTTCCGTAAAAAACACCCCTTCTCAAGTAAAGAAGAGGTGTCTTATTTGCAAGGCTGTTCATTCCAAAACCATAACCCTCCACCTACGACCAAAATAACCACAAGGAATACAACAAGAAAAGCGTAACCGATTCCTGCTCCTTGAGCTGGATAAGGCGAACACGCAGGGTAAGGATAAGGGCATCCCCACATATCAGTTACCTCCTTCTAGGAAGATATACTGTTAGACTATGCTGAATGGATGGTCTTGTTTAGGCAGATATCCATCATTTAAAAATGTTTGATGACATCACGCTCTTTGATTTCGTTATAAATGATTCTTGCCCCTTTTGGCGTCATATGATTGCCAGAAGGGTCGATTAAACCTGATTGAATCAACGCATTGTCACTATCTTCACCAGCTTCTCGGATGAACGCTTTCCAGTTGTCGACAAGCGGTACTTGCTGATCCTTGGCTATTTCTCTCGTGATGTCATTATAGGAATTTTGCCAAGCTCTTGCCCCGCCTCTCTCAGCAAAATAAGATGACTTATACCTAGAGTAATAATACAAGCCTTTTTTTCCGCCTTCTACAACAGGTACACAAGTCATGAGAACCGGGGTAATGCCTGCTTTTCTACTTTCAGAAATGAAGTAGGTTACATTTTCTTTAAATCTTTTTTTCGTCACTCGGGGATGTTTCCCGTCTAAAATCGCCGCATCATTCGTACCGAACATGATAAGGACGTAAGTTGGTTTCTGCTTTAAAATATCCTGCTCAAAGCGAAGCTTCGCATCTTCAGTCGTCTGCCCGCCAATCCCTGCGTTCTTCACTTGAATTTGACCGCGCTCGACGTTTTTCATGAGATTCACCCATTTTTCAGATGTTGGATAATCTCGGAAGTCCCAGTTTGATCCCTTTGTATTGCTGTCGCCAAATGCAATGACACTTTCTTGTTCTGGCTTTGAGCACCCAGCAGCGACACAAAGCAGGATGAAAAGGACAACATATTTCTTCACAACATTCACCTCCAAAAGCCCTCTTCATATAGTAAACGACAAGACTTTTGGTTTCAATGAATGACTGTTTTTGACGAATACTTCCTATTGCAGTTGAACAGGTACATACGCTTTGTCATGATGCAGCAGTTCGCTCACTTTGACAAATTCATATCCTCGATCCTTTAATTCAGGTATCACTTGTTTCAGTGCTTCGACCGTCTGCTTCCGGTTTCCTCCGCCATCATGCAAAAGAATGATATCGCCGCCTTGAATATGATCAATAATACGGCTCGCAATTTTATGCGCGCCTGGTCTTGACCAGTCCTTCGGATCTTGCGTAAAGGACCACATGACCACATCATATCCTTGCTTTGACAAAATGCGGAAAGATTTCATCGTCAAGCGGCCGCCAGGAGGACGAAATAATAAGGGCCCGCCAGGCTGGAGTGAAGCGATATGAGCCGCTGATTCTTTTAGCTCCTGCTTGATCTCCTTTGATGATAACAGGTCAAAATACGTATGATTCATCGTGTGGTTGCCAAGCTCATTTCCTTCGTCCACAATCCGTTCTGCGATCTTTGGATATGCGTGAACCCGGCTTCCTACGACAAAAAAGCTGGCATTTACTTGATGCTGCTTCAGCACATCCAATATTTGATTCGTGTAAACTGGATGAGGTCCATCATCAAAGGTGATCGCAATCTTTTTCCGTTCCGCTCTCATGTCCCAGAAGGCACGTCCCGTTTTTTCGAGATCGACTCGTTTTAATGTATGTGCCTCTACTTCATTAGGAACAAAAGCACATAGCAGCAATATACACATCAAGACATGCAACCCTCTCATTTGACCGCCTCCACAGAACATTCTTACAGATTAAATTGCCCGCTTTTTGATGAATCATTCAGCATTCATGGTCACGATCCGCATATCTGACTTCTTTTTTCACATAAAAAAAGCCGGCCCATCAGGCCCGCTTTTTGTTTCACGTTTGGTTTCTCTCTTCAACTGTCGAACGTTGCTTAGAATTCATACAGACACTCTCCTTCTTGGATTTGATTTTGAGCCCATAATAATTTCTGATAATACTGGTTGGACTTCTGGTATTGTTGAGAGGCTTCTAAGGCTGTCGCAATTTCTAGTGAGATATCCTCTATATAAGAGTATAGGCTAAGTTTTTCCAAATAATCAATGGTTTTTTGCAGTTGTTCTTCATTTATTCCTTGAACATATAAAGCATCCAGATACTCAAACATATGACAGAACAGCTGGTCTTCATGCTTCTTTGCAGCTAATTTTCCATCTTCTAATATGCGGCGTGCTGCTACTTGTTCATTTTGTCTAAAAAGCAGTTTTGCGAGCGTATAGAGTGTATGTGGAAGCGTGGGAAGCTTCTCTTTACAGGCAATATCAGCCGATTCCGTTAAATAGCGTTCTGCTTCCTCAAGGTAGCCCAGCTCCCCGTAACATTTTCCTAAATTATAAAGCGCTGAACTGTATATCCGCGGGTGATCAATTTGTGATGCGAGCTGTTTTGCCTTTTTTAAATGAGGCAGTGCCCGATCTTTTCGTTTTAAATCTTGGTAGTTTCCTGAGATCACAAACAGGCACTGAATGATGCGAATAGTATAGGCATCATGCTGATCGTATATTTCTAGCGCCTTTAAAATATGATGCATCGAGACATGCGTTTGCTTCATAATATAGTAGGCTTCTGCTACTTTAAAATGAAACTCAGCCTGCTCAATATCATCAAATACCATAGACAGCTGTTTTTCTGCCACTCGGTAATATTTGACGGCTTCTAAATATTCTTTTTGACTAAACTCATGCATGCCACGAAAAAATGCATGGTAATAATGCAGCATATCAGATAACTCATGATTGGAGTTTTCGATTTTATCGACAAGATTAGATACTGAGAAAGGTTGATATTTTGAAGGGTGTATATAGTCAAGCATGATCTGGTGCCGAAAACACATGAGCTGATAATAAATCAGTAAATGCTGGTCCTCTTCCATCCGTTCAATTTCTGCTTCTACTTCTGCTTTCAGGATTTCCGCATCTGGAACACTGAACTGCCGTATCATTCGATACCATTCATTAATTTTCATACCTACATGTGAAGATAGAACCTTCCCCATGTTCCGAAAAAACCCCTTCCTTTTCGGTCTAATATTACATATTTTAGCACGCTTCTTGACCGCCAAGCACCGCAAAGAAACCGCAAACATATGAGCAAGGCAGCAAAAACAGACGAACAGAAGCCCGTTTTTTTCGAAAAAGATGATTTTTTCATCGTACAGACACAGACAATCCCCCCTTCACATACATTTGAGGATATAGGCAGTGGCCTAAACATGGTGGAGGTGAAAATCGTGGCAGGAGTATTTACAGCGATGGGATTGATGGTCAAAGAATTGGTGTTCTTAGTGTCCTATGTCAAAAACAATGCCTTTCCACAGCCCCTTTCGGGAGATGATGAAAAAAAATACTTAGCCCTTATGGCACAGGGCGATGAACACGCAAGAAATATGCTGATTGAACATAACCTTCGGCTCGTCGCCCATATTGTCAAGAAATTTGAAAATACCGGGGAAGACGCTGAAGACCTCATCTCCATCGGGACGATCGGACTCATTAAAGCCATCGAAAGCTATTCCTCTGGAAAAGGAACAAAGCTGGCAACGTATGCGGCGCGGTGTATTGAAAATGAAATTCTGATGCATTTACGCGCGCTAAAAAAGACAAAAAAAGACGTCTCCTTACATGACCCCATTGGTCAGGATAAAGAAGGCAATGAAATTTCTTTAATTGATGTCTTAAAATCCGAAAATGAAGATGTGATTGATACGATTCAGCTCAACATGGAGCTTGAAAAAGTAAAGGAGTATATCGACATTCTCGACGGCCGGGAAAAAGAAGTGATCGTCGGCCGGTTCGGCCTTGATTTAAAGAAAGAAAAAACGCAGCGGGAAATAGCAAAGGAGCTCGGGATATCGCGGAGCTATGTGTCTCGTATTGAGAAGCGGGCGCTGATGAAGATGTTTCATGAGTTTTACCGGGCGGAGAAGGAGAAGCGGAAGCGGGAGAAGGGGAAGTGAAAACAAACTTTTCCCAACTCCTATTAAAAAAACAGACCTTGTTGGGTCTGTTTTTATTTGAACATCACAATATAGCCCACATACACAAAAGAAAACTATGTCATGTTTTATCCCCATTTATCTCACTATGCTGTTTTCTTTTAAGTAACGCTCAAAAAGCTTATGACCTTCCCCCTCAATTTGGTCATCTTCAATCAGATATTCTCCAATCAATAGCCCTAGATCATTCCACTTCTCATATTCCTTCAAAAGTGTTACTCCATAACTTTTTTGATCAAAAAACAAGAGCCATCTTCCTGTTTCTAAACTCTTAAAAAACACGCCTTCATAATCAAAACCATGTTCATAATACCCTACATGTAAATGCATAGTTTCATCTAAGCTATGTAATTTTTCTTCTGTACTCACTTTCATCCGGCACCCCTAGCTTTCCATATCCTCCTGAAAATCAATATCTCTCAACTCGACCCATTCAACAAAATCAGGAAACGTTTTTGTCGTCAAAAAATGATGAACGATTTGATATGCTTGATCCCGATTGATGTAGCTACACGACGGCACATACAATGGGGATCCTGCGACCAAATGTTCGATGGTTTCAATTTTTTCTCCCTTTTTAAAAGGAACCAAAAAATTCGGATACCTCATGATCAAGAAACCATACGGTTCCGTATAAAAGAAAACTAGACTTTCACATTCCCAATCTCCCTCAATCTCAATGGAAGATTCCCCATTTCCTTGTTTCCAATACTCTTCATCTTCTTGAAAGAAGATTCTTTTCAAGAATTCTTCTTCTGGATTTTCTACTGGAGCTCCTGTGGGGCCGTAGTATAAAAACATCCATATCTCTCCTTCATACCTATATCAACTTGTTATCCAACTGTTCTATTTCCTTCAAATTGATAAAAAGCTTGTGATTCTTCGTTTAATTTTAGCCAGTTATATAGCTTGGGGTTTAGCTTTTGAACGATTTGCTTACTGACCCATTTTACTTCTTCGATATCATGATCCGGATCGAGAATACTCATTTGTCCTCCGGTGATTTCGGCAAAGAAGGTGATCATCAGCGCATGATGCTTTTTGTCTTGAAAGTATGCTTCTCGAACCGAATGAAGTTCATTTACTTTGCAAACATACCCTGTCTCTTCTTTCACCTCGCGGATCACGGCTTGATGCAGGTGTTCGCCTTTTTCTACAGCACCACCAGGAAGTCCCCAATATCCCTTTACATTTTTGACCATTAACATATTTTCTTCCTCATCATAAATAATAGCTGATGCTACGTCTACTCGTTTCAAATGAATCCCCCTCAATCATTCTCTGTTCACATCAATTGTCGAATAAATAGCACGAACTGTTCATTTCAATACATTCATTATACGGTATCCTTGATACAAGGTAATGGTTAAGGAAGCAAAACAGCATTCGTGAGCAGATTGGAGGCCACAGCATGTGGATCATCATCATTTTACTTATTGTCCTCATTGGGTTTACTGGGAATATCGTTTCCTTATTAAGACAAATGAAAAAGTCAAACGAGAAAATCATACAACTGTTAGAACATCAAAAACCGAAAAAATAAAAACTTCTCTCATTTAGAGGGAAGTTTTTTAGAGAAAGCAATTAGAGAATTCTTACCGTTTCTCATGAAGCAACATATATCTGATTTTATGAATATAATGCAGCGCAATATGAACGAGACATAAAATGAGCCCGATCATCGCAAGAATATAAATGGGCAGCATCAAACCAGGTACATAGTTGACGATAAAACCCAAACAAAACGCTGTCAGCATATATAGGCTGATCAACCTCATCAATACCATCCGAAGCCCTCCCTTTCCACACTCATTTTAACATCATTTCCCTTTATTTTCATAATTAGCTTTAAAAAAAGATGCGAATCCACTAAGATTCGCATGATCATTACGTATTCAATTCACCTTTCTTCGCCCGCGCTTCCTTCCACTGCTCAAGCTCTGACACTGTCAACAATTGATATCCTTGTTTGGTTAATTCCTTGATAATCGTGACAGCTGCATTTGCCGAGGTGTCATAGATGTCGTGCATTAAGACGGTTTCTCCGCTAGACGCATGTGTGAGAATGTAGTTAGCAACGTACTGGCTGTTGCGATATTTCCAGTCTTCAGGATCTACGTCCCAAAGCGTGACTTTCATATTGACAGCCGCGTTGATTTGCCCGTTTGTTCCTCCATATGGCGGTCTAAAGTGAGTCGGTGTAAAACCGCTCGCTTTTTCAATGATTTGCTGGGTCTCTTCTACCTGTTTGACGGCTTGTTTTAATGGCAGTCTTGTGAGTAAAGGATGGCTATAGGAATGATTTCCGATTTCATTCCCACCCTTTCTGATTTTACTTAGCATATCGGGATAATATTGAACCCTGCTGCCTAATACAAAAAATGTCGCATGTCCTTTGTTTTCTTTTAAAGCTGTTAAAATTTTTGAGGTCGTTGATGGATTTGGTCCATCATCGAACGTAAGGGCAATGGCTTTTTGATTTGGATTAAACGCTGACTGTTTTGGCAGTTTTACGATTTTTCTTTTTGGAATCGGTTCTTTTTTCTCATTTTTGTTCTTTTCTTTATTAATATATTCAGGCTTTAACATTCCTTTAAGCAGGGTTTTTTTAATCGCCAGCACTTGAGGGCCTTGTTCGCTTGGTGCGATTTGCCCTGCTGGAAAGTAGAATTCAATAAAACGATCCTTGATGGCAAAATACTGATAATGCTCTGCCGCAGGAGACGTTCCTTGCTTGAGTAAATGCTCATTTTCGGCAAGAGAACGATCTTTCTTTAACTCCTCAAATGTCATTTGAGACAGTTTTTGCAGATCTTCTTTCTTTGATAAAAATAAATCATCTATTGATAAAAAATGCTGTTTCTTGAAATCAAAATTGAATATCTTCGTTTGATGTGCGCCTTTTACTCCGCCTTTCAATTCATATGTATTGAATTTAATCGCAGCAGTTTGCTTGGCATAATGAATAATCTCGTAATCTATATTTAATTCGTATCGATTCTCTTCATCGACATCGCTCGCTTCGCTAAATGATGTTTTGAATTTGTCTAGCGCTGTTTCTGCATATCTTTTCATCTCTTGATCTAGCTTTTTTTGATGAAACACCGGATAGTTGACTGCATATCTCATGTATCTCCCGTCATTCACGAGGGTGACTATCTCAACTTCTTTATAGCTCGCATCTGGTTCTACCTTCTTCTTCTCCGTCCCACTTGCCTGCTGATTATGATAAAATGCAGCAATTCCGATGATGATTGCAAGTCCGCATAGGACGAGACTGATTTTCCATTTCATTGACACAATAATTCCCCTCTCGTGATGGCGTCATGCCTTGATGACGTGTGTTTGTAGGATAGACTTTGTGCGAACCCAATTTAGTTTTCAAAAAACAAACTTGTCACACTTTAGACACATTTTAAAAGAGGAATAGAAAAAGGGCTTGATTTCTCAGCCCTATCATTATTTTTGCATATATAGTTGAAATAATCTCGTTTCTTCATCAATCGAACTCGCTCGATCAAAAGCCGCTCTGACCGTCTTTGTATTGTTCAAGCGCTCATAAAGCATGGTCAATACAAAGATAAATGCCGCATCTCCATCAATGTAATCATCCGGCGCTATATAGGACAGGGCACCTGCTTCTAAGAAGGCATCTGCTATTTTTTTCTCACCTAGTGTGCAACCTGTAGAAATGACGTGAATCCCCTTTAATGAAGCATACTGCTTGATTTCATCCGCTCCAAAAGCAGCGCCTCTAGGCTCCTCATCTTCGTATACATCTTCCCCTAATTCAGGCATGATCAATGCTCCTTCTTCACCGTGAAACGATAAAAGAAGGTAATCTATTTCTCTTCTATTTCTACCAGATAACACATGAATCAGGTCATTCGGTCTTCCAATCCAATGCATATCGACTTTCGCGCCGAAGTTTTCAAGTGCTGCACGCAGTGCAAAAGATTCCAGCTCACTATTAGGTCCTGCTGCTAATGTGATGCACATGGCTTGTTGATCCACTTCTATCTCCTCCAGACTATGATAAAAATAAAACCATTTTTTCCTCATCTGCATATGTATGATCTGGCCATTTTAGTGCTTTTTCTTCAAGCGCGTATGACTCAAATCCAATAGAGCGATACAGGCGTTTGGCTGAGTGATTGGTCGTCACGACTGATAAATACATTTGCTCGATGTCGTGTCGTTCTCCGGCGAATGAAAGAACTTCTGTCATCAAGGTCTTGCCTACTCCTTTTCCGCGGGCGCCCGCTGTAACATACATCGCTGCCACATTCGCTCGGTGCTTTAATTTCTGTAAGTTTTCTTGGATGAGCGTGACCATGCCCACAAGCTTCCCTTGATCAAAGGCGCCAAAGGTCCACATCAATTGTACCGAAGCAAAACGAGCTGCGTATTTTTCTATTGTACCGATTTGCTCTTCTTCATAACTCATCGCAAAGCCCTCTGGGTGTAATCGTAGTGCTTCTAGTCTCAACGCGGCATATTCTTCAGCATCATCTGGAATTAACAATCGAATATTCAGAACATCGCCCCCAACAGAATGATTCATACTTCCAATTTTATCTTGAAAGGAGATTTTGATCAAAATTTTTCTTCTGAAAATAAAAAGGCATCCCATAAAAGGATGCCCCCTTCATTACCACTTGCAGCGTTTCACTGGACGGCAGCAAGGGTTTTTGATATCACTGCCGCAATCGTATTCTTTCACGATATACTCGTTATGAGTCGACTCAGTGACAGGATAGTAGTTTTCAATTCTTTTGATATTTTTATTGACGTTTGTGATATGCGTTGGATGAATTTTTCTGATGGTTTGTTCATTCGTTCTTGTGTTGACAATTTGACGTGTGGGGAAAACAACCGTTTCATCTTCTCCATGGTTTCCTCTGCGAGGTCCAAAGAAAAAATCATCTAATCGATTCCGGCTCATCTCAACACCCCTTCAATTTGTCTTTCACTTACACTCTATCGTATGTAAGAGACGTCATTTGTGATTAGATGCTTGTCTATTTTTTAAAAAATCCACTATTCATCTCGTTTTCTCTTTCTTTACAAAAGGTCATTTTTAACATATTATACAAATGATATATTGCGCAGAAAGGACATCTATGAAAACAAAACATAAACTCTTTTTATTCATGACATTTATTGTCATCATCATTGCTCTTCCAATGCTATCACCTATGATCTTCACAAATTCAACCGAAAAAGGCGCTATCCGGAAATCAATTTACCAAGAAGGATACCCTTACCAAAGCTATTTTGCTATTTTGAAAAAAACGAAGTACAAAGATCCCCAGCTTTATGATGTTTACTGGCAGGCTTGGAAAAGTGAAACAGGGATGACACCTTCTGTCTGCTATTCGAAAAAGGTCGAGAAAAATGAATATAAGGTTAGCTGCGGTACCGCCCCATAACCTTCCCACTCATCATCAAACACGAGGTGAACGATATGATCAATACGACACAACCAATCGAACGAAACAAGCTGGACATTGCACTTGAACTGACTCAATTGCATTTGAATCGATATGAAACGAATCATCCTGATCAGCTGAGTGAGGTTTATGCAAAATATTATGCGCTGCTTGAAGTGCTGGATTTATCTTCTTATGATCAATTGATTGATTTATTGCCAGATGAGCTAAAACAGACGCTTGAGTAGAAAACCCTCTATCCACATGGGATAGAGGGTTTTCTTTATACTCGTGCTGCCATATCGGTTTCGATTTGCTCTAAGCTTCTTCCTTTTGTTTCAACTAGTACAAAGCGGGTGAACAATAGTCCGATTAAGCAGATGACACCAAATGAGGAGAAAATAACCCCAAAGCTGAATTTATCTGCCAGGATAGGGAACACGAGTCCGACGGCTAACGATCCCGTCCAGTTAAAGGCAGATGAAATACCTGCGCCGATACCTCTGACAGAAAGCGGGAAGATTTCGCCGATGATGATCCACGTGATCGGTGCCCATGAGAAGGCGTAGCACAAGATAAAGCAGCAAAGTGAAATCAATGTCACCCAGTTTAAAATCCCTTCACTCACACCAAGTGCACCTAATGCGGCTGGTGCAAAGAAAGAAAGGGCCATGCCCGTTCCCCCTACGGTGAGAATCGTTCGGCGGTCGAACCGGTCGACAAATTGTAAAAAGATCACGGTGGTGACGACAAAAATGACACCGACAATGACTGTAAAACCTGCGGCAACCTGAGGTGCAAGGCCTACATTCCGAGCAATACTCGTTGCATAATACACTATGGAGTTCGCGCCTTGTATTTGCTGAAGGGTCGCCATCCCAACCCCTATGAAAAGAGCCATTCTAAATTTCTTTTGGAACAATTCACGAATACCAGAGCGTTCTTCTTTTGCGACTTCTAAAATTTCCTGCATCTCTGCTTCGATTTCTTCACGAGAAGAGCGTAGTGATCCTAATACCTCTCGTGCCTTATGAGGCATTCCGTGCTTAATTAAATATCTCGGAGATTCAGGAAGTTTCAGCATCCCAATATAAAGTACGATGGCAAATAAAGCGGCACTACCGAGCATCCAGCGCCAGCTGTCTGGAACAGGTTCAAACACAAATGCAACAATATAGCTCAGCAATAGTCCGCTCACGATCATGAGCTGATTGAGCCCAGACAATTTCCCGCGAATTTTAGCAGGAGCAATTTCAGACATGTATGCCGGCACCAAAGATGAAGCTGTTCCTACGGCTGTTCCTAAAAAGATACGTGCAATGGTTAATGAAATCTCTTCTGGTGCGATAGCTGATCCGATCGCTCCGACAAAAAAGATAACGGATGAGATCAAAATAAGCTTTCTACGGCCAAATTTATCCCCTAACAGACCGCTTAAAATGGAGCCGATAATCGCCCCGCCCATTAATGAAGAGACGACAATTCCAAGCCATAATGGGCTGAGCTGAAATTCTTGCTGAATATGTCCTTCTGCCCCTGCAATAATACCAATATCATATCCGAATAAGATGCCTGCAAAGGATCCGAAAAAGAAAATAAATTTGCTTGACACTTTTTTCTCCAAGTGGATGACCCCCCTCACTTAATTAACCGCTTTCATTTCATCCCGTGCTTCTACTGCACTCAGTAGAAGACCTTTCACCCTTCTATAAAACCACATATTCTGCACTCACAAGCTTTGCAAAATGAACAATTTGATCAACCGTTAAATTGAGCGATACAACTGTGTGATGACCCCCACCTTGCTTAATCCATGCTTTGACGCCGTCCTGAAAATTCGGCTTGATTTTCCAGAGCACACGTGCAACCGGTAAATGAGGTGCTGCTTCCTCCGGCTCAAAGGCTTCGACTTCTTGTATGAGCCATTTGAAATGAGTTCCAAAGTCAGCAATAGAAACAACAACACCTTCCCCTGCTTTTCCATCAAACACAAGACGAGCTGGATCCTCCCTGTTTCCAATTCCAAGCGGAGATACGACAATGACAGGTTTCGTATGGGCGAGCGCCGGATCTACTTCTAACATATGAGATTGCAGCACTGCTTCCTGTCCAGAGGTCATTTCATACGTGTAGTCCTCCATAAAACCAGTGGATTGATGATGACTCATCACTTTTAATAACCGGTCCAGCGCAGCCGTTTTCCAATCGCCTTCCCCGGCAAAGCCATATCCCTTTGCCATTAGCCGCTGTACCGCAAGTCCTGGCAGTTGCTTCATTCCATGTAAATCTTCAAAGTTCGTCGTAAAAGCATTGTAGCCGCCTTCATCTAAAAAGCGTTTGATAGCGATTTCATAGCGCGCTTGCACCTTAACACTTTTTTCCCAATCTTCAACTGAATACGTTCCATAATCCACATCATATTGCGTTAAATACTCTGCAAATAATGCATCTACCTCTGCTTCTTCTACTGCACTCACATATTCGACAAGATCGCCTATGCCAAAGTAATCAACGGTCCACCCTAACTGAATCTGGGCTTCGATTTTATCACCTTCTGTTACAGCCACGTGGCGCATGTTGTCACCAAACCTAGCCACTTTGATCTGAAAGCTTTCATGATAGGCAGCTGCCACGTCCATCCAATCAGCGATTTGCTGCTGCACATCCGGCTTAGACCAATGACCGGCAACAATTTGATTTTGTTTATTTAGACGTGCATTGATATAGCCATATTCTCTGTCTCCGTGTGCCGATTGATGAAGATTCATATAGTCCATGTCGATCGTGTCCCACGGAATCTTTTCATAATACTGTGTGACAAGATGCAAAAGAGGCTTCTGCAAAAGATTGGTCCCGCGTATCCACATTTTTGCCGGTGAAAATGTATGCATCCACGTCATCACGCCGACAACTTCATCACGATAATTGACCTCTTTCATCAGCTTTGTGATTTGATCCGCGCTGACAGCTAGCTCCTGCAAGATCACTGGATAAGGAAGTAAACCGCTCTCATTTAAGGCATCCGTCATTTTTTGTGCATCTGCTTTTACTTTCTGCAGTGCTTCATCTCCGTATAAATGCTGTGATCCGACAATAAACCAGCATTCTTTATGTTGACTTGTTAACATAGATATCCCTCTTTTCTTTATCTTGAAGGTTTTTGTCCGTAATACGCATGTTCGCCGTGTTTTCTTAAGTAATGTTTATCTAAAATTCGCTGCGGAAGAGGTTCTGCGTATTCATTTAATTGCTTTGCGAACAAATTCATTTTGGCAACTTCATCTAAAATCACACTGTTTGTGACCGCACTTTTTGCATCTTTCCCCCACGTAAATGGACCGTGACCTTGAAGCAATACACCCGGCACCGCCATCACATCTAGGTTTCTTTTCTCAAACGTTTCGATGATCAGCCGGCCCGTCTCTACCTCATAACCACGATTCACTTCATCTTCTGTCAGAAATCGAGCACACGGAACAGCGCCGTAAAATGTATCGGCATGTGTTGTGCCCATTGCCTGTAAATCGAGACCTGCCTGCGCCCAAACGGTTGCCCACATGGAATGGCTATGTGAAATACCGCCAATTTCCTCAAAGTGTTTGTAAAGGACAGCATGTGTTGCTGTATCTGATGAAGGGCTGTATTCCCCTTCCACTACTTCACCGTCAAAGTCGACCACAACCATGTCTTTAGCTGATAATTGGTCATACGCTATACCGCTAGGCTTAATAACGAATAGACCGCTGTCACGATCACACGCACTGACATTGCCCCATGTGAATTTCACAAGTCCATATTTCGGTAAATCTAAATTGGCTTCGTATACTTCTTCTTTTAAGCGTTCTAGCATACGGTTGTCACTCCTTTCTTTGGTATCAGATGTGCTACTGCCGCCTCTTCAATCGGAAGGCCGTCTTGATAGCGCTTTAAAAATTCGCCAAAGCCTTTGACATCAAGCGGATCGGGTTCTATCAGTTCTTCTGATGTATGGGCAAACACTTGATGCGTGAGAAATTCAGCCAATGTTTGCTTTTGATGATGGACCATATAGGAAGCAAGGACAGCCATTCCAAACGCACCGCCTTCTCCCGCAGTGGAAACGACTGATACAGGTGTATCAAGCGCTGCTGCCACCATTTTTTGACCAACGAGCGGTGTTTTAAATAACCCTCCATGTGCTAATAAACGATCAATCACAACCTGTTCTTGTTCTTTTAAGCGATCCATCCCTATTTTCATTGCGCCAAAAGCAGAAAAAAGATGGGTACGCATGAAGTTAGCCAGATTAAAGCGGCTTTCAGCTGATCTGACAAAAAGAGGTCTTCCTTCTGGCAGTCTTGTAATATTTTCACCAGAATAATAGCCATAGCTTAAGAGTCCGCCGCCATCTCGATCTGCTTCTAACGCCTGCTGCAATAAGGCTTCGTATACCTTTCCTGACGACACTTGCACGCCTAGTGCGTCAAATGCCTCTCTGAAGATATTCATCCAAGCATTTAAGTCACTTGTACAGTTGTTCGCATGAACCATTGCGACTGGCAGTCCGTCCGGCGTTGTGACCATATCCACTTCTGGATACACACCCTTTAGCTCCTGCTCTAGCACAATCATGGCAAAAACAGATGTCCCAACTGAAATGTTCCCTGTCCGTTTTTCTACACTGTTTGTTGCCACCATGCCCGTTCCGGCGTCACCTTCCGGGGGGCAAAATGGAATGCCTGGCCGCAAATGTTTGCCTTGATCTAAAATGGCTGCTCCTGCTGCCGTTAACACGCCAGCCTCCTCGCCTGCTAAATAAACACGCGGCAGAAGGTGACGGAGCTTCCACGGATAGCCTTTTTCTGCGATCAAGTCTTCAAATTGATGGAGCATTTCTTCATTGTAATCTTTCGTTTGTTCATCAATTGGGAACATGCCTGACGCATCCCCAATGCCAATGGCCTGCTTTCCTGTTAACAGCCAGTGAATGTATCCTGATAGAGTGGTTATATATTCTAAACGGGAAAGGTGTTTTTCCTCTTCTAATATGGCTTGATACAAATGGGCAATGCTCCATCTTTCTGGAATATGAAATTGGAAGACATCCGTCAGTTTTTGACTCGCCTCAATGGTTGTTGCATTCCGCCATGTGCGAAACGGAACGAGGACCTCTCCTGTATGATCACATGCCACATAGCCATGCATCATAGCTGATACCCCAATTGAGCCAATGGTTTGAATGGTCACGCCATACCTTTGCTCGACTTGCTCTTTCATCTCTCGGTACGCTACTTGAAGACCTGTAATGATATCAATTAAGTTGTACGTCCAAATTCCTTCCTGGAGAGAACTTTCCCACTCAAATGCACCTTGGGCAATTGGCTGAAACGCTTCATCTATTAAAATGGCTTTAATTCGTGTTGAACCAAATTCAATCCCTAAAGATGTCCGTCCTTCTTTTAAGGCTTTGGTCGTCTCTTCATGATTCATTCTGCGTTCACCTCCATGAATGATAACGGTTTCAATTTTCGTTTTCTAGATTCATTGATTCTCTGTGCACATTCACAATATAATATTTGTACGTACATATGTCAATAATAAATATAGTTGTACATACACAATATGACAAAAACCTACACTTTTCTAAAGCTGGTACGACAGAAAGGGGAAGCGCCTGTTTTTGATTCGACAACCATGTTAAAATATGTCCATACAATTTCTTCTCAATCCGAGTAGATGATCAACTGAGAAAGAAGTGAAACGATGAAAAAGAAGTACCAGATCATTATCGATGATATAAAAAGCAAAATACTCACAGGGGATTACCGGATCGGGGAACGTATTCCAACTGAATCAAGCCTGCAGGAGATGTATCAAGTGAGCAGGCATACGGTTCGAAAGGCCATCTTAGAATTGTCGAGTGAAGGGTTTTTGCGAAGTGAAAAGGGTTCAGGCACATTTGTGACCAATCAATATCAAACAAAGCCTGCTGGACATACGCATATGAGAACGATTGGGGTTATCACGACATACATATCCGATTACATTTTCCCTTCCATCATTCGAGGCATTGAAAGCCGATTAAACGAAGAGAACTATTCTTTGTTACTGGCGAGTACGAATAATGATGTAGAACAGGAGAAAAAAGCGCTCGAAATGATGCTGTCCTTTGGTGTGGACGGACTCATTGTCGAGCCGACGAAAAGCAATTTATACAACCCGAACATCTCGTACTACCTATCTTTTAAAGAACAGGATGTACCGCTCATTATGATCAATGCCTATTATGAGCAGTTAGAGGTTCCTTTTCTCTGTTTGGATGATGTGAAGTCCAGCTATTTAGCCACAAAAGAGCTGATCACCTCGGGACATCAGCAAATCGGCCTGATCTCAAAAACAGATGATTTACAGGGAAAGTACCGAATGAAGGGCTATATCCAAGCGCTCGGTGAAGCCAAGCTTAATTTCCTGCCTGAGCACGTACTCTTTTTCGATACAGAATCGAAGCAGCATTTGGGGGATGATATTAAAACTTTCTTATTAAAGCATCAGCATGAGCTGACTGCCCTTGTTTGCTATAACGATGAGGTTGGATTAGAAGTTGCCAATGTATGCAGTGACATCGGTCTGTCCATTCCAGAGGATCTTTCCATTATTGGACAGGATAATTCGTATATTGCCCAGAAAAATGCCCATGTGAAGCTGACAACACTGACGCACCCTCAGGAGCAAATGGGCCGGGATGCAGCAGACTGGATGATTAAAAAGGTGCAAGGGAAGAAGAATCTCCCTCATCAAACCTTTTACGAACCTGAATTGGTTCCAGGTGAAACGATCAAACAAATGAATGCAAGAAAAAAATGAGCCCTTTTTGGAGAAGGCTCATTTTTTATATGGTTAGATCTCTTCTTTAGGGGCAGGCACTGCGCATACGCCATCTGCACATGCTGCTTCAAATGAATTGGCAGCCTCTTTCTCAGCTTGAGCTGCTTCTTCTGTCCAAGCCGTTTCAAGTGCACGCAGGAAGGTATCGGCTGGCTGTGCACCTGCCACTGAATATTTGCCATTGATCAAGAAAAACGGAACAGCATTGATACCAAGCTGTCTCGCTTCTTGTTCGTCTTTTCGGACATGATCTGCAAACTCTTCGCCGCCTAGAACTTGCTGTACTTCCTGCAAATCAAGACCTGCTTTTTCTGCAATATCTAAAAGGGTTTGACGATCACCAACATGCTTTCCATCTGTGAAATATGCTTGAAACAGCTCTCCCATGACGAAATCGCCTTTTCCCATTTGACCAGCATATTGCGCCAGCTGGTGGGCATCAAAGGTGTTTGTCAACACGAGTGGATCAAATTGAAAATCGATTCCTTTCTCTTTGCCGGCCTGCTTCACCTGCTCATTCATCGCCATGGCCTGGCTGCGGCTCATCCCATATTTTTTAACGAGCATATCATGGACATCATAATCGACCTGAGCAGGTGCATGTGGATCAAGCTCAAAGCTTTTAAACTCGATTTCTACCTGTTCCTTTTGAGGGAATTGTTCAAGCGCTGTTTCTAGTTGTTTTTTTCCTATATAACAAAAAGGACAGGCGATATCTGACCAGATTTGTACTTTCATGTTCATCTTCCTTTCGTGTTTACGCTTTTTCTTCAACGATGTAACAATTATAGTTACATCAAATCGGTTATGTCAAGATTCTGATCTTGATTGAAATGAAAAAAACCTCTCCTTTTAAGAAAGGAAAGGCTTTGAAAATGACTATTCTAAATTGGCATGGTGACCGTACATTTTATGAGTGTCGAGTTCTTTTATTTCCATTAAACGTAAAATGACCGCATCGTATGTCAGAAGTAGCGCTTGCTCAAATAGCGAGCCCATTGGCTGAATGGTATGATGGCTTCCTTCCTGTTGATCCTTTGGTGCACCTGACAGTAAGATGACTTTATCCGATAGATCAGCTAGAGGTGACTCAGCAGAAAGCGTGAAAGCTGCCACTTTTCCGCCAATTGCTTTCGCCTTTTTTGCAAGGACAAGCAAAGTCTCTGTTCGGCCAGATCCGCTCCCCACAATCAAGAGATCTTCTTCAGTAAAGGAAGGTGTATTGGTCTCACCGACCACATAAGCCTTGACTCCAATATGCGAGAGTCTCATGGCAAATGATTTTCCCATCAAACCAGACCTGCCAGCACCTGCCACAAAGACCTTTCTTGCAGTTAAAAGGCTTGAGACAAGCCGCTCTGCTTGTTCGTCTTGAATAGCGGGCGAGTGCTCAGAAAGCTCATTCAAAATGGCTTTCACATAGTCACTGGTCTTCATGATTGTGCGATCAGCTGCTTCATTTGTGCGGCCACTTCTGCTTTATTGTCCTGGCTTGCGATACCGCCACCGACAATGATCAAATCAGGGTTTAATTTCACGACTTCAGGTAACGTATCAAGCTTAATTCCGCCTGCAATGGCTGTTTTCGCTTGTTTGACGACTTGTTTAATGGTCATAAGGTCAGCAAATGAGTTTTGTCCAACCGCTTGCAGGTCATAGCCTGTGTGCACACAAATATAATCGACTCCTAGCTCATCCAGCTCTTTTGCACGGCCAGCGATATCTTTGATACCAATCATATCCACTAAAATCTGTTTCCCTCTTGCTTTCGCTTCTTTCACCGCTCCTTGAATGGACATATCTTCTGCCGCTGCAAGAATGGTCACGATATCTGCTCCAGCTTCGGATGCCTGCTGCACTTCATAGCCGGCCGCATCCATAATTTTCAGATCAGCGAGTACACGTAAGTTTGGAAATGCCTGTTTGACTTCTTTGACAGCACGCAAGCCTTCGTTGATCACAACAGGTGTTCCAATTTCGACTACATCAATCGATCCTTCTACTTCTTTGATCAGCTCAATCGCTTCTGGTATATTCACTAAATCTAACGCTAATTGTAATTTCATGAACGTTCACTCCCGTTTTTTCATCTCATCTTCAAGAGCTCCGTGAATAGGGCTTCTTGAACGATGAAATGAGTATAACAACAGGATGGAAGCAATCCAAGTACGCACTTTTTTTTTACATACTATACTTTTTCGCATATGGTTACAAAAAAGATACTGTCTTTCGACCAGTATCTTTTGCATGTATTACTATTTATCATCCTTTAAAAAATTGCTGTCGAGATACTGTTTTCCCCAATCATACATCGACTCTAAAATCGGCATTAAGCTTTCTCCTAGTTCTGTCAGAGAATACTCAACCTTTGGCGGAACGACAGGATAAACCTCCCGATGCACAATGTGATCTTCCTCTAATTCTCTTAGCTGATTGACAAACATTCTTTGCGTAATCCCAGGCATTAACGACTTTAGCTCACCAAATCGTTTTGTCCCTTCTCTGCCCAGGTGCCATAAAATCAGCATTTTCCACTTACCGCCGATAATATTTAGCGTCAGCTCTTTTTCGCAATTGAACACTTTATTTTCCATACGTGATGACAACAACATACACTCCTTTGGTACAAACCATTTACGTTTTATCATATACTGCGGCAAAATGGATTGTCGAGCATACAGTCTTTGTTATTGATTTTGTTTGTTCACAAATGTCATAACAGACTCTGTCATTTTTTGCGCTTCTTTTGGCGCCCTCTCTGATCCAAACCATTTATTCAAGTCACTGTGGCTCAGCGAATGGACCCGAAACACAAACTTAGAACCTTTATCATGGTTCAGTTTTTCTGCAAATCGATACACCTCAGGATTTTCCCACCCCGTCACCAAATAAACAGGCGGTACATTCGCTTGATTCATATAAGTGACAGGTGATGCCTTTGTCCAGTTCTTCTCCTGTTTACCAAATACTTTTTTATACGATGGAATGGCTTGGATAAATTGATTGATGTTTAACGGACCATCTAAAATCACGATAGAATTGATCGTTTTTGGCGACAGCCCCACACGTTTTAAGTAAGTCGAATCTGTGGCCACCAATGCCGTCAAATGACCGCCCGCTGAGTGACCCATGACATTGATTTTTGATGAATCAATTTGATACTCATCTGCATGATCCTTGACCCATTTGATGGCGTTTGCCGTATCATCTGCCATCTGCTCATAGTTGGCATCAGGGTGAAGCCTGTAATTCATCGAAACAAACACATACCCTTGACCAGTAAAATAATCCGCCTTTGAAGCGACTCTATTCTTATCTCCGCCTGTCCAGCCGCCGCCATGGAGATAGATCATGACTGGATGCTTCTTCTTTTTGTCTTCTTCTTTTCCCTTTGGCATATATATATCCAGTGTTTGCTGTTTGTTTTGTGTGTCTGCATAATGGATGTTTGTCGTCGGCTTAGGCTGGTTGAAACGGAACACAAAGAATGCGCATACCAATAAGCCAGCGATGACTGCCGCAAATAAAAGCCATTTCATCATTCGATTCAATGTCATTGCACCTTTCTATGTTGGGATGGAGAAGCTTGATTCGCACATATGTAAAGAGACTAGCCCGATTCATTTGATACGACTTGTATGACTTGTACCGTTTGACAATAAAAAGAAAAATACTGTTCTTCAAAATCTTCGACAAAGTAATTCAAATTTCCCCAGCCTCTATCCAAAAACTGTATGTCCAATAAAATATAGTCATCGTTTGTTAACTCCAAATTTTTGATTTGAACAGAAGCGACATTGGTGAATTTTAGATGAATGTCTGCTTGTAGATTCGGGGATTCATATGGGATGTGCAGAACAATACAGTTGATCAAGTCGTAATGTTCATTATACTCTTTAAAGTAGTGAAATTCATTGATTTGCTTTAGATAGTTGATATTGAAATCTGGGATTTGTTTTTGGATTTTTTCATCTAAAAACCATGTCATCGTTTGTCCTCTAAAAGGTTATTGTATAAGTGCAATCATTCGTTTTCTTGTTTCTTCATGGTATTGAACATAGGAATGCAATAAAGGATACGATTCAAGGATCTGTTGATACGATTTGATTTGGGGATATTGCTCTTCAAATGACTGACGTAGCACGTTTAACTGTTTTTTCGGTATTCGTTTATGATCGATCACATAACTTAAGCTGCCTGCAACAAGTGAAAAAAACATATAAAAATCATCTGAACATATACCAGTTTCTTCTTCAAAAGAGACGATCTCATCTGGATAAGCTGAATCTAATAAGTATTGATAACGTTGTTTTAAATCATCGAATAAATCTTGTTTATCACGGCTGATTTTCATGGACCTTTCCCCAATCTCTCATTGTTTTAAATTCTTATTTAGACGCTAATGAGATCTTCCTATACACTGCAGATAAATTCTTGTGAATCGAAACATACGTTTTTCGATTCTATTGCGAGTAACATCCCATTGATGTTAAATAGAAAATTTGCATTTGCTTCAAATTCTTCAAGTAGTTCATTGTTCAAGTTCCCTGTATCATAAAGATGAAAGACAGATTTAAAATTTTCTATTTTACCCCTTCTGTTATTAATTCTTCAAATCTAGAATTACCTTACCACATTTATAAATCGTATTTCATGATGAGTGACATTTTGTAATTTTGATTATTTTATTTTCAATTATTCTCTTGAATTACTTTTTACTTATATTTGTAGAATAATTTTTAATTCTTGGACTTCTTTTGTATTACCTCTATAACAATACACTTACTTTAACTTTCGTAAAAGTTTATAAGGTTTCATAAAACTATATACCCTTTTGGCATATCTTCTCATGTTTAAAATTTGGGCAACAAATAAATAACAAAAAATGCGCCTTATAGTGAATAACATACTAAAAGGCACATTTCTACTAAAGCTATTTATATTTTCTTATCCATTCTTCCAAATCCTCTTCTGTGTGGAAATAGGAATTGGGAGCATCTTTCAAATCAATTCCACTTAGAAGAATCAGCATATCCCAAACTTTTTCATCATCGACTTCAGGATCATCTGCACTAACATAAATCTCAGCCCAATCAGAAACTTCTTCTCTAGTCATAGTCCCATTTAAGACTTTTTGTATTTTATTTATACAGTCTATCATTTCTGGTTCGACCATAAATTACCACTTCCCTATATACTGACCTTTACTGTTAAAGCGGTAATGCACTTTAACTTTACCATTTTGTGGTCTTACTTGTCTTACTTTACCACGATGATCAATAGTTTCATGCCATGTTCTCTTTTTTCCTGTTTTATAATTCCATTCTCTTACTACTCTTCTGCCCGCCATTTCCCCTTTTTTCTTAGCCGGTGTTACGTGGCCATAGTAACGGTAACGTCCCCCAGATAAATGCCTAACTTTTGCCTTGCCATATTTTTGTGATTGCTTATAATGTTCTTTTAATTTGCTATGCCTAGCAGCATTGTGGGCAATATTTGAAGATCGTTTAGCACGCTTTACTACTTTTAACACCTTGAATACCTTCCCAGGTCCAAAATTCGATGCTGCTGCTAAAGCTGCGCCTTTCCAGCCCTTGCCCGATTTATAAGCTTTGTATCCATCATATACTGCAAATCCTGCATTGACAACAAACCATACCCAATGGCCGTCTGGGTCTACATTCATGACTGGGTTGTTGTTTCCATAGGTATATCCGTTTTGATCTAGTGAATCTCCATCGCTTCCTGGATCTGGGTCAAGTGATAGGAATACGCCGTTTCTTGGTTCATAGTAGCGTGCGATTAAATAGTACAGTCCTGTTTCTTCGTCGAAGCGGTAACCAGCATAGCGATATGGGTTGCCTTTTACTTCTTCATCTTCTTTTACCTTTGTTGGAACGCCCCATGTATCGTATTCGTACTCAGCAACGATTTTTCCTGCACTATTTGTGATGGCCATGACATCACCGTGTGCATTGTAGTGATAGAAATATTTGTTTCCATTTTGCGTGAATGCAAGGAGTTGTCCACTGTCACCGTATGTGTATGCTTTTGTGACTTCGTTGTCTCCATCTGTTTCGTATAAAACATTCAGGCTGTCGCCGTCATAAAAGTAATTGGTGACTTTTCCATTCACTGTTTTTTGAATTCTGTATCCACGCTCATCATATTTGTAAGTGACAAATGGCTTGTCTTCGCCTTTTTTCGTGATGGCCGTTATGTTATCTTCTGCATCCCATTCATAAAGGAATTGTCCGTCAGACGTTCGGTTGCCATTTTTGTCATAAGTTAAAGTCTCATCATTTACCTTTGTCAGTTGGTTCATGATGTTGAATGATGCGTTGATTGTTTTTTTAGTGCCATTTTTTTCAGTCGTAACTGTTTTTCTGTTTCCAAACCCATCATATGTGTACTCAATGACCGTGCCATCTGGATGACTTTCTTTGATCAATTGATCTAATTTTCCATATTCATAACGAATCTTCCCGTTGCTTCCTTGATCAACCGTTATTCTGTTTCCATTTTGACCATATTCGTAAGCTTCGTTTAAGATCGTCGTGCCTTGGCTTGTTCCAATGTGCAAATCATTGATTAAGTTGCGCTCATCATAAGCAAAGCTAGCACCACTGCCGTTACCTGTAATAAAGGACTGAACATTTCCATTTTCATCATAATCAAACGAATACGTAGAACTCGAATCCTTCATCTGCGTCATTTGATCAAGCTTATTGTAACTAAATTGGTTCTTCCCTTTTTGATTTCCGTGTGTCCACTCAAAGGATTTCAGTTTATCTGAATCGGCTGGATACGTCCAAGTTTGGCTGCTGCCACGCTCTGTTAACTTTGTGATGCGATTTTGTTGGTCAAACGTGCGATTTTTGGTTGTGTTTTGTTCTTTGTTGACAACCGTTGTTTCGTTTCCGTTTTTATCATAGCTAAAGTGATATTTTTCTGTTCCATTATACGACTTTGATTTCACTCGGTCTGTTCCATCATACGTGAGAGACACTTCATGTCCATTAGCAGAAATGGTTTTGATTAAGTTGCTATTCGCATCATATTCACTTTTTAACACATTTCCTAAAGGATCAATGGTTTTCGTCAATTTGCCCATCAGGTCGTATTCAAATTGATACGTCTGATCTGACTCTGCACGAATCGTTTTCGACTGTTCATTGCCCTCTTTATCATACGTTCTCACAATGGATGTCCCGTTAGATAAAGTGATTTTCTTCAGCTGATCAGCCTGGTCATATTCGAATGTTGTTTTTTCGCCTTTCGCATCTGTTTCAGAAAGCTTTTTGCCCGTTTCGTCGTAGGCAGATTGAGATGAGTAACCAAGTTCATCCTCTTCTTTAACAGCATAGTTCCCTTTCTCATCGTAAGTGGTTTTCGTTAACAGACTACCTTCTACTAGACGGATATCATCAAACCAAGCCGTTCCAGTCGCGCTTTTTTGGAAAACAATCTGAACGTCGACTTTTTTCAAAGGTTTTGTTTTTGGTATGACAACCGCCGCTCGGTTCCACTCTTGTGTACCGGTTGGGAATTTCGCATTAAACGTTCCTGTTGTGCCATCTGTATATGTAACGGACGCTTGAAGTGAGTAATCATTCTCAATTGAGGCTTTGACATTTTCAGCCTTAGACATCCCAGTCAATGTGACATACACAGATTGATCATTCACACTTTGTTCAATCGGTACAGATTGTTTATAGATGGCATTTGCTTGAGTTGTAGAGGTTCTTGTCATTTTTAACGAAACGTCATCGTTAAAGCCTTCTTCATTATCTAATGAACCACCTGTTCCGCTCCAGCTTGTTGTTTTATCCGTAAAGGAATTATTTTTGACTGGATTATAACTTGATGAAACTTCTCCTTTTTCTAGCTGAATCTCATCGAACCAGGCTTTTCCTTTTCCAGCCTTATCTCGATGATCCACTTCCATATAGATTACAGCTTTGCCTGCATGAGATGGCGTCGTAAACGTGACTTGGCGTTTTGTCCAATCGTTTTTGCCTGATAATGTGCTGTAGCCGTTGCTGATCCATTGAATTCGTTTGTTATTTGTATCTCTTAAATCGATGTTAAAAAATGCTCTTGCTTTCGTTAGCTCTGTCTTTATTTTTCCACTAAGTGTATAAGTCGTATTTGGCTCTAGTATTACTTCTTGAGTAGCAGAAGAATAGCCAAGTTCTGTTCCTTCAGTTGTCGATTGTGAACTGATCTCTAATACTCGGCCGCCAGATAAAGCACCACTTTTCCCAGCTGTTTGTGCTAGTTTCCCGTCATCCTTAGATGAGGTAAGCTTCCAGCCAGTTAGCGTATCTTCAAAACTGCTATTTTTTAATATACTCGCACCTGAAGCAAGTTCTTTACTCGTTTGTACCAAATTCCCGTAAGAATCATAAATACTTGCTGAAGACATATTTCCACTTTGATCTGTCTCAGATACAGCATCTAATCCATCATAGGCGATATCTGTGATATCTCCTTCTGTATCTTTCACTTTAGTGACATCATTGTTTTTGTTATACTCGTAGGTTTCTGTGCCATAAGCATCTTTCGCCTGAATGACGTTGCCATTTTTGTCATACGAATAGCTTTCTGTAGCTTTTCCTTTTTCTACATCATTTGGGTCAGTTTCTTCTACGATTTGGTTGCCTTCATATTTCGTTTTAGTGGTAATTTTAAGCCCTTCCGCATCATCTACAACTTGAATTGGATTGGCTGCTTCGTTATACGTATACTGTATTTTCCGACCGTTTGGCTGCGTCAGCATGAGTGTCTTTTTAGATAAATCATATGCGTACTCAAAGGTTTCTTTTTTTGCATTGATTGCCTTGACTAAACGATGATCTTCATATTGGTATTCTGTAAAAACAGGCTGATCTTCTGTGCTGTTTTGAGAGAATTGTTTAATCAGTTTGCCATCTTTGTCGTATTCATACGAGATGCTCGTTCCATCTGAATCAATGATTTTCATTAGGAAGCCTGCATCATACTCATATGAAAGCTTTTTTCCTTTTGGTCCTTGAACCGAGATGATATGACCATCTTCATCATATTCCATTGTTATTTTTCGGCCAGATGCATCTTCTATTGATGTGAGCTGATTGTTTTCGTTATATTTGTATGTCGTTGTATTTTTATGTCCATCTACAACCTTGGTGATTTTCCCACCATTTTTACTAAAGTGTGCAAAGGTTTGATCCTTCGTTTTTAACATGTATTCATCTTTTGATTCCGTTAATTCAAGGAAAATACCTGTTGGTGGTTGATACGTACCATCTGTTTTTTTTGTAAAAACATGAGTTGTGGCATCTTCATCAAGATAGATGGCACCTTCTTTTGTTGGCGTGATACTCGTTTCTACATCTGCGTACCACCCTTGACCAAACAGGTGGTCAGCTGCATCTAAACTATTGTATGTGCGACCAATTCCAAGTCCCGGTCCTCTTCCATCAATCGACATTTCTTCTTCACTGACAATCACATTACCAGTCGCACCATTTAGCTGGCCGTCTGGTATATCAATAATCGACCAGTAATCCTCTGTTCCAAGGAATTCAGCCCCTTCATGGAATGTCGGGTTAAAGGCTGGTGTCGGAATGGTTTCTCCATTTGCATCGTAGGCGGAAAGAGTAAAGGAGTAGTTCTTGCGTCCTTTATAATTTCCATTCGCATTTTCATATACTGGTGATGGGTCTAGCGCTAATTCTCCGCCCTTTCCATCTGTATGAAGCACATATTTCCCACTTTTAACTTCAGTAGGAGTCGGCCAAATGTTCTTGTTTTGTGTAGTCCAATGATCGACATCACCAACATCAAATGTTTGATATGCCTTACCATTATAGATGTTAATTTTATACCCTTTTGCATTTTTCACTTTGTCCCAATGTAAATTGATATAACCTGTTTGGCTCTCTTTTGTATTGGTATAAGCATATCCAGATAAAGCTTTCGGTCTAGATAAATCAGGTAAAGTTGGTCCAGCTGGCGGTGAAGCAATGGCTTCTCCATCTTTATTATAGGCAATCACTCTGAAGGAATAATGTTTTTGAGCCCCATCTCCTCCAGCATTTTTGTAAGTCGCACCAGGATGAATTGGAAGCTCAGCACCTTTTCCATCTTGGAGGTGCAATGCATATTTACCTGCTTTAATCTCAGCAGCTGTCGGCCATACTTTTTTCCCTTTTGTTGACCATGATGTTTGATTCCCAAGATCCAATGTCTCATAGCTTTTCCCATTAAACATTTGTATTTTATAACCGGTCGCACCGGATACTGAATTCCAAGAAAGATCAAAGTAACCTGTTGCGTTATTATTATTGAATCCTTTTGTACTAGGTGCTTTCGCTCTAGCCACATTCGGCACGACAGGTTTTACTTTTGCGGACATTGCGCCTTCACCTTGGTCAAAAATCGCACTTACAGCTACCCAATAATTTTTACTTGCCGCATAATTGCCGCCTGAGTTTTTGTAAACCGGGGAAGGATCAACTGCTAATTCAGTCCCGCCTTTTCCATCTAAATGGAGTTTGTATTTTTTTGCTGCAATCTCGCTTGCTGTCGGCCATATATTCTTTCCTTTTGTACTCCATGATGCCACATTTCCAACTGAAATGGCTTCATACTCTTTTCCGTTGTACAGCCATACTTTGTAGCCTTTTGCGCCAGACACCTTTTTCCAACTTAAATTGAAGTAGCCTGTCCCATTTCCATTACTAAAACCTTTTACAGTTGGTGCATTTGCCTGCGGAATGGTATACGTTACTTCAATGACTGGTTTATTGGTAGAGTTTGTTGATGAGATTATTTTTTTCCAATGGTCTTGCCCATTTCCATTTGCATGTAATTTAAATCCATAGTTAGCTGTTCCGCTATTCCAAGCTTTGATGGTCGATGTCACATCATAGCTCGCCCATTGTCCTTTATATACATTGGCTTTGCCGATATTTTTGGAGCTTGGTTTATTATTCCATGTTAGTTTTGTATGATCATAGTTGGCATTCACTGTATCCAGCCAAAGACCAGTAGCCTTCGTCCCGTAATATGAATGAGCAACATACGTTTTGAGCGTCGCTTTCGTTACATTCATATTTTGAATCGGCTTGAATGAATTAAACTTCATAAACGCATAGTTTGTACCAGTTGTTTTATCATAATAACCTGTTTTCAGTACATAACTTTTAAGTTTAGCATCCCATTTTTGCGTAGAGGATGAATAATTTGTTGTTGGGTATTTACTCATGATAAATGTGTCTGCTGACACAGATAAAGAAGTCGAAGGATCGATAGACACAGGATAAACTCGTTCAGGATCTTTTAGCCATTTTTCATCTGCTGTCACACGAAGTAAATAGCCATCATCTTCTTTTTCTAATTTAAAGCTCACATCTTCTGAGCGAGCCACTTCACCTGACTTTTCATCTAAATTAGAATCAGTCATAAACGGTTTTGGGACTTGAAAAATGGTCCGTTTCTTCTGATCATGAAATGTGATAGAACCGTCTTCCTCGATTTCCCCAGTTAGATCAGTCTTTATTTTAAATGTAAATGAATTGTAGCCATCATATCGATTGAGTACAATATCTTCTTTGATATTTTCATTAAAGGTAAATGAACGTAAATCTATATTTGGAAATACCTCTTCATATGTAAGCTCGTTGGTGTTCTCTTTAAATTGTGCAGATGAATCTTTGGAATCGATTTCTGATTTATTTTTCCCTGAAGCTTTTAAAATTGAAAATTCAATTTGATGCTTCTTGTGTTCAAATGTGGCATATAGCCCTTGTTTCATTTGCTTTTGAAAAGTTGATTCTAATCTTGCATTTTCTGTTTCTATTTCTTTTTTCGAGCTCGTCTTTAATTCAGGAGAGATATCCTCCCACTCAGCATCTGGGGTCTCTTTTATATGAATTGGATCAGGATATACCTCTTGTGTAAATACACCCTCTCCTTCATAAAAAAGCTTGCTGTTTTCTGTTCTTTCTGAAAGAATTTCTCCGTCTTTTCCAATTTCATCTTCGTCAATACCTGCCATTTCTAGGGCTTTTGAATTATCTAATTCTTCTAAGCTGTTATGACTTGGTTTTGTATTTTCGTCATGTTCTTCTGCAAAAATATCAGAAGGAAACATTGATAAAAGCATCACAAACGATAGTAGTGCTGCAATATTCTTTTTCCAATTTACTTTTCTTTTTAGATTCATATTAATCTCCTTATCATATATTTGTAACATTTGTAACATTACGCCATATATAATAATACATTTGAAATGATACTTCAATATATTTCAATAAATATATCATTCTTTCAAACTAAACCATATATCATCAACTTATCAATAAATCCCCTTTTTCACATAAAAAAAGCACCCTAAACGGATGCTTCAATCAAATGATATTTTTTCAAAATGCGATAGGTGATGTCTTTTGCTTCTATGCCGGTGCCTTCGATATTTGTGGCGAAAATGTAGGTTTTATTTTCATGTTTGATGAAGCCTACGTACCAGCCGATACCTGATCCAGAGCCTGTTTTTCCGTATAGGTTGGCGTGTTTCTCTTCTTCTTGTACCATCATTCGTTTAACTGTTCTCATGTTCTTTAGGTCAAATGGAAGAGTCTCTTCATATAGCTGTTTGAGGAAACGAACTTGTTCGATAGGAGAAATTCGCAGGGTACTGCTTAACCAAAATTGATCGATTCCGCCAGATATGTCTTTGTTCCCATAATGAATGGCTTTCACCCAATGATTCATACGTTCTTCTCCAATGTCACGTGCCATGGCTTGATAGTACCAGACGACTGAATCTCTCATGCCAGATCCTAATGTATGATCCCTATTCCAGCTGTCAATCTCTCTTTTTACGCCATCCCAATATTTGATGTCGTATTCATCTCTCACTGCGCCCGTTTGGAGTCCGATTAAAGCATTTGCTACCTTAAATGTCGATTGAGGTGCAAAGCGCTCTTTCGTTCTATTTTTGTTATACACCCAAGGAGACTTTTCTTTTACTTCTTGAATCACAAACGTGCCTTCCCGATTTTTAAAGAATTCATCTACTGACCACGCTGGTGATCTTGCTTCAGTTGATGAAGGCTGGCTGATACAAAGTGCCATCAGCATGATGCTAGAAAACAGCCATTTTATATACTTTTTCTTCAAGACAACCGCTCCTTTTCCCATGATTGCCATGATTGTAGCATGTTTAAGCGATGGGATATAAGGTACGCTTGTCCTCTTTTCTTTCAAATAAAAAAAGCCGGTTTATATCCGGCTTTTTGCTATATATATTAGCTCTCTTTTTTCTCTTGAATGGCCTGTTTCGCCATTTTTGATATCGTCATATCGTCCATTGGCGGGTTATGGAGCCCGGCACGAATATCTCGATAGTAACGCTGCAGTGGACAGTCTAGGCTTAAGCTTTTCGCACCCACTAAACGCATAGCTTTATCGACAACTTGCAAACTATGATTAACGACGGTATGCTTCACAGCACCAAATTCATTGATTAACAGCTCTCTTTTTTCTGGCTTTTCATACAAAGTGGTCGTTGAGTAGATGACGTGGCGTGCTTGCTTTAATAGTAAGTCGATTTCGCCAATCAGTGTTTGGACATTTGGCAGATCACTAATTGTGCCGGTGATGCTGTTCGGTGAGTGTGTGATGGCATACTGAACAGCATAGTCTCTTGCCGCTTGCGCAATCCCTAAATAGCAGGAAGGAATATGTGCAATCCAAGGATTTAGCGTAACACCCCGCGGCCCTTTTTGCACCTCCACAAGCATGTCATCTGAAACCTTCACCTGATCTAAGATTAAATCATGACTTTCAGTTCCTCTCATGCCCACAACATTCCACGTTTCTTCTATTGAAACACCTTCTGTCTCACGATGAATTAAGAAGAAGCCCATGGCCTCTTTTTCCTCGATCCATACGCCGACTAAAAAGTATGTAAGCGCCGGTGACATCGTTGTGAAAATTTTACGTCCATTGATGATCCACTCATTACCTGATCTAGTGGCTGTTGTCCCAGGCTTCCCGCCTCTTGTTGGACTGCCTGTCTGCGCCTCGCTCACGGCACGGTTGACAAGGGCGCCCTTCTTCACTTCTTCCGCAAAGAATTGCAGCTGCTGCTCATTCCATTGTTTCTTTTCGTAAATTTCGCCTACAACCCCTTGGTGCCAGCCGATTGATAAAGCGGTCGCTCCGTCCATACTGCCGAGCGTCTCTTGAAACAGAACCATATCCTTCACAGATTGACCTCCGCCTCCATATTCAGCAGGAAGAGACAACGTCGTATAGCCCATCTCTACTAATGATTCAATATTTTTTTCAGGAAAATAAGCGCCTTCATCATGTTCTTTTGCCGTTTGTTCGATCGTTTCACGAAGAGATTCTAGTTGATTGAGCCATGTTTTTTGAAAATCGGTATCGACAAATAATGCTTTAGACAAAACGTATCCAACTCCTCTATATCTCACAATCTATCATATCTGATTTTTCCAATCGGAATAAATAAAACACACTTTACTTATAGGATTTAATGTGTTAAATTTTATCAATATTAAGTACATATGTCAAAGGAACGTGATGCTTTTATGATTTCAGCTACTAATCTACATAAATCTTATGGGCAGACCCATGTGTTAAAAGGCATTGATTTCACCGTACAAGAAGGTGAAGTGGTCGCCATTATTGGACCGAGCGGGTCAGGAAAAACAACACTTCTTCGCAGCTTAAACAGCCTCGATATTCCAGACAATGGTGAGCTGACGGTTGGTGAAGCCACGATTCAATTTGAACGATATCATAAAAAAGATCTGCTAAAACTCAGGCAGCAATCCTCCATGGTGTTTCAGCATTATCACTTGTTTCAGAATAAACGAGCACTTGAAAATATTACAGAAGGATTGATCGTGTCTCAAAACATGTCTAAAAAAGAAGCTGAAAAGGTAGGGGAGCAATTTTTAACGCGGATTGGACTGCTTCATAAAAAAGATGCATTTCCGAGTGAATTATCCGGCGGTCAGCAGCAGCGAATTGGCATAGCCCGCGCACTTGCGATGAACCCTTCAGTGCTTTTGTTTGATGAACCTACGTCGGCACTGGACCCAGAGATGGTAGGAGAAATTCTAGAAATGATCAAAGATATTGCAAGTCAAGGCATGACGATGGTCATTGTGACGCATGAAATTTCTTTTGCAAAGGACGTGGCGGATACGGTGATCTTTATGGCAGATGGCGAAATCGTTGAAAAAGGCTCACCAGAAGACGTCCTATTGAAGCCACAGCATGAACGAACGAAACAATTTTTATCAAGAATTCATCGCGGCATGTGGCAAGAATCGGAGAAAGACAAATGAAACAAAAGACAGCATTCATGATGTCCGGTGTCCTTCTGCTTTTTCTTTCTCTGATGGGCTGCAGCAGTGTGAAAACCACGACCGACGATGGCAGAAAAATTGTAAAAGTCGCACTGAGTGCAGAGGTCAATCCACCCTTTTTAGCAACAAATGACCGAAACGAACCGATTGGCTATAACATTGATTATTTAAATGAAGTGGAAAATAGACTTCCTCACGTACATTTTGATTACATTTTTGGCGAGGAAGAATCGAATTTAATTGGTGTAGGCGCAGGGAAGTTTGAAATGGCGGCTAATTGGTTTTTTAGTAATCCTGAACGTGAAAAGCGTTTCCTTTACCCTAAGGTTCCGTATGGTTATTCGATGACAGGTTTAATTGTGAATGAATCAGACAAAGAGATTCGATCGCTTGATGATATGACATCTAAAAAGCTGGCTCCTGTCAGCCCTAGCGGAGGCTTGCGTTCGATATTAAATCAATATAATAAAGAGCATGATCCGGATATTCCGCTGACGACTATTGAGAGTCCTTCAAATGAACTTAACTTAAAGCGCGTTGAAAGCGGACGGTCCGATGCAGCTTTTATGAACATTTCAACCTTTGATACCATTCAAAAACATTTAAACCTAAAGGTCAAAGTTGGCGGCATTGTGTCAAAGGAACCTATCTTTCTTGTCTTACAGCCAAGCGAAAAGCAGCTTGCAGCAGATTTGGACCGGATCACACAAGAGATGATTGATGATGGAACACTGCCTAAGCTGGCGAAAAAGTGGTTTGGGATTGATTTCTTTCAAGATATTGATGACATCTCAGAGCAAGGCGATCAAAATGAAGGAAGGAATGAAGCGTCATGACGTTTACAGCTGGAGATTGGCTGCGCATTTTTTTACAGGTGCTTGAACGCCTGCCACTCACTTTTCTCATTATTATCGTGTCATTGTTTTTTGCCATCATCATCGGCTTGCTATTTGCATGTATTCGCATCAAGCAAATCCCAGTGCTGAAGCAATTGGCTGTTATTTATTTATCTTTTACACGGAGTACACCTTTAATTGTTCAGCTTTTCTTGATTTATTTTGGACTGCCTCAGCTTTTGCTTGTGGCAGGGATTCAAATCAATCATTGGGATCGTGTGTTATTTGTGATGATGACGTTTTCTTTACATACGGGCGCTTATTTATCTGAAGTTTTTCGCAGTGCGTATTCATCTGTCGGGAAGGATCAGCTGGAGGCCGCCTACATTGTTGGGATGACAGATACACAAGCGTTGATTAGGATCATTATCCCGCAGGCCTTCCTCATTGCACTGCCGAACCTCGGAAATTACACCATTGATCTCGTCAAAGACACGGCAATTGCCTTTACAATCGGACTCATTGATATCATGGGGCAGGTGAAGATCATTTTAGGAAATAACTACGGAATCGGTCTGTTTGAGGTGTATGTGATCATTGCGATTGTGTATTGGCTTATTTGCATGAGTATTGAACTGATCACCATGCTGCTTGAAAGGAAATTTGTAAAAGGCCGCACCAGCCTGTCACGTTAAGGAGGCGATTTGATGCAAACCATTGATATTCAATTTGCGATTGACCAAGTACCTCATATTCTAAAAGGCGTTCCTTTTACATTATTGATTGCACTCGTTTCCATGGCTGTAAGCCTGATGATTGGATCTGTTTTTGCTTTCATTCGTCTCTTCCGCATTCCTGTACTCAGGCAGCTTGTGACGCTCTATGTCTCCTTTTTTAGAGGAACGCCTCTTATTGTTCAGTTGTTCGCTTTCTTTTATGGACTTCCTTTTGTTCTAACCAAAGTGAGCGGTACATTCGGGCTGACCTTTCATCCAGATATGGTCTCTCCATTAGCTGTTGCCCTTATTACATTCAGCCTTCATTCAGCCGCCCATTTAACAGAGGTCGTTCGGAGTGCACTTCTTGCGGTAGACAAAGGACAGCTTGAAGCGGCAAAAATTGTGGGGATGACGACACGCCAAGCGATGATGCGCATTATTTTGCCGCAGGCATTTGTGGTAGCCCTGCCAAACTTAGGCAATCAGCTCATTCAGCTATTAAAAGCCACCTCTCTTTCGTTTACGATTGGAGTACTTGAGATCATGGGGATTTCCCGAATCATTGCGAACGACGGCTATCAGTTTTTAGAAACGTATCTCGTCTCTGCTTTGATCTATTGGCTGCTGAGCATTTTCTTTGAACTCGCTTTTGCCTTGTTAGAGAAACGAGTCAGCGTGTACGGAAGATCTCTTGGACGATAAAAAAGTCGATCAGGCACGAGAACCTGATCGACTTTTTTTGATCCATTTATTCACCTTTTTTTAAGTGTGTTAAAGGAAATTGTCCTGCTCTTTCCATTGATTGATCACTATGAATAGAAAAGAGAATGGCTTTTGCCATTCCCCTTCGTTGTCTTACTATTCAGCACTAACTAAAATTTTCACTTGATCTTTTTCATTGATTAATGCATTGAAGCCATCCTCGATTACATCGTCAAGCTTGATTTTTTTCGTAACGAGTGTATCAGCAGAGAAATAGCCTTTTCTCATTAAGTTTAATACAGATGGGAATACGTCTCTATAGCCGATGATCCCTTTAACTGTACGTTCTTTAATGACGATGTCATTTGGCATAATTTCTGCGCCTTTTTCCCAAATGCTTACAATGACTGTTTCACCTGAAATTCTAGTTGATTGGATTGCTTGCTTCAATACAACAGGTACACCTGTCACTTCAAAAGAAACATCGACGCCACCGTTTGTACGGCGTGCAATTTCTTGAACAACATCTTCATATTGAGAAGGATCAACAATGATCGCTCCAAGCTCTTTCGCTTTTTCTTGGCGTTCTTTAGATAATTCTACTGCGTAAATATCAGTAGCACCAGCTGCTTTTAATGCTTCAATAACAAGCAAGCCAATTGGTCCGCAACCAAACACAGCCGCTGTATCCCCAGCTTGTACTTTACTAGAACGAACCGCATATAAAGCAACTGCTGAAGGCTCTACAAGTGCCCCTTGCTCATATGAAATTTCGTCTGGTAATAAATGAAGTAATTCTTCATCGACAGATACATATTCAGAGAATCCACCGCCGCCTCCGGCAAGTCCTAAAAAGCCCATGTTTTCATCTAAGTTGTAAGCACCTTGATGTCCGTGAGTTGCAAAAATAGGCTCAACAACCACTCGGTCGCCTACTTTGTAATTGCTGACGTCTTCTCCTACTTCAACAACCTCACCAGAAAATTCATGCCCCAGTGTAATAGGTGCTTTTTCTTTTGTCAGTGGATGAGGTTCATTCACTGGAATGAAGATAGGTCCTCCTAGATATTCATGTAAATCACTACCACAAATGCCGCACCATTTCACTTTAAGTTTCACTTTTCCTGGAGCAACTTTTGGTTCATCAATTTCCTCTAGTCGAATGTCCTTTTGATCGTGCCAGCGTAGTGCTTTCATGTGTAAGACTCCTTTTCTCATCAATTTAATTAACTTACTTAAATAATCATAACATAATTTTTTTAATTTTCTAAGTAGGATGCACTATCTTTTTGCCAGTCAATGGACGAAAGATGACAAAACATAGCAATAAACAGACAAGAAGCATACATAGACTCCCGGTGACAACGGAGGTTCGGATTGATAAAACATGTGCAAGCCCACCAGAGACACCTGTCAGCATGATCGTCAGAATGGCTTCAACTAAAGCATAAAAACTGGCTACCCTCCCCATCACCTCTATCGGGATATTCGTTTGATAGAAAGTCATAAAACCTGTGTTCGCAAATGCTAAAAAGAATGCTAATATAAAAAATCCAACAGCGGCTATAAACAATGTGCTGGAAAAAGCATAAATGAGATAGCCACATGCCACCAACAAACTGCCAATCCCAAGCATGATCGAAACAGGCAGCCTCTCCACAATCACCGAATTGAGACCTGCGCCTGCGATAATGCCTGCCCCAGCTATACTCACAAGAAGACCATATTGTGTATCAGTTAGCAGAAGCACTTCTTTTGCAAAGGCTGTTTCAAGAGAGTCAATGGCAGTAGGAAGTACCGTGATAGCGGCACTAAATAATAAATACACCGCCATAATTTGGCGTGATGTCAAACTAAATCGAAGAACAAGCCTCGCATCCTCTTTTAACATTGAAAGGGTAAAACCCTTTTGGCCAGCATCTTGTTTGAGCAAATTCGGTAAACACATTGTTAACAGAGCAGATACCAACAAGCAGATCGCATTTATATAAATTGAAAAAACAGGTGTACCGACTAAAAAAAGCAGACCTGCTGCAGCGGGGCCAAGTAAAAACCCACCCGATTGTAATAATGAGCGAATGGCATTAAACCGTTTTCGGTTATTCGCCGGGATCAATCCTGTCATATAGACCATCGACGCTGGATGAAACATCGCTTGTGCCATTTGAATGAGAAACACCATCACATACAGGATGAGCAGATGTCCTGAAAATAACGCAAAGGCTATGCATGCGATCAGGATAGCTCGGCTGATATCTAAGCTGATCATCACTTTCCGCTGATTCAGCCTGTCAATCAAACTGCCAGACCAGCTGTTTGTCAAAAGAGCCGCAGCCGGTCTCAGCATATAGACAGCTGTTACAGCCAGCACAGAGCCCGTTTCTTGAAAAATGAGCAGATGGAGAGCAATCATATAAATCCATTCTCCTATGTTCGCAATTCCGATGGCTCCAAGCAGCAAACTCATATCCCGCCAATGTTTTTTCATCACTTTTCCCCCTATTTGTCATAAAAAAATCCCGCCCCCAAGACATTTCTGTCTTGAGGACGGGATTTACTCCGCGTTGCCACCTCAGTTTATTCATCTGTTGCCAGATGAACCTTAGCAGGTCATCATGAACCCATCTCTGTAACGGGAGAATATCGCTGCACCATCATCTGAAGGAATCCGGTGCAGAGCTAAGAGGCTTGGTTCCATCATGCTGCCCGGCTCCTTCTCAGCTTCACGGAGTTCTCTGTGCGGGACAGCTCATGATGTACTCTTCTCTATTTGCGCTATGTCTTTATTTCATCACGATCTTCAGTTGAATTGTTACATATTGTACTGCGCCTTGATCAAAGCGTCAATGTTTTTTCAAGTTAATCAGCATAGATCATCTTTCTGGTCATGCCGCCATCAACGACTAAATCTGTGCCGGTCACAAATTGATTCTCCTCATCGGTTAAATAAAAGCAGGCCTTCACAATATCCTTTGGCGTGCCGACTCGATTGGAAAGATGCTGTTGGTGATCGATCTCTCGAAGATTCTCCTCATCCTTCGTTTCAATCCATCCAGGTGAAATGCTATTCACCGTGATATGATCCGAACTAAAAGAAGCCGCTAAGGCATGAGTCAGCGCAGATATTCCGCCTTTTGATGCGGCATATGCTTCTGTATGAGGCTCTGACATGGTCGCGCGGGTGGATGAAATGTTCACAATAGAACCGCCTTTTGGATTCTCTTTTATATAACGTGCTGCTTCTCTTGCACATAAAAAAGTCCCTCTTAGGTTCGTCTGTAACACACGATCCCACTCATCAAGCGTTAATTCATAAGGCGATACTGTGCACATGACACCAGCATTATTAATGAGAATATCAATCGTTTTACAGCGCTCCGCCGCAAACGACATGAACTGCTGAATCTCCTTTTCTTGCGTCACATCCGTTTTCTTAAAATAAGCTTCTAATGATTCTTTTTTTAGCTCTTCCTCCAAGCGCTTACCCTTTTCTTCATCTATATCCGCAAGCACCACTCGTGCTCCTTCTTTTGCATAGCCCCAGGCGATCATTTCACCAATTCCATTGGCTGCGCCTGTGATGATAACGGTTTTATTGTGAAATTTCATTGTTTATCCAACCCTTTCTCCATCAGATGTTGTCGTCTATCATACCACTCATATATAGACGATACCTAGCCACATGAAACATAAAAGAACACCCTCCAAGTGATCGTGTCATGAAGAGGGTGTTTCTTTGGAATTCATTGATTCTATTTTTCTATATGGTGATTTTAAAAAGCAGCCTTTAAAATATCTAAGTAGTCGGCTTTCGTAACAGTACGAACATTGCTTGATGTAGAGCCGTTTTGTTCTGCTAATTCAGCCATTTTTTCAAAATCCTCTTCTTTTACATAAGATAAATCTTTTAGTGCTGGAATACCTAATTTTTTTGTGAATGTATACATGCCATCAATTAATTTTTGAATCGCCACATCATCTGAATCCGTTTTATCTGCAAAGCTCATTATTTTGGCAAGCTCTGCGTGTAATACCTTGTTTTCGACTGCATTGAATTGCATAACATAAGGCAAAAATACCGCGTTTGCGATACCATGAGGTGTATCATAAAGACTACCAAGTGCTTCTGCTAAGCAATGAACGGCTGCGACATCGGCTGAACCGAAGCATAAGCCGGCTAGTAAGCTCCCTTCCTGCATTTTGTATCTCGCTTCTAGATCAGATCCATTTTCATATGCCTTGGGTAAGTATTTCACAATTATCTCCATTGCACTTGAACCCATTGCTTTGGAAATAGGATTTGTTACTTTACATGAATAGCCTTCAATAGCATGTACCAATGCATCCACGCCTGTTGCGGCTGTTATGCCTTTTGGCACCGTCAATGTAAGAGCAGGATCTAAAATCGCAATGGTTGGCCGAAGCAAGCCATGCTTTAATGTGATTTTTTTATGTGAAGCAGCTAACGTAATGACAGATGAACGGGTCACCTCAGAACCAGTACCAGCCGTTGTTGGAATACAAATTAATGGAGATAGATTAGCATACGCCTTCTTTCCTGATATATAATCTTCAGGAATGCCGCCATTTGGACCTAATAAAGCAATCGCTTTCGCCGTATCCATTGGACTTCCGCCACCAATCGCAATGACCGCTGATGCTTGTTCTTTTCTAAAGAGCTCTGCACCAGCTAGACATTCACTATCTCTAGGATTTGGAGATACTTGATCAAATACAACGACAGGATAACCAGCTTCCTGCAAATACGCTTCAATAGGCTGAACGAGCCCTGCGCTCTTCACACCAGAGTCCGTCACCAGCATAACTGTGGCACCCGGCAATACAATATCTTCTACTATAGAACCGATTTCTTTTGATTGACCAGTCCCCATCATCATTTTTGTTTGGCAATGATATTCAAAATTCATCATGATTTTTCTACTCCTTCATTTGTGTTTATGGAGTTAGCAGTTTGTTTTTCTGCTCCCCACCATTCTATTTCTTTTAAACCTGGTATGCTAGATGCATAAAAGACAGGATCTTTGCCTAACAATCTTTGTTGAATGTAATCATCCAAAGCGGCAAAAGCGAACTTGCCTAGAATTGCAATCGCAATCAAGTTGACAATTGCCATAATGGCCATCGACAAGTCGGCCAAAGTCCAAACGATTTGTATGTTGGCCACAGCCCCAAACATGATCATCATTAATACCATAATTCGATACATCAATAGCGCTGTTACACTTTTATGGATAAAACCGATATTGGCTTCACCATAATAGTAGCCACCTACAATAGAACTAAAAGCAAAAGTAAATATAGCAAATGCTAAGAAAATACTAGCCCAAGATCCAAAATGCTGTGCCATTGCTGCTTGTGTAATTTCGATACCAGATAATTCACCAGCTGTTTCTACTGTCGATAGCATAATAATAAAGGCAGTACAGCTACAAACAACTAATGTATCAAAAAATACACCTAATAATTGAACAAACCCTTGTTTTACTGGATGCGAAACATTAGCGGCAGCAGCGGCATTTGGAGCACTTCCCATTCCTGCTTCATTGGAAAAGAGCCCACGTTTTACACCGTTCATTATCGCAGCACCAATCCCGCCCCCAACGATTTGCTCTAACCCAAACGCACTTTTCATAATACTTGTTAATGCCGCGGGTACAGCACCGATATTTGTGACAATCACATAAAGTGCTAAAATGATATAAAATGCCGACATAATTGGCACAATGATTTGTGTAAAATTAGCGATTCGCTTGACACCACCAAAAATGATGCAAGCAGTAAAAATTGTGACAAATAGCCCCATGGCAATTGGGCTGATCCCAAATGAATATTGAAAGGCATTTGTAATTGTATTCGTTTGTACAGCGTTAAAAATTAAGCCGAAACTAAGAATAACAGAAAAGGCAAAAACCCTGCTTGGCCACTTCATTCCGAATTGCTTTTGAATATAGTAGCCTGGTCCCCCTTTAAATCCATCATTTGTTCTAATTTTATAAATTTGAGCTAGTGTACTTTCAACAAACGCAGAAGCTCCCCCTAAAACGGCCGCAAACCACATCCAGAAAATAGCTCCTGGACCGCCCACTGTGATGGCAATCGCAACGCCTGCCATATTTCCAGTACCAATTCTTGTAGCAGCTCCAATAAAAAAAGCTTGCATAGATGAAATTTCATGACTTCCCTTTTTGGTTTTGGGCGCTTTTTCAAAAATAGAACGGAAAATCTCTTTTAGTAAGACAATTTGCATAAATTTCATTCTCACTGTAAAGTAGATTCCTATGCCGATTAACATGACTACTAAAATATATGTCCATAAAAAATCATTCACTGAATTGACAATCATTTCAAACAAAGCCATCTCCCCTTTGCAAATCTGAATATTTGAAATAACACAACTTGCAAGCGCTTACTTTTATGATAGTAAAAATGTTATGATCAATCTATAGAGGTTTTCTGATGATATCAATCGGCTGATCCGATTTAGGGAGGCTTGAAGTTGGAGATCAAACAACTGATGATGTTCCAAACAGCATCAAAAGTATTAAACTTTACAAAAACTGCACAAATGCTTGGTTATGCTCAATCTAGCATCACAGCAAATATTGTTGCACTGGAAGAAGAGCTAGGAACCCCTCTATTTGAAAGGCTTGGAAAAAGGGTGGTCTTAACAGAAGCTGGCAAACAATTTCAACATTATACGGATAAAATTTTAGGCTTAACTGGGGAAGCATTAGAGGCTGTTGGCGGAATGAATGAGCCAAGCGGCATTTTGAGAATATGTGCATCTGAAACACAATGCACCTACCGGCTTCCTCACATTTTAACGGACTTTCAAACAAAGTATCCAAAAGTCGAACTGATCTTCCGCCCAGGAATAGCGGAAAAGGATGTTCTAAATCTATTATTAGAAGGACAAATTGATGTCGCTTTATTGTCCATGAATCCTGTAGTATCCTCACATTTACTTGTAAAAGAATTAAAAGATGAACCGATGGCCATTGTATGCTGCCCAACAAATCCTTTGAGCAAAAAACAAAAAGTATATCCAATTGATTTGAACGAGCAAAGATTGTTGTTAACTGAAGACTGTGATTATCGCTACGCCTTTGAACATTCATTAACACAAGCGGGAGCAAAACCGAGAAGTAAACTAGAATTAGCAGATGTAGAAGCCATAAAAAAATGTGTAATGGCTGGCTTAGGAATTGCTGTACTTCCTGAAATTTCTGTGAAAAGAGAAATTTTAGAAGGCAATATCATCAAAATCAATTGGGTGGAACCCAGTTTCTCAACAAAAATTCAACTATTTTGGCATAAAAACAAATGGATGTCCCCTGCTTTAAAAGCATTTGTGGATTTAACAGAGGACTACATACTCTTGCATGGCTAGCAGAGATCAACTCTAGATTAAATAAAAGAAGGACTGTTATAACAACTTACTGAGAGATTTGATCATTCTAAATAACTAAACAAAGCTAATCAGTGGCTGTGTAAGTTTTGTTTCTTATATTTAGAATGGAAACCTCTGAATCTTAAAAGTCTATTTACACAAAAAAACTTACAGGATATAATCTCCCGTAAGTTTTTTCGATTATTCTCATTGATTCATTATTTAGAAATCACCCCATGCGGGTCAATGACAAATTTCTTCGCTACACCGGAATCAAAGTCGCTGTATCCTTGAGGGGCTTGATCAAGGTTAATGACGGTTGCATTCACCGCTTTGGCGATTTGTGCTCTTCCGCTTAAAATGGATTTCATTAGACTGCGGTGATATTGCATGACAGGGGTTTGGCCTGTCACAAAGGTATGGGCTTTTGCCCAGCCGAGTCCAATTCGCACTTTCAGTGATCCAACTTTTGCATCAGCATCCACTGCACCTGGGTCTTCTGTGACGTAAAGCCCTGGGATTCCGAGTTTACCGCCAACTTTGGTAATATCCATAATTGTATTTAAAACGGTTGCAGGCGCTTCTCCTTGATCTCCATGACCTGAAGCCTCAAAGCCAACACAATCGACGGCACAGTCTACTTCTGGCTCTCCTAAGATATTGGTGATTTGTTCGCCGATTCGATCATGTTTTCTTAAATTGATCGTCTCACAGCCAAAGCTTCTGGCCTGCTCCAGCCTTTGTTCATTCAAATCACCGACAATGACCGTAGAAGCGCCAAGAAGCTGAGCGGAATGCGCTGCGGCAAGACCTACTGGCCCTGCACCGGCAATATATACGGTTGAACCAGGCTTTACTCCAGCCGAATATGCACCGTGAAAACCTGTCGGGAAAATATCGGAAAGCATCGTCAGATCAAGTATTTTTTCCATCGCTTGATCTTTGTCTGGAAATTTCAGCAGCTGGAAATCTGCATACGGCACCATGACGTACTCGGATTGGCCGCCAACCCATCCGCCCATATCGACATATCCATAGGCAGAGCCTGGACGGTCCGGGTTTACATTTAAGCACACATGGGTTTTTTGTTCCTTACACATGACGCATCGTCCACAAGCAATATTAAAGGGAACGGACACAAGGTCTCCTTTTTGAATAAACTCCACATCTCGTCCAACCTCAACGACTTCACCTGTAATTTCATGACCAAGGACTAGTCCTGCAGGCGCAGTGGTACGACCTCTCACCATGTGCTGGTCACTTCCGCAAATATTCGTCGTCACTACTTTTAAAATGACGCCATGCTCACATTTGCGCCCCACATTGGCTTTCGGTACACCCGGGCCATCTCTTAAAATCAAATCAGGGTATCCAATATCCTCAACTGCTACATTTCCTGCTCCTTTATAAACGACACCTTTGTTTCCCGACATATTTTCATTCCTCCCTTTTTGTTTAAAAATGAAGTCTCTACAATTTTCTCTACTTCTGAAGCAATTCCCTGCTCCAAATGGCACAATTGATAAAAAAAAGCGAAAAATGTCTATCACGGAGAGAAAAATGTATCTTCCAGTCAAATAAAAAAGAAAATATTGAAAAAAAAGCTAAACTTTTGAAGAACGGTGTCGATATAATAAATAAGCCAGACAGGTATCCTTAATCGACAAACAAATTCCTTATATATACTATCATTCCTTACACACCTGGCTGGCGCCTACATCATATACAAAAGTCTCTTCTGGTGAAGAGACTTTTTTTTAATTCGTTCAAACATGATTCAATGACACGCAAAGAAGCTCCTCTCACGAAGAGCCTCTTTTAGAATGCTTGTTCATTACCTGGGAAATATTTTCATCATTTTAACGCTTTGATACAGATGTATGTATCATAGTGATAAACCGAAACTTCTCTAAAGTGATACGCTGAAAATAGGCGGCTGATCTCTTGTTCACTATACGATGAAAAAGAATGTGACCGCTTTTGTTCCTTCATCAGTTCCTGCTGTTGGAATGATAAGAATACTTCTCCATCCACTTGAAGAACGCGGTACACTTCCTTCATGACTTGCTCAATATCCTTCAAGTAATAAATGGTCTGCACCGTAAATAATTTATTGAATGATCTGTCTTCAAAAGGTAAATGCTCGGCTTTACCAAGAGTCACAAGGGCTTTATCCTGTTCCACAAGCTTCTTATGTTTTCTTTTTGCATATTTGATCATATGGCGAGAGGCATCCACTCCATATACTTTACCGCGATCAAGTTTCTCTGCTACCTTCGATAATGTCATGCCTCTTCCAGTACCGATTTCTAAAATCCGGTCATTTTCTTGTATATTTAAGAGTTGAATCGTCCATTCATTGATATTATGATGATTTTTTTCCATATAGCGGGCAACCCATTTTGAGAACAAGCCTTTTGGTTCCCTCATTTGTTTTCCAATCCAGCTTTGAATCAATGTTAACACCTGCTTTGCACCAGTAAATAAAACTATTTACGAATTTTCTTACTTTTCATATCGGCTCACACCTAACAAAGTTTAAGACCTAGTCCTAATCATTTGTTATTGATTAGACGGCATCTTTTCAGAAAATGTTTCGCAGAACTTCAAAAAATTTAATCCGAATAGGCGTTTTCATTAATTGTGCTCAGATTGATTTCGTTTTCTGCATGAGCTGCATATTTTATGAATGTATCTTGATTAGATAAAGGTGGTGCTAGATTATGGGCTTTGGTGGAGGTTATGCTGGAGGCTGCGGTGGTTACGGTGGCGGCTTTGCAGGCGGATTCGCATTGCTTGTTGTACTGTTCATTTTGTTGATCATCATCGGTGCAAGCTGGATTTGCTAATGTAAAAGGAGCAGGAAACGATAACGTTTCCTGCTCCTTTTCTTTAATACCAATAAGCTCGGTACTGATACATATATTGTCTGAGCATTTCCTCTTGCTCTCTTTGCATTCGGTACGGATTGCCGTATCCATGCTTTAAGGAATGCGGAATGGATGCATATCCGTGCCCCACTGACGGAAACCTCATATATGGTGACATCGACATTCGTTGATCACCTCACAATCTCCTTTTACGGATATCATATGTGCAGATGATCAATGTGGAGCGTGTCTAAACCTGGTCCTTCTCCATAGTATAACAATCAAGTATTGCAAGCATCATAAACATGTCAATCTCCTCCTTTTCGCATTTTTCTTTTCGTATTTTAGTTCATGTACTTTAGTTGTTTCTGCTTCATTTCTTCATAAAATGTTTCGACTTGTTGTTCATAAAGAACTGTTTCAATGTCTTTGTATTTTCGTCGGATCGTCAATGTGATAAAAAATAAATGGATTGTCATATACGCTCACCTCCCTTCAGTTCGCAGCACGCGAAATAGCCCGCAGATCTTCTTTGTCAGTTGACCTGTGGGCACACAAAAATGCAGATCAAAAGACAGTGTCTTCCAACCTGCAATGGATGATACGTAAAATCCTCGTTTACTTTAACAGTTTTGAAGCGTGTGCACCGTATAAGGTAAAGGAAGGACACGAGCTCTTCCACAGGCTGATGACATGATGAAATTGTTGGTTGAATTGTTCACAAGTAGATACGAATAACATATTCTTCAGCCTCCTTTACGTTTTTAATTACTTTGTTAGTATATCCAGCAAGCACCATTTTGTAAACCTGTTTTTAGTAAAATAGATGATTTTTGTGTGTTTGACTAAATTTCTACATTTATTCTTGTCCGATTGTCCAATACAATCAAAAAAGCCCCCTCACGTATATGAGGAGACTTTTCGAATTAATCTTCATCTAGTTCTTGCAGTTTCTTTTGAAAAAAGATCGCGCGTCTCACACAAAGAAAAGCTGCTAATAAGAAAATACAATCAATTCCCATCATCAGCATTTTTGGAGATGCTTCGATGTGTTGGCTTGGTATGATCGTACCAATATATAAAAAGGTGCTGACAGCAAGCAAAATAAAAGCGTACTGCTTGTAATCTGTCACTAAACCACTCCACTTTTTCTTCACTTGAATCACCTTCCTGTTTAACATGTCTATTGATAGCTTAACATAGTAAAAGAAAGGTAGTGGCATGTAAATCTATCCATTCACTAGTGCGTTTAGCCCCTGCTTCATATCATTCAGTAAATCATCCACATCTTCAATCCCGACGGATATACGAATTAACCCATCAGTGATGCCAAGCTCCTCGCGGCGGTCTTTTGGAATGGACGCATGAGTCATTCGAGCAGGAACAGAGATTAAGCTTTCAACCGCTCCAAGGCTTTCTGCGATCGTAAACAGCTTAAGCTGACTTAAAAACACATCGACATGTTCTTCTTTTCCAATGTCAAAAGAGATCATGCCGCCGTAGCCTGATGCTTGCGTTTTTGCAAGTTCATGTCCAGGGTGAGCATCAAGGCCTGGGTAATAAACACGTGTGACTGCTGGATGTTGTTCTAAAAACTCAGCGATTTTCTGTGCATTTTGCTGATGTGCTTCCATTCTTAGTCCAAGCGTTTTGATTCCTCTCATGAGAAGCCATGAATCCTGCGGTCCAAGAATTCCACCAGTAGAATTTTGAACAAAATGCAGTTCTTCCCCAAGCTCTTCCGTCGCTGTTACAACTAGCCCGCCTACGACATCACTGTGGCCGCCTAAATATTTAGTGGCACTATGCAGGACAATGTCCGCCCCATATTCAATCGGCCTTTGGAAATAAGGTGTGAAAAATGTATTATCAACAATCATTAAGATGTTGGCTTCTTTTGTCAATTGGCCGATCGCTTTGAGATCAGTCATTTTCAGTAAAGGATTGGTTGGTGATTCAATGTAAACCGCTTTTGTTTCGGGTAAAATCGCCTTTTTCACTGCTTCAGGATCACTTGTGTCAACAAAGGTCGCTTGAATGCCAATACGGTTGAGTACCTTTGTGATGACGCGGTACGTTCCGCCGTATACGTCATCTGTCAGGACAATATGATCTCCGCTGTTAAACAGCATCATCACTGCCGTAATGGCAGCCATTCCTGAACCAAATGCGTAGCCGTTTGCTCCTCCTTCAAGGTCACGAATGACGGTTTCTAGTGCCGTTCTTGTTGGATTCGCAGTTCTTGAATATTCATATCCTGTATGTTCGCCTGCTTTCGGCTGCTTATATGTGCTCACTTGATATATCGGCACAGACACAGCGCCCGTTTTTTCATCACCAGTTGTTCCGCTGTGTATCATCATTGTTTTTCGTTTCATTTTATTTTCCTCCCTCATAAATTCCTTTACTTAAATACCGTTCACTGCTGTCAGGAAAAATGGTGACGATGACTGTCCCAGGTGCTGCCTTCTTCGCTTCTTCTAAAGCGGCAAATAACGCTGCACCCGAAGAACTCCCGATGAGAACGCCTTCTTTTTCAGCAGCTACTTTCACCATTTGGAAAGCATCATCATCACTGACGGTATATATCTCATCGAATAAAGCAGATTCCATATAATCTGGGATAAATTCAAGGCCGATTCCTTCCGTTCTATGCGGACCCGGATCTCCTCCATTTAAAATCGATCCTTCAGGTTCGACAACAACTGTTTTTAACGCAGGATGCTGCTCTTTTAAATAGGCAGCACACCCTTGAAAAGTCCCGCCAGATCCCGCTCCTGCCACGAATACATCGATATTTCCTTGCAAATCGGACCATAATTCTGGGCCAAGTGTTTTATAGTAAGTCAATGGATTTACTTGGTTTTTAAATTGTAAAACGCAATAGGCATTGTCAAGGCTTGCCTCTAGTTCAAGGGCTCGATCAATCGCACCCTGCATGCCCTCTTTTCTTGGTGTATGAATAATCTCTGCACCGAGCGCTTTCATGAGCTGTTGTTTTTCTTGACTAAAATGTTCTGGTACGCAAAAAATGGTCCGCAATTGATGCTTTCTTGCACTGAGGGCAAGCCCAATTCCTGTGTTTCCAGCAGTTGCTTCAATGATGGTTCCACCAGGGCGCAATTTGCCAGATGCTAATGCTTCTCTTATGAGCATATCACCTAAACGATCTTTAATACTTCCACCCGGATTCATCATCTCAAGCTTTGCATATACCTCTACACCTTCCGGGATGCCGATTCCTGACAGTTTTAAAAGCGGTGTGCGGCCAATTAATTCTGTAATATCCTTTATGACAGCCATATGATTCCCTTCCTTTGTATGGAAAAGAAGGGGGAATCCCCTTCTTTTATTGAGTTTGCTTTATCATACGCAAGACAAGGTCGGTTGAGTGAATCGCTGCTTGTTCAAGAAATTGATCAAATGAGACATTGGATTCTTTCCCTGCAATATCAGATAGCGCTCGAACGACAACAAATGGCGTTCCAAAGAGCTGGCAAACTTGTGCAACGGCTGCGGCTTCCATTTCCACCGCATATAGCTCTGGAAACTTCTCTCTCACAAACGCTACACGATCCGGATCATTCATAAATGAATCTCCGGTTGCAATCGTTCCTTTTGCCACTTGGATATGATCGATCTCTAAAGCCGATTCCTCTGCCAGCTTCACAAGCTTTTCGTCTGCAACAAAAGCAGCTGGCAATCCTGGTACTTGTCCGTATTCGTAATTAAAGATCGTGACATCCACATCATGATGTCTAACATCAGTAGAGATGACAATATCCCCTACATTTAATGTGTGATGGAAACCGCCAGCTGATCCTGTATTGATCACATAATCCGGCTGAAAGCGGTCAAGCAGAAGTGTTGTGCTGACCGCTGCATTCACTTTTCCAATCCCTGATTTTAATAAAATCACTTCTTTATCTTCATAAACACCTGTTGTGAATTCACACCCAGCGATGTTTTCTTGTGTAGCATTCTTTAGTTGATCTCTTAATATCGTCACTTCTTCTTCCATTGCACCTATGACTGCGATTTTCAAATCAAAAACATCCTTTCATTCCCTTTTCTTCGCTTCTACGATCCAAACAAAATCATTCATTTGATGAAAGGACGTACTAAAACCTTCTTCTTCAAAGATTTGCTTTAGCACATCGATGGATGGATAATATTCTGTTTCTAAATCTTCAGCAAGCTGATCGAATCCTGCCGCTTTCGCTTTGTCAATTTCAGCTTGATGTGCTGCTTGATTTTGAAACATTGTATCAGCAAAGACTATTTTACCATCTGAGTGAAGGATGTTGCTATAGGTGTGAATGGCTTGTTTTTTTTCTTCGTCCGTTAAATGGTGGAAAGCATATGAACTGACGATTGTATCCGGCTCAAATGGCAGCGCTGGAAATGATAAAAAATCCCCATCATGAATCACATCGGGTATTCCCTTTTGAAGAGCCGCTTTCTTCATGGCGTCTGAAGGTTCAACGCCAAATACGTTCTTATCAGCTGCGAGCAGTGCCGCTGTTAAATTCCCCGTGCCGCTTCCAAACTCAAGAACATCTTGACCTGCACGCAGAACAATTTCTTTTAAAATAACCGGATACCGGCGAAACACTTCTTCATACTGCTCATCATGACCACTTACCGTGTCGTCATAAGAGTCAGCCCAATGATCAAATAAAGAAAGAAACTCACGTCCCATTTTCTTTCCCTCCACTTTATCTATTTATTCCTATGCGTATAGTATGTTTTAATCCGTCGAACAGTTCCTATCCTACCACATCTTCAGTTTCTTTCCTACTAAAAAATACTGGGAGGGGTAGAAAAATATTTGCTCTTTTAGAGGAGAGAGATTAAGATGAATGAAGAGTATGGAGAGGTGAATCAAATGGATTTCCAGTTGGATTTTCTAAAGGATAAAATTGAATTCTTTGAAGCATCGTCTTTAAAAGAACTTGAACAAAAGATCCAAAAACAAATTGAACATAATCAGGCAATCTTGCTGACCGTTCATTCTGTCAGTCATCAAACGACTGTGATCGATGACCGGATTTTGTATACAGCGGTTGTTCATTTTAAGGCGAATATCTAAAAAAAGATAGCATGGCTGCTATCTTTTTTTCATGTTTATTTTAATTTTTCAACCTTTACAGGTTTCCAGCCTTTTTCATCTACCCATGTGATTTCCACGCGGTAGCGTTCGCCTGTTGATTTGTCACGGATGGTTCCCTTTGCATCTTGAGGGCCCCCGTTATTTCCTAACCAAAGAACTGTCATTTGATCTTCTGAAATTCCCGTTGCATAGGACATGGCTTTCATCATTTCTTTCCAGTCTTTTGAGTTAGAATCATAGGTTGCTGTATGTGAACCGGATTGCTCTGTTCCTACAGGCTCCCAGTCATCGCTTTCGTATGTTTTGTCTACGTCACTCGTTTTGCCGCCATCTGTTTCTTTGGCGTCTTTTAACGCATCTTTATTAGGCTCTTTTTCATCATCTGACTTCTTCGCATCGTCGTCTTGATCAGATGAGTCATCTTTTTTTGCATCTGAATCATCGGATGTGTCTTTCTTTTGATCTTTCACATCTTCATCTGATTTTTGTTTATTTTCACTTGTTGCAGGCGCTGTTTTAGATGGTTCTTTCGCTACATCTGTGTCTTTCGGTTTATTAAAAATTAATAAACTCGTTGCGACCACCAAAATAAGCACCACAACGATACCAATTAATATGTTAAGCACCATATTGGCCTTTCTGCGCTTATCACGATGTTCAAATCGAGAATTTCTACTCAAAATCTCTGCACTCCTTTGCCTCTGTTCCCTAAGTCGTTACTATTTTAACATGACATGAAGGGATGTTCTATGTCTGTTTCTTTTCAATTTCGTTGACCTTTTTTACAATATCATAAAACGCATCATTTGTCTTAGCCCGCCCACTTGTCTCATCAAGGTGAACAACGACAAGAGCATATTTTGGTTTTTCCACCGGAAAGTATCCAGCAAACCACTTATGATAAAGCGGATTCCCCTTTTTATCTTTACTGCCAGTTTGGGCAGTGCCTGATTTCCCCGCCACATCAAATGGAAGGTCTCGAAACCTTCTTCCTGTTCCTTTGTCAGACGTTACCACCTGCCTTAAGTACTTTTGCAGTTTTTGTGCTGTATAGCGGTCAATACTGCCCCCTTCTGGTCGTTTGTTTTGAAAGGTTAGCATCGTTGTTCCGTTTTGATACAGCACTTTTTCAGCGATTTTCACTTCTTTTCGTTCTCCGCCTCTTGCAATCGACGCCATCATATTGGCCATTTGCAAAGGAGTCGTTTTGACATTTTTTTGCCCTATTGCGGTTTGGGCAATAGCCTTTTTAACATGCTTGTCTCTTTTATCCCCCCACACATTGCCGGTTTCTTCACGATCAAACTGTTTGAAATGCTGCTTATGATAGACATCCCCTTCCCAGCCAGCTCGATCAATGAGTCCAAGCTTTGCAGCCGTCTTTTCAATGATTTGATCATCTGTTTGGATCAGCTTGTCAGCAAGTGTTGCAAAGGTATAATTACAGCTCTGCGAAAAGCTCTCAGACAGATTCAGCACTTCCTGCGTTCCTTCTGGCTCTCCATATAAATTCTTTCGACAGTCATACATCGTTTGTGGCTGGTCGAGGTTTTTTTCGATTGCTGCGGCAAGTACAGCGGTTTTAAAGACAGAGCCTGGTGCCATGGCAGTCAGCATGTAATTTCTTGCTTCATGCCGGTTTTTGCTTGTGACGTTTGGCATACTTGCCATCGCCAGCACACTGCTGCTTTCAATGTCGAGCAGAACGGCCCCGCCTTTTTCGACGCCCTGGTCTTTCAGTACCTTCTCCATTTCAGCTTGCATGTTTTCATCAATTGTTGTTTGAACTTGAAGAGGATAAAATGAATGAGCCTCTGCTGTATATTTGACGTCCATCCCAAACAAAGGGTTTCCCCTTCCGTCCACATGATATAACAATTTTGTGTCTTGCTCGGGTAATAAAAATTCGTCAAAGGTACTTTCCAGCCCAAAAGTGCCGATTTCTGTACGGATGGAAAGCTCTTTTTTGTCAGGATAACGCTTTCTGAGCAATTCTGGATTCTCGCTCGTGAAGCCTAATGTGTGGAAGGCAAGTCTTTTTTTGTCCTTCTCTTTCATATATACGCCGTACACACCTGAATATTTCATATCATTGATGTCTTTCAGCTTTTTTTTCGTGATGTCATCTTTGAGAATCAGAGGTTTTTTGGTTTCTGTCAGCTGTTTTTTGAGTTCATCTTCTTCCATCTCAAGAATAGAGGCGGTTTGTTTTAAATGAGGAAGATCATATTGCAGGAAAGGAAATAAGATCACCGCAGGCTGTTCTTTTGTGAGAAGCGCCTCGCCGTTTCGATCTAAAAATTCACCGCGGCCATCTGAAATGACCACTTCTTCTGTACGCTGTTTGACACTTTCTTGTATTAAATTGATATCAAGCTTTGAAAAAGATTCTGTGAAAAACAGTTGAATTTCTGCCAGTCTGATGAGAAGACCGAGCAGCAGCATAAATATAATAGCACCTGTCCATTGAATTCTACGTTTTTTGCGCATAAAAACACCTCGTCCCTATTGTGGACGAGGTGTTTATCGTATAAACGTGATTATGAAATTTTTACAATTTGGACGAACATTTCTCCGCCAGGTGTTTGAACGGTTACTTTGTCGTCTACTTGTTTGCCTAATAGGCTTTTTGCAATTGGTGAATCGTTTGAAATCTTTCCTTCGAACGGATCAGCTTCTGCACTTCCAACGATTGTGTAAGACTCTTCTTCTCCGTCTGGTAATTCAACGAAAGTGACTGTTTTACCAAGTGAGACAATATTTGAGTTTCCTTCATCTTCGATAATTTTGGCATTGCGAATCATATTATCAAGCGTAGTGATACGCCCTTCTACAAACGCTTGCTCTTCTTTAGCAGAATCATATTCCGAGTTTTCAGAGAGGTCTCCAAAGCTTCTAGCAATTTTAATACGCTCTACAACCTCTTTACGTTTAACCGTTTTCAAATGTTCAAGCTCTTCTTCTAATTTCCGTTTTCCTTCTTCTGTCATTGGAAATACTTTCTCTTGTGCCATGAATCATTCACTCCTTCTATTAATCCTCATCATACATACTTTCTGCACGTGAGTAACGACTGAAATATACAAGAATGAGGACTTCTTCATGCCCTCATTCCTTCTGTCCCATATTTGTAAAAGTCCATCTTACATGGCGTCCCTTTTAGATGCAACTATTATGCCTTTTCTCAGATAGGACCATCCGCAGCGGTCAAAAGATGATCTATCTTATCGCACAAACTGTGGAAAGGCACAGGAAGCTCCTGTACCTCGTTCGCCATTTCGATCATATGTAGAAGAATAGCTTATCCATTCTCCATCTTCCCAATACATAATATGGTCAGTGTACGATATGTCTATGCTATATTATTACATAATTGCTTTTTGATCAAGAATTGTTTGAAAATTTGTGATGATTTGTTTGTCGTTTTTTTAATATACTTTTACAAAATCGAAACCACTTCAATATTCAGCTTGAAAACGACATTTTTCTACATCTATTTCACATCATTGTTTTCCTATCATATCAAATCTTTCATTCAAAGTGTTACTTCTTAAAATATTTAAGCAGCTTCTACTTTTAGAAACAAGTGAAATATGGTATTTATTCTCTTTATTATGATGTTGAAAAGACCTTTACAATGTAAAGGTCTTTTTCTCCTCCACCATTTACTCTGCTCGGTTTTGAAGAATCGTTTGAATTTTTGTCACCATTAAATCAATCGCCACATGGTTTTGGCCGCCTTCTGGGATGATGATGTCAGCGTATCGCTTTGTCGGTTCAATGAATTGATTATGCATGGGTCTGACAACAGATACATACTGTTCAATCACAGAATCGATTGAACGGCCTCTTTCTTTCGTATCGCGTAAAATGCGGCGAATGATGCGAAGATCTGCATCTGTATCGACATACAGTTTAATATCCATTAAGTCTCTTAGACGTTCGTCTTCTAGTGCAAAGATGCCTTCAACAATGATAACATCCTTTGGTTCAACATGGACAGTCTCTTCTGAACGTGTGTTGAGCTTGAAATCATATATTGGTTTTTCAATGGATTCGTACTTTAAGAGCTGTTCCAAATGCTCAAACATCAGGTCATTGTCGAATGCGAGCGGATGATCATAGTTCGTAAGCAGACGCTCTTCAAATGGCATATGACTTTGATTTTTGTAATATAAATCTTGCTGAAGCATGAGGATGGAATGTCCTTTAAATTTTTCATAGATTGAATTGGTGACGCTCGTTTTACCTGAACCTGAGCCGCCAGCAATTCCAATGACAACTGGTTTACTCCTCATGTGCCTGTTATTTCCCCTTTCTCATCATGTTGCTAGGGTATACTTTTTGATCGAGCTTGAAGTTGACGATTTGTAGCGGATGACGAGCGGCATCTAGTTCATTTCCTTTTTCATCCCAAATCGTCTCAATTTTGCATGTGAAATTCTCAATTTCTGGTCCGAAAAATTCGACTTCGTCACCAGCTTTAAAGAAGTTACGCTGCTGCAATGTGACGATTTGTTCTTTTTCATCATAATGAAGAACGAGACCTGCGAAATCAAAAGTCGTTTTCTTTCCATGAATGCCAAACATTTGCTCATCCGTTCCTGGTACACCTTCAAAAAAGGCTGGTGCTGTATCGCGGTTTGCACATTTATCTAATTCATCTAACCATTCCTGCTTAATGACAAAATTGTCCGGGTCTGCACAATAGGCGTCGATGACTTTGCGATACACACTCACGACAGTTGCCACATAATGAATTGATTTCATTCGCCCTTCGATTTTCAAGCTGTCAATTCCCATTTCGATCATTTGAGGAATGGATTCGACAAGCTTTAAGTCTTTTGGACTCATCGCAAATGATGCGTCTTCCTCTCCAAATAATGGCGCTTCCTCAGAACCTTCTAGTTTATAAAGATCATAATCCCAGCGGCAGGACTGGCAGCAGCCCCCGCGGTTAGAATCTCTTGCCGTCATATGGTTACTGAGCACGCAGCGGCCAGAGTAAGCAATACACATCGCACCGTGAATGAACGTTTCAATTTCAATATCGACCTTTTCTTTCATTTCTCTAATTTCAAGCGCACTTGTCTCGCGAGCCAGCACCACACGCTCAAGCCCTTCTTCTTTCCAAAACTGAACAGCTTTCCAGTTCGAAAGAGATTGCTGTGTGCTTAAATGGACTTCAAGCTTCGGTGCGACACGTTTACACGTTTCAATGATCAGCGGGTCAGCCACAATAATGCCCGCTACTCCAGCGCCTTCAATCCCTTGAAGGTATTCCTCCAGCCCGTCCATGTTTTCGTTGTGGGCAAAGATATTCGTTGTCACATAGATTCGTGCACCGTATTTTTTTGCAAATGCAACACCTTCAGCCATTTCCTCAATCGAAAAGTTGTCGGCATTTGAACGAAGTCCAAATTCTTTTCCGCCTATAAAGACAGCGTCTGCTCCGTAATGTACAGCAATTTTCAGCTTTTCCAAGTTTCCTGCTGGTGCAAGCAGTTCTGGTTTTTTTGTAATGACACGTTTCCCGTCAATCATTTCAGAAATACCATCTATCAATAGTGCCATTTCCTCTGCCTCCTCTTATATTAATAAACCGTTTCTTTAAAGAAGAACCCTGTATCAATTGAACGATTCACTGGCTGAATCTCTTCAATCCGCTTCACCCAGTCCTCTTTCTGATCTTCATACGCGTCTTTGTCAGTCGCTAATAAATCAATTGCTTTTCTATATAGAGACGTCACCTCTGTCATATAAGAAAGTGACTTTAAAATTCCGTCAATTTTAAATGAGTCAATGCCTGCATCAACAAATTCCTCTAATTCATCAATCATACACACATCATTTGGACTCATAATATGAGTGCCGTTTGCATCCTCGAAAATAGGGTATTTGTTTTGACGCTCTTGATCATGAAGGAATAGTCCTTCCTCCATATTTCTGCCTTCGACGTCCATTTGTTTGCCCTGATATTCAAAGTAGTTGCCAATGAGCGTACGTTTTGATTGGAACATACATGTCATGCCATGGACTTGAATTTCGATTTCCACCTCGGCATTTTCTTTGATGTCTATGACACTGTCCATATTCAGTTCTTTGGCAAGAACAGCACGCGTTGCACCTTTTCTGCCCCAGTAGTTACAAGTGTAGTAGTTTGTCCCAGTCGTTTCTGTACTCCAGTGGAGATTCAGGCTTACCCCTGCTTCTTTGGCGGCCATGATCACAGCTGGGTCTCCAAAGACGACGCCGTCTACGTTTAACGCGTCGAGAAAGGTTAAGTAATCTCCAAGCAGCTGCACACGATCATTATGAAAGATCGCATTCATCGCCACATACACTTTTTTGTGATGCGCATGTGCAAGCAGAGCCGTCTGTTTCACATCTTCTCTTGAAAACTCGCCTGCAAGACGAATACCGTATGTTTGTTCGCCTATTAAGAATGCATCAGCTCCCGCCTCGATTAATGGCAGTACATCTGACACCTTGCTTGGCGTCACAAGCAATTCTGGTTTTTTCATGATTGGTCACCTCTTTTTGTACTAATGGCGATCCCGTCCCCCACTGGAATAATGCACGTTTGGAAATCGGGGTTTGACATAAGCCATTGATTGTATCGATCAATTTTTCCAATTAATTGTTTTTTTCTTTTATCTTCTATTTCTTCTTCATAGTTCGTTGCCACTAAGCCTTTAAATAATACGTTGTCTGTAATAATCATTCCGTCATGAGCAAGCATCGGTTCAAACAGCTCAAAAAAACGTTTGTACTGCCCTTTTGCGGCATCAATAAAGATCACATCATAGGGCGCCATCGTTTGGACTGTTTTAGCCGATTCCATGGCATCACCAAAGAACACGTGTATTCTTTCTTTTAACTTTAATTCCTCAATGTTCCGTGTCGCTTCTTCATAGCGTTTCGCATTTCGCTCAATCGTAAAAATTTCAGCAGCTGGTAGAGCTGTCGCCATTCGAATGGCGGAGTAGCCTATCGCTGTCCCAACCTCAAGAATTTTCTTCGGCTTTTTCATCGACAGCAGCTGCAGTAAAAGCTCAATGCTCACCTTTTCCATAATTGGCACATGATGCTCTTTTGCATATGCCTCTAATTGAGCGATTGCATGAGGACTTGGGTGAATTAAATGTTCAATATAATCATTCATTTGATCATCTTCGATAGTCATTATTTGTCTAGCTCCTTCATGACCTGAAAAAGAAGAGTCCTGCCTGTTGCAGCTCTCTTTCTCGTCAATCTTTCGTTCATCTAAGTAAAACAACCCGATATATTTTACCACAAAGAAGTGGTAATTGCGAACCTATAAAATGGATATTCCAACGAAAAAAACTGCAGGCAATCTTGTATTGTCTACAGTCTTTTTCGATTCACATGTACATTAATTGCTGCCTGTGATGTATTTGGCTTTCGCTTTGTTGTGCTCATTTAACGTTTTTGTAAAGACGACTTCTCCATCTTTCTTCGCAAGGAAGTACACATAATCTGTTTTATCTGGATGCAGTGCGGCTTTCCATGAAGATTCGCCAGCATTTGCAATAGGTCCAGGCGGCAGTCCCTTGTTGTTATACGTATTATAAGGAGATTTCACCTTAAGGTCTTTGTAATAAACACGGGATTTATGCTCACCTAGTGCATAGAGAACGGTTGGATCGGTTTGAAGCGGCATGTCCTTTTTCATCCGGTTATAAAAAACACTGGAGATTTTTGCGCGATCCGTCTTTTCCGTTGCTTCCATTTCAATCAGTGATGCCATCGTTAACACATCATGTATGGACATGTTTCTCTTTTTCATGTCTTTTTCATACGTTTTCACGTATTGATCTGTTTGTTTAATCATTGTTTCAATGATCGTTTCGAGTGATTCATCCTCACGATAAAATGGATACGTCGCAGGGAATAAATAACCTTCTAACGGATGTTTCACCTGTTTGCCATTTACCTGTGAAGTCACCGTTTTCGGATATTTTTTCATTAACGTTTGAATAAACGCTGGATCATCTAGCTTCGCTTCCACTTCCTTCGCTGAAAAATTCGTCTGGTTTGCAATAACTGCCGCAATATCAGACAGCTGTTTTCCTTCTGGAATCACAAGCTGAAAGGCGTAGTCTGTCCCTCCAGATGTCAGCTTTTGAATCAGCGTGTCTGCGTCCATCGTTTGTTTCAAATGAAAGTATCCTGCTTTAAAGCCGGACGCATTTTTGTATTTTGCATAATAAGTAAAAATCGTGTCATTCGAAATGAGCCCATTTTCTTTTAAAATGCCCGCAATCTCACGGACTGATGTCCCATTAGGAATATGAATATTAATCGTTTGTTTGCTTTTTTGATCGACCGGTCCAAGTGCTGATTTAACATATAAAAAGCCTGATAATGCTGCAATGATGATGACAGCAAGGACAGATAACAGGACGATCCCCATTTTCCTTTTGAAAAATGGTCGTTTCTTTTGTTCTGAAAACATGCATGGCCCTCCTCACATCTAGCTTTTATAGTACATGATTCGACGGAGTTCGGCAATTACTTGCTCATGCATGTCATGACAGAACTTGACATAATACGGCTAAACCAACGCCGCCACCGCTCCCAATAGCAGCCATGACATAGCTTCCAATCGGTAAGGTGCGCGCTTCGTAAAATAGTCTCACCATCATCGCAGCGCCCGATGCGCTATATGGATGCCCAAGACAAAGTGCACCGCCTCTTTTATTGATTCGGTCATAAGGAATATCCAGCGTACGAGCAATCAGCGCTATTTTCAGAGCAAAAGCTTCATTGATTTCAAACAGTGCGACATCCTCTGCCTTGATTTTCTCTTGATCTAGAAGTTTCTTCATCGCATCAATCGGCACAGCAGCTGGAAAATCGGGATGCATCGCCGCCACAGCACTTCCGGCATATCGCAGCATTGGCTGAAATCCATTCGCCTCCGCTAGCGCTCTTTCCATCACAACGACCGCTGCTGCACCATCTGCTTCTTTGCAGCTATTGGCGGCAGTCACAGATCCTTTTCCCGGTGAAAATATAGGCTTTGCCCGCTGGATCAGTTTCGCCATCGGTCTTATTTTCGCGGCCGCTTCATCTATGCTCAGTCCGTCAATCGAAACGATTTCTTCAGAATATGTACCACGTTTGATTGCGTCTATACTTCTTTCCCAGCTTAAAAGTGCATAGTCATCTTGTTCTTTTCTTGTGACGGAAAATCTAGAAGCCGTTAGCTCTGCTGCTTCTCCCATAGACGGATCTCCTATCCACTCCGGAGAAAAGCGTGCTCTTTCTTTCATTGGTGATCTGGATATGCTCTCAGTCCCGCCAGCGATATACATTGAGCCTTCTCCTGATCGAACCATGACGCAAGCTGTTCGGATTGCTTCTAGACCAGAGGCACACTGCCTATCAACCGTCATACCGGGCACTCCTAAAGAAAGCCCTGCTTCTAATGAGGACAGACGGGCCATATTTCCGCCGCCTCCTACAACATTTCCTAATATGATGTCGTCCGGTGTCATCCCTTTAGACAAATACTGAATAAGAGGCGCGGCTAATTGCTCTGGACGATAATCCTTCAGCATCCCGTTTTTATCACCGAAGGGTGTCCGTTTTGCTTGTACGATTACTGCTTGCATGACATCTGCTCCTCTGCCCACTTTTTCATGCTGGCACGTGCTATTTTTCCGCCGGATGTTTCAATTATTTGATCAATGACAAGCCATTTTTTAGGCACCTTGTAGGCCGCCATTTTTTCTTTGACAGCTTGCCGAACCGTTTTTGTGTGCTGTCCTTGTTCAATAATGGCAACAGGGATTTCACCCCAATACGGGTCAGGAACGCCAACTACTACTGATCGCTTCACCTCTGGCTGTTCATTTAGCACACGCTCAATTTCCTCTGGAAAAATATTCAGCCCTCCATAGACGATCATGCCATTTTCACGGCCGCTCATATACAAATAGCCGTCTTCATCCAGCCAGCCCATATCATAAACGGTTATCCACTCTTCCGGCGGTTTCACCTCATGTAAGTAGCCTGCAAAAGACATCGGGCTCTTCACATAAATTCTTCCTGTCTCATTTGGCTGGCAGACAGTTTGATCAGCTCGCCTCACTTCAATTTGAATGGGAGAGAAAGGCCGTCCGACAGAAGAAGGCTTTTGTAGAAAGTCATTTGAAGATAAGTAGGAAACAAAGCTTAGCTCTGATGTGCCGTAAAAATCAAAAAATGTCACATGCGGATAGTTGGTCACGAGTTGTTTCTTTGAAGGAATGCCCCAATCTGCTCCAGATGATATGACAAGAAGCGAATTGTCTTTCGCAAAAGCGTCTATTTTCAGCAACGATTCTGTCATTGTCGGGACAGTATACATCACAGTAATGTCTCCTGTCTGTAAGGTTTTTTTCGCTTTCACTGGCGTAAATTTTTCTAAAAGCGTCACTGTGCCGCCAAAGTATAATGTACTGATGGCACCATATAAAAAGTGAGAGGATAAGAGTGTGCCTGCTATCAGAACATGATCTTGATGAGTGATTCCAAATGTATCGGCTGTCGTTCGAAAGCTTTCGATCCATGACTGCTGACACCTGATAAAGGCCTTAGGCGAACCCGTTGATCCTGACGTAAATCCCATATAAAAGATAGGGTCGATCTCGCTGTCGCATTTGTTAAATGGACCTTGTGTGATGAGGCTCATTTTTTCCTTCCATTCAGATAAAGAAAGAACATGCATGTCTTCGCTGTACTTTTCAAATCTATTTAAATATCGATCCTCGATAATGACGAGAGCTGCCTCACTTAACAAAAGCTTTTCTACACATTCTTCATGGCTCCATCTCGGATCAAGCGGGATAGCTGTCCACCCTGCAGAAGCAGCGCCAGCAAATATTTGGAGAAAAGAAGCACCATTTGATAATAAAAAAGCGACTCTTTTTTGCTCATGAGCCGTTTGTTGTAACCATTGCGCCGATAGCCGGACACGCTCATACCAATCTTGATAAGTGATCCTTTCTTGTCCATCAATGATGGCGATATGATCTGGGTTCATTTCTGCATGTGATGCATAGCATTCCGTTATTCTATTCAAACTGCACGCCTCCCTTTATGCACATCCCTTTTTCGATATGACATGGCCGAAATGATTTTCACCGTGAGAACGGCACATATGCCCGCTTTGATGAGATCACCTGGAATATAAATCAGACTAAGAAGGGCTACCTGAGTGACCTTGATATCCATCATTATCGCTTGAAAAGGAATGCCGCATACATACAAAATTCCGATACTGCATACCGCAAAGATCATAAAAAAACGCAGAGCGGTCACTTTTTTTAGTCGGTTTATCCACAAACTAATCATGAGTGCAGCTACTGGATAGGCAAGTAAAAATCCACCGCTTGGACCAAAGAAGACCCCTATTCCGCCTCTCCCACCTGACAAAAGAGGTGCGCCTGCTGACACAACCAAAAGAAACAGAAGTAAACTGATCAGTGCATGTTTTGGCTTTAACAGACCCCCAGCAAGCAAAAGACCTGCCGTTTGCAATGTGATGGGTACAGGTGTAAACGTAAGTAAAATCGGCGGGATCAATCCTAACATCCCGATAACCGCAGTCATTAGCGCCATTTGCATCATGTCTTGGATTTTCAATATTCATACCCCTCACTCAATTCATTGTTAAAAATAGAGTAAAAGGTACGACTTATTATGTCAACATAAAATAAAATAAAGTTAACATATTGATCGTAAAAAAAGACCTGTGAAGAAAGATCACTAAGATCCGTTCACAGGCCTTTTATTCGTTCTATTCTTCGTCTTCTTCTTGATCTAAGAACGTATTTAACGTTTCTTCAATCATGTCCCACTCTTCATCCGTTTCAATAGGCTCTAGCTCGCCATCTTCACCGTTTTCGTTCGGCGTGAAGCTTGATGCATGAATTTCAATTTCTTCATTGTCTTGCTCAGAAATTGGGTAGTAAAGAACATATGATTTGTTAAAATGGTCGCTTTCAAAAGTAAATAGTACTTCGCAAAGCTGTTCATTTCCATTATCATCAACGATTGTAATTTGCTTTTCTCCGTGTTCCATTTGATTCACCTCATTTTAATTTAAGCTGTCTAAGTACCCTTGCAGGATCATAACAGCCGCCATTTTATCAATGACTTTTTTACGCTTTTGTCTGCTCACATCTGCAGAGATGAGCATTTTTTCCGCTGCCATTGTCGACAGACGCTCGTCCCAAAGCACAACAGGAACATTGTACGTGTTTTCTAACACTTTCGCAAATGATTGGCTGGCTTCGCCTCTAGGACCGACCGTACCGTTCATATTTTTTGGAAAACCAAGTACAATTTTATCCGTTCCATATTGCGAGACGATTTCGGACAGGCGGCTGAGACCGAAGTCTCCGCCTGCTTCATTAATTTTAATTGTTTCAATCCCTTGCGCTGTCCAGCCCATTTCATCACTGATCGCAACACCAAGGGTTTTCGTGCCTAAATCTAAGCCTAAAATTCTCATGTTTTACGCCTCTTTATGTGTCTCTAAGTACGATTTAACCAATTCCTCAATTAATTCGTCTCGTTCTAGTTTACGAATTAGGTTGCGAGCATCCTGATGTCTTGGAATATAAGCAGGGTCGCCTGACAGCAAGTATCCGACAATTTGATTGATCGGGTTGTATCCTTTTTCTTGGAGTGCGTCATGTACTTTAATGAGCACTTCATTCACATTGGTTTCAGCTGAATCATCAGAGAAGTTAAACTTCATTGTCTTATCAAATGAACTCACTGCTTCTTGCACCTCTCTTCCAACATTCTACTAGCAAGCTTTTTTCTAACCGCTCATCTAATACCATTATTCTACACTACATCGCCTGATTATAAAACGGATTTGACAGATTCTTCGACAATTGCCAGTGCTTCTTCTAGCTTTTCCGGTTGTTTTCCGCCTGCTTGTGCCATGTCTGGGCGTCCGCCTCCGCCTCCGCCGCAGATTTCAGCTGCCTGTTTCACAAGTTTCCCTGCATGCAGACCTTTTTCGATGACGTCTTTTGTCACTCCTGCTGAAATGTTTACTTTTCCGTTTTGAACGGCTCCGAGCACAATGACAGCTGATCCTAATTTGGCTTTTAAGTCATCAACCATTGTTCTTAAATGGTTCATGTCTTTCGCGTTTACTTTTTCAGTTAACACTTTTACTCCGCCGATTTCTGTCACTTTCTCTAAAATAGAGCCTGCTTCAGCCTGGCTTAATTTTGCAAGAAGAGATTCGTTTTCTCTTTGAACCTCTTTTAAATCTGCCTGCAATGAAGCGATACGTTTTGGTACATCCTTCGTATTTGACTTCAGCTCACTCGCTGCCTGCTCTAAAATCGTCAGCTGGTCATTTAATTCTTCGTATGCCCCTTTACCAGTCACCGCCTCAATCCGGCGTGTTCCAGCACCAATACCCGATTCAGATGCAATTTTAAACAACCCGATTTCCGCAGTATTTTGCACATGACAGCCGCCGCATAGCTCGATGCTGTAATCGCCTACTTGGACAACTCGGACAATATCACCATACTTCTCGCCAAAGAGCGCCATTGCACCCATTTCTTTTGCTTCAGCAATCGGCTTCAGGTCAATAGCAACAGAGATGCCTTCCCAGATCTTTTCGTTCACAATTTTTTCAATCTGAGACAATTCTTCTTTTGTGACTTGTCCAAAGTGAGAGAAGTCAAAGCGAAGTCTATTTTCATTCACCAATGATCCTGCCTGGTTCACGTGGCTGCCCAAAACGTCTTTTAGCGCCTGATGCAAAAGATGTGTCGCTGTATGGTTTTTCACAATGCCTTTTCGAAGAGCTGATTCCACTTCCGCAGTGACTTCAAGTCCTTTTTTGGCTGTACCGCTTACGACTACTCCTTCATGAACATGCTGACCATTTGGCGCCTTTTTCACATCTTTGATGTCAATGATCACTTCAGCGCTTTTCAATGTCCCTTTATCAGCCACTTGTCCGCCGCTTTCCGCATAGAAAGGTGTTTCATCTAACAAGATTTGTACTATATCGCCTTCATGTGCTTCTGTGACAATTTCACCATTTTGAAGCAATTCGACGATACGGGCATCTGCCGTTAGATTTTCGTAGCCAACAAATGTGCTTTCTACTTTAATATCTCCTAAAGCGCCACCTTGAACCTGCATACTGCCGACATCTTGTCTCGCATTTCTTGCACGTTCACGCTGCTTCTCCATCTCAGCCTGAAAGCCTTCTCGATCCACTGTCATGTTCTCATCTTCTGCGTATTCTTCTGTGAGCTCGACAGGGAATCCATACGTGTCATACAGCTTAAATACATCTTCACCTGAAATCTGCGTGCTGCCTTTGTCTCTTTCTTTTTTGATGACCTCTGACAAAATAGCTAAGCCTTCGTTCAGTGTTTCATGGAAGCGTTCTTCTTCATTCTTGATGACTTTCGCAATAAATTCTTCTTTCGCTTGTACATCTGGGTAGAAATCCTTCATGATTTCCGCCACAACTGGAACTAGGTCAAACATAAACGGGCGATGGATGTGAATGGTTTTTGCATAACGCACGGCACGGCGAAGCAAACGTCTTAACACATACCCGCGGCCTTCATTGGAAGGAAGCGCTCCATCACTTACAGCAAAGGCAACCGTTCGGATGTGGTCCGCAATGACTTTGAATGCTGTATCCTTTTCCTTTGTCTCGCCATAGCTTTCTCCAGAAATGGTCTCAACTGCACGAATAATTGGCATGAATAGATCTGTATCGAAGTTCGTAGGCACGTTTTGAATGACAGATACCATTCGTTCAAGACCCATCCCTGTATCAATGTTTTTCTTCGGCAGCGGCGTGTATGACCCATCTGGATTATGGTTAAATTCAGAGAACACTAGGTTCCACACTTCTAAATAACGCTCATTTTCTCCACCAGGATATAATTCTGGATCGTTCATGTCGTCACCGTACGATTCACCACGGTCATAGAAAATTTCTGTATTCGGTCCACTTGGGCCCTCGCCAATATCCCAGAAGTTGCCTTCAAGGCGAATAATACGTTCTTCAGGTACACCGATTTTATCTCTCCATAGAACATACGCTTCTTCGTCCTCTGGATGGACAGTGACAGATAACAAATTCGGGTCAAAACCAATCCACTCGTCACTTGTGAGGAATTCCCACGCCCATTCGATCGCTTCTTCTTTAAAATAATCACCAATAGAGAAGTTGCCGAGCATTTCAAAGAACGTATGATGGCGTGCCGTTTTTCCTACGTTTTCAATATCATTTGTACGAATCGATTTTTGCGCGTTGCAAATACGCGGATTTTCAGGTACGACGCGGCCATCAAAGTATTTCTTTAATGTTGCCACGCCGCTGTTGATCCACAAAAGTGTCGGATCATCATGCGGTACGAGTGATGCACTCGGTTCTACAGCATGTCCTTTTTCTTTAAAAAAGTCTAAAAACATTTGGCGTACTTGAGCTGAAGTTAAAGTTTTCATTCAAAAAATCCTCCCTTATCATTCATCAATCTCCACACAAACGAAAAAACATCCCGCCCTATGCAAGCACAAAACGACTTACACAGGGACGAGATGCTCTCGCGGTACCACCCTGATTATAGACCTATTCCGTCTATCACCTTCACATCCGATAACGCCGGAAGAGAGCGGCAGTGTTTATCTGCACTCGGGACTAGCTTCCGTTAAAGGTCTGATAAGGCTTTTCTCAGCAAAATAAAGCCTCTCTCTGCAACAGCTTTTTAACGTACTCGGGTCCGTCATTGAATTCAGTATGTAGTATGAATCGAAATTATTATAGACAACTCGGCTTCTCTTGTCAATGAACGCTTCGTCTCATGAGGATATATTGCACAATGATCACTCTGATGATAGCGGCAGTTGGTACGGCTAAAATCATGCCTATTAAACCAAATAACTCTCCTCCTGCTAGCAAGACAAGCATAATGACGACAGGATGCATATGAAGACTTCTTCCTACGATGATCGGGCTAAGGACGTTGCTTTCTAAAAATTGCAGCACCGCTACTGTAATCAGCACAATCATAACCGATTTAACCGAGATGGTAAACGCAATAAAGACAGCGGGAACCGCACCGATAATCGGTCCAAAATACGGAATGACATTCGTTGTGCCAATCAGCATACCTAGGACAAGCGGATACGGGATATGAAACAGCCAAAGCACAATGGCTGCTGCACCTCCAATTAATGAACAGACAAGCAGCTGCCCTCTAATATAATTACCAAGCGATTCATCAACTGCCTTCACAAACGCATGTCCCCTCTTCCGAAATGATCGCGGCGTCAAATACCATGCAGCCCGCTTCATCGTATTCATGTCCTTCACCATATAAAAAACAAGAAAAGGAATGAGCGCTGCAACTAATGCGTAATCAAGTAATACTTTACAGCTAAGAATCATTCGCTCCGCGCCGTTAGCTGCATATGTCTCCGATTGAACAATTAAGCGATCCAAGCGGTCGTGAAGTCCGTCGGGCCAATGGCTTGTATGATGATGAATATGTGATAAAGCGCCATTATACGTTTCCGCAAGCACAGGAATTTGTTCTGACAGCTCATTTAACTGCTTGATCATGACAGGCGCTCCTTTATAAACCGCAAGCCCAATCCCGCCAAAAAACAGTACATAAATCAATAAGAGACTAACAGTCCTCGGTAAGCCCCCCGCGTGCAATTTTTCCACTATCGGATAAAGCAGATAAGAAATAAAAATGGCAATGAGCAGCGGAATTAGAACCGCCTTTAACAACAAAAAAATAGGCATCCATAACTCGTCGAGCTGCAGTAAAATGAGCAAGGATGCAAGGACAAGCAGGACCCCTGCAGCATATATCAGAAATTGGACCGGACGTTTCTTCACCTTTTTCACCTCTTTTCTTATTGTTTATCCATCTTCTGTAATTATCCATGTAAATAAAATTTGTCCTAACTTTGTTAAAAATGAATACACATGAAACATACAGCTCCATCCAAAGTCACTAAAATGTCTACACTGAATATTCCATCATGTACAAGAGGAGGTTCTTCATGATCACATTCGAAGAAGTCAACAAGCATTACGGCCAGTTCCATGTACTTAAGGACATTAACCTACATATTCAAAAAGGTGAGGTTGTCGTGATCATCGGTCCTTCAGGATCAGGTAAAAGCACGATGCTCAGATGCATCAATCGTCTTGAAAGCATTGATGAGGGAAAGGTACTCGTCAACGAAGTGCCTGTTCAGCATCCGAAGACCAACATCAATCTTGTCAGGCAAAATATTGGGATGGTGTTTCAGCATTTTCACCTCTACCCGCATAAGACGGTGCTTGAAAACATTATGCTTGCCCCAATGAAGGTGAAAAAGGTGAGCAAGGAAGAAGCGAGGGAAACAGCCGAATTTTATTTACATAAAGTCGGCATTCCTGATAAAGCGGACGCCTACCCTTCAAGACTCTCAGGCGGACAGCAGCAGCGTGTTGCGATTGCAAGAGGGCTTGCGATGAAGCCAGAGGTCATGCTGTTCGACGAACCGACATCGGCTCTTGACCCAGAGATGATCGGAGAGGTACTAGATGTGATGAAGCAGCTCGCCCGAGAAGGAATGACCATGGTTGTCGTCACACATGAGATGGGATTTGCCCGAGAGGTCGCCGACCGTATTGTCTTTATTGATGAAGGCAGAGTTCTTGAAGAGTCAACACCGGCTGCATTTTATGAGAAACCGCGTGAGAAACGCGCTCAGCTCTTTTTAAGCCGTATTTTAAATCACTAGGGGGAATGATTTGATGAAAAAAATGAAACGCTTTGGCCTACTACTCTTTATGACTTGCTGTATTGCTGCATTGGCTGCTTGCGGATCTGCTGAAAAAGGCTCGACTGATGCAAAAAAAGGAAGCTCTTTAGAAGCCATTCAAAAAGACAAAAAAATCATATTCGGGGTCAAGAATGATACACGTCTCTTCGGTCTAAAAAATCCTAGCAACGGAGATATCGAAGGGTTTGATATCGATATTGCAAAAGCCATCGCAAAGGAAATGCTCGGCGATGAAGGAAAAGCAGAATTCAAAGAAGTGACATCAAAAACGAGAATTCCTCTACTGCAAAAAGGAGATATTCATGCGATCGTCGCAACTATGACGATTACCGAAGAGCGTAAAAAAGAAGTCAATTTCTCAGATGTTTACTTTGAAGCAGGACAATCATTGCTTGTGAAAAAAGGAAGCGACATTCAATCGATTGATGATCTTAAAAAAGGAACGAAAGTGCTTGCAGTGAAAGGATCTACTTCTTCTCAAAATATCCGCGAAAAAGCACCTGAAGCGTCTGTATTAGAATTTGAGAACTATCAGGAGGCTTTTACAGCTTTAAAATCAAACCAAGGGCAAGTGCTGACAACTGATAATGCGATCTTATTTGGTATGGCAGATGAGGATTCAAATTACGAAGTCGTCGGCGGCACCTTTACAGATGAGCCTTATGGTATTGCTGTAAAAAAAGGTGATCAGAAATTAACAGCTGCGATCAATAAAGCCCTAAAAACCTTAAAAGACAATGGAGAATATGACAAGATTCATCAAAAATGGATCAAAGAATGACCGTTTGACGTGTGAAGAATGATTCTCTCAGGGTGAGCCGCTCATTGGCTCACCTGTTGATCAGGAAGGAAGTGAACTGATTGCTACGGTTTTCCATTCTTATTGAAAATTTTCATCTTTATGTAGAAGGCTTTAAATATACCATTGGTGCAAGTGTCATTGCTTTGATTGGAAGCTTTTTGATCGGTACACTCATTGCCATTATGAGAATTGCGCCACTTAGGCCGCTCAACTGGTTAGGAACGGCTTACGTGGAGTTTGTTCGGAATATTCCGTTATTATTGATTACATTTGTCTTCTTCTTTGGATTACCCGTGCTAGGCATTGTAGCAGATGGCTTCACCGCTGGCACAATTGCCCTTGCCATTTATACGTCTGCCTTTATTGCTGAAGCCATTCGCGCAGGGATACAAGCTGTACCGCTTGGACAAATGGAAGCAGCCCGTGCTTCAGGTCTATCCTATGGCGGGACGATGCGGTATATCATTTTGCCGCAGGCGATTAAAATCGTCATTCCCCCTCTTGGGAATCAATTTATTAATCTTGTCAAAAACTCCTCTATTTTAGGTGTCATTGCAGGGTTTGATCTCATGTATCAAGGAGACCTCATCGCTTCTAGAACATTTGTGACATTTGATGTCTACATCTTTGTTGCCATGTTCTATCTGCTATTAACGATTCCGCTCAGTTTAGGCGTTGGTTATTTAGAAAAAAGATTAGCAAGAAGCCACTAGAAAGGAGGAAACATCATGGATTTTCTAGGTGCCTACCAGCCTGATCATCTCGCCTTTTTACTTGAAGGATTTGCTGTCACCTTAAAAGTGGCTTTTATCTCCATCATTTTGAGCTTTCTCATTGGATTAGTCATTGGCACATTGCGGTTCGCTCAGATTCCGGTTTTATCAAAGATACTTGCAGTCGTCGTCGAAACCATTCGAAACCTGCCGCTGTTATTGATCATCTTTTTCACATATTTTGCACTGCCCGAAATCGGCATTAAGCTGAGCATTACAGCTTCGGCTATTGCAGCTTTAACCGTATTTGAATCAGCGATGCTGTCAGAAATTATTCGAAGCGGTTTAAAATCAATTGATAAGGGGCAGATCGAAGCAGCTAGGTCTTCTGGTTTAACCTATATCCAAACGTTAAAAATGATTATTATGCCGCAGGCTTTACGCCGTATGGTACCGCCAATTGTTAGTCAGTTCATCTCTCTTTTAAAAGATACGTCACTAGCTGTTGTCATTGCCCTTCCAGAGCTATTGCATCACGCTCAAATATTAAACGGTCAGAGCCAATCTTACTTACTGCCCATTTTCCTATTAGCAGCGATGTTGTATTTTGTCGTCAATTTCAGCTTATCATTACTCGCGCGCCGATTAGAATATAGGCAGGCATAAAAAAGGACATCCGCTTTTGACGGATGTCTTTTTGCTTACATCATTCTCATAACGCGTTTTCTTAGCTTTTTCATATCCCGCTTTGATGGCATATCATATCGGCTTGCAAAGTGATATGCGAGTGCACCTGCACCAAGCGTTAATAGTGAAGAAGTCATTTTGCCCATTCGAAATTCCCCCTTAACACTTATAGTTGAATTGAACGTTCATCATCACTAAACAGATCATCTAAGCTGCTTAGTGTTCCGTCTTCTTCCACTTGGTGTGTAGATATTTTGCCTTTTGACAGCGTCAATTCAATAAAACAGCCCCAGCAATAATATTGATTGACCCCAATTTTTCCGATGTCTTTACATTTGCAATTTGGGCAAATGAGCATAATCAGCACCTCTTTACGTTCGGTTTAGAACAAGTGCTTCCTTTTGAACGTTGATCAAGGTTCCGGCAGCCTGAAGCTGTTTTCGAATCCCTGATAGCTCTGTAAAGAAGCCGTCCGAGAGTTCATATGCTACGATTGTGCCCGAATTTGTGCAAAAGTATACATCTTCCAAAATGCCTAAATTTTCACCATCAGGCGACTGCATCATTTTCTTTTTCAATTTCGAAAATAAGAAGGATGGGGCGGAGGAATCCATGCCTATTCCCTCCTGGCAGCTCACATATAAGCCTTTGTCTGTCAGCTGATCCCCAGCCGAGAATGGAACGAGTGCACAGTCTTTCTTTTTCCCATCTAACACATATCCTCCGCAGCTGCCTCCGGCTAATAAGTAAATATCTTTTATCGAACCAAGTGAATGAGACGTTTCACCTGTATAGATTGACATTCCTTCAAGCTCTCGACATGTTCTCAAAATGTGCTCAACCACCTTTTGCGGAACAGTCTTATCGTGTGCGTTTACTGCAAGACTCATACGAAGAAATGGCTTCCATGAACGAAATATGAGGATTTCTTTTCATGCTAAAAAAGGCTCCCATCTGGAAGCCTTTTATTCATGCATAAAATCAAATGGAGTGATTCCCTCCATACCGATATTTGCATCATGCACGCTAAACGGCAGTTCTTTTTGAAGTGCTGCAAGCTCCGCATCCATAACCTCTTCGGTTTGCACGAGCCGCATCGTTAAGGACGTTTGTCTGAGCGAATCCTCATTGTTTTTCACGCCCCACTCCAGTGCTGATTCCTCGCCGCACAGAATTAAAAACTTTTTACTTCGTGTAATGGCTGTGTACAGCAGATTTCGCCGAAGCATTCTGTAGTAGCTTCTCACGACTGGAAGCACAACGATGGGGAATTCACTGCCTTGTGATTTGTGGATGGAGCAGCAATAGGCATGTGTAAATTGATGAAAATCCTTTTTTGTAAAGGTAATTTCATTCCCATCAAAGGAGATCACAGCCATGTCTTCTTTTTCCGTGTTTTCTTTCGCATAAAAAATCGAGACAATTTCGCCAATATCACCGTTAAAAATATTGTTCTCCGGCTGATTCACAAGCTGAAGCACTTTATCACCGGTCCGGTACACCACATCACCAAACGGGATTTCTCTGCCTTTTGGTTTTTTAGGATTTAAAATGTGCTGCAGCATTTTATTGAGCTCATTAATGCCTGCTTTTCCTTTATACATGGGCGCAAGCACTTGAATGTCTTTAGCTGAATAGCCTTTTTGAGCAGCATTGCTGACGACTTTCTCAATCACTTCTTTCATTTGATCAACTGAGCATTTTATGAAAGATCGATCCTTTGAACGTGCGGTAATATCCTTTGGCAGGACGCCATTTTTCATATCATGTGCAAGCTCAACAATGCTGGAGCCGTCTGCCTGACGGTAAATATCTGTCAGGGTAACAGCTGGCACAGCTTGTGATGCAAGCAAGTCTCTTAACACTTGGCCTGGTCCGACAGACGGAAGCTGATGTTCATCCCCCACCATGATCACTTGGATATGATCAGGAATGGCCTTAAACAAGTGATTCGCAAGCCAAATATCTAGCATGCTTGATTCATCAATAATGACAAGCTTTCCTTCAATCGGCTGTTCTTCATCATGCGAGAATCCCTCTGACCCATTCCAACCAAGCAGCCGGTGAATCGTCACAGCTGGAAGCCCTGTTGATTCTGTCATTCGTTTAGCTGCTCGTCCAGTTGGCGCCGCAAGCACAAATGGAAAGGATTCATCTTTTTTGTAATCACTCGGATCAAGAGATACACCGTGAAGATCGCTGTAAAGCTCAACAATCCCTTTAATGACTGTTGTCTTCCCAGTCCCAGGTCCGCCTGTTAAAAGCAGCATTGGGGACATGAGCGCCTTTTGAATCGCTTCTTTTTGTGTCGGTGCATACTGGACGCCCAGCCGTTCCTCTAGCTCACCAAGGGCTAGAAGGAATTCTGATTCAGGGAATTGGTCTGCATATTCCGTTTGGGAGACGATTTTTTGTATACGTTTGGCGACACTTTGCTCGGCATAAAATAAGGACGGATGATAGCAGCGCTCATCTTCAATGATCATCTCTTTCCCTTCGCCAAGTGCAATGATCTGATTGGCGACGTCCATTTCCGTCACTTTGTACTCATTGCCTGTCTGATTGAGCAGTTTTCGGGTTTCGACGATCAAATCCTTTGTTTGTATGTACGTATGACCGTCCTGAAGGCTGGCTGTCTCCACTGTATAAAGCAAGGCTGCACGGATTCGCTCTGGGTCATTTCCTGAGATACCGGTTCTAGCGCCAAGTTCATCCGCCTTAATAAATCCGATTCCTTCGACATCCTTGACGAGCTGATAAGGGTTTTCTTCAATCTTCTGCAGCGTCTCACTCTCGTACACTTGATATATCTTCATGCTGAGCTGTGGACCAAAGCCATATTGATTCAGGCTGATCATAATTTGTTCCAATCCTTGATGCTCCTGGAGCGCTGCGGCCAGCTTATCTGCCTTCTTTTTTGATAAACGCGGAACGTCATACAAAACCGCTGGGTCACGCATAATTTTATGAAGCGTCTGATTGCCAAGCTGCCCCACAATTTCTTCCGCCGTCTTTTTCCCTATCCCTTCGAATAAATCACTTGAGAGATAATGAATGATTCCTTGCTTTGTTGTCGGTACTTCCTTTTGAAAATGAGTCGCCTGAAACTGTTCACCAAATTTCGGGTGGCTTGTGACTTTGCCATAGAAGGTGTAAGTTTCTTCCTCATGAAGTGCTGGGAAGTAGCCTGTGACAGATGCTGTTTTTTCCTCTAAGTTTTCCGATGTTTCAATGACTTTCACCTTTAACACCGAGTATAAATTACTTTCATTATGGAAAATAACGGCTTGAACTGTCCCCTTTAAAAACGGTTCGTCCTCAAGCTTCATTTGATCTGGATGTTCCTGCACAGGTCTTCCCTCCTTCCGTCTATTCTGCCTCTTGAATTAGCTTTTGTGCATGTAGTGCCAGCATATGGTCAGGCTGCACGTCAATCGCTTTTCCTAGCATCTCAAGTGCTTCGTCTTTTTTCTCTAAGTATGCATACGCAACCCCTAAATTATAAAAGGCATCTGCATGCTGCGGATCACGCGCGATCACCTCGGTAAAGGTCGTCACCGCTTCTTCCAGCAATTGTTCATTGGCTAAGCACATGCCAAATTGGAACCTTGCTTCATTATCATCTTCATTCAGTTCGATGGCACGCTGAAGATAAGGCATCGCAAGCTTCGGCTGCTCTAATTTGATGAGCGTTTGCCCCAGCATATAAAATAAATCACTATTTTCCATCCCAGCTTGAAGTGCTTGTTCAAAATAGTCTTTTGCTTTCATAAAGTCTTCTTTTAATGTGTAGACATTTCCTGCCCCGTAATAGGCTGCAGCTGCGGCGTGATCAAGTTCTATTGCTTTTTGAAAGAAGTTTAACGCACGTTCAAATTCATTGATGCTTGAAAGCAAGTTCGCAAAGTTAATATATGGAACCGGGTCTTTCGGGCTTTCTTCAATGGCTTTCGTAAAAGCTTCTGCTGCTTTTTCGATGTTCCCTTGATTTAAGGCTTCTATGCCGATTTCGTTATGATTCATTCGCTCTCTCATCCTTTCATTAAAAAACCTCAACAGCGACGTTGAGGTTTTGAAAACATGTTACACATACGACAGCTTTTGGCCGTCCTTAAAGACATCGTCAATTGTTCCGCCACCGAGACATTCGTCGCCATCATAAAAGACAACCGCTTGTCCTGGTGTGACAGCACGAACAGGTTCATCAAAGATGACCATCGCTTCTTGCTCACCAGTCATTTTCACCTTCACATGGTGATCTTCTTGACGGTATCTGAATTTAGCTGTGCAGATTAATTCACCGTTTTCACCGACAATATGAGGACGAGTCCAGCTAATATTGACGGCTGAAATGCTTTCAGAATATAAAAGTGGATTGTGGAAACCTTGTTCGACAAACAGAATATTTTGTTCCAAGTCTTTTCCAACGACAAACCAAGGATCACCGCTGCCGCCAATGCCTAGACCTTGGCGCTGACCGATCGTGTAATACATCAGTCCATCGTGCTCCCCTTTGACTTCTCCGTCCATCGTCTGCATCACGCCAGGCTGTGCAGGCAAATATTGACTGAGGAACGTTTTAAAGTTTCTTTCTCCAATAAAGCAAATACCCGTTGAATCTTTTTTCGTTGCTGTTGCGAGCTCTGCTTCTTTTGCCAATTCACGAACCCTTTTTTTCTCTAGATCACCGATTGGGAACATGACTTTATCAAGCTGTTCCTGAGTCAGCTGATTTAAGAAATACGTTTGGTCTTTGTTGGCATCAAGACCTCTTAGCATTTTGACTTCATCGCCAGTTCTGTCGACGCGCGCATAGTGACCTGTTGCTAAATAATCCGCACCGAGTGACAATGCGTGCTCAAGGAACGCTTTGAACTTAATTTCTTTGTTGCACATGACATCAGGGTTTGGCGTTCTGCCCGCTTTATATTCATCAAGGAAATATTGAAACACTTTGTCCCAATATTGCTTCTCGAAATTCACTGCATAATAAGGGATTCCAATTTGGTTGCATACGCGGATGACATCCTCATAGTCCTCCGTTGCTGTACATACACCATTTTCATCTGTGTCATCCCAGTTTTTCATAAATATGCCGATTACATCATAGCCTTGCTCCTTTAACATAAGAGCAGCAACTGATGAATCGACTCCTCCGGACATACCGACCACAACTCTTGTGTCTTCTGGTCTTTTTGTCATCTTCATCAACTCCATTTTCAATGAAACAGCATGTGCGTTTCGTTCTTCAGGTGCCTGGCTGTTTCATTTTTCACACACGAACAAAAGAGGAACGTTTATTTGGCTAAGCGTTTGACAACAGCTACTATCTTGCGCGCCGCCTGCTTCACATGATCCTCTTCATTCCCAAGACCGAAGCTTATTCTGACTGAGGACGTCAGCTTGTCTGCTTCTTCGCCATACATGGCGCTTAACACGTGTGAAGGAAGGACGGATCCAGCCGTACATGCAGACCCACTTGAAACAGCAATTCCTTCCATATCTAAATTCACAAGTAACGATTCGATAGAAACGCCCGGGAAATGAACATTTAAAATGTGCGGCAATGTCTCTTCCGGGTGCCCATTGATAGAGAAGTCGAGTGATTCCTCTTCGAATACTTGTAGCATGATTTCTTTGAGCTTACCATAATGCATGGCTTTTTCTCTTCTATTTTGCTTCGTTAATTGAACAGCTTCTGCAAGTCCGACGATCCCTGCCACATTTTCAGTGCCAGCACGGCGTTTTCTTTCTTGTTCTCCTCCGAAAATTTGCGGAGAAAGTTTCACGCCTTCATTTACATATAAAAAGCCCGTTCCCATTGGACCATTTAGCTTATGGCCAGAAGCAGATAAGAGATCAATATGAAGGTCTGCTACATCGATTGGCATTGTTCCAAACGCCTGCACGGCGTCTGTATGAAAATGAGCAGTGTGATTGTGTAAAAGCTCGCCAATGTCTTTGATTGGCTGAATCACACCTGTTTCATTATTGCCGTACATGATGGTCACAAGAATCGTATCATCTCTTAGTGCTTGTTTTAGTTGTTCAAGATGAATCAATCCAGTTTCATCCACATCTAAATATGTCACGTCAAATCCTAGCTTCTCTAGGCGTTCACATGTGTGCAGCACCGCATGATGCTCTGTTTTTGCTGTGATGATATGTTTTCCTTCATGCTGTCTTGCCATTGCCACACCTGTAATCGCCAGGTTGTCCGCCTCTGTTCCTCCACTTGTTAGGATGATCTCCTGTGGTTTACAGTGTAATTCTCCTGCAATCACTTCTCTTGCTTCATCGAGCCACTTTCTTGCCTCGCGCCCATATGAATGAATGCTAGAGGGATTGCCAAATATCTCTGTAAAGTAAGGCATCATCTTGTCCACAATACGCTGATCCATCGGCGTTGTGGCTGCATGATCTAAATAGATACGTTCCATTCCCGGTACACCTCTGATCTAAATATAGAACATATACGCCTCTTGATCCTCGTCATCTTTATAGCTTGCCAAGTCTTCAAGAGTTGTATTGTCCAGTACGTCTTTTACTGCATCACGAATCCGAATCCAAAGTGCACGCTTTGCTGGTTCTTCGTTTTCAATGACTTCGACAGGACTAATCGGTCCTTCTAATACACGAATAATATCACCGGCTGTGATCTCGTTTGGTTCATGTGCAAGAACATAGCCGCCATATGCACCGCGAATACTTTTCACCAGACGGGCATTCCGAAGTGGTGATACAAGCTGCTCTAAATAATGCTCAGACAAATTATTGTTTTGAGCGATTGATTTTAATGATGTAGGGCCTTCGCCATGTTTTTTGGCTAATTCGATCATGATCGTCAGACCATATCTGCCTTTAGTAGAAATTTTCAAGTTAAACACCTCTGCGTTTTCTATTTCTATGTCATCAATTATTTTTCTGATTTCATATACGCTTATATAGACCAAAAGCAATTATATCATACTTTTAGCCAACTTTCATTTGCCGGTTCTGAGCGCTTTAGGAGGACGCATCCCTTTTCTATTTGAAGAAATTTCGGTACTCTATACAAACAAGACATTGCTTTAGGAGAGATAATCATGAAACCTTTAGCGTACCGGATGCGCCCAAGTCATATTGAAGACATCATTGGGCAGGAGCATCTCGTTGGAGAAGGTCAAATTATTAGACGAATGGTCGAGGCAAAACATTTATCCTCGATGATTTTATACGGACCGCCGGGCATCGGAAAAACATCGATTGCGACGGCGATCGCTGGCAGTACAAGCATTGCGTTTCGGACGTTGAATGCGGTCATTCATAACAAAAAGGATATGGAAGCTGTCGCTGCTGAAGCGAAAATGAGCGGCCAGGTCATCCTCATTTTAGATGAGGTTCACAGGCTTGATAAAGGAAAGCAGGATTTTCTTCTTCCTTATTTAGAAAATGGCATGATCATTTTAATTGGCGCAACGACAGCTAACCCCTATCATGCGATCAACCCTGCCATCCGAAGCCGGGCACAAATATTTGAGCTAAAACCGCTTGAAACAGAGCAAATCAAGGCTGCATTAACAAGAGCGTTACAGGATGAACATCGCGGACTTGGCGGTTATGAGGTGACAGTGGACGATGAAGCGATGAATCATTTTGCCAATGGATGCGGCGGGGACGTACGCTCTGCTTTAAATGCGTTAGAACTAGCTGTTTTATCGACAAAAGCAGATGATGCTGGGCATATTATGATCACTCTTGCCGCAGCAGAAGAATGTTTACAAAAAAAGAGCTTCTCACATGATAAGAATGGTGATGCTCATTATGATGTCCTCTCGGCTTTTCAAAAATCCATTAGAGGCTCTGACGCAGATGCGGCACTGCATTACCTTGCCAGACTGATTGAAGCAGGGGACCTCGAAAGCATTTCAAGGAGATTACTCGTGATGGCTTACGAAGATATTGGCTTAGCTAGTCCGCAGGCAGGCCCTCGTGTGTTAAGCGCTGTTCAAACAGCAGAAAGAATCGGCTTCCCGGAAGCACGAATTCCGCTGGCTAACGCAGTCATTGAACTGTGTCTTTCTCCTAAATCCAACTCAGCATATAAGGCGATCGATGCGGCACTTGGTGACATTCGTTCAGGGAAAATTGGTGAAATCCCTGTTCATTTAAAGGATGCTCACTACAAAGGAGCCACAGCACTTGGCAGAGGCGTCGATTACTTATACCCACACGATTATGAAAACGGCTGGGTGAAGCAGCAATACTTACCTGATCCGCTGAAAAACAAGCAATACTATGAACCAAAGCAAACAGGTAAATTTGAAGGCGCACTAAAACAGGTATATGAGAATTTAAAACGCCAAAAATAAAAAAGCCCACCTGCCTATTAGCAGGTGGGCTGTCAGATTGTTGACAAAGGGCTAAAATGATCTTGATTTTAGCCCTTTGTCTTCTTTTCAGCGTAATAGAAAACCTTTGCAGTCTAGGAAGGACGAGCATCGGAGCGGAGCGAATTTAACATTCGTGAGCACCGAAGCGCAGATCTGACACCGAATGCAAGGGTTTGTCTACACGCTGGCCCCTGCCTATTAGCAGGTGGGCTGTTTATTTATCCTTCACACGTGTAATTGGAATATCTTTTAAAAGCTGCATAATGACATGACCACCCATGATCAGTCCTGCAACAGATGGGACAAATGCGTTGGATGATGGCGGCATTTGTGCCTTGCGAATCTTCGCTTCATCATTTCCAACTTCTTTTCTAACATCTTCGCGGATGACAATCGGACTTTCATCAGAGAAGATGACTTCAATCCCTTTACGAATCCCTTCTTTGCGTAGACGCGTTCTCACGACTTTTGCAATTGGGTCGGTATGTGTTTTTGAAATGTCATCAATTTTGAAGCGGGTCGGATCTGTTTTGTTTGCAGCTCCCATACTCGAAATGATGTTCACATTGCGTTTCAGACACTCTTTCATTAAATGAATTTTATAGTGAATCGTATCTGACGCATCGATGACATAATCAAGTGGATATTCAAAAAATTGTTCATATGTTTCCTCTGTATAAAACATTTTGAGTGCAACAACTTCACATTCTGGATTAATATCAGCGATTCTCGCCTGCATTAAGTCAACCTTTGGCTGACCAACTGTTGAAAGCAATGCTGGTAGCTGACGATTTACATTTGTAATATCAATATCATCTTTATCAACAAGAACAATACGGCCAACGCCTGAACGAGCGAGTGCCTCAACTGCAAATGAACCAACGCCGCCCACACCAAGCACTGCAACTGTACTGTTTTTTAATATATCTAAGCCTTCCTTGCCAATGGCAAGCTCGTTTCTTGAAAACTGATGTAACAAGTGCCTCACTCCACCTTTATTTAAAATGAATCGAAAGAATCATATCATATTCAGACTTCTTCGTCATCCTTCTGAAAAAGAAAAAAACACAAAAAAGTCCCGACAACGCCGCCAGCTTTTCCTTCGTTTTGAACCCCGCACCATGCAGGTGGGTGCTTTCTTCCTGACTTTATAAGTCCTCTAAAGAGGCATTTATGCAGAAAGGAAAGGCAAGCTCCCGTATAAAAAAATGTTCGGTCAAAACTAGGTAACCACCGTACGTATCAGGACTTTATTTATTGATTGAAGAAAGCATATCATAGGCATGCCGCTTTTTCAAGCGTTTACATGCCTATATCCATGCGTCTATTTTACTGTTTTGCTTTTGTTTTAATCGCTAAACTTAACTCATCCAGCTGCGCTTCGCTCACATGACCTGGAGCATCTGTTAGCACGCAGCTCGCGCTTGCCGTTTTCGGGAATGCAATCGTGTCTCTTAGGTTAGAGCGGCCGGCAAGCAGCATTACTAAGCGGTCAAGACCAAGCGCAATTCCGCCGTGCGGAGGAACACCGTGCTCAAAAGCATCTAGAAGGAAGCCGAATTGTTCATAAGCCTCTTCTTTTGAAAACCCAAGTAAGCTAAACATTTTTTCTTGAATGTCCTTTTCAAAAATACGAATCGAACCTCCGCCAAGCTCATAGCCATTCAGGACAAGATCGTATGCCTGTGCCTTCATGTCTTCTGGGCTTGTCTCAATTAATTCAAGATCGTCGCGTACTGGCATTGTGAAAGGATGATGGGCAGCATAGAAGCGTCCTTCTTCTTCATCTTTTTCAAGCAGCGGCCAATCAACGACCCATAAGAAGTTGAATACAGACTCATCGATGAGTTCAAGCTCTTTGCCGAGTTTTAAGCGAAGGGCACCAAGTGCGTCATGGACAACAGACGTCTTATCTGCAACAAAGAGTAAAAGGTCGCCTTCTTCGACTTGAAGCTGCTCTTTTAATTCTGCTTGCTTTGCTTCGTCAAAGAATTTAGCAATCGGCCCTTTTAATTCTGTGCCTTCTGCTTTAAGCCAAGCTAGACCTTTTGCACCGTAGTTCGCAGCAAATGCACCAAGGGCATCAATGTCTTTTCTTGAGTAATTCGCTGCAGCCCCTTTGACATTGATGGCTTTCACAGCTCCACCATTTTTCACAGCTCCGCTAAAGACTTTGAAATCAGAGTCTTTTACCGTGTCTGAAATGTTGACAAGCTTCATCTCAAAACGTGTATCTGGTTTATCAGAACCATAAGAATTCATCGCTTCATCATAAGTCATACGAGGTAATGGCAATGTCAGCTCTACGCCTTTGACATCTTTCATCACCTTTGCCATCATCTCTTCAGCAAGCGTCATAATGTCCTCCTGACTCATAAAGGACATTTCGATATCGACTTGTGTGAATTCCGGCTGACGGTCAGCACGCAAGTCTTCATCTCTAAAGCAGCGGGCAATTTGATAGTAACGATCCATTCCTGAGACCATCAGCAATTGTTTAAATAATTGCGGGGACTGAGGCAAGGCATAGAACTCTCCTTCGTGTACACGGCTTGGAACAAGATAGTCACGTGCACCCTCTGGCGTACTTTTTGTTAAAATTGGTGTTTCAATATCTAGAAAGCCGTTGTCATCTAAGAAATGGCGGAATGCTCTTGTAACCTCGTGTCGCATTTTCATCGTTTCAAACATAGCAGGACGGCGAAGGTCTAAGTAACGGTATTTAAGGCGCACATCTTCTGATACCTCGTCCGCTTGATCTGAAATCACAAAAGGAGGGGTCTTCGCTTCATTTAACACGCTGACCGTTTCGACTTGTATTTCAATTTTCCCTGTTTTTAGATTTGGATTAATTGTTGCTTCTTCTCTTGCGACAACCGTTCCTTTAATATCAAGGACATATTCATTACGAATCGATTCTGCTGTCTCAAGTGCCTCTTTTGAAAGGTCTGGATTGAAGACAGCTTGTACAATTCCTGTACGGTCACGCAGATCAATAAAGATTAATCCGCCAAGGTCACGTCTTTTTTGAACCCATCCTTTTAATACAACGGTTTGACCGATTTGGTCTTCTGTTACTTCTCCACAATAAAAAGTTCTACCAAACACAAACATTCCACTCCTTCTTTACGCCTTCTTGTGGGCCTTCATCATTTGAATCAGCTCATCAAGCTTCACTTCAATTTGTTCACCCGTTGTCGTATCTTTTACATTCACAATGTGCTGCGCCAGCTCATCTTCACCAAGGACAGCAATAAACTTGGCTTTTAATCGATCAGCCGCTTTAAATTGTCCTTTTAATTTCTTCCCTGTATAGTCCATTTCACTTGAAATGCCTTCTTTTCTCAGACGATTTAATAATGAAACAGCGTAATCTTTCGCATCATCACCGAGTGCAGCAATGTATAGATCAATGCCATCTTGCAATGGAAGATCAATCCCTTCAGCATCGATTGCTGATAGGAAACGCTCAATACTCATAGCAAAACCGATTCCTGGTGATTCAGGACCGCCAATTCCTTCAACAAGTCCATCATATCGGCCTCCGCCGGCTAATGTGGTAATCGCACCAAAGCCTTCAGCATTACTCATGATCTCAAATGCCGTGTGATTGTAGTAATCAAGGCCGCGCACTAAGTTCGGATCGACGACATATTCAACGCCTATATCTGTTAAGTATTGTTTGACCTTTTCAAAATAAGTCCGTGATTCATCATTTAAGTAATCTTGAATGGATGGAGCCGTTGCCATCAATTCGTGGTCACGATCCTTTTTGCAATCAAGAATTCGCAGCGGATTTTGATGTAAACGGGTTTGACAGTCATGACAGAATTCATCGATTCTTGGCTCAAAGTGCTCAACAAGTGCCTTGCGGTAGTCTGCACGGCTCTCTTTGTCACCAAGGCTGTTAATGACGAGCTTTAAGTTTGAAAGACCTGCTTTCTCATAAACACTCATCGCAAGGGAAATAACTTCTGCATCAATGGCTGGATCCTTTGAACCGATCGCTTCAATCCCAAACTGATAAAATTGACGATATCTTCCCGTTTGCGGACGTTCATAGCGGAACATTGGTCCGATGTAATACAGCTTTGTTGGCTGCGCCGGCTGTGCAAATAATTTATTTTCAACATAAGAACGTACGGTTGATGCCGTTCCCTCTGGACGAAGGGTGATGCTGCGTCCCTTTTTATCTTCAAATGTATACATCTCTTTTTGAACGATATCGGTTGATTCGCCTACTCCCCGTGCAAACAGCTCTGTATGCTCAAAAATCGGTGTGCGGATTTCTTTGTATTGAAAGGCCGCACATGTATCTCTTGCAATTTGTTCAACATACTGCCAGCATTCTGACTCTCCAGGTAAAATATCCTGTGTGCCTCTTGGAATATTAAAACTCATTTTTCGTCCTCCTACGACCATCATTCATTTTTTATGTGGACATATAAAAAACCCCCGCCTCTACTATGTGTATAGTAGGGACGAGAGTTATACCCGTGGTGCCACCCTAGTTGGAACATGATCTAGCCATGTCCCCGCTCAAATCCTTAACGCAGATTCACGTTCTCCGCCTATTGACTCATTTTTAGAGCGTTCAGCAGGAAACCTACAGAGTGTTCTTTCGTGATAAATGCCATGCGGATTCGCTTTCAGCCTAAGGCGATTCCTCTCTGCTCACGCAATTTACCCTACTATTCTCTATCATCAGTTCCACATTTTAAATTTTCAAGTGTGTTGATTTATATTATAATAAGGTCGGTGCTGCCACTCTGTCAACCCTTGCCGTGCCTCTTTTTCTTTTCCAGCTCTTCTTTTGACGTACATCCGTATTCAGATGCGGTTTCTTCAAGGAAGCCTGGTTGATCCATTTCGTCGTGCTGCCAGCGATCGATATCACGATGTCCATTATATTGCACTCGTCCTAATTTTCTGCTTAATCTCATGTTTGTACATCCTTTTATCACGTTTTTATTTAGTATAAACAGATTGATTCAATTTTATTAGGGAAACTGCAAGGAATTAGTCCATTACATAACGAATTTACATTCATCGGTTTTACAAGGGAGGGGAAAACACCGTTTTGAATCTAAAAAAACACAATCAAATGATGATGCTTCTTACCTGTTTTGTTCTTATCGCAAGTACTTTGCCTATGGCACATGCTACAGCACAAACAGATCAAGCTGTGGTCGCTACAGATGAAATCAATGTGAGAACGGGTCCTGGTTTAAGCTATGGAATCGCAGCTGTTGTGAAGCGCGGAGAAAGCTATCCCATTCTCACGAAACAAGGAGAATGGGTGCAGATCGGGCTATCGAACGGTCAAAAAGGCTGGGTCGTCTCATGGCTGATTACAACATCATCTGGCAGCCAAAAGTCTGCTAACCCGAAGACACAAAATCAAAGCTCAGCAGAGAGCAGTTCCATTACATCGACAGCCTCTGATCTTCGCATACGGACGGGCCCAGGGACTTCCTATCAAGTCGTCGGAACTTTCCCGCAAGGCGCTTCGGCAAAAAAGCTGCAGACAAGCGGCGAATGGACAAAAATTTCGTATAAACAAGCAGCAGGCTGGGTTCACTCTGATTATGTGTCAGGCAGCCAAAAAGCTTCTCAATCAAGCGCTGGCGAGTCCTCTCGCTCTAAACAGACAGGCACAGTTGGCGTATCGAGCTTGAATGTAAGGCAATCGGCGGCACCTAATGCACAAGTCGTCGCTTCACTTGCCCGCAACACACAGATCACCATTTTGCGCGAGCAGAACGGCTGGTATGAAATTGAGGCAAAAGGCGTGAAAGGCTGGGCAGCAAGCTATTACATCGTCACTAGCAATGGAGCGAGTTCGGCGGGTGAAAAGAATTCATCTTCATCGGCTTCCCAAAAGAAAGCGTACATTGTCTACGATGGCACCAACATTCGAAAAAGTGCTTCTACTTCTGCTCAGATTGCAGAAAGAGCCACAAAAGGCGCTGCCTATCAAATTGTTCGCACGCAAGGTGACTGGTACGAGGTGACATTATCAAACGGCGGAACTGGTTATGTGGCAAGCTGGGTCGTTCAAACGAATAAAAATAGCAGCGAGGCACCAAGACCACAGCAGGATTCATCGTCAGGAACTGGTTCTTTAAAAGGAAAAACGATTGTTCTTGATCCAGGTCATGGCGGAAAAGACAGCGGTACGATTGGCGCAGATGGTGCGTTTGAGAAGAACATTACCATCAAAACCGCCAATTTACTGGCAGGCAAATTAAGGGCTTCTGGAGCAAATGTTTATTTAACTAGAAGTGAAGATACTTTTATCAGCCTTCAATCGAGGGTCGCGACATCTCATTACAGAAATGCAGATGCATTTATTAGTCTTCATTATGATAGTTTTATGGACCCAAGTGTCAGAGGAAGTACAGCGTATTATTATCAAGCAGCAAAAGACCAGCAATTAGCGACAAACGTTCATACAGAAGTTGCTAAACGCTCTCAAATCCCTGATAAGGGTGTCAAATTCGGAGATTATTTTGTGTTAAGAGAAAACAAACGTCCTTCTCTTTTATATGAACTCGGCTATTTAAGCAATCCTCAGGAGGAAGCCATCATTTATAGCGCCTCTTACCAAGAACGAGTCACAGAAGGAATGACAGAAGGATTAAAACAATATTTCCGCTAGAAAAAAGAGGCCACTGCGCCTCTTTTTTGTTTGGTCGCAAAAGAAAAAGACTCTAAACAAACTCCTGCATGAGTTTATCTACAGTCTAAAGTGAATCTATTCTTTGCTATCCATCCAGATGGTGACAGGTCCTGAATTGGTCAATGACACATCCATCATCGCGCCAAAACGGCCAGTTTCTACATGAATGCCTTTTTCTCTAAGGGCTTTATTGAAACATTCGTAAAGGGCGTTCGCCGCATCTGGCTTGGCTGCTTTCATAAAATTTGGCCTTCTGCCCTTTCTCGTATCACCATAAAGGGTAAACTGAGACACAGACAGCACGCTTCCTTTTACATCCAATAACGAATGATTCATTTTCCCGTTTTCATCCTCAAAAATACGTAAATGTGCAAGCTTATCAGCTAAATAATGCACATCTTCTTCTGTATCTTCGTGTGTGACACCAACGAGTACCATATATCCTTCATTGATGGCTCCTGTGATCTCTTCTTCTACCTTCACAGATGCACTTGTCACACGCTGCACAACAAGCCTCATAGACGATATACTTCCTTTCTAATTCATGAATCGGCGAACAGAGTAAATGTCTTTGATTTGTTTAATGCGTTCTACCACTTTGTGTAAATGGTTAATATTTTGAATAAAGATCGCCATATGGATCGTCGCCACTTTGTTACGATCAGACTTACCAGAAACCGACGAGATGTTCGTTTTGGTTTCGTTGACTGCTTGAAGCACCTCATTGAGTAATCCGCGTCTGTCATATCCTAATATTTCAATTTCCACATTGTATTCTTTACGGTTTCGAGCAGGCTGTTCATGCTCCCACTCAACCGGGATTAACCGTTCCTGCGCTTCTCCTGTCTTCACGTTCGGACAGTCATCACGGTGAACAGATACGCCTCGGCCTTTCGTAATAAAACCAACAATGCTATCACCTGGAACAGGATTACAGCACTTAGATAAGCGGACAAGCAGGTTATCTATCCCTTTGACTCTTACACCTGCTTCTCGTTTCTTCCCGTGATACGTCTTTGGCTCTACAGTCACTTCTTGAACTGTTTTTTCTTGTTCTTCTTGATCTCTTTGTTTTCTTTCTTTTTCAGTTAAACGATTGGCGACTTGGAGTGCAGTAATTCCGTTATAACCAACCGCTGCATACATGTCCTCTTCGTTTGAGAAATTAAATTTGTCAGCCACTTTTTGCAGGTTTTCAGCTGTCAGGATGTCTTTGACATCAAACTCAAGGTTTTTGATTTCTTTCTCCACGAGTTCTCGGCCTTTTTCGACATTTTCTTCACGGCGCTGTTTTTTGAAAAACTGTCTGATCTTGTGCTTGGCTTGGGAGGTTTGGGCAAGTTTGACCCAATCCTGACTTGGTCCATAGCTGTGCTTTGATGTCAGAATTTCAATAATGTCACCTGTTTTCAATTTATGATCGAGCGTGACCATCTTTCCGTTGACCTTCGCACCGATCGTTTTGTTCCCAATTTCCGAGTGAATCCGGTAAGAGAAGTCAATCGGCACGGAACCCGATGGCAGTTCAATGACGTCTCCTTTTGGAGTAAAGACAAACACCATATCAGAGAAGAGATCGATCTTTAATGATTCCATAAATTCTTCTGCATCTGTCGATTCATTTTGGAATTCAAGGATTTCTCTAAACCAAGAGAGCTTCTTCTGGAAGACAGCTTCCTCCGTTGATTCTGCTGACTCTTTTCCTTCTTTGTATGCCCAGTGCGCAGCAATTCCGTACTCTGCAATTTCATGCATTTCCACTGTTCGGATTTGAACTTCAAGCGGGTCACCTTTTGGCCCAATCACTGTTGTATGAAGCGATTGGTACATGTTCGGCTTTGGCATTGCAATATAATCCTTAAACCTGCCTGGCATCGGCTTCCAGCATGTATGGATAATCCCGAGCACGGCATAGCAGTCTTTAATGCTGTCAACCAAAATACGAACGGCCAGCAGATCATAAATTTCATTAAACTGCTTATTTTGCAGGACCATTTTGCGATAAATACTATAAATATGCTTTGGTCTTCCGGAAAATTCAGCCTTGATGTTTACCTCTGACACCCGATCTTTTACTTCATTGACAACCTCGTCCAAGTATTCCTCACGTTCCGCTCGTTTGCGCTTCATGAGGTTCACGATCCGGTAATATTGCTGCGGATTTAAGTAACGGAGCGCTGTATCTTCAAGCTCCCACTTAATCTTTGAAATCCCTAATCTGTGCGCAAGCGGTGCAAAGATTTCAAGGGTTTCATTTGAAATTCTACGCTGCTTTTCCTGAGGAAGGTGTTTGAGCGTTCTCATATTGTGCAGACGGTCTGCCAGTTTAATCAAGATGACGCGTATATCCTGCGCCATTGCCACAAACATTTTTCGATGGTTTTCGGCCTGCTGTTCTTCTTGTGATTTATATTTAATCTTCCCGAGCTTTGTTACACCATCAACAAGCATCGCAACTTCTTCGTTAAAATGCTCTTTTAAATCCTGTAATGTCACATCTGTATCCTCGACAACATCGTGCAGGAAACCTCCTGCAATGGTCGATGGGTCCATTTCAAGGTCAACAAGAATCCCCGCCACTTGAATTGGATGGATAATATAAGGCTCACCAGACTTCCGGTATTGCTCCTTATGTGCATTTTCAGCATATTCATATGCTCGCTCTATAAATTGAATATGTTCAGCGGACAGGTATTCTCTTGCCTTGTCAATGACCTGCTGCGCCGTTAAAACTTGTTCGTTCGCCATGGAATCACCTTTTTAAATGAAAACTGTATTGTAGTTTATTATCAAGAAAAATTCGATAGATGTAAAGAGAAGAAGTCCGCTAAAAGATTTTTGATAGGAAAAAAGCACCCTTCTTACCGAGTGCTTTTTTCGTAAAACTCCATTAGTATTGCATTAACGTCAAGATATCGTAACCGTCAAGCTTCTTTCTGCCGTCCAGATACGTCAGCTCAATCAAGAATGCAATTCCTGCCACAACGCCGCCCAATTCCTCTACAAGCTTGATGGACGCTTCAATTGTTCCACCAGTCGCAAGTAAGTCATCTGTAATCAATACACGTTGACCAGGACGAATCGCATCTTTATGAATCGTTAATACATCTTTCCCATATTCTAAGCCGTATTCGACTTTAACGACTTCACGAGGAAGCTTTCCTTCTTTACGAACCGGTGCAAAACCTACACCAAGTGCGTAAGCTACAGGGCAGCCAATAATGAATCCACGCGCTTCAGGTCCAACAATGAGATCAATGTCTCTTTCCTTCGCGTATTCAACGATTTGATCCGTTGCATAACGGTACACTTCGCCTTTATCCATTAACGTTGTAATATCTTTAAATTGTACACCTTCCTTTGGGTAGTCAGGTACAACTGTCACATATTGTTTTAAATCCATCTTTTCCTTTTCCTCCTCGTACGTCAAAGCACAGGTGAGACTTCGCTCATCATGCTATTCAGCCATTCCTTCAGCTCTTTGGCTGAGGAATATGTTAGTGTTTGATCGAGTTCCATCAATCGTTGTTTTGCTGTATAGGATGCTGATGCCGTTAAATCTTTTTTAGGGGCATCACGTACTATTGACAGCACACCATTCTCTATTTTAACAAAACCGAGTTCAAAAAACACCTTTGTCATAAAAATCATTGTATCTTTTGTCCAGCCTCTATGTTTCGCAAGCTCCATTCCTTGCTCCTTGAGAGGGAAACTTCCTCGCTTTAACAAGAATCCATAAAACCATTTGAATTGATCACGGCTAGGGAAAGAGGACATGAAATGATCTTCTTTTCTTTGGAAAACCGTATAAACTCTAGCTGGCTTTTGGTTTTCTAACAGCTGCCTTAGTAAGTGTTCATCTGCTGGAACATCTGCAAAGACAACATACTTGCCTTCTACATCGAATGTTGAAACATTTTCTGCATGGACATGATGAATCGGGATTTTGACTTCCTGTTTTGTTTCTTCGTCAAAACAGACCACCACATATTTTTCTGGGTCAAGCGTGGAGATTGTCTTTTCCCAATCCTTTTTGCCGCGCAAATCAAACAGCTGCCACTCATCTACTCGGGCATCTTTTAGCATGAGCTGTGGTTTCTTCCGGTTATTCCATTCATTGATGGACATTTCACCAATGACGGAAATGCGGCTACCTGTGACAACTTCTTCTTTTAATTGACCTTGATGAAAACCGACACAGTCAAGCAGCTGGTCTTCGTCTTTCAGAGACATTTTAATATGATTCTGATTTGCTCCAATTGTTCGGATTTCTTCAAGTCTCACATCTTCAATCATGATGAACGGCTTTGGATTCTGCATGCCAAATGGTGACAGCATCCCCACTTCTTCAATTGCTTCAACCGTCAACTCGTCTACCTTGCATACAGCATCAACCCGCTGAATCGGAATAAAGTCTTCTTCTGTCAACGTTTCATTCGCATATTGATTTAATCTTTCCCTTAGTAAAGGAACATCATCCGCTCGAAGTGTCATACCCGCAGCCATCGGGTGCCCGCCAAAATGCGGCAGAATGTCACGGCATTTGCTTAAATGGAAAAATAGATCGAAGCCAGGAATACTCCGCGCTGATCCTTTTGCCATTTGCGTCTCTTCATCTATTCCAAGCACAATCGCCGGACGAGAAAATGTATCCGTCAATTTAGAGGCAACAATTCCGACAACACCCGGATTCCAGCCAGCTTTCGCTACAACGATTGCAGACTGGTCATCACCTGTCCCTTCCACCATTTGAATGGCTTCTTCTGTGATCATACTCACAATTTTTTGACGTTCTTTATTCAGTTCTTGTACAAAACGAGCGAGTTCTTCTGCTTCATCCTTATCCTCTGTCATGAGAAGATGAACAGCTGGATCGGCCTGTTCAATTCGTCCTACAGCATTCAGCCTTGGCGCAATTTGAAAGCCGACCGTTTCCTCATTTGCTTCTTCAAGAGTAGCACCTGCTTCTTTCAATAACGCCTTCAGCCCTGGTCTATTCGACTGCCTAAGCTGCATAAGCCCTTTTTTAGCGAGCCATCTATTCTCATCATGAAGCGGCACAAGATCCGCTATTGTCCCAATTGCCGCAAGATCTAACAGCTGAGTTGGCAGCTTTCCAAGAAGTGCATGCGCCACTTTAAATGCTACGCCTACACCGGCAAGTTCTTTAAAGGGATACTCACAGCCTGGCTGCTTAGGATGAACAATCGCAAGTGCCTCAGGCAGCTCCTCACTTGGTTCATGGTGATCTGTAATGATCAGGTCTAACCCTATTTCTTTTGCAATACGTGCTTCATTTACAGCTGCAATGCCTGTATCGACGGTGATGACAAGCGATGCGCCTTGCTCTTTGATATATCGGAAAGCCTGTTCATTAGGCCCATAGCCTTCTTTAAATCGATCTGGAATATAAAAGTCTACTTTCGCAGACAACTCTTTTAATGTATGTAAAAGCACAGACGTACTTGTCACACCATCCGCATCATAGTCTCCGAAGATCACAATCGATTCCTGCTCTTCGATCGCTTTGTTGATGCGCTCTACTGCCTCTTTCATTCCTTTTAATAGAAATGGATCATGAAATTCGGCTTTTTGATCAAATAAAAAAGACCTCGCTTCTTCTACTTCTTCAAGTCCTCTTTTTACAAGAAGCGATGCAGTCAGCGCTGAAATATTCAGATTTTCAGAGAGTGATTTCACTTTTTCTTCGCTTGGATGTTCATATTCCCAGCGCATTTTGGATAATAACATAAATTCACCCCTCAACCACACTATTATACTAGAGTGGCCTGAGGGGTTTCAATTTTTATTTTATGAAATTGTGCTGGAAGATTATTTTTCCTTCCGGTTAAATGATGCTGGCTGTTCTTTTAAAGGCGTCTCATTCGGTTTCTTTTGAACGTCTTTGTCGATCTTTTTATTCGAAACAGCAGGTGCAGGTGCGGCTGCACGCTCAGCTTTTAATGCCTTTAGTTCACGTTTCAGTTTCATAATTTGGAAAATCCCTGCAAAAGCCACAATGAGTCCGCCCATGAGCACAGAACCAATAATGACAAGGATCAGCGGCCATTCAGCCGATCCAAATAAGTAGTCAACTTGCACCGGCCGCACATTGATTACGGCAAATACTGAGACAATTAATACGAAAATAAATGCGAGTATGATGGTCCATTGTTGTTTGTTCATCTACATATCCCCCAAGCTTTTTCTTTTATTCTTCCCTTTTCATAGTCCTTTTTAAACACAGAAAGAAAAGCGCGGAAGAAAATCTAACAGTATAGGCATGATACTTCTACAGTTTCAAGCGCTTTCGGCTTATATACCATGCCGCCTAAGATTGCTGCAATTTGTCTTGCTTCTTCATCGTTTAGCAAGATACCAGAAATAGATTCTTCATGATCGTCCTCTTGAAAATGATACATTTCTCTCCTGCCGTCATCGTGAGTAATGATGGCAAGCTTCTCATTATTTCTTGTGATCATTTCGGCTTTGTGACCGATACCTGGCAGTTCAGTTTCCCGAACCTTCATAACAGCCCCTCCAAAGCCAAATGCCTCAAACGGACACTTGCTTTCTATACTTGTCTAAACGTATGTCATTATAGCAAAAGACCATTTCAAGATCAATGATACCCGGAATGTTTTTTCGAATCGTCTTATTTTCGGAAAAACTAAAGAAAAAAGACTGCCATTTAGGCAGTCTCACTCAATTAAATATCTTGCTCAGTATCAATCTTCGCCGGTTTTTTCATCTCACGGCCCTTCCACATGAGCCAAATTTGCGCTGCGATATATAGAGATGAGTACACCCCTGTTAACAGACCGACAAGTAAGGCGATGGAGAAGTTCGTAATTGACGCTGATCCAAAGATAAGCAGTGCGATTACAACGACAAGTACGGTTAATACCGTGTTGACAGATCGCGTAAAGGTTTGCTGTAAACTTAAGTTCACAATGTACGATAGATCTTCAATGGTTTTTGGTTTGCGCTTCTTCATTTGTTCACGAACCCTGTCAAAGGTGACGATCGTGTCGTTGATCGAATATCCGATGACTGTGAGGATCGCCGCAATGAAGGTGACATCCACCTCTAAACGCGTAATACTAAAGAAGGCCACGATAAAGAACGCGTCATACAGCAGTGAAATAATCGCTGCAATGGCCATTTTATATTCAAATCGAACGGATACATATAAAATGATCCCGATTGAAGCAATGATGACAGCATATAATGCATTTCGGGCAAGTTCTTTCCCGACAGTCGGAGACACTGTACTTACGTTCGGCTCCGTTCCGTATTTATCTTTGAAGTAATCTTTCACTTCAGCAATCTTTTCTTTGTTCGGCACACCGACAAATCTCGCTGCTGCCTGATTTTCTTTTTGACCCGATAACACGACACTGTCTGTCTCAAGGTCCAGCTTTTTAAAGTCTTGCTCGACTTGTTCAGTTGACAGCTTGTGATCACTTTGGATATCAATTCTAGTTCCACTTGTAAAGTCAATTCCCGCATTCAGCTTGAAGATGGAAAGAACGATGATTCCCGCAATGGTGATAGTAGCTGAGAAAATCATAAATCCTTTACGTTTGCTGACGAAATCCCACTTATCAAACGGTGTTTTTGGCTCGGTGGTTTCTGTTGTTTCATGAATGTTCATAATGTCTTTTTGACGAACACCAAACCAGCCTTTTCTCCGGTCAAGATAGCGGCTTTCAACAAGAAGACCAAGAAGGAATCTTGATAGGAAGACAGCTGTGATAAAGCTAGTTAAAATCGATAGGATGAGCATCGTTGCAAATCCTTTTACCGAGCTTGTCCCGAAGAAGAACAGCACGCCGCCGGCAATAATACTTGTTAAGTTTGCATCAAAGATGGTTGCAAATGATCGGCGGTTCCCTGATCTGAAAGCAGAACGGACTGATTTGCCGAGCTTGAGCTCTTCTTTGATCCGCTCATAAGTAATAATATTGGCATCAACAGCCATCCCTACCCCTAGAATCAATGCCGCAATTCCGGGCAGCGTCATGACTGCACCCATCCAATCAAACACTTGAAGCGTAATGTAAATATAAGCTGAAAGTGTGATGACAGCGATAAGACCAGGTAATCGGTAATAAAGCAGCATGAATAAGAAGATAAATGCGATTCCTACAATTCCTGCGAACACTGTTTCGTCCAGTGCTTGTTCACCAAACTGTGCACTCACAGATGTTGAATATTTTTCTGTTAATTTCACTGGCAATGCCCCGGCATTTAAAATACTTGCAAGGTCCTTTGCCTCTTGGACAGTAAATTTCCCTTCAATTTGCACGTCACTGCTGTTAATTTCTTGATTCACATTCGGCGCAGAGACATACTTATGGTTTGATTTTGAGACTTCTTTTTTGAAGGAATCTCCTTTGTGGTAATCAAGCCAAATGACAAGCTGGTTATTCGGCGCCATCGCCGCTACTTTTCTTGTGACGTCACCAAATTTTTTCGCATCCTTTAGTTTAACCGTCACAATTGGCTCATTCGTTTGACTGAATGTTTGTTTTGCACTGTTTTCGACCAGGTCAGCCCCGTTAAGGAGTTCTTTATCATTCGTATCTCTGAAGGATAGCTGTGCTTCAGTGGAAAGAATCTCCCTAGCTCTGTTTTGATCTTTTACTCCCGCAAGCTGCACACGGATACGATTGTTGCCTTCAATCGAGATGTTCGGCTCACTTACACCTAGCACATTGGCTCTTCGGTTTAAAGCCTCCACTGTACTGACGAGGACACTATTTGTGATTTTATCCTCTTTTTTCACTGGATGTACATCATACAGGACCTCAAATCCACCCTGTAAATCCAGCCCTAGCGTCATATCTTTCGCAACAGGCTTTGTTAGTAAGCCTACGCCAGTTCCGATTAACAGAACCACTAAGAAAAACGCAAGAATGCGCCCTTTTTTCATTATGTATTTCCTCCTTAAACACCTGAATCCATTAAGATGGCTTATTTCAACAGTTCATCTAGCATATTCTTGCCATCTTCACTGTCCAAAAAAGCAGACGTTTTAAACGACTGAACGGTTGCATAGTTCATAAATTCGCCAATTTTCACAGATAAAATATCTGCAACCATTTCATGAATCGGATACTCTTGTTTTTTCTTCCACTTCTTATTCTCTAAGTATGACCATAATTCCTCTAAATCTACATCTTTATAGCCCAAAACGATGAATTCTTCAAGCTTACTGAACAGAAAAGGCTTTAAATGGTCTTTGTAAATTGCAGCCGGATGTTGTGTCAATGGGACGCTCCCCCTTTTCAGTTTTTATCGAGAGACTTGTCATGCTTGGACGATATACACGCATATCTTATTGTATATGATTCTATGTCGTTTGAGAAGGCAGGTGATCTTTGATTTGACGAAGCAAACGTTTTTAAAGGGCACGATTATTTTAATTTTAGCAGGTTTTATCACGAGAATATTGGGTTTTGTCAATCGAATTGTCATTGCAAGGTTCATTGGCGAAGAAGGAGTCGGGCTTTATATGATGGCTGCTCCTACCTTTTTTCTCGCTGTGACGCTAACACAATTCGGACTGCCTGTCGCTATCAGCAAGCTTGTCGCAGAAGCAGAAGCCCGGGGTGACAAACAGAAAACAAAACGAATTCTTGTCATGTCTCTTGCGATAACAGGGACTCTCAGCCTGATATTCACGCCGCTCTTTTTATGGTTTGCACCCATCATGGCAGAAAATATGCTGACAGATCCTAGAACGGTCTATCCACTGCTTGCCATTACGCCCGTTGTCCCAGTCATCGCCATTTCCAGTGTGCTAAGAGGGTATTTTCAAGGCAGACAGCAAATGAGCCCGCTTGCCATATCTCAAGTACTGGAACAGGTTGCAAGAATTTCTCTAGTGGCAGTATGTACAACGGCTTTCCTTCCTTATGGGATTGAATATGCGGCAGCAGGTGCGATGATTTCATCTGTTATTGGAGAGATGATTTCACTTGCTTATTTACTGATTGCCTTTCGTTATAAAAAGACCATTCGTATTCGAAAACGATTTTTTAAGGCGATTCATGACGGTAAGGACACGTTTAAGCAGCTGATGAGTATTGCCCTGCCAACAACAGGCAGCCGTTTTATCGGGAATATTTCGTGGTTTTTAGAGCCGATAGTTGTCGCGCAAAGTCTTGCCATTGCTGGATATGCGGCCGTCGAGGCGACAAGACAATACGGGGAATTGACTGGTCTTGCGCTGACCCTTTTGACACTGCCTAGCTTTATTACGTATTCTCTCTCCACTGCACTGGTCCCAGCAATCAGTGAAGGAATGGAGCAGAACAAACGCAAAACGGTCGAATACAGGCTGAAGCAGGCGATGCGTCTTTGTCTACTCAGCGGAGGTATTTCCTGTATTATTCTTTTCGTTTACGCAGAAGATTTAACGCTCTTTATGTATGGTTCATCGCATGCGGCTATTTATGTAAAATTCATGGCACCATTTTTTCTTCTATATTATTTTCAAGGGCCGCTTCAAGCCGTCTTGCAAGCACTCAATTTAGCTGGTGCGGCGATGACGAATAGTCTGATAGGTGCTGTTGTGAAAACAGGAATGATTTTTGTCCTTGCTTCACAGCCGGGCTTTGGCATTATGGGGGCAGCACTTGCAATATTAATCGGCATCGTCCTTGTCACGCTACTTCATGCGGCAACTGTTGGTAAAGTACTGCCTATTCATTTACCAATGAAGGAATATGGGATATGCGTTCTTGTGATCATTGGCACTGGGGCCGTGAGCCTTTGGCTGAAATCTCAAGTAAACGGGCTCTTTTCTGCCCCGATTGAGCTTGTGATGCTGATCTTTGTTACGTGCGCGCTGTATGTCATTCTATTAATCTGTCTAGGGCTAGTGAAGCGTGAAGAGCTTCGCCGTATCCCGTTTATAGGGAAACTGCTTTAGCTCATTTCTTCTTGATCACTTCATCTTTCAAATCAATATAAAATGTCTTTTGATTAAAGCTGCAGTAGGAAATCTGATCAATTTCATGATAGCCCCTTTTGGCAAGCTCATCTTTCAGCCACTGTTCATTTTGATTAATTTGCTTCAAATGATCGTGCTGTACAACGCCATCAGCAATAAGTGGCAGCTCAAGCGCTCCGTGTGTGTGCTTGTTTTCTTTTTCGACAACCGCAAGCTTTCCGGATGGCTCTAAAATGGCGTAAGACACATCCTGAATGCTATCGATGTTGTTTTCTCTTAATTGAATGAGCAGGTCATCAAAATTGTATCGCTGTTTTCTCATCGCACCCTCGTCAATTTTCCCATTAATGATGAGCAGGACCGGTTTGCCGTCAAGAAAGCGCCGGACACCTTGGAATTTCAATGAGAGATAGGCAAGTGTGATTTGAATGAAGGTTAACAGCAGGATCGGCCATACCGTATGTAACATGTGATCCTCGACTTCTTCTATAGCGAGAACCGCAATTTCTGCGATCATCATAAAAATGACAAGATCTAAAATACTCAATTCGCCAATTTCTCTCTTGCCCATTAACCGAAAAATAAACCAAATAAGAAAATATAAAATGATTGTTCTCATGGAGATAATCAAGATGTCCTGCATGTGATGTAAACCCTCCTTCTCCACCATAGCTTGTGTCAAAACCCTTTATTTATGTAGAAAAGAAAGCCTCTGTTTTTATCGTGAGAAACATGTCTATTTTTTCTTCTATGTGAATACATTTTAGTAAAAGACAAGCTTCGGTCAATTGGAGAGGAGACGAATCACATGCAGGAAACGAAACAAATCGGAAAAGGGATTTTATCCGGCTTAATGGCCATTTTTATCGTCATGATTGTCACAAGCTTACTTGTATCGCTCATGCTTACCTTCACAAGTATGCAGGAATCATCGTTTAAATGGATGATTATGATTTTGTCCTTTGTGGCACTTTTATTAGGGGGGATCATTTCTGGAGGAAAGGCAAAGGAGCGCGGCTGGTTCATTGGTGCGATTACTTCGCTGATCTTTTCCCTCACTGTATTTTTGTTTCAATATTTAGGGTTTGGAGAAACCTTTTCACCAGAGCAGTTCATCTATCATGGGGCATTTCTAGGGATTTGTATGCTCGGCGGAATGATTGGCGTCAATCTTCGAGGGAAATAAAAAAAGAGCGGATCTATATCGCTCTTTTTTTTTATGGCTATGTATCGGAGGATTAGCCTTTGTCAGCTAATTCTCTAATAGCACGACGATCGAAAGTTAAACGGTTGTTTTCGCTTGTTTTGATGACCACTTTTGATTCATCAATGTAGTCGATTTCACCGTGTAAACCACCGATTGTGACGATTTTATCGCCTTTTGATAAAGATTGCTGCATCTGACGCACAGCTTTTTGTTGCTTTTGCTGTGGACGGATTAATAAGAAGTAAAGCACAGCAAACATGACAACAATCATAATGATTGAACCCATACCACCATCCATTCTATTTCACCCCTTTCTAAAGCATTGTAAAGCCTTTTCGTTTATGCGTTAAAAGTTTTTCGCATTCGGTTCGTTAAAGCCGTAACGCTCAAAAAACTCTTCTTTAAAATCACCTAAACGATCCTCACGGATAGCTTCTCTCACTTGCTCCATTAATTTTAACAGAAAATGAAGATTATGATAAGTTGTTAATCGAATTCCGAACGTTTCATTTGTTTTGATCAAATGTCTAATATAAGCGCGTGTGTAGTTTTTACATGTGTAGCAGTCACAATTTTCATCGATTGGTCTGAAATCACGCTCATATTTTGCATTTTTCACAACTAGACGTCCTTCGCTTGTCATCAACGTACCGTTTCTAGCAATTCGTGTTGGCAGCACGCAGTCAAACATATCTACACCGCGAATGGCGCCGTCAATTAAGGAATCTGGTGAGCCGACACCCATTAAGTACCTTGGCTTGTCTGCTGGTAACAATGGCGTTGTGAACTCGAGTACACGGTTCATCACATCTTTTGGTTCCCCAACAGATAAGCCTCCGATGGCGTAGCCTGGGAAATCAAGTGACACGAGATCTTTTGCACTTTGTTTACGAAGCTCTTCGTATTCTCCGCCTTGGATGATTCCAAACAGCCCTTGATCCTCTGGACGCTGATGTGCTTCTAGACAGCGTTCTGCCCATCTGCTTGTCCGCTCTACAGAACGTTTCATGTAATCGAATTCTGCTGGATATGGCGGGCATTCATCAAATGCCATCATAATATCTGAGCCAAGCGCATTTTGAATGTCCATGGCCTTCTCAGGAGAAAGGAACAACTTATCTCCATTTAAGTGATTACGGAAGTGGACGCCTTCTTCTTCAATTTTTCTAAATTCACTCAAAGAGAAGACTTGGAATCCGCCTGAGTCGGTCAAAATCGCTCGATCCCAGTTCATAAATTTATGCAGGCCGCCTGCTTCTTTCACAATGTCATGACCCGGACGGAGCCATAGGTGGTACGTATTGCTTAAGATGATGCCTGCTTCCATTGCCTTTAGTTCTTCAGGCGCCATCGTTTTGACTGTAGCCAGTGTACCTACCGGCATAAATACAGGTGTGTCAAAGGAGCCGTGCGGTGTATGAACACGTCCTAGTCGTGCACCTGTTTGTTTGCATGATTTAATGAACTCATAACGTATCGGTAATTGCGACAAAAATGAGCCCTCCTGTCTTTGTTGTATGATGTTATTGAATCAGCATGGCATCGCCAAAGCTGAAGAATCGGTATTCCTCTTTTACAGCCTCATTGTACGCTTTTAGGACATGCTCTCGTCCAGCTAATGCGCTGACAAGCATGATTAACGAGGATTTTGGCAGATGGAAATTCGTGATCATGCCATCAATTGCCTTGAATGTGTAGCCGGGGTAAATAAAGATTGACGTCCAGCCGCTTGACGCTTTGAATTCACCGTCATGCGCACTTGCAATGGTTTCTAGCGTTCTCGTTGACGTTGTCCCCACTGAAATAATCCGCCCGCCTTCTTTGCGAACGCGATTAAGCTCTGCCGCTGTTTCTTCATTCATTTCGTAAAATTCCGCGTGCATTTCGTGTTCTTCAATACGATCTGCACTGACCGGACGAAAAGTACCAAGCCCCACGTGCAGTGTAATGAATGCGATGTGCACACCCTTTGCTTTCAGCGCATCCAGCAGCTCGTTTGTAAAGTGAAGACCAGCAGTCGGAGCAGCAGCGGAGCCGACCTCTTTCGAATACACCGTTTGATAGCGTTCACGATCGTCAAGCTGCTCTTTAATATAAGGAGGCAGCGGCATTTCACCAAGGGATTCAAGTACTTCATAAAAAATGCCGGTATACTGAAACTCAACTTTTCTTCCGCCATGTTCTAATTCTTCTGTACATACCGCTTGAAGCCTTCCATCACCAAATGTGATCACTGTTCCTTTTTTCACCCGTTTGGCTGGTTTTACAAGTGTCTCCCATTTGTCGCCTTCCTCTTGTTTTAAGAGAAGAAGTTCAACTTTTGCACCTGTATCCTCTTTCATTCCAAACAACCGTGCCGGCAGAACGCGTGTATTATTTAAAACGAGACAATCACCCGTTTGAAAATAATCGGTGATTTGTGAGAATGTATCGTGTTTGATTGCACCCGTTTGTTTATTTAAGACCATCAGTCTTGATGCGTCTCGTTTTTCAAGCGGTACTTGTGCAATCAATCTTTCTGGTAAATCAAAATCAAATAGTTCTAGCTTCATTTCCTTCACCTATTCTGTAGTTAACTAGTTAACGTTATTTCATCCGTCCAAAGATATTCAGTAATATGGTTAGCACGATGCTAATGACAATGCATGTGATCACAGGAAAAAAGAACGTCACATTTCCTTTTTTTACAAAAATATCACCTGGAAGCTTACCAACCAATTGAAAACCTAATCCTGCGGCAAAAAGGACACCACCTAAAATCATCAATATTTTAGGGAATTCAGTCACGAATCGGAACCTCCATTTGAAAATGTTCATACGCTTCTCTTGTGACGACCCGTCCTCTTGGTGTTCTTTGCAGGAAACCAATTTGCAGTAAATACGGTTCGTACACATCTTCAATCGTATGTGATTCTTCTCCAATTGTCGCTGAGATTGTATCAAGCCCTACAGGACCGCCTCTAAATTTTTCAATCATACTTAAAAGCAGCTTATGGTCGATATGATCAAGACCAAGCTTGTCGACTTGAAGGCGCTCAAGGGCATCTTCCGCAATGTCCTCGGTAATCGCATGATTCCCAAGCACCTGCGCAAAATCTCTTACTCTTCTGAGCAGACGATTGGCAACCCTCGGCGTACCGCGGGAACGTCTTGCGATCTCTTCGGCTGAGCGAAGTTCGATCCCAATATCGAACAGCTCGGCTGTTCTTGAAACAATGTGAGCCAAATCTCTTTGCTCATAGTATTCCAATCTTGCATGTACCCCAAACCTGTCACGAAGCGGCGCTGTTAAAAGCCCGACACGGGTCGTGGCACCTACAAGTGTAAATGGCGGTAAATCAAGCCGTACAGAGCGCGCTGTATCTCCTTTACCAATGACGATATCTAAACAAAAATCCTCCATTGCTGGATAAAGCACTTCCTCAATTGAGCGCTGCAAGCGATGAATTTCATCTATAAACAACACATCACCTGGCTCAAGAGAAGTCAAGATCGCCGCCAAATCGCCAGGACGTTCAATCGCTGGTCCAGATGTTGTCCGCAGCTGAACATTCATTTCATTGGCAATAATCGACGCGAGCGTTGTTTTCCCGAGTCCGGGCGGTCCGTATAAAAGGACATGATCGAGTGTTTCCTGCCTCATCCGGGCAGCTTCAATAAACACGCTGAGGTTATCCTTTACTTTTTGCTGACCGATATATTGGCTAAGTGTCTGAGGCCGCAGACTTTGCTCAATGGCTGATTCATGGTTGTCTGCTTCAGTTGAGACGAGCCGTTCATCCATGAGACATCACCCTATTTCAACATTTTTTGTAAAGCTTTTTTCACATATTGATCGGTTGTGAGATTCTTTTCTTCTTTTAATAATGGAAGAACCTTTTTAATTTCGCGATCACCGTATCCGAGAACACTTAAGGCTTCAAGCGCTTCGTCTAATGCCGTTTGCTGCGTTTCGACCTGAATATGGTCCTCGTGATTAAATAGATTGCCAATCATTTCCGGAACAACATCAGCTAGCTTTCCTTTTAGGTCGAGAATGATTTGGCGAGCTGTCTTTTTGCCAACACCAGGGAATTTAATCAGGAACGCTTCATCTTCACGTTCTATCGCTGAAATGACCGCGCCTGGATCACCGGAAGCAAGAATCGCTAGAGCCCCCTTCGGCCCAATCCCTGTGACATTTAACAGTTTTGTGAACAGCGCTTTTTCTTCTCGTGTTTGAAATCCATATAACGAAAAAGCGTCTTCCTTTATGTAATGATACGTATAAATCGTTTCTTGTTTATTGATTTGATAGATAAACGGGTTTGGGCTATAGACTTGATATCCCACTCCGCCGTTTTCTATGACAACATATTGCGGGCACACATAATCAATGGTCCCTTTTACAAACTCTATCACCGTTTTCACCTCTTTGACTGTTCTTCATTGTAACATAAATCGAGAAGAAAACCGCAATAAAAGTTAACATACGTTCGCTCAATGCATTTTTACGATGACACTACGAAAAACAGCTTGCGGCCTTCACACCAGCAAGCTGTTATACGCTTTAAAACGATATTTCATTTCGGTAAGGCTTCATGACTTCAAGCACATGCTCAAATTCATCCTTTGTTCGAAAAGGAATGCCTTGCTCAAGCTGCTCCTCCACATGACTTTCTAAACGGGACGTATCAATTTGAAAAAAGAGATGAATGGGCTCCGCCCAGCCGTCAGGCCTTCCATGAAACGTAGAAATCACACCGTCCTCTGATAATCCGATATATCCATTTGCTTTACTTAATGGAGAGATATCATCAATTTGCTTTCTAAAAAGCGCAAAATCCTCTTTCTGCTCTACTAGCGTCCAGCCTTTATACTGCGACCAGAATGTGTCTTTGTCTTCTAATGATGCCCGGTGTCTTTCAATACTCACATCTCCGTCTAGATAAACTTTTTCAAGCTGTACGGTGATCGAGTTTGACTGCTTTTGCAAGTGTTCTTTTCCTTCCATATCCGTAGCGAAAAAAAGCACACTTGTCATGATAAGTCCTGTAACGAAACATTTCATCTTCACTTTCACTATTTACACCTCTTTAAAACATGAGATCGATGCATGACATATGTAGTTTGACCCATTTTTCTAAACATTAACCAAATCGATGACATGAATATATGGGAAGAGTCTTTCGTTGTATCCTTCATTCGTAAATGGTATGTTTTATACAATCCATTGCTTTATCGAATGCTCGGTTTTTTCATCATTCGTTTTTCAGCCGCATAAACTGAAACCAAAGAAGGTGAAGTCAATGTCAGAAGTCAAAAGATTAGCCGAATCGATTCAGTATCATGAGGATAAACGTCTTCATAAGCTTGCCTTTAAACCGGCAGAGCTTGAGCTGTGCGGCAAAGGAAGAAGTGCCTATGTCTTTTCATACAAAAAAAACGGCAAGAAAATGGCGCTTAAAGTCTTTTTCCCTTCTTATCAGCATATTGCCCGCAAAGAAGCCGCCATTTATGAAAAACTTTCTGGTTCGTCTTACTACCCTGAGATTTATGAATCTGGGGATCAGTATATTTTAATGGAATATATTAAAGGACATACATTCTATGAATGCCTCACAAAGGGGATTCCTATTAAAAAACAAATGATTGAACAAGTCGATGATGCGCTAGAAGAAGCACGCGAGAAAGGATTGAATCCTTCTGATATCCATCTGAGGAATCTGATCTTAACAAAGGAAGGACAGGTCAGGGTCATCGACGTTGCCCGTTTCACACAAACAAAAGCATGCCACCAATGGGATGACTTAAAAGCCGCTTACGCTTATTATCAAAAACCTTTTTTCCCGAAAAAAGCACCGCGTCTATGGCTTGAAGTGATTGCTTATTTATATAAAAAGAACTGGCTGTCCCGCGGTCAGCTTAATAATCGGAATGATTTCTCTGCATAATGAAAGCCGCTCTCACTGAGCGGCTTTTCTGTGTCAATCTGTTTCAACATGGATGCTATTCACATTTAATAAGTTAATGATTTCATTATTCAGCTTAAACCAATGATTGGCTTCTTCAATTTTCTTATACACATCATAGGTAGCTGGACGTTTTAGCTCGAAATCAAGCACTTCCCCATTGTTCATATGAAATGTTACCTTAAATACTTTCATCATAAGATCACCTTCCACTCTCTCTTGTTAGCTGGCCAAATAGATCGGCTCTTTTCATTCATTCTCTACTCAACTCGTTTCCCCTCCTTCTTTCCTTTCAAACACAAGAAGTTTAAATTTTGTTTAAATTCAAACAATATCTCTATCCCTCTTCTTTGCAAAGAAGTATAGTATTTTAAAAAGGAGGTTTTCTTTATGAAACGGAAAAAGAAACGAACATCTCCTGAAAGACAAACAGTCGTGTTTCATTTAACAGATGCCCTCATTCCGAGTCTGGACATGATAGGGGTTGCATTAAAGGCATTTTTCCACCTCTTAAGAAAAGCCTTATCCGCGATCTGATAAAACCCCGCACAACATGCGTGCGAGGTTCTTTTTTAGGATGAATATATTTGACTTCCTTGGCTGATAAACTCCTTCGCCTTCTTCTCCATCTCTTTTTTTACTTCTTCTGATTGATTGCGAATATCATGGGAAATTTTCATGCTGCAAAACTTCGGTCCGCACATTGAGCAAAAATGGGCAGTCTTAGCGCCTTCGGCAGGCAATGTTTCATCATGGAACGCCATCGCTCTTTCTGGATCAAGTGACAGGTTGAATTGGTCCCGCCATCTAAATTCAAACCTTGCTTTCGATAAAGCATCATCGCGCTTTTGAGCAGCAGGATGTCCTTTTGCTAGATCAGCAGCATGTGCAGCAATTTTATAGGCGATCACACCTTCTCTTACATCTTCTTTGTTCGGCAGCCCTAAATGCTCTTTTGGCGTCACATAGCATAGCATCGCTGTTCCATACCAGCCGATCATAGCTGCGCCGATGGCAGATGTAATATGATCATATCCCGGAGCAATATCTGTTGTAAGAGGTCCTAATGTATAAAATGGTGCCTCTTTGCAAATCTCCATTTGTTTGTCTACATTCTCTTTGATTTTATCCATTGGAACATGCCCAGGTCCTTCAATCATCACCTGAACATCATGTTTCCAAGCGATCTCTGTCAATTCACCTAACGTTTCCAGCTCTGCAAACTGCGCTTCATCATTGGCATCAGCTATTGATCCTGGTCTAAGCCCATCTCCAAGTGAAAAGGCAATATCATACGTTTTCATAATCTCACAAATATCTTCGAAGTGGGTATAAAGGAAATTCTCTTGATGATGAGCAAGACACCATCTTGCCATAATGGCACCGCCTCTTGAAACAATACCGGTTACCCGATCGACTGTCAGCGGAATATACCTTAATCGCACGCCCGCATGAATCGTGAAGTAGTCTACTCCTTGCTCTGCTTGTTCAATTAACGTGTCTCTGTACACGTCCCACGTCAAATCTTCTGCCACGCCATTCACCTTTTCAAGCGCCTGATAAATGGGAACGGTGCCTACTGGGACTGGGCAATTGCGTATGATCCATTCTCTCGTTGTATGAATGTCCTTTCCTGTAGACAGATCCATCATAGTGTCTGCACCCCATCTGATTGCCCAAGTCATTTTTTCAACTTCTTCATCAATGGATGATGTCACAGCTGAATTGCCAATGTTCGCATTGATTTTGACATGAAAATGCCTTCCGATAATCATCGGTTCACTTTCAGGATGGTTAATATTCGCTGGAATGACGGCTCTTCCGCTGGCTACTTCCTCTCTCACGAACTCAGGGCTTAGCTCTTCTCTTAACGCGATGAACTCCATTTCAGGCGTCACAATACCTTTTTTTGCATAATGCATTTGCGTCACACAGGCACCTTGTTTTGCGCGAAGCGGCTCATGATGAAAATCAGTAAGAACATGCTGATGTGACGATTTCTCTTTGGAGCGATATCCGTTATCTTCAGGTTTTACATGACGTCCTTCATAGCTTTCTGTATCCCCTCTTTCTTCGATCCATGCCGCTCTCAGACGATGAAGCCCCTTTGTAACATCGATATGGGCACGCTCATCGGTGTAAGGTCCACTCGTATCGTACACACGAATCGGTTCATTTTGAATGTTTCCTGCCTGCGTCACCGTTTGTGAGAGGGCAATCTCTCTTTTTGGCACTAAAATGTCAGGTCTTGACCCTTTCTCATACACCTTTCGGCTGCCATCAAAGCTTGATAATAACGATTGAGTTGTTAGGGTATTTTTCTTTTCTTTCATTTGCTGTTCTCTCCTTCTCTTCTTGTCACCGGACAGGATGGAATCAGCACCAGCAAAAAAACCAGGCTCTATGAACAGAACCTGGTTTCGTCGTTAGAAATAAACATGAATCTCATTTATAAGACACATGTATCATCTTCAACTTCCCCACGCTGGTACGAGCCAGATCAGGTCCAAAGGGTTAAGAAGCATACACTTCTCTCTCAGCCCAGCCGCGGGCACCCCTAGTCACATTTATTCATTTCCACAACAGTGTAGCATAGAGATGCCATGAAAAAAAGAAGTTTTAGGAAAATAGTTCCTTTTCACTACAAAAGAGATAAAGCCAGCTTGATATACACCTTTATATACATCATCCTCCTCAAACATTTAGATAAAATCTGAAATAATCATTGATCCTTTTATCCTATTATGTATAATTAATCTAAACGGAGAATTTTTATACAGATTTTTTTAAAGGAAGTTCTAGTCGATTGCAAACATTTCTCACATTTATCGTCATAGGATTCTCAATTGCTCTACCAGTTGGAGCGATCACGGTTGAAATGACAAAACAAGGATTAAAAAACGGCTTCTTTCATGGTTTAACTGTAGGAGCAGGCGGCATGACCATCGATCTCTTACTAATCTTGGCTTTGTATGCTGGATTTGCTCAGTTTTTATCACTGCCATTTGTCCAAATCCCGCTCTGGCTGATCGGAGCTATCTTCTTAATGATTCTCGCATACGATTCCATTAAACATGCGGATCAAGACATCCATTTAGCTGGCGAAATAGTCAATAAATCTTTCGCAAAAACGTACAGAAACGGCTTGCTTGTCGCGGTGTCTCCTGGAAACCTTGTGTTCTGGGTTTCTGTATTCGGAGCTGTACTGGCAGATGCATATACAAAAACAGATTCATCTGAATTTATGCTGGCATCAGGCGGTATTTTGGCAGGGATTCTCCTTCATGACATCAGTCTTCTCACCCTTGTATCCTTAACAAGAAAAGTGATGAATCGAACGATGATCAAATGGACATCCATTATTGCTGGTATTTTATTACTTGGATTTGGCTGTTATTTCTTTTACGAATTCTATATAGGCATTAAGGTTTATTTTTAAGAAAAGGCTAAAGTTCTTGAGGAACTTTAGCCTTTTCTATGCTTCAACTTATCGAGTCATGCCTGTTTGACCTGTTTCAAATTGTGTTCTTCTCATATCTCTAAAGCGTGTGAAAGCTCCCTCGTCTTTAATGACTTGGACAGCTCTTCCATCCGCATAACGAGTCGCTGCTTCTTCCACTTGTGATACGCCCTCTGACGTCAGACGTCCATCTGATTTAATGGCAATATACACATTTTCATCTGTTACCATCACCTGTGAGTCTGCAACGTGGTTCATTTTATTGACGCGATTGGCAATTTTTCTTGAACGCTGCACGTTCTCTTGTTTATCGTAGCCAGAGAACGACATTTGGTTATGATAGTTCATATCTCCATGACTGTAGCGTCCATCACCACCTGCGAGAGGCGTTCGATCATCTGCTTGAGGGCGGGTGCGATAATCAACATTCGTTGTATTCCCACCGTTCATTCCCTCCATGAGTTCAGAAACTGGCCCTTGATGATCTTGGTTATTGTCATCCGCACGGTTATTCGAATGATATCCGACTGGCTGACCTGATTGATTATGACGTGTATCTACACCTGCATTGTCATTTGTACCACATGCCGTTAACCCAATAGGAAGAAGCACTAATGCGATCGTTTTTTGCCATTTTTGTCTCAAACGAAAAACCCCCTGTACAAATTCAATCTCATGAGCGCGAAACAGGCTCTGTTTTAGCATGTACAGTTTGGAGAAAAATCAAGCTGTCAGTTATAAACAAAAAAAGGAACGATTGAGATCGTTCCCTCCAGTTTGCTAAAATGATCTTTATTTTAGCCCTTTTTCTTCTTTTCAGCGTGATAGAAAACCTTTGCAGTCTAGGAAGGGTGAGCACAGTAGCGGAGCGAATTTGACATTCGTGAGCACCGGAGCACAGCCCTGACAAAGAATGCGAGGGTTTGTCTACACGCTGAAAGGAACGATTGAGATCGCTCCTTCTGTTATTACTCTTCTTCGTCTTCCTCTGGTCTTGCAAAAACAGATTGACCTGGATATGGCTGCATATAAGGCTGAGCTGGATAAGCTCCCATTTGGCCATAAGGTACAGGATTCGGGTAATGTCCTGGCCACGGCTGATGCTGCTTCATGCCATCATCACATCCGCAGTCTTCCTTGCCATAAGCTTCATTTGAAACATTTGGATAAAAGCCTTGATTCACGTTCGCATTGACATTTGCGTTGGCATTGGCATTTGGATGCATATGGTGGTGCCAGTGATGCCCATCGTTTGCATGATGTTCATAATGTTCTCCGTAATAAGCTGGCGCTTGATACGCAGGATAATACGGCTGCGCTGGGTATGGATATGGCATCATGTGATGGTGATAATATGGCTGGACAGGATAGCAAAGACCTGACCCTGGTAAAATTGGCGATGCTGGCACCATTTGCTGCGGATATGGATACATTGCCGGCATGTAATGACCATGACCATAATAAGGATCATATGCGTCATGATGCTGGTGATGGTGATGATGTTCCTTATTCTCAGCCATTCCCCCTACCGCTGCGCCTCCTACATTCGGCATTTGCGGGAAATTAGGAAGGTTTGGGTAATTGCTGTGCTCCATATCTTTTCCCTCCTCCTTTTGATGCGGAATATGAATAAACGGATCATACCCCTTTGCCACTTCATCTTTTAAATGACCTTTATTTTCATGATGGAAATGGTCCTTGTTGTCTTTATGCTCCTTATTCTCATAATGAACATGATCTTTATGATCCTTTTTGTCATGAACATGATCTTTCTTTTCATGAACGTGATCTTTTTTCTCATGATGTTCTTTTTTCTCATGATGTTCTTTTTTCTCATGATGTTCTTTTTTCTCATGATGTTCTTTTTTGGGAGGAGGCGTGAATGGCTGGTAGAGATTGGTCTGATAATAATTCACATCGACTTGTGGAAAAGCTGGCTGCTCGATCTTTGGCACTGGCGGTACATAAGGTACAGGTTCGTTTGGCTTTTCTTTCGGCTTCGTATCTTGCACTTGCACGACATCTTTTGGCTTTTCTTTCACATACGGATGTTCTTTCGGCTTTGGCATTTCTTTTGCTTTCTGATGATCTGTTTTTACAGGAACACCACTAGATGGAATCTTGATCTTCATACCCGGCATGATCAAATCTGGGTTACTGAGCTGTGAATTTAGTTTTTTCAATTCTTGAAAGTCGACTCCGTATTTCTTTGAAATTTTCCAAAGGGAGTCTCCTTTTTGCACAATATGAATTTTCAACGTTTTCCCCTCCTATGCAAAACGTGAACGTAACGGTTATGTCAGAAGTACAATATGTTTCACCATAAATTTATGCTTATTTACAAGCCGATATGATAAAAACTTGTTTTCTGATAGGAGGGGCTGATTCATTATTTAATGGCGAGCATTTTATTCAGTGCAAGTAAAGCGTCTTTTGTCGTGTCTTCATTGACTTGAATCAAACCGACCGGATCACCTTTCTCTATGCTTTCTAGTGACCATAACAAATGAGGGAGATCGATCCGATTCATCGTCAAACATGGACACATATCCGGATTGAGGGATTCGATTTGTTTATTTGGATGCTGATCTATGATCCGCTTGACCAAATTCATCTCTGTTCCAATCGCCCACTTGCTTCCTGCTGGTGCTTCCTTGATCGTATCAATAATAAATTTCGTTGAACCGGCAAGATCAGAAGCCGTGACGACTTCATGCGTGCACTCTGGATGGACAAGAATTTGAATGGCACGGTCTCTTTTTCTCGTTTCTTCAATATTCCGCACCGTAAATTTCTCATGGACAGAGCAATGGCCTTTCCATAAAATCATCTTGATGCGGGAAAGCGGCTGATCGGTGATGAGCCTTTCTTCTATTTGATCCCAGACAGCCATTTCTTCAAGTGAAATGCCTAAATCAAAGGCCGTATTACGCCCTAAATGCTGATCAGGGAGAAACAGAATGCGCTCTTTTTGTGTGAGCGCCCACTCCAGCACTTTTTTAGCGTTTGATGATGTCACAGTGGCCCCGCCATGCTTTCCGACAAATGCTTTAATATCAGCTGTTGAGTTGACATACGTAAGGGGAAGAATTGTCTCCCCAAACAGATCAGTGAGCTGCTCCCATGCTCTATCCGTTTGTTTCATGTTTGCCATATCTGCCATTGAACAGCCTGCTCTCATATCTGGCAATAGAACCTTTTGATTCTTGTTTGACAGCATGTCTGCCGTTTCAGCCATGAAGTGAACACCGCAGAACACAATGTACTCCGCTTCCTTGTTGTCCGCGGCTATTTGTGCGAGCTGCAATGAATCCCCTGTTGCATCTGCGAATTGGATGACTTCATCCTTTTGATAATGATGCCCCGGTATAAAAAGCTTTGATCCAAAGGCTCGTTTAATGTCTAACACACGCTGCTTCATCTCCTCAACAGAGCGGTGTTTATAGTCTTCTGGCATCATGGCTGTATGTTGATTCGCAAGTACATCAAGCAGTGACATGAGTTGTTCCCCCTTTATGACTGAATTCCATATTCATACTAAAATCAAATGCTGGGGCAGAATGTGTCAGAAAACCGAGTGAAATAAGATCGACACCTGTCCCTCTGTAACTTGGCAATGTCTCTAGCGTGATACCTCCTGAAGCCTCTGTCAAAATTGTCTCAGGCGTCATTTGTTTAAAACGTTTTACCTCGTCCGGAGAGCAGTTGTCAAACATGATGACATCGGCCTTTGCATCAATGGCTTCCTTTAGCTGCGTTTCTGATTCAATTTCCACTTCAATTTTCACCATATGACCGGCATATGCTCTTGCTTTCTCTACTGCTTCATGAATAGAGCCGCATGCAGCGATATGATTATCTTTAATCATTACCCCATCTGATAAGCCGAAGCGATGATTCTTTCCCCCACCTGTCTTCACAGCGTATTTCTCTAACATACGCAAGCCGGGCGTCGTTTTTCTCGTATCACAAATCGTAATCGACGGGTCCGCTAATCGCTGCACTGCTTCATGTGTTAAAGTGGCGATACCTGTCATGCGCTGCAAGACGTTCAAAATGACCCGTTCTCCTTTTAATAAGTCGCTGACTGGTCCCTTTATTTTCGCCAGCACTGCCCCTGAATGAATCCAATCACCTTCTTCAAAGAACAACTCAGTCTGAATCTGTTCATTCAGCAGGCGGTACCCTATGTCAATGACTTGAGAACCTGCCAATACACCCGATTGTTTTGCGATGATATAGGCTGTTCCTTTCTTTTCTCCAAAAATGCCATCAGCTGATACATCTCCAAAACCAATATCTTCTGTGAAAAAATGAGTCAGCATTTGTTTTAACTGTAAACGTTCCATTTGGCACCGATCCTTTCATTTTTCATCATGTGAATGTGGCCTTTTTCATGGACAATTTGCACACCCCGCCATAATGCATCATTCCGATTTGGATAATCCATCCGATAATGACCACCTCTGCTTTCTGTACGAAGTAATGCAGACTTCACAAGGCAAATCGCTAATGCCCATTGATTGCTTAATTCGATCTGTTCACTTGTGATATCCTTCACATTCATTTGCTGATAAGGGACTTCCTGTAATGTTTGCAGTAAGGTCTTTAGCCCTTTTTCGTCTCTTACAATTGCGGCATATGTTGTCATCCATTGTCTCAACTGATCCTCTGAAACCTCTGGCACAGGCCATATTTCTTGAATTGAGAAAGAGGAGATTGTTTTTTTCTGTTTAGGTATTTCTTCAATTCTCCGTGCCGCTTTGTTTCCTAAAACGAGACCTTCCAAGAGAGAATTACTCGCCAATCGGTTCGCTCCGTGTAAGCCTGTACAGGCCGCTTCTCCGATAGCAAAAAGAGATGGAACCGTCGTTTCTCCATATTCATTCACGCAGATTCCGCCCATTAAAAAATGCATACCAGGGGAAACTGGGAGCCTGCCGCTTGCTATATCGACACCTGCACGCTCACACATTGCAGCAATGGCTGGAAAACGAACTGAGAAATGTGGAATTTCGCTGATATTGAGATACAGATCATGACCTAATTGCTGCTCATGAAAAATAGCTCTAGAGACGATATCTCTAGGCGCTAAATCAGCTTGTGGGTGAATGCCTTTCATGATCCTCCTGCGTGTTTCATCTTCTAAATAGGCTCCCTCTCCTCGGACTGCCTCTGAAACGAGACCGACTGCTTTTCCAGCGATCGTCAAGAGGGTGGGATGGAATTGAACAAATTCGAGATCAGCTAATTGTGCTCCGGCTCGATAAGCCATCATCAGTCCGTCTCCTGTTACAGAAGGGTCATTTGTGTTTGTTTCATATAGGGAGCCGCAGCCGCCCGTGGATAAAACAACGGCATCTGCGGTCATGGTATGTACGCGATCTTTCTCATCTTTCCAGACCACTCCTATGCAGGTTCCTTCGTGAACGAGCAGATCAACGACATGGGAATTTTCATATAAATGAATATGTGAGCCAAGCTGATTTTTTAAATACTGCACGAGGGTTTTACCTGTTTGGTCTCCTCCTGCATGCAAAATGCGATGAGTCGTATGCGCCCCCTCTTTACCTAATTGCGGCACGCCCGTCTCCGTTTGATCAAATGGACAGCCTTCTTCTACGAGCTGCTCCACCATATGCTTTCCAAGACGTACGATCTCTTGTACCGCCCTTTCATCATTGTGATCACAGCCGGCGGCTAATGTGTCTTGTACATGCTGATGAACAGAATCCTGTGCTGAAAAGGCAGCAGCGATTCCTCCTTGTGCAAGCATGGAATTACTAGAGGAAAATTGTTTTTTTGTCATCATGATGACTTCGCAGCTTGCTGAAATGGTTTTTGCAAAGGAAAGCGCTGCAATGCCTGATCCCACCACAATGATTTTTTTGATTGATGACACCATCGCCCCTCCTGTCATTTACACCTGTCTTGACACATATCATTACACAACACTACAATAAATACAAGAAAAAATTTTCTCATAGGAGATGGATGGATTGGTTTATTTAGATTACGCAGCTTCTACACCTGTTTCGGAGGAGGCACTGCATGTTTTTCATCAGCTAAGTAAAGATTGCTACGGGAATGCAAGCAGTCTACATGATGCAGGCGGAAGAGCAAATGACATACTGACTTACAGCAGACAATCAATCGCTGCCATTCTTGAGGGCGAACCAGAGGGCATCTACTTTACAAGCGGCGGAACGGAATCCAATCTTCTTGCGATTCAATCGATGGCAAATGGTCTGCCAGCAGACAGGCAGCATGTCATCACAACTTCTGTAGAGCATCCTTCTGTTCATCATGCGTTTAAGAGCTTAGAGCGTCTTGGCGCGAAGGTTACGATCATTGAACCGAATCAAGATGGGATCATCACTCAGGACATTCTCAAAGATGCATTATTGCCTGAAACAGGATTAGTATCTATCCAGCATGCTAATTCAGAAACAGGGATTATCCAGCCGCTCGCTGAATTAGCACCCATTTTAAAAGAAAGGCACATTCTTTTTCATACAGATGCCGTGCAAACATTCGGAAAGGTTCGTGTGTCCATCAAGGAGCTTGGGGTTGATGCCGTATCCATCTCTAGCCATAAAGTGTATGCACCTAAGGGCGCTGGTGCTGTCTATATGGGCGCTCACGTTCCTTGGAAGCCTTTATATTCAGGTGCAGTTCAGGAAAATGGCTTCCGCCCTGGAACAGTGAACGTTCCATGCATCGGTGCTTTTGCTGCTGCGAGCGAACAATTAATGCTTAAGCTAGATGAGCAAAAACGGCAAAATGAGCAGCTTCGTGATTATTTTCTTCAGCAGCTGAAAATGAGACAGCTTCCTGTTCGTACACTTCAGAACAATGGCAATCGCCTTATGCTGCCTCATATTATTGGTTGTTTTTTTGAAGGGTTTGAAGGACAATATGTAATGTTAGCATGTAACCGGCATGGGATTTGTATATCGACTGGAAGCGCATGCGCTTCTGGTTATCATCATCCTTCCCCGGCTGTGAAGGCATTGCACGTATCAGACCGTGATGCTCTTCAATTCATTCGACTATCATTTGGATCGAAGTCGTCAAAAGAGGACATCGATCAGCTTTTGCATACATTTGAACAATTGCAAAAGGAGAAGAAAGGAGCATAAGACGTGGAGCAAGAGAGGAAACTCATTGGCGAAGAGAGAAGAAACGCCATTTTAGAGTGGCTGAAAGAAACAGATTCACCGCTCACCGGGAGCTTTTTGGCTAAAAAGGCAGCTGTCTCTCGACAAGTCATTGTACAAGATATCTCACTATTGAAAGCAAAAAACGAACCCATTATTGCCACAAGTCAAGGCTATGTGTATATGGCATCTCAGCATGCGCCAGAAAGAGAAATTGAACAAATCATCGCCTGCAAGCATGATCCTGTTCGTACAGAAGAGGAACTGACCTTAATTGTAGATTTTGGGGTGACGGTAAAAGATGTGATTATAGAGCACCCTGTTTACGGTGAACTAACGGCCTCGATTCGCGTCAGCACTCGCAAGCAAGTAGCTGATTTCGTTCATCATATTTCTAACACGGGCGCCTCCTACTTGTCAGAACTAACAGACGGTGTGCATTTACATACACTCACTTCTTACAGTCAAAAGCAGCTTGACCAAGCCATCCAAGCGCTCGATGATGCTGGCTTTTTAATTAAAGACTAAAAAAATAGTGTCCTATAAGGGACACTATTTTTCATTCGTTAGTTCATATGTTTGGTAGCTGCCGAGCAATTTGACTTCACAGCCAATTGCTTCTAATTCCTGAATCGCACCAGGGACAAGGACATCATCCATTTCTTTTTCTATATCTATAATAAATAAATAGTGTCCAAGACCAGTTTTTGTTGGACGAGATTCAATTTTTGACAAGTTGAGATTTCGCCAAGAAAAGGCAGATAACACGCGGTGCAATGCACCTGATTGGTCATCCTTTGGCAGACTGACGACAATGGTCGTTTTTGGCTTCGATGAGAACCCTGCATTCATTGGGAACGATGCTTTAGGATCTTTATGTAAAATAACAAAGCGTGTATGATTGTGCGGATAATCATGAATGTCTTTTTTTGCAATTGTTAAACCATACGTTTGTGCGGCAATTTCATTCGCAATGGCCCCAGCAGCCTCATCCGGATGCTCACTGATATATTTCGCTGCATAACCTGTTGATTCAACTGGACGATGCGGAATATCTGGGTACTGCTTTTTCAGAAATTGATGACACTGGGCAATCGCGTGCGGATGTGATTGGATCACATCTAATGTCTCCCAGCTTTCCGCTCTTGATGGGTGGACAAGCAAATGCTGCCGAATCGGTGCTGTCATTTCACCAACAATGGACAGCGCTTCTTCATGAATTAAATAATCAATCGTTAAGTTTACAGATCCTTCGAGTGCATTTTCAAGTGGAACGACCGCCAAATCGACTTCGCCTTTTGACACAGCATCCATACATTGCGGAATCGTTGCATAGGCACGCTGCATTGCATCTGCTGGAAAGCAAGAGCATACGGCCAAATGAGTAAATGTTGCCTCTGGTCCAAAATAACCTACAGTTAATTGCTTCATCTGCTATGATCTCTCCTTTTACGCCCCAGAACCTAGAATTTCAACTTTTTCGACAAATTCAAGTTTTCTTAATTGATTCATGACTGTATTGATATCATCTGCCATACCAGCCGTACTAATGGATAGCGTGACATTCGCTCTTCCTTGCAGCGGAATCGTTTGGTGAATGGATAACACATTACAGCCAGAGTCAGCCACAATTTGAAGCAGTCTTGACAAAGCCCCAGACCGATCCTCAAGGTGGAAAAACAATGTGATGATCTGCTCTTTCACCATCGTATAAAATGGAAAAACAGCATCTCTGTATTTATAAAAAGCACTGCGGCTTAAATCCGCTTGTTGAACAGCATCGGCAACTGAATCCGCTTTTTTGCGATCGAGAAGCTTTTTGACTTCAAGCGTTTTTCGCATCGCATCTGGAAGGACATCCTCTCTTACTAAATAGAACGTTTCTTCTTTCACCTGTTTTCTCCCCTTTTAAAAACGGGAGAGCCCATGGACTGGACCCTCCTTTTGATCAATCAATAAATTCAAATTCAAATTCAAGCAGACGAATGATGTCGCCGTCTTGTGCACCACGCTCACGCAAGGCATCATCGACACCCATTCCGCGCAATTGTCTAGAGAATCGTTTCACGGACTCATCTCTTGAGAAATCTGTCATCTTAAACAGTCGCTCAAGTGCTTTACCCGTTATGACAAATGTACCGTCAGGATCTCTTGTGATCTCAAATGGTGCATCTCCCTCATCAAACCTGTACATTACGCGGTTATCAGACAGTTCCTCTTCATTATAAAGCGGGAATTCCGGTGTTGTTTCAAGCTGATTGGCGATTTCAAATAAAAGCTCACGAAGCCCTTCTCTTGTGATCGCACTAATTGGGAACACTTTATAGTCATCCGTTAATTTTTCTTTAAATGCCGCTAGATTGTCAGCAGCATCTGGCATGTCCATTTTGTTCGCTACAATGATTTGTGGACGCTCAGTCAATCTCATATTGTATTGCTCAAGCTCTTCATTAATCGTCACATAATCTTCGTACGGGTCACGTCCTTCAAGTGCTGACATATCAATGACATGGACAATGACGCGTGTCCGCTCAATGTGGCGTAAAAATTGATGACCTAAGCCAACACCTTCGTGCGCGCCTTCGATCAGTCCTGGCAGATCCGCCATGACGAAGCTTCGGTTATCATCTGTTTCGACAACTCCTAGGTTCGGCACAAGCGTTGTGAAATGATAATCTGCAATTTTCGGTTTCGCAGAAGAGACTATTGAAAGCAGTGTCGACTTCCCGACACTTGGGAAACCAACAAGTCCAACATCTGCAAGTACTTTTAATTCTAAGATGACGTCACGTTCTTTACCTGGCTCGCCATTTTCAGAAAGCTGTGGTGCAGGGTTTGCCGGTGTTGCGAAACGTGAATTTCCACGTCCGCCTCGTCCGCCTTTTGCAATGACTGCCCGCTGTCCATGCTCTGTTAAGTCTGCGAGTACTTGTTCTGTCTCTGCATCCGTCACAACCGTACCGGGCGGAACTTTGACAACCATTTCTTCCGCATTTCGGCCGTGCTGGTTTTTACTCATTCCGTGCTCGCCGCGATCCGCCTTAAAATGGCGCTTATAACGAAAGTCCATCAATGTTCTGAGTCCTTCGTCTACTTCAAATACAACATCTGCACCATTTCCACCATCGCCGCCAGCCGGTCCGCCTTTTGGCACATATTTTTCACGACGAAACGCCACCATACCGTTTCCGCCGTCACCGCCTTTAACATACACTTTAACCTGATCTACAAACATAACTTCCTCCGTTTCTCTGCATCACATATCTCATTCTTGCCTCAAACAAAGCTCGATCATGGACTCATGACTTGTCACATGAAATTGAACTACACTCATACATGGATAGTTTGCGTCATGAAACGCATTTAACGCATCCAAACTTGTTAATTTTCCTTTGAAATCAAAATATAAGATCACATCATTCTCTTCATGATCTGTTTGGAACGTGACCGTTAAATGATTTTCAGTTTTCTGGCAAACTGATTGATCGAATATCGAAAACAACTCCTGTGATACCGTTAGCAGCTGCGATTCATATGCTGATAAGTCTCGGGTTTCACCAAGCACTTCGTATTCTAAGGTGATAAAATGCGACTCCCAATTAAATGTTAGAAAGTAATAGGCCAATTGGGGAATTTTTAAATTTGAGAGTTTGGATTCATGCTGTGCTTCAATGACCATTTCTTCTATAATTTCAAACACACGGTCATATTTTTCTAATGTCAAGTTGCCCTTGATCAGCTGCAATTTATTCATCCAGTCATGTCTTGAACGACTGAGCAGATAGATCAATTCATTTGTTAATGCAACGTGAGTTAATTTTTCGTTTTGTTTACTTGATATCTCTTCCATTATCGCACTCCCAATCGTTTGGTCTCTCTTTTAGGAGTCTTATCATCAATATGTCTCCCTGAATTATAACAGAGAAGACAGCATAGAAAAACACTAGTTATGTGAGGAAAGGTTGTTTTTTCTGATCTATAGGAGAAAATGAGGCAAAGTCAGCAAACGTTCTTTGATATTGATGGAGTGCATCTCTTTTTCATCTTCGATACTACTTGTAAAAAGTGAAAAAAACTCCAGTCAATGACCGGAGTTTTTAGCAATTATTGTGCCGCAGGATATACGCTCACTTTTTTACGGTCACGACCGAAACGTTCGAATTTAACTGTTCCGTCGATTTTAGCGAAAAGAGTGTCGTCGCCTCCGCGTCCAACGTTTTCACCTGGATAGATTTTTGTTCCACGTTGACGATAAAGGATAGAACCACCAGTTACGAATTGACCATCAGCACGTTTAGCGCCTAAACGTTTAGACTCAGAGTCACGTCCGTTCTTTGTAGAACCTACCCCTTTTTTAGATGCGAAAAATTGAAGATCTAATCTAAGCATGAAGTTCACCTCCTATTTTTTTGTAGATATTCTCACATAATCGTGATAATCTCGTTCGATTGTTTCTAAGGAAACGACCATGCCTTCTAAAAGCAGCTGGGCTTTTTCAAAGGATACTGGATCTGTATCAGCCGGCAATTCAAAAGAGAAATAGCCGCCTTCCTCGCCAATATCAAGCAGAGGGTCCAATCCTGTCAGTGCAATAATTGAATTGACTGAACCGAAAACAACAGCAGATACTCCTGCACAAACGAGATCCTGACCTTTTTCAGCAAACTCGGCATGTCCAGTCATCTGAAAAGACGTAATGCTTTCATCTGCTGCCGACCGAGTAATGGTTGCTTTGATCATATCACTCACACGCCTTAAGCGTTGATTTTTTCGATAACAACTTTAGTGTAAGGTTGACGATGACCTTGTTTCTTGTGGTTGTTTTTCTTCGGTTTGTACTTGAACACAGTAATTTTCTTACCGCGACCTTGTTTTTCAACTTTAGCCGTTACTGTTGCTCCAGCAACTGAAGGGTTACCCACTTTGACAGTGTCTCCGCCGACAAACAATACGTTTTCAAAAGTTACTGTTTCACCTGCTTCAGCAGCTAGTTTTTCAACATAAACAGTTTGACCTTCTTCAACTTTTACTTGTTTACCACCAGTTTCGATAATTGCGTACATCTCTGCACCTCCTAATAAACTCAGACTCGCCGAATACAGGGGGCCTTAGGCTCTTTACACCTGCTTCGCGCGGTTGTAGCACGGGTGCTACATATCCATAACATTAAAAAATATATCAAATTAGACGCAGAATGTCAATGTATTTTCATCACTAGTACGGCAAAAGAAGCTCTTCCATTGAGGAGGTGGTTCTTCGATCTGAAAAATACGCATGAAGCAGTTCATTTTCGTCAAGCTGGCTCATTTTCACGCCATCTCTTTCAATAATAATCGGATGCTTACAGCCTCTTTGGAATCGCGCCATGACTTCATATACTTTTTCCTCAGCGCTCGCTCTCAGCGGAATCAGCTTTTCTACCTTTTGCTCTTTTTTACCGTAATAACGTTCTAGTAAAAAACGAACCCTGACATAATGCCGCTGCCGGTACTCCATCACGAGTGAATAGGCTAAAAAGGTGAGCAGCACCCAGCCGTTGAATTGAAGCGGCGCAAACAAAAGTAATCCGCCTGTCAACAGACTAAAAAAAACAAGGGAGCCTTTTATGGCAAGGGCATGTGCACGTTGGAAAGGGTAATATGCTGATAAGAGCAAAAAGAATAATTTCCCGCCATCTAGCGGCCAAATCGGCAAAAGATTCACAAGGAAAATCGCCATATTATAAAAAGTGAACATCGTAAAAATGTCGTGTGAAATAAGAGAAGCTTCCATGAAAAACCACGCCATTAGCTGGAGCGGTACATGCTGGAGTGGCCCGCATAAAATGACCGCCAGCTCTTCCTTTAGCGGGCGGTTCCCATGCTCTTCTACTTCTACCGCTCCGCCAAACGGGAGTAGAAAAATCCGCCGAATGCGCCAATGATAATAGCAAGCAGCCGCTGCATGTCCAAGCTCATGGACAAAGACGATAATGAGCAGACAAAGCAGCGGCTTGATTTGACCAGAGAGGATCGCAAACGCCATCACAATCCACAGCAGCGGATGAATGTGAATTTTCGTCAGCATGACCAGCCATCTATTCAAAGGTCATCACCTGAATAGGATCGATAAACTGTTCATTTTGCTTAATGGCAAAGTAATATGTGCCCTTTCCTTGATCATCAAGTGAGATCTGGCCAATTTTCTCACCCTTGTCGACAAAATCGTATAAGGCCACATTGGCTTCCTTTAATTGACCGTACCAGCTATAGCTGTTATCCGCATGCTGCACGACCACTGTCAGCCCTGTGTCACTTTTCTTTTTCACTTCTACTACATAGCCTTCCTTCATACTGTCAATCGCTTCAGCCGCTGTTTCGATTTTGACACCTGCTCCGTTTTGCGTAAAGGATTCCTGTACTTTTCCAGAAGCAGGTACGGCCAGTTCTTGGTTCGCTTGTACATCTTTTTGGTCTTCCTTTTTGTCTGTTAAAAAGGCAAGGGGGTTTCCAACTGTTTTCTCAAACCAGCGATTGGCAGCAGCAAATTGAAAATCTTGCTCAAAGGTCTGCGTAATGATTGGCTTCAGCTGCTGAAACGGCCCTGCCTGACCTTTAAATGAAATGGCTGCAAATAACACAAGAGACGCAGATAATAAACATTTCAGCACAAAGGCATTGGGATTAAATAGCGGATGCTGATATTTCTTCGGCTGATGAGACGACAATTCAAAGGAAGACGACCCTGAATGCTTTTCTTCCTCTGTCAGCATGACCCATGGAGGGATATCCTCTTTTTTCTTGAAAGTCGTCTTCTTAGATGGAGCAGCTGACTGCTTCGTTTTGCGGCGCTGCGCGATTTTCTTTCGGTACTCGTCCACACTTTTCATGAGATCACCCTTTACATACAAACAGTTTGTACATTTTATGTGGTGACCTCATCTGATATGCAACAAAAAGACCGATTCTGATCGAATCGGTCTCATCTTACCTGAATGCTTATTAAGCTCTTACACCAAAAAATGCTTTCAGCTTAGCAAACATTCCTTTGTTTTCATCTTCAAATGATTGAAGTGGAACAGATTCGCCTAGTACGCGGCGGGCGATATTACGATACGCAATCGAGACTTTATTTTTAGCATCCATGACAATCGGTTCACCATTGTTTGAAGCCTTAATCACGTCATCATCATCAGCGACAATGCCAAGAAGATCAATCGATAAGTGATGGACAACTTCATCCACATCCATTGAATCGCCACTTTTCGCCATGTGTGTACGAATACGGTTGACAATCAAACGAGGTGGTTCGATATCTTCTTGTTCTAACAAGCCGATGATACGGTCGGCATCTCTTACAGCTGAGATCTCAGGCGTCGTCACGACAATTGCCTTATCTGCACCAGATACAGCATTTTTAAAGCCTTGCTCAATTCCAGCAGGGCAATCAATGACGACATAATCAAAGTCTTGTTTCAATGATTGAATTAATTCTTTGATCTGCTCTGGTTCTACAGCCGTTTTATCGCTTGTTTGAGCAGCGGGTAAAAGATACAAAAGATCCTCGAAACGCTTATCTTTTACAAGCGCTTGGTGAATTTTACATCTTCCTTCTACTACATCGACTAGATCATAAATAATGCGGTTCTCAAGCCCCATCACGACATCTAAATTCCGAAGGCCAATATCGGTATCAACTAGACACACCTTTTTCCCTTGAATTGCTAGTGCTGTGCCTAAGTTTGCAGATGTTGTTGTTTTGCCAACGCCGCCTTTTCCTGAGGTAATCACAATAGCCTCGCCCAATTTCACATTCCTCCCTCAAGCCTTGTCAGATTAGGTCTTATATGAGCCAATTGCTGCAGGCGTTCAATGATCATGTTGCCATCTATATCTAAATAAGCACATTCCATTTCATTTCCATCTTCTTTTTGATCTGGTGCACGGTTAAACACTTGTGCGATGCGAAGCTGTGTTGGAATCATACGAGATGCCGCAATGACAGCTTGTTTATTCCCATTACATCCAGCATGTGCCACGCCTTTTAAAGCACCGAGCACAAAAATATTTCCCCCTGCACGAATCGTTCCGCCAGGATTGACATCTCCTACTAATAAGAGATCTCCTTCGACATACAGTACCTGTCCAGAGCGCACAATTTTGGCTACAGAGGTAATGTCAGCCTCTGCTTTTAATCGTCTCGCCTCTTCAGTTGACATGACGTCACTTTCAATAGAGTGAATGACGAGATGTTCATTTTCAGAGACTGCTTCAGTCAAACGCATTTCCTGATCCTCTGTTAAATACCGAAAACCAAGCTTAATATGCACATTAACCTTATGACCTTCTCTTCCATCTGTATATTGCTCAAGTAAAAGAACCTCTCGCAAGCCAGAAAGAAGGTCATCAAACGAACAGTCATCATTTAACTGTAATGTTAATCCGTTTTTTGTACCTTTTATTGTCACATATTGCTGTTTTTGAGTTTTCAAGATGCTCACCTCAACAACATACTCATTTCGCCGTATTTGGACAAACTCCTGCTTTTATTCGTCGATCAGTCCTTGTTTCATGTTGATGAAAAAGAGCCTAAGCGGCACAACAAGTATGAGAGACGCAGCAGTATTTAAAAGAATCGTTGGAATAAAGCGTTCGATGACATACGTATTAAACGGCATAATCCCTGGTTGAATTGTCGCTTGAACGCCGTACACATAAAACTCCATCACGGAAACAGCAATAATCGACAGAAAGACGACCACTAACATATTCGTTTGCAAAACTTTAAAGGCTTTCGCTAGCAAATAGCAGAGCGCTCCAAAGCCAAACATATGAACACCAAGTATGCCTGTATACGAAATATCATATAAAAGTCCAAAGATAAAACCGAAAATCACACCATATTTTTGATTCACAAACGCCGTCATAAATACAAGTGCGAGTAAGATGAAATGAGGAGCTAAAATTTGATTGTCTGAAACAAATGGGAGCTTCACTAGATCGACAAAAATACTGTCAAATACGAAGATAAACAACATGACGAAAGCAAGAAGGACACGTCTCACGAGCCTTCCTCCTTCGTCAATTCAGATGCATCTGCCGTACTTGAGCTGCGATTCACCACAATCACACGGTCTAAATTGTTAAGTTCAGCCGCTGGTTCTACATAAATGATTTTTGTCAGGCCGTAATGATCTGGCTCGATTTCACTCACCTTACCAATCGTCAAGCCTTGAGGGAATACGCCCCCTGCTCCAGATGTTTCAACAAGATCTCCTTTTTTGACATCTCCATCTGCATCAGATTTCAGAATATTCATTGTCAGCAATTTTTTCTTACTGTCATAGCCGTTAATAATTCCGTTGAGTTCTTCTTTGCCCTTTTTCGCAAAAATTTTCGTTGAAATTCTATTATTTTGGTCAGTAGAGCTTAGCAACCTTACAGTCGAAGTAAAATTGTTGAGCTTATCACTTTCAATTTTCCCAATTAACGCACCACTCTCATTTGTGACCGCCATATCTTTGTCAACGCCTTGTTTTTTCCCTTTATCAATCATGATAAAGCTATCCCAAAGGGACGGGTTTCTCGCGATAACCGTTGATAGAATTGGCGTATAATCACGAATAGAGTTCACATAACCGAGCTGCTTGCGTAGCTTTTTGTTTTCATCTTCTAGTTCTTGTAGTTTCGCCTCATATTGGGTTTGTCCATCAAGTTTTTTTCGAAGACGTTCGTTTTCATCGTATGTGTTCTTTAAATCTTGTACATTCCCATAAATACCGGCAATAAATTGTGATGGTTTATGAAAGACACCTTGAAAAAAGCCTGTCGTATCCCCCACTAATTTTTCCGGCCATGAAGCACCTCTGCCGCTTTTCACTGAAAAACCAATCATGGCCACCAGTACGATGACACAGACAAGGAGCAACATTAATCTTTTATTCATAAAAAACTGCGGCATGTCTTACACCTCTTTATTTACGCCCGATTATCGATTATCTTTTGATTTTCCTTTGAACAAATGAATATGCTCTAGTGCTTTTCCTGTTCCGATCGCCACACAGTCAAGCGGATCTTCAGCAATAATAACTGGCATCTTCGTTTCATCACTAATAACTTTGTCAAGATTACGAAGCAATGCACCGCCGCCAGTTAAGACGATTCCACGGTCCATAATATCTGCTGCCAGCTCAGGCGGAGTTTTTTCAAGTGTCATTTTCACCGCATCAACAATTGTTTCCACTGTATCACGAAGCGCTTTTGCAATCTCATCTGCTGTAATCGAGATTGTTTTTGGCAGACCAGTTAAAAGGTCACGGCCCCGAATATCCATTTCATCATGCACATCAGGCTGCGCAGATCCAATTTCCATTTTAATAGCTTCTGACGTACGATCACCGATCATCAGGTTATACGTTTTACGGATGTAGCTGCTGATCGCATCATCCATTTCATCTCCTGCCACGCGGATTGATTGTGATGTCACAATACCGCCAAGAGAAATAATGGCTACCTCTGTTGTACCGCCGCCAATGTCAACAACCATACTTCCTGTTGGCTCCCATACAGGCAGGTTAGCACCGATCGCCGCAGCAAATGGCTCTTCAATCGGGTATGCGTCACGTGCACCAGCTTGTCTTGTTGCATCAATAACTGCACGCTCTTCTACAGCTGTAATACCAGATGGTACACATACCATCACGTAAGGTTTACGAGCAAAAAGCCCTTTGCCTTTTAATGCTTGATTAATGTAATATTTCATCATTGTTGCTGTCGTCTCGTAATCTGCAATGACTCCGTCTTTCATTGGGCGAAGTGCCACAATATTACCAGGTGTACGGCCAATCATGTTTCTCGCGTCATTTCCAACCGCCACTATAGACTTCGTATCAGTTTCCAAAGCTACGACCGAAGGTTCTCTTACAACAATGCCTTTTCCTTTAATAAAAACAAGCGTGTTCGCTGTTCCAAGATCTATTCCAAGGTCTTTTGTACCAATTCCAAACATATGTATGTATCTTCCTTTCTTAAACCAAAATTCCCTTTAGGGAAAAACTCATAAACTCTATTATATCGTAAAACATTGAAAAAAAAAGTGTTACAAATACCCTTTTTCCTTCAAACTCACAAATTTTTGATCACCTATGACCAGATGATCAAGCAGCTGTATTCCAATCAGCTTTCCACATTCAAAAAGTCGCTGTGTAACTTCAATATCTTCCCTGCTGGGCGTCGGATCTCCAGATGGATGGTTGTGCACACATATAAATGAAGCGGCCGATCGTTTAAAGGCTTCTTTGAAAATTTCACGCGGGTGAACGATCGATGAATTCAGGCTTCCAATAAACACGGTATGTTTATGAAGAACTTGATTTTTTGTATTGAGATAAAGACAAACGAAATTTTCCTGTGTCAAAAATCTCATATCTTCCATCACAAAGTTCGCTCCGTCTTCTGGTGTGCGGATCACATAGCGGTTATCCGTCGTTTGATGGTGTAACCTAGTGCCGAGTTCTAAAGCAGCTAAAAGAGAAATCGCCTTCGCCTTTCCAACTCCTCTAATCTTCGACATTTCTTCAATTGAGGCTTCTTTTACAGAGCGAAGACCGCCAAATGTTTGCAGAAGTCTTGCAGAAATTTGGAGAACTGATTCTTTTTTCGTGCCTGTTCTTAGAAGGATCGCAACAAGTTCATGATTTGACAAACTGCTGGGCCCGTATTTGATAAATCGTTCTCTCGGTTTTTCATCATGAGGGAGATGCTTTAGCAGCATAGGGAAATCGTTCAGGATGACCACTCCTTTTAGAATTCCTTCCTGTCTTCAAAAAGGGGTGATTCCAAAGGTTTCAAGCACTCTGACTGTTTTCGCAATAGGTAGACCGACAACGGAAAAATAATCACCATCTATTTTTTGAACAAACAGTGCGCCTTTCCCTTGAATGCCATAGCTTCCCGCTTTATCAAGGGGTTCGCCCGTATCGATATAGCGGTCTATTTCATTTTGAGTAAGCGTCCAAAATGTCACTTCTGTCTGTTCATAAAATGTTTCTTTTCTATTCTCTGACTGAACCGTGACACCCGTCAAGACTTGATGTGTCTTTCCTGATAATAATTGAAGCATAAAAGCCGCTTCTTTCTTATCTTTTGGTTTCCCAAGACATTTGCCGTCAATTGCAACAATTGTATCTGCACCAATGACCACAGCTTTGGGATTTAATCTTTGAATATCATTTGCTTTTTGTTCTGCCAACCATTGGACGTTCTCAGCAGGGGAAAGGTTTCGATTTATTTCTTCTTTTAAATGACTTGCTTGAATGTCATAAGAAAACCCTGCTAGATCAAGCAATTCTTTTCTTCTAGGTGATTGCGATGCGAGAATCAATTGGTTCATGTTTGTTCATCCTTTCAGGGTTTAGCCTAAGAAGTAAGATACCCATTCATCCTAGCAAATGTACATCTTACCGACAATTTACGAAAATTCATTTTTCATGTACCTTCATCATTATGTTGGATGCAAAAGAAAAAAACTAGTCATTTTTTGACTAGTTTCGTTTCTTAAAAAATGATTTTACGTATTTAATTGATCAAGCAATGCCTGCTGAGATTTCCATCCATTTTCAGCAGTTGGGTCATTTAAGAGCTGCACAGCTTTTAGCAAACTGCTTTTAGCCGGTGCATCCTCTGTTTTGGCACTTTCAAGCTCAGAAATTAGCTGCGTGACTTCCTTTTGATCCACTTCATCGCCTGCAATCACTTTGGATGATAATACAGATGCCTTTTCTATTAAACTAGTCAGCTCATCCGGCACTTGAAATGAGAGCTCCTTTCCTCCCCACGCCTCAAAGTGCTGATCAATCAATTTCTTCCCTACAGCGCTTGTCATCCCCTGCTCTGTCGCAAGCCCGGCAATGACATAATATCCATCATCCATGGAAACCTTTTTCCCAGCATATCCTGCATCTTTTAAACTGCCAACTAAGTCATCTGCTCCTTTTTCAGAAGAGAATTTCCCAGCCTGTACAACAAAGGTTGATAAACTGCCAGAGGCACTTTTTTCATCTTTGTTCTCTTTTGATTCATCTGTAGTACCTGCATTCGGCGCATCCCCACCAGCTTTCATCGATGATTGATTTTCAGAACCAGATGCCGAGACACTGATATCTCCACCTGAAGGATTTGATGTACCATCTTGACTTAAACTAAGCGCAAACACCCCAAGGCCTGTCCCAAGAACGACCGCAAACACAATCGTTGTCATCACTCTCTTGAAGGGACCGCGATTTTTACTGAACTTCTGATCAAAGGAGCTTTTTTTCTTTTGATAAGGTGTGACGACTTTTGGATCAGAATGATAAATATGATCAGCAGCATCATCCCACTGGAAATCCTCTTCTTTCGGTTTAGCCGAATCTTCCTGAGAAGCCGCTGTCTCCTGTTCCGAATGTCTCTTTTCCTCCCAATTCGAAAACGTCACTTGATCCTCTTGCTGTTTTGGCGGCTGATGATCATCTTCATGCACCATTTCTTCCTTGCCATTAATATTGACCTTTAGCCCTTGTTTTTTTGCCTGCCTCTTTTTCACTGTCATTCCCCGCTTTCTGACATGTTTGTAAGAAAGACCTTTCTGTCCAATGAATCAGTGCGAATTTAACCCGTCCTTCTTTCTGTTTCACACTTTACCATAGCAGTAAAAAAAAAGAACAAGACTTTTGTCGGCAGGGCAAAAAAGTGTTCGCCAATTTTTTCACCCCTTCGACTATCCAAATAGAAACAAGACAGGAGCACCACAGAGATACAGCAAAAAAGAAATAGCGATCGAAGGAACAAAAGGGAATGGCTCGTTTACTCGAAAGGAAAAGACCTTTGCATAAACCATTCCAGCGATACATGAGAGAAAAAGCATGAGAAGGAACGGCTTGAAGCCAAAGCAAAACGCAAGCACACTGAACAGCTTCATATCAGCTCCGCCCAGACTATTCGGCTTAAAATAATCTAAACTAGAAAACAAAAGAATGCAAAAAATCAGAGAAGCCGCCCCTTCCCACCAGATCAGAAGCGGTTCCAGCGTGCGGTATATGACGAAAAGAGGGAAAAAGAAGAGAAACAGCTCGTTCGGCACCCTCATATAGAGAAGATCACTCACGACAGCAATCACGAATAAACTACAAAGAATCACAAGGAAAAGACTTTCAAACGAAACACCAGCGATCCTATAAATGAACAAAAAAAGACCGCCTGACAGCATTTCAATCGTTGGATAGAGCCAAGATAGCCGAATGCCGCAATGTTTACAAGACCCCTTCCATACAGCATAAGAAACGAGCGGGATCATCTCATGCAGGGATAGCGGCTGTTTACAGGCTGTGCAGTGAGATCGAGGAAGAAGAATAGACCGCTTAAGTGGCAGCCTTTCACCAACTAGATGAAAGAACGACCCCATGGTGATGCCTGCAAGAAACACAAAAATGCCAATCATATATCGCGGCTCCTTCCGGAAATAGAATATCCCGGATTGTACCATAGCGATTCACCTTGAACACCTAATGAAAATGTGATTTCCCCTCTCATTTACATTTCAAAAGAAAAAAAGACGCACATTACATACAACCAATTGCGTCTTTTGATTACCTTAAAATACGATTTCGGATATCTGAGAAAAAAGTGTTACAAATACCCTCCCCTTTTTCCTTCAAACTCACAAATTTTTGATCAAATATTACAAGTTAATAAAGCAAATATCCTAACAAGAAAGAGCACAAGATAGAAGTTTATCACTCCTTTATAAAATTCCCCTATAAATACACGTGTAGACAAACTCTCGCATTCGTTGTCTGTCCTGCGCGCTGATGCTCACGAATGTTCAATGCGCTCCGCAAAAGTAGATTTTCTTCCTAGACTTCAATGGTTTTCTATCACACTGAAAAGAAGACAAAAAATAAAGATCATTTTAGCCTTTGTCAACAATCTGAATGTTGAATAAGCAATTATTTTACGTCCGTTTTTTAAAGAAGAGTGTTAAAAATAACACAACATATTATCTCAATTACATAATATTTAAATAGAGGAAATAACAAGCCCCTACTATAAGTATTGAATATGGACTTATGTTCTAGTTAAAAAGAAATAAAATTCGTTTGAAGAGATGTTTATTTAAATATAAGGGGATGAATATGTCCCTGATAGACGTTATATAATTGGCTTTTTTATACAGGTGGATATAATTAATTATTTAATAGTGACTAGAACCTTTTTTCTTTATTTCTATCCTTATCATTACCTTGATTGTCTTCATTTTGCTCTTCATGAAATTCAATACTGGTGTTTCCAGTAATATTGTCAAAGGGAGTATAGTGAACACCTATGCTTTTACCTAAAATAATTCGTTTAAAAAGGATTATAACTATTAAAACAACTACTAATAACATAAAAGAAAGAAGTACTCCACTGATAATAAACATGCTATCCTTCCTTTCAGATGAACCTTGCAGGAAAGCCTTTTAAAAATTAAATTATGTGATACATTTTTTATTTATTGTACCATATAATTACATTAAACCTAAAATAAACTATGATGTTTAAAGGCTTCTTTAAACATTTTGCGTGGGTGGACAATCGATGAAGAACTTGATTTTTTGTATTGAGATAAAGACAAACAAAGTTCTCATGTGTAAGAAATCTCACCTCTTCCATCACAACACAATTACGCCTCGCCCTCTTGTATACGAATGACATATTGACCGCCAAATAATTGCAGAAGTCTTGCGAATAATTGAAGAACAAATTTTTTGTGCAATTTCTTAAAAGGATCGCGACAAGTTCATGGTTTGACAAACTACTTGGACCATATTTGAAAAATCGTTCTCGAGGCTTTTCATTATGAAGAAAATGCTTGAGCAACATGGATAAACGGCCCATGCCGCTCACTCCATTTAGAATTCCTTCCCGTCATCAGCGAATTACCTTGAGTGCCTAGTAAACTCAATCTTTTACATTTCAAAAGAAAAAAGACGCACATTGCCTAAAAGCAATTGCGTCTTTTGACTACCTTAAAATACGATTTCGTATATCTGAAATAAAATAAAGAGAGCCTGTCACAAGGATCACCGCTGAAGGATCATCACTTTTTTTCTGAATGAACTCAAGCACTGTTCGAGGGTCATCATCATACGATGTTGCCTCTAACTGACTGCATGCATAAAGCTTTTCCGCTGATTCAGCTCTTGGAAAATCAAATGAAACAAAATGGATAGAGGAACTAATGGCTTCAAGTTTTTGAATCATTTGCTTGTACGGCTTATCTTTTAAAGCACTAAAACAGACATGCACTTGTTTACTAGAAAAATGAGCTTGTACCGTTTCAATTAAACGGTCGATCCCTTCTTCATTATGAGCGCCGTCTAAATAAACTGGTGGATGGTCTTTGACTTTTTCAAATCTTCCAGCCCAAACTGCATGCCGAATACCTTCATATACCTGCTCTTCTGTCACGCTAATATAGCCTTCTTGCTCCAGCCATTCAATGAGTAGAACAGCAAGGGAAGCATTTTGCTGTTGATGCGTTCCGATTAACCCTGTTTCAAGCTGCGGATACTGCCTTTTTGATGTGCTTAACGTAAATCGTTCTCCTGTTTCTGTTGGCTGCTGATGACTGAAGGTACAAGTATCCTGTAATGAAATGCATTCCGTCTTCTTTTCTTTTGCGATATTTTGAATGACCGCAAGTGCTTCCGGTTGATGAACTGCGGTGATCATCGGAATACCCTCTTTGATAATGCCCGCTTTTTCAGATGCAATTTGTTCAAGTGTATCACCTAGAATCGCCATATGATCATGACCAATCGATGTAATCGCTGTTAAGATAGGTACGGCAACATTTGTTGAATCAAGTCTTCCACCAAGCCCTGTCTCTAATAGGACAAAGTCTACTTGCTGCACATCGGCAAAATAAGCAAATGCACATGCGGTAATGATTTCAAACTCTGTTGCTGCGCCAAGCTCTGTTTGATCTAACTCATCAACAAAAGGCTTGATTTTATTCACCAAACTCAGCCATTCTTCATCCTGTATAGGTGCTCCGTTCACGCTGATTCGTTCATTGAACGTTAAAATAAACGGGGAGGTGAAGGTGCCGACTGAATAGCCTGCTGCCTGTAAAACGGAACGAGTAAACGCAATCGTTGAACCTTTTCCATTTGTACCTGCAACATGTACCGCTTTTATGCGTTGTTCCGGATGGCTTAGTTTGTTCATCAGCCACTTCATTCTTTCAAGACCCGGTTTTACACCAAAGGCCAGTCTACTGTGAATCCACTCAATGGCTTCATGATAGGTTGTAAACAATGTCATCTCTCATTTCATCCGAAATTTTCAAAAAAGACGACTCCATTTTGTTAGGAGCCGTCTTTTCAACCTTATGCTTTCAGCTCTTCAATACGCTTTTGAACAGCTTCGCGTTTTGCGACATAGTCACGTTCTTTCGCACGCTCTTCTTCTACGACACTTTCAGGCGCTTTTTTCATAAAGCCTTCGTTGCCAAGCTTTTTCTGGACGCGCTCTACTTCTTTTGTCAACTTATCAAGCTCTTTTTGCAGACGAGCGATTTCCTCATCTAAGTTGATTAAGCCTTCAAGCGGCAGAATGAGCTCTGCTCCAGAAATAACAGCCGTCATCGCTTTATCACTAGCTGGGACATCTGTGCCAATTTCAAGTACACTTGGGTTCGTAAAACGCTCAATATATGAACGGTTTTTCTCTAAGCGTTCCTGCACATCAGATGTAGAAGCTTTAATGTAAAGCTCCACCTGTTTGCTCATTGGCGTATTCACTTCACTGCGGATGTTACGAACAGAACGGATGAGTTCCACAAGCAGCTTCATATCAGCAGACGCTTGTTCGTTTGAAAGCTCTGGCTTCACCTCAGGCCAAGCCGCTACAGTAATCGATTCACCTTCGTGCGGAAGATGCTGCCAGATTTCTTCTGTTAAGAATGGCATGAACGGATGAAGAAGTCTCATCGTCTGATCTAATACGTACGCAAGGATCGAACGAGTCGTTTTCTTCGCTGCTTCATCTTCTCCATAAAGCGGAAGCTTCGCCATCTCAATGTACCAATCACAGAAATCATCCCAAATGAAGTTGTATAAATGTCTGCCCACTTCACCGAATTCATACTTGTCAGCTAGCTGTGTGACACTTTCAATCGTTTCATTTAAGCGGGTTAAAATCCATTGGTCAGCAACTGATTTTTCTCCTGTTAAATCAAGCTCATCATACGTTAAGCCATCCATGTTCATTAAAGCAAAACGTGATGCGTTCCAAATTTTGTTCGCAAAGTTCCAAGTGGATTCAACCTTTTCAAAGCTAAAGCGAAGATCCTGACCTGGTGAGCTTCCAGTTGCTAAGAAATATCTTAATGAATCTGCACCGTACTTGTCGATGACCTCCATTGGATCAATTCCGTTACCTAGCGACTTACTCATTTTACGTCCTTGCTCGTCACGGATCAGCCCATGAATCAGAACGTCTTTAAACGGTTTTTCTCCTGTGAATTCAAGACCTTGGAAGATCATGCGAGAGACCCAGAAGAAAATGATGTCATAGCCTGTAACAAGCAGGTTTGTTGGATAGTAGCGCTTGAAGTCTTCACTATCTGCATCCGGCCAGCCCATTGTAGAGAAAGGCCAAAGCGCTGAACTAAACCATGTATCAAGCACATCGTTATCCTGTTCCCAGTTTTCTATATCTTCTGGTGCTTCCAGTCCAACGTATACTTCTTTCGTTTCTTTATGATACCAAGCTGGAATGCGGTGTCCCCACCATAGCTGACGAGAAATACACCAGTCACGGATATTTTCCATCCAGTGTAAATACGTCTTTTCAAAGCGGTCAGGAACAAATTGAACTTGGTCGTCCCCATTTTGAAGGTTAATGGCTTCGTCTGCCAGCGGCTGCATTTTTACAAACCATTGAGTAGATAAATAAGGTTCAACGACAGCTCCGCTTCGCTCACTATGACCAACTGAATGCATATGGTCCTCAATTTTGAACAAAATACCCTCTTCTTGCAAGTCTTTTACAAGCTGTTTACGGCATTCAAAGCGGTCCATTCCTTTGTATTGCAGTGCATTTGCATTCATTGTGCCATCTTCATTCATGACAAGAATACGCTCTAAGTTATGGCGGTTTCCAAGCTCAAAGTCATTCGGGTCATGAGCAGGTGTAATTTTCACAGCTCCTGATCCAAACTCCATATCGACATAGTCATCAGCAACGATTGGAATCTCGCGTCCTGTAATTGGCAAGACCACTGTTTTTCCAATTAAATGCTGATAACGTTCGTCATCAGGATGCACGGCAACGGCTGTATCTCCGAGCATTGTTTCAGGTCTTGTCGTCGCAATTTCAATTGAACCCGTGCCATCTGAAAGTGGGTATCTTAAGTGATAAAACGCGCCTTGAACATCTTTATAAATGACTTCAATATCAGAAAGTGCCGTTTTCGTCGCTGGATCCCAGTTAATGATGTACTCTCCGCGATAGATCAGCCCTTTTTCATACAATTGAACAAACACTTGGCGTACCGCTTTATTCAGACCTTCATCTAATGTAAAACGTTCACGTGAGTAATCAAGACCAAGTCCCATTTTCGCCCACTGACTGCGAATAAAGTCCGCATATTCTTCTTTCCATTTCCACGTTTCTTCCACAAATTTCTCCCGGCCAAGGTCATAACGGCTTACGCCTTCTTCGCGAAGCTTTGCCTCAACCTTTGCTTGGGTCGCAATACCGGCATGATCCATTCCTGGAAGCCATAGAACGTCATAGCCCTGCATCCGCTTCATACGTGTCACGATGTCTTGAAGGGTCGAATCCCACGCATGCCCAAGGTGCAGTTTTCCTGTCACGTTTGGTGGAGGAATGACGACTGTATATGGATCTTTCGTTTTGTCATTTTGTGCTTCAAAGAATTTTCCTTCAAGCCAGTACGTATAGCGGTCTTTTTCAATCGCATTTGGGTCGTACTTTGTTGGCATTTCTTGATTATTTGTTTCCATTTATGTAACCTCCACATTTTTTCGGCTGATGAAACATAAAAAAGCCTTTTCATCCTTATAAAAGGACGAAAAAGCTTTTTCGCGGTACCACCTTTTTTCATGGAACACATAGACGTGTCCCATACACTCTAAAGGATAACGGGGTTCTCCCGAATTTCTCTACTTGTTCATTCAAGAAATTAAGCTCACAGGCGACCTTCCAAACAAGTGCATCCTAGGAAACCTTTCAGCTCATGGTCTCCCTCTCTTTAGGGTCTTGCTTGTACTCTTCCTGATCCACGCTTACGATATATCACGTTCATCAGCACATACTCATCTTTTATTTATATTACTAAATGCCTTTTGTTTTCGTCAATCATCTTTTCCGCTTTTCTTCTTCTTTATACAAATTGGGCAAGCACCCTTTTCCTCTTTGCCCATATGATAATAACAAAATGAAGAAGGAGGGCGTTTGCTTTGAAAAAGATCAATCCTTACACACTTCCCCCCTGGCTGAGACAAATTCGGGCAGTGGCCTCCCAAGTCGTTCTCCCGATTGCGATATTTCAAGGGTTTCGTACGATCATTTTCCCCACAACATTTGACGTCCTCATCCTAGGTATTCTCATTTTTCTCGCCTGCGCCTTTCACCTTGATTGGTTTTAAACACTCGCGCTTATGTACACACAAAATAACCTCGTCATTCCGCTGATGACGAGGCACTTTGTTCTTCTTCAAGCCGTCTAGCCTGCTCAATCTCGTGAATCTTCATGACGGTCGGCTCTGAATTTTTCATCTGCCAATACGCTCTTAACAGCTGTTGACAGCTTTCCATCTCATCCTGCCCGCCTGCTTCATAGGTTTTAACTGTATCAAACAGACCTTGCGGATAAGCAAGGTAACTAAGAAACAAATGAAGCTCTTCCTCCCGAAGAGGATTTCCTTTTTGGTACGTATAAAACAAGGAAGTGCATTCAGGACAAGACGTGGGATAGGTTTTGAATGTCCGATAGTAAAAGGTCAGAAGGTCATAAATGGGGGCGGCTTTTTTTGACCGCTCAAAATTGGTGAAATGTCCTGTACCCACATCATTATACAAAAAGTGATGAATCGACAGCTGCCCATGATTTAACACAACACGTGTTGTTTCTTTATCTTTCATTTCTTCATGCCAGTCTTCTAGTCGTTCGAGGGCAAATTCGCTGGCAGACATCGCCTCTGAAAAATACATCGCAGCAGCCAGTTCAAATGGCGACATATACCAAGTTTGCTCTGCCCGCTCTATGAATCGTTCATACATGTCTTTCTCTGTTTCCCATTTGGTCTTGATTTGTGTGTAGTGCGCTTCGATCTCTTGCTCTGTGATATCCATCATCACTTCAGTCCGCTTATGAAGTCTTGCAATCTCCTGAAATAAATATTCATGTTTATCGTCCTGCTCTTCTCTCTTTTCATTCGTCAGCCAAGGCATGAGATAGTATGCGTACTGGCTTTCACGATGACTTGAGAAAAAAGAACCGCTCTTCGTCCGATAAATCGGCACAAAAGAGCGATAGCCCTTTGATTCTAGTTCAAGCATTTGCTCTGTAAACTGCATATGCCTGTTGGCTTTTACTCGCTTTAAGGCAAATACGCCCTGCTTTGTATATACTTTGACGACAGCAGGACTGACAGGTTCAACGTATTCCGCCTCAAGCCCGTATTCGTATAGGACAGATTGGATCTCATCCACGTTCACTCACCACATTTTCTCGATCGGTCATCTCTTGTTAGGCATTGCTTTTTTGATATTCAGGAATATAAAGAATCTGCCCTTCTTCAAGCTCCGCATCCACCGATAATGAGTTTGTGCGAAGAAGCTGCTGCACATTCAACTGATATCGCTCACAAATACGATCGACCGTATCTTCTTGCTGAACTATACATATTTTCATGCGAGAAAAATCTTCCTCCTCCTGCTTAGCAAACAGCTTTGTTAAATAAAGAGAGTTTTCACTGCCAGACGTTTCTCTCACATCTTCTTCAAACTCCTCTTCTTCTTGAGCTGCCTCATATACTTTTGGCGCTTCTCGTTCATATAACCGTCCGAGCTGGTACGTGTCATCCTGCGCCTCTTGCTCCTCTTCCATGTGATAAGCCGGTGATTCAAATACCGGATACGGCTGAACCGTTTCTTCCAGCTCTTCAGCTGCTTCGGGATCTTTTCTCACTTCCACCTCAAAGAATGTATCCTCCCGTTTCTCTTCTTCTAAGAGCTTAGGCGGTTCAAAAAATGGTGGTTCTTGCACCTGAGCTTCTGGTAAAGAGCGATAACCAAGCGCCACTTCTTCTTGGCTCTCCGATTCTTCCAGTTCTTCGGTTTCTTCTTCCCTACTCATCAGCTCTATCTCAATTTCTTCTTCCTGCTTTTCTTCTTCGGCGCGCGTGTCATGCTGTAATACAGCCTGATCCTCATCAATCTCACGTTCATAGCCTTGTAGCTCTTCTTGCTCTTCATCTTCTGGCTGCAGCTGATAATCGTAGGTCACGTCGCCATATTCTTCTTCAGAACGATGAACAAATTCATACGACTCCTCTACAGGCGCTTGGGGCATTTCCTCGTCTAATAGACCCTCAATCGCCAGATCAGCTTGAATGGTGAGCAAACGATTTTCTGTCAGCTGGTAATCAAACGCATCAATAAACACAAACACATCATTTAAATGACTGATTTTGTTTTTAGGAATCGTGATATCGACTGGGAATTGATGCAGAAGCTCCGCCGTCCCGTCTTCTCTGACCTTCACCTCATCAGCTTCTCTGTATGATGCATAGGAACTCAATTCACCCAATAGCTCCTCTTGATTTATGTTGTATTCTCCTGTTAGCTCGAGTGAACCTCTAATCGAAACATAATCATTCACTTCTTGAACGAGAATGTCAGGATCGAGAGAAATAGACAGCAGCTCACTGACTTCCTGTCCGCTTTTGAAATAGATGGATTCTTCTACTGAAAACTGTAATCGATTGTTTTGAGACAAGTCGGTGTCCTCCTTTCATCTAATCCTTCAAAATAAAATTAGATGTCAATACAGATGTATGAGAGAGGCAGTGAAAATATGATTGGTTTTCAGCAACACAAAAAAACCGATATGTCTCCATATCGGCGCAGCGTGTAGACAAACCCTCGCATTCGTTGTCAGTCCTGCGCGCAGGTGCTCACGAATATCAATTCGCTCCGCTCCTGTGCTCGACCTTCCTAGACTTCAAAGGTTTTCAATTCACGCTGAAAGGAAGAACACAAGGCTGAAAGCAAGCCTTGTGTCATGATCAAAAGCCGATATGTTTCCATATCGGCTTTCGTTTATCGACGTAGTTTTTGAAATACTTTTTCCACTGTCTCAATCGTATATTCGATGTCTTCATCTGTGTGAGCTGTTGACAGGAATAGTCCTTCGAATTGAGAAGGGGGAAGGAAGATGCCGTGGTCGGCCATTTCCTTGTAAAATTCAGCAAATAAAGCGAGATCAGCTGTTTTGGCTTTGTCATAATTGACCACTTCTTCATTTGTAAAGAAGAATCCAATCATCGAACCCGCACGGTTAAACGTTAATGGAATTCCATGTGCTTTCGCCGCATTTGAAATGCCTTCTTCCAGCCGGTCTCCTTTTCGTCTAAACTCTTCATAAGACTCAGGTGTCAGCTGTTTTAAGGTTTCTAAGCCTGCTGTCATCGCAAGTGGGTTACCAGATAACGTTCCTGCTTGATAAATTGGACCGCTTGGCGCAATTTGTCTCATAATATCCGCTCTTCCGCCATAAGCGCCGACCGGAAGACCGCCTCCGATCACTTTACCAAGACACGTCAGATCAGGTGTGATGCCAAAGTAGCCTTGCGCGCAATGATAATCCACACGGAAGCCGGTCATGACCTCATCAAAAATGAGTAAAGCTCCGTATTGCTCTGTAATGTCTCTCAGCCCTTGTAAGAAACCGTCTTGCGGAGGGACAACCCCCATATTTCCTGCAACCGGCTCGACAATGACACCTGCAATATCGTCTCCAAATTCCTGAAAGGCAACTTGAATGCTTTCTAAATCATTGTACGGCACTGTGATCGTGTTGCTTGCAGTTCCTTCAGGTACCCCTGGGCTATCTGGAAGCCCTAGCGTTGCGACACCTGAACCTGCTTTAATGAGCAAAGAATCACCGTGGCCATGATAGCAGCCTTCAAATTTCACAATTTTATTTCTGCCTGTAAAGCCTCGAGCCAGACGAAGTGCACTCATGGTTGCCTCTGTACCAGAGCTGACCATACGAATGACTTCGATAGAAGGAACCCGCTCTGATACAAGCTTAGCTAGTTCATTTTCAACTAATGTCGAAGCACCAAAGCTTGTCCCCTTTTCTGCCACTCGCTGAATGCTTTCAACCACACGGTCATTCGTATGCCCTAAAATAAGCGGTCCCCATGATAAGACATAATCGATGTATTCATTTCCATCAATATCATAGATTTTGGCGCCTTTGCCTCGTTCCATAAAAATCGGATCTGTGTTCACTGATTTAAATGCACGTACAGGGCTGTTGACACCACCAGGCATTAAATGCTGCGCTTCTTCAAATGCTTGCTTTGATTTTTCATAGCTACGTCCCATTTCAACGTCCTCCTGTCTATCCGTTCTTTATTCTGAGAGCCATTTTGCTGCATCTTTTGCATGATACGTAATGATGAGTTCTGCTCCTGCACGTTTCATGCTTGTCAGCATTTCAAGAACAAGCTCTTTTTCAGAAATCCACCCATTTTGAGCAGCGGCTTTGACCATTGCATATTCTCCGCTCACATTGTAAGCAACAATAGGGAGTGTAAATTCATTTTTCACATCACGCATAATGTCTAAATAAGAAAGAGATGGTTTCACAATGAGGAAGTCAGCTCCCTCTTCTACGTCAGATTGCGCTTCTCTTAGTGCCTCTAAACGGTTTGCAGGGTCCATTTGGTATGTTTTACGATCTCCAAACTGCGGTGTGCTATGCGCCGCGTCACGAAACGGACCGTAAAACGCACTTGCATATTTCACAGCATATGACATGACAGGTACATGAATAAAGCCAGCTTCATCAAGCGCCTCACGAATGGCAATAACAAATCCATCCATCATATTGGAAGGAGCAATGATATCTGCACCTGCGCGCGCTTGGCTAACAGCAGTTTTCGCTAATAGCTGAAGAGATTCATCATTTAAAACTTCTCCATCTTCAACGATTCCGCAGTGTCCGTGATCTGTATATTGGCATAAGCAAGTGTCTGCAGTGACCACGAGCTCTGGGAAATGCTTTTTGATCTCAAGCGTCGCTCTTTGCACAATGCCATGGTCGTGATACGCTTCACTGCCCACATGGTCTTTATGATCTGGAACACCAAATACAATAATTGATTTGATGCCTAGGTCGACAAGCTCTTGGACTTCTTCTTTTACAAGGTCCACTGAAATGTGATAAACACCCGGCATTGAAGAGACTTCTTTTCGGACATTTTCTCCCTCTACAAAAAAGATCGGGTAAATGAAATCAGATGGTCTTAAAAAGGTTTCTCTGACTAATTCTCTCATTCCTGCACTTGTCCGCAGTCTGCGGTGTCTGTTAAATTTCATCATTTATTCAACTTCCTTTCAGATAAACGGCACATCAATTCAAGCATTCCGTCTATCGTATAAGTATCTGGGGTTTCAGAAGAAATCCCGTATTGAAGCAGCGCCTCTTTTGTCAGAGGACCGATCGTCACAAAACAGGTGTCAGAAGCAGCTAGCTTCGCTGCATCTGCCTCCATGGCATGCATAAATGAATGGACAGTGGATGAGCTCGTAAATGTAATAAAATCAAATGATTGCTTCGTCATTGCCGTTTTGAGAGCGGCAATTCCTTCCTCATCCTTGACCGTTTCATATAAAATCCATTCCTTTACTTCTATGCCAAGTGGAACGAGTGTTTTCTTCACGACATCTCGAGACAGGTGTCCTTTTGCTACAAACACACGCTCTCCCGGACGCACATGGTCAAGCAGCGCATCTGCGAGCTCTTCCGCTATGAATCGTTCTGGTACGACATCCACCTTCAAGCCGTGCTGCTCAAGATAGGCAGAGGTTTTCTCACCTACCGCAGCCACTTTCAAATGGGATAAACTCTTATGTAAATGATGGTCTTCTATGTAGCTCAGAAAAAAAGACGCGCCATTTACACTCGTGAAAACAAGCCATTGGCTATTTTCTAAGTCCTTTAAAAAGGCCTGCGCTTTTTCATTTGTGAGCGTAGGCTCAAACCGAATAAGAGAGGTTAAAACAGCATGGCCGTTCAGCTCTTCAATCTTCTGCTGAAACACACCCGCTTGACGTTCATTTCGAGTGACAAGCACCGTCTGTCCGTGAAGCGATTGGCCTATGGTCATTGGGAGGACAGATCCTTTTTCACCTTGTCGATTAAATCCTTTGCTCCCTTATCAGCCATCTGCTTCGCACATGCTGTTCCAATTGCCTCAGGGTCAGAGCCTGATACAGTTTCTCGAATAATCGTGTGTCCGTCAGCAGATGCCACAAGACCCGTCAGTTCAATTTCATCGCGCTCATTTATCGTTGCATAGCCAGCGATCGGTACCTGACAGCTGCCATCCATTTGTTTGAGGAAGGCTCGTTCAGCGAGAACCGTTTTCTTTGTGTATGCATTCGTAAATTGAGCGAGGAGCTGCAATAGCTCTTCATCATCTCCACGGCACTCAATTGACAAAGCGCCTTGGCCAACTGCGGGCAGGCAAGTCTCAGGAGATAAAAATTCAGACACGACCTCTTTGCTCCAGCCCATTCTGGACAGACCGGCAGCCGCTAGAATAATGGCATCATATTCTTCATTTTTCAGCTTTTCCAATCGTGTATCAATGTTTCCTCGAATCCATTTAATGTTCAGATCTGGTCTTTCCTGAAGAAGCTGGGCACTGCGCCGTAAGCTGCTCGTTCCCACAATAGCACCCTTCGGCAGCTCGTGAAGACGCAGATGATCCTTCGATATAAGAGCGTCCCTTACATCTTCACGCTCAGGAATACAGCCAATGACTAATCCTTCAGGAAGAGCAGCCGGCATATCCTTCATACTGTGAACGGCCATATCGATGTCGTGATTTAGCATCGCCTGTTCAATTTCTTTGACAAACAGTCCTTTTCCGCCAACCTTTGATAAGGTCACATCTAAAATTTGATCACCCTTTGTCACAATCTCTTTTATTTCAAAAGAATAAGAAGGGTTTAGTTCAGACAGCTTTTGAATGACCCATTTTGTTTGTGTAATTGCAAGCTTACTTCTTCTAGAACCTACTTTAATTGTACGCAATTCGTCTTCCTCCCGACAATGCCCTTAAGACTCATCATTATTTATTGAAACCAATGAAAGGTTGATAAGCTACCAAGCAGAAAATAATTGATCATCAGCACAAGGAATGAACCGACATTCCACAGTGCCACGACTTTGCCCTGCATATTTCTCACCAATCTGATATATAAGTAAACACCATATAAAAACAGCATAATAAACGAACCAAGCACCTTTGTATCTGTCCAGTACAACGTATCATACGAAATATATGCCCAAATGATGCCAAGAATCAAACTAAGTAAGAGCATCGGCACGCCAATAATGTTTAATACGTATGCCATATGATCAAGCTTCGATAAATCTTCAATTCTTAGAAGCCATTTTCCCCATTTTTTCTTTTTCAGCAAACGATATTGAAAGAGATAGAGAAGAGAGAAAGCAAATGAAAGTGAAAAGGCACCGTATGATAAAATCGCCATCGTAATATGGATCACTAGCAATTCACTCGTCAGCTTCCCCGTTAGTTCTGCTGAGTGGAGATCCGATGGTGTAAAGGTGTGAATCGCCATCAAGGAAAAACCGATGACATTTGTAAAAAAGACGATAAATTCAACACGCAGTACTTTTGTGAGAACAAGTGAAAGTGTCACAAGCACCCACGTATAAAAATATAACCCCTCTGCTACATTCAACACAGGGAATCGGTCTGTTTCCATCATAATATAGAACATGTAGACTGTTTGCAGCAGCCAGACAATAGAAAGCAACCAGAAAGCCATTTTTCCAGCCTTCCGGTTGTGTTGAAGAAAATCTATGAAATAGAACAAGACACTTAGTGCATAGATCAAGGTCGTCGCTTCGCCTAGTCTCGCTACAATGGATTCCATCATCGCTTAATCACTCACTGGCAACTGTAGCAAGGCCTTGTGCCATATTTGGTTTAAACAGCTGAAATGACCCTTGCTCCACCTGCATCGGCTCCGCCTTTTGCTCTTCATCTTCAACCTGTAAATCAAAGATTTCTTTGAAGAGTAAAAGTTTTTCCTCTGCATTCGGCTCCGCGGCAATTTCTTTTGCCTTTAAGATAGGATCTTTCAGCATTTGATTGATAATGCTTTTCGTATGTTTATTTAATAGCTTCATTTCACGGTGTGTGAGATTCGGAAGCTTTCGCTCAATACTCTGCATCGTATCCGCTTGAATCGTCAGCGCCTTTTCTCTAAGTGCAGAAATGACAGGAACCACACCAAGCGTATTCAGCCATTGCTTAAATTCCACAATTTCTGCTTCAATGAGGAGCTCAACCTGCTCAGCCACCGCACGGCGTTCTTTTAAGTTAGCTGCCACGATGCCCTCAAGGTCATCAATGTCATACAAAAAAGCACCTTCTACTTCAGAAATGGCTGGATCTAAATCACGGGGCACAGCAATATCCACCATAAATAGAGGTCTGCCTTTCCGCTTTTTATTCGCACTTTCGACCATTTCTTTTGTAATGACAAATTGTTTCGCACCAGTGGAACTAATTAAAATGTCCGCTTCGGATAATGTTTTTTCCAATTGGTTTAAGCTTTTAGGCTCTCCTGAAAAACGGCCCGCCAATTCTTTTGCTTTCTCATACGTTCGATTGATAACCGTTACTTGACCAATCCCTTGACCTTGAAGGTTTTGAGCCGCTAGTTCGCCCATTTTACCCGCACCAAGAATCAGGACATGTTTATCAGAAAGACGTCCAAAGATTTTTTTCGCAAGCTCGACAGCTGCATAGCTGACAGACACGGCATTAGACGCAATGTCTGTTTCCGCATGAGAGCGTTTTGCAACGGTGACCGCCTGTTTGAATAAATAATTGAAAACGGTACCAATGGTCTTCTCCTCTTGAGCTACTTTAAAGCTAGAGCGCACTTGACCAAGTATTTGTGTTTCGCCAATCACCATGGAATCAAGTCCACAGGCCACACGGAATAAATGCTCGACCGCTCCATCATTTTCATAGAACTTCAAATACGGCGAGACATCTTCCTTTTCTAAACCGAACCAATCAGCTAAAAATCTTTTTATATAAAACCGTCCAGTATGAAGCTGATCTACCACTGCGTAGATCTCTGTTCGATTACATGTTGAGATGACGATATTCTCTAGAATGCTTTTTTCTTCTTTAAGCTTGGACATCGCTGTTCCGAGCTCGCTCGGTTCAAAGCTCAGCTGTTCCCGTATCTCAACAGGGGCTGTTTTATAATCTAAACCCACAACAAGAATATGCATAACTTCAGCTTGCACCCCCAACGCCCTGTCTAATTTATAATAATTACAATATAGAATTTATTATTTATAGTGATTATAACATATATTCATTTTTAACTGGATGAAAATTGTGAACAGATTTCAAAAATGTTGTGATATAGTAGAAAAATGTTCGACACCCATTATGCCATATCATCACTTCAAGCAATTTACCAGATTTGGCGCGTGCGGACAAATGATCTGCTTAAAAGAAGGTGACATCTTTGAAGAAGAAATCCATTTTGCTACCGCTCACTTTGCTGGCTGTAGCGCTATATGCCATTCTCTCAGGAGGTCAATTTGACATTTGGAAGGATCAAGAGAAATGGTATACACTCGTACTGCTTTTTGGCCTTGCTTTCTTATATCAAGGAAAGAAGGAGCAAGAAAGCGCTCATGTGTTTATCGGTATGCTGATGACGGGCCTTTCGCTACACTTTATTCTTCAGCCAAAATTGGACTACTGGCCAGACACATTTACGATGATCGTATTCATCGTTGGACTTGCTCTTTTTGTGAAATCATCTCAGAAAAAAGAATATCGTATTGAAAGTGTTGTTCTCATTGCACTCGGTCTGTTCCTTTATTTCTTTCAGCAAATTACAAAGCAGCTAAGTTCCCTTTCGATCCCTACTTCCGGTTTTGAATTGTACTGGCCTTATGTACTGATTGCTGTCAGTCTCCTCTTATTATTTTTAAAAAGGAAATAACTTATACAATAAAAAGGCATCTGCTCATGACAGATGCCTTTTTTTAGTTATTTATCTTCGCAAGGATGGCATTCCAGGCTTCGTCTTTTCCCTTTTTTGTTTCAGAAGAGAATAGGACTAGTTCATCTGATGGGGCAATGTCGAGTGTCTGTTTGACAACTTTCGCATGTTTTTCCCATTTGCCTTTTGGAATTTTGTCCGCCTTTGTTGCGATGACGATCACGGGAACGCCGTAATATTTCAGGAATTCATACATGTTCACATCATCTACTGATGGCTTATGACGCAGGTCCACAATTTGGACAACTGCTTTTAATTCTTCACGCATTGTAATATACGTTTCGATCATTCTACCCCAGGCTTCACGCTCTGTCTTTGATACTTTAGCAAAGCCGTAGCCCGGAACGTCCACAAAATGGAGCATATCATTAATAATGTAGAAATTAAGCGTTTGAGTCTTTCCTGGTTTAGAAGACGTACGCGCTAAATTTTTACGATTAATCAATGAGTTGATGAACGAGGACTTCCCAACATTTGATCGTCCAGCAAGAGCGATTTCAGGCAGTCCCCCGCTCGGGTACTGCTCTGGTTTTACCGCACTAATGACGATATCTGATTTTGTTACTTTCATCTTCCCTCTCCTACCAACGCTTTCTCAAGCACCTCATCTAAATGCGAGACCGGAATAAAGGTTAGTCCTTCTCTCACACTTTCAGGAATATCATCAATATCCTTTTCATTGTCCTTTGGAAGAATAATGGTTTTCAGTCCTGCACGATGTGCGCCTAATGCTTTTTCTTTTAGTCCGCCAATTGGAAGCACTCTTCCTCTTAACGTGATCTCTCCTGTCATACCAACCTCTTTTGACACAGGTCGTCCTGTGAGGGCTGATACAAGAGCCGTCGCAATGGTGATACCAGCTGATGGCCCGTCCTTTGGAACCGCACCCTCTGGAACATGGATATGAATATCATGCTTTTCATTAAAATTAGGATCAATGTTCAGTTCATCTGCTTTCGAACGAATATAACTGAATGCCGCCTGTGCAGATTCTCTCATGACATCACCAAGCTTACCTGTTAACAACAGCTTGCCTTTACCCGGAGAAAGTGATACCTCAATTGACAAGGTGTCTCCGCCAACAGTGGTATACGCAAGTCCTGTGACAACTCCCACTTGGTCTGTCGTTTCAGCCTGACCATAACGGTAAAGTCTTTTTCCGAGAAATTCAGATAAGTTCTTTTCTGTCACCGTGATGCGTTTGCGGTCTTCAGCCACAATCGCTCTTGCCGCTTTACGGCATATCGCCGCAAGCTGACGCTCTAATCCACGAACACCAGCTTCTCTTGTGTAATAGCGAATCGTATCATAAATCGCTGCTTCACGGAGCTGCAAGTTCCCTTTCTTTAATCCGTGCTCCTTTAGCTGCTTCGGCAGAAGGTGATCTTTCACAATTTCTGCTTTTTCAACCTCTGTATACCCTGCAATCGTGATAATCTCCATTCTATCACGAAGTGGACCTGGAATGGTTGCTAAATTGTTGGCAGTGGCAATAAATAGCACCTGAGACAAATCAAATGTTTCTTCAATATAGTGATCGCTGAAGTTATGATTTTGCTCTGGATCTAAGACTTCGAGCATCGCAGAAGATGGATCGCCTCTAAAATCAGAGGACATTTTATCAATTTCATCTAAAAGGAAGACCGGATTCATCGTTCCTGCCTTGCTCATTCCGCGAATGATACGGCCTGGCATCGCACCTACATACGTTCTTCTATGTCCACGAATCTCAGACTCATCACGCACACCGCCAAGGGAGATACGGATAAACTTTCGGTCAAGTGATTTGGCAATCGATTTGGCAAGTGACGTTTTCCCTACGCCAGGAGGTCCTGCTAAGCAAAGAATCGGTCCTTTTAATGAATTGGTCAGCTTCTGTACAGCAAGATATTCAAGCACCCGTTCTTTGACCTTTTCCAGCCCGTGATGCTCATCATCTAAAATTTCACTTGCAAGCTTTAAATCGAGACGATCTTCTGTATAGATGCCCCACGGGAGGCCGATCAGCCAATCAATATAATTTCGAATCACAGAGCTCTCAGCAGAGCTTGAAGGAATTTTTTCATAACGATTCAATTCTTTTAGCGCCGTTTCACGAACAGAATCCGGCATGCTCGACTCTTCGATTTTAGACATTAAAGAACTGACTTCGCCCGTTTTCCCTTCTTTGTCTCCAAGCTCTTTTTGAATGGCTTTCATTTGTTCACGTAAATAATATTCTTTTTGCGTTCGTTCCATTGAACGTTTCACGCGCTGCCCGATTTTCTTTTCAATCTCGAGCACTTCTTTTTCATTGTGAATTAAGCTGATGACCCGATTCAGCCGTTTTTTGACATCTACTGTTTCCAGTACTTCTTGTTTGTCCTTTAATTTAAGCGGCAGGTGAGAAGCAACGATATCTGCCATTCTCCCCGGTTCTTCAATGTCCGTCACTGTTGCATATGTTTCAGCTGAGATTTTTTTTGAAATTTTTATGTATTGATCAAAGTGATCTAACAATGTACGCATGAGGGCTTCTGCTTCTGCGTCCTTTAATTCTTCTTCTGTCAATTCTTTAATGTCGACGGACGTATAGTCCTCCAGCTCGACATATGATTCGATCTGCGCTCGATTTAGGCCTTCAACGAGTACACGAATCGTTCCATTTGGCAGCTTCAGCATTTGTTTAATTTTTGTGTAGGTGCCGACTTTGAAAATTTCCTCTTCACCTGGTTCATCTATTGAAATTTCCCGCTGTGTAGCTAGAAAAATCATATGATCGTTCATCATCGCCTGTTCTAATGCTTGAACAGACTTTTCGCGTCCAACGTCCAAATGCAAGACCATTGTTGGATAAACAAGCAAACCTCGCAATGGAAGGAGCGGAACATTCTTTTTGATTTCATCTGCCATGTTGATTGACACCTCCGTCACTAGTATGAATCATTATAATATACCTGTTTCAGTCTTGTACAATGTAAAAGACTTGAGAAATGTTGATCTTACCGTAGTATACCCTTTCTTTTTATCTTGAAAAAGAAAAAAAGATCTATTTCACTAAAAAATCCCCATATGTGATGGGGATTAAACAGATTTTCTTTTCATTTCTTCTTCTAGTCCATCTTTCTTCTCGTCTGGCGGGTTAACCAAACACTGATCCAGCACTTCTTGGAAGTGCTTCACAGGCATAATGGTGACCCCTTCAATCTCTTTTAAGATCGACTGCTGGTTGTCATAAGGAATAATGACGGTTGTGGCACCAGCCTGCTTCGCTGCCTTTATCTTCGGTATCACACCACCGATCGGCTTCACCTGACCTTGCAATCCGATTTCACCCGTCATGGCTGTCAGATGATCAATCGGGATTTGATGTATGGCTGAGAAGATTGCGGTCGCCATGGCAATCCCAGCAGACGGCCCATCAATAGGGGCACCGCCTGGAAAATTAATATGGATGTCATATTCATTTGTCCGAATGCCTAAATTTCGAAGTACCGTTAATACATTTTCAACTGACCCTTTGGCCATACTTTTTCGTCTAATGGATTTCGATTGATTGCCAATGCTTTCTTCTTCTGCAATCCCTGTAATGTTGATACTACCTTTTTCAAGCGCCTTACAGATGTTCACTTCAATCTCAAGCAAGGCACCGCTGTTTGGTCCATAAACAGCCAATCCATTGACTACCCCCACTTTTGGCTTTTCTGGTACTTTTTGTTCATATCTTGGTGTCAGCTGGCTCGAATGAATAACCCATTCTACATCTTCGATCGTGATGTCTTTTCGATTTTCCGTGACCGCCATGCCAGCGGCAATCTGCACCATGTTGACGGCTTCACGTCCATTTTTCACATAGGAGGTTAACAGGTTCAGCCCTTCATCACTTAATTCCTTTTGAATTTTTTGGACAGCCTTGGCAGCGACGATTTTCAGTTCATGCTGGTCAAGGTCTTTAAAGAAAATTTCGAGACATCTTGACCGGATCGCTGGTGGAATTTCGTCAGGTGTTCTTGTCGTGGCACCAATCAATCGAAAATCGGCCGGAAGTCCATTTTGGAAAATATCATGAATGTGATTCGGGATTTGGGTATTTTCTTCACTGTAGTAGGCACTGTCTAAAAAGACTTTCCGATCTTCCAGCACTTTGAGCATTTTGTTCATTTGGATCGGATGCAGCTCACCAATTTCATCGATAAACAGAACCCCGCCATGAGCATGTGTGACGGCTCCTTGTTTTGGCTGCGGAATGCCTGCCTGTCCCATTGCTCCAGCCCCTTGGTAAATTGGGTCATGCACAGAACCAATGAGCGGATCTGCAATGCCTCGTTCATCGAATCTCGCGGTTGTGGCATCGAGCTCTACAAAGACCGCATCTTTTTTAAAAGGAGAATCAGCGTGACGCTTTGCTTCTTCCATCACAAGACGGGCAGCGGCTGTTTTACCGACTCCCGGTGGTCCGTAGACGATGACATGCTGTGGGTTCGGCCCGCATAGTGCCGCTTTTAGTGCACGAATGCCGTCTTCCTGCCCTACAATATCCTGAAACCCCTTTGGCCGGACTCTCTCTGATAAAGGTTCACTCAGCTTGATTGACCGCATCTTTCTGAGTGCCTCCATTTCTTTCTTTGACTCTTTGTCTATCGTCACCTTTTGTGTGCGCTGATTTCGCAGTAAGTTCCAAAAGTACAGCCCGATGACGATACCAAAGAACAGCTGTATGAATAAAACGATTCCTGTCCAGCTCAATCGGTGCTCCCTCCTTCATCTATCGTATGTATTGGTTTCTGTCTGCTAGTATTTCCTAGAGCTGGACGGAATAAACACAACTTCCACGATAAATAAAAAACTCCTGAATCAAAAGGATTCAGGAGTGAGACTACTCTTATGCAGATGTTTTCGTATCTTTATTAACGACTGTGCCGTCCTTTAACACAAGACGCGGCGACACGCCATCAGCAACTGTTGCACCAGTGATGACACATTTTTCAATATCATCACGTGATGGAAGGTCAAACATCACATCAAGCATGATGCCTTCAATGATTGAACGTAGACCACGAGCTCCTGTTTTACGCTCAATTGCTTTTTTCGCAATTTCGCTAAGAGCATCTTCTTCAAATTCTAGCTCTACATCATCAAGCTCAAGCATTTTTGTATACTGCTTAACGAGTGCATTTTTAGGCTTCGTCAAGATCTCTACAAGTGCTTTTTCATCTAACGGCTCTAGGCTTGCAATAACCGGTAGACGGCCGATGAATTCTGGGATTAAACCGAAGCGAAGCAAGTCTTCTGGGAGTACTTTTGATAAAAGAACTTCTTTTTCAAGATCTTCGATTTTATTTTCCGCACCGAATCCAATGACTTTTTGACCTAAGCGGCGTTTGATGATTTGCTCAATGCCGTCAAAGGCTCCACCACAAATAAAGAGGATATTTGTTGTATCGATTTGAATGAATTCTTGATGAGGATGCTTACGTCCACCTTGAGGCGGTACACTAGCGACAGTTCCTTCAAGAATTTTTAATAGTGCTTGCTGAACACCTTCCCCAGATACATCACGAGTGATAGAAGGGTTTTCTGATTTTCTTGCTACTTTATCGATTTCATCGATGTAGATAATACCTTTTTCTGCTTTTTCTACATCATAATCGGCTGCTTGGATCAGCTTTAGTAAAATATTCTCTACGTCTTCACCAACATAACCTGCTTCAGTTAAAGATGTTGCATCTGCAATCGCAAATGGCACATTTAAAATACGAGCAAGCGTTTGAGCAAGTAATGTTTTACCGCTTCCTGTTGGCCCAATCATAGAGATATTACTTTTCGAAAGCTCAACATCATCAATCTTGCTGTTGGAATTGATCCGTTTGTAGTGATTATAAACCGCTACAGCTAAGGATTTCTTCGCATTTTCTTGGCCGATGACATATTCATCAAGAATCTCCCGAATTTCATGAGGCTTCGGAACATCCTTGAATTCAACTTCTTCCTCAGTGCCGAGCTCTTCTTCAACTATTTCCGTGCAAAGCTCGATACATTCATCACATATATATACGCCAGGTCCTGCGACCAGTTTACGCACTTGATCTTGCGTTTTTCCGCAAAACGAGCATTTTAATTGACCTTTTTCCTCGTTGAATTTAAACATTCTTTCACCCCTTATTCTTCTTCACTTGCCTGTAGCTAACAGTCAGCTACCTTTCTGGGTCCAGTATGTATGCATTTTACCATACTTTCCTAAAAGACGGTAATGATGTGTTTCTAACACTGCACATCGAGATATGTATAACAGAAAGATGCGACTTACACTATCGTTTCCAAAAGAAGCGATGATAAGTCAAAAATTGTACAAAACAAGGCACGAGTCACTCGCGCCCTGTTTTATTATTATGCACCATATTAACGGTTTTCTACAAGAAAATCAATTGCTTTACGAACTTTTAGATCTTCTTTCATTGCGTCAGTAGATCCGATCGCTTGTTTAATATTTTCAATTGGCATGTTGTATGCTTCAGCCATTTTTGAAAGCTCTTCTTCTACTTCTTCATCAGACACTTGTACGTTTTCTGCAGCAGCAATTGCTTCAAGTGTTAGGTTAGATTTTACGCGTTTAGCAGCATCTTCTTTCATTTGCTCTTTCAGCGCATTTTCATCTTGTCCTGAGAATTGGAAGTAAAGCTCAAGGTTCATTCCTTGCATTTGAAGGCGTTGTTCGAATTCTTTCATCATACGGTCTAGCTCTGTGTCAACCATCGCTTGTGGGATGTCAACTTCCGCATTTTCAGAAGCTTTCTCAACTAGCTCTTCACGAAGTTTACCTTCTGCTTCGTTTTCTTTCGCTTCTTCAAGACGTTTCTTTGTTTTTTCAGTTAGTTCAGCAAGAGTTTCTACTTCTTCATCAACATCTTTCGCGAACTCATCGTCAAGTGCTGGAAGTTCTTTTGCTTTGATTTCGTGAATTTTCACTTTGAATACAGCTGGTTTACCTGCAAGGTCTTCAGCATGGTATTCTTCTGGGAAAGTGACTTCTACGTCTTTTTCAGCTCCAGTTTCAAGACCAACTAACTGCTCTTCAAAACCAGGGATGAATGAATTAGACCCTACTTCAAGAGAGTAGTTCTCAGCTTTTCCGCCTTCGAATGCTTCTCCATCAACGAATCCTTCGAAATCAAGAACAACTGTATCGCCGTTTTCGATTGCGCCTTCTTCTTTGACAACAAGCTCAGCTTGACGGTTTTGCATGCCTTTTAACTCTTCTTGTACATCTTCATCAGTGACAGTAGCGTCGTCTTTTTCTACGTTAAGACCTTTGTAGTCACCAAGTTTCACTTCAGGCTTCACTGTTACTTTTGCAGTGAAGATTAAGCTTTCGCCTTTTTCGATTTTCTCAACATCGATTTCAGGGCGGTCAACTGGCTCGATACCAGCTTCGTCGATTGCTTTTGGATACTCAACTGGAAGAAGAATATCTAATGCATCTTGATAAAGAGATTCTACACCAAAACGCTGTTCGAAAAGACCACGTGGTACTTTCCCTTTACGGAATCCAGGGATCGATACTTGCTTAACAACTTTCTTAAACGCATCATCAAGTGCTTTGTTAAATGTTTCAGCATCAACTTCTACCGTTAAGATGCCTTCGTTACCTTCTTGTTTTTCCCATTTTACTGACATGTGTGTTTCCCTCCAAAAATCTATTCAGATTGTGCGTTGTTACATTCTAAAGCATCATAAAGACTTCGTCCAATTAAAAACCACGCACGCCGCTAAAGAAGCGGTATTATGTATACAACATTTGACTTGATTATACATATCGTCTTTCAACCATTGGAATCGACAACTGCACGATATATGCACAAATACAACCATTATATTATAACATAACAAGTCCGTCTTTCAACTAAATCGACAAATTACAAATAAGAAATTTCTTCAATATCTTTCAGCATTGTGCAAGCTTCTCTCAGCTCTCGTTCATCAAATTCATACAATAGATGCAATTCTTCGAGGTCAATCTCGATCCCATGCATTTCATAGCCGACTTTATGAAGTGCTGCTGCCCAAAGATTCGGATCTGTGTATTTAGGAAGAAATGGATATAGTACAAATAAGTGCCGGCGCCATAACTCTTCCACGCCTTGGTAAAGGGTTGGGTTCTCGTTGCCGAGTGTGTCATCGAGCTTTCGAAGGACTTGCTGAAGCAGCGGCATTTGCTCTGGTTTAACAGCCTCAGAAGGAACAAGCGTTAAAGAATCACCGAACTTCGTCACATGAACCGGCTTTACCACATCATGATCTGACAGAAGCTGCAGAATCAATGATTTGACCAAAGGGTTTCCATCAGGCTTTTGTAGGATCGTATTTAATAGACCCATGTGCGGCGTGATGTTTCGGTCTTTCAGCGAATGGATGAACTGCACCTGCTCCTCTGGACGCTCGAGCAGATCATCTATATTGATTTCGCTGCCGCCCTCTTCATCTTCATCTAAAATCTGTTCAGGCGATTCGATCATTTTTCTACTAAATTCGAGCAGCTTGTAAAAATGCTCCGCGCTTTCTGCTGGAAGGTGGTTTTCCTCAAGTACTGCTTCAATTGTCTGCTTCACTTCTTCATATTCTTTCAGCTGAATTAAGATTGTCATATACACTTGAAGCACGGTGAAGTAATGACCATATCCTTCATGCAGCATCTTTTCACACACACGCTTTGCATCCTGCAGCTCGCCCAGCTCCAGAAAACAAATCGCCATACCGAGATGAATATCGGATTCTTCATCGTCATCATAAGATTTTGCTTCTGAAAACAAGTGAAGTGCCTCTTGATACTGTTTATCTTTTAATGCTGCCATTCCTTTTTCAATCAGTCTTTCTTTCAGACCAGGAAACAAAATGACATTATCTTTCTTCTTGTCATGTTTCATGCTTACGTTCCTTTCGGGCGCATATTTTTTATCAGTTTACCAACGAAGGTTAGTAAACACAAGTAACGAGAGGTTTTCATGCAAAAAAGAAGCCGTCACACCTCGGGCGGACGGCTTCTTGTTGTTTACGCACGCAGCCAGCTGCTGCGCTTATCTTCAAATGCTTGAATGTCATCTTCTAGTAGTAAAGTTAATGAGATTTCATCATAGCCATTCAGGAGCATTTCTCTCCAGTGAGGATCCACATCAAAAGGAGTGATATTCCCTTCGTGATCTTCTATTTGCTGTTTTTCAAGATCAACCGTCATCTCATACCCTTTGTTCTCATATGACGCAGCGAATGTTTTCCACACATCATAATCAAGACGAATCGGAAGCATCCCATTTTTAAAGCAGTTTTGGTGAAAAATATCTGCGAATGATGGTGCGATGACAATTTTGAAACCATAATCATCAAGTGCCCAAGGAGCATGTTCCCTTGATGATCCGCAGCCAAAGTTTTCTCCTGCGATCAAAATGGATGAACCTTCATAAATCGGCTGATTCAGTTCGAAATCAGGATTTGGGCTGCCATCGGCTAAATACCGCCAGTCGAAAAAGGCAAACCGGCCATATCCTGTTCGTTCAATTCTTTTCAAAAATTGCTTCGGAATAATTTGATCTGTATCTACGTTGATACGGTTAAGCACAGCGGCTTTTCCTTTGTGTGTGACTAAAGGCTCCATCTATGACAACTCCTTACACGACTGTTTTCTCTTGATTAAACTTCCTGACATCGACAAACCGGCCATGTATTGCAGCCATTGCGGCCATTGCCGGGCTGACAAGATGCGTTCTCGCACCTTTTCCTTGACGACCCTCAAAGTTACGGTTTGATGTGGATGCGCAGCGTTCTCCTTCTGGTACCACATCGTTATTCATGCTGAGACACATACTGCAGCCAGATTCTCTCCATTCAAATCCTGCTTCAAGGAAGATTTCATGAAGACCTTCTTCTTCTGCCTGCAATTTGACGCTTTGAGAGCCAGGCACGACAATCGCTCTGACATGATCAGCTACCTTTTGTCCTTCTATCATAGAAGCTGCTTGGCGTAAATCAGTCATTCTTGAGTTCGTACATGAGCCAATAAACACATGCTCAATCGTAATATCTTCAATACGCTGATGCGGATGAACACCCATGTATTCGTACGCACGGACCGCTTCCTTTTGGTCATCCTCTTGCGCAAAATCTTCAGGTCCTGGGATGGATGCATCTACAGGCAGCACCATTCCTGGGTTAATTCCCCATGTGACCATTGGTGAAATCTCATTCCCATCTAAAACAATCGTTTTATCATAGGTTGCACCCGGATCTGTTTTAAGTTCTTCCCATTCTTTAATCGCTGCTTCGAAGTCTTCTCCCTGCGGTGCATATTTGCGGCCGCGGCAATATTCAAAGGTGACTTCATCAGGTGCAATCAATCCTGCTCTTGCGCCTGCTTCAATCGACATATTACAAACGGTCATACGTTCATCCATCGTCATGTTTCTGAATACTTCCCCAGTGTATTCAATGACATAACCTGATCCAAACTTCACGCCATGCGCACCAATGACTGCTAAAATGACATCTTTGGCCGTTACCCCTTTTTGCAGCTTTCCGTCTACTCTAATTTCTAATGTTTTCGGACGCTGCTGCCAAAGTGTTTGTGTGGATAGTACATGTTCAACCTCACTTGTACCGATGCCAAAAGCAAGTGCGCCAAATGCGCCATGAGTGGATGTATGACTATCTCCGCAAACGATTGTTTTTCCCGGAAGTGTCAAACCAAGCTCTGGTCCAACGACATGGACGATTCCTTGGTCTACACTGTGAAGGTCAGCTAGACGGACACCAAATTCAGCACAGTTGCGCTCTAGAGCACTCACTTGTTTTTTAGCAACCTCATCTTTGATCACAAATCGATTCACAGTCGGGATGTTGTGATCCATCGTCGCAAACGTATTTTGAGGTCTTCTCACCTTGCGCCCTTTTTGTCTTAATCCTTCAAACGCTTGAGGCGATGTCACTTCATGCACCAAGTGCAGATCAATATATAAAAGGTCTGGTTTCCCCTCGCCGCTTTTGACAACGTGCTGATCCCATATTTTTTCGATGATTGTTCGAGGCATAACCCTTTTCCTCCCTCTACCTAATTCCACAAGATTCTATTTATACAATTGTTTTCGCGCGCTGCTTGAGTGCGTCTACAACTGCATGAGTGATGTCTTCAGTTGTTTGATACGTTCCCTCTTTTGCAGATAAATCCTTTGTTCTTTTGCCAGAGGCAAGAACAGCTTCAACAGCTTCTTCTATGGCAGCCGCTTCATCTTCTAATGCAAAGGATGTTCTAAGCAAGCTTGCTGCCGACAAAATAGTTGCCAGAGGGTTTGCGACGTTTTGCCCCGCAATATCGGGTGCTGATCCATGAATCGGCTCATATAAATGAAGGCCGGTGCTTGATAGACTAGCAGATGGCAACATACCGAGTGATCCAGTAATCATTGAAGCCTCGTCACTTAAGATGTCACCAAACATATTCTCTGTCACAATGACATCAAATTGTGCAGGCTTATAAATCAGCTGCATGGCGGCATTATCAACTAGCATGTGCTCAAATTCAACGTCTGGATATTGAGAAGCCACTTCTTCTACCGCATCCCGCCATAGTTTACTAGAAGCCAGAACATTCGCTTTATCCACAGACGTTACTTTTTTCCGTCTCGTTAACGCCATGTCGAATGCTTCTTTTAGTACACGGACAATCTCTTCCTTTGTATAAAGAAGCGTATCAACCGCAGCTTCTTTTCCTTCTTCATCTGTATAGCGCTCGCTTGGTTCACCAAAATAGAGACCACCTGTTAATTCACGAACGATGACAAAATCGACTCCGTTAATGTGATCCTGTTTTAACGGTGACGCCTCGCTTAAGCTATCGAACACTTTGACAGGACGAATATTAGCAAATAAGTCCAATTGTTTACGAATGGCGAGCAAGCCTTTTTCCGGACGAAGCTCTGGTGGGTTTTGATCCCATTTTGGTCCGCCGACTGCTCCTAATAAAATCGCATCCGCGCTCTTGCAAACATTAACCGTTTCTTTTGGGAGCGGATTGTTTTTTTCATCTATTGCGATACCACCAATGAGCGCCGTTTCGAATTCGAATTCGTGCCTAAATTGAGCCGCTGTCTCTTTGAGGACAGCGACCGCTGATGTCACAACTTCCGGTCCGATTCCATCGCCGGGCAAAAGTGCAATTTTCTTTTTCATGAGGACCTACCTCCTTTCCTATGAGATCGCGTGATGTTTCTCAATTTCAATGAGATTTGATTTAAAGATTAAATGCCTGTTTACTGCATTGACGTAGGCTTTCGCCGATGCTTCCAGCACATCTTGCGCTACACCGCGTCCAGCTGTTTCTTTTCCTTCTATTGAAACATTCACATATACTTCCGCTAGTGCATCTCTGCCTTTTCCATTTGATTGAATACGGTAGTCTAGCAAATGAATTCTTTCCTCCATACAGCGCTCCAGTGTGTTGTACACAGCTTCTACACTGCCTGCGCCTGTAGCTGCTTCTTGAATAACTTCTTGCGTTTCTTGATTTTTCAGAGAGACCGTTGCTGTCGGCATCTGTTCTGTTCCATAATGCACTTGAAGACTTTCAAATTCGTAGCCAATTTTTCGGTCTGCTACTTTTTCTTCCAATATAATAGAAATCAAATCATCATCTGTAATTTCTTTTTTCTTCTCCGTCAAATTCTTGAAGGTTTCGAAGAACTTATTGATTTCTTCTTCTGTTAGTTTAAAACCTAACGTTTTCATGCGGTCTTTAAACGCATGTCTTCCGGAGTGTTTCCCAAGGACAAGTACATCTGTTGTCACACCGACAAGCTCTGGAGATATGATTTCATAGGTTGTTTTTTCTTTGAGGAAACCATCTTGGTGAATACCTGATTCATGTGCAAAAGCGTTGTTACCAACGACAGCTTTATTGCGCGGTACAATCATTCCTGAGTATTTGCTCACTACATCACTTGTACGCTTAATTTCATTCAATTGAATCGTTGATTCGACCTGGTAGAAGTCTTTTCGAATATGAAGAGCGACTGCAATTTCTTCTAAAGCGGCATTTCCTGCACGTTCTCCAATTCCGTTAACAGCCGTTTCAATTTGATTTGCTCCATTTTCAATGGCTGCAAGTGAGTTTGCTACAGCCATCCCTAGATCATCATGACAGTGAGCAGACAAGTTGACGCGGTCGATATTTGGAACGTGTTCCTTCATATATTTAAAGATATTGCCATACTCTTTTGGCGCTAAGTATCCAACTGTATCTGGCAAGTTAATGACACTCGCTCCAGCGTCAATGACCTTCTCTACAATTTCTGCTAAGAAAGCAAGATCTGTACGACATGCATCTTCTGCTGACCACTGGACAACTGGAAAACGTTCCTTCGCGTATTTCACCATGGAGACAGCCTGTTCTACGACCTCTTCACGTGTTTTCTTTAGTTTATGCTCCAAGTGAATATCAGAAGTAGCGATAAAGATATGAATTCTTGGTTCCACTCCATCTTTTAACGCTTCCCATGCAGCATCAATGTCACCTTTTACACATCTCGCAAGACCAGCAACTGAACAATTTTTGATCGTTCTAGCAATTTCTTGTACGCCTAAGAAATCCCCTCGGGATGAAGCGGGAAAACCCGCTTCAATGATATTAACCCCAAGGCGCTCAAGCTGCTTTGCAATGATTAGCTTTTCTTGTGCATTTAAGTTCACTCCTGGTGATTGCTCTCCATCTCGAAGTGTTGTGTCAAAAAAATTAATTTTCCGCACCGACGCTCACCGCTTCCTTTTTCTTTCCTTGTTTGACGAAAGGCATCATTTCACGAAGCTTTCTTCCGACGATTTCAATTTGGTGCTCATTTTCATTAGCATTGATCGCATTGAAACGTGGACGATTCACTTGGTTTTCAACAATCCATTCTTTTGCAAATGTTCCGTTTTGGATATCAGTCAAGACGGCTTTCATCGATTCTTTTACGTTTGCATCCACAACGCGTGGTCCTGATACGAAGTCACCCCATTGTGCTGTATCAGAGATTGAATATCTCATGCCTTCTAATCCTTCTTCGTACATAAGGTCAACGATCAGTTTCAGTTCATGTAGACACTCGAAGTATGCAAGCTCTGGCTGATAACCAGCTTCTGTTAATGTTTCAAATCCTGCTTTTACTAGTGAAGTAAGACCCCCGCAAAGGACTGCTTGCTCACCGAATAGATCCGTTTCCGTTTCTTCTTTAAATGTTGTTTCAAGAACGCCCGCTCTTGCTCCACCAATTGCTTTTGCATAAGCAAGTGCTTTATCTTTCGCTTGACCAGATACATCTTGATAGATGGCAAATAGTGCAGGTACACCAGCGCCTTGCTCATATGTTCTTCTCACAAGATGTCCTGGACCTTTTGGAGCCACAAGATACACATCTACGTCACTTGGAGGAACGATTTGATGGAAATGAACGTTGAATCCGTGTGCGAATACAAGTGAGTTGCCTGCTTCTAATTGATCTTTGATTTCTTCGTCATATACTTTCTTTTGCTGCTCATCTGGAAGTAGTACCATGACGATGTCTGCTTGTGCTGCCGCTTCTTTTACTGTGAATACTTGATGGCCGTCTTCTTGTGCTTTTGTATAAGATCCGCCTTTTCTCACGCCGACGATGACATCTACGCCGCTTTCTTTTAAGTTCAATGCATGTGCATGACCTTGTGATCCATATCCAATGATGGCAACCTTTTGACCATTTAATACGTTTTCTTGAATATCACCGTTATAATATACTTTTACCATTTGACTCTCTCCTTTTGTTTAGACAATTGAAATTGTTTTATTTTGTTGCGGCTTTTGCTGATTATCTCTCGCAAAGGCCGTGGTGCCAGTTCTGGCGACTTCTTTAATGCCGTATGGCTTAAGTAATTCAATGAGTGCTTCAATTTTTGAAGACTCACCTGTCACCTGAATGACGACACTCTCTCTGCTCACATCTACAATAGAAGCTCTAAAAGGTTCAATGACCCCCGTGATCTCCATTCTAGATGCTGGTGCAGATACGACTTTTATCAAAGCCAGCTCTCGCTGAACGATTGATTGGTTTGTAATGTCTGTTACTTTGAGAACATCGATTTGTTTGTTCAGCTGTTTTGTCAGCTGTTCGATGTCTTTCTCTTGGTCTACATGGACGACGAACGTGATGCGTGATACATCTTGAATCTCAGAATGGCCGACCGTAATGCTTTCAATGTTGTAATGTCGTTTAGTAAAAAGGCCAGTGATTCGGTTCAGTACGCCTGATCGATTTAATACAGTCAACACAATAATTCTTTTCAAGGTTTCACCCCCACCATCTCATGAAGTCCTTTCCCCGGTGCTACCATCGGGAATACTTTTTCATCTCTCGCTACATTGACATCGATGAAAACAGGCTCTCTAGAGGTTAGCGCTTCTTCAAGCTTTTCTTTCGCCTCTTCGTCTGTTGAGATTCTGATTCCTTTAATGCCATAAGCTTCAGATAATTTAACGAAGTCTGGCTGCTCTGAAAATTTAGAATATGAGTAGCGTTCTTCGTAGAAAATTTCTTGCCATTGTCTTACCATTCCAAGGCTATGATTATTTAGAACAATCACTTTCACTGGAAGGTTCAGCTCACGGATAACGGCAAGTTCTTGCAAGGTCATTTGGAAACCTCCGTCTCCTAAAATCGCCACAACCGTTGCCTCTTGATCAGCCAGCTGAGCGCCGATGGCTGCCGGTAAACCGAAGCCCATTGTACCAAGGCCACCAGATGTGACCCACTTATCAGCATTTTCAAACGGGTAGAACTGCGCTGCCCACATTTGATGCTGCCCAACATCAGTTGCCACAATGGCTTCACCTTTTGTGAATTGATGAATGTATTCAATCAGCTTTTGAGGTTTAAAACCCTCTGCTTCGTTTTCAACGTACCAGAGTGGATATTCTTCCTTCCACTGATCTAGTTGGTTTTTCCATTCGTCTGACTCTCCTTGCTTCCCGTCTTGCTTAATCAGCTCTTCAAGGACTAGCTTACTGTCTCCAACAACCGGGATATGGGTATGAATGTTCTTGCCAATTTCTGCTGGGTCGATATCGATATGTGCTACCTTCGCATGTTTCGCAAAGTGATTGAGATTGCCAGTTACCCTGTCATCGAATCTCGCACCAATTGAAATGAGCAAATCACATTGATGAAGAGCCATGTTCGCTGCATATGTGCCATGCATACCAGCCATCCCTAGGAAAAGAGGATGCTTTGCCGGGAAGCCGCCAAGTCCTAGCAGTGTATGAGCGACTGGAATTTGCTGCTGCTCTACATACTGCCTTAACTCTTCAGATGCTTTGCCATGAAGAACGCCAGCTCCTGCTAGAATGACCGGTTTCTTCGCTCTACTGACAGCTTCTACTAATTTGCGAATTTGCAAATAGTTTGGCTCTACTTTTGGCTGATAACCAGGTAAATCAATTGGCTGATCGTATTCAAACGTTCCTTCAATGCCTGCCACATCTTTTGGAATATCAATCAAGACTGGGCCAGGTCTCCCTGTCGTTGCGATGTGGAATGCTTCTTTAATGACACCCGGTAATTCCTCTGGATTTCTCACCTGGTAGCTGTGCTTTGTGATAGGCATTGTGATGCCGAGCACGTCTGCTTCCTGGAAAGCGTCTGATCCAATAACTGAGGTTGCCACCTGTCCTGTGAAGACGACAAGAGGAAGTGAATCAATCATCGCATCTGCAATTCCTGTGACTAGGTTTGTCGCTCCTGGTCCTGATGTAGCAATGACAACACCCGGTTTACCAGATACTCTAGCGTATCCTTCTGCCGCATGAATCGCTCCCTGCTCATGCCTTGGCAGGACATGAAATAAACCAGAATCATAAATTTTATCGTAGATCGGTAAAACCGCTCCGCCTGGATATCCGAAAATGACTTCTACTTTTTCTCTTTTGAGTGCTTCAATTAGCATGAGTGCACCGTTCATCGTTTGTGGTGCTTTAGATGTTTCCGTCTCCACTTGTACATTTGTCCCCATTTGATTTCCTCCTCTTTGTCTTGCTTCAGTCAAGTTTTTTCACCCTTTTCTATTCAAGGTCGAGATTTTAACCATATAAAAAAAGCCTTCTCACCCCACAATGACACTACTTTTCACTAGGTCAAAGGGGCGAAAAAGCTTTGTTTTTCGCGGTACCACCCTTGTTCACGGCAACATCTGCTGCCGTCTCATGGACATCTTTCATCCATTTTGGTAACGAGTGAGCAATGTCACTCGGTCTGCCCTACTATCATTTCAAGCAGACACTCAGAGGTGAGTTCACTTTAGAAAGTAACACCGGTTTCCAGCTACCACCGGCTCTCTGTAGATACTGACTCTAAAACTACTAGTCCTCTTCAACGTTTATCGATATCTATTTAGCTTGCGTGAATGTTTTCATCTGTAAAAACGACTTTTTCTCCTTCTTCAACGACTCGCTTGCGGAATTGTTCAAGAAGTTTGTTTGTGTGAACCCCAGGTTTCCCTTCACCGATTGTACGGCCGTCAACCTTTACAACGGCAATCACTTCGGCTGCGGTTCCAGTTAGAAAAACTTCTTCTGCTGTATACACATCGTGCCTTGTGAATGGTTCTTCTTTCACTTCATAGCCTAAGTCTTCTGCAATCTCCATAATGGCATTTCTTGTGATGCCTTCAAGAGCGCCGATATAACCTGGCGGTGTATAGAGCTTACCTTTTTTATAAATAAACACATTGTCTGCAGAACCTTCTGCCACGTACCCTTGATCGTTCAGCATCAGTGCTTCACTCACACCGGCCATATGGGCTTCGATTCGGACAAGGATGTTATTCAAATAATTTAATGATTTCACTTTTGGACTCAGTACATCGGGACGATTTCGCCTCGTCGGTACCGTCACAATATCAATACCTGTTTCATATAGGTGCTTTGGAAAGATGGCCAGCGGCTCTACAATGATCACTGTGTTGGCTCTCCCGCAGTTGTTTGGATCTAAACCAAGATCACCAGCTCCTCTTGAGACAACAAGACGGATATAGGCATCCTTCAGTCCGTTCCTTTCAACTGTATGAATCATTTTTTCCGTGAGTTCCTCAAGTGAATATGGAATGTTCAGCATAATCGATCTGGCGGAATCATACAGGCGGTCTAAATGTTCTTTCATTCGAAAGATATTTTCGTTATACACGCGTATCCCTTCGAACACACCGTCACCGTATAAGAAGCCATGATCATAAACTGAAATTTTCGCATCCTCTTTTTTCACGAGTTCATCGTTTAAAAAGATCCACTGTTCCTTTTGGTCTTCCATTTTCAGTGAGCACCCTCTCTTTCAAACAAAAAGTAGTTGAATTTTCAGACACTTTATATTAAAGCGCCTCACGCTTGCTCTGCGTGTTTGTTTAGCTTTTGTTGAACCCATCTTACGCCGCTTTCCATACAGTGTCAACAGCATTTTTAAAATTATTAGACAATTTAGACTAATCAAAATTAAATGTATACGCTTACACCTTTGCTAGACAAGGAATGAAAAAAACTTAAAATTTTTTGTATTTTTTCTTCAATTGATTTACTTTACCTGAACGCTTTTCATTTGAGAAAACGTTTGTCATATTTTTTCACATTATTTTTAATGAAGATTGGTAGATTCCAGCGCTTTTGATTTTCTTTCGGTATGCCTTTCTAAAGCGTTTTCCTATGAATTTATGATAGAATGAGAGCATCTTATAGAAGGAGGGCAATACATGGCTAACATCAGAGGTTATATCGGAACGTATACAAAGGGAGACAGTAAAGGCATTTATACTTTTACATTAAATACGGACAAGCAGCAGATCGAACAAGTAGAAGTGGCTGCTGAACTTGAAAATCCTACATATTTAACCGTCTCAGATTCTCAAAAATTTGTGTATGCTGTTGTGAAAGAAGGATCACAGGGCGGCGTGGCTGCTTATCAAATCGATGCTGAAACCGGCACACTTCGTTTCATCAACCAAGAACTTGCCGAAGGCGCTTCTCCTTGTCACGTCAGCGTGGACAGTCAAACAAAAACAGCTTTTACAGCAAACTATCATAAAGGAACAGCAGAGATGTATGAAATCGATGCTGAAAATGGCTCAGTGATTCGCACGCTGTCACAGGCGCAGCATGAAGGAACTGGCCCTAATGAAGATCGTCAGGAAAAACCGCACACTCACTTTATGGGTCTGACACCAGATGAACAATTTGCAGTAGCGGTTGACCTTGGGACAGATGGCATTTATACGTATAAGAAAGAAAACGGCAAACTTGAGCTAGCTCTTACATTTGAAGCAAAACCAGGCACCGGGCCTCGCCATATTACATTCCATCCAACGAAACCTGTGGCATATGTGATGACAGAGCTAAGCTCAGAGGTGATTGTGCTTCGTTACTTTGAAGATGGTCATTTCGAAGAGATTCAAACGATCGCAACCATTCCAAGCGACTTTACAGAGAACAATCAAGGCAGTGCCATTCACGTCTCTTCAGACGGCCAATTTGTTTATGCAGGAAATCGCGGACATGACAGCATTGCGATTTTTAAAGCAGACGCTGACGGCCAATTAAGTCTTGTCGAGATTGCTTCTTCTGAAGGAAACTGGCCTAGAGACTTTGTGCTTGATCCAACTGAAGAATTCCTCGTCGGTTCAAACCAAGAGTCTAGCAACCTAGTGTTATACAAACGCGACAAAGAAACAGGACGACTCACTGTCTTACAATCAGACATCTCAGTCCCTCATCCAGTTTGCGTGAAATTTTTAGGATAATGAAAAAAAGCCTCCAACTGTGGAGGCTTCATATTGTTGACAAAGGGCTAAAATGATCTTGATTTTAGCCCTTTGTCTTCTTTTCAGCGTGTAGACGGCATCCCGCCATCTTCAAGCTTTTGATCAATCAGAGACGTATCGGTTTTTTCACTGAACCATTTTGACAGCCTGTCCTGCGCTTTTCCTTTCACATCATCATCAATGTAGACCGCTACTTGAATCAGAGCAAATGTGATCGCTCCTAAATCATCTGTATAGCCTACACCAATCAATGTATCGGGAATGAGGTCAATTGGAAGGATAAAGTATCCGAGTGCCCCAATAATAAGGGTCTTCGCTTTGACAGGTACTTCAGGTTTTTGCAATGTATAGTAAAGTAATAGCACAGCATAGACAAGAGAGACACCAGCTTTTTGTGCCGTCTTTTTTAACTTTTCCCAAAAGGCATGATCATTAAAATGCTTCTTTGAACGCTTCAATAGTTCTTTTTTCTCAGAACGATTCATCATATCGCCTCCATTTACAGCATAGACCTTTTCCCTTCGTTATACAAGATATTCGCCAATTCGACAAACAAAAAGCAGCAGAAAGCTGCTGCATTCTACTGCTCTTTGTAAAACTTTTCGATTGCCTTATCGATGTACACCCATCCTTTATAAGACACATGAATCGTATCTTTAAAGAAATAAGGATCGTACTCATGCTTAGTCAAATCTGCGACTTCATACCCGTTATCGCGTATTTGACGATTGATTTTCTCATAATACTCTGTACGTCCCTCTTTCGGAAAACCGGTATAATCATACCATTTTCCGTTAACAGGAATCGTCACAAACAAAGGCTTTGCCCCTGCCTGTTTTAAAATATCCAGCATGATTTGAAAATCTTTGTATTCTGGTGATTCCGCATAAGAATGACCTTCACGGGAATCTTTCATCTTTTTCATGATCGGTTTCAGCTTGCGGTCAAACAGTTTTTGATTAATATAAAACGGGTTGTTCCCTGCTTTTTCCGCACCTAAGACACTTGCTTCTTTTTCAAGCTCAGTCCATGTTTTTCCTTTGACTGATGGAGACGGTTGAAGCTTACGTTCATGTCCCGATCCAATTGTATAGTACATGTCTTTCTTTTGAAGCATGCCATAATACATTTTTGCAATAGGAGAAATCGCGCCATAAGCGAATTTGTTCCCAGAAAGCTCTGCTTTAAAAAGCTCTGTGATGACCATGTCGTTCTTCACTGCTTTAAACTTCATGATTCTCTTGATCAGTTCTTTTTTCACAGCTGGATCAATTTCTTTATTATAAGCGAGATTCAGTGCTTGAAGCGCTGAATAGTTCGGTGCAAAGTGATTTTCGTCAGATCCCCATTTCACAAACCACTGCGGGGACACGATAAACACAAGCTTCTTCCCTTTTAATTCATCCATATGCGCTGCAAAGTTCATCGCATGAATTAATGATTGCGATCCACCTTTTCCAATAAGATAAGGTGTAAACCCTTGAGGATTCTCATGAAAGAAATTTGAAGGGTGATATGGATCAAAACGTGATAGTTCAGAAGATCCATAGATCGGCAAATAAGTTGGATCTTTTAGCATTTCGTCTTGTAAATAAAGCCCTTGGAACATCCCCGGATCTAATTCTGTGGCTGACTTTTGTAATTTGTCTTTTGGGATCATATGTGAGAGCCATGCATTTGGTACAAGAAGAACACCAATGAATAGAACAGCCGCTAAAATAAGCGGCCCAAAAAAACGCTTTTTCATTACTTCATCTCTGCCAGCTGCTCAGCAATGTGATTCGGTGTATCCCACACATCACGATCAAACTCTGTAATCGGAACAGTAATTCCAAGTTGACTTTCGATTGCCATAAGCAGTTCTACTGTACCAAATGAATCTAGAAGACCTTCGTCAAAAATTGCAATCTCTGGATTTTCTTTCACAACGTCATCCTGACAAACCTCTGCAATAATACCGTATACTTGATTTTTAAATTCCATAATTTTCTACTCCCTTAATCATTAATGATGAAATGGTTTTCCTGAAAAAATATAAAATCCGAAACAAATCACATGGAATGTAATAATGATCGACACAACCATTGTGACCTTATTATCCGGCCACCACTTGTGTTTTTTATTCCATTTCTCAAATAAATTGTAACCGGACATCACAACTGCGTGATATAGTCCGTAAATAATATATTGAAGTGCTAGACCATGCCAAGCACCCATCAATAGAAAGAGGACAAAGTACCCAATATTTGATACTGCCATACGGTTCTTGATCCACTTCTTTTTTGTCATAAAGAACACAAATCTCATAAACACGTAGTCTCTGAACCAGAAGGACAGGGACATGTGCCAGCGATTCCAGAAGTCTTTAATGTTCCGGCTGATAAACGGTTTGTTAAAGTTTTCTGGTGATTTAATGCCCATCATATAACTCACACCAACAGCAAATGCTGTATAACCAGCAAAGTCAAAGAACAAATACATACTGTACGCATACATATATGTTAACTGTTGAACAAAGTGACTGCTGCTAATGTGATGAATATTCATGAGAATATACGTGTGAATCAGATAACCAATAATGAACTTGTATAAGAAGCCGATAAAAATTTTATGAATACCGGCGTATAGAAGATCACTGTACGCTTCCTTTTCAGGGGGCGTATCCATATCCTTTTCAAACCGGCGGTAACGATCAATCGGACCTGATGAAATCGTCGGGAAAAAGACAATGAAATAGACCAAACGATGAATCGGCATTTTCTTCTTAATCAAGCCGTCTCTTGTCTCGATAATTAACTGAACACCTTTAAATGTTAAGTACGAGATCCCTAAAAAGCTCAGCCAGTTCATTGGCGGCGGTTGATGCGGCTGATGAGTTAAAAAGAACGGTAAAACCTTTGATAGCACTAGCGGCAAAATCGATGCCACCACTGCCATATAGAAAACAGACGCTTGATTCGCTTTCAACCGGTACGAAAGGTACAGGCGGATGATCAAGACTTGCCACACTGTAAACAAGAAAAGCAGCAGCGCGCCATGTGCATCCTTAGAGAAAATAAGGGCGAGTGCCACAACCGTTGCAAACATGTTGTAGCCCTGCATTCTTTTGCCGCGAAGACCAAGAATGATCGTCGGCAAAAGAAGAACACCAATTAGAATGAAGAAAAAGAATGAACTAAACGGAATCATAGAAGAACCTCTTTCGCGATTCTTTTACGGTCAACCTTCCCGTTTGGCGTCATGTATAGCTGCTCAAGATAGACAAACTTTCTTGGAATCATGTACGCAGGCAGTGAATCCGCCATTTCTTTCTTAATTGCACTTGTCAGCTGATATTCTTTTTCAAAAGAATGCGCTGCTGGAACAATGGCTGCAATTAAGTACTCCACATGACCGTTTGGCTGGAACGGCACAATCACACAAGCATTGACATACGTTGTCTCACTCACATGATATTCAATTTCTTCAAGCTCCATTCGGTATCCATGCAGCTTAATTTGATAGTCCAGACGGCCGTGGCATGTAATCAAACCATCCTGCGTCACACCTGCGTCACCTGTACGGTAAGCAGGGCGTCCTTCGTATTCAAAGAACACTTTATCTGTTAAGGCTTGTTCACCTAAGTAACCTCTCGTGACGCTTGGCCCCACGATGACAATTTCCCCTTTTTCACCGTCAGGAAGTGCATTGCCTTCTTCATCTAAAATAACGATATCTGTATCCGGTTTGGCGTAGCCGACTGGTAAAGAATCGTGCTGATCAAGAATCGCTTGCGTGACTTCAATCGATGTGATCGCAACAGTTGCTTCAGTCGGACCATACGTATTAAAGACCTGCGCCTTTGGAAAACGCTCAAGGAGCGCACTTGCTACAGATACAGGAAGTGCCTCTCCGCAGAACAAGAAAACTTTCAACTCTGGTAAAAGCTCCCCTGTAAAGGAAGGGTCCATTAAGCACATTTGCACAAAGGAAGGTGTTGATGTCCACACTTCAACGTCAGATTGACCAAGTGCTGCAAACATATCCTTCGGCTTATTCACTAGATCTTTCACTAAACAGTAAAGCGTGCCGCCTGATTGAAGCGCTGGATACAAATCCATCACTGATAAGTCAAAAGAAAATGGTGCTTGATTTAAGAACGTGCGTCCCCCGCCAATTGGGAAGTCTCGGCACATCCACTCTGTAAAGCTTTCTAAATTATTGGCTGTTACCTGAACGCCTTTCGGTTTTCCGGTACTGCCAGACGTATAAATGATGTAAAAGACATCATCCTGTTGAACCCACTGCGAGGATGGCGGTGCTTCTTTTTCAAGAGCTAAAAGAGATGCCGCACTTTTCACTTCAATGTGTTCTTCTACATCTAGTACATTCAGCTCATTTGCACAAATCAACAGACTGGCTTTTGAGCTTTCAATAATTGAGACGATACGCTCGGCAGGGATTGAGATGTCGACCGGAATGTATGGTCTACCTGATTTCACACTGCCTAAGAAAGAAATGAGCATCTCTGGCTCCATATGACCGTATACAATGACAGGTGCACTATCTGTAGCGACTGCATCTATGGCACCAGCCATTTGGTCTGATAGATGCCAAAGCTCATCATATGTGATCGAAGCATGTTGAGAAACAAATGCTGGCTGTGTTGGTTTCGTTTGTTGGTATTCTTGAATCGTGTGTAATAGTTTCATAGTTTAATCTCCAATTAAAAATCGTTGTAAATGAATGATCCCGTATTAGCTGTGTGGAATCCGTAAATAAAGAACAATAATAGCAAAATAAGTAAGTAAAAGCTCGTATATCCTATCCATTTTACAGACTTATTTTCTGATAGCTTTTTGAATAGCATATTGATAACCTCTTTTCTTTTGACACTTATAGAGACGCATGAATCATTAAAAGAGTTTCATATCAAAACATAAAAATTTTAAGAAATCATGAAAAAAGATGTCGAACCTTGGAACGTCTCTTTTGGCAAAGCTGTCTTATTGTAACAAAGATTTAATACATTTGAAATAAAATCCGAGCTTAAATTTGCCTTAAAATTGGTGAAAGCTGTCGAATAAACACAAAAGCCACCTAGTTTACCTAGATGGCTTTGATTTTAATTACTTCTTATATTTATTGACTTCGAACATGAGAATATTTTTGAACACCACATAATCCTTTTTACTTTCAAAGGGACCTTTATTGTTGTCATGCTCGTCAATCTCATAAAACCCTGGTCCTTCTCCGGCATCACGCTTTTTGTACCAGGATAGGAAGCCGTTGACTTCTTTCATGGAGAGGTCATACTCTTTTTGCAATCCATTGACCATAGTGATGATGAGGAGAGCATCTCCGTCTTCATCTGTTGCATCGTCTTTTGGTGGTGTGGTTGGTTCTGGGTCTTTGTCACCCGGGGTTTCTGTATTGTTTGGAAATTCTAGGTCTTTTAAAGATAAAGAGATAAAAGATTTGTAGTTTTTGTCTGCAGTCTCTGTATAATTCAAATTATAATCTCGACCACCTAAAAGGTATAACATGTCTCCAATAACTACTGATGAAGCTCCTATACGCATATTATGGTAAGGCACATCTATTCTAACTAATTCTTCTTGCTCTGTATCATATGTAATTAAACTTCTTGTTGAACTACCGGGAAATATCATGTTATTTTTATAAGTTACACCATTCAAATAACCACTGACAAACCCTTTTTTCTTTGCAGTCCAAACTTCTTTTTTAGCGTCAAATTCAAAAACTTCACGTTTATCGTTTTTGCCAAAGATATAAAACTTCTCATCTAATACTAGACCGATTGCTCCTTCTATTTTAACATTTAGAGGAGCTTCTTCTTTCCATGTTTGACTGGTTAGATCATAACTAAAAAATTCTTTACCGCCTAGTACATAAATTTTATTTCCAATAACACCCGCTTGAACGTTATAAGAGCCTTTTGATTTGCTAACAAAGGGAATATCAGGTAGCGTTTCCCATTCATCTTTTTTTGTATCATACACTTCGAACTTATTATAAGTAAAACCCGTATGTTTTCCAGCAAGGACATAAATTTTTGAACCTACTACTACTGATGCTGCTCCCCCTCTTCCAGTTGGTATATTATTCTTTTTAGTCCATTTATTTATAGATGGATCATATTCTAACGTTTCTTTGTCCGCATTAAACCCACCAATTACATAAATTTTCCCATCTACAGCATTAGCTACAGCTCCCACTCTTGCTGTTGGCAAATCAGCTAATTGATTCCATTCATCCTTAGCAGCATTTACAACTTGAAATACCTGTGTGAATGAAAGAATTACTAGTAACATCATGACGATCCATTTTTTCAAAAATAACACTCCCTTTTCATTATCTTACTTCTTCATTATCGGAGTGTTTTTTAATTTGTATAGAATAATTCATCTTTTTAAAGAGAAATTAATAGAAAAAACATCGAAAAAGTAACTTACTAAAGAGTCGCTTAAAATAATAGGTTCAATCAAAAACTGCCTGAGTCTATAATCAAAGAACACAATAAAAAACCCATGATTTCATGAGTTTCTTCTCAGTCCATTATTAAAAAATCCGTCACAAGGCAAGCAGGCTCTCCGTTTTGATCTAGCCCCCAAAAGCTTGGATACATCCCGTCGCCGAAGCCTGTTGTAAACATGGCAATGTCCACTTTGTCATGAAAACGGGCGACGAGCCAGTCCCATGTGTGCTTGTAGTTTTGCTCAAGGGCTTCTGCAAATTCTTCATAAAGATAGAAATCATTGTCCTCTTTATATCGTTTATCTTCATAAGCTTGTAAATATCGTGCTGCTTCCGCATCCATGAAACAACCCATTCCCGTATTTACACCGTAGCCGAAGAACTCGTCTTCTTTCAATTGATTGAGTTCTTGCCCTGCTCTTGTGGCAAGCTCCCATTCTGTTGCTTGCTCGTTTGTGAACTTGACCATTGCATAGGCAACGCGTTCGTCACCGCTTTGCAACCGCTTAACTATAAGTAGAATAGGATATTTTCCTAGAGCAACCTTCCTCGTAAACGATTGGTCTCCTTCAGAAACAAAAGGATCACATGCAACGATATGACCGCTAGTGATCTCGATATGGCCTAACTGTTTGGCGAATAATTGATCACCTTCTGAGCTGCTTGATTTCTCTCTATTTTCATATAGTAGGTTTGTTGGATTGATGTTGTACAAGTGACCATTCCTTTCAATGTTTTTCTAGGGCGTTTGGGATTATGTGCTTTTTCCCCATTTAATCCGTCAATAAAAAATCTGTAACGAGACAAGTTTCATCTCCATTCTCGTCCATCCCCCAAAAGCTTGGGTATACGCCATCACCAAAACGAGTAGAAAAGATCGCTAAATCAACTTTCTCCTGAAAGCGCGTGACTAACCAGCTTCTTGTATCCTCATAACTTTTCTCCAAACAGTTCTATGAGAGGGTTCTCCTTCTACTATACACTTTAATTTTTTTAGTTGGAAAATGAATATTCTCTCTTTTGAACATTTATCCCTTTGCGATGTCTTTTTCATTAGTTAAAAATAAATGGAAGGTTCATTAAAAAACGCCCTTCCAATGGAGGGGCTGTGTTATTAACTATTTTATTTTGAATATCTCTTAATAAATGTTTCGCTAATCCTGCTTACGATATAGATCGCAACCGCTAAAATCAGCATCAACGGAAACATACTTAAACGATCATCTGCAGCATAAACAATGATCCCCACAATGATAGCCACTACGATTGCCGTTAAAAAATGCTTCACCGCCATCTCACCCCTTTGTATACATCATATACATTTTATTACACAAAAGGTTCTATTGAAATAATTTCCACAAAATCAGATATACGCAAGTCTAGATTGATTTCGACCACAAGCAGAAGTGGGTTTCCTTTGTTTCGCTCTATAAGTGGGTTTCTCCCCTCCCTTATATTGTTCGTATAATCTCTATATGCTAAAATTAACTAAAATACCTAGATAATGGATCAACCAGGAGGTCATTCAGTGACACAGCAAAGCAAACCATCCAAAATGTTATTAATTACTTTACCCGGCGCTATTATCGCCCTTGTGATGGTCTTAGGAAAAATTGATACACCTGTAACAAATGTTTTATTTTATATTGTGGCTTTTAGTGTTATGGGTTTAGTGGTTTCAAGCTTAGTGAAAGACTACAGAAAAAAGAATAGTTAAACTCTTCGTCTAGGAAGCTGTCGTTTATGCAGCTCCCTTTCTTTATGTGAACCCTCTCAAATTTCTACATTAAAGCAAAAACAACTGGAATTAAAAAGAGGGAAGTAAATGAGTAGAGAAATTAAAGGAGAATGGAATGAAAACCCTTGACGTCTTTGAGTTGAAGAATGGAATTGACCAAACGCTGAACAAGTTGAAGCAGCAATTACAGAATGTTAAGTCCCTAGAAAAACAAATCAATCAAATCATCTCCTTGGATGGCGCATTAAAGGGAGAAGCTGGACAAGCGATAAAAGCTTTTTATTTGGAGTGTCACATTCCCTTTTTGCAATTCTTTCAGATCATCATTGAAGAATACAGTGGTGCGCTAAAAAAGACAAAACAGGCACTTCATGCTTTTGAATCAAACCCGAATGGTTTTATCTCTCAATCATTCATTGAACACGAGCTTGACCAAGGGTTAAAAAAAGCCGAACGGGCCATTTCTGATATCGTATCAGATGTGAATCAAGCCATTGGCAGAGTAAACCATATTGTGCATTTGCCTCATGTAGACGAATCTACTTTCCAACAAAGCTATCAAAAAGCATGGCTTGAGACGTCCAAAACCATTGGGCTACTTCATGCTTTTGACAGAGAACAAACAAGTGCACTAAATGAAACAAAAAGTTCCCTTCACACAATGAAGCAATACATAGACACTTTAAGTACGATGTTCACTGGCCCGAAAATTGAGATGACCAGTTATCAAAAGGGCTCTATTTTCAAAGATGGAAAAGAAGAAAAAATCAAGAGCACCATCAACGGATTGAATGAAAAAATAGACAACCCTAAAGAAAACCCAATGATGATCATGCTCAAGAAGCTGAATGAAAAAGAGCGATCGAATGTGGATACGGTTGTGAAGAAGAAACCATCTAATAAAATCAATCAAAACGCCGTGTTCGTAAATAGAAAAGTATATAATACAAATGAAAAGATTGACTTCGCAAATGCCAAAACAGTTGAAGTTATTCGAGATGGAATGCTGTATCGGTTACGAATATCGGATCAAAACAAAGTGAATATTGAAAGCATCACAAAGATTTCTGATGTGAAAACGGTTGAACAAACCTCAAACATCTTAAATACGGCGGTTGAATTTACAGGAATAAATGATGCAATTCGAGTCATCACAGGGAGAGATCCTGTAACAGGTGACAAAGTCGCTGACATGGACCGTCTAGTATCAAGCTTGTACATGATACCAGGAGCTAAAATCGCTAAAGTTGGAAAATACGTTTTTAAAATCATGAAAGGAGAGAAAGTAGCCAAGAAGATTGTCAAAACACCTTCCTTCGGCAAACACTCCGTACCAAAAGGTCCGTATCGTGAAGTAAATGGTTTCCCTGCAAAAGTAAAACCAGGAGCTCAAGAGAAACATATTCCTGATGCACCTAACTATAAACAGGAGCTAGCTAATGGAAAGAAAAAAAGCATCTTTTACGGTGACAATAAAAAAGCACAAGAATTGCTTGATAAATATGCTGGTAAAGGAGAAATGATGGTAAATGGAAGGGAAGTTGTCAATTTCGGTCAAAAAATAGGACAGACCTATGACTTAAAAACCGGGAAATATATAGAGACTACAAGAGGTACTATCCATTATTCAAAAAACGGTGCTCATATAGTCCCTTCAAAACCATTAGAATGAATGAAAAGGATGATTAACTATGGAATATAACTCTTTAATAAAAACATTAGATGAAAATGGAGGGAAAGAACTTATATTAGTTTGGAAAAATGGATTAAAGATCGTTGGTAAACCAGACACACTCTATGAATCAGATAATGGTTTAGAGGACGATGATGTAAATTATACAGAATACTATGCTGTTGCTTTTAGGGTAATAGAAGTTTTGACCCAGCCTACTCATAACGAAAGCAGTATATATGATTGGATTAGTACAGGAAAAAGCTCATTAGTAGAAATATCTCTTTATAAAGATACACCAAATGCAGTATATTTAGCAGACGGTCAAAAATTATGGGAATTGGACAGTGATAATTAACAAAGGAAGGCCCCTCCAAATTGGAAGGGCTTTTCGTTTGTTTTTGCTTTACCTCAATATATTAAGTAGCAACCCTACATATAAGCCCATTTTCAATTTATACATTTTTGATTTTGATCCATTTACGTTCATAGTCATTGAAGAAGCTAATCAGAAATCAGCCACCCATCTTGATAGCTTCTTTGATACAAAAATAGGGAACGGAAATACTTAAAAACAAATTCGCCCCCAACCCGCTCCCAAAACCCTAATTTGAAGCGATAAACGAACTTATATTCCAAGAAACAAAAAAGCCTGAAATCCTTTCATATCAAGGATTTCAGGCTTTTACATTAGTACGTCCCAGGAGAGATTCGAACTCCCGACCGACGCCTTAGAAGGGCGTTGCTCTATCCAGCTGAGCTACTGGGACATGTTGTTATGTAGTGTTCTGTTGGTGAGTACCTCACCGACAAGATTTATTATATTACTATTGTTCTTTAAAGTCAACGGTTTTTCGAAAGTTTTTTCATAAGGGGCAAATGCTGCACCCTTATGAAATACCTTCCAATGTGACAGTGTTTTCGAGGTCTTGTATGGCTTGACCTTCGTCTGTGAAAAACTGTACGTTTGCTTCGCTTCCATCTAGTGTCAGTATAGCGTAGCTGCGCTCTTTACGCACTCTTGGCAGGTGCACACTGCCTGGGTTAATGAGCAGTTTTCCTCTTAGCAGCTCACTGCCTGGGATGTGCGAGTGACCAAAGCAGATGATATCTGCGCCTAGCTCTTCTGCACGGTAGTAGACTTGAAGCAAGGATTGTTTGATGCCATGCAGATGTCCGTGAGTGAGAAATAGTTTTCCGCCTCCATCCAGTGGGAGCAGGAGCTCTTCTGCAAAATCGCCCATAAAGTCACAATTTCCTTTGACGACTTTGTATCCTTCGAGAGCTGGGTGGTTCGTGTCGAGTTCTGAATCTCCGCAGTGAATCATCATGTCGACTTCAGCCGCATGCCGTTTGGCAATGGTTTGAAGTTCGTCTGTGAGTCCATGACTGTCACTAATGATGAGTATCTTCATGGCTTCATTCCCCCTTATTCATTTGCGTCTAGCAGTGATGAAAGCTTTTGAAGCGCGACCGCTCGATGGCTGATCTTGTTTTTCTCCTCAGGTGATAATTCAGCCATCGTCTGGTCTTTGTCTTTGACGATGAAAATCGGGTCGTATCCGAAGCCGTTTTCGCCGATTGGTTCCTCTGCGATGAAGCCTTCTACTGATCCTTCTACCGTCTTTGTTTCTTTACCCGGTATGCTGACAGCAAGGGCACATCTGAATCTAGCTGTACGGTCTTCTTTTTCAATGCCTTGAAGCTCGCTCAGCACTTTTTCTACATTCTCAGCATCGTTTTTATGTTCACCAGCGTATCTCGCTGAATATACGCCAGGTTTTCCGCCAAGATAGTCAATCGACAAACCGGAATCGTCTGCAATGACCATTTCACCTGCTTTGGCTTGAATCGCCTCGGCTTTGATGATGGCATTTTCTTCGAAGGTTTGTCCTGTTTCTTCAATCTCTTCAGTAAAGCCGATGTCTGCTAGTGTTTTGACCGTGAATCCTTTTGGCTCAAGAATGGCTTTGAATTCTTTCGCTTTGCCCGCATTGTGCGTTGCAATGATGGCTGTTTTCATCCTGATCAAACCCTTCTCTTTATTCGATGACTTCTCCTGTCACTGCTTTTTGCTTTTCGATTAATTCTTTGATGCCCTTTTCGGCTAAATCAAGCAGTCCGTTTAGCTGTTCTCTTGAGAATGTCGCTTCTTCGCCTGTGCCTTGAAGTTCAACAAAGCGTCCAGCGCCTGTCATGATGACATTCATATCTACTTCAGCTGAAGAATCTTCTTCATAATTTAAATCTAACAGAAGACCTTGCTGAGAATCAATTCCGACGGATATCGCCGCTAAATAATCAGTGATCGGGTTTTGTTTGATGACACCTTCTGCTCGAAGCTTTTGAATCGCAAGCGTCATGGCGACAAAAGCACCGGTAATAGATGCTGTGCGTGTGCCCCCGTCTGCTTGAATGACATCACAGTCAATCCAAATCGTGCGTTCGCCAAGCTTTTCTAAGTCAACGACTGCACGGAGTGCTCGTCCAATTAATCGCTGAATTTCCATTGTACGTCCTGTCACTTTTCCTTTAGATGATTCTCTAATGGTTCTTTGAGCGGTTGCTCTTGGAAGCATGCTATATTCTGCTGTAATCCAGCCTTTTCCTTGTCCTCTTAAAAAAGGAGGTACGCGGTCTTCGATGGATGCGTTACAAATCACCTTCGTATTGCCCGCTGAGATTAAGACAGAGCCTTCTGGATGCGTAATGTAGCCTGCCTCTATTTCAATTTTTCTTAATTCGTCATAGTGTCTTTCATCTAATCTCATGATTTACCTCCGTTACAATATACATTCCGCGCGGATGCCAGCGGGGTTCTCCTACTAACTTTGACAACCTCGGCTCGTTCTAATCGCTTGGAATAAAAAAGAGGCAGCGAATATGCATGCCTCTTTTTCTCCATTATATCAATGTGTGCCGTTAAAAACTACCTGTATTCACTTGTTCTGGTCTTGAAACCGGCTTTGTCAGCTCTGCTCCTTTTTCGTTCACAAGCTCAGCCTTGCCGTTTACCTTAACGGATACGCTTTTGACGTCCGGCAGCTCTGTTAATGTGAGCACGATGCTATCAAGAACTTTTTGTGAAATCACCTTTTTCTTTTCATCTGCGCTGCCGAAAATGGATTCGTTGAAATCAAGTGTCACATGTCCGTCTTTTACTTTCGGGATATCATTCAGCTTTACATCTTGATCAAAGTCTGTGAGCAAATGGCTTTTTTTGCTTGGTCCAGAGACGAGCTCATCAATGGCTGCTGTAATTTGATCATCCTCATCTTTTGGCGCCCTTTTGGTCACAGGAACATAGTACGTCTGTTCATCAGATTCAGCTAAGTAATAAACTGTCACTGGCTTTGTCGATGTCATATCAGCGGCAGCCTCGTGCTGAATATTAATACCGTCTTCTCTGCTTAAATCATCTGAAATCGGTGTGCCGTTCACAGGCATTTCTTTTAGTTCATGACCATTCATTTTCAATTTGACTTTGGCGACAGAATCAAACTGCGTTAACGTCCAAGTGACCGATTGCAGGATGCGCTGTTCGTCTTCTTTTTTATAGTTTTTGAATTCATTTGAAAAATCTACTACGGCCGTTCCGTCTTTAATGTCGACAGATACACTCGTGTCGGCCGGCAAAACAGCCCGGAATCCATTTGGCATGAGGTTAGAAATCGGTCCTCCGTCCACGAGGTATTCTAAGGTTTGTTTGGCACTCCCCTCATTTTTCGGCAGTGGAATGGATTGAGAAACGACATACCCGTTTTTATCAATTAAATATAATTCTCTCATGACTGTATCTGCCTTCTTCTCTTCTTTTCCTTCTTTCGCTGTTTGTTTATCTTCTTTATTTTCTTTCACATATGTGACGTTTTGTGGCGGGTCAATCTCTGTTTTCGCTTGGTCTGTTTGAAACAATCCGCATCCTGACAAAAGCATGGCTGACGCGATACACGTCACAGCTGCTGTAGATCCTTTTTTCAGCATACTTCACCCTCCTCTAGTAGTTTGTACTACTATGTATACGAGCTCCTCCTGCGGATTAGACCCTTTTCATAAAAAAATAACCCACTTCAAATAGAAGGGGGTTATTGCTGATAGACGTGTTCGAGTGATACGGTTTCGACCTTCCCTGGCAGGTAGCCAAACCAGTCACGAGCGATGTTTTCAAAATTTTGCTGCTGCCCTGTTGTATAAAATGTATGAACAGGCGCTTCTTTAGAGGTATTTAACAGCCCTTTATAGGAAAGAATCGTACTTGCTTCTCTCGCTGTCTCGTCCCCTGATGAAATGATGCTCACATCACTGCCCATAAAGCGCTGAATCGACTCTTTTAAAATTGGATAGTGTGTACAGCCAAGAATGAGTGTATCAATTCCTGTTTCTTTCATCGGTTCAAGGGAATCTTTCACCACTTCATCTGCTGTCTGATCTAAAAACGTCCCGCTTTCCACAAAGGGAACAAGCAACGGACATGCCAGACTTTGAACCGCTAGTCCTGCTTTTAGGGATAGCAAAGCTTCTTTGTATGCCTCGCTTTTGATCGTATTGGCTGTACCAATGACACCAATCTGCTGATTGTTTGTCACCTTGATGGCTGTGCGGGCGCCGGGCTGAATCACGCCAATGACCGGAATATCAAGCGTTCCTTTGATTTCATCTAGTGCGATCGCCGTCGCTGTGTTGCATGCGATGACGAGCATTTTAATATGATGATGTCTTAATAAGTAGTTTGCCATTTCCCAAGTATATTGAAGAACCTCTTCTTCTTTCCGAGGGCCATACGGGCACCGTTTTGTATCGCCTACGTAAATGATTTTTTCTTTTGGCAGTTGTCTCATGATTTCCTTTGCAACGGTTAAACCGCCGACGCCGGAATCAATGACGCCGATTGGTTGATCCAACAAAATCGCCTCATTTTCTTTTCATTTGCTGCTGTAGTTTCGTTAAGGATTGGTTGAAAACGATGGCTTCTTCTTCTGAGAAAGCCCCTAGAAGTTCACTGACGTATTCTTGGCGTTTAACAATCACTTCTTGAATGATCCGCTCGCCTTCAGGCAATAAATGAATGCGAACCACGCGGCGGTCAGAAGGATCTTTTACTCGTTCGACAAGTTCACTTTTTTCCATTCGATCAATTAAGTCGGTGGTTGTACTGCAAGCCAAATACATCTTTTGTGATAGCTCACCTATTGTCATATCTCCGAATTCATAAAGCCACTGAAGCCCTACAAATTGAGGAGGTGTAATCGTATATTGATTCAGGATTTCTCTGCCTTTTTGCTTAATAATTGCAGCAATATGGCGCAATGATTTTTCAATCTCTGCTACATGGTCGAACTCATTCGTTTCCATTTCATTGATACCTCACTATAGCATCTCACTTTGATTAAAACGTACATTCCTATTTTCCTCGTTTTTCAGAGAAAATGCAAGAAGAGACTCATGGAAACCATATAGAAATAACCGGTTCCTTCCTAGAGTGGAAGGAAAACCGGCTGACTTTAGAGCTCTAGCTCACCCATACGCAGAAGCTCGACTACGGCCTGTGAACGACCTTTGACTCCTAGCTTTTGCATGGCATTCGAAATATGATTTCGAACAGTCTTTTCGCTAATAAAAAGCTCGCTTGCAATTTCTTTTGTTGTTTTATCTTGGACGAGCAATTCGAATACTTCTCTTTCTCTTTTGGTTAATAGCGGCTTGGATTGAAACTCTTTCTCCTTCAAGTATTGTAACCCTCCTTGCTAAGGTGAGAGCTCTAGTCTCTATAGAATGGGATTCTGTATAGTCGAGATATCATATGCTGGCTGCCCGAGGTAGGTGACGTTAAAATCGAGAATTCCTGCATATGAGCGTCCATTTTGTACGGTTTTATCCGCACAAAAAAGGACGAGTCTCCTACCCGAGACGTCGTCCTTTTCATACACGTATTTAAAAGATAGAAATGGCTCCTGTTAACAAAGCAATAAGCGTTGTAAAAAGGGCAGTTAACACGGTCCACAGCAATGCGTATTTTTGCAAATCGCCAATATCTTTGTTCAGCATACTGACAAGAAGTAGCGTTGAAGCCACAAGAGGGCTCAGCAGATGAACAGGCTGTCCTATAATAGAGGCGCGTGCAATTTCCACTGGATCAATTCCGTAAGCTGCGCCGGCTTCTGCCAAGATTGGCAGCACCCCGAAATAATAAGCATCATTTGAAAGAACAAATGTAAATGGCATACTCGTTAAAGCCACAATGAGCGGAAAAAACGAACTGTAAGAATCTGGAATTAAGTAAATCACCAAGTTGGCAATCGACTCCACCATTTTTGTCCCCGAAAAGATTCCTGTAAAAATTCCTGCTGCAAACACAAGGGTAATGACCGTTAAGGCATTTCCCGCATGTGATAAGATTCTCTCGCGCTGATCTTCAACCTTTGGATAGTTGATCATGAGAGCGATGACAAATCCAATTAAGAAGAGAACTGGAATCGGTACGATATCTAAAACAAGTGTCGCCATCACCGCAATCGTCAAGAAGAAGTTCACCCAAATGAGATTCGGTCTCTTTATATCTTCTACGCCATCTTCGATTGACGCTGCCAGTTCAGGGGAGATCGAGACCTCTTCTTTGTACTGAATTTCTGCAACCCCAATTCGCTTTCGCTCTTTTTTCCCAAGCACATAAGCAGTAAAAAGGATGAATAGACCGCCAGCTACCATCGTTGGAATTAATGGAATAAAAAATTCAGCTGCATCCAAGCCAAGCGCAGCAATTGCTCGAGTAGCTGGACCACCCCACGGGGTCATACCGCTCATAATGCCTAATGATAATAATGAAATCGTTCCTAAAATCAGCGGGTTCATCCCAATTCTTAAGAAAAGCGGCAGCAAAGCGGATACGGTAATCATGTAAGTTGTCGTCCCATCACCATCTAATGCAACAAGCATAGACAAAATCGCTACCCCAAACGCAATTTTGACAGGATCCCCTTTCACAATACGTAAAATGAGTTTAATCAGTGGATCAAACAGCCCAGCATCCAGCATGACACCGAAGAATAAAATGGCAAATAACAATAAAGCAGCAGATGGCGCAACCGTTTTGAGTCCATCGAGCATCATATCCCCTAACCCACTGTAAAACCCACCAATCAATGCAAAGATGATCGGTACTACGGTTAACGCCACCACCGGATGCATACGTTTTGTCATAATAAGAAATGTAAAAGTCACGACCATTAAGAGCCCTAAAATAGCTAGCACTATATATCCCTCCATCCTCTTCTTTACACGATCAGCAAGCGCCCCTTTGCACTTGTGATCTGAATGTTAGCGCTTTCTATTTCAAGGATATAATAGCTTTTTTCATAATGAAAATATTGATTTTTTCGTATCTTCTATAAATTCTTTTTATAATCAGCCTTGCTGGCTTCTTAAAAATTCGATGAATGCTTTCACAACAGATAAATGAAGGGAGTCAGGCTGGTACATAAGCCATGTATCTCTTAAAACAGGCTGTCCATCTTTATACGAAAGACCTTTTACAAATAGCTCATCACTTGGCCTGAGGCAAATTTCCGGGACAATGGCATAGCCTAAACCGTGCTTGACCATCTCTTTTGATGTATCCTGGCGATCTGTCTCCATCGTCACAAGCGGAGGCATGGCAAACGTTTCCTGCCACCATCTGTTAATCAATCGTTTTAATGAACTATCTGTATGATAGTCAATGAGCGGCAGCTTCGGAAGGTCCTTTAGCTGAATTTCTGATTTTGAAATGATACAAAGCCGCTCTTTATCAAGCAAAAACCGCTCTCCATTCCAGTCGTAATCCCCTCTTAAAATCCCTAAATGAACACTTGATGTGCCTAATAAATCCATGACTTTCGTACTCCAGCCTGTATTCACCATGAATTGAACATGTGGATACTGCTTAGAAAATTCTCTTAAAATTTCTGGGAGCTTATACTGAGCAAAGTTACTTGAGACCCCTAACCGGATTGTCCCTTTGACCTTTTTTTGCATGTTGAGCATACCATCTTTTGTTTGCTGAAGCTGTTTGAGCATGTCATTTGCATATGCAGCCAAGTACTCGCCTTCTGACGTAAATTCAATCCCTCGTTTTCTTTTAAAGAAAAGCTTCATATCAAACTCCTCTTCAAGCTGCTTCAACCGATAGCTTAAGGCAGGCTGAGAGACAAATAATTTCTCCGCCGCTTTTGTGATGTTCTTTTCTTCATAGAGCACCTTTAGAAACCGCCAGTCTTTCTCATCCATGGTGTGCCCTCCTTTTTCACTAGTTATAAAAAAATTTTATTGATTCATCTTAAAATAATGTATTTAACTTATTTCTTATTATACTTTACCATTTTGATTAGATAAACAGTTCATTAAAAAATTGAGGGTGAGAGCAATGAGAAAAGTTCCAATCACAATGATGCGAGGCGGTACAAGTAAAGGGGTATTCATTCAAGCAAACAATTCACCATTTGAACACGATGAGCTCGAGGCATTTCTTTTAGACATTATGGGCAGTCCTGACCGGCTGCAGGTCGATGGAATCGGCGGCGGTAATTCTTTAACAAGCAAAGTGGCCATTATCGATAAAGCCACACGTCCAGATGTGGATGTGAACTATACGTTTGCACAAGTCAGCATCAATGAGAGATATGTCGACTTTAAAGGAAACTGCGGGAATATCTCATCAGCGGTTGGACCATACGCCATCATTAAAGGACTTGTTCAAGCGGTTGAACCCATTACGACTGTACGTATCCTCAATACCAACACAAATAAAGTCATCGTAGCAGAGGTTGAGGTTGAAAACGGTGAAGTGAAATTTGAGGGAGATGTAGAAATTCCAGGTGTAAAAGGGACAGGATCTCCCATCTATCTATCCTTTGAAAAACCTGAAGGCGCTGTGACTGGTAAAACCTTTCCGACAGGGAACCGCATGGATACGATTCAGACAAAATTCGGAGAGATTCCGATCTCGATCGTTGACATCGCAAATCCCATTGCCTTTGTCCGTGCGAAGGATCTTCATTTAAAAGGAACCGAATTACCTGAGGAGTTTACAGACGCATTACTGAATGATTTAGAAGAGATTCGTTCCATCGCTGCTGAAATGTGTCACTTTGCACCAAAAGACATGGCGACATTACAGTCACCAGCTGTTCCGAAGCTTGCGATCATTAGCGAGCCTGCTGATTATGTGGATACAACCGGAGTGATGAGACGAGCAGCCGATATGGATATCATCGTACGCATGTTATCGATGCAAAGACCACACCAAGCGCTTGCCATTACCGGTTCTGTCTGCGTGTCAGCCAGCTGTTTTATGGAACAAACACTTCCTGCACAGCTTTATGATGGACAACATGATACGCTTCGAATCGGTCACCCTGCCGGAATTATGCAAACAGACATTGACGTGTCCCAAAATAGAGTCAAAGTCATTCGAACTGCAAGAGAAATTCTAGACGGGGTTGTCTTTACGAAACAAGATTATATTGTGCAGCCTCATATTAAAAGAGAAGCCTAAAGCAGACGAGAACATCGTCTGCTTTTTTTAATGCTGAAGCGGGGCATCAATATCTCCGGCAGAATGAGCTTTGATCTGTCCTTTATCATCTTTTAGCTGAAGATGACCAAAGCGGTTAACGCCGCAGCAAATGCCTTCTTCCCATGTTTGTTTTTCACGATCTAACGAAATGCGAAGCGGCTTGTTGAGACGATATAACCGTTTGTTATAAAGTGCAGTGAGTGCTTCAAACCCTTCATTCTGCCAGCGTGTATGGTATTTTTTAAAAGCCGCTGCCAGGTTTTTCACTAGCTGATCGGCTTTCACCTCTGTCAGCTCTGATAAGCAAATGGTTTTGTACGGGACATGCTCCGGCTTCGTCTCTACATTGATGCCAACACCGATATAAATGGCGCTGCGATCTGCTTCAATTAATGTGCCGGATACCTTTGCTTCATTAATGAGGATATCATTCGGCCATTTGATCGCCAGCTGATCGTCCGCTCTTATGAGTGGTTTCAGCACATCATAGATTGCTAGCGCTGTTAGCGGGGCGATCGTTGACTGGGTGGAGAGTTCTTCTGGCGGCATGACTGTCATGGTCACTGCCACATTCCCTAAAGGTGTTTCCCACGGCCTGCCGAGTCTGCCTCTTCCTTCTGTCTGCTGGCGTGCATAGACAGCAAATGAGGGCTTTTCTCCTTGCTGCATGAGCCTTTTCGCTTCATTATTTGTACTATCAATGGTGTCATATTGAAAAATCTTCATATGTTCTCCTCTTGTTTCTTCTTGATATGGTGCTTTTATTATAACAAAATGAAGCGTGCACGTTGATGAGCCAGCATGCTACTCATTTCGCTGCGCCCTAAATGTCTCTTTTTCTTCTTCAGTAAATGGGACAGATGTGCCTGTATCTTTACTAATTTGCACCATGGTGACTGAGCCTGTAAAGCATGGTTCCTGCTGTTCATTTTCTCCTAAATAATGAAGAATGAGTGAGCTTGAGCCGACCTTCTCAGGCTTAACATACACTCGAAGCCTCTCTCCAATCTCTACCTGCTTGATGTAATCACATTGCAGGTTAGCGACGACTGTCATGGTTTCTCGCACACGTTTCATCCGTTTATCAACAATTCCTGTTTTTTGAAAAAAGGCAATGCGCGCCTCTTCAAAATACACAAAAGGGGTAACATTGTTCATGTGGCCAAACATATCCGTTTCTGAAAACCGAACGGTCGTTTCGACATAAAATCGAAAGGATGCCCTCCACTCTTCAAACGGTGCTTCAATATATGACGGCAATCTCACTTGATCATCTCCTTATTTGGAAACAAAACGCCTCTCCCGTATTGGAAGAGGCGTTTGTTTCAATATTGCATCCAGCCTCTTAAACACTCATCATGATTGGCAAAGAGGACTGAATGTGATGTTATTCTGCGTGATCGCTTCCGAAGAAGTTACGGAATGCTTGTAAAGTTGTATCTCGGTTAAGTGCAGCAATTGACGTTGTCAGCGGGATTCCTTTCGGACAAGACTGCACACAGTTTTGGGAGTTCCCGCAGTTCGCAAGACCACCGTCCCCCATAATTTCTTCTAGACGGTCAGACTTATTCATCGCACCTGTCGGATGTGCGTTAAATAAACGAACTTGCGAAAGCGGTGCAGGTCCCATAAAGGAAGATTTATCATTCACGTTTGGACAAGCTTCAAGGCAGACACCACATGTCATACATTTCGAAAGCTCATAAGCCCATTGACGTTTTTTCTCAGGCATTCTTGGTCCAGGACCAAGGTCATACGTGCCATCGATCGGTACCCATGCTTTCACCTTTTTCAAGGAATTGAACATCCGGCTTCTATCAACCTGCAAATCTCTCACAACCGGGAATGTCTTCATCGGCTGAAGACGAATCGGCTGGTCTAATTGATCAATAAGAGCTGTACATGATTGGCGCGGCTTTCCATTAATGACCATAGAACAAGCTCCGCACACCTCTTCAAGACAGTTCATATCCCAGTTGATCGCCGTTGTTTTTTTCCCTTGTTTATTGACCGGGTTCCGTCTAATTTCCATGAGTGCGGAAATGACGTTCATATTTGGGCGGTAAGGGATTTCGAATTCTTCATCATAAGGCTTTCCATCTGCTGTATCTTGACGTGTGATTATAAATTGAATCGTGTTTTTTTCACTCATCTTATTTCTCCACCTTTTTCTTCGAGTAATCTCGTTTACGAGGTGCAATTAACGATACATCGACGTCCTCATAGTGGAATGCAGGCTTTTGATTTTTTCCTTTGAACGTAGCCATCGTTGTTTTTAGGAACTCTTCATCGTTTCTCTCTGGGAAGTCCGGTTTGTAGTGTGCGCCTCGGCTCTCATTCCGGTTGTAAGCCCCGATCGTAATGACTCTTGCCAGCTGAAGCATGTTGTCAAGCTGACGTGTGAAGGCAGCGCCTTGGTTGCTCCATGAAGCTGTATCGTTGATGTTGATCTGCTTGTAGCGCTCCATTAGTTCTTCGATTTTCTGATCTGTTTTTAAGAGTTTGTCATTGTAACGAACAACTGTGACGTTATCCGTCATCCATTCTCCAAGCTCTTTATGAAGCACGTACGCATTTTCTGTTCCGTCCATGCCGAGGATGTTGTCCCATTTCTCCTGCTCTTTCTTCACGGCGCTGTCAAATGTTGCAGAAGATAGGTCTTCCGCAGACTTTTCAAGACCGCTAATGTACTTCACAGCATTTGGTCCAGCGACCATTCCGCCGTAAATGGCAGAAAGCAGTGAGTTTGCACCAAGTCTGTTTCCGCCGTGCATAGAGTAATCACATTCTCCGGCAGCAAATAGACCTTTGATATTCGTCATTTGATCATAGTCAACCCATAATCCGCCCATTGAGTAATGAACAGCAGGGAAAATTTTCATTGGAAGCTTACGCGGGTCATCACCCATGAATTTTTCATAGATTTCAATGATGCCGCCAAGTTTAATATCAAGTTCTTTTGGATCTTTATGAGAAAGATCGAGATATACCATGTTCTCTCCGTTGATGCCAAGCTTTTGCTCGACACATACGTCAAAGATCTCACGTGTTGCAATATCACGCGGTACAAGGTTTCCGTATGCTGGATATTTTTCTTCTAGGAAGTACCAAGGCTTCCCGTCTTTATATGTCCAAACACGTCCGCCTTCACCACGAGCCGATTCACTCATGAGACGAAGCTTGTCATCTCCAGGGATCGCTGTTGGATGAATCTGAATGAATTCTCCATTTGCGTAATGAGCCCCTTGCTGATAGACGATAGATGCAGCAGATCCAGTGTTAATCATGGAGTTCGTTGATTTTCCGAACACGATTCCAGGACCGCCTGTTGCCATGATCACTGCATCTGAACGGAAGGATTCAATTTCCATTGTTGTTAAGTTCTGCGCGACAATGCCTCGGCATACTTCCTCGTCATCTAACACAGCGCCAAGGAATTCCCAGCCTTCATATTTCGTGACAAGTCCTGCTACTTCATAGCGGCGAACCTGCTCATCAAGTGCATATAATAGCTGCTGGCCTGTTGTAGCTCCAGCAAATGCTGTACGGTGGTGCTGTGTTCCCCCGAAGCGGCGGAAGTCCAATAATCCCTCTGGTGTTCTGTTAAACATCACACCCATCCGATCAAGTAAATGGATAATGGACGGCGCTGCTTCACACATTGCCTTAACTGGCGGCTGGTTGGCTAAGAAGTCTCCGCCATACACCGTGTCGTCAAAATGCTCATAAGGTGAATCCCCTTCACCTTTTGTATTCACCGCTCCGTTGATTCCGCCCTGTGCACATACAGAATGCGAACGTTTTACAGGTACGATTGAAAATAGTTTAACAGCTGTTCCCGCTTCTGCTGCTTTAATAGTTGCCATGAGACCAGCTAAGCCGCCTCCGACAACGATGATGCTAGAATTACTCATTGTAGCCCCTCTCCCTCTTCTACTAATCTATTTCCTCTTAAACAAAAGCGAAAATTGCTCTTAGCCCTACATATGAAAGCGCTATAAATATACCTAATGTCACATATGTGGAGATTCTTTGTGAGCGTGGTGAAACAGTAATTCCCCAGCTGACAGCAAATGACCACAAGCCATTAGCAAAGTGGAAAATAGTAGATAAAACGCCGACAATATAGAAGCCTAGCATAAATGGAGAGCTTAAAATATTCGCCATCATGTCATAGTTCACTTCAGCTCCAAGCTGAGCTTGAATTCGTGTTTCCCATACATGCCAAGTCACAAAAATCAATGTGATGATACCTGAAATCCTTTGCAGTCTGAACAACCAGTTTCTTAAGTAACTGAAGCGAGACGTATTGTTTTGTGCCGTAAAGGCTATGTACACCCCATAAACAGCATGATAGATCAGTGGTAAGAAAATCACGAACAGCTCAAGTGCATATCTGAATGGAAGCTGTTCCATAAAGTGTGCAGCTTTGTTAAACGCCTCTGGTCCATTCGTCGCAAAGTGGTTAATCACTAAGTGCTGAATTAAAAATAGACCGACCGGAATGACGCCAAGCAAAGAATGCAATCTCCGATAAAAAAATTCTTTGTTCCCCGACATTACTTTACCCCCTAGTAAAAAGTGCAATTGCTGAAAATTGTCTTACCCCCGCTTCTTTCAATTGTAAGCACTTTATTCAAATTTATTGACAATTTCATTTTACTCCTATGTCAAAAAAGCGTCAAGAAACCGCGTACATAAATTAAAATTTTCCGAAATTTAAAAGTTTTAAATCAAAATTCGTTTTACTACAATAAGAATTTCTTAGACTTCAGGGAAAACTCTGTCATCATATGCTCACATAAGCTATAATAAATTGTTGAAAGAGGGGAGCCGTACAATGAATAAATTCGAATCTAACTTAGAACAGCTAAAAGAAATTGAAGTCAATGGATTTGCCTACGAGCTGATACGCGAAGTTCTGCTGCCTGATATTTTGGGTCAGGATCATTCATCTATGATGTATTTTGCGGGTAAGCTGCTTGCTCGTAAATTCCCTCAAGAGTCATGGGAGAAAATCCCCGAATTTTTCCATGATGCCGGATGGGGAACTCTCACGATGGTCCATTCGAAAAAACAGGAAATTGAGTTTGAGCTCGAAGGTCCACTTGTATCAAATCGACTTACCTATCAAAAGGAGCCATGCTTTCAGATGGAAGCAGGTTTTATTGCTGAACAAATCCAGCTTCTCAACGAGCACGTGGCTGAATCTTATGAACAAGTGAAAAAGCGTGCTGATAAAGTCATTTTAACCGTTAAATGGGATTTAAGAGACCCTAGCTAACACTCTTTATGAAAGGCGCGGACTTTAGGTCACGCCTTTTTTGTTTGCCTTCTTCTATCATAGCATACTTAGTGAATGGGTTTACGCACGTTTTCCTTTCTAGCATGGGGAGTTTCGGATATAAAAAAGAGGTGCACTCTTTCAAGAGATACACCTCTCTGCCTGTTTAAGAATGGGCAGCTACCTTTGATAAATCAAACGCATCATGCAGTGCTTCAACTGCTTTGACCATATCGTCACGGCCAACCACTGTTGAGACTTTGATTTCAGACGTACTGACCATTTTCACTTGTATGTCTTTTTCCGCTAACACAGCGAACATTTCAGCGGCTACGCCTGGATTTGAGACCATACCAGATCCAACGATAGATACTTTGGCTAATTTGCTTTCTGTCTCGATCTGTTCGTAGCCAAGTGCTCCTTTATATTCTTCTAACACTTCAACTGTTTTAGACAAATCATCCGTTTTCACAGAGAAAGAGATCGACGTCTGATTGGTGCTTGTGACGGACTGAATGATGATATCCACATTGATATTTTGTTTCGCAAGTGTCGTAAAAATGGTCGATAATGTGGTGAGACCGCTTGAAAGACCGCACACCGTCACGCGTGTAATCTGATCCTCAAATGCAATGCCTCTGACGACTAAATTTTGTTCCATGGATGATTCCTCCTCAATTAACGTACCCGATTCATTTTCAATACTAGAACGGACTTCTAGTGGGACTTGATAATTTTTCGCAAATTCGACAGCTCTCGGATGCAAGACACCAGCTCCTAAATTAGCCAGTTCGAGCATCTCATCGTATGAAATACCTGCAAGCTTCCGCGCGGCCGGTACATAGCGCGGATCTGTCGTAAATACTCCTGGTACATCTGTGTAAATATCACATTTATCCGCTTTTAGTACGGCAGCAAGTGCTACAGCCGTCGTATCTGATCCACCGCGTCCAAGTGTTGTGATATGCAGGTCATCTGCAATTCCTTGGAAGCCTGCCACAACAACGACTTTCCCAGCACTTAATTCCTCTTTTATTCTTGATTCATCGATGTCCACGATTCTTGCGTTACCGTGTACTTGCTCTGTTTTCATACCAGCCTGCCAGCCTGTAAAGGAAATCGCATCATAGCCTTTTGCTTGCAGCGCCATCGTTAATAAAGAAATGGTCACTTGCTCTCCAGTTGCGAGCAGCATATCCATTTCTCTTTTGCTCGGATGATCTGTGAGTTCTTTCGCTAGGTCTACTAGAACATCCGTTGATTTACCCATTGCCGACACAACCACAACCACATCATGTCCGGCCTCGCGTTCAGCGATGACCCTTTCTGCAGCATTGCGAATTTTTTCTGTCGATCCAACAGACGTTCCGCCAAATTTTTGTACAATTAGTCCCATGTCTACCACCCTTTTTCAAAAGATCACGTGTGAGAGAAGAGGCAAGAAGCGGCTTTGGAGACTGCCTGCTCACTGCAAATAAAAAAAGCAATGAGAGAACAGATCTCCCATTGCTTTATAATCATCATCAAACGATGCAAACAATGAGATAGCCCTCCAAGAAATACATTCTTGACAGCCCTACATTTCTTCAATGTACAGCCAGCGAATAAAATGAGTGGATTTTATTCACTTCGGCGACGCTCCCCTTTTAGCCCTCTTCCTAGATCCCATCGATCTCTGAAGGCTTACTCTTGAAGTTCGCACCTCTATCTTCAACAAACAACACGTTCATTTATTAAATTTAGTCACAATCTTAACAGACTTTTGGAAAAAGTACAATCTATTTTTTTAAAGCTTCCATTAAAAGCTCGGCCGTTTGTTTCGGGATACCAGCCTCCTGAAAGTCTTGGATAGAGGCTTCTTTCATCTTTTTCACAGAGCCAAAATGTTTAAGAAGCTGTTTTTTACGCTTTTCTCCGATACCTGGCACATCGTCTAAAATAGATTGAAATGCATTTTTTCCGCGCAGCTGCCGGTGAAAGCTAATCGCGAACCGGTGCACTTCATCTTGAATGCGCTGCAATAAATAGAAGGCTTGGCTATTTCGCTCTAGTGCAACAATTTCCAGTGTATCGCCCATCATCAAATTGGATGTCCGGTGCTTTTCATCTTTGACTAGACCTGCTACTGGAACAGACAGATTCAATTCATTTTCAAGCACATCTATCGCTGCATTGATCTGTCCCTTTCCCCCGTCAATTAAAATCAAATCTGGTAGCGGGAGCTCATCCTTTAACACGCGGGTATATCGCCTTCTAATGACTTCACGCATCGATGCATAATCATCTGGACCTGTGACGGTTTTAATTTTGTATTTTCGATATTCTTTTTTATACGGCTTCCCGTCCTGAAAGACGACCATGGCAGAAACCGGGTCTGCACCTTGAATATTCGAGTTATCAAATGCCTCAATCCGGTAAGGCATATAAATATTTAGTGCATCTCCAAGCTGCTTCACTGCACCAATGGACCGCTCTTCATCACGCTCAATGAGCGAAAATTTTTCTTTTAAGGCGATTTTGGCATTTTGATGGGCAAGTAATAGCAAATCCTTTTTCTTTCCTTTTTTTGGCTGATGAACGTTCGTCTCAAGCAATTGTTCAATCATCTCTTGATCTACGCTATCTGGCACCAAAATTTCCTTCGGCAGAAAGTGGTTGTTCTTTGCATAAAATTGTCCCATAAATGTGAGAAACTCTTCCTCAGGGTCTTGATACATAGGAAACAGGCTGACATCACGTTCAATCAATTTCCCTTGCCTGATGAAGAAGACCTGGACACACATCCAGCCCTTGTCATAGGCATATGCAAAAACATCTCGATCTGATAAATCGCTCATCGTCATTTTCTGCTTTTCCATCGTTGAGTCGATGTAAGCGATTTGGTCTCTCAGTTCTTTTGCCCGTTCGAACTCTAATTGTTCGGCGGCTTCCTGCATCTTTTCGGTGAGTTCTTTTTTGATTTGCTGATGTCCTCCGTTTAGAAACCTTATGATTTCGTCCACGAGCTGCTTATTCGTTTCTTCAGAAATGTCATACACACATGGCGCGAGACATTGTCCAAGATGATAATAGAGACAGACACGGTCAGGGAGGGTGCTACATTTTCTGAGAGGATATAAACGGTCGAGCAGCTTTTTCGTTTCTCTTGCTGCTTGAACGTTCGGGTATGGACCGAAATATTTCCCTTTATCCTTCTTCACATTGCGTGTGACGATCAGCTTAGGATGCCGTTCATTCGTAATTTTAATAAAAGGATACGTTTTGTCATCCTTGAGCATGACATTGTATTTTGGGTCGTATTTTTTGATTAAATTCAGCTCTAAAATGAGTGCCTCGATATTAGAAGAGGTGACAATGTATTCAAAGTCCTCAATTTCACTGACAAGCCGCTGCGTTTTGGCGTCATGAGATCCAGTGAAATAAGAGCGTACTCTATTTTTTAAGACCTTTGCCTTCCCCACATAAATGACTGTATTTTGCCGATCTTTCATTAAATAGCAGCCTGGTTGATCTGGCAAGACCGATAGCTTTTCTTTGATCAGTTTGTTCATCTTTTCATCCGTCCTTGTTTTCCTCTTTCACTCCTTCTAGTGTATCACGAACATTTGTTTTATACCATATTGAAAGAAAAGCGGCTCTCGTCTTTACGAGAACCGCTTTAGTGAGTATGCCGATTGGGCATAGACAGGTTTATAGATGTTTGTTAACAAGCTCAGCAAGTGCTTCTTTTGGTTTGAAACCAACAGAAGTTTCTACCACTTCACCGTCTTTTAAAACAAGAAGTGTTGGGATACTCATCACGCCGTATTTACCAGCAGTTTCTTGGTTATCGTCTACATCAATTTTTACAATTTTCATTTTATCGCCCATTTCTTGATCAAGTTCTTCAAGAACTGGAGCAATCATTTTACAAGGTCCGCACCATGGTGCCCAAAAGTCCGCAATAACAACACCTTCTGCAGTTTCTTGTGAAAATGTTGCGTCAGTAGCTTTTACGATTGCCATTATTCATTCCTCCAATGTAAATTATGCTTTTTAGTATAGCATCTACCAATGTGACTTGCGAATGAAATGCTTACGAATCATTTTTTATGAAATGAATTAAAAAACAAACCGTACAATCGCACCAATGACAACAATTGCACCGATAATCATGAGAATCGTTCTAAGCATATAAATAACTCCCTTTCCGCTTCGTTTACAATGTATGATGCCCCAACATCCTGCTCATCAAACATCTAAATATGCGATCAAGCGAGATCAATCGTAATCATCACCACAGACATTGGCGGCAGCTCTATGCTCAACTCACCGGGTTTTACAGCAAATTGCTCAAACTCTGCTGGCTGGACAGCATGAGGATCATCAAATGTGTTGTGCGCATTCATGCGGTTTGCTGTCAGCACGCGGCCTGTGACTTTCGTTTCTGCATCCACACCTTCAATGGCAAGGGATACTTCGTTTTGTTCATGCGGATTCAGGTGACAGAAGCTAATATGCATCTTATCTGACGAACGCGAAGCTGACACGCTAACCTGAGGTATTTTTTCTCCTCTGCGTTCATAAGGCGTTGACACGAATTCCACTTCAAGTGCTTCTTCCTCTTGATGCACTTGAAACATGTGAAACACATGATACGTAGGTGTCAGAAGTATCTTTTCGTCTTCCGTTAACACCATTGCTTGCAGAACATTGACCGTCTGGGCAATATTCGCCATATGAATCCGCTGGCAATGACGATGAAAGATATGAAAATGAAGGGCACAAACAAGTGCGTCTCTTAGTGTGTTTTGCTGATACAAAAACCCTGGATTTGTTCCTGGTTCTGGGTCATACCATGTCCCCCATTCATCAATGATCATCCCGATTCGCTTATCTGGATCATAACGATCCATGATCTCTCCATGATCCACGACAAGCTGTTCCATCTCATAGGCTTTTTTCAACGTAATAAACCATTCATTTTCATCAAATTCAGTCGCTGACCCTTTCTTCTCCCACGTACCAGGTACAGTGTAGTAATGCAAACTGAGTCCATCCATCCAAGGTGCGGCGCGCTCCATTAATACTTTTGTCCAATTCACATCATTTGAATTGGCTCCGCACGCAATTTTGTATATGGATTGACCTGCAAACTCTCTCACATACGTTTGATATCGTTTATATAAATCGGCATAGTATTCAGGCGTCATATTCCCGCCACAGCCCCAGCTTTCGTTTCCTACACCAACATAGGTCAAATCCCAAGGTTCTTGTTTTCCATTTTGAATGCGCCAATCAGACATAGGTGTTCCCTTTGGAAAGGTGATGTACTCGACCCAGTCTGCTAATTCTTGAACAGTCCCACTTCCCACATTTCCGCAAATATAAGGCTCACATTCAAGCAGCTCACACAATTTCATAAACTCATGTGTACCAAATTCATTGGATTCAACCGTACCACCCCAATGAGTGTTCACCATCGGCTTTCGTTCGCTGAGATCACCTACACCATTTGCCCAATGATACTCGTCTGCAAAGCAGCCGCCCGGCCACCTAAGCACCGGAATATGTAATGCTTGAAGGGCTTTTAGCACATCCGTACGAATCCCCTCAATATGATCGATCTCTGAATCTTTTCCGACCCAAATCCCATCATAAATCCCTCTTCCTAAATGCTCTTGAAAATGTCCATAGATGTGTTTAGAAATACGTCCGATCACGTCATTCACTTTTACTGTCCCCTTCACTTGTCAACCGCTCCTTTGTGTATTGATTACATACAAAAAAACCCAGAATACCTAGGCATTCTGAGTGTATGAGCGTTACGAGTGGATATTCATCTTTTTTAACTCTTCATTCAAAAGCGGTACCACTTCAAACAAGTCACCGACGATTCCGTAATCGGCAATTTTGAAGATCTCAGCTTCTGGGTCTTTGTTAATCGCCACAATGACTTTACTGTTAGACATCCCGGCTAAATGCTGAATCGCTCCTGATATCCCGCACGCAATATAGAGATCAGGTGTGACGACCTTGCCTGTTTGCCCAATTTGCAGGGCATAATCACAGTAGTCTGCGTCACAGGCACCACGCGAGGCACCGACTGCTGCGCCCAGCGTCTCAGCGAGTTCATTCAGCGGTTCAAACCCTTCCTTACTCTTGACCCCGCGTCCCCCGGCGACGATAACTTTTGCTTCAGATAAATCTACACCTTCTGACGTTTTTTTAATGACTTCCTTCACGATCGTTCGCAGGTTCTGAATATCGACAGAAACCGGTGTAATGTCTCCGCTGCGTGAGGCATCCCGCTCAAGAGGTGCCACGTTGTTCGGGCGTATGGTGGCCAAAAGCAGACGATCTGTTGAAATCACTTTTTCGAAGGCTTTTCCAGAGTAAATCGGTCTTGTGAAAACAAGATGTTCTCCGGTAACGCTTACATCAATCGCATCTGAAATTAAACCAGTCTGCAAGCGTGCAGCTATTTTCGGCGACAAGTCTTTTCCGATAGATGTATGGCCAAAGAGGACGGCATCTGGGTCAACCTGATCTAATATGGCTTGAAGTGCCTGCGCAAAACCATCTGACGTATAGTATGAAAGGTGCGGATGCTCCACAATCATGATATGATCCGCTCCATAGTATAGCAGTTCATTCGCTTGGTCTTTGACGTCATCCCCTATTAACACGCCAATGACTTCACCGCCATCTGCCACTTGATGAGCGGCAGCAATGGCTTCAAATGTCACATTTCTTAATTTACCGTCACGACTTTCTCCAAGTACAACAACTTTTTTACTCATCTTTCAAGTTCCCCCTTGTTCTCGTGATATCGTAAAGTGGATGTTTAGATGACCTTTGCTTCATTTCTTAATAAATCTGTCAGTTCTTTGACTTGATCCTGAAGCTCACCGCTCAGCACCTTGCCACCCTCTTTTTTCTCCGGTAAGAAACGTTCAATTGTTTTGATTTTATATGGCACATCGTCTTCATCGATATCTAAATCATCCAGTTCCAATTCTTCTAAAGGCTTTTTCTTTGCCTTCATAATGCCTGGTAATGATGGATAGCGAGGCTCGTTGAGACCTTGCTGCGCAGTGACGACAAGCGGGAGATCAGCAGAAATGACTTCCACATCACCTTCTGCATCTCGTTCAATCGAAGCAGAGCCGCCGTCAATTTGAATACTTGTAATCGTTGTGACATATGAAAACCCAAGTAATTCAGCAAGACGCGGGGCAACCTGTCCAGAGCCACCGTCAATCGCCACATTCCCTGCTAAAATCAAGGAAGCCTCTTTGTCTTTTAAATAATGGTAAAGAATCGTAGAAGCTGAATATTGATCCCACTCTTCTAAGTCGTCTTCCACATTTAATAAAACGGCTTGATCGCAGCCCATAGCAAGCGCTGTTCTCAGCTGCTTTTCCGCATCCTCACTGCCAACTGTCACAACGGTCACTTCTCCCCCGTGCTCGTCGCGAAGCTGGATGGCTTCTTCTATGGCGTACTCGTCATAAGGATTAATAATGAACTCTGCTCCATCTTCTTGAATTGCACCAGACTGAATGGAAATCTTCTCTTCCGTGTCAAACGTACGCTTCATCAAAACAAATATATTCATCCATTTCTCCCCCTTGTTTCGTTTGAATCCTTTATTCCCCTTTAAAATTCGGTTTGCGCTTTTCGATAAAGGCTTGTATGCCTTCTTTGGCGTCATTCGATTGGAAAATCTCACCGAACTTTTTGGCTTCTAGCTTCATACCGCCATCATATGAATACAATTTTGTCGCATTCAATAAATCCAGCACATACTCGAGTGATTTTGGGCTTTTTGTTGCAAATTTTGACGCAAGTATTTTGGCTGCTTCGAGCGCCTCTTCCTCTGTTTCTGCCAGCTTTGAAACAAGTCCGCAGGCAAATGCTTCTTCACCTGTAATCGGTTCAGCTGTACCCATCATTTCCAGCGCTTTAGCAGAACCAACATAGCGCGGCAGGCGCTGCGTACCGCCGAATCCCGGAATGATGCCGAGGTTTAGTTCCGGCAGTCCAAGCTTCGCATCTTTTGTGGCAATTCGGATATCACAAGACATGGCAAGCTCAAGGCCCCCGCCTAATGCCGCTCCGTGAATTGAAGCAATGACCGGTTTTGGACATTGTTCAATCCGTTCAAAGACCTGCTGCCCTCTGTCTGCAAGGCTTGAATAGTCAGACACTTCCTGTAACGTCGTAAATTCCTTAATATCAGCTCCTGCTGAGAAAAATCTTCCTTCCCCGTGGATCACAATGGCTCTTACTTCTTCATTTTGTTCGAGCTGGTCAAACATGTCATTAAGCTCGGTGAGCAGCTGAGAAGATAAGGCGTTTGCTGGTGGATGCTGAATCGTGATAAGTGCTGTCTGTCCTTCATGATGTAAGGTGAGTATCTTTTCCATGTCAATCATCCTTTTTCAAAATGTCTTTAAGATTGATGTATTCCGTTTAAGAGTAGATCACGTACGTTTTCTGCGAGTGCAGGAAGATCATATTTTTGATCATTCATGACCCATGTTGTAGCGGTTTCATCAATCGTCCCAAATACCATTTGTCTCGCTAAGCGGACATCTAGATTTTGTCTGAATTCTCCTGTTTTCTTTCCTTCTGCTAATATCGACTCGAGCATATTTAAATACCCTTTCAGCACCTCATTGATTTTTTGCCGCAGCTCAAGGTTTGACTGCCTGAGTTCAAGCTGTGTCACAAGAGCCAAATGATGATTTTGCGCAAGCATACGAAAATGCTCCTCAATAAGCAGTAGAAGCTTTTCTTTCGCCGACGGTTTCTTTTGAATATCTGTTTCCATTCGTTCGATGAATTGTCCCATTTTTTCTTTGAACAATGAGATCAAAATATCCTCTTTATTTTTGAAATAAAGATAAATGGTTCCGTCTGCTACCCCTGCTTGTTTCGCAATTTTTGAAACTTGTGATTGGTGATAGCCGTTCTCTGCAATCACCACAACTGCTGCATCAATAATTTGCATGTACTTCGGTCTTTTCTGCTTCAATGTGCTTCGTCCCTTTCTGGATTGAATGAGTATTCATTCATAACTTTATGTTAAAAAGAAACGGGCGATTTGTCAAGTGATCTTCTTCTTTCTTTTCCACCTTTAGCATACCAGAGGAGGCGGTCAACATTCAAATCATCCGGCCGGTGGACCGGATGATGAAGCCGTTATGTTTTCGGTTGATCGGCAGGCGTTTCAGATGAAGAAGCGTGCTTTCTTTTTTCTTCTTCAATTAATACTCTGCGCAAAATCTTCCCGACGGCTGTTTTAGGCAGTGACTCTTTAAATTCATACACGCGCGGTACTTTAAATGAGGCAATTCTCGTCCTGACAAAGCGATCAAGTTCGTCCTCTGTTAAGTAGGCATCCTTTTTCGGTACAATAAATGCTTTCACTGTTTCTCCTCTGTACGGATCTGGAATACCTGCGACGACGACTTCTTGTACAAGCTCATGCTCATAAAGGGCTTCTTCGACTTCTCTTGGGTAAATATTATAGCCGCTCGCAATGATGACATCTTTTTTCCGGTCGACGATATAGAAAAAACCGTCCTCATCCATATACCCTATATCTCCGGTGAAAAACCAGCCATCTCGTAATACAGCCTCTGTCTCCTCTGGCTGATTCCAGTATCCTTTCATGATCTGAGGCCCTTTGACAATGATTTCTCCATGCTCATATGGTTCTTTGAGGCCTCCGGTTTCCTCGCAATAAATACCGGCATCTGTATTAGGCCACGGACAGCCAATGCTGCCTGTTTTGTTCGCTCCCCATAAAAAGTTAGAATGAGTGACGGGTGAGGTTTCTGAAAGTCCGTACCCCTCCACTAAGCGTCCTCCTGTTAATTTTTCAAAGCTTTGTTTGACTTCAACAGGAAGTGCCGCTGAGCCGCTTAGACATGCAGTGATGGACGATAGATCATACTTTTCAATGTTCGGATGATGCAGCAAGGCGATATACATGGTTGGTGCACCTGGAAAGAGCGTCGGCTTCTGTTTTTCAATCGTTTTGAGGGTATCAGCTGCGTCAAATCGCGGAAGTAGAATCATTGAATGCCCTTCTTTGACAGCAAGATTTAAGACGGTCGTCATTCCGTAGACATGAAAAAACGGAATGATGCCGAGGATGCGTTCTTTCCCCCTGGTCGTTTTATACATCCAGGAAGCGCACATTTCAGTATTCGCTAAAATATTTTCATGTGTGAGCATGACGCCTTTTGGTAACCCGGTCGTTCCGCCAGTATATTGCAAAACAGCGATATCCTCTTTCGGATCAAAGGCAAGTGCGGGTATCTGCTGTTCACCTTCCGATTCTTTCATAATCTGCGCGAAGTGATGAATGGTGTCATTTTTCTCCACTTGGATGACCATTTTATTTTTTCTTCTTTGCACAATAGGAAACAGTATGTTTTTCGGGAATGGTAAATAATCTTGTAGTTTGGAGACGATTAAGTGCTCCACACTTGTCAGCGCTTTCATTTTATAAGCCTTTGGATACAACAAATCTAGCGTGATCAGCACTTTGGCGCCGCTGTCTTCCATTTGATATTCCAGTTCTTTCTCCGTATAAAGCGGGTTTGTTTGAACAACGATGCCGCCTGCTATTAAAACAGCATAATAAGAAATGACCGATTGAGGACAGTTCGGCAGCATGATCGCTACTCTGTCGCCTTTTTTCACGCCAATTTTCAGCAGATGACTGGCTAGTTTCAATACGTCTTCTTGCAGCTGTTCATAGGTGATGTTCTTTCCTAGAAAATGAATGGCTGTATGCTCAGGTGCAGCCTCTGCGGAGCTGAATAAGTAAGATTGTAATGTTTCATTTGGGATGGTGAGTTCGTGGGGAATTTGATTCGGGTAATGCAGAAGCCAACGTTTATCTGCCTGCATAAAAACCCTCCTTCCTGAACTTTCGTACTATTATATTATAGCAAACTTTTCCTTAGGGCAGTTTGCTTTTTTCTAATAGGGCTTGGTTCAATTGCATATGTTTACTTTTTCGCCGGTGTTTCGATAGAGGCTCTTTTTCCTTCATGATGCCACTGTTCATATAATCCACCGATTGCACGAAATGAGTCGTTGACTCTTTCTACGATCTGTTGATGGATACTAGGGTCATTCGGTAAATGCGTCTGGATGTTGTCGACTTGATACTTCCTCATCATGTCGATATAAACCGTGAGAAAAATCGTGTCTTCTAAAATCCAGTAAATGACTTCATCCGCCACTTTTGTTCTTTTATGCAGCATTTGAATGCCTCGTTCATATTGAATGAGGATATAACCACTCGAATCGATTTGAATATAGGGACTCAAATCATCAAAAAATCCTGACGTTTGAAACGGACGTGCAATATACGGTTTGTATATGTCTCTTGGAAGGGATGTCATTTGAAGACAAGTATCAATGCGCTTGATCAGTTCGTCTTTTTGCAGAATGTGCTTCATGTCATTCGCCGCCTTTGATGAGATAAAAGCTGCCAAGGGATTCCCTGACAGCTTTCTAACGCCTGTTTTTTTCATTTCACAGGAACAGATAAACGGCACCAATGACCGCAAAAGTGCAGGCAACTACGATTAATACTTTTGCTAGCTTTTCCATGTCGTCTCCTTAAATGCCGGCTGCTACTACGTAAGACAGCCCAACTGAAATGATGAGTGAAATAAACCCGACCGCTCTATTATCATTTTCAATCTCTTTGTCTACTTTAAAACGTGGTGTTAAAAATTCAAAAATGAAATAGCTGACAAGCAGCATCACAAAGCCGTATACGCCCCATCCAATCATTTGAAGAAGGGAATTGTGCTGAGCGATTGAATGCTGAAACACATTCGCAATCCCAAAGATTTTCCCGCCTGTTGCCATGGCAACGGCTAAGTTCCCCCGCTGAATCTCTTCCCAATTCTTATAGGAGGTGACGAGTTCAAAAATGGTTAGAAATAAGACGAGACACAGGACGGCCACGCTATAATAGGCGGCAATTTCCACAAGTTCATTTTCCCAAAAGGCTTTCATGCGTTTTCTCCTTTTTACTTTAATTCGACGATGGTGACGCCTGATCCTCCCTCACCTTGTTCGCCAAAACGAGCATTTTTCACACTTCGATGCTGTTTCAATAATTCCTGAACCCCTTTTCTAAGGGCGCCAGTTCCTTTACCGTGAATAATAGACACACGCGGATAACCAGCTAATACAGCATCATCTAAATATTTTTCGACTCTGCTTAAAGCATTTTCATAACGCTCGCCTCTTAAATCGAGTTCCAGCGAGACATGATAATCTTTCCCTTTGACTGCCGTGATGGCTTTTTCTTGCTTAAATTCAGGTGCTGATTTGATAAATTCCATGTCTTTTTCTTTTACCTTCATTTTCAGAATGCCCATTTGGACACTCCATTCTTTGTCGCCTGTTTGTTCAAGCAGCGTTCCTTTTTGCCCGAAGGTAAGCACTTTGACTTCGTCGCCTGACTTCAGCTGTCTTACTGCTTTTTTCGCTGGCTCTGGCTTCTTTTTCCTGTCAAACTCAGGAACAGCTTCTTCAAGACGCTTTCGCGCATCGATGAGTTCATGCTCTTTGAATGAGCGGTGCTCACTTTTTATTGAACGGAGCTCTTGAATGATATCTTCTGCTTCTTTTGATGCTTGTTCAATTTTCTCTTTCGCTTTCTGTTCAGCTTCTTCAAGCAGTTTGTCCTTTTGCTCATTCCATTCAAGAATTTGTCTTTGCAATTCTTTATGAAGCTTTTCTGCTTCTTTTCTATAGACTTCTGTCTCATGCAGTTCTTCTTCTGCTTGTTTCTTGCTATCTTCTAATGAAGCAATCATTTGGTCTACTTCATTATGCTCTGCATGCATATCTGCTTTTGCCCGGTCTATAAGGTGATCTGGCAAACCAAGACGCTTTGAAATTTCAAATGCGTTACTTCGTCCAGGCACACCGATGAGCAGGCGGTACGTTGGAGATAAGGTTTCAATATCAAACTCCACGCTTGCATTTGTGACGCCTTCCCGGTTATACCCATATGCCTTCAGCTCGGGGTAATGAGTCGTTGCGATGACACGTGCATTCGTTTGATGCACTTCATCTAATATGCTCATCGCAAGTGCCGCACCTTCAGCTGGGTCTGTTCCTGCCCCTAATTCATCAAATAAGACGAGAGAATTTGAAGTCAAATGCTTTAAGATATCGACAATATTGACCATATGAGATGAGAACGTACTCAAGCTTTGTTCAATGGATTGTTCGTCTCCAATATCAGCAAAGACTTGGTCGAACACAGCCACTTCAGAGCCTTCTTCAACTGGAATATGGAGGCCCGCCTGTGTCATCAGCGTCAGAAGACCTAGCGTTTTTAAAGTAACGGTCTTTCCCCCTGTATTTGGTCCAGTGATCACGATCGTTGAAAAATCTTTACCGAGCTCAATATCATTTGCGACAACTTGATCCCGGGGCAATAGAGGATGTCTTGCTCGTTTTAAATAGATTTCTCCTTGATCATTCACAGCAGGTTTTGTGGCTTTTTCTGTCTTTGCATATTTAGCTTTAGCAAAAATAAAATCTAGCGTCTGCAGTTCCTTTACATTGTGAAGCAGTTCCCCAATGTGCTCTGACACGCTCTCTGTCAGCATTTGCAGAATCTTTTCAACCTCTTGCTTCTCTTTTAAACGGGTTTGCTGCAAGGTGTTATTTACATCCACGACCACTTGCGGCTCAATAAAAAGGGTCGCCCCTGATGAAGACTGGTCATGAACAATTCCACCGTAATTCGAGCGGTACTCTTGTTTCACAGGAATAACAAACCGGTCATTACGAATGGTGACAATTGTGTCTGACAGCATTTTCGAAGCCGATTGTGAACGAATCATCGCTTCTAATTTATCACGAACCTTTGATTCTAGTGAGCGTAATTGAATGCGTAATGAACGAAGGGCAGGAGTTGCATGATCAAGCACTTCTCCATTATCACCAATACAGCTTTCGATTTCTTTTCTGATTTCAGGCAGTAATATCAGTGTCTCAGCATATGTATGAAGGCGCGGTATATCTACTCCATCTTCATACATGGACGTGAGAAAGTGCTTCATATTTTTCACCGCATATAATAGCCCTGCGATTTCCATCAGCTCAGAAGGGCTTAATGTACTGCCGATTTCTGCCCGTTTCACTGCGCGTCTAATATCTGTTAACCCGCCAAATGGCGCAGATCCCTTTAAGCGGATCACATCTTGCGCTTCTGCTACCTCTTCCAGCAAATGCTGAATGGTTTCTATATCCGTCAGAGGTGTTAAATCCTGCGCTCTTTCTTTTCCTAATGTGGATGCGGTATAGGACATCACTTTTTCTTTTACTTTATGAAATTCTAATGATGCTAACACTTTTTGTTGCAGCATGGTCCAGCCTCCTAACGACTACCTGTCACGCGTTAAAAACTTTTTGATCTCGTTTAGAGTAAAAGTATTCACGACATTTGCTTTTGGTGTCCAGCCCTTTCTTGCAGCTGTTACACCGACTTCCATATGTTCCAGCATGGCGATGTTGTGCGCATCTGTATTGATCATGATGTGCACACCCGCTTCATTTGCTTTGATTAAATGCTCTGTTTTTAAATCAAGTCTTGACGGATTGCTGTTGAGCTCAAGTGCAGTGCCCGTTTTCTTCGCAAGCTCTATGAGTTGATCTATATTTAAGGCATAGCCATCCCGTCTGCCGATCAAACGGCCTGTTGGATGTGCAATTAAATCGACATGCTGATTACGCAAGGCATTTTCAAGGCGTTCCATAATGACTTCTTCCGGCTGAGAGAAGCTAGAATGAATAGACGCAATGACAAAATCCATGTCTTTTAAAAAGTCATCATCATAATCTAACGATCCATCCGGCAGGATATCCATTTCGACCCCTTTGAAAATGTGAAAATGCTCGAATTCCTGATTAAGCTTGTCAATTTCTTTTGCTTGCAGACGCAAACGTTCTTTTGTTAAGCCGTTGGCTACTTTTAAATATTGCGAGTGATCTGTAATCGCCATGTATTCATAGCCTTTTGCGATACATGCTTCCGCCATTTCACGAATAGAGAAGGCTCCGTCACTCCATGTCGAGTGCATATGTAGGTCGCCTTTGATATCTTTCAGTTCTACAAACTGCATACTTTCTTTATACGTATCAATCTCCGCTCCGGTTTCACGAATTTCTGGCGGAATGAGCGGAAGTTGAAAATGTGCATAAAAAGCGCTCTCGTCTTCAAACGTTTTTACTTCTCCAGTTTCAATTGTTTCCACACCATATTCGCTAATGCGCTCTCCGCGTTCCTTCGCAAGCTGACGCATTCGAATATTGTGATCTTTTGAGCCAGTGAAATGGTGCAGTGTAGTTGCGAATTGGTCTACTGTCACAAGCCGGAAGTCGACACTGATCTCAAAATCAAGGGCAAGCACAACAGATACCTTCGTATCACCGCTTGCGATGACATCTTTCACATCATCAAGTGCAACGAGCTGCTCTCTGACTTGCTCAGGATTGTCTGTTGCAATGATATAATCTAAATCTTTGACGGTTTCGCGTGCACGTCTTAAACTGCCAGCTCTTGAAAAACGGATGATACCTTTCATCTCTTCAAGCGCATAATCAATCCGCTCTGCCACATCTAATGCAAAGCCAATTGGCAGTCGTTCCGGCTGCTTTCCTGCTTCCTCAAGAGCTGCGAGAATCTTTTCTTCTGTTTTTTTGCCGAAGCCAGCAAGCGCTTGTACCTTTTCCGCTTCGCATGCTTCTTTTAGAGACTGTGCATCATGGACGCCAAGCTCTTGGTAAAGCTTAGCGATCTTTTTGCCGCCGAGTCCTGGCAATTTCAAAAGCGGGACAAGTCCTTCAGGCACTTCCCTTTTTAATTGTTCGAGTGTTTCTGATTGTCCTTTTTCGATATACTCAGTGATCACAGCAAAGGTTCCTTTTCCAATGCCGGATAATGCTAGTAGATCATCTATTTGAGAAAGGCTGCGGTCATCTTGTTCCAGTGCCGCTGCTGCTTTACGAAAGGCAGAAATCTTAAAAGGATTATCTCCTTTTAGCTCCATATATACTGCAATTGTTTCAAGAAGTTTGATAATATCTTTTTTATTCATCTCTCATCCTCCAGCCACTTTGGCATCTTCCTTTATAAATATACAAACTTTTCCTTCATCCTACAACTTTCTGTCATGGAATGAGAAAAAACTTCTCCAAGAAAGGAGAAGTTTTTAAACTCCATACGTCGTCCATAAGTCTTTAACAAGACCGGACAGATAAGGGGTGTTGCTTACGATCGCATCTGCTAATATGGATTTGCTCAACATTGTTTGCAGTGCATCGACTGGAAGTAATGCAGCGACAAACAAGAGAATAAATACAAATAGATAGGTTTCGAGAAATCCTAAAACACCGCCAAGCAGTTTGTTGACCTGTTTAATCACAGGTATACTTGCAATGGTTGTGAGCAATCCGCCAATGATGGCGAGCAGGATTTTGGTCAAGATAAACAGAATGATAAACGCAATGGTATTATAATAAGCTGTTTCTAGATTCCCACTAAAGAAAGCGAGCTGCGCTTGACCGCCGCTAAAATTAGGTGCTGGAATCCACGTAAGCTGTGGTGCAAGTGACTGATAAAACATGGAAGCCACTAAGATAGAAACAACAAAGCTGATCAATTTAATAAATTGAAGAATAAACCCGCGTTTTAGACCGACAAGCGTTCCCATAAGAAGCAAAAACAAAATGATGATATCGATCACGGTAATTTCATTCCTTTTCTTTAAGCTGAATCTCTAGTTTTTCGTATTGCTCTTTTAATTTCATGTAGTCGTGGACGACATTGACTGCTGTCAGTACAGCTAGTTTGTTTATATCAAGGTATGGGTTTTTTTCATTTATTTCTCTCATTTTATCATCAACAATTGAAGCAACGTGTCGCATATGCATCTTCGTTTCTTGACCGATGATCGTAAAGGACTGTCCGTAAATCTCAACTGTTGTTTTTGTTGTTTTCGTTTTACCGCCGTCAGACAACGTTTCTCCTCCATTCCACGAGAATCCTAGTCTCTATCATAACATGTTTAGACATTGAATGGAAAGACGAGCCCTTCCCTGTTATGGTACACTTTAGAAATCAATGATATCAAGGTAAAAAGGAGTTATCCACTGTGCCCCAATCCGTCTTAAAAGCAACATCAGAAGACCTTAAAAAAATGAAGAGCGCGTATGCGCACCACTTAACTGATACGTTACCACCAGGCGCCCTTTTTCAAGCAAAGGTTCCTGGCTGTACGATTACAGCCTATCGATCTGGAAAAGTGCTGTTTCAAGGACAAAAAGCAGAAGTTGAAGCCAGTCAATTCAGCCATTTAAAAGCAGCTGAAACGAAGAGCACAAAAGCACCGACTGTCACAAAATATAGTCCGCCGTCAGGGATTGCTTCTATGTCCGTCATCGGTTCAGATGAAGTAGGAACAGGTGATTATTTTGGACCGATGACGGTCTGTGCCGCTTATGTTGATGCTAGCCAGCTTGCTCTTATGAAAGAGCTTGGCGTAAAAGACTCAAAAGGTCTAAAAGACCCGCAGATTATCAACATTGCCAAAGATCTCATCAAAACCATTCCATTCAGCATTCTCGTGCTCCGAAATGAAAAGTACAATGCGATGCAGGAAAAGGGCATGAGCCAAGGAAAAATGAAGGCGCTCCTTCATAACCAAGTCATCACCTCTGTGCTGGAGAAATTAGATGGGAAACAGCCTGAAGCTATTTTAATTGACCAATTTGCAGAACCGGGTATTTATTTCAAGCATCTTGCTGGAAAAAAAATTATTCGGGAACGGACGTACTTTAGCACAAAAGCAGAAGGCATTCATTTGTCAGTTGCTGCCGCATCCATTATTGCAAGGTACTCTTTTTTAATTGAAATGGATAAGTTATCTAAAGCAGCAGGGTTTGACATTCCAAAAGGAGCCGGTCCTCATGTGGACAAGGCGGCTGCAAAGCTCATCAAGCTGCACGGCGAAGAGGCTTTACGTCAATTTACAAAGCTGCATTTTGCCAACACACAAAAAGCGAAAAAATGGTTATAAAAAAGAGCTAGGCCCATATGGCCTTAGCTCTTTTTTCTTTAACCGCGCAAGACGGCTTGATACGTATTTTCTAATGCTTTCAATACGTTTGTATGAACAGCGGTGACTTCTTCCTCTGTCAATGTTTGTTCCGGATTTAAATATTGGAGAGAGAATGCAACAGATTTTTTGCCTTCTTCCATGTGTTCACCTTCATACACGTCAAAGACGGATAGATCAGTCAGTAAATCCCCGCCTGCCTCATAGATGACCCGCTCCAACTGTCCGCTTGAGATATGCTGATCTACAACAAGTGCAATATCTCTTGTCACAGCAGGGAATCTCGGAATCGCTGTATATTTCATATCCTTCGATTCAGACGTCATCACATCTGTTAAATCAAACTCGAAGACATATGTTTCTTTTAAATCTAATTCCTTTTCAACGACTGGATGAAGTGCAGCAACAAACCCAATGACTTTTCCATTTAAATGAACATCTGCTGTACGACCTGGGTGAAGACCCTCACGCTCTGCTTGAACATACGTGATTTGGTCTGATACACCAAGCTTTTCAAATAGACCTTCTGCAATTCCTTTCGCTACATAAAAATCGACGGCTTTTTTCTCGCCCTGCCAAATATTTTTATGCCATAAGCCTGTCAGCGCACCAGCGACATGCTCTTTTTCCACCGGTTTTGCTCCTTCAGCTTCTGCTAAGAACACAGAACCCGTTTCATAAAAACCAAATGAATCAGCTTGTCTTGCCAAGTTATATGCAACAGAATCAAGTAAGTTTGGCAGAAGACTTTGTCTAAGCACACTTCGTTCTTCACTCATTGGCAGGGAAAGTCTCGTTTTATAAGCTGGATTCAATGCAAAAGCTGTAGACTTATGCTGATTTGTCAATGAATACGTGATCGCTTGAGAAAGACCTGCGCCTTCTAAGAAGCGTCTCACCTTTCTGCGCTTCACTTGATATGGCGTGAGACCGCCAACTGTACCAGCTGTCGCAGGCAGTGTAGACGGGATATTATCGTAGCCATATAATCTCGCAACTTCTTCAGTGAGGTCTTCTTCAATCGTGATATCCATTCTACGAGAAGGAACCGTTACAACAAGAACGTCATTTGATTCGCCTACTGTAAAGCCCAATTTGTTGAAAATTTGAATCATATCTTCTTTTGAAATGCTCATGCCAAGCACCTTGTTCACACGCTCAGTAGATACTTGGATGACATTCATACTTGTTTCAAGGTGGTTTTCCTCCACAGTCCCGCTTAGCACTTCACCACCTGCATAGAGACTGATCAGTTGCGCTGCTCTTTCGGCTGCTGATTTCGTACGTTGCGGATCAAGTCCTTTTTCAAATCGTGTACTTGATTCACTGCGAAGCCCCAAGTCTCTAGATGCTTGACGGACTGTTTGACCGTTGAAATATGCCGCTTCTAAAAGAATTGTTGTCGTTTCATCACGCACCTCTGATTCAAGACCGCCCATGACGCCTGCGACAGCGTGCGCTTTCGTCCCATTAGTGATCACAAGATGCTTTGATGAAAGTGTACGCTCTTGCTCATCAAGTGTTTGAATGCTTTCGCTATCAGTCGCTTTACGTACGACCACTTGCTTTGAACCAAAGCGGTCATAATCAAATGCATGAAGCGGCTGACCGTATTCAAGCAGTACAAAGTTCGTAATATCGACGACGTTGTTAATTGGGCGAATGCCTGCATTCATCAATCTTGTTTGAATCCAAAGCGGTGCTGGTCCAATCTTTACATGTTTAATGATCTTCGCAGCATAAAGTGGATTCGCTTCTTGATCCTCAATTTTCACTGAAATATAGTCTGCTGCTTTTTCTGAAGACGTGTCATGTGCTGTATCAGGAAGTTTGATATCCTTCCCTAAAATGGCTGCAACCTCATAGGCGACACCTAGCATATTCAGGGCATCCGCACGGTTTGGCGTTAAGCCAAGCTCAAGTACCGCATCGTCTAATTGAAGTGCCTGAAGGGCATCATCTCCGGGCTTGACGTCATTTGGGAAAACAAAAATACCTTCTGCATATTCCTTTGGTACGAGTTTGCTTTCTACACCTAATTCTTGCAGAGAACAAATCATGCCATGAGACTCTTCGCCGCGCAGCTTTGCTTTTTTAATTTTAAAATTCCCAGGAAGGACTGCGCCAACCGTTGCGACAGCCACATATTGTCCTTTATCCACATTCGGAGCTCCGCAAATAATTTGAACCGGTTCGTCTTCTCCGATATCTACGAGACATTTGTTTAATTTGTCGGCATTTGGGTGCTGTTCTCGCTCCACGACGTGTCCAACGACAACTCCTTTAATGCCTTCGCCTTTATATTCAACGGCTTCCACTTCAATTCCGCTTCTTGTGATTTTTTCTGCTAATTCATCCGGCTGAATGCCTTCTAAATCGACATAGTCTTCTAACCATTTATATGAAACAAACATGTTGATTTCCTCCTCTTAGTCCTGCTTGAATTGCTTTGTGAATCTAATATCATTTGTGTAGAAATGGCGAATATCATCAATGCCGTATTTGAGCATCGCAATCCGTTCAACACCCATTCCAAAAGCAAAGCCTTGGTAAGTTTCTGGATCAAATCCGCTCATTTTCAGGACATTTGGATGAACCATCCCAGCTCCTAAAATCTCAATCCAGCCTGTTCCTTTACATACAGAACAGCCTTTTCCTCCGCATTTAAAGCAAGACACATCCACTTCGACAGATGGTTCTGTGAATGGGAAAAAGCTTGGACGCAGTCTAATTTCACGATCTTCACCAAACATTTTTCTTGCGACTGTCTCAAGCGTACCTTTTAAATCACTCATACTAATATTGTGATCGACAACAAGCCCTTCAATCTGCATAAATTGATGTGAATGAGTCGCGTCATCACTATCACGTCTATATACTTTTCCAGGGCAGATGATCTTCACAGGACCTTGTCCTTTATATTTTTCGAGTGTACGTGCTTGAACTGGTGACGTTTGTGTTCTAAGCAGTGTATCCTCGGTAATATAGAAGCTGTCCTGCATATCACGTGCCGGATGCTCCTTTGGAAGATTCAGCGCTTCAAAGTTATAATAATCCGTTTCTACCTCAGGACCTTCCTCAACGGTATAGCCCATACCAATAAATAAATCTTCAATATCTTCGACAACAATCGTTAATGGATGTCTTGCCCCCATTTTGATTGGACTTGCTGGCAATGTAACATCGATCGTTTGTGACGCAAGTTTCTTCTTCACTTCTTCTTTTTCTAGCTGTTCATTTTTTTCAGCAATAGCACCAGCAATCTGCTCTCTCACTTCGTTTGCGAGTGCGCCCATTTTTGGTCTTTCTTCTGCGGAGAGCTTGCCCATTCCGCGAAGCACCTCTGTGATCGGCCCTTTTTTCCCTAAATATTGAACACGAATGTCATTGACTTCTTTGAGCGAGCTAGCTGCTTCAACCTTCGCTATCGCTTCTAATTCAAGCTGTTTTAACGTTTCTTGCATGAGTGTAATCCTCCTTTTGATATACAAAACCGTCTGGATAAACGGCTGTTTGATCGTTTGAAGACAATAAAAAAACCCGTCTCCTCTAGAAAAGAAGGGACGAGTTGTGGTCGCGGTACCACCCTTGTTAAGCACAAATACATGTGCGAATAAGCTTCATTGACATAACGGAATCAAACGAATCCGGTTCACCTTTACGCAAAGCTTGCGGTCCCGGTGACAACTCCAGAGGTGAATTCCTGTTTCAGCATTCCTTAAATGCACTTTCAGTCTACGATGCATTCTCCCTATAAGGCCGCTCCTTGAAACAATCTTCCTCTATCATGGTTTTTAAAATATTAGTTTCATTATAGTGAAAATAAGCGCATGTTGCAACACTATCCACGCAAATGATAGACAAGAACAGCTGCTGCAACAGCCACATTTAATGATTCTGCCTGTCCATACATTGGCACATATAAATTATGGTCTGTCATTTGCAGAATCTCTGGGTTTATACCCGCGCCTTCATTGCCCACAATTAATGCAAACGAACCTTCTGCCGTTACGCTTCTATACGCTTTCGCATTGTTTAGAGCACTTCCGTATACAGGAATGCCTTGCTCCTTACATGCTGGTATGGTCTGCTGAAGGCTTTGCTTTAAAATGGGCAGGTGGAAATGTGACCCTTGTGCGGAACGGAGCGTTTTTCCGTTAAACGCATCCACTGTTCCATCGCCTAAGATCACAGCATCAAGTCCAGCGGCATCTGCTGTCCGAATGAGTGTGCCTAGATTCCCTGGGTCCTGCACTGCATCTAATAGAAGAAGTCGTTCATACTTCTTTTCTTCAAATACAGGAACTGTACAAACTGCCGCGATGTGCTGAGGCGTTTCCGTTTCGGTCATGGCAGAAAAGGCTTCCTCGCTCAGTTCATAAAGTTCAATGTCCGGATCAATATGAGAAGGAAGCTTATCAGGCGATGTGACCATTAATTCTTTCACAACTCCGCTCTTCAATGCTTCTTCCACTAAGTGGATTCCCTCCACAAGAAACAGCCCCGTTTTCGTTCGTTCTTTTTTCGTATGGAGCTTTTTCCACTGTTTAATGTTTGTGTTTTTAGCTGATTCTATATATTTCAAGCGACTTTAACTCCTTTAAATATCATGAATTTATTATATCTCATGCACACTACATAATAAACCTGTCTTTGAGACAGAATAGGGCTATTACCATCAAAAAAGGAGTGTGGGCAATGGATTTTAATTTAAGAGGCGCAGTCATTCAAAACATCACTGGCCATAATCAAGAGCAGCTTGAGCATACGATTTTAGATGCCATTCAAAGCGGTGAGGAAAAAATGCTGCCAGGCCTTGGCGTGTTGTTCGAAGTGCTATGGCAAGAAGCATCAGAAAACGAGAAAAACGAGATTCTTGAAACATTAGAGCAAGGCTTAAAGCCTCATCAGCAGCAATAAAAGAAGCCGGTTTGCTTATCATAGCAAACCGGCTTTTTCATTTAGCCAGTGATCGGTGTTTCCATCCGAAGCGCTGGATCACGCCAAATGTCGACCCATTTTTTAATCGCAAACACAATAATCACAAATCCTAAGATCAGCATAATGATTGACAGCACAGCATTCAGCACGCTGTAACCTGCTGCCTCGGGATTAAGGTATACATTTGCTACCATCCAATAGCCCGCATAATTCACTGTCACATATAAGTAAGCAAGTGGAATTAAACAAGTCAGCATATATCGCCTTTTATCTGCAATTTTTAAGACAACGGTTGCTCCTATGATGAGACCGACCGATGCCATTAACTGGTTTGATACCCCAAACAGTGCCCAAATGGACCCGATGTCTCCAGAGTAAAGCAAGTACCCCCACATAAAACAAGCAAGCGCACTTGCGAACACCGACCCAGGGACCCAGTCATTTCGTTTAAGCGGTTTATAAGCTTCGCCAAAGAAGTCTTGAATCAAATATCGTGCCACACGTGTCCCTGCATCAATAGCGGTTAAAATAAAGACGGCCTCAAACATAATGACGAATTGGAAAAAATAAGACGCCAAATGACCAAAGAACGGAATTCCCGTAAAGATATACGCCATCCCTACAGCTAATGTCACAGCTCCACCCGTTCTTCCTTCTAAATCAAGACCAATTTCCTTACTCAACTGCGGAAGGTTCTCGACACTCATCCCGAGTGTTCTGAACACTTCTGGCGTACTGTTTATCGCAAAATAATCGCCTGGATGAAGAGCGGTAGCGGCAATTAACGCCATAATTCCAACTAGACATTCTACTAGCATTGCGCCAAAAGCGACAGGCTTCATATCACTCCAGCGGTCAAGCATTTTAGGTGTTGTCCCAGATCCAACAAATGCGTGGAAACCAGATATGGCACCGCAAGCAATGGTTATTGAAATAAAAGGCCAGACAGGACCAGCTAAAACAGGACCTCCTCCATTCACAAACTCCGTAAAGGCTGGGAATTGAATCGTTGGATTGACGACAAAGATTCCAGCAATCAATGCGATAAAAACACCTATTTTCATAAAGCTGCTTAAATAGTCCCTCGGTGCGAGCAGCAGCCAAACCGGCAATGCCGCAGCAAAAAAAGCATAGATCGGCAAGGCAAGAGCAAGTGTTTTTGTATCAAGTGTTAAAAGATCGCCAAGTGCCGTTCCTTGAATATTCGGCCCAAGGAATACACCAACCATCAGCAAGATAAATCCCGCAGTTGTGGCTAGTTTTAAATTGCCTGTCTTTTTATAATAAAGACCAACCCCCATCGCAATTGGAATCGTGATTCCAACTGCAAATGTCCCCCAAGGGTTACGTTCTAACGCATGAAGCACAACCATAGACAGTCCTGCCATTGTGATCGTAATGATAAACAGCATCGCAAGCCCTGTACAAAATCCTGCGACAGGTCCTAGCTCTTCCTTCGCTACCTCTGATAACGATTTCCCCTTTTTTCGCATTGACGCAAATAAGACGACAAGATCATGTACAGCTCCGCCTATCACTGCGCCAATTAACAGCCAAAGAAGACCCGGTAAATACCCAAATTGCGCGGCTAAAATCGGACCCACTAACGGACCTGCAGCTGCAATCGCAGCAAAGTGATGCCCAAATGTGACCCATTTATTGGTTGGCACATAATCCTTCCCGTCCTCTAATGTGTGAGCCGGTGTAGGATGATCGTCTGTCACCTTTAAGACCTTGACCATCATAAATGTGCCATAAAGACGATAGGCAATCGCTAAAATACACATAGATGCTATGACAATTGTAACCGCATTCATTTAACCATCCCCTTTGCACAAACAATTTGTTACAAATATAACATAAATTGATTGATTTTTCTTTCCTTTAAAACCAAGTTGACAAATAAGAATAATGTGTTTATTCTTAAGGTAGCTTCACCTACTTCCATAAACTCTCTTTTGACAGGGCATTCTTTAGGCTCTGTCCTTTTTATTGCTTTCATCTTACAAAAATAAAAGCCAGATCACATGTGCCTTATTCACTAGAATATTTTTTCTTCTTCTCTCAAAAACAGTTCTTTTGGCGTAACTTAAAATGACAGTTCATTTCCTGGGAAATTCAATGAAATAAAAAAAGCCCTTCCCCTATACTGAGGAAAGGCTTTCTTACTTAAGAACCGTACGTGATCTGCTCAACCGTTTTTTGATCAAGTCTTTTGATCACTTCTGTTAAAAGCTTCACTGCATTTTCATAATCATCTCGGTGAATCATTGCTGCATGGGTATGGATATATCTACTTGGTATCCCGATCGATAGTGATGGCACACCATGACCTGTTAAATGGATACCGCCAGCATCTGTCCCGCCGCCAGGCATAGAGTCATATTGGTACGGAATGTTCAATTCATCCGCTGTTTGGACAACAAAATCCCGAAGCCCTTTATGAGATACCATAGAAGCATCAAATACAACAATCGTTGGTCCTTTGCCAAGTTTGCTTGTTGCTTCTTTTTCAGTAATGCCCGGTGTGTCTCCTGCTACACCAACATCAATGGCAAATCCAATATCAGGCTGGATTGTAGCCGCTGCTGTTTTGGCACCACGCAGGCCAACTTCCTCTTGTACAGTTGCAACACTGTAAGCAATATTCTCATGCTGAGTATTGTGTAAGTTCTTCATGACATCAATCGCAACTGCACAGCCGATACGGTTGTCCCATGCTTTTGCAAGGAGCATTTTTTCATCATTCATCACTGTAAACTCAAAATAAGGGACGATTTGATCTCCAGGCAGAACGCCCCACTCCATTGCCTGTTCTTTGCTTGATGCACCGATATCAATAAACATATCTGTAATCTCAATCGATTTTTTTCGAGCTTCAGGTGACAAGACGTGCGGCGGCTTTGAGCCAATCACACCTGTTATGTCTCCCTTTTTCGTTACAATCGTCACACGCTGCGCGAGCATGACCTGCGACCACCATCCGCCGACAGTTTGGAAGCGAATGTAGCCTTTGTCATCAATTTTTGTCACCATGAATCCTACTTCATCTAAGTGACCAGCAAGCATAATTTTAGGTCCGTTTGCGTTTCCTTCCTTCTTAGCAATTAAGCTGCCAAGGCGGTCACTAGAGACTTCATCTGCATATGATTCTATGTATGTCTGCATGACTTTTTTGACATCACGTTCATTTCCTGGAATCCCTTTTGCATCCGTTAGGTCTTTCAGCATAGTTAATGTTTGATCTAGCTTTGTCATTCCATATATCCTCCTTTATCTTCATGGTGCATTCTTATTATACAAAACCTTTTTCGTTCAATACGATCTTTTTATGAATATTTTTTCGTTTTCCGAAATATTTTTTTAAAAAAAGTTGAAACCTTTTGGCCTTTTCATTCGTAGTACATCAGATAACGGTATTGGAGGTGCATCCTGTCATGTTTGTAATCCTCATTAGACTAGCTCTTGTTGCACTGCTTGTCTACATCTTCTACATGGCGGTAAAATTCTTCTCAAATCCGAGAAGAAAGCTGAAACAAGCACAATTAAAAGAAGGCTTTTATTTTATGGACGAACAACAAAATGCACGTAAAAATTTTAATTTCGTCTATAAAGGTGTCTTGTTTGAAGGGGAGAAGCATGTTCCTTCTAAGGATCATCCTCTATTTGTCCACTCCATTTACGTTTGGACGGAGTCACCTGAGAAGCTAAGTGAATTTACATTAGAAGACTTTGAAAAATTGGAGGAAAACATTATCGAACGTTATCCTCAAACAAAAATTGATTGGGATCAGCCCATTAAAAAAATCAAACAAAAAAAAGGAGCAGACACGCCGTCTTGATGGCGTCTGCTCCTTTTTCAGATGAACTTGATATATCCTAATATGATCAACTGCACCATGATTAACACTGGCATGCCAATTTGAAAGGCAGGATGCTTTGTTTTATGACGGAAATACTGCATCCCTAGATACGATCCAGCAGCCCCAAAAAGCACGGCAGCACTCCATAAGTGCGCCTCTGAAATTCTCCATTTATGCGCTTTTGCCCGGCGTTTGTCCTCTCCCATGAGAAAGAAACCATAGCCATTTACCAAGATCAGCAGCACAATCAACGCGATATTCATTCATTTCACCTCACATGATGAGCAAAAAAGATCACCCCTCGACGGAATGATCTTTCATATGACTTACTTGTCTAGTTGTGCTTTTGCAGCATCAGCAAGCTGATTGAATGCACTTAGGTCATTCACAGCAAGGTCAGCAAGCATTTTGCGGTTTACTTCGATACCAGAAAGCTTTAGGCCATGCATTAAACGGCTGTAAGAAAGACCGTTCATACGAGCTGCAGCATTGATACGAGTGATCCATAGTTTACGGAAGTCACGTTTTTTCTGACGACGGTCACGGAAAGCGTAGTTTCCAGATTTCATCACCTGTTGGTTTGCTACTTTGTATAATCTATGTTTTGAACCGAAATAACCTTTTGCTAATTTAAGAACCTTTTTACGACGCTGACGCGACACAGTTCCGCCTTTTACTCTTGGCATTGTAATTCCCTCCTATGATTCCTATTCCAAATTACTTGATGTTTGCAAGTTGTTGTTTGATACGTTTGAAATCTCCAGCACTTACGATTGCGCTCTTACGCAATTTACGTTTTTGCTTTGTAGATTTGTTAGCGAACAGGTGACTTGTGTACGCATGAGAACGTTTAAGTTTACCAGAACCTGTTTTTTTGAAACGTTTAGCAGATCCGCGGTGAGTTTTCATTTTTGGCATTGGATATTTCCTCCCTCTGTTACTTTACTTTTCGACTTTTGGTGCAAGCATGAGGAACATGCTACGTCCGTCCATCTTAGGTTTTGTTTCTACTGTTGCTACTTCAGCGCAAGCTTCAGAGAAACGGTCTAACACGCGCTGTCCGATTTCTTTATGCGTAATCGCACGCCCTTTAAAGCGGATAGAAGCTTTCACTTTATCGCCCTTTTCAAGGAATTTGATTGCATTACGGAGCTTCGTGTTAAAATCATGTTCATCAATTGTCGGGCTCAACCGAACTTCTTTTAAGCTAATGATTTTTTGATTCTTACGTGCCTCTTTATCCTTCTTCTGCTGTTCGAATCGGAACTTACCATAGTCCATGATTCGGCAAACAGGTGGTTTTGCATTTGCAGCAACTAACACAAGGTCAAGATTGGCTTTCGTAGCAATTTCCAGAGCTTCCTGGCGGGTTTTAATCCCCAGCTGATCGCCATTTTGTCCGATCAAACGAACTTCACGCGCACGAATACCTTCATTAACTAATTGATCTTTGCTAATAGTGAGCCACCTCCATGAGATTTTGAATTGAGTTCACAATTCATTTTGACCATTTCGTTGTATGTTTTACAGGCAAACAAAAAGTGTGGGCATATAAAACACCCACACTGCGAACATTTGCATGAAAAAATAAATGTACGGTCAACCTGTCAACTACAAACACGTGTCAATCAGGTGAGAAGCGGGTGCTTCTGCTTGTGATATCTATTCAATTCGTTAATTATTCTACACAATTTTCATTTGTCCGTCAAGTAACCGAACTCTTGAAACAACTTTTTCATTTTAGCATGATTAAACGAATTGGGCAAGGCTTTTTCAAAACAATCACGTCATCAAAGAATGAATTGCATAAAGATTGGGATGACAATGACAGTCACAACTCCTACGACCACAACAGCAATACTTGCCATGGCCGCTTCCACTTCACCCATCTCAATCCCAACAGAGACGCCAAGTGCATGTCCTGATGTACCGAGTGCAAGCCCTTTTGCCACTGGATTTTTAATTCGAAACCATTTTAAGAAGAAAGCACCTAGTGCATACACAATGACTGCATTAAATATGACCGCAAAGGCTGTGATATCTGCAATTCCGCCAATATCCTTTGCAATCGGAAGAGCAATCGCTGTCGTCGCTGCCTGCGGGAGCATACTTTTCATTACAGCCGCATCAAGATGAATGCCTTTTGCTACGACATACACAATTGTAATGGAGCAAAGTGATCCTACAAAAATAGCGGATAAAATCTGCCACCAATATTTTTTAAGCAATGCGCGCTGCTTATAAAGCGGAATAGCGAAAGCAATCGTCGCAGGCTCTAAGAAAAACTTGATAATCTTGCCGCCCTCATTATAATCTGCATAGGAAAAACCGCCAATTTTCAAAAATAAAATACCTAACACCATGGCGACAAAAAGTGGTGTAAATAAGAAGAAGCCTTTTGATTTTTTAAATAAGAATGTACCGATTCCAAAGGCGACCAATGAGACGACTATACCAAAATAAGGACTCATCGTACTTGTACCCATCCTGCATCTCTCCTTTAATGCGTACTTGAAGCTGGTTTATTAGAATGAGAAGGAGTCGATTTGCTCTCCTTTGTCTCTTTACGTTTCTGTGGTTTGTCTGATAATTGCATGAGAAGCTGCGTGAATAGCCCTGTCGCTGCTAGTAACATAATCGTTGCAATGATAATGACACCGACGACTTGCACACCTACTTCTTGCATGACACCTAATGATTGAATAACCGAGATACCAGAGGGAACAAATAGAAAGCTAATGAGCCCTGTCAATGATGTACCTAATTGCTCCACTTGCTCCAGTTTGACGATTTTCGTTGTCAGCAAAACAAATAATAGAACCAGACCGATCACAGATGCAGGCATCGGAATTGGTAAATACATTGAAATGAGATTAGAAACGAACATTACAGTTGCAAAGATAAATGCTTGAGATAGAAATCCATATACTTTAGTGGCACTCATGCCCCTTCACCTCTTTCTTCGACTGCCCTCAGTATACGGCATGAAATAAACGAATGAAGCGTTTACAATCAAACTCGCCGGATTCAATGAATGAAATGCAGAAAACGAGTATTGAAATACAAATAAAAAAAGCCGTCCTACTCTAGCAGGAGCGACTTCTTTAGTTCTTTGGCGTAAGTGCGGCTGACAGGAATAATCGACCCGTCTGTCATATGCAGATTATACGTCGAATTAAACCACGGCTGTACTTCTTTCATATGAGAGGTGTTCACGATATAACTTCGATGAACCCTCATAAAGTAAGCCTCAGGGAGTTTCTTTTCAATGACCACAAGCGGTTCTGTGACCTCATACATGTGATCCTTTGTTTTCACAACCTTTTTCCCCTCACTAAGCCCTACATACATGATCTCTTCTACTTGCAGAATGACAATTGAATCATCGACTGAGATGGCTAATTTTTGCTGATGGGGAATTTTCTCATCTGATAGCTGGTGGTCTTGCGTCTCAACAGATTTCCACTTTTTAAACTTTTGGATCGTTTGCAAAAGCCGTTCTTCATCAAATGGTTTTGTTAAATAATCGAGCGCACTGACCTCAAACGCCTTCAGCGCATACTGATCAAAGGCTGTCGCAAATACAATTGCTGGCGGATCAGACATCCGGTTGAGCCTTTTGGCAATATCAAATCCATTTTCACCAGATAAATCAATGTCTAAAAAGAGCAGGTCCGGCTTATGATCCACCATCCGGTCAAAAGCTGATTCTATATTTTCTGCTTCCTCTATTTGAACATCCTCTTTCGTTCTGCGTAATAAGTATTTTAATTCGTCTCTTGCTAACACTTCATCATCTACGATTAATACATTTATCAACGAAAATCATCCTCTTTTACATAGTCCATTGGAATGCGAAATGAGATGTCAGTGCCTTGGCCGCTATGAATAGATAGAGCGGCTTGTCTGCCAAAAATCCCTCTTAACCGCTGATCTAAATTAAAAAGAGCCGTACCTGTTCCTTCTTTGGATTCAACAGGCGCTTTTAATAACTGAGCCATCTTGTCATTCTCGATTCCCTGTCCATTATCCGTCACTTTCATATTGACATGCCCATCTTTCATCACAGCAGATACGATGACTTCACAGCTCGTTTGATGTTTAGGAAATGCGTGTCTCACTGCATTTTCAACAAGCACCTGAAGCACAAATGGCGGAATCATCACCTGCTCTAGCTCCTTTTCAATTTGAAAGGTCACGTGGTATTTATTTGGAAACCTTGCTTGTTCAAGTGACAAATAGGCTTCTACATGCTGAATTTCTTTATGAAGTGGAATGAGCAGCTGGCGGGCGCCTTGCAAATTGGATCGAAAATATATACTCAGCTGAAGCAGCAGCTTTCTAGCCATCTCTACGTTCGTTCTGCACAAGACAGAGATGGTATTAATGGCGTTAAATAAAAAGTGCGGATTCACTTGCGCTTGAAGCGCTTTGATCTCTGCATCTTTTAGCAGACGGCTTTGGGTTTCTGCCTCCCCAAGCTCAAGCTGTGTGGAAAACAGCATCGCCAAGCCTTCTGCAAGTTCCTCCTCTACCCTGCTTAATCCGACCGGAGAATTGAAATACATTTTTAACGTTCCGATCGTTTGACCATTGGAGGTGAGGGGCAGCACAATCGCCGCTTGAAGCGGGCAATGGGTGACTGAACAATTGATTTCATCTTTCGAATGTGCCTTCATAATTTTGCCGCTCATTAATACTTGTTTCGACAGTCCTGTAATGAGGCTTTTCGATGGAATATGATGATCCGTCCCATCTCCAACATGCGCTAAAATCTTTTCTGTATCGGTTAAGGAGACCGCATCCGTCTCTGTTAATCGATGAATGATCTCCGCCACGCTTTTACATGACTGTTCATTTAACCCTTGGCGGAAGAAAGGCAGCGTTTGATCGGCGATTGAAAATACACGGTGTGTCTGCATTGCCTTTGCCTGCTCTTCTTGCCGAATGACTGACTGTAAAATCGATAAAAAGATAAAGCTACCAATTCCATTCACAAAAATCATCGGCAGGGCAATAATACTCACAAGCCCCCAAGCTTCAGCAAATGGCTTTGCAAATAGAAGGATAATGATCATCTGCAAGGATTCCATTGCCACACCAAAAAGTGCGGCTTGGCGAGGTGTCACCATTCGATTCTTCCGCTTAAACCTGCTGCCGACATAGCCTGCAATCACACCGGCTAAAATCGAAGAAATCGCACAGCTAAGTGCCGTGCTTCCTCCTAATGAATAGCGATGAATCCCAGCTAAAAGCCCTGCGCCAATGCCAACAAACGGCCCTCCTATTAATCCGCCCATTTCGATTCCCATGATTCTCGTATTGGCAATTGAGCTTGACGAGCCGAGATGATAGGAAAACTCATGATTCATGACCATCTGCTGCTGGATTTCAATTCCTGTGTAATTGCTGATAATACTAAAAGAAGCAAAAATAAAGACAAGGACTGCCTTTTTTCGAAACCCTTCATTATGAAGCAATAGATTGCGAAAGCCCTTCACATGGGCAAGCACAAACCCTAAAATAACGATGATCCCAACACGCTCGATCATCATAATAATTAAATGAAGCAAACCTGCCACCTCAATTGATGTATGTATTATTTACTGTCTTTCTATTCTATCATGTGCGGTCAATGTTCAAATATCTCTCAAATCTTTTCTTTATTGCCCTCATCTTCTATTGTAAAATGAACTTGAGCCGTCACTTGCAATTGAAGGTAACATATACATAACAAGGGAGAAGATCATGAAAGCCGTATTTTTCGATTTAGATGATACTTTGCTTTGGGATGAAAAAAGCATTCACACCACTTTTCAGGAAACATGCCGCGAAGCGGAAAAGAAATATGGACTGAATCCAGAAACATTTGAACAAATTGTACGTGAAGAAGCAAGAAAGCTGTATTCGTCCTATGAAACATATGATTATACTGTCATGATCGGAATTAATCCTTTCGAAGGACTGTGGTCCAATTTTAGTGAACCGATTAGCGAAGGCTTTCAAAAATTGAATGCCCTTGCACCAGAGTATCGCAAGAACGCTTGGACCAATGGCTTAAAAGAAGCAGGAATTGACGATAAGGCATTTGGACAATATTTGGCTGATTTCTTTGCAGCAGAGCGGAGAAAACGCCCATTTGTCTATGAAGAAACGTACCCTGTTTTAGACCGTCTGAAAGGCAGCTATGAATTGCTCCTTTTAACAAACGGAGATCCTAGTCTTCAAAAGGAAAAACTGGCAGGTGTTCCTGAGCTTGCACCTTATTTTAATGAAATTGTCATTTCAGGAGATTACGGGAAAGGCAAACCTGACCCTGGCATCTTTGAGCACTGCCTTCAGCTGTTAAATCTAACAAAAGACGATGTGATCATGGTGGGAGATAATCCAAAAACAGATATTCTTGGGGCATCTCGAGCCGGGATTCAAACCGTTTGGATCAATCGACATGGCAAAAAGAACGAAACAGATGTAACGCCAGATTATGAAATCAAAGACTTACATGAATTGTTTGATATATTAAAATAGAACAAACGAGAAAACACCCTTCTCCTAACGAGATTGGGTGTTTTTTGTGTGCTCAAACTACACAATTCCCGCTAGACTTTGCGCTTGCTTGTCTAAGCTGCGGGCTGCTTCTCCTACATTCATAAATTCCTCGCTTGCCTGCTTTACAAGATCGCGATTTGTAAACACCGTTGTCTTGGCCCGGCTCGTTCCGCTGCTGACCTTCTCTACTTCCGCATGAATCGCCTTTACATATTGATCTACTTTGACGATCGCTTCTTTTGAATCAGTTGCAAGCTTTCGAATTTCTGCCGCCACTACACTAAAGCCATTTCCATAGGAACCTGCATGGGCTGCTTCGATCGCCGCATTTAATGCAAGGAGCTGGGTTTGTGAGGAAATGCTGTTAATCGTTGTAGCGATGGAGCTGATGGACTCTACCTGCTCTGTTAATCCTTCTAGTAAGCTCATATTTTGATCTGTTTCGTTTGCTATATGATCAAAGGAGACATTGACTCTTTGACTATGCTGGATGCCCACTTCTGCTCGCTCCATTAATTTCGCAGACATGTCCTTTAAATCGCCTACGACCTGTTTCATCGTGCTTTCTCTTTCTGTTATGTCTGTTGCGACTTTCACAACACCCACTACGCGTTCCTCTTCATTGCGGACAGGTGTATATGTCGCTTCAAGCCATAAATTGTCACCATTCTTCGTCGTCCGCTGCACCTTTTCCTGAAAGACTTGCCCCTCTTTCAAACGCTTCCAAAACATTTGATAGCTTGCGTGTTCTGCAATATGAGGAGGACAAAACTGTCTATGTTTTAAACCAATCATCTCTTGCTTTGAATATCCCATGGCTTTTGCAAAAATATCATTGACCCATAGCACTTCACCTGTCACATCAAATTCAATCATCGCCAGTGAGTGTTCCAATGCACGAAGTACTGCTGATCGCTCCAATACTTGTGATGATAAAGTGTTTGTTGTTTTCATCATCGCTTTCATACCCCCAATTTAACTCGAACCAATAGTACATACTTACCCATACTTTCATACTATCTAAACGTATCATTCAAGGGACTGGATCACTAGTGGAGAATTTTTCCCAAAAAGAAAAAGCCAGTGATCTAAGGAGAAAGATCACTGACTGCTTCGCTTGAAAAAGATTATTTTTTCGCTTCTGCTACTGCATGTTTCACAAAGGCTTCAAGATCCATTGTTTCTGAATCTTGCTCTCCGTATTTTCTTACATTGACTGCGCCATTTTCTGCTTCTTGATCTCCGACGACTAGCATGTACGGAATCTTTTGCATTTGCGCTTCTCTAATTTTGTATCCGATTTTTTCATCACGGCTGTCAAGCTCTACACGAAGACCTTCAAGCTGCAAACGTTCTTGTACTTTTTTCGCATAGTCTAAATGGACAGAAGGTGAAACCGGGATGACTTGGAATTGTACAGGTGCCAGCCAAGTTGGTAGGGCTCCTTTGTATTCTTCAATTAAGAAGGCAACAAAACGCTCCATTGTAGAAACAACACCTCTATGAATCACGACTGGACGATGGTGCTTGCCATCTTCTCCGATATATGTGAGATCGAAGCGCTCTGGAAGTAAGAAATCAAGCTGTACAGTAGACAGTGTCTCTTCTTTTCCAAGAGCTGTCTTCACTTGAACGTCAAGCTTCGGACCATAAAATGCCGCTTCGCCTTCTGCCTCATAATAGTCATGACCAAGCTCGTCCATTGCATCCTTTAGCATCGATTGCGCTTTATTCCACATGGCATCATCGTCGAAATACTTCTCAGTATCTTCTGGATCACGGTAAGATAAGCGGAATGTGTAGTCATTCAAGCCAAAGTCTTGATACACTTCTTCAATTAGGCGAACTGTACGAATGAATTCGTCTTTGATTTGATCTGGACGTACAAAGATATGGGCATCGTTTAATGTCATACCGCGAACACGCTGAAGGCCGGATAAAGCACCTGACATTTCATAACGGTGCATTGTACCAAGCTCTGCAATACGAATTGGCAATTCGCGATAGCTATGCGGCTCGTTTTTGTAAATCATCATATGGTGAGGACAGTTCATCGGACGAAGAACAAGATCTTCATTGTCCATTTCCATCACAGGGAACATGTCTTCTTGATAATGCGCCCAGTGCCCTGATGTTTTATACAATTCAACATTTGCAAGAACTGGTGTATACACATGCTCATAACCAAGGCGTACTTCTTTATCGACAATGTAACGCTCAATAACGCGGCGGATCGTTGCGCCTTTTGGCAGCCAAAGCGGTAGACCTTGACCTACCTTTTGAGAGTTCGCAAACAGTTTCAGCTCTTTTCCTAGTTTACGGTGATCGCGTTCTTTCGCTTCTTCAAGCAGGCGTAGATGCTCATTTAGATCATCTTTGCTGAAGAAAGCTGTACCGTAAATACGCTGAAGCATTTGATTGTTGCTGTCACCTCTCCAGTATGCACCTGCAAGGCTTAACAGCTTAAACTCTTTGATTTTCCCTGTTGATGGCAAGTGAATGCCGCGGCAGAGGTCAAAGAATTCACCCTGCTCATAAATCGTGACAGCTTCACCTTCTGGAATCGCCTCTAACAGCTCAAGCTTTAATTGATCACCAATCGCTTCAAAGCGTTTTTTCGCTTCTTCTCTTGATACTTCAATTCGCTCGATTGGCAGATTGCTGTTAATGATTTTTTTCATTTCTTTTTCAATCTTTGGTAAATCTTCCGGTGTGATGGCAACATCGATGTCCACATCGTAGTAGAAGCCATTTTCAATCACAGGACCTACGCCAAACTGAACGTGATGCTCTTTTCCATACAGGCGTTTGATTGCCTGTGCTAGCAAATGAGCTGTGCTGTGGCGCATAATGTCGAGTGCTTCATCACTTTTATCTGTGATGATCTCAATTGTTCCACTTTCTAGTAGCGGCGTACGCAGATCTATTTCTTTGCCGTTCAATTTACCGGCAAGCGCTTTTTTCTTTAGGCCTGGGCTAATTGATGCCGCGATGTCTTCTGTTGTAGCTGTGTTGTCAAACTCCTTGACTGCTCCATCTGGAAATGTAAGTTGAATTTGTTCTGACATCTCTGGTCACTCCTTTTTTTGGCAATATAAAAACCCCGCCCCCTGGAAAGGGACGAGGTTGAATAAAACGGAATCGTGGTTCCACCCTTTTTCCCGTATTTGCAGCTTACTTTTTCATAAGCAAACACGGCTTGTGGTTCGATAACGGGAATTCCCGTCAGCCATTACTAAAACGTTCACAGCTGATGTTCAAAGGTGGTAAAGCAAATGGTCCTCTGCTAGGAAGCTTTCAGCCGCGGCTTCCCTCTCTTTAAGCGGGTGTTCATTTGTTCATGTCCTTATCAATACGGTCTTTGTATGAAGTTACACCGTATTATAAAACGTTTTTTCGTGAAAATCAAGAAAGCTTTTCACTTTTCTGTTCCAAATGGTCATGGACAAATTGAACATTGTGTTCTTGAAATGAATGAGCCGGGAATACCTCGACCCTTTCTTGAAAAATATTTTGAATGGTCTGTACCATCGAGTGACCTGTATCATTTGTAAACAGGTCAATCTTTTTGGGCGCTATGGATACGAGTGGTGCAATCAGCTGCGAATCAATATACATTGGATGCTCTCTTACAAACTGTCTGTCTATGTATTGTTTTTGATCACGCTCAGAAGCGTACCGAAATTCCCAAATCATCAGGCGATCCTGATGCACAACATGTACTTTTTCGAGCTTCGGTTCTTTTGCCATCACATAGTCTCGAAGCGATTGAATGAAGTTTTGATATTCTTGTTCCATTTTGTATTCTTCAATGGAGACTTCAACATAGTTCTTCAGCCTCCTGTCATACTCTGACAGTCTGAATGTCATAAATGAACCAATTGAAAAAATACCTTGCTGTAAAGAAATCGTCTCGAGCTCCTTTGTTAACAGGGCTTCTCTTGACGGTTCTTGATGAATGCCGGGAATATCATCTAAATCCCCGTTCATGATGCTGTGGGCAATTGAAAGAATTTGGTGCTGCTCTTCAGGATCTTTAAATAGATACGTGTTTTCAAGAATGCTGCGCATGCGCTCATTTTCTTTGCATTCCAAAAAAAAGTGAACCAGTAATGGCCGCACAATGGACTCAAGTCCTTCCTTTGATTCCTTCGCCTCTATGAGAAGCCGGTCTTTCCCTTGTTGAATTGACATGTGATGCCGACTGTCCAAGTGTTCAGCAAGATGTAAAAAAGCGGCGGTGTCATATTCATCTTCAAAGATTATTTCAAGCATGTTTGTCCCCCCTAACGACATCTGTTACATATATATGGGGAGAACATAAAAAATAGACGCCTAAAATAAATCAGGCATCTTTCTTTTTAAAATGAGCGGAACTGAGATAAAGATTAGATAAATCAAACAAACGATTGCTAAAGCGGCATAATTGCCACTGACAAAGCTTGAGCCAAGGACATTTAATGCAACTGTACCCGGTATTAAGCCTAAAAAGGTAGCTGCCGTAAATGCACGATAATTTGCACGTGAAGCTGCTGCCGCATAGCTGACAAAGTCAAAATGGATTGGGGCAATACGCAATAACAAAATGTAAAGAAACCCATGCTCCTGAATGCGGGACGTCACCGCTTTCAGCTTCCGGCTGCTTGATTGTGTTTCCTTCTTTTTTGCACGAAAGGTTGTGGCAAGCAGGAAGGAGCATGTTGCTCCGGCGGTAGCACCAACGAGGGCATAAATCGTCCCAAGAACACTGCCAAATGCCAAACCTGCTGCCAGCGAAAAAACCGTAATAGGGACGAGAACAAACGGGCGAAAAAGAGATAAGAAAAGAAAAACAAATGGTGCCAGCATCCCAAATTGAAGCACCCAATTTTTCACATCTTTCGGCGCCAGCTGAAGATGCTGTTTGTTCAGCCACCACAGTAAAACTGCGAGACCTGCAATCACGAGAAAAAGCAGCCATTTTCTTTTGTTCATTTCATTTGCTCCTCCTTCAAGTGATAAACGCTTTTATAAATGACGGCGGTTTTCTCCTTCGAGCAAGACTGCCTCTGCTAAATAGAGAATCCGTTCCATTAAACGAGCGGCTTTGACCTCTTCTTTTTCCCCGCGCTGTGAGTACGTAAAGTGATGCTTCAGTTCACTTGGTGAGAAATTAGAAGAGAAGAAAGTCGGCAGCTGCTCTGCCATACGGTATTGTAAAATCGTTCCGAGTAGTTCATCTCGAACCCAGCTTGTCATCGACTCTGCCCCAATATCATCAAGCATTAAAATAGGGGTGGATTTGACCATGTTCAGTTTTGATTCTAGTGTATGATCGGCTAACGAATTTTTTAGCTCTCTCACAAATTCAGGCACGTACACAAGGAGAGATGGGTATTCCTTCTCCGCTAACTGCTGCGCAATGGCTGCCAGAATATACGTTTTTCCTACTCCAAACTTTCCGTGTAAATATAGGCCCTTCCCTTTGCCCGTCTCATCATAGCTTTGCAGGAATTGCCCTACTTTTTGAATGACTTCCTGTCTTCCCACAACGTTCAAATCAGCGAACGTCGCTTGAAGAACATTTTGCGGAATGTACATACTTTTCATGAGCTCTTGCTGTTTTTTCTGTCTATCGAGCCGCAGCTTGACTGGACAAGGGGAATATTCAATATCAATACTCTGACCTTTGATCACAAGCTTCGGGTGATAACCGTCTAAAATCGCATTGACGTTCTCTTCATCTAAGCAATATGAACAGCCCTTCGACTGCTGCACATATTCAAAAAGCCGGTTCAAGCTGCGATTGATCATGTCTTCGTGTATGTCTTCTTGGTGCTCCTGTAAAAAGGCTTTTACATCTTCATCAGATAACACACTCTCTTTAATCTGATTGTATCTCACACGAAAATCTACGCGCCCTTTTAGCTGTTCAAATGAACGACCGATCGGTTTCATCCTCATCTCACCTCATCTTAATGTGCATTGTACTTTTTCATATTTTTAAACTGATCTAACAGTTTTTCTTTTTCTCGTTCGAGGTCTTCTGTCGACAGGCTGTCTGTTTGTTCTTTTGCTGGCTGTTCTTTCGTTTCGGTTTCTTTCATCCAGTCAGGAAGCTTCTCTTCACGGACAACTTTCCCTGATCCGTATGTGCTACGCTGCTTTTTCTGCTGCGCCCACTCTGTCATTTGCCTGTTCTCTTCTTTGGCCATTTTCATGGCCGCCGCTACGGTTTTAATTTTCTTTCTCACCCAATGAGCGGCGATTTTTTGCATATATGTTTTCGACAGCTTCATATCTGTTTTCAGTAATGTATAGTAGATCAAAACGTTCATGACACCTGGCTCTAGCTGCTGCTCAAGCATAATATCTTCGACAATTCTTAAGTCGGCATATGTTGGCTCAATGCCGTCAGCCATATCTTTTAGCAGCTCCCTAGGCGAAATATGATCAAGCTTTTCAATCAATTTGGCATCCGGCGTATTTGCCACTGGCGCTTTTGAAGCATCTTGACGCAAGTGTCTCGGCTGTTTTTGATCAATGAGTTTTGGCTGCTCGCCTCTGTATTCAATTTGGTACCAGTCTCTTGCCGCTTTTCTCAGCTCTTCTGTTGAGATCATTTGATCCGAACCACAGGCGCCTGCTACAATATTTTGCATTTGAAGCGGGGTGATGCCGTATACAACGGCTAACTTCTTAATGGTTTCTTTCACCTGCTTTGTCAAAGCCTTTCTTGGAATCATCATATCAGACATGCCTGCTAACAATAAATCGAAATCAAAGGATTCGTCTGAGAGAGGAGCCGGCTGACTCGATCCAACGGTCACATATTCATAGCCCTGATCAAGTGATGACGCCTGATTGATTTCTTCTGTCATCCTGCGTTCACCTGGCTGCAATACGTGAAAAACTTCTTCAAACGACCGCGAGATGTTCTTTGCCTCTGCCGGAACACCGGGATATGAGAAATAATCACGAAGCTGCATATATTTCGCTTTCTCTACACGATGGTACAGCAGAACATTCAGCATACCATCTTGGAAAAACTCATCTGGTCTTAACGGCGGCACAAGCTCATATGTAAACAGTCTGCCTTCTTCCGTTTCCTGTTCATATGTGCGGAGTAAACCAATCGCTTCAAGCTTTAAACGTTCCTCAAAAATATCATTCAAATTCGTTTGCAGCATGACCATGAGCTGCCGATGAGGTGCGGGTTTCCCCCACATACGATTTTGTTCCAGCTCTCCCCACAGCGTCATATATAAGCTGAAAGCGGACATGCCTATAAGCGGCTGATATAAAAGAGTGATGAGCTGTCTATCGATGTCACCGAGCAATGAAGCGCTTTTGACGACATACGGATCGACGGCTAGCACTTCCTTCCAATGCTCTGTCATATGCTGATCCTCCCCATGAATTGCAATTGTTTCTATTGTACACCCTTTTTGCGTTTTACGCTTTACGCAGGAAAAAGAGCATGAAGTATCTTCAGCTCTTTTTTAGCGTTCTTTCTTTAATAAATCTTTTAATTCATCAATAAAGACGTTGATATCTTTAAACTGCCGGTAAACGGAGGCAAACCTGACGTAAGACACTTCATCAATTTTTGCCAGCTCGTCCATCACCATTTCACCTACAAGCTCACTTTTCACTTCTGACATACCTTGATTACGCAGTTCTTTTTCAATATTAAAGCAGACATCCTCCAGCTGCTTTAAAGCAACAGGTCGCTTTTCACATGCTTTAATGAGTCCTCTCAGCATCTTTTCGCGGCTGAATTCTTCTCGAATTCCTTCTTTTTTCACCACAATCAGTGGTAATTCTTCTAATTTCTCAAACGTCGTAAAGCGATATTGGCAGCTTTCGCACTCTCTTCTACGACGGATGGATTTCCCTTCATCTACTGGTCTTGAATCAAGCACCCTTGTGCCAAGGTGCTGACATGTGGGACATTTCATTTCATCAGCTCCGATCTATTCTTGGAAGTTGTTTGTCTAGTTCATCATAAAGGGAAAAAACCGTTTTCTCACTATAGCCAAAATCTGTTGGCAAGGCTGTTTCTGTTGTCACATTAAAATCGACAGCTGTTTCAAAAGGACGAATTGAAATGACAGTCGCTACGAGAAAGGCTTTTTTCGGCATACTGATGTTTGCGCTGATTTCACCTCGTTCTGCTGAAACAGATGTCACTTGATAGGAAGCGTGCCCAGAAAGCATGGCTTCCACCGCTTGAAAAACTTGCGCATTCGTCGATTTGTAGTAATGGCTTTTCAGTTCTGACACTGGATGCTCGTCAGATGTTTCTGTATGGTTTGACATGAACCGTTTGAACTTTTGTCCTAAAATCATCTACGTATCCCCTTTGCCATAATGCCTCTTCTTTATTTTATAAAAAAAACCTTTGTTTTCCTAGAACAAAAGTATAGGCGAGTTGGGGAATGTTGGATTTTCTCTATCAAACAAATATAAAAAGGAGCATAACACAAAGGCATTTCAATGCTTTTGGCCAGCTCCCATTGCGATCTTTTTTTATGTTTACAGTGCTTTGGCTTGCGCCTGTTTCACTTGTACAGGTCCCATGCCTCGAGGAATTTCAATGTTTTCTCTTGTTTCAGCACCTAATTCATCTCCGATATGATCTGCTGCGATATTCGGATCTAGGTCGCCGCAAGTATAAACATCTATGCTCGCATAACCATGTTCAGGAAAGCTGTGAATTGTCAGATGAGATTCAGAAATAATGACAACTCCACTTACTCCTTGAGGTGCAAATTTGTGAAAAGCAACCTCTCTTACTTCAGCTCCTGATTTCAAAGCTGCATTTACAAACGTTTTTTCAATAAAATCCATGTCGTTCAGTTTATCACAGTCGCATCCCCATAGCTCGGAGATAACGTGACGTCCGATTGTTTCCATCATGGACCCCCCTTAAACAAGAATGAAAGAGTGAAGTTCTAAGCAGCCGGACCGGACATATACCACGGGGGAAAGTTAGTCCAAAGAGGTCCTAACCCTTTAAGTATACCCGAATGAGTCTGCGAACAAGAAGTTCACGAAAAATAGTATACTTTGTTTAGACCCATTTTGCAAGCTGTGTTTTCAATGGGATTTTCTCTCATTCCTTGAAAAGGGACGTTCGTCTTCTTCATTTCAAACAGCAGAAAGCTCTTTCATCTGCGATCCGACAAACTTCACAAGATCCACCACTCTGCATGAATAACCCCATTCATTGTCATACCATGCAAGAACTTTTACTTTTCTATCCCCCATCACCATCGTTGTCAGTCCATCTACGACAGCTGAATAAGGGTTCGTATTAAAGTCTGTAGAAACAAGCGGCTCATCCGTGTAATCTAAAATACCGGAAAGAGAAGTTTTTGATGCATTTGAGAAGGCTGCATTGACTTCTTCTGCTGTGACATCTTTTTTCAAGTCGACAACAAGATCAACCATCGATACATTGGAAACTGGCACGCGAAGTGCAAGTCCATGCAATTTCCCTTTCATGTGCGGCAGCACTAAAGAAAGCGCTTTAGCGGCACCCGTCGTCGTTGGAATAATGGACTGGGCACATGCTCTTGCCCGGCGCAAATCCTTATGCGGGTTATCGATATTTTTTTGATCATTTGTATACGCATGAACCGTTGTCATTAAACCGTTGTCGATACCGAATTCATCATCTAACAATTTGACAACTGGTGCTAAACAGTTTGTTGTACAAGATGCGTTTGAAATAACGACGTGCTTTTCAGGATCAAGATCATCCTCATTGACACCCATCACAATTGTAATGTCTTCATTTTTACCTGGAGCTGTAAGTACGACCTTTTTCGCTCCGGCATCTATATGGCCCATCGCTTGATCTTTTGAATTAAATTTTCCGGTTGCTTCTATGACGATATCAATCCCAAGCTCTCCCCACGGAAGCTGCTTTGGGTCTCTGTTATTGAGCAAAAGCACTCTTTTCCCATTTACAATCAGTGCGTCATCTTCTGCTGTCACATCGCATTCGTAACGTCCATGATTTGTATCATATTTAATTAAATGTGCTAGCGTTTCGGCAGGATAGCTTGCGTTCACCGCTACAATTTGAATTTGATCATCAAGCATTGCTTTTCTGAAGACCATGCGTCCAATTCTGCCAAACCCATTGATCGCTGCTTTTACCTTCATGAACAGGTCACTCCTCTATTATGTGTTATACTCAATAAATTTATTTATGAAATTAGTATATCACATTAGATTGTAATTGCCAGTATATAAACGTATATTTTCTAAAAAGGGCTGTTCTTTTCATGAGAAATATAAAAAGCATAAAAAAAGAAGAGTACGTGTATGTACTCTTACTTATCAGTATGTTCCCATTCATTTAATATGTTCTGCAACTGCTTTCTAATAAAAGCAAGATCTTGTGTATTTTCTATCACCCGGTCTGCTTTCTTACATTTTTCCTCAAGAGGCTGCTGAGAGTGAATCCGATTCAGCGCTTCTTCCGCGCTAAGGTCGTTTCGATTCATGAGTCGTGATAGCTGTAATTCTGGTGTTGTATACACCACAATAATGCGGTCGACGAGACTTTCCAGCTGACTCTCAAATAAAAGCGGGATATCCAGGACAACGAATGTTTCTCGGCTGTCGATTCCTTCATCTCGCTGCCTGAGCATTTCCTTTCGCACTTCTGGGTGAACGATCGCATTTAGCTGCTTTCTTTTCTCTTCATTAGAAAAAATAATGGCTCCCAGCTGCTGCCGGTCTAGCTCTCCATTTGGCAGGAGGACACCCTCACCAAAGGTTTGAACGATATGATGAAGGGCGGGTGTTCCTTTGGCGACCGCTTCTTTTGCAATCACATCTGCGTCCACAACCCGGATGCCCTGCTCTTTTATCATCTGCGAGACTGTGCTTTTTCCGCTAGCAATCCCGCCGGTTAATCCAATGACAAGCGTCAATTGATTTCCTCCTTTTACAGCTTCCAAACCCCAATTAATATGAGCAGAAGCCCTGGTAAGCATGCGAGTTTATCGATCCAGCGCCAATTTGCCAAGTAATGACCGGCACGCAGACCGATACATACAAAAAGTGAGCTCATCACTGCGACCGTGATACTCATGACAATTGGAGAAAAGCCTAGTATCGCTGCGCCAATCCCTGCGCCAAATGCATCAATGGATAAAGCAATTCCAAGAAGTACCGCTTCTATTCCATTAATCGTCCCAGATCGGTCAATATCTGCACTTGTTGGCTTTCTTAAAATGTGAATGACAAGCCCAAGCGATTGGACTTCCACATTAAGCAATGTCTTTTCATGAAGAAGCAAATCACGCTCTTTCGCTGGTTTGTAAAATTGATACAGGACCCAAAGACCAATGGCAATTAAGATGCCTCCCCCAAGTTTATCGGTCACTGAGACAGGGAGAAATGTCATCAGCAAGCTGCCAATCAGCATAGAAATGAGCAGCACAATCCCTGAGCAGCATGCAATAATGACGATGGCTTTAAATGGGATCCTCATTTTGCGGAGACCATACGTAAAGCCTACAGAAAAGCTGTCGATGCTGACTGCAATAGCTAAAAACAGGAGCGAAATCGAAATCATACCTGAACTCTTCCTTTCTGTTCATGCAACGATGATCAAGAGTCTCTAGGCGTTCTTAGACTCTTCTTCACTATATGAAGAGCAGGTGGGCTGTGTGTCAGTCTACACCTTGCTGAAAAATGAATGTTTTTTATCGTATGCATCGCAAAAAGGAAGCATGCTCATGGCTAAGCTTTATTGAGGACGTTTTTGGCAGGTCACACAAAAGTGTGTACCGCGCCCTCCGACTACTGTTTTCTCAATGATGCTTCCGCATGTTTGGCAAGGCTCTCCCCGCCGGTCATATACAAGAAGCTGCAATTGAAATGTGCCAATATCACCTTGTGAGTTGATATAAGAACGAATTGTACTTCCTCCCGCATCTACCGCCACCTGAAGCGTATCGATGATCTGTTTGTGAAGCACTTTGCAGGATTCCAGGCTGAGCTGATTCGCTTTCGTTTCTGGATGAATCCCTGATTTAAACAGGACCTCATCTACGTAAATGTTACCAAGTCCTACGACAATCTTTTGATCAAGCAGTGCTGTTTTGACCACGCGGGTTGTTTTTTTCAATTGCTCCCATAAATACTCAGGAGTAAACTGTTCATCGAATGGTTCATATCCCAGCTGTGATAGCGGGAGTTCTCTTTCCTCTTCACCCGGCTGAAATAAATGCATCGTGCCAAATTTACGCACATCATGGTACCGAAGCTCCGTCCCATCTGTAAACGTAAAGACGACGTGTACGTGTTTATCATAAGGCTCATGCGCTTCATGTACACGGTATTTCCCTTCCATCCTTAAATGGGAGACCATCACATAATGGTCTAAATGAAAGAGGAGGAACTTTCCTCTTCTTTCAATGGTTTGTATGGTTTCTCCTACCAATCTTCTTGCGAACTCTTCCGGCTCCCCAGGACGTTTGATGATGTTTGGCCATTTGATATCGACCGTTTCAATCGTCTTTCCTTCGACTAACCGCTTGAGAGTGCGCCGGACGGTTTCAACTTCTGGTAATTCCGGCATGCTCCTCGCTCCTTTTTCTCTCTATTATTTATTTCGCATCGTACCAAGATGGACCTGAAGCAAAATCAACTTTTAGCGGCACATCAAGCTGAAGTGCATTTTCCATGACTTCAGGAACAATCTTTTCAAGAATGGCGATTTCTTCTTTCGGCGCTTCAAAGATCAATTCATCGTGCACCTGTAATAAAAGATTTGTCTGCAGGTTTTCTTCTTTGAGCCTTCGCGCCATATCAATCATCGCTTTTTTAATAATATCGGCTGCGCTGCCTTGGATCGGTGTGTTCATGGCTGTTCGTTCTGCAAAGCTTTTGATATTAAAATTTCGACTTGTGATATCTGGGATATACCGTCTGCGTTTAAGAAGCGTCGTGACGTAGCCTTTTTGTTTCGCTTCCTGAACGATTTCTTCCATATAGGTTTTCACGCCTTTAAAGCTTGTTAAATAGCGCTCGATAAATGCGGCGGCTTCTTTTCTTGTGATCCCAAGGTTTTGAGAAAGTCCATAGTCGCTGATTCCGTATACAATACCGAAATTTACCGCCTTGGCTTGTCTTCTCATAGCGGAAGTCACTTCTTCTTCTGAGACATGGAACACATCCATCGCTGTTTTCGTGTGAATGTCCATGTCCCTCGTAAATGCTTCGATCAAATTCTCATCTTGTGAAATATGAGCGAGTACACGCAGCTCGATTTGTGAATAGTCAGCTGCAAACATGAGCCAGCCTTCTTTTGAAGGAACGAATGCTTGACGAATCTTCCGTCCTTCTTCTAAACGAATCGGGATGTTTTGAAGGTTTGGATCTGTTGAGCTTAATCTTCCTGTTTGGGTGAGTGCTTGATTAAATCTTGTATGCACTTTATGGGTATCCTTGCGCGTTACTTTCATTAACCCTTCTACATAGGTCGATTGCAGCTTTCCAATTTGTCTGTAGTGCAGAATGGACCGAATGATTTCATGCTTATCTTCAAGCTTTTCGAGCACATCTGCAGACGTTGAATAGCCTGTTTTTGTCTTCTTGATAATTGGGAGACCTAATTTTTCAAAAAGGATGACACCAAGCTGTTTAGGAGAATTGATGTTAAACGTTTCTCCTGCTAAGCGGTGAATGGTTTCTTCATATTCTTTAAGCTTTTTCGTTAATTCTTCACCCATTTTCTCTAGGCGCTTTATATCTACCTTTACTCCAAGAGATTCCATTTCGCCTAAGATGAGTGCTAGCGGCAGCTCTAAATCTTCATATAGTTCATGCTGATCATTTTTTTCTAATGCTTCTAATGTTAAATCATGCAAGGCTGAGATCGCCGCTGCTTTTCGTCCGAGATGTCCTTTCAGTTCATCTTCAGGTGGAATCGCCTGTTTTGCTCCTTTTCCGTATACTTTTTCATCAGAAAGAGCGATATTCAGACCATATTCCTTCGCTACACTTGCGACGTCTTCGTATGATTTCTGCGGGTTGACGACGTAGGAAGCGAGCAGAACATCATTGTCGACACCTTTTAGGTCGACATCATGCCATCTGAGAGCGACAACTGCTCTTTTTGAATCAAAGACCCATTTTTTCTTCGTTTCATCCTGTACCCATTCTTTAAATGCATCTGATTGAAGCGCATCTTCTTTCGTCATAAAGAACGCACCATTTTCATTATGGATCGCAAAACCGATCAAATCCGCTTCGTGATAATTATCTCCAAGCTGTTCTACCACAAGGGCTGCATGATCTGTCAGCATGTCGCCTCCTGCAGCTGTCATTTTTTTCACTTCTAATGCGTCTACTTCAACCTGTTCATCTGTTTCTGGTGCTTCTCCTAGACGCTCTAGCAGGGTTTGAAAGCCTAGTTCTTTATAAAGAGAGATCACTTGATCCATGTGTGGACCTTCGTAGGCAAGATCTTTGCTCGACACATCAATAGGTGCTTCTACGAGAATGGTCGCCAGCTCTTTACTCATGACTGCTTGTTCTTTATATTCTTCAAGCTTTTCTTTGAGCTTTTTCCCGCTCACTTCATCAATATGTTCAAGCAGGTTCTCAACTGTTTCAAACTGCTTTAACAATTTAATGGCTGTTTTTTCGCCTACACCTGGGACGCCTGGGATATTATCTGAGGAATCTCCCATCAGCCCTTTCATATCAATGATTTGATCTGGTCGCAGGCCATATTTCTCTTCAATATGAGCAGGTGTGTAGTATTCTACTTCTGTGATGCCTTTTTTCGTAATAGCCACTGTCGTATGATCTGTTGAGAGCTGGGTTAAGTCTTTATCTCCTGAGAAAATTTTGACTTCAAAGCCGTTTTTTTCTGCCTCGACAGCCAATGTACCGATAATATCATCTGCCTCATATTGAGGAAGCTCGTACCTTTTCACCTGATAGGCATCTAATAGTTCACGGATGAATGGCATTTGTTCTGATAGCTCTGGCGGGGTTTTTTGTCTTCCGCCTTTATATTCTTTAAATGTCTCGTGGCGGAAGGTTGTTTTTCCCGCATCAAATGCGACGAGCATATGGGTTGGCTTCTCGTCCTCCAGCATTTTCATTAAAATCATCGCAAAGCCATAAATAGCATTTGTATGTACGCCTTTATCATTTGATAATAGCGGCAAAGCAAAGAAGGCTCGATATGCGAGGCTGTTTCCATCCACTAACACTAATTTCTTTTTGTCTGTCATGTTTTAATCCTCCATCGGCTGAGCATTTCAGCCGTCTCTTTCACACATTGTATCTTCATTTTATCAAAGTTTATTTTGAAAAGAAAATAGTCGAGCCTGCATAAAAAAGGGACGAAAACAACAAGTGTTTTCGTCCTTCCAAAATTGGCTCCTTGGATGAAGGGGTTCCTATTCATCCTATCAATGAATGTTTAACAAAACATGAATTCATTGTAAAGATCATGTAAATTTTAACGTGACTTTCCTTTTTTCTCTATGTCGATTTCAGGCTCACTGTAAAAGTCGTTCCTTTACCTTGTTTGCTGCCGACAGAAATCGTTCCTTCATGCGCCTCTACAAGGTGTTTGACAATGGCAAGACCAAGACCTGTACCGCCTGAATTCCTGCTTCTATCTTTATCAATTCGATAAAATCTCTCAAATATTCTTGGAATCTCACTTTTCTTCATACCGATCCCTGTATCTGCTACATCAAATTCATAGGCACCTTTTCTCGGTCTTGCTGAGATGGTGACACTTCCTCCCTCTGGTGTATAGGTCAGGGCATTATTAACGAGATTGAGGAAGATTTGCTTTAACCTTAGCGGGTCTGCCATGACATAGACCGGTTCTTTCGGGACACGCACGTGTAATTGAATGCCTTTTTCTGTAGCCTTTTGTTTTAACAGCACTTGAATCTCTTGGATGATTTCTGTCGCATTGGCTTCTTGAATATTCAGCTTGAATTGCTGCTGCTCAATTTTAGAAAGATCAAGTAAGTCTTGAATCAATGTTTCTAGACGGACACTCTCTTTTAAAATGATAGAAAGGAATTCAGTCAGTGCTTCTTTGTCATCAATCGCGCCATCAAGAAGGGTTTCAGAAAATCCTTTAATCGACGTAATCGGTGTTTTTAACTCATGAGACACATTGGCGACAAAGTCTTTTCGCATCTGCTCCAGCTGCTTCGTTTCTGTCACGTCATGAAACACGAGGACAATTCCTTTCCATTCATCGTCTGTACTTAAAATGGGTACACCATCCACTTGGAAGTAGCGTCGTTCAATGTCAACGGCTAGACGTAAAAACTTCCGCACCTTCGTTTCTGTCATGAAAATTTCGTCAATTAATTCGATAATCTCTTCATGGGTAAACGCTTCGTGATACAGCTTGTGCATGTAAATGTGCTTTTGCACCTTAAACTGCTTGCGGAAGGTTCGATTGACGAGGTGGATATACCCCATCTTATCAATCAATATAATCCCCGCTCCAATATTTTCAATGACCGTTTGCAGCCGGTCTCTCTGCATTTCACCAGCACTTGTCATTTCTTGAAGACTTTCTGCCAAACGCTTCATGGAAGTATTCAGTTCACTTGTTTCAATCATCAGCTCTTCATAATTATTCGTATCATAGTTCCCGCGTTCTAGCTGTTTAGCTACCTTTGTCGCATAATCAATTGGTTTCACATATTTCATCGACATGCGGTACCCGAAGAAAACGATAATGATAATCGCCGAGCCAAGACAAAAGGCTAGGGCAAGCCAAAGCTGGCCGTCAATTTCATTTAAAGGCTCGTATGACGCATGGAGAAATAAATAACCCGCCGGTTCGTTTTGTTTTAAGATCGGGACAGCATAATGGAACAGCGCATCCTTCTCATCGTCAATAACGACCCCTTTTGTTTGGAGACGTTCATTGTTTAGTGTGTTTTGAATGACGGCCTTTTGTTCTGCTTGACCCGTTGTATGTATGATCTTCCCCTTTAAATCCACAATCGACGCATTCATATCAAAATGCTGCTTTGCCTGATTGAGGACCTCTTTGTTTTGCTTCGCCTTTAAATCATCACCATTCATAGAAGACAGGAGAAAGCTCGATTCCTTTTCCATTCGTTCCGTTAATTTTGTTTCATAGAAAACATGGAACATGTGATCCAGGAAAAGACCAAGTGCCACAAACACAATAAAAAGGAGAAAAATGAGTCCCGAAAACAGACGGGTTCTAATTTTACTCATTTGACTTTGGCTCCTCCAATTTGTAGCCTAAGCCGCGAATCGTTTTAATGTATGTTGGTTTTTTTGTGTTCTTTTCAATTTTGTCCCGCAAGTGACTAATATGGACATCCACAATACGAGTGTCACCTGCAAAGTCATAATTCCAAACGGCACTTAGCAATAAATCACGCGTGAGGACACGTCCTTTATGCTTCGCCAAATAAAGCAGCAGTTCAAATTCTTTTGGCGTCAGCTCTAGACGTTCTTCCTGGAAATAGACTTCGTAGTGTTCTGGTAAAATACGCAGTTCACCAATTTTGATTTGATCTGCAATGATCTCATCCTTCTCCTCTTGCGTGGGGGTAGGCTGAGATTGCTGTGCTCTTCTCAAGATGGCTTTTACCCGAGCACCCACTTCTCTAGGACTGAATGGCTTTGTCATGTAATCATCGGCCCCGAGCTCAAGACCTAGCACCTTATCAAATTCATCGTCCTTTGCTGTCAGCATTAAAATAGGGAACATCATTTTTTGAATTCTCAGTTGTTTGCACACTTCAATGCCGTCCATCTTCGGAAGCATTAAATCTAATACAATGAGATCAGGCTGTTCACTTGCTGCTTTTTCAAGTGCTTCTTCCCCGTCTCTTGCTGTGACGACATCATAGCCCGCTCTTTCGAGGTTATAGCTTAGAAGTGTTACAATCGATTCTTCATCATCCACAACTAATATTTTTTTATTCATGTTGTGCCTCCAATTAGTGATTTCCCCTGCATCCGTTTTTTTGTATCTTATGTGAAAAGCGAGAAGTCATGCTTTCTCTTTCATTTTAACGAAAGCTTAACAAGAGAACAATTTAAAATTTCGACAAGATTTGTTTTGTAAACAAAAAGAAGACTCCTCATCAGAGAAGCCTTCTTTTTTATTCATATTAAGACAATACTTTCATGACATTCTTAACAGATTCAACAGAACGGTCAAGCTGACTTCTTTCTTCTTCTGTCAGCTCAAGCTCGATGATCTGCTCAAGGCCGTTTCCACCTACGATTGTTGGTACACCTAGGTAAATGCCTTCGTAGCCATATTCACCTTCAAGGTAAGCAATCGTCGGCATGACGCGGCGCTGATCTTTAAGGATCGCCTCAACCATTTCAACTAGTGAAGCAGCAGGAGCATAATATGCACTACCGTTACCTAATAGGTTCACGATTTCGCCGCCGCCTTTTCTTGTTCTTTCAACAATTGCATCAATTCGCTCTTTAGGAATCAATGTTTCAAGCGGGATACCGCCTGCATAAGAGTAACGAACAAGAGGAACCATGTCATCGCCATGTCCACCAAGCACAAAGCCCGTCACGTCTTTAACAGATAGGTTTAATTCTTGAGCAACGAACGTACGGAAACGTGCTGTATCAAGAATGCCCGATTGTCCAATGACTTTTTCTTTTGGTAATCCTGATTCTTTATAAACTGCATACGTCATTGCATCAACAGGGTTTGTTAATACAACAATGATTGTTTCTGGAGAATATTTAACGATTTCGCGTGTCACACTGCGCATAATTTTTTCATTTGTTGACACGAGATCATCACGGCTCATTCCCGGCTTTCTTGCAATTCCCGCCGTAATGACCACGACATCAGAACCGGCTGTATCTTCGTAGTTAGAAGTTCCTGTAATGTTTGCATCGAAGCCTTGAACAGGACTTGCTTCCAGCATATCAAGTGCTTTCCCTTTTGTTGGGTTCTCAAGCTGCGGGATATCGACTAATACGACGTCCGCTAATTCTTTTTGAGCCGTTAGAAATGCTGTAGTTGCTCCAGTAAAGCCTGCTCCGATAACAGATACTTTTTTACGCTTGTTTGCCATTTCCTTTTTCCCCTTTAACTTTAAAGTTTAAGAATCAAGACAAGTTTTTGATGAGCTCGTCAGCAAACTCAGAACATTTCACTTCTGTTGCGCCATCCATTAATCTAGCAAAATCGTAAGTGACGACTTTTGATGCAATTGTATTTTCAACAGATTGAATCACTAGATCAGCTGCTTCCTGCCAGCCAAGGTGCTCAAGTAAAAGCACGCCTGATAGAAGAACAGAAGATGGGTTCACTTTATCAAGACCAGCATATTTTGGTGCTGTTCCGTGAGTCGCTTCAAAAATAGCGTGTCCTGTTTCGTAGTTGATGTTCGCACCTGGTGCGATACCAATTCCACCTACTTGTGCTGCAAGAGCATCAGAGATGTAATCTCCGTTTAAGTTCATTGTTGCCACAACATCGAACTCAGCTGGACGAGTTAGGATTTGTTGAAGGAAAATATCTGCAATGCTGTCTTTGACAATAATTTTGCCAGCAGCTTCTGCTTCACTTTGCGCTTTATTTGCCGCATCTTTTCCATCTTGTTCTACAATACGATCATATTGTGCCCATGTAAAGACCTTGTCGCCAAACTCTTTTTCAGCCACTTCGTAGCCCCAGTTTTTGAAGGCACCTTCTGTGAATTTCATGATGTTTCCTTTGTGAACTAGTGTCACAGACTTACGGCCTTGGTCGATTGCATATTGGATAGCCGCTCTGACAAGGCGAGAAGTTCCTTCTTCAGAAACTGGCTTGATTCCGATACCTGATGTTTCTGGGAAACGGATTTTGTTTACACCTAATTCGTTTTTCAAGAAGTCAATTAACTTCTTCACTTCGTCTGATCCTTGTGCATACTCGATACCAGCATAGATATCTTCTGTATTCTCACGGAAGATGACCATATCTGTGTCTTCTGGACGTTTCACAGGAGACGGTACGCCTTTGAACCAGCGAACTGGACGTAAGCATGTGAATAGATCAAGCTCTTGTCTAAGTGCCACGTTTAATGAACGGATTCCTCCGCCGATTGGTGTTGTCAGTGGTCCTTTGATTGCGATTAAGTATTCACGAATGTCTTCAAGTGTTTGCTCAGGAAGCCATTCTCCAGTTTTATTGTAAGCTTTCTCACCGGCATATACTTCTTTCCAAGTGATTTGCTTTTCACCTTTATATGCTTTTTCTACAGCGGCTTCAAGTACTCTTGATGCTGCTTTCCAAATGTCAGGACCGATTCCGTCCCCTTCGATAAACGGGATGATTGGATTATTTGGTACATTCAATACGCCGCCAGTAACTGTAATTTTTTCGCCTTGTGACAATGATATTACCTCCCAGGTTATGTAGTGAATATTTGAAACTTCTTGGCTTGATGTCTGCAAGCGAAGAAGTTTTTCACGTGATTCGTTTTTTGTTGATCTAGAGGCTGATTGGCCTTCGTGAGGATCAGCCCCCGCTTATTCTATAAACATTAGTCTCTTTCACTGATCGGAACAAACGTTTGAAGATCAGGTCCAATGTAGTCAGCTCTTGGACGGATGAGACGATTGTTGTCATACTGCTCTAAAATGTGAGCAATCCATCCAGAGAATCGGCTGATCACGAAAATTGGTGTAAACAAGTCATGATCAATCCCAAGACTGTGATATACAGATGCAGAATAAAAATCAACATTTGGTGGAAGATTTTTCTCTGATGTCACGATTTCCTCTGCGCGAACAGACATTTCATACCATTTCGGCTCGCCAGTCAGGTTTGTTAAACGCTGGCTCATTTCTTTTAGATGCTTTGCACGCGGGTCACCTTGACGGTATACGCGGTGGCCAAAGCCCATAATTTTTTCTTTCTTCTCTAGCTTACCATGAATATAGGAATCTACGTTTTCAACTTCGCCAATTTCTGAAAGCATCTTCATCACGCCTTCGTTGGCTCCACCATGAAGTGGTCCTTTCAGCGCACCGATAGCCGCTGTTACACCAGAGTAGATATCTGATAGTGTAGCAACACATACACGCGCTGTAAATGTCGATGCGTTTAATTCATGATCCGCATGTAGAATGAGTGCCTTATCAATTGCCTCAATTTCTACTGGTGACGGCTCTTCGCCATTTAGCATATACAAGAAGTTCGCAGCATAGCTGTATTCTTCTTTTGGCTGTACAGGCTCAAGTCCCTTACGAATGCGTGAAAACGCAGCGACTAGTCCAGAAATTTTCGCCTGTAAGCGAATGGCTTTTCTGTAATTTGCTTCTTTGTCCATAATCTCTGATTCGTCATCAAGTAATCCTAGTAAGGATACCGCTGTACGAATCGCAGACATTGGATGAACCCCATCCAGCGAATACGATTTAAAGTGCTCAATGATTTCTTGCGGAATGTGAGCATTTTCGTTGAGCTGCTGTTTTAACTCACTCAGCTCTTGCTCATTCGGCAGCTTTAAGTGCCATAACAGGTAGACAATTTCTTCGAATGTAGCTTTTTCAGTTAAATCATCGATATTGTACCCTACATAAGTAAGAGTATCATCAATAATTGAGCTTACGGATGAAGTTGTTGCCACGATACCTTCAAGACCTCTTGTTGCTGTCATGTTCAATCTCCCCTTTTTAAAAAGATTCCCCTTCGTTGCAGAATTCTCGCTTTTTGAAAGCGCTATCCAATCCGAATAAGTCGGCACGTTCAGAAAAGAAAATGCTTACATTTACCTATACGGTTAGAGCGCTTTTAGCCTCATATCTCTTGTGTGATCAATGAGTTCAAAATTAAGCCTATTCCCATTATAAACAATAATCAGACATTTGTTAAATGTTTAACTATAATTTTTTTTGATATTTTTTTTTCCAGTCTTCCATATCAGGCATGGAATAAAGGGATTTTGCTTCTTTTATTATATTTAATTATGTTTTTTTGCAAAAGCTCACGCAAGAAAAAAATAAAAAAGAAAGTGGCATGAACCACTCTCTTTTCAACCGCTGAAAAATTTCACAGCCTGCATCGCCAAATAAGCAATTCCTGCTCCGATCAGCGGACCGACAGCTACACCTTTAAATAAGCTAACTGCCAAAATCGTCCCGAACACAAGTGCTGCCGTGATATGCGGATCATTTTCGAGTAGCACAATACCGTTTTTTGCGATTAATGCTACTAATATACCCGCTCCTAGTGCAATCCAAGCATAAGAAGATTTCATGGCTTCTCCAAGCTGCTTAAATCCAATGTCACCTGTTGCAATAGGAACAAGCACAGCAATTGTAATGACGGTGACCCCCCAATTGATGCCCTTCGACTGAAGAACTGGGAAAATTTTTTGATCCAAACCAATCAGCTTAATCCCAATGAGCACAGAAACCGCTAAAATTAATGAATTGTTTTTTGCAATAAGTGCAATAACGAGTAAAAGAACCAAAAATAAATTTGCTTGAGTAAACATACGCCGCCCCTTCCTTTCTTTTTATTGCGACCTTTTCATATTACTAATCTTTTTGAATAAAATGAAGTATCGGACATGCTTGTTTTTTGGAGGGGATTGTGTGAATCACACCTATATGGCCATTTTTCTACGAAGTTTGATGATGATCGGCATTGCTGTATTTGCGGTTGTCTTTTTATATCAGTCTTTTCCTTTTTTATATCCTTTTTGGATTGCACTTATTGTATCCTGCCTGATTCACCCTGCTGTATGCAAAATAGAAGAGATCACCGGAATGCCGAGAGGATTTGTTGTCGTCATTGTACTACTGCTCTTTTTAGTAGTAGCAGCCGGTTTCATCACACTCTTAGTAGCAGAAATCATTTCAGGAAGTGCTTATTTGGCAAAGGTTCTGCCTGGTCACCTTGATCGCATGATTGGGATTGTGGAACAGTTTTTTACAGATAAGATCCTGCCTTTGTACCATGATGTAACCGCCCAATTTAATACACTTCAAGCTGGTCAAAAGGAATCGATTTTGGGACAAATCCAAGCGCTAGGCGATGAAGCTGCCGCAAAAATAGGGACTTTTCTTTCAAAAACACTCGAGCTCATCCCGGCTTTTTTAGGTCTTTTGCCTGATGCAGCCGCAACCCTTTTGTTTTCTGCGCTGGCGACTTTTTTTATCACGAAAGATTGGTTTACATTAAAAAAATATGGCTCTCGTATCTTTCCCGCAAAATGGATGCAGCATACACGAGCCATTTTATCTGAAATCAAAAAAGCCATTACCGGTTTTATGAAGGCGCAGCTTTTGCTTGTTGCGATGACCATCGGCCTCGTCATCATTGGACTGATCATCTTAAAAGTCGAGCACGCCCTTGTCATTGCTTTATGTATTGGGTTTGTCGATTTACTTCCTTATATCGGGAGCGGCACCGTTTTTCTGCCGTGGATCATTTACTCCGCCATGACAGGAAACCTTTCACTCGCCATCGGGCTCGGCATTTTGTATATTGTCGTGCTCATTCAAAGACAAATATCAGAGCCAAAAGTCTTAAGCAAATCCATTGGGCTTAATCCTTTAGCCACGCTTGTGGCGCTATTTGTCGGGTTAAAATGGTTGGGTTTCCTCGGACTCGTCATTGGCCCTGCTTCCCTTGTCGTGTGGCAAGCATTTCGTAATGCAGGTGTTTTCAGGGATATCTATCAGTACATTCGGTACGGCATGCAAAAGTAAAAGAGACCTTCAGCTCAAGGTCTCTTTAGCGAATAATTGTATAGCGACTGCGATTAGACATGTTTCTGAGCCAGCGTTCAAAAAGCGGCTTGATTTGCTTTCTCGTCATCGGAATGAGCAGCAGCGCACCGATGATATCTGATAAGAAGCCGGGAATGAGTAGCAGCAGACCGCCGATTAGAATGCAAAAACCATCGACAATCGCTACCCCTGGCATTTTGCCATATTGTAAATCTCTTTGCACTTTTTGAAAAGCTTCGATTCCTTGTTTTCTTGCAAAATAAGCACCTAATGCACTCGTGAGTACGATCATCAGCATCGTTGGCAAAATGCCAATGATTTTACTTGATATTAAAAATAAACTGATTTCCACGGCAGGGAACAGGATCAATAATAGTAGCAAATATTTTTTCAAGCCATATCACCTCATGGGGTATCTTTCACCCGAAAGCTGTTTTACTTTTTTAGTGTAACATAAAAAAAGAGAGGAGTCAGACAACTCCCCTCGTGTGTATCAATTAAAGGACGCTTGCACGGCCTTTGTAGATCGCTCCGCGTGCCGGATCTACTGTAATCTCTTCGCCTTCTTTTAGCAGTGTTGTTGCACCATCAAGACCTACAATCACTGGAATGCCAAGGCTAAGTCCAACGACTGCTGCATGGCTTGTTAGTCCGCCTTCTTCAGTGATCAGGGCAGATGCTTTTTCTAAAGCACCCATCATATCACGGTCTGTACAGTTTGCAACAAGAATTGCACCATCATACATTTTTTCCTCTGCTTCTTTTCCGCTTTGCGCAATGACAACCGGTCCAAATGCAGATTTACGGCCAATTCCTTGACCTTTCGCAATGATGTCACCGACAACATAAACTTTCATTAAGTTTGTTGTACCTGTTTCACCAACTGGCACACCAGCTGTAATAACGATTAAATCGCCATGTCTCACGTAGCCTGTTTCAATCGATTTCTCGACTGCATTCTCAAGCATTTCATCAGTAGACGTCGTTTTTGAGCCGCTCTTTGCAAATACACCGAATACAAGAGATAGCTTTCTCGCAACTGATTCGTTTGCTGTAACTGCTACGATTGGTGCTTTTGGTCTATATTTTGAAATCATTCTTGCTGTATGACCGCTTTCCGTAGGTGTCACAATCGCTGCAACGTCAAGCTTCATCGCTGTATGTGCAACAGATTGACCGATGGCATCTGTAATGCTGACATCTACTTCTTCGCTTCTGCGAGAAAGAATGGCTTTATAGTTGAGTGCATCTTCTGAACGTGATGCAATGTTATGCATCGTTTGTACAGCTTCTACTGGATATGTTCCTGCTGCTGTTTCACCAGAAAGCATAATCGCATCTGTGCCATCAAAAATGGCATTTGCCACGTCACTTGCTTCCGCACGAGTTGGACGAGGATTACGCTGCATGCTATCAAGCATTTGGGTCGCTGTGATGACTGGTTTGCCTAAGCGATTGCATTTTTTGATCAGCATTTTTTGAACAAGTGGTACTTCTTCTGCCGGGATCTCTACACCAAGATCTCCACGTGCAACCATCAAACCGTCTGATACCTCAAGGATTTCATCGATGTTATCAACACCCTCTTGGTTTTCAATCTTAGGAATGATTTGAATGTCAGCCGCGTTATTCTTTTCAAGAAGCTCACGAATTTCAAGAACATCAGAAGCTCGTCTCACAAAAGAAGCTGCGATGAAATCGACGCCTTGTTCAACTCCGAACAGAATATCATTGGCATCCTTTTCTGTAATACCTGGCAGGTTCACACTTACACCTGGTACGTTTACACCTTTTTTGTTTTTGAGCGTGCCTGTATTCATGACTTTTGTGACGATTTCTTTGCGGTCCATGTTAATTTCTTTCACTTCTAAACCAATAAGACCATCATCTAATAGAATCGTTGAGCCTACTTCTACATCATGAATTAACTCTTCATACGTCACACTAATTTTTTCCGTATTTCCAACAATGTCTTCCATACTTACGATAAGATCTGCACCAGCGACTAGCTCAATTGAGCCGTTTTCAACTGTGCGTGTACGGATCTCTGGACCTTTTGTATCAAGAAGGATCGCAATGTCCTTGCCTAATGTTTTACCTGCTTTACGAATGTTTTCAATGCGTGCACCATGCTCTTCAAAATCTCCATGAGAGAAGTTTAGTCTGGCTACATTCATTCCTGCTTCAATCAATTCAGTCAGCTTTTCAATAGTTTCACTTGCTGGACCGATTGTACAAACGATTTTTGTCTTTCTCATTACTGTTCCTCCTAAGGTCTTCTCGTTTTATATAGAGAGCTCTTGTGAAAGTCGGTACATATTTTGATCGACTGTATGTTTTTTATCTAAGATATCTAAAATATCGTGGTGAACGAGTTCGTTGCTTTGAATACCCACACAGCGTCCGCCTTTTCCTTCAAGAAGAAGTTCTACTGCGTATGCTCCTAAACGGCTTGCGAGTACTCGGTCAAATGCGCTTGGAGAACCTCCGCGCTGAATATGTCCTAAGACAGATACACGGGTTTCAAGGCTTGTCTCCTCTTCAATCCGCTTACCAAATTCAACACCGCTGCCTACGCCTTCTGCGACGATGATGATACTGTGCTTCTTGCCGCGCTCGTGCCCTCTTCTTAATCTCGCGATAATTTCATCCATGTCATAGTCTGCTTCAGGAATCAAAATAGATTCGGCTCCGCCTGCAAGACCTGACCAAAGAGCAATATCACCAGCATGTCTTCCCATTACTTCCACTACGTATGTACGTTCATGAGATGTGGCTGTATCACGAATTTTATCAATGGCGTCAATGACTGTATTCAGTGCTGTATCAAAGCCAATAGTGAAATCAGTACCTGGGATATCGTTGTCAATTGTACCCGGGACACCTACACATGGAAAACCGAGCTCAGTTAATTTCTTCGCTCCCATGAATGAACCGTCTCCGCCAATCACAACAAGTCCTTCAATACCGAATTTTTTTAAGTTCTCAATGCCTTTTTCACGACCTTCAACTGTCTTGAATTCAGGGCATCTTGCCGTGTAAAGTTTTGTTCCTCCACGATGAATGATATCGCCAACTGAACCTATTTCAAGTTTCTCAATTTTACCGTTAATTAGACCTGAATATCCATTATAAATACCGTAAACTTCAACATTATGGTAAATCGCTTTCCTTACAACTGCGCGCACAGCTGCATTCATTCCTGGGGAATCCCCACCGCTCGTTAAAACTCCTATACGCTTCATCTTTTTCACCTCAGAGACCATATATGAATTAAACATACCATTTCCACTGCTTGAAAACAATCATGAGCAAAACCAGATGTTTTCAATACGTATTTCTAAAACCGTACTTATTATACAATTAAATAAACCGTTTTTAAACAAAAGTTAAGAAAGTCATGAAAGCAATTCTTTCAAAAGCGAGGAAGATCCAGCCTTCTAAAGCCCACCGTATCAGGGTTTTCAGACGTTTCAAACTTTATGAAAACAAAAGAAAATTATTTTCAAATAGCGCTTACATGAAGTCGGTTTTCATGAAAAAGGATGAAAAAAAATAAACGCCAGCCAAAAAGGCTGTACGTTTATTTAGTTTACCCCAATATATTGATTTTCAACCGATACTTTCCCGATTGCTTTGTATTTTTGATATCTTTGTTCGACTAGTTCTTCAGGTGTTAGTTTGAGCAAAGATGTAAGTGACTGTTTTAATGTTTTTTCAATGTAGGCTGCTTGTTGTTTCACGTCTCGGTGTGCTCCACCTTGCACTTCTTTAATAACATCATCTATAATATCTAATTCTTTTAGGTCTGGAGCCGTAATTTTCATTGATTCTGCAGCTTTTTTCGCAAGTGATGAGTCCTTCCAGAGCAGTGCTGCTGCACCTTCAGGTGAAATCACTGAATACGTTGAATTCTCTAGCATGTATAGGTGGTTTCCTACGCCTAAGCCTAGTGCGCCGCCACTTCCGCCTTCTCCAATGACAATACAGACAACCGGTACACGAAGTCCTGCCATTTCGAATAGGTTTTTCGCAATTGCTTCACTTTGCCCGCGTTCTTCAGCTGCTTTACCAGGATAAGCTCCTTTTGTATCAATAAAGCAAATGATCGGGCGATTAAATTTATCTGCTTGTTTCATCAAGCGCAGCGCTTTACGGTAGCCTTCTGGATGAGGCATTCCGAAATTACGGCGCAAGTTTTCTTTTGTATCTTTACCGCGCTGATGGCCAATCACCGTGACAGGAAGCCCTTTAAACGTGGCAATTCCTCCAACGATCGCTTCATCATCGCCATAAAAACGGTCACCGTGACACTCGAAAAAGTTGTCAAACAGCTCTTGAATGTAATCGAGAGTTGTTGGGCGCATCGCATGACGAGCAATCTGTACTCTGTCCCACGGTTTTAAATTTGTATAAATGTCTGCTTCAAGTTTGCTCAGACGTGTTTCAAGACGCTCAATTTCTGCACTTAAATCCATTTCTGAGTTTTGTGTGAACTTTTTCAGTTCATCAATTTTCGCTCGAAGTTCAATGACAGGTTTTTCAAATTCTAGTTCTCCAGCCACTCTCGTTCACCTCCTGTGCTGTGTAATGCTAAGATTCGGCCTAGTGTTTCTTTCATCTCTGCACGATGAATGACAGCATCCAATTGACCATGCTTCATTAAAAATTCAGCCGTTTGGAAGTCCTCTGGCAGGTCTTCACGAATGGTTTGTTCAATGATTCTACGACCTGCAAACCCAATTAAAGCACCAGGTTCTGCAAAGTTGTAATCACCAAGAGACGCGAAACTAGCTGATACACCGCCAGTTGTTGGGTTCGTCATCACAGAGATAATCAAACCTTGATCCTCGCTGAACAGCTTTAATGCTGAGCTTGTTTTTGCCATTTGCATAAGACTGAGGATCCCCTCTTGCATTCTCGCTCCGCCAGATGCAGTAAAGATGATAAATGGCACCTTGTCCGCTTTTGCTTTCTCGATCGCAAGTGTGATCTTTTCACCAACAACTGAGCCCATGCTGCCCATACGGAATGTGGCATCCATGACAGCGATCACAGCACGCTGGCCTTCAATTTCACCTTGACCTGTGACAATGGCTTCATTCAAAGACGTTTTTTCTCTGTCTTTCTCAAGCTTTTCTTCGTAGCCTGGGAATCCGAGCGGGTTTTCTGAGATCAGGTGCCCGTTAAATTCTTCAAATGTGCCTTCGTCAACAAGGCTGTCAATACGCTGTTTTGCATTCATTTGCAAATGTCTACCGCAATTCATGCAAACACGTAAATTTTTATCTAGTTCTTTGGTGAGCATTATTTTTTTACATTGCGGACATTTGGTCATGATGCCTTCAGGCACATCTTGACTTGCCTGTTCAGAGGGTACAGATGCATATTTTTTCTTTTTACTGAAAATATTTTTGATTGACAAATGACTACCTCCCTTTTTGAAGGGTTTTTTCTTTACACGCACATCCACTATTATAGGACATGTCATAACTGTACCGAAACTATTGTACTTTTTTTGTCAAACGCTGTCATCCTTCATTCAATTTTTTCAGTGGGGAATTGATGAGAAATGAGTATGTGTTTGGGGCGCTGAGCAGTTGATATATGTGAATTGTGAACGTCTACAAAAAAATATCATTCCGGATGAAAAAATTTTCGCGTATGAGAGGAAATGGTGCACGTCTTTCCTCCAATTTCAGAAAGAACGTGCACACTTTTCCAATTGATTATTCGCCGATAATCGTTAATTTTCTTGTTTTTTCAGCAACTTCTTCTGGGTCGACTTTGATTCTTGCAACGCCAGTTTCCATTGCTGCTTTTGCTACTGCTTTTGCTACCGCTGGTGCTACACGTGCATCAAATGGTTCAGGGATGACGTATTCAGCTGACAATTTATCATCTGAAACAAGAGAAGCAATTGCTTCAACGGCTGCAATTTTCATTTCTTCGTTAATGTGGGTTGCACGTACATCTAGTGCTCCGCGGAAAATTCCTGGGAATGCCAGTACGTTGTTTACTTGGTTCGGGAAGTCAGAACGGCCAGTTCCTACAACACTTGCGCCTGCTGCATGTGCATCTTCTGGCATGATCTCTGGATTAGGATTCGCCATTGCGAAGATGACAGGATCTTTTGCCATTTTGCCAACCATTTCTTTTGTTAGAGCGCCTGCTGCTGAAACCCCAATGAAGACGTCAGCGCCTTCAATCACTTCTTCTAATGAACCTTCTTTACGGTCTTGGTTCGTGAATTTAGCCACTTCGCTTTTCACTGCATTCATACCGTTCGGGCGGCCTTCGTAAATTGCGCCTTTTGTATCACACATGATGATATCACGTACACCGAAATGATATAGAAGCTTGATAATCGCAATTCCCGCTGCTCCAGCGCCGTTTGCCACCACTTTGATAGAGGACATTGATTTTCCAGACAGTTTCAGTGCATTTACAAGTCCAGCTACTGTCACAATCGCTGTTCCGTGCTGATCATCGTGGAACACTGGAATGTTTGTCTCTTTTTTCAAGCGCTCTTCGATAATAAAGCAGTTTGGAGCTGCAATATCTTCAAGGTTGACACCGCCAAACGTTGGCTCAAGAAGCTTTACTGTTTCAACGATTTTGTCTACATCGTTTGTCGCAAGCGCGATTGGGAAGGCATCAACGCCAGCGAAGCTTTTGAATAATACAGCTTTTCCTTCCATGACTGGAAGAGATGCTTCTGCACCAATATTTCCAAGCCCTAAAACAGCACTTCCGTCTGTGACAACAGCGACCATGTTGCCTTTCATTGTATAATCATACACTTTGCTTGTGTCGTCATAAATATCTTTACATGGTTCTGCAACACCAGGTGAGTAAGCCAAGCTCAAGTCTTTCGCATTTTTCACTTGTACTTTTGATTTTGATTCAAGTTTGCCTTGATTCTCTTTGTGCATATGTAATGCTTCTTCTCTTAATGACATGTGATGAACACTCCTTCAAGTGGAAAATGATTTAATGAATTGCTAAGTTGATAAGCACATACTGGCAGTTTTAAATACACAGAATCTTTAAAATGATAACACAATAGGTGAATTTGTAAAACATATTCAGGCGATTTGTCATCATTTAATCACAACGTTTTGTTCACCGAGCAGCTCTTTTAACTGGAAAATGACAGCATGATCTGCATGAACTTTGTATGCATCTGGAAGTCTCACTGTCTTTTTTTGCTTCTCATAATACAAATAAACATCTGCTTCTCCGCTGTGCATCGAGATCACCCGCTTTACTTGCTCTAGCAGCTCCTGCGTATGATTTTCTTCTTTCACTCGAATGTAGACAGACTCTTTTCTTTGTGTGCCCATCTCTTCAAGCAGAACGGCTTCTTGCACGATGATCTGGCTGCTGTCATTTCTGACATCTATTCTGCCTTCAACATAAAGCATGGCGCCCTCCTCAAGTAAGGGGGACAGCTTTCTAAATTGCTCTGGAAAGACGACGCCTTCCATTTCTCCCGTTTCATCCCCAAATGTGATAAATGCCATCGATTGTCCATTTTTTGTTCGAATCGATTTCACTTTTGTCAAAAGACCACCCATTGAGACCTTTCGCTTTATATAGGAAGAAAGTCTGATGATGTCCACTGCACCATTCTCTCTTAAGCGATCTCGGTACGCTTGTACAGGATGATTTGATAAATATAGTCCAAGTGCCTCTTTTTCAAATTGCAGGAGATCGACAAGCGGCAATTCTTCTATCTCCGCATATTTTGGCTTAATGGAGAAGGTTGTATCCCCCAGAAAGTCGAGCTGATCATCTGGATTTAAAAATGACACGTGGTCTAATGCAATATCTATTGATGCCAATAACGAAGCACGATTTGGATAAAGCTCATCCATCGCCCCTGAAAAAATGAGCGCTTCAATCGTTTTTCGGTTGACACTCTTTGCTGATACTCTTGCGCAAAAATCAAATAAATCTTCAAACGGCTTTTCCTGTCTTGCCCTGTATATATCCTTTACAGCTGACACTCCGACATTTTTGATCGCTCTTAAGCTGTAGCGGATCTCCCCTTTTTCAACCGTAAATGGAAATTCACTCTTATTAATAGAAGGCTTCAACACAGATATCCCTTTTTCCTTTGCCTCATAGAAATATTGAGCGACTTTGTCTTCATTTCCAATCACACTCGTTAAAAGTCCGCACATAAAATATAACGGATAATGCGCTTTTAAGTAAGCAAGCTGAAAGCCAATCATGCTATATGCAACAGCATGGCTTCTATTAAAACCATAGTTTGCAAATTTGACGATTAAGTCATAAACGTCATTTGCAATGTTAACAGGATACTCCTTTTTTAGGCATCCTTCAACAAAATGGCTCCGCTCTTCATCAAGGACCTTTTTATCCTTCTTCGAAACAGCTCTTCTTAATAGATCTGCCTCGCCAAGCTGAAAGCCTGCCATCTTCGCTGCAATCAGCATAATTTGCTCCTGATAGACGATGACCCCATATGTGTCTTTTAAAATGTCATACAAATCAGGATGCGGGTAAGAGACCTTGACTCTGCCGTGCTTTCGATCGATAAAAAGCGGGATATTCTCCATTGGACCTGGGCGATAGAGGGCATTGACTGCCACGATGTCTTCTAAACTAGAGGGCTTAAGGCGTCTCAGCACCTGACGCATCCCTTGTGATTCAAGCTGGAAAATCCCAGTTGTATCTCCCGCTGATAACAATTCAAATGTTTTCTGATCTTCATATGAAATGTCACTAAAGTTAATGTGGACGTTTTCCTGTCTTTCAATCTGGTTTTTAATGGATTCAATTAAGGTTAAGTTCCTTAGTCCTAAGAAATCCATCTTTAAAAGCCCGAGATCTTCTAAATAATTCATCGCATACTGCGTTAAATACACACCATCATGGCCGTCTTGAATAGGAACAATCTCTGTCAGCGGCTCCTCGCTCAGCACAACGCCGGCTGCATGTGTCGAGGTATGTCTTGGCAAGCCTTCTACCTTTAAAGCAGTTTGAAAGACTTGCCTGAGCTCTTCGGACTGCTGGAGCATTGTTTTTAATTCAGGAGATGCAGCTAGCGCTTCTTTCAGCGTCGTTCCTGGCTTTGATGGAATCAGCTTTGCGAGACGGTCCGCTGCCTTTGAATCAATCCCCATCACACGTCCGACATCTCTTAAGGCTGCTTTTGCTGCAAGGGTTCCAAACGTGACAATTTGCGCCACATGCATGTCTCCGTATTTGTCTTTTACATAAGAAATGATTTCATCTCTTCTCGTATCGGGGAAATCAATATCAATATCAGGCATACTGATTCGCTCAGGATTTAAAAAACGCTCAAATAACAGACCGTGACGGAGCGGATCAACATCTGTAATAAACAAAACATATGCAACAAGTGAACCTGCTGCCGATCCACGGCCCGGCCCTGTGACAATGCCTTGGTCATGGGCATACTTCATAAAATCCCACACGATGAGAAAATAATCACTGAAATTCATTTTTTGGATAATGCTCAGTTCGTACTCAAGTCTTTTCACATACGCGTCATTTGAAGCAATCTTTCTTTGCTTCATCCCTTCTACACACACTTTGCGTAAAAACTGATCTGCTGTTGATTGATCAGGGGTCGGATAGGATGGGAGTTTTGTCTGCCCAAGATTTAAATCGACTTCACAGCGGTCTGCGATCTCCACCGTTCTTGATAGCAGCTCCGTATCCTGCGTATACCATTCCTTCATTTCTTCAAAGGTTCTGAAATGCTTTTCTGCTCGGTCTTCCTCAACCTCAGGCAGCTGCTGCCCTGCTTTAATAGCCTTTAAACACGTATAGGCCGTTTTGTCTTCCATGTTGATGTAGTGGACATCTCCTGTCGCAACAAGAGGAATGTCCGCACTTTTTGAGACATCCCTCAGTTTACGGGCAAGCGATTCGTCTTGCTGAAATGGCTGAAGTGCGATGTATACATGTCCCTCACCGAAAATATGTTTCAATTGTTTCGCCGCATCATGCGCTTCTTCTAGCTGATCCTGCTGAAGCAGCGTTTCAATGTAACCAGAAACGCCTGGTGTGATGGCAATGAGCCCGCGGTGGTAGCTTTTCAGCCATTTCTCTTTCAGTCCAGCTTTTGATTTTGATTTCAGCACACTGCTGATCTTGATCAAATTTTGGTAGCCTTCATTGTTTTTGGCAAGGAGTACCAAGGGATAAGCCTCTGTCTCTTGTTCATCTATGAAGACAGAAGCTGTTAAACCGATGACAGGCTTGATGCCATGTTTTTTACATTCCTTATAAAATTCAACCGTTCCATACATCACATGGTCATCGGTAAGAGCGAGCGCCTTGCAGCCAAGTTCTTTCGCTTTCAGCACGAGCTCCTTTACTTTTGCTGCACTGCTTAATAAGCTGTATCCACTGTGGACCTGAAGATGAACATAAGACATGCTTAATCCACTCCTTTCGTCTAAAGTCATTCTTTCATTATAAAACGCGATGCGATGAGAAACAAATGTTCTTTCTTTTCTGTCCGTTCATACTTGTCCCGCACGCACCATATATTGAATAGAGTGAGGTGGACAAAATGGATGTGAAGGAAGCTTTTATTCCAAATTTTATTAGCTGTTATTTTATTGCACTTGGGGTCATTTTGGGTGGTGCCATTATAGGCGGTGTTGGTGCTTATTTGTCCGGTCAGCCGCCTTTATCCATTATTACAAGTCTTGCCAACCGTTTAAAGATTTGGGCGCTTGTCGCAGCTATCGGCGGAACGTTTGATGCTGTTTATAGCTTTGAAAGAGGTATTTTTGAAGGGAACACGCGTGATATTTTCAAGCAGATTTTATTAATTGTCTCTGCCATGGGCGGTGCGCAAACGGGTTATCTTATTATCACGTGGCTCACACAGGAGCATGTGTCATCATGAGGGTGCCGGAGCTGTACAAACGTCCAGGCTGGCAGCGTTTTTTTGCGGGGATGATGTTTGGCGCGATTGTGAGCTGGCTCATTTTCCTCTTTACATACGGAACCTTTCAGGAAAAGCAGGTGACACTGCTGAGAAGCCAGCAGCACCATATGGACAGTCTGAAAGAACAAATCACACTCTATCGGGAAGATTTGCATAAGTTAAATGAGGATAATAAGAAGCGGCTGCTGATCCAAAGCGTAGATGTCCATCTCGTCAATCGTGAGCAATATAAAATCCCAGAGCCAGATACGCTAAAATTTGAAGATCAGGTCAAGGAGGATATCTCAGAGGTTATTACAAAGGATATTGAAAGTGTCTATAAAACAAAGGAATTATTAAAACGCACGGTCGAAAACAAAGAATATACCATTCGGGAAAAGGCATACCGCGCCAAAGTGACAGAGCTGACAATTTATACAAAGCTTTCACTTGAAGTGCGCATTTCATTTGCTGAATAAATGATCATGTGGAATTTTTATGAATTTCTGCCCTCAATGATCGCTTTTCCCCCTTAATTTTTATACACTAAAAGTAGAACGAGATCTAAAACAGAAAGAGGTGAGGACAATGGAGGTTTATAGCTATCGTCAAATGGCACGAGACAAAGCAAGCCGGATCAAGGACGGCATGTGTGCTTATGCTGAGACAGAAATGATGGCTCATTTAATTAAAAAAGAATTAAAACATCAAAATCTCCAAGCCTATGAAGATTCAACTGACATCGGCTGCTGGTTTATCCCTGTATGCAAGTAACCCTTTTCTCATGACAAAAAAAGAGAGAGGGGACTTGAAGCCCCCTCTCTCATGATGATGATTTACATACTTCTTCTAAATCACGCAAAATCTCATCTGCCACGGCCCAATCATAAATAGACGCACCAGCTGCAAGCGGGTGGCCGCCGCCATGATATTTTTTCGCAATGGTATTAATGACGACGCCTTTCGAACGGAATCTAACACGAATCTGATCATTTTCTTCCACAAAAAAGACCCATGCCTTAATCCCTGCAATATTTCCAAGTGTTCCAACAAGCTGTGAGGCTTGCTGCGCTGTCGTTTGGAACGATTCCAAAATATCCTGCTTAATGAAAACAGAAGCGACCCCATTCTCTGACAAAGAAATATGTTGAAAAATATAGCCATTTAATTTCACGACATTGAGATCCGTCTCATACAATTGATTGAAAAGGTCTGAAGATGAAAATGGATATTCAATCAGTTCTCCAGCATATTTGAGCGTCTTTTTCGTCGTGTTTGGGAAAAGGAAGCGGCCTGTGTCTCCTACAATGCCGGCATAAATGAGTTCTGCCGCCTTTGTATTCAGCTGATATCCTTCTTCTTTCCCCTCTAAATACAATTCATAAATCATCTCGCTCACAGAGCTTGCCTCTGTATCTACCCAAAGCAAATCACCATAAGGATCTTCATTTGGATGATGATCAATTTTCATCAGCTTGTCACCCATTGAATAGCGCTGATCGTCAATTCTTGCTTGATTGGCTGTATCACAGACAATGACAAGGGCATCTTTGTACACGTCATCCGGCACCTCATCAAGTTCATACAAAAATGAAAGGGTTGGCTCCGGGGTTCCTGTCGCATAAATATTTTTTTCTGGATAGGTGGCACGCAAGATTTCCGTAAGGCCGCACTGCGATCCATACGCATCAGGATCTGGTCTTACATGTCTATGAATGATGATGGTGTCATATAATGATATGGTTCTAATCAGTTCTTTTTTCATAAAAACTCCTTCTTATCCGATACTCTTTTTATTATTAAATCATAATCTATCCTGACGGAAAAGTGAGAAATAGACAATTTATTCTAGTAAGCAAGCCTATTTACGTTTAAAATAGGGTTGTAACCACTTACAATGGAGGCTTGGCACATGCTTGTTTTGATTGTGTTTATTATTTGTTCTGCCATGTTTTATTTATACTACAAAGCAAAGAATGTACGTACGAACCGCCCAGTCGAAAAGAAATTCTGGTCGGCGAAATCCAGTATGGCACTTGGCTGCTTTGTCCTGCTCTTCGGTGTGAATCAATTATTTTTAAACCGCTCGTCACTCGCATTTGTCATTGGATTTATTTTTGTTGCTGTCGGTATCGGCAGTACGTGGGCTGGATATAAAGCCTACAAGCATTACCTTCCGCTCTTTTTAAAGGAAGGCGAAAAAGATCACGCATAATAAGAGAGAAGGGCTAAAATGATGTTTATTTTAGCCCTTTGTCTTTTTCAGCAGATTATCCTCTCTCCATGAGCTGCACCATCAGCATCGCTTTACCGACGATATTCGATTGATGATAAACTTCCACTTCCAGCTTTCCAAACTTGCGTCCTACTTCTAAAATATTTGGCTTGATCTGTATCGTGGATTCCATTTGAACCGGTTTTAAGAAGTAGACAGAGAGACTTTCGACAATCAGCTCCCCTTTTTTATGAGACTTTAAGAAGCGGTTGGCGGATTCAATTAAAATTTGCGTGAACACGCCATATGAAATGTTTCCAAGCTGGTTTGTCATTTGTGGTGTGACCTCATATTGATACACGGCATCTGCCTTTGGTTTTTCTGTATCGGTCTCTTTAAACCCTCTTGAGACAACATCATCCAGTTTTTCTCCGACCTGCGGCTGCTTTTGAATCATTTGAAGCGCCTTCAGCACGTCCTGACGACTGATCATTCCAATCAGTTTCGCATAATCATCTACAACAGGCAGCACCTCAATGCCTTCCCATACCATCATTTGAGCAGCAGAAGCGACAGAGGTTTTTCCAATGACTGTCAGTGGGTTTTTCGTCATGACCTTTTCAATCGGTGTGGAGCGGTCATGCCCCGCGATATCCTTTGAGGTGAGAATGCCGTGAATTTTCATTTGGTCGTCTGCGACCGGAAAGCGTCCGTGGCCAGTTTCATAGTTCTTTTCATACCATTTTTCAAGCTTATCCTCTGGTGATAAATACACTGTTCGTTCTATCGGCGTTAAAATATCTTCCACAAGCACAATCTCTTTTTTTATGAGTTGGTCATAAATGGCCCGGTTAATGAGAGCTGCTACGGTAAATGTATCGTAGCTTGTCGATAAGATCGGCAGCTCAAGCTCATCTGCGAGCTGAATGATTTCATCATCTGTTGAGAAGCCGCCCGTGACCAGCACAGCTGCTCCTGCCTCTAATGCTTGTCTGTGGGCATTGATCCGGTTTCCGACAATTAGCAGGTTTCCAGCTGCCGTATAGCGCATCATCGCATCAAGCTCCATCGCTCCGATGACAAATTTGTTTAATGTTTTATGTAAGCCCGCTCGTCCTCCAAGCACCTGTCCGTCAATCACATTGACCACTTCTGCATATGTCAGTTTTTCAATATTTTCTTTTTTCTTCTGTTCAATTCGAATGGTACCAACTCGTTCAATGGTACTGACGAATCCTTTATTTTCAGCATCCTTGATGGCCCGGTAAGCGGTCCCTTCACTCACTTTCATTTCTTTCGCAATACGCCGGACAGAAATTTTCTCTCCGACTTCTAATGAATCAATATACGATAAAATTTGTTCATGCTTTGTCGCCAATCCCGTTCACCCTTTTTGTTTTCAGCGTTTTCATCTAACTTTCATTATAAGGGCAGGAGGCTTTTAATAGCAATTTGTCTTTTTTCAGCGCGATACATGTAAACAAAAAAGCCGGCATTTGAGTGCCGACCTTTTGCTATGTTGATTAAATCTCGATCGATTCTCCGCTGTTTAACACATGACCGACGCCGCCATGGAGGCTGTCTGCAAATGCATGTGGGTCCTGCTCAATCGGCGGGAATGTGCTGTAGTGAATTGGCACGACTTGCTTCGCCCGAAGCCATTCGGCTGCGATTCTTGCATCGTCCGGTCCCATCGTGAAGTTATCACCGATCGGAAGGAATGCAAGCTCAATATGATTCAGCTCACCGATCAGCTTCATATCTGAAAAGAGTGCAGTGTCTCCGGCATGATAAATCGTTTTGCCCTCTGCGGTAAATAGAATACCTGATGGCATGCCTGTATACGTAATCGTTTTGGCATCTTCATCAATGATAGCAGAACCATGGAACGCTTGAGTGAGCTTCACTTTACCAAATTCAAACTCACGTCCGCCTCCAATCGAAAGCGGGTGCGTTTTCACCCCTTGCCAGCTTAAATAAGTGGCAAGCTCGAATGGCGCAATAACGAGCGCATCATTGTTTTTGGCGATTTCAATGGTGTCACCGATGTGATCTCCATGCCCGTGCGTGAGCAAAATGACATCCGCTTTGACATCTTGCGGTTTGATATCTGTGTGCTTATTTCCATTTAAAAATGGATCAATCCAAATATGGTATCCGTTTGTTTCAATGTGTACGACTGAATGTCCGTGATATGTAGCTTTCATGTGAGTATATCCACCTTTCGAATTTGATCTCATTTCATCTATTCCCTGTATAAAAAACTGAAAAACTTAATGTCTGTGAATGACGTTAAGACCACCTGTTGCTTCAATAACGGTTCCTGTAATCAGATCAGAGCGGTCATCGCATAAAAAGGAAATGATGCGCCCGATATCTTCTCCAGTACCAGACCTGCCAATCGGCGTTTCATCGTCTTTCATCTGGCGCGCTTCTTCTATTGTCGATTCTTTCATGTCTCCAACGATTTTGCCTGGACAAACCATATTGGCTGTGATGCCATTTTCGGCTTCTTCAATCGCAATGGTTTTCGTCAGTGACGCCAGCCCCACTTTTGCTGCTCCGAAGGCTGATCTGTGCATCCATCCCGGCGCATGGTCTGCGCCTTGAAAGCCATATGTGACAATTCGGCCGAAGCTTTGCTTTCTCATCATTGGGATGACCATACGGAACAAATGGAACACAGCAGATAGGTTGCCTTCCATCATTTGATACCATTCATCTTCGGAATAATCCGCTAGTTTTTTTCGTTCAAAAATATAAGGTCCGGCATTGTTAATCAAGGCATCGATCCGCCCAAATCGCTCGGCTGCCAGCTCGACCATATTTTTTAAATCTTCTTTGTTTGTCACGTCACCTTGGACAAATTGAAGCTTCTCTTCATATTGCTGCAATTCTTCTTTCATCTGGCGCACAGCTTCATCATCACTTCGATAATTTACTGTCACAGAATACCCCATATTCAGTAAAGACTCGGTGACTTTCCTGCCAAGTCCCTTAGAACCCGCTGTTATTAATGCGTGTCGCACACAATCTCCTCCTAAAACAAAGGTTGCAAGTTCATGTGTTTCTTTTGTTATCTTTACTTTACTATAAACCAGCATCTGGCGCACTTATGAACCCTTTCTGCTATTTCTATTTAGAATGAAAAAATGAAGGATGATTCATCCACTTTTGGATATCCCACGAGCCATGAATATCAAGAAGCAGCGAAACAAAACGGTAGCATTCTCTCACCTCATAAAGCTGGCGAGGAAGCGGGCAAATCTCTTCATAGCCCAACTGAACATCGTGTGCAGCTTCTTTCGTCAAAAGGTATTCCAATGCAATAAAATCAAACGCAGCTGGTCCAAATACGACGTATTCCGTATCAACTAGACTCGTCACTTGATCATACTTTTCAATATATTGCGACGGATCTAAATCAATTAAAATGAGACTGGCTGAATCAGGAGGACTGAGGTGGTCTAGCTTTTGCTGCACCATTTCTCCATAGCACTGAAATTCAGGCTGATCAGCGTAATAGCGGCTTATAAGTTTAGACACAGCCCTTTTTAAAAGAGCATGGAATTCACTCAAATGTCTCTTTTCTGCTCCGTATATAGTACCGAAGGAGTGAGTTCGATGTGAATGAAGATGTGCTAGTTTCCTCCCGTAATCCAAATAGAAATCTGATGAACGTCCCTTAAAAGATGTTAAAGGTGTTCCTTCTACTTTTTCCATGACATCATAATGTCTCCCCGCCATCTTCACTTTACGAACAACTTCCGGAATATGAAAGGAATTCGTCAGAGCCAGCTTTTCATTGATTTGATCGAGATGCTCTTGTCCCATATCGGCATTGACCCCATAGATCATGTTGATCCCATATACAAATTCACTTTCTGCTTTTGTCATTTTAGGAGATTTCACCACATATTCCGTTTTGTCTTGTAAGGAGATCAGCCACACATCATTGGCCCGTCCGTCGTACTGTTCTCCTAACGTCTTAACTGAGGCGATGGGCTGGTCAAACAAAGCCTGAAGCGTTTTCTTCATGGACTGCTGTCACTCCCTCTTTAGCTTGGCACTGGTATGCTTTCAACTTCTCTAATGATGATCAATTTCCTTGTTCCATTACAAAAAACCATCCGTATAAACGAATGGTTTTGGTCAGTTATGCTAGGCAGGCTTTTGCTTTTTCTAAAGCGAGCTGAATTTGTTTAAATCCAGTTCCACCTGCGCTTGTTCTTTTTTCAACAGCAACATAAGGATCAAGAACGGTGTAAATGTCTTCTTCAAAAAGATCGCTCGCTTCTGTAAATGTCTCAAACGGAAGATCACTTAAGTAGATGCCTTTTTGAATGCATGTATACACGAGCTTGCCAACGATTTCGTGTGCTTCACGGAATGGCATGCCTTTTTTCGCAAGGTAGTCTGCCACTTCGGTCGCATTTGAGAAATCTTCTTTCGTTGCTTTTTTCATGACATCTTCGTTCACTGTCATTGTTTGAATCATGCCTGTGAAGATTTGCAGGCTGCCAGCGATGGTTTTCACTGTATCAAACATGCCTTCTTTATCTTCTTGCAGGTCTTTGTTATACGTAAGCGGCAAGCCTTTCATAATGGTGAGAAGCCCCATCAGGTTGCCATACACACGGCCTGTTTTCCCGCGGATCAATTCTGCCATATCCGGGTTTTTCTTTTGCGGCATCATGCTGCTCCCTGTTGCATATGTGTCATCAAGCTCAATGAATTTGAATTCTTGAGAGCACCATAAAATGATTTCCTCACAAAGACGTGAGAGATGCATCATGACAAGGCTGCTGTTAGACAAGAACTCTAAAATGAAATCCCGATCACTTACGCCATCAAGGCTGTTTTCGTAAATATGAGCAAAACCAAGCAGCTCAGCTGTATATTCACGATCAATTGGGAATGTCGTTCCTGCTAGCGCTCCGCATCCGAGTGGAGACACGTTAATTCGTTTCAAAGAATCTTGAAAACGCGCTTTGTCACGCTCTAGCATCCAGAAATAGGCGAGCATATGATGCGCAAAGGAAATAGGCTGTGCACGCTGTAAGTGCGTATAACCTGGAAAAATCGTTTCAACGTGCTGTTCTGCTTTTTCCACAAGCACTGTTTGAAAGGAAGAGATCAGTTCAATGATATGCTCTACTTGGTTATTCAAATATAAATGCATATCAGTGGCAACCTGATCATTCCGGCTTCTCGCTGTATGCAATTTGCCGCCAAGCGGACCAATCTCATCAATGAGCATTTTTTCAAGGTTTAAATGGATGTCCTCATAATCCACTGAGAATTCGAGTTCATTTGCCTCTGCCTTTTTCATGAGCGTATTCAGTCCATCTTTAATGGCAGCGGCCTCGTCATCGCCCAGGATACCGCATGTATTCAGCATACTTGCATGAGCAAGGGAGCCGGTCAGATCTTCTTTGACTAATTGTTTGTCGAAATGAATGGACGCGCCAAACTCATCGACCCATTTTTCTGGTGTTTTTTGAAATCGGCCTCCCCAAAGCTTTTTCATGCTTTAACCTGCTCCTTTTTATTCACGATGCTGTTCACTTTTGTTGGTAAGCCCCAAAGGTTAATAAATCCTACCGCTGCATCATGATCGAATTCATCTGCTTTTGTGTAAGTTGCTAAATTTTCATCATAAAGTGAATATGGTGATTTACGTCCTTCAACAATGGCATGGCCTTTAAATAGTTTTACACGTACAACACCTGTTACGTTCTGTTGTGTTTGTTGTAAGAAAGCATCTAGTGCTCCTTTAAGAGGTGAGAACCATAATCCGTTGTATATTAATTCAGCCATTTTTTGTTCAACGATTGGCTTAAAGTGTGCGACTTCCTTCACTAGCGTTAAGTCTTCAAGCTCTTTATGTGCTTTTAGAAGTGTGACAGCACCTGGGCATTCGTACACTTCACGAGATTTAATGCCTACAAGACGGTTTTCAACGTGGTCGATTCTGCCAACCCCATGCTGACCAGCGACTTCATTTAAATGAAGAATAAGATCTGATAAGGAATACTGAATACCATCAATAGCTGTTGGTTTTCCTTTTTCAAACGTGATTTCAATGATTTCAGGTGTGTCAGGTGTTTTTTCAAGTGGCGTCGTTAAATCATACGCTCCTTCTGGCGGTGCAGCCCAAGGATCTTCTAAAATGCCGCACTCGTTACTTCTGCCCCAAAGGTTTTGGTCGATTGAATATGGGCTGTCTAAGTTAATCGGAATTGGAATACCATGTTTTTGTGCATAATCGATTTCTTCATCACGAGACCATTTCCACTCACGCACTGGTGCAAGAACTTCTAGGTCTGGATTCAACGCTTTAATGGATACTTCAAAACGGACTTGGTCGTTTCCTTTTCCAGTACATCCGTGCGCAACCGCTACTGCATTTTCTTTCTCTGCGACTTCCACTAGTTTTTTTGCAATAAGTGGACGAGATAATGCAGATACAAGCGGATATTTCCCTTCATACATCGTGTGTGCTTGTAAGGCAGTTAGTGCAAATTCCTCTGCGAATTCTTCTTTTGCGTCAATCATGTAAGACTGAACCGCTCCGACTTGAAGTGCTTTTTGTTGAACGAATGCTAAGTCTTTTCCTTCACCTACGTCTAGGCAGCAAGCGACGACTTCGTATCCTTGCTCTTGTAACCATTTAACTGCAACAGAGGTATCAAGACCTCCGGAATATGCTAATACGACTTTTTTATTTTGTGACATGATTGAAAAGCTCCTCTCACTTGTTTTGATTCTGTGAATGTTTTTTGCATAAAAATAAGTTTTAATTTATAAACATGCATTTAGTATGTATACACTGTAACAAGGAAAAATTGTTTTTTCAACCCCTTTATGAAAAAAACTCCGCCAAATTTTCTTGGCAGAGTCATTTTGGGCTATTTTTGATCCTTTTCAAGCTCTCGTAAGACGTGAGGAAGCTCTGGAATGATGAGTTTTGTCATGGCTAAACGAACAGCTCCAGTAGAGCCTGGTGTGGCAAAGACGGCTTTTTGATTGACGACCCCTGCCGCTGCCCGGGACAACATAGCGGCTGAACCGATGTCTTCTGTATAGCTTAGCATGCGGAAAATTTCGCCAAAGCCAGGCAGCTCCTTGGAGAAAAGCGGGGTGATCGCTTCAATGGTGACATCCCTTGCGGCAATTCCTGTGCCTCCGTTTAACAAGACGGCATCTATTTTGGGTTCGCTTGTTCCCTCTAGCACAGCGTCTTGGATCGCTCCAATGTCATCTTTTACAATATCATATGCAAGAATGAGATGTCCCTGTTCTTTAAGCAAATCAATCATCAGACGGCCGCTTTTATCTGTTTCTTTCGTTCTTGTATCACTGACCGTAATGACTTTCACATAAAGCCTCGCTTTCGCCTCACGTTTATGTTCTGTCACGCCCATTTTCGCACCGCTCCCTTTTGCTTCGTATTGGACAACATTATAGCATGCTGCTTTTAACAGAAAAAAGCTCTTTTCCTTATTGGAAAAGAGCTTCTTCATTTTAATTACGCTAAGCGCATAACGTCTCTTGCAATCATGACTTCTTCGTTCGTTGGAATAACGATCACTTTTACAGGAGAGTGCGGGTAGCTGATGAATGCTTCTTCGCCTCTCATGTTGTTAAGAGAAGGATCCCAGTAAACGCCCATGAATTCTAGACCACGAAGGACACGTGCTCTTACTTCTGAACTGTTTTCACCGATTCCAGCTGTGAAGATGATCGCATCTACGCCATTCATTCTCGCTGCATAAGAACCGATATATTTATGAATACGGCTTGCAAAAATATCAAGAGCTACTTCTGCACGGTCGTTTCCTTCTTCTGTTGCTTCTTCAATATCACGAAGGTCACTTGATAGACCAGACACACCTAAAAGACCACTCTTCTTATTCAAAGTTGAAAGTACTTCTTCAGCTGTATGTCCTGTTTTCTCCATAATAAATGGAATAAGGGCAGGGTCAATGTTACCTGAACGTGTTCCCATTGCAACACCCGCAAGCGGCGTGAAGCCCATTGAAGTATCGATTGATCTTCCGCCTTCAACTGCTGCGATACTCGCACCATTTCCAAGGTGACAAGAGATCAGACGAAGCTCTTCAAGAGGACGGCCTAATAGCTCTGATGCACGCTCTGTTACGAACTTATGGCTTGTCCCGTGGAATCCGTATTTACGAATACCAAAGTTTTTGTAGTAGTCGTACGGAAGGCTGTATAGGTAAGACTGCTCTGGCATTGTTTGGTGGAAAGCTGTATCGAACACAGCAATCGCTGGTACGTCAGGCAGAATTTGTTTGAATGCTTTGATTCCTACAACGTTTGCAGGGTTGTGCAGTGGTGCTAGCTCTGAAAGCTGATCAATGTCATTGATGACTTCATCAGTTAAAAGAACAGAGTCGCTGAATTTCTCTCCACCGTGAACAACACGGTGTCCTACGCCATCAATTTCATTAAAGTCTTTGATGATGTTAAATTCAATTAGTTTTTCAAGTAGCATTTTAACCGCTACTGCATGATCTGGAATATCTGTGACTTCTGTTTTCTTTTCTCCATCTACAGAAATCGTGAAGATACTGTTGTCCATTCCGATTCTTTCAACAAGACCTTTTGTTAAAACGGTTTCTTCTGGCATGTCGAACAATTGGAATTTAAGAGATGAGCTTCCTGCGTTGATTGCAATAATTTTAGACATTCTTGTCGCTCCTTTTACTCAGTTGTTATATAAGGTTTCACGTTTTTTCCGGTGCTATATTCAACCTGTATGACGGGTCTTTTATAGTTTAACGATAAGTCCGAAAAATATCTGACTTTTTCATTTAAACATTGAAAACTTTGCATTTCAAGTGCACCTTCGAACTGTTATCGCTTACATCGATAAGTCGATATTTTCTGAATAATAAAAAAGCCAGACATCACTCTGGCTATTCTTTCGTTTCTTTTTCTTCTATAAACCATTGGTCTAATTTTCTCATTACACCCAACATTGATTCTTTTTGTGAGAAAGACGGTAGATTGGCAAACAGCATCCGTTTTGGTGCTTCGAGCCCTTCCTTTTTCTTTTGCATCACAAACAAGCTTTTGGCGTGCTTTTTGTCCTTGAACATGGAGACCGGCAGCTGAATTAATGCATTCATATATGCATGATCTTTGATAAAGTCCTTTAATTGCACGCTTTCTTTTCCTTCAAACAAATCGTTTGGAATGATGAAGAACAAGAAGCCGCCTTCTTTTGTATAACGAAGGCTTTGTTCAATAAATAAATAATGCGCAAAGGCATGTCCTTCTTTTGCCTTTAATTCATAGTCTGCTGCACGCTCATCATTTGGATAATAACCAACTGGCAGACTGCATACAGTGACATCTACTGGAGAGATCAAAAGCGGCTCAAGACTGTCTTGATGGAAAAGCTCGACTTCCTTCTCTTCCAAGTTCGCCTGTGCCCATGCAATTTTAATGAGGACATCATCAATTTCAGACGCAAAGCCGCGCTTTGTTTCTGCAGTGAGATTATTTAAGACAGCAAGCAGTAAGTTCCCTGTTCCTGCTGCTGGATCAAAGACAACTAGCTCTTTTTGTCCTTCTAAAAATTTATTCACCAAGTAGCTGACAAACAGCCCGATCGTATCTGGTGTCATCTGACGATTTGGATGGGAAATATCCTTTTGTCCTTTCAATACGGCGAGCTGAAACGCTTTACGAATCTGCTCATGATCATAAGAGGCAAAATCTGCTTTCTCTATTAAATCCTTTAGTAAACCGTCTCGATCATTTGCTTGGAAAAAGGCTTCTCCTGCTTCAGCTAATGCCTCAATATAGGAAATGCTTTGGTCCTTTTTTAATCGAATAGAAGCTGTATCGAGCAGCTCGAAAATCGTACTTACTTGATCTTTCTGCAATGCTTTTCTCTCCTCGCTTTGTTAAAAGCTATATGTTCTCATTGAAAAGAGCCCCAGTATGAAGCCGGAGCTCTTGTCGATGCTGCTTTTATAACAGTGATTTTGCAGCTTCAATGGCTTTTTCATAATTTGGGTGATTCGTTGCTTCGCTTACGTATTCAGTGTAAACCACTTTCCCATTAGGGTCTAATACGAAAACTGCACGCGCCAATAAACGCAATTCTTTCATATACACACCGAATGCTTCACCAAATGACATATCTCTGTGATCAGATAATGTTTCGACATTTTCAATTCCGTTTGCTCCGCACCAGCGTGCTTGTGCAAATGGAAGGTCTGCACTAATTGTATAGATATTGACCGGACCTAAACCGGCTGCCTCTTCATTGAAACGTCTTGTTTGTGCGTCACACACACCTGTATCAATAGAAGGAATCACTGAGATGATCGTCACTTTTCCTGTTAAATCAGAAAGTGAAACTTCCCCTAGTGAGTTCGTTAATACCGTGAAATCCGGAGCCTGCTCGCCTACTTTTACTTCATTTCCTACAAGCGTGACAGAACTCCCTTTAAATGTGATCGATGCCAAAACAATTCCTCCCTTATCAAATGTATGGTTCTATCATAGTAGAGAAAGCAAAAAACTGCAAAGCCTAATCTTCGCTTTTGAAAAAAAAGTTAACTGCAGCGCAGCTAACTTTTTAAAGGTCTATGTCATCTAGTTTTCGTTCTTTATGACGGTTCTCCCGTTCATCCTTCTTAAACATGTGCTGAAGACGTTCAATTGCTTGAGGAGCAGAATCCAATATTTTATCAAGCAGATGTGTATGTTCATCCAAATGAAGCATTCGAACGCCGTTTGTTCCGACAATTAAGAAGGCGATTGGTGTAATAGACACACCTCCGCCGCTTCCTCCGCCAAATGGGAGTCTCGGTTCTTTTCGTTCTTGATCATCAGAACGTTTTTCTTTCTTTTGGTTTCCGTTAAATTCACTGCCACCGGCTGCAAATCCAAAACCAACCTTCGACACAGTAAGGATGACACTGCCGTCAGGGGTTTCGACTGGATCGCCGATGATCGTATTCACATCTATCATTTCTTTTAAGTTTTCCATCGCTGTCTTCATAAGACCTTGGATTGGATGATCTGCCATTTTCGGGTTCCTCCTTAAACAGATGATTCATTCTTCGTTGCTTGAAGAGAGGCACTTTTTCTCGCCTTTCTTCCTTTTAACCAATGAACAAGTAAACGAATGGCTGCAAGCATAGCATGTCCAATACGAAAATAAGCTATACATGTAAACTGGGTCTGTGACACATTGTGCTGAAAGGTAGGAATGACTTCATATACCGGTTTATGCTTAAAGGTGAGATGCTCCTGCATAAAGGCAAGTAGTGCTCCTTTCACTGACCATACACCGCCGGCTGCTACACCTGTCAAAGCAGCGTCATGAAAGCCGATCCATGTTGACCAGTGAAACGAGACAATTCTCATGCGAATGAAGAATTTACGCATGATCCGGTTTAAATCGACGATCTCTTTTGTGATGCGCTCCATTTGATGAAGGATCTGCTTCATATCACGTTTTCCCACTTTTTTATGTATGGATTCTTTTTCGTGACTAGGGGTTTTGGCGCTCGCCATTTTCTTTTCACGTATATCAATCGTTTGATCCTCTGGATTGACCCTCACCATCGGAATGTCTTTTTTGAGTCTGATGATTCCATATAAGGTGATGATCTTCAGTGCAAGATGATCATCGTCATTTGCATGTGAATAATCCAGTGAAATGGTCACTTTCATGAAGATTAATAAGATTCCAAGGAACAAAAAAGCTGCGATCCAAACGTAAAGCACTGTGCTCACTTCCTTCATAACAAATGATGCTTCCTCTACGATTATGGCTCTCATTCTGGATTTTATACCCAATCATAAAAAAAAGAGTTTGACCGGTACCCGGCCAAACTCCTCTGATTATACGTTTGCTTCTGTTTTTTCATATAGGTGTTCATGGACGACCACCGTATCAGCAAAGTAATCATGAACCCCTTGCTTTTTCGGTGTGAATCCAACAACAGCATAGAGAACAAAGAGCGTATTGATATAGCGTCCTACAATCTCTCTAAAGAAAATGACATCCCATGCCAGCTTCTTTTCAGGCTGAAGTGAGACCACTTTGATTCCAAACACCATTTTCCCAAGTGTTTGCTGAAAGAATTTCGTCATGATGGCGAAATAAAGCAGGAATACAATCGTCGTTGTGACGGAGAATGGAGAAAACCATCCTCCTCCTTTGGACCAGCCGAACAGACTAAAGATTGGAGAAACCGTCAAATGGTTGACACCCCAGACGACGAGCCAATCAAGAATAAACGCCCAAAACCTAATCCAAAAGCCTGCAAACGCCTGTGCTTCAATCACTGCACGTTTCGCAAGAGCCGGATTCGATTCTTCTTGGCTACGGCTTTCGGTTACTTCATCGAATGTAGAATCCATCTATGATCCCTCCTTTATTTTGAATAGAGATACATCGGTTTAGACCCATTTGAGCCAGCCAGTGTTTCTTTTAGATTGAGAAAATCAATTTCACTTTTAAAGAGTTTGCTTGCGCTCATATTGAAGAGAGAGTTCCAGCCAAAGCTTTGAGAATAGCTGATCACTGTCGCTCCTTTTAACCCTTTTTCATTTTTCTTCATTGCTTTGATTGCATCTTCATAATATCCAAGCTCATCGACTAATCCGTTCGATTTCGCCTGTGTTCCGTCATAGACCCGGCCGTCAGCAATTTTCTTGACGTTCTGTTTTGACATGCCGCGTCCTTCAGAGATGACTTTGACAAATCCTTCATACGAGTTATCCACCATGCTTTGCATGATGTCGCGCTCATCTTTTGTCATGTCACGATTTGGCGACATGATGTCTTTGAATTTTCCGCTCTTAATTGTTTCGTATTTAATACCTAAATTATCTGCCAGCTTTGAATAGTTCAAGCTTTGCATGATCACACCTAACGATCCTGTTAATGTTTCAGGTGAAGCAAAGATTTTTTTGGCTGGAGTTGATACGTAGTAGCCGCCAGAAGCTGCCATAGAGCCCATGGAGACGTAAATCGGCTTCTTCGCTTTTTTCACTTCTTCTAATTTTTTATGTATTTCTGCACTTTCATAGACACCGCCGCCAGGAGAGTTAACGCGTAGCAGTACACCTTTTACTGAAGCATCATCTTTCGCTTTTTCTAGTTCCTTGAGGAATGCACGATGATCATAGCCTTCTCCGCCTAACAGACTTGATGCGCCGCCATTATCTTGAATGGTTCCATTAATCTCAAGAACCGCTATTTTTCCAGCACCGCTTCCATCCTCTAGTACCTTCTCTTCTATTTCATCCCCAAATTGATAGCTCATTTTATTGTCATTGAAGCTTTCATACAAAGCCGTCGTGACACTAATCACAATTGAAAATCCGAAAACTCCAAGTGCAATGATTAACGCTACCCATCTTTTCGCATTCATCTTTTTCTCCTCCTTTTTGTCTCTCTTCATTGATACGAATATTCACATGAAATGTTTCACAGGAATTGTGGTTTTTTTACATTTCATTTCATCATATGATAGCACCTCTCTTCTTTCACGATCAACTTTACATCGTCTGCCAAGAGATACGTGTGACGAAAAATTGGCTTTTTTATCCTCTCTCTGCACCTATTAGGCTAGGTCTTCACCACAACAAAACACCTAAGCCACTCTTTCATAAGAAAACAGCTATTCAATTATGCTCAAATTCTGCCCTTTTCAAATCCCTTACATTGACTCATTTCTAAAAACGAATGCCACCATCATGAAGGTTTTTCTAATGTTTTTACTTTCATATGAAAAAAGTGTAAAATGTGAGCAAGGCTTCATATGTAAGCCCTTTATTACTCTAAATCTACTTTTGACAACGAAGGGGAGAACGTCAATGACAGACAATCGTCGCAATGTATTTTTCTTTTACAAAAAAGATCATGAATTGGATGGACACATTTCTTCTCTGGAGAAGCTCGCTACCGATCAAGGCTTTCAAGTCGTCAAGCGTGCAGAGGATGCCCATATTATTGCTTCAATTGGCGGAGATGGCACATTTCTTCAAGCAGTCCGCAAAACGAACTTCCGGGATGACTGCTTGTATGTAGGGGTATCAAAAACAGAGAATTCGCATCTATACTGCGATTTTTCATTAGAACATTTTGATAAAATGATTGATGCCATGAACACTGAACAGATTGAAGTGAGAAAATATCCGATCATTGATGTAAGCGTTGACAGTACAAACCAGTTCCATTGCTTAAATGAACTGTCGATCCGCTCAAGCATTATTAAAACATTTGTGATCGATGTGTATATAGATGATTTCCACTTTGAAACATTTAGAGGAGACGGAATGATTATTTCTACTCCGACTGGCTCAACAGCCTACAATAAATCGGTAAACGGCGCCGTGGTTGATCCGATGCTCCCTTGTATGCAAGTTACAGAGCTTGCATCGCTAAACAACAACTCGTACCGTACACTGGGCGCTCCTTTCATCTTAAGCAGTGACCGCAAGCTAACGCTAAAGGTTGTGCAGGACGGAAACGACCATCCGATTATCGGTCTTGATAACGAAGCGCTTGGCACGAAACACGTCAAACAAATCGACATCGGCCTTTCAGGAAAAGTCATTAAAACGGTAAAATTAAAAGACAACTCCTACTGGGAAAAAGTAAAACGCAGATTCCTTTAATCAAAAAGCTCCTTTACGGGGCTTTTGTTTTCTTTTCAGCGTGATAGAAAACCTTTGAAGTCTAGGAAGAGTGAGCACCGGAACGGAGCGAATTTGACATTCGTGAGTACCGGAGCGCAAATCTGACACCGAATGCGAGGGTTTGTCTACACGCTGAAAGCTCCTTTACGGGGCTTTTTTTCATGTCTTTTCATTCACGGTCATGATTATGGTATGATGTCACAAGTATGAATGTACGAAAAGGAGAACACGATGACATTACAACAATTTGATCAATATCCATTAAGCGATGATTTAAAACAAGCGCTAAAAGCACTTCACTTCCATACACCTACACCTGTTCAGCACGAGACATTATCCGTTGCTTTTTCAAGGCAGGATCTGATCGTCAAATCTCAGACTGGCAGCGGGAAGACCGCAGCCTATGGTCTGCCGATTTGTGAAATGGTCGATTGGGCTGAAAATAAACCTCAAGCCCTCATCCTCGTTCCAACGCGAGAACTCGCCATGCAGGTAAAACAGGACCTTACAAGCCTTGGACGATTGAAACGAATTAAAGCCGCAGCCATTTATGGAAAAGCCCCTTTTCAAGCCCAAAAAGTAGAGCTTGCACAAAAAAACCACATTGTGTGCGGAACACCAGGACGAGTCTTGGATCACCTTGAGAAAGGTACTCTTTCATTAGAAAACCTCAAATTTTTCGTGTTAGATGAAGCGGATGAAATGCTGAACATGGGATTTATTGATCAAGTCTCTTCTATTATTCAGTATCTGCCGCCAAAGCGAATGTCGATGCTGTTTTCAGCGACTATGTCTAATGAGATGAAGAAATTAAGTGGACAGTTTCTACAATCACCAAAAGTGATTGAAATTGCACGCGCGGAAACGTCTGTACAACAAATCACCCACACCGTGATTGAAACGGAAGAAGAAGCGAAATTCTCTCTTCTTCAGCGTACGATCGTCATTGAAAATCCAGATAGCTGCATTATTTTCTGTAATACACAGGATCGAGTCAATGAACTCACGATGAAGCTGGATGATTGGGATGTGCCTTGTGACAAAATTCATGGAGGCATGAGACAGGAAGACCGTTTCGCTGTTATGGATGAATTCAAAAACGGGGAATTCCGCTATTTGATCGCAACCGATATAGCAGCCCGGGGCATTGATGTCAGTGACATGACACATGTGATTCATTATGACCTCCCCTATGAAAAAGAGCGCTATATTCACCGAACAGGAAGAACAGGCAGAGCGGGAAAAAGCGGAAAAACCATTGCGTTTATGACGAAAAATGCAAAACCTCTGATTGATGAATTAAAAGAGGAAGCAGGTATTGATTTCAAAACGCAGCCTTATCCAACAAAGGAAGATGCAGAGCAGCATGTAGAAGGCTTTGAAAAAAAGATTGAAACGCCAGTTCAAAAGGAAAATAAACAGGCGGGCGTTGAGAAAGATATTATGAAGCTTTATTTTAACGGCGGGAAGAAAAAAAAGCTGCGGGCCGTTGATTTCGTTGGGACCATTGCCAAAATAGAAGGCGTTGCCTTTGATGACATTGGGATTATTACCATTCAAGATACGAAAACATATGTCGATATTTTAAACGGCAAAGGCCCTCTTGTGCTAAATGCTATGCGCCACACAACCATTAAAGGCAAGCAGTTAAAAGTTCATGAAGCACGTTCATAAAAAGTGAAGGCTAAGCGCCTTTACTTTTTTATTTAAAATAAAATAAGCTTACAAACCCTGATACCGTCAGCCTTTCCTGCAATCAACATGACAAATGTCATATTAAATACATGATGGGTGCTACTATGAGCATGACACCTTTCCTTCTATACTTTGAAGTAGAAAGAAACGGAAAGGACTTGAACGTTCATGACGACTTCAACAAACACACAGCAGCAAGCCACTTTAAGAAAACAAGTTGGCCAATTCTCTGGTGCTGATTCAAAAAAAAGTATCATGCAACTCATTAATACATTTATTCCATTTTTGGGGCTTTGGTTTCTTGCCTATTATAGCCTGAACATCTCCTACCTTTTAACCCTCTTCTTTGCGGTTATTGCAGCTGGTTTTTTAGTACGTGTCTTTATTATTTTTCACGACTGCTGCCACCAATCCTTTTTTAAACAGAAGCCGCTGAATCACCTGTTTGGTTTCATAACGGGTGTACTCACCCTTTTCCCTTATCTTCAATGGCAAAGAGATCATTCAATTCACCATGCCACAAGCAGTAATTTAGACAAACGAGGTACTGGTGACATTTGGCTCCTGACAGTCAAAGAATATCAAGAAGCATCTGCATGGACGAAATTCCGCTACAGATTTTATCGTAATCCTTTTGTGATGTTTATTTTAGGACCGATCTTTGTTTTTCTCTTAAAAAACCGTTTCAACGTCAAAAATGCTCGTAAAAAAGAGCGCTGGAACACGTATTTCACAAATGTGAGCATCATTGCGCTAGCAGCTGCAACGTGTCTACTTTTTGGCTGGCAGGAGTTCCTGCTTGTCCAAGGTCCAATCTTCCTGATCTCAGGATCAATCGGTGTATGGCTGTTTTATGTGCAGCATACATTTGAGGATTCTTACTTTGAAGAAGATGAACATTGGAATTATGTGCAGGCGGCAGTAGAAGGCAGTTCTTTTTACAAATTGCCAAAGCTTCTTCAGTGGTTAACAGGCAATATCGGCTATCACCATGTTCATCATTTAAGTCCGAGGGTACCGAATTATCACTTGGAACATGCACATGATCATAGTGAGCCGCTTCAAAATGTTCCAACCATCACTTTAAAAACAAGTATCGAATCAATGAAATTTAGACTTTGGGATGAAGAAACGAAAGCATTCGTTACCTTTAAAGAAGCACGGCAATCTAAGAAGATGCCCGCACCTGTCATTAAAGGAGACATTCTAAAGAAAAATGCATAATTGGTGCAAGCTCTTTCTTACACTAGAAGGAGCTTGTTGTCATTTACAGGATGCAACCATAAGTTGAATTTGATAAAGTAAGGAAAAAGAACGAAAACGGAAAAGGTGGCACACGGATGAAAAAACAGTTAAAAATTCAAAAATTACATGGGATTTCTCCCTATATATGGGCCATTTTTTTCATCCTTCCCTTTTATTTTATCATTAAGGCTCCTTCGACTTTAGGCATTGTAATCGGCATTATTTTGAACGTTGTCTTTTTCGCTGTCTATCGTTTTGCCTTTATCGCAAAAGGCTGGTCTTTATATGTATTAGGCCTTCTCTTGATTGCGATTTCTACTGGCTATGTCATGCTCTACAGCTACATTTATTTCGCTTTTTGCATCGCCTATTTCAATGGGCATATTAAAAGAAAAGTACCTTTCTATATCTTATACTATATTCATGTCGGGAGCGCCGCCATTGCTGTAAACTTCAGTCTGATCTTAAAAAAGGGCTGGTTTCTCACGCAAATCCCCTTGGTTCTCATTACACTCATTAGTGCCATTCTCCTCCCTCTCAGCATTCGAAGCAGGAAGGAACGTGAACGGCTCGAAGAGAAATTAGAAGATGCCAATGAACGGATCGCTGACCTTGTAAAAATTGAAGAAAGGCAGCGCATTGCACGTGATCTGCATGATACCCTTGGACAAAAGCTTTCCCTCATCGGTTTAAAGAGTGATCTTGCCCGAAAACTGGTTTATAAAGACCCAGAGCAGGCACGCGCCGAACTGAAAAGCATCCAGCAAACAGCCAGAACGTCTCTCAATGAAGTGCGGAAAATTGTTTCCTCCATGAAAGGTATTCGGATCAAGGATGAAATGTCGAACATCGAGCAAATTCTCGAAGCAGCGGGGATTGAATTGATTTATGATGAAAAGGAAGCGCCAAAACACATCTCTCTTCTTAACGAAAACATTGTAAGCATGTGCATCAAAGAGGCCGTGACAAATGTCGTCAAACATAGTGATGCGACCGTTTGCAAAGTCACCATTCATCAAAAATCAAAGGAAGCTATCATCACCGTAGAGGATGACGGGACATTTAAAGGCGATGATCCACTCTCTCCAATGAAGGGGCATGGCCTTTTAGGAATTAGAGAAAGATTGGAATTTGCAAATGGGCGCCTGCGTATTGAGACAAAGGACGGAACAAAGCTGATCATGAGCATTCCAAATGATTCAGCAGCAAAAGACAAGGAGGGGATGAAATGATCAACATCTTTATCGCAGAAGATCAGCAAATGCTGCTCGGTGCGCTCGGTTCACTTCTTGATTTAGAAGACGATATGACGGTTGTTGGAAAAGGTACGAACGGTCAGGACGCCATCGATTTTGCCAAAAAACACCCTGTTGATATTTGCTTAATGGATATTGAAATGCCAGGAAAAACGGGACTTGATGCAGCGGAAGAGCTCAAAGGAACAGATGTAAAAATCATCATTTTAACGACCTTTGCCCGCTCTGGTTATTTCCAAAGGGCGCTCAAAGCTGGCGTCAGCGGCTATATGCTGAAAGATAGTCCAAGTGAAGATCTGGCAAGTGCCATTCGCAGTGTGATGAAAGGGAAAAAGGTGTACGCCCCTGAATTAATGGAAGACTTATATAGTGACGAAAACCCTTTAACAGATCGAGAGAAATCAGTCCTTGAACTCGTCGCCGACGGCAAAAACACAAAAGAAATTGCGAAGGAGCTCAGCATTAAAAGCGGCACTGTCCGAAACTACATTTCCATTATTTTAGATAAGCTAGAAGTGAAAAACCGCATTGAAGCTATTACACGCTCAAAAGAAAAAGGCTGGTTTAAATAAGAAAAAAGATCAGGACACATGCTGCCTTGATCTTTTTTTTCTACCAAAAATCTCCTCTCCTATTTTTTATCACCAACTATCAAAATGTAATTGACAACAGACCGCACTTCTATGATATGATATCCAAGTGATAATAATTATCATTATCACTCATACAATCAAATACCCGGCTAATGTGCCGATTTCAAAGGAGTCTACATTCATGAAGAAAATATTGTTCCCTCTGATGCTCATCTTTGTACTTGCATTGAGCGCATGTGGCAATAGCAGCAGCTCTTCCTCAAATAAAGGAAATCAATCAACATCATCAGACAAAATTACATATGAATCTGAAAATGGCCCTGTGAAGCTGCCAGCGCACCCAAAACGTGTCGTTGTACTTGGTTCTTACACTGGTAATGTCATGTCACTTGGTGTGAACCTGGTCGGCGTCGACTCTTGGTCAAAAAAGAACCCTCGCTTCCAAAAGGAATTAAAAAATGTGGAAGAAGTGTCAGATGCCAATGTCGAAAAAATCATGAAGCTAAAGCCTGATGTCATCATTGGCTTAAGCAATACAAAAAATGTAGAAAAACTAAAAAAAATTGCACCAACCGTCTTGTTTACGTATAACAAAGTCGATTACCTACAGCAGCATATTGAAATTGGAAAAGTATTAAACAAAGAAAAAGAAGCCAAAGCATGGGTAAAAGATTTTAAAGAACGCGCAGCTGAAGCTGGAAAAGAAATTAAAGCAAAAATCGGCGAGGATGCGACGGTTTCTGTGTTTGAAAGTGGCACAAAAGATCTTTACGTGTTCGGAGATGCATGGGGCCGGGGCACAGAAATTCTTTACCAAGCAATGAAACTAAAAATGCCTGAAAAAGTGAAAGAAAAAGCATTAAAGGCTGGCTACTATGCGGTTTCACAAGAAGTTATTCCTGAATTTGCTGGAGACTATATGATCATTAGTAAAAACAGCGAAATGGACAATTCCTATCAAAACAGTGAAATTTACAAGTCCATACCAGCTGTGAAAAAACATCGTGTGTATGTGGCAAATGCAGAAGAATTCTATTTTAATGATCCGCTCACACTTGAGTATCAACTATCATTCTTTAAAAAGCACTTTTTAGGTAAATAAACTGAAGCAAGGGAGCCCTTCCCTTGCTTTTTTCTTATCTGCTTCTAGCGGCAGCATCTTTTTTCCGCTACAATGACATACAAGCGAATACAAAAAGTGTGGTGCTGGTTTTGTTTAAAATTTTACTCATTGAGGATGATACAACCCTCTTCCAAGAAATCAAAGAACGTTTAGTGAATTGGTCCTATGATGTTTATGGGATTCACGATTTTCAACAGGTGATGCAGGAATTCACTTCTGTTCAGCCTGATCTCGTCATTATCGATATACAGCTCCCAAAATACGATGGCTTTCATTGGTGCCGGATGATTCGGCATCATTCAAATGTACCAATCATCTTCCTCTCCTCACGTGACCATCCTGCTGATATGGTCATGTCAATGCAGCTCGGTGCCGATGATTTTGTACAAAAACCCTTTCACTTTGACGTGCTTATTGCCAAAGTCAGTGCCGTTCTTCGCCGCGTGCATGATTATAATGCAGAACCGGCTAGCTTAAAGTTATGGTGCGGCGCTACGATTGATCTAGAAAAAAACACCGTCACAAATGATCACGGTGAAGTTGAATTAACGAAAAATGAGTTATTTATTCTCAAGGAATTGATTCAGCATAAAAATCATATTGTCAGCCGGGAATCACTCATTCAAGCACTGTGGGAGGATGAACGGTTTGTCAGTGACAATACACTTACTGTGAACGTCAATCGCCTTAGAAAAAAACTAGATGAGATCTCCCTTGGCACCTACATTGAAACAAAAGTGGGCCAAGGCTATCTTGCAAAGGAAAAGGATGATCAATGATGCTGCACGCATTTTTAAAAGAACGAAGAAGCTGGATTCTGTTCTTTCTTAGTTTGCAGCTCCTCATTCTGTTTGTTGCTTATTTGGATACGACCATTCCAATGGCATCTCTTTTTTATATTGTGTTATTATCTACGTTTTTCATGATCGTCTTTCTCTTTTTCCGATACCGTAAAGAAACGGCGTATTATGAGCGGCTGAAAGAATGGGATGATCATATTGATCATCAAATGCGGCTCACGCCATCTTCCCCATTTGAACAGCTTGTACATGATGCGACGTCTGAGCAAATTGCCCGCTACCGAAAAATGGCAGCAGAACAGCAAATTGCCCTTGAAGAAGAGAAAGATGAATTACTCTCATGGATACATGAAGTGAAGACACCTCTCACAGCGATGCACTTGATGATTGACCGCTTAACAGAGCAGCCGCTGAAATCAAATATGACGTACGAATGGCTCAGAATTCATTTATTACTCGATGCCCAGCTGCATCAAAGCAGAATACGTCATATCGAAAATGATTTATTTATTGAACAGCTGGACCTGCAAAGCATCATAGCGAAGGAAATCAAAGCGCTCCAATCATGGTGCATGCAAAAAGGGATCGGCTTTGAACTCACGCTAGAAGAACGTCACGTATTAAGTGATACAAAATGGTTATCCTTTATGATCAGACAGGTACTCACAAATGCAGTCAAGTACAGCCAATCGTCCGATATTGCCATTGAAAGCAAGAAAATGGATGACCAAGTGATGCTGACGATTACAGATCAAGGCAGAGGAATTGACCCAAGAGACCTTCCGCGTATTTTTGAAAAAGGCTTTACCTCAACTAGACATCACAATGACACAGCCTCAACAGGAATGGGACTCTATTTAACAAAAAAAGGAGCAGACGCTCTTCATATCAAGATCGAGGTCAATTCCACGATAGATCAAGGCACAACCTTCACCTTCATCTTTCCGAAAAAGAATGATTTTGTGCATATTGCGAGCATGTGACAAAACAGACGAATCAAAATCTCTTCGCATCTGGCTCCCAAGCTAGTGCGAAGAGATTTCATTCTTTTATTTAAGAAATGCTCTCTGCCTCTTGACGCACAATATCTTCCACCTTTCTACGTCTATAAATACTTAAAATCATCCCAACAGCCATCAATTCAAGCAGAATATGAGAACCGCCATAGCTCATGAAAGGCATGGACAATCCAGAAAAAGGCAGAAAGCCGAAATTAGTAACAATGCTTAAAATCAATTTTGCTGCAAACACAGCTGCAAAACCTGTCATCAGCATTTTTCCATAAGCCATTTTTACGCGTTTTGTTGTATGAAAGATTCGGTAAATAAAAATGACAAACAACATAAGTACAACGACTCCTGCTAGCCAGCCAAATGAAAAAATGATATATGTAAACATCCAATCAGTGTGAACCTCGGACATTGCAGAAGGAATGATTTGAAGTCCGTTTGAACTAAATTGATGGACTGTGTAAAGTTGTCTACCTGCTTGAAAAAGAGAAAACATTTCAAACATTAGATATAAACCGACTGCTGCTGCCAGCGGAATGATTTGCCTTAAACTAGCACTAGACACACACATCATCGTTAAACACATGACAAAACAAATAACGGTCGCAGGAAGAAAACCAATCGCACTGATTAGAATAACTGGTAAAGCCATAATCCCTACTCCAAGCCAAGCTTTGAGACCATTCTCCCAATTCCAAGAGTGAAAGATACCTGCTAAAGAAACAGCCACAAGAAATGGTACGACCTCCGTCAAATTGATTGAGATATCGCTTAATCTTAAAAACAGAACACCGTTTACTCTTATGCCAAAAATCATCGTCAGAAGCACCATTCCAAGCGTCCCTATATATAAATGCCAGGAGTATTTCAATAAGCGCCGATAATCGAAGGAAAATAAAACAAACATAAGCACTAGTCCAACTAAATAAAAGGCGAGACTTTTATAAAAAATATTCATGTCTTGTAGATTTGTAAACTCCGAATGAAACTGCAAAAAGTACATGATAAGCAGTCCAAAAGAACAAGCGGCTAATACAAGAAGAAACATTTTAAGATCCATTTCGGTTTTATGTGTTTCATGAAGCTGCGCTCCAAGAATGGCCGCATCCCCAATTTGCTCTAGCGCTTGATCCACCGCCTCTTCTTCAGACATCCCAGCATTCATCGCTTCCTCTTTTAGCGTGTATAGATGATCCATAAGTTCAAGCTTGATTTCCGAATGGACATCTTTATTTTTGACTCGTTTACATACATTCTTCATATATTTTTCAAACTTTTTTTCTAATCCCATGCGATTTTCACTCCGTTCAACACGCCATCGACTGCATTTTTGAAAACATCCCATTCTTCTTTCTTTTCCTGCATAAATGCTTTTCCTTGTTCATTTATTTTGTAATATTTTCTTTTCCGATTGCCATTCCCTTCGCCCCAGTAAGAGATAATGAATTCTTTCCCCTCCAAGTTGTGCAAAATCGGATAGATTGTTCCTTCTTTAAAGCTGAAAATACCTTCAGACTTCTCCTCCAATGCTTTGATCATTTCATATCCATACATTGGCTTTTCATTTAACAAGCTTAAAATCAGGGTAGCTGTACTTCCCTTTAAAAGCTCTTTACTTACTTTCATTCCTGGTCACTCCTAATACATAGATTTACTATGCATATATTTAATATGCATATCATACATGATTAAAATGACCGTGTAAAGCTCCTAAACGTCTTCATACCAAGAAAAATCCAAGAAGATTGATACATAAGAATGAAAAACAGATAAAATGAATGTGTGATGATCAGAAACAAACTTAAACAAAACATATGAACCGTTTAAAAAAACAAGCATGTGACAACAATGTCACATGCTCGTCTGTTTTGTTCGCCAAATCGAAGGAAGTCCGGCGGGCTTCTTTTTATACTAGAGATATCAATTAAATAGAAAAGGGGATCGACAAATGAACATTTTAGAAGCTCGCAAAATATATAAAAGCTACGGAAATAAATTCAACAAACAAGAGGTGCTGAGTGGCATTGATTTGACCATTGAAGCCGGAGAATTTGTCAGTATTATGGGGCCATCAGGCTCGGGGAAAACAACCCTTCTGAACGTATTGTCCTCTATTGATCATGTGTCCAGCGGATCAATTCGTATCGCAGATGTTGAGATGACACAAATGAAAGATCAGCAGCTCGCAGAATTCAGAAAAAAGCAGCTTGGCTTTGTTTTTCAGGATTATAACTTACTTGATACACTCACGGTCAAAGAGAACATCCTCTTGCCATTATCCATCTCCAAAACGCCGAAAAAAGAAGCTTTCGAACGTTTTCAACAGCTTGCGGAGGACATGGGCATCTATGAACTAAGAGACAAATACCCAAATGAACTCTCTGGTGGACAAAAGCAGCGGACATCAGCGGTTCGTGCCTTCATTCATGAGCCGAGTCTGATTTTTGCGGATGAACCTACTGGAGCGCTTGATTCCAAATCTGCATCTGATTTACTCAATAAACTGCAAGATTTCAATCGAAAACGAAAAGCGACCATTGTCATGGTGACACATGATCCTGTCGCAGCCAGCTATTCAAGACGCGTCATTTTTATCAAGGATGGACAGATTTATACTCAGTTAAATAAAGGTGCTTTAGAGAGAAAGATGTTTTTCGAGGATATTATGAAAACGCAAGGTGTTTTAGGCGGTGTGAAGCATGAACATTAATCAGCTCATTCTCCGTAACCTGAAGAAAAATTTGAAGAATTACTATTTATATGTGTTTGCTCTCGTGTTTAGTGTGGCGCTCTACTTTTCTTTTGTCACCTTGCAGTACTCACCAGCACTTGATGATGTAAAAGGGTCCATTAAAGGCGGTGCGTCGATTAAAGCCGCTTCGGTGCTGCTTATTGCCATCGTTGGGATCTTCCTGTTATATGCGAACAGCATTTTTATTAAACGCCGAGGGAAAGAAATAGGTCTCCTGCAACTCATTGGCATGACGAAACAAAAAATTGCCAAACTGCTCAATGCAGAAAATTTTATCCTCTACGTGTTCTCAATGGCTGTTGGCATCATAGCTGGATTTATTGGTTCAAAGCTCATGCTGATGGTGTTATTTAAAGTAACCGGCGTGAACGCCATCGCCAACCTGCATTTTTCAGGCATGGCCCTTTTGCAGACACTTATCGTCTTTTTCATCATCTATGGATTAATTATGCTAAGAAATAGACGGTTTATTAGTAAACAGACAATTTTATCTTTGTTTCGAACCACGTCTTCTACAGAGCAGCGTGTGAAAAAGATCTCTGTGTTTGAAATCATCATTGGGGTTTTCGGTATTGCCTTGATCAGCTCAGGCTATTATATTTCTTCTCAGCTTTTTAGCGGCTCATATACGTCTATACTTGAATTATTTTTAGCCATGATTTATATTCTAGCCTCTGTCATTATCGGTACCTTTCTTTTTTATAAAGGCTCTGTTTCTTTCATTGCCAATATTGTACGTAAAAGAAAAAATGGCTATCTCGCCATTCATGAAGTCCTGTCTTTGTCATCTATTATGTTCCGATTAAAATCAAATGCACTGCTTTTAACGATTATTACAACCGTATCTGCTCTTGCCATCGGGTTGTTATCTTTAAGCTACATTTCCTATTACTCAGCAGAAAAAACGGCTGAACAACAGATTCCATCACATTTTGTCATGGGCTCAGAGAAAGAAGCCAATACCTTCGCTCGTGCACTTTCTGACAAACATATTGCATATGAAAAAAAGCAGTTCAAGGTCATTCAAGCGGATTTTGACGCAAAGAAGATCATGGATTCGGAATTAGATAGTTTGAAGAAGGATCCAGGAGTCTTGACACTGTCTGTGATCAGTGAGAAAAATGCACCTCATATTCATGTGGAGAACAACGAAGTCATTTTAAGCGGCTACAGTGATATATTGAAGAAATTCATGCCGATTCAAAGCTCAGGTGATGTGAAACTTCTTATCAAGAAACCGCTTGATTTAAAAGTCATTGATATGAAGAAAGATTACATCATCTCTTACAAGTTCACTTTTGGCGGTCTGCCTGTTGCCGTCGTAAGTCAAAGTGTTTTTGAGCAGCTTGACCAGCAGAAAGATCCTAAACTGCAGCTTGAGAATAACCAATATAACGCAATCAATATAAAAGATGATCAAAATCTTGAACAAGCCAATGATGTGTTTACATCTTTAAAACTAAGTGACAACAGCATGTCTCAATTAGCTTCAGCTCAGCAGCAAAAGCAAACAATGGGACTGATGATGTTTGTGGTTGGATTTTTAGGTTTAAGCTTCCTTGTCACATCAGGCTGTATTTTATACTTCAAACAGATGAATGAAAGTGAAGAAGAACAAAGCTCGTACACGATCTTACGTAAGCTTGGCTTTACAGAGAAAGATCTATTAAAAGGCATACGACTCAAACAGCTATTTAACTTTGGGATTCCGCTCATCATCGGATTGCTGCACAGCTACTTTGCCGTACAGTCAGGCTGGTTTTTATTCGGCGGTGAACTGTGGACACCAATGCTCATCGTCATGTCGATTTATACGGTGTTATATTCTATCTTCGGATTCCTATCTGTCCAGTATTACAAAAAGGTCATTAAAGAATCCTTGTAATTTATTCCCCATAGGCCGCTGCCTATGGGGATATGTTTGTTTATGATGGAGTTGATTCAAACTTATGCGATAGAATATGATCTCTTGCCGCATAAGCTTTCCGTTTGACCTCTTCTAGGTTCACACCGACAAGCTTTCCGTTTCGTTTCACTGCTTTTCCAGCCACATAGACAGAATCAACATTTGAAGGATGTGCCGTTTGGACAACTGCTCCAGCCGGATCTGTCATCGGCAGAAGATTCATGCTTGTCCGGTCGATCAGGATGAAATCAGCTTCTTTTCCAGGTGTGAGCGAGCCAATTTTATGATCAAGCTGTAATGCACGAGCTCCATTGATCGTCGCAGCTTCAAGCATTTGATGAGCAGAAATCCCAAGTTCAGGTCCTGGCATAATGCCCTCCATCAGCAATGATTGATTTTGGAGCGCGCGCTCTGCCTGAAGTCCAAATTTCATTTGAGCAAACAAATCACCGCCTGTCGCTGTGACCACGTCTACACCGAGTGTTGGAAGAACACCTTGTTCGATCGCAAGTCCTGTGACAGGATAACCGTGACCCATCATCATCTCAATTTCAGGTGTAATGGATATGGAGCTTCCGCTGTCTGCCAGCATCTTCATTTGATCCGCATCGATTGCATTGATATGCACCATGTTGAGATCAGGTCCAAGTAATCCCGCTTTGTGAAGTCGCTCAATTGAACGATCCTCCGCTCCCCAGTTCCCAAAGCCAATATGCATACTGCATAAAGCATCTAGAGACCGGGCTGTTTCAATTTCAAATACTGAAGTTTCCCATGAAGAAAACTCTGGTCCACGAATAGCAAGCCCCATCGTCAAAAGCTGATCTGATGATTGAAAATGCGCTTTTTTCACGCGTGCTGCGTCCTCCATATTGGTGAGCGTGCTCTCCCTATCCCAATACTCAGCATCTCCAGAGGAACCGAAAGCAAAAACAGCTCGAATGCCCGCATCTTTCAAACCTCCGATGAGTTCTTCTGTATGATCCATTGAATTGATCATCGTCCAGTCTAGAAATGTGGTCACTCCTGCATCTAATGCCTCTAATGCCCCTAAATAATTTGCGATTCGATCATCGGATGGGCGTCTCATCGCACCATAGTTTCCATAATAGATTTTGCTCAAATATGTCTGCAACGACCAATCTGTGCCTATGCCTCTGATAACAGACTGCCACACATGGCGATGTGTATCCACAAGCCCTGGCATGATCACCATATCGGACGCATCGACGATGTCAGCATCATTTGCTTCAATGAAAGGTCCGACCTCTAAAATGTGTGTCCCTTCAATTAATAAATCTCCTTTTTCTAAAAAACCTAAAGTTGGATCAAGTGTTAAAAGCGCTGCATCTTTAAACAATGTTTTCTTCATCCATATCCCCCTTTTCAAATGACGAGGAAGAGTTCTCCCACCCTCACTGTTATTTTAAAACATAAAAGGATTGAATTAGAAGAAAAGTGACTTCGCTAACTATTTTATGAGCTGATTTTTCTGAAATAGTTGTAGATACGTTTTAATTTGACCTCATGTTTTCCTTTTGGGCTTTCCATCATGCCGAACTCAAAGAACTTCACAGGTTTGATTCCGACATAGTGTAAAAGGGCTCGTTTCATTAAGATCTTGTGTGCATTTTGCAAAAAGAACAAAGGGTAGTTGGTTGGCCCTTGCATCGTCGATACACAAACAGCACTTTTTCCTTTTAACAGTCCTTCTGGAAACAGCCCGCCTGTTTGACGATAAGCAAAATTCGCAGCAAACATGCGGTCAATAAAGCCAAGCAGCATGGCTGGAGGTCTTCCCCACCAAATAGGATATACGAACACGATTTTGTCCGCCCATTTGATCTTCTCCTGATACATCCGAATGTCAGGGTCTTTATGCATGTCACGCCTTTTTTTCTCTTTATTAAAAATCAGCACAGGATCAAATTCTTCTTTGTATAAATCGATGATTTTCACTTCATGAACTAGTGGATTTTCTTCACTGCCTTTCATGATTTCTTTTAAAAAAGCACCATTTAAACTATTGTGATGGGGGTGAGTATAAATAATGAGTACATTCATGTATGATCTCCTTTTATTATCATTTGATAACCAAATGATATACCTCCGTTAAATAGTTGTCAAATGATAATTGTTTTTTGATAATAATTTTGGTATGTTACGTAGGAGGTGATAAACATGAAACATCCCCATTTCTTCAAGGAATTCGTAGCATTTGCTTCTACTTTTTCAGAACTAAAACATGACCTGATGAACAAAGTCAAACCAGCTAGCTTAACGACCTTACAATACTTAATACTAGAGCAACTAGCTGTCAGCGAGCCGCTTACGCCTAGTGAAATTGCCGACTGTCAGCACATGTCTCTTCCGAATGTCAGCAGAGAACTTAAAAAACTGCACGAGAAACAATTCATTGATAGAGAAGAAGACCGTGATGACAAACGAAAACATGTCATTATGCTGTCTGACAAAGGCCGTGCCTGTATGAACGAAGCCTTTCAGCATATCGAAGGGATGCTATTAGACAGCCTAACTTCCTCGGATATAGAACAAATGGATGATATCGTACAAGCTTTCCGTCTTTTAAATCAAACGATTTTCAAAAAATAACCTAAAAAGGCATGAGCGATACGCTCATGCAAAGGTGGCTAAACGTCAAAATACAAAAAAGCGCGGGCTCTCATCTACCCAAACGCTTCTCGCTTTTTTCTCTATGTACTTTTATACAATCAATTGATAGGCAATGTATAACGCGACAAGCCAGATCATGACCGCTGAAGCTTTATTGATACGGTTCATCCACTTACCGTTTGTATCTAACTTCCCTAGCATTTTCCCTAAAAGAGTGAGCCCAATAAACCATAACCAGGACACGATGATACAAGCAAGTGTAAATGCCCATTTTTCTGCCCCGTTATATTGAAGCGAATTTGTTCCAATCACACCAATGGTATCGAGAATGGCGTGGGGATTTAAAAGTGAAACTGAACAGGCAAAGACAATTTGTTTTCTCGCAGGCATGAATTCCTGCTTCTCTTTAGCATCTGCTGATGAGCTTGTGTTCCACACGGACCATCCCATATAAACTAAAAAACAAAACCCAATGATATAAAGACACATTTGCAGTACAGGAATGGTGAACACCACAACAGAAACACCAATGACAGCTAATGCAATTAATAGTGTATCACAAAGAGCAGCAGTGATAACGACAGGTAAAGCCTGATATAATCGCGGCTGAAGCGCTCCTTGCTGAAACACAAATACATTTTGTGCGCCCAATGGTAAGATGAGGCCAAAAGCAAGCACGATTCCATGAATGATGGCAATGAACATCTTCTAACATTCTCCTTTTCCAGCAATTTCTTCACATTTTAACATAAAACATCATGATCGCTTCCAGCAGATTTGATTTTCCATAAAAAAAGCGCTGGATGCTTTCATCCAAACGCTTTTCGTTTATTCATCAAGATCCTTTTCGTGCAAGTTCTCTTTCTCTCAGCTCGACACGGCGAATTTTCGCTGACGGTGTTTTTGGCAGCTCGTCGATAAATTCGATTTCTCTTGGGTATTTGTAAGGTGCTGTTGTGTTTTTCACATGCGTTTGCAGCTCTTTGATTAGCTCGTCACTTTGTGCAGTTCCATCACGTAGGACGACATATGCTTTGACGATTGATCCTCTGATTTCATCAGGGCTAGCCACGACCGCACATTCTTTGACTGCTGCGTGTTTGATCAGTGCATCTTCTACTTCAAACGGTCCAATGGTATAGCCTGAGCTGACGATGATATCATCTCTACGGCTTTCAAACCAGAAGTACCCATCTTCGTCTTTTTTCGCGCGGTCACCCGTAATAAAGTAATTCCCGCGGCGCTGCGCCTTTGTACGCTCTTCATCTTTGTAGTATTCCTTAAATAAAGCCGGCGTTTCAAGATGAACCGCAATATCACCAATTTCTCCAGGAGCGCATACGCTGCCGTCCTCATCAATGATCTCGACTTCGTTTCCAGGTGTTGGTTTTCCCATACTACCAGGCTTGATGTCCATTCCTTTTAGCACCCCTACGAGCAGTGTGCTTTCTGTTTGGCCATAGCCATCTCGTACTTCTATATCGAAATGCTTTTTGAATGTATCAATGACTTCACGGTTCAGTGGCTCTCCCGCAGAAACGGCACTATGCAGCTTTGGAAGCTCGTACTGACTTAAGTCATCTACTTTCGCCATAAATCGGTATTCTGTCGGCGTACAGCATAGGACATTGATTTCATTTTTTTGAAGCAGCTCTAAGTACGTATTTGGATTGAATTTTCCTCCGTATACAAAGCCTTCTGCGCCACTTCCTAACACAGATAAGAGTGGGCTCCACACCCATTTTTGCCAGCCTGGTCCTGCTGTCGCCCATACTTTATCTCCTTCATTAATGGAGAGCCATGCTTTGGCAGCGGTGCGTAAATGTGCATATGCCCAGCCATGTGTATGAACAACCCCTTTTGGGTTGCCTGTTGTACCAGATGTATAGGATAAGAACGCCATGTCTGTGCGTGTTGTTGGAGCCATTGGAAGCTCGCTTGATTGGTGATCCTTTTCCGCAAGAATATTTGTCCAGCCATGATCGTTTTCACCGATTGAGAATGTTTTAAAATCGTTTGGCTGATTGGTTCCGTCGAACGATTGAATGAATGAAGAGTAAACGATCGCTCCCTTTGCTTCTGCATGTTCAATTCGGTAATCTAAATCTTTTGCACGCAGCATTTCTGAACAAGGAATGACGACCATTCCTGTTTTCAAGATCGCTAAATAAATGCTGTATGCCTCTAGCATGCGCGGCACCATCACAATGATTTTATCGCCTTTTTTAAAGCCTGCATTTAATAATACATGACCAATTTTATTTGCTTCTTCCACTAAAGATGCATACGTCACATGTGCTTCGTAGCCATTTCCATCCTGCCAGTGCAGGGCCTTTTTCTCCTTGTCATGACTGAACGCTTCAATCTCACTGACTAAGTTATATTGTTCTGGTGCAATTAAGTCTTCTCTTTTCATGGTACAGCTCCTTTTAGCCTCTTTCTCTGAAACGAAACATGTTTCAATTTACCTATTCTAACATTCATAACTGAAAAATGCTTGAATTAGGACCTACTCCTAGTATTATGCCATAATTTTTTCATTCCGTCTTCTTTTTTGTAAATATTCAAACTATTTTTATGTACAAAAAGAAAAGAGCGGGAATGATCCCGCTCCTAAGCCATAGCTTTTTAATTGTGTGTCTTAGAAAGATCCGCCACCCATATGTTGTTGAGCGTAAGATACAAGACGTTTAGTGATTTCTCCACCAACTGATCCGTTAGCGCGAGCTGTTGTTTCTGGTCCAAGGTTTACACCAAATTCTGAAGCGATTTCATACTTCATTTGGTCGATCGCTTGTGCAGCGCCTGGAACGACTAATTGATTAGAACTGCTTTGTCTGTTTTGTTGAGCCATGTGTTCTCACCTCCTTGTGAATATAGAATGTGTAGAAACACATGACTTCATGCGATTGATTTTATGGTAATTATTATGAAATTTTTATTTTAGAATAAATCAGCGAATTCGTCTGCCGTTTTCTTCTCATTTGTGACGATGATCGTTTCGATTTGATCCACTGCCTCATCAAGCATTGGCTCGAAATCAGCAAAGCTTTCGTAGCGTTCTACTTTCTCAAGCTTTGGTTTTGTTTTAGGAGACGGCGGCGTAAAGATCGTACAGCAATCCTCGAAAGGTTGAATACTTGTATCGTATGTGCCAATTCGTCTCGCTTCTTCAATAATGTCATTCTTATCAACCGCAATAAGCGGGCGAATGATTGGTGTATTGGTTACATGGTTAATGGCATACATGCTTTCAAGTGTCTGACTTGCGACTTGTCCAAGGCTTTCACCGGTAATAATCGCAAGAGCATCACGCTTCTCTCTTATTTTATCTGCGATTTTCAGCATCATTCTTCTTGTTGATGTCATCGTATAGTTTTCAGGTACTTGTTTGTGAATCAGCTCTTGAATTTTTGTGAAAGGTACGATGTGAAGCTTCACTTCGCCCCCATATGCAGCTAAGCATTCTGTAAGATCAATGACCTTTTGTTTGGCACGTTCACTTGTATATGGGGGACTAAAGAAATGGACGGCCTCAATTTGAATTCCGCGTTTCATCGCTTGGTAGCCGGCAACTGGGCTGTCAAAGCCGCCTGAAAGCATGAGCATCGCTCTTCCGCTTGAACCCACTGGCAGTCCGCCTGCACCCTTGACATCTTTAAATGTAATGTATGTCGCATGTTCTCTTATTTCAATGCGCAAATGTACATCCGGCTGTTTGACATTGACCGTTAAGTTTTCCGTATTCTTCAGCACATGTCCGCCAATTTCCCGGTTCATTTCATTTGAATCAAGTTCAAATTGCTTATAAGAGCGTTTCGTTGAGACCTTAAATGTATTTCCTTGTTCATATACTTCCTGTACCGCTGTGAGTGCCGCTTCTTTGATGGCATCGAGGTTTGTCTCACATTTCACTGCCAGACTAAAGCTCTGAATGCCAAATACACCTTTAAGCTGTTCTGAAATCGGTTCAGGGTCTTCACCGTTCAGCATGATCGTGATGCGGTCTCTGTCAGATGCATACTTTAATGCTTCAAAGTCTTTTAATACAAACCGGATATGCTGCCTTAGTTTTTCAATAAATTTCTTTCTATTTTTTCCTTTTGTTGAAATTTCACCAAAACGGACTAAAATATGATCATATTTCATGCTGTTATCTCATTCCTTTTAATTTTTTCACACTTTGTGCGATCGATGTGATGATTTGCGGCGCTAGTTCGGGTCCTTGTCCATACGTCAAACTGATTCTCATACTGCTTTTTGCCACTTCTTCCGGCCTCCCCATCGCTAGGAGAACTTGGCTTGGCTCTTTTTTCTTGGCTGAACAGGCAGATGTTGTCGAAACATACATGCCTTCTTTTTCAAGCATATGAAGAAGGACCTCAATTTGAATACCTGGTACTGAAAAATTCACAATGTGCGGCGCACTTTGCGTCAGCGGTGTGTTGATGACAATACCTTCTATTTCTCCAAGCTGCTTTTGCAGCTGCGTTTTTAAGTTTAACATTTCATCATGATGTTTTTTTTGCAGCTCGAATGATTGTTTCATGGCTTTTGCTAAGCTGACAGCACCAGCAGGGTTTTCGGTACCTGAACGTAGGCCTAATTCCTGCTCTCCTCCTGTGATAAAAGGGGCAAGCACTACACCTTTCTTTAAAAAGAGCGCTCCTGTGCCTTTTAAGCCATGAATTTTATGGCCAGATATCGTCAAAAGATCCACATCCAGTTGTTTATTAAATGCTACTCTGCACATTCCCTGCACCCCGTCGACATGAAATAGGGCATTTTCAGCATGCTCACGAATCATGCCAGCAGCTTCTTCAATTGGCTGGGTGGCACCCGTTTCGTTATTGACGTGCATCATGCTGACAAGCACTGTATCAGGGCGAAGCACTTCTTTTAAATGATTCATATCTGCATGGCCATGCTCATTTACTTGAATATAGGAGATGTCAAAACCAAATAAAGCCTTCAGCTGTTCAAACGATTCGATGACAGACGGGTGTTCAATTGCTGTTGTCACAATATGTTTCCCCCGATTCATTTTGGCGAGAGCTGCTCCTTTAATGGCGATGTTATTTGCTTCTGTTGCACCAGAAGTAAAAATAACCTCATATTGTTTCAAACCTGTATAGTGAAGGATTTGTTTTCTCGTTTCACTTAGCAAGCGGCTCGCATCAATTCCAAGCTGATGTAGCGAAGACGGATTCCCAAAAAAACGTTCATTCACTTGCTGATATACTTGTAAAACCTCAGGGTACGGTTTTGTTGTTGCACTATTATCGAGATAAATCATACTTGGACTCCTTACAAAAAGCTTTAAAAATAAATGCATTTATATGTTACCATAATGAAGTCAGACAGAGAATTTTCTGAAAATGGCAGTTGACAACTTTTCATTTTCACTATATCATGCATAGTGCAATTGGCACATAAACACCTAAATTGTCAGAATATTTAAATTTAGCACATTACATTGGATAAGGAGGAACTATTTTGAAAAATAGTTTAAGTATAAAAGAGACATTAGCCATTGGTTTAATGCTTTTTGCATTATTCTTTGGCGCAGGAAATATGATTTTCCCGCCTGTCCTTGGACAATATGCAGGTGAGAATGTTTGGCTTGCTATCGGTGGATTTTTACTCACAGGAGTTGGTCTTCCGCTTCTAGGAGTTATTGCTATCGCCCTTACAGGTACCGGTGCGAAAGGCCTTGCGGATAAAGCCCATCCTATATTTGGAACCATTTTCACTGTCATTCTGTATTTATCCATAGGACCATTTTTTGCTATCCCGCGAACAGGTACGGTTTCTTACGAGATTGGTTTAGCACCGTTTCTATCTGAAACACAAACCTCTTCATGGGTACCGCTTTTCTTATTCACCCTTGTGTTTTTCACGATTACGTATCTGCTCGCTTTGAACCCTTCAAAGCTTGTTGATCGAATCGGCAAAGTGTTGACACCTATCTTATTAACGGTCATTGCAATTATTGTATTTAAAGCCATAGCTACACCGATGGGAATAATCGGTGCGCCTGATGCGACTTATAAAGCAAACCCTCTCTTCACTGGGTTTTTAGAGGGCTATAAAACAATGGATGCTCTCGCTTCTCTCGTATTTGGAATCGTTGTTGTGACAGCTGTTAAAGAAAGAGGCATCACAGAGCGCAAATCTCTTGCGGCGGCCTGTATAAAAGCTGGCCTTGTTGCAGCAGCTGGACTAGCACTAGTGTATATCTCGCTTGCTTATGTCGGTGCTTCAAGTCCTGATACAACCGGAATGGTTGGGGCAAATGAAGGCGGCAAACTGCTTTCACTATCAGCAAACTTTTTATTTGGTTCTGCTGGTAACATTGTCCTTGGTGTAGCCATTTTATTTGCTTGTCTCACAACAAGTGTTGGGCTTGTCTCATCATGCGGCGAATATTTTTCTAAGCTTTTCCCAGCACTTTCTTATCGCACAGTCGTACTCATTGTTTCTTTATTTAGCACATTGGTTGCAAACCTTGGACTGGCACAAATCATCTCTCTATCGGTCCCTGTACTCGTAGCGATATATCCACTGGCAATTGTCATTATTTTATTGTCATTCCTTGACCGCTGGATTAACGGTAGACGAGTGATTTATGTAGTATCCCTCATCTTTACTGGTTTCTTTGCCATCATTGATGGATTATTAGCTGCCAAAATCAATCTCGGTGGGTTGCCTGCCTTCTTAGATGCATTCATTCCATTTTACGATTTGGGCATTGGATGGGTCGTACCAGCAATTATCGGCGCAGGTATTGGCGTACTCATCTCTATGTTGACTAGCCCGCCTAAACAGCTCGCATCATAATCATGCTTCAAGCATCCCCTTCCAAAGATGAAGGGGATGTTTTTTTATTGTCCTCCATATACTAAAATAGAAAAATTCATGACTTTTGTACGAAAACACATGTTGACATCAGACGCACATCCTTTATAATTAGTGAATGTTAATGAAGAACGGTTTTAGCAACTAATTAACAGAATATTTCAACATAATATTGGAGGCTTTATATTCAATGAAGGCAACATTGTCGACGAAAGATACAGTTATTATCGGTTTTATGTTATTTGCTCTATTCTTCGGCGCCGGAAATATGATTTATCCACCAGAACTTGGGCAATATGCTGGCACAAATGTATGGAAAGCAATGGGCGGATTTTTATTAACAGGTGTCGGTTTACCTCTTCTAGGGATTATTGCGATCGCTTTAACAGGTCGAGATGCGAAAGGATTAGCTGATAAAGCTCACCCAGCTTTTGGAACAGCGTTTACCGTCATTTTATATTTATCTATTGGGCCGCTTTTCGCTATTCCTCGAACAGGAACGGTTTCATATGAAATTGGTGCATTACCCTTTTTAGCAGGTGTACCAGCTTGGCTCTCCCTTCTTTTATTCACACTTGTCTTTTTTGGTATTACGTATTATCTTGCTCTAAATCCAACGAAGATTGTAGATCGTGTAGGGAAAGTGTTAACACCGATTAAATTTACGATCATTCTTATTATTATTGTCAAAGCCATTTTAACGCCGATGGGCGTCATTGGCACACCTGATGTATCCTATAGCAACGGATCATTTTTCAAAGGATTTTTAGAGGGCTATAAAACAATGGATGCTCTTGCCTCAATTGTGTTTGGGGTTGTTGTCATCAACGCCATTAAAGGACGCGGTGTGACAAGTAAAAAGGCACTGACCTCTGCTTGTATCAAAGCAGGTTTAATTGCAGCTTGCGGATTAACGTTTGTTTATCTATCTCTTGCTTATTTAGGCGCTTCAAGTACACACGCCATTGGTTTTGTTGGAGATGGCAGTAAAATCTTGGCTCAGTCTTCTCAATTCCTATTTGGCAGCTTAGGAAATATTGTGTTGGGTGCTGCGATTACGGTTGCTTGTTTAACAACAAGTATCGGCCTCGTTACATCATGCGGAGAGTATTTCTCGAAGTTACTACCTAAGCTTTCGTATAAAATGGTCGTTACACTCGTGACATTATTCAGTTTTATCATTTCGAATTTTGGACTTGCTCATATTATCGCTTTCTCTGTACCAGTTTTAACTGCGATTTATCCGCTAGCGATTGTGATCATTGTTTTGTCACTTGCTGATAAGTGGCTTGGACATAGAAGACCTGTATATGCTCTCTCTTTAATTTTAACAGGCTGCGTTAGCTTATTTGACGGCTTAGCAGCAGCGAAACTTCCAATCGATCCAATAAAAGACGTCTTCCAATCAATACTGCCTTTATATGACCTTGGCATAGGCTGGATTGTCCCTGCAATACTTGGAATCGTGATCGGATTTGTAATCTCTCTTTTCACTTCTTCTGCTTCAGAAGAGCGTCAAAAACAAGCGTCATAATATAAAAAAGCTGAAGTCCATTGATAGGACTTCAGCTTTTTTATTGATGCTGATACTCTTTTTCTTGCTGAGCTAACAGCTTTTGAACAGCTCCGGGTGATGCTTTTTCAACAGCCGCTGCTGCTATATCAAATGATCCGTTGTAATCATAGGCGTAAAATCTTCGTTCAGCCTCTTTCAATTGTTCTGAAAGAATGTGGTTTTGACTTCTAAAGCGATTGCCATATTGAATGATTCGTTCAATTTGATCCACTTTACCAAGTATTTCTTCTGTCTCATCCACAACATTTTTGACTGTGTCAGAAGCATCTTTTAATTGCTGATTTACAGCCGGCATGTTGAGTGGCAGGTTTTCCAGCTGCTCGTGCACTTGATGAATCATCTCCTGCGCTTTTTCAGCCCGCTCTTTCATCTCAGCAGGTACACCTGGAATATTGCTTTTATGCAGCTGGCGTACTGTATCTGTCAGCATGGTTTTGAGCTCAGTCAGTGTTTCTCTCGCTTGTAATTCTTCTTTTCTTAATGATTGGAGATGACCTTTAAATGTGTCATGCAATGCTTTTGCATCCTCGATAAAGGTGTCCAGCTGATTGATTTCATCCATTAATAATGAATATGCCACGTGATCACGATCAAGCTTCTCACGGATTTGTTTCATCAGCTTTTCAATTTCTTCTAAACGTTTTTCAAATGCCTTCTGTTGATCGAGTTCTCCTGCTGTCAGCTTGTAGCTTTCTTTCACAAGAGCCGTTTCTGCCTTTGTTTGTGTGTGATCTTGCTCGAGCTTTTCGAATGCTTCTGTGAGCTCAGGCATTCTGCTTTTAATTTCCTGACCTGCCTCTACTTCCGCCTCTAGCTGATCATACAGCGTCTCAATCGCATCATCAATCATTTGCAGAATGCTTGATGCCTCTTCTAAATTGAGTTCATCAATGAGCAATTTTTCCGCTCTCGCAAGCTGTTTGTTTAAAGTCTCCAGCTCTTTCGTGATCTGGATGTGCTCCAGCTTGTAGCCTTTTTCCGACATTTCTTGATATCCGTCTTTCAGCTTCGTCAGCTGACCTGGTACGGTTTGTTTGCAGTCTGCAATAAGCTTTGGTACATCATTGATATATAGTTGAAGCTGGTCGAGTCTGCGGTCTTGCTCAAGCAAAATCTTTCTTGCTTTCATGTAGTTTCCGTTTTCTGTTTCTTCCTCGTACTGCTTGATCCCTTCCCAGGCCTCATCTAAGTCCTGCTCCATTTTGTCATAAAGGGTGCCATACAAATGGCTGTACGCAAGCAGATTTTTTCGAACCGTTTGATATTGCTCTTTGACCTTTTCAATGTCCTTGCGATTTTGCTCCTCGCTTGTGACAAGGTCTGCAATTTCTTTTAAAATGTCTTCAATGTTCGAATCAGCAGCACTCAGCAAATCCTCAATATGCGTTAGAACCTGCTTGGCTTTGGAGAATCGATATTTATCAGAATACTCTTCTGCGTCATATAATAGCTCCTCTACCTTTGGAAGATGGGCTGTGACGATATCGTCCCACTCTGCACGCCATCTTTCAAAAAACTGCTCTGTTTCTCCGGTCATTTTTAAGTGTTTGATTTTTGAAATTTCTTCTACAATTGATCTGTTTAAAATTTCAATTTTCCATGCTTCCAATCGGTCAATCTCTTTATATATATTTTTTCTGAGGAAATAACCGACTGAAAACAAAGCAAGCAAAATGACAATTAAACCGATGATAAACTCCATAATGAGCCCCCTTGTTGTGATCTAAGTGATGTCAGGGTAAAAGTGTCCCGAGTAGACCTGAGAACCCTTTCGTGTCCGCTTTGCATTTGTCTTTTTATAAACAGGATCGTATGTTTTCCAATACCATCCATTCACGGTTGTAAGTATGTTTTTCAAGAAAGTATTTGAGCGCTTTCTATCATTTGATCACACGTATCCATGTGACCTGCTTTTATGTATGCGGAAGCTGTCGTTTTCATTGTTATTATGATACCATGTAACCAGCATTTTTGGTCATGATTTTTCATTATTTTCGCTGATAAACATGACGTTTTTCAAAATATCGACAAGAGGTGACGACATGCTGAAGCAAGATGCACATCTACATACACCGTTTTGCCCTCACGGCTCGCTTGATTCTTTTCATTCTTATATTGAAAAAGCCATCAAAAAGGGATTTGATTCCATAACCTTTACCGAGCATGCCCCTCTGCCTCCATCGTTTCAAGATCCAACACCAGAGCAGGATAGTGCCATGAAGCTCCAAGAACTTGACTCGTATATAACGAAATTGGATCAGTTGAAACAGGAATACAAAGGCCAATTAATAGTAAAAACTGGGCTTGAGGTTGACTATATCAAAGAGTATGAAGAGGAAACAAGTGCCTTTTTAGACTGCTATGGTCCAGAATTAGACGATAGCATTTTATCTGTTCACTTTCTTCCTGCTGGCGATGATTATATTTGCCTTGATTTTGACGAGCATGCCTTCCAGCAGCTAATAAGCCTCTATGGCAGCATCGAACAGGTCTATCAAAGCTACTATGACCAAATTCATTCTTCTATTCTATCATCTTTAGGTCGCTATAAGCCAAATAGAATCGGTCATATCACCCTTGTGCAGAAATTCAAACAGCTTTTCCCATTTGAGATGACTTCTGCACTTTGTCAAAAGGTCACCCTTTGTCTTGAAGAAACGGCAAAAAAAGGCATGTCCTTAGATTTTAATACATCAGGTCTTCGTAAAACATATGCCAGAAGTATCTATTTAGATCAATGGATGATTGATCTTGCAAAACAGAAAAAAATTCCGCTCATTTTTGGGTCTGATGCCCATCAAGCGGAAGATCTCGGATATGCTTATGATCAATTCGAAGACATCATGAGTTTTAAATGAGAATCTAATGCCGGCTTTTTTGGTTCTAGTAAATGATGAAGCGAGCGGCTCAGTTCTTTAAAATACGTTTGATAGAAATAAGGCTCATTTGGATTTAAATAAAGCACCTCTGTTAAATATTGCGGCTGTAAATAGGGCATCATGAGTAGTGATTTCAGCTGAATCATAAAAGAGGAGATGGAGAGCTGCTCACAAATCACATGGGTGCTTTTTCCTTTTTCAATGATGAGCTGAAACAAATATTTTTCTTTCGTTAAATAGGTCGACATAATTTCTCTAATGAGCGTCGAATCAATCGTTACCTCTCGATAAACGAAACGGGTTAATTGACGGTGCTCGTGCTGATAAGATAAAATATCAAAAACCACATGTAGTAAGCATTCTTTTGCATGACGAGTTTCCATGTGATGGATATGTGATTCAATCATGTGAATATAGCCTTCATAAAAATCGGATACGAGCTGCTCAAGCAGCCCTCCTTTTCCTTGAAAGTAATAAGAAATGTGGGCAACATTGACGTTTGCTTCCTTCGCAATCTCACGGACAGAGGTTCCAGAAAATCCTTTTTGGTTAAAAAGTCTGATGGCAGCTTCAATAATACGGTCTTTTGTTTGCACGGTTGTTGATGCTTTCATCCGCTCACCCCTCTTCATGTGTACATACTTCAAGATGAAGGCGGAAGTTCCTTTTACAATTGCTCGACAAATCCCACATGTGAGACGCAAGTTATGTATTTTTGAGATAGAAAGTAGGAGATTTTCATGTTTCATGTCGAAAAACAGTCTGGCGATCCATCAAAAGACTATCAATTGCTCGTTAAACAGGTAGCAGCCATTACAGATGGTGAGCCTGATCTAATTGCCAACCTAGCAAATGCGGCGGCGCTATTGTATCATTCACTCCCAGAGGTCAATTGGGCAGGGTTTTATTTGGCTAAAGGCGGCGAGCTTGTGCTCGGGCCGTTTAACGGACTGCCTGCATGTGTGCGTATCCCATCTGGAAAAGGCGTTTGCGGTACGGCATTTGCAACAGGTGAAGTCCAGCGTATCGCTGATGTGCACGCATTCCCTGGGCATATCGCATGTGATGCAGCATCACAATCTGAAATTGTCGTTCCGCTCAAGGTAAATGGAGAGATCATTGGGGTGCTCGACATTGACAGTCCCGTGAAAGACCGTTTCAGTGAAGTAGATGAAACCTACTTAATTCAATTTACCGAGGTACTCCAAAAGGCATTATCAGCCTCTACAAATGAGTAATCTTACAAAAAGCAGGCATATTGTCTGCTTTTTTATTTTCTTCGCAGACGCAAGGCACCGCCATTGCCTCTAAATAGGTTGACTTCTCCTATCCAGCGTCATATAATAGAGTTTGTGTGAAATATGGCAGCCTTTTTGTTCGGCTTTTTTGTATCATTTTGTTCCTTCTATATGAAGGTGCATCTTGTAACTCCCTGCTGCTGGAGCGAGGATGCATGAAAACATAATGACGGAAAAGACAAAGAACAGACGGTTTTTATTTTTCACAAATAAAAACAAATAAGGAGGAGTCACATTATGGCTCGCTATACAGGTCCAAGTTGGAAGATTTCCCGCCGTTTAGGCATTTCATTAAGCGGAACAGGTAAGGAACTTGAAAAACGCCCTTACGCTCCAGGCCCACATGGTCCAGGACAACGCAAAAAACTATCTGAATACGGTTTACAATTACAAGAGAAGCAAAAACTTCGTCACATGTACGGTGTCAACGAACGTCAATTCCGTACACTATTTGACAAAGCTGCTAAACTTCCTGGTAAACAAGGTGAAAACTTCATGATCCTTCTTGAAACTCGCCTTGACAACTTAGTATACCGTCTTGGCCTTGCTCGTACTCGTCGCCAAGCTCGTCAGCTAGTCAACCATGGTCACATCCTTGTTGATGGAAGCCGTGTAGACATCCCATCTTTCTCTGTGAAACCAGGTCAAACGATTGCTCTTCGTGAGAAATCTCAAAACCTTGCAGTTGTGAAAGAATCAGTTGAAGTTAACAGCTTCGTTCCTGAATACCTTACTTTCGATGCTGAAAAGCTTGAAGGAACTTTCACTCGTCTTCCAGAGCGTTCTGAATTAGCGCCTGAAATCAGCGAACAACTAATCGTTGAGTTCTACTCTCGTTAATTTCATGACTCTCCAAAGAGAGATCAAACAAACCCTAGATCCCTTGATTGTTCAAGGTGGTCTAGGGTTTTTTGTTTGCGATTCTCCTATGAACAAATCAATTTAAAACATATATAGAAAACAGACTATACACAAGACGAGCACCAGGCAAAACTTCTAAAAGCATTTCTACACATTTAAGTTAGTCTAATTTTTTAATAATAATAGAGGCATTCACGTTTGTTTGAGTCCCTCCTGCTAGGGTTTGAAGAGTAACTGCTGCTGCGGAAGTATGGTTTACAAGAGTAAGCGTGTCACCCGCTGCTAGAGCGAGGATTGCCTGACCGTTATTCTGTTGAGTACCAGCTCCTGACCCATAAACTGTGTTCGTCACAGGACCTCCATTTACAAATAGGGTAAATTGATTTGGCTCTACGCCAGAAACTGAAAAAGTAACCTCGTAGTTTCCTGGATTGGTGACTATAATTTGAGAAGTCCCAGGGGCATGTGTAATACCAGAAGTAATAATTCCAGTTGAGTCAAAAATCACCGGGGCCTCTAAAGCTACTGTTTCAGCACTTAGATTGTATACATATGCAAATTCAGCTAGCCCTGCTCCTGTGGCTCCCGTTGCTCCTGTGGCTCCTGTTACTCCCGCTGGACCGGTCGCTCCGGTATCTCCCGTGGCTCCTGTTACTCCCGTTGGACCAGTCGCTCCGGTATCTCCTGTGGCTCCTGTTACTCCCGCTGGACCGGTCGCTCCGGTATCTCCCGTGGCTCCTGTTACTCCCGCTGGACCGGTCGCTCCGGTATCTCCCGTGGCTCCTGTTACTCCCGTTGGACCAGTCGCTCCGATATCTCCCGTGGCTCCTGTGACCCCCGTTGGACCGATCGCTCCGGTATCTCCCGTGGCTCCTGTGACCCCCGTTGGACCGGTCGCTCCAGTATCTCCTGTGGCTCCTGTTACTCCCGTTGGACCAGTCGCTCCAGTATCTCCTGCGGCTCCTGTTACTCCCGTTGGACCGGTCGCTCCAGTATCTCCTGTGGCTCCTGTTACTCCCGTTGGACCGGTCGCTCCTGTAGCTCCTGCGGCGCCTGTTACTCCCGCTGGACCAGTCGCTCCGGTATCTCCCGTGGCCCCTGTTACTCCCGTTGGACCGATCGCTCCGGTATCTCCTGTGGCCCCTGTTACTCCCGTTGGACCGATCGCTCCGGTATCTCCCGTGGCCCCTGTTACTCCCGTTGGACCGATCGCTCCGGTATCTCCTGTGGCTCCTGTTACTCCCGTTGGACCAGTCGCTCCTGCGGCTCCCGCTGGACCGGTCGCTCCGGTATCTCCCGTGGCCCCTGTTACTCCCGTTGGACCGATCGCTCCGGTATCTCCTGTGGCTCCTGTTACTCCCGTTGGACCAGTTGCTCCTGCGGCTCCCGCTGGACCGGTCGCTCCGGTACCTCCTGTTACTCCCGTTGGACCGATCGCTCCTGAAGCTCCTTGAACCCCTCGTAATCCACGTGGTCCTCGTCGTCCTACAATTAATTTTGTATGACAGATGATGCAACAATTTGATTTTGATAGTTTCTGTTTACATTTAGGGCATTTTTTATACTTATCACAACCCATCAGTTATTCATCTCCTTTATCATTATTCATATGCCACATCTGTAAATAGGTGTGGATAAGTAAAACGTACAAAGAATAAAGATAAGCGTAGAATAAACACAAATTGCTAGATTATTCTAAAATTCTTTTGGTTTTGAAAATTTGATTGTATTTTGCGCTAAATTTGTCTATTGTTTTTTCATAAAAAGCTATTCAAAACCATATAATCTATCATGAAAAAAATCCCCTAGAATTCTAGAGGATTTTTTTGTTCCAAGGTTCTCTCAAGTATTATTAAGCGTATGACGGTATCTTTTATTTTACCATCCAATTACTAATCAATTGATCTGTTGTCATGACAGTCGCAAATTCATCATGCAGTGTGGCAAGTGAGAGCTGATGGATCGTTTCTGGGTCAAAATATGTACCGGTATGATCTGTTAGTCCAAAGGCGGCTGTCGCATCTGAGATGAGGTACGTATCAAAGCCAAGGTTTCCGCTCATTCTTGTGGTTGTGGATACGCAGTGCGGTGTTGTGAGCCCTGCAATCACGACCGTGTCAATATGGTTTGATCTTAACTGTTCCTCCAAGTTCGTACCAATGAAACTGCTGTTGACTTTCTTTTGGATCACCGTTTCTTCCTCTAACGGTCTGGCGATATCTTTGAACAGATGTCCTTCATTTGCCGGATGAAACACAGAGTCTGGATTGCCGGATGTATGCTGAATATGAATGACTGTCCAGCCTTTCTCTCTCCAAAACCTCAATAGGCGGCTGATATTCTCCTCTGCCTCTAGATTATTTCGTTCTCCCCATTTTTCATGCTCGAACGCCTTCTGTACATCGACAATGATCAAAGCCTTTTGACTCGTTTGCACAAACGCTCACCTCCGAATATTATTATCCACTACTTGTAGTGTAAGGAATGGTGATCCATTTGTACATGCTTTTACTGGTGTTTTACCTGTTTTTGCATCAAAAAGACAAACCACACACTAGTGATGATGTAATAGATACCGATAATTGATGTACAATTAGATAGCACCTCATCTATTGGAACTGATTTGACGAACTTCATCCAAATGAAATAGATGATGAGAAATGAGCATGGAAAATAGAGAAAGTATCCGAAGAAATAATGCTTGAGTTTTTGCGTCATCGTTTTTCCTCCCTTTTCAATATCTCTTTCATCTAGCAGTTGCCATATGTCAGATGACATCAAAAAAGACAGCGGCTTTCGCTGTCTTTTTTTGCTTTTTAATTCGTATTCTGTCCTCCGCCGTTCAGTCCTTCTTTAATATACCCTTTCACTTGGCTTGAGGTTAATAGACCGATATGACCAACGCCATGGATCAGGACGTTTTTTGCGCCAATTAAACGCGAGAGACTGTTGACAACAATCATATCGGCTGAGCTATAGACAGATGTGTAAAGAATTTTTTGATTTGGATCCGTGCCTGGTAGTGCTCTGCTTGAAACAAGTCCGTTTGCTCCACCAATTGTGACGACGTTTTCAATTTTATCACCGCCGTCTAGATTCTTAATATAATATAGCGTGTTCGCTCCGCCCATACTATGACCCACAATATCTACTTTTTTAGCACCCGTTGTGTCTAACACATCTTTGACGAATCTAGATAGACGCGGACCATTGTTGCGGTTATTCCCTGTTTTGTCTATGAAATCGATAGCAAATAATTTGTTACGATCCCAGCCTTGTGTGACCAAGTAACTTTTAATAGAAGCAAAGTTATAAGACGCACCGCCAATGCCATGTACCATCACAACCGGATTGTGCTCAGCCGCTTTGATCTCTTTCGGCTGGATGAAGGCCATTGAACCTATCACTAATGCAAGCGCAACAAGAATTTGCAAACTCTTTTTCTTAAAACAAATCACTTTCATTCCCCCTTATTCATCTTATTCGACTCTATTTTATACAAGAAAAATATGTCATAAAAGTGAACAAGGCACTGTTTGTTGCTCTATTTTATAGAAAATAATTACTGAAAAAGCACCTTTGACTTTCTAAGCGTCAATGCCAAAAGACTAGGCAATGTCTCTATGAGCAGTCTATTAGACTCTTAACTGAGCACCCTCCTCACATTTTGAATAAAAAAAGCAGCCGGTAATCTCAGCCGGCTGCACATCGTTTTTATTTGTAATTCACAAGGAAGTATTTCTTTTTCCCTCTTCTTAAGACGGTAAATTGGTTTTCAATTCTATCTTCAGCTGAAAGGACGTAGTCTTTATCGGTTTGTCTCTCTCCGTTGATGGAAACTGCACCATTTGTGATGTCTTCACGCGCTTGACGTTTTGATGGTGACAGCTTTGATTCCACAAGGATATCGACAAGTGTTAACTCTTCCGTGCTGCTTTTCTCCATTGATGGAACATCTTTAAAGCCTACTTTGACTTCTTCGGCTGAAAGAGATTTAATCTCGCCTTTGAATAGCGCATTTGAGATGTTGACCGCCTGTTCTAGTGATTCACGGCCATGTACAAGTGTCGTCACTTCCTCTGCTAGACGGCGCTGTGCTTCACGTTTTTCAGGTGCTGTTTGCACTTTTTCTTCGTACGATGCGATCTCTTCTTTTGATAAGAACGTAAAGTATTTTAAGTATTTCACGACGTCACGGTCATCTGTGTTGATCCAAAATTGGTAGAACTCATATGGAGATGTTTTTTCTTTATCTAACCAGATGGCGCCGCCTTCTGTTTTACCAAATTTCGTACCGTCTGCTTTCGTGACGAGCGGCATCGTTAAACCGAATGCTTTTGCCCCTTCTGCTTCAGACTTACGGATCAGTTCAAGTCCAGATGTGATATTTCCCCACTGGTCGCTTCCGCCAATTTGCAGCTTACAGTTTTCATTTCTGTAAAGATTTAAGAAGTCTAAAGATTGCAGGATGACGTAGCTAAACTCTGTGTACGAAATGCCTGTCTCAATCCGTGAGCTGACGATATCTTTTGCCAGCATGAAGTTCACACCGAAATTCTTTCCAATATCACGAAGGAACGTGATGACATTCATTTGGCTGATCCAGTCGTAGTTATTCACGATAACGGCTGGATTCTCGCCTGCTTCAAAATCAAGAAATTGAGAGAGCTGTCCTTTGATTTTATCTGACCACTGTTCGACGATTTCTGCTGGGTTTAGTGAACGTTCTGCTTTTTTGAAGCTAGGGTCGCCGATTAGCCCAGTTGCGCCGCCAACAAGAGCAATCGGATGATGGCCTGCTTCCTGGAATCTGCGTAATGTTAAAATTGGCAATAGGTGACCAATGTGTAAGCTGTCCGCTGTTGGGTCAAAACCGGAGTAAAGCTTGATTTTTTCTTCCGATAATAATTTTGTTAAACCTTCTTCATCTGTTTGCTGCTGAATTAATCCTCTGAACGATAACTCTTCCATCAATTGACTCATATCCAATTCTCCTTTTTTTACAATTCAACATAAAAAACGCCCCTTCGAATGAACGAAGGGACGATATATATCGCGGTACCACCCTGCTTAAAAGACAATAAATCACGCCTTTTCACTTACACTGATAACGGATAGATCCGTTCTTTCACTAATCAGGACAGCATACATGCTCCTTTTCGTAAAAGCGGTTCGTGAGGGTAATTCGAATATCTCTTTGTACTGACTCGCACCAGCCGTCAGCTCTCTTGGACAGGGAAAGATGATTCTACTGAATCTCAGTCAAAACCTTTACATATTCAACTAATGTCATTTTAAACATATTTTTGATATCAAGTCAACTGATGAAAAAATTAATCTTCCATTGTCGATAGGTCGCCAGCCGGTAAATTCAGCTCCCACGCCTTTAGCACACGTCTCATAATTTTTCCGCTTCGCGTCTTAGGCAGTTTGTCCTTAAACTCGATTTCTCTCGGTGCCGCATGTGCAGCGAGTCCTTTTTTCACAAACGTACGGATCTCTTCTTTCAGCTCATCTGTCGGCTCATATCCACTTCTAAGCGCAATGAATGCTTTAATAATTTCGCCGCGGACCGGATCTGGTTTTCCAATGACACCAGCCTCTGCAATGGCCGGATGTTCGACCAGTTTGCTTTCCACCTCAAAAGGACCAACCCGCTCTCCTGATGTCATGATCACATCATCGACACGTCCCTGGAACCAAAAGTATCCGTCTTCGTCCATATAAGCTGAATCTCCTGAAACATACCAATCTCCCGGCATAAAGTAAGATTCATATTTTTCAGGATTGTTCCAGATCGTATGCATCATAGACGGCCAGCCTTTTTTGATGGCGAGGTTGCCCATCCGATATGGCGGAAGTTCATTTCCGGCATTATCCACAATCGCAGCTTCTACGCCTGGAATCGGTTTCCCCATTGAACCTGGTTTAATGTCCATGCATGGATAATTACAAATCAGCTGTGCACCGGTTTCCGTCATCCACCAAGTATCATGAATTCGTTTGCCAAATACAGCGTCTCCCCAGCGGATGACTTCTGGATTAAGAGGCTCACCTACACTTAACACATGACGGAGCGATCTGAGATCATATTTTTGAATGAGGTCATCTCCTGCCCCCATTAGCATTCTAAAGGCGGTCGGTGCACTGTACCAAACGGTCACACCTAGTGATTCAATCGTTTCATACCACGTATCAGGGCTAAATCTGCCGCCTAAAATGACATTCGTCGCCCCATTTAACCACGGTGAAAAAATGCCGTACACTGTGCCTGTTACCCAGCCTGGGTCAGCTGTACACCAGTAGACATCGTCTTCTTTCAGATCAAGCACCCATTTACCAGTCTGATCCTGCTGCACCATTGCGCCATGGACATGCAGCACACCTTTTGGCGTACCTGTCGACCCTGACGTGTAATGAAGCAGAAAGCCGTCTTTTTCATCCATCCATTCGATTTCAAGGTCCTTCGCCGCCTGCGCAAAAGCCTCTTCATAATGGATTGTCCGAACGCCATCGACGTCTTCCTTTTCACCGCCGACAATGATGACAGATTCAAGTTTTGGAAGCTCTGCAAATGGAATTCGTTCAAGCAGATCCGGCGTTGTCACAATGACCTTCGCCTCGCTATTTTCTAAACGGTCTTTGACCGCACCTTCCATAAATGCCTCAAATAACGGGCCAACGATCGCACCAATTTTGACTGCGCCAAGCAGAAGAAAATAGAGCTCAGGTGATCTTGGCATAAAGATAAATACGCGATCCCCTTTTTGCACATGCGCATTTTCTCTGAATAGATTGCCCGCTTTATTTGTGTTGATTTTCATATCTCTGAACGTATACTTTTCATCCCGCTGTGAATCTCTGTAGTGAAGCGCCACCTTGTTCTTACGAAACGAGTCCGCATGTCTGTCAATCGCTTCATAGGCTGCATTTATGTTTCCTGTTTCATACCATGAGAAGTTTTTTCTTGCTTCTTCCCATGAAAATTCTTTGTATGCCTGCTCATAATCATTTAAATGATAGTCCCCTTTTACTGATGGTAGCGTTTCCACTTTCATCAAACAGTCCCCCTTTGCATACGTTTACAATGACTATTATAGTATAGATGACTTTTTTTCTCAATTTTTAAAAAACTTATAGTGAAACCGTTTTAATTCTTGCAAGTTTTAAGATAAAATAGAGACGACTCACTAGAATTTGAGGCGGTGGATACGTGGAGCATCCTAAAACTTATTATTCAAAAACCATTAAGCGAGAAACAGGTACCATCCTGATTGAAGGTCCGGTACCTGCATCAGAGCTTGCGAACTATACGTTTCATGAAGGCCTAACGGCATTTCGCACGCCAGAGGAACAGAAACAAGCACTTGTTGAAATAGCAGACCTTCCAGAAGGACGTATTATCATTGCAAGAGTGGATGAGCTTGTTGTCGGCTATGTCACGTATTTGTATCCTGATCCGCTTGAGCGCTGGTCAGAGGGCAACATGGACAATTTAATCGAGCTTGGCGCGATTGAGGTCGCTCCTCCATTTAGAGGCTGCTCACTTGGTAAGCATTTACTTGATGTGAGCATGATGGATGAGCAAATGGAGAATTATATCGTCATTACAACTGAATATTACTGGCATTGGGATTTAAAGGGGACAAAGAAAAACGTGTGGGAGTACCGCAAGATGATGGAGAAAATGATGAACGCAGGCGGTCTTGTTTGGTTTGCAACAGACGAGCCAGAGATCAGCTCACATCCAGCCAATTGTTTAATGGCCAGAATCGGGAAAAACGTGAGTCCTGATTCGATTGAGCGTTTCGATCGTCTTCGCTTCCATCAACGCTTTATGTATTAACGTTCAATTCGTTTTTTTGGCAAAGGGGATTGGTAAACAATGATGATTGAACAAATTATGGAGCGTGATGTGATCACGCTGCGAAAAACCGATACGATTGAAGAAGCCATAAAAAAAATGAGTGCACATCACATTCGGCATATTCCAATCGTATCTGATCAAGATTCTGTCATTGGGATGGTGACAGATCGAGATATTAAAAATGCCAGTCCAAGTATATTTGAAACAGAAAAAAGGAAGCTCTTTATTCAGCGGCCTGTTGAAGAGATCATGGTATTAGAGACGATTACTGCTCATCCGCTTGATTTCGTTGAAGAGATTTCTAGTGTCTTTTTTGAACACGGAATTGGCTGCCTTCCAGTGGTGAGACGCGGCAAGCTTGTAGGCATTATCACAAAGACTGATTTGCTTCGTACGTTTGTCAGACTGACAGGTGCAGATCAGCCTGGGTCACACTTAGAGGTTGAAGTGGACCAAATGACAGAAGGTCTTGCAGACATTACGACCATTTTAAAAGAGCAGCATATTCAAATGCTGAGTGTGCTTGTGTATCCGCATGCAAATGAATCGTCTAAAGTGCTCGTCTTCCGCCTTCAAACCATGCATGCAGATCATGTGACGAAGCTGATTCGTGCAAAAGGCTATAAGGTGCTGTGGCCTATGGAGCAGACGATCAAATGAAGGAAGCGACCTTTGTTTTTTCACCCTCTTTTCAAACGTACCAGTTTCACCAAGACCATCCCTTCAATCAGCTTCGTGTCTACTTAACATATGACCTGCTTCAAAAAATGAAGGCGTTAACAGATGATGAGATCGTCGCACCGCGTATGGCGACCCTCGAGGAATTAAAGCTCGTCCATACAGCCGATTATATTCAAGCTGTGCAGCGGGCTAGTCAAGGAAAGCTCTCTACAGCAGAGGGGGAACGCTACGGTCTTGGCACGGAGGATACACCGATGTTTGCAGGTATGCATGAGGCAGCTTCTCTCCTTGTTGGCGGGACACTCACAGCCGTTGACCAAGTAATGATGGGACACTCGCAGCATGCACTGAATCTTGGCGGTGGACTTCATCACGGGTTTAAAGGGCGTGCATCTGGCTTCTGTATTTATAATGACAGCTCAGTGGCGATTCAATATATTCAAAAGACATATGGTGCAAGAATTTTATATATTGATACGGATGCCCATCATGGAGATGGTGTACAATTCAGCTTCTATGACGACCCTGAGGTATGTACGGTCTCGATTCATGAAACGGGACGCTATTTGTTCCCTGGAACTGGACAAGTACAGGAAAGAGGTCATGATAAAGGCTATGGCTACGCCTACAATATTCCGCTTGATGCATTTACAGAAGACGAATCGTTCCTTGAAGCATACCGAACAGCAGTGACGGAAATTGCTGCTTTTTTTAAACCAGATGTGATTTTGACGCAAAACGGCGCAGACGCACACTACTATGATCCGTTAACCCATTTATCTGCCACCATGAAAATATATGAGGAAATTCCTAGACTTGCCCATGAATTAGCGCATCAATATTGTGATGGCAAATGGATCGCTGTCGGCGGAGGAGGATATGATATTTGGCGTGTCGTGCCAAGGGCGTGGAGCCGAATTTGGCTTGAAATGAAAGGTATTACACCGCCTAATGAACTGCCTCAGGACTGGGTTCAGGCTTGGCATAAACAATCTCCTGTCACCCTGCCATCCACATGGAGAGACCCTGACGATTTATATCCACCGATCCCAAGAAAAGCAGAAATCACAGAAAAAAATGCTCAAACTGTAGAAAAAGCACTGATGCCCGTTAGAAGAGAAAAGAAAAATGCATAAGAAAAGCAGGCATTCACTGATGTGTAAGCCTGCTTTTTCGTTTTATTTTGTTGATTGTCTTTCTTCAATTCTGTGTGGAAGTTCCACAATTTGGTCATCTACTTGTTCTTTGTTCATCAGCTTTGTCAGCAGTCTCATTGCGACAGCACCAATATCATACGTCGGCTGAACAACAGTTGTCAGCTGAGGACGCACCATGAGAGAAAGTCTCGTGTTATCAAAGCCAATCACTTCTAAATCATCAGGAATGGATACGCCTCTATCTTGTGCTCCATGAATGACACCTAGCGCCATTTCATCCGTAGCCGCAATAACAGCTGTCGGCTTGTCAGACTGCTCAAGCAAGTGAGCAAGTGATTCAATTCCAGAATCATACGAATAATCGCCTTCAGCGACGAGCGCATCGTCAAATGCGATGCCCGCTTCTTCGAGCGCACGCTTATAGCCTGCAAGCTTTCTCATAGAGTTAATCGGTTCTGACATTGGGCCAGATACGAAGGCAATTCGCTTATGTCCTTTTTCAACTAAAAGCTGAACTGAATCATAAATCGCTTGCTCGTAGTTGATGTTGACAGACGGTGTTTGAGCTTGCTCTTCAACAGATGCAGCAAGAACAATTGGCACAGGAGAGCGCTTAAATTCTTCAACAAGCACATCTGTGATATTTCCACCCATAAAGACAATCCCATCTACTTGTTTACCTAGCATTGTATTTAAAAGATGAAGCTCTTTATCGGTATTTTGATCTGAGTTGCTCAAAATGATGTTGTACTTATACATCGTGGCGATATCTTCAATTCCGCGAGCAAGCTCTGAATAGAAGATACTCGAAATATCAGGGATGATAACCCCAACCGTCGTTGTTTTTTTACTTGCAAGGCCTCGTGCCACAGCATTCGGGCGATAGCCAAGGCGATCAATCGCTTCAAGTACCTTTTTTCTTGTTGTTGGTTTTACATTCGGATTCCCATTCACTACGCGTGATACCGTTGCCATACTTACATTTGCTTCTCTTGCTACATCATATATTGTAACATTATTCACATAAATCACTCCTTCAAATACACTTCATATCTATAGCATTCACCAATTGGATAGAGACATGTCAGATACGAGGAAAATAATATCCTATTTGTCATTAAAACGATGAAAAGAGACACATAATTTTTCAATCTACATCAAAATGACATTCTTTTATGAAATTATACACGTTTTTTCACCATATGAAAACGTTCCCTTTCTTTTTATAACTAAATTAAACAAACTTTAATGAGCTTGTTACCTGTAAATTGAATCATATTTCATGAAAAATCGTCGAGAACGTCAGCTATGACAATGATCTTAGCAGATTCTATTGAATTTTAAAAATGAAAACATTGTGAACAAGCACTTTTAAAGCTTGCAATGTGCTCTTTTCCTTTCATTCCCAATATCCATCATGTTTTATCCATAGAAAAACCGCCGGGCAGTCATCCGGCGGCTTTCTATCTATGATTACGCGTGAATGTTAACAAGTGGTCTTAACGCATCTAACCATTTTTCGAATTGAGGAATGTCCATTTGCTGCGCTGAGTCAGATAGAGCAACAGATGGATCTGGATGCACTTCTGCCATGACACCGTCTGCTCCAATCGCAAGAGCTGCTTTCGCTGTTGGAAGGAGAAGATCTCTACGTCCAGTTGAGTGTGTCACATCAACAAAGACTGGTAAATGTGTTTCTTGTTTCAAGATTGGCACAGCAGAAATATCTAGTGTATTTCTTGTCGCTGTTTCATATGTGCGGATACCGCGCTCGCAAAGGATGATTTGGTCATTTCCTTGGGCGATGATGTATTCAGCTGCATTGATGAATTCTGAAATAGTCGCTGCAAGACCACGTTTTAAAAGAACTGGTTTCTTCACAGATCCGGCTGCTTTTAATAGCTCGAAGTTTTGCATGTTTCGTGCACCAATTTGGATGACATCGATATGCTCAATCGCTTCTTCAATATGAGCAGGATTGACGATTTCACTAATGACAGCAAGACCGTATTCATCCGCTACACGCTTTAGAATTTTAAGACCGTCTACACCAAGTCCTTGGAAATCGTATGGACTTGTGCGAGGTTTAAATGCACCTCCGCGAAGTAGTTTTAGTCCTTGCTGTTTCGCTGCTGCCGCCACTTCTGCAACTTGCTCGTAGCTTTCAACAGCACATGGTCCAACGATGAAGCGCTGTTTCCCATCACCGATCGCTTCTCCATTGATGTTCACGATTGTATTTTCCGATTTTTTCTTACGAGAAACAAGAAGTGCTTTGCTGTGGTCATCTTCTTGAAGCTCTAGGCCTGCTTTGAAAATCTCTTTGAAAATATGCTGAATTGTTGAGTTTTCGAATGGTCCATCATTTGCTTCAAGAATTTGGTTCAGCATTGTGCGCTCTCTGACAGGATCATAACGGTTGACACCTTGCGCTTCTTTCGCCTTTCCAATTTCTTTTACAATGCTTCCTCTTTCATTGATCAGTTTTAAGATTTGAAGATTTAGTTCATCTGCCTGCTGTCTCAATTGTTCTAGTTCATTGTTGCTCATTTTTGTCATCCTTTCCTCTGCCTGTTCTCGCTTTTTTTTTCATTCTCTCATGATAGGGTTTATTATAAACAAAGATTTCGGAATTGTCACGAAAATTTTCTTTATTACCCAAACGCTTTTAAGCGATAAAGTATTATGTGTAAGATTATAGCATAGTTTTGATTGAAGTAAACCTTTTTTATAAAAAAAACGTCAGCAGTTGCTGACGTTCAGATTGTTGACAAAGGGCTAAAATGATCTTTATTTTAGCCCTTTGTCTTCTTTTCAGCGTGATAGAAAACCTTTGCAGTCTAGGAAGGGCGAGCACAGGAGCGGAGCGAATTTGACATTCGTGAGCACCGGAGCACAGTCCTGACAAAGAATGCGAGGGTTTGTCTACACGCTGAAACGTCAGCAGTTGCTGACGTTTCTTTTACACATTATGTTCAAGCGCTTCTTTTGTAATGCTTGAGTGGGATGCATGCCATTTTACTTTTCCACCGCTAAAGACGAGTGCCTGGGGACTTTCGTGCTTTACCCCTGACTTTTCTGTCACATAGGATGAAAGCTCTCTTGTGTTTTGAATTTGCAAGAAATAAGTTGGCACGTCTTCATGTGCAGACGCAAATGCTTCAAACTCTTGAAAAGCCGCTTGACTGATCGGACATGTCAAACTGTGCTTAAAAAAGACAAAGGTCCCATCTTGATTCGTTAGTTGATCAAACTGTTCTTCTGTTTCAATGAGTTGTTTTGACATGATGTTCTCCTTCTTCACTCTGTGCAGTAAGAGTTAGCCTTTAGTCGATTGTTCTACTTTTTCTTTGACATCTTTAATGCCATCTTCAATTTCTGATTTCGCTTCTTGTGCTCGTACTTTGGCTTCATCCGCTACATCTGATGCTTCACTTGCTATGTCAGCTGCCGCATCTTCTGCTTCACTTTTCACATGATTAGCTTTTCCAGCTGCACGTTCTTTTATGTCTTTCACTTTGTCTAAAATTTGGTTTGACTGTTCTGCCACCATTTGAGACAATTCAGACGTTTTATCTTTCGCAATCGTCACATATTCAGTGCCTCTTTCTTTTGCATCTGTTGTGAGTCGATCTGTTTTTTCTTTTAAAACATTCGCTTGGGTGTTCAAATCATCGCGAAGCTCTTTCCCTGACTTCGGTGCTAAAAATAAAGCTGTTGTTGCACCCACAATTCCACCAATAAGTGTTCCGATCAAAAAGTCTTTGCTATTGATTCCGTCTTTGCTCATGATTATTCCTCCTATGCGAAAATGGTTTATTTTTGGTGTTTTCGTTGTTTCCATTTTTTATAAATTTCAAGTGCTGCGTTACTCCAGCTTACCACATCCGTGACTTTTTCTTGATTTCGTTCAACGGATGAAGAAACCGCACCAGCTGCCTGCTTTATGCTTGTATTAAATTGGTTGATCGAGCCGCCAATTCCCTGCACCGCATCCACAACTGTGTTGAGTTTTGCCGATTTGTCTTGAATATCTTCAGCAAGCTGATTCGTCTTATGTAGCAACTGTGCTGTCTCTGTGGTGATCCCCTGCATCTGACCTTCAAGACCTTCTAAAGTTGATGCGACATTCTTTAATGTCAGCTGTAAGGATTTTAATGTTTTGGACAAGTAGATGACAAGAATGAGGAAAGCAATTGCAATCAGTGCAACGCTTAGATATAGAATAATAATCATCTGATACCTCCTTTGCTGCGGGCATATTCAATTCATTACCCTCTCGTTGTATCATTCAAACATCGCGTAGAATGACCGATTGAATAATAATTCTACACTTATTCGCTGATTCCTGTCCACAGCGAACGAAAAAAAGCGGAAGATGTTGACACAATTAGCCGCTTTGTCACATTTTATTCAAAATAAAAAAAGTGCCGATCAAAACGGCACTTTTCGTTTAAGTATTTATACAGCGACTTTTTCATAAGCACGCAAATATTTTTGAATGTCTCCTGCTCCCATAAAGACCAGAATCCCATCTTTGTGCGCTTTCAGCACAGATGTATCTTCTTCTGCAATCAATTGGGCCTGCGGGATTTTTTCTCGTAAGTCTTCGATACTCAGCTTCCCGATGTTTTCACGGGCTGAACCGAAAATATCACATAGGTATACATAGTCCGCTTTTTTCAAACTGTCAGCAAATTCACTTAAGAATTGCTGTGTACGTGTGAAGGTATGCGGCTGGAAGACAGCGACAATCTCACGGTCTGGATACTTTTGGCGTGCTGCTTCAATTGTGACTTCAATCTCCGTTGGGTGATGGGCATAGTCGTCAATTAAAACCTGCTCACCGACTACTTTTTCATTAAAGCGGCGTTTGACTCCACCAAATGTCGTTAGTGCCCCTTTGATGAGCTCTACATCAATGGCTTCATAGTGACATAATGCAATCACAGCTAATGAATTAAGGACATTGTGATTTCCGTAGGCAGGAATGTAGAAGGTATCATAAAACGTATTACGTACAAATACATCAAATGTAGTGCCTTCCGTGTTCTTCACAACATTGCGTGCTTGGAAATCATTTTCTTCATTGAAACCGTAGTATACAACAGGTACCTTCGCTTGAATTTTAGGCAGATGCTCGTCATCACCGCAAGCGATAATGGCCTTTTTCACTTGTAGCGCCATGTTTTGAAACGCATCAAACACGTCGTCAATATCCGAGAAGTAATCAGGATGATCAAAATCAATATTGGTCATGATCGCATAGTCTGGATGATAGCTGAGGAAGTGTCTGCGGTATTCGCATGCTTCAAATACAAAATACTCGCTGTTTTCTTTCCCCATACCAGATCCATCACCGATTAAGTATGAAGTTGGTTTCGCTGATTGCATCACATGGGCAAGCAGTCCTGTTGTTGACGTTTTACCATGAGCACCAGTAATCGCAACGTTTGTGAATGTATCCATGTATTCTCCAAGGAATTTATGGTAACGAATGACAGGAATCCCTTCAGAAAGGGCGCGTTCAATCTCAGGGTGTGTATCAGGAAATGCATTACCTGCAATGACGGTCATCCCTGGCTGAATATTATCTGGGTCAAATGGAAGAATTTTAATATTTCGTTCTTCTAATGCTTTTTGTGTAAAGATATGTTTTTCGATATCCGATCCTTGGACAGTATACCCAGTATCATGAAGAATTTGGGCCAGTGGACTCATACCTGTCCCTTTTATTCCAACAAAATGATAAACAGTCATAATTGTACCTCCAACAAACGTCTATCTGACTTACAGTATATGACGCTCATTTCAATTTGCAACTTGTGATTTTCGCCTCTAGCGGCTCACAGATCGCAGCTCCAAATAAAGATTTTTTTCCGATCTTCCTATTCTAATCAATATTAACTATGATTAGTATCCGACAACTTTCCTATTTCTAACACCTGTTTTCGCTCATTTTACATAAAAAAGCGTTCTGACAGGCATGCGAAAAGCGTCCAATTCCAAAATTGCACCTATGTGCTATCATACCATGTTTATGAAAAAAATGAAGTGGTTTGTTTAGATCAGCTGTTCTAAGTCACTCAGTGTCATGAGGACTTCCCTTGGCTTACTGCCTTTTGCACCAGAGATCATGCCCTCGCGTTCCATCATGTCGATCAATCTGGCTGCACGATTGTAGCCAATTCTAAATCTTCTCTGCAAACTCGATGTACTAGCGCTATTCTGCTCAATGGCAAAACGGCAGGCATCCATAAACAATTCGTCTTCATCTGTAATCGCAGAGCCTTGGAGCATTAATTCCTCCTGTTCGAAAAGGAACACCGGCTTACGCTGTTTTCTAACATGTGCCACCACTTGATCGATCTCGCGGTCTGATACAAAGTTCCCTTGCAGCCTCGTCGGCTTGCCGGAGCCATTTTCTAAAAAAAGCATGTCTCCTTTTCCGAGAAGCTTTTCTGCACCTGCCATGTCGATGATCGTTCTAGAATCTACCTGACTTGAGACAGAGAATGCAATTCTTGTTGGAATATTGGCTTTAATCAGACCTGTGATGACATCAACAGAAGGTCTTTGTGTGGCAATCAATAAGTGAATGCCGCACGCTCTTGCTTTTTGCGCGATTCGGCAAATGCTTTCTTCGACTTCATTTGGTGCGACCATCATTAAATCAGCAAGCTCATCGATCACCACGACAAGATAAGGTAGTTTTTCACCCATTTGTTTTTCTTTGACAAGCTCATTGAATCGTTTGATTTCTCTCACACCAGAGTGCGCAAACAGCTCGTAGCGTCTTTCCATTTCATCCACTACCCATTTCAGAGCAGCTGTCGCTGTCTTGGCATCGGTGATGACAGGACTCACGAGATGCGGAATATGATTATACGGCGCTAATTCGACCATTTTAGGGTCGATTAACAGCATTTTCACTTCATCTGGTGATGCTTTAAACATTAAGCTCACTAAAATGGTATTGATGCAGACACTTTTTCCTGAACCTGTTGCTCCAGCAATTAAGCCATGCGGCATTTTTTGCAAATCAACGACAACTGGCTGTCCTGAGATATCTAATCCGAGTGCTGCTGTTAAAGGAGATGGATTGTCTCTAAACGCACTGCTTCTGATCATCTCTCGTAAGAAAACCATTTTACTGTGAAGGTTCGGCACTTCGATCCCGATCGTGTTCTTTCCTGGTATCGGTGCTTCAATTCGAATATCCTTTGCGGACAAACTGAGTTTAATATCATCTGACAGGTTCGTGATTTTGTTCACTTTGACCCCTGGTTCTGGATGTACTTCAAACCTTGTCACAGAAGGACCTTGTGTGACATGAACCACACTTGCTCTGACATTGAAGTTTTTCAGCGTGGCATTGAGTAGCTCTGCTCGCTCTTTCACCCATGTCCCGTCCTCTTCTTTTTGAGCTGGAGGTACGTCTAAAAGGGCGAGGCTTGGAAACACATATCCTTGGGCACCTGCTGCTTTCTTTTGTCCTTGCACGCGCTGATCACTTTTTAACATCATGACGTTAAAAGGAACCGTTGAGGTTTGTCCACTTGCACGTTGTGGCTGAGGAGATGCCTGTTTCGGTTTTTCTTCGATCACTTCATGCACTTGTTCTTGCTTTTCTTGCTGCTCTATGACAGGTTCTATTCGTTCAGTAGCGGTCTGTTCGTCTGTTACTTGTTCTATTGGCATCACTTGATCTTCTACTATTTCCGCTTCTTCTATCGATTGCTCTTCTTGCAGATCAAGCTCGGCAACTGGCTCTGTTTCTTCTAATGCTGCCGCCGCTGGCTCTTCTTCTTGATGGTCTTCTAAGGAATCAGCTTCTATTTCCTCGACTGGTTCTGCTGAGATGACGTCTAGTACCTCTACTTCTTCTGCCGGCATGTCTACTTCCATTTCAATTGCGAAATGCGTGTCTTCCGCTGTTTCGAATGTCAACGGTTCTATTTCCTTCGTATGATCTACAAGCTGTTCTACCGGCTCGTCCTGTATTTCTTCGTTTTCACTGGAAACATCCTGTACAGGTACAGGCTCAGACTCTACCGGCGGCTTGTGATATACTTCGGCTTGCTGATGATGTAAGTCAGCTTCAATATGGTCTTGAGGCTCAGAAAAGGCTGGCTCTTTTTCCTCTGTTTGAATGAAAGGCTCGTCATTTAAACGCTCCATCGTTGATTGAACGTGATCGTGATAAGCGAGCTCCTCTTGCAAAGTAAGCGGGGTCACGTCTGTTTGCATGTCCACTCTTTCTTCTGCTGGCGCTGAAACTGTTTCTTCCATACGATTTTCTTTCCGTATTGATGGAATGTTCATTTGCTGTCTGACATTTCGTTCACGCTCTGCCTCTTCTGATAACAGGGTGACGCGCTGCGCTGTTTCTGCTGCTTTCATTTGAACAGAAGATGATTCTTCTTTCGACTCTGTTCGTTTCGGACGCATATCCTGATGATAGCCATAGATCGGTGATGGAATTTGCTCTGGTTTGAATGGCTTTTTATGAATGTCAGGCTGAACCGTTTGTTTTGACTCATAGGTCTTCTGCTTAGCCTTTGGCTGGCCTTGCTTCGGGCGTCTTCTTTCCTGCTTTACTCCGTCACGCTGAGGTTCATCTGGAACGAGCGGAAAGCGGAAGTTGCCTGTCGGATATTCATAATAGACTTTTGTATCTTCAATTTTTTTATATTCTTTATGCTGTTCAAAAACTGGCTGCTTTGGTGCAACTGGACCTTCCTCAGGTCTCACAGCTTTTTCTTCTTTCTTTTCTTCTCCTAAAAATACACTAAAAAATTTATCTAACCAACTCATCATTTATCACTCACTTTAACTCCCCTTACGTTTTCTTGGGCGATTTTTAGTATACCATTGCTTTTTCATGCAGAAAAGCGAGAAAAGTGCCGCTCTTTGCTATTTGTGCTGTCTGTAGATGAAAAAAAGTCACTAAGTACGTACTTAGTGACTTTTGGTATAACACAATCTTCGCTCTGATGTGCCCGTTTATGGGAGGTTATGCTTGAAAGGCTTTGCCAGCTTGATGGCTTCCTTCTAGAACAAGAATCCCTTTTTCAGCAGGCGCGTCTGGAAGATCTAGTTCTTTTGCTGAACAAATCATTCCGCTTGATGGAACACCTCTTAGCTCAGCATCTTTGATGATTAAACCGCTTGGCATCACCGCCCCAACCTTCGCAACCACGACATATTGCCCTTGATCAACGTTCGGTGCACCGCACACGATTTGTAATGTTTCATCGCCAACATCCACTTGGCAAATGTTTAATTTATCTGCATTCGGATGCTTTTCTTTTTCCTTTACATAACCGACAACAAATTTTGGTGATAGATCAACAGTCAACGTTTCACTGACACCGTTGCGGTTTAAAATTTCGTTCATATCTTGAACAAGTGTTTCAGAAAGCGGTACAGATCCGTTTTCTTCAATTTTCAAGTAAGTGGATGCGTTGAAGATATTAAAGCCTGTTGTTTCTTTTGTTTCTTGATTGAAGATTCTTACGACATCTCCAAACGTCTCATGACCTACTTCTTCTCTCGTCACATCTTTCAATGAGATAAGGAGTGTGTCGCCTACACCTTCTGCATTATAAAAAACGTTCATTCTTCAAAATTCCCTTCTACTGCTGTTTTGGTCTGCTTTTAGCAAGAATAAAAATCGGTTCAAGCTTGCCTTCATCATATAAAAATGACAGTGCGGTAATCGGAACCGTGCCGCTGGCGAAGAAGCTCATCGACATCTGTCCTAAAATATCATAGCCTGATTCATTGCGAACATCTGCAATGATGAATACATCTTGATGGGGGACAGAGATGGCCATCTGTCCTTCTATTTTTTGAGCGTATTCTTGTAAAATCGATTCATTTAAAAGTCTGCTGGCATCATATCCGTCATTCGCACGGAAGAAATAAAACCGGTTGCCTGCCACTTCATCCATTTTCACTACAGTTTCAAGTGAGCGGACATTGAAGCTTGCAGTTTCCCTGATTCGTTCTTTTGTCCAGTTTTCCTTTTGAAGCATCTTTTCATCAATTAATCTGTAGGTGCTTCCAAGGTCAAGTGCATAGTAGATTCTCGTTTCAGCTGTATGCTCATCAAAAACAAGCGGAATCTCGTCACTTGATGTCTCAGGAAAGGAAGTGGATCGAATGACCGGATAAATTTGCTTTTCTTTTCCTGAGATGTGCTGCGCTTCGCCTTTCATAGCACTTAGCGCCTCTTTCACATAATAAACGATCTCATCCAATGTTTCATCAGGCTTTACTTCCCACTTTGCAATGATTGGCGGGAGCTCTAGTGTGATCCCTTTGCCTGTTTGTTTATCTTCAATACGAAGCGTATCTTTTTCTCGGTCAAACTGGTGTGACCAGCTGTCATTTGTCAGACGGCTTTTGAGTTCGTTCGCAAGCTGTCTTGATGTCATTTTTGCCATGATTTAGACTCTCCTTTCATTATTTAGAAAGAGAATCTGTTAAAAATGCTTCAATCTCTTCCTTCGTTTTACGATCCTTGCTGACAAAGCGGTTAATCTCTTGCCCATTTTTAAATACTAAAAAGCTTGGAATGCCGTAAATTTCCCACTCTGCGCAAGTGTCAATAAATTGATCTCTATCCACATAGAAGTACTCAAATTCTGGGTAGTTTGCTTCAAGCTCTGGCAAGAATGGTTCGATAAAGGTGCAGTCCGGGCACCAGTCCGCTGAAAATAGCAATACTGTTAAGTCTTCTTGAATTACTTTTTGTAATTCTTCGTTAGATTCAATTTTTTTCATGTTTCATTCCTCCAGTTTGTATGGTTAAATCTCCGAATTGTATATAGCCTTTCTTTCTCATCCATTCTGATACTACCAAACTAATCACTGCCGGGCCAACGATATGCAAAAGAGCAATCGCCAGAAAAACGGATGGATGAAATCCCATAACGGTCAGTGTCATGAGCTGTCCAACAAGGCCACTCGTTCCCATTCCTGCCCCTGCCGCATTATTGACCATCCCAAAGCCAATAATACCAATTGGCGCGAGAATGAGGCCCGCTATCGTCGGCGGAATAAGGATAAGGGGATTTTTCACAATGTTCGGCAGCTGCAATTTTGACGTGCCAATACCGACAGCGGCAAGTCCGCCAAAACGATTTTCTCTAAAGCCTGCAGCGGCAAAACCGACCATTTGAGCGCAGCAGCCAATCGTTGCAGCACCAGCAGCTGTTCCGCTTAAGTCAAGCATGAGCGCAAGCGCAGCACTTGAAATCGGTGAGCTGAGAGCAAGTCCAACAATGGTTGCTACTAGCATGCCCATGATGAGCGGACTTTGGTCAGTCCCCCACATAATGAGCCTGCCAAGCCCTGTCATCATGGCTTCAATCCCAGGACCGATCAAAGCGGCGGTGGCAAAACCAGTGATGATAGTAACAAGCGGTGTCAAAATGATATCAATTTTTGTCTCACCACTGACCAGTTTGCCGAGTTCTACACCAATTAATGCTGCGACAAAGCTTCCAGCAGGTCCACCAAGCTCTGCTCCTGCAGCGCCTGAGACAACACTTGCAAAAATGATCAATGGAGATGCCTGTAACCGGTATGCAACGGCTACACCAATCGCTGGTCCCATGAGCCCCATGGCGAGTGTTCCCATTTTGATGATGAGCGGAAGTGATAACAGACCGCCTGCTGTTTTTAAAATCAGACCTACTACTAATGTAGCAAATAGACCTAAAGCCATATAAGAGAGTGCATCAATGAAGTACACTTTTGGCGAAAGGGAGATTCCCTTTCTTTTCAAATAAGTCATCAACGTCGTCTTCCTGCTTTCTCATAGGAAAGACGAAGAGGCCTGTCCTTCCCATTATATGTAGTATTCTTACGATGAAAAATAATCTCTACCATGAATATCATAATCATATTTTTTTTGCTTTATCAAGCACTTCTTGTGTAACATGAAAAGAAACAGGGCAAACCTTTACTAAGTTTGTACAAAAGGAGGAGATCGTTATGCAATTAACCGTCTATTTAGCAGGAGAAATTCATAGCCAGTGGCGCGATGAAATCAAGGAGAAAAGCCAATCGTTGAAACTGCCAGTGACATTTGTTGGTCCAATGGAGAATCATGACCGCTCCGATCACATTGGTGAGGACATTTTAGGTGAGCAGCCGAATGCCATATTCAAAGATGATGCCGCTTCTGATTTGAACAATTTTCGTACTGAGATCCTATTAAACAAGGCAGACGTCGTCATTGCCCGCTTTGGTGAGAAATATAAACAGTGGAACACGGCGATGGATGCATCTGCTGCCATCGCTAAAGGGAAACCTCTCATTTTGATCCGTCCAAAAGAACTGCACCATCCGTTAAAGGAGCTATCAAACAAAGCGAATATCACTGTGGAAACAGTGAACCAAGCGATCAAAGCGTTATCTTACGTGTTTGAACAGCAATAAAAAAAGGCTGCTCTCTTGAAAGAGGCAGCCTTTTGATTATATTTACACCTGTTGATAAATAGAATCCACTGTACTTTGATCACAGTTTTTCACAAGACGGACGATTAATTCTTTTGCCGCTGCATAGTCATCCACATGCAATACTGAATGACTTGTGTGAATGTAGCGAGCACACACTCCAATGACAGCAGAAGGCACGCCTTGGTTTGAAATATGCACACGTCCAGCGTCCGTACCACCTGGTGATACGAAGTATTGGTATGGAATACTGTTTGACTCAGCTGTATCGAGCACAAAATCTCTCATGCCGCGGTGCGTAATCATGGTTCGATCAAAAATACGCAGAAGTGCACCTTTTCCTAGCTGGCCGAATTGGGTTTTGTCACCTGTCACATCGTTTGCAGGGCTTGCATCTAAAGCAAAGAACAGATCTGGCTGAATCATATTCGCAGCTACTTCTGCCCCTCTAAGACCTACTTCTTCCTGAACCGTTGCACCAGAATACAGATGACATGAAAGTGGTTCGTCTTTTATTTCTTTTAATAATTCAATCGCAAGTCCGCAGCCATAGCGGTTATCCCAAGCCTTCGCTAAAATCTTCTTAGGATTCGCCATAGGAGTAAAGACTGTTGCAGGCACGATTTGCTGTCCTGGACGAATGCCAAGTTCTTTTGCCTCTTCTTCACTGTCTGCCCCAATATCAATGAGCATGTCTGATGGTTTCACAGGTTTGCTTTTTTGTTCTGGTGTTAGAAGATGAGGTGGTGTACTAGAGACGACACCAGGAATTGGCCCGTGATCGGTATGAACATCGACACGCTGCGCCAGCATGACTTGACTCCACCAGCCGCCGAGTGTTTGGAAGCGGATCATCCCGTTTTTCGTAATGGATGAAACCATGAATCCCACTTCATCCATATGACCAGCCACCATGATTTTAGGTGCGTTCTCTGGCCCCTTGCGTACCCCAAACACACCGCCAAGACGATCCTGAATGAGTTCGTCAGAATATTTCTCAAGTTCCTTTTTCATAAAAGCACGCACATGGTGCTCATTACCTGGGGTACCTTGTAATTCTGTTAAATTTCGGAAAAGCGACAATGTTTCTTCATTCATTCTACGATTTACCTCGTTTCTATGTAATGACCATATATATTCCTATAAAAATAACACTCACTTTATACTATAAGAATTCTTTCGGTTTTCCAAGTATCTCTCCAGAAATTTTGAATATGCTTTCAACTATTCAGATTCCTTAACATCAATGGACAAGTTTTGTATAATGGAAAAAACAGCAATACGGAGGTGCAGCACGTTGAAGTTAAAACATGTTCTGATTGGTGCGAGTATTGGCGTAGCCGCTGCAATTGTTGCAAAGAAAGTATTTTTCCCTACGTATATCTCGTCTGAAAAAGCATTAAAAATTGTGAAATCCGCTTTTAAACAGCGCGGCCCGATTGATGGCTCTTGGATTTATACTGTACCAGAACCGTATACCGTAAATGGTGAAACGATTGATGTGTACAAATCTGGCATTACTCGCTCAGCCTTTGGCGAGCTTGAACAGTACGAAGTCATGATTGATGCCAAAACAGGCATGATTGTGGATGTCATTGATTCTGTGGCTTGATAAAGAAAGCTTCGCAAAGTTGTGTCCTTGCGAAGCTTCTTTTTTATATGGCTTTGATTTTTTTGTACACAGGATGCCACATAGCGTCCTGTACAGCCTGAATAAGGTCCTCAGGCGTTTCCTCTGCAATTCCTTCATCGATCGCTGCTTGCGCCACACGAACAGCTACTGTTGCTGAAACGGTTCGAAGCTGATCGACACTTGGCAGCATCGCTGCACCCGGCTTTCCGACATTGACCATGCTGGCAATCGCTTCAGCACTCGCAACAAACATGCTGTCTGTCATGAGGCGTGCTTTAGACACAATCGTTCCAAGGCCAAGCCCTGGGAACACAAGAGCATTATTTGCTTGCCCAATTTCATATGTGACGCCGCCATATTCGACAGGATCAAATGGGCTTCCTGTTGTCACGAGGGCGCGTCCTTCTGTCCACTCAATGAGATCTTCAGGCTTTGCTTCTGAAAGAGGTGTCGGGTTCGACATCGGTAAAATCGCTGGGCGCTCTACGTGTGACGCCATTTCTTTCACAATTTCCTCTGTAAATGCTCCTCCTACTGTCGAGGTGCCAATTAAGATGGTTGGTTTAGCCTGTTTGACGACCTCTAATAAATCAATGGAATGCTTAGGACCATTACGGGCATAATCCTTTACTTCGTCAGAACGTCTTGCATATGGCTTTTGAAATGGCTGAATGTCAGGCGAATCATCTGTAAGTAAACCTGTTTTATCAATACACCAGAAATGATCATATGATTCCTCTTCTTTGACTCCGTCTCTGACAATCGCATCACGGATCTGCTCCGCTATGCCAATCCCTGCCGTACCCGCTCCGAAAATGACGATTCGGTGATCTTTCAGCGGAACCTTCGAAGCTTTTGCACATGCCAGAACCGCAGCAAGTGAAACAGCTCCAGTCCCTTGAATGTCATCATTAAATGTACAAATCCGTTCCTTATATTTTTCCAATATGGCTCGTGCATTTTTTGTCCCAAAGTCTTCCCAGTGAAGGAGGGCATTTGGAAAGGTTGCGCGGGCAAGCTCTACATATTGATCGATAAACTGATCATAACGCTCGCCTCGAACGCGAGAATGCTGATTTCCAACATAAAGCGGATCATTCAAGAGACTTTCTTGGTTCGTCCCCGCATCAAGTACTACGGCCAGCACGCGGCTAGGATCAATGCCTGCTGCGGCTGTATAAACAGCAAGTTTCCCGACTGAAATGGCAATACCGCCAACACCCCAGTCTCCAATACCTAAAATACCTTCTGCATCTGTCGCAACGATTAAGTCAATGGATTCATCCACACCGTAAGAGGCAAAGATCTCTTCCATGCCTTCCAAGTCATCAATTGATAAATAAAGCCCCCTTGGCTTTCGATACTCGTGGCTATAACGCTGAATGGCTGTACCAACCGTCGGTGTATAGACAATCGGCAGCATCTCTGCCAAGTGCTCATTTAGTAATTTGTAAAAAAGCACTTCGTTTCTGTCATGAAGTGATGTTAAATACACATTTTTCCCCAGTTCATCTGGCTGTGCCTTGAACTGCTCATATGCACGCTTTGCCTGATCCTCTAATGTTAAAACCTTAGGTGGTAGAAAGCCCTTTAAACCAAGCTCTTCCCGCTCTTCCTTCGTAAATGCAACCCCTTTGTTTAAATAAGGGACGGACATGACTTCCATCCCTCTTAATGGTGTTTCAATGACATCACCATGTACACGATAAAATTGGTTCACCTGCACTCTTCCTTTCACAAGTTCATTTTGTCGTTATTTTGTGTGAAAGGCGAAAAAACATGCAGATGATCTTTTATCTTCCTGTTTCTCTTTTGACTTCATGTGTGATTTGCCCATCTTCATCCCACTTAACAGCGCGGTAAATCGCATCATGATAAAACAAGTACCACGCATTTTTTTCTTCTGCAAATGCCTGCCATTTTTGCTTAGCTGGAATTGAGGTCATTGGGTAATCATCATATGCCAAGACCCATAATGGATTTTTATGAGCGTGCGTTGGCATAATGTCAGCTAAATGAATCGCTGTTTCACCCTGACTTGTGAGCGTTAAGATGCTATGGCCATTGCTATGACCGCCTGTATGATGCAGCTCAATGCCTTCTATTACTTCGATGCTTTCTTCAAATGGCACCACTTGATCTGCTATAGGCTCCCAGTTTTCTTTCCAATATGTATTTCTTGAGCGGATGTTAGGCGCCCTCATTTCATCCCATTCGATTTTGGATGTGATGATTTTTGCTTGCGGAAAAACAGACACGAGCTTTTCTCCTTCGAGTTTTGTTAATCCGCTTGCATGATCAAAGTGAAGATGCGTCATTAAGACGTAATCAATATCTGCTGTTTGCAGGCCGAGTGCCGCGAGTGACTCTTGCAATTTTGTCTCTTCTGTTACGCCGTAATTGCGTTTTTGTTTATCCGTCAGCTTCCCTGATCCGATGCCGGAATCCACTAAAAAATGGAGACCATTCCACCGTATGAGGATTGGGTCACACCGCAGTTCAATTTGATTGCGATCGTTCACCGGGTATTTTTTTGACCATAATGGCTTTGGCACCACACCAAACATCGCACCGCCGTCCATGTGTGTATCTCCCCCGTTTAACCAGAAAAGTTCCATGTCACCTATGTTCATTGTCTCCATTGCTGTCATCCCTCCTTTTTCTATCGTAGCAAATACAGCTGAAAATCGCATGCATCAACCTTTTCATGAAAAAAGCTGACTGCAATTCTTTTTGCAGCCAGCTTGATGTCACTTGTTATTCTGAAAATTTCACTTCTGATCTATAGATAGGTTGTCCCATAGACGAGAATTTCTCTTCGTATTCCGTCATCACATTTCCTTCTAGTCCGTCCTTATGTAAATCTAAGCTTACATACGTTAAAAGAAGGCCATATGCAGAAAAGCTCTTTAAGGAATATTCAAATAACCCGCGGTTATCTGTTTTGAAATGCAATTCACCGCCTGGACGGAGAATATGTTCATATCGCTCTAAAAAGGCCTTAAACGTCAATCTGCGCTTTTCATGTCTTGCTTTTGGCCACGGATCAGAGAAATTCAAATACACTCGGTCAATCTCATTTTCCGCAAACACATCTGTCAGCGTTTCCGCATTAATGTTCAAGAGCTTTACATTTTCAACATCTGTCTCTTTGATTTTATCTACTGCTGTCACAATGACACTTTTAAATAATTCAATGCCAATATAGTTGGTATCAGGATGAAGCTTGCCCATTCCAGCGATAAAGCTCCCTTTTCCTGTGCCAACTTCAATATGGATTGGATGATCATTTCCAAACAGCTCATGCCATTTCCCTTTATATTGCTCTGGGTTAGCTAAGGCAATATGAGCATTTTCAGCTAAGTAATCATCAGCCCATGGTTTATGTCGCATTCTCAATTTGATACACCTCTATTTTCTTTACATTTTATCAAGATACCATGAAACATAAAGACCCGCAAGACAGCATCTTTATGCGCATATGAAAAAGACCAGCCCTTCGCTTGAGCTGGTCTGCCGCATGTATAAATTGGGTGCTGAATGCACAGTTTAACCACATAAATGACACGCAGAAAAGGAGCATACGTATGGGATTAAACCGTCAACATCAGCTTCAATTAATCAAAGATATTTTAACCGATCACCAGTTGGATTGCTGCGGGACTGTTGCAGAATATGAACAGGTGGGACGCGTGATTCAATTCATGCTGGCAAAAGAAGACCTTGATGCCGACATTCGTCAATTATTAACTGATATTTATGATTACAGCCAAAAGGGCACTTCTGTCAGTTCAATCGATGCACATATTGAGGCGCATCAATCGCATTTGTCAGAGTGGGTCGAGAATATTCCTCTGTCTTAATGAATATTTAACCGCTGTAAGAGTGCGCACAGCTCCGCTTGCACTTCTTGCTGCGCTTTTTCATTCCCTTTTCTTTTATGCCACACGACAAACGATACGGTTTCAGCGAGGACGTACCAAGCCATGCGTTTTCGCAAATTGTCTGTCAGCGGGGCACCGTACATTGAGAGCCAGCTTTCCCAGTTCTCTTCTTCAACATAATGGTATAAAAGTGGTCCAAGATCAATGGCTGGGTCAGCAATCATCGCCCCATCCCAATCGATCAAGTAAAGCTGGTTTTCATCTGTCAGCAGCCAATTATTATGATTCAGGTCACAATGACACACGACCTTGTCTTCAAATTGAACTGCCTCCACATGCTTCTCTAAGTACTGGATAGCACGTGTGACGTCGCGCGAATCAATTTGCTCTTTAAATATGGACTGTTTTAAATGCTTCAGAATGGATGCTGGGTCTAGAGAGTGCTTCTCTAATCGTTTCAGCATATCAAGCAATTCTTTCGATGTATGAATTTTTCTTAGCTGCTCTGCGACAGGACGGTCATTCATGTCCTTTGGCTTCAGCTCTCTGCCGCTCAGCCAGTGCTGCGCAGTGATGACATCCCCATTTTCCATCCGTTTTGTCCAGACAAGCTTCGGCACAATGCCTTCAGCTGACAAAACCGCAAGAAACGGTGACGTATTGCGTTTTAAAAATAGCTTTTGGTCATTGTGTGTTGCGAAGTACGCATCTCCCGTAGCGCCTCCAGCAGGAGAGATGTGCCATTCGCTACCTAATATTTGTCCCAACCAGTTCATATCAATTTTCAACCCATCATTTCTTAAAATATTTTAAATCGTGCTTTTTTAGTCGACAAAATTCAGCCGATTGAAGGTCAATAGGCTGTTTCTTTTTTTATTTATATGATCATAAAAACAAAAAGGACAGCTATTGAGAATGAGATGCTAAACAATAGCCGTCCTATAGATTTTATCGTTACCTTCTTATACTCGTCAAGCAAAACTAGAAAATCAGGACAAGAACCTTATGAAAAGAAAGGCTTTTTTCATGGTTCTTTGACTAAGACATTCACGATAAGTGATTTAAGCACGTAATTTTAAGGAGTACTCACTCGCCTTCACAAAAACAGGCGTTGCGCCAATCACTTCTCCATCTGCATGAAATAAGATTTTTCCATCTGCCTCCAAGTACGCTTCTTCGTGCTGAAACAGGGTAACGCCCTTCATTCCAAGGTGCTTGCGAAACACCATCGCACTTAGAAACAAGAGCACTTTAAATGGATTCAAATCTGTGACAACGAGTGTTTGAAAGCCTGGCTGCCTTGCGCTTACTTCTGGCGCTGCTTCCAGCCCGCCTCCGTAATAGGGGTGATTACAAACAATCACAAACCACACTTGGCGAAAGACCTTCTTCTCGTTTTCAATAAACAGTGCAAGGTCGAACGGCTTAAAGGACCATAAAGAATGGAGAAATGACAGCGGGTAGATGATAAACCCAAGCCCCAGTCGTTTCAGCCACTTTTTTCCTCTGAAATGCACTGTTTTCCTTAGCACATGCGCATCAAACCCAGCACCGATATGATTGATAAAGAGAACGGATTGTGCGCTTTCTGCGTGATCTTGAAAGGAGCCGAGTGAAAATGTTTTGGTGAGCATTCTTTTTTGCTTTCTCACTTCTTTTAGGACATCTTGACGATGGATGCCAAGGCCCTTCGCCGCATCATTCCAATGACCGGCGGGGACAAAGCTTAGCTGCACATGATCCATTTCCTTTAAGCCATTTAGGACTTCATGAATGGTTCCGTCACCGCCAATGACAATCAGGCGCTTTAGCCTGTCATCTTGCATGGCGCTAATTTGTCTTGCCAATACTTCTGCATGACCTTCATGCTGGGTGAGAAACGATCGATATGAGATCTCCACCCTTTGTAGTTCTTTCTCTATGCTCCTCCATGTACGAAGTCCTTTTCCATGTCCTGCTGCTGGATTAACGATAAAGTACCATTCATTCATATATTAGCTCCACTCAGGTCTCTTTTTTCGTGACCTTCCATTATGCCTTTAATCGAGCCATTCCTGCCTTCTTTTGCTGTCTGATTCACCATAAGCAAGCAATGCTTTTGTCGCCTTAAATTGCTGATGCTTTGTCGGCGCAGTATTTTTCCGCTGCTTTTCAAACCAATCTTCCGCCTTCTTCTTATCGACAACCTCCATCCCGTATGGAACTTCCGGTAAGTCAATATACGAGGTACGGCTGATCAGGATTTTTTTCACAGGAAGATGGACACCGCTTTGCTGTAAGATCTTTGACACGACGGTGCCAGAGCGTAGAAGGCTTGCGCAAGGATTCAAAACGGACTGAACCGCTTTCCCATTCGCCCGCTTTTCCCAAAAACGTTCCTTCGTTCCGATATATACGCTGTCAGGCTCTGCCTCTAAGAAGGATAAACAAATCACTTCCAGCGGCGTAATGAGGACTGGACATAATTCCATCTCTGCTTTTTGAATGAGCAGCACCGGTTTGTACATCACAAAATATGAATCCGGAAGCTGCCTAGCAAGCATGCGCAGCTTTTCGTCATACCGAATGTGATGGGAAACGGTCGAAATGTTGGAAATCGTCGAGCTCGCCCATTTTAATTGAACATCATATAGATGATCCTTAAAAAAATGAATGAGCTTCGTTTCATCTGTAGGAACGTTTGTAAAGACACCTTGCTCTATATCTGTCGGCTCGTTAAAAAGACTCAGGTCCCGTTCCTTCTTCATATCGGCTTCTTTTTGCTTTCTCTTTAAGGAGAATTTCTTTCTCTTTTCCTCCTCTTGTTCAGGCGCTTGTTCAGAGATTTGGTCAAATGAATGCTGCGTCTTCTCTTTTGAAGCTTTTTTTAACTCGTCCCACCTTTGCTTTTTCAATCGAATAAATTGATTGATGTAGTGATGCGGGTCTTGTTCATATCGTGATATATAATCTTGAATTTTGATAATTTGCGCCATCTGCTGCTCACTCCAACTTTTAGAATCATTTATGTAGTGCAAATTGTTTGATTGCGTGATAACGCGGGGTTTCTCTCGGGCGTATTTCATATAGAGTCATACAAGAAACCTCTATCACGTATGGCTCTTTGCGTAAAGGCGCTTGTTCTGCAAAAGAGTGATCCGCGTTCCATTTGCGCGCAATCGTCATATGCGGATGAAACGGTCTCTTTTCAACAGGATGTCCTGCTGACAATACGGCTTCTCTCACCTTTTCTCTTAATTGCATGAGTGGTTCACTTTCATTAGGTTTTGCAAAAAAGACTCTCGGGCGTTCCTTCGTGCCAAACTGTCCGACCTCATTCAGCTCTAGTGAAAATGCAGTGGCTTCCTTTGAGAGGATCTCAAGCAGCTCGATGATCTTCTTTAAGCGCTCATCTGGAATGGCACCTAAAAAGATCAAGGTCACATGATAATCATGTGGTGCTGTCCACTTTTGAAAAGACAGTCCGCTTCTTTGATCAATGTCTTTTTTGATTTGATGCGCAAGTTGTTCAGGGATGTGAACCCCGATAAAATAATGACGGTTTTCTGACACAATATCACCTGTCCTTTTATAACAAACTTTACGAATCCCCATTGATGATAGTATAACTAAAGAAATGCGGAATGAGAAGAAAGGGTGTCACATGATGAAGGTTGCACAAAATATAGCGGAGCTGATTGGCGATACACCACTTGTTCAATTACAGCGGCTTCAGCCAGACAATGCGGCAGCTGTTTATTTAAAGCTGGAATCGTTTAATCCTAGCGGCAGTGTGAAGGACCGCGCTGCTTACAATATGATCGTCGAGGCTGAAAGGCAAGGGAAGCTTACAAAAGGAGCGACCATTATTGAACCGACGAGTGGGAATACAGGGATTGGTTTAGCTATGAATGCAGCAGCTAGAGGGTATCAAGCCATCCTTGTGATGCCTGATACGATGACAAAGGAACGAATCAATATTTTGAAGGCTTACGGGGCGCAGGTCGTTTTAACCCCAGGAGAAGAAAAAATGCCAGGCTGTATTCGCAAGGCAGAGGAGCTGGCAGCTCAAATTCCTCATAGCTTTATCCCGATGCAATTTGATAATAGAGCGAATCCAGATGCCCATAGAGGCACAACGGCTGTTGAAATCATGGAAGCTGTCAAACAACTTGGAAAGCCCCTTGGAGCCTTTGTCGCAACAGCAGGAACTGGCGGAACCATTACAGGCACTGGAGAGGAATTAAAGAAGGCTTTCCCTCATTTGACCATACGTGTGGCAGAGCCGAAGGGATCTCCAGTCTTATCTGGCGGGACACCTGGCAAACATAAACTTGTTGGCACAAGCCCAGGATTTATTCCCAAAATTTTAAACGAGCATGTCTATGATGAAATCGTGCAAGTAAGCGATGAAGATGCGTACAATATCACACGTCAGCTTGCCCGTATTGAAGGAATTTTAGTTGGTCCATCCTCTGGTGCAGCCTGCTATGCTGCGATTGAAACAGCCAAGCAATTGCCGGCAGATCAAATCGTGATCTGTATGACAGCAGATACAGGCGAACGATACTTATCAAGTGATGTTTTTCAAGATTAAAAAAGGAACAGGGTCATGAATCCCTGTTCCTTTCAGATTGTTGACAAAGGGCTAAAATGATCTTGATTTTAGCCCTTTATCTTCTTTTCAGCGTGTTAGAAAACCTTTGCAGCCCTAGGAAGGGCGAGCACCGGAACGGAGCGAATTTGACATTCGTGAGTACCGGCGCGCAGGACTGACACCGAATGCGAGGGTTTGTCTACATGCTGTTTCAAGGCTAGGACGATTTGTCGGACTTCACCTCAGCCTGCTCCCCTGTGATGAGTAAAGCCTGCTCATCAGTAAGCGGGCATAAATCGAGCGTCTGCTCATACTGCTCCATGATTTGCTGCGCAGCCTCGCCTAAATAGGTATTGTACATATGCGGTACCGGACAGTAGCTTATCTCATTGAATCCTTGATAAGATGAAAGCTCTGTTGCCTTCTGCCGATCATCCATCACGGAGATATATTCAATGCTTGGCGCCATGATGATACTCCCTGCGGATTCGCCAATGTACAACTTGCCTTTATTGATTTCTTCTTTTAGCACGTCATCGAGACCGTGATTTCTCAATTCCTGCAGCAAATAGAAGGTGTTGCCTCCTGATACGTACACCACATCATTTTGTTTTATCATCTTTATGATTTCTTCGGCAGACTGCTCAGCTATTTGAACGATTTCTAGCTGCATACCGAGTTGATGAAAGGCTTCTTTCGCTGCCTCCACATAGTGAGTGACTTCTTCCACAGCACTTGCTGTTGGAAAAAATGTCACACGTTTTCCTTTTAATGATTCACCCGTAAAGTCAGATAAGAGAGAATAGCTGTCTTTGAATGAAGAGCATAAGAACATTTTTTTCACTGTGAATCCCTCTTCTCTTTTTCTATTTTGCCAATTCATACATGGCTTGTGCATATAGAGCGGTTGCTCTTAGTAGATCATCGATTTCGATATATTCATCCTTCTGGTGTGCGCAATCTGGTCTGCCAGGGAAGAGAGGACCAAAGGCAACGCCTGCTTCTAAAGATCTCGCATACGTTCCTCCACCAATGGCAATCAGGTGAGCTGGATCTCCCGTTTGTTCCTCATATACCCACTGCAATGTTTTGACAAGTGGGTGATCTTTTGAGACGTGATGCGGGGGGCTGTCATCAAATTTTAGAAGGGTAGCCCCTTTGATGCCTTCGATCCCTTTTTTAACGTCCTTGCCGTCTGCTGTCACTGGATAGCGGACATTTAATCCTAGCTTCGCTTCCTCGCTTTGTGTATAGCGGATCGTGCCAACATTCAAGGTCAAATCTCCGCTAATGTCATCTTTGCAAGCAATCCCCAGCTTTTTCCCTCGTGTATCCTGATCAAATAAAGCGTTGATTTGGGAGGTAAAAGCAAGCCCGTCTTCATCTAATTCTTGTCCACATAGGAAATTGGCCATATGAATGCCCGCATTGATGCCATGCGCCGGCTCCATAGCATGAACTGATTCACCTTTTAATGTGAAATGCAGTCCATCCGCTACATTCTTTACCTCACCTGATAATTGATTGTCAGCAAGATAAGCTTCAAAAGCTGTTTTTAATGATTCAGCATCGTGTTCTTGTGCCGCTGTCACAGTGGCAGTTGCCTCATCCGGCACCATATTCAGCCGCATACCCGATGTGAATTGCTTGAGCGTATAGCGCTGATGTTGTTCTGTATGTTGATATGTAAATGACACAATGGCATCAATGATCCCTTTTTCAGCATGAATAATCGGAAAATCAGCATCTGGTGCAAATCCAATTTGCGGCATCGCCTCGTGCTTGAAATAATGGTCCACACAGCGCCAATCACTTTCTTCATCTGTTCCAATGATCATTCGAATCTTTTTTGACAGCTTCATCCCTGTATCTTTTAACATCTTCAGTGCGTAGAAAGCCGCCATGGTTGGCCCTTTATCATCAATTGCGCCTCGTGCAAATATTTTATTTTCTCTTATGTCCGCTGAAAATGGCGGGGTTGTCCAGCCGTCACCAGCAGGCACAACGTCCACATGGCATAGCACACCTACAATGTCTTCGCCTTCTCCATATTCAATATGACCAGCATAGCCATCCACATTCTTGACTGTGAATCCTTCGTCTTCCCCTTTTTTCAGCATATACTGAAGGGCCTGATCGACTTTTTCACCAAATGGCTTTCCTTCTTTTCCACCTTCTTCATCAAGGACACTTTCAATTTGTAAAAAAGATTGTGTGTCCTCAATCAAATCGTCTTTTTTTCGTATGACTTCAGCTTCCCAATTCATTTTTCCATTCCTCCTTGAAAAAAGGTTGCAATCCACCCTTAAAACGAATATTATATTAATTGTTTTGTAATAATGTTCGTAAATGGAGGATTTTATGTTTCAGTTAAAAGAAAACCAAACCAACATAAAGAGAGAATTAATCGCTGGTATGACGACATTCTTTACTATGGTATATATTGTTGCCGTTAACCCAGGAATTCTTTCAAAAGCAGGCATTCCTTTTGACCAAGTCTTTACTGCAACAATTATCGCTGCTGTCATCGGTACACTCTGGATGGCACTATTTGCAAACTATCCGATTGCGATTGCACCAGGCATGGGGCTGAATGTCTATTTCACCTTTACAGTTGTCGGTGGTGGCGGCATCAGCTATCAAACAGCGTTCAGTGCGGTATTTGTTGCTGGAATACTCTTTATTATTTTATCGTTAACATCCCTTAGAAAACAACTGATTCAAGCCATTCCAGATAATTTAAAATACGGCATTACAGCCGGAATCGGGCTTTTTATTGCATTTATCGGCCTCCGTCAGTCTGGGATTATCGCAGCTGACCCGGAAAATTTAGTGAAGCTTGGCAACTTAAGCTCGCCTGTTGTCATTTTAACGCTTGTCGGCTTAATGATCTCTGTTATTTTAATGGTACTTCAAGTAAATGGCGCTCTGTTTATCGGCATGTTAGCGACGACACTGATTGCGGTCGTAACAGGCCAGCTTCATTTTCCGAAAATGCTGATGGACATCCCTGCACTACCAGAAGGCATGCTGATTACAAACCCATTCGCTGCCTTCGGCGATGTATTCTCTCATCATTTATACGCTGTCGTCTTCTCCTTCTTACTAGTGACGATTTTTGATACAACGGGCACAATGATCGGAGTGGCCGAACAAGCAGGACTCATGAAAAATGGGCAGCTGCCAAAGGTACGCAGAGCCCTGCTCGCTGACTCTGCTGCAACGACGATCGGTTCTATGTTTGGAACAAGCCCAACGACAGCTTATATTGAATCATCATCTGGGGTTGCTGCTGGCGGAAGAACTGGACTCACTTCTTTAACGGTCGCTGCACTGTTTATTGTGGCATTGTTTTTCGGTCCGCTCGTTCAAGCCATTTCTTCTTTACCATCCATCACATCACCTGTTCTCATCATTGTCGGGTGCTTGATGATGAACTCCGTGTCACGCATTCGCTGGAACGAGCTAGACGAAGCATTCCCTGCTTTTCTAGTGATCCTTTCCATGCCGCTGACATCTAGTATTTCAACCGGAATTTCACTTGGATTTATTTCATATCCACTTGTGAAACTGGCAAAAGGGAAATGGAGAGAAGTACATGTACTTGTTCTCATCTTTGCCATTTTATTTTTCATTCAGCTCTTTTTCTTAGAAGGATAACAGAAACAAAAAAGGCACATTCTAACAAGGGATGTGTCTTTTTAAGATGAGTGAATTTTTTATTTTGTAAATTTTCTGTGTTTCATTTTTGGACGTTTGAATGTGACAGTATTCTCCATACGCCTTACGCCCATTGGGTTGTAACCGAATTCAAAACATGGTATATACCATGTTTCGATTCATGAAGACAAGTTAAATAACATGTAAAGTTGACTTTTTGGTGGAACTAGATGCATAATAACGTGTATAATAGAATAAAACATTAAGAAACACGAACATTTACCATTGTTGCATGTCCTTATTTCGCAGTTTTAGTGTAGTAAGTTGTGGTTAGTCAAGTCCATCCGATCTTATTGATAGGGAGTGGTTTTTTGAAACCTTCAACAAACCGTATGATGACTCGAATAAAATCAGTCTATATGTTCATTCAAGAGAAAGGTCTTGTGACGACACAAGAGCTGGTTGATGAATTCGGGATCACACCTAGAACCATTCAAAGAGACTTAAACGTGCTTGCCTATAACGATCTTGTTCATAGTCCAAGCAGAGGCAAATGGGAAACAACGAGAAAAAAAGTAAAAATATCATCTTAAGCGTATAATGAACTGTCCATATAACAAAAAGAACCGGCGACATGCCGGTTCTTTTCTTTTGTTCTACATTTATGGTCGATTGATTAAGCTGTCTAATTCTTCGTCCGTCAATTCACGGTACTCCCCTGGCGCTAGATCTTCATCTAAAGAGATAGCCCCCATCGAGCGTCTTTTTAAAAAGATGACTTCATTTCCCACTGCTTGCGCCATCAGCTTCACTTGATGGTACTTTCCTTCAGTAATTGTTAAACGGATGCGTGTATCTTCACTTTCATTCGCATCTACTTCAACCTTTGCCGGCTTCGTGCGGTAATCATCTAAAATGACAACACCCTCTTCAAGACGCTTGATGTCTTGATCTCCTAATGGATATTTCAAATGAACCTCGTACGTTTTTGGCACATGCTTTTTTGGAGAAAGTAATTGATGAGCAAGCTGTCCATCATTTGTGAGGAGGAGAAGACCGACTGTATCCTTGTCTAGTCTCCCAACAGGAAATGGCTCCCTTGCGATATCCTCCGGCTCAAGTAAACCGACGACCGTTTCATCCCGCAAATCTTCAGTAGCTGAGATGACACCATCTGGTTTGTTCATCATTAAGTAAATGAATTCTTTATATTCTACACGCTCTCCGTGTACGAGCACTTCATCATTCGATGGATCAACATGATCTTTCACCTGCTTCGCCAGTTCTCCATTCACGGTGACTGCCCGTGCCTTGACCAGCTTCTTTACATCTTTTCTTGAACCAAAGCCGCTGCTAGCAAGCAATTTATCAAGCCTCATGAAACTCCACCTCTTCTTAACTCTTTTTTCTTAAAAATTTGGGCATACGGCTGCCGAGTACACGCTCAAGTAATCCTACCTTATATGACAAGAACAGATACACACCGCCGCCAGTGATCATTGAAATTAAAATGACGATACCCGCGTTAATAATTCCACCTTCATACGAAATCACTTGGCTCACAAGCTGACATGTCGCATACGCCACTACAGCCATAATCGCAGTCAAAATACCAATGAGAATAAATCGTTTGAAAATCCTGCGGAACGAATAGCCGGCATGGCGCTTAATCATGATAAACATATACAAGATGGACGCACTATAGCCTAACGCAGTCGCAAGCACAGAACCATTTCCTTGCAGCCAGCTGATTAGCGGAATGTTCAGAACCGTTTTAATGATGATCCCTAACAACAGACTGACGATGGCAAATTTTTGTTTGTTAATTCCCTGCAAAATCGCTGCATTAATGGTGAATAAAGAAAACAATAACGCAACAGGTGCATACCAGAACAAAATTGACATCCCAATCTCAGGATGAACAGACGGATAGAAAAACCAATAAACCGGTCCAGCTAATGCCGAGATACCAAATGAAGCAGGCAGCACGAAAAATAATATGACCTGCATCGTCTGATCAATTTGTCTATTGAGCAGCTTGTAGTTACGAGCTGTAAATGATTCCGTAATCGTTGGAATCAAGGTTAAGCCAAACGCTGTTGCAAGGGACACAGGAATCATCACGAGCTTCGGTAAATATAACGTCACAATAGACAATACCGCTGTACTAATATCCTGATGGCCTGATGCAATCATGGCTCTGTTAATCGTGTTTGTATCTATATAAGAATAAATTGGAATCGCCAGTCCAACAAACACATACGGTGCGGCATAGCTAAATAGCTCTGTAAACATTTGCTTATAAGATAAGTCAGAGGAAGCACCTGTATTCGGTTGCATGGATAAGAGCCGATCCTTGCGCTTCAGCCAATATAAATAAAGCGTGAATAAGCCGCCAAATGCGCCGATAAGTGCTGCAAACGTAGCATATCCGACAGCGATGACAAGACCGCCGTCAAGCACTTTTAAAATAATAAACGTTGCTGTTAATAGGAAGATGATTCTGACAAGCTGCTCGATGACTTGGGAAACAGCTGTCGGTCCCATCATAGAGTGTCCTTGGAAGAACCCTCGCACGAGACTCATAATTGGTACAACCAAAAGACCTAAACTGACCATCCGAATCACATATACCACTTGGTCGACGGTCAAACCGCCTGTTTCATTTGATCCGCCAAGCTGAATTTTGGCGAAAATTGGTGCACTCAAATATAAAAGAGAAAAAGCGATAATCCCGGTGACAAGCATGACCGACATACCCGCCCTGAACATTTTTCTTGTTGTCTCATAATCGCCAATTGCATTATATTTAGAAACAAATTTTGATACCGCTGTTGGAAAACCAAGCGTAGCAATACTTAAAAAGATCGTATACTGATTGTATCCATATTGAAATAGCGCTCCACCAGTAGCTCCAACCATTGCGCTAAATGGAATTAAATAAATCATACCAAGAATACGAGAGAGATAAGTCCCTATCGTTAAAACCAACGTACCACGAAGCAGTTTATTAGACATGCGCTTAACCACCATTTTTCTAATGAATATTCAACTCAACTATTTTACCACATCATTTCGACGCACAGGTAACAAATCCAATACAGAAGGCACAAAACCAATCAATTCATATTTCAGCCTTCCCCAATTTTCGTTATAATAGATAAATGACTGAAAGTAGAAAGAGGAATGTAACATGAAACATTATGATGTCATTGTCATTGGCGGTGGACCTTCTGGACTGATGGCCGCTATTGCATCAGCAGAGCACGGTGCAACTGTTCTGTTAATTGACAAAGGAACCAAGCTTGGCAGAAAGCTCGCCATTTCTGGCGGTGGACGCTGTAACGTCACCAATCGCCTTCCAGTAGAAGAAATCATCAAGCATATTCCCGGAAACGGCCGTTTTTTATATAGTGCATTTTCTGAGTTCAATAACGAGGATATTATTTCGTTTTTTGAAAACCTCGGCATTGAACTTAAAGAAGAAGACCATGGACGTATGTTCCCTGTCTCAAACAAAGCACAATCTGTTGTGGATGCCCTTTTAGACAGGCTCCGTAACCTCAATGTGACCATTCGAACGAATGAGAAGATTAAAACAGTTCTGTATCAAGACGGACAAGCAGCCGGAATTGTTACAAATAATGATGAAAAAATTTCAAGTAAATCCGTTGTGATTGCTGTTGGCGGAAAAAGTGTGCCGCATACTGGTTCTACTGGTGACGGCTACGCATGGGCAGAAGCCGCTGGTCATACGATTACAGAGCTCTTCCCAACAGAAGTACCGGTCACATCAGATGAACGTTTTATAAAAGAAAAAGTGCTCCAAGGGCTTTCTTTAAGAAGTGTGGCTGTCAGCGTTTTAAATAAAAAGGGAAAACCTGTCGTCACACATGTCATGGATATGATCTTTACACACTTTGGCTTATCCGGCCCAGCTGTTCTTAGATGCAGCGGATTTGTGGTGAAAGAATTGAAAAAGCAGCAGGTCGTCCGTCTGCAAATAGACTTATATCCGAAGCTTAATGACGAAGAGCTTTTCCAAAAGCTTCATCGAGACCTAAAAGATGAACCAAAAAAAGCCATTAAAAATGTCCTAAAGTCTTGGATGCAAGAACGCTATTTATTGTTTTTGTTAGAGAGGAACGGTATAGATCCGCAAGACACTTTTTCTGGTCTTGCTAAGGACAAACTGCGCGCATTCGCCCATGATTGCAAACATTTTATCGTTCATGCCAATGGTACACTCTCTTTGGACAAAGCGTTTGTCACAGGAGGTGGCGTTTCTGTGAAAGAAATTGAACCGAAGAAAATGGCGTCTAAAAAAATGCCCGGTCTTTATTTCTGCGGAGAAATTCTAGACATTCATGGTTATACAGGCGGATACAATATCACGTCAGCACTTGTGACTGGCAGGCTTGCTGGTATGAATGCTGCACTCGAAGCAAAGGAGAGATTTTCATGATAAGACGTGCACTTCCGATTATCCTAGCAGTTGTGATTAGTTTGACAGCCGCTGTTTTCTTAAAGCTGTCCATTACCCCATTAAAAGTTGCCATTGTGTTGGCATTTACCATCTTCGCTGTTTGTTTAAAAGAATACGTTTATCGTCTTCGTAAACGTATTGAAGAAAAATCATCTTCACATATCGATAGTTGATTAATGGAAGCAAAACATGTTACGGTAAAGTAGAGGTCGAGTGAGAAGCTCGCCTCTTTTTGTTTGAAATTAGTTGAGTTAGGGGATATTAAGTAAATCCTCTGCTTAAACGTGTAGAACAACAGGAGAGTGAGATGGTGTGAAAAACGTATCAAGTGTATTTTGGATTGTGATTGCGATCACATTTGTTGCCGTCATATGGGGAGCTTTTTCTCCAGAAACACTGCAAAATGTCACAGATCAAATTCAAACATACATTACAAATGACTTTGGCTGGTATTACTTGTTAGTGGTGTCACTACTCGTCGGCTTTTGTCTATTCTTTATTTTTAGCCCAATCGGTAAGATTACGCTAGGAAAACCTGGGGAAGAGCCTGAATTCGGCTTATTTTCTTGGTTTGCGATGCTATTTAGTGCCGGTATGGGAATTGGTCTTGTTTTTTACGGAGCAGCTGAACCGATCAGCCACTATGCCATCCAGTCACCAACGGGTGATACTGAAACGGCGCAGGCATTCCGAGATTCCCTTCGATATACTTTTTTCCATTGGGGGCTTCATGCATGGGCTATTTATGCCATTGTTGCACTTTGTATTGCTTACTTTAAATTTAGAAAAGATGCACCTGGCTTAATCAGTGCAACGTTGCAGCCGGTTTTAGGAAATAAAACGAATGGATGGATCGGAAAAACCATCGATTGTATTGCGGTATTTGCAACTGTAGTTGGTGTTGCGACAAGCCTAGGATTAGGCGCGGCACAAATAAACGGTGGATTGAATTACCTGTTTCACATTCCGAATGCTTTTAGCACACAATTGATCATTATCATGATTGTGACGGTGCTTTTCCTTGCATCTGCTCTAAGCGGGATTGGAAAAGGCATTAAATATTTAAGTAATATCAACATGGTATTAGCAGCTGTTCTGATGTTTTTCTTACTTTTGGTAGGTCCAACTGTTTTTATCTTAAATTCATTTACTGACTCAATTGGGCAATACTTATCCAACATCGTTCAAATGAGCTTCCGTCTATCTCCAAATGATCCTGAGAAGAGAGAATGGATTAATGGATGGACAATCTTTTATTGGGCATGGTGGATTTCTTGGGCACCATTTGTCGGAATCTTTATCGCAAGGGTGTCACGCGGACGAACGATTCGAGAATTTTTAGTAGGTGTCTTAGTGGCTCCTTCTATCCTAGTATTTCTATGGTTCTCGATTTTCGGTGTATCTGCGATGGATTTACAGCAAAAGAATATTGTCGATGTTGCGGGTCTATCAACAGAAACAATGCTCTTCGGTGTACTAAATGAATATCCGCTGGCGATGATCACATCGATTCTAGCACTTATTTTAATCGCTATATTCTTTATTACATCGGCTGATTCAGCTACATTTGTGCTTGGAATGCAGACAACCTATGGATCATTGAACCCTTCTGGCAGTGTCAAAGTTAGCTGGGGTATCATCCAATCTTCTGTTGCTGCCGTACTTTTATTTTCAGGGGGACTTGAAGCCCTGCAAAATACAGCCAAGCTCGCAGCCTTGCCGTTCTCCGTTGTCATTATTTTGATGATTGTCTCACTGTACAAGTCATTGAATGATGAACGAAGAGCCATCAAGCAAGCCAATAAAGTCAGTAAACCACGAAGTCCAAGAGTAAAAAAAGCATAATCTCAAGCGAAAAAGCCGTTCCTCATAAGAACGGCTTTCAGATTGTTGACAAAGGGCTAAAATGATGTTTATTTTAGCCCTTTGTCTTCTTTTCAGCGTGATAGAAAACCTTTGCAGTCTAGGAAGGACGAGCACCGGAACGGAGCGAATTTAACATTCGTGAGTACCGACGCGCAGGACTGACACCGAATGCGAGGGTTTGTCTACACGCTGAAAGCCGTTCCTCATAAGAACGGCTTTTTTCTATATAGACAATTTAAGATTGTTGCAAGCAGGAGGATTCCTGTAAAATAATAATGAAATCATTTCTACAATGGAGGTTTATATGACGCTGCCTACATTCAAGTACAACCCAGATCCAGTTTCGTTAAACGTGATCAAAAAAGAGCCTACGACATGTCCTGTTTGTGAAAGAGAAAGAGAATATGTGTATCATGGTCCATTTTATTCTGTTGAAGATGTGAAAGGAATTTGCCCTTGGTGCATTAAAGATGGTTCAGCCGCTAAAAAATACGATGGCACCTTTCAAGACGATGCAAGTTGTGATGACGTTGAGCAAGAGGAATATATAGATGAACTGATCTTTAGAACGCCAGGTTATCGCGGCTGGCAGCAGGAATATTGGTTAAGCCATTGCGGAGATTTTTGCGCGATCGTCCAGTATGTCGGTTGGAAAGAGATAGAACATTTAGAGGAAGAGCTCACAGAAGATATCGAAGACATTTGCAGCGGCGGGGGATTAACGAAAGAAAACCTAAAACAATGGCTCGTCAACGGCGGAGATCTGCAAGGCTATCTCTTTCAATGTGTTCACTGCAACAAGCATCGTTTATATATTGACGCTAGTTAAACAAAGTAAAAGGACCCTTCAAATAGGTCCTATTTTTTATATAAAATGAGGGCAGAAAAACAGTAGAGCTGTTCTCCTCCTTGCTCACAGATCACTGCTACATTGTACTTGATGTCAATGATTTGGTCGTCATCCATTCCTTTTAAAAAAAGATTGATTTCGCTCTGCAAATCTTTTTCGTGCTCTTCATCAAATACAGCTACCTTTAGCACATATGCCACTCTCCCTTCTCTCGCTACTCTATCTTTATGCACATGAGGGCGGACATATGAACAAAAAAAGCCTTTCATCTATGAGATGAAAGGACTTCTGTTTACAGCTTCGGTTTTGTTTCTCCTGTCCAAGCAAGCATTCCGCCAACGACATTGGTCGCTTGATAGCCTTGGTCTTCTAGGAAATAGCAGACATTTTCACTACGTTTACCAGAGCGGCAAATAATATAATACTCCTGCGTTTGATCGAATGCATCCAGTTTCTCAGGGATATCTCCCATTCGGATGTGGACAGCTTCTGGAATCATTCCTTCTGCTACTTCCTCGTCCTCACGCACATCAACAAGCTGAATGGCTTCTTCTTGCTCTAGCTTTTGTTTTAATTCTTCTATTGAGATTTCTTTTACTGACACGACGCTCATCTCTCCTTTTAATCACAGTGACACCATTATAGCAAATGAACCCCATTACTGTGTATTCACCCGCTTCGATTGCAGGAAAGACGGCAGGCGTTTCTTTACTTCGGCTGTCTGCTGCTCACTTTCAAACTCTACTTTTTTGAATACTTGATAGGCGAGCCACATATGACCATAGGCGAGTATACTCACACTAAAGAACGGCACGATTCCCGGCAAATAAGCAAAGAGAACAAACAGCAGAGCCGAGAAAACGAGCATACAGAGTGTATATTGCAAATATGAGATACCAAGCAAAAGAGAGAATTTCAGATAGAGACGTTTTTTCCAATCATAATGAGCCAGCAGCGGAAAAATATAAAACAAGCTCACAACAAAGAGAAATCCAAAGATATAAATGGCAAAACGAAGCACATGCAAAAACCAGCTCGTTGGATAAATATACGCAAGGTCTACATATATAATCGTTCCTATGATCAATAGCGCCAATCCAATCAAGTTAGAGCGTACAAACTCCTCACGGTACACCTTCCAAAAAGTCCGGAAAACGCTCACTTGCTCATGCCCTTGTATCCACTTTCTCATCACCGAAAATAACGCAGTGGTCGCAGGCATCAATCCAAAGATCCCAAGTCCCAGCATGGTGAACAGCAACCATAGCAAATTTGTATAGGCGAGTCGCATCACCCACTCACACATTCGAAGCATTCTGCTCATTGAACCATCATGATCCATCTCTTTCCCCTCCTCTCTTTTTTATGACACCGTCTCTTTCTGAAGCAACTCTTCTATGTCAATTGGGCGCTTCTCTGCAACAGACCGCCACATGCCTTCCCCAAGTGCAATTGAATAAGCACCAGCCTCTGCCCCTGCTGATATGTCATAGTGAATTAAAGGATCTTTCCCGATAAATAAATCGGCCAAAAGCAGAGGATCTCCGCCGCCATGTCCTCCTGGCTGCTTCACGACTTCAATCGTCTCTTTTGCCCCAAACATCGGATAATAAGAAATCGTCTGTTCTGGGAATTGAAAAGGAATTCTGGATGGCACATGAAACTCATTTGTTTCAATACGCCCCTTCGTCCCATTTATAGCAAGCCGATATCCTTCATATGGAGCTGAGAATTGAATCGAATAGCTGAAGAGAGCCCCTTGGTCATATGCCACTGATGCCACATATGTATCCTCAATGTCAATTTCCTCATCAAAAATACAGGCGTCTGGGCGATAATTGGTGTATTGCTGCGTTTGCTCCTGACCGGATTCGATATGATCGTCCTCGACATTTGAGCGCACTACCCTCGGATTCCACCTTGCTTCATAATGACATGTATCCTTCACATGACATGTTCCGCAATACCTGTTTTCTTCCCCCTGCAAAGGATTCCAAGGACTTTTATCTCCGTAATAGTTCAGCGCCCCATAGGCAAATACTTGCTTCGGCTTTTGATTGATCCACCAATTGACCAAATCAAAATGATGCGTCGATTTATGAATGGATAGTCCGCCAGAGAATTGCCGCGTTCGGTTCCACCTTTTGAAATAACTAGCGCCATGATACGTATCAATGAGCCAGCTCAGTTCAACAGATGTGACCCTTCCAATCTTTCCTTCTAAAATGAGTTCTTTGATCTTTCGATGAAATGGATTGTAGCGATAATTGAAAGTGACTGTGACCTTTCCTTTACTTTCCTTTTCTTTTTCCATTACTTTTTTGGCGTCTTTTGCTGTTGTGACCATCGGCTTTTCAGTGATGACATCGAGGTCATAGTCAAGTGCTTGCAAAATATAGGTGACATGTGTGTCATCCCTGCCTGCCACAATGACGATATCTGGCTTTGCTTCCTTCACCATTTGATCAAATGCCTCTTCATGAAAAAACGAGACGCCCCGCAGTGATGGAAAACGCTCCTGACAAAGTGTATACCGATGATGATCTATATCTAAAAGCCCTGTAATCCTGTAATGCTCATTGAAATCCTCTGTGAGCGGTTTAATAAACATATTGAACGCACGCTGACTGAGTCCGCAAATTACGACCCGTTTCACAGTCCCCACCCCTATTTCTATCGATTTTCACGAAGCTGTTTCATGAGAGACAGCGCCTCTTTAGACTTGTCTGCATACACGGGAATAAAAGCGACCATATCTCGATGTAATCGAAAGGTATAGCCGTTTAGCTTCTTCGTGCCTTTACTAACTTGAACCGCATAATCAACCGTTTCACCTGTCCTTTGATCCTCGATCGTATATGGCCCTGCCGCTTGATCATCAATACCCATCTCTTCAAGCAGCTGAAAGCTTTCAGGATCATCATATGTTCGAAACATTTCTTCCGGGACAAGCATGATGTCCCCCTCTTTGGCGGTAATTTCAACAAGAAGCTTTTCGGGAATCGCCGGGAAGATGTGGACGCTATACGTTTCTTGTTCCGTTTGAAAAGCCTTCTCGACTAATTGATCCTTCATCCCCTTTGACATGTCAGAAAAAATCAGAACATCGATACCGTTTGTTTTCCCATGACAGGCTGACAAACAAAAGGCAGCGATAAAGCTGAGGAGCCATGCTGTAGCCCTTTTTTGCCTCTTCATGCCTTTTGAAAAACAGGCAGCTTCTCTAGCTCAGTTAACGCCATAATAAAAGCGCCTGCCCCGTGTAAATCATTTGTGCTTCTTTCTCTACCGACGTAGTAATCATAAAATCCAGCGGATGTTCCGATACATATATCATTGATGGTAAGATCACCGTTTTCTGTCACAGCCGTCTTATGCTGAATTAAGCCTTGGTAAGCTTTCACCACATGATCTGTGTAGCGGGGGCTGACATACCCTTCGTTCATGGCTTTTGCCATGGCGTACATGAATAAACACGATCCAGAGCTTTCAAGCCAATTGTCGCTATGAGTACCTTTATCAATGATTTGATGCCAGAGACCTGTGTCTTGATCCTGGTACCTAGCTACACTCTCCAGCATGTCTGTCAGCGTTTCCTTCCACATCTTTCGCCCTTCATGCTGCTCTGGCAGATCCTCGATCATATCTGCTAATGCAAGGACATACCAGCCAAATGACCTTGCCCAAAACTCGGGAGAACAGCCTGTCTTTTGATCAGCCCATGGCATCACTTTTCGTTCGTCCCACGCGTGATAATACAGACCTGTTTTTTCATCTTTTGTATGCTTTCTCATGAGATGCTCTTGCTGGATCACCATATCCACCAGTTCCTCTTCATCTTTCAGCTTTGCAAACTTTAAGGCAAAAGGTCCGCCCATGTAGAGACCATCCAGCCACATTTGATAAGCATAATTGTCTTTATGCCAAAATCCGCCCTCAGATGTGCGATTCAATGTGCGATAAAGCCCGCGGAGCTTCTCCGCTGCCAGCACATACCGCTTCTCTCCTGTTCGTTCATAAAGAGGGAATAAAATGAGCCCAGCTTGGATCGCATCAAGCTCATCTCTTCGAAATAACAGGTTTCCATACTCATCAATGAGCGAATCTGCGTAGCTTTTCACATAATTGAAATACGTCTCGTTCCCCGTTGACTCATATAGCTTCATCACACCGCAAAGAAAAACGCCTTGATGATAATGCCATCTTCCAGCTGGAGGTAGCTCGATTGGTGTATGCGCTTTCATAATTGTTTGTGCTAATTTCTCTGCATGCTCAAGTGGTGATCCCTTTTTAGTCGATAATGTCATTCTTTTTCATCTCCCTTTTTAGTAAATACCTTCTTCCCCAAATTTCTTCGCTAAACGGTTCGCCAGCATAACCAAAATGAGTCCAACGGCTGCTTTAAATAGACCAACAGCGGTACTATAGCTGAATTGCCCTTGCTTAAGACCAGCTGTATAAACGTACGTATCAAAGATTTCTGCTACTTCCCGGTTCGTTGCATTGAGTAATAAATAGACATGCTCAAAGCCAAGCTCTAATGTGTCACCAATTTTTAAAATAAGCAGAACGACAATCACACTTTTAATGGCAGGGAGCGTAATGTGCCACATTTGTCTCAGTCTGCCGGCTCCATCCATTTTCGCTGCTTCATATAGCTGCGGATCTACCGCTGTAATCGCCGCAAGGTAAATGATCGTCGACCAGCCTGCTTCCCGCCAGATTACTTGTAAAATGTACATCGGCCTGAACCATTCCTGACTAAGAAGGAAGTTAATCTTTTCCCCTCCAAAGAAAGCAATTAATTCATTGATTAACCCACCATCTACTGTTAACAAAACAAAGGATAAGGACACGACAATCACCCATGACATGAAGTGAGGAATGTATATCATCGTCTGCACAAATTTCTTAAACAATGCCAATCTGACCTCGTTTAAAAGCAGGGCCAATAAGATCGGAATTGGAAAGAAAATCACGACATTCATGGCAAATAAAATCAGTGTATTTTTTAATAAGATGAAAAATGTTGGTTCTGTAAACAATCGAATAAAGTGTTTGAAGCCAACCCACTCACTGCCGAGAATACCGAGAAACGGCTGGTAATCTTGAAAGGCAATGATCAGCCCCCACATCGGCACATATTTAAAGACAAGAAAATAAATGAGCCCTGGCAAAATCATGACATACAAAAACTTTTGACTAAGCATTTGATTAAGTAAGCGCTTTCTTCTTTCTTTTTTCAAAGCTGCCGCAGGCACACCCTTGGCAGTGACATCCTCTGTTTTCATAGATAAAGCCTCCCCTCATGCTGATGCATGTGTTAACTGTATCTTAAGGATGAAAAATCCGTCTACAATCATATCATCAGATCATATTTACTTAGGGGAAGCTACTCAAAACGTTACATAAAACATGAGAAAATGATCCTAATCTCAGAAAATGATTATTGACAAACCTACCAAATTTTTGGATTAATAAATAAAGAGGAAAAGATTGTTCCGTTTGAAATGGGGGGTTTTATGAAAAGAAGGCAATATAAATTTTATTACAAGCTCGTCACGTTTTTTTTCATGCTTAGTACGATTCCTGTCATCATTGTCGGTATTTTTTCTTATCAGCATTCACAAAAAACAGCACTCGAAAATATCTCAAATGAAAAGCTGGACAGCGTTAAACAAACGCAATCCAATATTGAGCATATTTTAAAGACAGTTGATCACTCTCTCACTCACTATGTCAGTTCGCCGCCTCTCCTTCAAACACTGGCAGAACCTTTAAATCCAGACCAATTCCAGCTTTATAATCAAGTACAGCAGGAACTGAACTACCTGCAAACCTTTGACACCGATCTTTCCAATATTACGCTCGTCAGTAAAATGGAAGACTGGTACATGAACAATTCGGGGCTTTATCATGTCACAAGCAGGGACCAAGAGAAAGCGCTCACCTCTTACCTCAATATTCCGAGTCATTCCAGCTGGGCACTTGAAGAGAATAATGCACTTGTTGCGACAAAGGAAGGAAAGGCCTCCTTTTGCAAATACAATGTGAACTTAATCAAACAACTCCCTATGAACAGTGTCCAGAAAAAAGGGATCGCTGTCGCCAGCATTCCCAGCTGCACGATTGCTGACAATATGCCTGACTTCTCTCAATCTGACAGTATGTTTGTCATTGATACTAACGGAAAAGTGCTGTTACATAACCGCAAAGAACAAATTGGTGAATCCTTGAAAAATCAAGAGTTCGTCAAGCATGTCCTATCGCGTGAAAAACGATCAGGTCAATTTAACATGAAGATCGAGGAACTAAACTATCAAATTACGTTTCAAAAATCAGACTATAACGAATGGACGTACCTATCCTTTGTTTCCATACCAGAACTCAAGGCACAAACGAAATCAATTGGGTGGATCACCTTTATTATCTGCTTTATTTTGTTAGCGCTTTCATTGCTATTTTCATGGTTTGGGTCCAGGCATTTTTATAAACCAATCCGCTTGTTATACGAGTCCTTTGCACGCAATGAATCCTTTTTGCAAAAGCAGCCTTTTCAAAATGAATTTGAGTTGATTGAGTCGAGTATTAAACAAATGAAGGATCAAAACAATGATTTAGAGGAACGTATTGAGCAGCAAGTCACGCACCTCCAGCAATACTTTATGGTGCGGCTATTGCTTGGAAAGCTGACAGAAGAAGAAATTAACAACCGGTTCCAAAGTTTAGGATTCCCTCAGGACTGGTCTCACTTATCCATGCTTGTGACCCAAATTGATACGCTAAAAGGAACACCTTATGAAAAAAAGGATGCTGACTTACTTTTATTTGCGATCAATGGACTTATTGAGCAGATTATTCCGCAAGAGGAGCATCTGCAGCCAACAGTTGTCAATCAGCATCAAACGACGATTATCCTAAATCACTCAAAGTCAGATGAAGAGTTTACTGAATATTTAAACCAATTAGCGGAAACGACTCAGCTGCGTATCGAGGAAGAGCTTGGTTTATCGATCAGCATCGGAATCAGCCGTCAGTTTCAGGAGCTCACGATGGCAAAACAGGCTTACATTGAAGGAAAAGAGGCCTTAAAATACAGACTCAAAGCAGAGAAAAAGTCCATTATCTTATATGAACATATCCAGCAAGGAAAAACGTTTAAAACTCATTTTCCAAAGCAGCTTCAACATGATTTATTTGATGCGATGAAAGCAGGTGATCAAGGCAAGGCAGATCACTATTTACATGTGCTCCTGCAATCCATTTTCTCTAAAAATGCAGGACCGCACGAGTACCATATCGCCCTCGCCCGTTTTTTAAACAATTTGATTGAGCTGATGCATTTGCTTGGCATTGAATTATTTGAGGTCGAAGACAATAAAATGCTGTATGATACGATTTTTGAATTTAAAACGTTTGAAGATACCGAAGCATGGCTGAAACATGAGATCATTCGGCCGATAATTGACCAGCTAGGTGCACGCGAGGAATCACAATACAAAAACATCTCAGAAAAGATCATCCATATCATTCATCAAGAATTCGACTCAGATCTCACATTGGATGAAATCGCCACACGCCTGCATTACAACCCAAATTATTTAAGCAGTATCTTTAGAAAGGAAATGGATATCTCCTTTAGTGAATATCTCTCATCCTACAGACACCATGTCGCCAAAAACTGGCTCGTGGAGACCGATATGTCCGTCAAAGAAATTTCGGAAAAACTGAAATATAAAAACCCGCAAAACTTCATCCGTTCCTTCAAAAAACTAGAAGGCACGACCCCTGGCAAATACCGCGACCAGAAAAAAGGCATATAAGACAAAAAGTCCCGCTCTCATAGGAGGAAGCGGGACTGTTTTATTTAAATTGTTCATTTAAAATGCTGTCTTCTAGCACTGAAAGCGGCTCTCCGTACACACGTTCAATATGAGCTGCTCCCCAATCACATAGCGCATTCAGAATTCTTTCGAGCGACTGACCGTATTCACTTAATTCATATTCCACTTTAGGCGGTACTTGCTCATACACAATCCGGTTAATCACCCCATCACTTTCAAGCTCTCTCAGCTGCTGCGTGAGCATTTTTTGTGTGATGTTTGGCATGAGTCTCTTCAATTCACTTGTGCGTTTTTTTCCATGTGTTAAATGACATAAAATCACGCACTTCCACTTCCCGCCAATGACCTCAAGGGTCGCTTCCACGGAGATATTATATTTTTTCTTTTCCATTAAATCCTCACTCCTCATTATACGAACAGGCACTTTTTAGTACCTATATTACAAAAAAGTACGTACTTTTTTTTTCGTCATCCATGTTAGATAATAACTCTTGCCGATCGGCTTCGTCTATCAAAATGTCATCTCAGAAGGATGTGAACTGATTCATGAAGAAAAAACAAAACCAATTTGCCCTTCTCGCACTAGCTATTAGTGCTTTTGCTATAGGAACCACTGAGTTTATTAGTGTCGGTCTTTTGCCGATGATTTCAGAGGACTTTGGAGTGAGCGTCAGCCAGGCGGGCTGGACCGTCTCTTTATATGCACTTGGTGTGACATTCGGCGCCCCTATTTTGACTTCTCTGACTTCAGCGATGAAAAGAAAAACATTGCTTTTGCTCATTATGCTCGTCTTTTTGATTGGAAATACACTCGCCACGATGGCTCCGACCTTTTCAGTGCTATTAATCGGCCGGGTCATTTCAGCCTTATCCCATGGAATCTTTATGTCCATCGGCTCTACGATCGCTGCAAGCCTTGTAGTGAAAGAAAAACGGGCAAGCGCGATTGCCTTTATGTTCACTGGATTAACAGTAGCGACTGTGACGGGCGTACCATTCGGGACATTTCTTGGTCATGAGCTCGGCTGGCGGACATCATTCGGTGTGATTGTCATTATTGGTCTGATCGCACTAATATCTAACTATTTTCTTGTTCCATCTCAATTAAAGCAAGGCGTGAAAACATCATTTAAGGATCAAGCTGTTTTATTAAAAACAAAAAGAATCTTGCTTCTATTTGTCATTACAGCAACAGGATACGGAGGAACCTTTGTCGTCTTTACGTATTTATCCCCTCTCTTACAGCATGTGACAGGTCTTGCGCCTGGGGCGGTAGCATTGATCCTGCTTTTATACGGGATCACGATCGCAGCTGGAAATGTCATTGGCGGAAAGGCTGCTAATGAGAAGCCAATGAAAGCACTCATTTACATGTTTATCATCCAAAGCATCATTTTGTTTATCCTTAGCTTGACTGCTGGATTTACGGTGCTAGGCATCGCAACCGTCATGCTGATGGGACTGTTTGCTTTCATGAATGTCCCAGGCCTTCAAGTAGCTGTCGTTGATTTTGCAGAAAGATACACACCAGGAGCAGTCGACGTCGCTTCCGCTATGAATATCGCTGCCTTTAATGCTGGTATCGCCATCGGCTCATTTTTAGGCGGCATCGTGACAGATACTCTTGGGCTTGTGCATACAGGCTGGATCGGTGGTATCATGGTCCTCATCGCTGCGATTCTCACGATGATTAGTTTTCGAATCGAACAACAAGAACAAAATCAAACCATCTAAGGAGTGTTCAATATGAATCATTTACAAAGTACAAAAACATTAAACAATGGAGTCCACATGCCAGGATTTGGTCTCGGTGTATTCAAGGTTGAAGATGGTGCAGAATTAATAGACGCCGTCAAAACAGCCATTCAAATAGGCTATCGCAGTATTGATACAGCGGCTATTTATGGCAATGAGGAAGGGGTTGGACGAGGCATACAACTTGGTCTTGCAGAAACAGGACTGCGCCGCGAAGACCTCTTTGTGACATCAAAAGTGTGGAATGCCGATTTAGGATATGAATCCACTCTACAAGCATATGAGGAAAGCTTGAAAAAACTTCAGCTTGACTACTTGGATCTATATTTAATCCATTGGCCGGTTGAGGGCAAATATAAAGACGCTTGGCGTGCGCTGGAAACCTTGTATCGTGAAGGAAAGGTGAGAGCAATCGGTGTGAGCAACTTCCAGCCGCATCATCTAGACGAACTATTAAAAGATGCAGACATCATACCAGCTATCAATCAAGTCGAGTTTCACCCAAAACTAACGCAGGAAGCACTCTATACGTATTTGAACACACATGGCATTCAAATGGAAGCTTGGTCACCGCTCATGCAGGGGGAACTGCTTCATCATCCGGTGATCAAAGAACTCTCGGACACATACGGCAAAACACCTGCTCAAATTATTTTGCGCTGGGATGTGCAAAAAGGCGTCATCACCATTCCAAAATCAACGAAAGCGCATCGTTTAAAAGAAAATGCAGATATATTTGATTTTGCTTTATCTGATGAGGATATGAAACGTCTTTCTGACTTAAATGAAAACAAACGGATCGGTCCAGACCCAGACAACTTTGACTTTTAATAGAAACACCCCCGCTCTTTAACTAGGCGGGGGTGTTGATGTTGATTATTTTGATTTTTTAAAGGAAGCTTCATATTCTTCAATGATTTTATTGCCACCATTTGATTTCCACTTCTCTACATCTTTCTTAAATTGATCTTCACTGATGTCTCCAAGAATGAACTTATAGGTCGCATCATCGATGATTTTTTTCAATTCATTTCCTCGTTCTGAGGCTGTTTCTGAATACAGGCTTTCAGCAGGGTTGGCGACGATGATCTTTTGATTGTCTTCTTCCAGCTCTTCATATTTTGTACGAACCGCATCCCCTTTATTTTTCAAGTAGCGTTTATCAATGCCTACTAGACTGACAAGCGGCTGTACATCTGTCTGCCAGCTTTTCACTTGGCTTTCTTCCCTGACAAATGTATTCCCTTCTTCTTTCTTATAATGCTCACCATCTATACCGTACGTCATGAGACCATAGACATCTTCTTCTGCAATGCGATCAAAGAAGGCCAAAATTCGCTTTAATTCTGCCTCTGATTTCACGCTTGTTTTAGGGAATGCGAAGATGCCATTATGACCACCTGATGCCCACACCCGTTCTTTGCCATCTGGACCTTTGATTCGGTTCAAGATATCGACTTTCATGTTTTTATCTGTCGCGTCATCTCTCAAGTTCACAGCATCTACCATATTTCCAACATAGATTCCTGCTTTTCCTTGTGAGAATAATTCCTGCTGCTGTGTTTTGCTTGTCACAGGGAAGTCTTTGTTGATATAGCCATTATCACGCAGTTTCTTCATGTACTTCATCGTATTCATGTACCCATCTGTCATAAAGTCTGGCGTGAATTTGCCGTTATCTTCTTTCCAGTCTGTTGGCATTCCCTCATATGAACCCAGCGTTTTAAATGCCCCATAAATCAAATCGTTCCGATCCGTAAAGCCAATTGTATCCGCTTTTCCGTTTTGATTCGGATCTTTTTCAGTAAAGGCTTTCGCTACCTCATAAAGATCATCCAACGTTTTTGGTGTATCCAAATTTAAATTTTCAAGCCAATCCTTTCGAATGACAATTCCTTGTCTTGAAAGTGGTCTCTCTCTATAAATACCATAAAGCTTACCGTCTATAGAGGCGTTTTTATTGATCAGTTCGTTCATCTTACTTAAATTTGGATAATCCTTTAAATACGGACCGACTTCCCAGAACATACCTGATCTGAATGCATTAATAGCAGACGAATTCTTAATGTCTTGAATTGTCACAATCTGCGGCAAATTCCCTGCAGCAAGGGCAGAATTTAACCGGTCTTCCTTCACAGCATCAGGCACCCACGTAATATCAAGTTCTGTATTTGTGAGCTTCTCAATCTCTTTTAAAACCGAATCTTTCGGCGGCTGCTGATGATACAAAATCGCCATCCATGTCAGCTTCACTTTTTTGTCTAAATCAACCTTTTCATTCGATGAACTTCCTTTGCTTGAACATGCGGATAAAATACCGCTTGCTGCAAATAACAGAACAAACGCAATCAACCATAATTTCTTTCTCCCCATAAGATCCCTCCGTTGTTCCTTCTTTTTAACCTTTTACAGAACCTAGTAATGCCCCTTTGTTGAAATGCTTTTGAATAAATGGATAGACAAGCAGAACGGGAATGGTGGCTACCACAATGACAGCCATTTTAATCGTTTGGTCTGGCGGTGGTGTGGATGATCCCATATCCGACATATCTCCCTGCATTCCGCTCGAAACAATGACAATCTGCCTTAGAAGTACCTGAATCGGCCATTTCACTGAATCATTTAAATACAGGATGGCGGTCATGTACGTATTCCAATACGTCACGGCATAAAAAAGTGAAATGGTCGCAATAGCTGGCAAAGAAAGTGGCAGCACAATTTTAAAGAAAATCCCTAAATCGTTACAGCCATCCATCTTCGCTGATTCCTCAAGGCTTGCGGGAATGTTTTGAAAGAAGTTTTTCAAAATGATCAAATTGAACGCATTGATCGCAACCGGTAGAATTAGTGACCAATAGGTATCAAGCAGACCAAGTGTTTTCACCACAATAAACGTCGGAATCATACCTCCGCTAAATAGCATCGTGAAGACAACGAGAAACATCAATGTTCTCCGGCCTTTTAACTCCTGACGAGACAGCCCATATGCCATGAGTGAGGACAAAAACATGCTGACAGCTGTTCCAACGAGTGTCACAAGAATGGACACGATAAGGCTGCGGTACACAATATCCGTAGAGAAAATATACCGATAGGCCTCTAAAGAAAACGTGGTCGGGAACAAGATAAACTTCTTGGTGATGACCTCTTCTACTGTAGCAAAAGAGGCTGCAATGACATGGATGAACGGAAGCACACATATTAATGCGAACATGAGTAGAAAAGAGTAATTAAATAAGTTGAACAATCGGCCTTTAATAGAACGATCTATGTTCATCACGCCCTTTCTTTGTAAGCGTTATCATTTTATCCGAAAATAAGCTGCAGCCTGTGACGATATCGTGATTAAAATGTAACAAATGGGGGAAGAAAGCGTCTATAATCATCTTGACAGTCCAACTGGGTCGATCCTGTCAGTCGTGCTTTTATGCTCATGAAACAAAAGAATAAGATCATCAGCTAATGACATGATTATGCCCTATGCCTGATCGTTTTCTTCAAGGATTTCCGTCGTATTCACATCGGGTCTATAGCCTAACTCCTGCTTCGTGTTTTCCGTAGACCAAGGCTTTTCTTCGTTTTCTGATACGGCATAATATGTCCCAAAGGGAACGGTCGTTTCAATCGCTGCCTTTATCATCCCTGCTAGATCTTCATGTGAAAGAAGTGTTCGTTTTGTTCGATCTTTCTCGTGTAATGCCTCCATCTCATCCGTCACAACCGTTCCAATCCGTAAATTGATAACAGACATTCCCGTTTGATCGTGGAACAAACGGCCTAGCTGTTCAGAAGCAAATTTTAAAATGCCATAGACATTTTGAGTCGCAGGTACATCGTTTGTTGTAATATGTCTCCCTAGTAAGGAGCGTCCATCTTTTTCATAACGATCGGTCACGTGATTGCTGCTTGCAAAAATGACTTTTCGTATGCCGAGGCTTGCAGCTGATCGAAACATAGAATAAGAGCTCCTCCAAAAAATATCATTCATTTTTTCAAACTCCTCATGATTCATCACATCATGCGTCATCTCCATGTTTAAAAGGTGTATGATGACATCTATATCTCGCGGAATCGCCTCATATAATTCCTGTTCATTCGTTGCATCTGCTAAAATGTCTCCTTTTACACAGCCCGTTTGATCAATAATGGTGATCTCATACTCAGAAGAGAGCGTTTTTGTTAAAATACGGCCGATCACACCGCACCCGCCAATGATCGTGATCTTCTTCATGTGTCTCCTCCTTTCTAATGACGTAGTATGTCCAAGCCTTTATAGATTACAGCCATTTTTTTAAGAATCGAGTGGCCTCGTGACGCATAGCGGCTGTTTCAAAATGACCTGCATGAAGACCAACAAGCTGATACCGTTCTTTCAATGAAGCCGCTTGATAAGTTTGGCTCAATCCCTTTTGAATGCGAGCGACGCCTTCAGCAGGCGTGAGTGGATCAAGTTTTCCAACTAAGCTTAAATGCGGCCTTGGAAAAATCATTTCCTGAATATCAGCTGCCGTAAAGTACTTTGCTAAGCTTGGTACATAGTAATAAAAGCCATGCCTGTCTAAATTGTTCGTTTCAATTAATGTGTGGTGATCGACCTGTGCGCAAAGATCAATACACACACTGACCCTCTCATCAAGCGCAGCCGTCCACCAGGAAAGAAGCCCGCCCATTGACATTCCAAAAATAGCTAACCGGTCCGGCAGCACATCAGGTCGAGACAGCACATAATCAATTGCACACATGCTTTCATACAGCATCATGCCCCACATCACTTTCCCTGTTAAAAGCATTTCCTTAAAAATTTCACTTTCGGTTCTTCCTCTTCTCTCACCAAATCCTGCATGATCAATAGCCAGAACACTATAGCCTTTTGAGGTGAACTCTTTCGCATATGAAGGCGCTTGCAAATAATGAGCACCCTTGATGAGCTCTTCCTTCCCATCGACGTAGTTCCCGCCATGAGAGTGCTGAAAGAGCACAACGGGTCTTTTTTTCACCGTATCCTTCGGCTTCACAAAATAAGCGGGCACTTCCTCCACACCATGGATTGAAAGAATGAGTGTTTCGATGACGTACGATTCACGATCCTCGACCTTTAACGTATATGCCTCCACGCGATGGCGTTCTGGCATTTCTCCTAACAGACTGAGCAGTTGTTCACGTTTGCTTTCCTTTTCCATTGACGTCACTCCTCCTTTTGTTGATCATCTGTTAACATACGAGATCGATCGTGCAATCACCTTGTTTTCGACAAAATTATGTCCCGGGAAATAAAGAACACCCACCGGTTCATACCGATGGGTGTCATCATTAATTTGCAACAATATTGACAAGCTTCCCAGGAACCGCAATCACTTTGCGAATGGTTTTCCCTTCAAGCTGTTCTTTTACACGTGCATCATTTTTTGCAAGCTCTTCTAACTGTTCTTTTGTTGCATCAGCAGGAACAGTTAATTTTGCTTTCACTTTCCCATTCAATTGTACGACAATTTCTACTTCATCGTCGACAAGCTTTGACTCGTCATATTGCGGCCATGCTTCATAAGAGATAGACCCTTCATGACCAAGTTTATTCCAAAGCTCTTCCGCTACATGCGGTGCAATTGGAGAAAGTAGTTTCACAAAGCCTTCTGCATATTCTTTCGGCAGTGTATCAGCCTTGTAGGCATCATTGATAAACACCATTAATTGTGAAATCCCTGTATTGAAGCGCAGGCCTTCATAATGGTCTGTCACCTTCATCACGGTTTCATGATAGCTGCGTTCTAATGCGCCTCCAGTTTGCTCTGTTATTTTATCACTGATTGTGCCATCTTCGTTTGTGAATAGACGCCATACACGATCAAGGAAGCGGCGAGCACCATCAAGTCCTGTTTCAGACCAAGCGATTGATGCATCTAAAGGTCCCATGAACATTTCATAAAGGCGCAATGTATCCGCACCATGAGATTCTACGATATCATCTGGATTGACAACATTTCCTTTTGATTTACTCATTTTTTCATTATTTTCCCCAAGAATCATTCCTTGGTTGAACAATTTCATGAAAGGTTCTTTTGTCGGAACAACGCCGATATCATACAAGAACTTATGCCAGAAGCGCGCATATAGAAGATGAAGTACAGCATGTTCTGCTCCGCCAATATATACATCAACAGGAAGCCATTTCTTCAGCTTTTCAGGAGATGCAAGCTCTTCTGAGTTATGCGGGTCAATATAACGTAAGAAATACCAGCAGCTGCCTGCCCATTGCGGCATTGTATTGGTTTCACGGCGTCCTTTTTTACCTGTGACAGGATCGACAACCTCAACCCAATCTTTAATATTGGCTAAAGGTGATTCACCTGTGCCACTTGGCTTGATCTCAGTCGTTTTAGGCAAAATGAGTGGAAGCTCTTCCTCTGAAACAGCTGAAGACGTTCCGTCCTCCCAATGAATAATTGGAATTGGCTCACCCCAATAACGCTGGCGGCTAAATAGCCAGTCTCTTAAACGGTAAGTGACTTTCTTTTCGCCTTTTTGATGTTCTTCCAGCCATGCAATGACTTTTTCAATCGCTTCTTCTTTTCCTAATCCATCGAGGAAATCAGAGTTAATGTGTTTTCCATCACCTGTGTAAGCTTCTTTTTCAATGTCTCCGCCTTCAACAACTTCCTTGATTGGAAGATCAAATGTTTTGGCAAATTCATAGTCACGCTCATCATGGGCAGGTACCGCCATAATCGCGCCTGTTCCATAAGTAGCCAGCACGTAATCTGCAATCCAGATCGGCATCTTTTCACCATTTAATGGATTGATGGCATAAGCGCCTGTGAAAATACCCGTCTTCGTTTTTGCAAGATCTGTCCGCTCTAAGTCGCTCTTAGATTGAATTTCTTTCATATATGCTTCGACTGCTTCTTTTTGAGCAGCTGTTGTCATTTTTTCAACAAGTGCATGTTCTGGTGCAAGTACCGCATAGGTTGCCCCAAACAATGTATCAGGACGCGTTGTGAAAACAGTAAACTGTTCATCATGTCCTTCTACTTCGAAATGAACATGTGCACCTTCTGAACGTCCGATCCAGTTACGCTGCATATCTTTAATGCTTTCAGGCCAATCAATGTCTTCTAAATCTTCTAACAGCCTGTCCGCATATGCCGTAATCTTTAGCATCCATTGCTTCATCGGACGTCTTTCAACCGGATGCCCTCCGCGTTCACTTTTTCCATCAATGACTTCTTCGTTTGCAAGGACTGTGCCAAGCGCTGGGCACCAGTTCACTGGTACTTCATCGATATACGCCAATCCCTTTTCGTACAATTTCAAGAAAATCCATTGTGTCCATTTATAATAATTTGGATCAGTCGTGTTGATTTCTCGATCCCAATCATATGAGAACCCTAGTGATTGAATTTGGCGGCGGAAGTTATTGATGTTCTCTTCTGTAAAGACCGCCGGATCATTCCCTGTATCTAGCGCATACTGTTCTGCTGGAAGACCAAATGCGTCCCATCCCATTGGATGAAGAACATCATATCCCTGCATACGTTTCATGCGTGATAAAATATCCGTTGCTGTGTAGCCCTCAGGGTGGCCGACATGAAGTCCTGCTCCTGATGGATATGGAAACATATCAAGTGCATAGAACTTTGGTTTATCTTCCGAGTCAGATGTGGCGAATGTTTTATGTGTCAGCCAATAATCCTGCCACTTCTTTTCAATTTCCCGATGCTGAAAACTCAATGTGAAAACCTCCTTTAATATGTACGGCTGTATCTGCTCAGATGACCACTGCAAGAATTCAGATTTTTCTAAAATCAACAAAAAACCCTCATCCCTGGAAAGGGACGAGAGATTTTTTGGTTCCCGCGGTACCACCCTTGTTAGCGTAACTTTCTGTTTGTACGCTCACTTAATATCTTTAACGCAGACATGCGACAGAAGCTTTAACGCAACTGCAACTCTGAGGCGAGTTCAGAAGCAGATTTGATTGACTTTCACCAGCCGTCAATTCTCTAAAGACAAATACTGCTTTCCTACTACTCCTCTTCACTGTTCTTATCGTAACCGTCATCTAAGTAGTATTTTATAGAATTATGATCATAAGTGCAAGCAGGTTTGTATACAATGGGAATGTACCCTAGATCAGGGTAAAGTAGAGGATATTATTCGTGTGGAGATCGGTTATGACGGTTGGAGTCTGCATTCTGTGAATGCTGTTCTCTTACAAAATCAAAGCTTCGCAGAACTGCTTCTCCTCCGTAACCTGAAATAATTGATAAGATGACCAAGTGCAGACTAGAATCGGGATTTGAGGATAAGACAAGCAGTGTAGCGGCAATCATCCCAACGAGCCAATCTTCAATAAACCCTAAATAAATAAACTTTTTTGTCATTCTGGGCTTCTCTAGCCTGCCTTTTTTCTTTACGTGACCGAGAATGCCCATGACCCCTCCAATGGCGCAAGCAATAATGACTTGTTGCAGCATTTTCATCACCTTCCTAAAGCCCTTAGAATAGTAAAGCGACTTCAGGCTGTCCAGCCCCCTGTAATGCCATTCTGCTGTTCCGTCATAATCCATGTAAAAGGTCTATTCTCTCTAACGAAGAAAAAAAGCTTGTTTCTTCCATTATATGTGAATGACCCAAAACAATCTTGATGCATTGGAATCATTTTTACCTAATCCATATTGACTATTTTTGTCATTTTATGAATTATGAGCAATTGATTCCTTCTTTTTCTAAAGAAAAGTCTCCTTACTTACTATATTCTAATGGAGGACAAACTATGATGACAAATTTAACAAAGCCATTGCAATCGTTGAAACAGAACATATGTTATGTTACGTTAGTAAGGAATACCTTTGGTTGAAAAGACAACCATTTGATATGTCTGATAGCAGCAACAAAGGAGGGTAATATGGTCAGCTCGAACATCTTCGGCTTACAAAAACAGCTTGAACTCATAAAAAAAGCGCTAGATCATGCGCGGATCGGTGTTGTCATTACAGACCCTTCTTTAGAGGATAACCCTATCGTTTATGTGAATCATGGCTTTACACACATGACTGGATACAAACCAGATGAGATTCTTGGGCGTAACTGTCGATTCCTTCAAGGGAAAGACACAGATCAAAAGCAGCTTGATTTAATACGTCATGGAATACAGAATAAAACACCTATTACCACACAGCTAAAAAATTATAAAAAAGACGGTACTTTTTTTTGGAATGAACTCAATATAGATCCTCTATACATTGAACAAGATGATAAAACATTTTTCATTGGCTTTCAAAAGGATATTACGAAACAGAAAGAATATGAACAGCTCCTAGAAGATTCCTTACAGGAAGTCACCTCTCTTTCGACGCCAATCGTCCCAATCAAAAATGGTGTATCTGCTCTGCCACTCATTGGAAAACTATCTGAAGAACGCTTTGATGCCATTGTCGCGAAGTTAACTTGTATATTAGATGATTCAAAGGATGATTATTTAATTGTCGATCTTTCTGGTTTAATCGATGTCGATGATTCCGTTGCAGCACGCATTTTCAAGCTGCATCGTCTTCTTAATCTAACCGGAACCGAACTGATCATCACAGGAATCAAACCGCAGCTTGCAATGAAAATGAAAGACTTGGATACAGATTTTCAGGATACAATCACTTATTTGACGGTTAAGGAAGCAATCAAAGGATTACCATTAGCTGAAAACCCTGTCTAAAACAGGGTTTTTTTAGTTGAAACGCCCCCTAAAAATGGAAAAATGAGGTATGATAGGTGTAATAAAGGATGTAGGGGGGCTACTAGATGATGATGTTACTCATCATAGGTCTTTTATGTGTTTGTTTTGCCATAGGATATGCCGTCAATTTCTTATTACTCAAACACCAGAATGCGCAGATCTTTTCAAAGAAACTATTTTATCCTTTCTTGATCTTGGGTCTCATCTTTTCCATTATGTCATTACCGTTTGCTGCCACAGATGCACCGAAGGCACAAGCAGATCCATCTTCAGAACAGCTGTTAAAGGATCAAAAGCAGCTCACATCTGACATAACGCGCTTAAAAGCTGATAAAGAGGAGCTTACCGCTTCTTTAGAGGACGCAACAAAGGATAAAGAAAAACTAGCGAAAAAGCTAGAAACCATCACCTCAGAAAAAGAAACAATCAAAAAGCAAGAAAAGACCATTCAAGCGCTTGAAGAGAAAATAGACAAGCTTGCCTCAAGCAACGAAACACTCAAAAAAGAGAACAAGAAAAGCAGCAGCGATACTGAGTCTTCTACCGTTCAGCGGTCCGCTCCTAAAGATGAAGGAAAAAGCACAGGCGGTCATGAGTCACAGAAGGAAACAAAAAAAGAATCTGCAGCCTGTAACATCAAAGGAAGTGTCAACGGTATTTATCACACACCGAGCAGCAGATACTACTCTAGAACAAAGAATGTAACCAAGCTATTCTGCTCTGTAGAAGAGGCAGAGCGTGCAGGGTACCGGGCACCTAAGCAATAGCTATACGAAAAAAGAACCTCCTGTCAGCCCAATTGGGTGCCTTAGGAGGTTCTTTTTTTTAGATTTCTCTTCTTAATGCTGCTAATACATTCGTTTTTGTTGCTTTACGTGCTGGGTTAAGCCCTGAAAGGATTGCTACCCCTGCGCTAATCACTGTTGCTGTAATTACAAGGCTGAGCGGAATATAGGAGAAGGTGATCGAGAATTGATCGCTTGACCCTCCCTCTGACATGGACGACAAAATGGCTGGAATGATTAAATTGACGGCGAAACTAATGATATATGAGATGATAATACCGATGATCGACCCAATCACCCCAATGTAAGCACTTTCCATGAGGAACATTCGCTTGATAATCGATGGATTCGCGCCAATGGCTTTCATAATCCCAATTTCTTGTGTCCGCTCTGTTACTGCCATTGTCATCGTATTAAAAATACCAATTGCAGAAATAATGACCGCAATACATCCAACAAAAATAAGTCCAATTTTGAAGACTGTAAAGAACATATCCATTCCTTCGAGCTGATTCGTCACAGAGATGACTTGATAGCCCTCATCTGTCAGCTTATTCGTGAGTGCACCGACATTGTCGAATTTATCTGCATAAACAGAAGTCATTTTCTCGACATTTCCTGCTTCAGGAGATAGATCGAGTACTTGACCAAATTCCTTTTCATACGCATTCGGAATAAAAATTTTATGATCCTCTTGCCACTCCAGATTCGGCTTTTTCAACACACCTACTACACGGAAATCAAATGTTTTTTCTTTGACGACTTCATTTTCTTCGTTGAGTTTTGGTACCTTGACTTGAATCACTTTATTTAAAATATCTTTCGTGTAGCCCTTAGGCTCCTCTGGCATTTCTTCGCCATTTGATGTCTGATTTAATTTTTTTTCATAGGCTTGGCGTTCTTTTTTTGTCCACAGTTGTTCAGCCAGATGATACCCGACCACAATTTCGTTCGCTGATGTTGGGACTTTTCCTCGGTCTAGCTCAAGCCCTGCTTCTTTTTCTTCTTTCATATCGGTTAGAGCAGCCTGCGTTTCACCTGAGCGATCATCGAGCTCGACGTTTACCGTTGGAATGAGCGCAGTTCTTGAGACGACAGATTTCACATGATCATATTTCTTTAAATCATCTGTCTTGACGTCACCTTTTTCCTTGCCTAACACTTTCACTTCTGTGATGATTTGCTGTTTCATGATTTCATCTTGCGCCGATTTTTGCAGACCAAAACCGACAGATGCTAAAACGATTAAGAAAGAGCATGCCATTGTCGTCGCAAGAATGGTCATAAACACACGCAATCTATTTTTCTTCATGTTTCTTCTAATAAATTTGACCTGATCTCTAAATTTCAATGGATTGTTCCCCTTTCTTTAATACACCATCATGAAGCTGGAACGTTGTATCTGCGATTGAAGCGACTTCATCGTCATGTGTAATAATGACAAACGTGATTCCTTTTTCACGATTAAGCTGCTGGATAAAGGCTAAGATTTCTCCTTCGGTTTCTGAATCTAGACTGCCTGTTGGTTCATCCGCTAAAATAATAGATGGATTTAAAATCAAGGCTCTTGCAATACTCACACGCTGCTGCTGCCCGCCTGACAACTCATTCGGGTAATGCCCTGCATGATGTTCTAAACCTACTCGTTTCAGCATTTCTTCTACTTTCGCCTTTCGTTCAGACGGCTTCACACCTTTTAAGGTGAGCGGAAGTTCAACATTTTCATACGTCGTTAAGCTCCCGATCAATTGAAAGCTTTGAAAGATAAAACCAAAGTGATCTAAGCGGAAGTCCGCCCATTCTTTTTCATTAAAACCAGTCACATCGGTACCATCAATGACAATTTGTCCGCTCGTTGGCGTAATATATCCTGAAATTAAGTTCAATAGGGTAGATTTCCCCGAGCCACTTCGCCCAACTATACATGCAATGTCGCCTCTTTTGATGGACAGGTCAATCCCTTTCAGCACAGGAATCTCATTCTCTCTGCCCTTTTTACCAATTGTAAACACATGATCTAACGCTTGAACTTGAATCATCTCTACTCCCCTACTCTCTGTTTATCTTTTTCGATATATTAAGAAATAACTTGTTAGTGCGCCTACAACGCCGCCGATGATCATGCCAACGATATAACCCAATATGGAAGTGTCAGAAGAAAATCCAACCCATCCAAATCCTAGAACACCGAAGACAATGACCAAAATCTGAATCGGTCTATCCATTTTTGAGTAAAGGAAGAAACGGCCATTTCGTTCAATAGGATGCTTCATAAAGCTAAACAAACCAATAAGATAGAATACAATCATCATCACAATAGGTATGATGAATTCTTCACCAGTGAACCAAAGTGGATATTTATCTATATCTCGAAATTGAAAACGGTCTGTTATATAAGTAATTGGGGCGATAGGCATAATAAAGTAGTCATAACTGACATCGACCCAATGCCTATTCGTTCTTAAAATAAAATCCAAATGAAACATCGGAAGCCAAATTAATAAATATGGCAATATCGCTGTACTGAATGTAACAATGGCTTGACTAATTGCGCTTCCTGTTAACGCACCTGCTGCAAGACACAAACTATATATCATTAAGGTTGATACGAGTGCAATGAAGTAACCACTATTAAAGTCAAACGTCTCTTTTGGTTGAGTGCCTAATATGAGTAAGTAAGTGAAAGCATATGACAACACATGAACAAGCGTTATGATTCCGGCACCTAAGAAAAACTTTGTATGATAAATGGTACTTCTACTGAACGGTAAGGATAAAGTAAAATCGATTTGCCCTTTATTTCTTTCATATCCCAGCTGGATAATCGCAAAAAGCAAACCCATAAGCCATGAGAGGGCGATAAAAATATCAGAACTGAAATTATAATAAAAGTATTGATCTCCGATTGTACATGTGGGGTCGTTTACACAAGTTTGAAAGGACGAGTATCCCAGTAAAAAGGATAATGGCGTCGTAAAGACTGCAACCAGCATCACTAAAATAAATGTCAGCTCTGATTGCTTCCATTCCTTATATAATAATTGCCGCTTTACCATCTCCGTTTCCCTCCAAACTTTGCAATAAATACTTCTTCTAAATTCACAGGCAGTTCATGCCATACTTTTGGCTGCAGCGACTTCAAGTACTCTTTGGCCTCTACATCGGTTTTAAGAATAAGTGCTGTATAAAAAATGCCCGCTTGATCTAATATAGCAACGCCATTTTTTCGTATACTCAAGTTCATATCTTCTTCAAAAGCCATCTGGATTTTGACATAATCATTCTTTAATTCATCTAGATCCATGACACTTGTGAGTTGATTTCCTTCTAAAAACCCGATTCGGTTGCACATACGCTCAATATCCTCTAATCGGTGCGATGTGATGAGAATCGACGTTTCACGTTCCGCTACCTCGTCGATCATGAGCTGAAGAACATCATTTCTTGTGACGGCATCAATACCATCTGTTGGTTCATCTAACAGAATCACGGCTGGCTTGATCGCAAAGCTTAAAATTAATGAGAGCTGCTTTTTTAACCCTGTCGATAGTTCACGGTATTTTACTTTTTCCGGTATTTCATAGCGGTTCACAAGCTCATTGGCATATGTCACGTCAAACTTCGGGTAAATATGCTTTAACAGCTGGACAAGCTGCCCGTAATTGTATCTGTCAAAGTAGGGATTGACGACTGGCATATACACAATATTTTGCTTTACTAACGGGTGGTCTTTCACAAGCACGTCTTTAAAATAAATCTCTCCTTCATCTGGAAGAAGAATTTGCTGAATCAAGCGGAGAAGTGTTGTTTTACCAGAGCCATTCCTGCCAAGCAAACCAAAGATCTCACCTTCGCCTATTTTGAAGGAAACGTTACTGAGTACTTCACGTCCATTTAATGTCTTCGATACATTTCTAACCTCAATCAACTTTATTTCCTCCCTCGAGACTTGAGCCAATCTCTTCTATCCATTCCTTCAGTTGTTGAATATCAATACCGGCATAATGAGCTTCTATAATGAGTTGTCTTAATTGCTCCTTCATCTCCAATACCTTCCCTTCATTCAGCTTTAACCGAGCCTCTTCTGTTACATACGTACCGCGCCCTCTTAGTGTTTCAATAATCCCTTCCCGCTCAAGCTCCTTATATGCTTTACTGACGGTGTTCGGATTGGCGATGATAATAGTGGCGAGCTCTCTGACAGAGGGCAGTTTGTCACCAGGTTTCATTACACCTTTTAGACATAAAATTTTGAGTTGCTCAATGATTTGTTCATATATTGGCGCAGCGCTTCGTGGATCTATTTGAATCATGATGGCTCCCTCTTTCCTCATTCATGCTTTTGCAGTCCTATTGCTTGTTCATGCCCTTGCATTAAAGGGATTGAATTAAGTATCAAATCTTTTTGAACTTCAAAACCAATGAAAACGAGAACGAAAAAAAATGTACATGCTAACACAACAGCCAGCACCATCCACTTCAAATTGATTGGTTTTTTTTCTTTTTTCATGGTTAAACACCTTTCTTCACTTTTTAAGTGTCTTTAGTGTATTAGTTGATGTAGTACACTTAATACAATATAGACACTTAAATAAAAAGTCAATAGCCTTTCAAAAAATAAAAAACAGACCCTTTAAAAAAGGATCTGTTCATCATTCGTTGTCGTAAGAAATGCCTAAAATCATTTGATTTTGCAAGCTTTGCATTTGAACACGTGCCCTGTCTAACCGCTCTCTTTGCTGGTCATTGGCGACATCTTTTAATTTTTCTAATTCGTTCACCGCATCTTCAAGCATAAGCTGTGCCTTAGAAAATTCGTCCTCATTATAATGCTCTTGGCGTAAGTTCAAATCAAATTGCTCATTTGCAAACTCAAGGGTTTCAGTACTTTTTTGGATAAATTCATCGATTGACTGCCTTGTTGCCATCTTGCATTCCCTCCATTTCATCATTGCTCCCGCCTATTTTGCCCACGTAAAGCTTTTTCACTAAAGAAAATGTTGGACAGATTCAATTGTCCTCCTTCATGATTTTTGTTAAACTTTAAGGATGCCTATTATTACGCAAGGAGGTTACTGACTTGGATCAGCATAACCCTTTTTTATATTCAAACAGCGAAAAACGCTATCACACATGGAACTATCATTTGCGAGAGCACTTTGGTCATAAAGTTTTTAAAGTGGCCTTAGACGGTGGCTTTGACTGCCCAAACCGTGATGGTACTGTAGCCCATGGAGGCTGTACATTTTGCAGTGCCGCAGGATCTGGTGACTTTGCAGGAAACCGGGCGGATGATCTCGTCACTCAATTTAACGAAATCAAAGACCGGATGCATACAAAATGGAAAGACGGAAAATATATGGCGTATTTTCAGGCGTATACAAACACACACGCCCCGCTTCCTGTTTTAAAGGAAAAATTTGAAACCGTGATGAATTTGGATGGTGTAGTTGGTTTATCTATTGCGACAAGACCTGACTGCCTGCCAGATGACGTGGTGGAGTATTTAGCTGAATTAAATGAGCGCACTTATCTCTGGGTAGAGCTTGGTCTTCAAACGGTTCATGAACGGACAGCGATGCTCATTAACCGTGCCCATGATTATGAATGCTACGTAGAAGGTGTAGAAAAACTGCGAAAACACGGCATTCGTGTCTGCTCGCATATCATCAACGGCTTGCCTCTTGAAAACCGGGACATGATGATGGAGACAGCAAAAGCTGTTGCTGATTTAGATGTGCAAGGAATTAAAATTCATTTGCTTCACCTTTTAAAAGGAACCCCAATGGTCAAGCAATATGAAAAAGGCAAATTGGAGTTTCTAAGCCAGGAAGAATATGTCCAGCTTGTTTGTGATCAGCTGGAGATCCTGCCGCCAGAAATGATTATTCATCGTATTACAGGCGATGGCCCGATTGAATTAATGGTTGGTCCAATGTGGAGTGTAAACAAATGGGAAGTATTAAATGCCATTAATGCTGAGCTTGAAAGACGTAACAGCTACCAAGGCAAACGTTTCGTCAGATTGGAAGAAGCAGCAAAATGATCTTGAAACGCATGCTCCCTTTTAGTAAAGAGCTGTTAGAACGGGCTTGTCAAAAAGGCGACATCGTCATTGATGCAACGATGGGAAATGGCCACGATACACTCTATTTAGCTGATCTTGTCAGTCATGATGGACAAGTTTTCGCATTCGACGTACAAGAAGAAGCCATACAGCAGACGCGTAAAAGGCTTGGCGAGGGATATCCATATGTTCATCTCATTCACGATGGTCATGAAAAACTGGCTCAACACTTGCCAAGAGATGTTTATGGACATATCTCTGGAGCGGTGTTTAACCTTGGGTACTTGCCCGGAGGCGATAAAACCGTCACTACTCAGGCCGAAACAACCATTAAAGCCATTGAGCAGCTCCTCGACTGGCTTAAACCCGGAGGTCTGATCGTCCTTGTGATTTATCATGGACACCCCGAAGGGAAAAAAGAAAAAGAAGTGCTTCTCGACTATTGCAGATCACTTCCTCATGAAGAGGTACAAGTTTTATCATATCAATACATGAATATTCAAAACGACCCGCCTTTTGTGGTCGCCATTGAAAAAAAACTAAAGCTCAAATCCTAATGGATTTGAGCTTTTTTATGAGGATTTCATCCAAGGCATTTTCTGATAGGTCCGGTAGGCTCTTCCGTTGATATAGAAAAAGAACGATGTTTTCCCGCTTGATTTGATCAGCCGTTTTGCCAGCTTATTCATCTCTTTTTGGGCTGTTACTTTTTCATCGGACAAATAGACTGCCAATAATCCTCTGTTAATTAATTTGTGAAAGTTTTCGTGCGGAATGCCTTTCAGCTGCTCATCCGCTTTTTCAATAAAATGCTGAAGTCTATCCATCATCTCATGATGAGAGGCATAGTAGGAGCAAAAGTTCAGATCTCCTCCAAGCCGGTCTTCTTCTTGGTCAATTAAATAATCAAGTAAAATGTGCAGACCTTGAATATAAGGGAAATAACTTTCATAAATTTGCTTCGCCTGCTTTTCTGTAAAGTCCGGTTGCAGCGCGTACGCCACAAGACAGAAAATCCCTAACGTTGATCCTGCACAAGCTGAAAATTCATACCATTCCATCTTAGGCAAATCCTTTTCATATTGGCGGAACCACGATTCTAGCCGCGGCACACGCTCATGAGGAACGACGTGTTTATGTACTTGCAAATCACTGTAGTAATCGCACAGCGTGTGTAAATATGGCTGAATGATCGGATAATGCTTAAGACGCGACAGCACGTCTTGGCATGTGCGGACAAGCGCGTGTAAATATCCATGATCTTCTTGATCATCACGGAATTGGTAGTATGGCTTGAGCTCAGCATGAATATCAAGCGCATCTCTCATCGCTTGATGCAGCATATGAAAATCTTTTGGATCAAGCGACGTACTGCGGTCACACAGGTTATCTAAGTAATCACTGATGGTTTGATACGCCACAATGAATTCAATACACGTTTCTTTCGCCTCACCTGCTAGAAGAGATAAGATACCTCCACCTTCGCAGTGGAAGGTTTTACTCGATATGCTCGCTAACGCCTGCGTACGCAGTTCTTCATTTTCAATCATTTCTGCATGAGCCCGCCACTTTTTTAGCTCCTGATGAACAAGCGGAAAAATATCTTTATACACCTTTGTCATCAGTGCAAAAGGACGCTCTGGTACTGACAAATCAATCCACCCCTAACTTAAAGCTCACCATCAAATATATTGATCTGTAAAGGCTCTTGCCGCCTTAAACACATCTTCTCTTTCCGGTTCATTAAAAATTTCGTGATACAGTTCTTCCCATTCACGATATGATTTATTGGTTGATTCAATGCCATTGAACCATTTGATCACCCTCGTTTTATCGACGATCTTATCATCGCCCGCCTGCATTAAAAGGAGCGGAATCGATTTAAATACATTCGTAGGCTGCATGGCTGCATCAATATTTTTGATCAGCTCTCGGTACCAGCGAACCGACACCTTTGTTACGTAAAGGGAATCATTTGAGTCTGCTTCAATCACAGTCTGATTTCGTGTGGCTAGTTCAATCGACAGCCCTGACTCGACTTTAAAGGACGGTGCGAGCACATTTAGACCTTTTGATGCAAAATCCATTAGCTTCTTCGGTTTAAATTGCAGACCTAAACAAGGTGATGATAAAATAAGGCCATCAATCTTCGTATGGGTATACTGCTTGACCCACTCAATTGAAATGAGTCCGCCCATACTGTGTCCAAGTAAAAAAGTAGGAAGCCTGAATGATTTCGCATGTTCGATCCATTCATCTACTGTATCAATGTATTCTTGAAACGAACGAATGTGGCCGCGCGCACGTGTCGACGTCCCTTGCCCAGGCAGGTCACCCATGACGACGTGATAGCCGGCATTTCGCCACATTTCGATCAGCCATTTATATCGGCCGTGATATTCACTCGCACCATGTACTATCACAATTGTACCAGCTGGTCTTTCAGCATGCCAAGTCCACAAAGTAAACACCTCACAAATGTTGTATTAAGAAAGGAAGTCGAAAAAGTGATTTATCCATATCATCAGTTTACACCTGAGATTCATGAATCGGTCTTTGTCGCAGATAACGCCACCATTACAGGAGATGTCACGATTGGAGAATATTCGAGCGTGTGGTTCCAAACCGTCATCAGAGGCGATGTCGCTCCTGTGAGAATTGGAAAAAACGTCAATATTCAAGATTTATCCTGTCTGCATCAAAGTCCTGGAAAAACACTTCTAATAGAAGATGGTGCTACCATTGGACACCAAGTCACATTACATAGCTCAATCATTCGAAAAAATGCCCTCATTGGTATGGGGTCTATCATTCTCGATGGTGCAGAAATTGGCGAAGGTGCCTTTATCGGTGCAGGTAGTCTTGTCCCTCAAGGAAAGATCATTCCAAAAGGATCACTCGCTTTCGGCCGTCCAGCCAAGGTCGTCCGGCAGTTAACAGATGAAGATATCCAAGACATGGACAGAATCCGTAGAGAATATGTAGAAAAAGGACAATACTATCGTTCCCTTATACCCCGTTAACATCATACGCGTTATCTTCACTTTATCATGTTTTTTTCAGGATATTAAGCAATAACTATGAACCGCTTGTTATTTTACCCTTTTCCGCCGCTTTCTATCATAACAAAAAAGGTTTTCAGCTTTGTGCTGAAAACCTTTTTTCATTAACTAAAGATAACTTCTTTCGGTTGATGATTCAACTGCTCTGGATCAATGCTGCGCTCCACATAAATGCTGTGCCAAATCATAAAGATAAGGACGGTCCAAATCTTACGGCTATGATCTGCTTTACCAGCACAATGCTCATTTAATAAATCAAGCACATACTCTTTGTTAATGTATTCATCTGTTTGACTGTTTTTGATGATGTCTTTTGCCCAAGCATTCATCTCATTTTTCAACCAATGACGAATTGGCACAGGGAAACCAAGCTTTTTACGGTTTAACACATGGTCAGGCACAATGCCTTCTGCTGCTTTACGCAATAAATATTTCGTTGTGCCATCTTTTGTTTTCAGCTCTTCTGGAATTTTAGAAGCCGCTTCAAAAACGACCTTATCAAGGAATGGAACACGAAGCTCAAGAGAATTCGCCATCGTCATCTTGTCTGCTTTCAATAAGATGTCTCCGCGCATCCACGTATGGATATCAACATATTGCATTTTGTTAATATCACTGTAGCCTGCGCTTTCCTCGAAGTATGTCTTCGTTATGTCACGATATGTGATGCTTGGATCATAATGTTTGAGGAGATTTTTCTTCACTGGCTCTTCAAAGATTTTCGCATTACCGATATAACGTTCCTCTAATGGCGTACAGCCGCGAACGATAAAGCTCTTCCCTTTCATTCCTTCTGGCATTAAACGAGCCAGACGAAGAAGAAGCTTTTTCAGCATAGATGGTACAGATTCAAATGGTTTAAGAGAAAGAGGCTCACGGTAAATATTATATCCACCGAACAGCTCGTCCGCTCCTTCACCTGAAAGAACAACCGTCACTTGTTTCTTCGCTTCTTTTGCCACGAAATACAATGGAATCGCTGCCGGATCAGCTAAAGGATCGTCTAAATGCCAGACAATCTTCGGAAGCTCGTTCATATATTCTTCTGGAGAAATGACGGCGCTGAAGTTTTGTAAGCCTAGCTTGTCAGCTGTTTCCTTCGCGACATCGACTTCACTAAAGCCATCCTGCTGGAAGCCAACAGAGAATGTCTTTAGCTCAGGGTGTAATTCCTTTGCGACAGACACGATGAAGGAAGAATCAATACCACCTGATAGGAATGAACCAACAGGTACATCACTTCTCATGTGAACTTTCACAGAATCATAGATCGCATCGCGTACTTCTTCAATTAACTTCTGTTCTTGTGTTTGCTCAGGCTTGAATTGAACTTTCCAGTATGTCTTAAATTCGATCTCCTGTCCTGGGCGTAAAATAAACTGATGACCAGGCTCAACTTTATGCACCTTTTGATCAAGCGTATTTGGCTCAGGAACGAATTGGAACGACATGTACTGCTGCAATGAAGTCTCATCAAATAAAATGTTCTCGTTCACAGCCATCAAGCTTTTGCGCTCAGACGCAAAGTACACTTGCTCATCCATTTGTGTGAAATAAAGCGGTTTGATGCCAAAAGGATCTCTTGCGCCATATAATTGCTGCGCTTCTTTATCCCAAATTAAAAATGCAAACATGCCGCGAAGCTTAGAAGCCGCTTCTTCTTTATAATGACGGTATGTGGCAAGCAGTACTTCCGTATCAGAATCTGTGCTGAACGTATAGCCCTTTTTCACAAGCTCTTCCTTCAGCTCCACATAGTTATAAATTTCCCCGTTAAAAATAATCCAGTACTTTTCATCTTCATAAGAAAGCGGCTGCTTTCCGTGTTCAACATCTATAATACTTAAACGTCTAAATCCAAATCCTACATGCTCATCATGAAAGTACCCCTCATCATCCGGACCACGGTGAACGATGAGACGATTCATTTGTTTAATTAACTCTTCCTGCTCAGTAGTTTCGGACAATGGACGGTGATTAAACACACCAACAAACCCACACATATTATTGCCTCCACGTTATGTTATTTCTTAAAAGTAGACCTATAATTAGACAGTTATTTGTCCGATTTTGTTTCACATTTTTTCGCTTTTTGTAGAATTTTTTTTAATCAAAAGGAAAACCGCTTAAAATAAGCGGTTTTATATGTTGTTATTGTCCTAATGCTTCCTTGCGAAGCGTATCGGCTTTATCCGTTTTTTCCCACGGAAGATCTAAATCATGACGGCCGAAATGTCCGTATGCAGCTGTTTGTTTGTAGATCGGACGACGCAGGTCAAGCATTTTAATAATGCCAGCTGGACGAAGATCGAAGTTCGCACGAACCACTTCAATTAATTTTTCTTCAGAAGCTTTTCCTGTTCCGAAAGTATCAATTGAAATCGATACAGGCTGTGCAACACCAATTGCATAAGCAAGCTGTACTTCACAAGAATCTGCAAGGCCAGCAGCTACGATGTTTTTCGCTACGTAACGAGCAGCGTATGCCGCAGAACGGTCAACCTTTGTTGCGTCCTTCCCAGAGAAAGCACCGCCGCCATGACGAGCGTATCCGCCATACGTATCAACGATGATTTTACGTCCAGTTAAACCAGCATCCCCTTGAGGTCCACCGATCACGAAACGGCCAGTTGGGTTAATAAAGTATTTTGTCTGTTCATCAATTAGTTCACTTGGAACGACAGGGCGGATGACATGCTCTTTTAAGTCGCTTTGAATTTGTTCAAGCGTTACTTCTGGTGCATGCTGCGTTGAAATAACCACTGTATCAATACGAACAGGTTTATTTTGGTCATCATATTCTACTGTTACTTGTGTTTTTCCATCTGGACGTAGATAAGCAAGTGTTTGATCCTTGCGTACTTCAGTTAAACGGAGAGATAATTTATGCGCTAGTGAAATCGGCAGCGGCATAAGTTCTTCGGTTTCGTTGTTGGCAAAACCAAACATCAATCCTTGGTCACCTGCACCAATCGCATCAAGTTCTTCTTCAGTCATTGTGCCTTCACGTGCTTCAAGCGCTTTGTCTACACCTTGCGCAATATCAGCAGACTGTTCATCAATAGATGTGAGCACTGCACATGTTTCCGCATCAAAACCATATTTCGCACGCGTGTAGCCAATTTCCTTAATCGTGTCACGCACCGTCTTTGGAATATCGACATAAGTAGACGTTGTAATTTCTCCGCTTACTAATACGAGACCCGTTGTAACAGAAGTTTCACAGGCAACACGTGCATTTGGATCTTTCTTTAAAATTTCATCCAAAATGCTGTCTGAAATTTGATCACAGATTTTATCCGGATGTCCTTCCGTCACTGATTCTGAAGTAAATAAACGACGATTTTGACTCATAATGGCTATTTCCTCCTGTACAAGACCACATCATCCCAAGATGAGGTCTCCAATATGATACGGAACTCGTTCCCTCTTATATTTGAAAACGTTTCTATTAGAGATGTTATTGGCAATTTGTTCATATGATATCCCAAAAATAAAAAAACCATTTCCTTCATTGCGAGGAAAGGGTCTGAGATCGCATGCCTTTCACTCTTATCGCTCAAGGTGTTCTTGTACCTTGCATCAGGTTAGCACCTTGGTTTCTCAGCATATTCATGCCTTTTCATAAGAAACCGGTTGCTGGGCTTCATCGGGCCTGTCCCTCCACCAACTCGGGATAAGAGTATCCGTTCAATAAGATATCTTATCTTAAATACTTGTATCATGTCAATGCTTCATCAGAATTATCTTCCCTTTTTTTCACCACGTTATTAGCATCACCAAAAAGCATATTTTCATAGCAGAAATGAAAAAACACACACAAAAATATTTAAATAGTATAGACTATTATTACGAATGTGTTATACTAATCGAAACAAAACAAATTCAACGGTAAAGGAAGGGTTTTTTTATGAACTCAGTGGATTTAAAAGAAGATTTGCAGTCATTGCTCTCATTAGAAAATACGCACCAAAATTTATCTGTTCCGAAACTTGTTGAAAAGATTTTGGCACGTGATGAAGGCGTTTTAACATCAACAGGAGCTGTCCGTGCTACAACGGGTGCCTACACAGGACGTTCGCCTAAAGATAAATTTATCGTGAAAGAAGAAAGCTCTGAACATAAAATTGATTGGGGTCAAGTCAACCAGCCGATTTCTAAAGAAGCATTTGACCGTTTATATACAAAGGTTGTTTCATACTTAAAAGAACGTGATGAACTATTCGTCTTTGAAGGATTTGCCGGTGCAGATGAAAGATACCGTATGCCAATTACAGTGGTAAACGAATTTGCATGGCACAATCTCTTTGCAAAGCAGCTATTCATCAGACCTGACGGATCAACACCTTCTTCAAACGAAAAACCGTTTACCATCTTATCTGCACCGCATTTTAAAGCAGATCCTGAAACAGATGGCACAAACTCTGAAACGTTTATTATCGTTTCTTTTGAAAAACGTACCATTCTGATCGGTGGAACAGAGTATGCAGGAGAGATGAAAAAGTCCATCTTCTCTGTCATGAACTACCTGCTTCCTGAGCAAGATATTTTATCCATGCACTGCTCAGCAAACGTCGGTCAAGAAGGCGATGTCGCACTATTCTTCGGCCTTTCAGGTACAGGGAAAACGACGCTTTCTGCAAGCGCAAGCCGCAAGCTAATCGGTGACGATGAACACGGCTGGTCTGGCTCAGGAGTCTTCAATATTGAGGGCGGATGCTATGCGAAATGTGTGAACTTAAGCGAAGAAAAAGAACCGCAAATCTACAAAGCCATCAGCTTCGGATCAGTTCTTGAAAATGTTGTGCTTGATGAAGAAACACGTGAAGCGGATTATGATGACACGTTCTTTACTGAAAACACACGCGCTGCTTACCCAATCGAAATGATTGATAACATCGTGACGCCAAGTATCGCAGGACACCCATCTGCCATTGTCTTCTTAACAGCTGATGCGTTTGGCGTTTTACCTCCAATCAGCCGTTTAACAAAAGAACAGGCGATGTACCATTTCTTGAGCGGTTACACAAGTAAATTAGCAGGAACTGAGCGCGGTGTCACATCACCAGAAACGACATTCTCTACTTGCTTCGGTTCACCATTCTTGCCGCTTCCAGCTCACGTCTATGCTGAAATGCTTGGCAAGAAAATTGATGAGCACGGCGCAAAAGTATTCCTTGTGAATACAGGTTGGACTGGCGGAGGCTATGGTACAGGCAAACGTATGAACCTAGCGCATACAAGAGCAATGGTGCAAGCAGCGATCGAAGGCGACCTCGACAACGCCGAAATGATCACTGATGACATCTTTGGATTACACATCCCGCTTCATATTCCTGGCGTTCCAGATGAAGTGCTTCAACCTTCTAAAACATGGGATGACCAAGAGGCTTATCAAGAAAAAGCACACTTCCTTGCCAATGAATTTAAAAAGAACTTCCAAAAATTCAGCCACGCAGCAAGTGACATTGAAGCCAAAGGCGGACCACTCGTATAATCAAATGACAAAAGCTGAGGGGAATCATTCCCTCAGCTTTTTTTGTTAGTTTGTTGAATGTAATGAGACGAGACGGTAAGTGACCTTTGTCACATTGTCTGTAAGCTCTAGCTTTTCAACGTGTGCTGTCCCTGTTTTTTCTCCGTCTTTCGTTTTACGCACCTCAAGCGGAATATTTAATGGATAAATGCGGTACCCTTCCTTCATGAGTTCAAATACATTCTCTTCAATTCTTGTCTCTTTTCCCTTCGTGACAATCATTGTATTAAATTCAACAGGCATTCCCATATTGAAAATCCCCCTACTTTCTAAAATTCGTTATACTGCTTATTTTACCACATTTCCGCTTTTCCGGCTGTGCATCCACGTCGTCAGCCTTCTGACAATTTCCCGATTATGCTGCGGCGGAAAATAATGGTTGTATCCATGGAAATACCAAGTCTCCACTGACTTTCCGTGCTGGCGCAGCGCATCTTCTAATAAATACGCATGCTCAATGGATACATTCTGATCCTCTTCTCCGTGGATGATGAGAACAGGCGCTTCAATTTTGTCTACATCATTTAAAGGCGTTCTATCCTCATAGGCCTCTGGCACTTTGTGCGGGGGACCGCCAATCACACGTTTCATCATCCTTCTCATATCCACACGCTCTTCATAGGTGAGCTTCATATCACTGACGCCTCCCCATGTCACAAAGGAAGCGGCCTCCTGTTTCATTTCAACAGCGGTCCAAATGCCCATAATACCTCCGCGCGAAAAACCAAAGATATGAATACGCTCCTGCTTCACCTTTTTATGATGCTTTAACAATTGAAAGGCAGCAAAAGCATCTTTCCGGTCCTCTCCGGCAAAGTCTTCGTTCCCTTCGCCTCCCTGATTTCCTCGGTAAAAGGGCGCAAATACAACAAATCCCTGCGCGGCAAATTGCACAATCCGGCCTGGTCTGACCATTCCCACATTTTTTATGCCGCCTCTTAAATACAAAAAGCCGTCATAGAAACCTTCTCCGGCCGGTTCTGCGAGCAGCCCTTTGATCCGAAGTCCATCTGCCTCATAGGTCACTGTAAATAAGTGAATATGCGGATGGGGGGACGGAAACCTTCTTTTTTCCACAATCACTTGATTTCTCTCCTTTTCATCTGTTCTTACGTCAAATGCTTGATGATAGCTTCTGCAACGAGCTGGCCTGATTTAGTCACCATCGGCGTGCCGCCGCCTGGATGACTCGTTCCTCCAACAAACCATAGCCCTTCAATGTCCTTTGACTGATTATTGATGCGGAAGAACGCCTGCTTGAACGAGTTGGAAGACATACCATAAATGGCTCCATGATATGCGCCCGTTTTCTGCTGCAGATCAAGCGGAGTTTGAACCGCTTCATATTCGGCCACCTTATCCAGATCAAAGAGACCCTTTTTCTTTAATTTTGTTTTCATATGCTGCGGGTATGTCTCCTTTAGCATGTCCCAATCGTGCTCATTTGTCACATAAGGCGCATTCGCCAGTACAAACAAGTTGCTTCTTCCCGGTCCTCCGCTTAAAGCTGGTTCTGAATGACCTGAATAACAGATGTAAAGCGTTGGATCCTGAGGCAGTTGTTTTTTCTGAAAAATATCCTTGAATTCTTGCTCATAATTCTCTGGGAAAAACACATTGTGATGGGACAGCTGTTCATAGACTTTAGGTACACCTAATAAGAGAACAAAGCCAGATAGTGACGGTTCAATGGCAGTAAGCTTTTGATTTAAAAAGCTTGGGCGGTCTTTTTCATCAATCAGATGGCGGTAGACAGTCAGCGCGTCCGCTCCGGCAATGACTTGATCTGCTTCATACATCTGGTGAGCCGTTTCTACTCCTTTGATTCGCCGGTCCTTCACATGAATCTTGTTGACTTGTTCATTCAGGTGAATCTGTACGCCTAATTCCTTTGCCAAAGTCTCAAATGCTTCAACTAAACGATATGTACCGCCCTTTATGCCATATATCCCTTTCTCCCCTTCTAAATACGCCATCATATTAAAAATAGCCGGAGCCTGATAGGGAGAAGAGCCGATGTATGTAGCATACCGTCCAAACATCGCCAATGTATGCGGATGACGGAAATATTGACGCAGCAAGCGTTGAACGGTTGTAAACGGTTTGACAGAGAGAAGGGCTTTCACGAGCTTTACATCCGCCTTATCCTTCCACGTCAATAACAAACGATTTAAAAACTGATCCTCAGCCTTTTGAAAAAGCATCTTTGATTCCTGTAAAAATGCACGGTATTGCTTCGCATCTTCAGGACTGAATGCTGCAATTTGTGATTCCATCTGCTCAATATTCGGCGTAAATTCGACCGTATGTCCATCTGAAAAAACATTTTTGGTCAGAGGAGAAATCGGATAAAATGTGACGTAATCCTCCATCCGTCTATGACAGGAAGCAAATACTTCCTCAAAGTATGACTTCATTGTAATGGTACTCGGTCCTAGATCAAAAGAGTAGCCAGCCCCCTGATGACGCTGCAATTTCCCGCCTAAAGCCGCTTCTTTTTCTAATATGGTGACCTGAACTCCGCGTGACTGTAAGCGGATCGCTGCTGATAATCCGCCAAGACCGCCGCCGATGATGATCACTTTTTTCATTCGTACCTTCTCCCTTTCCATTCATACCCTTCTTTTTTCAGCCCGATTTTCATAGAAGCAAGGCCAATGGCGATCAGACTTAAAATGCTGATCGGTAATAAAAAGGCCATTGCAGATGTTCTTCCGTTCTCAATATCAATTGCCGCTTTGATCGACACACCCAGTCCGTAGCAAAGAATGGCTAAGCATATACTGAGCACATTCAGCTGCAGCAAAGCCATCATCAAGCAAATGACAGGAGCCAAATAAAGCAGGGTGTATAAACAAAAGACACTGCTTAACAAAGCAATGCTTCGATTCACACCTGGAAACAAATTTTTCCGGTAGCCTTTCCAAACCTCTTGTCCACTCTCATACATTCTCATATACACAAATGGATGAATGCTTGCTAGTGTGAACGGTAAGCCTTGTTCCTTCACCCGTCTAGCCAATGCCATATCATCCACTAGCGAATCCTTAATCGCTTCATGCCCGCCGATATTGTGATAGCAACTCTTTTCAATGGCAATAAAGCCTCCATGCGCGGCGGCAAAAGCCGGATTCTTTGATTTTCTGACCCACTTCACAGGTAGATGACAGCCAATGGTAAACATCATCATGGGAACGACAAGATGCTCAAAGAAAGTGCCTGTTTTTTGCTCTGGGAAGCCTGACAGCATGCCCGTTTTTTGCGCGCATAACTGCTCGTACACAGCTTCAATTGCTCCCCGTTTCAACCGGACATCCGCATCTAAAAAAAGCAGCCAATCAGAAGCCGCCACCTCAGCGAGCTGAGAACAGGCGTATGATTTTCCTAGCCAGCCTGGCTTTAACGGCCGGCCTGACTGCACACGAATCCATGGATATGTTTGTGAGAAGCGCTCCACAATCGCTCTTGTCTGATCGGTCGAATGATCATCAAGTACAATCACCTCTTTCGGATAAAGACGTTGATTAACGATTGACTGAAGACAGGCTTCTATCCGTTTCTCCTCATTTCTAGCCGGAATCAATATCGATAACGAAATGGGTTCATCTGATGAAAAGGAAGCGGGCTTTAACACGGGAAACTGCTTCATATTCCATATGGTGAATAGAAACTGGCAAAGCAGCAGCACACTGATTACGGTTAAGAAGAGCGCCATGTTCTCACCCACTTTTTAAAAGAATCAAACGCATCACTTGTTGACTGACTTGTCCTTGTGATCTGTTTAAATTCTTCGTTTATTGAAAAATCAGGATCCGCAATGACCTGTGCTTGATGCCTGTTTAACTGCGTTTCAAGCAGATCGCCAAGCATACGCGTCATATCTTTGCTTCGCAGGGAGCTTCCAGATACGATGGCATCATCACCGAACACAACAGAAACTATCGGCTTTTGATATTGATTAAATGTATACTGCAAGGTTACAGGCTTCACCACGACTTGCTCAAATTGCCTCACTAAAAAAGAAGCCCCGCCTTCCAGTTCAAGCGGTCTCACGTCCTGATGCATAATTTTCCCCTGTGGAAAAAGCCATACCGCTCCGCCGTCCTGCATGTTCTCTTTTGCTGTCATTAAAGCTTGTTTCACGCTTCTCAGGTTCTCTTTATGAACCGGAAACGCCCCAAGCTTACGGAAAAAAGCATATTGCTTCAGCTGCTTCTCTTCCATCATCATGTAGTGATCAAGTTCAGACGCTTTTTCTGTTAAAAGAAAAATGATCAGTCCATCCCACCATGAGCTATGATTGGCGAGATAAAGAACAGGCAGGTTTTCCTTCGGGTCCACCGAGCCTTTCATCATCACACAGCGGAAATGCTTATGGAGCAAATATCGCTCTAGATAAAGTGAAAATAGACGTCTAAACGATCGGCTTTTGTCGCTTTCTTTCAAATCGAACCCTTCCTTCACACAAAATGACAATGATCAATGCTAAATAAAAAATGACATCGAGTCCGCCCTTTAATGCCAAAAGACCAAAAAAGAACACCATCGCCTGATAAATACGACTCGTCCAGCTGAGTGCCTTTTGATCAATTGAGACAAGCGGGAAAAGAAATGAAAGTCCTGCTCCAATCATACCCCAGCTCACAAAATTCTCAAAAGGAATACCATAAAACCCACCGCCGTCATACCACACCCAAAACTTCCGCTCAGCTGCTACTGGATCTAATATGAGGTCAAGCAACACAATCCATATCCCCGTTTCGACGGCTCGTCTCCACTTTGACTGCTGATTGGATAAAAAAAGGCTGTTTAAAAACACGCCAACCCAAGCAAATGCAATGGTTAACGGCACCCCCGCCACTAGAAAACCTAGCGTCGGATAATAGTCATAGGCCCCAAATGGGAACCCCGTTGTGATCCCTACCCACTCCACCGTAAATGTAAGCACCCCGACAATGACTGCCCTTTTGATGACAAACCCCCAGGAGCCATAAATCTGTCGCCCAATCTCTATGACGCAGCAAGCATACAGCACAAGAAAGATTCCGTTTGCAAACTGAAGCCATGCTGGCACTTCAAAAAAGACCATTAAGATCAGACCTACTAAATACCATCCAATAAATACCCAACTCAATCTATACACGAAACCGCTCCTTTATTTCTGCCAAATTCAAGAAAGCCTTCATGCCTCTAGTATAGAAAAAAAGACGCGTTCTATAAATAAACAATGCGCTTCTTATTTTCATCTAGGCACTCACCAAAAATCCCTTTTCACATACTTTAATAGTGATCTAGAACAAAGGAGGCGAATTACTCTTGAATCGTTCCATCAAAGTCAGACTGGCATTCATCGTCGTCGTCCTGCTCTTTATTCCATTTGTCGCCTGTAAAAAAGAACAGGAGCAGACCGTACAAGTAGCCGAGGTGACCCATTCGGTCTTTTATGCTCCGCTATATGTCGCCTTATCAGAGGATTTCTTCAAAGAAGAAGGCCTGGAGGTTGAACTAAAAACCACTTGGGGCGGCGATAAAACGATGACAGCTCTCTTATCAGGCGGTGCTGATATCGCACTGACCGGGTCTGAATCCTCTATCTATGTAGAGGCTCAAGACACAAAGGATTCTGTCATAAACTTTGCACAGCTGACGCAAACAGACGGCACATTTCTTGTTTCAAGGGAGAAAGTAAACCAATTCTCTTGGGATCAATTAAAAGGTAAAGATTTCTTAGGACAGCGGAAAGGCGGCATGCCGCAAATGGTCGGTGAATATGTCTTGAAAAAAGAAGGCATTGATGTAAAAAAGGACCTTCGTATGATTCAAAATATTGATTTTGCCAACATTTCAGGTGCGTTCTCCTCTGGAACTGGCGATTTTGTACAGTTATTCGAACCGACCGCTTCCTTACTCGAAAAAGAAGGTAAAGGGTACATTACCGCCTCCTTTGGAGAAGCTTCTGGCAAGGTGCCATATACCACCTTCATGGCAAAGAAGAGTTACTTAGAGGAAAACAAAGAGACCGCTGAAGCCTTCACCCGAGCCATTTACAAAGCGCAGAAATGGGTAGAAACCAAGCAGCCTGAGGAGATTGCAAAGGCCATTCAAGCTCATTTTCCTGATACAGACCTTGATGTCTTATCAACTGCCATCAAACGCTACAAACAGCAAGATTCCTATGCAACAGATCCCCTTCTAAATGAAGAAGAATGGAACAAATTGCAGGAAATCATGAAGGAGAGCGGTGAATTGCCGGAATTTATTCCGTACAAACAACTTGTCGATTCATCCATTGCAAAGAAGGTCACAGATCACAAATAGAATAGGAGGTAGCACATGTCTTTCCTTCAAATTGACCATGTGACCCATACGTACTTCTCTTTAAAAGAAAAAACAACAGCTATACAGCACATCAATATGGAGATAGACCAAGGTGAATTCATCTCATTTATTGGTCCCAGCGGCTGCGGAAAAACCACCTTGCTGTCTATCATCGCAGGAATTACGCCGCCCTCTGAAGGTCGAATTTTAATCGAAGGAAAAGAACCAAATCAACAGGAGCATCAAATCGGCTATATGCTCCAGCAAGATTATTTGTTTCCTTGGAAGACCATCAAGGAAAATGTCATTCTCGGGTTAAAAATTGCGAAACAAGATTCACATGAGTCCGTCTCAGCTGCCCTTGATTTACTGCCAAAGCTTGGACTGCCTGAAGTAGAGGAAAAATATCCGAAGGAGCTGTCTGGCGGAATGAGGCAGCGTGCGGCTCTCGCCCGAACGCTTGCAGTTGATCCCGGTCTGCTTTTACTAGATGAGCCATTTTCAGCGCTAGACTACCAAACCAAACTCACATTAGAAGATCTCGTCTTTCACACATTAAAAGACTATCAAAAAACAGCGGTTCTTGTGACACATGACATTGGCGAAGCCATTGCGATGAGTGACCGCATTTTCTTATTCTCAAAGCACCCAGGCTCTATCCAGCGAATCTTTACCGTTCCAGACGACATAAGGGCTCTCTCTCCATTTGAAGCGAGACAGACCCCGCATTTCCAAGAGCTCTTTCAAACGATTTGGAAGGAGCTGAAAACAGTTGAAACACAGTGACCTTTTACATGAAGCCTATCGCAAAAAATACCGAATGGAAAAACGGATCACACGTATCTATCAGCTCATCATATTTGCCAGCTTCTTTTCGCTTTGGGAGCTTGCCAGTCATTTCAGGTTCATTGATCCGCTTATTTTCAGTTCACCATCTGCGGTCTGCCAATTGTTTGTGCAAAAAATTCAAGATGGTTCTTTAATGAATCATATGAGTATTACATTATTTGAAACGGTGCTCGGTTTTCTATTTGGTACCTTTTGCGGCATTTTGCTCGCTGCCGCCTTATGGTGGTCCACCCGATTAGCAAACGTTCTTGATCCTTATTTAGTCATTTTAAATGCCATGCCGAAAGTTGCCCTCGCCCCCATTTTAATTGTTGCCCTTGGACCTGGTATGATCAGCATCGTCGCCATGGGTGCGATCATTAGTGTGATCATTACGACGATCGTCATTTACACTGCCTTTCAAGAGGTCGATGAGAATTATTTAAAGGTGATGAAAACCTTTGGCGCGAAAAAAAGCGTCGTCTTTCGTGAGGTCATTTTGCCAGCTAGTATTCCAACGATGATTTCTGCCATCAAAGTGAATGTTGGTCTTTCTTGGGTTGGGGTCATTGTAGGGGAATTTCTTGTATCCTCAAAAGGGCTCGGCTACATGATCATTTACGGCTTTCAAGTCTTCAACTTTACACTCGTGTTCTTAAGTCTTTTCATTATTGCTGTGTTTGCGACCATCATGTACCAGCTTGTGGAATGGCTCGAACGCCGTTTTCTCCAAAAATAAAAAGCACAGGGAGATCTCCCTGCGCTTTTTTTAACGAATCAAACCGTTCTTTTCTAAATAAGCAAGACTTTGTCTTAACACATCATCTTTCATAATAAAACTGAAATTCTTATTTTTTGCGATGGATCTTGGCAAGTCTGCGAAAAGAACAGGTCCTTTCGTTTCAAAATACGTGTCTTGCTTCACTAGCCTTTCAATATCAGCGAAATAAATATTTTTTACGATGACCTTTTCTCTGCCTAGCACCTGATACTGACCGATATACGTTAATTCACGAACAACAGCACCCGTCTCTTCTTGAATCTCACGTATAGCGGCTTGGTCTGCTTCTTCATTTGGCTCAACTTTCCCTCCTGGAAACTCATAGCCCCGATCCTCATGTTCAGTGAGCAGCCATTTCCCCTGGTAACGGCAGATAGCCCAAACATGCTTTGGATGACTTGAAAAAGGCTTCTCTTCAAAGGAGAGCTTGACCGTATTATGATAATAGTCTTTAAATACATGCATGTGAAATCCCTCATATCCTGTCCTTGCTTCTTGTAAAACATCATACCACAGATCACATTTCTCTGAAGAATTTTTATCAAAAGTGAAACAAACGAGTGGTTTCATTTCGTCTGTATTTAAAATGAGGTCTTGTTGCTAAAACCTTTTTATCATCCCCAACTTCACCCTATTTTAATCATGAAACCTTTTATCCCTTGATGACGTAAATCAATTAGTGTTTGTCCTATTACGACAAGGAGGAAAACAGCATGAGGATAACAAATGGGTCAAAACAAGAAAAAGATCAATCGCTTACGCCCAGTAAAATTGAAAAAGATGACGCCCCTCATGAGGTGATCAAGAAACACCTCATCAAAGGGCAAAAGCTAGATTTAACTAAAGACAATCCAAATATCGACCAAATTCAAATCGGGCTTGGCTGGGATTTGGCTGGCCAGCCAATTGATTTAGATACGCAAGTGTTTCTCTTAAATGAAGAGGACAAACTGTTGTCTCCAAGCCATCTGATCTATTATCATCAGCAGCAGAGCTTAGACGGAGCTGTTCGCCATCTTGGTGATCATCAAGTTGGCGGCGGATATCGAGACAATGAAATGATCATTATGCAATTAAGCAGAGTCTCTCCTGATATTCATAAAATCGTTGTAACAGCCACGATACATGATGCACACGAGCACAAGCATCATTTTGGACAAGTGACGAACGCTTATGTGCATCTGACTGATCAAATATCACAACAAGAGATTTGTACCTTTCAATTAACAGAAGATTATTCGTATTGTACCTCCATCATTTGCGCCCAACTCATAAGAGATGAGGAAGAATGGAAAATTATCGCCACCGGACAAGGAACTACGCTAGATTTAAATGATTTATGCCGCATCTATGGATTCACATCTTGACGCAGGAAAGGAGCCGGCACCAATGGGATTTCAATTCAACACAATAGAAGAACTCACTTTACAAGCAGAAGGCAGCGGAATCTTTTTTGCGAAAAAAGGCGCAATGATTGCCGATCAAGGTACGTTTCAATACCGCAAACGACTACTCGGTACGAACAAAGGAAATATGGTCAGTCAAGTATTTAACCATATCAGCAGAAAATTGACAGGTGAAAACCTTGAGGTGATAGAAGTAAGTGGACAAGGTACTTGTTATTTGGCTGATTCCAGCGAGCACGTGACAGTGATTAACCTTGAGCCGAGCGGTCCTTGGCAGCATGTAAGTGTAGAAAGTGAGGATTTACTTGCCTTTACTGAGGAATGTCATTACGGCGTGACACCAGTAGGCGTAGGGATTTTATCACAGAAAGGACTGTTTACATCAAAGCTCTCCTATCAAGGCCACGGGGCGCAGGTCGCCATTAAAACAAATGGAAACCCGCTCATTTTAAAAGCCCCTTGCCGTGTAGACCCTGACGCCATCGTCGCTTGGACAGGTAAAGCACCGAAGGTCAAATTAGATGTGAACTGGAAGACCCTCATCGGACAAACATCTGGTGAATCCTACTTATTTGAGTTCCAAGAACAAGACCAAATTGTCATTATCCAGCCATCTGAGCGTACATCCGGCTTACGGGTTGGTTTAGATGATAACCGTTATAAGCCTCAGAGCCAGAACTCCTCCCATGAATTCACTAATTCACAGACATCTCAGCAAGAGAATAGAGGCGGACTTAGTGATCTGATCGGAGGCATCTTACAACCGCGAAAATAAAAGCATGTAGAAAATCTCTACATGCTTTTTCAATTCATTAATCCATTTGTTTCAATAAAGTTCTTTGTCTCTTCATTCCCGAGCTCGAAAATCATTGAGTATATCTCTTTTCTTTTTCGATCCATTTCATCATTCGGACTGTCATAATGATATTCAAGATACGGAACATGCGCTCGAAAGAAGCCTTTCCAATCTGTCATATACTGTTCATCGAAATAGTCTCTCAGCTGCAAAATTTGATCATCGTCTGCTTCTATTTGAAATTGCCAAGCCGCCGCATCTCTATGCTGAGATATCGACCCATCCTGTACGGATACATAATATGTGTGTCTCGTCATCTGATTCATCCTTTTTCCTTTAGTATGACCAGATATGAAGAAATTACGGCTTTTTGCGCAATTTATTTTTTAACATGTCCAACACATCAATAAACAACTGTGGAATGGGAATTCCGAGGGCATTGGCTGTCGAGACGATTTGGTAAGATTCATAAATAATATAGAAGATGATCGCTAAATCCTTAATCATCCCATTTGTCTTCAGCATGACATCGAAGAAATGCGCCATGGATATTAAGGAGACCGTCACAATCTTTCGAACAAGCCGTGTAGAAAAACGTTTCATTGTGAGCTGTCCTGTCAAAGATTCTCTTAGGCTTGAACAAATTAATTCAATGGCCATGAGTGTTACTAATATCATCAGTAAATATCCTGCTCCACCAAACAGAAAGCCCATCGCTGACAAACTGACTGTAAACAACGAAAAGATGCCTAAATCTTTGCTCACTTGGCATCAACATCCTTTCAGAGTGGAACTCCTTACCTCAATAGTATATGTCAGATCCTCGCAATAGCTTGGACGACAAAAAATAAAGGCGTCGCCTTTTAAATCAGAGAGAGTGATGACAAGAAAAAAAGCCACCTTGTGCGGCGGCTTCCATCTTTAGACTCTCACATCAATAAAGCGAGCGTCTGAATCCTTTGGTTGAACAGCTTGAGGCTGCTGCTGAACTTGATCCAGCATGACCATGGCTTGTGCTGTATTCGTAGCAAGCTGTGAATTCAACAAACTAATATTAAGTGTTTTTTGAATGCTCGCGACTTGCTGACTCATCATTCCTGCAATAGAAGACATCTTCTCCCCTCCCTTCTCTTTTCTCTTCGGCTGAAAGCCCTATGATTTCAATGGGCTGTCTGTCCCGATTCCAACAAAAAAGGAATGTCGATCTCTTCATGATCGACATTCCTTCCACATACGTATTATCCCAAAAATGCTTTAAGCATCCAGTTGTGTTTCTCAATAGATTGATGAATCGCAAGCAGCATATCACCTGTTGTTTCATCGCCAACTTCTCCAGCCAGCTCCATTCCTTGCTTTAATTCCTCAGCGATATTGGAGAAATCATCATATAGATTTTTCACCATTTGCTCCGCTGATTCATTACCTTCAGCTTCTTGAATGCTAGAAATTTCTAAGCATTCTTTCATTGTCGCAACAGGCTGTCCATTTAACGCAAGCATACGCTCAGCCAAATCATCAATGTACGTCGCTGTTTCTGTATAAAGTTCCTCAAATTTCTCATGGAGTGTAAAGAAGTCTTTTCCCTTTACGTACCAGTGATAGTTATGTAATTTTACGTAAAGCACAGTCCAATCAGCTACTTGTTTATTAACGACGTTTAATAATTTTTCAGACATGTTTATTCCTCCTTATGTAATTGCGTTTAGTATGAGAATACCCTTTTCCTATTATACTGAAACCTGCCATGAATTTCTTCTATTTTGACTGCATGAAATATATGTTAATATGGAAATAAGGAGGGAGTTAGATGCTGCTACTTGGGATTATCAGCTTTATCATTATCTCAATCGTTGTCTTTTTATCACTATGGACAACATCGAAGGCTTATGAATATAAGCATAAAGTCGATTCACCACAGGATGCTGAACCAAACCAACGTCCTAACCCGAAATAAAATGACACTTAATGATGTGAGGTTTCTTCTTCAGTAGATGAACTCTCTTTTTTCACATCACCTACATGGATATTTGTCTTTGGCATATTATGCTGCTGTTTAGCTGTCACATGGACTTGTATGATATAAAGGCCATCTTTTTTAAAGGCTGTATGCAATTCATATACACCTTTGTTCTCTTTCTTTGGCTGAATCATCTTGCTGTTATCCTTATCGCCATCTTTCCACACTTCAAATTGAACTTCGTCTGCATCATCAACAGGCGTATCACCATATGTGACAGCTGCTTTTACTATAACGCTTTCATTTTTCTCCACTTGTTCAGGTCCTGTAAGCTTCACTTCTAATAGCTCAGGTACCTCCCCTTCGCCACTATTTGCTGCAGAGTTCCCACATGCACTTAGTAACAAGAGCATCAATATCATTCCCAACATTTTTCGCATCCCGAGTTCCCCCTTCTTTTACTGACATGTCCATTTTAACAAATATCCCCTATTTTGACATCTCATGATCGAATACAAAAAAACCGGACATCATCATGTCCGGTTTATGATCGATTAACCAAATACTTTGAGAAGCTCTTCTTGATCTTGAGAAAGCCAGAAACGCATCAAACGTTTTGCACCTTCAAGGTCATGAAGCTTCGCTTGACCGCATTGCTCTTCGTTTGCAGCAGGAATCACTGTTACCTCAACTGCATCCTTGAATGTTGCATCAAGAAGTTCAACGATTTCTTTTGGAGTTGGTGCACCACTGACCACTAAATAGTAGCCTGTCTGGCAGCCCATTGGAGAAATATCAATGATATCAAAATGGTCGTATTTCTCTGAGTGTGTTCTAATGTTAAACGCAAGTAAATGCTCTAATGTATGAATCGTATCAGGTTTCATTGCTTGTTTGTTTGGCTGACAAAAACGAATATCAAATTTATTGACTTCTCCATCTGATCCCACTTTATGAACGCCACAATGACGAACGTATGGCGCTTTTACAGCATTATGATCAAGTTCAAAGCTTTCAACTGAAGGCATAATCACCACTCCTATAATTGCAATTTCCTATATTATAACATATTTCTCCGACCAGTTTAGTTTATAAAACTTTCCTTCCTTGTCCTTTTTTCTTATACTGTGGAAGACAGACAAGGAGGAACTTCTATGAAACAAATTTTTATCGGCATCATACGCTTTTATCAAAAGTGTATTTCCCCTCTTACACCGCCTAGCTGCCGGTTTTACCCAACATGCTCAAACTACGGGCTAGAAGCGATCAAAACGCATGGCGCTTTAAAAGGCGGCTGGCTCACCATCAAACGGATTTTAAAATGTCATCCGCTCCATCCTGGCGGCATCGATCCTGTCCCGCCGAAAAAGGAAAAATAAATTATTTTTCTTCATATCCATTGACGACTACGTCAAGCTTGCCAGTTCCTGGATCAATGACAAGACCGTGCACAGGCACATTTGATGGGAGAAGCGGGTGATTTTTCACAACGGACACACTGTCCTTCACGCTCTCTTCAACCGAACTAAAGCTTTTGAGCCACTGTTTAAAATCGATTCCTGAGTATTCCAGTACTTCAATACGTTTTTCTGGGATACCACGCTCAATGGCTTTGTTTAAAAGTGTTTGGCTGTCTATTTTGCTCATACCGCAATCATGATGCCCAATGACATAAACCTCGTCAGCATTTAATTCATAAACAGCCACTAAAATGCTTCGCATAATACTTCCAAATGGATGAGACACAAGAGCACCAGCACTTTTAACGATCTTGATATCTCCATTTCTCATGTTCATTGCACGTGGAAGCAACTCGACAAGCCTTGTATCCATACATGACAGAATGACAGCTTTTTTCTGTGGAAACTTCGTTGTTGTAAATTCTTCGTATTTCTTTTCTTCAATAAATTGTTGATTATATTCGATGATTTCTTCTAAAAGTTTCATACGTTGTCCATTCCTTTATCTTTTTTTAAAAATAAATATAGCACAATGTGAGAAATTTCGTCACGTTTTGCAGCGCATTTTTTTAAAAGGAAACATCTGCTGTTGAAAATTTTTTATTTTCCTCTTTTCAAATCGTAATTATTACGATACAATAACTCAGGACATTAAATCGTAATCATTTCTATCTAATAGATTGAGAGGAGACATTTTCCACATGAAAAAAATCTTTTATATGTTAACAGCTGCTTTATTTGCGATCGGTCTTGCCGCTTGCTCAAGCAGTGCGGGGACAAATGCTTCAAAAGGGAAAGCAGACGGAAAACTAACCGTTTACACCACAATTTTCCCGATTCAAGATTTCACTGAAAAAATTGGTGGTTCTCATGTTCATGCGCAAAGCGTGTACCCTGCCAATGCAGATGCACACAGCTTTGAACCAAGTTCAAAAACGATGGTTGAAATGGCTGAAGGAGACGCCTTCATCTACAGCGGCACAGGCGCTGAAGCATTCGCTGACAAAACCGCTTCTACGTTAAAAGACCAAGGCGTGAAAACAGTCAAAGCAGCCGAAGGCATCAAATTGTTATCGACAAAAGAAGAGCATTCACATGAAGAAGGCGAAGACCATGATCACGATCATGAAGGGGAAGATCATGACCATGATGGACACGATCACGGAGATAAAGATCCTCATGCATGGTTAGACCCTGTTTATGCACAGCAAATGGCAAAAAACATTAAAGATACACTCGTTTCATTAGATCCAGATCATAAAGACGAATACACAAAAAACTATGAAAAACTAAAAAAGGATTTGCAATCGCTAGATCAAGAGTTCAACACAACGTTATCTAAAGCAAAACATAAAGAAATCCTTGTTTCCCACGCAGCCTACGGTTATTGGGAAAAACGCTACGGCATTGAACAAATCAGTGTATTAGGGTTATCCGCTTCTGAAGAGCCTTCACAAAAGCAGCTCGAAAGCATTGTACAAAAAGCTGAAAAGCATCACATTCAATATGTGATTTTTGAAAACAACGTCAGCAGCAAAGTCTCAGATACGATCCGCAGTGAAATTGGGGCAAAAAGCCTCACACTTAAAAATCTAGAATCTATTACTGAAGATGATGCCAAAAATGGCGAAAGCTACGTCAGCTTAATGAAACAAAATCTAAAAACCTTAAAAACCGCTTTAAATGATTAATTGTTAAAATCCCGGATGATTATTCGGGGTTTTTTGCTGTAAAAAAAGCACACCATTGTAGGGTGTGCTTTTTATATTACATTTGATACTTTTTCTTAAACAACTCGGCTCTTCCGCCTTTTTCTCCGAACTTTTGGCGTCCTGTATAAAAAGGATGCGTATCAGAGCTTGTTTCTACTTTAATGACAGGATACGTTTTCCCATCTTCCCATTCTACTGTCTCATTGGATGACTTTGTCGATTTACTCAAAAAGCGGTAACCGCTGTTTACGTCCATAAATACAACTTCATATGAGGTTGGATGAATATTTCTTTTCAATGTCAAAACTCCTTTCGTTATCAAAACGTAATTATTACGTTTTATATTTATATTCTACTCCCTCTCTTACAACTTGTCAAAAATCAAGCTTTCTTAGTCAGGAAGAATAATCTAAAAATGGTGGAGAATAATAACATCATGAAAAAGAGAAGCGATAAGAAAGGCGGAGAAAAAAATTGACTGATCTCGTTTTAGCTAGAAGCCTGTTCGGCACAACCATGGGCTTTCACATTATTTATGCCTCGCTTGGTGTCGGCATCCCGCTAATGATTTTGTTAGCTGAACTCATCTTCCAAAAAACGAAGGACCCTCACTATGCTGTCATGGCGAAACGGTGGACGAAAGCGCAGGCTGTCTTGTTAGGTGTCGCCATTCCAACAGGCACGATTGCTGGTACCCAGCTCGCTCTTCTATGGCCAGGTTTTATGGAGGTCATCGGAAAGGTCATGTCACTGCCATTTCAGATTGAAATTTATGCGTTCTTTATTGAAGCATTATTTATGTCTATTTATGTGTACGCAGCGGATCGCCTATCACCTGCTATGCGCATCATTACCGTTATTTTTGTCGTGATTGGTGCAGCCGCTTCAGCGATTCTGATCACAAACGTACATGCGTTTGAAGGTACTCCTGCTGGCTTTCAAATGGTCAATGGAGAAATTACGAATATCGAGCCCTGGAAGGCCTTTTTCAATCCAAGCTTTGTCGTAACTGCGACACATGTCGTGCTGTCTGCTTTTACAACAGGTGCTTTTGTGATTGCATCAGTGGCAGCTTTTAAAATGCTTAAAACAAGAAAGAATGAGAAACTCTATACGTTTCATCGAAAAGCCCTTTTTCTTGGACTTATTGTAGGCGGCCTCTTCTCATTTCTTACGGCCATAAATGGTCATGAGTCTGCTCAGCTTCTGTATGAATATCAGCCAGAAAAATTAGCTGGTGCTGAAGGTTTATTTGAAACACAATCACATGCGCCGCTCGCAATAGGTGGTTTTACTGATGCTGATTCAAAGGAAATTAAAGGAGCAATTGAAATCCCTTGGGCGCTTAGCTTTCTGGCAGGAAATAGCTTTGATACAGTGGTCAAAGGCTTAAATGATTTCCCTCGTGACGAGTGGCCGCCTTTATTTATTCACACGTTATTTAACGGCATGGTCATTATTGGCTCAGTTCTCATTTTGTTTGCGGTGTTAGCACTGCTTTACCGTAAAATTTTAAAACGCGAGCATTATCCGAAGTGGCTCCTTTTTCTTTACTTATTCGGCGGGCCCCTTAGTCTTTTGGCCATTGAGTTCGGCTGGATCTTTGCATGTACAGGCCGTCAGCCATGGGTCATTTATCGAATGCTCAAAACCTCAGAGGTCGTCACATCATCAGGCTCGATCGGTACGCTCTTTATCCTTTTTGCCATTGTCTATCTCATCTTAGGCATAGCAACTGTGATTGTGCTGACGTACTACTTTAGAAAACATTCGATTGAAGAAGACCTACGGTTAACAGAATCTTAAAAAGGAGCGATCAAGATGCAAATGGATGTGACAACTGATGCACTCATTGCAATCACCATCTTATGGGGGTTCGTTTTTATCTATGCAGTGATGGCATCAATGGATTTCGGTGCAGGATTTTGGTCCATGATTTATATGAATAAAGAACAAACAAAGGCCGCTAATATCGCAAATAAGTACCTTTCTCCAACATGGGAAGTAACTAACGTATTCATTGTGGCAATTGTTGTCGCATTGTTTAGTATGTTTCCAGGTGCGACCTTTGTCCTTGGTACTGTTTTATTAATACCCGGCAGCATTATATTATTGCTTCTTGCACTGCGAAGCGGGTTTCTCGTGTTTTCTCATTCTCTTCCTAAGAAATACAGAAAAGCAGTGACTTACATTTCAGGGATTAGCGGCTTTATCATTCCATCGATCCTGATCATGGTTCTTCCGATTACTCATGGTGGATTTATCTTTGAGGAGAACAACAACTACTCATTAGATCTTGGACTGGTCTTTACGAGTGCAAATGTCTATTCTTTTGTCGGCTTTGCCATTTTCAGCACCCTTTTTCTTTCGTCATTGCTTTTAGCTGATTTCTCGAATGTGGCTGATGAAGATGAAGCTTACAGCATTTATAGAAGAGGAGCGCTCATTACGGGTCCGCTTTCACTCATGATGGCCTTTTTCATCATGCTGACATTAAGAAGCGAGGCAAATTGGCTGTTCACAAAAATGATGCAGAACATCCCTATTCTTCTTGTATCACTCCTGATGTTTTTGCTAGCAGGGCTGGCTCTATTTTTACCAAATAGTCGGTTTAAGCATAGAAAAGGCCGGCCTCGTTTAGCTGTCATTGCGATTACCATTCAATATTTTTTAGCAAGCTATGTGTACGGACGTGCCCATTTGCCTTATATGGCCTATCCGGATATTACAATCATGTCTGGATTTACAGACCCTGTGACATTTAGAGCATTATTTATCACGTATATTGTAGGTTTTATCATCTTATTCCCTGGGTTCTATTTCTTCTGGAAATTGTTTATGAAGGATAAGCGCTATATTCGCCAGGAAGATTAACGTGAATGGATGAGGTTCATTTCGGTTACATTATAGAAGAAAGACATACTCAAAAGGAGGTCATCTGTATGAGTCAAAAAATCCTTTGTGAAGTCAATAACTGTTCCTATTGGAATGCTGGAAACCGCTGTGGGGCAGATGCAATCTATGTCGTCAGCCACACAGGAAATACGGCTGAAAAAAGTGAAGAAACAGATTGTAAAACGTTTAAACCACAAGATCTTTAAGTCTCATTTAAGGAGGCGCTTCACATTGAAACACGATCGGCTGCTTCAAACGTTTTTTGACGAAATTCATGACGCGGACGAAGCCGCATTTTATCAGGCTGCTCACTCCTTTTTAAACCTTTGGGATTATGAATATGGCCATGCAGCAGACATGCCCAGTGAAATGAATCACTATATTGGACAGCTTGCTTATGACAGCGAACTGGTAGAAGAGTAAGAAAGAGCGGATCACCGCTCTTTCTTTTTTGTTGAGACAGGAAGGAAAAACTTTCTCTCACTATATATAGATTTTATTGGATGTGCAAAAGGTGAATACCTTATTTTCACATCACAAAATCATGTTTTGTAAAGACGTCAATTTTATCTGAAAAGGAACGAAGCGCTTGATAATCCACTTCTACGCCCATTCCTGGGGAACGAGGCACCTCAATAAAACCATTTTCAACCTTGATTTCAGGATAAATGATATCCTGCTCCCAATATTTTGACGAAGCGGAAATATCACCTGGAATTGTAAATTGCGGAAGCGAAGCAAGTGCCACGTTCTGTGCGCGAGAAATGCCTGTTTCAATCATTCCTCCGCACCATAACGGAATTTGATGCTCCTTACTGAATGTATGGATTTTGAGGGCTTCTGTCATCCCTCCAACTCGTGAAGGCTTCACATTAATAATTTGACAGCTGCCAAGCTCTACAGCTTTTCTAGCATCATCTAAGGAACAAATACTTTCATCCAAACATATCGGTGTTTTTAAATGCTTTTGCAAATGGCGATGATCGACGATATCATCTGCAGCTAATGGCTGTTCAATCATTAATAAACGAATGTCATCGAGCTGTTTGAGCTTGCTAATATCCTTTAATTCATAAGCAGAGTTTGCATCCGCCATTAGTGGAAGGTGAGGGAAAGACTCTCTAATTTTTTTAAGGAGTCCGATATCCTGCCCCGGCTTAATTTTCACCTTCACCCGCTGATAACCTTGGTCCACAAATTGCTGTATTTGCTTCAGCATGTCATCAATGGGTCCTAACCCCGCCACAACACCAGAAGGTATTCTATCCTTGGTGCCGCCTAATACATCTCGTAACGACTTATTCTCACGCTTCGCATAAATATCCCAAACAGCCGCTTCAATTCCCGCTTTCGCCATCCTATTGCCTTTAAATTGGTACAGGCTGTCTGGTATTTCTGAAGGGTGTGTAAAGGTGCGTGTCAGCACATTTGGTATAAAAAAGGCTCTCAGCATATGGTAACAAGTCTCAATGGTTTCTTCTGTATACCACGGAGAAGAAAAGGCTGACACCTCTCCCCATCCAGTCAATCCCGTTTGATCTTTTACCTCGACAATAATAAACTCACGCTCTGAGATGGTCCCAAGACTTGTGGTAAATGGCTGCTTGAGCTTCATCGTGACATGATATAAAATCACTCGTTCAATTTGAATCATCTAAAAACCCCTTTGACTTGAGTCTGTGCCTCTGCAATTTATTTGACGCATTTCTTGGCAGCTCGTCCACAAAGTGAAAAGCGGCAGGCCATTTATATTTTGCTAGATGCGACTCACATAAAGCATAGAGCTCGTTCTCTGGTATTTTATGGTCTGTGACAAGAAAGGCAGCTGGTACCTCTCCCCATCTATCATCATACATACCCGTCACTCCGGCTTCCTTTACATGCGGATGTGTTAACAGGATCGCTTCAATTTCAGCAGGATAAATATTCTCACCGCCAGAAATAATTAAATCTGAACGGCGGTCAAGCACAAATAAAAATCCTTCCTCATCCACATAGCCGATATCACCCGTTTTCAGCCAGCCTTGATCAAAAGCAGCCGCGGTCGCCTCTTCGCGGTAAAGGTACCCTTTCATGACATTTGCCCCTTTCACCATAATTTCGCCATGCTCAAAAGGACGACAAATGCGTGTACCATCTTGAATTTTCAGCTCACATCCAAAAAGGGGTTTTCCCGCTGATCCAAGCTTCTCTACACTAAATTCAGGCGCAAGGGTCACAATTTGTGAACAGGTTTCTGTCATGCCGTACGATTGAAACACAGGGAAGCCTTTCTCTTTGCTTTCTTGAAGCATCGCAAAAGGCGCAGGTCCTCCGCCTAATAACAGACAGCGCAAAGAAGACGGACATTCTTCCAGCCTGCTTAATAAACGGGATAACATCGTTTGAACAACAGATATCATCGTCACACGATGCTGTTCAATCGAACCCTTTACTTCATCGACATCAAACTTTTGATGAAGTACGACAGTCATCCCATAAATCACAGACTTAAATAAAGCGGATAACCCGCTAATATGAAAAAGAGGCAGTGCAATAAGCCAGCGGTCATCCTCTCTGAGGCCCATATTGAGTGCAGAGGAAACAGCACTATAAAAATGATTACCAAACGTTTGCTCGACCCCTTTTGGTTGTCCTGTTGTGCCAGACGTATACATGATCGTTGCTGTTTCATTCAAATCAAATTCGCTTTCGATTTTCTTTCCATTGTCGTGACCTGCTTCTGGTAAAGTCTCCATTGTATAAACGGGTAGATCACCCTTATGATCACTTGCATAAACAGGTTCAGTAAATAAAGCGGCTGCTTTTGCATCTTCAAGTTGATAGCGCCTTTCAGCTTTTGTTAACTTATTGTTCAATAGCACGATTTTGAATCCTAATGAAAAACAAGCATGAACAAGCATCACCATTTGAGGCTGGTTGTTCATCAAAAGCCCGACCGTTTCCCCTTTTTTTAATGATGCTTGTGCAAGTCTATTTGAAAGCTCATTGACTTCATCAGCTAAATCGCGAAATGTCCACTGTTTATCCTGATAAATGAGTGCGACTCTTTCTGGTGTTAAATAAGCACGGTGCAGCAGCCAATTCGGTTGCTTCATCATGACACCTCCTTTTTGTAAAAGAAAACAGCTTAGTCTGATGCACTAAGCTGTTTTTCATCGCTATGATTGAATCAAGGGAAACGCGGGAACTGACCGAAGTCCGGCTTGCGTTTTTCCTTAAAGGAATCGCGTCCTTCTTTTGCTTCATCTGTTGTGTAATAAAGAAGTGTCGCATCTCCTGCAAATTGTTGAATTCCAGCTAATCCATCCGTATCTGCATTAAATGCAGCCTTCAAGAATCGTAAAGCAGTCGGGCTCTTTTCTAGCATCTCCTCGCACCACTTCACTGTTTCCTCTTCAAGCTGCTCTAATGGTACAACAGTATTAACAAGTCCCATATCAAGCGCTTCTTGTGCATTGTATTGACGGCATAAGTACCAGATTTCTCTCGCTTTCTTATGACCAACAATACGTGCAAGGTAGCCTGAGCCATAACCAGCATCAAAGCTGCCTACTTTTGGACCAGTTTGTCCAAAAATCGCATTATCTGCTGCAATTGTCAGGTCACATACAATATGAAGAACGTGTCCGCCGCCGATTGCATAACCAGCAACCATCGCAACAACAGGTTTTGGAATCACACGAATTAAACGCTGTAAGTCGAGTACATTTAGACGCGGAATTTGATCGTCTCCTACATAACCGCCATGACCGCGTACTTTTTGATCTCCACCAGAACAGAATGCTTTGCCGCCAGCACCTGCAAGTACGATCACACCAACATTCGAATTATCACGAGCACGTGAAAATGCATCAATCAATTCACTCACAGTCTTTGGTGTAAACGCGTTATGTACATGTGGACGATTAATCGTGATCTTTGCAATCCCATTGCATGTTTCATATAAAATTTCGTCATATTGACGCTCAGTTTGCCATTCAATAGCCATCAATAGTTCCTCCTCTAATCTTGCGTAATAAACTCACTTACTATTTTACCAAAAAAATGTGGTTGTTCCACATGAACTGTATGCCCAGCCTGCTCAACCAATATGAATTGACTGCCTTCAAGCTCCTGCTGCATACGTGTGGCGATCTTGCAGAACTTTTCATCAAGCGCTCCGCACATCAACAAAACAGGTAAATTCATATGCTTTAAAGCCTTCCAAACAGAGGGCTGCGAACCTGTTCCTATGCCTTCTAAGCTGCGAGCCAGTCCAAGTGGATTGGCTTTTAGCCTTTCCTCTCGTAGTTGAGCCTGCGTGTCAGCTGATAAAGTTTTCTGCGAAGCAAACAGTGGAATACTCTCCCAAAAATCCACAAACTTCACTAAACCTTCATGTCTCATTTTCTGAGCCAGCTGATGATCATGTTTGAGTCTTGCCATCCGCTCTTTAAACGTGCGAAGCCCTGGAGAGGTACTCTCTAGAATCAACTTGTTGACTCGCTCTGAATAACGAGAGGCAAATGATAAAGCAATACGTCCTCCCATAGAATATCCGAGAATATTCACTTTGTGAAGCTTTAATTGGTTTAAAATCTCTGCAAGATCTGCTAGCTGATGCGACATCGCATATCTTCTTATACTTTCTGGTGAGTCCGTGCGGCCATGTCCAAGCAGGCTGACTTGAATCAATCTTGTATTTCCCATATAAGCATTCAAGAATGTCCAAGAAGCCGCGCTTCCAGTGAAGCCGTGTAAGCATAGCGTGGCATTCTCACCTGATGGATTCTGATCCACCACCTCGTACGCCACACCATCACGCATCCGTATTATGAAAGAAGACATTCTTTTTTCACTTCTTCCAATATGTCATCCATCATTTGACGATGCTTGCTTACACGAGAATGCCGATCTGTTTCAATTTCAATTAAATGAAGTCCAGGCTCTTCTATATGCGCCTTGTAGACATCATGTAATTCTTGTTTCGTTGACGGTTTCGAATAGGTTCCCCCATACAACTTCGAAGCATACTCAAAATTCAGTCCAGTCGGTGTACCAAAGAGTTTTTCATAATACGGTTCCTCAGACGCCTGTGGAAGGAAAGAAAAGATGCCTCCTCCATCATTGTTTAACAACATAACCGTCAGTGGAATGTCCATCAACTTCGCTGCAAGGAGACCATTCATATCATGGTAAAATGATAAATCTCCAATCACTAAGGTGACCGGCTGTTTCAAAGCTGCATACGTGCCAAGTGCTGTAGACACAACACCATCAATACCATTTGCTCCTCGATTCGCCATCATTCGAAAAGACTTCGATTGCGCTTCAAAAAATGTATCCACATCACGAATCGGCATACTATTCCCGATAAAAAGGACACTCTCCTTCGGCAAAAGATGCTGAAGCTGACGGTACACATTCCCCTCAAATGACAGATCCTCATCAGAATAATGGGAAGCATGCGTTCTGAATGATGAATTTGCATCCTGCCAGCGCTTTAGAAAACTTGTATCCTCACGTTGATCCGATCTATTGACTACTTCATCTACAAAAGCTGCCACATCACTTTCAATGACATATGAAGCACTCAGCCCAGGATCTCGAAAACCTCCGGCAGCATCAACAACAATCTGATTCACTTCCGCATGTTTTTCCAGCCACTTGAATAAAGGCTTAGACACAGGCATCGGTCCAAAACGAATGACCATATCCGGCAATAGGTGCTGCTGCAATGCTTCATCTTTCAATAAAGAATCATACGCATCAATAATAAGATCTGCATGCTCATGACCATTTCGTAAATGAGAAAGCGGGTCCGCTAAAATCGGCATATGCAAGGCTTTTGAAAGACGTAATACTGCCTCTATCTCTTCCTCCGTATGAAGCTCGCCACACACAATCAGTCCCTTTTTGGAACGGTTCATAACCGTCACAATTTCAGATATCGCATCATCATTTGGGAAAGCCTGTCCTGTAGCTAATACCTTTTTCAGGTCTGTTTCTTCTCGCTCGAAAGGATCAATAGACAAATCAGGAAGCAACGGTTCTCTCAGAGGGACATTGATTTGTACAGGTCCCTTCGGCTCTTGCATCGACATATGATTTGCTCTTGCCGCAGCCGTCTGAACATAGCGTAACATCGTCTGACTTTCTTCTGGCAATGCTAAGTCTGTGAACCATTTAACAAACTTACCGAATAAGAATTGCTGATCAATCGCTTGAGGTGCTCCAACTTCCCTCAATTCGTGCGGCCGATCAGCAGTTAAAACAATAAGTGGGACACGGGAATAATGTGCCTCTACAATGGCTGGGTAAAAGTTAGCTGCTGCTGTACCTGACGTACAAATAAGCAGCACTGGTGTTTGACTTGCTTTTGCAAGACCAAGCGCATAAAAAGCAGCAGACCGTTCATCCACTAATACATGGACATTGATGTCTTGGTGGGCTAGAGCCAGCATTGCAAGCGGGGTCGAACGAGAACCTGGACAGACAACTGCCTCTTGTACGCCACCTTGGACAAATTCATCCATCAATCTGCCAATATATGTTGTCATGATTTGATTATTCAATAGGACGACCTCCAAGGGCAGATAGCATTGGTCTTAATTTCACTTGCGTTTCCTCGTACTCCTGCTTTGCAAGGGAATCCTCTACAATGCCGCAGCCAGCGAACAAACGAACATGGTCTTCCTCAATAAGACCTGACCGAATGGCAACAGCAAATTCTCCATTATCCTGAGAGTCAATCCACCCTACCGGCGCTGCGTACCAGCCACGTTTCAACGGTTCGATTTCACGAATGACCTCAACCGCCTTTTCCTTCGGATATCCGCCTAATGCTGGCGTCGGATGGAGCTGTTCAATTAATGAAAAGAGAGAACAGCTGCTTTTAATTTCTCCTACAATCGGTGTAAACAAATGCTGAATGTTTTTTGTTTTATAAAGACTAGGTTGATTTGGTTTATGCACGCGAAGGCAATTAGCCTCAAATGCTTGCTCAATCATATTGACAACAATTTGATGTTCAATCAAATTCTTCTCATCATGCAACAGCTCCTCGCCTAATGCTCGATCTTCCGCTTCATCTTTTCCACGAACAATCGAACCTGCTAAACAAGATGAAAAGACCTCTCCGCCGCTTTTTTTCACTAAGCGTTCCGGCGTAGCTCCGACAAATGCTTGTTTCCCCTGTTCAACCGCAAATACATAACTCGTTGTTTGATGCTTTAATAATTCTGATAACAGTGGAGCGAGTTCAATTTGATTTTTATAGTGAAGCAAGACTTCTCTTGCTAAAACAACCTTTTCATATTCGTTTGCACGAATGTGGTCTGTCGCTTCTTGGATCGCCTTCATCCATTCCTTCACATCTCGTTCTTCCATATGAACAAGTTCAGCTTGTCCACCATGTCTAAGCGGTAATGTTTCGTAATGAGAGGCTTTTTGTTCTAATTCTTGAATGAGCTGATGAACATTCCCGTCCACCTGCTTCCATTCATTGATCGTCAGAAACGTGCCTTCTTTCGAGACAGTAAGCATCATCGATGGCACAAAAAAATGAGCCTCGCCAAAAGCTTCCCAGTGACGCGCCTTCTCTTCATACGGATCAAATGAGAATCCTCCAAATAAAAGCGGACCAACAGCCGCTTGCCTTAACTCCTTCTCATCATGAAAATGGAACATGTGCTGCTTCAGCTGTTCCCATTCTTGATGGACTGTATCAAATCGTTCCTTGCCTTGCTCAGATGATTTAATAACGGCCGCTCTGCCAAGTCCAGAAAATATCATTTGGCTTTCTGGATCAGACCAAAAAAACCGCTCGCCTAAAAAATCCGCTTCGCCGCTTTGGAAAAAGGCAAGAGGATCCAGATCGTCAACTCTTCTGGAGTAGCTTATCAAAACAGCATGGTTGACGTTATTCGCTTCTTCTAATGTCGCAAGCGCTTCCTGCCGGAAAGTACTTTGCACTGTTGTCACCATGATACATTCCTCCAAAATCCATGAAATAACATAAAAAAATAAAACCATAATGAACAAATACGTGAACATTCGAGTATGTCGAATGACCTGCTTTTCTATTATAAACCTTAACAGATGAACTTAGTAAAGAAAACAGCTTTTTAAACCTCGAATCCTTATTATATCACGCTTTCTAGATTTTTTCGCTCCTGCTTCTTGAAACGAGAGCATCTATAAGAAAAATGGAAAGTCTTGTTCTAAGATCAAGCTTTCTCTCGATATGGCAACGATTAGCAAACATCTTTTTCAGGTTTCATCGCATCAATATATTGACACCTTTTTGAACTTTGCTAAACTGGAATTTGGACGTGTACGTATTTTTTTATTTAAAGGAGTATATTTTATGCAGCATCAATCGATATCAGATCAGCTTTCACCGATTAAGCCTGATAAGAACTGGCGGATTTGGTGGAATTTACTACGACCGCATACATTAACAGCAGCATTTATTCCCGTTACTTTAGGAACTGTTCTCGCACTTCCAAGTGGTCAAATACATGTTGGGCTATTTTTAGCTATGCTGTTTGCATCTATGTTTATCCAAATCGCAACGAACATGTTTAATGAGTACTTTGATTATGTTCGCGGATTGGACAACGAGAAATCTGTCGGCATCGGCGGCGCCATTGTCAGAAATGGTGTGAAACCTAAAACCGTTCTCAGCCTTGCTTATGCACTATTTGCGCTTTCTTTACTACTAGGGGTGTACATTTGCATGATGTCTAGCTGGTGGATTGCACTGATAGGACTCATATGTATGGCAGCAGGCTATTTCTATACAGGCGGTCCTGTTCCTATTGCATATACACCGTTTGGAGAAGTTGTATCAGGTGCTTTTATGGGACTAGGAATCATCCTGATCAGTTTCTATATTCAAACAGGCACACTGACGTCTAAAGCTGTTCTCGTCTCATTACCAATTTCTATTTTAGTTGGTGCCATCTTACTATCGAACAATATCCGCGATTTAGACGGCGATAAAGAAAATGGACGAAAAACACTTGCTATTCTTGCTGGGCGAAAGGCTGCTGTGAACATTTTACTTTCCATGTTTTTGATCTCTTATGTACTTATTTTTGTTTATATCTTCACAGATATTGTTGGCCTTTGGAGTCTTCTTGTTTTACTCAGTGTCCCAAAAGCATATACAGCTATCAAAGAATTTAAGCAAAAAGAAAAACCAATTGAATTAATGAATGCCATGAAATCTACAGCTCAAACCAATACATTTTTCGGTTTCCTGCTGACAATCGCTTTGATCTTACAATACTATATCGCGTAACAAAGAACGCCTGCAGCCGCAGGCGTTTTTTCATGAGGAATTGCTTCAATTTGGAACTAGTCTTACAGACAAAATTGCTCATACTAATATTATGTTTGATATGAAAGGATGATCGCTTTGTTGTCTAAAGACGAATTACATCATTTGAAGCAGCGACTTCTCGATGAAAAGCACGAACTCGAAGCCAAAAGCCATGACGATGAACAAAAAGTATCATTTCCTTATGATTCGGTCGGAGACCTGTCAGCCTATGATAATCACCCAGGTGATCAAGGGACAGAGCTGTTCGAACGCGGGAAAGATATTGCGTTAAACAGTTTGGAACATGAACATCTGTTAGACGTTAATGAAGCACTTCAAGCCATCACAGACGGCTCTTATGGCCTATGCAAGGTCTGTAAATCACCTATCCCAAAGGAACGCTTAGAGGCCTTACCTAGTGCCGTCACATGCACAGAGCATTCAAAAGAACAAACCGTTTCACAAAACCGTCCGATTGAAGAGGATTTATTAAGTCCGCCATCAGGGCAATTCGAAAATGAAGAAAGTGCAGCCTATGATGGAGAGGATGCATATCAAGACGTAGAACGCTACGGAAACTCTGATACGCCGTCTGATATGGAATTTCCTCCATTGACATACGATGATGTGTATACACAATCAGAAGATGAAGATTATGTCGAAGACTATGAAGGATTCGCAGCTGCTGATATTGAAGGCAAGGCAAGTAAAGTATATCCAAATAAAGCACACGAAGCCTATGAAGAGGCATTGGACGAAGAAGGCGTCATGACCGTATTTGGTGACTTGAAGCCGTACGAAGAAGAATCTTATACAGAAGAAAATCATTAGTCCCCTCATAATGGGGGCTTAATGTTTATATCATGTAATGATTGGGAAATCATTTTAAGAGTGAATTTGATTGGAGGAGATTCTTAATGGCGAGAAAAAGTATCATTTGGGCAGTGGTTGTCTTCTTTATTACATACGCATTATTCTCTATTGCCGGATTCTTGTTTCCGATTGACAGAGAGTGGTATGATGCATTAAATAAACCGGAATGGACACCGAGTGGTGGAGTAATTGGCGCTGTGTGGGCTGTCTTATTTGCTCTCATCTCGTTGTCCGCAGCGATCATTTATGGAAAATATGGATTTCAAAAAATCACTTTACCCTTTTGGATTCTTTTTCTTTTAAATTACGTATTTAATCAAGCCTTTAGTTTTTTTCAATTTACACAAAAAGATCTATTTGCCGCTACGATCGACTGCCTGCTTGTAGCGCTGACAGCACTTGCTCTTGTTATCGTCTCGCGTAAACTAAGCAAAGTCGTTCCAATTTTACTAATTCCTTATGTCTTATGGGGCTTCTTTGCAACATACTTGTCTTATACGATCTATTCCATGAACATGTAAAAAAAGACCGCTATAATGGCGGTCTTTCTTTTTTGAAGAAAATAAAAAAGAGATCTTTGACAAGACCTCTTTCTAAACATGACCCGTACGGGATTCGAACCCGTGTTACCGCCGTGAAAGGGCGGTGTCTTAACCGCTTGACCAACGGGCCAGATAAATGGCGGAGAAGGAGGGATTTGAACCCTCGCGCCGCTCGCGCGACCTACACCCTTAGCAGGGGCGCCTCTTCAGCCACTTGAGTACTTCTCCATTTGGCTCCGCAGGTAGGACTCGAACCTACGACCGATCGGTTAACAGCCGATAGCTCTACCACTGAGCTACTGCGGAATATCATGGTGGGCCTGAGTGGACTCGAACCACCGACCTCACGCTTATCAGGCGTGCGCTCTAACCAGCTGAGCTACAGGCCCATGAATGGATATACAAATGGAGCGGGTGATGGGAATCGAACCCACGACATCAGCTTGGAAGGCTGAGGTTTTACCACTAAACTACACCCGCAAAAATATGTATGGGGCGATTGATGGGAATCGAACCCACGAGTGCCAGAGCCACAATCTGGTGCGTTAACCACTTCGCCACAACCGCCATACTATCAATATTTTTTTATAAAAGTGGCTCGGGACGGAATCGAACCGCCGACACACGGATTTTCAGTCCGTTGCTCTACCAACTGAGCTACCGAGCCAAGTATTCATTTTAAAAATGGCGGTCCGGACGGGACTCGAACCCGCGACCTCCTGCGTGACAGGCAGGCATTCTAACCAACTGAACTACCGGACCATTTTGGTTGTACTCAATGAGCACTCCCCATTGGTACATAAAATAATTTGGTTGCGGGGGCAGGATTTGAACCTGCGACCTTCGGGTTATGAGCCCGACGAGCTACCGAACTGCTCCACCCCGCGATGATATAAGTTTTTAAAAAATATGGCGGAGGAAGAGGGATTCGAACCCCCGCGGGCTTTGACACCCCTGTCGGTTTTCAAGACCGATCCCTTCAGCCGGACTTGGGTATTCCTCCGTATAGATGGTGGACCTTGTAGGACTCGAACCTACGACCGGACGGTTATGAGCCGTCTGCTCTAACCAACTGAGCTAAAGGTCCTTTATAGCGGCGGAGGGGATCGAACCCCCGACCTCACGGGTATGAACCGTACGCTCTAGCCAGCTGAGCTACACCGCCATGATCAAAATAATCTTTTAAAAGTGGAGCCTAGCGGGATCGAACCGCTGACCTCCTGCGTGCAAGGCAGGCGCTCTCCCAGCTGAGCTAAGGCCCCATAAAAGATGGTCGGGAAGACAGGATTCGAACCTGCGACCCCTTGGTCCCAAACCAAGTGCTCTACCAAGCTGAGCTACTTCCCGATCTTAATGGCGCGCCCGAGAGGAGTCGAACCCCTAACCTTTTGATCCGTAGTCAAACGCTCTATCCAATTGAGCTACGGGCGCTTATTTTATAATGCCGAGGGCCGGACTTGAACCGGCACGGTAGTCACCTACCGCAGGATTTTAAGTCCTGTGTGTCTGCCAATTCCACCACCCCGGCGTGGATGGTATAAGCGGAAGACGGGATTCGAACCCGCGACCCCCACCTTGGCAAGGTGGTGTTCTACCACTGAACTACTTCCGCATTACAGGATTTCTTTATTTTATTTGGCAATGCGGGTGAAGGGACTTGAACCCCCACGTCATAAAGACACTAGATCCTAAGTCTAGCGCGTCTGCCAATTCCGCCACACCCGCATGAAACATGGTGAGCCATGAAGGACTCGAACCTTCGACCCTCTGATTAAAAGTCAGATGCTCTACCAACTGAGCTAATGGCTCGCTTTAAAAGCGACTTGTCTATCTTACCATATGAAACTGGTGCCGGCAAGAGGACTTGAACCCCCAACCTACTGATTACAAGTCAGTTGCTCTACCAGTTGAGCTACACCGGCTTTATCTATCCTAACATTATGTAAGAATAAATATGGTGGAGGATGACGGGCTCGAACCGCCGACCCTCTGCTTGTAAGGCAGATGCTCTCCCAGCTGAGCTAATCCTCCACTATGTAGGAATCTCTCGATCCGACAAAGATTATTATAAAGGATTTTAAATTCATTGTAAATATATTTTTAAAAAAAACAAGAAAAACTTAGTCCATAACATAAAAAGTATCCGACTAAGTTTTTCTTGTTATAAACTAGATATTTCACTATATAATGTAATATCTTCTCAATTTTAATTTTAATTTTTTCAAACTTAGTTTAGGTGACATTCTAATTTCATCTTTTCGATGCTTATCGTCTGTTTTCTTTAAATCCGTTTGTTTGAAATTCCTTGGACTTGAATTCGGATATAGCCCAATGTCTACCATATAAGCATTATATCGTTTTCCAACATTTTTATCACTAACATTTAAATTTACGAGGTGGATCAACCTCAAATCCATTAGTTGTTTTATTAAATTATATTCTTCAGGATTAGTTTCTATTTCATCTTTTTCTACTAAGAAAGTATTTCGTTTCTTGTTTTCAATGATTTCATATTTAATATAATAGAGGGTATCTTCCAAACTCATAAATTCTTCTTCATTTTCAGATTTAATAGAATCGATTTTATTGCTAATCTGTTCAATTGCCATTTTAGTTACATCGGGCTTTTTTATTCTAGCAATATCATTAGAAATAATTTTATTCAATAATCCGGTTAACAAGCTTAAAAAATCCCTTGGTATCCCTCCGGAGGCATAACACAGTTGATCAAATCCTTCACCAGCAAACAAATTATTAATGAATTGAGCATCATGTTTTGAATTAATATGATTTAAAATATCTTTCATAAATAGTGCGGTTGATTTAAAATCTCCTAGAGTATAATCTAATTCAATAGCCATTACATCATGATTAATTTCCATACCTACATAAGTATCTTTATCTTCTTCATATAATTTAGTTCTAAATTTGATTGATGCAACTTTTAAAAATAATGCAGTGTCCTTTGTAAGTCTATGTAAATAATCTATAAATTTACTTTGTATTGCCCGTGGAATAAAATAAAAATCATCTAACACTAAAAATATATGATCTATTTCGTAGAAGTTTGAATAGCTATTTAATATTTCTTTATAATTTGAGATTTTATCTTTCAAATTTAAGAGCTTATCTTTCTCGTATGTTCTAGTTGATTCTTTTTTTTCACGATTTATACTTTCCCTTTCCCCCGCTAAATTAAGTTGACTAATACCTTTTAATTCTCCTTTAGCTTTTGTATTTGTTTGATGGTTGTTTTGGCTCATCTCGGTTAGTGTATACTTCTCTGGTTGCTCCAGTAACTCTTTTAATTCCTCGATTGTTTGTTCCACTTTTTTCTTTAATTCTTTTCTACGCTTTTTAAATAATTTATTTTTCTTTAATTTATACCATTTAGACTTTTTAGGTGGGAATTCAAATTTCTCAAATACATTTATTAAAATGTGAGTTAAAATATTAGGAAAGGCAATATCTTTAAAGTCTTCCATATTTAACTTAATTATGACACCATTATTCATTGAGCCATCTTTTAACTCATTTAATAAACTTGATTTACCAGCACCTCTTCTCCCAAAAATAACATGATTTTGCTTTGTTAAAAGTCTATTTTTTTGATTTCTAAGATCAACATAGCTCAAATCTGTTTTTGTGGAATTTCTTATATTTTCTTCTATAAAATTGACAACATTCTGTAATTTTAAAATTTCATCTTGATTCATCATACTAATCTCCATTTTTTATTAATTATAACTCTAAAAGGGATTTAAAGCAAAATTTATGAGGTGTATTCACATTCTAAACTCTTTAAGATTAATCACACTCCAATAAGCTTTGTAGATTTTGTCCATAAGCTCAGGCTGTCAAGAAAATTTCGACAGCCTGAGCTTAACATTAAATTTCCCATTATCACCTTTTTCTCATCTTTCACACTAGAAATTTTTCTCAGCCTGAAGCTGAATTTGTATTATTAGATCAACTGGTCGAAGAGAATCACCTACTTCGTAAATAGATCAGTACATTGAGTTTTCATTTATCGTTGATAAAGTAACACTTGTATTATAGTGAGAATAAAGGGTCGCCCTTCTCTTGTTCGTTCCATTTATTTTGTTCAAAATGATGTTTAACGGATACTTGTACTGTATCCTTAGAAAATTTTCTCAAGAAGCACAAAAAAGACCAGTTCCGTATGGAACTGATCCTTATACAAGCTTGGCGGCGTCCTACTCTCACAGGGGGAGACCCCCAACTACCATCGGCGCTGAAGAGCTTAACTTCCGTGTTCGGTATGGGAACGGGTGTGACCTCTTCGCTATCGCCACCAAACCTGATGGAGAGAATGTTCTCTCAAAACTAGATAACAATGTTCAAACTTCACATTAGAATATAGGTTAAGTCCTCGATCTATTAGTATCTGTCAGCTCCACGTGTCACCACGCTTCCACCTCAGACCTATCAACCTGATCATCTTTCAGGGATCTTACTTCCTTGCGGAATGGGAAATCTCATCTTGAGGGGGGCTTCATGCTTAGATGCTTTCAGCACTTATCCCGTCCGCACATAGCTACCCAGCGATGCCCTTGGCAGAACAACTGGTACACCAGCGGTGCGTCCATCCCGGTCCTCTCGTACTAAGGACAGCTCCTCTCAAATTTCCTGCGCCCGCGACGGATAGGGACCGAACTGTCTCACGACGTTCTGAACCCAGCTCGCGTACCGCTTTAATGGGCGAACAGCCCAACCCTTGGGACCGACTACAGCCCCAGGATGCGATGAGCCGACATCGAGGTGCCAAACCTCCCCGTCGATGTGGACTCTTGGGGGAGATAAGCCTGTTATCCCCGGGGTAGCTTTTATCCGTTGAGCGATGGCCCTTCCATGCGGAACCACCGGATCACTAAGCCCGACTTTCGTCCCTGCTCGACTTGTAGGTCTCGCAGTCAAGCTCCCTTGTGCCTTTACACTCTGCGAATGATTTCCAACCATTCTGAGGGAACCTTTGGGCGCCTCCGTTACATTTTAGGAGGCGACCGCCCCAGTCAAACTGCCCACCTGACACTGTCTCCCTGCCCGATAAGGGCAGCGGGTTAGAAGGTCAATACAGCCAGGGTAGTATCCCACCGATGCCTCCACCGAAGCTAGCGCTCCGGTTTCCAAGGCTCCTACCTATCCTGTACAAGCTGTACCAACATTCAATATCAGGCTGCAGTAAAGCTCCACGGGGTCTTTCCGTCCTGTCGCGGGTAACCTGCATCTTCACAGGTACTATAATTTCACCGAGTCTCTCGTTGAGACAGTGCCCAGATCGTTGCGCCTTTCGTGCGGGTCGGAACTTACCCGACAAGGAATTTCGCTACCTTAGGACCGTTATAGTTACGGCCGCCGTTTACTGGGGCTTCAATTCGCACCTTCGCTTACGCTAAGCGCTCCTCTTAACCTTCCAGCACCGGGCAGGCGTCAGCCCCTATACTTCGCCTTACGGCTTCGCAGAGACCTGTGTTTTTGCTAAACAGTCGCCTGGGCCTATTCACTGCGGCTTCTCGGGGCTTTAACACCCTAAGAAGCACCCCTTCTCCCGAAGTTACGGGGTCATTTTGCCGAGTTCCTTAACGAGAGTTCTCTCGATCACCTTAGGATTCTCTCCTCGCCTACCTGTGTCGGTTTGCGGTACGGGCACCTCTCACCTCGCTAGAGGCTTTTCTTGGCAGTGTGGAATCAGGAACTTCGCTACTAAATTTCGCTCGCCATCACAGCTCAGCCTTTACGGGAAACGGATTTGCCTATTTCCCAGCCTAACTGCTTGGACGCGGATATCCAATACCGCGCTTACCCTATCCTCCTGCGTCCCCCCATTGCTCAAATGGTGAGGAGGTGGTACAGGAATATCAACCTGTTGTCCATCGCCTACGCCTTTCGGCCTCGGCTTAGGTCCCGACTAACCCTGAGCGGACGAGCCTTCCTCAGGAAACCTTAGGCATTCGGTGGACGGGATTCTCACCCGTCTTTCGCTACTCATACCGGCATTCTCACTTCTAAGCGCTCCACCAGTCCTTCCGGTCTGACTTCACAGCACTTAGAACGCTCTCCTACCACTGTTCGTAAGAACAGTCCGCAGCTTCGGTGATACGTTTAGCCCCGGTACATTTTCGGCGCAGAGTCACTCGACCAGTGAGCTATTACGCACTCTTTAAATGGTGGCTGCTTCTAAGCCAACATCCTGGTTGTCTAAGCAACTCCACATCCTTTTCCACTTAACGTATACTTTGGGACCTTAGCTGGCGGTCTGGGCTGTTTCCCTTTCGACTACGGATCTTATCACTCGCAGTCTGACTCCCAAGGATAAGTCATCGGCATTCGGAGTTTGACTGAATTCGGTAACCCGGTAGGGGCCCCTAGTCCAATCAGTGCTCTACCTCCGAGACTCTTACCTTGAGGCTAGCCCTAAAGCTATTTCGGAGAGAACCAGCTATCTCCAGGTTCGATTGGCATTTCACCCCTACCCACACCTCATCCCCGCACTTTTCAACGTGCGTGGGTTCGGGCCTCCATTCAGTGTTACCTGAACTTCACCCTGGACATGGGTAGATCACCTGGTTTCGGGTCTACGACCACGTACTCATGCGCCCTATTCAGACTCGCTTTCGCTGCGGCTCCGCATCTTCTGCTTAACCTTGCACGGGATCGTAACTCGCCGGTTCATTCTACAAAAGGCACGCCATCACCCTTTAACGGGCTCTGACTACTTGTAGGCACACGGTTTCAGGATCTATTTCACTCCCCTTCCGGGGTGCTTTTCACCTTTCCCTCACGGTACTGGTTCACTATCGGTCACTAGGGAGTATTTAGCCTTGGGAGATGGTCCTCCCGGATTCCGACGGAATTTCACGTGTTCCGCCGTACTCAGGATCCACTCTGGAGAGAACAACATTTCAGTTACAGGGCTGTTACCTTCTTTGGCGGGCCTTTCCAGACCTCTTCGCTTATATCGTTCCTTTGTAACTCCGTATAGAGTGTCCTACAACCCCAAGAGGCAAGCCTCTTGGTTTGGGCTGTTCCCGTTTCGCTCGCCGCTACTCAGGGAATCGCATTTGCTTTCTCTTCCTCCGGGTACTTAGATGTTTCAGTTCCCCGGGTATGCCTTCTCATACTCTATGTATTCAAGTATGGATACTACTCCATTACGAGCAGTGGGTTTCCCCATTCGGAAATCTCCGGATCAAAGCTTGCTTACAGCTCCCCGAAGCATATCGGTGTTCGTCCCGTCCTTCATCGGCTCCTAGTGCCAAGGCATCCACCGTGCGCCCTTTCTAACTTAACCATTTCTTACTTTAGAAAGAATCACTATGTGTGATGAACTTTGCATTGCATTCAATGTGAATGTATTACTTATTGTTATCTAGTTTTCAAAGAACAATCCTGTCTCGCTAGAGACATGTTTTGAAGGAATGATCCTTCAAAACTAAACAAGACGAAAACGCACACTGCTCCATATATCCTTAGAAAGGAGGTGATCCAGCCGCACCTTCCGATACGGCTACCTTGTTACGACTTCACCCCAATCATCTGCCCCACCTTCGGCGGCTGGCTCCATAAAGGTTACCTCACCGACTTCGGGTGTTGCAAACTCTCGTGGTGTGACGGGCGGTGTGTACAAGGCCCGGGAACGTATTCACCGCGGCATGCTGATCCGCGATTACTAGCGATTCCAGCTTCACGCAGTCGAGTTGCAGACTGCGATCCGAACTGAGAACAGATTTATGGGATTGGCTAAACCTTGCGGTCTCGCAGCCCTTTGTTCTGTCCATTGTAGCACGTGTGTAGCCCAGGTCATAAGGGGCATGATGATTTGACGTCATCCCCACCTTCCTCCGGTTTGTCACCGGCAGTCACCTTAGAGTGCCCAACTAAATGCTGGCAACTAAGATCAAGGGTTGCGCTCGTTGCGGGACTTAACCCAACATCTCACGACACGAGCTGACGACAACCATGCACCACCTGTCACTCTGTCCCCGAAGGGAAAGCCCTATCTCTAGGGTTGTCAGAGGATGTCAAGACCTGGTAAGGTTCTTCGCGTTGCTTCGAATTAAACCACATGCTCCACCGCTTGTGCGGGCCCCCGTCAATTCCTTTGAGTTTCAGTCTTGCGACCGTACTCCCCAGGCGGAGTGCTTAATGCGTTAGCTGCAGCACTAAGGGGCGGAAACCCCCTAACACTTAGCACTCATCGTTTACGGCGTGGACTACCAGGGTATCTAATCCTGTTCGCTCCCCACGCTTTCGCTCCTCAGCGTCAGTTACAGACCAGAGAGTCGCCTTCGCCACTGGTGTTCCTCCACATCTCTACGCATTTCACCGCTACACGTGGAATTCCACTCTCCTCTTCTGCACTCAAGTTTCCCAGTTTCCAATGACCCTCCCCGGTTGAGCCGGGGGCTTTCACATCAGACTTAAGAAACCGCCTGCGAGCCCTTTACGCCCAATAATTCCGGACAACGCTTGCCACCTACGTATTACCGCGGCTGCTGGCACGTAGTTAGCCGTGGCTTTCTGGTTAGGTACCGTCAAGGTGCGAGCAGTTACTCTCGCACTTGTTCTTCCCTAACAACAGAGCTTTACGATCCGAAAACCTTCATCACTCACGCGGCGTTGCTCCGTCAGACTTTCGTCCATTGCGGAAGATTCCCTACTGCTGCCTCCCGTAGGAGTCTGGGCCGTGTCTCAGTCCCAGTGTGGCCGATCACCCTCTCAGGTCGGCTACGCATCGTCGCCTTGGTGAGCCATTACCCCACCAACTAGCTAATGCGCCGCGGGTCCATCTGTAAGTGACAGCCGAAACCGTCTTTCATCCTTGAACCATGCGGTTCAAGGAACTATCCGGTATTAGCTCCGGTTTCCCGGAGTTATCCCAGTCTTACAGGCAGGTTACCCACGTGTTACTCACCCGTCCGCCGCTAACATCCGGGAGCAAGCTCCCTTCTGTTCGCTCGACTTGCATGTATTAGGCACGCCGCCAGCGTTCGTCCTGAGCCAGGATCAAACTCTCCGAGGTATGCAGGATGCATATCACACATGCGTTGCTACACGATGTAGCGAACTTAGCATGTGATCATTTCCTGCCTCGTCAGCGTTTGACTGACTACCTATGATGTTTCATAGGATTTTTTTATAAAAACTCGAATTAACAGGTACGTTTTGTCTTGTTTAGTTTTCAAAGATCATCTTCGCCGTCTCTCAGAGGCGACTTTATTAATATAACATTCTATCAAGATAAAGTCAACAACTTTTTTCTTTATGTTATTTAATAACCGCGCTTTTTTAGCGGCGAATACAAATATAACACCTTTTGAGAGAGGAAACAAGTATTTTTTCTAAATAATTTATTTTTTCTTATCTCTTCCTATATAATCATACAAAAATTAATTGTCACAGGAATTCTCTATTGTTGATCCTGAAGGTCTTTAGTATATTTATAATAGAAGAAAACTAAATAACCGCAGGGGGAGCTTTGTGCTGAGAGTGAACACTCGTTGTTCTGACCCTTTGAACCTGTCAGTTAATACTGAAGTAGGAATGTGGATTCAATTGAATACATGTGGTGTATTCAACTCGATATGTTTTTCTATGAATAACATACTCATCCTTACACGGTCTCTCCTTGCTCAATTCATGAAAAGGGAGATTTTTTTATGCAGCAATCAAATCAATTGGTACGACTGATGGAAATCGCAATTATGACTTCACTTGCACTAGTATTAGATTACTTATCAGGTCTCTTTTTAAGAATGCCGAACGGCGGATCTCTTGCGCTGATTATGATACCCGTCATTCTTATGTCTATTAGATGGGGAATATCAACCGGGTTTATCATTGGTGTGCTTATTGCAGGCCTTCAACTGATGAATGGCCCTATTATCGCTACACCAGTTCAAGGATTTCTCGATTATTTCGTCGCATCTGTTGTCATTTGTCTAAGTGGTCTCTTTTCTGGATTGATTAAAAAAGCCATTCAGGATCAACAGCGAAAGCAGCAATTCTTTTATATTATCTTATCTGTATTTGTTGCAAGTTTCTTCAGACTGTTGACGTTCTTTATCTCTGGTGTTGTTTTCTTTTCTCATTATGCACCAAAAGGAACTCCAGGTTGGGTTTACTCTTTAATTTATAACAGCACATATATGGTTCCTTCATTTATTATTTGCAGTATCGTTCTTTGCATACTCATACCAAGTGCATCTCGTTTGGTTTTTCCTCACAAAAAATAACTGGCTGATTTCAGCTGGTTATTTTTTTATGCATAAATTGCCGCTCTATGGAATCTATTAATAGTAGAAGATTTCATGTTGGAGGTACGCCAATGAACCCTTACTCCATTATGCTGTGCTGTTATATTCTCAGTCTTGCTTATTTTTTGGCAGGTTTCTATGAAGCTTTAAAGATAGCAGGAATAAAAGGAAAAGTAGAAGCTTCTCCTCTTATCTCTTATATGCTTTTAGCTATGCTTTTCACTTTTTTCTCTCATTATTATTGGAAGCTGACGATTTAATTCGGTGTAGATGGTCATTTAATACAGGCAGCTCCCACCCATACCCTATTTCATCATGCTTCTCGCCAGCCAGCTCGAACTGGCTGGTAACGACAAAATGAGGTTGAAGCTTTTGATAAAAATGCTTTGCCGAATTTTGTTCAAATACCCACAGCATGATATTCTGATACCCTTTCTCTATTAAATAGCTCACTCCTTCTGTAATTAAAGCGATACCTGCTCCTGATTTCTGTTTCTCTTGCAATAAATAGATCGCATAAAGTTCTCCATCATATGTTGGATAGCGCTCATCACGTTGTTTTCCAAAAGAAGCAAAACCAAATACCCCCTCGTCATCTTCTGCGACAAACGTCCCTTCAAGTGACCTTCTTCTCCAGCTCTCTTCTCGATCTTCTATATTTAAACCATCCAAATAATCCTGATTAATAATGCCTTGATAAGTCGTCTGCCAGCTCTTCACATGTATTTCGGCAATTTTAGGAATATCTTTTTGTACAGCATGTCTCACCTTCATCCGCGTCACTCCTTCTCACTGTTTTCATCCTATCTTTATTATGATAAATTCCTATTTCCTAAAATTCAATCAATAAAGGATATTCGTTGACATTTTGTCAACACACCTTTATATTGGGTACGACTTCTTCTATAGAAGAGTTGATACATCATACAAAGGATGGCGTAAAATGGATTCTAAAACAACTGAGCTTGGGTCTCTCTTAAAGGAAAGATTGCAACAACGTTCTTTATCTTTAAGAGAGCTCAGCACATACACAGAAATTGATAAAGCGACACTGTCTCGAATCATGAATGGAAAAAGAAAACCAACTTTGAATCATCTGCAGCAGCTTTCAGATTCTCTGAACCTATCATTAGATCAACTATTAGCTGCTGCAGGGTTTCCAATCAAAAACGAAAAGGTACATAGTGATACGTTCATACAAACGGTCGTAGAAATCGAAACAACACTGAAAGATGAGAAGGTCTACGACGGTACATTTAGTCAGACCAAATTGAAACAAAAGCTAAACGAATATGAGACCTATAGCCAAACAAACGAGGGAAAAGAAACGATCTCAGCAAAGTTTGAGAAAAAGATGGAGGCGGTAAACGGCGCCGGGCCATTCCTTCAGCATTTGAAAGACATGTACAGCTTATTTATGACCGGACGAGGTACTTCTCGAGAATTAATGATGATGGGGAGCGCACTCCTTTATTTCATTATGCCTGTTGACTTAATACCAGATTTTATTTTTCCGATCGGCTATATTGATGATGCTGCGGCTGTGAAAATCGTCATAGACCAGCTGACAAATAGGTAACAGGACAAGAAGCTATGAAAAAACAGTACAACATTGACTTCGTACTTTTACTCACTGTGATTTGTTTATTTGTCATCAGCCTAATAGCTGTATATAGCGGATCAGGACAGTATGAATCGCAGGATATGTTTTATTTCGTCAAAAGACAAATTTTCTGGTATATCGTAGGTTTCGGTCTTATGGCTGCTGCTGCATACTTTGATTATGAACTTCTTGAGCGTTTATCTTTTCGGTTATTTACAGGTGGTATTTTTCTCATTATTCTTGTGCACTTTTTCGGAACGAGTCAAAACGGATCCCAAAGATGGATCAGCTTCGGTTCAATCAAAATTCAGCCATCAGAGTTCATGAAAATTTTTGTGATCCTGCTGCTAGCGGCTGTCTTGAACCAATATAAGCATCAGCGATTTTCGTTTAAAGAAAGCATCATTCCTACAAGTAAAGTCGTTTGCTGGACCGTTGTCCCTTTTTTCCTCATCTTAATTCAGCCTGATTTAGGGACAGCGCTCGTGATATTATCTATCGCCTTTACACTGATGCTCGTGTCAGGAATTTCCAGCAAGATGATGACCGCATTAATGGCTTCTTTTCTTGCACTTCTTTCATTTTTGGTCTACTTACACAACGAACACTTTGAGCATTTCACAAAAATCATTAAGCCACATCAGCTTGATCGCATTTATGGCTGGCTCTCCCCCGATGAATTTGATTCAACATACGGGTATCAGCTGAAACAATCGATGCTCGGTATTGGATCAGGTCAATTATCAGGAAGCGGTTTTACAAAGGGGCATCAAGTACAAGGCGGTAATATCCCCGAAGCGCATACGGATTTTATCTTTGCCGTCATTGGTGAGGAGTTTGGTTTTATCGGCGCCTCCCTTTTGATGTGTTTGTACTTAATGATGATTTACCGAATCATTCATGTGGCTATGCATGCTAATACGCTTTATGGTTTGTACATATGTGCAGGAGTCGTTGGGCTGATCGTGTTTCAAGTTTTCCAAAACGTAGGGATGACAATCGGTTTAATGCCTGTGACGGGACTCGCGCTTCCTTTTATCAGCTATGGAGGCAGTGCGCTATTGACTAACATGATCGCCATTGGCCTCGTGTTTAGTGTCAATATCAGGTCATCATCCTATATGTTTGGAGACAACTGGAATTGAAGATGATGGCAGTTCTTCTATCTCATCTCAAAAAAATCGACCGCGTTCTTGCTGGAACGATTGTGTTCCTCTGCTTATTTGGTTTACTGATGGTGTACAGTGCAAGTTATCCTTTAGGAGAAGTGAAGTATGAGAAGGGCAGCTATTTCTTTATCAAACAATGGCAATGGCTCCTGATTGGGGGATTCTTTTTCTTCATTGCCACTCTTTTCCCTTATCAGATTTATCGTAAATGGATGAAATGGCTTGTCATGCTGTCATTGCTATGTCTCATCCTAGTCCTGATTCCTGGAATCGGTGTTGTCAAAAACAATTCACAGCGGTGGATTCAGCTGGGCTCTCTTATGCTCCAACCTTCTGAAGCTGTGAAACTAGTGATGGTGATCTATTTTGCCTATGTGTACGCGAATAAACAGGCGTACATTACATCTTTTAAAAAAGGCGTACTGCCGCCACTCATCCTTTTAAGTCTTGTTTTTTTATTAATCTTAAAACAGCCTGATTTAGGCACAGCTGTGTCTATTTTATTAAGCTGTGGCATCATTTTATTATGCGCTGGGTTGAAAACGCGCCATTTCATTTTGCTAGGATCGACTGCCGTAGCATGTATCACTTTTTTTGCAGTGACAGCTCCTTACCGTTTGAAGCGGCTGACTTCTTTTCGTGATCCCTTTCAGTATGAAGATGGGGATGGCTATCAGTTGATTCATTCGTATCTCGCAATGAATTCCGGCGGGCTGATAGGGAATGGCTTAGGCGGGAGTATTCAAAAGCTAGGCTTTCTTCCCGAAGCGCATACGGATTTTATTATGGCCATTATCAGTGAAGAGCTGGGCATTATGGGGATTTTGATTGTGATAGGTGTATATCTATTCATCATGTATCGCGCAATGCGAATTGTGCAGGCTTTACATGACCCTTTTGGAAAACTGTTAACGATTGGGCTTACGTTTCAAATCATGCTCCAAGCAGTCTTTAATTTAGGCGCTGTCTTTGGTCTTCTTCCGATCACAGGCATTCCGCTTCCTTTCATTAGTTATGGTGGCTCCTCCCTAGTGTTCATGATGATATCTGCTGGTATTCTCGTAAATCTTTCTTCATATGTAAAAAGGAACCCATATCGGGCACATGCCAAATAGACACCTTCTGATGGAAGGTGTCTATTTATTTTATTCTTCTATTTGAGTATCAGCGATCTCTTTTTTTCTTGGCTGTTTGATTTCATTCGTTAGTTCCTGAATGCTTTGCTTCACATTGCCTTTGCCGGAAAAGTTCTCAATAATTTCTTTGACATCAATTCCAGAGGATGCTTTCAGGCTTTCTTGCAGACTGGACATAAGGTTTGTAGCATAGCCAGTGACTTTATTGGCACCGCTGCCTTCTCCGTTACCTCCCGTATCCACAACCGTAATTTTATCAATGTTAGAAAGTGGTGCAGATACTTGCTTCGCATATTCAGGAAGCATTTTCACAATCATATCAAGGATCGCTGCCTGACCATACTGTTCGAACGCTTCAGCGATTTTCTCTTTCGCTTCGGCTTCCGCAAGTCCTTTCAGTCTAATGACTTCGGCTTCCGTTTCCCCTTTTGCACGATCAGCTTCCGCTTTGGCAAGCCCGTCAATTCGGACTTTCTCAGCTTCTGCTTTTGCCATTGCTTCAATGCTGTATTTCTTGGCATCTGCTTCAGCGAGGCATTTCGCTTTTTCCGCTGCAGCTGACTGCTCAACCGCATAACGGTCCGCATCTGCTTTCTTTTTCACTTCAGAATCGTATTGACGCTCACGACGCTGGATCTCTTTTTCTTCTAATTCAATTTGCTTCTGACGTTCAATGATTTTTACTTGCATTTCTTGTTCAGTTACGTGCTGACGGTTACGTGCTGTTTCAAGATCGTACGCTTGGTCGGCACTTGCTTTTGCTGTATCTTGTTCACGTCTGAATTCTGCTCTTTTCAGCTCATTGATCTTTTCTGCTTCAGCGATTTCAGTGGCACGCTCAAGCTCAGATTTCTTCGCATCTTTATCTGCTTCTGCACGTTTGATACGTGTTTCTTTATCTGCTTCTGCTGTTGCAATATCTGCATCGCGTTTCACTTGGGCAATTCTAGGTTTACCTAGTGATTCTAAATAGCCATTTTTATCACGGACATCTTTGATTGTAAACGATACAATGACAAGACCCATTTTCGCTAGATCTTGAGAAGCGACACGCTGTACTTCTTGAGAAAATTTCTCTCTGTTTTTATAAATCTCTTCAACTGTCATTGACCCTAAAATGGAGCGAAGGTGTCCTTCTAAAACTTCTCTCGCTTCGTTTTCGCGGTCTTCTTTTGTTTTACCTAAAAATTGCTCTGCAGCAGTAGCAATTTCTTCAATCGATCCGCCGATTTTAATGATGGCTGTTCCGTCCGCCATGACTGGTACACCTTGTTCAGTATAGACTTCAGGTGTTGAAACATCTAGCTTGCTAGATAGTAAGCTGAGCGGCTCTGCTTGTTGAAAAACAGGGAGTACAAAGGTACCTCCGCCTCTTACAATCTTAATCTTGTTTCCACCTTCATCCACGTGGACATTTTTACTTCCGAGGTAACTTCCTGTGACGATTAACGCTTCATCTGGACCTGCAGTCCGGTATTTCGAAACAAATACACCAATAAGTGCAATCAGAATCACAAGCACAATTCCAATGATAATCAAAATGGTTGTTCCTGGCATAGCATTCCCTCCTAGATTTCTTCATTTGGTATAACTGATAAGACGCCTTTGTTCACTTCGACGACCAGTACCCGAGTTCCATATGGAATCTCCTCTTCGTCGAAGCTGACGGCAGGCTTTGAGATTTTCCCGCTATTACTAATTAACAGCACTTCTCCAAACCCGTCTTTTGGAACAGATACAATGATCTCCCCAGTTCTTCCTTTTAAGTCGGCCTCCGTATATGAGAGAGATTCTTCAGCAGAGGAAAGCGGGACTAAGACAAATACATTCAAACAGGTCACAAGAACCACTGCGAGGATGGCAGATAAGACTGCGCCAAGTCCACTTCCTACAATTGCTGTTTTTTCAGAGATAAACCCTCCAGCCGAGAAAAAGGTAAGAAATGCGAGGATTAATGTTGGTTGAAGGAATGGAACAGGAATCGCTTCAAACAATCCATCAAATACATCGCCGAAAAAGACGAAAACAAGTGTCAGGATTCCTGATATCATCAATATGTATAAATACAGCGTCTGAAGTGGCAGCCCGAACACATCCATCTTCCTCACCCTTTCTTCATGAAATGAACAGCCTTTGTTTCATTTAGACCATGCTCACCTCCAATGTATTCCTTCTAACAGGTAATACGAACCACTTTTGTAAAGGTTTCAAATTTCCTCACAATTCTTCACAGGAATTCGCCGATAGCTCAAGAATGATTGTCATGTACCAGTATGTTAAAATTTGATCTTGAGGTGATGAAAATGAGTTTATTACATGATGCAAGACAAGAATTGTGGCAAGAGCTACAAGGTTTGAACGAAGAGCAATTGAATCAAAAATTATCTGATGATACTTGGAGTATTCAAGAGGTGGCAGATCATTTAAAGAAGATGGACCTCGTGGCAGCAAAACATCTAGCTGCTGAGGGAAAAAAAGCACCGATCAAAGAATATGAGCCAAAGCCGGTGGAAATGGCAGAGGATCGTTCTAGAAAAGCGACTGCGCCTAGTATTGTTGAGCCTGAGCGCAAGCATGTGACACCTACACATTTAAAAGATGAGCTCGATACAGCCCGTGAGCAGCTCAATCAAATTCTATCAACGTTTACTGAGGATGATTTCAAACGCGTCATTGCACACCCTGTGTTTGAAGAGTTATCGCTTAAGCAATATCTTGATTTTATCGGCGCACACGAAAAACGCCATATCCATCAAATCAAAGAAATTAAAGAACAGCTATAAGACATAAAAAAGACTCCCTTTTGGGAGCCTTTTTTCATTGTTACACTGTTTTAGGTGTTAGATCAAAACAGCGAGCATAAATCCAGTTGTACGCTTTTTCGTTTAGATCTCGTGGGTTTCCAATTGTTTGCGGATCTTTCATTGCTTCTTTAGATAAACGGTCAATCATATCTTTTGATACACCTTGTTCTTCTAATGAAGGAACTTCTAGGTCTTCCACTAAATCATACATCCAGTTCACTGCTGCTTTTGCGGCTTCCTCTATTGACATTCGGCTAATATCAATTCCAAATGCTTGCGCAATACGAGCAAATTTTTCGGGATACCCTTTCCAGTTATACTCCATCACCGGTCCCATCATTGCTGCGACACACTGACCATGCGCTACAGGAATAATGCCTCCGAGTGTTTGACTCATCGCATGTGCAGCTCCAGCTGATTCGCTTCCATAAGAAAGCCCGGCAAGCATTGCAGCTTGTGCCATTCCATACCTGGCTTCTAAGTCCTCACCATCGGCAAAGGCACGGCGAATATAATGAGCTGCATATTCAATGGCCATGAGCGCGACCGCATCTGTAATAGGCTGAGCAAATTTCATTGTATAGCATTCAATGGCGTGTGCAAGTGCATCAATTCCAGTCATTGCCGTCACATGAGACGGCATGGATACATGTAGCTCTGGATCAATGACTGTGAGGTGAGCTGCAATGAGCGGGCCACCTGTGTTGAATTTGAATTCTCTTTCTTCATCTGTAATCACTGCCCACTGCGTGACTTCTGAACCTGTACCAGCTGTTGTCGGAATAGTGGTTAAAGGCGGGATTCTGTTTTCAAGCGGTTTTTTCCCCTCTGCCGCTTCGTAATCAAGGACTGAGCCTTCATGCGTCGCTTCTACACCGATCGCCTTCGCTGTATCCATTGAGCTTCCGCCGCCTACTGCAACTAATCCATTACAGCCTTCTTTTTCATATAAAGCAGAGCCTTCATTCACTAAACGGACTGGCGGGTTTGGCTCTACTTTATCAAATAGCACCACATCGATTTGCGCTTCTTTTAATGAAGCAATCACTGGGTCTACCACGCCCGCCAGGTAAATACCTGGGTCTGTTACAAGTAATACCTTTGAGACACCGTATGCTTTTACTTCTTCCCCAACATGTTTCACTGCACCGATGCCATGTTTGATGACAGTCGGAATTTCAAATGTATGGAATTTCTGCATGCTTTCAATTTTCATATTTAATGTCATATAGAATCTCCTCCAAATGTGTGATTTTTATTGAAACCAACGAATCGCTTCAGGTTTTGTATTACGATATACATGCTTCAGTTCCGTATATTCCTCAAGCCCGGTGCGTCCTAATTCACGTCCTAGACCTGATTGCTTATATCCACCCCAAGGTGCTTGAGCGAAATAAGGATGGAAGTCATTGATCCAAACTGTGCCTAATCTTAATTGACGAGCGACTCTTTCGGCCTTGCTGATATCAGTAGACCACACGGCTCCTGCTAATCCATAAATCGTATCGTTTGCCAGCTCAATCACTTCTTCCTCTGTACGAAAGGATTCAACTGTCAATACTGGGCCAAAGACTTCTTCCTGGACAATCCGCATCTCTGACGTGCAGCCTGAGAATATCGTTGGCAAGTAGAAGAACCCATTTGAAAGCTCCTCTGCGTCCGGTCTTTTTCCGCCTGTTTCTAATTTGGCGCCTTCATCTAACCCAATGCTGACGTATTTTTCTACTTTTTCTCGATGCTCAGCTGAGATGAGCGGGCCGCTTTGGGTTTCTTCATCAAAGCCGTTGCCTAGCTTGATTTTTTTCGTGCGCTTCACCAGTTCTTCTAAAAATTCAGCATGAATGGATTCTTCCACTAGCAAACGTGAACCTGCTGAACACACTTGCCCCGCATGGAAAAACACAGCATTCATTGCCTGGTCAACCGCTACGTCTAAATCAGCATCTTGAAACACAATATTCGGATTTTTCCCGCCGAGCTCAAGGGCGATTTTCTTCACATTCCCACTGGCTCCCTGCATGATTTTCTTACCTGTTTCAATACCGCCTGTAAATGAAATCAAATCGACTTGATCATTCACAGCAAGCTCATCACCAACCGTTGCACCCGGCCCAAGGACTAGGTTCGCAACCCCTGCTGGAATGCCTGCTTCTTCCATGAGTTTGAATACTTTGATCGTGGTGAGTGGTGTAATTTCACTTGGCTTTAATACGATTGTATTCCCCGCCGCTAGAGCAGGAGCGATTTTCCAGCTTGCTTGAAGCAATGGATAGTTCCATGGAGTAATTTGCCCGCATACACCGACAGGCTCTCTGACCAATTCGCTTTTAGAGTTCGGAATTGGCGATGCAATGATTTCCCCGCCATCTTTGTCGGCAAGACCGGCGTAATATTGGAACACGTTCGCAATATCGTCCATGTCTGCTTTGCTTTCCTCTACTGTTTTACCAGTATCAAGCGATTCTAATTTGGCTAGTTCATCAAGATCACGTCTAATCAATTCAGCAATCTTAAACACCATATTTCCTCTTTCAAGTCCAGGCAAGTTTGCCCAGTCACCTTGATCGAAGGCTTTTCTCGCTGCCTTAATGGCTAGCTGCGCGTCATTTCTTGATCCTTCACTGACTGTCGCGATCACTTCTTGATTAAATGGATTAATGATATCCCGCGTGTCGCCACTTTTGGCGCCAACCCATTGTCCATCTATAAATAGTGTTTGACTCATAGAAGGAACCTCCTCTGATTCTCTTTGGTAAGTTTGTTAAATAAAAATTTAACGTTTTGAACATAATTAACGTATCATGTTCAAATTTTTCTGTCAAAGGGAGATATGCTTCATTTTCTTTTGACATTTTGCATTCTTTCGTTAACATATAGTCCATAAAGATTTTTTTGAACGTATTGAATTCTCTTAATAGAAAGCAGGGACAGGATGAAAAAGCAGGAACAGCCGCAAGCAGAAGAGCGTATTTTAGCTGCTAAAGATCTAGTCATTGATTCCATAGCTGAAACGATGGATCTCTATGGAATTACACGAAGTGCTGGTATTCTTTATGGGACCATGTATTTAAATGAGGAAATGACGCTGGATGAAATGCGTGAAGAGCTGCAAATGAGCAAGCCGAGTATGAGTACAGGTGTGAAAAAGCTTCAAGACATGAATATAGTCAAAAAGACCTTTCACCGAGGACGAAGAAAACATAGCTTTGTTGCTGAAAAAGACTTTTTTAAGTTTTTCATGAACTTCTTTCCACAAAAGTGGGAACGAGAGGTCGAGGTCAATTTAGCGGCGATAGAAGAAGCGCAAGTCCGGCTTCAAGAGGTGGCTCGTGATGATCAGTTGGAGGAACATATAAGAGAGGAAGCGCAGCAGCTCATAGAGCAGCTTGAAAGCTCAAAAGCCTACTATGACTGGCTGAGACGCTTAGCAGACTCTGTTCATTCAGGGGAAATCTTTGACTATATCCCGATTGATCAGAAAGAAAAATAGACGATGTGTGTGCGTTTTAAAGCTTGAATTTTACAGGAGGATTGATTATAATAAATTAAGTCGTAACACATCGGGGCATTAGCTCAGCTGGGAGAGCGCTACGCTGGCAGCGTAGAGGTCAGCGGTTCGATCCCGCTATGCTCCATACGAAAAACCATTCTTGAGAAATCAAGGATGGTTTTTTATGTATTTATTTCTTACAGCTCTGTTTGTTCTTTGTTTTTTCTTGAGCCTAATATCTTTATGATGCGGTACGCGATCACAGAGACATAAGCCGTGATGAGAATGATTGTGTAAGACACAGGATAATCACTCGTCATTCCGTGATAAAAGAAATAGATGAGCAGCACTGACAGCATGATGACTTGGAACAGTTCCTTTTTCATTTTACTCTCCCCTCATGATAGTGATTCGGTCGATTATATCACAAATGATGTCATTTTTTTCTAGCTATCAGCAAGGGAAATTCCATTCACCTGCTGATAGCCCTTTATGAATGATTACTTTTTTAGCAATTGTTCCATTTTGTTCTTCGTCTTCGGACCGTAAATCCCGTCTGCCGCTAGACCATTCATGAGCTGGAACCGCTTGACCGCATTCGCTGTTTTCGGTCCATAATAGCCATCAACTCCGTTGTTTTTTGCCCCTTTGTCCGGGTAGAAATAGAGTGAGGATAAGGCTTTTTGCACGGCTATGACTTGTGATCCTTTTGTTAAGGGCTTGGTTATTTTTAAGATGCCAGATGGCAAGATATCTAACTTTTTAGATGTACTTGTTTTAGATTTTATCGAGCCATTTGCTAATAATTTTTCAACAGACTTTGTCTTAATTGGCTTTTCAGAAACTTTATTTGATATAAATGACACCAAGAAAGGTCGTTTACCCGCTTGAAGCTGCGTTAAAGTCAAACTGCCCATCATTTCAAGGTGTGGGTAGTCCTTAAAACTCTTCCAGTCTCCACCCCACGAAAACCCTAGTGATTTTCCGATTTGAGCTACTCGACGCCATTTTTCGTTGACTGTCCAAAGTGCTTTTTTTCCATCCGCACTTAATAGAACGTAATCGATCGCTAAACCATAGTTGTGATTTGATTGACCACCTTTAGCGTTGGTGACAATCTTCCCAGGAGCGGTACGACCTTGAGCGTAAAGCTTGTTTTGTTCTGCAAACGAACGGTAGCCAGAAGTAATCTGAACAAAGATACCTTCTTTATATGCTTGCTTGATCATTTCAATCGCACTTTTTTTTACAACCCTGTGAATGCCGGAACCCATATTTCTAATGGAACGGTCGATAAGAGTTTGCAATCCAATTTTTTCAGCCATGTTCTTTCTTCTCCTTTGATTAGTGTATTGAGCATTAAAAAAGCCCCTGCTAAGGGACTTAGAAATTTGTATTTTTTTCTTCTGCTTTTGGTTTTAATAAAGATGTTAATTTTTTGATTGTATTATATGGGGAAGTGATGAACCAACTGACTGCCGCAAAAAGATTGGAGCCTAGACAGCTCACAATGATAAATGCTAATGCGAAATAAAAAACAAGTTGAGTATCTCCGCTCCATTCATTCATGAATTCAGTCTTTCTTAATATAAACACAAAAACAGGATGGAACAAGAAAATTCCTAGTGAATAATCCCCCCACTTTGTCAGAATGCTCTTCTTACTATTTACTGCGATAAGAACAAGCAAACATATCCAAGCTGACAAGAGATAATGAAGGAGCATTTTCATTAAATAACTTTCATCATGAGCCAAAAATCGTTTTATTCCAAAGCTGCCACGAAACAGCCATTCTAAGTTTGGTGTGTACTCAATCAATAAAATTGTTAATGATCCCGTTACTATGAGTAACACCTTTGCCATTGAGGGTTTTATAATCTTATAAACAGCATTCAAGCTTTCCTTTGTCATAAAAAAGCCAGCAAAAAAGAAGGGTGCAAATGAAATTGTCCTTTGATAACTAAGAGTGTAAGATGTAAAATTCGGATAAAACTCTTTCACTGTATTTACGATCACACCTGTGTACTGGCGTGAAATAAAACAGACAATGAATATAATAATAAAGATACTTAATTTCCCTATTAAACTTAGTCTTAACTTTGATAACCCCCAAGCTAGTGCATACCAAAAGAGCATACTTACGATATACCACAAATGAAATTGTGGCTTACCATAATGAAACGATAGGGTTTTATATTCTCCTATAAAATAAAGAAACCAGTCAAAAAACGACTGAAATATAAAGTATAAAAGAAATAGATTAATCATTTTACTTACTTTCATTCTTTTAGCTAAATACCCACTGATAAAAATAAAAAGTGGCATATGAAAAGCGTAAATAAACACAAAAAGCTGATAATAATTCTGCTTATTGAGTTCTATTAAGTGTCCGAAAACAACTAGAAAAATCAACAAGCCCTTTATATTACTTAATTTTAAATCTTTTTCTAACAACTGGCTTCCCTCCAACTCCAATTTTAGGATATATGAAGAAGGAAGCCAGCGCAACTATACATTTATTTTGTTAGCCCTCTTTGTTTCAGGGTATCTTTTTGTAATTGACCTTTGTAGGTCACATAATTGTTTTTAAACCAAGCGATAATGGCTGTCACCATCGTAAAAATGGTGGAACCTGCTACATATAGTGCCTCACCAGCGGTTTGTACTTGCTCCTCACTAATCGGCAGCACCGTCTGTCCAAACATGACAAGCGTTTGATTGATGAGCGCAATAAAAAGAAGCACTGTGCGAATCACTGTGCCTTTGTCGAATGTCTTCATGATTTTTCCTCCTATTTTAAATTCCGTTCAATTTTGTCGAGCTTGTCGATCACAACATCATATTTCTCACTAAACTTTGCTAACACATCATTTTGCGCCTCGATTTGTGCATTAAGCTTGTTTTCTCGTTCCTTTGTTGTGTTGAGAACATAGAACAGAACCCAGCAAAAGAGAACGGCAAAAGGACCTTGTGTCATTAAGTTTTGGACGACATCTACTTCCATTGGAATCACCTTCTTCCCGAAATAAATTACCCACATTGCACCAATTTGTCCATTTTGGATCTGGATTGTAACTTACTTTTTACCATCTTAATTGAGATAAGGTAACGTAAGCTGTTCCAATAGTGATGGTTCTGCCAGTATTTTTGGGAGTAATATAAAATGTTAACTTATCTCCTGCTTTAAATTTTTGTTGAAGGAACATCACATAGACACTGGATGAAATAACTGGATTCCAATTTCCAAAGCGTTGATATTCTGATCCATTCACGTAGCATGAGATAATACTATCTGATCCAACCGGAATATTCGTACTTGTCAAATAAAGTCTTATTAAATATAAGCCGTTATTTTTCAAAGTAATTTCAGACCGTGAACGATCATATTCGCCCAAATCATCTGATCTTGTATCTCCAAAAAGGAGTTTTGTTGGAATATTTTCAGATGCTACAGTTGTAGAATTATTCTGATCATACGAATCAACAAAAGAAGTATTTGACATATCCTCCACTGTTAATATCCGTTTCCAGCCTCTGAAAATCCCATCTGTATGAGTCGTTCCGTACCAATGACTATTATCATAGCTTCGACTCACATGAAATGTTTTGCGGTTATTTCCCGTTTCTATAATATCTACATTAAACCAAGAAGCATCGGTCGTTGATGGCATATTCACTGCGTTCGTTCCAGAGACATAATAAAAGCCAGATGGCAGTGTTAATATATCTGTACCAGTAGGGATAAGCATTCTATTTCCATTCGCCTTCAATAACGGATGCTCGTTCAACCTCTTCCATCCGCTCCATTCTTGCTGAGTACCGGTAACATCTGTCGTGGATCGATTGATGTACACATCACCAGTATTATTTGCCCCAATAATCCAGCCATAGGTATTTTCACTAAAGACTGATAAGGCTCTCATAGAACTTCTTGTCGGCAAATCAGGATGTGCTTCGTGGATATACCAAGAATGCACGCCTGGTAATTTGATGAGTTTATCCAAAATACTAGGATCGTTTGCATTAATTCTTTCGTATGCTCTTCCATCGTCAGCGGTAATTTTAGATAGTTGTCCTGCGTCCCATTTGTTTTTTTCGTTTTGACTAGGTATTTGCAGCCAATTGATCGCAATGTCATTCACATGATAGGAAAAACAAAATGCATTGCCTGATGTGTCAATCGCGATTCCTACGCCAATATTATTTTGACCCACAAGCTGAAAGCCTCTTAATGCAGCATTACCTATAGCAGGAGAATCGACTACTCCAGAACCACCTGGGGCATAGAAAGAGCAGGCACCTAACGATTTAATTCCGTTATAAATACTGCCGCCAGCTGGAATATTGACCAATTGGGATCCGTTATCATTCGTCATTTTATATAACTGAGATTGATTCCATTTCTTCTTTTCTGTTTCAGATGCGTGTACTCTCGCATCATTTGTATGTTTTAAGAACTGCTCTATTAATCCATGATCATTTTCAAGAAGTACTTTGACCATGTCATTAAACAAATCAGCATGTGCTTTATCATTTACTTCAAAAGGTTTTGGTTGTTTTATTTCCATTCAGTTTTCACTCCCTTGCTTTGATGCTTGGTTCCACTTCTTGGTAGCTGCTCTAGAGTGAGCATCCTTTGCTCATATCCTGTTTTTAAATCTTCCATTGAACAATCGCCTAGTTCCACCGCTTGCTTGACCAATTCAGGAGTCACCCATTTAAAATACAACGCCATTACCCAATAATTCATGATTCACGCTCTCCTTTATATAAAAGGATCTCATTTTTTAGCGCTTTTATTTCGTTTGTTAGATGATCACATTGATGTTCAAGCTGTTTTCTCATGAGCTTTTCTTTGGCTACTTCTTGTGCTAGATAATCTAGCGGAAGAGGCGGTTGATAACTTGGATTGATTTGAGATTCGTCCCACCATTCTTTCAATTCTTTTGCCGTTGGCTTTGGCACATCTAGATGCCACTCGTTAATGTAAGAACCGTCTCCATCATTTCTAAGTTCAAAGTCCTTTTGCGGATCCGCATCGGGGTATTTATACTTAATGGCTTCATATAAAATCATAGAATCCTCCTATCCTCTCAGGAAATTTCTGCCGCCTACTTCTGTAATATCAAAATAGTTGTACCAGCCTGAATTTTCAGATACATAACGACTAACATCTCCGTCATATCCTGCATACATGTAAATTTCTAAATAATCCCCTTTATTAGCCGGTACATTCGCAGCACCATAAAGTCCCATACTAAAGCTCAACGTATCAGATGGGCTGGTCGGGCTCTGTCTTTGATGTGCAATATTTTTATACCTTTTTCCATTTAAATAGATCGATAATTCAAAGTTTGCGTATCGTTGAAAGGTTTCAATATAAACACCTGCATTCACTGAATACATTCCGTTTTCAGGGCAGATGAAGCGATTATTTTTGATGTCAAAATTGTTATGACTGTCTTTTATCTTTCGATTAAAAAGGATTTTTTGATACTCACCTTTGGTTAATAACTGTTTTCCAGTTGTACCTATATTGGCATGACAGAACCCAGAGAGCTTATGCCAGTCGGTCCAACCAGATCCAGTCCACCAATGACGGCACCATGTACCCGTGCTATCAAAATAACTGCCCGCTTCGTTTCCAGTCCCATAGTAATATTGAACAAATCGAAAGTTACTATATTTTTCATTTTTCACAAAGCCAAATCTCGTAGGATATCCGGTATCATTCGCTTGTCCAATATCCATGAACGTAATGCCATCTGGATATTCCTCACCGCTGACTGATGCATCTTGAATGGCTTGATCGCCTGTTAGTTTAAATAAGCTTTCATTTGTGATTCCTTCTATTTGTCTACTGAGCTCATTGTCATTCTCCACAAGTGTGTTGACCATCCGGTTAAATAAGTTGGCATGGGCTTTGTCAGAGGTTTCAAACGGTAAAGGTGATTTTATTTCCACTTCTTTTCCCCTCCATTAATAAATATCATCAATCTCAAAAACAAATTCGATGTCGCCGTCTTTTTGTTTGTCTGTCATGGTGCGGATGGCGGTGAATTTGCCGGCTTCGTCGACAAGTGCTAGTTCGTTGATGACTTCTCCTGCAAGTTCTCCTTCGGCGATCGTGCAGGTGTAGCGGATTTTTGCTGGTTCCATGAAGGTAAACGAATCAATCTCTTTTTGGACGAGTTCTTTTTTGAGTTTTTGTTCAGTGCCGTCTAGTGAGATCGGTTTCCCATCCTTCGTCCCACCATTTCCAAATGCCATTTTGACGACTTTTGTGAGTTTTGTTCCTTCGGCTCTTGCCTTTGCCATTTGTTGACGTGCATATAATGTTGTTACGGTTAATTGATCAGCCATTGTGATCCTCCTTATAGCTCTATTTTTTGAGAAGTAGCTGCTAGCATTTTTGATCCGTCCAGCGGAACAGATCCATCGAGAATCCAGTAATGATCCTTAATCAGTAAGCTGCCGCCTTGTTCAGTTTGGACATGTACTGGCAGACGGAACGTCATCTTCTTTTTGGTTTGATGTGACAGCTGGTTTTTTATGCGTAAAGTCAATGCCGCTCCTTGCTTCGTTTCATGTACCGCTCCAGTCATGACATAATTCATTCGGTATGTGTTCTCTGACTTATGCTGAAGCGGCATTCTCATCTTCAACGAATGCCGAAAACGAGCAGGTACATCGGTTGTCCCTCGAGTTCCGCTCAGATAAAACGACCCATTTAATAAAAATTCACCATTGAGTAAAATCGGAATATGATCGAAAAAACCCACTCTGCTTCGCAATGTGAGCCTCCCGTGATGATCATTTATTTCATGTACATCGGTATGATGAAATGCAGTGAATGTATAAGCCAAATGAGCCGGTTTTAACGTTTCAAGTATTTCTACAATATATCTAGTGTTTTGCAGATCATCTAGATTCACACGTAAGGCGAAATGGTAGCGATTGGTGGTCAGATGGATGATGGCACTTGGATTTTTCAGAAAACGATTCACCGATTTCTCTAAAGAAAGATACGTGATCGGTGGAATGTTTGACATCATATTGAGTAAGCGTGCTCTGCGAAGTTCAATGGAATCATCTGATTCTCGCTGCACCTTCAGCATTCTTTCCCATCTATTCAATCCCCATGTCGCTGTCAAAGGGAAGAACTGATCCGTTAAATCGAAAATGGATTCATCCAATTGCTCAAACTCTGGCGCTTCTGTTTTAAGCAGGTGATCGACTTCATAAATCTCTGTAAAATATGGCGGCAAGTAGTTTTTCATTTCATCTTGTTTGCTCAATAACCTTCACCTGCCTCAGACGCGGTATCTCAATGTCCTGTAACACTAAGTTTTTTGACTCCCCATTCAATAACACGTTTGCATAATCTGATACACTTTCTGAATGGTACAGAATGTCATTTAATGCGGACATTCGAATGGTACTTTTTTCAAATGCAATTGATTTCAACAGCGCTTTGACCTTTTCTTCTATTTCTTTCTGCGCTCCTTCAAGGGTCCAGTCCATTTGAAGTTCGACGGCTACTTCTATGTCAATGTCCAGCCATTTGGCGCTTTCGACGGTCGCTTTTGAACCAATAGGCGCTTGTCCTTCTCCTTCGCCTGGTACTGGGTCGATATATTCCTGTACTCTTTTAACAAGCAGATCTGATGCAACATCTAGATTGCCGTCTGTGATGACAATCTTGACTGTTCCTTCTCCATTCCAAAGCGGGAATACCTTCGCTCTGCCAACCCCTGTCACTTCCTCAGCCCATTTTTTATAATGCGCCTTGTTGGCACTGACAGCCTCCCGCCTAGCACGTATTAAGTAGCGATCATATAACGAAGCGTCATCTTCTTCCTCTTGTCCGGGTATTACCAAATCTTTCATGATAATTGATTCAAGCCCCGGGATTGTATCAAGTGAAAGCAGCGCCTGATCTGTTAATTGACCATTGCCGACTTTGCCAGGTGTCTCGCATTCTAGCGTGCCATCGTTCGAATATTGGAAATAGACGTCTTCAATAAAAAACCGTGAGCCAGCTGGGATGTTGATATCCTCCGGCTGAATAGCTGCGGACCAAACCGCTTTAGTCGCTGGTTTTCTTTCAATTCCTACTTCAGCGGCCCGCCGATCTAGAAACTCTCCTTGTGCTGTATCTGCAAAGACCAGCTCGAATACTTGATCAAGCCAAATATAGGACTGGGCCAGTTCAGCGGCAGCAGGTGCCAAGGCATTCCAAATGACGCTGTTTTCTCTTTTATCTATATCATCTGGCAGTCTGTCTAGCATTCTTTCCATTAATGCTTCATACTTTTGTTCCTCAAACATCGCTCTCCATCACCTCCTCTATTTCTAATGTGCCTTCATCTGTGACAATAGCTAGCTTGACATGAAACGAGTCATTTTCCTTTGTGACCTCTATCTCTTCAATATGATCAATCCGTTCGTCCACAATCAATGCTTCCTCTAGCAGCCTCGGAATCTCCATTTCTTTGTATTCATCCGTGGCTTCTGTATCCGTCAAGAGCTCCTGAATTTCAGTGCCAATGTCGTGGCTGTAAATAGGATGTGCATACCGCTCTGTCCTAAGTGTCATATAAACGAATTGACGAATTGCTTCAATGCCTGAAATGGTTTCACCTGTCAATCTGCCAGTTTCAACATCTATTCGATACGTCGTCGAGGTTTCCACCTCTTCGTCTTCTTCTGTTTCCTCAATTTCTTCCTCTGGTGAAAGTGCCACGTTCATCACCTCCCTTACAATTTGTCGATGATGTAGAAGGATTGCCCTCCTGCCATTGCCAGCACCATAATGCTGTCTCCCCTTTTCAGTTCATCATCCTCACCCTTATTTAGGCGCTTTGGCCAAATCAGTAATTCTTCCGGGATGATCAGTTTATGGTTTTCATTTAACCGGATGCTTACAGGAGAAACTGCCGTGACTTCTCCAATCACCAGATCAATTGGAGAGGCGGCATCTACAGCATTCACTGCTAATCGTTTAATCGCTTCACTTAACCTCACGCTTGATCACCCTTTGGAATGGAATTTTTCTCAACGACATCAATTGTCATGGTGTGTTTCACTCCACTGAATTCATGTTTGTCTTGATCGATCCAGTACGTTTTTTTTACGTTGATTTCAGGGATTTTCAAATAGATTGGAAGACCGCTTTGCAGTTCAGGAATGCCTAGCGCTTGGATGCTTTTGACTTCTTGTTTCACGCCTTTTTTCTCTGCCAGCTGTACTTTGGCTCTTTTTTGTAGCTGCGGCTGGTTGATTTGCCCTGTAACCGTCTCAACATGCTGTAAAATACCGTATTTACTCTGACCTGCTTTATCCTGTTCGACCACTACAATCTCTGATTTACTGCCTTTTTTCTTATTTTTCCCCTGTTCATCTGCAGACGTGCGCAGCTTGACACGAGTGGCTGTTTCTTCAATCGAGGTGCTGTACTGATAGCCAATGAGATTGACACCTGATTCAATGACCCATACGTCCTCTGGATCTGGCCAAGCTCTCAGCCCCATCTTTCCTTTAGCAGAATAGATTTGATAGTTTCTGCCGGTTTGCCGCTTTGTCTCTTTTAATGCTTTCAGAATCATGTCATATAGGCTCGTATCGTTTTTAAACACTAGTGATTTTATGACATGACCTGTATTGGCGATGGAGGTCATGGGAATTTGAAAGTCAGCTCCAATCCGTCTCAAGATTTGATCTGCTCTTTGTTTTGAAAAAACATAGACATCTTGGTTTTTCACCAAATATTGAAGCATGTCGTATGCGGTAAAGGTCAGTTTCCCTTCAACAGGCGTCCTAGAAAACACAATGCCTCTGAACAGCTCTTTTCCTTTCCATTTAAAAAGAACCGTGTCCCCTTCTGAGACACGGTAATATGTTTGACTCCCTTGCTTTGTGATAATATTTGCTTGAATAGAGCGAGGGGCTTGATACCTTTGCCCCTGAAGTGTCACACTCTCTGTGACAAGCTCATACATGGTGCCGCTTCTGATGGCAAAAAGCTCGATCAATGCCAGCCCCCCTATTGTGGTATTTTTAACCTTTGTCCAGGGAAAATCCAATGCCCCGGCTGCTTAATATTGCGTTTGCTACGTTTAATCATCGCTAATTTATTCGCATTCCAAATACGCCGCCATTTTGTACTGTCGCCATAAAACCTGCCTGAAATGGCCCATAGCGTATCCCCTTTTTTGACGGTGTACATTTTTGGCGGTGTTTTTGAAGGCCTTTTCTTTTTCGTTTGTTTTGCTTTTTTCTTTCGTTTAATTTTCCTAGGCGATGCGGTTTTGTATTCCTTTACCTCGATCGTAAATTCACGATCGCCAATATCATACGATCCTTCTTTATGGGTGAAGCTTTCAATGCTGCACGTCATGTTGATTTTTGTCCCCGTTACAATCAGCCGCACAGACTTCTTTGAACGCATCATTCGTTCTATTTTCGCTATCGCATTCTCCGGTGATGGAATGCTTTTATATTCAGCAATTGGCGAATATTTCTTAGGAAATAATGAAGTGAATGATACTTGCTTAGCCGATGGGACATCAATAAAGGTCAGTTCTCCAAAAGAGGCAACCTTTACCGTTTCATTTTGTACGTTATTTGTGATTTCAAGTTCGGATGGAAGGACAGGGAATCGCAACTTGTCCTTTCCTTGGGAAATCCACAATTGATACACTGATTTACCCATCAATCACGACCCCCTTCGTTCCTGTATGAAGCTCTACTTCCAGTTCATCTACGAGCATTTGTCTAATTTTTTCGACAAGCGATTGCTGATCTTGTCCATTATGGAAATTCTGGTCCCCATTGAATTGAATGGTGATTTGCTTATTACTTGACGATGCTGTACGACTAGAAGACTGAGCTGAGGTGACTTGCTGCATTTGTGATTCTGGTAAAGGAGCAGACGCATTTACTGGATCATATACTTGCATTCCAAGTGCCTTGGCTGCCTGCGTTAATAAATACCTTCCGCGTATGCCTCTTTCTTCTGGAATGATCCATTCGCGTTTGTTTCCTTCACCGACTCTAGCAACCTGCTCCTGAGTAATCAGTCCACCATTTGCGTAGCCTTTATAAGGCCCGCCTGTTCTCATACTTCGTAATCCCGGTGTATTGAAGACTGTTCCATATCTGCCCTTAATGTAGTTAATGGCTGCTACGGCATTATGAATTGGGTTCCAAATGTCATTCATGCCTTTGCCTTTATTGGAGTTAAACGTCGTTCCAATTGTTTGCATTAAGCCTTTAGAAGGCGTTCCCTTCTTGGCGTTAGAATCCCATAAGTTGATTGCTCTCGGATTTCCATTCGATTCATGCTGCGCAATGGTCATCAGACCTGGAAGCCAGTTCATCGATGTGCCAGTTGCCATGAGAGCTGCCATGAGCCATTGCTGAACACTAAGACCTGAAGCCCCCATACCGCTGAAAGCTCCAATTAATGAACCAGCCTGATTTTCAGCAAACTTTTTCACATCAACTGAGTCGAGTCCTTTGACGACACCGATCGATGCAAATTTCCCAAGACTCATCATGACGCGTGAAGGGGAATGAATATCTAATTCCTCTCTAAACGCCTGCTCTACTTTCTTCGCCATTTCTTTGGCGGCTTGTGTGACTTCACTTGCTTTTGAACGCATGCCACTGTTAAAGGCATCCATCATTCCTGAGCCCCAGCCTGGTGATTCTTGTTTTGCTTGTAGAAATGGTTGTTTGATGTGCTGATCTACGTATTGGCTAGTACCAACTGAAGTGGCATTTTGACCTGTGGCAAAACCACTAACCGTTCCAGAACCCCAAGTTGGCGATGCTGTCATCACTTGTTGGTATGGTGCTTTTACACGACTTTGCAAAAAGCTATCTGTTCCTGTTGGTGTCATCTGCTGACCATTCGCAAAAGCAGCAACTGTTTGCTGACCGAACTTATTTGAGTCTGAGGTCAATTGACCAAAAGGCTGCTGAATATTCTTTTGCTTCCATTGATCAAGTGTAATCATTTTTTGATTTAATCCTTGTTCAAAATCCTTATTAAATTGCTCGCCTATGCTGGAGGCTTGAATGTTCCCAGTCATCGAGACCGATCCGTCTATTGAACCGACAGAAGATGATGAAGCTACTGCTGTAGGAGCTGGAGAGCTTGATACTTGATTTCCAGCTGCTCCGCTTGGCATAACAGACATCCCAAGATGAGAAGCAGCCTGAGCAAGCAGCATCTTCCCGCGCCCTCGGTTATTTTGAGTTGGAATGACAAATTCGTTACCTGCTTCACCGACCCATGATAAGGTTGGCTGGGTGATATAGCCGCCTGTGGCTTTTTTATCAGGGTCTCCAAAGACATGTTTCAATACAAAATCAACCCCACCGCCAGCCTTATTAAACAAATCTTTGACCCACCCAAACGCTTTAGAAAACCCATCACCAATAGCTTCTGCTACTTTTACAATCGGCTTTTGAATGTTGTCCTCAAACCATTTGGATAATCCATCCCATATATCTGTCACCACTTTATACGCTTCTTCGAACTTTTTCCCGAAACTGTCTTTAATGGTTCCTACGGTATCTACAAGTGGATTCCACACATTTTCCATAAACCATGACGATACAGCTCCAAAGATTGATTGTATCTTTTTCCATGCATTTGATAATGCTGTCCAAATCCCTGTAGCGACTGTAACAACTGTACTGCTCAGTGGTGTCCAAACGTTTTCAATAAACCAACCTGCAACTGCACTGAACGTTTCTTGTATCCATGTCCAGGCATTGACTAGACTTGTCCAGATGGTTGTTGCTACCGTAACGACTGTGTCGCTGAGCGGTGTCCATACGTTTTCGATAAACCAGCTTGCAACTGCACTAAATGTTTCTTGAATCCATGTCCAGGCATTGACTAGATTTGTCCAGATGGTCGTTGCTACTGTAACGACTGTATCACTTAGTGGCGTCCATACGTTTTCGATAAACCAGCCTGCAACTGCACTAAATGTTTCTTGAATCCATGTCCAGGCATTGACTAGATTTGTCCAGATGGTCGTTGCTACTGTAACGACTGTATCACTTAGTGGCGTCCATACATTTTCTGTGAACCAAGCCGCGACTGTTGACCAAACTTCGACAATTTGATTTTTGATTTCAATGGCTTTTTGGCCAATCTTTTCAAATCCGCCGCCATCAAACCATTTTCCAATTGTTTCACCGATAGATTCTCCGCCCATACTTCCAGCGATGCCGCCTACTAGACTGCCGATGGCTGTACCTATCCCTGGGACTACGCTTCCAATAGCTGCACCTGCTGCAGCACCTGCCATTCCGCCGGCGATGCCGCCTCCAGTCGTACCAATCTTTTCACCAGCATTCTCTTTGTTCATACCAATTAGATTTGTTGCACTAAGTACACTTCCTAGAATAGGTACTTTCTTTAATAATTTTCCGCTCCCTTTACCTATACTTTTCATTGCATTCCCTAATCCACTTAACCCCTTGCTACCTTTCACTAAACCCGTAAGTCCGCCAGCTGAAGCTGCGATACCCGCACCTTTCTTTAGTCCAGTAGGGATTTTTCCAAATAATTTACCTGCATTTGTTTTCAGTTTCCCTAATCTACTTGGAGGTCTTCTATTCATTTCGGCCCTTGATGTAGCATTTGGATTTCTTGTCTGTCTTGGTGAGCGACCATTTCGATTTTTAGTTTTAGTAGATCCTCCCCTGCTTAAACCTCTTGCACAGCAGGGGCAACAACTATTGCGAAACAAGCCTTTTCCACCTCGCGACTGAGGTTTCGTTTTGGGAGCTGGATTTGATGGTGCTGTTGTTGGTGCTGTTGTTGGTGCTGTTGTTGTTGGTGCTGTTGTTGTTGGTGCTGTTGTTGGTGCCTGAGTGGTACTTTCACTTGATTGATCACTTGCACCTAAGAACCGATCTAATACATTAGTCACCAATTGATCTAGTTTTTTTTCAGGATTAAATTTAATTTTCTCTTTAATTCTTCCGATCACATCTTGCTTGTACTCTTCTATTTTATTTTCAACCCAAGGAAGTGCTTTTTCATCCCAAAACTTTCTAGGACTCAATTTTTCCTTCACTTTATCTGCAACGTCACCTGCATATTTTTGAATTTCACTTAATCCCTTATTGGCAAGGTTCTGGAGCCAGCTCTGTTTAGGATCTTCTGTTTTCACTGACGGACTAACAGCCTCAGGTTCTTTTTTTATGTTTTGTTCTTTCACAACCGACTCTGCTTGATCTCGTTTTTTCAACTTACTCTTTGCATTGTCTTGAACAGACACTCTGATTTCGTGTTTAGACATCGTCAAGCTTTTGAGCGTCTTTTTGATTCGTTGAATTGCAGCGGTGGCTTGGTCAACCATGTTTAATCTCATATAGTACGTTCTGTTCATGAGCTGAAAGATAGATTTTTTGATTGATGACATTTTACCTGACAATTGATCGTTTAGTTTAAACGTCAGCATAATGGGGCTTGTTCCCGCTTGCTTTAAACGATTTATGCTCGATTTAATGACATCTAATCCCTTCGCTTGAATGGATATGACCAAGTGATTCGGGAACATATTTAACTGATTGTTTAATGCTTTAAGATCACGATAGATTCCTTGATCCAGCCTCATGGAAATCACTGACATTTTCCGAAGCGATAAACTAAAGTTTCTTAATTTCTTGTCATCTATATCCAGGTTTATTTTCACCGGTTTTCTAAATGGTTTGAGCTGCTTCTCAAAGGTTTGAAATCGTTTTTGAATGCGCAGCAGCTTCTTCGATACTTTGTCTTCTAATTCAAATCGCGCAGTGAGTTTCGCCAATTATTTCCCTCCTTTCTTTGCTTCTTTTTCTAGCATGTCGAGTTTGTAGCTGATGAGTCCAAATAGGAGTGCTTTGAATGGTCTTGGTGATTCGTATAAATCTAGGAGTTCAGATGGGGAATAGTGAAGCTCGTGCATGGCGTAATATAAAAACACGGCTTCCTTATCCCCATCTTTTATTAGTTTTTTGCTGCGTCTTCTAAATCTTCAATTTCGTCTTCGAATCCGTTGATTTCAATCGCTTTGTTTAACCAGTTTGCGTATTCACCGCCGACAGATAATACACGTTTTGCGACTTCAACTGGATCTTGTGTGCTGTAGGCTTCTCTTAATTCCTTCGAGCGGAAATCTGGATAAATAGTCGATTCAATGGCAATTCGTGCGTAGAAACGCTGGCTGTCTAAGTCCTTCACGCGGCCTCTGCCTTTGACATTCTTGAAGGTCGTGTTTTCTTTTTCCAGTTCATCAATGCGTTCAGTTGTAATGGCTTTAAAGACAAAAGGAATGACATTCCCTTTTTTATCAACAAAACGCTTAGAAATTGGTACTTTGACCTCTTCCGCTTCTACTGTTTGTCCTGGCATAAAAAATGAAAGATCAAATGTTTGTTTTTCGCTCATGTTTAAAAACTCCCTTTGTTATGTTTTTTTGAATGCAAAAAAGCACATCCATTTTTTGAATGTGCTTTCCAATCTTTTCATGTATAATTTAAACGGTACAATTGAACGGCTTGCTCAAGGGTGTCTGGCTCATCCCCGATAGGAAGGGGGTGATGCCAATGTCAACATTTGAAGCGATTTCCCTAATGCTTTTATTCGGGATGTTTATCTTTACTTTGTTGACGTATATAGACAAAAAATAGACTCCCCTTGAGCTTTGGACGGTTGAAGGGAAAGTCTATCCTTAAAACTATCTAATTGATTAGCCAGCCCCTTGAGGGCCTCATTGTACATTGCCGGGATGTTGTCGCATCCTGGCTTCTTTTTATTGTATGCAAATCGCTTTGCATGTAAACACGTTTTCTTAATTATTACATTGTTTAAGGATTACAGTTAAGTGTAATTACAGAATCCGTAATTTGAATTCATTATAACATAACGATAATTTTTTCAACAAAGAAATGTTACTTTTTTTATCTCTTTTTAAAATGTATCTTTCAACTTCTCAGGAAGATCAAAGTCCTCGAACGTAAACGGAACTTCTTCTTCAAGTGCCTCTGAATCGACGTCCAATCCAGCAATTTTAGCCGAATCAAAGTTGACATCGAATAACGTCACACGCTCTGTGCCTCTGCCTGATGATTTATCATCAATCACCGCTTGAAGAGTGAAATAAGGATCTTCCCCTTTTTTCACATAGTTGAGCATGAGTTGTACGAAACGTGAAGTGACTTTATAGAATGTTGCCGTTCCTGTTCCGTTTGCCCCAGTTGTTTTATGACCAGTCATTCTTCGGCCCATCACGTTGACTTCTGATTTGTTTTTCTCCACGTTTGCTTCAAACGTTTTGATAAAGGCAAGCTCCTCACCTTCTAAGAAAAGACGACCCTCTTTACCTGAAATTGTATTTTGCGCTTTAAAAGCCATCTTACTTCACCTCCACGTTGAAATAGAATTTTTCTGCTGCATCTACTGGTTGAACAGCTAGATCGATAATAAATCCATCACGATCTTCATTGAGACCGATCACGATATCTGTTTCTGAGTTAAAGCCTGTAATGCCGCTGCCATCTTGAAGCTGTGTGAGATACTGTGTAATCAGTGTTTTCACAAGCTGCACTCCATCATCAGATGCTGGGATGTCATTGCCATTGGCTTTGCGTAATTTAATCAGATTTTTTAATTCGAACGTTAAATCATTGTTGATGGCATCAAGCACACGAATGATTTTGTTTTTCGCCATTTGCTGATTCTTTTCAGCTGTGAAGCTTGTTAAAGAGTTAATATCTTTTTCAACACTCACCGTGCGGTCTCTCGCATCAAAAGTGAAGATGAACTCCCCTTGTGATAATCGGTATTCTACTTGATCATTATCAAGGCGTTCTAATGTATCTACTGCTCCTTCGTATTCAACAAAGGTGAGTGACTGATTGAAGTTTGCACCTGCACTTGCACCTGCAACCCAAGCTGTTGTTTGAGCAGGTGTTAGTTCTGTTCCATCTTCCAGCACAACACCGCTTGTCACATTAATGATGCCTTCTTGGTCAGCTACATAGTTCGCCACAATGCCTTGCACCTTACGTCCTTGCTTATCACGTAAACGCTCGATAAAGGAAGCGAATGTCGCTTTTAATTGCTCACTTTTATCGACTGGGAGCGCAATGACATCAAAGTATTCCGTTTCAGCTGCTTCTAGGAAAGCTGTATAATCTGCGACACTTGCCACACCGTTTTTCCCGCCGCTTAGTGCCACACCAGCCGTGATAACTGCTTCACCTTCACCAGAAAATTGAACATATTTGTTTTCTACAAGATCTTTGACATCCGTGACAACCTGCTTATCGACAATATCTGTTCCAAGATAAGTGATGACGTCACGTTTTGTGCTGTCGAGTACATTTTCTGCCACTTGGATAGTGATCTCATTTCCTTTTTGACCGCCATAATTGGCTGTGACCACAAATTTTTCTGCGATTTCCGCTTTGGCTTGTACCCCTTCGTTTAGGCGGTAAAGCAAGACCGTTTGTGCTTTTTTCTTTGCTTCACGGAAAAGAAGAAGAGACTTGTCATCAATGTTGAGTCCAACCTTTTTATTTAAGTCTTCCATATTGGAAACGGAAATAAAGGTTTTTGGTTCTCCCCAGCTCATCACAAGAGGAAGTGCCACCGTACCTCGATCGCCTAAAGTAATTCGCTGCTCTGCTGTTGTTTTAAAATTAAAGTAAATGCCAGGACGCTTTTTCTCTGTACCTGGTGTAAATGTGCCTCCGTTCATCCTTTAAACCTCCTTGGACAAAAAAGCATCAATGTGCTTTTTCGCTTCTGTTTTTGTAATTGGTTGATGTTTGATATAAAAAAGAGCACCTTCAAGGACTTCTGGTTTAACCCCAAAAAGATCCTTACTGTGCTCCTTTAAGGCTTCAAATGAAAAGCCAAATTCTTTTTCTTCGCCAGCTGTTTGAGCAGGCTCTGCTTTTTTAGTCTTGCTCACGTTTGATCACCCCATCTGAAAAGTTGATGTCTTCAAGGCTCGCTTGTTTGTCTCGGTTGTACCAATAACTGCTATCCCACGTCAGGACAATCGCTGCTACGCCTTGATCTATCATTCTTGTTTCCACTCTTTTTATGCGGACATAATCATCAAGCACCTCTCCATCTTCACTCATCATCTGAATCATTTGACGATCAGCAAGCAATGCATCAACAATTATTTCTGCCGCGTCATGTGCTTTTTCTGAATCCATATGAAACACTTTCACTTGCAGCGAATAAGATTTCATAAATGTAGATACCGTATCTGGACCGCTGATGACTGTTACGGGCGGCACATAAACGGATGGCACTTGAAAACGCTCTGGCAAAAGTCGATCATACATTGTCACAGGAAAGTGTGTGTAAATATAATGCATGATTGCCCCGACTTCTTGATTCATTTCATCACCTCCCAAAATGTCGATCGAACCAGCTTTGAAGCTTTCGATCCAGCGACTGTTCAAACATTTGCTCATAGAGCATGACAGCATGATCCCAGTAGCCATTTCCATCTACCCATTGAGAGGCAAGCATCATTCCTGTCTTTGCATTCGGATCATATTCAAAGCGGCTGCCAGCCCACCTGCCAGGCACCCATCTTCGCTCTCCACTTGAAGAAGTAGCATGTCCGTCATTGACATAGGAGGCATATTCAAGCTTCGTTCCCACTTCAAGTGTGAGACCACCTTTTGACATGAGAAAATGATTCTCCTTGTCTCCTTGCGTAAAGGAGCTTAGAAGCCGACCTGTATCGACAGCATTCTCCTTGATTAACTCATCCTGAATGATGTCCAAAAGCTCTAGACCCATGTCCTCTAGCCAATCTTGATATTCTGCTTTTAAGCCGCCGGCACACGCTGTTTCCAGCTGTGAAAGCAGCCGGTCAAGTCCATCAATTTTCATAGATTTTCCTTCCTGACTGCCATCACTTCAATGTGATGATTTTTCACTTTTTTGGGCTGCTGTAACTTAAGTGAGACGCCGTTCCACACCATTTTGTCATGCAGGCGAATATCACTTGCTAAAGGGAAATGGACAAGATAGGACTGATAAATCACTATATTCGGCTCTTCTTGCACAAGCGACTGATTCTTTTCTATGACATAACAAGCCAGATCTGTCAGGCTAGGCGCATCAGGATAGGAAAGAGTCATTTGTAAGTCATCAGCTGGAATCCCGAATTTTCCTCGGGAAGCCTCCTGATGTTCAAGGTGAAAAAGATCACAGCGATCTGTTAAGAGAGATTGATAACTCATAATGATCTCACCTTTAATTTGGTACTGCCCCCAGTAAATGATGGTTCAATGTAATCGACAAGCAGGGCATATACATAAGGTTTGCCTTTCACTTGATCAGCTGCCTTCGCATATGAATAATCACCCATTTTTTCTGACGTAAAGCCTTTCATCATAGATTCATCATCATTCAGCATGGCAAAATATTGGGCCATTTTTAATAATGCGATTCTTGCTTTTTCAGGGAGGGGCTGATATTTTTCGCTTGAGAAATCATGACCTACGATTTGAAATACCGCAGCTTCTGCTTCGATAATATCTGCTGTCAGTCTTTCTACAGATCGATTTTTCACACGCTCAAATACAGAATAGGCTTGCAGTTCTTCAGGAGAAATAATCATGGCCTGATGTCACCTACTCTTTCACTTTCATCACTTTTGCTACAGCATCCTCTTCCTCAAATTTGCTGTCTAGCTTCGCTGTTAGGACAATAATAAATTTACGTCTGCGAATATCTTTTTCTACTTCAATTCGAATATGACGAGAAAAACCTACGATAATATTTTTAGGGTGTGTCAGCAAAATATCTGATACGTCTGTTCCCGCTTCGTCATATGGCTGCATATTGGCAAGGCCTTTGACTGGCACACCGAATGCAGAAGAAAGTCCGCCTTGAATAACCGCATCTCCGAGAGTTGTCTGACGGTTTGCTACTTGATCCTTCCATTCCACCTCTAAACTTGGGGATGTGTAGAAACGGAAATCCTGAGGTACACGTAAATATTTTGACGGCATCGCTTTATAGGCTTGTTTAAACATTTGGCGGCTAATTTCCGCTCCATTGGCATCGACAATATGAGATACTGCTTGTTTTCTGACGCCATCCATTTGGGCTAAAAACGGATCTGATGAAGTCGTATCCCCATTGACGATGAGCTCTTCAATATCAACGGCCGCTCGTTCAGCAAGCATTTGCATAATTGTCTGCTGAATTCCGTCTTTTTCAATATTGTTTTCAATGCTGTCGTAGGTCATATGAATTTCTGCAATGACCTCTTTTGCATTTAGCTGGACAGTGCTTGTCGCTGGGACAACACGGTCTTTTGCATCAAGCGCTTTGCCTTCCTCTGCTGGGCGCAAAATACGCTGGCCAAAGCCGATTTTTTCGATTTTTTGTGAATCACTTTCCATCGGAATGATGCGTGCATCATTTAAAACGGTTGGGGTGTTTTGCATCATTCTAATGAATGTGTTGGATTGGGTTGCGTTCATGAGACCGCCGGTTTTTAAGCTGGCAAGTGTCATTTCGGCCTTACGAATCAACTCTTGATTTCTCACACTGTTTCCTCCTTATTTCGGCTTATAGTAAGCCATCCCATATGGGTTTTGTCGTGTCGTTTTGTGTATCGTGGATTGTTTGTTTTGATATGCCCCTTGCCTTTTCAAGCATGTGAATCCGCTCTGAAATAGGCAAAAGCTGCTCCTGAAGCACTTCCTGCATCGCTGCTTTTTCTCTGCTGGCTGATTTCTCTAAGGAAGAGAGCTGATGACGAATCGGTGCAACGACTTGTTCGAGCACTTTTTGGACAGGTTCTTCCCCTGTTTGTTCTGTTTCCTGCTTTTCAGCCTGCTGCAAGACGTTTTCGATGGCCTTTTTTGCCTTTTCGAGCTCTCGCACTTGATCCGTCGTCAAAGCGGCCTCTTCTTTTTGTACGTCTGCTGGCCTTTCACCAATCGTTTGAAGTACATCCTCTGTCTTCAGGATGTCCTGCATGATTGGAATGAGCTGTTCTAAGGTAGCTCTTACATCCGCCTCATCACCATCACTTGACTGTAAGGTTTCCAGCAGATGGTCTAAAATATTCCAAAATGGTTGTGACATGTTTGCACCTTCCTCTTTTAAAAAGAAATTTTTCAGCAAAGAAAAAAGACCTCTCTCATTTGTGTCTTGAGATAGAAGCTGATCTTGTTCTTCTATGGCGACGATGTCCGCCGTTCCGGCCATTGAATAGCCTGTAATGTGGCCTTTTTGAATTTGATCCCAAATCTCTTGGGAAGCCTTTGTCACAAGCACCCAAGATCCTTTGCGAATCAGCTCCCCGCCCACTTCAACATCAGCCGGAGCAATATATGATTCAACCACTTCGCCAACACCATCTTGAAAATCATGCTGCTTATCAATATGACGGGCATCCTTCATAAAGCCGTGTGCCGCTCTTTCAATTTCCTTGGCTGTCATAAAGTCTTGATGTGCATCAGGTGTATTCGGCTCATACACGACACCGTACACGAGGCGATGAGCATCTTCTGCCTTTGTCAGGACACTGACCTCCTTTTGAAAGTCAGGCCGCTTTTTCTTTGCTTTCATCAAAAAGAATTTCTTCTTGTTCGCTGCTTTGTCCACGTAGGAAACATGCGTAATTTTAGCGTTTTTTAGTTCTCTTGGCATATGTTCACCCCCTTTCAAAAAAGCGCACCCGCTTCTGTTTATTTCGTCAGCTGGTCCGGCTCTGGTTGAGGCTTTTCTTCAGCTGATTTCATGCGGCTTTCTAAAGGGCGGTGATACAGTTCCTCAGGCCATTCCTCTAGCGTTTTCCCGAGGATTCTTCCTGCTAAATCGCGCAAATCGTTAGGTGACACTGCCCCCGCCTGAATAAATGGTGTCAGTACTTTGGCAATCTCTAATGGATCTCTAAAATCAGGACCATTTAATAGAAAACGGACATGCCAAATTTCAAGATCCGGCAGAAAAAGAGTATTGAGTTTTCCTGTGATGAGATGCCGTTCCGGCTGAAATACTTGCTCTTCTGTTGTTTTACGCGCTGTATCTGCTGTCGCTTTGTTATAGTCTTGAGACTCACCTGTGTAAATTGGTGGAAGGCGAAACGCAGAGCGGATTTTGTTTCTTGTTTTTTCATCGTATTCTAAAAAAAGCGCATCTTCTTGCAGGATCTCGGCTAGAGATTTGAAGTTTACTTTGACATTTGAGACATCTTCTTCTCCCGTTAGCCCTTTTTCTGTCGGCAGACCTTCAACTTCAAGCAATAGAAATTTATGTGCATGATCAGATCCTTCAATATCGTCCATATAATCTTGAAGCTGCTGATAAGAGGATTCTGACAGCATCCCATTTTCGACAATGATGGCACCTGGTACATGCCGTCCTTGTTTAAAATAAAGATAGTTCAGCTCCTCTGCCTTGCGTGCTCCGTACATATTGACGATGTTGCCAATCCAGCGGGGAATCCCATACGTTCCGCTGCCAATTTTAAAATGAATTACTTCTGTTGCGCGAAGCGGCTCTGGTGTGGTGTCATCGTACTTGCCTGTTTCACAGTGCAAAATGCGCGGATCACCATACTCCTTGAAGAAGACTTTCTTTTCGTTGATTACCTGCACATATTTGCGGAATCGTTTCTTTCGATTCATTGTTCTTAATTCGCCATTTTCTGTGTAACTGAATTCAACGTCGACTGGCTCACTAAGCTTGCAAATGCGGATATGGAGCGCATCTAAATACTCGATTCCGGCCGGCTTTCCTTGTCCATCTCTCAGCACCTCTAAAAAGCCATTGCCCGTTTTCTCTCGGTCTTCGAGGACATAGCCAAGAATCACATCAGCGGACTCATCATAGTTCATGTACTTCGTAAACTCTTCAAGTCTTGTCCATTCCTTTTCTGCGGCTTTCTTTTTTGCCGGTTTTACACCTTCTGCATTAAAGTCAAAGGCATATTCCACCCCAAACCCAAAACCCAAAATATTCGTTTTGTACGCATCAATACATTGCTGAAGAATGGTTGAATATTCTGCCATGCTTTTTAATTCATTGATGTTGTAAGGCGGGGGAACAATGTCGTCTTTTTCATAGGAAAATTCATCTGCATACATTTGTTTTGTATGATCAGACATGTTTGCCTTCATAATCGTTGCTTTCAATTGTTTCATTGTATGGACCTCCTCTCTCTGTTTGGACGGACACGCTCTGAGGCGGTCTGTTTCAAATCCGTCACTTCATAATCATCCAGCGCATACCAGATCGCTGATAATGTGTGCGGATCGATTTGAAATGCATCTTCCTCTAAACGTCCATCCTTATCTGCCTTATAGGTCAGTGATTGAAGTTCATAGATTGTGTACGGACAAGCATCAGAGCAAATGATTTTTTTAAACCGTTTGATCTTTTTCGTATACTGCAAACGAGAGCCTTGGAACTTATGTGCTGCCACCATTTGAAATCCACGCTGCCGAAAATAGTGAATGGTTTTAGGCTCGGCTGCATCGGCTTTGATGAGTTCCTTTGATTCAATGAACTCTTTTAGGTCAACAGCTGTTTCATCATCTGTTTTCCCGCGGTCGTAATATTCCCAGTAAATATATAAGTACTTTTTTTCATGGTCGACGGCTAATCGAATGAGCGCATTGTATGATTCAACAAATCCAAAATCCATGCCTGCTCGTTTTAGCGGCCGGTCCATCTGCTGAATGGCTTCTAATACATCAGAATGGCTTCTCACCTCAAATTGAGGAAAAACCTTTGTGCCGTTGATGCCGAAATAGCCCTTCCTCGCAATTCGATAGAGGTCTGGGTCGTATTCTTTCAGCTCATCCAGCTGCTCCACATAGCTTTTAGGGAGAAATAGGTTATCTTCCGCTGTGGAGTGATGATAGTACGTATCCTTGATCACAACGGTGCGTTTTTTGTATAAGGTTTCGTCATCTAGGACAAATCGCTTCAACTGTTCATCTCGAAAGAAATGTCTGTACGTCCAATTATCTTGACCAACAGGATTGGTCGATAACATCATATAAAGCGGTAAGGACGGGTGCCTCAGCCTTCCAAGCAGCTCTTTAAAGCCTTCATAAGAAACCTCTGAACACTCCTCAATCCAAATCATCGAGATGTTGTTAATCGATTTCAATTTCTCAGGCTTGTCCAGCCCTTTGAATAAGATGCTGCTGCCATTTCGAAACGTCAAGGCAAGCGGCGAACTGCGGCACTTCACCACATGATCGATGCCAAGATCGCTGACGATCTCTTGTAAGAGAGAAAAGGTTGATTCGCGGTGCGTATCATATACTTCTCGAATGACAAGTGCTGTCCGTTTTTCTTCCAGCAGCTTTAAAATGAGTTTTAACGCAATGTGATAGCTTTTCGAGGAGCCGTAGCCGCCTACTAAAAATTGAAACTTTTGATTCCAATCGAATAGAAAGTGTTCAAAGTGAGGATTGACTTCTTTTTCAATCAATGGCGTCATGAGTTATCCTCTTTTCGCTTGATCATGATGTGAAGATCTTCCTCTTTTTCTTCGCGCACTGCTTTTTTTGTTTTTTCGATGGTCAGTTCAATTTGCTTTAGCCTTAATCTTCGTTCATCCTTCGCATGTGCAAGCTCTTCAAACTGTTTAATGAGACGCCTGAGCTCTCCCATTGCACGGGATTGGGCATTTAAAAAGGTGGCATGCCGATCCCATGAAAATTGAAACGAATATTCTTCTGTGCTGATTTCTTGTTCTAGCTGAATGCCTTCTACTGTTTCTTCTAATGAAGAAGGCATGTATGCTGCCTTTTTCAGCTCTTTGATCATGTCATCTTGATCTGACACATACATGATTCGCTGCGCCCGAATAATAGCAGCATATTGAATTTGAATTTGATCCCAGATTAAATCAAGCGATGTACGCCCGCCCATTTTCTCCATGATTTCAATTGTTTCATCTGAAAGAAACTGATTGAAGATCGAGTGTGCCTGCTTTGACGAACCTTTTTGCCTTTGCCATCCGTATCGTCTTTTCCATGATTTGACGGTATGGATTGAGACATTGTAATGATCAGCAATTTGCTGGTACGTCATCCCTTTCATATAATCTTGCTTGGCTTCTATCCGTTTATCTTTCATTTACATTCACCTGCCGCCTCCTTTTAATTCGAACGATTTCCTGTGAAGGAATCATTTGTGTAGGGCTAGCAAACATCCGTTTGGTCTTTCTAACTATAGGTGGCAACTGTAAGACAAGTGTTGCTCCATTTATTTTGTAAAAGAAAAAACGCCTATTCAGCTGCTTCGAATAGGCGTTCTTGTACTTTCTTGGACATCTTTGTCCGAGCTCTCTCCATATGTTTTTGGACAGTTCCTTTTTTCACATCCAGCATAATCGCAATCTCGCTAAACGATAATCCTTGTGTTGTGTGCATGAAGAATACGTCCTTTTCTCGGTCCGTTAAAACGGACAAGGCTTCGTCAATTCGTTTCTTGTCCCGCTCACTGAATTCTTTTTCATTTTCTTGGATGATTGTATATTCATGTGATAAAGCCTCTAACACTTCTGGATTTGCTAGAATGGTGCGCTGATAGACTGAACGTCTGTCTAATCCTCTGCGTGCGCCTGGCTGTCTGCCAATTTGAAGCCATTCCACGACGTATTCGAGATCGCTCACCATACTAGCGATAATTTTTTTATCATGCTTCTCTTGATCTGACAGCTGTTTGTCTTCTTTTTCTCTAAATGGTTCATATCTTTTTCTAGCATCCTTTAATGCTCGTTTGTATTCAATGAGTAAATCTTGCATATTGGCTCTCTCCCTTTTTTAAGAAAATAAAAAACGGACACCAATCAGTCCCCTTTTCAGGGTCTTGATCAGTGTCCGCAGGCTTTCCGTCTTGGACGTATGATGTTGTGATCTGTTCAGTGATCTGTTCAGTGATCTAGCTGATTTTAAAACCAATCTCGTGATCTACTCTTGCAAAATGACCTTTTGCCGTTTGTATAATGGTTTTTCCATGTTCAGGTACATCTATCTGATAAGCTGTTCCTACATTCCCATCTAACACGATGACTTGAATTTTTCCTGTTTCCATCTCACCGACAAATGTCTGATTTTCTTGAATGAATAATTGTTTTGGCTCGTTCATATGCTTGTCTCCTTAATTGGTGAGGACTTCGTGCCATCACCTATCGTATTTAAAATGATTTCAACTCTTGGACGCATACTATAAAACTGGGAAACTCTTAAATCAACGATCTGTAGAGGGGCCCTATCCGCAATAGAATGAAGTGCTTCTTGAATATGGTGTAGTCGTGGCTGAAAGATGCTGACGTTCACTGGGCGTATCAAACCTTTTTCTGCGTATGTACGCTTGATTTGACAGTCAGCTATGTCAAGCGGCATGTCGTCAAATAAACGAATCTCGAGTGATAGTGCGTCTTTTATTTTATGCGGGCATTGCGCTTTGGCAGCTGCTCGTATTCTTTTTATCAATGTATCTTTTGTTAACAAAAACTCTGCCTCAATAATGAAATGGATGACCATGTTATGATCTCCCGTCATCCTTTTCCCACTGACGGATGTTTTGTTCGTTTTTACTCGCTTTGAGCAAGCATTTGAGGATTGTCAGGATTTTCTTCCATCGTTTCATGTCGTCTTGATCCCTCCTTTTTTGCTTCAGCGACCTTTTCCGCCAAGAGGGTCATGTATGTTTGCTTGTCTTCTGATGTGGAAAAAACAAACACCGGTTTCTGGTGATGAAAGGTCATCCAGCCGCCAGCTTGGACTAAACAGAGCTGCGCTTCCTTTCTGGCATCAAACGTCATCTGATGTTTCATCTTCTTCAAATCCCTCCAGACTCTCTTCAATCTCGACTTGATACCCATAACGTGTCATGTCATATGACCAATAGCTTTTTGGATATCCAAAGTCATTCATCTGCGCTACCATTGGATGTTCAATATTCATTTTGTTCGTCTCCCCTTTTCAAAGAAGTGCTCTTCCTTTAAAGAATTACTCTTTTCGTGTAACTTTTGGTTAAAAAAAAGCTCTTGAACACCCCTATTCAGCAAATCTGCAATATGCTTTGCTATTTCTAAGCTGGGCTTCGTTCTGCCCATTTCTATATTTGCATAGCCGCTCGTATACTTATACCCTAACTTTTTCGCCATATAGGTTTGTGTTTTTCCTTGTAAAATGCGTTCTTCTCGTAAATTTTCAAGTTTCATCTTTTCACCTCTTACTCAATATGTGTAAGTTATATTCATTATGATAATATACACAAAACGAGTAAGTCAATCATTTTTTATTCTTTTTGTGTAATTATTTATCTTTTCCGTGTAATTCATGATAAAATTTACTCATAACATGAAAAAAGGTGTTTCCAATGGATAATTTGACTGGGAAGATTTTAACTGAATTAAGAGAGAAGCATGGATGGAGCAAGTCAACGGTTGCTAAAAAACTCGGATTAAAGGCGATGTCCACTTATGCAAATTGGGAATATGGCTTGAGAAAGCCCGACGGTGAAATGATTGTGAAAATCGCCGAGTTATACGGAGTTTCAACGGACTATCTTCTCACAGGTAAGGACAAAGGCGGAACTGATGGCGACCTTGCAGACGATCCTGATTTGCAAATTGCGTTTAAGGCTGCCTCCGATTTTTCCGAAGAAGCACGAAGACAAACCATCGATTTTATTCACTACATTAAAGAAAAAGAGAAGCAAAAAGGCCGTCAGCCAAAACAGCGAGACGACGATTGAGCATCTCTTTTCATAAAGCTTTACATTGCTGGGATACGCCCAGCTTTTTTTTTATGCCTCTTTTTCCCCTAAAAAAGAGAAGGCTCATGAATAATATGTGACAATTTTCACCATAAATACTCTTTTTTTCACATATTTCAATTGACATATAATACTATTATTATTAATATATGTATATACCAAAAAAAGGAGTGTTAGCGATGAAAAAATTAATGAAAGCTTGTACATTGTCTTTAGCTGCTTTAGGTGCTCTTACGTTCTTCCAAACTGAAGGTGCACATGCAGCTGCACAGCCAAAAGAACCAGTTATAGCAAAAGCTCCTATTATGAATAAAGTGATTACAGTGAACCGTACGCTTACTGTAGGTTCTTCAATCGCCGTCTCTCTTCCAGCAAGTCAAATTTCTGTGTCAGGCGCAACATATGCCATTCAATTAGATCAAACAGCTCCGAACTTCACTTGGATTCGTGCCGTACAACGTGGTTCTGTCACAGTTTCTTACTATAATTCACTAGGCGAGCTTGTGATTAACTATATTACTGTTCGATAAGCAATCTAGCTTTACATATGAAAAGTCGATGACTCAAGACATCGACCCATACCGTAGACAACCCCACTTTTACTTTAAATAAAAGTGGGGTTGTCACATTTTTTCGATAAAACCTCATGTTTTTTGCACTGAACAAGATTCTTTCAGGTTCATGGCATCATAAGTACGCATCTCTTACTAAGTAAGCCACTTTTCCCCTCTAAAAAAGACGAACAAAAAATCATGTATTTTTTATTCTTCCAATTTACTATTCGAAAATTTATTGAAATTTTCACCAAAAATACTTATTTATCACCATTTTAAATTGAAATATAATGCTATTATTGTTAATATATGTATATATCAAAAAAAGGAGTGTTACCGATGAAAAAATTAATGAAAGCTTTCACATTGCTTTTAGTTGCTTTAGGTGCTCTTACGTTCTCTCAAACTGAAGGTGCTCATGCAGCTGCTCAAGTAAAAGAACCAGTTATAGCAAAAGCCCCTATTATGAATAAAGTAATTACGATCGACCGTAAAGTTAAGGTAGGATGGTCTGGTGCTTTTTCTATTCCAATCAGTAAAATAACTTTATCCGGTGATACAGATGCTGTTGAACTGAAACAAACTGCTCCAAATTTCACTTGGATTTACTATTTAAAACCTGGCTTTGTTAAAGTATCTTATCTAAATTCAGATGGTGAACTTGTAATTAACAACTATACAATTACCTACTAAAACACTTTTAAATTTATTAAACTTAAGGCGATGACATCATATCATCGCCTTTAATAATGTGATCATTCTCTAAAACCAGCTAGACATTCAATTCTTGCTATAGACCAACCAATATGTTAACTTTTATTTATGATAAGTTAACATATTGAGGGGCTGATGATGATAAAACACAAATCTTTGTCTTGGGAAGCGATAGCAGAGAAAGCGCTGAAAAATGAACGAATCACGCTGCAAGAAGGTCTAGATATTCTTGAAGCTGACGATAGAGAATTATTATCTATGATGCATGCAGCCTATCAAGTACGATTTCATTTTTTTCAAAACAAGGTGAAATTAAATATGATTTTTAACGCAAAAAGCGGTTATTGTCCTGAAAACTGTGGTTATTGTTCACAGTCGATCATTTCTAAAGCATCGGTTGAACGATATACAATGCTTGATCAAAAAACGATTGTGGCTGGCGCGCGTGAGGCGCTCAAGAGAAAAGCGGGGACTTATTGTATTGTCGCGAGCGGCAGAGCACCTTCTCACAGAGAATTAGATGAGGTGACAGCAGCAGTAAAAGAGATCACTGAGACCATGCCTTTAAAGGTGTGTGCATGTCTTGGGTTATTAAATGAAGACAAAGCGAAGCGGCTGAAGGAAGCAGGGGTTCATCGGTACAATCACAATATCAATACACATCAAGATCATCATACTCACATTACGACAACTCATACATATCATGACCGCTTGTCGACCCTTGAGGAGGTCAAACAGTCGGGCATGTCACCTTGCTCAGGGGTTATCATTGGAATGGGTGAAACCAACCAGCAAATTGTTGAAATGGCTTTTGCGCTCAGAGCCATTGATGCGGATTCCATTCCAGTCAACTTTCTTCATGCAATTGAGGGAACACCACTTGAGCATCAAGAACGAACACATCCGGTCAAAGCATTGAAAGTGTTGGCACTCATGAGGTTTGTCAATCCAACCAAGGAAATTCGAGTATCTGGAGGCAGAGAGTTCAATTTACGGACGCTTCAGCCGCTTGCCCTTTATGCGGCAAATTCCATTTTCGTAGGCGATTATTTAACAACAAAAGGTCAGCAAGTCCAAATGGATCATCATATCATTGAAGATTTAGGTTTTGACATAGAAGAATGTGCGTTATAAAAAAAGTCTGCCGGTGAATCGGCAGACTTTTAACAATAAGATTAGAATCTTTTATGGAAGTCGACAGTGCCGCTTCCTTCCTCACGGTCAAAGCTGCCGACAAATGTCCAGTTAATATAGCCGCCGTCACCATTATTGACGAACGTCCCATCTTCAAATACCCAAATACCAAACGTAATACCATCATATTCAACACTATCATAGTAAACCACATTGTTCAGTCCGCTAAAGTCATGGTCTTGGCTTAAGTTTTGGACAACGACGTTATAGTTTTGACCTGCTTCATAGAAGGCGCTGTACGCCGCATTTTTAACGAATCCATCACGATTTTGAGATGATTTTACTGCTTGTTCAATTTTATCGGCAATGGCTACTGGATCAATAGAGACACTTCCATCAACACCTGTTGTCGTTGCAGCTTCAGCCGTTTGACCAAAAGTCGTAAGAGATAGAGGGGCAGCAACCATTGACGTAGCGATCACAGAACTAACAAAGAATTTGCTTGTTTTTCTCATTATTTCTAACTCCTCCTTTAATTGGTATGTTTATGTACTACCCCTTCTCCAATCTCTTAAACACTAATTTATGAAAAAACTTCTTTTTCTACCAAATAAGAGGGTGATTTTACTGTTTAAAATAGTTAAAACAACAAAAAACTACTCTTTAATAAGAGTAGTTTTCAGCATTACATGAACAGGATAAATAAAATCACACCTAGGATAATTCGGTATATTGCAAAAGGCACCAGTTTGATTTTATTGATCAGTTTTAGGAAGAATCGAACAACAAAGAGAGCCACAACAAACGCACTCACAAAGCCGACGATAAAGAATGGCAGCATGTCTGTTGTTAAATATTCGGCATTTTTCACAAGTGTTAACAAGCTTGCCCCCGCCATAATCGGCATCGCCATGATAAATGTAAAGTCAGCTGCCGCACGGTGATTCAAACCAAGAATAACCCCGCCTGCGATCGTCGAACCTGAGCGAGAGAAGCCTGGCCATAACGCCAAACATTGAAACAGTCCGATATAAAGCGCCTGTTTGTACGTCATGTTATCGACAGAGCTTGTTTCTGTTTTACGTTTATTGATCCAGTCAGCGACAAGCATCAGCACTGCGCCTAAAATCAAACCGACAGCAACTGTTCTCACGTCAAACAAGTATTTATCAATATAATCTTCAAATAAGAATCCTAAAATGACGGCTGGGACGAGTCCTACTGCAATTTGAGCAATGGTCAGTTTATGCCCGCTGCGCTTTTGTTCTTCAGTGATATTTTTCTTTAAGCCTAACAAGTTCAAAATCCGATCCTTGAACACAATCATGACAGCTAAAATAGAGCCTAACTGAATCACGACTTTAAATGTGTTTGCCGCCTCTGGCGTAATGATTTCCTTTGACTTTAACCAAAGATCATCGACAATGATCATGTGACCTGTAGACGAGACAGGTGCATACTCTGTTAATCCTTCGACAATTCCTAAAACCAGTGCCACGAATAAATCCCATAGATTCATGATTTTCTTTCCTTTCAATTCTGATCTTTTGAACAGGCAACCATCTATGTCCACATAAAGACAAGCTTCCTATTTCGAAAGCTCGTCTTTATGATACTATATTTTTTTCAAAAAAGATTATGACATCAAACCTTTTCTTCTTTATACAAATTGGATCGCATTTTAAACCAATCAAATAAGTGAGTCGTGATGACTTTCAGCACGGCGTACGTCGGAATAGCGACAATGATGCCGACCACGCTGAACAGTTTACCGGCTGTTAAAAGAACAAAAATGATGGTGATTGGATGGATGTGAAGATTTTTCCCCATGACCTGTGGAGAAATGAATTTCCCTTCAATCAGCTGGACAACCGTCCAAACAATGATCAATTTTAACAGCATAATTGGTGACGTGACAAGGGCAATCACAATCGCTGGTGTAATGGCAATCGTTGGACCAAGGTAAGGCACGATACTTGTACAAGCAGCAATGATGGCCAGCAGTAAGGCATAGTCTAACCCGATAATCATGTATCCAATTAAGAGAAGAAAACCGATACAGAAGCTGACAATGATCTGGCCGAGAATATAAGAGCTCAGGCGATGGTTCATTTCGTGAAGCACGATATGTGTATGTTCTCTAAACTTATTCGGAATAAATTTCAGGAAATAGTCAGGCAATTTTTTGCCGTCTTTTAATAAATAAAACAGAATGAACGGAACGGTCACGATTGAAATGATGACTTCAGTAAGCGCCCCTAGGAATGTCCCCACTCCGGTAAAGGTACTTTCCAAAATTTTCGTCGCTTGACTTGACGCTTTGCTCACCAATTCAGAAACGTTAAAATTCATCGCTTTTTGCGCTTGATTAATGAAGTTGCTTCCCGTTAGTTGTCTAATCTGATCTTCTACCGTATCAACATATTTCGGAAGGTTATGAAACAGACTCATCATTTGCGCTTGTAAAAACGGAATAATAGACACAATCGTCACTGTAATAATGCCAATAATGACAATATATAAAAGCAAAATCGAAAAGATCCGTTTGACTCTAAACTTCTCTAACAAATTGACAATTGGATTTAATAAATAATACACGACCCCCGTTAAAATAATCGGTAAGGCGATGGTTTTGACGAGTACAATGAGCGGTGTGAAAATAAAGGATGTTTTCATGAAAACAAGGATATTCAATCCAATTAATAGCAGGACGAGTAAAAAGAGAACAAACTTGTTATCAAGAAAAAATTTTCTAAATCGACTGCTCCACATTTGCATAGAATTCATATCGTTCCTCCAAACTCGGGCTATTTTATAAATAAATTGTACACTACCTGATCATGATATGGTGGTCATTGTTTCAGCTTTTTTTCCCATTTCGCAATGGACATCACCCATACAATCAGAATGGGCTGTCCTATCAGTCTTATCCATAGCAAAGACTGCTCTGTGCTTTCTTGACCTGGAAATGGAATTCCCTCTCGTGCAGCAAATAAGTTTGCAGGGAAAATGAGGACAAGATAGACAGCAATGATTTTTGCTGCTGAGATCCTGACATTTGGCAAAAGCAGCAAGACAGCCAGCAGCCATTCTAGGCATGCCGTCGCATAGACCATACCATATGGAAATGGCCAGCCTGGCATCATACGGGCAAAGCCACTCGGCTCTATCACATGAAAAATACCGGCTGCTATGAATAAAAGCGCAAAGACGTATGTACTTCCTATATGCAGGACGCGCTTCATGGTCGTTTCCTCCTCTCCCTTCTATCAGAGTATTACCCGAATGAAGGAAGAAACTACCCACTTCTCGTACATTTATATCCTTTATGTAAGACGCATCAGCCTATATAAAGGTTTCATCCGCTTTTCAATAAAAAGAATGTTCTTTCATACAAACGCTTTCAAAGGATGTATAATCAGAGAAAGTAGAAGGAGGGAACGACATGATTCGATTTGCTGTCATCGGAACGAACTGGATTACAGATCGATTCTTACAGGCCGGTGAAGGAGTAGCTGATTTTACATGTACAGCCGTCTATTCACGGTCCGCTGAAAAAGGCCAGGCATTTGCCGAAAAATACGGTATTGATACAGTTTTTACGAACTTACATCAAATGGCGGAAAGTGATGCGTTTGATGCCGTGTATATTGCGAGTCCAAATGCCCTTCATAAAGAGCAGGCCATGTTGATGATGGAGCACCAAAAGCACGTATTATGCGAAAAACCATTTGCCTCTCACCGAAAAGAAGTAGAAGAAATGATTGCTGCAGCGAAGAAACATCAAGTGTGTTTGATGGAAGCGATGAAAACGACATTTCTGCCCAACTTCCTTCAAATCAAACAGCACCTTGATCAGCTTGGACCCATTCGGCAAGTGGTCGCTCATTACTGTAAATATTCCTCAAGATACGATGCCTACCGAAATGGCGAGATTCCAAATGCTTTTAAGCCTGAATTATCCAATGGTTCTTTAATGGATATCGGTGTGTATCTCGTCTACCCGGCGCTCTATTTATTTGGTCTGCCGAATCAAATCACCGCGAGAGGCTATAAGCTTTCTTCTGGTGTAGATGGGAGCGGCTCTGTCCTTATGCAATATGACGGGCATCAAGCACTTCTTTTTCATTCTAAAATTTCAACGTCTCATTTATCTGCGGAAATTCAAGGAGAGGATGCGACGATGGTGATTGATCAATTCCACCGTCCTTCGCATATCACGATCCATGATCGGCAAGGACACCATACCGACATCTCTCTCGAAGATGATCAGCCAGCCATGTATTATGAAATCTGTCATTTTATTGAGTGTATTCAGCAAGGAATGAGGCAGTCTCCGGTCAATACATTTGCCTTATCTGTTCAAACCATGTCCGTCATGGACGAGGCGAGAAAACAAATGGGCGTGAGGTTTCCTGCCGATAGATAAAATGAATGGGCATGAAATGATAAACAAGGGGCGAACATGATGTGCAAGTTCGCCCTTTGTTTTTTTATTTTGGGTCCATTGTTTATGTTGCCGCTAATACATCCGCAAATGCTTTCACATAGGGAGGAAGATCCGGTGGACGTCTGCTCGAGACGAGGTGACCATCTGTGACGACTGCTTCATCAAACCAGTCTGCTCCAGCATTTGTCATATCATCTTTAATACCAGGTGTACTTGTCACTTTTTTTCCTTGCAGGATTCCTGCTGAAATCAATACCCATCCAGCGTGGCAAATTTGCCCGATTGGTTTTGCCTTTTCATCAAATGAACGTACGATATTTAACACTTCTGGAAAACGGCGCAGTTTATCTGGTGCCCATCCTCCAGGGACAAGCACAGCATCATATTCTTCCGCTTGAATGGAATAAAAATCTGCATCAGATACAGCCGGCACACCATACTTCCCAGTGTACTCATGATTTGCTTTTTCTCCTACAAGATGCACAGTTGCCCCTTCTTCTCGTAAACGCAGAACCGGATACCATAGCTCTAAATCTTCAAAATCATCACTGACAAACGCAATGACCTTCTTATTTGATAAACGCATAACATCTCTCCTATTCTTTCGATTTCCTCTATTGTACGAGATGACCGCTTAAAAAGAAAAGCGGTTCCCCTTGAGGAGAACCACTTGATCTTATTCGCTGATCTTGAATTTTTTAATTAAATCACGTAATTCTTCCGCCATTTGGGAAAGAGTCGTAGAGGAAGAACTAATCTCTTCCATAGAAGCAAGTTGCTCTTCAGCAGATGCAGCGATATCTTGGATACTTGCTGAACTCTCTCGTGATACATCTGCAATTTCATACACTGCTTTAGAAATTTGCTCAGATCCTTTTGAAAGCTCGCGTACTGTTGTATTCATTTCATTCATTCTTGTAGCGATTTCCGCTGTTTGCTGGTTAATTTGTGAGAAGCTTTCTTTCGTTTGATCTGTAATGGAAAGACCATTCTTCACTTCTTCATTCACTGATTTGAACATATTTTGAGATGTTTCGATTTCAGATACAATTTCTTTCACAAGCTTTTCAATCTCTTTTGCTGAATCTGATGATTGAACTGCAAGTTTACGTACTTCCTCTGCGACAACAGAGAAGCCTCTGCCTGACTCACCTGCACGTGCTGCTTCAATAGCTGCATTGAGTGCAAGTAAATTCGTTTGATCCGCAATGCCGTTAATCACGCCTAGGATGTTTGTGATGTCTTTTGATTTATGCTCTAGCCCGTTGATCACCCCTTCAGCTTCTTTCACTGAATGGTCGATCGTCTTCATTTGGCCAACGGTTTGCTCCACAAGCTGTCCGCCTGATTCCGCGACTGTTCTTGATTGAATAGATGATGCTGCGATGACATCAGATGTTTCTGCGACCTCGTTCAGACCTTCATTCATTTGTTTTAAATGAGCCGCACTTTGCTCCACCATTTCGCTTTGATTTTCGTTGCCGTTTGAGAATGTTTCAATAGATGATGTAATATGTTCGGTTGCTTTTGTTGTTTGACCTGCGCTTGCTGTCAGTTCTTCAGATGAAGAAGCCACGTTTTCTACAGATGTTTGTACAGCTTGGATGACATCTCTTAATGATTCACTCATTTCATTAAAGCTTGTGCCTAGCTGTCCAATTTCATCTTTTGACCGGACATCAATTTTTTCTGTTAAATCTCCTTCACTGATTTTCTTTGAAGAAGAGACAAGTATAGATAGTGGTTTTGTAATGGAACGGATGATCAAGAAGATCAGAATCCCGCCAATGATGAGCGCGCCAGCTAAAATGATAGCGGCCATGTTAAAGACTGGCTGTGCAGCTTCTTCTACTTCTGTCACAAACATCGTACCGACAATTTTCCAGCCAGTCGCTTTGTTTGTGGTGAATTCCATTTGCTTTTCTTTTCCTTCAAACATATAACTCATAGAACCTTCATCTTGTGAATAAAGCTTTTCTAGCCATTCACCAGATAATTTTGTTCCCGCTTTTTTCGTAGGATGGGCAACAAAGGTACGATCCGGACTTCCGATAAAGGCATAGCCTTGTTTCCCAATGTTTATGCTATTTGATTCTTTTACTAGATTCGCAATGTCTAGGTTCATTGCAATGACTCCTGATCCGTCCTCTAACTTTTTAGAGATGGTGACCACAAGCGTACCTGTGGAAGCTGTTGGATACGGTGCTGAAACAGACAGCTCTCCGTTTTTCTCCCAGCCGTCTTTATACCAATCCCGCTCCGTTGCGACATAGTCAGCAGGCATTTTTTTATTAGGATATCTTGAAAACACTTTGCCATCACTTGAAGCGACAAAAATGCCTTCTGTGTCATCATTCATACTCATGAACTGCTCAAACCGTCCTTGAATATCTGTCGTGCCTTTTTGCTTAAGCTTTTTCTCCGTAATCCATTTGCTAAAGAAATCGGCTGCGTCTGTTTTCACTTTCACAACCTTCGTAATATTTTTATCTAGCTGCTCGACGTTCTCCTTTGCACTTTGCATGATTTGATCATTCAAAGAAGTACTCGCCGTATGATATGAAGAGAATGCCAACACAATGATTGGGCATAAGAGAATAAATAAGAAAGAGAATACGAGCTTTTTTGAAATAGATGGCTTCCTGAAATACTGTATGAATTTCATAAAAAAGAAAACTCCTTTTAGTAAGATAGTATATATATCGGAAGTACTACTATGTTCTTTACTTTTTTAACTTATTAAAGTCTAAATAAGACCAAAATACCCAAATTATATGTATTGAATGGAAAAAACACCTGACGCCAAAACGTCAGGTGCTTCCCTATATTCTTATATTTTAAATTGTTTAATGAGCTCTCTTAGCTCTTCTGCCATCTGAGATAACGTAGCAGAGGAGGAACTGATCTCTTCCATAGATGCCAGCTGTTCTTCTGCGGATGCTGCGATATCTTGGAAGCCTGCGGAGCTTTCTCGTGAAAGCTCTTTAATTTGATTCACCGCATGTGAAATATCATTTGAGCCATGCGAGAGTTCTTTAGCCGTTCCGTTCATTTGTTTCATTTGTTCTGTCATTTCTGATGTTTTATCGGTAATTTTCTCAAAGCTGATTTTCGTTTCATCTGTAATGTCTAATCCAGATTGTACTTCACCTGCTACTTGTTTAAACATGTTCTGTGATTTTTTAATTTCCTCTACAATCTCGTTCGTCAAGCTTTCAATTTCCTTTGAAGAGCTTCCGGATTGCTCTGCCAGCTTACGAACTTCTTCTGCAACAACAGAGAAACCTCTGCCTGCTTCTCCTGCCCGAGCGGCTTCTATCGCAGCATTTAAAGCTAGGAGATTGGTCTGGTCGGCAATGCCGTTAATGACACCCAGAATGTTCGTAATATCCTTTGATTTCTGCTCTAAGCCTTGAATCACAAGCTCTGCTTCTTTCACTGCCTGCTCGATGGTTTGCATTTGCCCTGCTGTTTTTTGAACAAGCTCTCCACCGGCCTGAGCCGTATTGCTCGAATCAATCGACGATTCCATCATATGAGAGGTCGTATCGACCATATGGGATAAGCTGCGATCCATTTCGTTCAACTGGACTGAGCTTTTTTCGATCATATCATTTTGATGTTCATTGCTGTTTGAGAACTGTTCAATAGATGATGTGATATGCTCAGTCGCTTGAGCGGTCTGTCCCGCACTTGCTGTTAATTCTTCAGAAGAGGCGGCCACATTTTCGATGGAATTTTGAACAGCTTGAATGACTTGTTTCAGCTTAGCTGACATCTCGTTAAAGCTCTGCGCAAGCTTGCCGATTTCATCGTGCGTACGAACTTCAATGTGCTGGGTCAGATCACCCTGACTGATTTTCTCAGCCGATTCAGAGAGTGCTATCAGTGGCTTTCGGATTGATTTAATAATAAAATAAATCGCGATTCCGCCTATGGCAATCGCAACTGCCAGTATGATCATTGTTAAGTCGAGCACTGGCTGTGCAGCTTCTTTGACTTCGTCCACATACATGGTTCCAGCAAGCTTCCAGCCTGTTGCTTCATTTGTGTCAAAGAACATTTGCTTCGGCTGTCCATTGTATTCATATTTGAAACTGCCTTGTTTTTTAGCATACAATTTCGTGATGAAATCACCTGTCAATTTCGCCCCAGGCTTGTCTGTTTTATGGGCAATATAATGCTGATCTGAAGTCGCGACAAACGCATAGCCTTCTTTGCCTATTTTGATGCTGTTTGTATCTTTCACGATCGTGTTCAAGCGCACATTGATTCCAATCACACCAGAACCATCTGCTAGCTGTTCTGATATTCTGATGAGCAGGTCATCTGATGACTTGTCGGCAAAAGGATCTGAAATGATGAGTTTCTCATCTCTCATCGATTGTTGAAACCACGGTTCGTTTTTTACACTCGCTTCACTACCTTTATGAATCTCGGAATATTCGGTTAGTTTACCATTTTGATCTGCAATGAATACTTCCACAACATCTTCGTCTGTTTCCGATAATTGCTTTAATTTCACCTTGAGTAAATCCTTATTTTTAGAAGTCAATTCACTCTTTTTCACCGATTTCGATAAATAAGAAACGATATCAATTTTAGGCTGTACATCTTTATTAATGAGTTCGTTTAATTGCTGAACACCATTTGCAGCACTAGACATAATCTCATTATTGAGAGACTTTGATGCCACATCATAAGAAAATGCTGCCAATACGAGAATTGGCACTAGGAGAATCGCTAAGAATGCAGTAATTAATTTCTTGGACATTGTAAAATGCTTAAAAAAGTTGATTTTTTTCATGACTCTACTCCTTTTGAATTATTATTTGTGGTATTTCCCTTCTATTCTTAGGTAATATGAATTATTTTTCAAGGGGTAATGTTCGAAATCTAATTAAAATGAGTAAATTTACCTATTTCTTTTGATTTATTCGATTGAAAAAGAGCCCTTTAGCTGAAGGGCTCTTTTCATTTTGTCTATTCGACTTTAAATTTGCTGATCAAATCACGCAATTCTTCTGCCATTGATGAAAGCGTAGCAGAGGAGGAGCTGATTTCTTCCATAGATGCGAGCTGTTCTTCCGCTGAAGCCGCAATGTCTTGAATGTTTGCGGAGCTTTCACGTGAGACGTCTGCAATCTCACGGACAGCCTCTGACACATGTGCAGAGCCATTTGAAAGCTGGACAACTGTTTGATTCATGGTTTGAAGCTGGTCAGAAATTTCCTTTGTCATTTCGAAAATATTGTGGAAGCTGACTCTTGTTTGTTCAGTGAAGCTTAGGCCTGATTGAACTTCTCGATTCACTGCAGTGAATACTTCCTGTGATACATCGATGTCTTGAACGATTTCTTTAATCAAATTCTCGATTTCTTTCGCCGAATTGGCTGATTGAACAGCCAGTTTTCTTACTTCTTCTGCTACAACGGAGAAGCCTCTGCCAGATTCCCCAGCTCTTGCTGCCTCAATTGCTGCATTTAGCGCAAGTAGATTCGTTTGGTCGGCAATACCATTGATGACACCTAGAATTTGTGTAATGTCTTTTGATTTACTTTCAAGAGCGCTGATGACATTCTCTGCTTTTTTCACGGACTGATCAATGACATTCATTTGAGAAGCGGTTTTTTCGACAAGCTGTCCGCCTTCCCCTGCGATATCTGTTGATTTGATCGATGAAGCAGTAATGGATTCAGCCGACTCATTCATGTGCTGAAGGCCACGGTTCATTTCATCTAACTCTTCTGAGCTGGATTCGACTTTGTCATTTTGACTTTCATTTCCATTGGAAAATTGTTCAATGGCTAGTGTAATATGCTCTGTTGCTTTACTTGTTTGCCCTGCGCTGGCGGTCAGTTCTTCTGATGAAGAAGCGACATTTTCGACTGAGGTTTGGACGGCACCAATGAGGGTTCTTAATGAGTCAATCATTGTATTAAAGCCTTTCCCAACTTGGCCAATTTCGTCATCTGATTGGATCTGAAGCTTATCGCGCAAATCACCTTCGCTGACTTTTTTCGAGAAGCGGGCAAGGTTGGATAATCTTTTAGATATAGAGCGGACGATAAAGAAGATGAGGGTACCTGCTACGATAAGTGTCACACTGAACACAATAAGGGCTGTATTGAAAACGGGCTTTGCTGCATCTTCTACTTCTGATACGAGCATCGTTCCACCGATTTTCCAGCCGGTTAATTCGTTGGTCACATACGCAACCTTTTTATCTATTCCTTTGAGTGTGTAGCTGCCGTTTCCTTCTTTGTTTTGATAAATAATATTTGCTAGATTCTCATTGACCTGACTTCCTGGCTTTTGGGTCGGATCTGCTAAAACTGTTTTATCTTTCTCCATGATGAAGGCATAGCCTTTTTGCCCAATTTTGATTTCTTTTAACTTTTGAATCAGGGTGTCAATTTCCATATCAAGTCCAATAACACCTGACCCATCTTTCATTTTTTGAGTAATCGTGATGACCATTTTGCCTGTGGAGGCTGCTACGTATGGTTTTGTGATGACTTGTTTACCGTTCTCTGCATTGAGCGCTTCTTGATACCATGGACGCTCTCTTGGATCGTAGCCATCAGGCATCTTTTGAACTGGATATTGCATAAACAATCCCTTTTCGGAGCCTGCATAGATAGCAGAAACATCTTTTTCATTAATTTTTCCAAATTGCTGCAATTCTTTGATGGTCGCATTTCTATTTTTTTCTTGAAGATTAGACGCTTTGAGTGAGTCTGTAAACAGAGCCACAGCATCTGCTTTGTTTCCTATATTCTCATTGATTAAAGTATCAAATGCATTGACTTGACTCATCGCACTGCCCATAATCTGTTTGTCTAGCTCTGTCTTTGATGTAAAAAACGCACTAATTGTCAGTGCAGTGGTTGGCAGGATAAGGACTACCAAAAAGGCAATAATTAATTTTTTTGAAATGGATGGTTTTTTTAACCATTGAATCATTTTCCCCATTTTCTCTTTCCCCCTTTACTTCTCTAAAGTTATTATCGGATGAAAGGTTTATTTTTACAGGCTGAAAACGATGTTTAAAATATAAAAAAAATACCCAGACAATTCTGGGTATTTTTTCATCATTATTATTTAATCAATTTTAAATTGACTTGTGAGCTCTTTTAGTTCCTCTGCCATGTTAGAAAGTGTCACTGAAGAAGATGATATTTCTTCCATAGATGCCAGTTGCTCTTCAGCAGAAGCCGCAATGTCCTGAATGTTTGCCGCACTTTCTCTAGAGACTTGACGCATCTCCTGCATAGCTTGTGCAACTAGCTTCGAACCGCTCGATAGATCAATGGCTGTATCGTTTAATTGCGTCAGTTTTTTCGACATTCCTTCTGCCGCCTCATAAATGTTCTGGAAGCTTTCTTTTGCTTCTTCTGTCATACCAAGTCCTGCATGTACTTCTCGATTGACCGTTTTGAACATATCTTGAGATTTAGCAATTTCTAACACAATTTCTTGAATGAGCTTTTCTATTTCTTTCGCTGAGTCTGCCGATTGGACAGCTAATTTTCTCACTTCTTCTGCCACGACAGAGAAGCCGCGTCCTGATTCGCCTGCTCTTGCTGCTTCGATGGCTGCATTTAACGCAAGAAGATTCGTTTGATCTGCAATGCCGTTAATGACATTTAAAATGCTCGTAATATCTTTAGACTTATATTCTAATTGCTTCATGACTTGTTCTGCTTCTTGTACAGATGTATCAATATGTTTCATTTGGCTCGCTGTGCTTTCAACTATTCGGCCGCCTTGACCAGCTGCCTCTGTCGATTGAAGTGAGACAGTAGCCACTTCTGATGACGTTTGTGACATGCCTTGTAATCCTTCATTCATTGCCACAAGCTGATTCGTACTAGATTCGACTTTCTCGTTTTGTGCTTCATTTCCATTTGAAAATTGTTCAATCGACATCGTGATATGCTCAGTTGCTTGACTTGTTTGGCTGGCACTTGCCGTCAGCTCCTCGGAAGCGGAAGCCACATTGTCGACAGATTGCTGTACCGCTCGAATGACGTCACGAAGGGATTCACTCATTTTGCTAAAGCTTCTTGTGAGATCTCCAATTTCATCCTTCGATTTGGTTTCAAGGGTTTCGGTTAAATCACCATCACTCACCTTTTCTGAGAAATCAACAAGCTTTCGAAGTCCAATTGTGATGGAGCGAACGATAAAGAAGATCGCAATACCGCCAAGGATAAAGGAAGAAATTAAAAGAATAATGGCAGAATTCCAAACTGGCTGTGCTGCTTCTTCTGTTTCTGATACAAACATCGTTCCAGCAATTTTCCAACCTGTTAAATCATTAGTCACAAAAACGAGACGCTTTTGTTCTCCTTTATTCTCATAAGTTGATGTTCCTTCTTTTCCGCTGTAAAGGATAGATGAAATATTTTCAGTAACCTTAGATCCTGATTTTTCTTCTAGATGGGCCACAATTTGCTTGTTTTTATTCGCAATAATTGGGTATCCTTCTCGTCCAATTTTAATCTCTTTTATTTTATCGACAATGTCTTGTACATCAATGTCGATTCCGATCACTCCCGCCCCGTCCTTAAGGCGCTGGGCAATCGTGACAACCATGCCGTTTGTTGTGGCAGAAATGTATGGATTGGTGACAACTGGATTACCACTATCATCCTGCATAGCTAGTTGATACCAATCGCGCGTTGTTGGATCATAGCCTTTTGGCATATCTACTTTAGGAAACTGAATGAAGTCACGCTTTTTACTTGCTGCATAAAACCCAACCACATCATCTTCATTGATTTTGCTGTATATCTCAAAATGCTCATACAGCTTGTCCTGATTGTTCTTTTTAAAGTCTGCAGCAGTAGCTGTTTCAGTAAAGAGTTTTACTGCGTTTTCCTTATTCATCAGCTTTTGCTGGATCATGTCATTCAGTTCATTGACTCTTGCTTTTGCTCCGTACATGATTTCATGATCTAATTCTTCTTTGGCAATCTGATATGAAATCGTACTGAGTGTAATAATTGGCAAGACAAGGACGAGAGTGAATGAAATAATCAGTCTTTTAGAAATCGATGGTTTTTTCAACCATTTTATTGCATTTTTCATGTTTTTCCTCCTTTTAAACGATATGTTATATATCGGACAGCTTCATATTATTTTCATGTTTTTCAAATAAAAAGGATGCTTTTTTGTTTATTTACACAAATTGATTCCTTGCCCAAGCACCCTGCATACGCTAATACAAAAGGGGGCGCTTTTCATATGATTATCCTTTCAGGACAGCCAGTGACAAATGAGCAGCTGGCTTCATTTCAGCTAGAGGGACAAAAGCGGATCATTTTGATGCAGTTACAAGCCTCAAATGATACGTTCCGCTACAGGCAAGCATCTGATTTGTTATTTGAGGTTACATTGAGATCGAACATTATGAATGCTGCAAGAGATTTGCATAAAAGTGGTGCCTCATTTGCCATCTTTCAAAGGTCTCGTGCAAATGACGCCTTTTGGCGCGTATCTGAAGCAGGAGCACTAGAGCTGCGCTATCAAGTCGAACCATCTAGAGGCATTAAAGACATTTTTGAAAATGGCTCACAATATGCATTTGAATGTGCCACCGCCATTGTCATCGTGTTTTATATGGGCGTCTTGCAAACGGTAGGGGACGAGAAGTTTAACCGAAGGCTTCGCAGTCTAACTCTGTATGACTGGCATTATGATACATTGTCGATTTATACAGAGCGCGGGAATGACTTTATCTATGGGGATTGCTTATATTTCGAGAATCCAGAATTTAGCTATCAGCAGTCACAGTGGCGCGGGGAAAATGTGATTTACTTAGGAGAAGATCAATATTACGGACATGGACTTGGGATTTTAACAGCGGCAGAAATTATCGACAAATTGAATAAGAGAAGGCGGCCAGGTGCTGTTCAATCTGCTTATCTATTGCCGCAGACCACCCGGATGGATGTGATTTATCTCAGGCAAATGTTCGGCAGCTAAAAAAAGCCTCTTGTCTAGTGGTTATGACAAGGGGCTTTTGTATGCCTTGCGCTTTCGATAATCTTGCAGCGTGCCAAGCATCGTGTTCGCAAGGATCTCCATTTTTTCTAAGTCTTTACTTGTGACCGGCGGATCATGCCGGCTCCATTTTACATAACGAACAAAATAGTAATGACGAATGGGCGTAAGGACGGCAGGAGAGTGCGGAAATTCATCAAACCAGAATTCAATTTGGCCTTTTTTTCGGTATGAATGTTTTAAGATGTCCACCCTTTCACACCACCCAACATGATTTTATATGTGCGTCAGTTCATGCATGATCTCCTCAACGGTTAAAATCGAGTGAATACGGCCAACGCCCTGTCCCGCCCAAAGAGCCATTTGATCAGGGTTTCCCGCCGCTGCTGCTGCTTTTCGCATCGGTGTCGTCCATACATGCTGAACCGGATAAGGAAGAACCCTATCTTCATTCTGTCTTTCTTCCTCCATCCACTGATTCACAATACCTCTTGCTCTTTTTCCAGAAAAAAGCTTCGTGATCTTTGTTTCACTGCTTGCTGCCTGTAAAATCGCCTTTTTGTATATGTCTGCCGCAGCACTTTCCTGACTGGCTAAAAATCGTGTGCCGATTTGCACCGCATCCGCTCCAAGTGCTAGAGCGGCTTCCACACCTGCTCGATCTGTAATCCCGCCTGCGGCGATCAATGGCACATGACAGAGCGGCTTGACGTCAGAGATCAGGCTAAAAAGTCCCATCAGGGCATCTCCTTTTGCAGGTAAAAAGGTACCTCGGTGACCCCCTGCTTCACTTCCTTGCAGAACAATGGCATCCATCCCTTTTTCCTCTAAAAGCAGTGCTTCCTCTTTTGTTGTGGCGGTTCCAATTAAAAAGATCCCCTTTTGTTTAAAGCGATGTATCGTTTGTTCGTTTGGACAAGCGAAGGTAAAGGAAACGACCGGTACGTCCTCATCCAAAAGAATGTTGATTTTCTGTTCAAAATCATTCCACAATTCCTCTTCGCTCGGCAGTCTATCGGCTACTGGTCGTGCTGGCAGTCTCTTCTCCCAAAATGCCACATCCTCTTTTTTGACTTCAGGAATTGGCTCTGGTACAAATACATTGACCTGAAACAGGCGAGTTGTCAGTTGTTTGACCTGTCTGATCTGCTGCCTCAAATGGTTAGGTTGCACATATCCACTTGCCAAACTGCCAAGTCCTCCGCATTGCGAAACAGCGGCTGCCAGCTGAGGTGTCACGGCACCTCCTGCCATTGGCGCTTGAATAATCCCATATTTGATTTGCAGTAATTTCGTGATATCCCCCATTTATTTCCCCCATCTCTTACTCGTTTGATGATACCTGTATATAAAAATGGCGATGTCTCGGCCCGTCAAACTCACAGAAATAAATTCCCTGCCATGTGCCAAGGACAGGATCACCATGATTAATGAGAATATGCTGCGTAGCACCCATAAAGCTCGCTTTCATATGTGCGGCTGTATTTCCTTCCATATGGCGGTCCTTCGGATGTTCCCACGGAAAGACTTCGTCAAGCCGGCGGAGCATATCTCGTTTCACATCTGGGTCCGCATTTTCATTAATGGTCATCCCTGCTGTCGTATGAGGACAGTAGACGATGACGGTTCCGTTTTGAATACCTGTTTCCTTGATATATTGATGGACCTCGTTCGTCACGTCGATCATCTCATCGCGTCTATTTGTTTGTACATTGATTTTTTTCATATGAGCGGCTCCTTTTTGTCATTTCTATCAAACCATACCCTTTTTATATGAAGTCAATCACTGTTTATCGGTAGAAGGCATTATCTCACCTAAAGTTTACCAAGTAAAAAAACCTCGTCAAGTGTTACGAGGTTTTTAGGAAAAGTGGACCTTTTTGATGTCAATGGTCCGAATATGATGGTCTTCTGCATCTATGATGGTAAATTCACAGCCTTCTGCTTCAATCGTATCTCCAATCTCAATATCAAATTTATGTGTCATCATCCAGCCAGCAATTGTATCAACATCATCATTCTCAATGGCTAAATCCAATAAATCATTTACTTCATCAATCAAGGCTTTCCCATCCATTACATAGTGGAAGTCACCTTTTTTGACGATATGAGGTGTTTCATCCTGATCATATTCATCTCGAATTTCGCCCACGATTTCCTCTAATATGTCCTCTACTGTGACAAGTCCGGCTGTTCCTCCATATTCGTCTACGAGCACAGACATATGAATTCGCTCCTTTTGCATCAAAATGAGCAATTCTTGAACAGGCGTACTTTCAATCACCCGAATCACTGGACGCATTAAGTCTTCAATCGTCACATCTTGATTTAAAAAGCTCGCCTTAAACACATCTTTGCTATTGATGACACCAATCACATGATCTTTGTCTTCTTTAATGACGGGGTAGCGTGTGTATCTTTCGTTCAGCATATAATGTGTCACGTCTTCAAGCGTCTGTTCAATCTCTATGGCTGAAATTTCTGTACGAGGAATCATGATCTCTCTCGCCACTCGGTTATCAAATTCAAAAATTTTATTCACATATTTGTACTCAGACTGGTTAATCTCACCCTTTTCATAGCTTTCAGATAAAATGAGACGCAATTCTTCCTCACTGATCGCCACTTCATGTTCTTTGACAGAATGAAAACCGAATAATTTCACAATGCCTCGCGCAGATCCATTTAATGCTTTAATAAACGGGTACATGACTTTATAGAAAAAGATGAGTGGCTTTGCTGTCACAAGGCTGACCGCCTCTGCCTTTTGAATGGCAATCGTTTTAGGCGCCAGTTCTCCCACAACGACATGTAAAAACGTAATGATCACAAATGCGATGATAAACGATAGGATGTCGGTTAATGCGGAATGAAGCCCCAACTCCTCAAACAGTGGATGCAGAAAATGCTCCACCGTCGGCTCGCCCAGCCACCCTAAGCCTAAAGCGGTAATGGTAATACCGAGTTGACAGGCGGATAAATATTCATCGAGATTTGATATGAGCTTTTGTACGTGAATGGCTCTCTTATCACCGCTTTCAATCAGCTGATTGATTTTAGAGCCTCTAATTTTCACAATCGCAAATTCAGTGACAACAAAAAACGCTGTCGCAGCAATGAGTAATATGACTAAAAATACGTTTAAAATATACAAAAAAACCCTTACCTAACAACGGTAAGGGCTCACCTCCTCTGGCATCAATTAATCATTACGGCCATTTAGGAAGATCATTACAAAACGGAGCAATTCAAACAAGGAGACAAGGGCTGCTGCGACGTACGTAAGAGCGGCAGCATTTAACACCTTGTTCACGCCTCTTTCTTCACTGCTTCTAATGATTCCTTCTGAAACAATGATATCTTTCGCACGAGAACTTGCATTAAACTCGACAGGCAATGTCACAAGCTGAAAGAACACAGCCGCTGAGAACAAAATGATCCCAAGCCCGATTAAGTTAAGGCTGCCAAGTAAGATTCCACCAAGGAAAAGAAGCGGGGCAACGCCAGATGCAAAGTTCACGACAGGAAAAATCTTATGTCTCAAGACAAGCGCACCATAGGATTCCTGATGCTGCAAGGCATGTCCAACCTCGTGTGATGCGACTGAAATGGCCGAAATGGAATGGCCGTAGTACACAGGTTCAGATAAGCGAACCACACGCTGCGTCGGGTCGTAATGATCAGTCAAAGTTCCTCTTACCGGTTCAACAGGCACGTCGTATAACCCGTTGCGATCTAAAATATGTCGAGCGGTTTCAGCACCTGTTTTCATACTGGATGCTTCAACCTTTGAATACTTTTCAAAATTATTCTTTACTTTAAATTGTGCCCAAAATGATAATCCCAATGCGGCAAAAGTTAAAAAATAAAAAAACAGCATGCTCATCAGCTTCCTTTTTATTTTATATATTTATTTACAATTTTAATGACTTTTATGTAACGTGTACAGAAAAAAGCACTAGGTCTTTTTAAGGGGGATCACCACGCCAATGAAAAAGAAGAACACACCTAAGCATGCTGTATAAAAGGTCACCGTTCCGTATAGGTTTTGAAAAAAGTGCAGCCATGAAAAATCATTCATAAAATGATTGACAGCATTTAAATCAAACACAAGTAAGATCATAGCTGATGATAAAAAGTGAGCGCCGATAAAAAGAAGTACGGTCTTTTGAACGAACGACATTCGCATTCCCTCCTTCTTCTCTCTTATTTTAAGATATGGGATCTACATGACGATGATGAAAAAATGTTTCCTTAATCGGGCATACTGATATTAGCAGTTTCCTGAAAGGAAGAGTCCGATGAAATCAAACCGTATCTTTATCGCCTGGCTAAGGTGGCCTCTCTATCTTCGAATTGCCATCATCATCTGTTTCTTGCTTCTTTTTTTTGGACAATTAATCGTCTTGCTTGAACCGAAGCAGTATCATACGATCTTTGATGGGATCTGGTGGGCTCTCATTACAGTCGCGACGGTCGGCTATGGTGATTTTGTGCCGCAAACCATTCCCGGACAAATCGCAGGTATGGCGCTGATTCTGATCGGGGCAAGCTTTGTCACGGCTTATTTTGCCACACTCGCTGCCGCTGTGTTCAGCAAGCAGCACCATTATGTAGAAGGGAAGGTCGCGTTTAAAGGAAAAGGACATCTCATTATCGTCGGTTGGAATGAAAAAACGAACAAACTGCTTCAATCGTTTCAAACGATTGATCCAGCTATGCCGATTGTGCTAATTGATGATTCCTTGAAGGAAGGGCCGCTTCTAGAGAATGTTCATTTTATTAAAGGGCATGGCACCGAAGATGGCACACTTCGCAAAGCCAATATTTCAGGTGCAGATGCACTGATGATTACCGCAGATCAGCACGAGAATGAAGTGACAGCTGATATGCAGAGTGTTTTAACATTACTTGCAGCAAAAGGATTAAACCCTTCACTCTACTGTTTAATTGAAATTTTAACAGATCGTTACGTGAAAAATGCCGAGCGGGCTGGCGCCAATCAAGTCATTCATACCTCTGATGCAGTCAATCATTTAATGGTCGAGCATTTTCTTTTAAAGGAACAGTTCAAAGCGTTAAAGAAAAAACGTCATATGACCTTGCATAAACAGATCACCATCATACCGGTTCCAGCTTCGTTAGCCGGAGAAACATTCTTAACAGCGCTCCATCATTTTTTAGAGCATCATGTGATCATTGTCGGTGTACAAAAAAAAGAAGGACCCATGATGAATCCTCCCTTTGATTATGAGCTTCATCCTGAGGATGAACTGATCAGCCTTTAAAGCAGTGCGTCTTCTAATTCCTTGACGAGCGAAAAGCCAATCTCAGTATAAGCTTTTGATACATCTCCATCTTTCTCTTTTGGTTCTTGGAATTGGTTAAAGGATGCTCCCACATTTCCAACCATCGCATGATCATCTAACTTATCTTGATAGACATGCTTTAAGAGAAATGGATCTCCCAGTTTCACCACAACGCCTGGCTGATCCAACTGGCCCTTTTCGGCTGTAAAAGGAACTCTGAGAAAGGTATAGCCATCACGATTATCAATTTTATAATCAAAGTATCCGTGATCGTAATCCCAGTTACCATTAATGACATAGCCGAGCGGCTTCATCGTCTCTTCTAAATGGTAAAGTGAAAAGCTTTCACCAGTCAGCCTGGATGGTACATGAATCATACGAAACCCTCCTTTTTGTCTAATAGGTTTCGTTAAAGAGAGGAATTCATACATCTATCTCTCGTGATTTGTACATTGTTTGAAAAAGTGGCATCAAATAAGCTTTGATTGGATGATTGATTCGTCTCGTTCGCACTGCCGGACCCTGATGTTTCCTTCGTAGCACTCATAGGACAAATGCGTCCGACATTGCCAAAGTTGACGATTGCCTGGCCTGAAATATCGTGAATGTAAATATGATTCGTTCTCATGTTTCACCCTCCTCTACTCATTATTCTATGTACAGAGCGTAAGGAGGCTTGCACAGGAACCGTGCGAAAATAAAAAAGGCACACCCTTCAAAGGTGTGCTTAGCGTGTAGACAAACCCTCGCATTCGTTGTCAGGTCTGCGCGCTTGGTGCTCACGAATGTTAAATTCGCTCCGCGCCAGTGCTCGCCCTTCCTAGACTTCAAAGGTTTTCTATCACGCTGAAAGGTGTGCTTTTCATTCTTACGATTGATTCAGGCGGCTTTCAAGCTCGGCTTTTTTCTCTTCGAAGCCTGGTTTTCCTAATAAAGCAAACATATTCACTTTATAAGCTTCTACGCCAGGTTGGTCAAATGGATTGACGCCTAGTAGATATCCAGACATCGCGCATGCTTTCTCAAAGAAGTAAACGAGATATCCGAATGTATAAGCATCCATCTCAGGAATTGTGACGATCAAATTCGGTACTTTTCCATCTGTATGAGCAAGCATCGTTCCTTCAAATGCTTTTTTATTAACGAAATCAACCGTTTTTCCTGCTAGATAGTTCAAGCCATCAAGGTCTTGTTCTTCTGCTTCGATGACAAGCTCATGACGAGGCTTGTCTACATTAACGATTGTTTCAAACAAGTCTCTTCTTCCTTCTTGAACATATTGACCAAGTGAATGAAGATCTGTTGAGAAGTTCGCAGATGAAGGGTAGATTCCTTTTTCATCTTTCCCTTCACTTTCACCGAATAATTGTTTCCACCATTCTGCAAAGTATTGCAATCCTGGCTCATAGTTAATCAGCATTTCAATCGTTCTGCCTTTATTGTAAAGGACATTACGGACGACAGCATATTGGTATGCCGCATTCTCAGAAAGCTCAGATGAAGCGAAGTCTTCGCTTGCTTTTGCCGCACCTTCCATCATCTGATCAATGTCTGCACCGCTCACAGCGATTGGCAATAGACCCACTGCTGTTAAGACTGAATAACGTCCACCTACATCATCAGGGATGATAAATGATTCGTAGCCTTCTTCTGTTGCTAATGTTTTCAATGCACCGCGTGCCTTGTCCGTTGTTGCATAAATACGTTTTTTTGCTTCTTCGGCACCGTATTTTTCAATGAGGAGCTTTTTAAAGATGCGGAACGCAATCGCTGGCTCTGTTGTTGTACCAGATTTTGAAATGACGTTAATAGAGAAATCTGCATCTTCCAATAGATCCATTACATCAGTTAAATAAGAAGAACTGATGTTGTTTCCAATAAAGATGATTTGCGGCGTCTTGCGTTTGCCTTTTGGCAGCGTGTTATAGAAAGAGTGGTTCAAAAATTCAATCGCCGCACGTGCGCCGAGATATGAACCGCCGATTCCGACAACAAGTAAGACATCAGAGTCTGACTTAATTTTATCTGCACTTTTTTTAATGCGGGCAAATTCTTCGCGATCATATTGCTTCGGCAAGTCAACCCAGCCTAAATAATCACTGCCTGTACCCGTTTGTTCATGAATATTATGATGGGCCACCTTCACAAAATCTTTTAAATATGTAAGCTCATGCTCTTGAAAGAAAGGTAACGCTTTTGAGTAGTCAAATTGAATATGTGTCATCGCTTGTAAGCCCTCCATTACGTTAGTTCTATCCCTTTCACTTTAGCGGAACTAGCTATTGAAATCAAGTGATCGTCACTCCGATAGCAAAAAGCCGTTTCTCATAGAGAGAAACGGCACGAAGGATTATAAAGAAGCTTTCAAAATAGAAAGAATGTCATCACGACCAAGTTTCATAAAGTTACCAAAACCACCGTATTCCATTTCTTTCGCCGCAATGTCGGCAATTTTGTCCAGCTGATCTTCACCAATGTCATAATCCGCTAGACGGCTTGGTGCACCGAGGCTTGTCCAGAATGCTGACAGTTTGTCGATACCTTCTAATGCGATATCACGATCAGATTTTCCTTCTGTCTCGATGTCAAACATGTTCAGCATGAGATTTTTAAAGCGCTCCACATTGTGATCGAGTGTATGACGCATCCAATTTGGGAAGAGGATCGCAAGTCCGCCTGCATGCGGAATGTCATAGACAGCCGATACTGCATGCTCAATCGTATGGGACGCCCAGTCGCCAAAGTAACCCATTTGCAGCGTGCCATTTAAAGCGATCGTTCCTGCGTAAAGGATCGTTTCACGGTGCTCATAGTTTTGTAAGTCTTCAAGCAGTTTTGGTGCTGTCTCGATGACTGTTTGAAGAACAGCAAAACACATTCGATCCTGTAAAGGCGTGTTTTTGACATTATGGAAGTATTGCTCGAAGACGTGGCTCATCATATCGACCATGCCGTACACCGTCTGGTTTTCTGGCACTGAATAAGTATGCTCAGGGTCTAAAATTGAAAAAGCAGGATGAGTGACTGAACTGCCCCACACATATTTTTCATTTGTTTCCCAGTTTGTGATGACAGAGTCTGGATTCATTTCTGAACCAGTTGCCGCAAGTGTGAGCACTGTGCCAAACGGCAATGCTTTTTGAGCGGTTGTTTTCTTTGAGATAATGTCCCACACATCTCCGTCATATTCCGCTCCGGCTGCAATCGCTTTTGTACAGTCGATCACACTGCCGCCGCCAACAGCTAATAAGAAATCAATTTTTTCATTTTGGCAGATGTCGATTCCTTTTTTCACTGTGGTGAGGCGCGGGTTTGGTTCAACACCTGACAGCTCAAATACGTCAGCTTCTGCTTCATTTAACGCGCTGATCACATTATCATAAAGACCATTTTTCTTAATGCTGCCTCCACCATATACAAGTAACACTCGTTTTCCATAACGAGCGAGTTCGCTTTTTAGCCCGTCTAGTTGTCCTTTTCCAAACATTAATTTCGTTGGATTATAGTAAATAAAATTTTCCATCTGTTGATACATCTCCTTACAGCGTATATATCCAAAAACATGAAAGACTACTTTAACATATGTACACGTCGAACTCAAAAAAAGATAACTGCTCGAAAGCAATTATCTTTTCATTGTTTGATTATAAAGAAGCATTCAAAATAGCTAGAACATCTTCTTTGTTTAGCTTTTTAAATTGACCAAATTCACCGCGTGCCATTGCACGATCTGCGATTAAATCAATTTTCTCATCGTTGATATCATAGTCCGCTAAACGGTTCGGTGCGCCAAGACTTGTCCAGAAAGCTGACAATTTGTCGATTCCTTCTAAGCCTACTTCTTCGTCTGTTTTGCCCGCAGGGTCCACATCGAATACGCGTACCGCTAATTGTTTAAAGCGGCCTGGGTTTTCCTGAATGACATGCTTCATCCAGTTCGGGAACAAGATCGCAAGTCCGCCTGCATGAGGGATATCATAGACAGCAGATACCGCATGCTCGATGTTGTGAGATGCCCAGTCACCGCGTGCTCCCATTGACAGCATACCATTGAGCGCAATGGTACCAGTGAATAAGATCGTTTCACGCAGCTCATAGTTCTCAAGATCGTTGATCAGCTTCGGAGCTGTTTCAATGACCGTACGAAGAAGCCCTTCACACATACGGTCTTGGTAAGGTGTATTTTCCGTGTGATGGAAATATTGTTCGAACACGTGAGACATCATATCAACCATGCCATAAATCGTATGGTTTTTTGGCACAGTGAACGTGTTCACTGGATCAAGAATAGAGAATTTAGGGAAAACTGCTGGACTTCCCCAGCCATATTTCTCATTTGTTTCCCAGTTTGTGATCACTGATCCAGAGTTCATTTCAGAGCCTGTTGCAGCAAGGGTTAACACCGTACCGAACGGAATTGCTTCCATTGGGACATGCTTACGCGTCACGATATCCCAAGCATCTCCATCGTACTTGGCTCCGGCTGCGATCGCTTTCGTTGCATCAATAACACTGCCGCCGCCAACTGCCAAAATAAAGTCAACGTTGTTCTCTTTGCAAAGCTCAACCCCTTTTCTTACCGTTGTTAAGCGCGGGTTTGGCTCAACACCAGCAAGTTCAGTGATTGCAGCTCCTGATTCTTTTAGGATGCTGACAACTTGGTCATAAAGGCCGTTTCGTTTAATACTGCCTCCACCATATACAAGTAATACGTTTTTTCCGTAGTGTTTGAGTTCATCTGAAAGGGCTGAAACTTCTCCCTTTCCAAATATTAATTTCGTTGGGTTCCAATAAGTAAATCGATCCATTTGATCTCCTCCTCGCGCTACATTATGCGCCTCAATCATTCCAAAAGTAAAGTAATTTGCTTTAATCCATTTTCTTACGCATAGTTTGGCTAAAAATCTGCAAAATATAAATGTATTGATGCTGTAGCGAAAGGAGGAATCACGATGAGTGCTATTCAGCGTATTGCCCTCGTGCTCACGATTATCGGTGCTATTAACTGGGGACTAATCGGCTTTTTTCAATTTGACTTAGTAGCAGCGATCTTTGGCGGACAAGGCTCTGCATTATCACGTATTATTTATGGTCTTGTTGGAATTGCAGGTCTTGTTAACCTTGGTCTATTGTTCAAGCCAAGCGAAGAAGCTGTTCGCCGTGACGAGCCGAATCCAGAGGTTCGCTAAACAAAAAGACATAAAAAAGGCCGCCTATACGAGGCAGCCAAAGGCACCGTTTGAAGCGGTGCTTTTTTTATTTCTTGATTAAGTCTTTACGGTTAGACTGCTCAATCCACTCTTCAAGTTTATCTTTAAGCGTATTGAAACCTTGTGGTGTAGCAGCTTCTTCTTTCACTTGCTGTGGTCTTTGTTTCTTTGGTTTGCTTTCTTTTCTTTCAGGTGCTTCTTGTGTAGCACGGATAGAAAGGCTGATTTTACCAGCTTTTTCATCAACAGAAAGAACTTTCACTTGAACTTCGTCACCAATTGAAAGATGCTCGTTGATGTCTTTTACGAAACCATGTGTTACTTCAGAAATATGCACAAGTCCTTGAGTTTCTTCATCTAATGCAACAAACGCACCATACGCTTGTAATCCTGTTACTTTACCAGTGTAAACACTGCCTACTTCAAACTTTGTCGCCATGATAACAACTCCTAAATAAATGTTTTAATATTCGTTTATACGCAATTAAAAACTATATCATAGAACGGTCTTTTACGCAAAATATTTTTTAATTGGGTTTAGATCAGTTCAAAAGGGGGAATACCTGAAAACAAGAATGCTTTCTAGTATTCCCCCCTAATTTGAGAGGCATGAGTCCTAATGGATTGATGCCTTTTTTTATTTGATGATGGCAGGTGCTTCTTCTTTCACTTGTCGTTCCTGCAAAAAGCGCTGGATTCTTGAAAGTGATTCCTGAAGATGGTCAAGAGACGAAGCATATGAACAACGAATATGACCTTCACCACTCGGTCCGAAGACATTACCAGGGACTACGGCTACTTTTTCACTTAGGAGCAGCTCCTCAGCAAATTGTTCTGACGTCATGCCCGTCGTTTTAATGGACGGGAAAGCGTAAAATGCGCCGTTTGGCTGGTGACATGTGAGCCCCAGTTCATTCAAAGAGCCGACAAACAAATTTCGCCGCCTTCTGTAGCTTTTCTTCATTTTCTCTACATCTTCAAGCCCGTTTTTCAAGGCTTCTTCTGCTGCATATTGTGCCATAGAGGGCGCGCACATCATAGAATATTGGTGTATTTTCAGCATGGCATCGCGCAGTACAGGTGGTGCTGCCACATATCCTAAGCGCCAGCCAGTCATAGCAAACCCTTTTGAAAAGCCTGAAATGAGGATCGTTCTTTCCTTCATATCTTGAATTGCCGCAACGCTTGTAAAAGCTTCATCGTACGTCAGCTCTGCGTAAATCTCATCTGTGATAATGAGAAGGTCATGCTCTTTTGCAAATTGAGCAATATCTTCAAGCTCTTCCTTTGAATAAACAGAGCCAGTTGGATTTGATGGTGAGCAAAGCAGGATCGCTTTTGTCTTAGGCGTCAGCTTCGTGCGAAGATCCGTAGAGTCTGCTTTGAAATCTTTTTCAGCCGATGTACTTAAATAAACAGGTACTCCGCCCGCAAGTGTCGTAAGGGCCCCATATGCTACGAAACAAGGCTCTGGAATGATCACTTCATCCCCGCTGTTTAAAATCGCACGAAAGGCCAAATCAAGTGCCTGGCTTCCGCCAACTGTGATAATCAGTTCTTCTTCAGGACTGTAGTCAATGTGAAACCGCTTATATAAATAGTTGCTCAATTCTTTTCGCAAAGATAATAACCCTGCATTCGCCGTATAAGAGGTAAGCCCTTGTTCTAATGACATAATACTTGCTTCTCTGACATTCCAAGCTGTCACGAAATCTGGCTCGCCGACACCAAGGGAAATGACCCCTTCCATTGTGGCTGCCAAATCAAAGAATTTCCGAATACCTGACGGCTGAATGCTTTGTACCGTTTCAGATAAATAAGACTTTTTCATTTAAGGTGACACCACGATTCTTTTGTCATCGTCTCCTGTTTCAAACACTTTCCCATCATGTTTATATCTCTTCAAAATAAAGTGGGTAGTTGTTGAAACAACGGAATCAAGTGTCGATAATTTTTCAGACACGAAGCGGGCAATATCAGACATAGATCTTCCGCGGATCACAACAGATAGATCGTAAACACCTGACATGAGATAGACAGACTCCACTTCCTGAAAGCGATAAATACGTTCAGCAATTTCATCAAATCCGACGCCTCTTTTTGGTGTCACTTTGACATCAATCATGGCTGTGACGCCTTCGTGACCATCTACTTTACGCCAGTCAATCATGGTTGAGTAATCAATAATGACTTTTTGATCTTCAAGTTTTTGAATAATTGCTTCTGCTTCTTCTGTTGTCACGCCTGCCATTTTTGCAATTGTATTTAAATCGGCACGGCTGTTTTCATCTAAAATCTCTAATATTTCAGTTTCTTTTTCTGTTAGTTTCATTTGATTTCACACCTCAGATTGTAAAAAGCTAGTTTTAAAAAATCTTCTGAACATTATAGCACGTTTTTCCCATTATGCTAAGCAGGGAAAAGATGCTAACCATAGCTTAAAATCCACTTTTTAGGGTACAATACAGTCACCTAACAGAGAGTATCAAGTATCGGAGTGATGAGTATGGACATTGTTCAGCCAGCTTATATGAAAAGTAAATTCGGTTTAGACATCTATTACGAGCACTATCCAAATCAGGGGAAGAAAACATTGATCTTAATTCATGGTCTTTTCTCTTCTACCTTCAGCTATCGAAAGCTCATCCCGCTTCTGAAACAAGACTTCAATTTAATCGCGATCGATCTGCCGCCATTTGGACAGTCCGAGAAGTCGAATACGTTTATTTACAGCTATCGCAACATGGCAAAGATCATTATCGAGCTAGCTGGTTACTTACAGATTCAGCATGCGATCCTTGTGGGTCATTCGATGGGCGGCCAAATTGCTTTATATGCCGCATCTGAACGGCCAGACCTATTTGAAAAGGCGGTCCTTTTGTGCAGCTCAGGATATTTAAATAAATCAAAGAGATCAGTTGTTTACAGCACATATATTCCTTATTTTTATCTCTATCTTAAAAGAAAGCTCTTGAAGCAAGGCATCATGAAAAATTTAACGGCTGTTGTGCATGATCATTCCATCATTGATCAAGAGATGGTGGATGGATATTTAAAGCCTTTTTCTGATGATCAAATTTTCCGAGGGATTTTCCGCTTGATTCGGCACCGGGAAGGGGATTTGACCTCGGATGTCCTAAAGAAACTGGAGACACCCGTGCTGCTCATTTGGGGTGAGGAAGATCGAATCGTTCCCATCCAAATAGGAGAGAGGCTGCACAAGGATCTGCCAAACTCGACCTTGCACGCATTAAAAAAAACCGGGCACCTCGTTCCTGAGGAAAATCCGGTCTTTGTGTCTGATCAAATCGGACATTTCAGCCTGTCTTAGCGTGTGCAGGAGCTGCTGTCTCGTATGACGAAAAGCTGATTCGCTATATGTTGACAGCTCTCAAAAGGCAGGAGCTGCTCAAATGAGTGATGATAAATGGCTTGAATGTCTTTTGCTAAAGATAAAGAGTCTTCTGCGTCGTATAATGCACTGATGACGTCAGCAGGCTCCGTTTCATAAAAGTCCTCCCCATATTGAAAAGGGTCCCATGCCTTAATGAGTTGAATCATCTCTTCTACAGCTTGACTATCTTTCATCGGTATCACCGCTTATAATAAATTTTGTGATGTTTATTTTAGCACAACCAACAATGGTTGAAAAACGGCTAGAGGTGGGTTTCATGAATTTCGACGAACAGATCATACGTAAAGGTTCAAAATCAGTGAAATGGGATCAAGCAGAGTCTTTATTCCTTACTACAGATGCGCTGCCAATGTGGGTAGCCGATATGGATTTTAAAGCGCCGCAGGTCGTCCTTGATGCATTAAAAAAGCGATTGGATCACGGTGTATTTGGCTATGCTTTTCAAGATCAGGATACGCAGCAGGCAGTAGCTGAATGGCTCAAAAGAAGACACGGGTGGTCGATCCAGACAGAAGACGTCACCTTCACACCTGGAATTGTCACGGCACTTAGTTTTGCAGTCCAAGCCTATACAAAACCAAGTGACGAAGTCGTCATACAATCCCCTGTGTATACTCCTTTTTATCAAATGATTGAACGAAATGGACGAACAGTCTCAACCAATCCTTTAAAAATAGAAAACAACCGCTATGTCATGGATTTTGATGATTTAGAGAAAAAATTAAGCAGACCAGAAGCGAAGCTCATGTTCCTCTGTCATCCGCATAATCCGTCCGGAAGAGCGTGGTCAAAAGAGGAATTAAAGCAAGTAGGAGACCTCTGTATCAAGCACGGTGTCACAGTCGTTTCAGATGAGATTCATTCTGATTTGATGCTATACGGAAAGCCGCATGTACCATTTGCTAGTCTTTCTGACGACATAGCACATATCACAGTGACGTGCATTGCACCAAGTAAAACATTTAATTTAGCTGGCCTCCAAGCATCTGCCATTATCATTTCCGATGAAGAAAAAAGAACCCTTTTCAACAATGAAATGCAAAGAAACGGACTGGCTAAACTGAATGCATTTGCGATCCCTGCGATGGAAGCAGCCTACCGCCATGGCGACGAGTGGCTTGATGCACTTGTTCTTTATCTCGAAAGCAATATGAAAATGGCAATGGACTATATTGACGAACATCTTCCAAACATGCGTTATATGAAACCAGATGCTTCTTATTTATTGTGGCTAGACATTCGGGATTATCAATTCAGTCAAGCGGAATTGAAACGCAATTTGCTAAAAAGGGGCAAAGTGATCCTAGAGCTTGGTCACGTGTACGGACTCGAAGGAGACGGCTTTATTCGGATGAATCTCGGCTGTCCTACTTCAACAGTCAAAGAAGGATTGAAACGCCTTCATCAAGCGTTTACGCAATCATCTGATTAAGACCTATATGATCGAAAGAACATCCTCACGGGTGTTCTTTTTAAAGAAAAAAACCCTCCTTTTATCATATCTACTTTGTACATGAAATGATATAATGAGAGGAATTACTATTATTTACGAGGAGAGCATTTAAATGGAAATGTTCAAGGATTTTCTGCTCCATGTATCTTTTATTCTATTTCCAATCTTTTTATATCACGCGCTATGGCTAAGCCGGACCCCTGCTCATTTCCCAAAAACGAATAAACTGCTCATCACAGTATTCGCATCCATCTCTTCAGCACTATGTATTATGTATCCAGTTGGTTCGATTTTAGACTTGCAGACTGGCCTTCAATCCATCCCTCTTGTACTTGCCATTTTATACGGAGGCTACACAGCTGGGATCGTCGCCATCTTGATAAGTTCCATGGTCAAATTCGTGATGTATGGCTCTTTTTTATGGGTTGGACTCATTGTCGTACCGATTTACTTTTTCATCCCATTTCTGTTCTACCGGAAATGGCGTCAATATTCGAAGCTGAAAAAGCTGATGTATGGAGTGCTTATCGGTTTATCCAAAGGATTCTTTATTTACATTGGACTATTTGCGGTCAGCTTAATGGAATACAGCCCGGCCTTTATTATGCAGCAGAAGTTACTTGAGTTATTTTTCTCAACTCTTTACTACATATTCTTTCTCGTGCTAAGTATCTATTCCATTGAATTCGTGAAAGAAAATGCGCAAATGAGAACACAGCTCGTCCAATCAGAAAAGCTGACCATTGTAAGTGAACTCGCTGCAAGCGTTGCCCATGAAGTACGCAATCCGCTGACAGTGGTGAGAGGCTTTATCCAATTGCTCTTTTCTAGTGACAATACAAAAGAGACATCAACCAATAAAGATTATAAAAATCTCGTTCTGTCCGAGTTAGACAGGGCGCAGGATATTATTACGAGTTATCTTGACATTGCGAAACAAAATTATTATCAAATTGAATCTCTCAACCTATCTAAATTACTCGAGGAATGTGCATCACTGATGACATCCTATGCGAATTTCAAATCGGTCACGATTCATCAATCCATTGAACCTGACTTATACATTCAAGGTGATGAAACGAAGATCAAGCAAGTCATGATTAATTTAATCAAAAATGCGATTGAAGCAGCCCCAGAACACGAAGGGAAAATTGAGCTTTATGCTTCAAAAGAAAATCATAAAATATGCCTTTTTTTCGTGGATAACGGTGTAGGAATGACAGAAAGCCAAATGAAAAAGCTTGGCGAACCCTATTACACATTGAAAAATAAAGGGACTGGACTTGGGCTGACCGTGACATTTTCTATCATTGAAAATCACCATGGAACCATTCGTTTCAAAAGCTCGCTGCAGTCTGGTACAACCGTTACCGTGAAGTTTCCTGAAGATACAAGAAGAAAATGATCAATCCATTTTTTTTGTCTTTTTTTCATCTATCCGCTCCTGCTTCTTAGACGCACGAACGATCAGACGAAAGCAAATAAATGCAGCCATAAAGAAAATCACAGTGGTGATTGCCGCTGGGATGTACTCCCTTTTATCTTCAGGAAAATACAGTAGAAAGAGTGCGATGAACGACAACATTCGCCATTCCCCCCTTTTGCTCGTTTACTTCACTATATTGGCTAAAAGAAATGAAATACCTTCCTACGAGAAGGAAATGGAGGAATTTCACATGACAGACATTCAAATTGGACACGTTGTGAAAGGATTTTATAAAACAGGTGTTTACATTGGGGAAGTGACAGCAGTGAAACCATCGGCCTATCTCGTTCAAGTAAAAGCCGTTCTGACACATCCCACTCAAGGCGACCTGCATCACCCAAAAGAAGCAGACGTGCCTTTTTTCCAAGAAAGACGGGCTTTGGCCTATCGTGAACAGACGAATATCCCTCATCATATGGTGAAGCCTTATGATGGCGTTATACCAGATTATCAAGTATCACTAAAAGAAGCTGTAGAAAAATTAAAACAAGCGCTCCATGCGGATGAATCCAAATGGGCGGAAAAATCAAGAGCATGCCTATCTTCTCTCGAAAAAGATTATTTTCCAGAAGACGCCCGCTAATCAGCCGAATCAAAAAAATGTGAGAAATCGATCAGCTCACCAATTTTGGTTGTTTGCGGATTTTCCACATAGGCTCTGTCTTTTTCAAAAAGGGTTAACAGCTGATAAGTCGTCATGGCATCATCTAGTGCTTTATGATGCTTACCAGCTCCTTCACTGCCGTATTCCTTTGCCGCCTTGCGAAGCCCTGTCAGTGTGCGATCACCAAAAAAGGTTTTATATTCAAAGGCAAGGTCCCTCAGCTTCCCCTTAAAAGGAAAGGCAATGTGATTGAGCATACAGTTTTGCTTCAGCACTTTCATGTCCATATTGCCCCATGTAATAATTTCACAATCCTCTCCCCCATCTAGCGACACAAGCTTCTCGATAAATGCCTCAAAGGAAATTCCGCTCTCTACATCCTGCTGCGTAATACCGAGGAACGATTTACAGCGCTTCGTCAGCTTCGGGAACTTTTTCGGTTTGACGTAGCTAGAGAACGTGTCTATGATCGTTTCACTTGCCGCTTTCACTACCCCAGCTTCAATAATTTCAGGAAAAAAATTTTGCGGATGATACTTTCCATCAGGCATCGTAAATTCAAAATCGACCACAAGCACCGTCTTCTGTTCCACCAGTCTCACCTCACTTTTTCATCAGTTTTTCATTCTGATACCATTATATTAAGACGGACCTTGAAATCACTTCATTTTCTTGAAAATAATGCAGATTCACTATGCCCAACCTATTCATCAGATGAAAGATCGTTTAGTTTCCTTTATAATTATTAAGGAACACGAAATAAATAAAGAAGGTGGTCTCTATCACAAACAGGAAGAAAAACTTGTACATCATGTGGTTTGTGAACTTTTTTGTATCTGCCAGCATTACAATGATCGTCCCTTTTTTATCACTTTACATAGAATCTCTTGATAGCAGTTATTCAAATGAATTTGTCCAAAGATGGAGCGGCTATGTCTTTGGCGTCACGTTTTTAACGGCCTTTCTGATTTCTCCGATTTGGGGACGGATTGGAGATCGGCATGGCTATAAAAAGATTTTGCTCATTAACGGGATTGGGATCGCAACAAGTATTCTATTAATGGGGCTTGTGCAAACCGTTTATCAGCTATTCGCCCTGCGGCTCTTCATGGGGCTTGTCACAGGTTTTATCTCGACTTCAATGGCACTCATCTCTGCACAGACGGAAAAGGCAACTGCAGGTAAAACCCTTGGAACGATGCAGATGAGTAATGTCGCCGGAGGATTGTTTGGTCCATTAATGGGCGGATTCATGGCAGACAGCGTCGGATTTATTTATACGTTTTTCCTCACAGCGGCTGTCATTTATGTGTCAGCAATTGTGATTATTTTCGGAGTGAAAGAACATCCCATCCGTTCAAAAGAAGCGAGGCGCGTTTCTTACTCACGGAAGGATGTGCTCGTTCATATTTTCAAACAGCCTTTGCTTGTCGTCACGATGCTTTTAACGTTCATTACACAAGTAGGGAACTTTAGCATTCAGCCACTTTTGGCTTTATACATTCATGATTTACACGGTCCTGTTAATCTCGCATTTTATGCAGGTCTTGCGTTCTCTGCAACTGGACTTGGCAACCTGCTCTTTACACGAAAATGGGGAGATCTGGGAGATCGAATTGGTCACGACAAGGTGCTGCTTGCCCTTCTCATCCTCTCCTCTATTTTATTCATCCCGCAAGCAATGGCGGATTCCTATGCGATGTTAGTACTTTTCCGTTTTCTATACGGGATGGCACTTGGCGGGATTATTCCATGTACGACGGCGTATATTCGGATCAAAGCACCTGCCTCTATGCAAGGGGAAGTGCTTGGATACAATGTCAGCTTCCGTTTTCTTGGGAATGTTGTCGGTCCGGTGATTGGCGGCATTGTGGCGAGTCATTACGGGATTCCAGCTGTCTTTTATGTCACCGCCGGCATTTTTCTATTTGGCGCATTATTTTTATGGGCAGTCCGCTCACAGTCGAAGGCAAAAGAAGGGAGTGTCTGATCCAGCATCAGATACTCTTTTTTCTTGTGTAGAAGCCTTATTCACTAGACTTCAAGCCCATTCTTTTCTAAAAATAACCTTCTCGTATTCGCAAAAGAATGGTACGATATGGCTAGAAAATTGAAGAAAGTGAGTGACCTCATGTTTCGTGCAATGATTGGTTGGTTATTACTTGCTGCCCTCATTCCATTATTTGTTCTGACTTTTTATCTATCAAAGGAAGAAGCTGCAAGTGTGAAGCCTGTGAACGAAGTGCTTGATCAAAAAATCAAGCTGGAAAAGATAGATTTTTCCCAAAACAGTTATATGTATGACCGGGATGGCTCTCTCATCTCAGAGATCGTTTCAAACGATGAAAACCGAGTGTTCGTCACGTATGATAAAATTCCTGATCATGTGAAGGAGCTGTTCCTCCGCTCAGAGGACCGTAACTTTTATGACCATAAAGGCATTGACTTTATGGGAGTTGTTCGTGCCCTTGCCTCAAATGTGAAAAACCATGGCATCAGCCAAGGCGCAAGTACGATCACACAGCAATTATCTCGTAATTTATATTTAAGCCATGAACGTTCGTTCACCCGAAAGTTTACAGAGCTGCTCTATTCCTATGAATTAGAGCGGAAATTCTCGAAAGATGAAATACTCGAAAGCTATTTAAATACGATTTATTTCAGTAATGGTGTTTACGGTGTCGGTTCTGCGGCTAATTACTATTTTGATAAGCCACTTAGTTCTTTAACGCTTGCACAGATGGCATTTATCTCTGCGATTCCAAACAACCCAACACTGTATGACCCATTGAAGCAATTCAAACACACAAAGAAACGCCAAGAACGACTACTTGGCATTTTAAAGAAAGACGGCGTCATCACCAAAAAGCAATACAAAAAAGCCGTCAAACAAAAAATCAGCCTGTCCTTGAGTGAAAAGAAAAACCTTTACCCTGACTATGTGACATACGCCAATGAGGAATTTACCGATCTTGTGTCAGATCAGGAAGGCTTTACAAAACGCTTGAAGAAGGCGAAAACAGATGGAGCAAAAAAAGCCATTCAAAAAGAATTATCTGAAAAGGTCAGTGCCCTGCTTCAGGATGGGGTCAAAATTTATACGGCACTTGATCCTTCCTTACAGCAACGAGCCGTCTATCAGCTCAATGCGCAGCTACCTTACCAAGGTGTAGAAGGCGGATCAGCGGTCATTAATCATGAAACGCATCAAATTGTCGCACTTGCTGGCGGGAAGAACTATAAAAAGTTTGATTTCAACTACGCCTATCAAGCGCAAAGACAGCCTGGTTCTGCGATTAAGCCGCTTTTAGACTATGGTCCTTACATCGACCAAACCGGTGCAACAGCTTCAAGCAAAATTAGTGCCGGCAAGTTTTGTAGCAGCGGATACTGTCCGCAGAACTATAATCATAAAACGTATGGAACCGTCACACTTGAAACAGCCTTTAAAAACTCTTACAATACCCCTGCGATCCGAATGCTAGATACAGTCGGTGTCAAAAAGGGCTTTAGCTATTTAGAGAAATTCTCATTCGAGCATATCGTAGCGGATGATTACCGCCTTCCTTCTGCACTTGGCGGATTTACGAAGGGCTTCTCGCCGCTAGAAATAACAGATGCGTATACCGTCTTTGGCAACCAAGGTGCTTACACGCAAAATCATTCGATCACGAAGGTGACAGACTTAAACGGCAAGACACTTTACAAGTGGAAAGAGTCACCGAAGCAAGTGTATTCTCAGCGGACAAATGACACCATGCGTAAACTGCTTGCCTCCGTTGTAAAAAGCGGAACAGGGAAAAAAGCGAATTTCAGTTCCCCTTACATTGGTGGTAAAACAGGAACATCCAATGACTACAAAGACATTTGGTTTGTTGGACTGACAGATCAATATACAATGGGTGTATGGGTTGGAAGAGATAGAGGAACGGTTGAATCTATTTACAGCTCAAGTCCGCACTTACGTATTTGGAAAAATACGATGCAATACGCCAGATAAACAGGAGGTTTGATTGCAATGCATTCAACACATCCATCCCATTTAATTTTATTTGATGGTGTCTGCAACGTGTGCAGCGGCGCTGTTCAGTTTGTGATTAAGCGTGATCCAAATGAGCGAATGATGTTTGCTTCATTACAATCAGATACAGGGCAGCGCATTTTAAAAGAAAACGGTTTGCCTTTAGATGAGTTTAATTCATTCATTTATATTGAAAAAGGCACCCTTTATACGAAGTCGACAGGCATTTTAAAAGCCACGCGGCATTTAAAAGGGATCTACAGATGGAGTTATTTATTCCTTGCCATTCCGCGCCCTATCCGTGATTGGTTTTATGAGCGGATAGCGAAAAATCGCTACAAATGGTTCGGTCAAAAAACATCTTGTATGATGCCTACACCTGATATTCAAAAACGATTTCTATCATAAAAAAAGCATCCTCCGTTAGTGGAGGATGCTTTCTTTGTCTGTTTATGAAGGCAGACTTGCCATAACACTGTTATAAAGCTTAATAAATAAGTACAAAATGCCGATTAAAAACGTGGCCCAAAACAGCAAAATAAACATCATAAATCCAATTAAATTCAGCATAGAAAGCGATTGATAAATGCGGACCACAACCCAGATAAAATAGACAAGACCTGCTAAAACAAATAGTCCGACAAGCAAGATCAGCTGCTGCGTCAGCAGAAATGCAAGCAAGCTGGCAAATAAATAAACAACGGATGCAATCCGAATTTTCTTTAAGTTCTCTCCTTCAGGATCTTTCGCGAAAAAGAGTAGCGCCAGCTCTAACACCGTATCTGCAATCAGTTTCAAGGCAGATAAAATCATAAAATAAACAAGTGCAAAAGCAGCAAAAAGAGCAAGCCGGATGCCCTGTTCCGAGAAGAATTCCAGCATTCCTTTTAAAATACCTGCTTGAGTCAAGAAATCAGTCATTATCCCTACTGTGAAAATCGAAAAAGCAGAGCTGAATAGTAAAATCGAAATCAGCGGAAAATATCCAGTCAAATATGTATTTTTCATAAATAGATCCTTTCTCATAAGCTCACATTTATTATGGCTCACTTAAAACGGATTGACAAGATGCTTTCAAAGTAAACTGGTAGCAAAATCAAATTTGTGATTTTGCACGTACATTCCTTCACAAACTTACATTTTCCCGTTAAAGTATTACTATTACGAAAAAATCGTGCGTTAGGGGTATACTCGTGAAAAAAACATTAAGATTGCAAACACGACTGACGATTTTTGTTTGTATCGTTGTCCTGATCTCCCTTTGTATCACTTTCTTTACGATCTGGTCAGAAACAGCTAAAAACATTCATCAGCAGGAACGTGACATCGCCCTCTCCACTGCCAAAATGGTCGCAGAGGCTCCGATCACAGCGAAATCATTAGAAGAAAATCGATCGTATTCAGCACTCCGTCAATATACAACAAGTGTTCAGCGAATCACCAAAACCGAATTCGTTGTCGTGATGGATATGAACGGCATTCGCAAAACCCATCCAAATCCGCAGAAGATCGGGAAGCGGTTTGCTGGCGGTGATGAAAAACTAGCATTACAGGGTAAAGAGCATATTAGTACGGCTTCTGGAACACTTGGCAGATCCATGCGTGCTTTTGTTCCGGTTTATGATCAAAATGGGAAGCAGCTCGGGGCTGTGGCAGTAGGGATTACATTAAAGGAAATTGACTTGATTATTCATCAAAGCTTACTTCCACTCTACTTCGTCATATCGCTCAGTCTTCTTTCTGGTATCATTGGAGCACTCATTGTGGCAAGAAAAGTGAAGAAAATTATGTTTGGACTAGAGCCAGATGAGATTGCTACATTATTAAAAGAACGAAGCGCCATGCTAGAATCAACAAAAGAAGGGATTCTTGCCGTCGATCAGCACGGTAAAATCAAGCTCGCCAATGCTGAAGCGAAACGGCTCTTTCATATTATGGGCATTATGGTTGATCCTAGAGAACAAGATGTTCAGGTGCTCCTCCCTTCAAGCGGTCTAAAGCAAGTCATTGAAACACGCAAGCCGCTGCTTGACCGCGACGTGAGAATGAACGGACTGGAGCTCGTATTTAACGAAGTCCCGATTACGGTAAAGGGCGAGATCGTTGGAGCAATCGCCACCTTCCGTGACAAAACAGAAGTCAAACACTTGGCTGAGCAGCTGAGCGGAGTCAAAATGTATGCAAATGCCCTCCGTGCCCAGTCACATGAATTTATGAACAAGCTTCATGTCATTTTAGGATTGGTTCAGCTCAAAAACTACGATGACCTTGGCACTTATATCAAAGATATTGCGATCTATCAGCAGACGGAAACAAATGAAATCATCAACCATGTGAAAAACTCTGTTTTAGCAGGATTTTTACTAGGAAAACAAAGCTATATCAGGGAACAAGGCGCGACCTTAGAAGTCATATGCAGCACACAAGTCCCAAATTCAGAGGACCCGGCAGTGACGCATGATCTCATTACCGTCATTGGCAACCTGTTAAATAACGCACTCGATGCTGTTTCTCATACTGAGACGAAAAACATCTCGATCTCATTCCGATACGTTCAGGAGCAGCTTCATATTGAAATTACAGACACAGGTGTTGGTCTCACAAAAAAAGAACAAGACATCATGTTTGATCAAGGCTTTTCAACTAAAGGAGAAGACAGAGGATTCGGTCTCTACTTCGTTGATCAAAGCATCAAAAAATTGAACGGTCATCTGATTGTCACGAGTGAAAAAGGAGAAGGAACGACCTTTAGTCTCCGTATTCCGTATAAACAAAAGGAGGATTCACATGATTAATGTGTTAATAGTAGAAGACGACCCAATGGTTGGGGAGCTGAACAAACGCTACCTGACCCAAATCGACGGCTTTGAATTAAAAGGGATTGCCACCTCTTTTCAGCAGGCACTGGACATCTTAAAAACAGAAGCCATTCACCTTGTACTGCTCGATATTTATATGCCTGGACAAAATGGCCTGGCATTATTATCAGAAATTCGCAAACAAAATCATTCGGTTGATGTCATTGTCATTTCAGCTGCCAATGAAGTCGACGTGATCCAGCAAACGATGCGAAACGGGGCTGTTGATTATTTGATCAAACCGTTTGAATTTGAACGTTTCCAATCAGCGCTCTCAGAATATAAACGAAAACACGCCTTGTACCAAACGATGAACAGCATCTCGCAAAATGATTTAGATGCGAAGCTCTTTCATAAAAAAGCAGAGACGGAAAAAGTCCTTCTGCCAAAAGGCCTGACCAAAAGCACACTCAAACTCATCTGGACAAGTATTCAATCATTCGGTCATCAGGCTTTCACGACCGAAGACCTAGCGAATCATACAGAAATCTCTCAAGTCTCTATTAGAAAATACTTGAAATTCCTTGAGGACATCGAAGTAGTTGATGTTGAAATGGCATACGGGACAATTGGACGCCCTGTTTTCCAATATAAACTCAGTACAACAAATATGAATTTAATTCAGCAATATCTATAATTTGACACATCTGACCTTATACAGAGGCCAGATGTTTTTTTATGGAACACGATGTGACAAACCCCTTGATATCAGTGGTTCCACTGTAGTAGATCACATCACAAAAGCGGCATTATATCATATTTCAGCACATAAAAAGACATCGAATTTAGCCTTTTAACATTTTTTTTAAAATAAAACAAATTTCTATTTATTTATTCGATTGGAAATGATAAATTATGATTGATTAGTTCAACGAGATATAAGTCTGATGTCTTACATCTTCTCTCCTGTCCTCCATAAGTTTCAGGAGAAAGCAGGATAAAATACCCTATTCAGAAGGGTGAGAAGAGATAGGTCGGTCTTTTTTCGCGAGACTTTTCTGAAACTTTTAAATTTTATAGGGGGTTATGTTTTGAAGAAGCGCAAAATTGGACTAGCATTGTCCTTAGTCGTAGCAGCAGGAACCATCCTTGGAGCATGCGGCAACTCTGGCTCAAACAGCGGTGAAAGCAAAAAAGATAAAGATCAATTCACTGTTGCAATGGTAACTGATGTCGGTGGTGTCGATGACAAATCGTTTAACCAATCAGCTTGGGAAGGTTTACAAGCATTTGGAAAAGACAACAATCTAAAAAAAGGTAAAAACGGCTTTGATTACTTACAATCTAAATCAGACGCTGACTATACAACAAACTTAAACACACTTGCTCGTGAGAAATTCGACCTGATTTACGGAATTGGTTTCTTAATGCAAGATTCTATTAGTGAAATTGCAGATCAGCGTAAGAAAAACCACTTTGCCATCGTTGATGCTGTCGTGAAAAAAGACAACGTAGCCAGCATTGTGTTCAACGAAAATGAAGGATCATTCCTTGTGGGTGTTGCGGCTGCTCTTTCTACAAAATCAAACAAAATTGGTTTTGTCGGCGGCGTTGATTCTGAATTAGTCAGAAAATTCGAAGTTGGTTTCCGTGCAGGCGTTGAAGCAGCTAACCCGAAAGCAAAAGTTGAAGTGAAATATGCTGGTGCATTCGATAAGGCAGACATCGGGAAAGCAACAGCTGAAAGCATGTACAAATCCGGCGTCGACATCATTTATCATGCTGCTGGCGGCACTGGAACTGGTGTTTTCACAGAAGCGAAAAACCTGAAAAAAGCGGATCCTAACCGCAAAGTTTGGGTCATCGGTGTAGATAAAGACCAGTATGACGAAGGAAAAGTACCTGGAACAAAACAAAGTGTCACCCTTACTTCTATGGTTAAGAAAGTAGACAAAGCGGTACAAGACTTAACAACGAAAGCAAAAGAAGGTAAGTTCCCTGGCGGCGAAGTGATCACATATGGTCTGAAAGAAGGCGCTCTTGACATTTCTCCATCTCAGGACAACCTTAATAAAGATGTATTGAAGAAAGTAGAAGAATGGAAACAAAAAATCATCAAGGGCGAAATTAAAATCCCTGCAACACGTGATGAACTAAAAGATTTTAAAGCTTAATTTGAACATCGGGATAAGCGCGCCTTATCCCCTTGTTTCTCCTTTACCTCCTCTTTATTCGTAAAAGGTGGTAAAAGAAAAGCTGCAGCCTCGTTTTGCAGCTTTTCTTTTGCTAGTTTTTATCTTCATCAGCACCCTAAAAAAGGAGCGGTTAAACCTGTGGATTATGTCATTGAAATGTTGAATATACGCAAAGAATTCCCTGGCATTGTAGCAAACGATAACATTACGCTGCAGCTAAAAAAGGGCGAAATTCATGCGCTGCTTGGTGAAAACGGCGCTGGAAAATCAACGCTCATGAACGTGCTTTTCGGACTGTACCAGCCTGAAAAAGGTGAAATCAAGGTTCACGGAAAACCTGTGACCATCTCTAGCCCGAATGATGCAAGTGATTTAGGCATCGGTATGGTGCATCAGCACTTTATGCTTGTCGATACCTTCACCGTCGCTGAAAACATCATTTTAGGAAAAGAGCCCAAGAAATTTGGAAAGATCGACAAAGAACAAGCCATACAACAAGTACAAGAGCTTTCTGACCGCTATGGTTTAAAAATAGACCCTGCCGCAAAAGTATCTGACATCTCTGTCGGCATGCAGCAGCGTGCAGAAATTTTAAAAACTCTTTACCGCGGCGCTGATATTTTGATCTTCGACGAACCAACAGCCGTCTTAACACCTCAAGAAATTAAAGAACTCATACAAATTATGAAAAACTTAATCAATGAAGGCAAATCCATTATTTTAATTACCCATAAGCTGAAAGAAATTATGGATGCATGTCACCGCGTCACCATTATCCGAAAAGGCCAAGGCATTCGTACACTTGATGTGGAAAGCACAAACAAAGATGAGCTTGCAAGCCTCATGGTCGGTCGTGAAGTTTCATTTAAGACAGACAAAAAAGACGCCTCTCCTGCTGAGGAAGTACTTCAAATTCAGGATCTTACGGTAAAAGACGCACGAGGAATTGAAGCGGTCAAACATCTCAACCTCTCAGTAAAGGCTGGAGAAATTGTTGGTATTGCTGGAGTCGATGGCAATGGTCAATCTGAATTGATTGAAGCCATTACCGGTCTAAAAAAATCAGAATCTGGCACGATCATGCTAAACGGAAAAGCCATTCAAAATCTTCCGCCTCGTAAGGTGACCGAATCTGGAATTGGACACATTCCTCAAGACCGTCATAAACACGGACTAGTGCTTGATTTTTCAATAGGAGAGAATATTTCGTTACAAACGTATTACCAGCGTCCATACTCAAAATTTGGCTTGATGAATATGAAAAATATATACCAAAAGGCAAAGCAAATCATTGCCGAGTATGACGTAAGAACACCGAGTGAATATACAGAGGCACGCGCCCTGTCAGGCGGGAATCAGCAAAAAGCCATTATTGGCCGTGAAGTTGACCGCAATCCCGATTTATTAATTGCCGCTCAGCCGACACGTGGACTTGATGTTGGTGCGATTGAATTTGTTCATAAGCGCCTCATTGAGCAAAGGGACACAGGCAAAGCCGTCCTCCTCATCTCATTTGAGCTTGATGAAATTATGAATGTCAGTGATAAGATTGCTGTTATATTCGAAGGCAGCATTATTGCCATCGTTGATCCAAAAGAAACAACAGAGCAAGAGCTTGGTCTATTAATGGCTGGAAGTACGCAACAGGAAGTGGGGAAAGAAGCAAATGTCTAATCGCTTAACAAATCTGCTTATTCCGCTTATAGCCATTGTACTTGGTCTTTTTGTTGGGGCCATTATTATGCTGGCAAGCGGTTATAGTGTCATCGAAGGCTATGGCGCCCTTTGGAATGGCGTCTTCGGTGAAACCTATTATATGGGAGAAACCATCAGACAAGTGACACCTTACATTTTATCAGGGCTTGCTGTTGCTTTTGCATTTCGGACAGGTCTCTTTAATATCGGTGTAGAAGGTCAAATGCTCATTGGCTGGGTAGCTGCTGTATGGATCGGTACAACTGTCCATGCACCTATGTACATCCATCTGCCACTTGCACTCATCACCGCAGCTGCTGCTGGTGCATTATGGGGCTTTATTCCTGGGTTTTTAAAGGCTCGTTTTTATGTTCATGAAGTGATTGTCACGATCATGATGAACTACATTGCCCTTCATGTGACGAACTATTTGATTTCAAATGTCTTAACAAATAATAAAGATAAAACAGAAAAAATCGATGCCACTGCCTCGCTTCGCTCTGGTTTCTTTGAACAAATCACCGATTTCTCCCGGATGCATAATGGTATTTTTGTTGCCATTATAGCTGCGGTCGTGATGTGGGTCATTATTCAAAAAACCTCTAAAGGCTTTGAATTGCGGGCTGTTGGAATGAACCAGCAGGCATCCCATTATGCCGGTATGAATGTTCGCCGCAATATCATTTATGCGATGCTCATTTCAGGTGCTTTTGCAGGTCTTGCAGGCGCAATGGAAGGTCTTGGTACATTTGAATATGCATCAATTAAAGGCTCGTTTACCGGTGTAGGTTTTGACGGAATCGCCGTCGCTTTATTAGGTGGAAATACTGCTGTTGGTGTTGTTCTTGCTGCACTGCTGCTTGGTGGATTGAAGGTCGGCGCTTTAAATATGCCACTTGAATCTGGCGTACCAACTGAGGTCGTTGATATTGTCATTGCGATCATTATTCTTTTCGTCGCCTCAAGCTATATTATCCGTCTTGTGATGAACCAAATGAAGAAAAAGGGGGGAAAATAAGTGGGATTTCTGCAAATTCTTGAAATCATCGTCCCAGCAACACTTGTCTATGCTGCACCACTTATTTTAACCGCTCTTGGAGGCGTCTTTTCAGAAAGATCAGGTGTTGTGAATATCGGTCTTGAAGGTTTGATGGTCGTCGGAGCATTTTCCAGTATTATCTTTAACTTGTTTTTTGCTGATACATTCGGGGCCTTGACCCCGTGGCTTGGGCTCCTCGTCGGAATGGCGATTGGCGGATTGTTCTCTCTCATTCATGCAGTTGCGACCATTACATTCCGTGCAGATCAAACGGTCAGTGGTGTTGCGATTAACATGCTGGCACTTGGCGCTACGCTGTTTGTCGTGAAACTCATTTACGGGAAAGCTCAAACAGATAAAATTACAGAGCCTTTCTATAAAGGGGATATTCCCCTTTTAAGTGACATTCCGATAATTGGCGATATCTTCTTTAAAGATGTTTATTATACGTCCATACTCGCATTAGCGCTTGCGGTTGTTGCTTGGTTTGTTTTATTTAAAATGCCGTTTGGTCTTCGTCTTCGTGCAGTCGGAGAACATCCAATGGCTGCTGATACAATGGGAATCAAAGTGTACCGGATGCGCTATATCGGTGTCTTTATTAGTGGACTGTTTGGTGGTCTTGGCGGAGCTGTTTATGCGTCAACCATCGCACTTGATTTCTCACATGCGACCATAACTGGACAAGGATTCATCGCACTAGCTGCACTTGTCTTCGGTAAATGGCACCCATTCGGCGCAATGGGCGCTGCTTTATTCTTTGGATTTGCTCAAAGTTTAAGCATTATAGGCTCTCTCCTGCCGCTCTTCCAAGATATACCGAACGTGTATATGCTCATTGCACCATATGTGCTGACCATCCTAGCACTCACTGGCTTCATCGGCCGAGCAGATGCACCGAAAGCACTTGGGACACCTTATTTAAAAGGAAAACGATAATAACGATGTATGATCAATCCCCTGAAGGATAAACTACCTTCAGGGGATTTTTGTATGATAAAAACATAAAAACTCCTGTTTATTTTACTTTTATTACACTTAATTTAGTTTAATAAATAGATGAGTGTCACAGAATCTTCTACAATTGAGACAAATAGCATTTGGGGGTGTTTATGTGGCTAATACACAACAATTGAAATCGATTACAGACGATTCTGACAATAATAAAAGCGTTTTCCGTAAGATCATGTCTTGGAAAATTGGTGTTATTGACTTACCTGTGTATTTAGTACTTGCAGCGATTATTTTAACTGCCGCTTATTTTAATAAAATTCCAGCAAATATGCTTGGTGGTTTCGCTGTTATTATGATTTTGGGGATTTTCCTTGGAGATATAGGACAACGTATTCCGATATTAAAAGATATTGGTGGACCGGCGATTCTTTCTTTATTCGTACCATCGTTCCTGGTCTTTTTTCATGTTCTGAATCCGAACTCGTTGGAAGCGGTTACGTCTCTTATGAAGACGTCGAACTTCCTTTACTTCTATATTTCTGCTCTTGTAGTAGGTAGTATTCTTGGGATGCAGCGAACTGTTTTAGTACAAGGCCTTATTCGTATGTTTGTTCCTCTTGTTGCAGGTACAATTGCAGCTGTGACTGCCGGAATTCTTGTTGGTCTTTTAGTTGGTTACACACCGCATCATTCGTTCTTCTTTATTATTGTTCCGATTATTGCTGGTGGTGTTGGAGAAGGGATTTTGCCATTATCTATTGCTTATTCACAAATTCTTGGTGTATCAGCAGAGTCATTAATCTCTCAATTAATTCCTGCTGCCGTCATTGGGAACGTCATTGCCATTATCTGTGCTGGCGCAATGAAGAAGCTTGGTGAAAAACGTCCTGAACTAAACGGGAATGGTCGTCTTGTAAAATCTAAAGAGGCAAATGAAATTTTTGAACAGCCTGATATGGATCCAAAAGTTGATTTTGGGTTAATGGGTGCTGGTGTACTCGTGGCTTGTACAACGTTCATTTTTGGTGGTTTATTAGAAAGCTTTGTTCATATTCCAGGTCCAATCTTAATGATTGTTCTTGCCGCTTTAATCAAATACTTAAACGTGATGCCTCAGCATCTGCAAGATGGCTCACAGCAGTTCTACAAGTTTGTATCAAGAAGCTTTACATGGCCGCTTATGGTCGGTCTAGGGATTCTATACATTCCACTTGATGATGTAGCAACAGTGATTTCTATTCCATTCGTTTGTGTATGTATCGCTGTCGTTCTTGGAATGGTGGGTTCTGGTTACTTCGTTGGGAAATTGATGAACATGTACCCAGTAGAATCTGCGATTGTGACAGGCTGTCACAGCGGACTTGGCGGTACTGGTGACGTTGCGATCCTTTCAGCTTCTGGAAGAATGGGTCTCATGCCTTTCGCACAAGTATCTACACGTCTTGGCGGAGCAGCAACTGTGATCTGCGCAACAATCTTACTTAGAATGTTTACTTAAAACATTGAAACATCAAAAGCATGTGCCCTCTCATAGGCACATGCTTTTTTATATTTCTTTTATCCTATATGATTTTATTCATCAGCTAATACAATTCGTAAATATTCCCTAGGCTGAAAAGGATACAGCTTAGTTTCCTGATAGCTCATGCGGAAAAGGTGCTCAGAAAATAGCGGCCATTCACTGCCGTCCTGCCACCTTTTTTGATCATTTCGGTCAATCAAGAATGCTCCTCCTAAAATCGTGCAGAATATGCTTAAGCTGATGGCGATCTTTCGTTTCATTTAATCAGCTCCTTTAAGAAAAGCATGTACGAAAAACAAAACAATATACAATGAGTTTCATTTTTGATAAAATTATTTTTGTGGTCAAAAGAACCCAAAACAAATACAGTTTGCTCGAAATCGTTTCAAACCAATGCACTATGGCTGTATTTAAGATATAATTTTAATTACCAGTTCTTTAGAACGTGAATTTATATTGATCAAAGGAGGTTCATTTTCTTGCAGCTTATTCACTTCGCCATCCTATCACCTTTTTTACTCGCCTTTGTTGTACCTTTCCTTTTTAAATATGTAAGGCGTATACATACAGGGTGGTTTGTTCTCATCTTGCCGATTCTTTTATTCACCTATTTCATCCAAATGTTACACATTACCTCGAATGGACGAACGCTTTTCTCACAAGCTGAATGGATTCCATCTTTAGGGATGAATTTTACTGTATATGTTGATGGCCTTAGCTTGTTATTTGCATTATTAATTACAGGTATTGGCGCACTTGTGGTCTTGTACAGTATTTTCTACTTATCAAAAGAAAAAGAACAGCTTGGCTCTTTCTATACGTATTTGTTAATGTTTATGACCGCTATGCTTGGTGTGGTTCTCTCTGACAATATGGTGGTTCTGTACTTGTTTTGGGAGCTAACGAGTATTTCTTCCTTCCTCTTAATTGGGTATTGGTATAAGCGGGAGCGCTCTAGATATGGTGCAACCAAATCACTGCTTATTACTGTTTTTGGCGGATTAGCTATGCTTGGTGGCTTCATCCTCATCTACCTGATCACTGATTCATTCAGTATTCGTGAAGCAGTCAATCAGCTTCAGCTCATTATGGCATCACCTTACTTTATCCCTGCCATGATCCTGATCTTACTAGGTGCCTTTACGAAATCAGCGCAATTCCCATTCTATATCTGGCTGCCTGATGCAATGGAAGCACCTACCCCTGTGAGCAGTTATCTGCATTCTGCTACGATGGTGAAAGCCGGTATTTATCTTGTTGCCCGCTTCAGTCCGATCTTTGCTATATCAGAGGTGTGGTTCTGGACCATATCCATTGTCGGACTTATCACATTATTCTGGGGATCATTCCATGCCGTCCGGCAAAATGATTTGAAAGCCATTCTGGCCTACTCGACAGTTAGTCAGCTCGGCATGATTATGCTCATGCTTGGCGTCGGCGCAGCTGCGATTCATGAAAACAACCCTGCCTTTTTTGGCGCAGCCGTTCTTGCTGCTATTTTTCACCTCATTAACCATGCTACGTTTAAAGGCAGTCTCTTTATGGCAGCAGGTATTATCGATCACGAAACAGGTACTCGTGACATTCGGAAATTAGGTGGTTTAATGACCATCATGCCGATTACCTTTACGATTACGCTAATCGGTACATTTTCAATGGCTGGACTACCGCCATTTAACGGCTTCTTAAGTAAAGAGCTGTTTTTCACAAGTATGTTACGTATTTCTGAGATCAGCTTTACAGATATTTCGACATGGGGCGCTATTTTTCCAGCAATTGCTTGGCTCGCTAGTGTCTTTACGTTCATTTACAGTATGATGCTTCTCTTTAAAACATTTAGAGGTCGTCTGAATGTAGACCAATTAGAGAAAAAACCGCATGAAGCACCGATTGGCATGCTCATCCCGCCAATCATTCTCGCTGCACTTGTGGTCACTTTCTTCTTTTTCCCAAATATTCTTGCTTATTCTGTCATTGAACCTGCAATTGCAGCCATTATCCCTGATGCGATTGATCCTGGAAAACACATTGTTGTCAAAATTGAAGCATGGCACGGCTTTAAGCCAGAGCTCTATATGACAATGGGTGTTGTCGCTTTAGGAATCATCGGATATTTGACGTTGTCAAAATGGCGTCCAATGTACAATATATTTAAGGAAAAATGGTCATTTAACACGTTATACGATCGTTCTCTAATCGGTTTAGAAAAAGGTTCATACCGCCTGACAAACAGCTATATGACTGGTTTCCTTCGTGATTACCTTGTCTATGTGTTTGGGTTCATGATTATTGTACTTGGCAGCGTGATGTTCTATCAGCAAGCTTTCTCATTTGAAACAGAAAAAGCTGCGCCAATTGGCACGTATGAAGCCATTCTTTCACTTGTGATGGTGGCGGCGACGGTCACGACCGTATTCGCCCGCTCACGCTTAACTGCCATTATTGCTCTAGGTGTCATGGGATACACGCTGTCATTATTCTTCGTGATTTTCAGGGCACCTGACCTTGCCCTGACACAGCTGATTATTGAAACGATTTCTGTCGCACTGTTTTTACTTTGCTTCTATCATTTACCGAAGCTGAGCTTAAAGCAAAAAACGAGAAAATTCAAATTAACCAATTTGATCATTTCAATAGGTGTTGGTCTCACTGTCACTTGTCTTGCTTTTGCTTCCACAAGTCAGCAGTCACTTGAGTCCATTTCAACTTACTTTATTGAAAACAGCTATAAACTTGCTGGCGGCGACAACATTGTCAATGTCATTCTTGTAGATTTCAGGGGCTTTGATACACTCTTTGAAATTACCGTACTTGCCATTGCGGCACTCGGTATTTATGGATTATTAAAGGCACAGGCACAAGGAAAACGGAAGAGAGGCGTGCGGCGATGAGGAAGATTGATACGAATGATATGCTCTTACAAGTCACAACAAAAATCACAGCATTCATCATCTTGCTTTTTTCCCTTCACTTATTTCTTGCGGGACATAATAATCCTGGCGGGGGGTTCATTGGCGGCCTGATGAGTGCCAGTGCTGTCGTCCTTCTGCTTTTAGCCTACGATCTGAAAACAGTGAGACGTATTCTGCCCTTTAATTTTATTTATGTTGCAGCGACCGGGCTGCTCGTCGCGATCCTGACGGGGATGGGATCCTTTCTATTCGGTGCACCTTTTCTATCCCATGCATTTGATTATTTTCAACTGCCGTTTTTAGGGAAAACAGAACTGGCGACAGCCGTACTGTTTGATATCGGTGTATATTTAGTTGTTGTCGGTGTCACCATGACCATTATTCAAACGATTGGAGAGAAGGAATAATGGAATTTCTAATGTCTATAATCGTCGGTATTATTTTTATGGCGGCGACCTATTTAATGCTTTCAAAAAGCCTTCTACGGGTCATCGTCGGTACTGCTGTTTTAAGTCACGGCGTCCATTTGCTTCTTTTGACAATGGGCGGCTTAAAAAAAGGAGCTCCACCTATTTTAAAAGAGGGGCTCACATCCTATGTAGATCCATTACCACAAGCATTAATTTTAACAGCCATTGTCATTGCTTTTGGTGTGACATCCTTTTTACTTGTCATGGCCTTCCGTGCCTTCCAAGAGCTGCGAACAGATGACATGGATCAAATGAGAGGAAATGATCAGCATGAATAATCTCGTGATCCTGCCAATTTTAATTCCATTATTAGCTGCTACACTATTGATCTTTATGAATAAGAACATCATGCTGTCGAGAGGCTTTAGTGTGTTTGCTTCGCTCTTAGCCATTGTCTGTAATGTGTATTTAGTCCAAACCATCTTTACTAATGGGATTCAAACTCTCTATTTAGGAGGCTGGAAAGCACCATTTGGGATTGCCCTTGTGGCCGATCAGTTTGCTGCGCTCCTTGTGCTCACCGCTTCCGTTGTTGGGCTAGTGACAGTTCTATTCTCCTTTCAAACAATTGGGAAGGAAAAGGAGCGGCTTTTCTATTACTCTGGCGTACAATTTTTGTTAGCTGGCGTAAGTGGGGCCTTTTTAACAGGCGATATTTTCAACCTGTTTGTCTTTTTTGAGTTGCTGCTAATGGCGTCTTATATGCTCATTGTGTTAGGCGGATCAAAGCCTCAGCTTCGAGAATCACTCAAATATATTGTATTTAATATCATCTCGTCGGCATTATTTATTGTCGGTGTCGCTTGCTTATATGCAGTCACGGGCACTTTGAATATGGCTGATTTAAGCGTGAAAATAGCTGAATCAGGGCAAACAGGATTAATCACTGTCATTTCTATTCTGTTTCTCATTGTATTTGGCTTAAAAGCTGGGATCTTCCCGCTTTATTTCTGGCTGCCAGGATCATATCATGCACCGCCAGCGGCTATTTCTGCTCTATTTGGTGCACTGCTGACAAAGGTTGGCTTATATGCGATTGCCAGAGTCTTTACGTTAATTTTTATACATGATACAGGGTTTACACATACACTCATGGCTTGGTTTGCCGCACTAACGGTGATATTCGGTGTGATTGGCTCTATTGCCTATTCTGATGTGCAAAAGATCGTCATCTATAACATTGTCACAGCAGTTGGGGTCATTTTGTTTGGGATTGCAGCCAATACACCTGCCTCACTCCAAGGGGCCATTTATTATCTCATTCATGACATGGTGATTAAAGGCGCTTTATTTATGCTGGTAGGTGCACTTTTTGTATACGCTGGCACAAACCACTTGAAAAAGATGGGCGGACTGATTCAATCTCAGCCTTTACTAGGGTGGATGTTTTTCATTTCGGCTTTATCCCTAGCAGGAATTCCTCCTCTGAGTGGGTTTGTTGGAAAGCTAAAGATTGTAGAAGGTGGATTTTCTGCTGGACACATGACCTTTTCTATCCTTGTCTTAATGTCCAGCCTTCTTGTCCTGTATTCGATTATGAGGATCTTCATACTCGCATTTTGGGGCGAGGATCAAGATATGCGAAGAAGGAAACCGTCGATTAAAGGAATGGTGTACCCTGGCGTACTGCTTGTGATCTTGTCGCTTGCCATTGGGTTAGGGACAGAGTTCATTGCCCCTTATATCAATCAAGCAGCGGAAATGCTCTCAACACCAGAAAAATATATTCAAGCTGTGCTGAAGGAGTAGATGAACATGGCCTTTCAAATATTACTAAACGCTCTCCTCGCCTTTACATGGATGTTTATGAATGATACATACAGAGCCGCAGACTTTGTATCAGGCTTTGTACTAGGGATGGTCGCCATTTTTATGCTTCGGCGGTTTTTCCCGCAGCGTTTTTACGGCTATGCCCTGTTTGCGATTTTCAAGCTCGTATTGATTTTTATTCGGGAGCTGCTTCTTGCCAATTTAAGTGTATTAAAGACCGTATTATCTCCAAAGCTCACCATTAAGCCCGGTATTTTCGCCTTTCGTACAGATTTGAAAACGGATTGGGAAATCACCATACTGGCTAATATGATTACATTGACACCAGGTACACTCGTCATTGATATTTCTGATGATCGTTCCATTTTATACATTCACGCGATGGATATTGAAGATGCAGAAAAAGCCATTCACGATATCCGGGTTTCATTTGAAAAAGCGATTCAGGAGGTGAGCGGTAAGTAATGGAGCTCATATTACAAATTTCACTTGGCATTCTTGCGCTGTCCACCTTTCTTTTTGTGATACGGGTTATCAAAGGGCCCTCTATTCCTGATCGTGTAAGTGCGCTTGATGCGATAGGAATCAATTTAATTGGGATGACAGCTATCGTTTCTATTTTGCTGAAAACGACAACGTTCTTTGAAATTATTTTACTGCTCGGTATCCTTGCCTTTATCGGCACTGTCGCTTTTTCCAAATTCCTTGAGAAAGGGGAAGTGATTGAAAATGATCGTCATCGCTAAAGCTATTGTCATTTTCTTTATCCTGCTTGGCGCCATCCTTTGTCTCATTTCAGCCATTGGCGTTCTTCGCCTGCCGGATGTTTATACACGTATGCATGCTGCATCAAAAGCATCGACACTTGGTGTTGTCCTCATATTAGTTGGGGTGTTCTTTCACGAATGGTTTCTTGCAGGGATTATTTCTGCGAAGATCCTACTTGGAATTGTCTTTATCTTTTTAACAGCTCCAGTCGGCGCACACTTGATCGGAAGAGCCGCCTACAATACGGGGGTCAAGATGGACAAACGAAGTGTACAGGATGATTATGGCGGTTTTCGTAACTTCGTGATTAAACGCAAAGAAGACTCGTACTTATAAACCGAAAGCAGATCCTCTCATGTGAGGATCTGCTTTTTATGGATTAATCCAACCTAAAAAAGCTTCCGCTGCACCGGGAGCTTTTTTATATGCGATCAATGACAGCAAGTGTGCATCTTGACGTACAGATGTGCCGGTCTCGATCATCTTTAATATCAATTTGAAATACCATTGTACGGCGCCCGACATGTACAGGAACAGCCGTCGCTGTCACTACTCCATCACGTACAGATTTTAAGTGATTGGCATTGATTTCAATCCCTGAGCAAACTTGCTGAGTTAAGTCTAAATGAGCCGCAGCTCCCATGCTTGCCACTGTTTCTGCTAGAGCAGCAGAAGCTCCTCCGTGCAGCAGTCCAAATGGCTGTTTTGTTCTGTGATCGACTGGCATTGTCGCTACGCATCGAGACTCATTACACTCTACAATCTCAATCCCCAGTGCCTCAAGCAGTGTATTTGATCCATTCACTTCCATCAGGGTTCTCTCCCTTCACACGTTTACAGCACACTTTCAGATTTTGCAATTAAAACCGCTTCGGTTCGAGAGCCAACATTCAGCTTATTAAAGATGGACGTCAAGCTGTATTCAATCGAGCGTTTGCTCAAATGCAGCACATCGGCAATCTCTTGGTTCGTGTATCCTTTTTCCACTTCTCTGAGGATCAAACACTCTCGCTCTGTTAACAGCTCGTGATCGGTCTCCTGCGCCTGTTCTGGCTTTTCTTGCTGCTGTGAAATTAATTTCTTTAAATAGGATAGCTGAATGACAACTTCTCCTTGCAATGTGCGGTGTATGTATTCAATAATTTTGTCTTTTGTCTCTGTTTTACTAATTGCACCGTGCAATCCAGCCCGAATGGCCTCTTCAAAATAATCATCTACTTCATACCCTGTATAAATGATGATTTTCACTTGTTGGTTGGTTTCTAGAATTTGTTTCGCAATGTCCATTCCATTGATATCCCCGAGATTTAAATCCATCAAAATCACATCATAGATGGAAAAGTCATGCGTCTTTAAAAAGGCGGCTTCTGCATCAGGACTTAAACAATCGACTGATAGCTGCTGATCTGATTCTAATATGCTTTTTGTCCCTTCCATGACAGCCGGATGATCATCAATGACCAATATCTTCTTCATGTCTTCCTCCCTTTAAATCACTCACTTCCATTTTATATAAAAAACTTGGCAGATGCCAAGTCTTATTCCTTAATAAATCGTTACAATTCCATTTCAATTTTCACCTTCAACCCTTTTTCAGGTGCGGTATGAATGTGAAGCTTCCCATTTAACGCCTTGACTCGTTCTCTGATTCCAGAGAGGCCCATGCTCATGGTGTGCTGATCAAGATGGCTTGCGTCAAAACCAACTCCATCATCCTCGTAGTGAAGAACAACCTGATCTTTAATACAAATCAGCATTACGAGCACTTGGTTGGCTTGAGAATGTTTCAAGGCATTGGATAACAATTCCTGAACAATCCGGTAAATATTAAGCTGGGAGTCAATATCAATGTCCATCTCCTTATCAAAGCGTGTCGTATTCAGCCGAATATGAAACGGTGCTTCCTCCTGAATTTGAGAAGTCAGCTTCGATATCGCCTTCACTAAACCTAAATCGTACAGCAGCTGCGGCCGAAGTTCATGACACGTTTCTCTCGTCGTTTGAATCACCTTAGACATTTGTTCATTCCATGAGATAAGCGATTGTTCAATAGACGTTGGGCATTGATCGTTTTGGAAATTCGTTAAAAACATCTCTGACTGTCTTTTCAGCGATATCAAATCCTGTAGCACGGAATCATGGAGATCCCTTGCTAAATCGGAGCGCTGTTTTTCTTCCATCGCAAACATGACTTTTTTCAGCCAAGCAGGGTTCGCTTCACGCTGCTTCAAATCTTCAAGATGCTCCATCAATTCTTCAATCTTGACGACATTTTCTAAACTGACACTTGTATAAAATGCCAATGTTTTCAGCCAAGAAATCTCATCACGCGTCAATTTAGGTGTCTGTAAATTGGATAAGCAGCAAATCACAAACGAGTGACCACCCCGCTCGCCAATTTTCATCATGAACCCTTTATCAAGCCCAATGATTTTCCCGACTTCCCCTAAAATATCCTGAAATTGATCCACATACTCTTTCCATAGATTGCTATCACCTGAAGATTCATCAATCTCTTCAATCTGCCCATCTGGCTTCACTTCAAGCACAAAGGCTTTATTAACAACCAGTACTTCTAAAATGGTGTATTTCAAATGATAAAGCACTTGGTGAAGTGATGACGCCTCACGGATGAGCTGCGTAAATTTAAACACACTGTCCTGGTAATTATGCTTCTCTGAAAAACGTTTCAGCCGGAAGCGGAAATCTAGAATTTCTTTAAAATAAAAGACAGCAAGCATGAGTGTATAGGTGATTAATGCGAGTTTCAGTGTATACTTCAAATCTTCTGGTTTTTGCAGAATGTAAAACGTGACAATAACAAAAATGGTCGGTGTAATGGCTAAAAAGCCATAGTATTTCAGTCTACTAATCAAAAAGTCCATATTGTATAGTTTGTTCGTCATGAATTGGTACACTAGAGAAAAAGGAATAAGCAAGACAAAAGAAGTCAAGAAAAAGGGATCTACTACATAAATACGAAACAAAACATATGGTATTGCAAATAAAAATATAAATGGACAGAATGCTATGATATTAATCATGACAAAAAACTTTAAAACAGACCCCTGCTCTGTCTCTTTATATTTCCGCATTCCATTGATAATCACTTTGAATGACATGATAATAGAAGCGAAAAAGAATAAAAGATTTAAACTTGGCATGTATCTTGCTATCGCTGAATCTATTGGAACTGCTAGCTCTATCAATAGATTAATTACTGGAAGACTATATAAAAGGCGAATTGTTTTTTGATTTGTTATATGCAAGTTAAACTCTTTAAAATACTGATAAATGAAATGAATATAAAAGATAAATACACTTGATAAACAAAATACGATCACATAATGGCTAAATCTTTCACCAATACCTGAAGTACCTGCACTAAGATACCCGATACAAATCGTTAATAAAAATAAAACTAATAGAAATGCTGATTTCCGTTGGGCCTCTTTGTTAATTCTAATGATAAAGAAGATACAAAATAAACATATTGAATACAGGACGAGAGGAATTAAATAGACAAATAAACTTTCTTGACCAATCAATGTCTTATTTTTAAGGGTGATCATTTGGTTGCCTCTTTGAATATCAATTCTTTGCACATTCCTAAGCTCACCATTGATCATATGATCTTTGTTGTTAGCAGGTTCCCCATTGATTTTAAGTATAATATCTCCTTCTTCTAATCCTGATGTGTAGGCTAAAGAAAGATATTCAACTTTGACAACTTCTGCTTGACCGTTCTTGTTCTCCGCTACACGTGCTCCATTAAAAATATCAAATACATAAATATATGAAACATAGATCACAAATAAAAAAGACAGAAAAACGAAAAAAGCAGATAGTTTCGTATAAGTTATCTTCATGTATAAAACATCCTTAACTGGAGAACTTTTAAATCATTTATAAATGAAATAGCATCATTTATAGTACCATATATATTCTGCAGACATTTGCCCTTTTTTAATGCCTTGAATGATTGCTTTCATGGTTTGCTCATCTGTGTGAATTAAACTTGCATTCCCTAAATCCAACTCATTCACAACTCCAGGATTTTCCATTAAATATGCAATAACATTTTGAATGTTCAATCATTGCCCTCCTTTGTCATAAATGCATACAATTGTTCCCTCTTTGTTTTAGGTAAATCAAGTTGGTCAATCCCTTGCCTCATTTGTAACAGCATAATCTCTCTCATTGATACCATGTACTGAGTCAAACCTGCTTCAAGTAATTTCTGCTTCAGTTGAAATGACTTTTGTTCTGACTCATCTAAACGATTAGATAAGAACATAAGAATCTCTTGACTGGCATCGTTAAAGCCTCTTTGTAAATAGCTAAATGCCAGCGTTTGTTTTTTTAGAAAATCTCCGTTGGTTTTCGAAAATAACGCAAAAAAATCGTTACTGATTTGTTCAGCAACACCATAACATATGGAATATGATTCCACAGTTGAGTTGATTTTTCCTGTCGCTAAATAAACACCCAGTACACTAGCAAGAGCTGTTAATGATCCTGATTTTTTCCTTAAAACCTCTACACACTCTTCTTCTGTTCCATGCATATGACGCAAATCCTCATGCTGTCCTTCCATTGACCATTTGATGAGTTGGAACAGTTTCTCAATTAGTTGAGAATCATTTTCACATATTGTTGTGATGAGTTGGATACTCAGCGTATACAAATACGTAGAAGCATTGATGGCCACTCCTTGGTTGACGTTCATCCAAGGATACGAATCTTTATCCTGATCTTCGATATCATCTAATATATCGGCTGATAAGATGAGAAGTTCAATCCCTGCTGCCAATTGTGTAATCGCTTGCTTGTCTTGTCCGCCAAATGCCTCATAATGCTTGTAAGCCAATTGCCCAAAGGGAAATTCATTCTTTATATCTGTAAATTCTAGAAGCAGTTGTTGTAAATCTTTCTGCCTGACTGCATGTTGAATAAAATCAGACATATTCTGCTTGATTTTTGTATTCTCTAGATAGTTTAGCATACTCGGTCTTGTCCCTCACCCTTCCGCCTTTTATTTTACTAAAAAGACATGAGCAAATGTCCACTGACATCACTATTTAACAATTATATAATAATATATCCTTTTTTTGTATGTATTTGGATAAAAAAAAGACTTGATGATTATCAAGTCTTTAAGAAATTTTCACATATTCATATTTGTCGTATTGATCAATGCTTTTGTTAATGTTATGAAGAGAAGCCGTTGTTTCTCTAATTTCGTTTTCAAGTTTCCATAATAATTGTTTAAGTTCTTCGATTTCATACTTTTCCATCGATTCCACTCTCCTTTTTTGGAAGATCAATGTATTTGTGTATGGTGATTGGGTCATAAGTATTTGATCTATTACTAACAGTGTAAATGTAATTGAGTATTTTTTCACCGAAAAGTATGCACAAAATGTGTGCGTGATACCGCAAAATTCAATAGGTCTTTTTTCATCATTTTCTGACTTTTCAAATCATACTTTTATCTTAATTTCAAAGGAATTGTGTCACTAATGCAACAAGAATAGGCATCATTCGTCACACTTCTCTCACAATAGAACATACGATCCCTTCTATAACCTCGGTTTTGCGTGTTATAGGTCAGACGACAGACCCCATTGTGGACACCGCAATTTTTTGGCGACATTCACCGAAATTGACCGCAAAAGTACCTATTTTTATGTTGGATTTATAAAGATAGAAAGATCATTTTGATTCTTTATTCTGATTTTCTACATACATTTAGAACAGATATCCGTCCAATTTCACGTCAATGAGAGAAGAGGTGACCATGTGTTTTACTATGTTCCTTATCCTGCTTTGCAAGGTCCCGCAATGAGCCTTGCATATCCACGCACACCTATGACTTTTCCTCCAGTAGATGCCCACTCGTTTCAACGAGCCGCAAAGGAATCAGCCCGACTTGTTGCTGATGCTTCACTTATTACACAGCAGATTTCCAGCTCGCTTTCGTTTGCACAGCGCATCATGGAGGCTGCTGAACGCTCTGATTCGGCAAGTGTCATCAGAATGCTGAAGCAAATCGGTGTGAAAAGTGGTATTGACATCCGCTTTAGTCCAGAAGGCATTCGTATCTACTTGTCTCTCGCCTCTAGCAGACTTTTTCTCCTTTTACAGTGGGCATAACAAAAAAAGCCGCTCTGACGTGAGCGGCTTTTACGATTCAAACATTTTATGACACCATTCAATGGCTTCTATATAACATCCGTAGGCTTCTTGCTTCGGGAGATTCCCATCTAACATCTCATGATCCCATTCATTTCGTTCAATCCGTTTGGCTACACCGAGTACAAATGAATAATCATTTTCATAGCCAAGCAGTGCCTCGCCAACTTCATCAGAAAGCGGCAGCTCTTTCACAAGTTCTGTGATATCTGCCCTGACAAGTGTATCGATGAGAGAAAACATACCTGTCAGCATATAAGAGGCTGGATGCTCTCGATCGGTACGACTCGCAATCAGTTCACACGTTTTCGCCCGAATGAAGGACATTTTGATAATTTCTTTTTGGCTTGAATTGGCTTGAACATTCAATTCTTTAAATGAAAGAATAAAGATCCAGCGCCGAATTTCATTAAACCCGAGCAGAATAATCGCCTGCCGGATACTTTTGATTTGATAAAGACGTCTCATGCCGCCTGAATTGAGCATTTTTAATAATTGGTATGATAGCGAAAGGTCACTTTCAATAAAATGGGTCACGACCTGGATATTCGGCTGTTCCTTGCTCAGCTCATTTAATAGCTGGTGGTACGCATGGAAGCTGGTTGATAATGCTCGTCCTGATATAACATGCGGCTCACTAAAGAAATACCCTTGAAACAAATGGAAGCCGGCTTCTAGCGCTTCTTCATATTCTCTTCGCGTTTCCACCTTTTCTGCAAGGAAGCGAAGTCGATATTTTTTATAGGTATGTAGAATATTTCTACGTTCTTTCGATGTAGTCTTTAGAAAGTCAATTTTTAAAATATCAATGCAATAGAGGAGTTCGTCAAGCAACTTGTCACTGAAATGTGATCCGCTTAGAAAAAAATCATCAAGTGCAATCGTATATCCCCATTTTTTTAACTCCTTACATCTCATAATAAGAGCCGGGGTAATCGGGACATTTTCTAATATCTCGATCACAAGCTGATGCGGATCAAAATAGGTGAGCAGATCAGACGAAAGTAAGCTTTCGGTGAAATTAATGTAGCATCTTTTGCCTTCTGTCAATGTTTCGATGCCGATATTTAAAAAACTGTTAATAATGAGGTCCGTTGTCGCTTTGTCACCATCTTCAGCGCTATATGTATTGGTTTCACTATCTCTATAAAGTAGCTCGTATGATACGACTTGTTCTTTTCTGTTAAAAATAGGCTGTCTCGCAACAAACACCCTCAACTGCTCCAATCCTCCTTTATGCAATGACAAACAAGATGTGCTTTCAGTATACCAAATGATTGTGCTTATGGTTCAATTTGAATCGGTGAAAAAATAAAAAAAGAGATCACCTGACTGGATGATCTCCTTTTCTTCCAACGTTAGCTTTCATAAAGCTCTAGTTTAATTTTATTTTTCACGTCATGGATAAACTGCATCTTGTTATCCCAGCATTTTTGACTCAAATCGACTGGATATTCTTCTGGTTTGCTGATTCGTTTATATTCCTCCCAGAAAAGTCCGAGGCTATCCTGCACATAGGCTTGAATCGTTTGAATATCCGGATTGTCATATACAAGTTTTCCTTGTTCGAAAATCGGGACATGTAGATCCTTCGCCACAAAGTTTGTGACAAATTTGCTGATAAATGTATGCACAGGGTGGAACATTTTTAGCTTATCCTCACTATGAACATCTTCCTCTTCGAGCGCAATGTAGTCACCCTCTGAGTGATGATTCAATTGGTTGATAATGCGGTACACACGTTTACGTCCTGGTGTTGTCACTTTCTCTGGGTTGGACGAAATTTTGATGGTATCATTCATTTTGCCGTTTTCTTCAATGGACACAAGCTTATACACTGCACCGAGAGCTGGCTGATCAAATGCTGTGATCAGTTTTGTTCCAACACCCCACACATCAATTTTGGCACCCTGTGCTTTTAAATTCATGATGGTATGTTCATCGAGATCACTTGATGCAATGATTTTTGCGTCATGGAATCCAGCTTCATCCAGCATCGTTCTAGCTTTTTTAGACAAGTAGGCAAGGTCACCACTATCAAGTCTGACACCAATAAAGTTGATCTTGTCTCCGAATTCTTTCGCTACCTTAATGGCATTCGGAATACCGGATCTCACGGTATCATACGTATCGACTAAAAAGACACAGTCTGTATGGGTTTCAGCGTATTTTTTAAATGCCGTATATTCATCACGGTATGCTTGTACAAGTGCGTGAGCATGTGTTCCTGACACTGGGATGTTGAAACGCTTCCCAGCACGAACATTACTTGTCGCCTGAAACCCGCCGATAAGTGCCGCCCTTGCTCCCCACATTGCTGCATCCATTTCATGTGCACGTCTTGTTCCAAATTCTAGTGCTGTCTCGTCTTCAATGATTCCTTTAATCCGAGCTGCCTTTGTTGCAATCAGCGTCTGGAAGTTCACAATATTCAGCAAGGCGGTTTCGATTAGCTGCGCTTCGACAAGCGTTGCCTCGATACGCATAATTGGTTCATTTGCAAAGACAATTTCGCCTTCCCGCATTGAATGAAGGGAGCCTGTAAAGGATAACCCGCTTAAATAATCAATGAAATCGCTTTTATAACCGAGTTCGTCTTTTAAATACGCTAGATCACTTTCGGTAAAGGAGAAGTCCGATAAATACTCAATCGCTTTCTCTAAACCAGCAAATACAGCGAAGCCATTGTCAAATGGAAGCTTTCTGAAGAAGAGTTCAAACACTGCCTTCTTCTCATGAATGCCGTCTCTCCAATACGTTTCTGCCATGTTAATTTGATAAAGGTCTGTATGTAGTGATAAACTGTCGTCAATAAACCGATGCTCCAACTTCCATTCTCCTTCCCTTACTTAACCACTTTCGCACCAAGCGACTGCTCAAAGTGAGAAAGTGCCCACTCGTGCCCCGCTTCATTAAAACTCGCTACAGCATTCTCGTGAATCACAAGTTCGAAGCCTTTATTGTACGCATCAACAGCTGTATGAAGTACACAAATATCGGTACATACGCCGGCTAAATGAAGTTCAGTGATGCCACGCTCACGCAGTTTCATTTCTAATTGAGTGCCTGCAAAAGCAGAGTATCTTGTTTTTTCCATATAGTAGACATGTTTTAAATGCTTTGACGTGTGAAATAGTGAACTTAGTTTTCCATAAAGTTCAATTCCCTTTGTCCCGCGAATATTATGGGGCGGAAATAACTTTGTCTCTGGATGATAAAGGTCTTGCTCCTCATGATGATCGACTGCAAAGACGACAAAGTGCCCTTCCTCAATAAACGAAGAAGTGATCTCTGTGATCTTAGGCTCAATCGCCTGTCCAGGCTTTCCGCATGTCAATTTTCCATCGTCTGCAACAAAATCAACGGTATAATCAATACAAATCAATGCTTTGCCCATCCGCATCTCTCCCATATGCTCTTTTGACTCATTATAGCTTATTCATTTCACTAGGGAAACCTATTCAACAGATTCGTGAGAAAAAGCCTTTTGAAACAACTCATCTTCTATATAGATGTGCTCTTGATTGACCGCATTCGGCAGCTCTATCACAAGACCAAAAGGAGAATGTGCCTCATGATGATTCACCACTTTAAAGGAACATCCAGCGGCATTAGCCATTTTCACATATTGAGAATAAGAAGCATAGGACAACTCACCATTTAAAAGAACAGTGGCCTGACGGTTGGCCTTTAATATTTGTTCGACCTCTTGATACGGTTTATTTCGTGATACCTGTCCCTTTGTCAGGGCAAGAAGCGCTCGTTCCCTTAATGAACCGAGAAACATTCTTCGTTCATCGGGTTTTGTTTCAGCATGTCCAAATATCCCTTGCTGCAAATAAAAGTCTACGGATTCTTCTTTCATCGCTGTTTTCACTCCTGGTTTTAAAATTTACATTTCTGTGACCCAGTGCACAATCTTTAGTGCAAGTTCACGGGCTTCGTCTGTTTCTGCTCTTTCCATTAAGGATTGCTCGAGCGTATGGATCAGCTGCTCTTTTTCGTCCTCGTACGCAATGGAAATACTCCATTCAATATCAGGTACGGCAACAAGCGTTTTATATTCTTTTTTATTTTCATGTAAATATACATTGTAGGTCTTTGGCTGCCGGCTTGTGATGTGTGCTTTTCTAATTTTCATTTAACTCTGTTCACACCTCTTTTTTCTTCTTACATCCATATCCATTGTACCATAAAAAAAGACAGCTTCTGAAAAGGAATACCCTTTCAAAGCTGGCTACGCATTGAAGCTCTTTTGCTGACTAATCAGATTAGAATCCCAAACAAATGTGACGTTTGGACTGTTAAAAAATTGGACGAGGTCCCCTGCATTATAGGTACCTGAACCACCGGCGGAGTGATCAACACTTTTTGGTGAAATGGCAAAAACATCACCGAAATGTGCCGCCCCATTTCCGTACACACGATCTATATGAATAGGTCCAACAATCGCTGGCATTGCTCCACCACCTTTTCTATCCACATCATATGCCCAGCTCAACAATACGTGTATCACAAATAAAAAAAGACAGCTGATATTTGATCACCAGCTGTCTTTCTATGCATTAAATGATTGAGGCTGGCCAAACAATGTGAAGTCCCAAAGCATCGTCGCATTTGGATCACTTGTAAGAGACATATAATCACCGGCATTAAAGGCTCCCGCCCCGCCAGTAGAGTGGTCTACAGCTAAAGGGGCAATGGCCAGTACATCACCGAAAGTAGCTGCACCGTTTCCTCCTAATGACTCGATATGAATAGGTCCAACGATTGCAGGCATCAAAATCTCCCCCTATCTGCTTATGTCAATCATCTTATGCAAAAAGGGAAAAGTTGTGCATTTGTCCTATACGTTTAAATGTTGTTCTTTACGAGACCGCTGACGCAGCTGAACCAATCTGACAATATTCAGGGTGATGGCTTTGAGCAGTGCATAGACAGGAACCGCAAAGATCATGCCAAGGATACCGCCAAAGCTTCCTGCCCCAATTAATAACAGGATAATGGTCAAAGGATGTGTGTTCAGGCGTTTCCCAATGATCAATGGAGAAATGACATTTCCGTCAATTTGCTGCACGACAAGAATCACAATCACTGTCACCACTGCTTTTCCAGGCGAATCAAGAAAGGCAATCAGCACAGCTGGTGCCGCGCCAAGATATGGTCCAAGGTATGGAATCACATTTGTGACCGCAATGATAATACCGAGAATAAGCGCATATTTCACACCAATTAATAAGTATCCAATAAAACAAGCGACTCCGACAAACAAACAGACAATAATCTGCCCCTGTATGTAAGCTGCGAGCGTGTCGTTTAATTCTTTGAAGATCTTGAGCCCTTCCTTGCGGTAAGGCATTGGTAAGAACTGAACGAGCTTGTCCGGAAACTTATGCCCGTCTTTCAGCATATAAAATAAAATAAATGGAACTGTGATGACGGCTAAAGCAATATTCGCAATCACGCCAAACACCGCAGACATGCTTGAAGCAATGTTTTCCGGTAATGCCTTTAATGTCGAAACGACCGTCTGTTCAAACTTTGAGACAGACACATAATCTTGGCTCATCATCCAAGTAAATGTTTTAGAATGCGAAAAGTCATTGATAAATTTCTGCATGTCCGTCACATATCCAGGGAAGCTTTTGACAAGTCCGCCTAACTGCGTGACAATGACAGGTCCGGCAGCATTGACGATGATTGTGATGAGTCCGATGAACAGGAGATAAATGATCAGGATAGCGAGTGTCCTAGGCATTTTCTTGGACAAAAATTGAACAATTGGATTAAAGATGAAAAAGAGAATACCCGCCAGCAAAATGGGGACAAACAGTGTTGATGCAAATAAAATAATCGGCTGAAATAAAAACGAAACCTTTGTTGATACATACACAATGAGTAAAACAAGTAATATTTGGAATGTCCAAAAATGAACTTTAGATTTTAACAAAGATGCTCCTCCTGTTACGTATTGATCTTATTAAAAAACTACTATTCAACCCACCATCTGTCAACTGCTTCTTGTTTTTAGAACCTCATTTTTTGAAAAAAAAAGAACAATTGGTATATCATGCACTTTTTCTAGATATACATTCTATAAGCATGAAAAAAAGCAGACACCTATGCGTCTGCTTGTTACACTCTTTCACTGTGATCAGGCATCACCGACACGATTTGCTGGATCCGCACATAAAAAACTGATTTCGCCCCCGCTTCTATGACAATATGATCCGGCATGACTTCCTTCAATTTCCCACGGACCGTATCTTTCACTGTTTGCACAATTAATCTCATACCGACCACTTTCTGCAATGTTTGATAAACATATGGATCAACTAATGAAACAAGCTGTGGACTTCCTTGTTGTGCCATACTACCCGCCCCTTTACTTGTGTATTTACCCACAGCGTATGCATGAACCCATGTGAATGTCACTCAGGGCAATCCCACAACATTAATACCATATTTTAACAATTGGTACGTTTTTACATTTTTTAGAAGTATAATAGATTGGTGCTGCCAACCATTTAAAACATTTGAAGAGGTGAATTGTCTTGAAAAAACTCATCTGTATTGTTGCTGTCATGCTCTTTCTATCCTCTGCATGTTATGCGCATGCAGGGACAATTGGAGACCCACCAGGGACGCCAGGAAAGTGGTTTAAAGGCGAAGAGCCCGTTCAAAAAGACGGATCAAAACCACCACTTGTTTTTGTTCATGGCATTAACAGCTCCTCCTCCACTTGGTCCAATCGAAACGATATGGCAAAGCAGGCTGTTTTGAACGGATACGAAAGCGCATTCATAGATTTGCACCCAGATCAGGACATGAAAAAGAACGGCAAACTATTAGCGGAAAAGCTCAAAGAAATCTATGATGCGTTTGGTAGAAAACTCATTGTGATTGGTCATAGTAAAGGCGGGGTCGATACACAGTCCGCACTGGTGTATTTCAAAGCCCATCCCTATGTGGAAAAAGTCATTACTCTCGGCTCTCCTCATAACGGGACACCGCTTGCGGATCTAGCGTATAGCAAGGGCGGAAGCTGGCTGGCGGAAATTCTTGGACAAAAAAGCGACGCGCTTTATTCTTTGCAAACCGGTCTGATGGCGGCTTTTCGAAGTGAAACCGACCAGCTTGAGGCGTTTCCCAATAAATATGTCACCTACTCTGGTTCGGAATGGGGAACATTTGGCGGTGCGCTGTATTTAGGCGGCATGTATTTAAAGAGCTTTGGTACAAATGATGGTGCCGTCACGGTAAACAGCACAAAACTATCATATGCAAACAATATTTTAACAGGAAAATGGGATCACTATTCAATCAAAAACGGCACAAGTATGTTTCCTGTGTTCCAGCATCAGCTGCTGGCAAATGCCGCGAGCGCTGAAAATAAACATAAAGAGGAACAAGAGCCCGTTTCTGCTGAGCTCAATACAGATGTTTATGTGAAAGGTGGAGAAAGTGAAAAGGATCAAACAGAAGCGTTCTATGTAGAGGAAGGAACGAATGGCTTATCGATCCAGTGGTTAAATGAAAGGCAGGAGACGCAGCCCGAAATCATTGCCCCAAATGGAGATGTCTTAACAAACCTTAAGACATCGGAAGCATCTTTCCCATATGAAGGCGCATATTCACACCATGTGAAAATCAATAAACCCGTTCCTGGAAAATGGACGATTCAATCAAACTCAGGAAAAAGAGCTCCTTATCTGCTGCTTGTAACCTTTGATTCACCATTAAATGAAGAAATTAAAGAAGCTGCTTCGAAGTCAGGAGATGCATCGACCCATTCAAGCGGTCTGATTAAACGGTTAAGCAGAACGGTGGAAACCACTTACTTTCAAGATGCAAAAAAAGATCATCCATTGAAAACAAGTACCTCATCAGCCGTTCAATTGAAAAAAGAAGGTGCTTATTCTGTCACGGTAAATTACACTGGACTCACTGCGTCAGGGACATCTGCGTTTAACCGTACCGTTATTCGCACATTGTATGTCGATCAGCACGGAACGATTCATGGAGAAATTCCATATTAAACAGAGCGTTTCATGGGCTGAAGTGCCTGCTGCACTTTCTGATCCAAATCGGCAATTTTTTTCATTGCGAGTGATTCGTCTATTTGTCTGTAATGGTGGTGTCCGCCAGGCTCTTCATCCATTTCATCTGCTTTCTTCACAATTTGTTGAAGTGTGTCCTTATGAAGGTCGCCCTCTGGCAAATAGGAATCTGTATGAAGCAGAATTGCAAGTGCAATATCTTTGGCTGCTTTTGGTTCCTCCCCGAGCCGTATGAGCAGTTTATGTGCCCGCTCCGCACCTTTAATGGCATGAATATCATTTCGTCTATATGTCTCGTAATCCCATTCTCCGCCGGCTGTATACCATTCATAATGGCCAATGTCATGTAAGAGCGCTGCTTTCACAGCCAGATCTGGGTTAATCCCTGCATTCATCGCCAGCTTGAATGCGTGATAAGCACAAGCAATCGCATGGGCTTTTCCTGAACGATTTAAATACTTTTGAGCAACTGGATGGGTGTAAACATCCATTAATGTAACCTTTCTCATGGAGACCCCTCCTTATCTATATTTTTAGCATCCTAACATATTCTGAAAAGAAACTCAAATGTTCTGTTATATTTTCTATGAGTCTCAAGATTAGCTTATGTCAAATTGGCCGGTTTTGCTTGTACAAGACGGAAAAAAGCAGTCGTTATGACTGCTTTTTCACATACTCACGTGCATCGTATACACAGCCGCCAGCTGGATCACCCGCTAAAAGATCGAGCAAAATACCTGCGACTTCATCTGGACTCTTCAGTGTGCCTGTTTCATATAATTGCTGAAAACGATCAATTTGTTCGAAGTCCTGTTTTGATGATTTCCGAATCTCTCCTTGCATATCTGTATCAATCGTGCCTGGGGAAAATGAAAACGTGTTGATTGGATACGCCTCGTCCCGCTGTTCCTCATGCAAAGTCCTCATAAACATATCAAGTCCTGCCTTTGAGCTGCAATACGCACTCCAGCCTTTATATGGATTTTTCGCCGCTCCAGAAGAAAGGTGAACAATCGTTTTCTTTCCATTAAATGATTGAGTCTGCTTAACAAACACATGGCTCAGCAAAACAGGAATCACAAGATTCAGCGTATAATGCTGATGAAGCGTATCCTGTCCGCCTTGCCCCACACGCTTGATAGGTGTCACCATGCCTGCATTATTGACGAATAAGATGTCATCAGCTGCTGTCAGTGTTGGCGGCGTGAGACAATCTTGAAGCCATTTGGCTGCTGCTTGCTCATCTGTCAGGTCGACCTGTGTATGTGTAAGCTTCGGATGAGAAATCGGTGATGCACTTCTTGCTGCCGTGTACACATGATCTCCGCGTGAGAGCAGCCGGTTCACAAGTGCTAGGCCAAATCCTTTTGATCCGCCTGTAACGATTGAAATTCGAATGACAATCTCCTCCCTCGATAACTCTATTTTACGTAGTGAAACGGTACGACTTCAAGCAATCTGCATAAAGAAAAACCTGCCTCTTTTTAAAGAGACAGGCTATTTCTTTTCAGCCTTCACATTCACCTTTGGAATTAGAATGACCATCACAACGATGCCAAAGACGATTAAGAAACCAAAGATGATTGGAAGCAGTGCGGATGACTGCTTCTCATAATCATCTCCAGAAGGTGCCGATACAGCGGCATCACGAAAAGAGATATTCATCTCTTCCATCATGTGAGCTGATGTTTTGGGCGGATTCTCTTTTAGATCACTGAAAAGCTGCGGAGAAAGAGACCCTCCCGGAGTTTTAGGCGGTTCAGCAAAATGAATGTCTGTTTTAACTGTTGATGTCTTTTTGCTTTGTTCGTATTTCGTTTGATCCCTCAATATACTTGAGTTAATATTGAGTTCTTTTTCTTGATATTCATTCGGCTTGACATTTGTATCCGTATCTTCACCAGCAGCGAAAGCAGCAGGAATGAGGAGAAAAAGGGACATGACACCAAGTGCCATCCCTTTCACGAACAGATTAAGCCTCATGAGTCACATCACGTTCCTCCGTTTTATCTTTCCATAGCTTTGTCACAAGCGGGATGGCCATGAAGAGGACAGTTAAAATCACTAATCCTATAACACCCATTCCAAAGTGATCTCCATTTCCATATTGGATGGACAGGTACACGTCTGTCACTGGATTTGTGAAATGGAAATTCGGCATCACCAAATCAATTAATGGTGCGACAAAGAAGAAAATAAGCGCCGTTGCTGCCATCCATCCGGCAATAGAGCCGAAAAGGAACGCCGTGCGAATAAAGGCGGAACAAGCCACTAATAGTAAAATCGTGAAAATGGACCACTGAATCGCTTGATCATCTGCAAGCTTGTAAATGTTCAGTCCGAACAAGCTGATCATGAGTCCGACTAATAGATTTAAGATGCCAAACAGTGCACCTTTAACCAGCATCGGAGCTGTCGCATAATACGAGCTGAAAAAGCCAATTAACAAACTACTGATCATCACAATGACCAAAATGACCACTGGCGGTACAGTCTGCGTTTTTTCTTCTGGTACATCACCGCTAATTTTCAGCGGATTGGCTAAGTGATTATACACATAGTTGCTGTTGCCTTGATCGCTTAATGTGTTTCCTAAAATACCTTTCAAATCTTGCTGAACAAGCTTCGTGGAATGAACATTCTTGCTCCAGTTTTCATTCAGCGTATCCGCTTTTTCTTGGACCGTTGTCACACTCTCTTCAATGTTATTCGTATAATCCGCCACCCCTTTTTGGCGGTCGGTTAACGAACTCATATTTTCAGAAAGTCGAAGCACTTCCTGACCAATTGAATCCTGTGCACTGACAACAATAGAACTGCCTGCAAGGTCTGCCGTATACACTGCATCTCCTTGATCAGCCATTTGCTCCGCAACATTGTCCGCACTTTCAGAAATTGTGTTTAATTCCTGTTCCATGCTTGCCTGCTGAGTCGAAATGTATTCTGCATAGCCATCTGAAAACTTCTGCATCTCATCAATAAAAGTAGACACATCATCGTTTGACGTCAGCATTTGTTTTTTGAGCGTATCCCAGTTTTCTGTTTCCTCTTTTTTGATGGAGAGGATGGACTGGATTTCATCTGGTTTGGTGTCGACCAAAGAAGAAGGATCCTTCTCTTGATAGAAGCTGTTAAGTAATGCTTCATAATGTACTAATTCATTTGAATACTTTAATAATTCTGATGCATTTTCTGATTTTGTATTAAAATCTCTAAGTTTATCCATTTTCAATGTATATCGATTTAATGGAGATTGAGTTGTTTCTATTCGTTCTAATTTTCTTGTAATAGCAGATTCTTGTTTGATGATGGATTTCTTTATATCACTTATGTTTTTATTGTTGCTAGTTTCTATTCTTATTATTTTTTCTTCTAGTTTATCTATTTTATCTGTTAAAGATTTTAATACTTTACTCAAAAGATCGACTTTTCCTTGTAATTGATCATTATGAGCTGTGGTTTTCTCCTCGATATTCTTTTTCACTTCTTCTAATTTTAGGGATAGTGCTTTTAGTTGCTCTTTTGATTGAACTGACGTTGATTTGGTTTCCCCAGTTTGTTCTGGATTTTCTTCACCATTTTCTGGAGTAGGTGGCGTTTCTTCATTTCCAGACAACTCATCTGCCACTTGATTTATTTCTGTTGAGATTTCAGTTAATTTCTTCGTCTCTTCTTCAAGATTTATTTTCAAATCGTCTGTCGAGTCTTTTTGGTCTTCACCTTGATTATTCGAATCCTCATTCGGATCCTCCGGTTTCTCTGCTTCAAGCAATGCCTTTCTCGAAACTTTCAATTGCTCTTGCAATGGAGTAATTTTATCCCCTATGTATGCAAGATATTGAGCTTCATAATTACTAATCAATTCTTCCTGAGACGTCTTCACAAGTTCCTTTAATCCCTTTGATTGATCAGGAATAGCGTCTTCTCTCGACTTTTGAACAGATTGGATAGCGCTGTCCGTTGTGTTTAGCTGACTTTGTACGCCGTTGATGTCTGTTTTGAGTCCACCCATTTGATCACTAAAGCTGCGGGCATTTTGGTTTTGGATATCAGCAAGCTGTTTGAGCCCCTGCTGGATTTGTTTTTGGTTTGTTGATTGCGCTTTGATCAGGAGGTCCTTTTGTTTGTCTTGATACTGCTGGTATTGATCGACTACTTTCACAAAGCCCTTTAACTGGTTCTTTGCTTCTTCTGTTGTACTCAGGCCATCTTTATATTGTTTCTGCGAATCGGCCATCGCATTTTTTAATTCTTCTATTTGTTTCTTCTGCTGCTGAACAGCGTCTGATAGTTTGTTTGAGTTCGGCTTATAGAAGTTATACATCGTGTTTTGAAATTCGACTTCTTTACCGACAATATGCTCAAACTCTTCTCTGACATTGCCGATTTCCTGTGATACAAAGCTCCAGTATAACGTTGACATCTGTTCATTCATTTTCTTTTGCGCATTTTCCAGCTCTCTTTGCACTTTCTCTTTATTGACTGAATTGAGCTGATCTTGAATGGAAAATTGAATGGATGCCTTTTCAGGATGATCTTTATCATAGCTCAGCACATTTTTAGAGAAATCAGACGGAATATAGAGGACAGCGTCATACTTTCTGCTTTTCAGTCCATTTTCCGCCGCACTGCGGTTCACTACGGTCCATGTATAATCTGGACGCTCTGATAATGCGGCAACGACATCCTGTCCGAAACGAGCGGTGTTTTCACTTTCGCTCGCTCCCATATCCTCATTGACCACAGCAATATTACGTGTGGCATTCTTTTTCTGTTTTGCCGGATCATCTCCAATAAGGTGGAAAAATAAAACCGGCAGAACCAGAATCAATATCATGGTCGATACGATTTTGATGGAGCTTTTTTGCTGCTCTGTCATTGAACACTCTTCCTTTCTACCGCACATAAAGGAACCTGGATTTTCTTCTCTTTCCCGTTTTCAACCAAATACCCGAAGCCTGGCTGAATATCTGGTTCTTGTCTTGCATACGGAAGCGGTATGATGTTTTGCTCTGATTTTTTCATGAGTAACATGGCATGACGAACTTGTTTGATTTCGTTTGTGAGTGCATCATAGCCTTTACTGAATTCGGTATGATTTCCTGATGCGATCAGGCTAAAGCCTAGGTGTGCATATGACTTCATGAAATCAGCCAATTGATCTTGAAGACGCGGGTCGATTGTCTGCTGAAAACGCGTAATGCCATCAATCACAAGCACAATTTGAGAGAACGACAACTGATCAGTCTCTCCCCGGCGCACAGCTTCGACGTACATCTCTTCACGCACCTTGAATAAACGGTCTATTTCCTCAGCCCATTCGGTGATATCACCTTTTGTTTCAAGGTAATCAATGTTCTCTTCTTTTGCATAATGAGAGAGACCCCGATCAATCGAATCAAAGACGGCTAGCTTCTCAGGTTTTGCTGCTAATAGCTGATCAAGCATCAGTTTTGTCACATTTGTTTTCCCTCGCTGCGTTTGACCGATGATGAGGCAGTGTTTATTCTTCTTCAAGTCAAAGTAAACAGGAGCAACAGATTCCTCATCTAGTCCGACTGGAATGTCATACGGCTGTTTTTGTTCTTCTAAGCGACTTTCTAGCTCCCAAATGGTTAGTTTATCAGGAAGCATTGGTACAGGTTTTGGTTTTTCAGCTGATGCAAAGCGATCATGAAGAAGCTGGATCTCTTGTTTCAAATGCTCAAACAGCTCGAGGTCGTTATCTCCTTCAACTGGCAGGAACATTTGTGCAAAGTAAAGCTCTTCTTTGTTGATAATAACTCGTCCTGGAATCGGCTCTAAGCTAAATTTCGGTCTGCCAATAATCGAGTACGCCTCTCCTTGATCCATTAAGTAATGGACGACCTTTGTTTTCAAGTTGTTCATAAGAGATTGACGGACTGCGTTTACCCGAGTCGCTGTAATTAAGAAGTAAATTCCTAATGATTGTCCATCACGGCTCAGCTGGATAAATTCAGATTCAAGTTCATGCATTTCGTCTTTGACAATGTCAAAGTTGTCGATCACGATGAAAATGAATGGGAGCTTTTTCTCATTTAAGGCGTTGTACATTTTGATATGACTCATTTCTTGCTGCCTGAATAAACGCTTGCGGTATTCAACCTCTTCCCGCAGACGCGTCATCGACTTTTGAATCTTTCTCATTTGATCCATTAAGAAATAATCCGCCGTGTGCGGCAGCTTGGCCAACGGAAGCAATGTTCCATTTCCGAAGTCATAAATATACGCATGCCATTCTTCAGGTGAATATCTCTCCGCAAAGCTCATGAGTAGTGTTGTTGCAGCAAGTGATTTTCCGTAGCCAGAGGAACCAAAGATCCCAATGTTCCCATCCTCCATCATTTGATAAGAAAGTGGATGCTGGCTTTGCTGATCTGGCTCATCGACAAGCGCAAAATGGAAGACATGCTCTTCACTCGACGCGTAACGTGATTTTGGAATCCGTTCTTCGAGCGGTGGAAGCCAAGGACTTGGGAGCTTCTCAATCCCAAGCTCCTGCTGCATACGTTCAATTTCATCCACAACAGCAGAAATCTCCGACACTGTCTCTTTTTTCACAGCCGGCTCTGTGCTTACCCCAGATAACGGAATAAGTCCAGTATCTGTCACAATGGCAATGTCATCTTCTGATCCGTAGCCATCCTCCATATAAGGCGCACCGCTCCAAGCTGATTGGAACAATTCATAGATTTCATTGTTTCCTACTTGTAGGTAGCCACGGCCTGTAACGGTAATAGACGCCGCATCACTATTTTTCAATATTTCCTTACTGTCTGACGCATCCTGTACTTTCAGTGCGACCTTAAAGCGTGAGTTACTCCAAATTTGATCATCAATGACCCCGCCTGGCTTTTGGGTAGCCAAAATGAGATGAACCCCAAGGCTTCGGCCGATACGTGCAGCACTGACAAGCTCTCTAATAAAGTCCGGCTCTTCACTTTTTAATTCAGCGAACTCATCAGAGATTAAGAATAAATGAGGCATTGCCTGTTCAGCCTTTTTCTCCTTATAGAGCTTCGTATAATCATTGATGTGATTCACATGATATTGATCAAACAAGCGTTGTCTTTTCTTCAATTCACTTTTAATTGAGGCAAGTGCCCTTTCACTAAAGTTCTTACTGCCTTCAATATTGGTGATCGTGCCAAGTAAATGAGGAATATTCCGGAACGGTTGCGCCATTCCGCCTCCTTTATAGTCAATCAATAGGAAAGCGACTTCATGTGGATGAAAGTGTACAGCGAGCGATAAAATGTACGTCTGTAAAAATTCACTTTTCCCTGATCCTGTTGTTCCCGCCAACAGGCCGTGCGGGCCATGTGCTTTTTCGTGCAGGTTCAGATCCACAATGTCATTTTTCCCTTTATAACCGATTGGCACAGAGAGTGATTTGGCCGTTTCTGATGTGAGCCACTTTTCACGAATACCAATCTCGTCTACCTGTTTGGCATGAAAAAGATCAAGAAAGGAGACCGTTTCAGGAATCGAATTGGTCATGCCAACTTGATGATCTAATGTTCTCAGCGTTCTGGCAAACAGCTCATTGTCCCCGCGCTCATGTGTATCAAGCTGAAATGGAATTCGGACGGCTTTCTTGTGCTGAATGAGAATATCTCCTTCTTCCTCGTTAATATAACGGACAAGCGTCGAGATATTTTCAGCTAAGCTTTCCTTTGTTTCAGCAGCAAAAATAATGGAGATGCCAAGGTCCGTTCGGCTGCCTTCTAAATATTCTAAAATCACATGTTCCGCAATGAGCTCATGATTTGTCACGATAAACACAAAGTGAGGCGTAAAGATCTTCTTCTCTTTTTCTTCTTCTAGATCACGCTCACGTAAAATTTCATAAATGGAGGACAACAGCTGATCACGTGTTTGTTCGTTGTAAATGAACCCTTTGCCGTATGTATGAGGCAGCTGGAAATGCGGAAGCCATTTCATCCATTCCCACTTCTCATACTCCTGCTCATGAAAAATAAAGACAAATCTTAAATCATGATAGCTGTGCGAGAAAGCAAGCTGTCCGACAAGCTGATGAAGCTCCTTTTTCACAATGGCTGGCTTTCCAATCAATCCTGTTGGGCCATCGGCAAGACCGAATGTGATGGGTACATCCTTTACTTCACGATAGACCTGTTGCATGTGCTGCGTTTGTTCCATTAAGTCATCGATATCACGATTGGCCATATCGCCGCCGCTCATCGATAGTTCATAGCTTGACGGGACTGCGCCCGTCCCAAGACGCAGCTGCAAGAAATCATCACTCATCAGTGTTTTTTCCCAAATTCGGCCGCTAATTTCTGACGTTAAATACTTCATTTGTTCAAATGACGGATAATGATACGTCAAAATATATTGCTGGCGGTCGTAGAGCTCTTGCAGTTCTTTTCGTTTATTTTCTAAGTAAAGAGAATAGACTCGCTGCCGTTTCTCTTCCCTTCTTTTGCGTTGTGATTTCTCTTTAAAGTATTGAACAGACGATGTGATTAACGTCATGATAAACATCGCCATCGACACGACAATAAAGATCCCGCGCGGCTGGACAAGAGCGACAATTCCCATCACAAGAAGCATCACAAGCGGCGGGAGGACAACAAGCCAAAGCCCTCTGCTGCTATTTTCACTCTCCTGCGAAGGAAAGCTAAAGGAAACCCGGTCATCTGGCAGATCATAAATTAAACGCGGTGTTCGTCTATATAAAGGATATTTTTGTTTTGTTTCTGTGCTTGGTGCTCTTGTTTTTTCCAAACGTGTTTGAAATGGTTCATATGCAGTCACCTGCAATAAATCATCCTCTTTCAATGTCACCGTTAGGAAGTTCCAGAACAGCTCATCTCCAGCATCAATTGTCTCTGGACCGTGAATTTTTTGCCCGTTCACATAAATCGTTTCGTCCTGAGGCATGACATACCAAGTTCCTTCGATTTTCTCCAAAGTAAATTGGCTCGCATCTTGAAACATGGAATGCGCTTGTTCTTTCCACACATCAATATCACCTTTGTTCTCACGTGAAAAAGACAGCTCGACTCTATTTCCTAGGTAATAAATGTGTTGATCATGATGTGCTTCCATTAAAACAAGTGTCAGTGTACCAAGCTTATATGGTTCATGTGGAAGTAATGTGCCTTTCTTCTCTTCACCCTGATAAATGGAAAAGCCATCATTCGGTTCATCAGGAGTTAAACGGATGACCCCTTCATCAAACGAAAGTGAAGGGATTGTCACCGTATGCTCTATTTCAGGTCCAATCACAGCTTCTCGATTGAACTGCTCGTCTAAACGGACGGTTTGATAATCCTCCTCATAAAAAACCCAAAGAAGACTCAAACGCTCCACCTCCTCATGGGACAGCACCAACTGTCAGTTGTATCGAAAGAATTATTTTTTCTCATCTTTTTTCGTCTGAGAGGTTTTCTTTTTCGCTTCAGATTCTTTCTCTTTTTTCTCTTGATCGGCTTTTGACTGCTCTTTTTGTTCAGCTGTTTCATCTGTTTGACTTGCGCCCGAGGAGTCATTGGTGCTTGTCTCCGTTGTTTCTTTTTCTTCATATTTCGCCATTTCCTTAATGATCGGATCTAGCTGTTTTTGTTTTTCTTCCGCAGAAAGACTGTCATCGTTTTGAATGTCGTTGCGGTAGGCGACGAGTGCCGTAAATATGTACCGGTCGTCTCCAAGTACCCGTGCAATATCAAGTGCTTCCTTGCTATTGCCTTGTCCAATATGAATCCAGAAAAGGAAATATTGCGGATCAGTCTGTAATGTGTATGTATCTGTGATTTCTTTTTTATGCTGATCGAGTAACAGGTTGCCTTGATTTGTTTGTACATACGAAATGGCCAGTTCATATTGAAGAGAGACCGGCATTTGATTGGCTGAATATTTTTCTAACGTATCCACCACTTGGCTGTACTGTTTGTTGAGATAATATTTGTTTGCCTCGACATAGGCTTCTTGTTTCGGCATCGCAAAAAAGAAGGTGTAAATGGTGTACACCAATGCTGGGATTAATAGGACAAGCAGACCTAGTCCGATATATCGTTCGACCTTCCATTTCTTTTTCGGAATGGTCAATAGCGTTTTCTCTTTCGTTTCAATCGCTTCGATCTTTTGCTGAATCAGGGCAGACAATTCTTCCAGAGACTGCGTTTCGCTGATCTCTTTTGCCAGTTCAGATAATTTCAGTGTCTCGCTGTAAGCCACATATTCTTGAAACTGATATTCATGGTCCACCACTCGAAGAATGACGGCTTTGACCTCTTTTAACAGACGATGCTCATCCGTTTCATATGGCGGGATGCTTTCTTTGACGCCGTAATGCAAAAATGCAGTAGCTAAGCCTTGATGAAAAACAATGTTTTCAGGAGAAACAATAGGATGCAGCCGCTTCACGTCGTGTTTGCACACTGCATCGACAAGCTGGTATGAAAAAATCCATTTGCTTTTTTCATCCTTCGCATGGATGAAACGAAATTCCTGATAGGCAGGAGGCGGTTGAATCGAAATAATGACCTCATCTTCAGTTAATTGAATCTCTTTTTTGAATGAAGGGTTGATGTCTTTGATCGGTGCCGCTTCTAAACCGTCTAAGAGTTTAATGGTCTCTCTTTGAAAAATGAAGCTGTAGGTTCCGCCCTCTTTTTTCATCACTGCTTCTAATTGTTCTTCTAAATAGGAACTCTTTTTATCTGCCATTTACAAAAGTCCTTTCATAGTATTTCCAGCCTGTCTCCTGTGGTGATTCCACAGTCTGACAGCTTATATTCGCCTGAAAACACAGCTTTCTTATTGACTACTCGCACCCAGCCGCCTTCTCGCTTAGGAAGTGAGATTTGTTTTGCCTGCCAGGCGATATGGATGACTTGTTTAATATGTAAATAATTTGATAGTCTCAAATCAAACACACTGCCATCATAATTTTTTAAGTCGATGGTAATATCGATATACACAAATTTCCACCTCACAAAATAGAAAGAGCGCCGGCATCCATTGACAGACTCGGCGCTTTTTCTGCTTTTCACACTTAGAAAGGAAATCCCTTTGATTAGCCGCGGATTTGGCTAGCGATGTCTTGGTCAGTGCTTTCAAGTGTATTTGCCGTTTGATCAAGCTGATTGCTGACATCTGTTAATAGATCAGACATTTTGATGAATGAAGGCTTTAACTGCTCGTATTGATCAGCAAATGCTTCACTAGAAGCACCTTCCCACATTCCTTTTAAATCTGAGATCATTCTATTTAGACGATCAACTTGGTTTAACACTTCTTGACTTTCAACACCATATTGCTTAGCGGTCGCTCTTAGTTCTTCTGGGGTTACGCGAATAATTCCTGACATATTCCTCATTACCTCCCGTGCATAGCCGCCATATAATGGGCTAATCCACTTATTTTTTGACGTTATTATTATAAAAACAGAAATGATACACAGTCAAACAAATCTGTTTTTATTTTACAAAATGAGTCTATAGAATTACTGTATTTTCGCTTTTTATCTAGTATTTAACATTTTTTTGGTCATATATTCTTAATAAGTGTAGACACACTTCACTGAATCTTTCCGCCTATTGATTTATTACTACGTTATTATTGTACTATTTCTTTTTCGCCTTCTTTCAGCATGATACGCTCGCTTCTCATAGCGATCTCTTTTTTAAATTTATGGCATTTTGTTATTGATTTACGTACCGCTTTCTCTTCATAATGTAAGTACGTGAAATATTCGAAAAAGCAGGGGTTTTTATGACAAAAAAGACAGATCCATTTAAGTATAGTCTTGATCGTTTAGAGGATGTGGCAGACCAAATTAGTGATGTGCTCAATTGCCCTATTACTATAGAAGATACGCATCATCGATTGCTCGCTTATAGCACACATAATGATTTTACTGATCCCGCCAGAACTTCAACCATTATCTCCCGCCGTGTACCGGAAAAGGTCATTAATCGGCTTTGGAAGGACGGCATCATTCCTACACTCCTTAAAACAGACGAACCGCTTCGTGTCCCTCAAATTGCAGAGGTGGGTTTATCTAGCAGGGTTGCCATTTCAATCTGGAAGGACAAAGAAGTACTCGGATTTATCTGGGCGATTGAATCCACACAGCCTTTTTCAGAAGAAGAAATGGACCTTCTGAAGATGGCAGCACATGCTGTTAAAAACAAATTACTTAACTTACAAATTCGCAAAACGAAAACAGAAGAACGCAATCAGGAGCTTTTTTGGAAGATGCTCACAGGTCATATTCATGAAAAGGATGAGATGCTCGACCTATTTTTAAGACTCGGCATCAGATGTCCAGACACGTATGCCATCATCATCTTCCGACTTCGTGACGAACTCACAGAGGACACAGAAAAAAAGCTATCTTATCTGCTTGAAACAACACAGCAAGTCCAAGTGCTGTTAACGACTGTTGATTTTCACGAATTCATTATTCTTGTCTCACCAAAAACAGAGCACCCACTGCAGGATATTAAACAATTCACAAGCGGCATGCTGCAGCAGCTGTCTGATCGTTATCATATCCATCACGTTCAAGCAGCGATTGGTGGAATTTACGATAACATCTCTCATATTCAGCCATCCTATAAAGAAGCACTGGCTGTATTAAAAACAAAAGAGCGCTTCCCTGTTGAAACCGAACGTTTACACAGTTTTTCTGAACTTGGTATTTATCAATATTTAGATGTCCTCGCTGAAAAACGAAGGGGTTCATCTTACTCCAGTTACTCTTTATCAAAGCTGGAAGATTACGACCTGAGGCATCATTCCAACCTAGTCGAAACCCTTGAACGGTTTATTGACTGTGACAGCAATGCCAATATTGCCGCAAAGCAATTAAACATCCACATCAATACATTGAATTACAGATTAAAACGCATTACGGACATTGCAGAAATCGATTTAAAAAACATGAATGAGAAAATGACCATATACCTTGATATGAAGCTAAAAAACGTCCATTTGTGAAATTTCACAAAGAGGCGTTTTTTTATTTTTTATTTCAACCGAAGCATTTTTTAAACATTCAGGATACACTAGACATACAATATGAATAGATAAGCATGGGAGGAATAAACATGATCATCGGCATTCCGAAAGAGATTAAGAACAATGAAAACCGAGTGGCATTAACACCAGGAGCAGCTTCTCAATTACTTTCAGCTGGACATCAGATTTTGATTGAAACAAACGCTGGTTTTGGAAGCGGATTCACTGATGACGATTATGTATCTGTTGGTGCAGAAATTCTTGATCAAGCGAAAGATGTGTGGGCTTCTTCTGATATGATCATGAAGGTAAAAGAACCATTACCTGAGGAATATTCATTTTTCAGAGAAGGACTCATCTTATTTACGTACCTGCATCTTGCGGCAGAGCCCTCCTTGGCTGAAGCTTTAAAACAAAAAGGCGTCACAGCTATTGCTTATGAAACAGTAACGGACGGAAAATCACTCCCTCTCTTAACACCTATGTCTGAAGTGGCAGGCAGAATGGCCGCCCAAATCGGTGCACAATTTTTAGAAAAGCCAAAAGGCGGTAAAGGCATCTTGCTCGCAGGCGTACCAGGGGTATCAAGAGGGAAGGTCACAATTATAGGCGGCGGTGTTGTTGGAACAAACGCAGCGAAAATGGCGATTGGACTTGGCGCAGATGTCACTCTTATTGACGTAAACGCAGAACGATTACGTCAGCTGGACGATCAATTTGGTCATCAAATGAAAACGTTAATGTCTAACCCTGTCAATATCGCCGATTCAGTCAGTGAGGCGGACCTTCTCATTTGTGCGGTGCTGATCCCAGGTGCCAAAGCACCAACGCTTGTGACGGAAGAAATGGTGAAGCAAATGAAGCCCGGTTCCGTCATCGTAGACGTAGCCATTGACCAAGGCGGCATTGTCGAAACCATAGATCATATCACAACACATGATCAACCTACTTATGAAAAACACGGTATTTTACATTATGCTGTCGCCAATATGCCTGGAGCAGTTCCACGGACATCGACTGTTGCTTTAACAAATGTCACCGTTCCCTACGCACTGCAAATTGCTAATAAAGGCGCTGCAAAAGCCATTCAAGAAAACAAAGCCATCGCAGAAGGTGTCAATGTCATGAACGGACATATCACATATGAAGCCGTCGCTCGTGATCTCGGCTATGATTATGTACCTGTTCATCAAGCGATCGATGCGTCCTCTATGACAGAAGCTTAATACAGACCCGCCCTTTTGATGGGCGGGTTTTATTGTTAACCAATATTAAAAACAGGTTGACAAATAACCTTCATCCCCTTAATCTATTTGTACAGATAAGACAGGGGGAAACATCATGCAACAGAAAACAAGAACCGCTGATTTTGTGCTAGTCGGAATGTTTGCTGCACTCATGGCGATTGGAGCGAATATCACATCCATTGTGCCGTTTTTACAGGTCGGCGGAATTCCACTTACGATGCAGCCATTTTTTTGTGTACTTGCTGGTCTTTTGCTCGGCAGACGGCTTGGTGCTTTAGCGATGATTGTATATGCCTTGGTCGGAATTGCTGGCGCACCTGTATTCGCACAGTTTTCAGCAGGCTTTGGGGTGATTTTAGGCAAAAGCGGTGGTTTTGTCTTATCGTATATTCCTGCTGCCTGGCTAGCTGGATTCATTTTAGAAAAAAGAAAAAATCCTGGATTTGGCCGCTTTTTACTTGCAGCTATTGCAGGTACGACCGTCATGTATGTGATCGGAACGACTTATACGTACCTCGCATTAAATGTGTGGCTGAATGCCCCGATTTCTTATCAAACCACGTGGTTCTTTATGATCTGGTTTATGGTGAAAGATTACGCATTGACGATATTACTTGCGATGCTGGCACCTAAAATTTATCGCTCTGTTTCAAAAGCTACGTCCTTTCGAAAACAACAAGCCGCATCATAAGTGCAGACATCATCTACAAGTTGAACATAGAGAAAAGAGCCTATCTTCATTTAGGCTCTTTTTTCATCATTTATTCAGCGTATTGGTCGATGATTCCTTCTAGCATCCCTTCAAGCACTTCTACATCTTCAAGGTCTGATGGACTGAAGCGGTAGCGCACAAGCTGTTCTCCATCATGATACATCTCCTCAAGCCACCCTCTGAGTCCTCTTGCTCTGCGGTCAACTTCGAAAACAATGTCTAATCCGCCTTCATCTATCAGAAAAATCAGCTCTAATTCATCAAGCATATAACGATAGTCATCTGATGTCGGAATAAACTCGAATTCTTGAACAAATGGCAGACGACGCTGGAAGTAAGGTGCTTGTTCACAGTCCGCTTCGTTCAGGTGGAAGCCAAGATTTCTAGTGGCCTCCAGTACATTTCTCACCCAAGGATGTGCTTCAACGAAAATGCGATCATAGTCCGATTTATCGATTCCTCCTTGGATATCAAGGTCTGTCATTACTGCAATTTCTACTTTTCCGATCGTCATCGGGGTATCGATAGGAAGAATAAATGAAAACGGAAATTCATGCTTTTCGCCAGGCTGGATGATAAAAGAATCCGTCACCCGTAAAGTAAAGATATTCACATATTTTCTATGCTCTTCATCATCTTTCACAATCACATACTGTGTTTGAATCTTGACATTGATATAGCGGATGTCCTGAGAGATTTTCCCGCCTTTTGCATGGACAGTTCCCCTTACCTCTTGTCCAGGATAATAAGTGTTTTTCTCCAAAATGGTATCTACCTTTGCCGCACCAATCCCTGCACTTGCCACTAGCTTTTTAAAAAATGACATCTCTCATCTTCCCCTTTTCGTTTTTATCAGCATATATACGTAAGATAGAGGAAGAAAGATTCATTTAATTCATACTTTAGTCCTAATTATTTTTTCGCTTGTGAACAACAAAAAAGCTTATAGAAAAAACATCATCGTTTTCTCTACAAGCTTTTCATCTTACAGGATAATCGCTGCAAGCCAGCCGAATAGAACAAGTGGGATATTATAATAGATAAAAGTCGGGACACATGTACCCCAAATGTGGTGATGCTGTCCATCCATGTTCAATCCAGATGTCGGTCCAAGCGTACTGTCACTTGCAGGTGAACCTGCATCACCAACAGCCGCAGCTGAACCGATAATGGCAATGGTCGCCATTGGACTAAATCCAAGGTGTAAACAAAGTGGAACAAAGATGGTCGTAATAATAGGAATCGTGGCAAATGATGATCCGATCCCCATTGTCACAAGCAGACCCACAAGCAGCATTAAAATGGCCGCGAGACTCTGGCTGTTGCCGATAAATTGTGAAGATGCTTTAACAAGCGTTTCAATGTCTCCTGTTTTGGTTAAAACGTTGGCAAATCCAGCCGCAACAAGCATGACAAAACCGATAAATGCCATCATGTTCATGCCAGATGTAATCAGTTGATCTGCTTCATCGCGTTTCATCATTCCGGTCACAAACAAGACAAGCAGTCCTGCGAGTGCACCGAAGATCATCCCTTCCACGCCAAGGCTTTGAGACAGATAAAGCTGGACAATCAATGACACGAGAATGGCAAGACCGGCAAAGAATAGACTTTTTGTCGTATAGGCTGATTTCTCTACATCTGTAATATCGCGATCCTCATATACTTTTGGCTTACGATACATGAAAAGAGAGACAATCAATCCTAGCACCATCCCCCCAACAGGGATCAGCATGGCATATGGAATATCTGCTAAATTCACAGCTAGACCTGCATCCTTCATATTGTCACGGAGCATTCCGTGGAAAATCTGTCCAAAACCGACTGGAAGTAAAATATATGGTGCAGTGAGTCCGAAGGTCATGACACACGCTAGCAGTCTACGGTCAATTTGAAGCTCGTTAAACACTTTTAATAATGGCGGAATTAAGACCGGAATAAAGGCAATGTGAACAGGAACGACGTTTTGTGAAAAACAAGATACGATCAAAATCACAAGAATGATCAGTACTTTTGATAATGTTTTTCTTCTTGAGTCGCCTTCTTTTCCTAAAAGCTTCACTGCTCCTTCAACCATGGCATCTGGAAGACCCGTTTTTGTCAGCGCCGCAGCAAATGCCCCTAAAAGCGCATAACTAATTGCCACTGTCGCATTTCCTCCGAGCCCGTCAGTAAAGGCTTCCACTGTTCCTCCCAGGCCTAATCCACCTGCAAGTCCGCCAGCTAAAGCACCAAGTGCGAGGGCAATGACCACATTGACCCGCAGCAAGCTTAATATCAACATTAAAACAACCGCTAAAACAACTGCATTCATGGTGAAACCCCCGAAATCCTTTAGTTTACTAATGTAGTAGATAATTAAAGTACCAACGTATGTTACCATAGAAAAAATACTACGTCAAATGGCGTTTGACCTACATAAAAAAGGCCCTGCCATTTGGCAGAGCCTCATCCTTTATTTCTTTCCTTCAAATCGTTCCACAAATGTGGCCAATGACCGTACCATCACACCTGTCGCCCCTGTTGGCCCAAAGCATGAAGGCTTTTCTGTTGTGGCTGTTCCTGCAATATCCAAGTGAACCCAAGGCGTATCCTCAGCAAATTCACCGATGAAAGCTCCTGCCATGATCGCATGTCCATCACGTCCTGGTGAGTTATTGAGATCTGCCATTTTGCTGTTTCGTACGCGCTTTTTATCTTTTTCAGTGATTGGCAGCTGCCAAATCATTTCACCGCATTCTTCTGATGCCTCTTTAAACTGGGCATACAGTTCATCGTTATTTGTCATGACGCCTGTTGTCTCATTTCCAAGTGCCACAATGACTCCGCCTGTTAATGTCGCCACGTCTACAAGAACAGAGGCACCGTGCTGCTTCGCATATGTCACCCCATCTGCTAAAACAAGACGGCCTTCTGCATCCGTATTCAGCACTTCGATTGTTTTACCGCTAAGCGACACAATGACGTCATCCGGTTTCATCGCGTCAGCCGAGATCATATTGTCTGTCGAAGCAATAACAGCAATGACATTTTGCTCTGGGCGCAGTTCACCGATGATTTCCATAGCGCCTAAAACAGAGGCTGAGCCGCCCATATCAGTTTTCATCCCAACCATACTGGCTCTTGGCTTTAACGAATAGCCACCAGTATCATATGTGATGCCTTTACCGACAAGCCCAATCACGTCCGTCCATTCTTCCTTGCCTTGATATTTCAGAACGATGAGCTTTGGTGGTTCTGTTGAGCCTCTATTGACAGCTAGAATCCCGCCCATCCCGAGCTCTTCCATTTGTTCTTTATCTAAAATTTCAATCTCAAATTCGTATTTATACGCAAGCTCTGCCGCGTACGAAGCCAGATCAGAGGATGTGAGCATATTCGGCGGCATATTCACAAGGGTACGAGCCGAATTGACGGACTGTCCGTAGACCTCGCCCACTTTCAGACTTGCCTGAATTTCAGTCGTATCATGATCCGTCATTGCATAAACAAATTCGATGAAGCGATCCGGCTCATTTGTTTTATGTTTAAAATCTTGTAATTCATATGTAGCTAAAAGGCAGCTTTCAGAAAGGGCATGGGCTGCATCTTGGGCAGGCAGATCCTTTCCAATAAACGTATCCAGTAAGACCGAAACCGCTTGCTTTTTATCTTGATGAAGCTTTTTAAATAAATGGGCAAACCCTTCTTTTGCCTCTTCAAACGTGTAATCTGATTCCTTCCCAAGTCCGACAAAATAAATGCGTTTGATGCCTGTTTCAGGGGATGGGAAAAACTTCGAAAGCTGATTTCGTTTAGATGAAATATCGCCTTCTTTTAATAATTCAGTGATTCGTCCTTCAAGTAATTCATCCATTTCTTTTGCTTTTCCTGATAATTGGCTCTTTTGAAAAAGTCCGATCGCCAGTGTATCTTTATGTTGCCATTCATTTGTCGAGAAAAACATATTTATCACACGCTCCTTCAATGAACTCCATTTTTCACATTGGAACTTCTATTATATCAAAATTTGCGGGTCTATACGATCATTGCCAGTCTGTCTTTACTTGATGAACATTTATATTTTCACACGCGGAAGGGCATCATGAAAAAGCGATGAAAACTTGTACAGCCCGTCCGCGTCTCCTCGTTCCACATCTACTTTCTTTAATGTTATAATTGAACATGGACTTGGCAGCATTTGAATCTGCTATCATTTTTTCATCATACTAGGGTACACAGTCCACCATTTTGCACGATATTTTTTCTTACAGAGAGGATGTTTCTTGTTCATGAGCGTACTGACGAATTTTCCGCTGCTTGCCAGCCTTGCAGCCATCTTTTTTGCTCAATTTGTAAAAGTACCGATTCAATTTATCATTTCTAGACGACTAGATTGGTCGCTCATTACAAGCACAGGCGGAATGCCAAGTTCACACTCCGCAGCCGTAACAGCACTCTCAACAGCAGTGGCTTTAGAGCACGGGCTAAATACATCAATCTTTGCGATTTCCGCCATCTTTGCGATTATTACCATGTTCGATGCGACAGGTGTGCGCAGACAGGCAGGAGAACAGGCAACTGTACTGAACAAGCTGGTAACAGATTTTAACCGATTTGTTTCTGAAGCAAAGAATTTCCCGAGTGCGGAAGAAAAAGAAAAGCAAAAGAAATTGAAAGAGCTTCTTGGTCATAAGCCGATTGAAGTCTTCTTTGGCGGCTTAACAGGGATCTTGCTGACACTTATCTTAGATTATTACTTCATGTAGAAGCGAAAAAAGCTTTGGACCTCAAACTTGTCCAAAGCTTTTTTATTCTTTATTGGCTTGAAACTGCTGACGGAATACTTGCATTGATTTTGCTTCATTAAGCTGGTTTAAGTCTTTTTCCGTTAACGTTCCTTCGCCCTTTTTGATGATATACACATCGAGCACTTTTTTACCCCATTCTCTATACACATCATCTACTGTTTCATAGTATAAATCAAGCTTATGACCTTTAATGGCTTTTCCCGTATCTGCGACCACTCCGTAGCCATAGTTTGGGATAAAGAGCACCGTTCCAATCGGAAAGACTGATGGGTCCGCAGCCACAGTTGAATATAAATCACGTTTCACTTTGACGCCTGAATATGTAATGCCATATGCATGGTGTTCCTTCGTTTTACCTGTTGATTCCACACCTGCTGTATAGCCTGTGGCGACAACCTTTTGCTTCGGGTAATCGTTCCAATTGAACGCTTCTTCGAGAGAAATAGCCCGCAAGTCATCACTTTTGAGTGCCATCGTTTCTCTTTTTTGCTGTTGGAAAAAAGAAGATACTTGCTTGCCAGGATCAGTCTCTTTCACCCAGGCAGCTACATCACTTGGTTCAACTCCAGATATGCCCGTAAAGCTTGTCAAAAGAGCAAGCATAAAAAGGGCTGTCATGAACAATCGTTTCATCCATGTTTTCATCTTTATTTGTCACTCCTCTACCCATCTATTTGTTTCCAAACAAAATGGAAACTATGCAAAGGAGAAACAAAAAAACCCACTTGCCTATCTACAAGTGAGTTAAAACATTTGATACCCTCTTTTTCGAAGTGCATTAATGACAAAACCTGATGCAATTGCACCAATCAGACCGCTTAACAAAATAATGATATCAGCCGCTGCGAGAGAGACAATGCGGTCCCCTATTCCTGAAAAAGCGATGCCCGGTTCTCTGACATAAGCAATCATCTTTTGATTGTTGATAATGAAAAGGCATACAATTGGATATAAAATAGCCATAATCCATGACATTCTCAGCAGCATATTGAGCAAAAAGCCAATGCCGAAGAATAACACGAAAAATAAAATAACGGAAATAATAACGACTGGTAAACTGATCACTTCATCTCCACCCCCAAATATCCCATCATTAGTTTAACTTGGAAATAGAGATGAAGTCAATCAATGGAAAAAGCAGATGGATTAAAGCTTCTTTCCTGTCCCTTTACATTCCTCACATGTTTCAGATCCGCCGAGCAATAGCTGAAAATATCCTTTCCCCGAACAATATTGACAGGTGGACTTCTTTTCTTTTGTATGTGCATTCATATTGCTCACTCCCTTAATCTAAATTTTCTGATAATTTATCATACCATACTTTACTGCCGATAACCAAGTAAGAAAATATGTCAAAAAAAACGTGTATCACGAGGATACACGTTTTTGTCTATATCGGTTTAGAAGAACTTGAATTTTCCTTTTTTCAGAACAAGTCCTGGTCCGCCAACCATGAATAAAGAACGGTTGTCGATGATTTTCTTCATTGCTGAAGCTTTTGTTCCTTGAAGTTTTTTACCAAACGCAACACCTACAGCGTCGTGTTCACCAAGAGAAGCAACTGTTCCTTTGATGTCTGGCTTAAAGCTTTCAAGAGAACCACCTTTCACTAGTGCGGCAAGGTTTTTCGCTACTGTTTCACCTTGCTGCATAGCGATTTGTGCAGTTGGTGGGTATGGACGGTTGATTTCTTCATTGATGATCAATGAACAGTCACCGATGATGAATACATCATCATTTTCTGGTACACGAAGATCTGGAGATACTTTTACGCGTCCGCGCATGTTTTCAAATCCAGCTTCTTCAACGATTGGGTTACCGCGTACACCAGCAGCCCAAACAACAGTTTCAGCTTTGATTTCTTCAGTATCATCGTCTTTTCCAACAATGATGCCTTCTGGCGTACATTCTTTGATCGCTGTACCAATTTTGAACTCAACGCCTTTACCTTGAAGGTAGTTCATTGCATAGTCGATCAATGCAGGATCGAATCCTGGAAGAGCTGTTGGTGCAGCTTCTACACAGATGATGCGCACATCTTTTTGATCAATATCATACTCTTTGCAAAGCTCAGGCACACGGTTTCCAAGCTCACCAAGGAACTCAATACCTGTGAAGCCCGCACCGCCGACAACGATTGTCAAGCGCTCTGGACGTTTTTCAGCTTCCGTATTATACGTCGCAAATTGAAGCTCAATATGCTCACGAAGCTGACGAGCAGAGTTGATGTTAGAGATTGAGAATGCATATTCTTTCAGTCCTGCAATACCAAATGTTTCAGGAACAGCACCAAGCGCAACAACAAGGTAGTCGTAAGAAAGTTCACCATCTGATGTCACGACTTTCTTCTCTTCCTTATTAATGCTTTCAACTGTTGCTTGTACAAAGTTGACACGGGAACTGTTAATCACATCTTTGATTTGATAACGACAGCGGTCATGATGAAGTGTACCTGCACTTGCTTCATGTAACCATGTTGTTTCGTAATGATAATTATGCTTGTTCACAAGAGTAATGTCCGCATCATTTGTGCCAAGCTGTTTTGTTAATCTTGTTACAGTCATTAATCCGCCATAACCTGCACCTAATACAACGATTTTCGGTTTATTCACTGGAATCACATCCACCTTTTTTAAATTTGCTGTAAAACGGATAAAGAATTACATATCGTTATTCTCAACCGCTTTGCGGCATTTTATGAAATTTAAACAAAAAAATAAGTATGTGAAAATCTGAACTTTCACCTACATAAAACGAAAGCATTTGACCGTATCCGACAAAAATTCATAAAAAATTAATATTTAGTTCCCTTAACAATAATAGCGAGTTCTGATCCAATTTTCAAGGCTTTAAACTGAAAATCCTTATGATAAACGGTCTTTCTCACTTTTTCCTCTTTTTCAAAGCTTCGGCATCAAAAAACGACAAGTTTTTCAAAACAAGTCAAACGACGATGTGTGGTATGATATGATATAGTGATAACAATTTTCATTTGGGAGGATTAAAGAAATGCAAGAAGATTCTAAGGTATATGACATTACCGTTATCGGAGGCGGCCCAGTAGGATTGTTTACTGCGTTTTACGGTGGCATGAGACAGGCAAGTGTGAAAATCATTGAAAGCCTTCCTCAGCTCGGCGGTCAATTATCCGCTCTTTACCCTGAAAAATACATTTATGATGTGGCTGGTTTTCCAAAAATCCGCGCACAAGAATTAATTGATAACTTAAAGGAACAAATGGATAAATTTGATCAAACCATTTGCTTAGAGCAAGCAGTTGAAACGGTTGAAAAACAGGCAGATGGTATCTTTAAACTTGTGACAAATCAAGAGGTTCATTATTCTAAAACGATCATCATCACAGCTGGTAACGGTGCATTCCAACCGAGAAAGCTTGAGCTAGATACAGCAGAATCATTTGAAGGAAGTAACCTGCATTACTTCATTAATGATTTGAATCAATTTGCTGGCAGACGTGTCGCTGTTCTTGGCGGCGGAGACTCTGCGGTGGACTGGGCACTGATGCTTGAGCCAATCGCAAAAGAAGTATCGATTATTCACCGTCGTGATAAATTCCGTGCACATGAGCACAGTGTAGAAAACTTGCACAACTCGAAAGTCAATGTGCTAACACCATTTGTGCCAACTGAGCTCATTGGGGAAGACCGTATTGAACAAATTGTGCTTGAAGAAGTGAAAGGCGATAAAAAGCATGTACTAGATGTGGACGACGTGATCGTCAACTTCGGTTTTGTTTCCTCCCTTGGACCAATCAAACAATGGGGCCTTGAAATCGAAAAGAACTCCATCGTGGTCAAATCCACGATGGAGACAAACATCGAAGGTTTCTATGCGGCAGGAGACATCTGTACGTATGAAGGAAAAGTCAAGTTAATCGCAAGCGGATTTGGTGAAGCACCAACTGCTGTGAACAACGCGAAAGCTTACATGGACCCGAAAGCTCGTGTACAGCCGCTTCATTCCACAAGCTTATTTGAAAATAAATAAGAACGGATCAAAAAAAGGAGTTCCATCTGCGGAACTCCTTTTTTGTTTATTTAAAAATCCCAATATAGGCATTCGCCATTCCAAGTACCATTGCAGCAAGTAACACCACAACAATTCCTGCCACAACCAAAATCACCCGATCCTTCACGCGTTCCTTTTTCGGAAGCGGCTTGTCTATCCCGCAAGATGGACATGTTTTTGAACGATACGGAATCAGTTCATGACAGTTCCTGCAATTGATTTGTTCACTCAAACCTCAGCAACCTCTTTTCTGATGACAGTTTATGTTTGGTTCTCATGATACTCTTTTCGAGTGGAAATAGCCAGTTGTGAGGACAAGCTGTAACAAAATTGAGCGATTTACAAATTGTTTAAGAAGGAATGGAATCAATGAAGGTTTGATTGGTTCAACCGATATAAGAATGAGAAGATCGTAATGAAGGATAGGTGGAAAGATGATAAAGCGTTTCATGATTAGTTTAAGCTTGTTACTGATGATTGGCGGTTCAGTTGAAGTGTTTGCAAAAGACTATAACAAACATTATGCTCAATTCGCTGCCGGATTGAATATGGATGTTGATCAGCTAGAACCTTTTTTAAAGCGTGTATCCACTTCGGTTTTGGATTCTGGTTTGAGTGATCAAGAAATCAAACAGATACTCACCAACGTTCAAAAAATGAATAAAAACAATGAAACAAAAAGAATGGGCACTTTTGAAGTGGTGTACCATGAAAAAACAGCAAAGATTAAAATTGAAATTGAAGTCCATGTGGAAGATGGCAATAAAGAAGTGGTGATCTATATGTTTAGCACCCAAGAGTTGGTGGATGTCTTGGATAAAGAACTATTGAAAATAGAAGAAGCAATTTGAGAAAGAGACGCTGAATGAGTGTCTTTTTTTCTAAGCTGCCAGTAATAATTTCTCTATTTTTGTAAATTTTATTCCTGAAAAAAAACTGTTTTCATTAATATCTACTAGCTTAACATGAGAAAAATCGTAAGGAGATAATGCAGTTCTCTTTCTCTGATGAATTGCGCCATCATGAGTTTTGCATCCTTACTGGCCATATAATTGAGCCCGAGGGTTGTTTCAACTTGTGTTTCCCGGTTATTAGGAAGCTCGCAGGAAATTAAAAAAGTTAATATTACCTTTTTTTCATTCTATTAATAGCAATACTACTGTTATTATACTTAACTTCTTTAGCTACAATTATCATTGGACTAATATTTAATTAGATTAAGAAAATGAATAAACGAATAACTAAGTCAAATTACCCTGATTTCTTACTAAAATCTCCTCTTTAACTTCAGGAACATAAACAAACTATTTATCGGCATTTTTTATACACGATATGTTAGAATTATGATACGTGCGACTGAATCTACTATGGGGTTATACTGCTCATGACCCTAGCAAAGAAAGGGACCCATTAGAGTCCCTTAACTAACGTGTTGATGTTCTTTAATTAATCTTTGGTAAATTGTATTATTTCAACATTAATTTCAATCTTACTACCATCTGAAGTTGTTCCTATTTTCATGGGTTTTTTTCTGTCTTTATTATTATTATAATAATTGTGAAAAAATTCATCTATATTCAGTTCATATATCTCTGCAAGCGCCTTTAACACATTATGCCTTGTATTCCAATTCCCAATATCAATTTTAACTTGACGCCAATTTTGAAAAATAACATCTCTCCCCCCAAAGCTTGTAGCTATAACATTTGGCTCTAGGGATTTAAGATTTAAAATTTCGCCTATTTGATATCGGGAAGTAAAACCTATTTTTTCAGACCATTCGTGTTCTTTTATTTGAGAATAATTCAGCCAACCATGATTTGTGTAACATAATGGAAAACCTTCACCATTACCACCTAACGCATAAATGATATCCGCTACACTGTTCAACACTTCTGGGGATAAGTGATTAAAATACTCAAGAATAATTCGACCTTGTTCGGTTGCCCATGTAGCAATTGTTTTTTCAGACGCAACAGGAACCCCTCTGCTTCTACTGGCTCCATCTACTTCACCAACCACTACGCCGAATACTCCTCGTAGCTTTTCAACATACAAACCACCGCATGTTAGATATCCACTAATCTCACTATTATAGTACCCGATTTCTTTAGTTGGGCTTATTCCTGCTCGTCCTACTTGTACACCATCTTCATTAAATATTGGCTTTACTAATACCGAATTTTTTTCAGCTAAACTTTTAATGTCATCGGGACAATTATTTTTTTGATAACCTGATAAACTTATGATGAAATCAACAGGATTAATATTTTTCCAATCATCCGCTTCAATTATTTTTTGAACTGGGTGATTTTCATACTGGATATATAAATCGACGTCTAATGTAGGAGCTATCATTCTACAAATTGATGCCAACTTTTCGTTCGATTTGACCTTGAATATCTCATCAGAAGCATCTAAAATTTTTAACATTGAATCAAGTAATTCCTCTTTATTTTCTAAATAAATACGTATACTTGTCCCTGGGTCCTGTAAACCCTCTCTCACATTACATTTTTTTAATATCGGGCGACCACTAAGCCCCATCCCAAATTCCAGTATTTTAGTTTCACTAGGTCCATCATATATGGTCCTTGTTTTTACTACTACTCTTTCCCCCCACATAAAAGTAGAATAAAAACCTATTCCAAATTTACCAATTGATTCAAAATTACTTGTAAGTAATCCTGGATGTTCTTTTGTCATTAAGTAGCTTCCCCAATAGCTTGAACCAAAAGCTAGAAGTTTTTGACACAAAGTATTCTGTGACATTCCTATACCACTATCTATTATCTCAATAAAATCATTACTATTTTCAACACCAACTTTTATTGTGATACTTCCCCAAAGTTTCCCATGGTTTTGAATTGTTCTTCTTGCATGCAAAGCATCCCTTGCATTTTGAATAAGCTCCCTTAAAGGAATTGTACTATCTTTCCCATATAAACCTTCACCTCCTAGTTGTTTAACTAAATGAGGTACATCACTTACATGCAGGCTAGCACTTACTGGTTCCCAACCATTTACACGAATCACTTCTGATAATTTAGTTGGGCTTTCTATTCCTTTTACACCTTTTATTATAAAAGTCGGTTTGTTTTTTTCCTTTAATATCCTGTCAACACTTTTTAGCTCGTTATTTACCATAGATAAATTTTCATATGCTAGCCACCAAGCATCAATTTCATCTTCATTAAATCTTTGAACAGAGGTAAAAACTAATTGGTCACCTTGACAAGTTGGTCTTGATAACTTCCCCTGAAACTTCCAATGAATATCACTATAATGTTCAGGTTTCCTTAAAGCTCTCAGAAAAGCTGGAGCCCTTCTACTATCTAAATGTGCAGCATCAGCCACACGGAGTATACATGCCAACTTTAGTATATCTACAGACCAACTATCTGGATAGGATGGTGGAGCACCAATTTCTATGTTTAAGACATTTTCCATTTTTTCTATTGACCAGCCATGACTTGATGCTAAAAGACCTATATATTCTCCAAAATGCGCTAATAATTCTTGATCTTCCAACAGACGGTAGCTCTGTCCCTCTTTAGTAGTCCAAACTGCACTCACAAGATTTTCTGCATGCGTTGCATGCAGTTCTCTTAAGCGAGTAGCCTTTGCATTATCAAGAACATTTTTAGGAATATTTTCTCTCTCTTCTTGTGTTGGAATTCTTCCTAGTTCCTCTCTTAAAGAATATTCAACTATATCTTCCCATTCTTCCCCTTCAAAAAGTTGGCTCACATCATCTACATAAGCAGCCGATGCCATCCCTAAATCATGAAGAAGGATTGCACTACCTAATACAAACGCCTCCATCGGATTTAATTCATAGCCTTCACCAACAATTTTCGAAGCTGTTTCCCATAGGGCATCGATGTGTGTAATATCATGAACAGTAAAATTAGGTAAATCTCTTGCAATTTCAGCAGACAGTATCATAGTATTTTTTCTAAAATTCTCGTAAGCTGATAATAAATTCATTCTAAAAGTTTCATATTGGTCTATTTGTTTCTCTCCTATGGAACTTTTCCATAAGCTACTATCACTTATAGTTTGCATATAAATCCTCCAGTATAGAAGTAATATATCTATTGAACTGAAAATTAGTTCATACAAGATATTAGTTTTATATATTCTAATTATAACCTTTATAGTTTTTTTTTTACATACCACCTTCATAATTAATCAAAACTGATTTCTTATTGATATATCATTGGAAATTAAATAAAAGAACACTGCTTATTCGAAAATAATGTTGTATTACCTTTTTGAACTCACTTTTTACCAAGACTGGTTCTATTCATTATTGTGAAATGATACGCTAACTGATTTCATACCTTTTCCATAGTATAGCTTTACACCAGTTTCATATTAATCCATTCCCATCTGTCAGAGTGGGGGTTATATAATCGATCATAACTGTCAGACATAAGTCTTCCTATTGTATACCTTTCACTATCGAAGTAATATCCGGGACTGACCCCCTAAGATGAGACAAATAAAAAACACCTTCAAGTTTGAAAACGGATCGTTGTGATCCGAAATAAAACATGGAGGTGTTTTTTCTATGGGGACAAGAGTGAGTTATCCGGTTGAAGTCAAACAGAAGGCTGTAGAAATGAGATTGGGCAGGCGTACCTATGAAAGAGATCATGCAGGAATTGAATATCAAGAATAAGACGCAGGTTCAGACATGGGTGAGATGGCATAAAACTGGGGATACACACAGGTTCGAACAACCTGTTAGAAAACAATATACCTATGGAAAGGGTCCCGAGTACTCTTCTGAATTAGAGCGACTACAGGCAGAAAATCGCTATTTGAGTCAACAGAATGAAGTTTTAAAAAAGTACAACGAATTGGAAAGGAAGTTGATAAGGAAACGTCAATCAAACTGGTAGAAGAATTGTGCAAAACGATGACGGTACAGGACATCTGTGTCCATTTAGGCATCTTACGTACTTCGTATTATAGATGGAAAAAGGATTTGACTCAGACTCATTCTAAAAGACAACTAGAGAAACAGGTCGGCACGTTGTGTCGAAAGCACAAATATCGATATGGTTATCGGAAAATCACAGCCATACTAAAAATGAGAATGCGTATTAACCATAAAACTGTTCAACGTATCATGCAGAAAAACCAGTGGCAATGCCGGGTTAAAATGAAAAAGCGTAAGAAGAATGGGCAGCCTTATGCCGTAGCCGGTAATATACTGGATCGGAATTTTCAGTCTGATCGCCCTCTTGAAAAACTAGTCACGGACATCACGTATTTGCCTTATGGACAGAAACAATTGTACCTTTCCAGTATATTGGATTTATATAATGGAGAAGTGATTGCTTTTACAATTGGTGATAAGCAGGACACAGACTTTATCTTAAACACACTTAATCAGCTCCCAGCACTTCCTGAGAATTGCGTGTTACATAGCGATCAAGGTTCTGTGTATACATCTTACGAGTATCAGAAAGCTGTTCATATAAAAGGCATTACCATGAGCATGTCCCGTAAAGGGACGCCCGCTGATAATGCCTCCATCGAATCGTTTCATTCCTCACTAAAGTCTGAAACGTTCTATCTTAACAGGATTGATCGCACTACGACCACCATCGTAGAACGCACTGTTATAACAACATTCGTATTCAAACGAAACTAAACAACCAATCACCGATAAACTATCGGCAATTGGCTGTATAAAGGTGTTTTGATTCCTGTCTCAAAAACGGGGGTCAGTCCCCTCCTTCAAAGTGTTTTTTATTATAATAACACTTACTGTTATACAATTCGAATAGCTGTTATCCACTACATATACAGAGTCTGAAGGACTACCTCTTATGTCTCAGACATATCCTGCTACAATATCCTCAAGTTCCTGTTGTATATAGAAAAGTCTAATCCATTTTTTTCTTTTGTGATGCCAAAGCTAATTTTCTCTTTATAATCGACATATATTTCTAGTAGATCGAGACAGTATGTTTCAAGCTTTCCCTGTACAGCTTTACTTGAAGCCTTTAATATCATTTAAAGGCTTGTGTACACTCAAAATTCCAATGTAATTCATAACCAGTAACACCCATTTAAACTTTTCAACACTCTTCTGGCGTACCGGTATTCGTGGCTGTTCTGAACGAAGAACCGCATCCGCATGAAGCAATCGCGTTCGGATTGTCAATCGTGAAACCGCCGCCCATTAGTGATTGTTTGAAATCAATGATGGTGCCGTTCATGATGTCAAGGCTTTCGGAGTCGACAAGGACCTTGATGCCCTGCTGTTCGAACTGCGTGTCTTTCTCAGAAACTTCATGGTCAAAACCCATTCCGTATGAAAGACCGCTGCAGCCGCCGCCTTTTACGCCCACTCGTAGGAACGCATTTTCTTCTTCATGTTCTTTCATCATATCTTTAATCTGCAATGCAGCAGCTTCTGTAATCGTTACTGGTGTACTCACGATCATCCCTCCTTTTGACTGGATGTTTCTTTTCAATTATAAACGTGATGTTGCCTTTTCTCAAATAATTGGTTTAGAGATAGAATGTGCCGTCACAAATTGTTTCAGCAGGTCCTGTCATCAGCACATGGTCATTGTCTTTCCAGCGAATGATGAGGTCTCCGCCAGCTAGATGAACGGTCATATCCGTTTCTTTTTTCGCATGTCCATTGACAATCGTTGATACAGCCGCAGCACATGCTCCTGTACCGCACGCTTGCGTAATCCCTGATCCTCTTTCCCACACGCGGAAATGCAGTTCCGTTTCACTGACACGTTCCACAAATTCTACATTGACGCCTTCTGGAAACATGTCATGCTTTTCAATAATTGGCCCAAGCGAATCGAGCGGCGCCTGTTCAATGTCTTCTAAATAGAAAACGATATGGGGATTCCCCATTGAAACAGCTGTTCCATTTAAGGTCGTCGTGCCAAAATCAAGCGGTTCATTAATCGTTGTACTGGCCGGTTCACCAAGCATTGGCATCGCTTCTTTTTCAAAACGAGGTTTACCCATATCTACTGTCACTAACTGAACGTGACCATCCTGCACATGAACGGTCGCTTCAACAAGTCCTGACAATGTCTCAATCTGGAACGTTGTGTCTGTTACGATTTGATGCTCATATACATATTTTGCAACGCAACGCAGACCGTTACCGCAGTTTTTCCCCTCTGATCCATCATTGTTGAAAATGCGCATCTTCACAGGCGCAACATCTGATGGGCAAATGAGGATCATTCCGTCTGAACCGATTCCTGTGTAAACAGAAGAAACCTGAATTGCTATCTCTGACAGCTGCTCTTCTGGAAGCTGTTCCTTCATCTGATTGACGTATATATAATTGTTTCCTAGTCCGTGCATTTTCGTGAATTGAAATGATGTCATGAGCGTCCTCCAAAAATGTTGTTTCTTTATAGTATAAAAGGAGTCGATTCAGGAGACAATCTTATCATCCCCCGTTTTTCATACATAAAAGCTCTTTGCTGCCATGGCAAGGGGCTTTTATTATGCATATGCCTCATTTTCTCTCGTGTGATGCTTCATTTTAATGATATTTTATTAGCATAACATATTGGATGCGCTTTCTATTCATTCTCCTTAAAAATGGAAATTTAAAATATGAAAAAAATGCACCTCATGACCCATGTGGTGCATTTAAAACATCTCATTTTCCTCTATAAAAGCATAAATACGCTCAACTAGCTGCTCTGCATTTTCTCCGGAAACAAATTCTCCATTCACGAGTGCAAATGGGGAGTCCATACATTTGCCGCAGTAGCTTAAACAGCCGTATTCCATAACGTCTAGGTTTGGGTCTTTATCAAGCTTCTCTTTTGCTTCTTGAGACCCTTGTGCAAGATTACTTACACAAAATTCGATCAGTGGGAACACTTTGCTTCACCTCACATTGCTTTACCATCCTACCGAAATTCCTTCTATTAGTCAAAACATGAGCTTCACCTGTATCGTTACGCCTATTCCTCGTAAAATGTTTTACTATTTAGGACTAACTAATGAATATGTAGGTTATTTTGAAACAATTATTGTGGTTTCACAGTAAATTCGATATAATTTTATTTGGTATTTTAACTTAAAGTTTTTTAGTATAAGTGTTTTTCAATGTCTACGGGGAAAAGGAGAATCGTCATGAAAAATTTAGTCTTGATCGGCGGAGGTTACGGGAATATGCGGGTTCTCCACCGCTTATTGCCAAATCAATTACCTGATGATGTTACTATCACATTAATTGATCGAAATCCTTACCACTGTTTAAAAACAGAATATTATGCACTCGCTGCTGGAACGATCTCTGATCATCACATTCGAGTATCTTTTCCAGAGCATCCGAAGCTGGATATTCAATATGGGGAAGTAGAAAAAATTGATATTGAAAACAAACAGATCTTATTCAGCGACCGTGAACCCATTCCTTATGACGACACGGTGATTGGACTCGGCTGTGAGGACAAGTATCATAATGTCCCTGGTGCGAAAGAACATACATACAGCATTCAAACCATTGATCAGTCAAGACATACGTATAACAAATTAAACAATTTGGGTGCAGGTGCAACGGTTGGTATCGTCGGTGCTGGACTTAGCGGGGTAGAGCTAGCCAGTGAATTAAGAGAAAGCCGTGCTGATTTAAACATTATTCTTTTTGACCGCGGAGAGCTGATTCTATCAAGCTTCCCAAAAAGATTAAGTTTATATGTGCAAAAGTGGTTTGAAGAAAATGACGTAAAGATCATTAACTGTGCCAATATTACGAAGGTTGAAGAAGGTGTTGTTTACAACCATGATGATGCCATTGAAGCAGAGGTCATCGTATGGACAGCAGGCATTCAGCCAAGCAAAGTGATACGAGAGATGGATGTTGAAAAGGACGTACAAGGCCGCGTCGTATTAACACCTCATCACAATCTCCCTGGAGATGAGCACGTCTATGTCGTGGGTGATTGCGCAAGTCTTCCGCATGCCCCAAGTGCACAGCTTGCCGAGGCGCAGGCAGAACAAATTGTCCAATCTCTGCAAAAACGCTGGAAAAACGAGCCGCTTCCTGAGGCTTATCCTCAGTTTAAGCTAAAAGGTGTATTAGGCTCTTTAGGGAAAAAAGCCGGCTTTGGCTTAGTAGCAGATCGTCCACTTATTGGCCGTGTACCAAGACTTCTAAAATCCGGACTCCTTTGGATGTATAAGCATCACAATGGCTAACATCATGTGAATTTTATCTCAAAGCTCCCTCTCGTCGAGGGAGCTTTTTTCTATGAAACGGCATGTGCCGATGAACGGGTCCATTTGATCGGAGCAAGGGCAAGGATGCAGTCTTTACGAAACGTTCTCATCGTCTTTTTCGATAAACAATACGCTTGGATGAGCTGGTCTGTTTGACGGTGGACAATGATTTTACGCTTCGTGCACTCTCCGTTTTTCTTCATATAAATCATCTCAATTGGTATTTGCTGTTGAAGAGATTGTTTCAGTAAATAATTCATGATGCTCACGCTCCTTTCATTTCATTATAATCGAACAAACGTTCTTTTTCAACCCGGAAAGGAACGTTTGTTCTGTTTATTTTCTCAAAAAAAGAACAGTTTATTCACTGCTCTCCGTGTAACCGTATTTCTCCATTTCTTGATAAATGTCTTTTAATTTTGGATTGCCCTCTCCGACAATTTGATCCTCCACTAAGACAAGCGGATAAAAGAATTCATCATCAAGAATTCGTTCGGACAATTCCTTTTGGTGTTCGTTTTCTGGTGGGTGCTCAATATCAATATATGTGATGCGAAACGGCTGATTTGGATATTTTCGTTTTAACGCTGCATCTAACCACTCAAATGTGTCTTTTGATGAAGGCAGATTCACGCAGCTAGCGCAAAGTACATCTCTTCCATATACATAAAGATCGACGGTTTGATTCATTTGACAAGCCCCCTATTCTTTCTTTATTTTAGCTGAATTTTCTGTATGAAAAAAGTCAAAATCACTTTTTGTTTCAAGATGAGATTGTGCTATAATGAGAAGGAAACTTTGAAACCAATCAATAGATTTTTATCGTCCAGATGAATATAATGGTGATATGTTGTGAAAGGAGCGATTGTATCTAATGACTGAAGTCGAAATGAAAGACCAAGTACAGGAAGTACTAGACAAACTTCGTCCATTTCTATTACGTGATGGTGGAGACTGTGAGCTTGTAGACATTGAAGATGGCATTGTCAAATTGCGTCTTCTTGGTGCATGCGGCAGCTGCCCAAGTTCAACCATTACATTGAAAGCCGGTATTGAGCGCGCATTATTAGAAGAAGTGCCTGGCGTTGTAGAAGTTGAACAGGTTTTCTAATTCATATATGACATGAAAACGACCCGAATTTGGGTCGTTTTTTTCAGTATTAGCCTTTTTCAGCGTGATATGAAAACCCTTGAATTCTAGGAAGGACGAGTACTGGCGCGGAGCGAATTGATATTCGTGAGCACAAGCACGCAGGACTGACACGGAATGCGAGGGTTTGTCATCACGCTGAAACGACCCGATTTGGGTCGTTTTTTTATTATTAGCTTAGCTTCTCTCTAAACCAATCCTTTATAAAGGTCAGTCTTTGAATACGCTGCCCCGGATGGCCGCTTCTGGATAAATCATGAGATGCTTTCGGGAATTTGACGAGCCTTGTGTCTTTCCCAAGCTCCTTCAGTGCTACAAAAAGCTGTTCTGCTTGATCGACTGGGCAGCGATAGTCTTCGTCGCTGTGTAGGATGAGAAGCGGCGTATTTACCTGCTTCACATACTTGAGCGGCGAACGATCCCATAGCTTATCGACTGAATCATAAATATTCCCATCCATCTGCCACCTTGTGAAATAATAACCGATATCACTGATGCCATAAAAGCTAATCCAGTTTGAAATGGACCGCTGTGTGACGGCTGCGCGAAAACGGTCGGTCTGTCCGACAATCCAGTTGGTCATAAAACCGCCATAGCTGCCGCCTGTCACTCCAAGTCTTGTTTCATCAAGGAAATCATAGGCTTTCAGCACATGATCAACAGCCTGCATGACATCCTCATAATCAACGTCACCATAACTCCCTCTCACACGGTCGGTAAACATTTGTCCGTATCCATGACTGCCATGAGGATTGATATATACGATGGCATAGCCTTCCGCGGCAAGCATTTGAAATTCATGAAAATACGTATAACCATACATGGCATGCGGCCCGCCATGAATTTCTAAAATAAGCGGATAAGTCTTCCCCTCTTCCAATTGGGATGGCTTCATAAACCAGCCATGCACCTCGTCGCCTTCTTTTGACTGAAACGAAAATGGCTCTGGTACCGATAGGACATGCTCCTTGAGGAATTCATCATGCTCGAACGTGATTCGCTTTAGATCCGCCTCCCCTAATGTCAGCTCATACAGCTCACTTGGAGAAACGGGTGACAGCCGGCTCAGCAGCATTTTGGATTCATTCGGATGAAGGCTGAAGTTTGTGATATGCTCTGCCTCTAATCGAACAGGATAGGCTAAGCCTTCAACAGAGAAATAATAAATCCCTGTACTGCCTTGATCAGAAACAAGCGCATAAAACCCTTGGCTATCCTTTGTCCACTGCGGAAACTGATTGGCTTCGCCCATAACACTATCCCCTGCCATACAGTTGCCCACATACATATCGAGCATTTCTGACAGCTGAACGCCGTTTCCCTCCTTCAGATCATACAGCCATAATGCTGGGAACGTAGCATTTTGAAATTCTCGCTCATGTCCGATATACACGAGGCTTTCTCCATTAGGAGCAAAAGACACGGCGGAATAAGCGCCAGCAGATTGTGTAATTTTCTTTGTCGTACCGTCCTCTAATGATTGGAGGCATACATCACTTATGTAAGGTTTCTGAGGATTTGATTGAATATAGGCAAGCCATTTCCCGCACGGAGAGAGCGTGTGATTCACATGATGATGCTGTCCGCTCGTAACTGCCTCGATCTCTCCTGAATGAACATCCACTTGAATGATCTGCGTAAAACGCCCATCTAAAAAACCTCTGCCATCTGCTTTATAGGTCAAATCATCATATACCGCAGGAGCGAACTCATCTCGCTCTTCCTTCTTTTCATCATGTATAGACTCTGTTTGTTTCAGTGACACAGCCGCATAAATGAAAGTTCCATTTGGTGAAAAGACAGGATGAGATACTCCGTATGGAATCGACGTTAAGGTACGCACACCGCCTCCCTCGCTCTGAATCAGTGCAAGCTGGGGAGCTTCCTTTGGCTTTTGCAAAATAAACGCAAGCTGCCTGCTGTCTTTTGACCACACTGGCTGATGATGCTTTCCATCCTCAAATGTCCATTGTGACAGCTCCTCTGTCTCTTCATCTCGAACCCATAAATGGATGTTGTAATCGTCCTTTTTGTCATTCACCGTGACCTTTGTAAAAACCGCCTTTTTTCCATCTGGTGAATAAACCGGATGAGAAACAGAAACAATCTTCGTTAAATCTTCTGCTGTCATCAATTTCTTCATGAATGTATCTCCTCCTTTTATGCATAAAAAATAGTTCGATCCTCTAAATAATAATCCCTGCTTCATTTTATAAAAACAAGAATAAAAAAAGAACGTGCATTTTTACAGCACGTTCTCAGGTTATTGAAAAAGGGCTAAAATGATCTTTATTTTAGCTCTTTTTCTTCTTTTCAGCGTGATAGAGAACCTTTGCAGTCTAGGAAGGACGAGTACTGGAGCGGAGCGAATTAATATTCGTGAGCACCAGCACGCAGGACTGACACCGAATGCGAGGGTTTGCCTACACGCTGGAACGTGCATTTTTACAGCACGTTCTTTACTTGATTGACTGGATCATGCTCCACGACAACACCTTCTACTGGTACTGTCAGCAAATCTACTTCGCAATGCGGGAAGTTTTGGGCAAGCTGCTTTTTCAGCGCTTCTCCCTTCCCTTTTTCAACTAAGGTTAAGATTGTCGGACCAGCACCGCTTAATGCCGTTCCATACGCTCCTTTTAGCGAAGCGACATGCTCTACCTTCGACAGCTCTGGGACGAGCATTGTGCGGTAAGGCTGATGAAATAAATCCTTATTCATCATTTCTCCAACAAGCGGCCAGTTTTGCGTCATTAAGGCGGCAACAAGCACGTTGCTCACAGCACTCGCACTGACAGCATGTTTATAGGAAAAATCCTCTGGCAGGACATCACGGGCATCCTTTGTCAGTACTTCATAAAAAGGAATCACGACAACAACATCTATATCCACATGCTTCACTTTGACAGCATGTGTCTTGTCTTCTTCATGAAGACCAATCAGTAAACCTCCGAATAAAGAAGCACCCGCATTATCTGGATGACCTTCTACCTCACTTGCAAAAAAGAGCTTTTGATCATCCGGCATATTTAATTCGAGAAGCTGATTGGCTAGCTCAATGGCTGCCACAATTGCAGCAGCACTGCTGCCCAGCCCCCGTGCCAATGGAATATCACTCCACACTTTGACATAAACAGGCGGGAGTGTTTTTCCAAAGTGATCTGCGACCTTTTTGGCTGTTTGATAAATGAGGTTGTCGGTGCCTGATGGAATTCCAGACACGACATCTGATTCTGCTTCAAACAGCCAGCTATCATGGTCATAGACCGATAGCTTTAAATAGCGGCTGAGCGCCATTCCAACTGAATCAAAGCCTGGTCCTAAATTGGCAGTGCTTCCCGGTACTGTGATTGAAAAAAGCATGGAGGCTTTACTCATACGCGCGCGGCCTTTTCTAAGTGTTCAAGAATTTGATCTTCATCTGCATCAAGTGTGACCGGCTTAATTTGTGAAATATCAATGGCCGTATTCGGATCTTTCAATCCGTTGCCTGTTAATACCGCAACAACTTTACTGCCTGGCTTGATTTCTCCGGATTTCACCTGCTTTAGCACACCTGCGATAGACGCACATGAGCCTGGCTCTGCAAACACACCTTCTTCACGAGCAATCAATTGATATGCATGGAGAATTTCTTCGTCTGTCACTTCATCAATCTTTCCGTTTGATTCATCTGCCGCTGCCACAGCTTGTTTCCAGCTTGCAGGATTTCCGATACGGATGGCAGTTGCCACTGTTTCTGGCTGTTCAATCACTTCATTTCGCACGATCGCTGCTGCGCCTTCTGCTTCAAAGCCGCGCATAACAGGCAGTCCAGTTCCTTTTTTCTCATGGTATTCCTTGAAGCCTTTCCAGTAGGCGGTAATATTCCCCGCATTTCCAACAGGAATCGCCAGTACGTCCGGGGCCGAGCCTAGCTGCTCACAGATTTCAAATGCCGCCGTTTTTTGTCCTTCAATTCGGTACGGATTGACAGAGTTAACAAGGGCAATCGGCGATTTTTCACAGATGCTGCGGACGATTTTCAGTGCATCATCAAAGTTACCGTCAATTGCAATGATCTCTGCTCCGTACATCACAGCCTGTGCAAGCTTGCCAAAGGCAATTTTTCCGTCTGGAATGATGACGATACATTTCATATCAGCACGAGCAGCATAAGCCGCTGCCGCTGCAGAAGTATTCCCTGTCGAAGCACACATGACCGTATCATTGCCTTCTTCTTTTGCCTTTGCAACAGCCATGACCATCCCGCGGTCCTTGAAAGAGCCTGTTGGATTGACGCCTTCTGTTTTCACATGAAGCTCAATCCCTAGCTTTTCCGAAAGCTTGGCAAGGTGGATCAGCGGTGTATTCCCTTCATTTAATGTTAGTTTTGGTGTTGATTCGTTTACTGGTAAGAATTCTTGGAATTCTTCAATAAGTCCATTCCACTTCATCAGCTTAAACCGTTCCCTTCTACTCGGTACGTGCTCTTCACTTGAACCACCACGTCGAGATCGTTTAATTTTTGCAGGATATTTGAGAAATCTTCTTCTGAGGTCCGGTGTGTAATAATCACAATTTCAGCCAGCTCATCATGCCCTTTCACAGGAAGCTGAAGGATCTTTTCAAAGCTGATGCCTCTTTCAGAAAAAATAGATGTAATGCGGGAAAATGCCCCGACTTGATCTCTAACATGAATTCTTAAAAATTGCTGAGCAAATACTTCCGACGGTGATTTGATCTTTTTCTCAAACTCCGGTGCGATAAATCCGCTTCCGTTCACGCCAAGACGCATGTTTTTCATGACTGCGACTAAGTCTGATACAACAGCGGTTGCCGTTGGCAGACTTCCAGCTCCAGGTCCGTAAAACATCGTTTCCCCTACAGCACTCCCATAGACATACACCGCATTGAATTCATTGTTGACTGATGATAACGGATGGTGATCAGGGAGTAAGGTTGGCTGGACACTGACTTCCACTTTCTCTCCGTCCCGCTGGGCAATTCCGATCAGCTTCATTGTGTAGCCAAATCGTTTACTGAAATTAATGTCTTCATCAGAAACGTCAGAGATGCCTCTGACCTTCACATCGTCTAATTCCACATTCATGGAAAAACCGAGTCTTGCAAGAATCGCCATTTTCCTTGCTGCATCCAGTCCTTCTACATCAGCTGTCGGGTCTGCTTCTGCAAAGCCAAGATCCTGCGCTTCTTTTAAGACATCCTCATATGCGCTTTTATCGACGTTCATTTTCGTTAATATAAAATTGGTTGTGCCGTTCACAATTCCCATCATTTTCGTAATTCGGTCAGATGCCAATCCTTCCTCCAGCGTACGCAGAATCGGAATTCCTCCGGCGACACTTGCTTCATAATAAAGATCACAGCCATTTTCTTTCGCCACATGTAAAAGCTCTGTTCCGTAAAGTGCCATTAAATCTTTATTGGCGGTAATGACATGCTTCTTTTCATTTAACGCATCTATTAAATATTGTTTTGTCTCTTCAATGCCGCCCATCACTTCAATAATGACGTCGACCTCTGGATCTCTAATCACATCGTATACTTCAGTTGTGAAGACTTCTCTTGCCACATCCACATCTCTCTTTTTATCGGGATTGCTCACAAGCACTTTTTGTATTAATACCGGACAGCCGATCTGGTGCATTAATTTATCCTGATGATCTTGGATAATCTTGACGACACCGCTTCCCACTGTTCCTAATCCTAATAGTCCAACTCGAATTGCCTTCACCTGAAATTCCACCTTTCTCCGTCAATGTCCTCTCTAAAAAGACATTTGTTAACCTAACACAGACATTCAATGTACACACATTATAAAGGGGTATCCTCATTTTGACAAGGTAATAAAATATGAGATTGTTAGAATGAAACCGCTTAACAGCTATTTATATCAAGATTCTATATTTTCAAAATATTTTTGTCAGAAAAGCTCCCGAAACTCAGGGAGCCTGAAATGATGAACGAACCGGCGTTTTGGCTTGCTGACCTTGTAGGACAAGCGCAATATTCTCAGCACATAAACGCATCATCGTTTTTCTCGTTTCGACACTTGCACTTCCAATATGAGGGAGAACCGTGACGTTACGTAATGTTGTTAACGGATGAGATGGGCTGACAGGCTCCTGTCTAAATACATCCAGACCAGCGCCGGCAATTTTTCCTGTCGTGACTGCCTCATATAAAGCATCCTCATCCACAGTCTGTCCTCTTGATACGTTAATAAAATAAGCAGAGTTCTTCATCAGATCAAATGCCTTTTCATTAAACATGTCTTTCGTTTCTGGGGTTAACGGCGTCAGGCAGACGATGAAATCAGACTGCGTGAGCAAGTCCTCAAAAGCCGCATAGGTCACGCCGAGCTGCGCTTCTGCCTCTGGCTTTCTTGACCGGTTATAGTACAGCACCTTCATGTCAAAGCCTGCTGCCCGCTTGGCAAGCGCTGTTCCGATACTGCCCATGCCGACAATTCCAAGGTTTTTGTGATGAACATCAGCTCCTGAAAGAAGAAGCGGTCCCCAGCCTGTCCAATTTCCTTCCTTAATCCAATCACTCGCCTCGACAATCCGTCTAGCTGACGCCATCAGAAGGGCAAAAGCTAAATCAGCCGTGGATTCCGTTAATACATCAGGCGTATGACAAATGGTGATGTTGCGCTTATTAGCGGCTTCAAGATCAATATTGTCATAACCCACAGCAAGGTTTGCGATCACCTTAACATGTGGAGCCTTTGATAAAAGGGCTTCATCTACTTGATCTGACAGCATGGTGAGAAGCGCATCCGCTTTCGCTGCTTGTTTTTCTAATTCTTCTCGTGGACATGGCTCATCTTCGCTTGGCCACATCTCGATATGAGCGACTTCTTTTAGTGGTGTAAGTGATGCTTCATCCAGCTTTCTTGTGATATAGACATAAGGTTTCGTCAAGAAGAACACTCCTTTGATTGATTTCTTTAAGCATAACGAAAAACGCCTCAAGAGAAAAGAGACGTTTCATCTGTTCACTGAAACTTCAAATCAGTGGACCTGTGATCCAGCCAACAGGTGGAATGAGGCTCCCGCCGCTTCGCATGGCACTCATTTCTTGAAAGACCTTGAGAAAGTATTCATAGCGATTGGCATCATTTAAGACGTAATCTAGCCGTTCTTCATAATATGATTTTTCATTTTCTCCCGACATGTAGTAGCCTTCTACAATTTCAAAGTAATGAAGCGGGAACAACAGGCGGCTGTATAACAAACGCTTAGAAAAGGAAGAAAGTGGTGTCACCTGCTCATATTGCTGTAGAAAAGAGAAGCCCTCCTCAATTAAATCTTCCTTATGCTGGACAAAGGTTTCTCTTAAGTATTCGGCAATATCCCGGGTTGGATGATCAAAGACCCAATCTACAGGTAAACGAAGCGGCTGCTCATGCGGCCATGTCCTTCGCGAAAAACGCTGGTGGCAGACAGTGCCTGAGTCACATTCTTTCGGTTCATCATCCAGCTCAGTATCCACTAAATATTGAATGGCGTTTTCCGTTAATCCAAGATAATACGGAAAGGATTCGATGAATTTTTTTTCAAACCGTTCCAGTGGTTTTTGGTGCATTTGCTGCATCCAAAAGCCTTCAAGCTGATCTAGCCGTTTTGCCCATAATTCCTTCCACGCTCCCACACGTTTTGTTTCAGACACCTCATATGGAAATCCTCTTCCCCTGACATGAAAGGCCGCCAGCTCTGACGCCTGTTGAAACGAGCGGCTCGAGATCGGCGGTGCTGCCTTTAATAAAGCATACAGCTCCTTTCCATGAGTAAAGGTGGGCTTCTCTTCATTTGTTAATTCAAACACAGCGACGTATGGGTCTCCGGCATTCAGTAAATACTGACTGATATGAAACAGCTCTGTGAGTTCTTCTTCTCGCAAGTGAGACACAGGAACAATGATAAAGAGAGCCTCCGACGTTTGAAAGCTCTGATAACTGCCATATGGCATAAGTTGACGCACATCAATACCAAATGTGTGATAAATGGTTTCTTTCATGTTTTCACCTGCGTTCATATGATCGATCTCTTATCATATCGTAGTCGCAGGTTGAGGGATTTATGAATACTATTTACTATCCGAAGCTTTTTACACGTTGTGGACAAATTACGAGGATTGGGTGAGGAATATATGCCGCATCATCATGAGATGAACGAAGTAGAAAAAACAGCAAGACGCCGTTTACAAGAACGAGGCGTATCCATTCAAGATATAGCAGACCTTGTCTACTTTTTACAGGAAAAATATCATCCTGGCTTAGACATGACAGAATGCATCCACAATGTGGAGCGTGTCATCGCAAAACGAGAAGTCCAAAATGCGATATTAACTGGCGTCGAACTAGACGTACTCGCCGAGCAAAAAAAACTGACCGAGCCGCTTCAGTCTATTCTAGAAACAGACGAAAGCCTGTATGGTGTTGATGAAATTTTATCGTTTGCTATCGTCAATATTTATGGTTCGATCGGCTTTACGAATTACGGATATATCGATAAAGAAAAACCAGGAATTCTCGGGATACTCAACGATAAATCCACAGGGGAGTGCCACACCTTTTTAGATGACATTGTCGGCGCCATTGCTGCTGCAGCATCAAGCAGGCTGGCACATAGTGCGAGAAATGTGGAATAAAGCAAAAAAGAGGACGCGCGCATAACGCTTGTCCTCTTTTTTTTATGATAATCGTTCAATCCACTCAGATAATGAATCAATGACATAGGTTGGCTGTTTGTCATATTTGTGAAGCAGCTCTTTTGTTGTCACGCCTGTATGAACGAGCAATGTGTCCATTCCTGCATTCATCCCTGCCATAATATCCGTATCATAGTTATCGCCTACCATGAGCGTCTCAGACACATCCGTCCCGAGCACTCGCATGGCTTGTTCCATGATGATCGATTCTGGCTTCCCGATAAATGTTGGCTGGACTGTAGTAGTCACGGTCAATACAGATGTTAACGAGCCGTTGCCTGGCAAAAGCCCTCTTTCGGTTGGAATAGCAATGTCTCCATTTGTTGAGACAAATTGTGCGCCTTGACGGATGGCAATCGCACCGACTGCGAATTTTTCATATGTAATGCTGCGATCAATTCCAACAACAACGAAATCAGCGTTTTCCTGACCAAACGTCAGCCCTTTTTCTTCAATGGCCTGCTTGATTCCTTCTTCACCGATGACGTAAACAGACGCGTCTTTCTTTTGTTCGGCAATATAATTGGCTGTTGCCATACTTGTTGTAAAGACTTGTTCTTCTGTTGCTGGGATATCGAATGAAACAAGTTTTTCTGCTACCTGCTTTGGCGTGCGTGACGAGTTATTCGTGACAAACAAGTAGGGCATGTTTAGCTCATTTAACTTTTGAACAAATTGACCTGCTTCTTCGATCTTTTCTGTTCCTTTATACATGGTTCCATCTAAATCAATTAAATAGCCTTTGTATTTCATGATGTTCACAACTCCAATGGATTATTTAAACGCTGATACTGGGCCTAGCTCCTGCTCTAAGTAGGTACGGATGCGGTTTGGGAAAACCTGTAGCGCATGCTCAACCTCGCTGATCACCTGCAGCAAGTCGTGATGAGCCACTTCTTGGTATTGCTGTACAAGTGTTTTGCGGCACGAGACAAGCTTTTTCAGCTGACTGCCTTCCTCTTCTGGTACAACCTTTTCATCAACAAGAATATCCATGATGTCATCATAGCTTCCTGGATCACGCATAATAAAGCCATCAATCATGTCATTTCCCGTATCAAGAATACATTCGACGAGCAAATGGACAATTCGTTCCAGCGCTTTTTTCTCTAGTGGACTTGTCCATGTTTGATGACTACGCATCAACTCATATTGCTCCTCGAAAAAACGTAATGTCTCTTCAATTTTTTTTCTGTCTACGAAATACATCATGACGCTCCCCTTTGCGTTATTTTCTGATTCGTTTTAAGACAAAATAGGCACAGCCAAAATTACAGTATTCATAAATGTATTCATCGAGTGTGCTGATTTTTGTATCAAATGTGGCCTTTTGGTTTTGGTCATCAAAGAACCCCTTCAATCTCAGCTGATTGTAGCCCCAGTCCCCCACAATATAATCATACTTATTTAAAATATCTGAGTACCTTGCTTTAAACGCTTCTTCATCAAAACCGTCTTTAATATCTCTTACAAGATCAAAAGTAGCATTCTGAATGACGATCATCTTCTCACCTCTTTTTAAACGATCCATCTTTAATGATAATTCATTGGAAGAACTCCATCAATTGCTAAAGCATGTTTTTTCAGATTTAGCCGAAGCTAAAGAAAAAAGGAGGTCACTTTTATGAAGAAACAACTGACAGCCGCGATTCTTCTCAGCATGCTTTTAGGCGGGTGCGGCTTTCAATCAGGTATGAACCGGCAAGTGGATGAAGATTCTTCAAGTAAAACCATCCGTCTGTCGGATCGTCATGAAGGAAATAATTCCAACATGCCAGAAGCAGACACAAACAGAGCAGGGTATGTTCGTTATCAGCACCAGCAAGTAACGGATCAGAAAGAAAGAACACCTGCTTTAAATCGCGAGCATCTTGCCCACGTCATCACAAGTTTAACTGTGCAGCTCCCAAACATCAAAGATGCAGCCACACTTGTGACAGATGAGGATGCACTGATTGTGTATCGAACAGGCAACAAAAACCGGGATGAATCTGCCGATCAAGTAAAGAAAACGGCGGTTTCTGTTCTCCCTCGTTATTATCATGTATACGTCTCTGATAATCCAGAGCACTTTCAATCCATTGCCAATTTTTCACGTCTTCAAACCAATTCACGTGATTTTGATCAAATCTTAACCAAAACAATTCAACAAATGAAATATTCTCCTCAAGGTGGAGATATTTCTACGAAAGAAGATGCAAATGGTATGACGAATTCCGACCGTACCATGAGAAGAAACGCCCCTTACGGCCAAAATTAATACGAGAAAAAACGCCAGAGAGCTCTGGCGTTTTCTTGTTATGCTTGCGCCTGACGCTTTTTAGACGCTTCATTTACTTGTTCATCTGCATGGTAGGAAGAGCGCACAAGCGGTCCAGCTTCACAATGGCTGAAGCCTTTTGACATGGCAATTTCTTTCAGCTCTGCAAACTCATCCGGATGATAGTATTTTTGAACTTTTAGATGTTTTTTCGAAGGCTGTAAATACTGACCAATCGCCATAATATCGACGTTGTTAGCAAGAAGATCATCCATGACTTCAATGATTTCTTCCTTCGTTTCACCGAGTCCAATCATAATGCTTGATTTCGTTGGAATGTCGGGCTGCATTTCTTTTGCACGGCGCAAGAATTCTAATGAACGATCATATGTAGCACGCGCACGAACCCTTGGCGTTAATCTGCGAACTGTTTCAATATTGTGATTTAAAATGTCAGGACGTGTGTCCATTAACGTCTTCAAATTATCGTAATTGCCGCCCATATCTGAAGGGAGAACTTCAATTGTCGTAAATGGGCTTTTTCTTCTAATGGCACGAACGGTTTCAGCAAACACACCTGCTCCGCCATCCTTTTGGTCATCCCTTGCAACCGCTGTTATGACAGCATGCTTTAAGTTCATCAAAGCCACTGAATCTGCCACGCGTTCTGGCTCTTGCAGGTCTAGCTCAGTTGGAAGTCCAGTTTTCACCGCACAGAAACGGCATGCGCGCGTACAAACAGATCCAAGGATCATAAATGTAGCGGTTCTTCTCACTGCCCAGCATTCATGAATATTCGGACATTTTGCTTCCTCACAAACGGTATTCAGGTTGTTTTCCCGCATCATTTTTTTCAAACCGGTATAGTTTTCATTCGTATTCAGCTTAATTTTAAGCCAGTCCGGTTTTCTTACGTGCTCTTCCTTCTTTGCCAATTCCATCATCTCCATATGAATTCGTTAAAGGTGCATCTACAAAAATCTTCCTGCTATATACGATGGATGCAGCTAAGAAGCTGCAAAAAATTGAATCTTCGGCCTAAAGCCTTTTCTTTAGACACTTTAACATAGTACAGATTGAACAACAAGGGAATGAGCTGCAAAAATACCCAAAAGCCTCCTAAAAAAATCACAAGAAAATTACTAACATTTTCTTCTTATGAAATAGGGTGATCTAACCACACTAAACGGTAGAAGACGATGCTTGATGAAAGGAGATGGACGTTTGTGAAAGTGGTTTTAGCCATCATGATCGCTCTTTCAATGCTTCCTTTACCTGTTCATACGCAGGGGGAAGGCAAGCAGCCAGATGTACTGAAGCAGCGAATGGCACTTTACGAAAAAGTCGCCATCACGACACAGGTTCCATGGTATGTACTTGCTGCGGTTGATCAGTATGAGCACAATATTCGAAAAAGCAGAAGAGATTTACCGAAACAAAAAGGCGTCATTGGCATCTACATTCCCCGGGAAATGTGGATCGGCCCTGAAAACCCGAATAAGCAGGATACCTCTCCTTTAAGCATTAAAGTGTTTGATGGAATTGGACTTGATGGCAACGGGGATGGAAAAGCGAACAGCGATGACGATGAGGATGTATTATTCACGTTTGCTCAATACTTGCTTCATTACGGCAACAGCATTGATCAATTAAAAATTGCTTTATGGGACTATTATGGACGAGATCAAACCGTTGGAATCATTTCATCTTTTATGAAGCTATATCAGCACTATGGTCATCTTGACCTCGGAAAGCACGCTTTCCCTCTTCCAGTCGGAGCTGACTACAGCTACCGGAGTACATGGGGAGATGCAAGAGGATTTGGAGGCAGAAGAATTCATGAGGGTACGGATTTATTTGCCCATTATGGACTTCCCGTTCGTGCGACATCGTATGGCGTGATTGAAATGAAAGGCTGGAACCGCTTTGGCGGCTGGCGGATTGGGATTCGAGATATTCATAACCATTATCATTACTTCGCTCATTTAAATGGCTTTGCAAAAGGACTCAAAACAGGTCAAATTGTTGAACCCGGACAGGTCATTGGATCTGTCGGAAGCTCCGGTTATGGCCCTCCAGGCACAGCAGGAAAATTTCCGCCGCATCTTCACTATGGCATGTATAAAGACAATGGCAGAACTGAATGGTCTTTTGATCCATACCCTCATTTAAGGGCGTGGGAAAGAGCTGAGCGAAAACGACATTAAAGAAAAGGAGAAGTTTAGCGTTTTCGCACCCTTCTCCTTTTTCATGTCTAAGCAAGTTACTGCTCATTTTTCTCCTTCAAACCTAAAATTAAAAATAGAATTCCCATGATGATAAAAATGAAATACACAACGGTTACTTCCAATGGAATCATGTCAAACATACCTCTAAAAATATTGATACTTAAGCTTTCATTTCTGACCAGTAAAATGGATGCTGTGATATATTTAGCACTAAATACTATAGCAAAAATCAAAAAACAAATACCACTTACATAAAGTTTCTTCATAAAGCTCCCCCTAATAACAATTAAAATTGATCATGACACATTCATCTATATGGAATCAAGTAGTGAATGAGGTTTTTATTTCCAATGACTGCACATCAAAAAACAGCCCAATCATTCCTTGGGCTGTTATTCTTTCTTCTCCTTTTTCTCTGGGAGAACAATCGATGGAGCGCCTGAGTTCGTTCCGCTGCCATTGTAATAATCTGGTACGTCCCCTTGAACGGCTTGGATGGAGACGGGAACTGAGTTTTTGACCACGATTGTTTCAGATGCAAACGGGATGATGACTCTCACCTTGACCTCGATTAGAACACTAATATCAATCAAGGCATTGTTGATGCCATAAGGCTTAATGTTTTTTTCAACGTCCGTATGCGGATCGCCAATGACACTAAACCGTACAGGCACTTTTGGTCCTAGGTTGGCGATGAGTGCATTTCCGGACGCTTGCCCAAGCGGAATGTTATATATAATGCCGTCATGTCCATCTGTTTGATCCTTTAATGCTTCTTTTGCCTCTTTTTGAAAGTTCCCCTTTTCAATGTCCTCTAAATTTTTTTGAAGATGACGTGATAGGTCAGCCATTGCTTTAGATGTTGCTTGCGCATTAAAATCGATGGTCGTTACTTTTCCGTTCTCACTTGTATTCATAACCACCATATCCTTCATATTCTCCTGATCTTCTGCAAAGTCTTGGACGGAATATTGAATCAGATGATTGGCGATACGCTCTGTTTCTAGTTCAGCAATGTGTATAAGGGTTGGTTTAATGGAGCGGTTAATAAAAAATAGACTTATGACGGTTGAGAGTACAAAGAATAAGATCGCAAGCAGCATGACGTATCGGAATGGCAAAGGGCCCTTTTTATAGGGGCGATAGCGGCGGTTCATTCTCAATAAAAAATCCCCCCTTCTCCATTACAAGTGTATGCAGACAGGCGGGGGGATAGGAATCATCTCTTCATTTTATTTCACCATTTTTAATAAGGCGTCTCTTCCAATGGTTCCAACTGTAATGCCTAACGCTTCTGCAGCGTATGTCACAGATTCTAAAGGGGCATCAAGCAATTGCTCTATCGTTCTCACACCAACTGCTCTCCCTGCGATAATACCTCTATCTGCAAGCTTTTCATTTAAGAGCCCGACATCCAGTGCACCGCACATAATATACCCATGTTCATTTGTCACTGCCATAAAATTCGTCTTCGGCAGTTTGACGGTGACGGCTGTAAAGGAATGTCCATCAATATTAATAGGTGTTAAATTCACCAAATCCCTTCACTCCTCTCATCACAATCTATGTGACAAGAGGGCGAGTGTTGTTAGGCTAAAGCGGATTTCATGTGGCTTCCTTCAGGCGCCAAGTAAGCACATCACGTAAAAATTCCGGCATGAAATATTCAATGTGTTCATGGTCACGGATATGAGGAAATAGAGAGCCTAATGTATACATATCGACTGTGCCAACCGTATATAAGGCGTCTTTTCTGATCAATTGATCATGCACAAAAACATCCTCTACTCGTTTGGTTTCACCTTCTTCTACTGTATAGGTGAGGCCGCTATACAGCATTTTCCCCATCAACTCACCTCTAAAGCCGAAGCCCTTGATGCGTAGCTGTTCCATTTTTTCTTCACAGGCACGCCGAACGGTTTCGATAAGCTGTTGACCGGAAAGCGTCACCCTAATTGGGTTAATTGGGTGCGGGCAGATTCGGTGGACTTCTTCTCTAGTCACGATTCCTGCCTCTAATGAATCAAGCACCATGCCTGCATTCATCATGCCGATATCTGCCCCGCACCAATCTTTAATGGCATCTGTTAAGAGCTGCGGAAGCGGGGATTCATCAAACCACTTCGTTTCTAGCCTTGACTCAATCGCAGTTACTTTCTCCTGCATGAGGGCTTTCGCTCTTCTCTCTGCTTGTTGTAGGGTAGTAATGGCTTCATCTGATTCACTGATCAGCTGATCCACTGACTGCACTGTCGCTTTTTTCTCGATCAGCTCTTTGCTCACTGTGTCAATGGTCAGCTCGACACAGCCAATATAATGCCCATACTTTTCAGCGCATGCAAGCAGTACCCCATTGTCCATTTCACCCTGTTCTAACAAATGATGCGTGTGTGAGCCTAGGATGATGTCGATGTCAGGAAAATCATGGGCGACCTCCCGATCATGGATGATACCAAGATGGGATAAGAGCACAATGATATCCGCTTGTCCCTTCACTTCCTGCAGCATGTCCCGTATGCTGTCAAACGGATCTGTTATTTCCCAGCCCAGCTTTTCATAGACAGGTGTATACGCAATGGTCACGCCTAAGAGACATATTTTCAGTCCGTTTTCCATTTGGATCATATGATAGGGCTTTGCCCACGCTGGCCTTTTGCCTTTCTCAAATAAATTAGACAGGACCACTGGAAATTGTGCATGCTCGTACAATTGATCCAGCTGATCATGAGGCAGCGTAATGCCTTCATTATTTCCAATTGTGACCCCGTCATAGCCAAGCTGATTGAGGAGCTTGACGTTTACCTTTCCATAATCAGCTTCTGACACGAGGTTCACTCGGTCCATATGGTCGCCAATATCAAACAAGAGCATCTGATCGTGAACTTGACGCTTTTCTTCAATATAAGCTGCGATTTTTGGCCAGTTCTCAAAGTGGCTGTGCAAATCGTTTGTATGATATAACCATAGCTTCTGCAGCATGTTGATCTCTCCCTCAAGTTGTCACTGAACCGTCTCATTCAGGTTGAAAGCCGCAGCTCTCATTTAACTAAATAAATCTAACTGCTTCGGAGAAAGGCTTGAATACGTAATATCCAGCAAATCAATCATCTGCTGACCATTCGCCGCTGCATCTCCGCCGGAGTTATTATTAAACACGACATACACATCTTTTGATTGCTGATGCAGGATGTCGAGATTCTTTTTCCACTCTTTTAATTCAGCTTCATTATATAAATATAAGTATCGCACTTCACGCCAATTCTCATGGTCTGCTGGGTGAAGCCAGCCCTGTTTATTTCTTCCGTGAAAACGGACCAATGTTTTATCACGGTGCGTAGCTTGTATGACTGGCGGAATGGAGCCTTCTCCAACTTGCGGCTCATCACAAACAGAATGAATCCAGCCTTCTTTTTCCATAAAGGACAAGGTCTGCTCATAAAATTCATCTGAGAACCATGTGCGGTTACGGAATTCGAGGGCACACGGAATGTCCCCCATCTTCTCTTTACACCATCTTAAATAAAGGACGTGCTCTTTTTTGCAATCAAACCATGGTGGAAATTGAAATAGAACCATGGCTAGTTTCCCTTCACGAATAAGCGGAGTCAATGAAAGAATAAATGCGTCAAACATCTCTTCCTTCGAAGCAAACGGAATTTCGCCTCTCTGATGACCGGTCATTCCTTGATATGCTTTCACGACAAATTGAAAGGTATCTGGCGTATCTTTGATCCACTTTTCATGATTACGTTCAGGCTGAACTGCATAAAAGCTGGCATCCAGCTCCACAATGGGAAACGTAGACGAATAGTGAAACAGCTTTTGCGCGCTGCCGATTTTCGGCGGATAAAGACTGTCATGGTCACCCCAGCCAGTTAATCCGATATAAATCATGTTTCTCACCTCTTGCCACTCTCATGTATAGACGGCTTCCTCACATGAAAGCCTTTTTCTCTTGTCATACCCATCTTTCTGAAAGAAATTCTTCTGTCTACAACATATCATATTTGCCCGTAATTCTGAATGAAGATGACTGATGGTGCGTGATTTTATCAAGAACTCTGTTTGTTTGTGATATTAGTTGACAACTTTCTATCTTAAATGATTTGAGCTGATAACATAAAATGCATATCAGAGAAGTGAACAGTGATTGTCCATTTATTTATTCATCTTCACCAAGAACTAAAGTTCTCAATAAAGGAGACTTAGTGGATATGAACTTAGACGATAACCAGTTTGAAGCATTGCAAAAAATCGCCGAAAGGATTCACAAGCCTGTCTATTTGTGTAACCAGCATGGGCGCCTTCTCTGCAACTCGCACATCATCATCACGAGCCCAGATTGGATTCGCATTCTCCCCTTTTTCAAAAGCCGGACACCCCATTATTTTTCAATAATAGATACGAAGCAAACCTTTTCTGTCTTTCCGATTGATCTAACCGAACAAACATGTGAGTATGTGGTCATTCCTTCCTTCATCCTTCCGCTGGATGAAACACTGCAAGTCATCATTGAACAAGCAGTACACGAAATCTCGATTGCGCGAATGAGACAATATTCTGCCCAGCAAACGGCCAAGCGTGCCAGAAATGAAGGATTTCGCAGATGGATAGAGGGTTCATCGTATTCTCAGCAAGACGCTGCAAACATTGCGAAGGCGTTTGGATTAAATGTAGATAGCAGCTATCTATGTATGATCTGTCAGCTTGATCAGTGTCATGAGACCACTCATTTTTTGAAGCAGCAACTGATGTTAGAACAAGTCGTTGATCTGCTCGACAGCGCACTTCCAAGCTCTCCTTTCCCTTCCTTTTTATTTGTCAAAGGTGATATGGGCATTGTATTAATGGAAGAGACGGGCAGTTGGTCAGAGATGAGTGAAAGACTCCTTTCTTTTTTGAAACAGCTGCAGATGCTCGTTAGCATTCAAGTGAATCACACCATTTCCTTTGGCGCGAGCTTGACTAGTTGTCGCATCAATTACCTGTCTGAGGGGTACAGAGAAGCATTAGAAGCGCTTCAAGCCGGACATCTCTCGGCGCAGTCGGAATATATACACTTCTATCAGGCAAAGGATGTGCCAGATTTATTAAAGCTTATTCCAAGAAAGGATTTAGTCACGTTTCACCAGATGCACCTTCACCCGTTATATGAAGCCGGTCAAAATCTCCTCCACACCTTATCTGTCTATTTAGAAACGCATTGCCACGTTTCAGAAACAGCGAAACGTTTGTCTATTCATCGCAACACGGTCATTTATCGATTGGAGAAGTGTGAGGAGCTGCTGCGGATCAGCTTAAAAGACCCTGAAACCACATTAAGGCTGCGCTTAGCATTACGTATTCAGATGCTTCTTTCACCCCATCCTGAGTGAATGTTTTCTTCCGAAGTTTCATATAGTTTGGAGGAGAAAAATGATACAAGAGGAGGGATGATAAATGGATGATGAGCTGCGTCACATCCCGCAGCCCATTCGAGAGGATGGTGCTGGTGCCACCGATCTAGGCCCGCGGGACGTCCTTCGAGATATCGAGAACCCAGATATGCTTGTTCCACCTAAAACCGATGCCGGAATCATTCCTAATTTAAAATTTTCATATTCCGATACACATATGCATTTAAATCATGGCGGCTGGTCGAGAGAAATTACGAAGCGAGAGCTGCCTGTTTCCACAACGATTGCGGGTGTCAACATGCGGCTGACTCGAGGCGGAGTGCGAGAGCTCCATTGGCATAAGCAGGCTGAATGGGCGTATATGATTTTAGGAAAAGCCCGCATCACCTCTGTAGATGCAGAAGGGCGAAATATGATCGCTGATGTAGCAGAAGGAGATTTATGGTATTTCCCCCCAGGTATTCCGCACTCCATTCAAGGACTTGAGGACGGGTGTGAATTTCTTTTAGTCTTTGATGATGGCGCTTTTTCTGAATTTGATACGTTCACCATCACAGACTGGTTTGCCCATACACCGAAAAACATTCTCTCCGACAATTTTGGCGTTCCTAAGAAGCTGTTTGACCATATTCCGAATAAGCAGCGCTACATGTTTCAAGGCTCTCCGCCAGCATCAATAGAAAGCCAAACGGTATCTGATCCATACGGAAGCATCGAGCCGCCATTTACGTACCAGCTGCTTCGCCAAAAACCGCTGACGACCTCTGGGGGAACTGTCCGCATTGTCGATTCACGGAATTTCCCTGTTTCAAAAACCATTGCAGCTGCGCTTGTTGAAGTAAAGCCTGGCGGCATGAGAGAAATGCACTGGCACCCTAATAATGATGAGTGGCAATATTATTTAACCGGTACAGCCAAAATGACGGTCTTTGGAGCCGGGGGCACTGCCCGCACCTTTAATTACAGAGCAGGTGATGTCGGATATGTTCCTTTTGGTATGGGACATTACATCCAAAATATCGGCCAAACGAGCCTTTGGTTTTTAGAAATTTTTAAAAGTGATCGCTTTGCAGATATTTCGTTAAATCAGTGGATGGCCTTAACCCCTCCTCAATTAGTGAAAGAGCATTTGCATGTAGATGATGCCATGATTCGAGCGCTTCATAAAGAAAAATCACCTGTCGTGAAATATAAGAGATGATGCGCATCAAAAAAACCGATCAAGCCGTACTGATCGGTTTTTTATAAACAAATTTTAAGAAACTGTCGAAGGATGCTGCACTTTTTTCCCCCACACGATGGATGCAATGAAGCTTATGCAAAGCACCAGTGTTCCGAGCATAAAAGGAAACTCAATATTCACATCAAATAAAATGCCCGCAAGGCTCGGTCCGACAATATTGGCAAGGCTCATAAAGGATGTATTGAGGCCACCCGCTACTCCTTGCTGATTACCTGCCATTTTGGACAGCAATGTATTGAGGGCTGGACGAACAAATGATGTAGCCGATAAAAATAAAATAGAGCCTGCAAAGATTAGCCAAAAGGACGGCGCAACACGGCAGACGATGAGCATCAAAGCCGCTCCTAGAAGTGCATAACGCACGACGCGCATTTCACCAAATCGTTTCACAGAGGCATTCACCAACGCACCTTGGACAAGCACGCCTGCAAGACCCGCAACCGTAATTACAAACGCAATATCCTTCGGTGTAAATCCATGTTTTTGGTCTACATATAAGCCGAAAATCGATTCAAAATGAATGATGCCAAAATTGAGGACAAACGCCAATATAAACAAAAAACCGTAGGATGTCTTTAAAGCTTGCAGCATTTGTACAAACGGGTTGAAATGAATGTCTTTGTTTAACCTCGCTTCTTCCTGCTTTTCCTTTGTTAATGTTTCAGGTAAAAACAGGATGGACAATAGGGTAGAAAGAGCTGCAAAGGAACCTGCGATGAGAAAAGGAAAAGCGATTCCGTACTCGACCAAATAGCCGCCTACGCCTGGTCCAATGACAAAGCCTAACGTCATTGCAGCACTAAATAGCCCCATTCCTTTCCCTCGATCCTTCTCACTTGTGATATCAGCGATGTATGCAAACATGGCTGGCATGAGTAAAGCCCCGGCAGCACCGCCTAAAAATCGTGACACAAACAGCATCCAAAGCTGATCAGCAAATGCAAAAATAAACTGGGCAATCGTAAAGCCGGCAATCCCCGCAATGATCAATTTTCTACGTCCAAATCGATCGGTCAATGCGCCTGCGACCGGCGATAAAGCAAACTGTGTGAGACCTGTTGCAGCGACAAGAAAACCGAGTGTTTTTCCTGTTGCGCCAAAGGCTTCAATGTAACTTGGCATGACAGGGACAATGAGGCCAAAGCCAAGCATGGCAATAAAAATATTGAGCATCAAAATATATAATCTGCCCATTTTCTTCATATCAAAAAACCTCTTTCTGCAAAATAAATGAAAATGATGACAAAAATGATCAGAACTTCTTCAGTATAGCGATATCACTGTCTATAAGTCTAGTTTTTCAAAATTTAGTTTTCTTTTCCAAATAAAAAATACCCGCAAATAGCGAGTATCCTTATGACTTTATTCACCTTGTTCATAGATAGAAAGAGCCGCCTGAAGCCCTGCGCCGCAATGGATGGATGCACCATGCTTGATTAAAATTGCTTCCAGCCCTGCTAACACAAACAGCACATTTTCTTTTCGGCAGCTATAGCCCATTGTGCCAATTCTCCATATACGTCCGGCTAGCGGTCCAAAGGAGCTGGCAATTTCGATACCAAAATGCTTAAGCAGATCGGCACGTACCGCTTCTCCATCCATACCACTTGGAATCTCAATACATGTCACAACCGGCATTTTACAATGTGGATCACCGAACAATTCAAGTCCCATCGCTTCAAGTCCTTTCATCAAGGCCTTCTCGTGATATGCGTGCCTTTGGAAACGCTCAGACAGACCTTCTTCCAGCACAACACGAACCCCTTCTCGAAGTGCATAGAGCATCGTTGTCGCTTCTGTATGATGATTTAATCGCCTAGGGCTCCAATAATCCTGAAGCTGGCTGAGATCAAAGTAATTGCTTTTAATTGGAGAAATATCCATTTGCTCCTGCAATTCATCCTGTGTCGCAATTCCCTTTTCCACTTTCTTTCTCGATTCAACGACAGCTGCAACCCGATCATTATACGTGATAGGTGACATGCCTGATGGAACAGACAAGCACTTCTGCGTACCGCCAATCGCCGCATCAATCTTCCATTCATCCACTTTCACCTGAACCCCGCCAATGGTTGCTACAGCGTCTACAATGAACAATGCATCCAGTGCCCGGCACGCTTCACCAATTTGCTCAAGTGGCTGCAACCGCCCGGTGGATGTTTCACCATGGACCATCACAACGATTTTAGGCTTGACCTGCTTCATTTTCTGAATGATATCACTTGGGTCAAAAACGGTTCCCCATTCACATTCCATTGTATGTACCTCAGCACCATAGCGCTGTCCTATTTCAATGAGAAGATGACCGAACCGGCCAAAGACAGGCACAAGCATCGAATCTCCCGGCTCAATGACACTGGCAAGCACAGCTTCAAGCCCTGAACGAGACGTGCCGTCAATTGGAAAAGCCCATTCATTTTCTGTTTGGAAAAGGGACCGCAATAAGGTCATCGTCTCATTCATGATATGTGTAAATGCTGGATCAAATTGACCGAGAATTGGTGTACTCATTACACGGAGCACCCTGGGATCTACTTCAACAGGTCCTGGTGTCATAATCGTTCTTGAAGGTATTTGCAGTTCTTTCACGTTATCCATCCTTTCCCTTGCTGTCATCCTATATGCCCACTTATACAGTAATGCTGATAAAATAGCAATCTCTTTTCCTATGAACTCATTACATAAAATTTACGAGAAATCCATTTATTTCTTTCTGACATTATGATAGAAATAAAGAGAATACATTCCCTATCAAGGAGGAAATCGAATGAAGAGAACCTTATTTGGAACTGTGGCTGCCGGAATCATGATATTCGGTACGTTAGCCGCCCCGCTGCCGCAAACTGCGAATGCTCAAAGCTTTACTCTGAATGAACCGAGCCAAACCATCACATTTTCCCCGTTACAGCTTCAAAACGAAACATCTGCACAGCAAGCGAAAACCATCGTTACAAGTCAAATCGATTCCTATTATCAATCTGCTAATGGCAAATCAGGACCCGCTTTAAAGAAAGCTTTACACGATATTATTGATGATCATAAGCAGCTATCCTACAGCCAAGTTTGGGATGCCTTAAAGAAAACAGATGAAGATCCAAAAAATCCAAACAACGTGCTCTTGCTCTATAGCGGTGTCTCTCGCTCAAAGCAATCGAATGGCGGAAATGTTGGCCAGTGGAACCGGGAGCATGTCTGGGCTAAGTCACACGGCAATTTTGGGACAAGCCAGGGCCCAGGTACAGATCTCCATCATCTGCGAGCAACAGACGTACAAACGAATAGTACTCGTGGAAATTTAGATTTTGATCTGGGCGGAAATGAATACAAGGGAGCACCGGGCAATTTTTACGATAGCGACTCATTCGAACCTCACAGCCGGGTGAAAGGGGATGTGGCAAGAATGCTCTTTTATATGGCAGTGCGATACGAAGGGGATGACCGCTTCCCAGATTTAGAATTAAACGACAAAGTGAATAATGGTAGCGCCCCTCTTCACGGCAAAATGTCCGTACTTCTCAAGTGGCACAAACAAGATCCTGTCGATCAAATCGAACGAAACCGCAACGAGATTATTTATGAAACGTATCAGAACAACCGCAATCCCTTTATCGATCACCCAGAATGGGCAAGTGCGATTTGGGAATAAAAAAGAAAGGCACTGCTACGAACAAGCAGTGCCTTTTAAAATAAAATGACTTCACCGCTCATACACATTCTGGATATTCCGTTATTCCTTAAATTCACTAATGATTATTCTCTCTAAATTTTTATCTAAGTAGAAAAATTCTATTTTGATATCATGCTCCGAATCCTTATAACCTATTATGTTATATCCTTGGTCATCGTCTCTACCGTATGTATTTTCACCAAAATAATCATATATATCTTTCTTAGTTGAATGAATATTTATTGTGTTGTTTATATTACTTTGATTATTTTCTAAAGAAATTGCCACTATTTCTTTTCTTCTATTCACTTTAAAATAATTTGAATTTGAAGTTTTCATCCATTCATTTTCACTGCTTTTTTCCTTTTTCAATCCCAACTTCAAATGTCCTACCTTTAATTCAGTCAGATTTGTATTTTTTACTGTAAGAAAAGAAATTTGGTTTTTAAGTGGTTGAATAAAAAACAAGCCCACGATGATTGTCATCATAAAAATGATACATATTATAATTTTTTTCATATGAGTTCCTTCCATAAAATATGAGATGATGAAATAACAAAAAAACTTTATTTAATTTTACACCTAACTATTTAAACCAATAAAAAAACACCTTCAGTAGGGACTGACCCCCGTTTTTGAGACAGGGATCAAAACACCTTTATACAGCCAATTGCCGATAGTTTATCGGTGATTGGTTGTTTAGTTTCGTTTGAATACGAATGTTGTTATAATAATAAATGTATTCTTTGACAGTGCGTTCTACGATGCTGGTCGTAGTGCGGTCAATCCTGTTAAGATAGAACGTTTCAGACTTTAGTGAGGAATGAAACGATTCGATGGAGGCATTATCAGCGGGCGTCCCTTTACGGGACATGCTCATGGTAATGCCTTTTATATGAACAGCTTTCTGATACTCGTAAGATGTATATACAGAACCTTGATCGCTATGTAACACGCAATTCTCAGGCAGTGCTGGGAGCTGATTAAGTGTGTTTAAGATAAAGTCTGTGTCCTGCTTATCACCAATCGTAAAAGCAATCACTTCTCCATTATATAAATCCAATATACTGGAAAGGTACAATTGTTTCTGTCCATAAGGCAAATACGTGATGTCCGTTACTAGTTTTTCAAGAGGGCGATCAGACTGAAAGTTCCGATCCAGTATGTTACCGGCCACGGCATAGGGCTGCCCATTCTTCTTACGCTTTTTCATTTTAACCCGGCATTGCCACTGGTTTTTCTGCATGATACGTTGAACAGTTTTATGGTTAATACGCATTCTCATTTTTAGTATGGCTGTGATTTTTCGATAACCATATCGATATTTGTGCTTTCGGCACAACGTGCCGACCTGTTTCTCTAGTTGTCTTTTAGAATGATTCTGAGTCAGATCCTTTTTCCATCTATAATACGAAGTACGTAAGATGCCTAAATGGACACAGATGTCCTGTACCGTCATCGTTTTGTGAAATTCTTCTACCAGTTTGATTGACGTTTCCTTATCAACTTCCTTTCCAATTCGTTGTACTTTTTTAACACTTCATTCTGTTGACTCAAATAGCGATTTTCTGCCTGCAGTCTCTCTAATTCGGAAGAGTACTCGGGACCCTTTCCATAGGTATATTGTTTTCCAACAGGCTGTTCGAACCGGTGTGTATCCCCAGCCTTATGCCACCTCACCCATGTCTGAACCTGCGTCTTATTCTTGATATTCAATTTCTGCATGATCTCTTTCATAGGTACGCCTGCCAATCTCATTTCTACAGCCTTCTGTTTGACTTCAACCGGATAACTCACTCTTGTCCCCATAGAAAAAACACCTCCATGTTTTATTTCGGATCACAACGATCCATTTTCAAACTTGAAGGTGTTTTTTATTTGTCTCATCTTACGGGGTCAGTCCCGTATAAGGTGTTTTTTTATTTTAGCGGACAGACAAGACAATAATCGAGACTCTCAGATTTTTTCTCGAGCTTATAATACATACAGCAAGTCTTTCGGTTGGATGTTTCTAGTAAACTGTCATCTAAGTTTAAGCTGTGATGAAATGGATTTTGTTTTGCTCCAAATACATCACCAGCTGCTTGCTTCAGATACAGATAATCCTCCCGCACGCGCTGCTTCACCGCAGGGTCTTCAGCCTCTCGCATCATGCTGCGATAAAGAGAATTGATGCGAACTGCTATATTCTCCCACAAAATGGTATACGGAAGTCTTGACGTACGCTTCAGTACATCTAAAAGAGGTGTGACACACTCCGTAAACAGCGAATGCACAACCTGCTCTCTCCATTCATTCCGATCTCCTTCTAATGGAACAAACGAACACAATGACTCATCAATTTCGATTTTCCGATCCTCTCTAAAGACACATGCCTCTGGTGGAAACTGATAAACACCGTCATACAGCGTCATCATGTACAAAGAGGAACTGACCGCTAAGTAGGCATAACGCTTTGAAAACATCGACGCTGCTACCGCCACATTCGGTGCATGCATAGCTTCCTTTTCAGCCTCTAATAAACGCAGGACAGATGCTTCTGAAAAAAGCGCAGCAAGTGTGCGATCAGATGTCATTGGTCCATTTGTGATGTGTACCCCGAAATCAAGTAATTCTCTCTCAACCCACTCTGGCCTCATATCAAAACCTCCATCTTTCGTTTATCGATTTCTCTGCTGGTATAACAAATAAATAAAGAACGGTGCCCCAATTGCAGCTGTGAATACACCTGCTGGTACATCTAACGGTAGAAAAGCCGTTCTAGCGACTAAATCTGCGAGCATCACGAGAATACTTCCAACAAGCGCAGATGCCGGGACCAGCGCAATGAAGGAACGGCCGATGATCATCCGTGCAACATGCGGCGCCATCAGTCCAACAAATTCAATACCGCCAGCAAAGGCAACGGCAATCCCCGCCAATGTCACACTCATCAGTAGAAAGAATAACCGTTTTGCCTGCACTTTTACCCCGAGACCTGTTGCAAGATCATCTCCAAGCTCCTTCACATTCATCGTTCTTGCTAACACCATGACAATCGGTAAAATGATCATGATCCAAGGAAGCATCGACGTGACGTCCTTCATCGTAGAACCATATAAACTGCCTGTCAGCCAGATATATGATTTTGTCGTTGTCATCGTATCACTAAGAACAAGAGTAAACGTCACACACGCCTTCATAATGGCAGAAATCCCAATGCCCATTAGGACAAGTGTGATCGGCTTGACCCCTTTTTTCCATGAAAGCAAATAAATCAGACACGAGACAGCAAACGCACCTGCAATCGCCCATAACGATTGATACGCAATAGGCACAGTGCCCATCCAAAAAACAATAAACATAATCGCACCGAACGAAGCACCACTCGTAATCCCGATGATGTCAGGCGATGCAAGCGGATTGCGAATTAACCCTTGCAAAATAAGCCCTGATACCGCAAGTGCGGCTCCCACTAAGACAGCCAGCAATGTTCTTGGAATCCTCAGTGTATTGAGCACAAAGGTATTTCCCTCTCCCTGACCGATTATATGAAGAAGCACATCCACAGGCGAAATCAATCGGCTGCCCATACAGAGACTGAGAATAAACAACCCAAAAGCAATGGCCGTCAATAAAAGTAAAATCAAAAACGTCCGCTTTGAAAATTGAAATGAAATGCGCCCGCCCTTTGAACGCACTGTATATGTTTTAGCCACCTGTCTTCAACCCCTTGCGCACGAGATAAACAAATAGAGGCGCTCCTGCTACCGCCGTCATGACACCAATCGGTACTTCCTGCGGCATGATCAGAAAACGAGCCGCAAGGTCTGCGACAAGTAAAAGCGACGCCCCCACTACGGCACAATACGGCAGTACCCAGCGGTGGTCAGGTCCGACAAGCTTTTTCACAATATGCGGCACTAGAAAACCAACAAATCCAATCGATCCTGCGACAGCGACGGAACCACCCGCTAAAAAGACGACGAGAACTCCCATCGTGATTTTCAGCGCCAGCGTACGTTGACCAAGTCCCTTCGCAATATCATCTCCTGACAAAAGGACATTGATGGAGCGTCCAAGAAGCAGCGCCACAACTGTCGCACCTAAAATATAAGGCAAAACAGGCAGCAGCATATCAATGCTTCTTCCAGACACTGAACCCGCCATCCAAAACAGGATGCTTTGAATCGACTGTTCATTCACGATTAAAAGACCTTGTGTAAAGGACGCAAACAGTGCAGATATCGCCGCACCTGCAAGGACAATTTTGACCGGTGTCAATCCATCTCTTCCAATAGAGCCCAAGAGAAAAACGAGCATCCCTGCAATTGCCGCACCTAGAAAGGCTGTCCACATATAGCCTGTTAATGACTCTGTTGAAAAGAAAACAATTGAAATGACGATAAAAAATAGTCCACCTGCATTAATTCCTAACAAATCTGGCGCTGCAAGCGGATTTCTCGTTAATGCCTGCATCAGTGCACCTGAAATCGCTAGACTTGATCCAACAACTGTTGCAATTAAAGCTCTTGATAATCTGGATGTCATGACAATGACACTGTTTGGATCCGATTCATCAAAATGAAGAAACGCATGGATGGTGGCTTTGAGGGAAATCGAGGTTTGCCCAAGAGAAATGCTGAGTATAAAAAAGACCACCATCAATACGACGAATCCAGCAAACAGCAGCGCCTTGCTCGAATCCTTTTTTAATAAACTTCTCATCTGATTCCCGCTTTCAATCTGTTATGGAAAAAGGAGAAAATGGTTTTTCACATTTTCTCCTCTGTTATCCTTATTTATCAATTCCGAGACGATCATCAATATCATCAAGCATCATGTTTGCAGCGATAATACCTCCGCCCATGTTCCAAGTGATTTCATCCACTTTATGCACTTGTTTCGCTTTCACTGCGTCAAGCTGCTTCCATAAAGGATGACTCGTCCACTCTTTATATGCTTTTTCAACGGCTTTATCCTGATCATCCATGAAGTAATAGATGACATCTGCATCCATTTGCGGAATGCTCTCTTTGTCTGTCAGTGTAATGATGTCTTGCTTTTTATCTTTGACATTCTTAGGTCCTTCAAAGCCTAGCTCTGTTAAAATGGACCCTGCGAATCCAGTTTGATAGATTCTAGCATGATCTGCACGGAAGTTCACTACAGACACACTCATTGGCCAGTTTTTGATGTCTTTTTTCGCTTTTTCTTTGAAGTCAGCGACGCGGTCATCCCACTTCGTTAGCAATTCTTTTGACTTGTCTTGCTGGTTTAACGCTTCACCCATTAATTTTACTGTATCTTTAAATGTGAACACTGTTTCTGTTGCAACAGTTGGAGCGATTTCTTTCAGCTGATCAAAAATTTGCTCATGGCGGACTTTTGATGCAATGATCAAATCTGGGTTAAGCTTTTCAATTTCCTCTAAGTTTGGCTGTATTTCCTGTCCAACAATTTTGACACCCTTTAAATCATCTCTTAAATATTTATACGTAGGTGCTTCAAGCCAAGATTCTACAACACCCACTGGTTTAATGCCCATCGCGACTGCTGCATCTGTTGCTCCTTGGTACAGCGTCACCACACGTTTAGGCGATCCTTTAATTTCAGTTGAACCGATAGCGCTTTCAACAGTTCTTGCTTTTTCTTTACTGTTTGACTTGCCTTCACTGCTATTGCTGCCGCAAGCTGCAAGTAAAACGATGGAGAGCACAACTAATAGTGACCAAAAAGATTTTTTGAACATGTACCTCACCTATCCATTCTATATGTAGTCATATCGTTTGATAACGATTCTCATTATCACACTATGATTTTATCATAGAAAAGGATGGTGTCAATGTAAATTTTTAAGAAAAAGGGAGAGTGTTGACTAGTTGTTCATACTAAATAGAACGATTCCACATTTGGATGGCCCTTCCAATCTGTTTTCCCGCTTCTAGTAACACCGACAAATGTGTATGTCCATCCAGCACTTGATAGACTGATTGTTTTCTGATCGTTTCATCGGGCAGTTCATGATAGGCAGGAAATTTTTCTATATCATACAGCTCATCCTCACTTCCTACTAACATCGCATATGGCCGATCCATCATCGCAAATTGTTTTTTAGGTGCAGACGGGGTTAAAGCAAGTGACAGATTGACGGTGATGGCTGTCAACAAAAGCGGATCCTGCTCGACTGCCCATATTGGATAGTGAAAACGAACGGCTTCAGAATGACTCATCAGCAATCCTTTTGTCATGGCAGACAGAACGAATTTCCATACTTGAACGGTTGCAAAAGGGATTTGATTAGGGCTCGCAGTGCCTGATTTATAGCCAAATTCAGGGGCAATAAAAAAGTAACCGTCTACTTCTCTTTTTTTCGGCCAAGATAGGTAGTTTAGCAGTAATCCCGCTCCAGATGAATGCCCGCTTAGATAAACAGCTCCTTTATGCTGCTGTTTGACCATATTCACAAACTGCGAAATATCGTGCCACACATCTGTGACACTAGGTGTATCACCCTTTTTTCCATCAGAATAGCCGTGACCTCTTAAATCGATTAAAAACGTATTCACATGAAAATCATGTTGCAGCGTATAGGCGATATGCTCGTAACCAGCTAGGCTGTGAGCGCCTCCACCATGGATCAAGATGACATTTGCCACGTTCTTTTTTTCTGCTAAAAACGGATAATACGCAAGACTTGTGCCGTCGTGTGATGGCATGAATTGTCTTTCTGGAATATGAACAGGAGCTGCCTGCTGCATACTTGTAAATGAAAATGGTTCTGTCCTCGTGTCTGTCAATTTTTTCGCTCCTTCAAACAGAAACGAGAATGGCAAGCGATACTGGCCATTCTCATGACTACATTCTATTAAGTAATATCCCGCAAAGGAAAGGTCTTGCTTTGAGTAATGGCAACAATTTGTTTTAACGCTTTTTATGCTTCGGGTATAGGAAAGACGTAATTTATTTCATAGCTTTTCATGCTTTTTTGGGCAGTGCAATGACAATATTTCTATAAAGCTTTTTTAATTTTCAGCATCAATTTCTAAGTCCGCATTTAACGATAATTCTTCATGAACAAATCCATTGATATCGTTCTTATTTATTGTCCTATTGTATACCAACTTTTAAATAGCAAGTAATGAATTTATTATTACCCACTATGACTTTTTAGCATTTTAATAAAGAAAAATATCACCATTCTCTTTATACATATTATTGTGACCGCTGAGCAGAAAGAGATACTTTTTTACTAGATATGATGACATGCTTTTTTCCAGTTAATGATGTTCATTTCACCCGGCGGTCACAACAATAAGCCATATGCTGATGAATTTCAGAAAAACAATCATTTTTTTATGATTATCTATATGTATTGAATCTAATTGTTTAATAAATAGACATTTTCTATTTTTGTTATAGACTTAGATTGCAAACTGTGATTATCCATTTCTACGTAAAGGGAAAAATCATTGTTTTTAACAAAAATTATATCGCTTCCATTATTAAGTTTTATTTTTAATGCATTGCCTTCTTTTTGAGTATTACGAAAGGTATTCTCAATCATATTGTAGTCTAATTCAGTCCACTTGCCATTGATTATAATTTTGGTCATCCCCATTATCTTATGACTGATACTATTGGGGATCATTTTCTTTTGAAATTTTTCAGAAATATCTTCGTTATCTAATTGCTGAAATCCAATTTGAAAGGCCTCTTTTTCAAAATAAGGTAAGTACATGTTTCTCCATCGTGATGAAATTTTAAGTAGTCCAAATAATTTATATTCGATTCTTTCTGGCGTTTGTACATCAAATGCTTTGTCTAAAAGCGATTGATGTAAATAATCAATATCTGATACATCAATCATTAAGCATATTGCTCCTCTTGTGCCTCGATTATACAACTCTGTCCAATCTTTTTTCCAGCCACCGCCATCCTTCTGTGTTATATTCACTAATTCAAGATACTCCTTTCCAATCCAAAGATTGCTTATTTTAAAGCCTTTTGTTCTTTTACCTTTTTTAGGTGCATACGGAAAACCATTTTGTTGTATCATATCTATCATTTTTTTGTCTTTTTGATATTTCTCATCAACATTGATAACAATATGATCGATTTTATTCATCGGTTAACTCCCTCGTCTTAATTAAATGAATAGCTTCATAAAGATACTTCATTTTCATTTCTTCCATTTCATAAATGTAATCAAACGTTAGTCTTGTTAAAGGAGGTAGATTCATTTGTTTCTCTTTTTCTTCTTCACCCTTTTTTATTTCTGCTAAATGTCTTTTTTGCGCTTCAATTTGAATATTTAATGATTTAACAGCTTCTTGTTTTTCAATTTCGTCAGCAAACATTAGTCCAGCAAAAAGTTGAGTTGGATAAGTATTTTGAGATTCTACAAGACATTTCATCACACATTCTTTCTTGTGTTCTTTTCCAAGTTCTGTAATTTTGTAAATTTTAGTACTCTTTTTCCCTACCGTCCTAGTTTCACAAACTTTTATATAGTTTCCTTTTTCTAATTTATTTAGCGCATAATAGATTGAGCCAACTAGAATTCCTCCCCATCTATCGACCATTGTATTTTTTAAATTCTGCTCAACATCATACCCTGACATCGGTTTCATCGATATTAATCCTAATATATATAAGTCCGTCATCAGATTCCTCCTATTCAATATCTATTTACACAATACTCAACATTGAGTATTATTTCAAGATTAGATTTAAATTTTCTTTCATGCTAAGCACTTTTTCAGAGCTCTCAAAAAATCCTGTAAGCAAGCGTTAGCGTGATGTTTATAGAGGTGTGCAATACGATGAGTGAGCCACCTTGATCAAACAAAAAAAGACGAACGGCAACCGTTCGTCTTCTTCCCTCACTTCCCTCACTTCACTTCTTCATGCTCCTGAACAGCATGTCGTTTACTGGCAATAAAGAGTGCAACGGTCATGGCTAGAATGGTCAGCGCCCACCAGAAGGTCGATACAGCCTCTTTATGATCGATGATAATCAAACGGATGACGGCTGTGATGCCAATATAAATAAAATAGCGAAGCGGAAAATGAAAGTTTGATTTAAAGTACTTAATAATTAAGGCAATAAACTCAAAGTACATAAAGAAGATCAGCAGCTCACCAAGCATTTCATAATAGCTTTCTCCTTTGTTGACCACATTCTTGTAGACAAATTGGACAATATACCAAGTTTCACTAATTAAGAGGACGCTTAAAGCAAGGGCTAGAAAGAATAGACAGATATTCAGAAGACCTTGCAAGAGATCGGGTACTTTTTGGAAGTTGTTGAATCGTTTCATTAGATTGTCTCTCCATTCCATGTTATTCATTTGTCATCTATATTTTGATGTGCCAGAATCGCAGCACGATGTAGTAAACACCGCTTTTTTCCATCTTTTCAAACTGCCCGTGCATGCGGGACATCATTCGTTTGATGCTTCGTTCACCAAGTCCAGTGCTTTCCTGCGTGTCATTTGTCTCTTTTATCGCATTGCTCACATGGATCTCAAAGATTTCTTGATCGGATAGAAACGTGAGATTGATGTCTTTTTTCGGATCGGCGTATTTCAGTATGTTCGACATCAGATTATCAAACACTCTGCCAAGCTCCTCGACATTCACGTTGATATAGCTGTCAGGTAGCTCTCCTAAAAGATGAACCTTGAATGTCTCTTGCTGCAAGATCGTCACCTGATCTGATAAGAGATCGTAAATGACCTCTTTGACTGCAACGGTCTCAAGCTCAGGTTCATGTTCTTTATCAAGTAGAAAATAGGCAAACAGATTATCAGATAGATTTTTCAATTGCAGTGCTTTTTCATAAGCACTTGCTATATATTGATCTTTACGTGTATCCGCTCCAGCCGCCTCTTTTTTCGCAAACTCTAAATTCATCATCAGCGATGTCAGCGGTGTTCTCATATCGTGTGACATTTCAGTAACCAAGCTGCGACTCTCTTCTTGTAGCTCGTCAATGGCTTGGAGCTTGTCCAGAAAAGCTTTACGAAGATCCTCAATACTTTTGGCAATCATCGCTAATTCATCATGCCCTTTCACCGTCATCTCATAGTCCAGCTCGCCGCCTTCAAGAATATGAATGTCTTGGTGAATCGTTTGCAGGTAGCGTAAACTTTTGCGAATGCCAAGCAGAACAATGAGGAGAAAAATAAGCGTCGCCCCAAGCAGCTCGAGTGTAAAGGCGAGATCGTGGTAACGAGACGAATAGAAACCATCCACCATAACCCGGCCTTCACCATCGCTAAACTGAACTGGATACGAATGATGCTCAGCGTACTGGGTCACCTTTTCTTTTCCATACGCCGATTCATCAGCAGACGAATAGATGGAGTCATATTGCAGCACTTCATCCTTGAAGATGGTCAAATTAATGTAATTCTCTTTTTTCACCCACTCACCAAATGCTTGTCGATCTGTAGAAGACAGCTCATTCTCAGACACATAGCGGCTGAATTTTTGAATATATCTGGCTGACTCCGCCTCGTAATACTCGTCCGAACTCAAATATCCGTCAATGAGGTCATCGGTGATCTTTTGCAGCGTCAAAAAGACAAGTCCACTCACGACCGTAGCTGTCAAAATCAATAGTGCTAGCTTTTTGGCTAGTGTATATTTACGATGTGCCAAATCGGTATCCTCTTCCCCATTCTGTTTTGATATATACAGGACGTGCAGGATCATCTTCAATTTTGGCACGCAGCTTTCGAATATGCACCATCACCGTATTGTTGGAACAATAGAAATAAGGCTGTCCCCATACACTCTCATAAATATTTTGGGCTGAAAAGATTTTGTTTCGCCTGCTCATGAGCAGCTTCAACATACGGTATTCTAAATCAGATAGCTTGATTTGTTGATTTTCTTTCCACACTTCATTAAATTCTTCGCTCACCCTTAGCTTGCCCCCAACAAGAAACGTTTCTTCCTGTTCCTTCTTTTCCTGATAGACGGTGTACCTGCGTAATTGTGCAATGACTCTAGCATGAAGCTCCTCTTGTGAAAAGGGTTTTGTCATATAATCATCCCCGCCGGCAAGTAAGCCTTCGGTTTTATCGAATGTACTTGATTTAGCTGTTAGAAATAGAATCGGGACGTTAGAAGAGGCTCTCATTTGCCGGCACGTTTCGATGCCTGATATGCCTGGCATCATCACATCCAAAATCACCAAATCGAGCGAATCGTCCGCAAACTTCAATGCTTGCTCGCCATTCATCGCTCTTTGCACCTCATATCCAGCACGTGTAAGGGATTCCTGCAAAAGGTCTCCAATATCCTGATCATCTTCTACGACTAATATTCGATGCGTCATGTTTCTCTCACCTCATGATACGTGATGTACTTTCTTTTATGTCTTTACTATATATCATCTAGCTATGTGAAAAGATACAGCAGAAATCTTAACAGTTTATGAATTTGACCATCTTCCATCAATTTGTCACATTTATTTTCAAAAAATTGGATCTTCATAAATTGTTAAGAATTGGGACGTATATTGATTCATTGTAAGGATCGATGGATTGATCCGAATGACATTTATCATAACAAGAAAAGGAGCATGGATATGAATGCAAACAAAGTAGAACACGCGATGAGTTTGAAGGATCGGGTTCATTTCTTAGACATCGTACGGGGATTTGCCTTAATGGGAATTATTCTGGTGAATTACTTTTTGATCGTGGATTCGGCGAAGGGGTTCGATATGGAAGCAAATGATGTCTTTCACAACTTGGTGAATTGGTTCGCCTCAGGGAAATTTATTACGTTGTTCTCCTTCCTATTCGGGGTTGGTTTTATGATTTTTATAGATCGCGCTGCTCAGAAGGTGGACAGTCCGAACAAGCTGTTTGCCCGCAGATTAACCATTCTCTTAGGGTTTGGCCTTCTGCATGTCACCTTTGTTTGGATTGGTGATATTTTAGCGTATTATGCAGTCGCTGGCTTTTTATTGCTTTTCTTTTACAAACGTACAGCCAAAACCATCCGATACTGGCTGATCACACTCTTTATGATTCAATTGCTCACACCCTTTTTCACAATGCTGCTTCATACCATCAGTACAGGCTCATCGGGCAAGCCGGACTTTGCCGATTTTGATTTGACCAGCCACAACAGTCTGACTTATTTAGCATCTATTGGTGACCGATGGACAGATATGGTGACGATGGCTTCCAGCTCATTTTCAATCGTCTATTCCATGTTCTTCATGTTTTTGCTTGGTGTTTATTTTGTGAAAATGGCGTTTTTCAAAAACATGGAGGCGAAAAAAACGATTTGGAATCGCATTTGGATCATTTGTACCATCGCTTTTCTCATCACACAAAGCAGTACGATTATAGCAACGGTCAATCCTTTTGAACATACACTCTGGGTGAACATGGCCACTGCTCTGGAACAAAACGGGGGATTAACTGGCAGTATGTTCTATATGAGTACACTTGCGATGCTGTTTCTGCACGTTCCTCAGCTGCGAGGTGCTTTGATGGTCTTTACCAAAGTCGGACGGATGTCCCTGACCTGTTATTTGCTTCACTCGATCATTGGAACCATGCTATTTCTAAAGTATGGAGCGGGGCTTGTCGATCATCTTCAGCCGGCTGGTACGTTCTTCATGGCTATTGGCGTGTATGTCTTCCTTGTGCTTTTCAGTACGTTTTGGTTAAAGAGGTTTAAGTATGGACCGATGGAATTTATTTGGCGTCAGCTGACGTATGGGAAGGTCAATGACAGATCGAAAACCAATACATTTCATGCGGCGAAGTAAAAGAAAAAAGGCGAATGGCTACAGTTCGCCTTTTTTAATATGTTAAGTTTGTGATTCAGAGACAATCCGTTCACTTTCAATACTGCTCAATCATTTCTTGTAATTGAGTCAAATAACTCTCTTTTAATTCATCTGGGTATTCAATTTTCACATGCTTCCCAAATGAGATCAAATAGTGGGTCATATACGATAATTCTTCTTGGTTGTACCCACCCATAATATATGGAGTATCATCAATGATCTCCAATCTCATATTCGGGTAATGATTCTTCAAAAACTTTTCTTTTCCTTGTTCCGTTAATCGACATTTAAATGAGATATCATGATAAGTTTTTTCGTACTCGAGCTGCAGTGTTTTTAATTCTTCCTTCGTAAAGGTGCCTCTGCCTTCTTCTTCAATGATCAAGTCCTTCATAAAGTCACATCTATAGATGCCCCACTTTTTGTTTTGAACATCATATGCTTTGGTGAACCAAATCCCATTTCGATAAAACAACTCAAGAAATTGCAGCCTGATCCTTTTATTTTCATATTGCGTGTACGTCATCTTCACGATTTGATCTTCCATCATCGCCTGTAAAATCAATTCCAAATGATTTTGTTCACTAACTGGTGCGACATTATAGTAATGAATCACATCCAAAGTCTCCGTGATCATTCGTTTTCTCTCATCAGACATTGTGGCAAACAGCTTTTGCCGAATTTGTGAGTAGGACTTTTTAAATGGTGTTGCTGACACCAGGTCTAGCGCTTTAAGCGCGAAAAAAATAGCTTGAACTTCATCGGTATTGAAATAAATAGGGACCATTGGAGATTGTTTCACCAGTCGATATCCTCCATGTCTGCCAGGTTCAACGTAAAAAGCTAAACCCATTGACTCTAGCTCTTCCATATCTCTTAAAGCCGTACGTTTCGATATGCCAAATTCGGTTTCTAAATCCTTTAACTGAAATGAGTATTTATCACTTAAAAAAATAAGCTCTTGGTTTAATCGTTCTGATTTTTTCATTTGATTTTCCTTTTGAAAAAGGTGACATGTTTTGTCACCTTTATATTTTATACTCAGTTTATCAAAAGAAAAGGAGCATGTATATGCAAACATTAATCATTAACGCGCACCCTGATTTCACTCATCGAGAAAGTTATTCAAACAAACTGCAAACACTATTTTTAGAACAGTTTAAAGAAAGATTCCCTCATGAAGAACCAACAATTTTACCTTTACATGAAACAGAAATTCCTCGTATCGAAAAAGACCAACTGCTACGTATTTGGGATAAGCAAGCATCTGAACAAACATTAACAGCTACCGAAGAAAAAATCGCTGCTGCTTCATCTGCTTTATTGGCTCAATTCAAAGCACATCATCGAATCGTCATTGTGTCACCTGTTCATAATTTCAATGTGACTTCACGTATGAAAGATTATATAGATAATATCTTTATTGCTAGAGAAACATTTAAATATACAGAAGATGGTTCAGTTGGTCTGATGACTGACGATTATCGTGTACTTTTGCTTCAAGCAAGTGGCTCAATTTTCACAGATAACGATCGATACACACCTCTGGAATTTTCACATGACTACCTAAAAGAAATATTCCAAAACTTGATGGGCTTTCAACAATTTCATATTGTCCGAGCACAAGGAACAGCGATTTTAGAGGAAGAAACGATCTTGTCATCTGCAGCTGACGATTTGTCTAAAGCCTTTGATGCGTTTTACTCGCCTAGCGGGATGTAAGATTTGTTTTTTCAAAAACAAAAAGACCCAAAACGTTCGATATCACGTTTTGGGTCTTTTTTATTATTAACCGATTGAACCTTCCATTTCAAACTTAATCAAACGGTTCATTTCAACGGCGTATTCCATTGGTAGTTCTTTTGTGAATGGTTCGATGAAGCCCATGACGATCATTTCTGTTGCTTCTTCTTCAGAAATTCCGCGGCTCATCAAGTAGAATAGCTGCTCTTCTGATACTTTTGATACCTTCGCTTCGTGCTCTAATGAAATGTTGTCGTTTAAGATTTCATTGTAAGGGATCGTATCAGATGTTGATTTGTTATCCATGATGAGTGTGTCACACTCGATGTTTGAGCGTGCACCCTCTGCTTTACGTCCGAAGTGAACGATTCCGCGGTATGTGACTTTACCGCCTTGTTTGGAAATCGATTTCGATACGATCGTTGAAGATGTGTTTGGTGCAAGGTGAATCATTTTTGCACCTGCATCTTGGTGCTGACCTTTACCTGCTAGGGCAATACTTAATGTCATACCACGAGCGCCTTCACCTTTTAAGATGACTGCTGGGTATTTCATTGTCAGCTTAGAACCGATGTTTCCATCAATCCATTCCATTGTCGCATTCTCTTCACATACTGTACGTTTTGTGACAAGGTTGAAGACGTTGTTTGCCCAGTTTTGAATCGTTGTGTAACGGCAGTAGCCGCCTTTTTTCACGACAATTTCAACAACCGCACTGTGAAGTGAGTTTGTTGTGTAAACTGGTGCTGTACAGCCTTCTACGTAATGCACATGTGCGCCTTCATCAACGATGATGAGTGTACGCTCGAACTGACCCATGTTTTCAGAGTTGATACGGAAGTATGCTTGAAGTGGTGTATCTACTTTGACGCCCTTCGGTACGTAGATAAATGAACCACCAGACCATACAGCCGAGTTAAGCGCAGCAAATTTGTTGTCAGTCGGAGGAATGACTTTTGCCCAGTGCTCACGGAAGATGTCTTCGTTCTCTTTTAATGCGCTGTCTGTATCTTTAAACACAATGCCTAGATCTTCAAGGTCTTGCTTCATGTTGTGATACACAACTTCAGATTCATACTGAGCAGATACACCTGCTAAGTACTTTTGCTCTGCTTCAGGGATCCCAAGCTTATCAAAGGTTTCTTTGATTTCTTCTGGTACTTCATCCCAAGAACGCTCAGAGCGTTCTGATGGCTTTACGTAGTACGTAATTTCATCAAAGTTTAATGCATTTAAATCTCCGCCCCATTGTGGCATCGGCATGTTGTAAAAGAGCTCAAGAGATTTCAAACGGAAGTCGAGCATCCACTGAGGCTCTTCTTTCATACGAGAAATTTCTTCAACGATCTCTTTTGTCAGTCCGCGCTCTGAACGGAAAATGGAAACGTCTTTATCAGAAAAGCCGTATTTATATTCACCAACATCTGGCATTTTTTTAGCCATCCATTTTCACTCCAATCTTATGATTTGCCGTTATCTTCGGCAGATGCGCCTTTTTCAAGCGCCTTCCAGGATAATGTTGCACATTTGATGCGAGCAGGGAATTTTGCCACTCCCTGCAGCGCCTCAATGTCACCAAGATCAATGGAATCGTCGTATTCTTTTCCTAGCATCATATCGGAGAAAATCTGAGACATTTTCAAAGCTGTTTCAATATCTTTCCCTTTAATCGCCTGCGTCATCATAGAGGCAGATGCCATCGAAATGGAGCATCCTTCTCCTTCAAATTTCGCATCCATGACTTTTTCGTCTTCGATTTTCATTGTGAGACGAATGCGGTCACCACACGTTGGGTTGTTCATATCGACGACAATGCTATCGTTTAACACACCTTTGTTTCTCGGATTTTTATAATGATCCATAATCACTTGTCTATACAGTGTGTCTAAGTTTACATTAAAAGACATTCGTAAAATACTCCTTTGTCTTACGGAGCGCTGCAATGAGTTTGTCAATCTCTTCTTCTGTATTGTACAGATAGAAGCTTGCTCTTGCAGTCGCTGATACACCAAGCCATTTCATGAGCGGCTGTGCACAGTGATGTCCAGCACGAATGGCGACACCTTCCGTATCCAGAACAGTCGACGCATCATGCGGATGGACGTCATCTAAATTAAACGTCACAAGCCCAGCTCGGTGCTGCGGTCCATAAACAGTCGCACCTTCAAGCTCCTTGAAGCGCTCAAGCGCATAAGTGGCAAGCTGATGCTCGTAACGGCTGACTTCCTCCATACCAATGTCATTTAAGAAATCAATCGCTTTTCCTAGTCCAACTGCTCCGGCAATAATCGGTGTACCCGCTTCAAATTTCCACGGGAGCTCTTTCCAAGTAGAATCATACAGATCCACAAAGTCGATCATTTCACCGCCAAACTCAGCAGGCTCCATATTATTCAAAAGGTCCTTCTTCCCGTAAAGCACACCGATGCCAGTCGGTCCACACATTTTATGCCCGGAGAATGCGAAAAAGTCACAATCTAGATCCTGAACATCAATTTGCATATGCGGCGTGCTTTGTGCACCATCGACGACAATGATTGCCCCATGATCGTGGGCAATTTTGGCGATTTCTTTAATCGGGTTGATGGTTCCTAATACGTTTGAGACATGTGTGACAGCGACGATTTTCGTTTGATGTGTGATCGTTTGGTTTACATCTTCAAGCGATAGCGTGCCGTCTTCCTGTAACGGAATGTATTTCAATGTGGCGCCAGTTGCTTTTGCTGCTTGCTGCCAAGGGATGATATTCGCATGGTGCTCCATGTGCGAAATGACAATCTCATCGCCTTCTTTGAGGTTTGCTCTAGCATAGCTGATCGCCACTGTGTTTAGTGCAGTTGTTGTCCCTCTAGTAAAAATAATTTCTTGGACAGATGAAGCACGGATGAATGCACGAACTTTCTCTCTCGCACCCTCGTATGCGTCCGTTGCTTTTGTGCCAAGGGTATGAACACCCCGGTGGACGTTCGAGTTGTAAGACCGGTAATACTCATTCATTGCATCAATGACCACTCTTGGTTTTTGAGAAGTCGCTGCACTGTCCAAATACACCAAATCATGTCCGTTCACTTGCTGATGAAGGATTGGAAATTGCTCACGAACGTCTTTGATATTCATTATTTTACTTTCCTTTCAATCACAGAAACGAGCTGCTTTTTAACTCCTTCAATCGGCAGTTCTTTGACGACTGGATTTAAGAAGCCATAAATCACAAGTCTTTCTGCATCTTCTTTGGAAATCCCGCGGCTCATGAGGTAATAGAGTTGAATTGGATCGACACGTCCAACAGAAGCAGCATGCCCTGCTGTTACATCATCTTCATCAATTAATAGAATTGGGTTTGCATCACCGCGTGCTTTTTCACTCAGCATGAGAACACGTGATTCCTGCTCGGCATTTGACTTCGTTGCGCCATGCTCGATTTTACCAATTCCGTTAAAGATAGAGGATGCTTGATCCTTCATCACACCATGCTTCAAGATATACCCTTCAGAGTTTTTACCGAAGTGGATGATGCTTGTTGTAAAGTTTTCCGTTTGATTCCCGCGGCCGACAACAACTGATTTTGTATCACCGAATGTCCCGTCGCCCATAAGCTTTGTGATGTTTTCAGACACGACGTCTCCATCATTCATAAGGCCAAGCGCCCATTCGATTTTACTGTCACGGCCATTTGCCATACCGCGTCTGTTCACATAGACTGTGACACCTTCTGAAAGGTTATCTACTGCGCCGTATGTGACGCGGGCATTAGCTCCCGTGAACACTTCGGACACGATATTGAAGATTGCTTCTTCAGGTTTTGCTGTACTAATGTAGTTTTCTACATATGTCACTGCACTATGATCGTCTGCTACGACGATGACATGGTTGAACAAAGTCGTGTCGTCATTTTCATGCAGGTAGACGGCTTGAATTGGCGCTTCAAGTTCTACATTTTTTGGTACATAGAGGAAAGCTCCGCCATTGACTAAAGCTGCATGTAAAGCTGTTAGTTTATGCTCATCTACTTTCACTGCATCCGTCATGAAGTATTTCTTCACTAGATCACCATGTTCGCGAAGCGCTGTATGAAGATCAGTGAAGATCACACCTTTGTCTTTCGCTTCCGTTGAAAGAGACAAGTATGCTGGCGTTTGATCACGCTGAATGTAGACTGTCTTATCCGTGTCCTCTAAATCAATGAGAGATTTCACTTCTTCAGGAAGCTCTTCTAATGATCCAAATGGCGCACTTTCGACTGTATGCTGTTTGAAATTGGTTAAATTCCATTTAGAAATATTCGTTTTGTCAGGCTTTGGCATTGGAAGGTCTTCTGCTTTTTCAAGAGCCTGTAAGCGAAGGGAACTCATCCATGCCGGTTCCTGATGCTTCTCGGAGAAGCTTTTGACATAATCTTGATCTACTGATAATTTCGTTTCTAATGTCATCAATAATCCTCCTAACGCTTACGCTTCTTGACCAACAGTTTCGTCTTCAATTCCTAACTCTTTTTTAATCCAGTCATAGCCTTCTGCTTCTAGACGTTGTGCAAGCTCTGGTCCGCCAGATTTCACGATACGTCCTTGCATCATGACATGAACGTGATCTGGTGTGATGTAGTTCAGTAGACGCTGATAGTGAGTGATCATTAAGCAGCCGAAGCTTTCGCCGCGCATTCTGTTAATTCCTTTAGAAACCACTTTCAACGCATCGATATCAAGACCAGAATCGATTTCATCAAGGATCGCAATTTTAGGTTCAATCATCATTAATTGAAGAATTTCATTGCGTTTTTTCTCTCCGCCTGAGAAACCTTCGTTTAGGTAGCGTTGCGCCATGTCTGGGTCCATTTCAAGGAACTCCATGTTTTCGTCCATTTTGCGGATGAATTTCATTAGAGAGATTTCATCGCCTTCTTCTCTGCGAGCGTTAATAGCAGAACGAAGGAAGTCCGCATTTGTCACACCACTAATTTCAGATGGGTATTGCATCGCAAGGAAAAGACCTGCTTGAGCGCGCTCATCTACTTCCATTTCAAGTACATCTTCGCCATCAAGCAAAATGCTACCTTTTGTTACTTCATATTTAGGGTGACCCATAATGGCAGCAGATAAAGTTGATTTACCTGTACCGTTTGGTCCCATTACTGCGTGGAATTCTCCACCTTTTATCTCGAGGTTTACACCCTTTAAGATTTCTTTCCCTTCAATCTCAACGTGCAAGTCCTTAATTGTTAATGTCGAAGCAGTCATATATCGATACCTCCAAAATAATCATTATTCTCAATTTATTCTCATTCTAATTTTATAACAAATTAAAACTGAATACAACACATTCACGATATGCGTGAGAGGATGCTCTCAAAATTCTAACAAAAAAAGCCGGTAGATAAAAGGATTTATGTCGAAAAGACTGTTTTCATAAAGAAAGGACGGGAATCTGTTCTCCCCGCCCCTTAGCTATTTAATAGCCTCGTATATTCATTTTTGCGAGCTGTCTTTTCTCATCTCGATAGGACTGCTCTCGTTTATATTCCACTTTCATCCGTAAGTCATGGTCTCTTTCGTACTCTGCATAGCTCATGCCATGAGCCTTATGCATGGCCTTTTCCATCTCGGCGGTATAATCCAATCCCAGTGTACTATGGTCCGAACAAATAATAAACCATTCCCTTCTTTGAGTGTAGCTTCATTGTATCAAAGACATGTGGCTTCACTCAAAAGGGATATGACGCGCTATGCTGGCATATTTTCTCACACAATCGGCTGAGAAGGACTCAACTCCCTGATATGGATAAATGCCATCTTATCCTTCCCTTAATGCGTCTGTCCTCCAAATTCGTCAATACATTGCTGAACAACTGTGATGCCTTGACTTAGTGCAGCACCGCCGCCGAACGCTGCCGCCACACTGACGACCTCTAGCAAATTCTCTTCTGTCGCGCCTTGGTCGAGCGCTCCCTTTGTATGATAAATCATGCAGTATTCATCCTGTGCATGAATACTGATGCCAAGGGCAATCATTTGTTTTTCCTTTTGCGTTAATGAATCGCTCTGAAAGCACTGCTCCGTGAATTCATTGAATTTCTTCCCAAACACCGGCATTTTCTTCTGAAATTCACCCATTGCGGTTTTATAATCAGTCAGTGATTGCTGCATGGATCCGCTCATATGCTGTTCATTCATCTTCATTCCATCCCTTCAGGTCATTTGTACATTTTTATTATGAGCGAGATTTGAAAAAATACACAAAAAAACCTCGCTTTGATGAAAGCGAGGTTAACACATTGTTATTCAGATACCGGTAGTACAGCACCGTCATATTTTTTGTCGATGAATTCTTTGATTTTATCAGAGTGAAGAACTTCCATTAATGTCTTGATCTTATCTGATTTTTCTTCACCTTTGCGAACCGCCACGATGTTTGCATATGGGTTGTTCTTTGTTTGCTCAAGTTCAATTGAATCTTTTTTCGGATTCAATTTATTTTGAATCGCATAGTTGACGTTAATAAACACAGCATCGCCTTCACTGTTTTCATAAGCTTTCGCTGTTAGTTCAGGAGCGATTTTTTTGAACTTTAGGTTCTTCGGGTTTTCTTTGATGTTCTTTACTGTTGCGTTGATTGTATCAACTTTAGGATCAATCTTAATGACACCAGCATTTTGCAATAGTGCAAGCATACGGCCTTGTTCAGCTACGTTGTTTGTCATGATGATCGTTCCGCCGTTTGGAATATCTTTTACTGATTTGTATTTCTTAGAGTAGATACCGAAAGGCTCAAGGTGAACCGCACCAGCACTAACTAGGTTGTAATCTTTGTTTGATTTATTTTCTTCATTTAAGTAAGGGATATGTTGGAAAAAATTTGCATCCACTTCTTTTTCAGCTAACGCTTTGTTGTACATTTTATAATCACTAAGTACTTTCACTTTTAGATCGTAGCCTTTTTCTTTTAGAAGTGGTTTTGCTTCTTCAAGAATCTCGGCATGGGGTGTTTTTGAAGCGGCAACCGTAATGGTTTTGCTATCACTTGCGTTATTAGATGAACCGCATGCAGCTAAGATGCCTGCAAATGCTAGAAATAGTGCACTTAAAATCAATTTCTTCATGAATAAATCCTCCCTTAACGTTTATCAATTTTATTTGTAATCAAATCACCGATTATTTGAATAATAAAGACGATGATGAGAATAAACACAGTGGCAACAAGTGTAACATCTGTATTACCAGATTGGTATCCTTCCACATAAGCAAGGTCACCAAGTCCGCCAGCTCCAATTGCACCTGCAATCGCAGTTGAGCCAATTAAAGCAATCGCTGTTACGGTAATACCTGAAATGAGGGCTGGCAATGATTCTGGCAGCAATACTTTGAAAATGATGGTCGACGTTTTCGCTCCCATTGACCGTGCTGCTTCAATGACTCCTTTGTCTACCTCACGCAGTGCAATTTCGACAAGACGTGCATAAAATGGAGCTGACCCAATGACAAGGGCAGGGAGTGCTGCATTTGGACCTAGAATTGTATGCATTAAGAATTTCGTGAACCCTAATAAAAGAATAATTAAAATGATAAAAGGAATCGATCTGAAAATGTTGACGACTGCACCGATGACAGCATTGATCGGTTTATTTTCCCAAAGACCGCCTTTTCCTGTAAGGAAGAGCAGGAGTCCTAGGATAATCCCGATTGCAAAAGCAAATGCCAATGAAATGAGTGTCATATACACTGTTTCACCTGTTGCACTCCAGATGACGTCTAGATCAACGTTCGGAAACCATTTCTCAAACATGTGTCATCACCTCAATTTCAACCTGTTTGCTTTGGATATAGGCGATGGCTTTTTCTACCTCGGTCTCTTCTCCATTTATATGGATAAAGAGTGTTCCAAACGCGCCTTCCTGCGTTTGAGAAATCTTTCCTTGAAGGATGTTTACATCGACATTGAAGGATCGAACGATTTCAGTGATGAGCGGCTGCTCGGCAGAATCGCCAATAAAGGACAACCGTACGACCTGACCTTCTTTTACACGCTCTAAGACGTGCTCGATTGTTTCTTTCGCTTCCTCTGGTTCAGCAAGCTGCTGTACAAATCGCTTCGTCATCTCTTCCTTCGGCTGTCTGAAGACGCGTAATACTTCGCCTTCTTCGACAATGCGTCCATTTTCCATGACCGCGACGCGATGACAAATTTTGCGAATGACGTGCATTTCGTGTGTGATGAGCACAATTGTCAGCCCTAAACGTTTATTGATATCCGCTAAAAGATCAAGGATAGAATCCGTTGTTTGCGGATCAAGCGCTGACGTCGCTTCGTCACAAAGAAGAACCTTTGGATCATTTGCTAATGCTCTCGCAATCCCCACACGCTGCTTTTGTCCGCCGCTAAGCTGAGACGGATACGCATTTTCTTTTCCTTCTAAACCGACTAATTTAATCAGTTCATTCGCACGCTCTCTCCGTTTCGATGTAGGTACACCTGCGATCTCAAGCGGGAACATAATATTTTGTCTCACTGTTCTTGACCAAAGTAGGTTAAAGTGCTGGAAAATCATGCTGATTTCTTGTCTTGCTTTCCGAAGTTTCGCATTCGATACTTCATTGATCCGGTTGCCTGCCACTTCAACAATTCCTGCTGTTGGCAGCTCCAGACCGTTTAATAGGCGAATAAGCGAGCTTTTTCCGGCACCGCTATACCCGATAATTCCGAATATTTCACCTTTATCAATATCCAAGTTGACGTCTTTCACGGCATCAACATTTCCGCTTTTTGAGTGGTACGTTTTTGATACATTCTGTAAATGGATCACAGTCTGTTCACCTGCTTTCTTGCTGAATCTATAGGTTGCCATCACATACGTTATTTATTCTTCCTGCTGTAATGCTTCGCGCCTGACGTGAGGTCAGTAAAAAAGACCTAACTGCAATGCAAGCAGAAAGGCCTTTTATGTTCAATACGCCTTTCTCTCATCTTTCAAAGCATTGCGGCTTTGAGTGAATTGGCACCAATTTCAGCTATGCTGACGGTTGCCGGGTTTCATAGGGCACGTCCCTCCACCTCTCTTAATAAGAGAAAATATGTTGTTTTATGTGATGTTCATGTTTTTACTAACGTAGAATATCATGCTACCCGAGATATGTCAACGCTGTAAATCGCTAATTTCCAAGTAAACGACTAAGTTATCATTTTTCGAAAAAAACCGTTCGTCAGCCAAAGTACCGCCTCTAGTCTTAGGAGCGCACGGAATGACCCTTTTACTTTCACTTGTCCCCTGCTGATTAACTGCTGTAAGGACATATCTCCATCTAATAATTGAAGTATTTCTTTTCTCTCACCATAAAAGATGAGATCCGATAACTCAATTGCAGGTAGTTTCTTCACTTCACCACGCTCATCCACAATCAATGTACAAGAGTCAGTTTCCGCCTCAAATGTAATCTTCAAGGATGATGATGAGAGCAGCGGTTTTAGCAATAATCGCTGCCCTGTGTTACCATGGGTTTTCACTTTTTCCACATGTATAACCTCCCTGTCATTTGGTTATACATAACATTTCTCTACAAACATTCGCTTGTCCTTTATAAATAACTCGACAAATTTTCAGATGAATTGCTTGAAATATGACAAAAAACCGCTTTATTTAGCGGTTTCAATCATTTCATGAAGATATGGTACGGAGTGAAAGGCATAGCCTTTTTGCACCAGCTCACCTTTTTTAAACAGTAGAAAGCAAGGAACGCTTTCGATCTCAAAAGCCTTCGCAAAGCCTGGTGAGTAGTTTAAGTTATTTTCATAAAAAGGTACATCCGGCTGCATGGTGTCTACGACAGCCAGCATTTTCTTTGCAAGCTGACATGTTCCGCAAAACGGTGTATATAAGTATAAAAGAAATAAATCGTCCTTTATCTCCTTGAATTCGTGTTCTACAATCTCTTTCATATACGTCCACCCTCATAAATATTTCGAATGAACATCAATGTTTGCAGCTAATAGGATAGATGCAATGTGGGCTGACGGTGAAGCGGCCACTTCGCGGTACGTTCTGTCGACAAAAAGATGAAATGCTTCAGGGAATTCTTTTCGAAATTGCTTCCGCAGTTTGTCGCCTGCATCGTCACTGTCTGCTAATATGTAAACGTCTTTCCCCAATAATTCGTCTACGAGCTGATCCAGCTTCGATGTACTGATCGTGCCATTGGTGCAAATGATGGTAACAGGTTCACTTATGGCTTCTTTTAGCTTTTGTTTGTCTGTTTTACCTTCTACAATGATGACCTTTTCTACCTCTACATTCATCACGATCACCCGGCCCTTTTGACGTTGTTCACTTCTCCCTTAGATTACAATTTTTCATTCAGGTTGTAAAGATTGGGCGCTTGCACTAAAAAGACTGCAGCTTATGCTCACTGCAGCCTCATCTGTGATTAGCACCAGCCATTTTCATCATCACAGTCTACATATTTTTCTGTCCCGTGGGTCAATGTATCCGTCAAACGATAAAAACGATTTTGATCATAGGAATAACCTGATTTTAACTCATATTGGTTTTCACTAATCATCGTGCCAATCTCTTCATTTTGATGATACAGCACCATGCCGCTTTCTTTGAATCGTCCAGTGACATGATCTGTTATATCCACATGTTCTTTTTGAAAAGACAAATTGGACACCCCCCATAAAGGTAGAGTGTCCAATTTTACGTGAATTAGTCTTCTTTTGTCATTTCTTCATATTGCTCAGCAGTCATCAAGTTCTCAATTTCAGATGTATCAGCTGGCTCTACCACGATCATCCATGCTTTTTCGTATGGAGAGTCGTTGACGAATTCAGGGCTGTCATCCAGCTCATCGTTCACTTCGACGATTGTACCGTTGATCGGTGCGTAAAGCTCAGAAACTGTTTTCACTGATTCTACACTTCCGAAAGGCTCGTCCGCTGTAATTTTGTCTCCTACTTCAGGAAGCTCAACGAACACGATATCGCCTAGCTCAGATTGAGCAAAATGCGTAATACCGATACGCACCTTATCTCCTTCTACTTTGACCCATTCATGTTCTTCTGAATAACGTAAATCTTTTGGTGTGCTCATTCAATACCCCTCCAGTCTTTTCTTTCAATCTATATTGAAGATACCACAATCTGAATGAAAGTTACATCATTTCCAGACGCTTTTAAATGTATCTTCATTAAATCCAACTGTGACTCGTTTACCGTCTGTTGTAATCGGGCGCTTGATCAGCATTCCGTTAGATGCGAGTAATTCTAGCTGCTCGCCTTCTGACATTGCAGGAAGTTGATCTTTCAGCTGTAGCTCTCGGTATTTCTGTCCGCTTGTATTAAAGAACTTCTTCAGCTCTAAGCCACTTTTTTCGTAAAGCGCTTTTAATGTTTCTTTATCAGGCGTCTCTTCGACGATATGTATGCTGTTGATATCTTTATTGTGTTCTTCCAGCCATTTTTTTGCTTTTCGGCATGTACCGCAAGATGGGTATTCATAAAAATCTAAAGCCACTTTTTTCACCTCCTGCAAGTAGTGAGAACATTTTATCACAAAATATTTTAAAAACCTAAATGTATGCTTACAAAAAGGTGCGGAGTGATATCCGCACCTCAGATTGTTGACAAAGGGCTAAAATGATTTTATTTTAGCCCTTTGTCTTCTTTTCAGCGTGATAGAAAACCTTTGAAGTCTAGGATGGACGAGCATCGGAGCGCAGACCTGACAACGAATGCGAGGGTTTGTCTACACGCTGAGGTGCGGAGTGATATCCGTACCTTTTCAGCCGTCTTATACGATATATTTCTCTGCTTCAAAGATTCGTTTCGCCACTTCGCGCTTTTTGGCGATGACATTGATCGGGGTGAATCTTGTCAGTTTGCGAAGAGCTGACAGACTCATGCGGAGTGCATCTCCTTCTTCCATCGCGATCAAGGATTCTTTTGCATGAGCTTCAATTTTTAAGAAGGCTTCCTGCGTGAAAATTTGTGTGTAAGCAAGCTTTTGAGTATTCTTATCTAGCCCTGATGCAGCGATTGCCTTTTCAGTACGCAGAATCGCCGATTCAGCAGCAAAAATTTCATTGACGATATCCGCTATGTTCACAAGGATCTCTTGCTCTTTGTCTAATGCTTTTCCATACTTCATCGCCGCCATTCCAGATACCATTAAGGCGATCTTTTTCGCATGGGCGAGCAAGTATTTTTCTTGATCGAGCGGCTGATCACCTGGCTCTTCTGGCATCATCATCATGAGCTCTTCCTGTAAGGTTTGCGCCTTTTGAAGCAGCGGAAGCTCTCCCTTCATCGCTTTCTTCAAGAATGTGCCTGGTACAAGCAGACGGTTGATTTCGTTTGTCCCTTCAAAAATACGGTTAATCCGCGAGTCACGATAGGCTCTTTCGACCTCGTATTCTTGCATGAATCCATATCCGCCGTGAATTTGCACGCCTTCATCCGCTATATAGTCTAAAGTTTCAGAGCCAAGTACTTTACAAAGAGAGCATTCAATCGCATATTCTGCAATGGACTGGGCAATTTGTTTGCCATCCTTTTGCTCTTCTTCACTTAATAGACCCATGCGCTGTTCAAATAATCCGACTGTGCGGTAAACAGCACTTTCCATCGCATAGAGCTTTGCCGACATGTTGGCTACTTTTTCACCAATTAAGCTAAATCGAGAAATTGGCGTTTGGAATTGCTTACGTTGGTTTGCATATTCTGCCGATAATTGAATGACACGTTTTGACGCACCAACTGTTCCGACAGCCAGCTTGTAGCGTCCGATATTCAAAATGTTAAAGGCAATGACATGACCTCTGCCAGCCTCACCTAGTAAATTCTCCTTCGGCACTTGAGCATCTTCGAGAATTAACGTTCTTGTCGATGAACCTTTAATGCCCATCTTTTTCTCTTCAGGTCCCGTTTTGACACCTGGAAAATCCTTTTCTACGATAAAAGCAGAGAAGTGTTCACCATCAATTTTCGCATATACGACAAAGACGTCGGCAAATGCGGAGTTTGTGATCCACTGTTTTTCCCCATTCAGCACATAATGAGTTCCGGCTTCATTTAAGACCGCAGTTGTCTTTGCTCCAAGGGCGTCAGAGCCTGATCCTGGCTCAGTGAGGGCGTACGCTGCAATTGTTTCTCCAGAAGCGAGTCCAGGAAGATATGTTTCCTTTTGCGCTTGATTTCCAAACAGCACGATTGGCAGAGACCCAATGCCGACATGGGCGCCATAGGAAAGCGAGAAGCTCCCTGCTCTGGAGAATTTCTCGGTAATAATGGCTGAACTGATTTTATCTAATCCGAGCCCGCCGAATTCTTCAGGCACGTCAGCTCCTAGCAGTCCAAGCTCTCCAGCCTTTTTGAGAAGCCTGACAGAATGCTCAAATTCATGGTTTTCAATTTGATCTATATATGGAACAACGTCTTGTAAAATATAATCCTCTGTTGTCTTTCCAATCATTTGATGCTCATCAGAGAAATCCTCTGGTGTAAAGATATGCTCATAATTCGTCTCATCAATTAAGAAGCTTCCACCCTTTTTTACCTCTTCCATTGCTTTCATTCTGTTTTCCCCCTTTAGATCAATTCAAAAATTCCTGCTGCTCCCATGCCCCCGCCGATACACATTGTGACGATGCCAAATTGCTCGTTTCGCCGCTTCATTTCATGAATGAGTGACAGTGTCAGTTTCGTTCCTGTACAGCCGAGCGGATGTCCTAGCGCGATTGCCCCGCCATTGACATTCACTTTCTCTTCATCAATCCCTAAATGACGAATGACTTGAATGGCCTGAGAGGCAAACGCTTCGTTTAATTCAAACAGCCCGATATCCTTCAACTCAAGTCCAGCGATTTTCAGCGCACGCGGAATGGCTTCAATTGGACCAATTCCCATCACCTCAGGTGGTACACCGCCAACAGCAAATGCTCTGAATTTAGCGAGCGGCTGAAGGGAAAGTGAGGATGCTTTCTCACGATCCATCATCATCACACACGCAGCACCGTCACTTGTTTGTGAAGAGTTTCCTGCAGTCACTGTGCCTTTTGTCGAGAAAGCCGGACGCAAAGTGGAAAGAATCTCTTCCGTTGTCCCTGCTCTCACGCCTTCATCCTGTGAAAACTTAAATTGATGTTCTTCTAATTGATATTGCTCCCCTACCCGCCGCTCTGTTACATCAACGGAGACAATTTCATCTGAAAATTTTCCTTCCTGTAATGCTTTGGCTGCCTTTTGATGACTTCTTACCGCAAAGGCGTCCTGATCTTGACGTGTGACCTGATACTTTTGCGCCACCTGCTCTGCCGTGTGCCCCATGCTCATATAGTATTCAGGCGCTTGTTCTGCCAATTGAGCATTCGGACGAATGGAATGACCCATCATCGGCACCTGTGACATCGATTCGACTCCTCCAGCTAAGATCGTTTCTGCCTGACCGAGCATAATCCGCTCACCTGCATAAGCGATTGACTGAAGACCAGATGAGCAGTAGCGGTTGATGGTGATGGCAGGTACTGTATACGGAAGTCCTGCTAACGCCCCAATATTCCGAGCCACATTTAACCCCTGCTCTGCTTCTGGTGTTGCACATCCGATGATCAAATCATCTATCTGTCCTTCGTAATCACCGGCACGCTTTAATGTTTCTTTTACACACAATGCGCCCATATCATCAGGCCGAACATGTTTTAACGATCCTTTTTTCGCCTTCCCTACTGGTGTTCTCGCACCAGCGACAATGACTGCTTCTCTCATTTTGACTCCCCCTTAGTTACGTAAAGGTTTTCCTTTGACGAGCATGTGCTGCATGCGTGCTTGTGATTTCACTTCTCCTACAAGACTTAAAAAGGCTTCTCTTTCAAGCTCTAATAAGTATTGCTCCTCTACCTCTGTTCCAAATGGCAGTTTTCCGCCGGAAATAACATGAGCTAATTTTTTTACAATGGTCATGTCATGCTCTGAAATGTATCCAGATAATCTCATATTTTCAGCCGCCAATACCATCGCTGCATAGCCTGTTTCTCCCATGACGGGCACCTTTTGCTTGAGCGGCGCACGATAACCTGCTTCATCAAGAGAGAGCACAAGTTGTTTCGCATCATAGATCAGGTGATCACCGTTCATACTGATTCGGTCACTCGCGCGCAGCATGTTCATATCCCGCGCTTCCTCTGCCGAAGTGGATACTTTCGCCATTGCAATTGTTTCAAATGTTTTCATCGTGGCATCTTGTATAGCGGTCTGCGATGGCTTCGCTGATCCTTGCAGATGGCGAAGGTATAATTCTTTGTTTCCACCGCCGCCTGGAATCAGTCCAACTCCCGCTTCGACAAGACCCATGTATGCTTCACTCGACGCCTGAATAGCTGCTGCCGGCAGACAAACCTCTGTTCCACCTCCAAGTGTCATACCAAACGGCGCAGCAACGATTGGACGGTCGCTATATTTCACCTTCATCATTGCCTGCTGGAAGCGGCGGATCACAAAGTCAATTTCAAAGAAATTATCGTCCTGAGCTTCCATTAAAATCAGAGCAAGGTTGGCACCAACACAGAAGTTCTTGCCTTGGTTTCCGATGACAAGCCCTCTATAATTTTCTTCCACCTCATCGACAGCGCGATTGATCATGTCAATGACATCTAGTCCAATGGCATTGCTTTTGGAGTGAAATTCGAGCAAGGCGACATCATCACCGATATCAATCAAGCTCGCACCAGCATTTTTGAAAATCACGTCGTTCTTCTTTTTCAATTTCGCTAAGGAAATATTCTTGTCGTTTCCTTTTTCCTGTTCGTAAGCCCCATTGTGATAAAACGCACGCTCTCCATCAGCATTTTCTTGATAGAATGTGTCGTGTCCTTCTGACAGCATGTCTTGCACCCACTGCGGGATGCTGTGACCTTCTGCTTCCATACGCTCGACTGCTTTTTTCACACCAATTGCATCCCATAGCTCAAATGGACCGTGCTGCCAGCCAAATCCCCATTTCATTGCGTTATCGATGGACTGAATATCATCCGCAATTTCGCCTGTTAACTGAGCTGAGTAAAGGAGCACAGGTGCCGTCATGTTCCAGAGCAATTGTCCTGCACGACCATCTTGATAAATAAGCGCTTTCAATTTCGCTTTCGTTCCCTTTTGCTGCTTCGCCATCTCAATGCCTGGATCTTTCAACTTCGTTCGTTCTCCGTATGTGAGCGTCACAGGATCAAGTTCTAAAATGGTCTTTCCATTTTTTTGATAAAATCCTTGCCCTGCCTTGCTGCCAATCCATCCCTTTTCAAGCATTCTTTCAATAAACTCAGGCAACTGGAAAATATCTTTTTCCTTTCCTTCTACTTGGTCATATACGTTACGGGCTACATGGAAAAACGTGTCGAGCCCTACGACATCAAGTGTACGGAAGGTCGCACTTTTCGGTCTTCCAATGAGGGGTCCTGTGACCGAATCCACCTCTCCAATGGTGTATTTGTTTTCAAGCATTTCACGCACTGTCACAAGGAGTCCATAAGTACCAATACGATTGGCAATAAAGTTCGGCGTATCTTTCGCTTCAACGACGCCTTTACCAAGTACATCCTCGCCAAACGTTTTCATAAATTGGAGTACTTCTGGATCTGTTTCTTGAATAGGAATGATTTCTAAAAGCTTTAAATAACGAGCTGGGTTAAAAAAATGTGTACCTAAAAAATGGCGTTTAAAATCCTCTGATCGGCCTTCTGCCATTTTTTCAACCGAAATTCCAGATGTGTTACTTGATACGATACTGCCTTCTTTGCGGTGTTCGTCGATGAGAGAGAATACATGTTGTTTGATGCTGAGCTTTTCAGTGACGACTTCAATGATCCAGTCAGCATCATGTAATAAGGAAAGGTGATCTGTGAGATTTCCCGGTGTGATGTATGATAGGTTTTTTGCTGAAGTAAGAGGTGCTGGCTTTTGCTTTAACAATTTTTTCATCGCTTCTTGACTTAATCTATTCCGAACACTAGGGTGATCAAGCGTTCGCTTTTTTGCCGTTTCTTCCTTTGTCAGTTCGTTTGGCACAATATCTAGCAATGTTACTGGTATCCCGATATTGGCTAGATGCGCAGCAATGCCTGAGCCCATGACACCTGAACCAATGACAGCCGCCTTGCGAATATGTTTGCCCATAAATATCCCCCTAAACATTTTGAATGAACAGTCATTCATTTTTTGTCCAAAAAAAATCAATGCCTCTTTCTTTATCTTAAAAGATTTTCCGAAACAGTTCAAGAGCGGATTTCAAAAATTTACACATTCTCATGTGCCTTACTTTGCGGCGTATGAATTAAAGATGAGAGGGCATTGTAAGAATGGAGGTGATGTCCACATGTCTCGTTTGAAGAAAAACCCATCGAAAGCAGGCGTAAGTGCTGCAAGTGTAAAAGGAAACGCAGGTCCATCACAGGAAGCGGACCTAGGCGGCAAAAAGACTAGTCAAAATCAACAATATAAAAAAAATCAGTAAGGAAACAAAATTGTAAGGAGGAACACACCTTGAACAATCAGCAAATGAATATGCCCCCGCAAGTCATTTCAGTGAAGGATTCCTTGTACTTAGAGGATATGCTGAATTGGAACTTGATCGCTATGAAAAAGGCTCACTTTATGGCTGAGCATTGCCAGGATCAAACATTGAAACAAGAATTAAATCAAGTGGGCCAAATGCACCATCAGCATTACACACAAATTCTTCAGCATTTAGGCAGCTCAGGGCAAGGCCAGTCTACTGGCTTTATGCAATAGGAGGAAAAAACATGGAACAACAAAACCAACAAAAAATCGGGAATCCTCAAACTCCGGTTCCCACGACAACAAACATGAATGATCGTGATTTTGTCACAGATCTCTTGTCGACTGAAAAATATATGACAAGCGGATACAACACAGCGCTCAATGAATTCAGTCATGAATCTCTTTATCAGGATATTCAGCGAATTGCGCTAGAAACTCAGAAAACACAAAGACATTTATATGATGTCATGTTCCGATATGGCTGGTATTCTGTTGAAGCCGCTGAACAGCAAAAGCTCCAGCAGGCGCACCAGAAATTCCAGCAAACACTGACAGAACAATCTCCATACGGACCATCACAGATGTCATAAAGAAAAACTGCCAGTATGGAGCTGGCAGTTTTTTTAACGATCTTGATTCGCTCGATGAGCTTCGTTCATTTGTTTGATTCGCTGAATGGTTTCTTTGATTTCTTCCTTAGCCTCTGGATACGATTCATTAAAATGCTTTGCTAGAGGCGGCATGCTTTTTGCGATATGAGAGTAGATCACCCATTGTTTCACATCTTGTTTCAGTGCGTCTGTTGATTCGCCAAGGAGTAGCTCAGTATATTTCTCAAGCAAGCCTTCCAGCTTTTCATCTAGTTCATTTCCCATTGATCTTCCGCTCCTTTTTCAGAAAAAAGCCTGACTCTGTACGTAACAGATGTCAGGCTTTTGACATACAATTATCTTGCAGCGAGAAATGTCTCCGCTTGCGCTTGCTGCACAATACAGCGTCCTCTGCCGTGCGGAATACATAATGGAGTTCCGAATAAAGGATCTGTTGTCACTTGGCAGTTCATATCGAAAACATTTTTCACAAGATCACAATTAATGACCGTTTCTGGTCTTCCTTCTGCATAAATCGTCTTGTCTTTAATCGCTACAAGGTGATGAGCATATCTACATGCGAGATTCAGGTCATGAAGAACCATGACAATCGTGCGCTGCTCTTTTTCATTTAAGTCAAACAGAAGGTCGAGAATTTCAATTTGATGCGTCATATCTAAATACGTCGTCGGCTCATCTAACAAAATGATATCCGTCTCCTGCGCTAACGTCATCGCAATCCATGCACGCTGCCTTTGTCCACCTGATAATGAATCGACCGTTCGATCAGCGAGGTCTTCCATCTTTGTTGACTTCAGTGCACGATTCACTGCTTCTTCGTCTTGCTTTGACCACTGCTTCAGCCAATTTTGATAAGGATATCTGCCTTGCTTCACTAGCTGATGCACGGTTAATCCTTCTGGCGCTTCTGGTCCTTGCGGAAGAATAGCGAGCTGTTTCGCTACTTCCTTTGTTGGTAATTTGGCAATGGAATGACCTTCAAGCAGGACAGACCCACCCATTGGCTTCATGAGACGGGCCAAAGAGCGAAGTAGCGTGGATTTACCGCATCCATTGCTGCCAATAAATACTGTGATTTCACCCTTAGGGATCGATACATTTAGTTCATCTATGATCATTGTTTCTCCGTAGCCTAAGCTTAAACCTTCAGTAGAAATGGCACTCATTCCGCTCAAACGCTCCTTTTCTCATGTAAATTTTTTATATGAAATATCGTCTATATATAGACGCAAAAGATCACTTATCTCAATTTAGTGTATCAGATTTAAGTGATTTTGAAAATCATTTTCAATTAAAAAATGAGAAAGTTCCGTTTTACTTCTTCTTTTGGAATGTACGTTTGGTCCCATCTTCAAGCTTCATATCGACCTGAATTCGCTGATAATCATCGTCTAAATTAAAAGCAGCTAATAGCTCATTGACATACGTTTCATTGATCTTCGCACTAGGAATCGACATATCATTTAGCTTCATCTTCATCTCGCGTAAAGCTTCTTCACCTTCATAGCGGACACCGTTCAAATGATCACGAATCAGTGCTTCTTCTTTTCCTTTCGCCTGACGATAGGTGGCTTCGTATAATTCGCTTTTCTGCCCGTATTGAACATGCAGGTGGAGATGCTCAAATGGAAGTTCCTTCATTTGAACCGCTGAGAGACTCTCTGCTTCCGCTTCCTTTGTTTGCTGGAGCGGCTCAATCGATTGGCAGCCAGACAGCATAAAAAGCAGCACTCCTATTTGTCCCGCCTTCTTCCAACACATCATGCGCTTCCTCCTATTTCTTATCATCGCTTTTTATTCTTCTCCATCCTTCTTTTCGTTATTCAATAAAAGAGCGGGCTATGGTAAATTGAAACAAAAAGGAGGTACGAGATGATGAAAAGGACAGCCATTGTAACTGGTGCCAATAGCGGCTTTGGCAAGCTCATCACGATAGGGCTCGCCAAGCAAGGCTATACAGTGATTGCAGGTGTCAGGCAGGAAGCCAATGCGAAAAAGCTTGCTGAAGAAATCGAGCAAGCCTCGTTAGCCGAAGCGATACATATTGAAGCATTAGATGTGACAGACACGCAGTCGATTCAAGCATTTCAGAAAAAGTTGCATACTTACGCCCCCATTACCTTGCTTATCAACAATGCTGGAACAGCCTATGCGGGTTTTGCTGAAGAGGTTCCTGTTGACACGTACCGCCAGCAATTTGATGTCAATGTTTTCGGAGTCATGGAAGTGACACAAGCCGTCCTTCCGCTGATGACAAATGGTGCAAAGATATTCAATATGAGCAGCATCAGCGGATTAATGGGAATGCCCGCACTTTCTCCTTATGTATCCTCCAAGTTTGCTTTAGAGGGCTACACAGAGAGCTTACGCATTGAACTGGCATCGTTCGGTATACAGGCAGCCTTGATCGAGCCAGGCTCTTTCCAAACGAATATTTGGAACACGTCTATGAACGAGCACATGTTGCAGCCAGAGGAAGGCTCGAAATACATACACCTCTATCAAAAAATGATGGCTCATATCAATGCCCAGAAATCAAACTACGGGGACCCGCGTGAAGTCGCAGAGCTTGTGATTCGATTAGCCGAGAAGAAGCGGCTGAAAAAGCTGAGATATCCGATTGGGAAAGGAGTGCGGCTTTCATTCACAGCAAAGCAGCTCCTGCCTTGGAGCATGTGGGAAAAGATCATATTACGTACACTCTCTTCAAAAAAATAAGCATAAAAAAACAGGTAGACTTTTAACGTCCACCTGTTTTTTCATTTATTCTGTTTCAGACTGTCCAAGGGTAATGTCTAGGTTCTTGTTTTTCCCTTCACGAATAACAGTCATTGTCGTTTTATCGCCGACTTTTGTTTCTTTGTACAAAATTTCTTTCAGCTGAGAGCTGTTCGCCACGTTTTTCCCTTTAAACTTGATGATGACATCGCCAGACTTCAAGCCTGCTTTTTGTGCAGGTGATCCTTTTGATACATCCTTTACGTAAATCCCTTTGCCGATTTGTTTATCAAATAGGCCGAGCGTATTTTCTTGATACGTTTCAGGCACTTGCTCAAGGTCAATCATTTGTACGCCAAGATAAGGACGTTCAACCTTTCCGTTTTTCAACAGCTCATCTACAATCGGTTTGACATCGTTACTTGGAATCGCAAAGCCGAGTGATTCCACACCGCTTTCGCTAATTTTTAAGCTATTGATACCAATGACTTGACCATCTGTATTGATAAGCGGTCCACCGCTGTTTCCTGGATTGATCGCTGCATCTGTTTGCAGTACATTCATTTCCACCGTACCAGATGATGTGTTCGCTTCAACTGTACGATCAAGACCACTAATAATCCCTTCTGTCACAGTACCAGAGAACTGGGCACCAAGCGGGTTCCCAATTGCAATCACTTTGTCTCCAGCACGGAGCTTAGAAGAATCACCAAAGCTCGCCACTTTATCAATGCCGTCTGCATTGATTTCGACAACAGCTAAATCTGTCATCACGTCACTGCCGACAAGCTTCGCGTCTTTTGTTTTTCCGTCATAAAGTGTGACCTTCAATTTATTGGCACCCTCGACTACGTGGTTATTTGTAATAATGTACGCTTTTTTGCCATCTTTTTTAAAGATGACACCAGAACCCGTTCCAGCTTCAGCTTCTGTTGAATCACCGCTAAGGCCAAACGAATTTTGGGTAGATTGATAGTTTGAGACTCCCACAATGGTTGGCTCTAAATCTTCTACCATATCAGAAACATTCGTGGCATTGGTGATTTGTTTTGTTGAGAAATTTTCAGAGGCTGCCGGTTCACTTGACGCTGTTTGCGTTTGAGTGTTTGCTGCTGTGTCCTGTGACTGCGGCAAAAGCGGTGTAATGCCAAGCACAAGGCCTCCGCCAATAATTCCTCCAAGGATCGGACTGAGCCATGCTGCTTTCCGCTTTTTCTCCTTTTTCGACACACGGTCATCCCCCATTTGAGGAGAATGGTTTGTCACACTCTCCTGAGTGGCAGAAGCTTCGTTTTCATGAGGTTGAAAAACGAGTTCCTTTTCTTTTTCAGGTTCGTCTATTTGTTTCTCATTCTCTTGATGTACATCTTCTTGTTGATTCAACTTCTTCTCTTCATCTTCTCTTCGGAAATCCATCGCTTACACTCCTTTACATCATGTTCATGACTTGCTTGATTCATATGTGTAGATCGGACTCATGTCCTCTTAATGGCAACATCATTGAAGATACTACATGACAATATGTCAAATTATATAATACTTATTCATAGAAAAAAAGCAAGGTGCGCACATTCGTGAAAAGCACCTATTGATCTGCCTTTTGTCTATGCCCTTTTTTCCCTTGAGCTTATCATAAACAAACATTATGGGATAATGATGAGAAGAATATGTGAAATTGTGAAAAAAGCATGTGATTGTTGACATGCCGCCTTTATATCCCGTTATAATGACGTTGAGAGGATGTGGAAGACTTTGTCGTACACCATTTATTTAGTGGAAGATGAACAAAACTTAAACGAACTTTTAACCAAATATTTAGAAAGTGAAAATTGGAATGTCTCCTCTTTTTTAACCGGAGAAGCGGCACGCGAAGCAATGAATAAGCCGCCGCATCTATGGATTTTAGATATCATGCTGCCTGATACAGATGGCTACACACTGATTAAAGAAATCAAAGCCGCATCACCTGACGTACCGGTCATTTTCATTTCAGCACGCGACGCAGATATTGATCGTGTCCTCGGTTTAGAGCTAGGAAGCAGTGACTATATTGCGAAGCCATTTCTTCCGCGCGAGCTGATCATTCGGGTGCAAAAGCTGCTTGAGCTTGTGTACAAAAACAGCGATACTCCGCAGCAGCAAAGTGTCACACCCGTCTCCTCCTATGTCATTCATGAGGATGTAAGAGAGGTGTATGAAGGAGATCAGCTGGTTAACTTAACTTCTAAGGAATTTGACTTGCTGCTTTTATTTACACATCATCAAGGACATGCTTTTTCTCGTGAAGATATTCTCGTCAAAATTTGGGGACACGATTACTTCGGGACAGATCGTGTGGTGGATGACCTTGTCAGACGATTGCGCAAAAAAATGCCCGACTTAAAGGTCGAGACCATCTATGGATTTGGCTATAGGATGCTAAAAGGATGAAGAACAAACCACTCGCTTTTCAAATTTGGATCGTCATCTCTGGTATTTTGCTCACCATCTCGATTGTTCTGATCATCCTATTTTCCAATACATTACGAAATTTTTTCACGAATGAAATTTATAAAAATATCGAAAATGAACAGCAGGTGCTCACAGAATATCCGTTGAACCGAGACGGCTCGCCAAAGTCGACACCGGAAAACCGCTCGGTGCAACACATTCTGATTCCGTCAGATGAATTAAACCAAATGGGGCAGTTTTTCCCGCACGCCTTTATTGAGAAAATCCAAGCCTTTGTGAAAAAACAAAAAAGCGCAACGAAACGCTATTCTGAAGAGGTGAATGGCCAGCACATCTTTTTTGTCATCAAAAAAGTATCAACAGGCAATACACAATATATTCTTTTGTCTTATGCGCCAGACTCTTATCGAGATGACCTGTCCTTTACGCTGTTTAAACAGCTGATCTTTATCTTGGGCACCGTTATTTTATTAAGCTGGATTCCATCGATTTGGCTTGCCCGCTACTTATCCCGTCCAATCGTTGCGTTTGAAAAACACGTGAAGCGGATTGCACAAGAGGACTGGGACGATCCTGTCATCGTTGACCGGCAAGATGAAATTGGAAAGCTTGGTCATACCATTGAAGAAATGAGACAAAAACTCATTCAAAAGGATGAAACAGAACGGACTCTTTTGCAAAATATATCACATGACTTAAAGACACCTGTCATGGTCATCCGCGGCTATACGCAGTCGATTAAAGATGGTATTTTTCCTAAGGGAGATCTTGAACAAACAGTGGAAGTCATTGAAGGTGAAGCGGAAAAGCTTGAGAAGAAAATCAAGGATTTGCTGTACTTAACAAAGCTTGATTATTTATCAAATCAACACCCTGCACATGCTTCCTTCCTACTCAGTAATACGATGCTGGAAGTGGTCGACCGAATACGCTGGTCGAAAAATGAATTACAGTGGAACGTGGACTTAGATGATGAGGCTGCTCTTGAAGGCGATCCAGAACAATGGAGCAAATTATTTGAAAATGTCCTAGAAAATCAACTTCGCTACGCAAAAAGGAAAATTGATATTCAAATGAAACAGGAAGAGGATCAAATACGCATTGTCATTCGTAATGACGGTCCTCCAATTGAAGAACATATGCTATCCAGCCTATACGAACCTTTTAGTAAGGGAAAAAAGGGCGAATTCGGTATTGGATTAAGCATTGTCAAAAAAATTCTCTCCATGCATCAAGCGTCTATATCAATTGAAAATGATGATCTAGGTGTACGTTATACGATCACGGTACCAAAGAAGAGACTGTAGGTTTTTGACCGCAGTCTTTTTTAGATGAATGAATACCCATTGAAATCACGGTATGTGGCTTTGATTTTCTTGCCAGCTTGATACATCCATTTCTTTTCAATGGTTGTCTCTTTCGGCATTTTGACTTTTTCTACTTGAATTCCTTTTGTTCGCAAGCGTCTTATCATATCATCGATTTCTCTCATGGAACATCATCCTTTCACATTTTTTGACCAGTTGGTCACCTTACTTTATAATATAAAGAATTACACTGTAAAAAACAAGTTACAATCTGATTAATTTTTGAAAACTTTCGTCGTTTATGACCGATAAGTCACATCTCTTTGCGCACGTTTCCTAAGACATTTGTCTCTCGGTAAGAAAGGATGACATTCATATTGAAAAAGAAAGAGAAAATGATCATTGAGGCTGGCATGAAATTGTTTGCCAGTAAAGGCTACAATACAACGTCTGTTCAGGAAATTGCGGATGAATGCCACATGTCAAAGGGTGCTTTTTATCTTTATTTTAAATCAAAGGAAGCACTGCTCATTTCAATCTTACATTACTATTACGATAAGGTATTTACCCGGATCCACGAGGTTCAAACAGAGGGCGGCACACCAAAGGAAGCCTACCGCAAGCAGCTTACTGTCTACTACGATAATATTTTGCAGCAAAAGGATTTTATTAAAATGCAGCTGAGCGATCGAGCACTGCCAATGAATGAAGAAACGCAGCAGCTCGCAAAACAAATCAGACTTGCCACCATTCAGCTTCACATTGATAACATTAAGCAGGTATATGGAGATGCAGCGATTCCTTATATGGCTGATCTTTGTTTGACAATTGAGGGCATGAGCCACGTTTATTTCGAGCTTGCGATTTTATATGATTTTCAGCTGGAGGCTGAGGAGCTAGCCGCAACGATGATTCACCGTATCGATGATTTGATGGGCGGTATGATGGCGCGACATGATCTTCCGCTCATCTCTGTAGATCAAGCGAGCGATTGGTTTGGTCCTATTTATGAACGGTCATTCGACCCGCTGACAGAATCTCTTTTAAAAGAATTAAGAGAGCAAGCTGAAGCACACTATGAAGTGAAAGACGAGCCTGATTTATTTGAAGCACTCGGCATTCTAGAAAATGAATTAAACAAACAAAAACCTAGACAAGTCATCGTGAAAGGTATGCTGCATCAACTGAAATTGTTCGCACCGCTCCAATCCGTATCTGAGTCACTTTTGCGTATTTTGAAAGAGGATCATTTGTAGAACCCAAGGCAGAACCTGGGTTTCATTTTTGTCCACATCACGTTCAATGAAAAAAACCAAGGGCAGCCGCCCCTGGTTTTTATTTTGCTTTCGGTGTCACCATTTCTTCTGGTTTCACAAACTCTTCAAACTGCTCTTCTGTTAACAGCTCTAATTGAAGTGCTGCTTCTTTTAACGTTAATCCTTCTTTGTGAGCAAGCTTTGCAATTTTCGCTGCATTTTCATATCCGATGTGCGGGTTAAGTGCCGTCACAAGCATCAATGAATCGTTCAAGTTTTTCTCGATTGTTTCTAGGTTTGGTTCGATTCCAACTGCACACTTGTCATGGAATGAGTTCATGCCGTCAGCAAGTAATTCAACTGATTGCAAGAAGTTATAGATGATGACCGGCTTAAATACGTTCAGCTCAAAGTTTCCTTGGCTGGCAGCAAAACCGATAGTTGCATCATTTCCCATAATTTGCGCTGCAATCATTGTTAATGCTTCACTTTGAGTTGGGTTGACTTTACCTGGCATAATGGAGCTTCCTGGCTCATTTTCAGGAATGATCAATTCACCAATTCCGCAGCGAGGACCACTTGCCAGCCATCTCACATCGTTGGCAATTTTCATTAAATCAGCTGCAAGTGCTTTTAGGGCACCGTGTGCATACGTAATTTCATCATGGCTTGTCAGCGCATGGAATTTGTTTGGTGAAGAATTGAAATTTTGACCTGTCAGCTTGCTGATTTCCTCAGCGACATATTGGCCAAACTCAGGATGTGCGTTAATTCCTGTACCAACAGCTGTTCCGCCAATCGCAAGCTCTCTCATTTTTTCAGTTGATTCTAGAATCATTTCTTTTGAACGGTCCAGCATGTACACCCAGCCGCTAATTTCTTGACCTACTGTCAGTGGAGTTGCGTCTTGCAAATGCGTACGACCGATTTTAACAATCTCTTGATATGCTTTTGCCTTCTCATCAAGAGTCGCTCTTAATTGATCAATCGCAGGCAATAATTTTTTGTACACAGCTAAAACAGCTGCCACGTGCATAGCAGTTGGGAATGTGTCATTTGAGCTTTGGCTGCGGTTGACGTCATCATTCGGATGAATGCTGAACTCACTATTTTTATCTTTCAAGTAAGCAGTTGCTCTATTTGCAACGACTTCGTTCATATTCATGTTACTTTGTGTCCCGCTACCTGTCTGCCATACAACAAGCGGGAAGTGCTCGTCATACTTTCCGCTGATGATGTCATCACATACAGCAGCAATTGCTTCTGCTTTTTCGCTCTCAAGGTTGCCAAGACGTTCGTTGGCAATCGCTGTGCTACGTTTCAAAATTGCAAACGCATTCACAACTTCCTTTGGCATTTTCTCAGAACCGATTTTGAAATTTTCTTTGCTTCGTTGTGTTTGTGCACCCCAGAACTTGTCCTTTGGCACCTTGATTTCGCCCATTGTATCTTTTTCGATTCTAAATTCTGTCATTATGTATCCCTCCATAGCTTTATACACTCAACTCTATTCTATACAAAAAACGAAAATCCTTTAAGCGTTTTCAATTAAAATTTTATCTTTATTTTAATTTTAGTTCAATATAAACGCGGACATCTTTCGAATATTTGTATTTTGGGTTCGTTTTTCCGTAATCCTTTGATGTATATGTCACTTCATAATGCTTGTCAAACGACTGTAGAATACGGTCAATCTCCTCTTTTGTTCCTGCTAAACGAATTTGTGCCATCCTGTTTCCTCCAAAACCCTCATTCTTTCTTTTACCACAAAATAATGTAACACAGAATATTGTTTTTTCAAGCAGGTAATGCTAAGAAAAAGTTATTTGAGGCGGGTGATCCTTTTGAATCAGACTCCATTGAAAGAACACTTATACGATAATCTCTCCGTCATTCTCCCGCAATTAAAGGAAATGGATGATTTGGTCCATGAGAAAAAAACGCTGCCTCACGGGCAGGTTGTTTACTATTTATACATAAAAGAAATGAACGAAAAGATGGAGATTCAAACCTTTTTAAAGCTGCTTCTCCAAGATCATACCTCTCTTACAAAAGAGAAGTTGGAATCTAATTTATCCATGATGACGACACGTTCGGTGAAGACCTCTGAAGAATTGGTCGATGCGATTTTTGAAGGGCATTGCGTGGTGCTGATTAATGGATTTCAGCATGCGTATATTTTAGAAACGCATGGAACGAAGAAACGCAGTTTAGGGGATTCTACATCTGAAACAGTCGTAAGAGGGCCGAAAGTTGGCTTCATTGAAGATTTAAACACGAACTTAGCTCTCGTGCGACAGCGCTTGAAAAACCCTGACCTCAAAACAGTTAACATGAAGATCGGGGAAAAGAAATACACCCAAGTGACCATCATGTACATTGACGGTATCGTTGAAGCCTCTGTTTTAAAAGAGGTAAAAAAACGGCTCAAGCAAGTCACCATTGATGATATACAGGACTCTGGTGTTCTTGAGGAGCTCATTGAAGACAATGTGTATTCTCCTTTTCCGCAAATTCAAAACACAGAACGGCCGGATAAAGTCGCGTCTGCTTTAAATAATGGCCGGGTTGCTATCTTTGTCGATCATTCACCTTTTGTGTTAATTGTACCTGCTTCGCTCGCGACGATTATGCAATCACCGGATGATTATTATGAAAGATGGATCGCCGCCTCTCTCATTCGTATGCTGCGGTTTACCTCGATCTTTCTGACATTATTTTTATCAGCCATTTATATTGCGCTTGTGTCGTTCCATCAAGGACTTTTACCAACAACTCTAGCTATTTCGATCTCAAGTACAAGAGAAAATGTCCCCTTTCCGCCTATTGTGGAGGCACTCATCATGGAGATGACGATTGAGCTTCTGCGGGAAGCCGGCTTAAGGCTGCCAAACCCGCTCGGTCAAACGATCGGACTTGTTGGCGGGGTTGTTATTGGCCAGGCAGCCGTTCAGGCTCATATTGTGAGCTCAATCATGGTGATTATCGTCAGCGTGATGGCCCTTGCGTCCTTTACTGTTCCTCAATACGGGATGGGCATGTCCTTTCGTGTGCTCCGCTTTGTGTCCATGTTTGCTGCGGCTACCTTTGGTTTATACGGGATTGTGCTGTTTATGCTCGTACTCCTTACTCATCTCACACGGCAAAAAAGTTTTGGCACACCATATTTCTCACCAGATTTTGTGTTCAGCTATAAAAACGAGGACAATTCCATTATTCGATTGCCCTTAAGAAATCAACAGAAAGGAGAACGAGATGGTCAATCATAAAGAGTCGATATCAAGCTATCAGGCAAGTGCCATTATTGCAAATACAACACTAGGCGCAAGTATGATGATTCTGCCAAGAGCAATGGCTCAGGCTGCGGCTACACCTGACGGCTGGATTGCACTCTTACTCATGAGTGTCATTTACATTGTGTTTATTTTTGCAAATGTCCTGATGATGAAAAAAGTCCCCTTCTCCTCATATTATGATTATACGAATGAGGGTCTTGGAAAATGGATTGGCACGCTTGCCAACCTCTTGATTATTATTTATTTTCTTGGCGTTGCTAGCTATGAAGTACGGGCTATGTCGGAAATGGTGAAGTTCTTTCTGCTTCAAAACACACCTGTAGCGATGACAATGATCAGCTTTATTTTGGTTGGTTTTTATCTTGTCATTGGAGGGATTGGTGATTTAGCCAGGCTATTTCCTTTTATTCTGATTGTGACGCTCATCATCTTATTTGTCGCTTACGGACTGAGCGTGCAAGAATTTAAGCTTGATAACCTCCGTCCCGTTTTAGGAGAGGGATTCTCCCCTGTTTTCAAATCTTTGAACGCATCAGCCATTTCGTTTGTAGGCATTGAAATGATTCTGTTTATGCCTGCCTATTTGAACACGCAAAAACACACCTTTGCTTATGGTACAGTCGGCTTTTTGATTCCTGCGATCATCTATATTTTCACCTATATTCTTGTGGTTGGTGCGTTCACGGTGAAAGAAACGGCGACTTTGACTTGGCCGACCATTGCCTTATTTCAATCATTTGATATTCAGGGGATTTTTATTGAACGCATTGACTCCTTTTTGCTTATCGTTTGGCTGATTCAGCTTTATACAAGCTTTGTCGGATATACATTTTTTGCTGCAATCGGGGTGTCTAAACTGACCAAGTTTCCTAAAAAAGTGGTCCTTGTTTTAATGGGAATTGTCATTTACTTTGCAGCGATTTTTCCAAAGGATGTCGATACAGTGCGAAATTATTTAACCTATGTGAACAACCTCTTTTTCCTGCTGTTCGGCATTCTCCCGTTTCTCTTATTCATTATCGTGTTTTTCAAAAGGAGGCGGAAAACAGCATGAAAAAGAAGGCAGCTTGTGCTCTTTTGACGCTGGTTCTATTAAGCGGTTGCTGGGATAGCACAAATATTGAGGAGCTTAACATGGCGATTGGATTTGCAGTAGACAAAGGGGACCAAGGGAATAAATTAAAGGTATCTATGCAAGTCCTCGTTCCTCAAAAGATCTCTCAGGAATCAAACATCAAAGACCCTACGAAAATCATTGAAACAAACGGGAATTCTGTGCATCAAATATTCCGCACAACGGCGCTGAAAAGCCATCGCATTTTCGCACAGCAGCTACGGGTGTTATTGTTTTCTGAGGAACTCATCAATGAGAATGATTTCGACCTCGTCATTAATCAATTCATTCGAGACAATGAAACGAGGAGAGGAGGCCTCGTCTTTATGACCTCTAAGAATCCTGGAGACATGCTGAAAATCAATGACGACGGACAGCCAGCCTCTACGACCTTATACGATCTTTCTGAGAATAGAAAATCGACCATTCGCATGTTTAAGACTAGCTCATTAGGAGATATTTCTTCTGCCATGCAAAACAATGTATCTTTCGCTATTCCGAAAGTCAGCGTCGATCAAGGAAAATTAATGATCAATGGAGCCTCTATTATTAAGAATAAGCGATTTCTCACCAATATCTCTCCGTTAGCAGTACAGTCATACAATCTGTTAACTGGAGACGGACTGGGTGGAATCATTGAATTTGAATATGAACACAGCAGCTACTCTTTTGAGATTTTCAAACTCAAGCACCATATTAAAACCAATAAATCAGCCAGCGGAAAATATCAATTTGATGTGTCAGTGGAACTTGATGGACGATTGTCTGAGGATTGGAATGAACGTGAAAACGCTTTTAATGAAAAGTATCTCAGAGAAATTGAAGGCGTTGTCAAGCGTCGAATAGAGACAAGCGTTAAAGAATTCATCGGTGAATTACAGCACGAGATCAAAGCAGATATTTGCGGATTCTATCAAAAGGCGAGTATTGCCTACCCGAAAGATTTTCGAAAAGAAGCAAAACATTGGGATGAAATTTTTAGTGAATCAGATATTCGTTACAAAGCAAATGTGAAAATCCGTGACTTCGGGACTAAGGGCGCAACACAATCCTTATAGAGTATGTTAAAATGGTAAGAAAAAAAGGGTGTCAATCATGAAACGAGCTTTACTTTCGGCCGGCATTCTATTTTTGATTCTAGGAATACTCCTGTTAGTTGTTGTATTCATGCAATCAAAAGAAGATTTCTTCATTGAAGCCGACAGCTTTTCGAGCACATTTTTGATCGTGATTTATTATGGACAAACCCCTGCGCTCCTTCTTGTTGGAGGCGGTATATTCGTCGGACTTTCACAGATCATTGGTTTGCAAGAGAAAAAGGCAGCATTGGCAAAGGAGAGCGTAAAGCTATTATCCGAGATGAAGAAAGCCCTAGAAGACAAATCGGCCGAGGAGCAGGAGGCTTTTCCAGTTCCTGAGCTCCATCAACTATCCGAACGTCCGATCACAGGACAGAAGGACTAAATTTACGCATGTTCTAGCAGCTTTCTTTTGAAAGCTGTTTTTTTATTTTATTGAATCAGCTTATGACGATGCGCATACACAGCCGCTTGCGTCCGGTCTTCTACATCGAGTTTGGAAAGAATGTTTGTAATATGTGTCTTCACTGTTTTAATTGTAATAAATAGTTCCTCAGCGATGACCTTATTCGATTTCCCATCGGCAATCAGCTTCAAGATTTCCATTTCCCTTGCTGTTAATGCATCATGAAGGATCGATCCATTTGAGGAATGACGAAGTTTATTCATCACCTTTCCAGCTACTTTTGATTCTAGTCTTGGTTCGCCGATACTTGCAGACCGAATGGCATCTGCAATTTCTCCTGCCTTGGATGTTTTTAATAAATAACTTAAAGCACCTGCTTCAATCACTGGATAAACTTTATCATCGTCAATAAAGCTCGTCAGAACGATAATTCGAGCATCTTCAATTTCCTGACAAATTCTTTTCGTTGCTTCGATGCCATCCATGCCTTCCATGACAAGATCCATTAAAATGACATCTGGCCTTAATTCAACTGCGAGCTCTACACCTTTTTGTCCATCTGACGCTTCACCAATGACTTCAATATCAGCCTGTGCCTCTAAAAAAGCAGCAAGCCCCATTCTCACCATTTCGTGATCGTCGATTAAAAGCACTCGAATCATCGAACGTTCTCTCCTTTTCCTTCATCAAAAATGGGAACCTTCACATCAATTTGTGTTCCTTTTCCCTCAAATGACATAATCTCTGCGACACCGCCTACTTCACTTGTTCTTTCACGAATTGATTCCAGTCCGTAGGAGGCCGTCTTCACATGATCGGTTTGAAAGCCGATCCCATTGTCGATAATCTTCAGCTGCACCTGCCGATTTCGAATGAGCAGACGAACCGTCACCTTTGTCGCCTTTGCATGCCTGAATACATTTGACAGGGCTTCCTGTACAATTCGGAAGAGGTGATCCTCTACTCCTTTTGAGAGCGGAACATCATCTTCTATTTCCCAATCAATATCAATCGGCTGTTTTGCTTGAAATTCATTTAGGAGCTCAATCAAGCCCTTTTTCAAGTCTTTTCCTTCAAGGGTGATCGGTCTGAGATGAAGCAAAAGCGCACGCATTTCATTTTGTGCATCGCCAGCCATTCGTTCGACTAGGCGCATTTGCTTTAAAATCTTTTCATCCTTTTCCTTCATGACTTCAAGAATCGCAGAGGTCATCATCGAGATCGCAAATAACTGCTGGCTAACCGCATCATGCAGTTCTCGTGCTAAACGCTGACGTTCTTCTGAGACGACCGACTTTTTCATTTGCACCTGCCATTCTGCCCGCTCATTCGAGAGCTTTTGCAAAGAGGCTACTTGACCTTCCACTCGTTTCGCCATTTCATTTAATTGATCAGCCGCTAAGCCAATTTCATCGTCGCCAAGAGACGGCAGTCTGTATGCAAAGTTCCCATTTTCAAACTTTAAAATCGACTCTACAAGCTGATCAAGACGCTTTTTATGCTGATAGCCAAATACATGTGAGGCAGAAAACCCAATGGCAAGACTAATGATCAGTAAAATACAAAAAAACGGGATGCCAAACCAGCGGGTAGAGAGGAGAATCATCGGATCAAGCTGATAATAAAAAAACATGGGCAGCATCGTCATGATGACAACACCAAGCGAGATCCCTACTCCAAGACGAATAGATTGCCACTGGATACCTAGATGGAGTTTCCTCATAAGTATCTCACATCCACATCTCCGATCAGTAAAGAGATGGAGATTTTCACTTTTCGTTTGCTCTCATCGTAATTGTCTGTCATCACATACACTTTACTGCCGAATCCGCTTCTTTTTTCATCAATAATTTTCATATCACCAATGGCAGCTGATGCACTCACACATACTTCAATATCCTGCGGTACGAAAATATCCACATCTCCGATGAGCCCGCTTATCACGATCGTGCTCTCTTCTTCTGCGATGATGGCCTTTGATAAGTCGATTTTGACATCCCCGATAAACCCTGAAATCGTCAAATCACTTAATTGAAACGGCTTTTTCATCAGCCTGACTTCACCGATAAAAAAGTCATGCTCCTTGCGCGGCTTTGTCTGGCTCTTTGTTTTCTTTTGCTCGCCCTCTTTTTCAAGATTGACTTTCAATGAAGGCTTATCGCTCTCCGGTGCTTCCTTTTTATCGACATCAAAAACAGGTTTGTTTTTCAATAAGCGATAGCCGGCATATATCAAAAAGGCCGCAAATAAATATCCTGTGAGACTAAACGTAATATTGAGCAGGAATTTTAAAAAGAGAAAGCCGGCAAAAATATAGGAAACTGAACCGAGCCAACGTTTGGATCTTGAGTGCAGCCAATAGCCCGCAAGCGCAAAAAACACAGGCCAAAACAAATCGGCTCCGATCCCAATAATTTTGAGAAATAGATTAATACCAAAAATCACGACAATGATGCCTAAAATTTGATTCCTTGAAAAACGCAGTTGACTCGCCTCCTTCCTTTGTTTCGTTCATTACCGCAGCTTTAAGTTTCCGCTTGTCATTTCAATATCGACTAAGTGTGTCCCTTTTCCCCGCGTGCCTGTAAAGCCTCGACCTTCACTATCTGCTTGATCAAAGTGATAGGTGTGATCGACACTTCCACTTGTTTTTTTCACTTGGACATTAAAATCTCCTTCATCCGGCAGGTTAAATTTTGCGCTGCCTGATGTCATGTGAAAAGAGACAGGTGATTCAATGGTATTAAAACTTGCCGTCAATCTACCACTTGTCATTTCTAGCTGCATTTCGCCTTTGACATCTTTAATATCGGCACGCCCTGAGGTTGCTCCAATATCGCTATTTTTCGCATCGATGTGAGACACAGAGAGTCTGCCAGATGTCGCTTTGATTTCGACATTGTTTGCTGAGAAATTCTCGGCATTGAGGTTTCCGCTTGTTGATTTGAGGATCACATCTTCAAGTGCCAGCTTCCCTTCGCCGTCCATCTCACTGACCCCGCTTCCACCCGTAATCTTCACATTTTTATGATAATCTGTTGGCATTTTGACTAAGAGTTCTCCTTTTTCAAATGAAGTGAAAAACAAGAATCCTTTATTTTCAGCACGGATTTTAAATGTACTGCCTGTTTGTTCCGCATACATTTTCCCTTTTCCACCTACGACCATCACGGAAATATCGGAACGATTTTCAGGTTTTACCTTCACGCGAAATCCAGAAAGAGAAATATCTAATTGATCAATTTCATCTTTTTTCGCTGAAGCTTTTGTGACTGCTTTTTCACGGGAGAAACTCAAATGAAAGAGATTTTCGTTTTTGAAAAGCATCCCAATCATTAAAAAGACACCTACAAGTATACAAATTAGACCGATTAACCGCTTCATTCATACCATCCCTTTATCTTCTGACCTTTTCATTATAAGGAAAAGCGAAACAGAAAGAAATCAAATATCGGAAGAAAAATCCTGCTTTTCTTCCGATCTGCCATTGATTTCTTAGTTTGCTTGCTGCTGCTCAGGCTTCTTCTCCAGCTTGAGCTTCTGCCATTCTTTTTCAACCTCATCAGCATAGTCTAGATGAGCATATGCTCCTTGATCCTCAAATTGTGTATAGCTGCCCGCTTTTGTCTCCATTTCTTCGATACGGTTCTCCATTCGAAGAAATTCTTTATATGCACTTTCACTATCTACTTTATTCATAGATTCGTTCATATGCTGCTTTGCTTGTGCGGCATTTGCTCTTGCTATGAGTGCCTGCTTCTTGTCTTTAATATCACGCAGCTTCGTTTCTAACTGTTGCAATTGCTCTTTTAGCTCCTTTAATTGTTTCACAGATTGCTGATAAGCTTCCTGATATTCTTGATGCTTTTCTTCAAAATACTTCATTTCTGTGAGCGCTTTTCGTGCTAATTCTTCTTCTCCTGCATGAAATGCCAGCTCAGCCTGCTTCTTTCTTTTATCAGCAAATGCTTCCGTCTCTTCTGCTTTGCGCAGGAAGCCTTGTTGAATCGTTTGCTGTTTGATGATCGCATGTTTCGCTTTGGCAATATCGTCCTCCATATCACGAACGTACTGATTCAGCATGACACGTGGATTCTCCATTTTATCTAAGCCCTCATTGACCGTTGCAACAAACATATCTCTCATTCTTCTGAATACCATTTGAATTTCCTCCTCTTATTTTTTCTTTAAAAAGTCTTCCCATTCTTGATCAAATGACGTGTGCATAGGTTCTTCCATTTTCGGTGACGTGTTTGGCTCCATATATGATCTACTTGATGATTCTTTTGCCTGTTTACCATTGATCATCGTCCAGCCGAAGTAGAGAAGCCACCCAGCTAGTGCGATTCCAAGGATAAATGGAAGAGCTTGCACAACGATCATGACACCAATGACTGCTAGAATGACGCCGAAGGTTTTACTGCCTTTTTCATATTTCTTTACACCTACATAGATGAGCCACGCCCCAATCAGAATTGGGATCAGCCCTCCTAGTGAGCCACCGAAGAAGATGGATAGACCGACAAACATTAAAATCGAACCGATGATGGTTTTACTTGTTATTTTCATCTTCATGCCTCCTTTCTTGCTCCTTGCTTTTACTATAGTCAAAAAAGAAAGCTGGCAAAACGTGTCGCAGATTGATCTTTCATTGCGACCAGAGTCGTAACTTCGCTCAGACTGAGCGGTAGAACCCAATAAAAAAGCACTCTTCTCATTTGAAGAGTGCTTTCCTTTATTTAGACCGAAATACGTTTGCACTTCGTTCATATTCAACATCCGCTTCACCGAGCCGATGATTCACGATTCGGGCGGCTGCAAATAAATAGTCAGAGAGCCGGTTTACATATGTGAGCGCAACTGCTGGAATCTCCTCCTGCTTCGCAAGCGTCACCATATGCCGCTCTGCTCTTCTGACGACTGTCCGCGCCACATGTAAGAGAGCTGCGCCTTCCTGGCCGCCCGGTAAAATAAACTTCGTGAGAGGCGCGGCTTCTTCTACATAGTCATCCATTCTTTGCTCAAGGACTGCTACAGACGCTTCAGTTAATTTACCTTCTTTCGGTGGTTTGACTGCTGCCAAATCACCGCCGCAGTCAAACAGCTCGTGCTGTATCACAATCAGCTCTGACAAAATGTCTTGAAACAATTCGCCATGCTGACGTAAATGTGCATGTGTGAGTCCAATGAAGCTATTCGCCTCATCTAACGTGCCGTATGCCTCTACTCTCACATCATCCTTATCGGCTCTCCCGCCGATCAAGCCTGTTTGACCTTGATCCCCTGTTTTTGTATAAAGTTTCATTGGTGTTCCTCCTTTTCTTTTGCTTTGTCCTTTTAGTATAACCTGAAGTGAAAAGGATGTATTTGTTTAACTAAAGTACTGTGATCGCATCATAAACAAAAAGCGAACCATTTGGTTCACTTTTAAATGGCATTCAATGAATAAAGAAGAAGGTGCACTTTCTGCTTTAATCTTTCATGTAAATGCTCATCACCTTCTGTTTCCTGCATACCCGCAGCAGCGATACAAAGATGATGAATGGACATGCTCGTCTCCTGTTTTATCATGTGGACAAGCTGCCCCATAAGCTGAACAGACGATCCGTCTGATATAGACTCTTTCAATACAAGCCAAATGGTCAGCTCTTCTTGATGACGCATACCGTAAAGCACCATGTCGTCGTCTGTGTCTTCAGCAGCAAATTGTTTTGGTCCACTCGTTAGGTTATAAAACAATAGTCCCTCACGATCATCCAACTCGTCACGAAGCATGTCACTTCCCGTTCCGAGTGACCTTTTCCAAAAGAAGCCGCCCTTTTTCTGATGTGAGGAAAGGATGCGGAGCGGCTGTTTGAGGGAAAACGTCATTCCTTCTCCTCCATACGTTTTCCACCCATCCGCTAACTTTGCATTTGATGCTACAGAAGCCCCCGCAGGTTCAATGATCAGCTGAGGATTTGCCCTTCGCGGGTGTTGGAGCGGTGTTACATCTGTTTCATACACACGGTTGATTCGCTCAGGCGTCAAGACGTGATGCGGCAGCCCTACTATTTCCGTCTTTCCTTCATCAAGCAGCAGCAGCCGGTCACAATACAAACTGGCGATGTTCACATCATGAAACACACCGATCACCGTTAGCCTAGAGGAAGTGGTCTCTTCTTTAATTAAATCAAGCAAATCCTTTTGATAGGCCAAATCAAGAAAACTGGTTGGTTCATCCAGCAATAAATATTCAGGCTGCTGGGCTAATGCCTGTGCCAAGTACACACGCTGCTGTTCTCCCCCGCTTAGCTCATGAATAGATTGATTCTTAAACTGTGCAACATCCGTTTGTTCCATTACTTTGTTTACGATTCGCATATCCTCTTGGGTAACAGATTGTAGCCATCCTTTTTGATATGGATAACGACCGAATTGAACCGTTTCTTCCACTGTAAATGAGAAGGCTTGGTCCGTTTTCTGCGGTAGAACAGCCATTTTTTGCGCAAGCGCCTTTGGACGATAGGATTGAATCAGTTGACCGCTCAGGCGTACTTCACCACTATCAGGTTCCAGCAACCCAGAGATCATTTTAAGCAAGGTCGACTTCCCGCTTCCATTTGGACCAAGTATACCGAGAAATTCCCCTTGATTTACCTCAAAACTGATGCCACGTATGACCTCTTTCTCTCCATATCCACCTTTGATTTCCTTCACTTGAATCATAGATGCGTCCCTCCTCTGTATTTACGGATGAGGATGATGCCGAATACAGGGGCACCAATTAACGCTGTGATGATGCCGATCGGTAATTCAGTCGGCTCAATGATCGTACGTGATAACACGTCTGCTAAAACGAGAAAGGAAGCGCCATTCAGCATAGACAAAGGCAGGAGGTGCCGGTGGTCTGTGATCGCTAAGAGGCGAATAAAATGCGGAATCACAAGTCCCACAAACCCAATTGTCCCTGACACTGCTACTGCACTACCAGTCAGAATCGATCCAGCAAGCAGCACGATATATTTGCTCCTTTTCACATGTACACCTAATAGCTTTGCCTTCTCCTCGCCATACGTCATGACATTCAAATCTCGCCCCATCAGCATTAATGCAAAGGTCCCAATCAGAAAGAAAGGAAGGAAAAGCACAATATAGCGCCAGCCCCTCATGGACACACTCCCAAGAAGCCAATGAATAATCTCTTTTAAATCATCACCCGTTAAGGCAATCATCAATGATATAAGCGCTCCCAAAAAAGAACTGAAAATCACCCCTGTTAAAATTAAAGAGGAGATGCTCATCCCCCGATGGACAAGACGCGCAAAAAAGAGGACGAGACATAGGGTCACAAGCGCTGTTGTCATACTGAAAAAAGGCAGTGTGAAACTGCCGAGCAAAGGGAGCTGCAAACTGAAAAATAGGGTCGCGACGGCTCCAACTGATGCCCCTTGTGATACACCAAGTGTATATGGGTCAGCAAGAGGATTTTTTAATAAACCTTGAAAGGCTGCACCAGATAACGCCAGCGCTGCTCCGACTAATGCCGCTAATATCACTCTCGGCAGCCGGATATTCATCATAATATTGCGATCAATTGAATCTATTGTGCCTATCTGCACACCGAATAGTTCATGAACAAATATACGGAGAATAGAAGGAATGGGAATCCCTAAGCTTCCAAAGGAGATTCCCATTCCAATGCTCATCACAAGAAGTAAAGCACTTAGTGTGTATGCGATGATGAATTTATTTGAACGTGTCAGGATAGATGCTTTTCGCAAGAGCCTCGACTCCTTCAACCAATCGCGGCCCCGGTCTTGATGCGAGATCCGTATTCAATTGAAAGACTTGTTTTTCCTTCACTGCTTTGATCGCATTCCAGCCGTCTCTCTTTTTCAGATCAGCTAAGCTGGAACCATCAATTGTGACGATTACGTCAGGGTTTCGTTTGATAATCGATTCTTCTGTCATTTGCACCCAGCCAGTTTGATCACCAGCAGCATTTTTCGCATGGATAACAGAAAGCATTTCATCCATAAATGTATGAGTACCTGTTGTATAAATTTCAGGCGTACCTGAAACTTCAACAAAGACTGTTTTTTGTTTGTCTTTCGAGATCGCCTCTGCTTGTTTCTTGATGTGATTCAATTTTGCTTTCATCTCGTCTACAAGCTTTGTTGATGCTTCTTTTGCACCTGTTGCTTCACCGATCGTATTGATCGATTTGTACACATCCTTAAAGGAAGTGGCATCATTTACAGTCAGTACTTGAATTCCTGCATCCTCTAGCTGTTTAAATCCCTCTTTTGATCCCAGCTGCGAGGCATGAGCTAGTACAAGATCAGGCTTTAAGGAAATCACCTTCTCGACATTGAATTCAAGTCCGCCAATCTTCTCTACCTTTTCAACTTCCTTTGGATAATTGTCAAAATCAGATCGTCCAACCATTTTATCTCCAAGACCAAGCGCATAGGCAACCTCTGTATTACTTGGAATTAATGAGACAATACGTTTAGGCTGTTCTTTGATTTCGACTGTTTTACCAGCTGCATCTTTAATCGAGACAGGAAATGCCGCAGCCGCTGTTTCGTTATTTTGTGAACTCTTTGCTTTATGGTCTGTTTCAGCACCTGCACATCCTGCTAAAACACCCATCACAAGCAATAGCGATAGCCAAATGGCCGTTAACTTTTTCATGAATGAACCCCCTGATTTATGTACTGCTTGACGAAAGCTCTTCCGTCAATTCTTTTCTAATTTCGGGAATATTATACTACAGTGCAGTTAGGTTGTATATGTGATTTCTAAAAGCGTCTTTTTCGTTCTGATAACAGAAAAACAGCCTCTAAAAAGACTGTTTTCCGCCCATCTATTTATTAATTTGTTCCCCATTGATGACGACTTTCTGAAAAGAAGGCGCTACTGCATGCTCCAAAGAAAGTGGATACGTCACATGATCTATGACACAATTTTTCATGTTGAAGTTTGTCACGGGGGAATGTGAGTAGGCGGCTATTTTCACACCATATCGTCCGCCGCTGCTTTTCAGTCCTTCCACTTGAATATGACGTACAACAGGACGATGTGGACCCGCATCTCCTTCCTCATACATCATGTCGATACAGACCACTTCATGCTTTAGGCTTTTGACTGTGTTGTTTTTAAAGTAAATATGTTCAATGGTACCGCCTCTGACAGAGTTGGTTTTAATCCGCAGTGCCCGGTCAAGGTTCGGACTATCCATGACATTATTCTCTGCATAGATATACCTTACCCCTCCAGAGATTTCACTCCCAATCGTCACTCCGCCGTGTCCATCACGCATCTCATTTCTACGAATGACAATGTTCTCAGATGGAATCCCTATTCTCCGTCCGTCCTCGTTCCTTCCAGATTTGATGGCAATACAATCGTCGCCATTATCAAAATAACAATCTTCAATGAGCACATTCCGGCAAGACTCCGGATTGACACCATCTGTGTTTGGTCCATGACCGATAATATGGACTCCACGGACAATCACATGTTCACTTAGTACAGGGTGAATTTGCCACATCGGTGAATCCTTCACTGTCACTCCCTCTATAAGAACTTGCTGACATTGGTAGGGCTGGATAAAGCTTGATCTTAAATAATGGCCTTCTCCAAACACTCTTTCTTCTACTGGTATTCTCTTTTCAGCCATGTCAAATAGAAGCTGACGATCCCGATCTTGAGAAGGCTGGCCATTCGTGCCATATTTCCAAGGCCACCAATGATGCTCATCTCCTCTGCCATCAAGCGTTCCAGCTCCTGTAATGGCGATGTTTTCTGCATGGTGTGCATAAATGAGAGGTGAATAATTATAAAGCTCAACCCCTTCATATCTTGTCAGTACAAGCGGCAAATAATCCTTTGGGTTTTGGCTGAATGCCACATACGCTTTCTCATGCAAATGCAGCTCTACATGACTCTTCAATTCTAGCGCACCTGTCACAAACGTCCCTTCTGGAATCAGCACACGTCCCCCTTTCAAACGGTGCGCATCATTAATGGCAGACTGGATAGCATCTGTTGAAAGCTCGGTTCCTTTTGCATCTGCCCCATAATGAACCACATTAAATTCACGATCAGGGAACAGTGGTGCTTTTATCTGCTTTAACACTTGATCGATTCCGTTTGCTTCTTTGTCTTTCTTCCCTTGCCTTGCTAAACGAGTGAGTCCGATTCCTGTGAGTACCGTTCCTGCTGTGATATACATCAAATCCCGTTTTCTAGACACATTCTCATCCCCCAGTCGCCTTAAAGTGTGACACCTGTTTTGAAAATAGCCAGCTCTCTAAAATTGTTTTTTTCATGATTTAATAGCTTCCCGCTCGCCACATCAATGACAGTTGAAATAAATTTTTCTAACACAATATCTTCTGGTACATCTTCAAGCAGTTCTCCCGCATTAAAGTCAATCCAATGTTTTTTTGTTTCATATAAGGCTGTATTCGTCGAGACCTTCATTGTTGGGACAAACGTGCCGAATGGTGTCCCTCTGCCTGTTGTAAAAAGAACCAACTGACAGCCAGAAGCGGCAAGAGCAGATGAAGCAACCAAATCATTTCCCGGTGCACTTAATAAATTTAGGCCCTTTCGCTTCAGCAATTCCCCATATTTCAATACATCTTGAATGTCAGAAGTTCCTGCTTTTTGTGTACAACCGAGAGATTTATCCTCTAATGTCGAAATTCCACCTGCTTTATTTCCCGGGGAAGGATTTTCATATACTGGCTGTCGATGATCCATGAAGTATTGTTTAAAGTCATTGATCATTTGCACAATATTGTCGAAAGTCGCTTCTGATTCCGCTCTCTCCATTAAAATCGTTTCTGCTCCAAACATTTCGGGCACTTCTGTTAACACTGTCGTGCCGCCTTGAGCAACAATAAAATCGGACAGCCTTCCTAAAAGCGGATTTGCGGTAATACCTGAGAATCCATCTGATCCCCCGCACTTCAAGCCGATTTTCAGCTCAGATAACGGGATTTCTTCACGGTGATCTTCTTTCGCTGCCACATAAATTTCCTTGAGTAAAGCGACTCCCGCCTCAATCTCATCTCCTACTTCTTGGCTTCTTAAAAATTTCACTCTCTCATGGTCATATTCACCTAATGTAGATTGAAAATCTTCAATGTCGTTATTTTCACAACCAAGTCCGAGGACAAGCACTCCTCCAGCATTGGGATGCTTCACGGCATTTTGTAAAATGATTTTTGTATTCTCATGATCGTCCCCAAGCTGTGAGCATCCATAATTGTGCTTTAATACAAGAGCTGTTTCAAACGGATGGATGCTTCCGCCCATTTCAGCGGTAAAAATTTGAATGATTTGATCGGCGATGCCATTTACGCATCCAACGGTTGGGACAATCCAAAGCTCATTGCGAATCCCGCTTTCCCCATTTTTTCGTTTATATCCTTTAAATGTAAGATTCGTTTTTTTATAGGGGTTATTTGTAAATGAAGGCTCGTATTCATAATCGAGCTTGCCTGATAGATTGGTTTTGATGTTATGTGTATGCACCCATTCTCCAGCAGAAATGGCAGTCGTTGCATGCCCAATGGGGTAACCGTATTTCATAATATTCTCTCTTTGCTTGATATCAGCCAATGCAAACTTATGACCTTTGGCGATGGTCTCTTTTAAAATAACAGAATGATCTTGATAATGCAGCTCCTCCCCTTGTTCAAGCACTTTTAAAGCAATACCGACATTATCTGAAGGGTGAATCACAATAAAATCTTTCATGCCTTCTCCCCCTGACTTTCATATTGATGCTGCAGCATTCGTTGAACAGCCGCTCTCATTCCTTGTTCCTGTATGAGGGTAAGCTGATCGGCTACAGCGTGAACCAAATCATTTATATCCGTTAAATTTCCCCCCCATAATGACTCACATGATAGAATCTTAGCTGCGATCGCTTCATTAGATTGGTTCTCTCCTTCAAAGGCTTCCTTCATGAATACCAGTACAGTCTCATCATCCTTTATCTTTTCTGCATGTGCTCTGTAAAAATAAATGAGGCTGCTGAGTGAAAACACGAGTTTCATTGGCAGTTGTTTCTTTTGCTCAACATAATCAAACAATGACGGAAGAATACGGGTTCGAAACTTAGATACACCATTGAGCGCAATATCCAGCAATTGATGCTTCACAAATGGATTGCAAAAGCGATCCCAAACCGATTGTGTATAAAGAAGAAGCTCATCTCGAGAGAGCTCAAGCCCTGGCAGTATTTCCTCCTCCAGCATCCGCCTGATGAACGGGCCAACATCCTCATCATCCACAGCCTCTTTTACAGTTTCTACCCCGCATGAGTAAGCGATTGGCACCATCGCTGTATGGGCACCGTTTAAAATCCGTACCTTGCTCATGCGATAAGGCGCAATATCCTCTACAAAAAGGACATTTAAACCTGCTTCTTGAAAGGGCAGCTCTTTTTGTACGAAGACAGGTGCTTCAATAACAAAGAGGTGATAGTATTCTGCCGTGACAAGCAACTCGTCGATATATCCCTCTTCCTTTTGAACAATTTCAGCTGCTTCCTTAGAAAACCCAGGAACGATCCGATCCACAAGCGTATTACAAAACGTATTGGCTTCCTTGATCCATGTGATAAACGCAAGCGGCAGGTCCCACTCAGTTGCCATGTCTATCACATATTCCTTCAAGCGATCACCGTTATGTTCGACCAGTTCACATGGAAGGATGATCAACCCTTTTTGTTCATCTCCAGCAAATGCTTTAAACCTGTGATATAGGAACGCCGTCAGCTTTCCTGGAAAACTCGCTTGCGGTCGATCCTCCAAGCGATCCGCCTTTCTGAACATAAGTCCTGCCTCTGTCGTGTTGGAGAAGACAAAGCGGAGATCGGGGTTTTCAGCTACTTGTAAAAAAACATCATAATCCGTATACGTACTGATTCCTCTGCTGATCGATTGAATGACCATCCGCTCATTCATTTCTTGCTGGTCATGATAGCCCTGTATACATAATGTGTATAAGCCATCTTGTTCATTTAAAGCTGCAACAGATCCTTTTCTCGGGGGAACAACAACAGCTCTTCCTTTAAAAACTGTGCAGTCGTTCAGCTTTTGAATGTGCCAATTAATAAAGCCTCGCATAAAATTCCCTTCACCAATCTGCAAAATCGTTTCCGGATACTCAGGCACCGGGTATAGGGCTTTTGATAAACGTTTCAAATGGATTCCCCTCTCTGTAATTTATGCACACGTGAACATTCTTCTATAAAAGATGCTGATTACTGCACCTTTTTGACTGAATCCCTGATCATCAGCTCTGTGTGGACATACATTTTTTCCATATGATCCTCTTCCTGCTCTTCACCGTTTATGACGGATAGGATGGCTTCTGCTCCAAGTGCACACATTTTTTCGATTGGCTTTTTCACCGTTGTCAGTGCAGGCGTGGTATAGGATGAAAATGCAATATCATCAAAACCAATAATAGAGATATCGCCTGGACACGTCTTGCCCTTTGCGTATAAAGCATTCATCGCACCAATGGCCATGTCATCGTTAGAGCAAAAAAGCGCTGTTGGCGGATGATCAAGGGTCAGCAGAGATTCCATTGATTCATAGCCGCTTTTCATATGGTAGTCACCCGTGATCATATATTCTTTTTTCATAGGAATATGGTGATCAATTAACGCTTGGAGAAAGCCAGCTTTTCTCTCCTGAGTCGATTTAAAGCCTTCTTTTCCTTCAATGATGGCGATTTGTTGATGGCCTTGCTGAATGAAATAGTGCGCTGCCTGATATGCTCCTTGACTATCATCTGCTAATATATTCATCACTTCATTACTTTCTACACGGCGATTCAGCACAATGATTGGAATGCCCTGTTTCTTGACATGATGGATAAACGCTTCATCGTGCTCGCTTTGGCTCATCAGCAAAATGCCATCGTAGCGCTGTTTATGAATGGTTGTGTAATCGTGAAAATCGTCAATACCCCTAACAAACAAATTGTAATGCTCTGTCATGACGCTATTGACGCCTTTTAACGCATCCACAAAGAAGCTTGAGGATGTGCCTTCTGTTAAACTCGTGAAAAACAGACCGATTGTAAACGATTTTTGTGATACAAGGCCTCTGGCATGGACATTTGGTGAATAGTTCAGCTGTTTTGCAATCGACAAAATCTTTTGTTTTGTCTTCTCTTTAATAAAAGGACTGTTATTCAAAGCCCTTGATACTGTGGTATGAGAGACATTTGCCAATTTTGCTATGTCTTTAATTGTGACTGTCATGCTATTCCGCCTTTTATGATTTTTTTCCATCTTATCATAAAACCGCTTTCATTTTCTCACCTTTTTCCTCATGTGATTTTACTTTGATGATGGAGCTGCTTTGCCCGGTCAAATTGAAAATATTGCTTGGCATTTTCATAGCTGATTCCCTTCACGATCTCCCCTAACAGCTCAAGGTCATAGGGGACTTCTCCTTTTTCTACCCAATCCCCGATGATATCACAAAGCAGTCTTCGGAAATATTCATGCCTTGTATAGGACAAAAAGCTTCGTGAATCTGTCAGCATCCCGATAAAACGGCTGATCAGTCCGATACTGGAAAGAGCCATCATCTGCTCTGTCATTCCTTGCTTCGTATCATTAAACCACCAGGCTGTTCCGTGCTGCATCTTCCCCGGTGTCTTCCCGTCTTGAAAGCTTCCAGCCAACGTTGATATCACTACATTGTCCCTTGGATTTAAGGAATAAAGAATCGTGTTTGGCAATGCATCTTCTTGTTCTAAACGATCTAATATTCGGCAAAGCGGCTTTGCAATGTCTTCGTCATTCATCGCATCGTACCCCGTATCTGGTCCGAGCCTCTCAAACATTTTCGTATTGTTGTTTCTAAGTGCATTGATATGAAGCTGCATTGCCCAGCCACGCTCACAGTAAGCCTGACCTAGCATAATGAATGTCTCTGTTTTAAATTTGATCTTCTCTTTTTCCGTCAATGGATGACCAGACATTCTTTTATGAAAGATGGTCTCCACTTCTTCTTGTGCCGTTTCTTCATATGTCATTTCATTAATGGCATGATCTGAGATCAAGCAGCCGTGATCATGAAAAAAATCAATTCTCGCACGGAGGGCATGTAAGAAGTCTTGGTAGGATTGTATCGGGATAGCTGAAGCCTCTGCCAGCTCATGAACATATTTTTCAAACAGATCATTCGCTATATCGAGTGCTTTATCAGGTCGAAACCCTGGAAGCACTTGTACAGAGAATCCCTCTTCCCGCAGTTTTTGATGATATTGAAGAGAATCGACCGGATCATCTGTTGTGACAACGGTTTCAACGTTTGATTTCATGATGAAGTCTCTCGCCCCAAATCCCTCTCCTTGCAGCTTTTCATTGACTTTCTGCCAAATGATGTCTGCATTTTTTTCATTTAATAGGTCTTCGACTCCGAAATACCTTCTCAGCTCTAGATGAGTCCAGTGATAGAGCGGATTTCCTATGGTCATAGGGACGGTCTTCGCCCACGCCAAAAATTTATCATCATCAGATGCATCCCCCGTGACGTGCGTTTCAGGGATGCCGTTTGCTCTCATGGCACGCCATTTGTAATGATCTCCATAAAGCCATGCCTCGGTGATATTTCGGAAGGTTTTATTTTCATAGATGTCTTTAGGACTTAAATGACAATGGTAATCTATGATTGGAAGGTCCTTTGCAAACTCATGGTATAACTTTTCCGCCGTTGGACTGTTTAGTAAAAACTGCTCATCTAAAAAGGCTTTCATCAAATTCCCCCATCCCTCTTATCGTATTAAATTGTTTTGTTCACGTTAACAATTTAATTGTAATCGTTTACAAAGTTGATTTCAATCCTAAAACAGGAAAAAACGATCTCCTTTTGAAAGGAAAATCGTTTTTTGGCTATTTTACAGGAGGTGATTTTTTTAGGATAATCGCAATAGTTGTTCCAGCACCTTGTTCACTTTCCACTTGAATATCACCGTCATGCAGCAAGACAAGCTCTTTTGCAATCGCCAGCCCGAGTCCTGTTCCATTCGTTGGATCGTTCGTATTTGTCCCTCTATAGTAGCGGTTAAATAAGTGATCGACCGTTTCTTGTGCCATTCCGCACCCGTTGTCTTTCATTTCGATCCGAACTTCCTCATTTGTTTCAGATAAGGTAGCTGTAATATGAGTTCCTTTTTGGTTATGCTTGACTGCATTCGCTAGCAGGTTCTCAATCACTCGTCTGAACCAGGCTTTGTCGATCTCAAACATGACACCATCAGTTTGATCTTCGAAGGAGGAAGGGAAATCTTCTGAAAATGAGCTCCTTGAAAACTCGTCCATAATGGATGCTAAGAATTCACCAAGCTCGACAGGTTTTCGATTAATAGGCAATGCGCCATTTTTTAGTCGATAAGTGAGGTTTAAATCTTCAATCAAGGTCGACATGTATTCTGATTTCTCACGAATCACCTGTCCCATTTCCATGACTTCTTCCTTGGACCATTGATATTGATCAGATTCAAGCATGAGCCCGTAGCCGTAAATCGTACTAAGAGGTGTTTTCAGATCATGAGACAATCCTGCAATCCATTCTTCCCTTGTGGTTTGAATTTTTCTTCGGTTTGCTTCATTCTCTTTTAATGTAAGCGTGAGCTGATCCATTGTTTTTAGGATATCCTCAAATAATCGGTATTCCCGCTTAATACGACCTTTTTTATTTTTACTGATTGGAATTCCTTTTCTATTTGTTGGTTCCTGCAATTTATTTCTAGATAAGAAAATCAGCCAGCGGATAATGTGATAGATCGGCAGTCCATAGCGATACGAGTACCATAATGTCATGACGATAATAATCGTAATCGCAAGACCTGCAATTAAGATGGTCGTATATTGATTTAAAGCGTCTGTTTCTTTATCGTATAATCCATCTGGGGTGTATACTTTATTTGGTACAGAAATAATGATATACCGGTTTTTATTCACCCTGATATAAGACAGATCACTTCTAAACTCCCAAGGCTTTGATTGATACTTGAGCAGTTCAACATCTGTTACCTCATGTTTCAAATTGGTATTGGCTCGAATACCTTGTAAATATTTCCCTTCATCATTGAACAGATGCACCGATCCATTCATTCTCTTCAAGAATTCTTTCGTTTCAACCGAATATTGAGATAATGCAGCCAAGTCTTTCTCGTGTTGCTTCAGATAGTTGGCGACCTTTGTGCTGTTCGTTTTGAACCCGTATAGCACGATAAAGCTTTTTTGATCAATTTCAATTGGCCAGAAGTACATCTTGTAATCTTTATATTGCCTTTTTTCAAAGATCTTGATCATTTCATCCTTTTGATAGGAAGTTGGAATGGACTTAGGGCGGTGATAGCTATAGACGTTATCCTTTTTTGAATCAATGACTTGCAGCCATCCGTCTCGTTTTCTCACTGCTTGTTTCAGCTGATCATCGGCTTCCATTTTTCCATCCTCATTAAAATAAAGCCAGCTCATGAGTGTATCTCCATCAGCTTTTGTTAAACCGGTTTCAGCCATGTTCTCGTAGTATTTTTTTAAATATAAATTATCAGAGAACGTATTTCCGATGATCAAAATGGCAATCACAATAAACATTTGTCCGACAAAGTGAAAGAAGAGTTTTGCTCGTAGATTCATAAATTATTTAAGAACCTTTGCTGGGTGCGGTATAAATTTATAGCCCATACCACGGATCGTCACAATATATTCTGGCTGACTCGGATCTAGCTCGATCTTTTCTCTCAGCTTTCGGATATGAACCATCACGGTGTTGTTATCACCATATGATGGAACGCCCCATACTTTCTCATAGATTTGATCTTTTGAAAGAACCACATTCGGATGATCACAAAAGTACTTCAGCAAGGAAAGCAGCTGAGCTGAGCATGCAGTCACCTCTCCTCTTACTTTCAATTCGGCTGAATGAGGATGATAAGAGAAATGGGCATATTCGTATTGACTTTGAGCCTCATCGTGGTCTTCCTTTAAAGAGATATATGTTCGGTTTAAGTGAGCCTTAATTCTAGCCACTAGCTCTAGCGGGTTAAATGGCTTTGTGATGTAATCATCTGCTCCTTGAGCAAAGCCGGTCAGTTTATCTACATCAGACGTTCTTGCAGTTAAATAGAAAATGGGCGCTTTCGTATATTTTCTCATTTCAGGAAGAACATCAAAACCAGACTTACCGGGCATCATCACATCTAGAAGTAAAAGGTGGATGTCCTCGTTTTTGACAACATCTAATGCTTCATCTGCATGGTAGGCTTTATAAATATGCTTGAATCCTTCTTTTTTTAATACGCGTTCAACCATTTTTACAATTGCTTCTTCGTCATCTGCAATCAATATTTTTGCTGTTTCCACGCATCTCTTTCCTTTCTAGCTATGATCTCTAACCGTATATTACCATTGTCTAAAGTAAAAAAGTACCTCTTTTCTGCATAAAAGCGAAAAAATATCAACTGGAGAAAATGGCAGCACTAGGAAGTTTCAGAGACACAAAAAAACTCGGCTATTCCACCGAGTTCCTTTTACTTCTATTATCCATTCACAGCTTCTAGCTTTCTTTCATGATTCATTAAGTCATATGTTAAACAGATCGGCTTATTCGTTCTAGGGTCAAGTACGATTTCTGCATCAATGTGGAATACCTGACCAAGCACCTCTTTGGTCATGACCTCATGAGGCGTCCCATCTTTGATGACTTTTCCTTGATTGAGAGCAATCATGTAATGAGAAAAACGTGCCGCATGATTCAAATCATGAATGACCATCAACACAGTACGTCCCTGCTCTCTGTTTAACCGTTCTAACAGCTGAAGAATTTCGAGCTGATGTGCAAGGTCCAAATACGTCGTCGGCTCATCCAATAGAAGCAGTTCTGTTTCCTGGGCAAGTGCCATTGCAATCCATACACGCTGACGCTGTCCACCAGAAAGTGCTTCAATTGGCCGATCATGAAAAGCAATCATGCCCGTTTCCTCAAGTGCCCATCTGATGATTCGTTTATCTTCATTTGATAAGCGCCCAAATCCATTTTGATGTGGGAAACGTCCATATGACACCAGCTCATACACTGTCAGTCCACTTGGTGCTTCGGGCGTTTGCGGTAAGATCGCCATTTGTTTTGAAATTTCTTTTGTAGGCGTTTGATGAATAGCCTGACCATTTAAGTAAACAACGCCTTGATTGGACTTCATGATCCGGGACATTGTTTTTAAAATCGTTGATTTCCCGCACCCATTCGGTCCGATTAGTGTTGTCACCTTGCCTTTTGGGATACTGATATTTAAATCGTCTACAATCAAACGGTCATTATAGCCAATACAAAGCTTTTCTGTTTCGAGCGATTTCATATGTTGTACTCTCCTTCCTTCTTAGTTCGTTTTCATCAATAAGTAAATGAAGTAAGGTGCGCCTAAAGCCGAAACGACAAGACCAACTGGCACCTCTGATGGTGCAAGTATGACGCGGCCAAGTGTATCTGCCAGTAATAATAACAGTGCGCCAATCAACGCGGAGGCTGGTATCATTCCTTGATGCTTTGGTCCAACAAGCTTTCTCGCCAAGTGCGGTGCGGCTAACCCTAAGAACGAGATACTACCTGCAACAGCGACACTAGCACCTGCTAATGCAACAGCAATCAGCATAAAAAAGCTTCTTTCTTTATGAACCGAGATCCCTAAGCCGTAGGAAAGCTGGTCACCCAAATTCATGATATTTAAGTAGCGTGCTCTTACAACCGCTAATACAAGGAAAATCAGCATCCATGGCAGGACAGCCAGGACATACGTCCAGCTCGATCCCCAAATGCTTCCTGATAACCACACGATGGCTTGGTTAAAATCATTTGGGCTCATTTTTAATTGAATAACCACAATTGCTGCTGAAAACGCAGCATTCACGCCAATACCCGTTAAAATCAATCGAACAGGTGTGATGCCTTTTTTCCACGCTAACACATAGATGAGAAATGCAGCAAAGCCTGCACCTACAAAAGCGAAGAGCGGCAGTACAAAGATCGTAAAATCACCTAGGTTTGACATCGTACCTTGGAAAGCAAAAATAAACAAAACCACTGCAAAGCCTGCGCCCGCATTGACACCAAGAATGCCTGGATCGGCTAAACCGTTTTGAGAAACACCTTGCCAAATCGCTCCTGATACAGCGATAGAAGCGCCAACAAGTAAAGCGATGACCATTCTTGGAAGTCTGAACTCGAATAATACAAGCTCATCCATTTCACTTCCGAATCCAAAAAATGTTTTCAATGTATCCATCGGAGAAATGCGAATTTCTCCGGTATTTAAACTAATAAGGAACACAGCCACGATCGCCAAAAAGATCATGAGCATCGTTCGTTTGTATTTCTTTTTCTTTGCCTGCTGCACCATTTCCATCTAAATCCCGCTCCTTTCACGTCTAGCTAAATATAAGAAGAAAGGAACGCCTATAATTGCAGTAATGGCACCGACTGGCGTTTCAAATGGGGCATTGACCAGCCTTGCAGCAATGTCTGCATAAATTAACAGAACCGCCCCTAAAATAGCTGAGCATGGGATAATCCATCGATAGTCAACTCCGACCAAGAAACGAGTGACATGAGGAATCACAAGCCCGATAAAGCCAATAGTACCGGCCACTGAGACAGCAGCACCTGTTAGAAGAATGACGACCAATATTCCAAGTACCTTGACAGTTTTCGTGTACTGTCCAAGCCCTTTTGCCAATTCATCACCTAAGCTGAGAACAGTGATCGAGCGGGCAAGAATCATTGCGATGATCAGCCCCGCAACCGCAACTGGAATGATGACCTTAATATTGCTCCAATTCACACCAGCCACGCCGCCAGCATACCAAAAGCTCATGTCTTGAGCGACGTCAAACCGGATGGCAATTGCTGAGGAGATGGAGCTTAAAAGTGCCCCAACAGCCGTACCAGCTAGTGCGAGCTTCACTGGGGTCAATCCACCTTTTGAAAGAGTACCGACACCAAACACAATAGAGGCAGCGAGTGCCGCACCAACAAATGACCAAAGAATTAATGTAAAAGAAGATTGTCCTGGGAAAAAAGCAAACGCAATGGCAATCGCAAATGCAGAGCCATTTGTCACACCCATAATTTCAGGAGACGCAAGCGCATTTCTTGTCATGCCTTGCATAATAGCTCCCGATACGGCTAAAAAGGCACCGACGAGTGCAGCCCCAACTGTACGCGGCAGCCTCAATTCCCGGATGATTTGATGTGAAGTTTGCTCATGATCAAATTGAAAAATGGCTTCCCATACCGTGTGAAGATGAATATTTGCTGCTCCTAATGATACCGATAAAAAAAGACCAAATGCTAAAGCGATAATTCCTATGATGACAACAACTGCTGTTCCAAAGGGTTTCGTGACAATATCCATTGCATCGTCTTTGGCCGGCAGCTGTTTATTCGATTGTGAGCCCAAAACCAGTCTCTTCCTTTCCGTTCAAATCTATTCCTCATTAGTGATAATGATTATCAATCTCGAAGTCTAGTATATCACTTTCTTTTCTTTTTGAAATCATTGTTCTAAACATTTTCTTTATTTTCATCAAAAAACCGTGAGAAATTTACCATTTTTCTTTAGGCCCTAAAATAGACGATGCATTTTTCATCCCATCATGTTACGATACAATTGAAATTGAGAATCATTATCACAAGAAAGTGAATAGGAGAGAATCTTTGTGAAAAACCGATCTGGATTTCTTTTGATATCCTTAGCCATTCTCATGCTTTTTACAGCTGCTTGCGGCAGCACTTCAAATAAAAAATCTGGTGCCAACCAGGATGACACAATCACCTATCAGGATGTAAAAGGTGAAGTCAAACTCCCTAAAGATCCAAAACGAATTGTACTTCTGGCAGAAAGCTACTACGGTGACCTCGTGACACTTGGCAAGACGCCAATTGCTGCAACGGCACCCATCTTTAAAAACCCTTTCTATAAAGGCAAAACGGATGGTGTCAAAAACCTTGGAACAACCCCTTCTGTCGAAAAGGTCGCCGCTTTGAAGCCAGATATGATTATTGCTTGGGGAGAAGACGAGAAATTTGATCAATACAAAAAAATTGCGCCAACCGTTGCCATTAAATACAATCAATATTCCTTTAAAGATCAACTAAAAGAATTCGGTAAAATGACAGGTACACCGAAAAAAGCAGCAGAATGGATCACAAAATGGGATACCAAAATAGCTGAGGTAAAGCCTAAAGTAACAAAAGCGATCGGCAGTAAAACCGTTTCAATCGTGTCACCTTTTGATAAAGGGATCTATATCTTTGGAAACACCTTTGCACGCGGAGGCGAAATTATTTATGATGAGCTGAAATTACGTGCGCCAAAGGCAGTTAAAAAAGATGCCATCGACAGCGGCGTCGGCTATGCAAACATTTCCCTTGAAAAGCTGCCAGAATACGCAGGCGACTATATTTTCACTAGTCCATGGAGCGGGTCAAAAAGTAAAGGAGACCAGGTGTATGAAAGCAGCATTTGGGCATCACTTACTGCTGTACAAAATAAACACGTATTTGAAATCGACCCTGTCGGTTACTTCTTTAATGACCCAGTTTCATTAGAAGGACAGCTTGAGTTTATTGTGGACCGATTAACATCTGCATCATAAAAAAACGTTTCTCCATATGTGGAGAAACGTTTCCCTTATTCCGTTCCTTTGGCAAATCCTTTTGACATGAATGGATAAAGCAAAATACCTACTAAGAACAGACCGATGCCAAGTCCAAATGTTTTCAAATCAGCTGTTCCTGAAATAATCACCCAAGCGGAATACCCCATCGCAACAAGCGCAATGATTCCGTCTCTTGTTCGCTTCCCTTTTTGAAGATCATACGTGTCACCTTGCATGATGACTTTAAAGCTATAGATCGAAGACACAATATACGGAATGAGATACGCAAGTGTCGCTGATGTCGTTAAAAAGGTAAAAGCTTCATTAATCGTACGAGACATCACTGAGAAAATAAACAGCTGTGACATGATATTTGTAACCGTTAAAGCAAAAACAGGACTGCCTTTTTTGTTTGTTTTTGCAAATACTGCCGGGAAATCGCCAGCCTTTGCTGCTTGGTATGGTACTTCTGAACCAAGTAAGATCCAGCCAAGCATCGAGCCAAATAAACAAATAATCGCAAGCAATGCCATCACAATTCCACCAGCCGGTCCAATAATAAGCTGAAGCACGTCTACGAATGGTTTATCTGAGCCTTGCAACTGATCGTGTGGCAGGACGCCCATTGTAATCAAAGTAATAATCATGTAGATAGAAAGTGCAATTAAAAGACCTGTAATCGTTGCACGTTTCACATCGCGCTGCGAGGACGCTCTTCCTGATAAAATGACAGCAGATTCGATGCCAATAAATGCCCATAGAGTGGAAATGGCCGCATGATGAATTTGGCCTCCAAGTCCGAGCATTCCTTCGCCTTCTGCTGCAACTGGGAAGTAATAATGTTCAAATAATGCCGTTTGGAATGCAAATAATCCCGCAACAATAAAAAGGACGAATCCAAGTACCTTTGAAAAGGTCGTAATAAAGTTTAATTTACTTGCAGCACTTAAGCTTGTAATTAAGATCGTATGTGTTCCCCAAAGAAGAATGGTACATACAATAAACGTTGTCAGCTGACCAAGTGTGATCGCTTCTTTACCAAAGGTGAAAATCTCCGTCTTCACTGTGAGAATTGGGAAAAATGTCGTTAAATAACCGGCAAGACTCGTAATAATTGCGACATTACTAATCCAGCTTGCTACCCAATATCCCCAAACCATTGTAAAACCGGCCGCTTTCCCCTTTTTCGGATCGTTAAAAAGTGCTCTTGCATAACTTTGTGGTCCTGCCGTTAGCTGCGGCTTATGAATGGACAAATGCCCAAAAACAAGTGCAATCATCAGCACACCGCCACCTGTGACAAGCCATGCCATCGTCACACCTAAAGGACTCGCATGCTGGGCAAGCGTACTTGGCAGCATAAAGATGCCTGAACCTACCATATTTCCGACGACAAAAGCCGTCAATAACCAAAAACCCCATTTTTTTGTCTGTTCCATTTCCGTACCTCCGTTATATTCACTTCGGACCAGACCCGGCAGTATCTTCATTGATATATTTGTGAAGCAATGACTTGTATTCTTTATGTTCCTCATGGGTCCACTTTCTTAACAGCATACCCTTATCTTCGGTACTCAGAACATAAAAAAAAGCCTGAACAACAGTCCATGCTTTTCAAAACATACACCTTGATCTCCGGATAGCCCTCCACGCTTCAAAGACGTGGCAGTCCTGCATTTATTCAATGCAGACCCAGCATAAAGAAAGTTGGAGCTCTCTCTACACTTCGGCGCTGATGCCTTTTTTCTCATGTTCTTCGATTCCATCTCTCCCATGAGTGACTCATCATCCGCGCAACCTCTACCTCACTGAGACATAGCGTGAGGATTTCTATTCATTTTTACTACACGAAGGTTATCAAACATTCTCACTTCTGTCAAAGGGAAAAACATAGAAAAAGGGCAGAGATCCTTTTCTCTGCCCTATACCTGTTTATTGATCGTTGTTTTTCTTCTTTTGTACAGCTTCCTGAAGCGGATCGCCTGCTAGCTCTTTGCTTGCTTCTTCTAACAGCTGATCTACTTGCTTGTGGTCTTTCTCGCTTTTCGCCTTTTTATCCTTTTGGAAAAATGACATCGCTGTTTCCTCCCTTTTCATAAAATGCGGTTGCCTGTTTAATTTGTGCTACAGTGCGCCGCATTATACAAAGTGGAAAGGCTCAATCATCATGAAAGGTCTGTCTCATTTTTTGCAGATACGTCAAATAGGTCTTTAAGTCTTCCTTTGTGAAGTCTGACATCATATGCTGAATCACCTTTCCGAAAAGACGTGTGTGCTTTTCATAAATCACCTGCCCTTTTTCGGTGGCTTCTAACCGGACGAGCGAGGGGTCGTCTTTGTCCCGTTCTCTCTGAATATAGCCCTGCTCACATAATTTATTGAGTGCAATGGAGGCTGCACCTGGGTTTAAAGAGAGTCTTTGTTTCAGCTCTTCGGCATGTGATACTTTGCCTTGTATCAAAATAGAAAGAGCATATATCTGCGGAGGCGTGATGTCTTTTTCTAACTCAAGTAACTTGCGGTTTAATTTACGGCTGACTTCATAATGTACAAGAACAATTTCTTTTAAAATGTCTGCATTCCCCATCCGAATCGCATCCTTATCGTTAGTATCAACATGACTTCCCCCTTATTATAGAATGTTTTTCCAATCAGCCAACCCTTTTGCCCTCTTTTTCTTTAGAAATAAGTCTTGCTGAATGAATTCACCCTTGATATAGTGAGGACTTGAACAAAAAACAGAACAGGAGTACGCATCATGACAGGAAAAACACACATTATGGGCGGAATCGCCGCCTCAACAGCCGTCGCCTACTACTACGGATTCGACCCAGTCATCATGGCTGCAGCTGGATCAGCAGGTGCTTTGATCCCCGATCTTTGCCATACAAAAAGTAAAATCGGTAGAAAATTTCCGCTGCTCTCGGCACTGATCAGCAGCGTATTCGGTCATCGCACGTTCACTCACAGTTTATTATTTCTGCTGATCATTTATTTTCTTGCGACAACATACATTCCAAATGACAGCCTAAGTATCGGTTTACTAGTTGGAATGGCGAGCCATCTTATCCTTGATGCTGGAACAGTGAACGGCATTAAATTTTTATTTCCAGCTTCCATTAAAGTGCGTCTCCCCTTCTATGTCAAAACAGGCAGCACAGGAGAACAAGTCGTACTAGCTGCTCTCACTGTCGTCACCTGCTATTACATCGCCGTCATCTGCGGCATATCTATCCCCATCCAGTTCTAACAGAATAAAAAAGAGTTTTGCGAAAAAGATAAGATATGAATTGATCATTCCTCATTTTTTTAGTAGGTTTAAGATAAGTGTTTTTGCCTTGCAGCTGAATACAGAATGATGAGGAGATACATAAATGAAAGCGTTTTTCAAAAATCACTGGTTTTTAGTGTATTCCATCCTCTTCATGTGGATGAAAACATACATCATTTATCAACTAGGTTTTCACATACGAACGGCCAATCTGTTTCATGAATGGCTGCTTTTGATCAATCCACTTAGCTTTCTACTCCCTTTGTTTGGGATAGCTCTTTTTTTAAATGAAACCAAACAAAAGGTTTTTTTATTGACTGCAAATTTTATTCTTACGGCGATTCTTATATCGAATACGATCTTTTATGGTTTTTACATTGATTTCATTACCATTCCCTTGCTATTCCAAGCGAAGAACATGGGAGATATGGGCAGCAGTATGACGGAATTATTCCACCCGCTCTTTGTGCTGATGCTCGTTGATTTTGTCGTACTTGCTTGGCTGCTCAAGCGCAAACCATTAGCCCCAAAAGCGTCATACAAGACGATCAAAACATATTATGCGATCTGCTGCAGCTTCCTATTGTTTCATGTCAGCTCAGCTATGATGGATCACCCTCGATTTCTGACAAGCTCTTATGATCGTGAAGTCATTGTCAGAAACCTCGGGCTGTTCCAATTCCATCTTTACGACGGTGCTGCCCAAACGGCACGCATTGGACAAAAGGCTTTTGCAGATGAAGATACGCTTTCTACTGTAGCAAACTACACAAAGGCTGATTACAGTGCACCAAACGAAGAGTACTTCGGACTTGCTAAAGGCAAGAACGTTGTGTTCATTTCACTTGAATCGACGCAGCAATTTGTCATGAATCAAAAGGTAAATGGACAATATATCACTCCCTTTTTAAATCAATTGGCTAAAAAGAGTTTTTATTTTGATGAATTTTATCAGCAGACAGAACAGGGGAAGACGTCCGATTCAGAGTTTATTGTCGCGAATTCCCTCTACCCTTCTAGCAGCGGCGCTGTCTTTTTCACAGCGAGTGATAATGAATATGATACGTTATACAAGCAGTTGAAAAAGGAAAACTATCAATCCGTCCAATTTCATGCGAATAATAAAACGTTTTGGAATCGTGATGTAATGTATGAATCTCTAGGAATTGATCGTTTTTATGATGTCGATTCATATCATGTCAATGAACGGAATTCCACTGGCTGGGGCTTAAAGGATATCGACTTCTTTGATCAATCCATTGATTATTTAAAAAAGTTGAAGCAGCCTTATTACAGTACGTTCATTACTTTGACCAATCATTTTCCATTTGAAATTGACCCGAAGGATCAGTTTATTGATGAATATGATTCGTCCAGTACCATTTTAAACCGCTATGTGACGACCGTCCGCTATCAAGATGAAGCGATTAAGACATTTTTTGACCGTATGAAAGAAGAAGGATTGTATAACAATACGATGTTTGTCCTCATGGGTGACCATTATGGCATCTCTGAGGCACATCATGAGGCAATGGCACAGCTACTCAATCAAGAGGAAATCACATCGTTTGATGCGGTCAAACTGCAGCGTGTTCCGTTTTTGATTTACATTCCTGGTGTCACGGACCAAGCACCGCAGACGATTTCTGAAACAGCTGGTCAAATGGACGTCAAGCCGACACTTCTTCACTTACTAGGGATTGAAACGAAGGATTCCATTCAATTCGGCAATGATTTATTTTCAAATGAACGGACGCCTTTCGCTGTATTGAGAAACGGTAACTTTATTACAGATGATTATCTCTATACAAAGAACACCTGCTATGATCAAAAAACAAAAGAACCCGTGAAGCAGGATGAGGTATGTCAGCCTTATATCGAAAAAGCCAATAAAGAGCTCTCCTTATCAGACAAGGTGATCAATGGGAATTTGCTGCGTTTTTATCAGCAGTAAACAGGATAAAACGATCTCCTTAGTCGTCACGCTGAAAGTCGCCATTTGGCGGCTTTTTCTTTTCTCTTTTTATTGAAAGCCTATGAATGCTCAAATAAGTTTGCTTATAATAAAGGGAACTACATGATATTGAATGATAAGAGGTGTGAACATGAAGTATATATTCTTAGCCTTCATCTCCATATGTTTGCTTCTGAGTGGATGCCAAACAGAGATGAAGCCATCTAATTCGAATAAAAAAACAGAGCTTGTGATTTCAGCAGCGGCAAGTCTTCAGGATGCACTAAAGGAAATTGAAGCCTCCTTTCACAAACAGCATCCACATGTGACATTAACGAATAACTTCGGATCATCCGGCGCATTGAAGCAGCAAATCGCTCAAGGAGCAAAAGCGGATCTCTTTTTCTCAGCAGCTGAAGAGCCCTTCGATGAACTTGTTCAATCTGGAGACATTGACCGAGAATATATCAAGGACGCCATACAAAATGAGCTAGTCCTTATTGTGCCAAAAGATGGCTCTTCCTCTATTAAAAGCTTTCAAGACGTCCAGCACGTAAAAGGAAAGATCGCTCTTGGCACACCTGAATCGGTTCCTGCTGGTACATATGGCAAAGAGATTTTCACAAAACTGAATATATGGGATCAAGTGAAAAAGAATGCTGTCTATGCCAAAGATGTACGGCAAGTTTTAAGCTACGTTGAAACTGGAAATGTCGAAGCAGGTGTTGTGTATAAAACAGACGCCCTCGTTTCTAAAAAAGTAAAGATTGCAGCTGAAGCAAATTCGGACATGCACTCCCCGGTTATATATCCAGTAGGGATTGTCAAAGGGACAAATCATCTTACGGAAGCCAAAGCCTTTTTTCAATTTCTTCAATCTGATAAAGCCACATCCATTTTTAAGAAATACGGCTTTCAAGTGTCGTAATGCCTATGCTGACTGAAGACTTTCTATCACCCATTTGGCTGTCCGTGCAAGTGGCTATCGTCAGCGGGCTGTTGGCCACTGTCTTTGGCACAACGATTGGCTTTTGGATGGCGCGAACAACTTTTAAAGGGAAAATGATTGTGGAAACGCTCCTGATGATGCCGCTCGTTCTCCCGCCAACAGTCGTTGGCTTTTTATTGCTCGTCGTATTCGGAAAACATAGTGTAATAGGGGGCGCGATTGAATGGATCTTCCATCAGCCGGTCATTTTCACATGGTGGGCGGCGGTCATTGCATCGACTGTCGTGGCATTTCCGCTTATGTATCAATCAGCAAAGGCGGGCTTTTCTACAATTGAGTCAGATATTGAAGGGGCTGCAAAAGTAGATGGTGCTCATTCATTCCAAGTCTTTGCCTATATTACTGTACCTCTTGCCCTGCCGTCCCTCTTGTCAGGCAGCATCCTTAGCTTTGCAAGAGCCCTTGGAGAATTCGGAGCGACTTTAATGTTTGCCGGCAACATCCCAGGAAAAACCCAAACACTCCCAACCGCTATTTATGTGGCGATTGATTCTGGACGCATGGAGCTTGCTTGGGCATGGACGATCTGTATTGTGATCTTATCTTTTATTATGCTTTTGGCTGTGCGTAGAAGTAGTACGTAAAAAAATCCCCTTTCTCACGTGAGAAAGAGGATTTTTTCATTTATTCAAACCCAACCGTCATCGTCTCTGGATTCGAGCCGACACGCTCGTTATTGTTTAATGCATCGATTTTTTCCATGTCTTCTTTTGTTAGTTCGAAATCGAAAATATCTGCATTTTGTTTAATGCGTTCTTCGTTGATTGATTTAGGAATCGTCACGACGCCGCTTTGCAGATCCCAGCGCAGGATGACCTGTGCAACAGATTTGTTGTAGCGTGCAGCCATGTCCTTTAATACGTCATGATCTAATAGCTTTCCTTGCATGAGCGGAGACCACGCTTCAATTTGAATGCCTTTTTCTTTTGCGTATTGACGCAGTTCGACAAGTGTCAGTTTCGGATGAAATTCAACTTGGTTCACGGCTGGAACAACCTCAGCATCTTTTAACAGCTCATCTAAATGCTGAATGTAGAAGTTGCTGACGCCAATGGCTCTCACTTTCCCATCCTTGTAAAGCTTCTCAAGCGCACGCCATGTGTCTTTAAATGTTTCTGCATTTGGGCCAGGCCAATGAATCAAATAGAGGTCTAAGTAATCAAGACCTAATCGATTCAAGCTTGCGTCAAATGCAGCCAGCGCTTTATCATAGCCTTGATCCGTATTCCATACTTTAGACGTAATGAACAAATCTTCTCGTTTCACGCCAGATTCTTTAATTGCTTTGCCTACGCCTGTCTCATTTTTATAAACGGCAGCCGTATCAATACTGCGGTATCCGTTGCGTATGGCTGCTTTTACGGCATCTACCACTTGATTGCCGTCCTCCACTTTGAATACACCTAAACCAAACCAAGGCATTTCCACTCCGTTATTCAGTGTTACGGTATCATTCAAGCTTTTAACCATTTTAACAACCACCTTTTTCATAGATTCCATCTTTTTCATTATCTCACGTTGTCCATTAAAACTCTATTATCAGGCGTTTTTCTTCGCTTCGATGGCTAACAGCAAAGCACCTGTCATGCCGGCCTTGTCTTCAAGTCCAGGAGAGACAATATATGAATCAAGCGGCGGCAGGTCTACATAATCATTGAGATAAGCAGCAAGCTTCTCTCGAATTAGTGGAAACAGTTGTTTTTGCTTCATGACGCCCCCGCCCATAATGATGCGCTCTGGGCTTAAAATAAGCGAGTACTGCATCAGCGCCTGCGCCAAATAGTCAGCTTCAAGTGCCCAAACTGATTCTTCCTCCGTAAGCTCTTTAGCAGATTTCCCCCATCTTTTCTCAATCGCTGGTCCAGCTGCCAGTCCTTCTAAACACGTCCCATGCGCTGGGCAGACTCCTTCAAACACGTCTGATTCATGCTGCCTGACAAGGATGTGCCCCATTTCTGGATGCGAATGACCGTGAAGAAGCTCGTTTTTTACAACAGCGCCAGCACCGATACCCGTACCGACCGTGATATACAAACAACTATTCAGCCCTTTGGCTGCTCCTTTTGTTAATTCACCTAAGGCTGCCGCATTTACATCTGTTGTAAAAGATACTGGGACTTCTAATTGCTTCTCTAGCTCTGGGATGAACGGGTAATGCTTCCACTCTACTTTCGGCGTGTTCATGATATAACCGTAAGAAGGGTCGTCCTTTTGGACACAAATCGGTCCAAAGGAGCCGACCCCTAATGCTTCAATGTCATGCTGCTCGAAAAATGGGATGAGCTTTTGTAATGTTTTTTCTGGGTGCTCTGTAGGAATTGTCATTTCTTCGAGAATGTCCCCGTTCTCATTGCCAATTGCACAACAAAACTTTGTACCGCCAGCTTCAATTGCTCCATAATACGCCATTATTGATCTCCCCCTGCTTGTTCTCTTTCTTCATCATAAAACATAGGGAAAAAGATAACAACATTACGTGTTGGTCAGGAGAACAGCTTCCATATCATTGATATACTCCCTTAGATGATGGGCAATATCACGATTGATTTCACCATTTTCATACAAAGTTTGAATTTCATTTCGAATCGTCTGTACAGCTTGGAAGTTAAGCTCTTTTTTCTTCCGGTCAAACGAACGGTCTTTTTGCTGAAAGAAGCTTGGACCGTGTTCACATCGATAAATGACTTGGTTGTAAAAGCCAATCACTTGGTGACATGTTTGTTTATTTTCATCGGTCATATGCTGTTTGATCGAGTCCACAGCAGCCTCTGCCGTTTTCTTACGGATTTGCTTGTACGAGTCTTCGTTTTCTAAAATACCGCTGGAAACGAGCTGATTCGGTCGCCATAATTGGAGCCATTGAAGCAAGCGCAGGAACTTCACTTTTGAAAAACGAATTTTGAAGGAGTTTGAATACAGCATTTCCAGCTCATGAAATCTCTCCTGTAGCTCATAGGCTTCTTCTTTATCTAATTTCTCTTCATCAATTAATTGCTGAAGCTTCATTTGTTCTGCTTTAATTCCATGCAATCTAATTTTTCGTTCCTGTCTTCTCATCCCGAATTGGTACGGCTCACGCTGGATATTACGCAGCTTCATTCGGTAATCATTAATGAGTGCTAGAGACACTTCCCTGTTGTCTTCATTCATTCCTTCTCTTAAGGTTTTAATGGCACTTCTCAGCAGCTTCCGTTTCGCATGCTGAACCTTTGTATCCAAATCCACGGCAATTTGTTTGTCTTTTTTCTCAGATAAAAGAGGCAATAATACACTAGCTAAAATGAGTGTACATAAAATGACGCCTGCTGCGAGGAAAATAATCAAATGCCGCTCGGGGAATGGTGATCCGTCCGCAAGCGTAAATGGGATTGAGAAGGCACCAGCTAAAGTGACAGCACCACGAACACCAGAGAATGTCATCAGCATCGAAGCACGCAGCTTCGGTTTTTTCACATTCTGCTTTTTCGTTACACTCCAGTTACCTGCCCAGAAGAGCCATACCCATAAGAATCTCAGGATCATGAGACACAGCGTGATGATTAAGATGTAGCTGATGACCTGCATATTATTAAACGCTTCATCCTGGAAAATCACTGTCGATACATCCGGAATCTGCAATCCAAGGATAACGAAAACAAGTCCGTTTAAAATAAATAAAATAATATTCCATGTGTTTGATGAAGCAATTTGCAGTTTGGCTAAATTTGCTTCCATTCGATCCTGCTCAATGGCATGTGTCACACCGCCAGCAACAACCGCTAAAATACCGGATACACCAATTTCTTCAGCTGCTAAATAGATGACAAATGGTGTAAGGATTTGCAGAATGATATGCATCGTGACATCGTCCATTCCTAAACGGCGGAGAAAATAGCGAAAACGAATGATAAAAAAGGATAGAATAAATCCAGTCAATAGACCACCTGCGGCAATCAGGACAAAGCTAAAGGATGCCTCAGCAATTGAAAAAGCGCCAGTTACTGTTGCTGCAATGGCAAATTTAAAGGCAACAAGTCCTGATGCATCGTTCATCAATCCCTCGCCTTCCAGCAGTCTCATGATGCCCTTTGGCATGTTCACACGGCTGGAAAGAGCACTGACTGCTACCACATCTGTCGGTGATAAAATCGCTGCAAGCGCAAATGCGGCTGGAAGTGGTATGCTTGGGATCATCCAATGGATGGTATATCCCGCGACAATGACTGTCGCAAAGACTAACCCTAGGGCTAACAGAAGAATCGGCGCTCTTAATTTCCACAGCTCATCCCTTGGGGTACGCTTCCCGTCATTAAATAACAGCGGCGCAATGAATAAAACGAAGAATAGTTCAGGATTTAAAGAAATATGTAAACCTGAAGGAAAAGCTGCCACCAGTATTCCTAAGCCCACTTGAATTAACGGGACTGGAATAAAGGGGACAAAACGATTGATAATATTAGATGATGCAATGAGTGCAAGTAGTACGAGCACTGCCAAAAAAATCTCCACTAGTACGTGTCCCTCCTATTTTCATTTTTTCGTCAAGTTTTGCTTACATGCAAAGATGTGTTCATTTCGAGTTGATTCATCCGTCCGATCATAGAAGCTTCTTTAGTATTCCGCAAAATGTGAAACCAACACATAACAATCCATCTAGGCAAAAAAAGGCTGAATCCAGATATTCAGCCAGCTGACAAAATTTTCATCATATGTATTGTTCCAATGATGAACAAAAAGACCCTGCTTTTATTTTACACGAAAACTCCATTACCTGCTGACATCCAGCTCGTTTCAAACACAAAAAAAAGAGCGAAATCGCTCTTTTCTCGTTTTACCCTTTATTTAAAAAATAAGACCTAGCGGGAAGCCGCCATTTGAATAGGTAGGAACAAACCCTGCATACGACGAGGATGAGAAACAGCAAATACAAAGCAATCTCTCCTTGTGCTAAACCGAGTCCTACGAGTAAGCCGCCAAGTGCTGCCCAGACTGCGTAAATCTCTGCTTTTAGCACAAGTGGCTTTCGCCCTGCCAATAAATCACGCACAATTCCGCCACCGCTTCCAGTCAGAATGGCTGCCACAATGACCGCACTGAGTGGAAGCTCTCTTTGCACAGCAAATAATGCACCTTGAATCGCAAACGCTGCTAAGCCAATCGCATCCGAGAAATTCCCCCATGTGCTCCAGTGCTTGAGCAAAAGCTTTGGAAAAAGAAACACAATCGTAATGGATACAAGAGCAATGGTAAACATCTTGCCCTGTGACCATAAAGCAGACACCGGAAGACCGATTAATAGATTCCGAATCGCTCCACCGCCAAATGCTGTCACAATCCCTAAAATGTACACACCAAGAATATCGTACTCTTCCTCCATTGCCACTATCGCACCACTAATGGCGAATGCGATAATACCAATGATACTTAAGACTTCCCATGCCATTTTCCGCTTATCTCCTTACATGATCTGATCATCTAACACTACTCCCTTAATGTATATCTGACATAAGCGAAAAGCAATACAAATTTTCTTTAAATTTTATCTTTTTGCAAAAATAAAAAATAGCCCGCTAAAAAGCAGGCTATCTCTCAATCTTCTTTTGCATTTAACAGCAGCATACTGATGATGATCAGAATAAATGCAATAAGTGCTAATAGCGGAATGGTGATAAAACCAAACCAGTTCAAATAATCAACAGAACAAGGAATACCGCTGAGGCAAGGGCGAATCGACGCAAAGCCTGGGATCTTTTGTTCCATATAATGATAGATGGAAAAGCCAGCACCGATTACAGCTAAAGGCAGTACGTAATACTTCACTTTGACATCACCCCGGAACGTAGCAATTCCAAGTAAAAGCACGAGCGGGTACATGAAAATACGCTGGAACCAGCACATATCGCATGGAATAAACTTTTTGATTTCACTTAAATACAGGCTGCTCATCGTCGCAACGATCGAGACAATCCAAGCACTGTACAAGTAAATAAGCTTATTCTTCATGATTTCTTCCCTTTAAGCTCTTGATCAATTAATTCTTTGATTTCATCATAGTCATAGAAGTTTTGAACTTGTTTATTGTTAATGAAAATCGTTGGTGTTGAATTCACTTTGTATTTGTTCACAAGCTGATCGTCTGTGTTCAACTGCGGCTGATACGTTTTCTTTGATAGGTTATCTTTGAGTTTGTCCGTATTAATTTTTGTTGTCTTTTTCGCTAATTCAGTCAGCTTAGCAGGCGAAACCCATTCTGCTTCACTATCTGGCTGTGCTTGATAGACAGCTTCATGGAATGCCCAGAAGTTTTTTGGATCTTCTTTCCATACTTCTTCAGAAGCTAGTGCTGCTAACACTGCGCCATCTCCATGAACAGGCAGTGGCAAGTTAATAAATGAAAATGATACATCGCCTTTATCTATGTAGTCTGCTTTCAGTTTTGGGAAAATGTCTGTTTCGAATGATTTACATGACGGACATTTGTAGTCCCCAAACTCGACAATTTGCACCGCTGCATCTTTGTCTCCTATGACAGGCTGTCCTTTAATCGAAGGCTTACTGTCAACTGTTTGTGCTTCTTGGCTGTTCTTGTTTCCAATCACAACAAATATACCGATGAGAAGAGCTGCGATGATGGTTAAAATGACAGCAAATTTAATGGATGAAGATTGATTATTTTTCTTACTCACATAAGCACCTACCTTATCTTTTTCATTCCTTTTAAAAAAGAAAAGGGATAATAGCTTAGAAAAATGCCATTATCCAACTTCTTCTATTTTAACAAGAGGGGGTCCATTATGAAAGATGGTATTCATGAAATTTTCCTTACAATTTTATTTCATGACCCTCATCGCATTTAAAACAGCGAGTACGGTGACACCGACATCCGAGAAGACGGCTTCCCACATCGTCGCAATTCCGAATGCTCCGAGTAATAGGAAAACGCCTTTGACACCAAGGGCAAATGCGATATTCTGCCAGACAATCCTTCTTGTTCGTTTTGCGACAGCGATGGCTTCTGCTACCTTTGATGGCTGGTCCGTCATGATGACGATATCAGCCGCTTCGACAGCTGCATCTGAACCAAGCCCGCCCATTGCAATTCCTATGTCCGCTCTTGCTAATACCGGTGTATCATTAATGCCGTCCCCAACAAATAATAGCTTTTCTTGAGGCGCTTTTTTCTGATCAATTTCTTCTAATTTCGTTACTTTGTCTTGCGGTAATAATTCTGCATGTACTTCATCAATGCCAATTTGCTTAGCGACCGCAGTTCCGACTTGCTTAGCATCACCAGTGAGCATGACGGTTTGAATACCAGACGCCTTTAGAGCAGAAACGGCTTCGATTGCATCGTCCTTTAATTCATCTGCGATCAAGATTGATCCGGCAAACTCACCGTTAATTGCCATGTACACAACGGTTCCGCTTCTTTTTTCTTTTTCATACGCAATGTCTTCTCGCTCCATCAAGCGATGATTTCCCGCTAAGACGTGAGATCCGCTGATGGTCGCTTTAATTCCATGTCCCGCGATATCCTCATATGCTTCGATCTGGCTTTCATCAAGCGGTGAGCTATATGCCGCTTTAATCGATTCTGCAATAGGGTGAGAGGAATGGGCTTCTGCTAGTGCTGCAAAAGAAAGCAGCTCTTCTTCTGACCACTTGTCACTGACTGTGGCAATATTGGTCACTGTAAAGTTTCCTTTTGTAAGCGTGCCCGTCTTATCAAATACCGCATATTTCACAGAATTCAATGCTTCTAAATAGTTACTGCCTTTGACAAGGATGCCTCGTTTAGACGCTGCCCCAATTCCCCCGAAAAACCCTAATGGAATGGATACAACAAGAGCACAAGGACAAGAGATCACGAGAAAGACAAGCGCCCGGTACACCCAGTCAGACAATTGTGCTGATGGAATAAGAAGCGGCGGCACAAAGGCAAGCAATAAGGCGAGCACGACGACAGCCGGTGTATAATATTTTGCAAACTTTGTGATGAAATTTTCTGTCTGTGCTTTTCGACTGCTTGCATTCTCAACCAAATCTAAAATTTTCGTCACTACCGATTCGCTTAACTCTTTTTGGACTTCAATTTCAAGTATACCGTTTTGATTCACAAATCCTGCAAGAACTTCTTTTCCCGCTTCTACATCCCGCGGCACCGATTCCCCTGTTAATGCGGATGTATCAACAAGTGAGAAGCCCTCAATAACGAGCCCATCCAGCGGAATTTTTTCACCAGGCTTCACGACAATACGGTCACCGGCTTTTACTTCTTCTGGATTCACTTTTTTCGTTTCATTTCCAACTTTTAGATTCGCGTATTCTGGACGTATATTCATTAATTCACTAATTGAACGTCTTGAACGATTCACTGCCGCCCCTTGGAAGAGCTCTCCAATTTGGTAAAAGAGCATCACTGCCAGTGCCTCTGGATATTGCTGAATCACAAAAGCGCCAACTGTTGCAATGGTCATTAAAAAGTTCTCATCAAATACTTGGCCTCGCACGATATTTTTCAGCGCTTTAAAAACCACATCACCGCCGACTAGTAAATATGCTGCGAAGAACATAAGGAACTTTAATACACCATCTTCAGGTATAAAGAAAGCGGCTGTTCCAATGACTGCACCGCCAATTAATTTCAGCACAATCGTTTTTAAATTTTTTGTCCCATGATCATGATCGTGATGATGTCCTTCTTCTTTCGGTGATACACTCACATGAGGTTCAATGGACTGAACAGTTTTTTCAATACGCTTTGTCATCGTTTCTTGCTTATCTGCATGCGTCACAGTCATGGTGCCTGTCGCAAAGTTAACAGAGCAAGCTTCCACTCCATCCATTTTGCTGACACCTGTTTCTATTTTCCGTGCACAGTTGCCGCAATCAAGACCGCTTAATACGTATTCATCCTTCATCTTTTTCATGTTCTCACCTTTTTCTATATGATAAGTAACGTTCCCTGGATCGATTCAACCTATTAAAAATTAAAAACTTTATATATGAGCATATATTCATATATTGGATTACCCTTATTATATGAGGATTTCTTATCTTCTGTCAATCATTTATGAAGAAATAATTGGTTTTTTGTGTCCCATTCTGTCACACGGATTTTCAATAAACCAAGCTCATGTCCCCCGCTCACCACATAACATAAAAACGATCGTTTGATCTCTGACAGAATAAGTGCAGTTTTTTCTCTTTACAAAAGAAGGACAGACGCTTAGAATGAAATAAAAGTTTCCTCAAGGAAACAAATTAGCGTTAGAGAATCATTTCATCCTTTAGTCAAAATTATTTAATGTATGCATATATCTTTAGGAAGTGCAATGATGATCGAAAGGGGCCGCAAGAGATGCCAAATGCTTTAACAATCGACCGTCTTCATGTCTCATATCACGGGCAGGATGCTTTAGAGAACATCTCTCTTTCCATACAGGAAGGAACGATGACAGGAATCATAGGTCCAAATGGTGCCGGTAAATCGACTTTACTCAAGGCATGCTTGGATTTAATTGAAAAAGATCAAGGGGATATTCGCTTTTTTGAACAGCCCTTTAAACAAGTTAGAAAACAGATCGCCTATGTACCTCAGAGAAATGATCTAGACTGGACGTTTCCTATTCATGTGCTGGATACCGTCCTACTTGGAACATATCCGAAGCTTGGCCTGATCAAACGTCCGAAAAAAGAAGACCGGTCATATGCGTACCACTGTTTAGAAAAAGTCGGCATGCAGGACTTTGCCAAAAGACAAATTGGTGAGTTATCCGGCGGTCAACAGCAGCGTGTCTTCCTTGCAAGAGCACTTGCGCAAAACGCACAGCTCTTCTGTTTGGATGAACCATTTGTTGGAATTGATATGGCAAGTGAAGAAACGATGATTCGCATTTTGAAGGAATTACGGGATGAAGGAAAAACCATTTTGGTGGTCCATCATGATTTAAGTAAAGCCGATGATTACTTCAGCCATCTCGTTCTGTTAAATAAAAAACTCATCAAAGCTGGACCTGTACACGATATCCTTCGCCCAGAGGTCATGCTGGAGGCATATGAAACGCAGCTACCATTCTTAAAATCAGCAGGAGGAGACGTGTAATGGAATTTTTAACCGGACTCTTTGAATATGCGTTTTTACAAAAAGCATTATTTACATCCGTGATGGTAGGCATTATTTGCGGGGTCATTGGCTGCTTTATCATTTTACGGGGCATGGCCTTGATGGGAGACGCCATATCGCATGCTGTGCTGCCAGGTGTCGCCATCTCTTATATGCTGGGAATTAACTTTTTCTTCGGAGCCGTCTTAACTGGCGTATTAACAGCGATTGGGATCGGATATGTGAGTCAAAACAGCCGCATTAAAAATGACTCTGCGATTGGCATTGTCTTCACCGCTTTTTTCTCAATCGGGATCATCTTGATCACATTTTTGAAAAGTTCCAGTGATTTATATCATATCTTGTTTGGAAACGTTCTAGCTGTTCGATCATCTGATATGTGGATTACGCTTGGCATCGGCATTTTTATCCTGCTGGCCGTCATCATTTTCTACAAAGAATTGCTCATTAGTTCATTTGATCCGGTGATTTCTTCGGTTTACGGTTTACCGAATCGAATGATCCATTATTTTCTCATGACCTTGTTGACCCTTGTGACCGTTGCTTCACTACAAACTGTTGGGATTATTCTTGTCGTTGCCATGCTTATTACGCCGGCAGCCACTGCGTATCTCTTAACAGACCGGCTATGGATTATGATTTATTTATCTGCATTTTTCGGGGCAGTTTCTGCCGTTGCCGGTCTTGGGCTTAGTTTTACGTATAACTTGTCGTCTGGCGCTTCTATCGTGCTAGTTGCGACCATTTTATTCGGGAGTGCCTTTATCCTTTCACCAAAGCAAGGAATTCTATGGAGATCATTAAGATCTAAACGAAAACGAACGCAGCTAAAAAAGGAAGCGTCTATGTAAAAGGAGGACATATATGAAGAAGGTATTTGCAATCCGTTTGACCGTAGTATTCATTGCCCTTATGGTCATCACAGGCTGTTCTACAAAACAAAATAATTCCGGCAAAGATGACGGCACATTAAAAGTCGTCACGACCTACTCCATTCTTTATGACATTGTGAAGGAAGTAGGCGGAGACCACGTCTCTATTCACAGCATTGTTCCCATTGGTACAGACCCACATGAATTTGATCCACTGCCAAAGGATGTTCAGCATACAACGGATGCAGACCTTGTTCTATATAATGGCTTAAACCTTGAAACAGGAAATGGCTGGTTTCAAAAGCTTCTCGAATCGAGTGGCAAGGACGGGGATGATGCACCTGTAGCCGAAATGAGTAAAGGCGTCAAAGTAAAACATTTATCTTCAAAAGGCCTCGAAAGCCAGCAGGACCCCCATGCCTGGCTAAATGTCGAAAATGGGATTCTGTATGCTAAAAATGCCAGAGATGCACTTATTAAAGCGGACCCTGAGCATCAAGAGGATTACGAAAAAAATGCAGAAGCCTATATCAAAAAGCTTCAAGCGCTTCATGATGAAGCAAAAGACAAGTTCGACCAGCTACCAAAAGACAAAAAGCGTCTTGTGACAAGTGAGGGAGCCTTCAAGTATTTTGCAGATGCCTATGGACTAGAGGCAGGCTACATTTGGGAGATCAACACAGAGAATGAAGGAACACCTGGACAAATGAAGCGCATCATTCATTTCGTCAAAGATCATCAAGTGCCTGCGCTCTTTCTTGAAACAAGTGTCGATCCACGCAGCCTTGAAAGCCTATCTGAAGAAACTGGTGTTCCGATTAAAGGAAAAGTATTTACTGACTCCATTGGAAAGAAAGGTGAAGATGGGGACAGCTACTATAAGATGATGAAATGGAATATTGACACCATTTACAAAGGGCTTGCATCATAAGAAAAGACAGGCGGAGTGAGTTCGCCTGTCTTTTTTATTAGCTGGCTATATTTTGCGGGTGTTTTTTCGGCCAGATCACATAGCTGATGCTAATGACGAAATCAATGGCTAAGACCATTCCCCATACTCTCGCTAGCTGCATCAGTGCTTCCGTTCGTTCTGGTGCTTGGATGAGATAAGATAACCCAAATAGTAGACCGGCTCCGATGACATAAGAGACGAGATGCCGCGTCCAGCCGACTATTTCATATACAGACCGTTCCTTCCCGTACTTTGGTCTTCCCTTCGGCTTAGGGCCTCCTGCAAATCGATAAGCAAACCGGACATCTGCCCATTTCACCATTTGATGTCCAAAAGCGAGACTCACCCCAATATAAACAGCTGCGAGCCCGTGAATGACACTTGCCACAGCCCCCTCTCTTAAATCCATATACGTCGCTGCAAGAAGTATGAGATCCAAAATCGGTGTACAAATGAGGAAGAAGGCGCCCCACTTTTTCTGTCTAAACACATAACGAAGTGTTAACCCCACCAGAATAAACAGCCAAAAGCCAATTTCACATGCCACAATCAATAACCCGATCAATATTCACCACATCCTTTTTAATACGATTGTATTAAATAAAAAATAACACAACTGTGTTAAAAAAACAATAGCTGTGCTAAAATCAATGTATGCCAAAAATCGTCGATCACTATAAACAAAAACAAAAAGTCGCTCAAGCTGCCATGAGAGTGATTAAACAGGATGGATTGGAAAACGCTTCTGTACGAAAAGTAGCGGTAGAAGCTGGCATTTCAGCGGGCTCTATGCGTCATTATTTCTCCACACAGCAGGAGCTATTTCTTTTCTCTATGACATTGATTCAGGAAAGAGTCAAAGAGCGGATGACAGCACTTCAGCTGAACGGTTCAACGGAAGAAAATGTCTTCGCGTTATTGGAGCAGGTTCTCCCACTTGATGAAGAACGAAGATTTGAAATGGAGGTGTGGCAGGCTTTTACAGTCAAGTCGATGACTGAACCTGATTTACAGCCGCTCAATGCAAAGATGTATGACGAGCTTTTCCAAATGACCCAATATTGTTTAATGAAATTAAAAGAGGATGGGCTCTTGCTTGATCATATCGATCTTTTAGTCGAAACTGAGCGGCTTTATGCGGTCATCAATGGGCTTGCATTGAATGGAATCTTGCAGCCTCATCGCTTACCGCCTCAGCTCATACGCTCCGTACTGCAGATGCACCTGCAATCCATCACCAAAAAAGACATGTCTCCCTCATGAGGGAGCATGTCTTTTTTTAATCTTCCATAAAAATACGTTTTGCTTCGTAGTAGAGCACCTGTACAAATTTCTTCACATTGATACGGGTATGTTCTTCTCTACCGCTCGTCTCTTTTGTTAATTCACTCATTTTCTTTCGCACGATGGTGAAATCAAAGAATTTAGAAGCGTAATTTTCAAAGGTCGGATGAGAAAAATCAGTTAACCCAAGTGAAGCGATGTGTTTCAAGGATTGGTTGATCGCACGCCTCACCCGCTGTTCCGCTGCCTTCGCTTCTCTTGCAATGTCTGCCGATGTGTAAGGCTCGCTTAATTTATCCTCGGTGACACCCGTGAAAATGACCTTTAAAGAAGGAAATGAATCATGATGTTCGGTATGTAGCGCCAAATACTGATCAGTGAAGAGGATCATATCTAATAAATCTTTAGATCCCTTTTCACCCACAATTCCAAGCTCTGCAAGCAAGAACTGGCCTGCCTCTGCAAGACTTTTCCCACGCTGCTTCGTTTTCGTCTGACCGCGCTGCTGAAACTGCATGACGGATTTGAGTGAGTGCTGAATATTTTCAATTGAATGCTCTAAATGAAGCCGCTCAATCATGAGGTGGAGCACACTTAAGACCTCTACACGATTGATTGGCTTTGTCACATAATACTCGACACCAAGCGTATACGCCTGGCCGATTAATTCCTTTGTTTCTACCTGTGACAGCATTAAGTATTTGCCATGAAACTCATCCTTAATGGCTCGAATCGTTTCAAGTCCGTCTCGTTCCGGCATCAATAGATCAATACATAAGATATCAATGTGCAAATCATTTAAGTAGCTTGCCGTTAACTCTGCGCCATCCTCTGCTTCTCCCGCGACGAAGCCAAGCTCTTCATCTTCAATGAGCTGAGCGAGTGAAGAACGCACGGCTTCATCATCATCCACAATAAAAAATCTCATCTCCCAATCCCCTCTTTTCTACTAACTTGATCCATTGGTATCGTTAACGTGAAAGTCGTTTGTTTATTTGGGATACTCTTCATCTCAACACTTCCGCCAAGCTTCTCCGCTGTATCCTTTACATAGGAAAGACCGATACCGCTTGATGGATTCCCAGCCTGATCGTATTTTAAAGTAAAACCGGGTTTAAAAATCACATGATGATTACGCTCTTTAATGCCAGGCCCGTTGTCACTAATTTGAAAGATCACATGGCTCTCTTTCTGGGAAATAGAGAGTGACACCTCTCCATCCACCGGAATGGCTTCGACAGCATTGGAAACGATATTATTTAACAAAGATAGAATGGTATACACGTGATAGACGGGATGCTGCCCATCTTCATCATAATGAAAGACAATGTTTTTTTTAAGAGATTCTGCGTAATTTTCATGAATACGAATCACGAGCCCAGCAATATGCGCAGGACTTGCATACGCCTGAAAATTTTCTTCATGAATCAGCTTTGATAATGCAGAAAAAATCCGCTGGTTATCCTTTTTGATCTCATGCACCTCTCCTGCGATTTGCAGGGCTGTTTTTCCGAGCTTTTTCAAATCCAATGACTCTGCATCCTTTGCGTGATGCAGGGATTGATACAATTGATAGGATGTCGCTGTAATGTGCTCAGCATGTGCAAGTGTTTTATGAAAGTATGTAGATTCCGTGTAAAGATTAGACAGGAGCATGAGCAGATGTTCCTTTTCCTTTTTCATCTGACGCTCTCTCGCCTGCTCTTCATATAATCGAATCATTGTATAACAAGCCAACACGAAAAAGCTTCTGAAAATCGCCAACACGAAAAGTTGAAACAGCGTCCGCATCGTTAAAATTTCATCGATGGTGCCACGAAGTGCAATCATTTCAACAACGCTCGCGCATAGCTCCATGATGATACCTGTCGCTCCAATCAGCCAAGGCTGATCGCGGAAACGTCTGACCTTTAATAAATAAAAGAGCGTGCCGTAGACGACGTAATAAAGCAGGGAAGGAAATCTTAAAGAAATCGCCTCTTCCAGCGGAAGATGACCTGTGACGGCTGTATCAAGAAGCACGCGAAACGCAAAAACAGAAACCCCTGCAATGATACCGCTTGCCCATGCTGGGAATTTTTTCATTTGGAGTAGGATAAAGAAAAAGACAACGGTTCCAAAGCTGACCCGAAAGCTGTCCTCAAATGGATAAAATTTAAACTCTCCGCCAATCGGTGTCAGTACAATGAGCATCACAATTAAATAAGGCTCTGTATTTAGCCATTTTTTCAGTAGATTCAAACGCAGTCACATCCCTAATAATTGACGATAGTATACTATGTGGACTTGAGAAAAACAAACATCCATGAAAAAGCGCACACCGGAACTTTGTCGGTGTGCGCTTCTCATGATGCTGCTTAATCTTCTAAACGATCCTTTTCTAAAAGTGATGCGCCAGCAATACCTGGTTTAGTCATTTCAAAAGGATTCAAGATGACATCAAGCTCTTCCTCTGATAAAACATCATTTTGCAGACAAAGCTCACGTACAGATACGCCTGTAAGAATCGCTTCTCTGGCAATTCGTGCAGCAGCTTCATAACCAATATGCGGATTCACCGCTGTCATGACACCAGCACTTTTTTCTACATATTCTTTTAATCTAGATTCATCTGCTTTTAGGTCACGCAAGCAGTTGTCTACGAAGGACTCAAAGACATTTTTCATGATGCTGAGAGATTGAAGCAAGTTGAACACAAGGACTGGTTCCATCACGTTCAGCTCAAGCTGACCAGCCTCTGATGCAAGACAGATCGTGTGGTCATTTCCGATGACTTGGAATGCTACTTGGTTCATGACCTCTGGCATCACTGGGTTGACTTTCCCTGGCATGATGGATGAACCTGGCTGTCTTGGTGGCAAGTGAAGCTCACCAAAGCCTGCTCTTGGACCTGATGCCATCAAGCGAATATCGTTCGCCATTTTAGACATATTCATCATACATACTTTCAGTGCAGCTGATACTTCTGTATAAGCATCCGTATTTTGCGTGGCATCGACTAAGTCTTCAGCTCCAACTAACGGTAATCCGCTAATGTCAGATAGATAGCCAACCACTTGGCGAATATATTTAGGATCAGCATTTAAGCCCGTTCCGACTGCTGTTGCACCCATATTGACTTCATATAAATGCTGTTTAGACTGCTTGATACGTTTAATATCACGAGCAAGAACCTTTGCATAAGCACTAAACTCTTGACCAAGTCTGATTGGAACAGCGTCCTGAAGATGCGTACGTCCCATTTTGATGACATGATCGAATTCTTGCGCTTTTTCTGTCATAACTTGATGCATGTTTTCCATCGTATAAAGTAGTTTTTCAATCATATTCAATGTTGAAATATGAATCGCTGTTGGGAAAACGTCGTTTGTTGACTGCGACATGTTCACATGCGTGTTTGGACTTAGCTCAGTATAAGCGCCTTTTTCCTTTCCTAGTAGTTCAAGCGCTCTGTTTGCAATGACTTCATTGGCATTCATATTCATTGAAGTGCCAGCCCCGCCTTGAATTGGATCGACAATAAATTGATTGTTCCATTTTCCTTCAATAACCTCATCTGCGGCTTGAACAATTTTTTCTCCAAGACCAGAATATAGTCGCTTTGTATCCATATTTGCAAGTGCGGCTGCCTTTTTGACAATCCCTAATGCTTTGATGAGTTCCTCATGAACATGGTAGCTAGTAATTGGAAAGTTCTCTACTGCACGTAATGTTTGAATTCCATAATACGCTTGAGTGTCTACTTCCTTTTCACCTAGAAAGTCTCGTTCGATTCGAACTTGCTTGTCCTGTAGCTTCGTCATTTGAAAAGATCTCCTTTTACGCTGCTTTTGTTTGTTGTTTTAATTCCTCAATATACTTCTTCGATTTCTCTTGATCAAAAACTTTTTCCCACTTAGACATGACAATGGCTGCAAGTGAGTTACCAAATACGTTAACAGTTGTACGAACCATGTCAAGAATACGGTCGATCCCAACGATGAAGGCAAGTCCTTCAAGCGGCAGTCCCATTGCACCAAGTGTTGTGATGACAACAACGATTGATGCACCTGGTACACCAGCCATTCCTTTAGATGTCAGCATCAAGATTAATAGTAACGTAATTTGCTCATAGATGGAAAGTGGCATGCCGTACATTTGTGCAACAAATATGGCGGCAATGGATTGATAGATGGCACTTCCATCTAAGTTAAAGGTGTAGCCTGTTGGGATAACGAACGACGTGATCGCTTTCGGGCAGCCGAACTTCTCCATTTTATCCATTAGTCTAGGCAGTACAGCTTCTGAACTTGCTGTTGAGAATGCAAGAATGATTTCTTCTTTTAGCACTCTAAATAGTGTAAAGACGCTTGTTCCAGCTAATTTTGCGATAATGCCAAGTACGACAATCACGAAGAATGCCATTGTGCCGTAAACGACAAGTACCAGCTTACCTAGCGGGAGAAGCGCTCCGACCCCGAATTTGATCACCGTCACACTGATGAGCGCGAATACACCAAATGGTGCAAACTTCATCACTTTATTGGTCACCCAGAACATGGCTTCGAGTATACCCTCAAAGAATCCTAACACTGGTTTCCCTTTGTCTCCTACTGCGGCAATTCCTAATCCGAATAAGACGGTAAAGAAGATCGTTGGTAATAGATCACCTTCTGCAATGGATTGGAAAACATTTGTTGGCACTAGATGCACAATCGTTTCAGAGAAACTTGCTTTTTCGGAAGAAGCTTTCGATGTCTCTTCATATTTAGAGATATCGCCTTTTTCCATGTTGCTCATATCAATTCCTGTACCAGGATGGAAGACGTTTGCTGCAAGCAGTCCTACTGCTAATGCAATCGTTGTCACAATTTCGAAGTAAAGAATCGTTTTCCCACCGAGTCTTCCGATGGTTTTCATATCCCCTACACCAGCTACTGCTACAATCAACGCAGCAATAACAATTGGAAGAACGATCATTTTAATTAAATGGATGAATATATCGCCAATCGGCGTTAACACATTAATAACGGTTTCATTTTGATAAAACAGCGCTCCAACGATAACACCCAGAACAAGTGCAATGAGTATTTGTGAAGCTAACCCTAACTTTTTCATACGTGAACCCCCTTTTTTTGATAACGCTTTCTTTGTTGCTTAATCGCATCTTAACGATGAACCTACAAAAAACGACAAAAAGGAACAAAAAGAAGTGAATTTTTTATGAAAAATCTTTTAAAAGGTGGGTTTTTCCACAAAATTGTTAAAAAAAGACTCCGCTTTTGGGCGAAGTCCTAATGATTTTGCATTTGTTCACTTGGTGTATCTTGTTGTGGATAAAATCTATCGTATATCGCATATCCAATAAGGACAAGAGCAACATAGAACAATGCACTAATCGTCCAAATCCATTTGACATTCAGCTTCATTGTGCCACTCCCTCTCTCACCGGTTTCAATCGCTGCAATCTGAGCGCATTCAATACAACCGACACGGAGCTAAAGGCCATTGCTGCTCCTGCAAGCCATGGCGCAAGAAGTCCTAAAGCAGCTATCGGTATCCCAATACAATTATAAGCAAGCGCCCAAAATAGATTTTGCTTGATGTTTCTCATCGTTTTTTGACTAAATTCAAGCGCATCAGCAATGGCATGGAGGTCTCCTGTCATGAGTGTGATATCTGCTGCTTCCATGGCGACATCTGTCCCAGTTCCAACTGCCATCCCAATATTCGCTGTCGCAAGGGCCGGGGCATCATTAATACCATCTCCGACCATGGCGACTTTCTTTCCTTGTTCCTGAAGCGCCGCGATGTGAGCCGCCTTTTCCTCAGGCAGGACTTCAGCAATGACATGATCAATGCCCGCCTGTTTCGCAATCGCCTCTGCTGTCATCTTGTTATCACCTGTCATCATCACGACGTGAATCCCTTGCTTTTTCAGACGCTTGATCGCTTGAGGTGAAGATGATTTGATTGTATCTGCGACCGCGACAATGCCAGCGACTTCGCCGTCAATCGCGACAAGCATAGCCGTTTTACCTTGCTGCTCCAGCATTGTGACGGATGCTTCGACTTGATCATATGGGATATGATGTTTCTGTAATAGCTTACGCGTTCCAATCAAAAGCTTGCGCCCTGCTGCCGTTGCTTCAATTCCATGACCTGGGTCAGCTTGGAAGGCTTCAATCTCGACCGCTTCAAGACCTTGTTCCTTCATTCCGTCTGTGATGGCTCTAGCCAGCGGGTGTTCCGACTGCTGTTCAGCTGATCCTGCTAGCTGTAGCAGCGCATCTTCTGTCCAATTGGCATATGCCAGCACATCTGTCAGACTCGGCTCCCCTTTTGTCACAGTTCCTGTTTTATCTAAAACCACCGTGTCGAGTGATTGAGTCACTTCTAAATGCTCTCCGCCTTTAAACAGAATGCCTGATTCAGCTGCACGACCGCTCCCAGCCATAATCGAGGTTGGTGTGGCAAGGCCGAGCGCACACGGACATGCGATGACGATGACTGCGATAAACGTTTCAAGGGCTGACGTCACATTTCCTGGATCAACAAAGAAAAACCAAATCAGGAAGGTAAGCATGGCAATTCCTACGACGATGGGAACGAATATCCCTGATATTTGATCTGCCATCCTTTGAATCGGTGCTTTTGAGCCCTGTGCTTGTTCTACGACTTTAATAATCTGTGAAAGGGCGGTCTCTTTCCCAACCTTTGTCGCTTTCACTTTCACAAACCCATTTTTATTAATGGTTGCCCCGATGACCGCATCACCTGCCGTTTTATCAACAGGCAAACTTTCGCCCGAAATCATGGACTCGTCAATTGCGGTTGTTCCCTCCACGATCTCTCCATCTACCGGCACTTTCTCTCCCGGTTTGATAAACACAAGGTCATTTACTTTCACTTCAGCAATAGGGACAGTCATCTCTTTCCCCTCTCGCTCGATGACCGCTTCTTTCGCTTGTAGACCCATCAGCTTTTGAATCGCTTCTGATGATCTCCCTTTTGCTCTTGCTTCCATTAATTTTCCGAGTACGATCAACGTAATGAGTACAGCACTTGTTTCATAATAGAGGGCTGCCTCATGTGTGCCTTGAACCGCTGACTGAATGCTTTCATATAAACTATAGAAAAACGCAGCTGATGTCCCAAGTGCGACAAGAACATCCATGTTGGCACTTTTATTACGTAACGCTTTATACGCACCTACATAGAAGGGCCAGCCGACAATGAACTGAACGGGCGCTGCTAACGCCAGCTGAACCCAAGGATTCATGAACGCTTCAGGCAGCCAAATAAAAGACGTGAAAGAAAAATGACTGACCATTGCCCAAAGAAGTGGCAGTGACAGGATCATTGAGAATAGAAAGCGTGCCGTCTGCTTCTCTATTGCTGCTTGGCGATGATCTTTTTTTCCTTCCTCTGCTTCATCTGCAGCTGGTTCAATTAAAGAATACCCAATGGACTGAACCGCTTGCTTTATATCACTTGTAGACGTTTGGCCTGGGTGATACGTGACCTGAAGGGTCTCCAGCGCAAAGTTCACAGATCCGTGATCGACACCATCCATCCGGTTAATTTTTTTCTCGATTCGGTTGGCACACGCTGCACACGTCATTCCTTCTATATCAAATTCTGCTTGCTCCATCACCACATCGTAGCCGAGAGATTGAATTTTTTGCTTGAGATCATCTGGTGTGAGTTGTTCTGCTCCATACACAATATGAGATGTTTCCAGCGCCAAATTTACATTGGCATCCTCTACACCTTCCAGCCTGTTCAATCCCTTTTCGATGCGCCCTGCACAGGCAGCACAGGTCATCCCCGTAATTTGAAAATCAATTTCCTTTTTCATTCATCTCACCTCTTCACATACTCCATAGGGGTATATTTTTTTGAAAAAAATACGTGCTGTTATGCAGCACGTATTTTCATTTATACGACATCATATCCCTGTTCTTCAATTACATCAGAGATACGGTGTAACGTGACTTGATCTGGGTGAAATGAAACTTCCACCTCTCCTTTGTCTAAATGGACTTTTACAGATTCAACACCTGCTAGTTCTCCTACATTTCCTTCGACTGCTTTCACGCAATGTCCGCAAGACATGCCCTGCACTTGAAGTGTTGCTTGTTCCACTTCTCATCGCCTCCATCAATCATTTTCTACAATTTACTATACCCTAGTAGGGTATCAATGTAAACATAAATGCTATGATTTTGTCAGTTTCGTAAAGACCGTCATTAACTCTTCAATGGCTTCATCCCCATTGCCGCTCTTGATCGCATCCGCTACGCAGTGATGTGTATGCTTTTCCATCAAATGAAGACTGACCTTTTTCAAAGCCGCATTGACTGCGGAGATTTGATTGACAACATCAATACAGTAACGATCGTTTTCAATCATTTGCTGAATCCCACGCACTTGTCCTTCCACTCGTTTCAACCGATTGATCAATTGATCTTTATCCTTCTCGGCTCTAGGCGAAGCCATATGTCTTTCTTCATGTTCTGTCATGTGATCACCTTTTTTCTATTAAGACTTGTCTTTACCTAAATTAAAGCATATCTCCACCGGAAAAGGCAAAGATATGCTGAATACACTCTATAGTGTTTGCTTTAGTTTGTTAATTGTTCAATGTCCTGCAATAGATTGACGGATTGCTGAAGCTGCTTAATCAATCCTTGCTGGTCCTCAAGCATGGCGGCAACGTCAATGTTGTCTGCTTTCAATTGCTGTAAATACGTCTGAATTTCCTCTGACAGCACTTTATTTTTTTCAATGATTTGCGCATGCAGGTCTTCTGCCATTTTTGGCGCTGTGACCTCATTAAAATCTTGAATGTCTGCCTTCAATGATTCAAGCTGCTGCGTTAATTCTGCCTTTTTGGCGGCGTTTTGGACAGCTTCTTCAGCAAGCTTTGGAAAGTCCTCTGTAAATTGCTGAATGTCTGTGACATAGTCATTTGCCTCAGTGACATATGTCGTTGTATCGTTGACTTGATCAAGTAAGCTGGAGCACCCGCTTAATACAAGCGTTCCGGAAAATAGGAAAGCTATCACATATTTTTTCAAGATCGATCATCCTTTCATCTGTGGGAGTAAAAGCATCATTTGTTCAGCTTCCCTATCACACAGACTTAAAAAGACCTTAAAAATAGCCAGACCTTTGCCTCATGTGTGATAGGCAAAGGTCTGGCTAACATTGTTCATGCCGGAATGGCCGAGAAGCAATCGCTGCTTCTGTAATGACGACCAAACCGTAAAAGCTACTCCCCTTTAGGAAACCGTTCAAATGTTATGTTTATCATATCGAATGTCAGGACAACCGTCAATGAGAAGCAAGCGGTAGGTCAATTCTCTTCATAAAGCATATAGTCCGCTCCAGTGGACGCATAAATCCGGTTCCGTCCTTGGCGTTTTGACATATACAAGGCCTGGTCCGCTTCAAATAGAAGAGTTTCTAATACATTGGGATCATAAACTGTATGAGCAATTCCAAAGCTCGCTGTTACTCGCACTTTTTCCTCATCATTCTCAAAGAAACTCATCTCAAATGAATGTCTAATTTGCTCCGCAATATGACATGCCTCTTCGAAAGAATGATGCGGCAGACAAATAGCAAACTCTTCTCCGCCATATCGTCCGAATAAATCGTCCATTTGTAAATGCTGCTGACAAATGGTGACAACATGACGCAGTGCCTCGTCTCCAATATGATGTCCGTGTGTGTCATTGATTTGTTTAAAGAAATCAATATCAAACAGCATAACAGCCGTATCCTGCGCATCCTCTTCCAGGATCATCTGCGTTCGTTCAATAAATGAAGACCGATTGAAGATATTCGTCAATCCATCAATATACGCACGACGCTCCAGCTCTTCCTGCAGCAAACGCTGCTCTGTTACATCACTGATCACAATTTGCCTGCCCTCGATCTCTCCTCTTCTATTAAATAACGATGAAGCGGTCAGAAGATAATAGCTGGACTGATCTTCTTCCTTTTTCCACATTAAATCATATTGCGAATGATCCTGCGGAGAACGCAGCCACTGGAAGAACGCGGTATCTTTGATGATCCCTGAGAAAATATCGTCAATTTTAAAGCCAATCCCCTTTTTATTAGAAAGTGCTGGAATGATCGATGCAGCAGCGGGGTTGTAATCTATGAGTGTCCGGTATCGATCTAAAATGAGAACCCCTTCAGACATATGCTCAAACACACGCTCCATCGCAATGGGAGAGAGCTTAAAGAGCTGGAACGACATAATCGCCCATAAGTAGAGCGCATTGGTTAAAAACATCACCACAGGGACCGGGTCAATATGAAGAGGTGTCACGCCTAATAAATAGATAAAAGATGTCGTGATTGGCAGTAACATGCCCACTAGCAAAATAAGGATCTGCTTTAAATACTCTTTTTTTGTAACACGCAAAAACCAAACCAGCATAAAAATAGCGAGCATCGAACAGCCAAATGTATAAACGCCATGAATGATATACCAATAGCCAATCGTAAAGTCAGCCAATAAAAATCCGTCTACTGGATTCATCGTGATGCTTCGATAAAAGAGTGAATGAAAAGAGTTGGTGAACACCATAATGGTGGTGAGAGTTGGAATCAATAAGATGAGAAGCACGCGGCGCTTTGTGAAATATTGTTGGAACCCCGTAAATTGCAACACAATCATTAGACTGAGCGGTGCGATAAACGGAAGACCTATGTATTGAAAACAAACCCAGAACATGATTTCTTCAGGGGTACGAGCCAATAATTCAAACGTATGCCCAAAGATATAAATCGCAGTTGCCCCAGACATGTACATAAACAATTGACAGCCAATGTACCGGTGGCGGTTCGCATGAGCAATGATTGATAATATCACGGACAGAATGCCAGAAACACTCATGATCACAATAAAATGTAAAACAATCGAATCCATGTAAACGCCCCAATTTCAGTTATTTAGAACTAGTCTAATATAACTATATATGAGGACGTCTAAAATGGGAAGGTGTGATTTTGAATTGGTTGGAGTTTTTTTGTAAAGTTTCGGTTGTTTTTTGTTTGTGAGGCCCTATCCTATTTTCACTATTTCTTTGCTTCACTGAGGGAGAAGCATATTGTGATAAGAGAAATATCAATGTCTAATCGTTTCCTTAAGCTTCATTTAACTCGGCCGTCATTTAATACATCTATTTGGACAAATCGCTTTACACCGCTTTCTTAATAGATTCTAGATTAATGGTATCTTCACTAAAAAACCTATAAAAAACACAGCGGCATAACCGCTGTGTTCGGCTTCAATAGCTATTGGATGAGTTGATTGCTTTACTCATTGACGATTCCTTTTTTATTTTTCGCTGCCGCTTAGATGTTTTGCATAGACAACTTTATCAAGTTCTTTATCTGCATTTCCGATATCAACGGTTACGTTGTCATGGCTGACCGAAATGTCTTCCATAAGGTCAATATCATAATCAGCAATCATAGCATGTGTGTTGTCAATAATGTACTGATAATCAGTACCGGCAAGAAGTACGTGTTTGTGCGCCTTTTTGAAGCTACTCGGAACATCTTCTTTGTCGTCACCCTCTTTAACTAGCTTCTGAGCGCGTTTGAGTGATTTATCGACTTTCGCTTCCCATTTTTTATTCCCAACGGCTGAGTTACCCATAAGATCGTCATACGTTGCAGCTTCAGCTTCAAGTGCGTTCATATGATCATCATACCATACAAGGTATGCTTCTAAATCAGCCGTTGTTTCTTTTGATGATGCGCTTTCTTGTTTTTGGTTTGATGACTCGCTACTTGATGTTTCTGTTTTACCACACGCTGTTGTCAGTGCTAATACGAATACTAAAAGGATTGTTGCAATGATTGATTTATTTGTTTTCAAGATCTGTTTCCTCATTTCTTATCTTTTTTGTCTTTTCTAACTTTGTTCACTTCGTCATCTGCTTTGTTTGTTTCATCTAGTGCTGAGTCAACCTTTTTCTCAATCGTCTCGAGTGCGTCAACGGAATCTTCGTTCATTGTTCTGATAGAACTTGGTGTTTCATCGATAAGATATTGATACCCTGCGTTTGCTTTGAGTAAATACTCATGTGCTTTTTTATAAGCGGCAGGCACATTCTTTTTGTTTTCTACACTATCAACAACTTTTTGTAAGCCATCTAGTGATTTTTTAACAGACTTGAACCATTCTTTGCTGCCAGGTTCGATCTCCATCATACGTTTTGCATATGTAAGCATTGCGCCTTCGATATCGACGCGGTATTCATCGTACCATTCAACATATTCTTTCTCTGCCTTTTCACTGTTCCCGCATGCCGTGCCGAACACCATTAGTAGCCCAATCACCATAGCTCCAATTAGTGATCTCAGTTTTACTTTGTTTAACATTAGCTTTGTCTCCTTCTGCTATTATCCAATTAGTCAATAAACAATCTGTGGAATTATAGTTAAATATCCCTACATTTAATCATCGGCTCAAAAATAGTTATATTTAGCTATTCACTCATTTTTTAGTAAAAAATACCTCTTTTAGATTTTTTGTAAGGGATTATAAATAAAAAGCATAAAAAAAAGACGCTATCGATAGCGTCTTTTTGAATTCAAATCTCAGTTTTTCATATTGCCAAACCCGCATCAAGGGCTTTCAAACCCTTGATACGACTGCATTCTAAAAGTTTTGATGGAGACGGTGGGAGTCGAACCCACGTCCAGAGACATCGATTACTTAAGCGTCTACGAGCGTAGTCAACATATTTGGTGTTCACTCAGCCTCATGCCTGCTGACGGGCGCTTGGAGAGCTAGTCTGATGGATCTCTTCTTACGTCCTCAGACGAAAACGTAAGCGTAGCCTACTTCATTGGGCTCCTCACAGACACATAGGCGATGTCAGGAAGAGCTCGCTGCACTTATTAGGCAGCTAGTGCTAAGTTTTGGTTAAAACTTTTAGTTTTGCCAGTTACATTTAGTGCGTGTTAACGAGATCGCCTCTCGGCTCGCAGCTCAAGCTCGAACCGCCCCTGTCGAATCCGTAACGTCCCCTTGTAAAAGGGATATACGGGATGGAAACGTTCAGCTTAACTGCTTCCGTATATAACTATTATAACAATCTTATCGCTTGAAACAACTGGTGGTTTCTGTAAGAAAAGCGGTGATTGTTTACTGCATAACATATTGTAGCATAATGCTTCCGCTCTCAGCAAGCCATCTGCATCAGGCTAGAATTGCTTTTGTCGATCACGGAAGGCACGGTCGATTTCGCGTTTTGCATCTTTTTTCTTCAGATCTTCACGTTTATCGTATTTCTTTTTCCCTTTACCAATTCCGATCAACACTTTGGCAAAGCCATTTTTTAAATAGAGTTTCAGAGGCACGAGTGAGTAGCCCTCTTCCTTTGTCGCACCAATCAATTTACTGATTTGCTTGCGATGAAGCAGCAGCTTTCTCGTTCTCAGCGGATCATGGTTATAACGGTTCCCCTGCTCGTATGGGCTCACGTGCATGTTGTGAAGGAACACTTCTCCTCGTTCGATTTTGGCAAAGGAATCTTTTAAATTCACTTTTCCTGCACGAATCGATTTGATCTCAGTTCCTTGTAACACAAGGCCGGCTTCATACGTTTCTTCAATAAAATAGTCATGATTTGCTTTTTTGTTTTGGGAAACAACCTTTCCCTCTCCCTTTGGCATTGGCGTACACCCTCCTTTTGACACAAACACGGTCCAAATCGTACGGATTATTTTATCAAACAATCCAGCTTTAGACAACGCTGACGCTATGTGGTCAAAAAGCAAATAGAGCGTGATGCTCTATTTGCTTTTTGTCACGTTACTTTTTCTTTTTACGTTTTTGTTTTGGTGCGTTATCAAATACGCGTTTTTTCTTTTTCTTCTTCTTACGGCCTGTGAACCAGTCACTTCCGCCTTTATCCTCTTTGGCTTTATCCCCAGAGGCATTTTGGCTTCCGTGCCCTTTTTTCGCTGGTGAATCTGTTCGTTTTTTAAACTTAAAATCTTTCGGCGATTTACGGCGGGTGCCTTTCATACCGACGATTTCAAAATCAATCGAGTGCTCATCTTTATTGACATTCACCACTTTGACTGTGATTTCATCACCGATACGGTAGACATTTCCTGTGCGTTCACCGATCATGGCAAAGTGCTGCTCATCAAAGCGATAGTAGTCGTCTGTCATGTAGCTGACATGAACAAGACCTTCAATTGTATTCGGCAGTTCAACAAATAGTCCGAAGTTCGTCACGGAACTAATCATGCCATCAAACTCTTCACCGATTTTATCAAGCATAAATTCTGCCTTCTTGAGATCATCTGTTTCACGCTCTGCATCAACTGAGCGGCGCTCCATTGTAGACGCATGATCTGCAATTTCAGGAAGCAGCTGACCCCACTTTTCTAGAGTTGCTTCGTCTGTCTTTTTCTGAATCAAATAGGTTCTAATTAGTCTATGCACGATTAAATCCGGATAACGGCGGATCGGTGACGTGAAATGTGTATAGAATTCCGTTGATAAACCAAAATGGCCGATGCTTTCTGGATCATATTTCGCCTGTTTCATCGAACGAAGCATGACAGTTTGAATCACAACTTCTTCTGGTTGATCCCTCACAGCATCAAGTACACTTTGAAGTGCACGTGGATGGATGTTTGTCGACGTTCCTTTCACAATGTAACCAAACGTTGTCACGAACTCTAAAAAGCGCTGAAGCTTCTCAGGATTTGGTTCTTCGTGAATCCGATAAATGAAAGGTACATTCAACCAGTGGAAATGCTCTGCAACTGTTTCGTTAGCAACAAGCATGAATTCTTCAATTAATTTCTCTGCGACTGAACGCTCGCGAACGACAACGTCTTTTGCTGCGCCTTCATCATCTACAAGTACTTTTGCTTCCTTGAAGTCAAAGTCTACTGCCCCGCGCTCCATCCGTTTGTCGCGAAGGATCTCTGCAAGCTTCTCCATCTCTTGGAACATTGGGACGAGCGGCTCGTATTTGTCTATAAGCTCCTCGTCTTGATCGACTAAAATCTTATTCACATCAGTATAGGTCATTCTTTCCGTCGTTTTGATCACACTTTGGAAAATCTCGTGTTTGACGACCTTCCCATTTCGATCAATGACCATTTCACAAGACAGCGTTAGACGATCGACCTTCGGATTCAACGAGCAAATACCGTTTGACAGGCGGTGCGGGATCATCGGAATGACGCGGTCTACGAGATATACACTCGTTCCACGCTCATAAGCTTCCTGATCAATCGGAGAGTTCTCTGTGACATAATGAGAGACATCTGCAATATGCACCCCTAGCTTATATTTGCCATCATCCAGCTTTTGCACCGTAACGGCATCATCTAAGTCCTTCGCATCTGCTCCGTCAATGGTTACAATCGTTTCATTGCGTAAGTCACGTCTGCCTTCTAGGTCTTTTTCATCAATCGTTTCAGGTGTGTCTACTGCCTGCTGGAGCGCTTCTTCTGGGAACTCACCTGGCAGGCCGTGTTTATGAATGATTGATAGTATATCAATGCCAGGGTCATTTTTATGACCAAGGATTTCAGTGACTTCGCCCTCTGCACTCATTCTTCCTTCTGGGTAGCTAGTCAGCGTCACGACCACTTTATGCCCTTCGACCGCTCCATTTTTAGCGGATTTCGGGATGAAGATATCGGTTGTGATTTTTTTATCATCAGGAATGACAAAGCCAAAGCTTTTCGTTTCTGTATAGGTACCGACAACCGTCTGAGTATTACGCTCCAGAATTCGGATGACAGTCCCTTCTTTTTTTGTGCCGTTTGATTTGTGGCTGACACGAACCATGACCGTATCACCATTCATCGCTGTGCCTAGCTCATTAGGCGGAATGAAAATATCATCCTGTCCAAACTCTTCTGGTGTCACAAATGCAAAGCCTTTTGCATGAGCAGACAGCTTTCCTTTTACCAAGTTCATTTTTTCCGGTACACCGTAGCGATCGCTGCGCGTGCGAACGATGAGTCCTTGATCTTCCAGCATCACAAGTGCTTTGACGAGCTCTTTATAATCATCTGGATTGGTAATCTCCATCATCACTTCCAGCTCTTGAACGGTTAACGGTTTATACGCTTCATCTTTCATAAAAGCGAGTAATTCATTCATAAATTCTTCTTTTTGCACACTCTAACCCCCTATATATTTAAACTGACCAATCAAGTGATTCTAAGAATGCATATACATCCTGATGAACCTTCTCGCGCTCTTTATCAAGCGTGATCGCATGGCCTGATTCTTCATACCATTTCAAATGCTTTTGATCTGTCTCTACTTCGTTGTAAATGATATTCGCACTGTCTGTATTAATCATATGATCGTGACGTGCCTGAACAACAAAAGTAGGTGAATAAATCATGTCGACATTGTTTCTGACATCTGCAATGAGTTCTTGCAGGCTCCTCAGTGTATCCATTGGCGTTTTCTTGAACTCTTCCATTTCCTGTTCAATTTGGTCCTCTGACTTACCCTCGAATTTCTTATAGTTACGGGCATATTCTAGTACACCCTGGTACATGACTTCTTCACTTTTTATGTACATAGGTGCACACATAGGTACAATTCCCTTTACAGGTACAGTGTAACCTAATTTCAATGAAAAAACTCCTCCGAGGGATAGTCCGCAAACTGCAATTTCCTCATAGCCTTCATCCTTTAAGAATTGATAGGCTTCTTGTACATCCTTCCACCAGTCATCCGGTCCAAAATGGACAAGCTCTTCTGGCGGCACGCCGTGTCCTTTATATTGTGGTGCATGACACGTATACCCTCTTTCGTTCAAATAACGGCCTAGCATTCGAACATCGGCTGTATTCCCAGTAAAACCGTGAAGAAGAAGCACCGCCTTTTCTCCACCTTTAAACGTAAATGGTTTTGGTGTAACAACTTTCATGATGTGACTTCCTTTCCTTCCGATATGGTTTATATTTTCCACTTGTATGTATGAAACAAACACAAAAGAGTGCTGATAATAAAAAAAGGTCTGAAAAAAGATCAGACCTTCTGTTACTCGCGCTTTATACGCCTAAATATGCCAATGCAAGTGTTAAGATGAAGAAAAGCACTGACAAAATAACCGTTAAACGGTGAAGTATCAAGTCAAGACCTCTCGCTTTTTGCTTACCGAAAAGCTGCTCGGCTCCACCTGAAATAGCGCCTGACAGTCCAGCACTTTTACTAGATTGTAACAATACAACGATGATAAGTGCGATACTGACAATTACGAGTAATGTGATAACAAATGCGTGCATGAAAACACCTCCAGACAAACTGGTACACATAACTTTATTTTACATGAAAACAAGGTGCATGTCACGAAACATCAAAATAAAGATTCCCTCTATATTCTCGACTTTACTCGTTATTTTGATTCAATTTCATTCCAAAGAGTAGTATGCAGCATTTTTTATATGCAATTTTCGGTTAAAAACACGTTTTTAACGGGTTGCTTCTTCTTTCAATAGCTGTTTTAATTCTACTAACAAACGTTCAGCTCCTTCAGGACTCAGCATCACTTTCCCATTTCCATAGCTTTTGTTATACTTCGTCACTTGTCCAGTTAACAGGCAGCTCTTATCTGCATCATATTTTTTCAGCATAATAGTTTGATCTTCAATGAAAATTTCTAAAAGCTGCTCTTCTTTAATATTGAGTACCTTGCGCATTTCTGAAGGCAGAACAATTCTGCCTAGTGAATCAATATGTCTGACCATCCCAGTTCTTTTCAACGACATTGCCTCCTTGATCATTTCATTCATTGACTTTTGTCAACATTCTCATAGTAAAATAGATCTTCAAATTTTTTATCAAAGTAATGAATCATTTTGCCAATGACAAGCTGGCCTGGTTTCCGATGACCATTTAATACCCTGCTGAGTGTGGCAGGAGAAATGCCAATTTCATCAGCGAGCTGATTTAAAGACATATCGTTTTCGATCATATACTGCATGACATAAGTCCGTCTGATCTGAATCTTTTCGACCATCATTACAACCTCCTATGGAATCAATATGTACAACGTGTAGGTGCTCACATGAAACAGATTCATTAACTTAAGTCAACACTTTTACCCCTCTGCTATTTCCTTTGGTCAATGATCATACTAAAATAAGTCATATACTGAAATGTGAGGTTCGATGTCATGAATCACTTTGGTGAACAATTACGCATTTTAAGAGAAAATAGAAAAATGTCTGTCAATCAACTCGCCATGTATTCAGGTGTAAGCGCTGCTGGTATTTCTCGTATCGAAAATGGAAAGCGTGGTGTGCCGAAGCCTTTAACCATAAAAAAATTAGCACACGCCTTGAAGGTGCCTTATGAGGATTTAATGCTGCTTGCCGGTCATATTGAACAGGAACAAGTTCATGAAATGAAACCAAAATATGAATCCATGTTGAAAATCTACCAAACGGCGCTTCAAAAGGATGTAGAACATCTTCCCATTTTTGACGGAGACCTATGGGAAAGGCTATCCGCACAAGACATCAGCCAGCTGAATGAATACTTTCTCACGCTCATCAACCAAAAAAAGACGAACAAATAGCGGGGCATAACCCTAAGATACATTCACTATTAACTAATGTCAATATTTTCATGGTATACTTGTTGCCAATAGTCAACAAATCAAGTAAAATAGATATATCTAATCTATAACCATGTGAGGTTTTGCCTTGATGAACTTTGGTGCATACTTAAGAGCATTACGTGAGGAAAAGAAGCTGTCAGTGAACCAATTAGCGATGTATTCAGAAGTCAGTGCTGCTGGTATTTCTCGTATTGAAAATGGGAAACGCGGCATTCCGAAGCCTCCTACGATAAAAAAACTAGCCGGTGCATTAAAGGTTCCTTATGAGGAAATGATGCAGGCTGCGGGCTATATTGAGGAAGCCTCTTCTGTCCATCAGCTGAAGGAAGAGGAAACGGCATTATCCAAAATAAAGGAAGCCGCAGCGCAATATGAACTTGGTGATCTCGAGCTATTTGATGGAGACATTTGGTCAACTCTTTCGAAAAAAGAAATAGAAGATCTTAACCGCTATCTGTTATTTATATTAAACAGCCGTTCGTCATCATAGAATGTTTTGATCATTAACAAGCTTTTTGAGCTGATTTATGACAAATTTACGGTATAATGGGTTCAGATTGGAGTGAAGAAAGATGAATCAATCTGACATGTGCCCGCGGTTTGAAAAAGCAGTTGAGTTATTGAGTAAACGCTGGGTTGCACTGATTGTTTTTCAGCTTCTCTCAAGTCCGCAGCGCTTTGGTGAAATTGAGGCCGCTCTGACAAATTTAAGCGGAAGAGTATTATCTGAGAGATTAAAAGAGCTGGAAGCAGCAGGCATTGTAAAACGGGAGGTTTTTGCTGAAACACCCGTGCGTATTGAGTATTCTTTAACTGATATGGGGCGTTCCCTTGCACCCGTTTTTGAGGAAATTTCGAAGTGGTCTACTGAATGGATCACGCTTTAATCATAAAATACCCGCATGTGAACTGCCTGATCATCATAAAACTACCTCCCTTACAGATGTAAGGGAGGTTTTGTCTTTTCAACCGCTTAAGCAGATGTCATGTTTTTTTCAGCTAATGCTTTTCTTTCTTTTTTCTTGTTCGTTGGGCTTAAATAGCGTTCGAGCCAGCCCATGACTAGGTCAGCGATAATGGCCATGAGTGCAGTTGGAATAGCACCTGCTAAAATGATGGCTGTTCCGTTTGTGGCGTTTGATCCTCTGATGATGATATCACCTAGACCTCCCGCGCCAACAAATGTCCCAATCGCTGTAATGCCGATAGCGATGACCAGTGCAGTTCTTAAACCAGCCATAATAACCGATAAAGCAAGCGGTAATTCAACCATTCTCAGCACTTGCCATTTCGTCATGCCCATCGCTTTACCCGATTCTAAATAAGCATGTTCAATGCTGACAATCCCTGTATACGTGTTGCGGATGATCGGCAACAGCGAATACAGAAAGAGTGATATGATGACTGTATTTGCGCCAAGTCCTAACACGAGCATCAACACGGAAAGCATTGCCAACGCCGGTATGGTTTGAATGACGTTGGTAATGGCGAAGATCCAATTGCTTAGCTTACGGTAATGCGCCACAAAGATGCCTACTGGAATTCCGACTATTGCCGCAAACAGCACCCCATACGCTGACATGAGAAAATGCCGATAAAATTCTTCTAACACATATGAACCGTTCTGCTGATAATACGTCCATAATTGCTGCAGTGTGTCCATCAGCCGTGACACCTCCCCATCTTACTCAAAGTAATTGTGCTTTTTCAGGAAATTCTTCGCAACGGTGGCTGGTTCTTGAAGCTCTCCGTCGACTTGATAGTTCAGCTCTTGCATTTGTTCTGTATTAATTTTTCCGATCAGTCTGTTGATCACCTTATCAAGCCCTGGGTTCTCTTTTAAAACTTTTTCCGGGACAACGGGCGATGCATCATATGGCGGGAAAAACCGCTTATCATCTTTTAAAATTTTGAGGTCATAGGCTTTGATTCGTCCATCTGTTGAATAGGCAAGCACAATATCCATTTTTTCATTTTTTAATGCATCGTACACTAAACCAATCTGCATTGGATACGTGCTTCCAAATTCAATTCCGTATGTTTTCACGAATCCTTCATAACCGTCGCCTTTCTTTTTGAGCCATATATTATCGACACCGAACCGGTAATTCTTCGCATTCTTTTTCAAGTCAGAGACCGTTTCTAACTTGTTTTCCTTCGCCATCTTTTGTGTCACGGCAAAGGCATACGTATTGTCAAAGCCATAGGAATCAAACCATTTGTAATCATAGCGTTTCTTAAATTCTTTTTGGACGATTTCCATTGCACGCTCCGGGTCTTTTTCCGCATCCATTCCAAGCGTACTTGTCAAATCTGTCCCTGTATATCTTGTCGCCGAAATGTCGATATCCCCATTTTCCATTGCTTTCTGCTGTACGGTATTAGAGCCTAGGTTTTTCACAATGGTTGTCTTTTTATCTGTGTAATGTTCGATGATCTCGCTAACCATATAGGCCATGATTTCTGATTCGGTAAAGTTTTGTGCTCCCACCCGCAGCGTATTGCCTGAGGAGCCGGCTAGTCCAGGAAGTGAACAGCCGCTTATCAATAGCAAGCATCCAGCAAGCAGTGCGCTGATCCATTTTGTTTTTCGATTCTTCACATAAGCCAACTCCTTATGAAACTTCCTTCAATCCTTTTAAGCCTTCTGGTGTTACTTTTTTCTCCAGCTTCATCAATGTAAAGTCAATGATGACCGCTAAAATGGTGACTGGGATGGCACCTGCAATAATGTATTCCGGCTGGTATAGCTGAAGTCCAATCAAAATGTAGTCACCAAGACCGCCTCCACCGATAAAAGCAGCAAGTGTTGTCCAGCCAATTAAATAAATCGTTGACGTTCGGACACCTGCCATAATGATCGGTACAGCAAGCGGAAGTTCCACGAGACGAATTTGTTCCCATGTCGTCATGCCGATCCCTTTACCGGATTCAAGCAGATTTTTGTTCACACCTTGGACGCCGGCATACGTATTTCTCAAAATAGGCAATACCGAATAGAAAAAGAGAGCAACGATTGCAGGTATTTTCCCAACCCCCAAAATAGGAATAAAAAATGCAAGAATCGCTAAACTAGGGAGTGTTTGAAAGATATTCACGACACCGATGACAAAACCTGCGCCTCGTTTCATTCGCGTGAGAACGACGCCTAAAGGAACGGCAACGATAATTCCTAGCACGACAGCAATTAAGGAAATATATAAATGCTCCCACATTTTTGTGAGGAGTTCCCCACCATTTTTCTCTAGAAAATCGATGATTTGATCCATGTGTCCACCTCCCTTAGTTCATTTCAATGGCAGACGCTGGCGTATCGTCTCCCCAAATGGAGTCGTACACAACATCTACAAGACTTGCCCGTGTCACAATGCCTTTTAAATGCCCTTTGGCATCGACAACCGGTACATATTTAATACCGCGTATTAAGATTTTCCGAACGGTGTCTCTGAGAAGTGCGCCTTCTTGTACAGTATAGAACTCTGTATTTAAGATCTCACCAACGAAAGCCGCTTTTCTGCGGTTCGCATCAATTGTTTCAATATCGATATAGCCTTTTAACACATCATGTTCATCTACTACAAGCAAGGAATCGACCCGCTTTTCTCTCATGATATAGATGGCATCAGTCAACGTTTGTTCGACTGTAATGGTGACTGGTGACGTGTTCATCATTTGTTCTACACGTTCCATATTCGGATTTGATTGAAGCAGGCGTTCTTTTCCGATGAATTCTTCAACGAACTCGTTGGCTGGGTTACGCAAAATATCTTCTGGTGTGCCTACTTGGACAATCTCTCCATCTTTTAAAATCACAATTCGGTCAGCCAGTTTAATCGCTTCATCCATGTCATGTGTGACGAATACGATGGTTTTATTTAACGTTTTTTGCAATTTCTTAAATTCTTCCTGCAATGTATCTCGTGTAATTGGATCAAGTGCACCAAATGGTTCGTCCATGAGGATCAGAGGGGGTTCTGCTGCCAGTGCGCGAAGAACTCCGATGCGCTGCTGCTGTCCTCCACTGAGTTCATGAGGATAGCGCTCTAAAAATTCTGGGCCCATGTCGACGAGCTTCAGCAGTTCGCGTGCTCGTTCTTTCCGTTTTTCTTCCGGCCATTTTAAGAGCTTCGGCACAAGTGAGATGTTTTGCGCGATGGTCATATGGGGGAACAGTCCAATTTGCTGAATCACATAACCGATTTCTCTTCTTAATTGAACTGGATCTTTTTTCATAATATTTTCTCCCTCGATAAAAATGTTTCCTGAGGAAGGTTCGATGAGTCGGTTGATCATCTTCATGGTTGTGGTCTTACCACAGCCACTCGGTCCAATAAAACAAATAAATTCTCCTTTTGCTATGTCTAAATCAATATTTTTGACAGCTTTTTTTCCGCCTTTATACGTCTTAGATACATTCTCTAGTTTCAGCAAATGAGACACCTCCAATTAGTTGGATCTATATATTCAGAAAATTTACACCTTATTAATTATAGTGCAAACTTTATAAAATAAAAAGTTTATGATGTGTTTGTATTGCATAACATTTATATAAAATTTTCAGTTAACGCCGTAATATCTAGATATCTCTCCTTTTTCCTCCAAATTACTAGCAATTACTCAATATTTATTGTTTTCATCAACAAACAGGTATATGATATATTGTGTTACAAATTGTCAGTCGTGAAGGGATGAAGCGGGGAGTGGACAAGCAAGCGCTAGGCGCCATTCAAAAAGCACAGGATCATTATATTGAAAAAGCTGCAGAAAACATGAATGCCTTTGGTCTTTCTTCTACAGTGGGTAGAGTGCTTGGTATCATTCACATGAACCGTAAACCAATGACGCTGGAAGAGCTATCAGAGGCGACCGGCATGAGCAAAACGAGGATGAGTCAAGTCGTTCGAGAAATGCTCGATTTAAATATTGCGGAAAAGGTTTATGAAAAAGGAATACGTAAAGATCTTTATGACGTTGAGCAAGATCAATACCAAACGTTTATTTCATTGTTTGCAGCCAATTGGACACGTGTTGTCAGTAAAAACCGTAAAGCACATAAGAAAACGTGCAAGGAATTGCAAGAGCTGCTTGAACAGGAAGATTTACCAGAAGAAACAGAGGATAAAATCAATCTGCTTCTTTCAGAAATCAAGGAAAGTCTTGATTACTATGATTGGATTAGCCGCTTAATTGAGTTCTTTGAAAGTGAAGAAGTATTTAAGCATGTGCCGAAACCTTAAAAAAAGCTGTTTTATTTTACATCATTGTAGAAAAAAACAGCTTTTTTATATACACTTATGACATAAACATCGGAAACATCCCTTTTAAGCCTGCGCCGATCATTTCAACTGCCACTACAGCCAGAATTAATCCCATCAAACGCGTCACGACATTCATCTCTGTTTTCCCCATTTTTCGCATAATAAAACTTGAATAATGAAAGGCATAATACGTCATGGCAAGAACGATGACAATGCCGATTAGAATCGCAAACATGTGGAGCATCCCTTGACTTCCCGGGGTTAAACTCATCACTGTAGCGATTGTACCGGGACCAGCGATGATCGGAATGGCGAGCGGCGTAACGGAGATATCTGACTTCTCTTTGCTTTCTGCCTTTTCCTCCGAATGAGGATTTTGGACGTGTGATTCTTTTGCATTCAGTAAATTGTAAGCGATACCAAAAATAAAAATACCGCCAGCGATGCGAAGTGCATGAATATCAATTCCAAACAGTTTGAAAATGAGCCTGCCTGCCAATAGAAAGGCAATCAAAATAATAAAAGAGACCACGATGGCTTTTTTGGCTGTCTGGGAGCGCTCTTTCTCTGTATAGCCCTCTGTTAAGGTGATGAAAAGAGGTACGTTTCCTATGGGGTTTGATACAGCAAATAATGAGACGACAACATGAATCATAAAGGAAATCAACAGACACCCTCCTTTTTGCATAGTGTCTGCCATTCTGATGTGAATATTCCCTTGTGATGTTAAAACATTGGGGCGTGAAACAAGGGTATATAAAAGAATAGAAAGGATGAAAAAGTGTGATACAGATTCGGCCATTATCTCATGATCAATCTCTCCCGATGGATCTTTTACTATTAGCTGATCCTTCAAAGGAAAAGGTTCTTGCTTATGTACAATCCGGCTCTTGTTATGCCGCCTTTCATGAACAGGAAGTGATTGGTGTCTATGTGCTATCATCGCTCTCTCAGCATTCAGTGGAAATCATGAATGTTGCTGTGAAGGAGTCATGGCAAGGAAGGGGAATTGGGAAGCAGCTGATCCGCCATGCGATCGCTGAAGCGAAAGCCACTGGTTTTCATACGATTGAAATCGGCACAGGCAACTCGAGTATTCAGCAGCTCGCACTTTATCAAAAATGCGGCTTCCGTCTAACGTCGATCGATCGCGATTTCTTCCTTAAGCATTATGATGAACCAATTTATGAAAACGGGATTCAGTGTATGGATATGGTACGGCTGTCTCTCACATTTCAAGCAGACTGACTATTTGTTCAGCCTGCTTTTTTTATGCTCTTCGTTTCTTCATAGCATGAATCACATATTGAATGAAAAAGTAAAGCACAGCGCCGGCTAAAAAGCAGACAACGCATCCAAAAAGCGTCGCCTCAGAGCTGAATTGATACTCTTCAATTTTCATAATATAAAATGGCATACCAAACAGCGTTGGACTTGATTCGATATGATTGACCTCTAACAGTAGTAAAAAGACAGGGGTCATAAACACAGCAAATATATACAGCATCGCAAGTGTTAAGCCGCTAGAAAACGAATGAAATACTTTGATCATCTCTTTCTCTCCTTCATCTCTTTTAAACTGACTGTGATATTTTTCCCGTCTGGGCAAGCTGGATGCAGCATCACAGTGTTCAGTAAAGAAAAAAACAGCAGCTGATGACTAACCGAATGCTTCCACGTTAATAAAAGCACAATTGAGCAGAGTACCGGAAACAGCGGACCTGCAAGTGCCACCATCAGATTAAAGCTCGGCCGGGCAAATGTCTCATGGACGATCGCCACATGCTTCCAATCAATCGTTACCACAAAATCAAAGAGCGGCCTTTTTTCGACTTTGTTACACACCATGATCATCAGCATATGACCGAGTTCATGAATAAGCACAACCGCTAGTAAACTAATGACAAGCCCCATCATCGCAATATCGGCCTTTTTAACATCACAGCATATATACAACTGAAAAAGGCAAGTGACCCAAGCAGATAAGCGGTGGCAAGAAGAAACATATGAGCTGACAGCCACTCTAATAAAAGCATATCGATGAAGCTGAATACAGCAATCATCATCACGATGACAAACAGTTTATTAAAATCACTGATTTTCACGACAAATCCCGTACAGGCTGCCATGACGGTCATGAATAAAATGGACAAACTCGCCAAGCCATGACCTTCACTTTCAATACCGATCACCAAATAAGCAAGGCCAATATACACAAAATAAATGAGTAAATTGATTGTGTAATAAAATAAAATTCTTGGCAATATATACGCACCCTTTGATGTATTTAACATAAAGATGGCCCGTTGATTGATATGATATTCTCTGCCAATCATCAGCGGAAGCATGATCAATATTTCCTTTAACGCAAACTGCACAATAAAGGCATACAGCCAGCCAGTTTCTTCCGGTGTAAAAACAAATGGCAGCCCAATCGTCAAACAAACGAGAAAGAGGAACAAAATGCCTTGTTCTTTAAAAACAGTTGATCGGATGAAATAGACCATTTCCTGCCGCACATGCGTCAGAAAGGAAGAGTACGTCCTAATTTTCTGGTAAGAAAATGACTTTACCTCTGTTTTCAGCTGCAAAAACATTTGATGAACATAGCAAGCTGCTAAGCCCTTTACCCATAGCCAGCCAGAGCTTAGAAGAATTACCAGCAACGTCAGATAGACAGCCGGCCATACATGGATCATCTCCACTGCTTTTTGAAAAAGAAGATATATGAGTACTTGAAGTGCCGCAAAGCCGATTGTTTGTAGCAGTAAATGCTCCTTTGTTTTTGATACGAAATAACTTACACCGATCCTCATTAGCATCCATGAAGAGAGCGTATAAAGTGCCAATATGCCGCATGTGATGCAAACAGCGATGATCCAATACAGAGATGGGGTGACACCCGTGATCAAAAGACCTAATACAATCGGTAAAAAAAGCAATCCAGCCATGAGGAAGCAAAAAAGCACTGGAAAGAAATACGCACAATGGACAAAGGGTACACTTTGTATCGCACTGTTCAAAAAGTAGAATTGATATTCTTGGCGCTTCAGTTTATTGCGGGATAACACAATCCCTGCTCCTAATAGTAAGAGCGACATTTTGACAAATTGGAGATATAGCGCAGCTGGCTCACTTTCACCTGCCTGCATGTAAAAGCGCAGGCTGATGACAACGTATATCGCATAGATGAGCAAGAGAAAAACGGCAGCTGAGAGCAGCTGCAAAGGATACTTTTTTCCAAGTTGCTTTCCTTTCGTTGTCAGCATGCCCCACTCTATTTTATGAAGAACGTGTCGTGTCCAAATCATTGAGTAACCTCTCCACCTGCATATAGTAATCTCGATTTACTTCTTTATAAATCTCTTCAAGTGCCTGATGAGGAAATGTCTCATTCGTTTCTTGGCGGGACATATTCAGCTTGACGTCACCATTTCTTAAGATCATGAGATGATCATATAATGTATCACCAAAACTCAAATGATGAGTTGAAATCAGGATGCCAGCGCCTTGATCTCTCAGCTTCATGAGCACCTTTTTTAAGATGATCATCATATCTGGATCAAGTCCGTTCGTTGGCTCGTCGAACACATAATAATCACACGGTCTGAGAAGCTGCGAAATGATCTGTGTTTTCTTTTGATTGCCATGGGACAGCTGAGCGATTGGCTGATCCATATACGGACTCAGCTCAAACAAATCGGTGAAGGTCTCTTCTCGAGTGACATCTTGCTCATGTGGCAGCTGAAGTAATTGAAAGTATTCCCTCGGTGTTAAATAATCAAACAACGCATGATCGTCAGGAATATAGGAAACATGTTTTTTCAACAGGGAAATATGTGCTGAGGATCGAAGGTTCAGCTGTTCACCATGTAAGGAAACGTAGCCAGTAAATGGCGTCAGCCCAAACATAGCTTGAATCATCGTTGTCTTTCCTGCACCATTATGCCCTAAAAGAAGCATCATCTGGCCTTTCTCCACGTTCATTTGTATATGGCGGAGAGAGAAGGTGCGGCTATACGTTTTTTCTTGTAATTGTAATGTCAGCATCATATCCCTCCGTTTGTTTCAGATGGAACAGATGACCTTGCATCTGTTCTCATCCCTGTTAGAACCCGCATTGGATTTTAACGTACATGCCTAATAATTTGAACTCTCCTAAAAATTTGGAGCCCTGTCCAAAGGTCTTACATGCCCAAATCAATGCTCCAAGTGAAATAATGCCCAATATAGCGGCAAGGACATAAATCCAAAATGCGTTTTTCTGTACATTCTTAGAAGTTAGAATTCGTTGCTTCCTTTCATCATATGCCGCCAGTAGGTGGAGAATATACATATACACACCTACTGGAAAACGAAGGCTAAAAGGATTCAGCATCTCATCACCCCCTAATATATGTAAAATGATACCACCCCCTTACAGAAAGCATAAGTTCATTTCAGATCATATTTTTAGTCGATTTTTCATGATCTATTGCTTATAAATGGTGGATCTTCTCACTTTCCCTCTGACTGAAGGACGACTTTTTACAAAAATAGGATGTGACTATTGAAACAGCTGCGGGATCTCATTCAACACAAAAAAACGCTGCGCCCACTCTTTTATAAGAGCGGAACGCAGCGCATAGCTGACATTATTTATTCAAGTTATAGAATGTTGCAATGCCGTGATATTGTGCTGTTTCAGCCAATTGATCTTCGATGCGAAGTAATTGGTTGTATTTCGCCACACGGTCCGTACGAGACGGAGCACCTGTTTTGATTTGTCCAGCGTTTGTTGCAACAGCGATGTCTGCAATCGTGCTGTCTTCAGTTTCACCAGAACGGTGAGAGATAACAGCTGTGTATCCTGCACGTTTTGCCATTTCGATTGCATCAAATGTTTCAGTTAATGTACCGATTTGGTTTACTTTGATTAGGATTGAGTTACCAACGCCGTTTTTGATTCCTTCAGAAAGCTTCTTCGTGTTCGTTACGAACAAGTCATCTCCTACTAGCTGAACCTTGCTGCCAAGGCGCTCAGTTAATAGTTTGTGACCTTCCCAGTCGTTTTCATCAAGGCCGTCTTCGATAGAGATGATTGGGTATTTCGATACCATATCTTCATACCAGTCAACCATTTCAGCAGATGTTTTCACAACACCTTCGCCTGATAAATGATATTTACCGTCTTCTTTGTTGTAGAACTCAGAAGATGCAGCATCCATTGCAAGTTTCACTTCTTCACCTGGTTTGAAGCCAGCTTTTTCGATCGCTTCAACGATTGTTTGAAGTGCTTCTTCGTTAGAACCAAGGTTTGGAGCGAATCCACCTTCGTCACCTACAGCTGTGTTTAAGCCTTTTGCACTTAATACAGATTTCAGGCTATGGAAGATTTGAGCGCCCATGCGAAGTGCTTCACGGAAGTTCGGTGCACCTACAGGCATAATCATGAATTCTTGAATGTCTACGTTGTTATCCGCATGCTCTCCGCCGTTGACGATGTTCATCATCGGTACTGGAAGCGTTTTGGAGTTGAATCCACCAAGGTATTGATAAAGTGGAATTTGTAAGAAATCAGCAGCCGCACGTGCTACAGCGATAGATACGCCAAGGATTGCGTTTGCGCCTAATTTCCCTTTGTTTTCTGTTCCGTCAAGTTCGATTAACATTTTGTCAATCGCTACTTGTTCTGTTACATCAAAGCCTAAAAGCTCTGGTGCAATGATTTCGTTTACGTTGTTTACAGCTGTCAGAACACCTTTTCCAAGGTAACGGTCTTTGTCTCCGTCACGTAGTTCTACTGCTTCATATTCACCAGTAGAGGCACCACTTGGTACTAGTGCACGGCCAAAGCCGCCAGATTCTGTGTAAACTTCTACTTCAACTGTTGGGTTACCGCGAGAGTCTAATACTTCGCGTGCATATACGTCAACAATGTATGGCATCGTTATTTCTCTCCTTTTGAATCAATTTGTTATTTCTGAATCAATGATGTTCCTGTCATCTCTTTTGGTTTTTCAAGACCAAGTAAGTCTAAAAGCGTTGGAGATAGATCGGCTAGAATGCCGCCTTCTCTAAGCGTTGCACCTTTTTTCGTTACGATGACTGGAACAGGGTTTGTCGTATGTGCAGTATGCGGCTTTCCTTCTTCAGTAATCAGCACGTCTGCGTTACCGTGGTCTGCCGTGATGATGGCATGTCCGCCTTTTGCTAGGATTGCGTCGACAACAGCTCCTAAGCATTCATCTACTGCTTCAATGGCTTTGATTGTTGGCTCAAGCATACCTGAATGACCAACCATATCCGGGTTAGCAAAGTTCAGGATGATCGCATCATGCTTGTCAGCATTGATGTCTGCAACTAGTGCATCCTTTACCTCATAAGCGCTCATTTCTGGCTTGAGGTCATAGGTTGCCACATCTGGCGAATTGATCAAGATGCGGTCTTCACCAGGAAATTCTTCTTCACGTCCACCGCTCATAAAGAACGTCACGTGAGGATATTTCTCTGTTTCAGCAATCCGTAGCTGTTTCAATCCATTTTGCGCTAGCACTTCTCCTACTGTGTTATCCAAATTCACTGGTTTGAAGGCAACATAGCCATCAACCGTTTCACTGAAGTGTGTGAAGCAGACGAAGTGTAAATGCTTCGGATGTGCTTCTCCGCGATCAAACGAGCGGAAATCTTCATTTGTGAAGGTGTTCGAAATTTGGATTGCACGGTCTGGGCGGAAGTTATAGAAAATCACAGAATCGCCGTCGTTTACTTTTGCAACTGGCTCACCATTTTCTCTCGTGATGACAGATGGAATAACGAATTCATCGTAGATTCCATTTTCATAGGAGTCATCAACGACATCATAGATGTTTTGATAACTTGGGCCTTCACCATACGCCATCGCGCGATATGCTTTCTCCACACGATCCCAGCGTTTGTCACGGTCCATTGAGTAATAGCGTCCAGAAAGTGTTGCCACTTCTCCGACACCGATTTCTTTGATTTGTTCTTCAAGCTGTTTTAAGTACACTTTGGCTGTCTTTTGACCAACATCACGTCCGTCCAAGAAGCCATGAATGTATACTTTTGTTAAGCCTTCTTTTTTCGCTAGTTTCAGCAAGGCAAAAAGATGCTGGATGTGGCTGTGCACACCGCCGTCTGACAGGAGACCGAATAAATGAAGGGCCTTGTCATTCTCTTTTGCATAAGTCATTGCCTCTAGGAACGTTTCGTTTTTCTCAAATTCCCCATCACGAATGGCAACATTCACTCTTGTTAAGCTTTGATACACAATGCGTCCTGCACCGATGTTCAAATGCCCAACTTCAGAGTTCCCCATTTGACCTTGTGGGAGGCCTACTGCCTCACCTGAAGCCGTTAAGGTTTGATGCGGGAATTCGTTCCAGTAGCGGTCGAAGTTCGGTTTCTTTGCTTGGGCAACAGCGTTACCAACTGTTTCGCCTCTTAAACCGAATCCATCTAAGATGATTAATGCAGCTGGTTTCTTACTCATATTGACCTTCCTCCAATAATTGAACGAAAGACTGAGGTTCTAAGCTTGCGCCGCCTACCAAAGCACCGTCAATATCGGATTCTGCCATATATTCTTTAATATTCGCAGGTTTCACGCTTCCGCCATATTGAATGCGAAGGCTGTCTGCCGCTTCTTGACCATATTCGCTTGCAACCGTTTGACGGATATGCGCACAAACGTCGTTTGCATCTTTCGCTGTAGAAGATTTCCCTGTACCGATCGCCCAGATTGGCTCATATGCAATAACAGATTCAGAAACTTGCTGAGTTGTTAAACCAGCTAGTGCTTTCTTCACTTGATCAGCGACAAGTTCATTTGTTTTACCAGCTTCACGCTCTTCAAGCGTTTCACCTACACAGATAATTGGAACGATGCCATGCTTGAATGCAGCATGTGCTTTTTTGTTCACTGTTTCATCTGTTTCAGCGAAGAATTCACGGCGCTCTGAATGACCGATCACTGAGTAGCCAATGCCAAGATCTTTTAGCGCAGCAGGACTGATTTCACCAGTGAATGCACCATTTTCTTCAAAGTGCATGTTTTGTGCACCAATTTTAAGGTCTGTTCCGTTAGAAAGGCTGTTTAGCTTTTCAAGGAAAAGAGCTGGCGCACAGACAATTGCTTCCACTTTGTCAGGAGATGGAATGGATGACTTGACTTCTTCAACGAAGCTAACCGCTTCGCCAAGTGTTTTGTTCATTTTCCAGTTCCCAGCTATAATTGGTTTTCTCATGATTGACACTTCCTTATAGCAGTTTTGGTCTTATTTATCGTTTAATGCAGTAACACCTGGAAGCTCTTTGCCTTCCATAAATTCAAGTGAAGCGCCGCCGCCTGTAGAAATATGGCTCATCTGATCAGCAAGACCAAATTTCTCAACAGCTGCTGCTGAATCTCCACCGCCAATGACAGAATATGTATCTTTTGCTTCTGCCAGTGCTTCTGCGATTGCTTTTGTTCCTTTAGCGAATGCGTCGATTTCAAATACACCCATTGGTCCGTTCCAAACAACAAGTTTGCTGTTTTTAATGACATCAGCGTACTTGCCTATTGTCTCTGTTCCAATATCAAGTGCTTCTAGATCACTTGGAATTTCAGAGATTGGCACAATGCTTGTATTCGCATCATTTGAAAAGTCGTCGGCTACCAGAACATCTGTTGGAATCAGGAAGTTCACGCCTTTTTCTTTTGCACGGTCCATAAAGGATTTCGCTAAATCGACTTTGTCTTCTTCTAATAAAGATTTTCCTACTTCGTGGCCTAGTGCTTTCACAAATGTGTAAGCAAGTCCGCCGCCGATGATGAGGTTGTCCACTTTATCAAGAAGACTTTCAATCACACCGATTTTATCCTTTACTTTTGCGCCACCGATAATCGCTGTAAATGGGCGATCAGGGTTTGAAATGGCTTTTCCTAGAACCTCAAGCTCTTTTTGCATGAGGAAGCCAGAAACAGCCGGAAGATATGCTGCAATACCAGCAGTGGATGCATGTGCACGGTGTGCAGCACCGAACGCATCATTGACATACACATCGGCTAAATCAGCAAATGCTTTTGATAGTTCAGGATCGTTCTTTTCTTCACCAGGATAGAAACGAACGTTTTCAAGCACTAGCACATCTCCTTCTTTTAAGTCAGAGATTTGCTTTTTCACGTTGTCGCCGTAAGCTTCATCCGCTTTTTTCACTTCTTGTCCAAGAAGCTCTTGCAGACGTTTCGCTACAGGTGTCAGACGCAGTTCTTCAGTAACTTGACCCTTCGGACGACCCAAATGACTAGCTAGTAGTACCTTTGCGCCTTGTCCTGTTAAATACTCAATCGTTGGTAATGCTGCGCGAATACGAGTATCATCCGTCACTTTTCCGTCTTTCATTGGAACGTTAAAATCTACGCGGCAGAACACAACTTTACCTTTTACGTCAATGTCTTTTACTGATTTCTTATTCATGCTCGTCAGGAGATCCTCCTTTATTCTGGTTTCCTTACGCATTGGACAAGTCTCTCTTTATCCTTTTCCCATTTTGCCCTCATCAAAACGAGAAATCGTGCAGAACGGATAAAAACAGAGAAAAAGGGAAAGGGATGCTTCCCCTTCCCTTGTCCGTCTTCATTATATCGTGTCTATAGGAAAGAACCAAGTGAGTTCCTTCAGTGTGACAAATTAAAGACCTTGTTTTGCAATGTAAGCTGCAAGGTCAACAACGCGGTGAGAATATCCACTCTCGTTATCGTACCAAGAAATGACTTTCACCATGCTGCCTTCCATTACCATTGTAGAAAGAGCATCAATTGTTGAAGAGTTTGCATTACCATTGTAGTCACCAGATACTAATGGCTCTTCGCTGTAGCCAAGGATTCCATTAAGTTCTCCTTCAGCTGCTTCTTTAAGTGCTGCATTTACATCTTCAACAGTTACATCTTGGTTTAATTCAGCCACAAGGTCAACTAAAGAAACGTTAGGTGTTGGAACACGCATAGCGCCACCGTTTAATTTACCTTTAAGTTCAGGCAATACAAGTGAAACAGCTTTCGCAGCACCTGTAGAAGTTGGGATGATGTTTTCCGCAGCTGCACGAGCACGACGGTAGTCTTTGTGCGGAAGATCAAGAATTTGTTGGTCATTTGTGTATGAGTGAACAGTTGTCATCATACCGCGTTTGATACCAAATTTATCGTTAAGTACTTTTGCAAATGGAGCTAAGCAGTTTGTTGTACAAGATGCATTAGAGATGACATCGTGGCTAGCTGCATCGTATTTGTCTTCGTTTACACCCATAACGATTGTGATATCTTCTTCGTTAGCAGGAGCAGAGATGATGACTTTTTTAGCGCCAGCTTCTAAGTGTTTTGCAGCGTCTGCACGTTTTGTGAAGAATCCAGTAGATTCAACAACGATTTCTACGCCTTGTTTACCCCAGCTTAATTTCGCAGGGTCACGCTCAGCTGATACTTCGATTGTTTTACCGTTCACTACTAAGTTCGTACCGTCTACAGAAACCTCTGCATCTAGTTTTCCGTGAACAGAGTCATATTGTAAAAGGTGTGCAAGCATGTTAGCGTCTGTTAGATCGTTAACCGCTACTACCTCAACTTCAGGATTGTTTAATGCTGCACGAAATACGTTACGTCCAATACGTCCAAATCCGTTAATACCGACTTTTACTGCCATGATGTTTCCTCCTTTTATAGGTCACAATGTTTTATATTGAGGGATCAATTGACTCCCTTAATAACTCTTTTGCGGCTCCTTCGTCTGTGACGAGAACCGTTCGGCGGGGTTTTTTGAAATAAGCTTCAATGGCCCCTGCCTTTGATGATCCACCTGCAACAGCAATGATGTGTGGAATGCTTTCTAAATCATCTAGCTGCATGCCGACGGAGTGCACTTTGTGGACGACCTCACCATCACGATTAAAGTAATAGCCAAAGGCCTCTGTCACTGCGTCATGCTCATCAATCTTTTTTAAATCTTCAGCTGGTGTGTTTCGTCTCATCGCCATTGTTTTTGCTTCACCGATTCCATGAATGAGCATCGTGGATGATTTAATCGTTTGAAGCACTTCTTTGACTGACGGCTCTTCAATAATGGAAGAGTAAGCACCTTCTGACAGCTGTCCTGGAACAAACAGCAGTTTGTAAGTACCGGAAGCTTTTTCAGCCATGTGGGCACAAATGGTGTTTGCCTGATTTTTTACATTCTCCCCAAGACCGCCTCTCGCAGGGACAAACATCATGTCTCTGTTTTTGGCATCAGGGGTCATCATTTCGGCAACGGCTTCCATCGTCGTTCCGCCAGTGACGGCGACGATATTATTTCCAGTAAACCTTTTTTTCATACATTGGACAGCAGCTCTTCCCATCTCTTGCTTCACCCACGGGGATTCGTCACTGTCACCAGAAACGATCACGACTTCTTCTAGGCCTAACTTCCTCTTCAATGTATTTTCCAAAAAGGTTAAACCTAAAACGTCTTTCATCATTCCTTCAAGCATTTCAAGCAAAGCGTGGCCTTCACTCGTCAGCATCATGCCGCTCGTTTTGACATCCAGCAGATTTTGTTCTTTTAAAAACTGAACTTCAGCTCTTAAGATGCGCTCACTGAGACCAAGACTCGTCGCAAGACTTCTGCGGCCGATTGGTTCAGCTAATCTGATGTACTGCAAAATGTCGTAGCGTTTTTGCATAACGATGAGAAGATCTGGCAATAATTTTTTTTGAGCTTCCAATAAACGATTCATGGCTAACGACCCTTTCTTTTCACGTTGGACTAAAAACGTCCCACTGTGACAAAAAACGTCCCGCCACAGCCAAAAAAAATCAATCCCTGCTTTCTTTAATTATTTTAACAGGATCATCTTGCATTTTCAACTATTACAAACACATTTAGACAAAAAATAGACACATTTTCACCGATAGCCTGCTTGTCATCAAGGTTCTTGCTATGATTTTTCTTTTCGAAATATTTTATTTTCTTCTATATTGAATGAATTCATCAATGAAAGTGTGCATGCGTAAGAGGTCCGCATACACACTTTTTTGATATAGTCGTCTTTTATGTTTTTGGGATTCCTTCCTCTTCGGCGAAACGCTTTGCCTCTTCCTTCGGTTTGATTTTGAGATAATAAATGATGTAGCAGGCAGCCATGAACGGGATTCCGCAATAAAGACCGATCCGCTGATCCTCGATAAAAAATAAGCTAATGAGCACGATGCCAAATGCGATGAAGCCTGCTAGTGGGACAAATGGATAGAGCGGTGTACGGAAGACGAGATCCTTTACATCTCCCCCGTCTTTTATGAATTGTTTTCTAAAGAAATATTGAGACAAACAAATGGACATCCACACCACAACAAGAACCATTCCAGAAATCGAAATAAGCCACACATACACCGTTTTTGGCGCCACAATACTTGTGAGCAGAGATAGAGCGGATACACCCATTGTCACCAATAATGCATTGATCGGGATTTTACGCTTGGACAGCTTTTTCGTAAAGGCAGGTCCTTTCCCGTCCTTTGAAAGCGACCAGAGCATACGTGATGATGCATATAATCCAGAGTTTGCTACAGACAAGACAGCTGTGATGATAATAAAATTCATGATATCTGCAGCATATGGGATGCCGACCTTGTCCAGCACGACCACAAACGGACTGTCGACAGCGCCTGCTGTCTGCCATGGAAGAAGTGCGGCTAGAACCGCAATTGATAAAACGAAAAAGACCATCGTTCTCCAAATAATATTCCGTATTGATCGAGGCAATGTTTTTTCAGGGCTTTCACTCTCACCTGCTGCGATCCCTACAAGTTCTGTTCCTTGGAAGGAGAAATTGACCGTGACCATGGTTAATAAAATAGCAAAAACACCATTAGGAAATAGTCCGCCATGATCCGTCAAATGACGAAATAAAGGGGCTGGTTCTCCGCCTTTTAAATGAATCATTCCGAAAATTGCGCCAATTCCGATGATAATAAACAATAGGATGGCCGCAACCTTGATGGCTGAAAACCAAAACTCCGTTTCAGCGAAGCTGCGAGCAGAGATGGCATTCACGGCAAATAATATCACGCTAAATGCTAGACACCAGAGCCAAACCGGAATATCTGGAAACCACCTTTGGAGCAATATGCCTGCTGATGTAAACTCCAGACCAATCGTACACGCCCAGCTAAACCAATACAACCAGCCGATCATAAAGCCTGTGGACGGGCCTATATATTTGGTTGCATATTCCTGAAAGGAACCGGCTGTTGGCATCGCCACTGCTAATTCTCCAAGACAGAGCATGACCAAATACATTAAAAATCCGCCAATGATAAACGATAGAATGGCTCCCCCCGGTCCTGCCTGATGGATAATCAACCCTGACCCAAGGAAAAGCCCTGTACCGATGACGCCGCCTAAGGCAATCATAAAGAGATGTCTGCTTTTCATGGAACGCTCTAGTTCATTATGCTGTTCTTGCATCAAATCCACTTCCCCACTTTCCCTCTTCTATTCAGCATCCTTTGACAAAATTCGCTGTTCGTTGAAAAAGAAAGGGAGAAAGTGAAGCTTCCTCCCCCTTTGCCATTTAAGCTTGAAACAGTGCTTCAATATGACCAATCGCCCAGTCTAAATCTGCTTTTGAAATGGTCAGTGGTGGTGCAAAACGGATGACTGTTTCATGGGTTTCCTTACATAACAAACCTGCTTGCTTCAGCTTTTCACAATAAGGTCTAGCTGCCTCTGTCAGCTCCATGCCTATAAATAGTCCGCGCCCGCGCACTTCCTTAATCACAGGGCTTTGAATGCGTGACAGTTTGTCTTTGAAGTATTCACCAAGCTCCATAGAGCGTGCTGCAAGCTTTTCGTCGATTAAAACATCCAGTGCAGCAAGCGACACCGCACACGCAAGAGGATTTCCTCCGAAGGTAGACCCATGAGAACCAGGGTTAAACACGCCTAAAATATCGCGGTTTGCTACAACACACGAGATTGGGAATACTCCGCCGCCTAAAGCTTTCCCAAGAATCAGCATATCTGGCTCAATGTCTTCCCAATCACACGCAAACATCTTACCTGTTCGTGCTAACCCCACTTGAATTTCATCCGCAATGAACAGCACATGTTCTTGCTCACAAAGTGTTTTGGCATCTTTCAAGAAGCCTTCTGGCGGCATGACAATACCCGCTTCACCTTGAATCGGTTCAATGAGGAAAGCCGCTGTCTGTGGTGTGATCGCTTCACGTAACGCTTCAATATCTCCGTAAGGAATTAGCTTAATTCCAGGAAGCATTGGGCCGAAACCTCTTTGGTATTCTGCTTCTGAGGAAAGAGATACAGCCGTCATCGTTCTCCCATGGAAATTGCCAACACACGCAATGATTTCTGCACGATTCTCTTCGATTCCTTTCACATCATAGCCCCAGCGTCTCGCTGCTTTTACAGCGGTTTCTACAGCCTCAGCACCTGTATTCATTGGCAGTGCCATGTCTTTATTCGTCAGTTTGCAAATTTTTTCATACCAAGGACCAAGCTGATCATTATGAAAGGCTCTCGAGGTGAGCGTCACGCGGTCTGCCTGTTTTTTGAGCGCTTCAATAATGCGGGGATGGCGATGTCCTTGGTTCACTGCGGAATACGCACTCAGCATATCCATATATCGATTGCCTTCAGGGTCTGTCACCCACACTCCCTCAGCCTCAGAAATGACAATTGGCAGCGGATGATAGTTTGCCGCTCCATATTGCTCTGTTTGTTGAATCAATTCATTTGTCTGTGTCGTCATCATCTATTCCTCCTTCTGTAAGGTAGCTTCTTTCAATTGGGTTCATCTTCATCCATATGTTATGCAAGGATCGTGCCAACTTTCTGACCGCTTGATCATGGGGTCTACTTCATTAATTACGCAAAGTTTCTTTGCATATGCCAAATTTTTTAGAGGAAACCGCAAAATTTTTCATGTAAAATAGAGGTAACGTCAGGAGGTGGCGCAATTGAAAAAAGATCTGCATGCCGCAAAGCTTGAAAATGAGATTGATTTATATAAACAAATGCTCGATTTAATTGATGTCGGGGTTCATGCAATTGATGAGAATGGACATACGGTTGTTTATAATAAAAAAATGATGGAGATCGAGTCTTTAAAACGCTCAGATGTTCTCCATAAAAATGTACTCGATTTCTTCGCCTTTCAAGATGAGATGCACAGTACACTTGTCCAAGCGCTGCGTACCGGGAAACAAACCGTACATGCCAAGCAGACGTATCATAATTACAACGGAAAAGAAATCACAACGATTAACCATACATACCCGCTCGTTCGAGATGGTCTCATTCAAGGGGCAGTTGAAATTTCGAATGATGTGACCAAGCTGGAACGGCTGATTCATCACAATATGAAGAAAAAAGGAAGCACCCGCTTTACCTTCGATTCTATTATTGGACAAAGCCCTGCCTTTTTAGAGGTGATTGAGCATGCGAAACGAGCGACACGCACCTCTTCCTATGTGCTCATTGTTGGCGAAACTGGGACTGGGAAAGAGCTGTTTGCTCAAAGCATTCATAACGGCAGCAGCCGGTCATCTGGACCTTTTATTACTCAAAATTGTGCGGCACTGCCTGATAATCTGATTGAAAGTCTGCTCTTTGGTACACAAAAAGGGGCTTTTACGGGGGCAGCTGATCAGCCTGGCTTATTTGAGCAGGCGCAAGGAGGAACCTTGCTTTTAGATGAGATCAACTCACTAAATCCTCATCTTCAAGCAAAACTACTGCGCGTCTTACAGGAGAAACGTGTGAGAAGGCTAGGAAGCACAAAGGAAATTGCTGTTGATGTAAGAGTGATTGCCAATATGAATGAGGACCCTGTGGATGCAATCGCAGGTGGACGTATGCGCAAGGATTTATTTTATCGTCTCGGTATTGTCACCTTATTTATTCCGCCGCTTTCTGAACGAAAAGAGGACATTCCTACGTTTGTGAATCATTTTATTCAAAAATATAATGAGCTGTTTCAAATGAAGGTGAAAGCGGCTGATGAAGAGGTACTTGCCCTTTTTAAGGCGTATCATTGGCCAGGCAATGTAAGAGAACTGGAGCATGTGATTGAGGCGGGGATGAATATGATGATGGATGAAGACGACTTAAGCATGCATCACCTTCCCTATCATTTTAGATTTAAGCACGGGGAAGTCCGTCCTAAGGCGCAATTGCAAACAAATTCTTTGCAGCAAACCGCAGCTGCTGACACCTTTGTGTATACAAGCCCAGAACAGACGACTGATTTCCAAACCCAAATGGAACGATTCGAAAAACAATACATCGTCCATTACTTAGAAAAAATGGACGATAATATTTCACAGACTGCAAAGTTATTGGGCATGAGCAGGCAAAGTCTGCAATATCGAATGAAAAAGCTACATATTTCTCTTCAATAATAGAGCTGTGCCATCATCCGGCACAGCTTATTGTGTATCTGACTGTTCTGCTGGTTTTTGCAGCACATCACCGAGCAGATTTTCTACATTTTTCAAATGCGTAAGCATCGCTTTCTCTGCTTCTTCTGGCTGCCTTGCAACGATGGCTTTGTAAATTTGTTCATGTTCTTCGTAAAGCTTCCGAATGGAGGCTTTCGTTGAGAATAACACGACTTTTCTCGTTTCCCGCATCGTTTCTACTAACAAGGATGAGACTTGATTCATTAACACCTTTAATACATCATTCTTCGAGGCTTTGGCTAAGGCGAGATGGAAGGTAAGATCTGCCTCTTCACCAATTTCTTCATGGGCTTCTGCCAGCTTCATTTGTTCGAGTGCATCACGCAGCTGATGTAGGTCATCGTCCGTCCGAAGCAGCGCCGCCTTTTTGACAGCACCTGTTTCAATAATGGTTCTCACTTCAAGGAGCTGCCTGACATCATGCTGCTTCATTAAAAATGCAGGAGATAAAGAAAATGCGAGCTGTTCAGGATCGAACTGCTTCACATATGTGCCTTCTCCTTGTTTCATCTCTATTAATCCGATCGCTTTGAGAGCAGACAGCGCCTCTCTCACAGCGGAACGGCTGACTTGAAAGCTTTCTGAGAGCGATTGAACCGAATCTAATTTTTCTCCCGGAAGAAGCTCACCAGTGCGAATCGATTCGATTAATGCATCCGCAATTTCTTCATATATTTTTTTGGTTTTGATTTGTTTATATTTCAATTGGTCTCACCTCATCACTGTTGTCTACCCTTTTCGGCTCATGCCCTATCTTATACTTTACCCCAAAATTTCCGTTCACACGTCTCCCCGATTTAATTTTCAAAAAATCTTCTGTATGCCTCGCTTTCAACTAAAAAAGCACCTGCCATGTTTCTGGCAAGTACTTCTTTTTAATCATAGCGCTTCCGCAGTGTAGATGATGGAAGATTCATTTGTTCACGATATTTCGCAATGGTTCTGCGCGACACTCGGATGCCAAAGGTTTGCTGTAGCTGCGTCATCATTTGCTGATCTGAATACGGTTTTTTCTTATTTTCCGTTTGGATCAGCTCTGCGATGTACGTCTTGACTGTGTAGCTGGACGCCTCTTCCAGCGAGGGTCCTTCTAGCTTTGCTTGGAAAAATTGCTTCATTTCCATGAGGCCATAAGGGGTTTGCACCATTTTCCCTTTCACCGTTCGACTGACTGTTGACTCATGCACTTGCAATATATCTGCGATCCGCTTCATCGTAAGCGGTTTCATTTTATGTTTCCCTGTAAGGAAAAAATCTGTCTGGTGTAAGATAATCTCACGAACGACATGGGTCATCGTTTGTTTTCTTTGCTTCAGCGCTTGGACAAGCCAATTGTACTGCTGCTCTTTTTCCTTTAGATACACATATGCTTCATGCCGCTTTCGGTCTTGAATCATGGCGAAGTATCCTTCATTCATTTCAACGTCTGGGAAAGCGCGCCGATTCAGCTCAAATGTGATGTGGTCCTGCACGACAGTAATCGTCACATCCGGCTCTATATACACATGGTCTTCTTCGTATGAGAAATGGATGCCGGGTCTTGGTTCAAGCTGCGACACCTCATCTTGTACCGCTTGAAGTGTTTTCATGGAAATGCCTGTTTTCGCCGCGATTTCCTTCCAAGCCTTTCTTGCAAAGAGAAAGAAGTGCTCATCAATGATCAGCTCGGCTTCATACCAGCGCTCCTTTTTTCTTCTCAGCTGAAGCAGGATGCATTCTTGTAAAGATCTTGCGCCAATACCGGCAGGCTCTAGCGATTGAAGCTGATGAAGGACGGCTTCTACTTCTTCAGCTGACACCTTTAAGACAGCTGCCATCTCGTCAACCGGTTCATTTAAATAGCCATTAGAATCAATGGACTCAATCATAAAGTGAAAGATCCTTTGATTCTTTTCACTTAGATTTAAATCAATGGCTTGCTTCTTTAAATACATTTGCAGGCTTTCTTTTTGATGCGTTCGATACGGCTCTGTCATTCGATCTTGAGATTTTTTATGATAAACTGGTTGATAGCTGTCCGTGTCTTTCCGCTCAATCAGAGGGTTCTCAAGCGCTAACTGGTCAAGATACTCGCCAAGCTCAGTGCTATTCAGCTGGAGCAATGTAATGGCCTGCCTGAGTTCTGGTGTGAGCACCTGCTTTAATACTTGTTCTTGTTGCAGATTAAGGCTCATTGTCTCCCCTCCCTCTCATCATTTTACATGAAGATTGACGGACCGTATATACGAAATAGGAGTGATTCCCATGTCTGAACTTTTTTCCGTTCCATACTTTGTTGACAACTTGAAACAACACATCGCCATGAATCAAAATGAAGACAAGATTCATGCCATGAATGCCTATTACCGCTCAGTGGTGTCAACGCTTGTACAAGACCAGCTGACCAAAAATGCTGTGGTTTTGAAGCGAATTCAGCACCTTGATGAGGCGTATCAAAAGGTGAAAAAAGAAAGCGAATGAACGAAAAAGAACACCCTTTGTCACGATGGCAAAGGGTGTTTTTCATTTGCAAAAAGCTTCCGATCCAGCCTTGATTTGTACATCATCAAAAAGCCAGAACGTCCTACAGTATAGATGATAAAAGCAAACCATAATCCGTGATTGTGCCAAATAGGCGTAACTGCTGCTTGAACAACGATAAACAAGATCATCGCAAACAGCATCGAATTTCTGACAGGGGCAATTTCTGTCGCACCTGTAAATACGCCGTATATGACCAAACCGAAACAAGCGGCAAACGGATAGAGAACGAGCCAGTCTGCATAGCCTAATGTCACATCAAGAAGCCGGGGAAGATTTGTAAACAAGCCCAAGATCGGCTCTTTTAAGAGGAAATAAACCGACGCAATGACGCATGCCATGACAAGTGCCCACTGCCTTGAAAGGGTTAAGGTTCTCTCATAAAGGGTGCGGTCATTTGCACCAACTGATCTGCCCACAAGGATGCTGGATGCATTGGCAAAACCATCGAACAAATAAGCCATGATGTAGTGAATTTGAAATAAGATGGCATTGGCCGCAAGCATTTCTGTTCCAAAAGAAGCACCTTTTGCTGTAAACATGTTAATCACGACAAGGAGACAAATCGTCCGAATAAACAAATCTTTATTCACATGAAACATTTTCTGCACTGCCTGTGTATCCATGATTTTCTTAATAGAAGGCATCTGGAACCCGTTTTTTGAATGCTTCATGATGATCCATGCGCCTAATACAAAGGCGGTTAATTCAGATATCAATGTCGCAGCCGCCACCCCTTTGACTGCAAACGAAAACACATGAACAAGCAGAAGGGCAAGGACCATATTCATGACATTGATCAAGATTTGTAAAGAGAGGGCTTCTTTCATTTTTGCCATTCCCATCAGCCAGCCTAATATCACATAATTCATCAAGGTAAACGGCGCACCCCAAATCCGAATATGAAAATAATCTGCTGCAAATTGCCGAACATCCGCAGCGGGAGAGATCACTAGAAAAGCAGATTGAATAATGGGCCATTGCAGGGCAATAAAACAAAGGCCAACAATGATGGCGATTAAAAAGGGTCTCAGAAAAGCAAGTACACCCTGCTCTTCACTTTGCGCCCCGTTTGCTTGAGCGGCAAAAGCAGATGTACTCACCCGCAAAAAACCAAAGAGCCAATAGAGTGTACTGAAAATGAGACTGCCAACTGCGACGCCTCCAATATAAGCGGGATTGGCAAGCTGACCGACAACTGCTGTATCAACAGCTCCAAGTAATGGAGTGGTCATCGTTGAGATGGTTAAAGGAATGGCTAAAGCTAAATACGCTCGATGGTTCACGATGCCACCTGCCTTTCATGAAAAATAGCCTCTCTAAAAGAGGCATTGATGAAATGAAGATTTATCGAACCGGTCTGCCAATTGTTCGAGACAAAGGATGGTCTGCGAGCATTGCATCTCTCATCTTTTGCACCGCTTTCTCTTCTGATGAAAAGAAATCATCCTTTGATCGAAATTGAGCAACAAGTTCACCTTGATCTAATATCGCCAATTGATCACTTAAGTGATAGGCTGCCGTCATATCATGCGTAATAAATAAGTAAGCGACACCTAGTTCCTTCTTTAATTCTACTAATAAATCTAAAATGACACCCTGTGTGACCATGTCTAAGCTGCTGACGGATTCATCCAGTACGACGAGCTTTGGCTGCAGCAATAAGGCTCTTGCAATGTTGATTCTTTGCAGCTGGCCGCCGCTGAATTGATGCGGATATTTAGACAAGTCCTTTTCACTGAGCCCGACTCTTTCCAGCCAATGGATCAGCACGCTTTTGCGTTCTTTTCGGCTCATGGCTTCATAGTTTTCTAGCGGCTCTGCTAAAATTTGTTCGACTGTCCACCTTGGATTTACCGCCGAGTACGAATCTTGAAACACCGCTTGCACATGCCGGCGATAATGTTTGCGTGTTCTTTGATCTGCACAATATATATCCTGCCCTTCAAAAAGGACCTGACCGGCTTTTGGCTTCTCTAGACCAAGTATGATACGGCCTAGCGTGCTTTTCCCTGCACCGCTTTGCCCCAGCAATCCGACGCACGTGCCTTCTTCAATGATTAAATTGACGCCGTTTAAGACTTGATCTGCGCCTTTTCTTCTCATCAGAAACGACCGGCTGTTGTATGAATGACTAACTGCTTTCACTTCTAATAAATGCAAGGGCCTTCTCACCTCAAATCGGGCAAACAGCTGGGATGGATGGACGAGCTGCTAATAGTTTCTTTGTATAATCATGCTTGGGGTTTTCAAAAAGCTCAAGGACTTCTGCTTTTTCAACCATTTCTCCCTGTCTCATGACAACAACCTGATCTGCCATTTCTGCAATGACGCCAAGATCGTGAGTAATGAGCAAGATGGCAGTTCCATACTCATGACGAATGTGGTTCAGATGCTCAAGCACCAGCTTCTGCGTGTGTACATCTAAAGCAGTTGTTGGTTCATCTGCTATGAGGAGAGGCGGGTGCATACAGGCAGCCATGGCAATCATGACACGCTGCAGCATGCCGCCGCTTAGTTCAAAGGGATACTTGTTTAACAGCTTGTCTGGCTGCGGCAGATTCATCTGCGCTAACGCATCGACTGCCTTCGCTTTTGCCTGCCTTTTACTGACAGCGGTATGCCGGCGGATGGTTTCAATCAGCTGATGACCGATCGTCCATACTGGCGTAAAGCTGTTCATTGGATTTTGCATGATATATGAGATGTCCTTGCCCCGAATAGAACGCATATCCCTTTCACTCAGACCGATCAATTCTCGTCCTTGAAGTGTGATGCTACCAGTGACATCGGTTGTTTTTCGGTCAAGCATATGTAAGATCGACATACTTGTCACCGTTTTCCCGCAGCCGCTCTCACCTATTAATCCAACGATTTGGCCTCGCCCTACTTCAAACGATACGTCCTGAATAAGAGAGGTTGTCCCATAAGGCGTTTTCGTCTGCACATGCAGGTTCTCTATTTGTAAAATGGACTCTTGCACATTGATCATTCCTTTACACACGGCGTTTGATACCATATTTCTCTGAAAGGGCTTCTCCTAGTAAATTAAAGAGGACGACGACAGCCATGATGACAAGACCTGGATACAGCATCAACTGAGGATTCGTTTGAATATACGATTTCCCTTCATGGATCATCGCTCCCCATTCAGGCATAGGAGGCTGAACGCCTAATCCGAGAAAGGACATCGCTGAAATGTCCATAATCGCCCAGCCCATTTCAAGTGTGCCAATGACCGCGAGTGGCGGCAGGACATTTGGAATCATATGCTTTCTCATGATGTTCCAGTGGGATGTCCCGCTGATTTTAGCAGCGGCAATAAAGTTCTGTTCTTTTAAACTCAGCACCATTCCTCGGAAGACGCGAGCATAGTATACCCACTGCACAAGCATCAAGGCAAGCACTACTTGAGAAAGTCCAGGACCGAAGATGCCGACTAATCCGAGGATCAGCACCAGGTTCGGGAATGCCATGATCCCGTCGCAGATTCTCATTAAGACGTGATCGATCCAGCCACCTTTGTAACCTGACAACAAACCAACGATTAACCCAATCAATAAAGAAGAGAGAAAGATTAATAACGCACAGCCTAGTGAAACACGTGCACCATATAAAATTCGAGATAAATTGCATCGGCCTAATTGATCTGTCCCAAGAGGATACTCCCACGAAGACCCCTTTAGCTTCATCGCTAGATTGACAGCCGCCGGATCATGTGGAGCGATCCACGGCGCACATATTGTCACAATCAGCAATAGACCAAGGAGCACCACGCAGATCGAGATCAGCTTTTGATGAGAGAAGAGATATTTTCCTTTTGTCATCATGACTGGCGGCCTTCCTTTCTGGAAATACGGGGGTCGATGATCAGCTGAAGTAAGTCCACAATCAAGCTGCTCAAGATAAAGATACATGCTGCCATGAGGACATAGAATTGAATGACCGGCAGATCCCGGTTAAAGATCGCTTCAATAAAGAAGCGTCCAAACCCTGGCCATGAAAAAACTGCCTCTACGATAATGGTTCCTGTCAGCAGCTTGCCAAGATTCACCCCAAGCCCTGTCAGCATTGGCGATATCGCGATTCTCAATACATGCTTGAACATGATCGACCGTTCCTTTAATCCTCTGATTCTCGCATATTGAACAAACGGCTCTTGAAGCGCCTCACTCACACTTGATCGTAATAGCCTTGTATACATCGCAATTAAAGGGACGGCCAGTGTGACCGACGGCAGAATGAGATGCTCCCATGTTCCCACCCCTTCAACCGGTAGAAGATCGAGCTTCACCGAAAAAAAGAAGATGAGCAAATACCCCAAGACAAATGTCGGGATAGATGCTCCTAAGAAAGAAATGAGCCGGCTCACATGATCAACGATGCCATTTTTCCTCATGCCGCTGAAAAAACCGAGTGGAATGCTGACACAAATTGCAATCAGTAGACTAGTCAGCGCCAATTGAATCGTCGCTGGTATTCTATAGATCACCTCATTGAGCACAGGCTGGTTGGACATATATGACTTGCCAAAATCAAGATGAATGACTTTTTCAATGGTGTGAAGATACTGCATATAAAACGGTTGGTCTAAACCAAATTCACTTCGTTTTTGCGCTAATATTTCATCCGTTGGCTGGATATGAGCCGCTGCTAAATATGCCTCAGCCGGGTCGACTGGCGAAAGGTGAATCATACCAGTCGTGAAAAGAGTGGCTAATAAAAATACAGGGATGATTGATAGCATGCGTTTGACGATATAGCGGCCCATTTCCTAACCTTCCTTCTATTACTTCAGCTTAATACCTGTGAATGGATGTTCGTCGCGATTTGCTGGGAACTCAAAGTCCTTCACATTTTTTTGATAAACGGCTGTCTTTTTAAAATAAGAGATTGGCACAATTGCCCCTTGATCCTGTAATGAAGATAAGACAGACGAATAAAGTGCTTTTCGTTTGTTTTCATTGGTTGTTGATGGAATTTCGCTCATTTCTTTGATCAGCTTGTCCTTATTTGGATAGGCTGAAATGGCTTCTTTGAATCCAAAACCATCTGATGAGACGACGTTCATAAATGTATGCGGATCATATGGCGCTCCGTAGTTGCTAAAGAAGTTCATATCAAACTTGTTGGCTTTAAAGCGCTGCACCTGTGTTGCCAGCTCCACACCTTCAAGTTTGACACCAACGCCAATGGCACCCCATTCTGCTTGAAGGGTCTCAGCCATCGCTTTTTGAATCGATTCTGCTGAATCATACATCATACTAAATTCAAGCGTTTTTCCATCTTTTTCACGAACGGTTTTTCCTTTTGGTAGTGTCCAGCCTGCTTCATCCAGCAATGCTTTCGCTTTGTCTACATCATATTGGAACGACTTCACCTTAATATCAGAAGTGTAAGGCATGTTGGTCGGCAATATGTGATCTGCTTCATCCTCTAAGCCAGAGGTGACACCTTCAACCATTGATTTCTTATTCATAGCATATTGAAGGGCATGACGCACTTTCTCATCTGACAGCTGATCCACTTTTGTGTTCATGACAAGCTGTCTCGTTGCAACTGGCTCTGACATTTTTGTTTCGTACTTACCGCTCGCCTCTAGCTGTTTGTAGGCATCAAGGCTAATGGTTCCTTCTCCGTAAAGGACGTCTACATCACCTTTTTCAAATGCCATGACTCTCGTTTCCGCATCTGGGATGACCTTGACTTTGATTTCTTTGACCTTTGGTTTTTCTCCCCAATAATGATCATTTCGTTCGAAAATGGCATAGTCATCTTTTTGATATGTTTTTAATACCCAAGGGCCTGTCCCCACTGGTTTTTCAATTCCTTTTGACGTATCTCCGTTTTTAGGGAAGCCTGCTTCGCCTAAGAAACGAACCGGGCGGACAACGGCTAATTCTTGAACAGTTGGATAATATGGCTCTGTTAATGTGAGTTTAAACGTTTTCTTGTCTACTGCTTCTGTCTTTTTGATTTTTTTTATCACACCTAACCAGCTATGTATATCCTTGTTTTTTAAGATGGAATCAAAGTTCTTTTTCACAATGTTTGCATTAAACTCAGATCCATCTGAAAATGTCACTTTGTCTCTTAAATGGAACGTGTACACCTTGCCATCCTTTGACACATCCCATGATTTCGCTAATTCAGGTTTTAGCTTTCCATTCTTTTGATAGCTGACCAATGGCTCATAAATCATTGATTGCGCGAACAATTGTGATGGGTTGTATACGTGCGGATTCATTTCGCCAATATCTCTCGGCCAAGCCATCGTGATCATGTCAGGATGATCCTTGTTTCCATCTGCTCCATTGTTTGCTTGAGAGCAGCCTACTAATAAAAAGATAAGTAAAAATGTAAACACAGTATTTATTTTAATTTTCGGAAAAAATTGGCTCCAAATAGACATAAGATGTTCCTCCTAATTGATGCTGATAATCATTTTCATTTTAAGGAGGAACAACCCCGTTGTCAATAACATATTTAAAACGATATGACAACAAAAAATCCTAATTATTCCATTAGTTGATGAATTTGATAAAAAGAGAGGCAGGCTGCTTACAAGTGAGCAGCCTGTGAAGAGGTGAAGTTTTTTTCTCGCAGGGCATGACGAAGTGTGTCAATGATACGATCCTGTTCAGCGTCTGTCATACTTGTTCCAGAGGGGAGACAAAGCCCTGTTTCAAATAACAATTCAGATACGGGAGTGCCTTTCGCCGCTGAATAAAAGGGACAATCACGAAAGAGCGGCTGCTCGTGCAGCGGCTTCCATACACGTCTTGCTTCAATCTGTTCTTCTTCTAGTGCAGCAATAATGTCCACTGGAGAGGTATTTTTATCGCGATCAATAGTCAATGTCGTCAGCCAGCGGTTGGACTTGGTGTCTTGATATTCAGGCATGAAATAAAGACCCTCTACTTTAGATAACGCCTCCTGATAACGCCTGAAAATGCGGCGCTTTTGTTCAACACGCTCGTCCAATATTTCCATCTGAGCAATCCCGACGCCTGCTAGCAGGTTGCTCATGCGATAGTTGTATCCTATCTCTTGATGCTCATAATGCATCGCGCGTTCTCTAGCCTGTGAAGCGAGAAAGCGGCAGCGTTCGATCGCAGCTTCATCATCACTCACAAGCATTCCGCCGCCTGATGTTGTAATGATTTTATTTCCATTAAACGAATAGACACCGAACCTGCCCATTGAGCCGCTTTTTTTTCCTTTATATAGAGAGCCTAACGATTCAGCCGCATCCTCAATGACTGGTACATCATATGCTTCACACAACGCCAGAATCTCGTCCATTTTTGCGCTTTGTCCATATAAATGCACGACAATGACAGCACGGGGTCTTTTTCCAAGTCGTTTTGATTCCAGAAATGCCTTTTCTAAAGCAATCGGGCACATATTCCATGTATCCCTTTCAGAATCAATAAAAACGGGTGTCGCTTGTTCATATAAAATCGGATTTGCAGTTGCCACAAATGTGAGGGTGGAACAAAAGACAATGTCCCCTTTTTGAACGCCAATAAGCTTTAGGGCGAGGTGAATTGCTGCTGTTCCAGAAGATAAAGCCGCTCCTGCATTCACCCCTGCATAGCGCGCGACTGCCTGCTCAAATTCATTCACAAGAGGTCCAAGCGGTGCAATCCAGTTGCTCTTGAAGGCTTCCTCTATTTTCAAATACTCTTTTCCGCTCATATGCGGTGGTGATAAGTAAATTCGTTTCCTTTCTTGCATCATTTCCCACCCTCTCGCCGATCTTTGATTTCTATTGCAGGAATTCCTACAGCGACTTTCTGATCGTGTATATCTCTTGTTACTGCGGCTCCTGCGCCAATGAGTGTCCAGCTTCCGATCGATGTCCCGGGTATCAAAACAGCACCTGCTCCAATATGTGTACCCATTCGTACAGACACACAGCCAGTTAACACTGCTCCCGGTGACAGATGGACAAACGATTCCAGTATACAGTCATGCTCTACGATAGATCCTGTGTTGATAATCGCATGTTCACCGATTGCTGCATCTGCTTGAACTACTGCCCTTGCCATAACGACAGCTCCTCTTCCAATGACTGCTGATGGACTTACGACCGCCTGTGGATGGATGAGTGTGGCAAATGCCGTGTTTTCAAAGGAGAGGCGTTCCTTTACTAACTGTCTGCTCTCATTTTGCCCGATCGCAATCAGCCATTTCATATGTGGCATTGTCTCTCTCAGCTGTTGACTCATGGAGATCGGTCCATACAAGATACTGCTTTGAGTCGTAGTCTCTTCAAATTGATCATCTAATACGGCACATAATGAGTAATTGGGATGGGCAGCAATCATTTCTTGAATGACTTTGCTATGCCCGCCAGCCCCAATTAAACCAATCGGTTGCTCTTTACATATCAGTTCCTTTGAATTTTTCAGCTGTGGCATGATGCGGCTGCTGCACCCCCTCTGTTTTGATCACTTTCAGCAAGGTCATCCATAAAATTTTCATATCAAGCCAAAATGATTGATGCTCGACGTACCAGAGGTCATAGGTGAATTTCTCCTCCCAAGAGATCGTGTTCCTTCCATTCACCTGTGCCCATCCAGTAATGCCAGGCTTGACAAGATGGCGCCTTGCTTGCTCCTCTGTATACATCGGCAAATACTCCATCAGAAGCGGCCTTGGTCCAACGAGACTGAGCTCTCCTTTTAGGACATTGACTAGCTGCGGCAATTCATCAAGACTGAGCTTGCGAATCAAAGCGCCGGTTTTTGTTAATCGAAGATGATCTGGCAGGAGCGCCCCTTGCTCGTCACGTTCATCGGTCATCGTCCGAAATTTATATAGCATAAATGGCCGGCCATACAGACCAGGCCGCTTCTGCCGAAACAACACAGGCGTCCCAATTTTCCACCGAATCAGTCCATAAAGCAGAGGAAAAAGAAGACTGCCTGCGATGAGCAGCGTCAATGCCACCATCACATCTAACATTCTTTTCATCATGAAATCTCCTTATCTCACTAGCGGGAAACAGCTTGTTTTACCTTGTGCACCAGCTGCTGCCGCTCTCGTTTTGTTCCTGCAAATTGATACAAGTAGCCCATATAGAGAAAGAAACATAGACCGCCAATACAAAACAGCTCCCACCAGGACGTCACGTCATAAATCGCTTGAATTCCTGCACAGACGCCCCAAACCATGAGCGCTCCTGCAAGTGGAACCATCGTATGTTTGTAAAAGATGGTGCGTTTCTGATTCGTGATGCGGGCCGTATAAAATGGCAGAAACACGATATTTTTGATCAATAAAACAATCGCTCCCGCTGATGCAATGCCGTATAAACCAAGCTGAAGCGTATGAGTCAATCCATAGGCAAAAAGTACATTGGATACACCTAATATGAGTGTGACCACCGCTGGAACCTTCAATCGATTAAAAGCGGTCGGCACATATGTCAGCGGTAAAAACATCAAGGTTAAGCATAAATAAGCAGCATGAATCATGAGAAGCCATTTCAGCTCTTCAAAGGCAGGTCCAAGCCATAAAAGCATGAGCGGACCGGCAAGTCCTCCTAGCAGAGCGGCCGGAAACGCGACAAATAATCCGCTCCACTTAATGGCACTGGCTGCATATTGGATGAGACCGTCTTCATCTTGATTCGAGTAAAATTTCGTAATCGTTGGGGCAAACACAACCGCCAATGTCCCTGCGAGTGTGCGTAATAATAATGGAAATTGTAATATCGCCGCATACTGTCCCGTCGCTTCCGCTCCAATGAGCAGATTGGTCATCAATAAATCAATCTGTAAAAATAGCAAAATCCCCATTTGCTCAAAAGAATGCCAGACCCCTGATCGAACAAGTGTGAGACTAGAAGATAGTGAAACGTGCCGCCACTTAAACGAAAACCAAGGGATAAGCTTTTTAAAATAATAGATACCAATTCCCATAGCCGCCAAGCTTCCTATCACAGCCGCAAGTGGAATATGCCAGATGGCGGGTGCCGTCCATGTAAACAGCAGCACAATCATCAGTGCCCTCAAAAACATTTGAATGGCCTGACCAATACTTGATACATATAGCTTATTCGCATAAAACGGCGCAGCCCCAATGCCGGACATGACAAAATTGAGCATAAATAAAAGACCCCCTAATATAAAGGCGATCTGTGTGTCTTTTGCGAGATAAATAGGCACATGAAGCCACTCTACCAGCTGGCGGGACATGAATAGACAAAACAGAAAAAGGCTAATCGATAAAAAAATGGAACTGACGAAATAAGATGAGAGATAGCGCTGCGCCCTCTCCATTTCCCCTTTATGAGCCGCCACAGAAAAAAAACGCACCACCACAGCACTTAATGACGCCGTAATAACCGATAAATAGTTGATCATATTTTGCGTCAGATGGATTAAGCCGAATGCTTCGACTCCAAGTGTATGAACGATGTACGGTGTTAAACAAACAGACATAAGCATCATCAAGACAAACGTCATGATGTTTGCACTGGCATTGTAAAGAAACGCTCGATTCATTTTGATTTCACGCAGCGTGTAAAAGCCTTCATCCAGCTTCCTCTCCCTTTTGTCCGCTCGTTTTCATCAGCTGATGAATCGCCTCTTTCACAGACGCCCCATTCGGTTCTTTCAATAGCGTCAAAAACGGAAGATGAGCCACCCATTCATACCCTTCCATCACCTTATGATCAAACGACCTGAGGACAACACATGGTGTTTGCGTAATCGCACAAAAAATCATACCGTGAAGCCGGTCTGTCACGACGACCTGCGCCTTACTTAACTCTGTCCATAAGGCAGATAATTCATCTAAGCGAGTCGTTCGATCCACTCGTTTGCCAATTGTCGTTGTGATCAAATCGACTTGATCATACGTCTCTTGAATTTGCTGCTTTAGCTGCCGCCGCTCCTTTTCGGTGAGGTACGCTTCCTTATCCTCTCGCAAACAAAGTAAAACCCCTTCACGTTTTTGTTCCTTGGTTGATTCATCTAATGTCAGCACCATATCAGGCTGTTTCCACACATCTTGATCAGGGAAGTGCTGCTTCATCCAAGTGTAGGTTGTTTGATCTCTTGCCATGAGAAGCAGCCTCGGATGGTGTTTGTATGTTTGAATAGCGCGGCGTTCCTCTCTTTTTCCTCTCTTTGTTTCTGTAAAATGGGCAGTGGCCGGCAGTTGAATCACCGGATAGGACTTGAAGGTTTTCATGATAAATTGTCTCGTCCATTCTTCATAACGGTATAAGTCCCCCATATTGCCCCCACCGATGATACAGACGATGTCTTCTGAGTGTCGCATACGCTTTAACGGACGGGCGAGGCGATAGATCTCTTTCATGTCCACTTCCATGATGTCATAGGCGGGAAAGTGCTCTTTTAAAAAACAATAACTCGCATAGGCAATCGCATGATCCCCTAAATTATCATGTCCTGGCAGCAGCGTGAGAATGATTTTCTTCTGATGACTCCGCTCTGGCAGGCTTTGGCGGCTCAGTCGATATTCAAGCGGATATTTAACCTTTAAGAGCAGCCACTCTGCGGCGTGCGCCTTCAATTGCTGCAATGTCAATCTCATCACCCCTATTTCCTTGTTTGATATTCGATCCATTTTTGATAGCTAGAAGCGGCAGCAGAAAGTGGATAGACCAGCCGGCACTTCGCAAGGAATAAAATCATTCGCTTCCGCGCGGTGAGCTTCGATGGTTCCACTTGTTTGACGGCATGCTGAAAAGCCTCGTGTGTCACCATTTCCCGCATATGATCAAGCTTTTCCCGAAGAGAGAGTGCATTTTGGCTCTTCCATTCGTTGAGCATACAATGAAGGGTGTGATTGACAATAAAAAAATCAAGTGCCTTCTCATACAGAGAGATGTCATCATATTCTGTCAAAAACAAGCGCTGTGCATGATAAAAGGTTAGTCCATGATGAAAATACTGCTTCTGATATCGCTGCACAATAGAAGATAGATGAACACGGTAGTAATAAAGTGGTTCATGAACAAAGGCAATACTGCGTGATAAAGAAAAACAGCGCAGCGTCACATATTGATCTTCTATGTTCTCAAGTTCTCCCCGCAACGGAAATCGAATGTCGTGTTCTTCGATAAAGGCACGCCGATACAGCTTATTCCATGAGAACCCCGTAATGTCTCCGTGCAATAACGCTTCAATTAAAATCGTTTTTTCCGCCGACCGCTCGGCTAACAGCGTCGTTGGTATGGTTCGCTTTGACTGTTCAAATTGAATCCAGTACTCACTGATGACTAAATCTGCGCCGGTCATTTCAGCTTTTTCATACAAGGCTTCGCAGTAATGAGGCGCGAGAATATCATCTGAATCAATAAAGGCAATATACGTGCCCTTTGCTTCTTCGATGCCCCGGTTTCTCACAGCGCCTAACCCTTGATTGGTTTGATGAATGACCCGAAACCGCTGATCTTGTGCAGCAAATGCTTCAAGATATTCTCCGCTGTGATCTGTAGATCCATCATTCACGAGAATAACCTCTATATCTGAAAAACTTTGATCTGCAATTGATTGAAGGCATTGCTCCACATACTGACTCGTATTGTAGACTGCGACCAATAGACTGATAGCTGGCATTACAACATGCCCCACCTTTCTCAAAATCTACTTTGTAAATATCGTCCTGTACGGTAACACAGATGAATCGAACGGCATCAGCATGATGCTGTACAGAATATAGCAAACAGCAATCCCTACATAGATAAAAACATTAGACCGCTGATCAAAAATACGTGTGAAATACGGCAGTAAAATAAGCTGATACAAGCCAAAATAAATATGAAATCTTGCATAAATGACATCCTTGGTGGCAAGGATGCCAAACAAGAAACCGAGCAAACAAAAGTTCACAACGTAATCACTCTCAGGCGTCAGCTCACGAAGCCGTTTTCGATAAAAGAACGCAAGCAAAAGCGGCAAAATCAATACACCGATTTTTGTCACATTCATTCCATTTGTATTCGTTGTGAGCCATTCCTCGTAATGCCCATATGAACTGCCTTGCAGCATTACGACAAACACGGAAATAAAGCGGTCATAAAGAGCGGTTAACCCTAAGAAAATCATGCATAAGACCAGCATCATCCAAGACCACGATTTTGTTCTCACGATAAAATATACAGGAATCATGATGAGAGCCGATGAATGAAACAATGAACATACGAGGACGAGCGGAAAATACAATTTCCACTGACCATTGATCACAAGACGGATGGCATAAAAAAGAACCGCCGCCACCATATACTGACGCATGCCATTAAACGAAGCGTAATAATGAAAGGTGCCGAGAAAAAGCAGCATACTCAGCTCAAAGGGACGACCATATTGAATGAGCGTCTTGATGATAAAAAAATAAGTGATCGCCCCAACCGAGATATACATGATTTGCGGATCATGGGACAGTTGATTGAGCATCCATAAAATAAACGTAAATCCTGGGTCAGTGGCCGCCTTGTCCACACCAAATCCGAATATGTGCCAAGGCTTTTCATAATTGATGGAGAACTCATACATCTGTCCATATGTGACAAAATCGGTTCCTACTTTGTACCGAATACCAGCGACAATACAAAGAAACAAAAACGGAAATAACACGAGAATCTTGTTAGGCCGCCATCCGCTTTGAATGGTATCATCACGCCTGCCGTAAAATGCGGCAAAGCTCGACCATAAATAGACCATGATCATGTTCACCAAATATACCGCCATCTGCCATTCCTTCCTTACAGTCCATATCCTTTCATCACACGTGTGATGTTCTGTTTGACATCAAATCCTCTTTGTTCAAGCTGGTACGTAATGGTCTCTTGAAGAGGAGGCTCTGCATGATACGCTTCAAGCACCGCCTTCATCCATTCATGCGCGGAATCCCGGAGCGACATTCTTTTCACAAGACCGCAGCCTAAATCTACTTCCTCTGTAATATGATCTGAAATCACACAAGGCAATCCAGATGCCTGTGCTTCCACTAAAACGAGTGGAAGGCCTTCAAACAAGGAAGGCATCACAAATACATCAAATGCTTTCATATAGTCTGGAACGTCCGATACAACGCCTGTAAAGACAATGTTGTCTAACAAACCGGCCTTTTCCGCATATGATTCAACCACCTGCCTCAGCGGTCCATCCCCTACAAGGACAAGCTGAAATGAGACCCCCTGCTTCTTTAAGGTCTGTGCCAGTTCCATAAAAAAAACGTGATTTTTTTGTTCATGAAAACGACCAATATGACCTATCACCATACTCTTTTCCTGAAGACCAAGCTGCTTTTTGATCTTCACCTTTTCTTCTGGATCAGGCTGAAAGAAAAGGGATAAATCAATCCCATTCGGCAGCACCTCAACCTGTCTATTCTTCATTTTTTTCTGCCCAAATAAAAAGGAGCCGGCATCCTCACCGCATGCAACAAGCTTTGTAGAAAATGCAAAAATCAGCCGGCGAAACCCTTTGAGCATCATATGGTCTACCCAATTTGGCGACTGTTTCCAAGCTGTATTATGCGAATGACAAATCCGCACCTTTACACCCGCCAATTTCGCAGCAAGGGCAGAGAAGCCTGTTTGAAAATCTGTATGTGCATGCACTGCTTGATACGGTCCTGTTCGTTTGATCGTCTTTGTCAATGTTCTGACAAATGCCAAAGGAGAGGATGCCCCAATACTCGGGACGTAAAAGATACGTCCTCCGAGCCTCTGAATTTCCTCATCATAATCACAGACATCCTTCCGGTGGGTAATAAAGTCAAATTGGAGGACATTTCTATCGAGTGCACGATAGATGTTCATGATCATCGTTTCAGCTCCGCCGCGGTTCATCCCGCCTACAATATGAAGTACACGCTTTGGCTCACTCATCCCGAATCGTCCTCCTTTTCAACAAAGACGCCTCCAGCTTCCGCTGGTGATAAAATTTCATGATCTTCGGTGATAAACAGGCGCGGATCACCGGCTTTAGCGCAAACAAATAATGAACCGGCGGCAATTTTAATAACCAGCATGCTTTCAAAACGAGCCAAGCATTGTCTATCGAATATTGAAACTTACGACGCTGAAAAGCCGCTTCATCCTCTCTCACAAGGTATAACGGCTCTTGTAAATTAAAGCCTTTTCTCCCCGTAACAAAAAAACGGATCCACAGATCAATATCTTCCATCCGCCTCGTTGTTTTCACAGAGCGATATCCATTTAAAGCCTTGTACGCAGCAGCCCTCATCATAATGGTTCCATGACAAAAAGGCGTCCCTCTTGCCAGCACTTTTCGATCAGGCTCTGAAATCAGTGCACGTACACCTTTTGTACCCGATTCATCAAACACGGTCATCGCCGTCCCGACCACATCATATTCAGGATGTGATTCAAGGAAATGCACCTGTTTTTCTAAACGATCAGGTACTGATATATCGTCGCCATCCTGCCTTGCAATCAAGTCTCCCCTCGCTTCAGCTAGACAGCGATTCAGACTGGCAGCGAGCCTTTGATTATGCTCATTGCGGATAAGGCGAATTCTTTCAGGTTCTCGTTTTGTATAGGACAGCACTTTTTCATAGGTGCCGTCTGTTGATGCGTCATCACATATGATGAACTCCCAGTTGTCATATGTTTGATGAAGAATGGATTCAATACTTTCTTCTACTGTGTCTTGGCAATTGTAGACGCCCATGATGATAGACACCTTTGGCTTATGCATGCTCACATCACCTTCTCTGCTTGATCCATAAAGGTTGTATAAATTTCTTCCATAGCACTCACCGTCTGCTCCTGTGCAAATGCATGGGCTAAGGAGCGCCCCGCTTTTCCCATGAGGGGTAGCTGATCTCTTTTGTGATAAAGCTGGTGCAAATATTCAGCCAAGTCATTCACATCATGCGATTTGACTAAAAAACCATTCACACCATGTCTGATCAACTCACAGTGTCCTCTATTCTCTGTTGCAATGACCGGCTTTTCCGCAGACATCGCTTCAAGCAGATTCATGCCGAGCCCTTCTCTCAAACTAGTCGACACACATACATCACTCAAATGCATCCATTCCTCAATTTGTTTGCAAAAACCAGCAAAGTGGACATGCTTTTCAAGATGGAGCTCGTGAACCAGCTTTTCATACATCGGCCTCATTGCCCCTTCACCGGCAAACACGACCTTCACATTTGGTATTTTCCTATATAGCTGGGCACATGCTTTGATGAGCATCCCTTGGTTTTTATTCGCATTTAATTCGCCAGCGCACAGCACAATAAAATCTTCTGAAGAAAAGCCATGGACTGCACGAAGATGCTGCTTCTCTTTTGCAGTAACTGGTGCAAATCGTTTCATATCCACACCCATACCAGGAACATAGTAGACAGATGCCCGCTCTTTTGATAGACGATCTGCTCTTTTAAAATCCTCTCCATTAATGGTGATCAAAGCGTCTGTATGGCGGGCGAGCCATCGCTCAATCGGATAATAGAGCAGCCAGTTTTGAAGCGGTGCTCCTTGCCAAAAGTGAAAACCATGTGCTGTGTAAAGAACCTTCGTCCCTTTTTTGCGCGTGCTTTTGGCTGCTAGTCTGCCAATCACACTTCCCATTGGTGTGTGGCAATGGATAAAGTCGTAGTGCTCTTTCGCTAACAGCTTCTTCAGCTCCACATACGCAAACCGGTTGTGCACATGAAAAGGAGATCGCTGAATCGGAATCGAGTGCGCTTGATCCACATAGGGAAGCTCCAGCTGACCATTTGCCGCTGTATGCACTTCCCATCCTTGTTCCTGAAACCACCGGAAATACGGAAGGTGAAATGCCTTAAAATGATAGTCAACCGTTGCGCAAAACAAGATTTTTTTCTTCATTGGCAAGTGCTTCCCCCTCTCTTGTCATCTGTTCAGACAACAAATCATGCGATTCGATGGCAGCAAACAATGCTTCTCTCATTTGCTCTTCACTCATCATGTCAAATTCATGGATAAAGCGGTTCAGCACATATGGGTCTCCATCCAGCGCATGGCCGATATGAATTTTCGGGAAAATTTGTTCCTGTGCTTTTTCATGCTGGTTGAGTAGTTCCTCATACATTTTCTCACCAGGGCGAATGCCTGTGAACGTAATCGGAATCTGGTCTGTGGTGTAGCCTGAGAGGTGAATGAGGTTTTCTGCGAGGTCAACAATTTTCACTGGCTCCCCCATATCTAATACAAAAATCTGTCTTCCTTCTGCCATGGCACCCGCCTGAATGACAAGTCTCGATGCTTCTGGAATGGTCATAAAATATCTTGTCATGGCTGGGTGCGTGACCGTGACCGGCCCGCCTTGTTCGATCTGTTTCTTAAAAATTGGAATGACGCTTCCCCTGCTTCCGAGTACATTTCCAAACCGAACCGCGACAAATTTTGTGTCACTGCTTGCCCCCATTTGCATGATCAGCATTTCAGCAAATCGCTTTGTGGCGCCCATCACATTGGCAGGATTGACCGCTTTGTCAGAGGAAATGAGGACGAATGTTTCAATGCCATGCTCATGTGCAGCTTCTGCGACATTTTTTGTCCCGATAATATTGTTTTTCACTGCTTCTTTTGGACTGATCTCCATGAGCGGGACGTGCTTATGTGCCGCGGCATGATAAATCATATCCGGCTGAAACTGACCAACGATTTCACTCATTTTCTGTTTATCTTGGATATCCGCAATTTGCGGATAGAGACTGATGGTGTCCCCATAGATTTCTTTCAGCTCTAGTAAAATAGAATGAATGCTAAATTCTCCATGTCCCACAAGCACAATCGCTTGAGGAGCAAACACACAAATTTGACGACAGATTTCTGACCCAATCGATCCGCCTGCCCCTGTGACCATGATGGTTTTCCCCTTTAAATGGACAGATAGACGGCTCGAATCTAATTGAATCGGTTCTCTACCTAATAAATCCTCTGGCTGTACATCTCGTAATTGATTCAGCGCATGGGTTCCTTTTAAAATCTGCTCCATCTCCGGCATGATCTGCGTTTTAACCCCAGTCGCTACGCATTCCTTATACAGCCCTTTTAACGTATGGCTGCTTTTGGACGGAATGGCGATGATGATCTTTTGAATATCCATCATCACAACAGCTGTTTGAATCTGTTCTTTCCCCCCTAGAACAGGCAGTCCCATGATTTCAAGCCTATGCTTCGTCTTGTCATCATCTATGAAGGCGACTGGCTCAATATGTACATCACTCGATTGCTGAAGCTGACGAACGATGATGGTTCCAGCTGATCCGGCGCCAATGATTAAGGCCCGCTCCTTTTCTACCTGCAGCCGCTTTGCCCCATCATGTAATAGCCGGGACGCCATTCGAGATGCACCGATGAATAATACGTGAAAAAGCCACACGATGAATAAAAAACGGAAGGGCCATGTCTGCACGAAAAGGTACAGTATTGCCATTGAAAATAAAAAAGAACATACAAAGGTCTTCATTAAAGAAAATAGCTCTCTTACCCCTGTATAAGCCCATACTTGCTTGTACACGTGAAAAATATACGAAAACAAATGGTGCCCAATGAGTAGACTGAGCGAAGAAATGACGAGCATTTCAAATGTATAAACAGTTAACGCCGCTTCTTGGACAAATTGAAAACCAAAAAAGACAGCCACTAAGATGAGATATGAATCTAGTGCCACGATGATTGATAATCTTTGGGCGTAAGTCAACGCTCCTCCCCCTTTTTAAAACATCACTATTCTTACGTAAAATGGGCATCAAACCCGTCCTCACATCCCACTATTGATGACGAGCATCTAAGGCATTGGTCATGCCCACAGCAGGATCGAGTGCCTCCATTGTTAAAGATTAGGAGACATCACCTATCAATCTTGTTAATACATATACAGCCTTCCCTTTTTCTCTTTCTTGCCATTTAGCATAGCCCCAAGCAGTTTACCTGTTGTCCCGTCTAACACTTCTTTTGATTTCTTGACCGCAGCTATCTTGGTTTTGCCGCTTAAGACAACAAGAATGCTTCCATCTGTCCGGTTCGCCAGGATCTTTGCATCGGCTACTGGCAGAAGCGGCGAAGAATCAACAATCACCATGTCATATTGCTGTTCAATTTCATAAAACAGCTGCTTCATGACAGAAGAGGAGAGCAGCTCAGCTGGATTCGGCGGAATGGTTCCGCTCGGAAGCAGCTCTAAATGTTCAATAGGTGTGGGTAAAATAGCTTCCTCCAAGCTGCAATTATTTAATAGCACATTGGTCAAGCCCGTGTGATGACTCAGGTCAAAATATTCATGAACAGCCGGCTTTCGCAAATCAGCATCCATTAGCAGCACCCGCTTTTTCTGCTGTGCAAAAACAGCTGCTAGATTTGCAGCCGTAAATGATTTCCCTTCCTTCGGCAAGGAGGATGTCACCAATATGGATTTCAGCCTTGTTTGGATTGATGTGAATTCGATGTTCGTTCGGATCGTACGAAATTGTTCTGCTATGACAGAGTGAGGATCTAATACAGAAATACAGGATAAATCTCTCTTTTCTCTTTTCTTTCTCTTAAAGATCAATGTTCTGTCCTCCCGTTATGACGGACTGCTTGTCTTTTTTTGCCCTCCTGTCTGCCTGCATCTGATAGACGCTGCCGAGCGACGGCAATCCGATCTCTTCTCTTATTTGATGTGTTCGTTTTACAGTATCATCGAGTAGGTTCATTAAGAAAATGAGTGTTACCCCCCCTAATAAAGAGGCGCCTAGTGCCAGTACGATATGAACGAATTTTCTTGAATTCATGAGAATCGTATTGGACAGCTTGGCTTCAGACAAAACATTAATGCGATCCATATTCATCGTTTTTTTGATTTCTTCTTGCAGCACCTCTGTTGCAGTATTCGCGATGGCAACTGCCTTTGCGCGATCCTCATCTTGCACAGAAATATTGATGACCTCAGACTCATTTTCTGTACTTGTGGCAATTTTGTGTTTTAATCCTTCAGCTGATTCTGTAAGGTTGAGTGTTTCTTTTACTTTTTCAATGACGATCGGACTTTTTAATAAAACTTGAAAGGTACGTGTATATTGAAGGTTCATCTGAATATCGTTTAAGTTCGCTTGTGCGTCATTGCTGCGTTTATGAACAAGAATTTGAGTGGTTGCCTGATATACAGGAGTCGAGACATAGAACTGATAGTAGGCTGAAATGCCCGTTACGATCAGGACAATCAGGATCAGAAGGGCCATTTTCTCTTTAATGACAGAAAACAGCTGCTTAAAACCTATATTCTCATTCATAGATACCTCCCGATTTCATCATAAAAAGGTTATATATGGTTTCTTTTTGTTAATGATTGGATTATAAAAGATAATACCCGCAAAGAAAAATGTCATAATAGGTCTTATAGTTCTTTTTAAAGAACGAAATCGTTCGTTTTCTTTTGTTTACTTCCTAATTCTTACGTTTTTGAATTTTATAAAGAACAATTTATTTCTTATAATGAACGAAAAGGTCGCAGTACGATTCGCCAGGAAGAAGGGATGATCGAATGATAGGAAAGGTGATACGCATTTACCGAAAAAGGAAGGGATACTCCATTCAGCAGCTGGCTGAAGATGCCCATGTTTCTAAATCGTATTTGAGTAAGATAGAGCGTGGTGTCCACAGAAATCCATCTGTCCAGTTTTTAAAAAAGGTATCCTCTTCGCTAGAGATTGATTTACAAGAGCTATTTGATGCAGAGACGTTGATGTTTCATGAGTCTGAGAGTGGTGAACACGAATGGCGGGAGCATATCGTCAATGCCGTCCAATCCGGCATGCCAAAAGAAGAACTCTATCAGCTGCTCCAAACGTACCGAAAGGAGCAGGAAGAAAAGACGTTACATGTCACTCATAGAAAGTTGACGGATTCGAATATAACAGAGTGGAAGCGTCTGATGAGTGAGGCGAAAGCTATCGGCTTAAGCATTGAGGAAGTAAAAGCATTCCTCGCCAACATGGGAGAACGACGGGCGTAAGCCTTTCAGGAAGAGTCAAATTGCGGGGAGAGGCGTTTGACGCTTCGCTGAAAAAGAGCCTTTTATCATGAAAAGGCTCTTTTTCCTCTTATTCTGCTTTTTTTGTTCGTGCTTTTTTCGTTATATCATTGTTTTTCCAATAGGCCCAGAGAGATGTAATTCCAAGAAAGACTAACGTGATGAATTGCTGAATACCTTCTTCATCAATAGGTATTGGGCTTTTTCCCGCAGCGGTTAGCGCACTGTTGACAAGCGCGAGCAAAAGCAGCACAAGCCTTGCGATTGTACCTGCACTAATTTTTTGAACTTCCAACTGTAACCCCTCCCTTTCTTCCCCTTCACGGGCGGTACGGCTCGTTCTCTCTCATATGTATGCAAAAACCGAAAGAATAGAAGACCGGATCAAAAAAGAGACATCATGCCTATATAAGGAATGATGCCTGATTTCATCTTATTTTGATGTAGAAAACATCTCTTTCGCTTCATCCAATGCCATTTTATTGCCTAGTGCTGAGTAATCGAGCCATGGCTGATCGGCAATCGGATAGACTTGATTGTTCTTCACAGCTTTTAGACCCTTCCAAATCGGCGTCTTTTCTAATTGCTTGAATGCCTGCTGCGCTTTATCGTCACGGTTCACGACGACAAAGATAGCATCTGCATCATAGTCAGGAAGAACCTCTTGAGAAATCACTTCAAATGGCCGTTTGCTGTCCAGTTTCTTCACCCCATCGACAGGTGTGAGGCCTAAATCCTCGTACAAAATTGGACCCATTGGGCGCTTCATGCTAAATACTCGAAGCTCCTTTGCCGTCACACGGATCGCCATTACTTTTCCGTTTCCAATCTTTTGTTTGATGAGCGATTTGACTTCTTTTGCTTCTTGATTGTAATCCTGAATATATTGATCGGCTTCTTTCTCTTTATTGACGAGCTTGCCGATTTTTTTCAAATGATCACGCCAAGTGCCGTTATTTAAATCAAACACTTCCGTTTTGGCGATTTTCTTATATTTCGATAAATCTTGTCCAGCTAGTTCTTCATCGACATAAATAACATCTGGTTTTAATGCAAGCAGCGACTCCATATCAGGATCGGCTGCGATGCCCAGCTTCTTCGTACCACTCAGCTGCTTTTTGGCATGTGGAAGAAAATCTTTTAAATCCCCTCCTACAACAGAGCCTGCTGGCTTGATACCGAGAGCTAATAAGTCATTCGTTAAATGAATAGACAAGGAAGCAATTTTCGGTGTTCCATGATCATTTTGAGTTGTTGTATTCTTTGTTTCCTGTTGACCACAAGCGGCAAGCAAAATAAAACAGAGCGTTAAACCAAGCACAAGTAATTTTTTCATGATGAGTTCCTCTTTCTTGTTTATTTCGTTTTTGTTAATAAATAGAGAAAATAAGGAGCACCGATAAAAGCCACAACGACACCCGCTGGTATGGCATTTGGGGCAAAGATGGAACGTCCAATTGTATCGGCACTGACCAAAATCAACAAGCCAAGCAGCGCACTAACCGGTAAAAAGTATTGATGAAGCGAGCCGACAAGCCGCCTTGCCAAATGCGGGGCGACAAGTCCAATAAAACCAATACCGCCTGTCATTGAAACACTTGCACTCGCCAAACCAACAGCTAAGGTCAGCAAAAGGAGACGCTGACGCTGAACACGTACACCTACACTTGAGGCGACAGCATCTCCTAATGTCAACGCATTGAGCGTGCTTGACTGCATCAGCGTAAGCGGCACAAGGCATACAATCCAAGGCAGAAGCGCTAACACATGAATCCAATCTCTCCCCCAGACATTTCCGACAAGCCATCTTGAAGCAAATGTGTAAGTATCTTCATCTAGCTTCAATGACAAAAATAATGTCAAAGCACTGAATCCCGCTGCAACTGCAATTCCTACTAAAATCAGCCGGATGGGAACGAGCCCTTCCTGCCGGTCATACGCCAAAAGCACAATGACCGCTGCCGCAAGAAGCCCTCCGCCAAATGTAAAGAGCGGAATCAGAAGAGAGGGACTGCCTTCTAGAGCATGGAAATACGTCACAAACACGATTAAGCCAAATGCGGCGCCTGCATTCAGTCCAATAATCCCTGGATCGGCCAGCGGGTTACGAGATAAACTTTGCAAAATGCCTCCCGCCATACCAAGACCAATTCCCGCTAGCATCGTTACCACGATTCGAGGCAGACGATAGTCAAACAGCACCGTTTCACTTTGAAAATCTCCAAAGCCGAATAACGTTTTGACGACTACAAGAGGATTTAGTTTTAGCGTACCGGTATTTAAGCTATACAGCACAACAGCCACACTTAAACAAAGCAAAACGACTGTCACAACAAGAGCCCGCTGTTTCTCTCTCATGACAGGTTCCTCCCTTCTTTTCTGGCAATATACAAGAAGAAAGGAACACCGACAAGTGCCACCATCACGCCAATGGCAAGCTCTCGCGGCGGATTAACGGTGCGGCTGGCAAGGTCAGCAAAGACAAGCAGCACCGCGCCTAATATCGCTGACATCGGAATGACGAAACGATAGTTTACACCAACCAGCTTTCGTGCGATATGCGGGATGACAAGACCGACAAACCCAATGGAGCCGACTGCTGACACAGAAACCCCTGCTAATAATACAGCAGCTACCATTCCTAGTATTCGCACTTGTCGCGTTTTCACCCCTAAATTTGCCGCTACATCTTCACCAAGCGACAGTAGCGACAATGACCGTCCTAATAGCATCGCCCATACGATCACTATGAGAATGACCGGAGCAAGAATTGTCAGCTGCGGCCATTTCACACCAGCCACGCCGCCTGCATACCAAAACGCAAGATCCTGACTTAAGTCAAAATAAATCGCGATTCCAGAGCTAAGTGCATGAAGCAATGCAGCCACAACGGCTCCTGCTACAGTTAAGCGCAGCGGTGTCAAAACGCCGCCTGCCGCACCAATCGCAAAGATCAGCAGCGTACTGAGGACTGCACCAAAAAAGGAAGACAACATAAGTGCCGAATAAGGGATGCCTGGGAAAAAAGCAAAACAAAGAGCGACCACAAACATCGCACCGCCATTGATGCCCAAAATTCCCGCATCGGCCAGCGGGTTTCTTGTAATCCCCTGCATGAGCGCACCCGCTACGGCAAATGCCGCTCCAACAAGAGCTGCTCCTAAAACACGAGGAAGTCTTAACTCATGGATGATCTGCTGCTCTGTGACATCTGACTGATAGTCAAATACAGCTGTCCAAACCGTTTGCAGAGACAATGTTTTGGCACCATATGACACAGCCAAAAACATGGCAGCCGCCAAACCAAGGACGGCGAGAAAAAATATCAAAAAGAACAGAATATATGATGATCGTTTTTGTTGAGGTGTTCGCTTATCCTGCAAAATCGGTGTCATCCTTTTCTTCATTAAAAGTCTGTTTGAAAATGAGAATCATAATCATCAAAATTATATCTGCCTGCCTCTCAAAAATCAATGTACACCTTATTTTTTAATTAATGAAGGTATGCAGGTGACAGTGTCATACAGTGTCTTTGCTCGTTTGAAATGGCCTATCATTTTTTCTCATAGTTTAATAGGAAAATAGTTGACATTCCGCCTGAATATCCTCTAAAATGACAAAAGTAAGTCAAATGTTATAAAAATATTACAAACAGATGTCAAACTGATAAAGAATGACCCGTCTTGAGAGGAGATTTGAACGTTGTGTCATTAAAGGGAAAATGGAGTATCGGCCTATTTGCACTTGCGATCGTCATTGGAGTCGTTGCTTTCTTTCAGAATCAACAAGCAAGTGGGACCGAGAAGAAAAATGTAAAGCAGGATACGAACTATAAAAACGTCGAAATCGTTACTCTCGTAAATGACGGGAAATTTATGAGATATGCAGTCAACTATCCTCTTTTTCATCAAAAAGAGCTAGATGACAAGATTCAAAGCTACGCAAATTCAGCTTTAGAGCATTTCAAAAAGACGTTTAGTGAAGCCAAGGACGTCGATGAAAACAAACGCTTTGAACTGAATATTGATTATGATATGGTGCATTATGCGAAGCAGTCGGCTGCTATTCGCTTTACGACTTATACCTATACAGGTCAGCAAAATGGGACCACCAATCATCTCACAATCAACTATGATTTTCAGAAAAAAACCTTTCTTGACACAAAAGATTTATTTCTACCTAAAACCAACTTTTTAAAGAAATTATCCTACATTACATATTCAGAGCTTCAAAAGGACAAAACCTTATCTAAGGATCAGACGCTCCTTCAGAAAGGAACAGCCCCTACTGCCCAAAACTTCAGTCAATTTGCCTTGAAAGAGAAATATGTAGAATTTTATTTCCCAGCATCTCAAGTAGCCGGCGAGGATCTTGGTCCCCAAACACTTGCGATTAAAAAGACGCTGCTGAAAGATATAATGAAGCCAGAATATATGAATAAAACCAAAAATCAAAATGAAATGAAAGAACCAAATCCGAAAAGAAAAGCCGTCAAGCTGCCGCAAAAATCAAAGCTTGATCCAAATAAAAAAGCCATCGCCCTCACATTTGATGATGGTCCGAACCCAGCGACCACCTCAAAGATTTTAGAAGCACTGAAGGAAAATAAAGGACATGCGACCTTTTTCGTATTAGGCAGCAGGGTGCAGTATTATTCTAGTATGCTTGCCGATATTCTAAAAGGCGGGAATGAAATCGGAAACCATTCTTACAGTCATCCTTTATTAACAAGACTGCCTTTAAAGGAGGCGGTAAAACAAGTGAAGGACACTCAGAAGCTGATTGAGAAAGCGAGCGGGTATACACCTACGCACTTTAGACCGCCATATGGTGGAACAAATCAAGACATCAATCAAGCGGTTGGGATGAAGGTCTCTTTATGGGATGTTGATCCTGAGGATTGGAAAATTCGCAACAGCCAGCAGATCACAAACCACGTTCTTTCACATGCAGCAGATGGCAGAACGGTGTTAATGCACGATATTTATGACAGCTCAGCTCAAGCAGCAGTGAAGATCATTCATGAACTCACCAAACAAGGCTATCAGCTCGTCACCGTCAGTGAGCTTGATCAATTAAAAAAAGAACGACATGAACAATCCCCTGTGCAATAAACACAGGGGATTTCTTTATGACTCCAAAGATTTCTTTTGTTTCAATAATGCTTGAAATGTCTCCTCCAGCTCCTGAGACGGCTCAATACTTAACCGGCTGAGCACTTCAGACAGCTGTAAATCAATTAACAGAAGCTCCTCTTCTCTTTGGGTCACAGCTGGTTTGTCGCCTTTTTGTTTATACGCTTCATATGTTCCACAAAAAGCTTCAATACGCTTTTCATGAACATGGAAAATGCGAGTCGCCACATTCTCAATCAGTCTGCGATCATGGGAAACGAACACAACCGTACCCGGGTAATCCTTCAATAGACCTTCAAGCGCTTCAACTGCCGCCAGATCTAGAAAGTTCGTCGGTTCATCCAGCATGAGAACATTGGCATCGCTGACAAGCAAGGACGCCAGCATGGTCTTCACCCTTTCTCCTCCGCTTAACACCCCGACAGGTTTATACACGTCATCCCCTCGAAACCCAAGTCTCGCTAAAACCGTTCGTACCACTGTCTCATCTTGAACTGCCTCTTTCAGCGCATTTTGTAAAATCGATTCATCTACCTTTAATCCTGAAAGATCTTGACGAAAATAGCCGAGCTTGACAGCTTCTGAGCGAGAAACTCCGGGATGTCCATTTACCAGCATTCGGAGAAATGTCGTTTTCCCGCTCCCATTCTTGCCAATGATGGCGACCTTGTCCCCGCCTCTCACTTCCACATTCGCCTGCTTCCAAAGCAATTGATCGCCCGCCTTGCCATCTACATTTTTCACTCGCAAAATGGTACGGCTCGCTACTTCCTTCATTGTGTGCTGCGTCATTTGAATGGGCTGAATGTCTTTTACTTTCTCAACCTTTTCTAATTTCTCCATCCTTGTTTCAATCGATTTGGCTGTTTTTTGCAACTTTTTTTGCTTATTTGCATAGTAGGGCTTTGCAATTTTTGGCCCTGAGGATTTCAGCTTTTGGGATGGCTTTGTCGCTTTGTCGGCTTTTTTCTTTTTCTTTTCTAGCGCATGCTCTAACTGTTTTTTCTTTTGAGTATAAGCTTCGTACGCTTCCACCTGCTGACGATGCGCCAGCTCTTTTTGCTGTGCAAATTGCGTGTAGTTGCCTTTGTATTGATTGAGCTGTCCATGATCCAGCTCCCAAATCTCCGTACATACCGCATCTAAAAAAGCACGATCATGTGAAACGACAATGAGGGCTCCTTGATAATTGTTCAGCTTCTCTTCCAGCCACTCAATGTGCTCTGTATCTAAATGAGTCGTTGGTTCATCTGCTAATAAAAGGGCAGAAGGACGGTTTAACGCGCTTTCAATATAAGTCTGGGTCATCTCACCACCACTCCGTGTGCCATCCGCTTGTTTTAGCTGAGGAAGCAGTGTGCAGGTCGTTGTGGCGGCAAACGTGCCACTGTCTGGTGTCTCTTGCCCCGCGAGCACATGCAATAACGTCGTTTTCCCGCTTCCATTTGCCCCGACAAGTCCAATGCGGTCACTTTGATGGATGGCAAGCTCCTCGATATCAAATAACAATCGATCTTTTCGAAACACCTTTAACTGATTGGCTTTTACTAACATCCAACCCTCTCCTTTCGTATCAGGAGACATGAAAAAGCCTCCCATTCTCAGAATAGGAGGCAAAATGGTGTACAAAAATAAGCGGATCAATTCCAGATGACGTGCCGTTCCTATCTGAACACACACATCCCCCGTATCAATCTTCTCATTCTTTGATTCCCAAGCTGTACCATCCTATTCCGAAGCTAAAAAATGAAAACGCAGCAAACATGGCAAACCAATCGTTTGCTCACTGCCTTCGTTTTTTCATTTTGCTTACAGGTCATAGGATTAGTACTTCATTGCATTGGGTCACCCTTCCGTCGTTTGTTACGTTTACAATAAAAGATTGGTTATTTTTTGTCAAGCTGAAATGGCATAAGTGAATCCATTAATTTCAGCGTAAATGGATGGACCGCATCAAGCAGTTCATCCTTTTTGCATTCTTCCACTATGCTTCCTTCATGTAAAAAAAGGAGACGATCACATAGATACACTGCCGCTTCTATATCATGAGTAATCATAAGGATGGTCATGTCTAGCTCTTGTTTTAATGTCTCGAGCAGCTCCAATATTTGCACCTGAACAGAGACATCTAGTGAGCTCAGGACTTCGTCTAGTATGAGAATGGATGGGTGCGTTGATATGGCTCGTGCGATACACACTCGCTGGAGCTGACCGCCGCTTAGCTGATGAGCATACTGATTTAGTAAAGAAGAGGGTAGTCTGACTTGTTCAAGCAACGATAAAATCTTCTGATCCACATTTTTTTCCTGCTTTAACAATCGCATAGGCTCCGCAACGATCTCTTTCACCGTAAAGGAAGGGTGAACTGAAGATCGATAATCCTGAAAGACCACACTCATTTTTCCACGGTTCATTTTCCGCCATATGTCAGCTGACTTCCCATCAATCTGCACCTTGCCGCTATTTATTTTTTCTAAACCAAGCAGGATTCGTGCCAATGTACTTTTACCACTGCCGCTTTCACCAACTAACCCAGCACATTGTCCCTTATCGATTTCAAACGAGACGTTTGAAATGCGTGGTTTTGACCGCATCTGCCGAGAAAAGAAACCTTTCTTCTCTCCATGTTTGATGAGGCTATCAGCTGTGATCAACATGGAAATGCCCTCACTCTCTGCTGCCGCAGCGTTTCTAGGGGCGCAGATAATCGGCGCCTCGTCTCAAGTAAATGCTTCGTTTGTGGATGCTCAGTTGCTGTGAATATCTTATCAGCTGGGCGATGTTCAAGCATCTCCCCTTGATGCATCACCAACACCTCGTCAGCGATCGCCTGAACAACGCCTAAATCATGCGAAATGATGATCAAAGCGGCACTTGTTTCTTCTTTTAGGCTCTGTAATTGAATGATGACTTCACGCCGATTATACGCATCAAGCGACGCAGTTGGTTCATCGGCAATGATCACATCAGGAGAAAGCATCATCGTGATCGCAATCATCACTCGCTGAAGCATACCGCCAGATAATTCATGAGGATATTGCTTCAACAATTCATTTGGATTTTTCAAATGAACACGCTCCAGTCCAGCGATGGCATGTGCTTTCCCCTCATTTCCACGTAAGCCCAAATGCCGCTGGAACGTTTCCATCATTTGATGACCAATGGTTTCGATAGGATTGAACGCATTCATCGCATCCTGTGAGATGAAGCCAATCCGCTTGCCTCTCCACTGCTCAGCTGTCTGAGTTGTCAATAACTCGCCATCCAACATGATCGCTCCCTCCACTTCTAACGAAGGTGGAATCAAGCCAATTAACGCTTTTGCGACGGTTGATTTTCCGCTTCCACTTTCTCCAATTATGGCTAAACAGCGTTGCTGCTGTAGGGAGAATGTCATGTTCGCCACGATACTCTTTTGCTGGACTGGATCATGTACGGACAGGTTTTTTACGTCGATGAAAGGCAAATGGTCTCGCTCCCTTCTTATTGTGATAATACATCGCAGGGGTCGTAGCCTGCTGCAGGCTGTCTCCTAAAAAGTTCAGCGCCATGACCACAAATAAAATGGCGAGCCCAGGCGCAAGCATATGGGCTGGATGGGTCACCATGACATTTTTCGCTTCGTTGAGCATCATCCCCCATTCCGGGGTAGGTGCGCTCACACCTAATCCCAGAAAAGACAGGGCCGATATATTTAAAATGACCCAACCCGCATCAAGTGTCGCAAAAACAGCTATTTCTCCTGAAATGCGAGGAAATAAATGCTTTCTCAGGATGTAAAATGGGGAGCCGCCAGATACTTTTACAAACTGAACAGATGGTTCATTCGCATATTGCAGAACAGATGAACGAATCATCCTTGTATACCAGGCCCATTTCGCTAGGACATTTGCCAAAATAATATTGAACAGTCCAGGCCCCAGTATCCCGACAACCGCTAGAATCATCACTTCTGCTGGGAAGGAGAGCATGACATCACACGCCCTCATCAACAAGCCGTCCACCTTTCCTCGGAAAAAGCCCGCCATGAGTCCAAGTGAGGTGCCAATGAGCATCGTCAGACACATCGTCAGCATGGCCGCAAGCATTGTGGTCCGAATCCCATATAAAAGCCGTGATAATACGCATCTTCCGAGCTGATCCGTTCCGAGCGGATAAGTCAGGCTGATGCCGGCATATTTTTGAAGAATGTTTATTTCTGTTGGATCATGTGGTGCTAATACTGGTGCAAACAGTCCTGCTAAAACGACAAGTACTAACAGCCAGATAGAAAGAACCGCCATGCGGTCTTTTTTTAATTGACTCCACCCTATCATCGTTCTCAGGCCTCCTTTCGCAGCTGCGGATTCATGGTCATTTGCACAACATCAGCCATGAGGTTACACACAACAAAAAGGAACCCCATCACAAATAAATAGGCTTGAATAATAGGGAAATCGGCATGGAAAATAGCTGTTACACACAACCGGCCAACCCCTGGCCAAGCAAAAAGATTTTCAATAATAACCGTGCCAGCAATGAGTTTCGGGATAGACATACCAAGTGCTGTCACCGCTAATTGAAGCGCATGTCTCATCACTTTCAATTGAACAGCCCGTTCCTTTAATCCGCGAGCTCTTGCATAAAAAACAAATGGCTCATGCTGAAATTTCAGAATTTGATTGCGAATGAGTCTCACATAGGTCGATAAGTAGCCCAGCGATAGTGTGACAGCTGGGAGAATAATTGATTTGAACCCTTCCATTCCACTCGTATTGACCCAATTGAATTTGACAGAAAAAAGCCAAATAAACAAAATCCCTAACCAAAAACTAGGCATTGAAGCAGCGATAAATACAAAAGCGCGCAGTACTCGATCCACCCATGTATGCGCAGCATATGCACAGATCACTCCGAGTAACAAACTCAATACAATGATGATAAAGAGCGCTGCTCCTGCAAGCTGCAATGTGGCAGGCAGCGCCTCCATGATAAGATCAAAAACTGGCTCCTGTGTAACATAACTCCTGCCAAAATCCCCTGTTAGTCCATCTTTGAGCCATGTGACATATCGTATAAGAAATGGCTGATCTAAGCCTAGCTCCTGCCGCATCGATTCAATCATGTCTTCTGTTGGCGTCACTTGATTCACCCGCAAAGCAACCTCAGCTGGATCACTTGCCCGCATCGTCAGCAGGACAAAGGCAAAGAAAGTAATGAACATCATGAGCGGAAAAAGCAGCAATATTCGTTTTAAGAGATAGCGTGTCATGTCTCCGTCCCCTCTTTATGACGAAAAATACATACGGTCAAAGGGAATTTCATACTGTGACACATGAAAACCAATACCTTTCAGGCGCTTATTATAGACGGCCTTTGTCACAGAATAAGAGATTGGGATATAGATATTTTCATCATGAATATACGTCAAGATGTCTCGATACATTTGTTTCCGCTTTTGCTCATCTCGTTCTACCAATACTTTCGTAATCGTCTCGTCCAGCCACTTTTTCTTCTTCAACCCTAGTTGAGCTTGATAATCAGCATGTGATGCTACGCGGAACGAAGAAACATAGGTTTGTGGATCATAAGGAAGTCCCCACGATAGCGAGTACATCAGGTCGAATTTCCCTGTTTTCTGGCGGTCTAAAAATGCCTGTTTTTCTTCTCCTCTAATATCCAGTTTGATCCCAACTTGCTTGAAATCTTGTTGGATCGATTCACTTATCGTTCTTTCGCCTGCATTATCGGAATTATAGTAAATGGCGACACTCAGCCTTTTGCCATTTTGATAGCGGTAGCCGTCTTTTTTCAGCTTCCAGCCTGCCTCATCCAGTAATGCCTCTGCTTTCTCTTTTTGATAGGTTTTCTTTTTCAGCGGGATATCTGCGTAAGGGACTGACGGGGCAAGCAGCGTATGTGCCACCTGTTCCGTTCCATTTAAAATGCCTTTTGTGATCATCTCTTTTTGAATGGCATATTGAAACGCTTCTCTGACTTTCGGATCTTTTGTCATTGGCTGATTTGAATTGATGACGATTGACCTCGAACCAACAGGTGGACTCACGGTCACACCGTATTGACCTGCTTCCTTTAAAGCCTGGAATGAGTCTCCGTCAATCATGTCACCATCTGCACCGAATAAGAGATCAATTTCTCCTTTTTGCAGGGCAAGTAAAATCGTTTGGTGATCCGGCATGACTTTCCACTTCACTGTTGAGATTTTTGGCTTTTCCCCCCAGTAGTGGTCATTCACTTCAAAAACGGCATATTGATTTTTTTTATGTTCCTTTAGCACGTAAGGACCTGTGCCTGCATAGCTTTGAACTCCTTTGGCAGTCGTTCCATCAATGAAGCTTTTTGGAGAAATAAAACGGAAGGGACGTGTTAAGCCCAGTTCTTCTAACGTAGGGTAATATGGCTCTTTTAACGTAAGAACAAATATATCGTCATCCACCGCCTTTGTGGATTTGATTTCGGATACAAGATTCAGCCAAGCATTCTTTTCAATGTTTTTAACGACGGCGTCCATATTCATTTTCACTGCTTTTGCATTAAAAGGCTCACCGTCTGAAAAAGTTACGTCTTTTCGAAGGTGAAAGGTATAGGTTCTCCCATCCTTTGAAATGTCCCAGCTTTTCGCTAAGGCAGGCTGAACGCCCTTCTCAGTATTGACAACAAGCGATTCAAACACCATATTTTGAGCGGCCATTTCTCCAGCATATAAATGGGGATTGATATCCCTTATATCTTTTGTACTTGCATACACTAGCTCATCTTCTTCTCTGTCATTCATACCGGAAGACGCTTTGTTATCAGAGCATGATGCCAATAAAAAACAAGCCATGACTGAAAACAGCATCAAGGTGTATGTCACATAGGATTGCTTTTTCTTTATGTAAACAGGCTGATCACTCATATGTACTTCCCCCAAATCTTATATTATCGTAATCATTACGATTATTAATCGAAATGATTACGAAATGAATAATAGCATACAGGAATGGGGAATACAATCCCTTTTTTTCATCAAAAAACAGACTCATGATTGAGTCTGTTTCGTCTGCATCCATTGATCAATCGTCCGCAATGCTTTATCTGTTCCACCTGCTGTTTGGAAGCTTTCTTCAATTTTTTCGATTCCAGCACGGTACGTGTTACTTCCCAGAACAGATTCCACGGTTTCTCTTAGCTGCTTTGCTGTCAGCTGTTCTTTATCAAGTGCACGGGCAGCAGATAGCTCGGTCAGTCTTTGTGCGACCATCGGCTGATCTTTGTCGACAGGAATGACAACCATCGGAACGTGATAATGAATGCCTTCATTGACACTGTTCATTCCGCCATGCGTCACAAACACATCTGTCAGCTCAAGCACTTCAAGCTGCGGCACATAAGGCTCGATCAGAAAATGAGAAGGTGCTTCTTTCAAAAGAGACCGATCCACTTTTTCACCTGTTGCGAGCACCACTTTTCCATCAAAGTCGGCAAAGGCATCTATACACATATTAAAAAATGCCTCTGTATCCCCAAGAACGGTGCCCATCGAAATAAAGACGACTTTATCTTGCTCAAGTGCTTCCAGCGGGAAATCATGCTGATCTGCCCTTTTTAGAAAGCTCGGTCCAATGAAAACAAATGAATCGTTCACTGCATCGACAGACGGCTGAAAATACTCACTTGTATACACGATATTCAGTTCTCCGCGATTTTTCATGAATTGCATCAAACGTGTTGGCTGAACGCCAAAACGCTCTTGTATGCTTTCTAACAGATGATCGGCTTTCTCATCTTTTCTGTATAGCGGTGTATCAAAATGCGCCTCTTGCAGCACAAAGGATGGGTTTGAACCGATCCCTGGAATTTGTAAATAATCTCGAACAAGCTCCCCTGCCCCAAACATATCAAAATAGACAAAATCAAATGAATGCTGCTGAGAAAGTGTTTCCACCACCTCTAAAATATCAAATGATGTTTGCAGCATGGCATGAAAGAATGGCTGCATGGAATCGAGATTTCCTTCATCCACGTGTAATGTCCGAATATAGTCTGGATGTTTATGTACGTGAGCGCCTAAGCGTTTGATTCGTTCCTCATAATGTACAGTTGTGACCGCATGCACTTCATCTCCACGATCCGCCCAAGCTTTGATGATCCCTAACATAGGATTCACATGCCCTTCAGCGGGAAATGTAATCAATAAAATCTTCGCCACAAGAAATCCCTCCTCATTGTCAATTCTCTTCCATGTTAATCATATACAGCCAGCAGGCTCAACAAATACGCCTGTAAAGGGAAGAAATGAGTCTTATGTCTAGTATTTTAAGAGATGACTAGAAGAAAAAAGACAAAGCCCCAAGTTAAGTGCTTTGTCCCTTTTCTATTATTTTTTGAGCAGCATTTGTTTAAACGCAGCAGACTGTTTTTCAATTGAGATCGGATCTGCATAGATAAATTCATTGATTGAAGTTGAAGAACATTATTCAAACATTAAAATTTTGAGGTCTTTATTGTAACAGTGAACAAGCATAGCATGTAATTGTCCCCTATGATGATATACATGTGCTAATATTTCTAACAACCATTCATACCTTGTATATGTCACACCCCAATATGAAGTGGTACGAGACAGTAGTTCTGTGTCCGATAATTTCATATAATTATTTTTTAATGAATGAAAATTAGTCATTAAGCCATTTTCTATCGACTTTAAAGTTCTATATGATACATTAGCATAAAACTTTTCCATCTCTTCTTGGGTAGCCTCATTAGCAATACGCCAGTCCGCTTCACAAATGATCGCAATGTGTTCCAGCAACTCTCCGATAGACTGCTTATGAGGTGTTGGTTTTTTTTGTAAATCATCTTCTTCTAATTGACTTACTATTTCTATTAATGTTTTAACAGCTACTTCAATTTGATGTAAAACACTTTCACAATTCATGAGTGCCTCCTTATTAAAGGATTCTGCCCTTTTAGTTGAACAAGCTTTGAGAATATTGTTGATTCAATGATTTTAGACTCCAATTATAGATTAACTTTACTTAATCACTATCATAAAAAAAATTTGTCTTTTTAACAATTTTACTCCGTGCTTTTTGGTACAAAATGAACTACTTCACTTAAACGATGATAAATAGTGAAGTTCCTCTCAATTTACTCACACAATACCACTCATAAAAAAACAAAAAACCCTTTATTTCAAAGGGTTTTCAGCTTTTTCATAAATGATAAATCGAATCCTATCGGATACTATAGACGCGCTCGGAGGGATTCGAACCCCCGGCAGACGTGGTACCGGAAACCACCGCTCTATCCAACTGAGCTACGAGCGCACGATATGTTTTTGAACGTCAGCATATCAAATTATAAGGGAAATGCTGCAAGAAAGCAATGATATTCTGATGACTTCAAAGAAGAAGCCTGCACCGAAAAGATGCAGACATGTCGACTTATGCACTTTTAACAGATGCAATAATTTTTCGTTCCATGTTTTCATTTACTTCATCCACTGTTTTGACAAGACAAATGATCCCATCAATAAATGGCCAAATGAACAATGTCAACCATCCTAGTAGAAGCATGGTCACTGCATAGCCTTTCTTTTCATCAAGATAAAAACGATGAACGGCAATAGCTCCAAGGAACCACCACAAAATAAATACAACTAATTTCGACTTTTTTTTGGCTTGAAGTTCAGTTGATACAACAATACGCTGCTGATCAGTCAAACTACTTTTCTCCAAAAGATTATCCACTATTCTTCCTTCTTTCTGACTATATATAATAATAACATAGGTAATATTACCTCATAACAGAAAGTTTTACCATATTTTTTTAAAACTTTTCCATGGTTTAAGAAAAATAAATTTTGGGAAAAATAACATGTGGCTGTCGAATTTTTTGATTGCGTTTTGTTTGACCTTTATTGACCAAAAATGTATCATTGAATTACATACTTACCTAAAAGGTGAAGGAGGAACATTATGAATTTAATACCTACAGTCATTGAACAAACAAATCGTGGGGAAAGAGCTTACGACATTTATTCTCGTCTTTTAAAAGACCGTATTATCATGCTTGGTTCTGCGATCGATGACAATGTTGCCAACTCCATCGTGTCACAGCTGCTTTTCTTAGAAGCTGAAGATCCAGAAAAAGATATTTCTATCTACATTAACAGCCCTGGCGGTTCAATCACAGCTGGTATGGCCATTTACGATACGATGCAATTTATTAAACCAAAGGTATCAACCATTTGTATTGGTATGGCTGCATCTATGGGTGCGTTCCTGCTTGCTGCTGGTGAAAAAGGTAAGCGTTATGCTCTTCCAAACAGTGAAGTCATGATTCACCAACCACTAGGTGGTGCCCAAGGTCAAGCAACAGAAATTGAAATTGCGGCAAAACGAATCCTTTCTTTACGCGATAAACTGAACCAAGTACTTGCTGAACGTACTGGTCAGCCAATCGAAGTCATTGAGCGCGATACAGATCGTGACAACTTCAAAACAGCAGAAGAAGCACTTCAATACGGACTCATTGACAAAGTCTTGACCCGTAATTCAGAAGAACAAAAATAATATGACAAAACAAACCGTCTGCTCCTTGAACAGACGGTTTTTTGTGGTTGAAATACGCTTTACTTTAAGACAGCTCCGTCCATTTCTGCTGAAGAGATGGTGTTTGATAAGAAGCCATCTGCGTGATTAATTCCTCCGGTTCGCTGGAGGCATGTAACAATTGGAGGTGTGATTCATTCGAGAAACCTTCCTGTACACTAAACTTCACCATGTCAATGAGCGGATTGAAATAGTCATTCACTTGATACAAGCCGATTGGCTTTTGGTGAATGCCGATTTGTGCCCAGCATAGCACCTCAAATAATTCTTCATATGTACCAAAGCCGCCTGGCATCGCAATAAATCCATCAGCCAGCTCACTCATTTTCGCTTTTCGTTCATGCATTCCTGTTACCTCGATTAATTCTGTCAGCTCTTGATGTACAACTTCTCCTCTAAAAAGCCCCTTAGGCATAACTCCAATGACTTGCCCGCCATGTCTTAAGACCTCATCTGCAATGGCACCCATCAATCCAATTCGTGAACCGCCGTATACAAGACGGATGTCATGCTCTGCCATATAAGTCCCCAGCTCTACAGCCTTTTCTTTGTAGACGTCCTTCACGCCTGGATTCGAACCAGCAAACACACAAATCGTTTTCATCAAAACAGCTCCATCTCTCTCTATGATTTCTTCACCCACTCATTCTACTATAATTGTTTTTAAAAAAACAGCCGCTTCATCTATATATAGTGTAAAATCAAAAGGTACACACCATATAAGGAGCTGTATAAAGAGAATGCAAACAAATGAGATGGAGAAATGGATCAAGGATTTTTACAAAAAGAGAAATTGGACAGAATACGGACCGTTTATCCGGTTAGGGTTCCTGATGGAAGAAACAGGAGAACTCGCTCGCGCTGTTAGAGCCATCGAGATCGGACGTGACCGGCCTGACGAGCAAAAACAAAAATCATCTGAGTTGAAGAAAGAACTCGTTGAAGAAATGGGAGATGTGTTAGCGAATCTACTTATTTTAGCCGATCTCTATGATGTCACAGTAGAAGAGATTTTCTCCTCTCATCAACAGAAACTCACAAAGCGTTTTTCAGAACTGAAAAGCACGTGACCACATCGTCACGTGCTTTTTTCCACCTTTATAGCTGTTGTGGTGAGATATCATCTGTTCGTTCAAAGAAATGCTGTTTTCCAATATGATGGAAAAGACCTGTTCTGCGCAAAAGCTCTTTCGGCTGTGATTGAAGTCCGACAATCATCAGCTTACCATTATGATGCTTTAACCGATTGGAGATATTCATCAGCACCGCTTCTGCTGATGTGTCCATATAATTGACTTTATTCATGAGCAGAATGAGGGTTTTCGGCTTTGTCTGAACATGGTCAAGAATCGAATTTTCGAGTGAATCTGTTGTTCCGAAAAACAGCGGCCCTTCAATGGCGTACATACTGATGCCTTGCTGGTCTGTCTGTTTTTCTAAAGCAGCTGCTGTTTCCATCTGGGGAACCGCAACGTTTGGATGAATGCTGGTCGTCTGGCTCATTTTTTTGATGAAAGCGATAAAGGCTAAAATGAGACCTGCGGTGACGCCAATAATCAAATCACCGATGACCGTCAGCAGGAAGGTCACAACAAGTACAAGGGAATCCGCATTTTTCACTTTTACAATATTGATAAACTCTTTTTTCTCACTCATATTCCAAGCCACAAACATTAAAATCGGTGCCATCGCAGCAAGTGGAATCATCGACGCATATGGCGCAAAGAGCATTAAGATGAGCAGCACGACGACGCCATGCACAACACCTGAAATCGGGCTTGCTCCGCCATTTTTGATGTTTGTTGCCGTACGGGCAATCGCCCCAGTCGCCGGAATTCCTCCGAACAGCGGTGCCGCCATATTGGCGATCCCTTGTCCGACAAGCTCCTTGTTGCTATCATGCTTAGAGCCTTTCATATTATCAGCAACCATTGCGGACAAGATCGATTCTACTCCGCCTAAAAGCGCAATGACAATCGCTGGAGGGAGGAGGTAGATCATTTTTTCAATCGTTAATTCAGGAAAAGCAAAGCTTGGCAGCTGACGAGGAATTTCCCCATATGCCGAGCCGATCGTTTCAACTTGTCCTTGGAAAAAGAGAACAGCTAGAAACGTTGAAGCCAATAGACCTAATAGAGCACCAGGTATTTTGGGAATGTATTTTTGTGCCACCAAAATCACAATAAGCCCAATAACAGCTGTGATGATGGCAAGACTGTTTGCGGTACCGAGATGGACCACAATTTCTCTCATATTGAGGAAAAAGCTTTCATGCTTTTCAACACCCTTTAATCCGAGGAAATTGGCAATCTGTCCTGAAAAAATAATGACAGCAATGCCAGCAGTAAAGCCGATGATAACCGGACGAGGAATAAATTTCATGAGCTTCCCTAGTTTGAATATCCCGAATAATACAAGCATACACCCTGCCATAAAACCGGCAATGAGTAAGTTTTCGATACCGTATTGGCTGACGATACCAAATAAAATCGGAACAAACGCCCCAGTCGGCCCGCCGATCTGATACTTTGAACCACCAAACAATGAAATCAAAATGCCGGCAACGATGACTGTGTATAATCCATATTCTGGTCCGACACCAGATGCAATGGCAAAAGCCATGCCTAAAGGAATTGCCACAACGCCCACGACAAGCCCAGCGATTAAATCACGTCTAAATTTTGATGAATTATATCCTTCAAATCTTCCATAAAAACGCATGGTATGTGTTGGCCTCCTTCAAGTATGTGTAGATGATTTAGGTATACTGCGCATCAATCTGATTATCTTTCACAACGACATCCAGCTTTCCCGTTGCTGGATGAATGACAAGTCCATGAACAGCCACATCACTTGGCATCAATGGATGCTCTTTAACCAATTTCACACTTTGGGACACGCTCTCTTCAACCGAATCAAAGCCTGTCAGCCATCCCTTTAAATCAACTCCTGAGTTTTTCACAATGCTCAAACATTTCTCTTCAATGCCACGCGCTTTCGCCTTTTCAAGTAAAGGATCTGCCGCAAGACCTGCCATTCCGCATTCATGATGTCCTACAATGCATACCTCTTCTGCCTTTAGCTCATAGATTGCTAGCAGAATACTCCGCATCACACTGCCAAAAGGATGTGTTACGATGGCGCCCGCATTTTTAATGATCTTCGCATCACCGTTGCGCAGCCCCATGGATTGCGGCAATAATTCCAAAAGACGTGTATCCATACAAGTTAATATGACGAGTTTCTTTTCAGGAAATTTCCCCGCTTTGTAAGGCTCATAATGTCTCTCTTGTACGAACTTTGAATTGTGCTGAAGAATCTGTTCTAATTTTGATCCCATCCTGCCATCTCCCATCTTTTTATAAGTCACGTAAGCTCCTGCCTGTCCTCCTTTTCTTTCGTGTGTTCTCAAGCATAAAGATGAAAAATGATAGAAAAAAAAGAAAAAAATGAGAAAACGATGAGAAGAAATGTGATCATTTTCTCTCATTTACGCTTCATCGCAAGGGGGACGCGGTCTTCCTTTCAATCTATCGTTCTCTACTCGCCAAAAGACGATGAAATGGTTTAGTAGAAAACGACCTTCCCGTTTAATATGTTTCAAATATAATCATTTTTCTATCAAAAAATCTCGATCTATTTTCCAGTTTGTCAGATAATCTCTCAGAAAAACCGGCTTTTTCATATGTCACAACTCCTATTAGCTGATTTTCATCTAAGTAAAAAATGCATCAGATGGCATATGAATACCCTTTTTCACTAAGAAAATGTCTCTCTTTTCCGTTATTTTAGTATATTAAATATTGAGCAGATAACCTTCAAACGTGTTCAGCCGAAATGGTTGCTTTATAATAAAAGGAGCAAGATGATCATGTGAAAGGAGCGAGTTGACAATGAAACCACACATTTTTGTCGCCAAACCATTACCTGCTTCATTTGAGGAAATACTAAAGGAACATTGTACATACGAGGTGTGGCAATCCAAGGACCCCATTCCAAAAGATATTTTGTTTCAAAAACTGCAGCATGCTGATGGTCTTTTAACGTCTGGGACGAAAATCGATCAAGAGCTATTAGATCACGCACCAAAACTCAAAGTAGTGAGCAATAACTCTGTCGGCTATGACAATTTCGATATAGAATTGATGAGGCAAAGAGGCGTAATTGGTACACACACGCCTCATACACTCGACCACACTGTGGCTGACCTTGCATTTTCACTCATTCTTTCCTCTGCACGAAGAATTGCCGAGCTTGATCGTTTTATCCGTGAGGGGAAATGGACGAAATTTGTACAGGAAGAGGATATCTTTGGCATCGATGTCCATCATCAAACGCTTGGCATTATTGGCATGGGACGAATCGGAGAGCAAGTTGCCAAACGAGCTGCACATGGTTTTGATATGAATGTTCTGTATCATAACCGCAGCCGGAATGAAAAGGCTGAATCAGCATATGGCGCTTTATATTGCACACTTGATGACCTGCTAAAGCAAGCTGATATCATTGTGTTGATTACACCGCTGACCGATGAAACGTATCATATGATTGGCGAACGAGAATTGAAGTTAATGAAGCAAACGGCTTTATTTGTAAACATCTCCCGCGGGAAAACAGTGGACGAAAAAAGCCTCATTCAAGCGCTTCAAGAGGGATGGATCAAAGGCGCAGGTCTTGATGTGTTTGAACAGGAACCGCTTCAGGAGAATCATCCTTTCAAAGAAATGAACAATGTCACCCTTGTTCCCCACATCGGTTCCGCTACTGAAACAACACGGGATCTTATGCTGAAACGAGCCATTCATAATGTGATTCATGGAATTGATGGCAAAGCCCCTGTAGATATTGTGAAGGAGCTTGCTTCATCTTAATCGGAAAAGACGCAGGATTCAGAGCTGCGTCTTTTTATTTATTTCAATAGAAGGATATCAGGAAAAAAGCCTCATTTTAGCAAAGATCCTGTTTCTTTACATTTCCTTCATATTCGGGTGCTATAATATGAGGTAGACAAGCATCAAGAGGACAGCTTCCGATTTCCTTAATAGGAGGATGAAGATGAAAAAAATCAGTTCGGTTTTTACTATGTTTGCTCTGATCGCTGCTATTCTGTTTTCTGGTTTTATTCCGCAGCAAGCCTATGCCGAAACACCACTTACACCGACCGCCACAAATGAAACAGCTTCTGTTCAACTGACATCAGATGTTCATACCCTTGCCGTCATTAATACGTTTGATGGTGTAGCCGATTATTTGATTCGCTACAAACGACTGCCTGATAACTACATCACAAAATCACAAGCAAGTGCTCTTGGATGGGTGGCATCAAAGGGAAATCTAGCAGAGGTTGCCCCAGGCAAAAGCATCGGTGGAGATGTTTTCTCTAACCGGGAGGGACGTCTTCCTTCAGCAAGCGGCCGCACATGGCGTGAGGCAGATATCAACTACGTCTCAGGCTTCCGCAATGCTGACCGCCTCTTGTATTCAAGCGACTGGCTCATTTACAAAACAACAGACCATTACGCTACATTCACACGTATTCGATAATCAATCAAAAAACAGCCCCATTTGACGCAGGGCTGTTTTTTTGATGCTACTTATGGCAGCAGGGTTTTCACGTATTCCTCAAAAGGCAGTGGCAGCGGTTTTTTCGACACTTCTTCATGTTCATGTATGGTGACATGATCCTCGGTGACGATTACACGTCCTGTTGGTGTGAGCTTTGAAGCAAGCGGTCTTTTGTTAAAAGGAGAGGCTTCATTTTCATAAATCTGCTTTCTCATTTGGACCAATGTAGGCTCACTCACCTCTTCCAATGTAAATGCATAGCCTGTTTCAGCGCCTTCCCCTCTGTCTAATTGGACAAGATGCGTACCTTTTTCGGTTTTCTCTTCTTTGACTCGAAACCGAATAGATGCTCCTTCCACCCATTCTTCAGTAAAGGGTACAGGCTGGAGAGGTAAATTCACACCAAAACCCGCATCAATCAGATACCGTTCGTTGTGATGATTCAGCGTCATGGCTACGTGCGTGCCATCAATTGCCCATGTGCCCGCTTCCTTGTTATACACGGTCCCTTGAACGAGCTGTACAGCGAGTCCTGCCTCTTTTAACACATAATATAAAAGAGGATTGAGATCGTAACAAAGACCTCCTCTGCCTCCTTCAAGAAGATGCTCTTTCAATCCTTCTTGATTCAAGGCATAGGATTGTTTGTTCAGCACAGATCTATTTTCAAATGGAAAGGTGTAGGCCATCTTTTTTAATAATGCAGGCAGGTCATCAAAGGTGATGGACTGGCCTTCGTATCCGATCTTTTGTAAAAATGCTGATTGCATCATGTTCATTCCCTTCTAAAAAAACTGAGTCTGTGAAGAGACTCAGTTTTCTTGATTGATAAAATCCGTTAACGCATCAATGGCTTCTTGTTCATCCGCACCATCTGCTATCAGTTTGACAGTGATCCCAGAGCTGATCGCAAGGCTCATGAGACCCATAATGCTCTTCGCATTGACTCTTTTTCCGTCCTTCTCTAGAAAAATTTCAGCCCCAAAGCGATTCGCTTCCTGTACGAACAAAGCAGCGGGACGTGCCTGCAAGCCTGTTTTCAACTGGATGGTGACCGTTTTTTCCACCATATGATCTGCCTCCCTTTTTCATTCTCCTATTTAAGTGTAACAGCTTGTCCGTTTCGTAATTGTTCTGCAATTTGATCTAGCTTTCTTAAGCGGTGATTAATGCCTGATTTGCTGATCTTGCCGCTTTCCACCATTTCTCCCAATTCCTTTAGCGTGACCTCTTGATAGTCGACTCGCAGCTTTGCAATTTCTCGCAGCTTATCTGGCAGGGCATCAAGTCCAATTTTTTCATCAATGAATTGAATGTTCTCGACCTGGCGCAGGGATGCACCAATCGTTTTATTCAAGTTTGCTGTTTCACAATTGACGAGCCGGTTCACGGAATTCCGCATATCACGGACGATCCGAACGTCTTCGAAGCGAAGAAGTGAATTATGCGCACCTACAACACTTAAGAATTCAGTAATTTTTTCGGCTTCTTTCATATATGTGATGTAGCCTTTTTTACGCTCAAGTGTTTTACTGTTGAGATGAAATTGGTTCATCAGCTCACAAAGGGCATCATTGTGTTCTTTATATAGTGAAAAAATCTCAAGGTGATAGGAAGACGTTTCTGGATTATTTACAGAACCGCCTGCTAAAAAAGCACCTCTCATATAGGAGCGCTTACAGCATCTTTTCTTTACAAGCTCTTCTGAAATATTACGCTCAAATACAAATTGCTCACCTAATATTTTCAAATCCTCTAAAATGGTTTTCGCTCGTTCTACCAGTCTGACAATATACACATTATTCTTTTTTAATCTCATTTTCTTACGAACGAGCAGCTCGACTGTGACATCATATTTCTTTTTTAGCAGCGTATAAATCCGTCTTGCGATAGCTGCGTTCTCTGTTTGTATATCTAGAATTAATTTTCGATTAGAGAAAGATAATGAACCGTTCATACGGATGAGGGCAGAAAGCTCTGCTTTTGTGCAGCAGTCCTTCACGTCCAGATTAGTCAGCTCTTTTTTTGTTTCGGATGCAAATGACATCCTTGCCACCCCCATTCCTATTTTTTCTTATGCAGCAGGTCGACAAGCAGCGCGGCTACTTTCAGCGTGTCGTGACGAATCACATGCTGGTCGTATGTAATGATTTCCCCTGGGATGACTTCCAGTCCCATTGCCTTGAGTACATCTGTGTCGAACTGTACAGGCTGTGCCTGTTCTTCTGCATATTTTGCTTTGATCTCTTCTGGAATTTCTTTATTGTTTACAAAAATGGTATCAATAAATGGACGAACCATATGATCGTTTAATGCCTGCACATGATCAGCTGCACTGTAGGAAAGCGTTTCCCCTGGCTGCGTCATGACATTGCAAATATACACTTTTTTCGCCTTAGAACGAATCACTTCTTCGCCAATATGCGGTACAAGCAAGTTTGGCAAGATACTTGTATACAAGCTGCCAGGTCCAATGACGATCAAATCGGCTTCACGAATGACTTGAATCGATTCTGGGAGCGGCTCAATCGTATCAGGTGTGAGGAACACTCGTTTAATTCGCTCACCATAGGTTGGGATTTTTGATTCTCCTGTTACCACTTGCCCATTTTCTAATTCAGCATGTAGAACAACACTTGAATTCGCTGCTGGCAAGACTTTTCCTCTCACATTTAAGACCTTGCTCATTTCTGTGACGGCATGAAAAAAATCACCGGTTATATTTGTCATGGCCGCAAGAATGAGGTTGCCAAGAGAGTGGCCTGTTAAGTCATTCCCTTTGTTAAAACGGTGCTGAAATAAGTCTTCTACAAGCGGTTCAACATCAGAAAGAGCTGCAAGGACATTTCGAATATCGCCTGGGGGCGGAATATTCAAATCATGCCGCAGTCTGCCTGAGCTGCCTCCGTCATCAGCAACCGTTACAATAGCGGTAATGTCCACTGGCTTTGTTTTTAGGCCTCTGAGCAAAACAGATAAGCCAGTGCCCCCGCCAAGAATGACCACCTTTGGAAGTGTCGTCATCTATTTTCTGCTTCTCTTTTCAATGTCCCGGTGAGTGACATGAGTGTAGTAGTCATTTTTAAAATACTCCGATAAGTAGTTCGCTAGCGTCACTGATCGGTGCTGTCCGCCTGTACAGCCAATAGCGATCACAAGCTGGCTTTTTCCTTCTCGTTTATAGGACGGAAGCATAAAGCTGAGAAGGTCAATTAATTTCTCTGTGAATTTTTGTGTCTCGCTCCATTTCATTACATAGGAACGCACTTCTTCATCGTTTCCAGTCTGTGGACGCATGCTCTCAATATAGTAAGGATTTGGCAGAAATCTCACATCAAATACAAGATCAGCATCAATCGGCAGACCGTATTTAAAACCGAAGGACATCACATTCACTGTAAACACCTGCCCTTGGGTCGTGGCAAAGTGCGCGACAATTTTTTCTCGAAGCTGTTTTGGTTTTAAATCCGATGTATCAAAAATCATTTGAGCCCGACCTTTTAACTCTTCTAACAGATCGCGTTCCATTGCGATTCCTTCGAGCGGCAAACCTGTAGTCGCAAGAGGATGCGAACGTCTCGTTTCTTTGTATCTTGAGACAAGCACCTTATCGTTTGCATCTAGAAATAATATTCTTGGTGTGATCCAGCCAAGATCACTCATTTCATCTAAGGCTGCAATCAAGCTGTCAAAGAATTCTCGTCCGCGCAAATCCATCACAAGGGCAACCTTACTCATCTTCGAATTCGATTCCTTCATGAGTTCTAGGAACTTTGGTAAAAGTGATGGCGGCAAGTTATCTACACAGAAGTAACCTAAATCTTCAAAGCTTTGAATGGCAACGGTTTTCCCCGCACCTGACATTCCTGTAATAATCACAAGCTGAATATCTTCTTGTTTGTGCGTATTCATGCCTGCTTCCTCTCCTTCTTTATAAAAACGGTTCATGTATTAGTCTCCTTGAGGATCTAACCGATAAGCAATCAATTCAAAATCAGGTGTATACGTAAAAGTACCGTGAAGAAGTCCTTTTCCCTTTAGCATGAAATCAAGAATATGGGAATCCCCTGGTGCCATCGGTAAATGCGGCACATCCTTTACTTCATGCCACTTTAAAATGCCTTCCTCTGACTCTGTCACGTTTTTTCCAGTAAATGAATCTGCCATAAAGGTGAACATCATCCACTCTTGAACGATTTGATCGCCTTCTTTTATGATAAAGGTAAAAACACCTTTTAACTGTGGATTTAAAATATAAATTCCTGTTTCTTCTCTATACTCTCGAACGACTGAATCCTTGACCGATTCTCCGCTTTCCATTTTTCCGCCCGGCGCTACCCACCAGCCTCGTCTTGGCTTTTGCAGCAAGAGAACTTGATCTTCGTGATGCAGCACACAATTGGTTACTCGTTGCATCAGCTGTCACCTACTCTTTTATGTCTTTAACTTATTATACAGGTTCATCCTGACTCCCACAATGAACATGCCCCTTCTTCACCGAAAACAGACCGAATTTCGTCTGAAAGAAGTGGCGGGCATTTTCTCTACTCTTTATTTTACAGCAACCAATGGTTCTCCATGCGTCATTTGTGAACATCTCATGAATTTCTGATTTTAAGCAAAAAAAAGGACACGGATTCTCATCCGTGCCAAACATGTATTCCTTATAAAAGGGGGTCAATTACTAGTTTTATCATAACGGAAAATTGTTTCACCCGTGTTACATTCCAGTTAAAAGCCCATGACGCTATATTAAGGATTTACGACAGCCTTTTATTTCGTTGCTTTAAGTTTTTCAGCAAGCTCTTCTACATAATGCTGTGCGCTTTGTGCGGCAATACTTCCGTCACCTGTTGCTGTCACAATTTGACGGAGTGTTTTTTCACGAATATCACCAGCGGCGAAAATGCCTTCCACTCTCGTTTCCATTCTTTCGTTTGTTTCGATGTAGCCTTCTTTATTTGTAATGCCGAGATTTTCAAATGGTTTAGACAGTGGCAGCATTCCGATATAGATAAAGGCGCCATCTGTTTTAAAGTCTTCTTCTTCACCAGTCACCGTATCAATCAAAGTCACACTGCCGACTTTACCGTTTTCTTCATTAATTTGTTTAACGGTTTTGTTCCACATGAAGTCGATTTTTTCATTATCAAAAGCACGTGCTTGTAAAATGCTTTGGGCACGAAGCTTGTCGCGTCTATGAACGATCGTTACTTTTGACGCAAAGCGTGTGAGGTACACACCCTCTTCTACCGCAGAGTCTCCTCCACCAATGACGACGAGCTCTTTGTTTTTAAAGAAAGCACCGTCACATACTGCACAGTAAGAGACGCCTCGGCCGCCAAGTTCTTTTTCACCTGGTGCACCGATTTTTTTGTATTCCGCACCTGCTGCAATAATGACAGAGCGTCCTTTGTATTCTTTTGAACCGGCTTTGACGATTTTGTACTCTTCACCGTCTACGATTTCTTTGATATCGCCATATGCATACTCAGCACCGAATTTCTTCGCATGGTCAAACATTTTATTTGAAAGTTCTGGCCCTAAAATGCTTTCAAAGCCAGGATAGTTCTCGACATCTTCCGTATTAGCCATTTGACCGCCTGGAATCCCTCTTTCAATCATCAATGTTGAAAGATTTCCACGAGATGTATAAACAGCGGCTGTCATTCCGGCAGGTCCCGCTCCAATGATGATCGTATCGTAGATTTTTTCTTCTGACACAACTGTCACTCCCTCTTCAATTGCTGCTAGCATTTCTTATTAGAATGCCCTTGGGTGATGCTTCCATTCATGACAGAAAGCATCCATTCCACTCTTATTTTTATTCCTTACCCATATCCTATTAAATCTGCGGATAATAAGCGAATCATTTGCTCATATGTTCAAAAAAAGAAAAAGCTTCCTTAAACTGCTGTTTAAGGAAGCCTGTTTACGGTTATATAGTAAGTAATGATTTATTCAACGACTCTTCTTACAACGCCATTGAATGCTTTTTTCCAGTAAACATTGCTCATAGAGTCAACTGAAACACCGCGAGAGCTGTTATCGTTCAAGAATGTACCGTTTCCTAAGTAAATACCAACGTGTCCATTTACTTTATACGTATCAAAGAACACAAGGTCTCCGCGTTTCATGTCAGATGCACTTACAGCTCTTCCTTTACCTACAAGCGTATCTGTTGTTGTACCGCCAACTGGTCCAAGGTTGATGCCTGCTGATGCAAATGCCCAGCGAACGAATGAAGAACAGTCAAAACGACGTGCGTCAATATCAGCTTGTGATCTGCCACCAGCCCATTTATATGGAGATTGTCCAACAATGGAAGAACCTGTGCTGATTGCACCTTCGATTCCGCCTACGTTACTGCTGACAGGTGATCCACCGCCAGTAGATGGCTTCTTGCTTGGTGAACTGCTGTTGTTATTATTGTTGTTTGAAGATCCACTGTTACTGTTATTTGAAGACGAGCTGCTGTCGTTCGTTGAGCTGTTGTCTTCTGCTTGAACACTAGCTTGACGCTGCTGTTGTCTTTGTACTTTTTCTTCTTTTGCTTTTTGAGCTGCTTCTCTTGCTTCTTTTTCAGCTTGTTTTTGAGCAGTGATTGTTGCGTCTTTTTCAGATGCAATGCTGTTAGCCTCACTGTTTAACTCGCTAATTTGAGAAGAAGCACTTCCTTTTTGCTTTTTCACTTGCTTGAATAGCTTGTCTTTTTCATCAAGCTGTTTATTCAAGTCTGTTTGAAGTGTTTCAAGCTTTGTAAGTGTCTTTTGAACATCTTCAAGCTTTGTGTTTAATTCGTTTTCAGACTTTTGGAGCTCAGCTTTGTCTTTTTCTTGCTCTTTAATGATTTCGCTGTCTGCGTTGATGAGTGTAGATACTGCACCTGCACGGCTGATGAAATCGCTAAAGCTTTTCGCTCCTAGTAATACATCTATGTATTTCGTAGAACCGCCGCTTTCTTGAAGCGCACGTACACGCTTTTTCAAGAATTTGTTTCGATCTTCAATACGTTTTTCAGTATCAGCAATGTCTTTTTTCAGTGCATTGATTTCTTTTTTCGTTTGTTCATTTTCTTTTTGTTTTTCTTCGATTTGATCACTTGTTTTTAAAGCTTTCTCGTCAATTTCTTTTAGCTTTAGTGCAAGTGCCTCTTGTTTTGCTTCAAGCTTTGAAAGCTCATCTTTTTTCTTTTGAAGGTTTTTGTTGACCTCAGATTGCTTGCTGTCCAGCTCTTGTTTCTTTTGTTCAAAGTTCTGTGCGTTTGCTTCATGAGTAAATGGGATAAATAAACTGCTCGCTCCGATGACCGAAGCTAAACCGAAAGTAATAAACTTTTTCACGAATAGTTCCTCCTTTGACAATTTCCAAGCGACATGAGAAAGCAGCAAATTCTCTGCGACCAATCTGTGCTATCTATGTCTTTCTTCCTGATTGATCAGTCAGATGTTGACCAGATTGTTTCTATCACTAGGTGTTTCATTATGTATAGTAAAATATCTAAATATATGTCTTTGTTTTAATCCACGATTTTCATTATACATGAGACATCGACAAAATGAGCTAATATTTTTATTACATTTATGTTTCAAAAACATGTCGTGATTGTCATACTTCGCCAAATCCTTGCAAATCCCACCTTTTTATCCAAGAAAAAAGCATGACCTTTTCGGCCATGCTGCAATCTTCTAAATCTATTTACCTATTTAATCAATTAATGTACAAATGACTTGTTCATATTTAGACAGTGTTTGAACACTGATTTGAAAAGAGGCTGCAATCTCTTTTTTGCTCATAGATTCTTCTTGCTCCTGCATCCATAAATAATAAGATGCTGCTGCCCATGCAGGCGCATTTTTCTTATCTACGCCAGAAGCACGTGCCTGCTGAATAATATGGAATAACCAAAAATAAGGCATATGGCTGTCAGGCTGAACAGCTTCTTCCAAGCTGGATGCCGCCTGTTTTGCGAAAACCGCATCTTCTGAAAAAGACCGTTCTTCCATTTCATCTTCGTATAAGAGCAGTTCAATGAATTGCTGTTCAAAAGCTGTTTTCGCTGCGCGTGCATCAAGGACAGATTGAAGAACGTCACGTTCCCCTTTTTGTTTGCTTACATAGTACGCCGTCAGCCGTTCCTCAATGGAGACCATTGGCTCAGTCTCCTCAGGTTTATCCTGCCACGGCTTGATTTCATCTGCATCGATATCTTCTTCGACCATCTTATCCCAAACCGTCTGTGCAAGCGTTTTGTGACCTGTATAATAAGCTGCGCTTGCGAGCCAGTATAAAAATGTACTATCTCCTTGAAAGCCTGTTTTGTACAAAGAATAAAGCCATTTAAAGGCCCATTCAAATTCTCCAACTAGGGCAAATGTTGCGCCAAGCTTATAACGCTGTTCACTTAATATTGGATACACGTGCGTTAATTGCTTTGCTAACGTATTGACCTTCTCTTCTTCTTTTTCATAATGATAGAAGACTAGCTGGTTGCAAAGGGCATGCAGATTACCCGGATTTTCATGTAGAACCCGGTTCAGCATCTCTTTTGCCTGATGGATTTGACCAGAATAAAAATAGGCCAATGCGAGATTATTATACGCTGACCAAAATTCTGGATACTCAACAATCATCTGTTCCAGCATCTCAATGGCTTCATCAAGCCTGCCGCTTTCCAGTAAGTGATTTGCTTGATCCTGCTTCACAATCAGGTCATCCTGATCGTAAGGAAAATCTTCGTCCTCTTCGTCACTCATATCGAGCAGGTCGAGAAGGTCATCATTTTCATCTGCAAATTCCCCGTTCTCTTCTAATGTAGCATAGGCAGTCGCTGACTTATATGCCTCTTGAAAGAGTCCTAGATTCGCATAATTATTGGCTTTAAAATAGTGACACTCAGACATATTTTCATCAATATGTTCAAGGATGAAATCAAGCAGTTCATTTGATTGTTGGAAATGACCCATTTCAGTATAAATAATAGCAAGCTGTGACAGCATTTCTACATTTTCAGGCTCAAGTACGATAGCCCGCTGTATGAGCTTACTCGCTTTAGATAGATTTCTTTCTCTATAAGCTTTTAGACCTTTATGAAAAAAGTAATGCCCATCTTGGAATAGCTGGACGACTTGTGTGTGATTATTTTGAGAAGTGTATTTACTCACTGATACCCTCCATTTCGAACAGTGTACCGTGTGTAGTATAACATACTTCAAGAGTCGTCACATAGAACAAAAGAAAAGGAAGGATTTGTTTTTCACTTGGGAAATAAAAAGCCGGAGGTGCCCCCGGCTTTTTACTCACTTTGATGACGTTTTTTTAATACTTTTAATACATCATCAAGCGGCAATTGCTGTTCACGTAATAACACAAGCAGGTGATACAGAAGATCAGCTGTTTCCCATTTCAATTCTTCTTGATCCCGGTTTTTCGCCGCAATGATGACCTCTGACGCTTCTTCCCCTACCTTTTTCAGGATTTTATCGACCCCTTTTTCAAATAGATAGGTTGTATAAGCGCCTTCTGGCATTTCTGCCTGACGTTTCGCAATCACCTGTTCAAGTTCATTTAAAATGGCAAAACGATCCTGCTCTTCCGTTTGACGCTTCACGCCTTCTTCCGAAAAGCAGCTATAGCTGCCAGTGTGGCAAGCTGGTCCACTTGGTGTGACAAGAACAAGCAGAGCATCCTTGTCACAGTCATATCGAATGGATGTGACTCGCTGAGTATGTCCAGATGTGGCGCCTTTGTGCCAAAGCTCGTTTCTTGACCGGCTGTAAAACCATGTTTCTCCTGTTTCTAGTGTTTTTTCATAGGATTCTTGATTCATATACGCCAATGTCAATACTTCCTTACTTTGAGCATCCTGTACAATCGCAGGTATCAGGCCTGCCTCATTAAAGGATAATTCGTTTGCCTGTTTCATCTGACCTTCACCCCGTGTTCTCTCAAGTATGTCTTTACCTCTTGAATTGAAGTCTCTTTATAATGAAAAATGGAAGCTGCTAAAGCTGCATCCGCTTCTCCTTTTGTAAATGCCTCCAACATATGCTGAGCATTGCCAGCGCCTCCTGAAGCAATGACAGGTGCGGTGACAGCTTCTGACACAAGCTTTGTTAATTGATGATCAAAGCCCTTTTTCTCACCGTCGGCATCCATACTTGTCAGCAAAATCTCTCCTGCCCCCCTCAGCACGGCTTCTTTTGCCCAATCGCTAACCTCTATATCCGTTTGACGACGCCCTCCGTGTGTATAAACCATGTACGCTTTTTTCTCTTCATCGTACTTTGCATCTATTGCGACGACGATGCACTGGGAACCAAAAAAATCGGCACCTTCTGAAATGAGTTCTGGTCTTAAAACTGCCGCTGTATTTACAGATACTTTGTCTGCACCCGCTCTTAATATGCGCTTCATGTCATCAAGGTGATTAATTCCGCCGCCTACCGTAAAAGGGATGGCAAGAGTGGACGCCACTTGCTTGACCACATCCACCATCGTTTTCCGGCCTTCATGAGAGGCAGAAATATCAAGAAAGACGAGTTCATCCGCCCCTTCCTCATCATATATCTGCGCTAATTCTACCGGATCACCAGCATCCTTTAAGCCGAGAAATTGCACCCCTTTAACCACACGACCTTCCTTCACATCGAGACATGGGATGATTCGTTTTGTCATCATACGCGGTCAAGCCCTTCAATTGCTTCAGCTAAAGTAAACCGCTCCGTATAAAGTGCCTTTCCAATGATCGCACCAGAAACGCCTGACTGTTTTTGTGCTGACAGCTTTTGGAGATCGGCTACCGAACTGATACCGCCTGAGGCAATAACTTGTTTGCCAGTAGCTTCTGCTAAGCGAACTGTACTTTCCACATTGGGACCAGCCAGCATGCCGTCCATTTGAATATCTGTGAAAATAAAGACCTCCGCGCCTTCCTTTGCCAATTCTTTGCCGAGATCCTCCGCCTTCACTTTCGACGTTTCAAGCCACCCCTCAGTCGATACAAAGCCATTTCGCGCATCGATGCCAATCGCTATTTTCTCCCCATATTGCGCAAGCATTTTTTTCACAAAGGCAGGGTTAGAAACAGCCGAGCTGCCAAGGATGACTCTAGCTACACCATTGTTTATATAAAAGGCAACGTCTTCTTCTGTCCGAATGCCGCCGCCAATTTGTACATTTACATCTAAGGATGAAGCAATCGCCAGCACATGCTCATGATTCACGCGATTCCCCGCTTTCGCACCATCTAGGTCAACGAGATGAATCCACTTTGCTCCTTCATTTGCAAATCGCGTCGCCATATCGAGCGGCGAATCTCCATAAATGGTTTCTTGATCATAATCTCCTTGCACGAGCCGTACACATTTGCCATTTCTCATATCAATTGCTGGATACAATGTAAATTCACTCATTTGTTCACCCTCTGTTCGTTTGCTAATTGAATAAATTGTTTGAGCAGCGCCATGCCCGTTGTACTGCTTTTTTCAGGGTGAAACTGTGCGCCTAGCACATTTCCCTTACCAACAACTGCTGGTACTTGAACGCCATAGTCTGCGCTTGCTAATTGCTCTTCTGGATTCATATCCCTCACATAATAAGAGTGAACAAAGTACGCAAATCCTTCCGGTACCCCGTCAAACAATGGGGAGGGCTGATGAAATGTGAGCTCATTCCACCCCATATGAGGCACCTTCAGCCTTTGCCCACCCTGGTCACGATCCTTTAGAAGAACGACACGCCCTTTTAGCAGCCCCAAACCTTTCGTACGCCCTGCCTCTTCACTTTCTTCAAATAACAGCTGCATCCCAAGACAAATGCCAAATAGCAGCTTTCCTTCCTGCACTACTTGGTGGATAAACGCCTCAAGCCCTGTCTGTTTTAACAGCTGCATCGCATCACGAAACGAACCGACCCCAGGCAAAATATAAGCATCTGCCTTTTTGAGCTCCTCCACATCAGAGGAGACGATATAACTGGCACCTGCTCGTTCCAGTGCTTTTGATACGCTGAACAAATTTCCCATTCCGTAATCAATGACTCCGATCATTAGAGCATCCCCTTTGTTGAAGGAATCCCTTTCACACGTGGATCAATGGTTGTTGCTTCATCTAAAGCACGTGCCATTGCTTTAAAAATAGCTTCAATTATATGGTGTGTATTGGTTCCATAGTGAACAATTACATGAAGATTTATACGAGCTTCTAACGCAAACTTCCAAAGAAACTCATGTACGAGCTCTGTATCAAAGGTACCGACCTTTTGACTTGGAAAGGCCGCTCTCATTTCTAAATGAGGACGATTGCTTAAATCGACCACGACCTGAGCAAGCGTTTCATCCATTGGAACAAAACTGGAGCCATATCGCTTGATTCCCTTTTTATCACCTAACGCTTCCTTAAACATTTGCCCAAGCACGATGCCGATATCTTCTGTTGTGTGGTGATCATCAACATCTGTATCTCCTTTCGCATCGACGGTCAAATTAAAGTGTCCATGCTTCGTAAATAGATCGAGCATGTGTGTCATAAAAGGGACATCTGTTTGAATATCCGCTTTTCCTTCCCCATCAATCTCTAACGATAACGAAATATTCGTTTCATTTGTTTGTCTCGCTGTTTCCGCCTGTCTCATGACGATTCTCCCCGCTTTCTCGATTCAATCGACCTTGCATGTGCTTCGAGCCCCTCTAACCTAGCAAAAGCCGCAATGCTATCCCTGTGTGTCTCAAAGGCTTCTTGACTATATGAAATAATGCTTGTTTTCTTTTGAAAATCCGTCACACCAAGCGGGCTAGAAAATCTGGCTGTTCCGTTGGTTGGCAGCACGTGATTCGGTCCTGCAAAATAATCTCCCACCGGCTCAGGGCTATAACGCCCTAAAAAAATCGCCCCTGCATGCTTGATTTGACCAAGAAATGATTCTGGATATGCTGTCAGCACCTCTAAATGCTCTGGCGCTAACTGATTGACGACGTCTACTGCACGATCCATGGAATCTGTCACGTATATACGGCCATGATGTTGTATGGATTGTGCAGCGATTGATTTTCTTGGCAAGGTGTCCAGCTGCGCTTGCACCTCAGCTCGCACATTTTCCGCAAGTGTCTTAGACGGGGTCACCAAAATACTAGATGCCAGCGCATCATGCTCTGCCTGAGAAAGTAAATCGGCCGCCACCTCATGTGCTATGGCCGTGTCATCTGCTAGAACCGCAATTTCACTAGGACCGGCAATCATATCAATGTCTACCTGACCAAATACTTCCCGCTTTGCCAGTGCGACATAGATGTTGCCTGGACCTGTGATTTTATCAACAGGCTGGATGCTTTCTGTTCCATAGGCAAGTGCCGCAATCGCCTGTGCACCGCCCATTTTATACATCTCTGTAATACCGAGCTCCTTCGCAGCAACGAGTACAGCGTCAGAGAGGTAGCCGTTTTTCCCTGGGGGTGTCACAAGGACAATTCGCTGAACACCAGCGACAAGCGCGGGAATCACATTCATCAAAACAGATGATGGATAAGCAGCTGTTCCGCCGGGGACATACACACCAACTGCCTCAAGTGGTGTCACCTTTTGTCCGAGCATCGAGCCATCCTGCTGGTGATAAAACCAAGAGGATGTCAGCTGACGCTCATGGTATGTGCGAATATGACGGATAGCCGTTTGGATCACATGAATCATGGCTGGGTCCAAACGTTCGGAGGCTTTTGTCATTTCCTCATCTGTGACAAGCGGATCTTCAAGCAGCACCCCATCAAATTGCTTTGTAAAAGACTGTACCGCTTGATCACCATTTAGCCTCACTTCTTGTATAATCCGCTGAACAGCCAGGCGCTGCTCTTCCGTGCCTGTATCTAAAGTCCGTTTGAGCGAGAGTGTCTCTGTCTCACCTTCTTGTATATAGGTGATGTTCATGATGTTTCCTCCCCTTCAATGATTCTTGCAAGGCGCTGCGCCATTTCATCGATCACCGCATCCTTCATCCGATAGCTCACAGGATTGACAATAAACCGTGATGTAATATCACAAATATGCTCCGTTTCAACAAGTCCGTTTTCCTTGAGTGTTTGACCTGTAGAGACAATGTCTACAATACGATCGGCGAGTCCGATGAGCGGTGCTAATTCAATGGAACCATTCAGCTTAATGATCTCCACCTGCTCCCCTTGCTCTCTAAAATAGGAAGATGCAACATTTGGGTACTTTGTTGCCACACGCGGCGCGACACCGCCCCAGCTGGCTCCCGGCAATCCGGCAACCGCTAAATGGCATTTACTGATGTTTAAATCAAGCACCTCGTACACATCACGAGCTTCTTCGAGCATGACATCCTTTCCTGCAATGCCAACATCTGCTACACCGTGCTCTACATAAGTCGTCACATCCATTGGCTTCGCTAAAATAAAGCGGAGGTTTTCTTCCGGTACATCGATGATTAACTTTCTTGAATCCTCGAATTCCTCTGGCAGTTGATATCCTGCCTGCCTTAACAGCCCTGCGGCTTCTTCAAATATTCGGCCCTTTGGCATCGCCATCGTCAACACTTTACCCATTTTGTTCTCCCTTTCTAGCGCCGATAAAATAAGTCACCTGCTCAAATGCCTTGGTCATCGCGTCAATATTTTCAATCCCTGCTAAGTCTTGCAGCACGATCTTTTTCCCTTTTGACCGCTCCTTTTCTGCAAAAGCAAAAGCCTCCAGCCGTTGTTCTTTACTAAAAATCACTGCCTCCTGCGGCTCATTGATTTCTTTTGCATCAAGTGCTTCAAGCAGACGGTCTAATCGAAGTCCGAATCCTGTAGCTGGTGCAGGTGCATCAAAATGAGCAAGCAATTGGTCATATCTGCCGCCACTTCCGATGACTGACCCAACATGATCTGCAAATACTTCAAACAAAATACCCGTGTAGTAGCTCATATGACTCACCATGCTTAAATCTAGACGGATATATTCTGTACAGCCGTAATCTTCAAGTGTCTCCCAAAGCGACTTTAACTGCGTAAGCACCTCTTTTCCTTCTTGTGAAACGACGATTTCCTCTGCCCGCTCTGTGACTTCCTGGCCGCCTCTTAACTCTAAAAGCTGTAACAGCCTCGTTTTATCGATGGAGGAGAGTGGCAATTGCTTCAAATGCTGACGGTACCCTACATAATTCTTTTCATATAAAAATTGGCGAAGAACGTTTGCACGCTCTGTATTTCCCAGTACATCTACAAATAACGTCTCTGCTAAAGCGACATGCCCAATCGCGATTTTGAAGGATTTGAGCCCAGCATTTTTTAATGCGAATACGACAAGCGCGATCACTTCAGCATCTGCACTAATCGAACCGTCTCCAATTAACTCAATTCCGACCTGCTCAAATTCTGATGGCCTTCCGCCTTCTCTTTCCTGTGCCCGGAACACATTGGCCGCATACCCAACGCGAAGCGGATACGCCTGTTCATGAAGCTTTGATGCTGCCACTCTCGCAATAGGTCCCGTCATATCAGGTCTGAGTACAAGGGTTTGCCCGTTCTGATCTAAAAGCTTAAAGAGCTGTGTATCTGTAATCGCCGATTGAACACCGACTGTATCGTAAAATTCAAGCGTTGGTGTCTCCATCAACCGGTAACCCCAACCGTTCATGACCTCTGTTAAGGAATGTCTCACTTTTTTCTTCGTCTCATACAATCCTGGTAATGAATCCCGCATACCATATGGTTTCTCAAACATAAACATGTTCTTCTGCACCTCCAACACATTAAAACAAAAAATTCCGAATCCTTTAGTTCGCTAATATGATAATATGCTAACAAAATAAAGTAATTAAATCAATCATTTTTATTTTCTCTCTATTTTCATGAAAAATTTGTGGAATTATTACATTCAAGTGACACCTATCTCTTTTCTACATGTTTGATAAAAGAACGTGCTATAATACTTAAAAATATTGATTAACACAGGAGATTACAATGAAGTTCATTCAGACATTAATCTTAACTTTGTTGTGCGCATGCCTTGTTTATTTCGGCTTTATATACGTGACACAAATCGACCAAGTCAAGAAAACAGCTTCACCACACGAAGCAGCCAAAGAAAAAGAAAATGATACGGCACTCGCAGCTGAAGAAACACGATCAACGAAAAAAACAGACACCACCTATTCTTCCTTAAAAGGAAGCAAAAAAGCCATGGACGTCATCCTTTACAATCAAATGGATGCCCCAAAGCTTTATAATGGATGCGAAGTCACAAGCTTAGCGATGCTTCTTCATTACAGCGGCTACAAGCAAGTGACGAAAGACACATTGGCAAATGAAATTAAACGTGTTCCACTCAATTATGAAAATGGCTTAAAAGGAGACCCACATGACGGGTTTGTAGGCGATATGGAGAATGGACCAGGTCTCGGTGTATACCATGAACCTATTTATCAGCTTGCGAAAAAATATGCGGGCGCTCAAGTCGTCGACTTAAGCGGAAAACCTGTCAAAAAGGCCATCTATCAATCACTTGAAAAAGGGTATCCTGTTTGGGTGATTACCACATCCACCTTTGACAAAATAGATAACATCGAAACATGGAATACACCAAATGGCAAAATAGATGTAAGCTTTAATATGCATAGCGTGATCATCACAGGCTATGACAAGGAGCATGTCTACTTAAATAACCCATACGGAGAAAAGAATCAAAAAGTCGATCGCGACCAGTTTGAAGATTCTTGGGAACAGATGGGCAGGCAGGCGATTATCATTAAAGCATAGAACAATTTCTCTTTGAAAACATGAAAACCCATCCTCTATCCGAATAGAGGATGGGTTTTTCATGATGATAGTATTTCCTTCAGACTGTTCTCAAGCTTTTCAGCTGTCATTACTCCTCCGCCTACACTGAAGCATTCAACCTTTTTTAATAAAAATGAGAGATAATTCTTGATCGTTAAACTCCTCACTCATCGTTTTTAGCGGCAACGAATCGCTTATTCTGCTTCAGATACAACGGTAAAACGTTCTCCAACATGGGCAGCCTGCTCAATTTCATCGACAAGCGCAATGGCGTAGTCGGCATAGCTCACATAGCTGTCACCTTTAGAATTGACAATCAGTTGGTCTTTCCCTTTCACATAAGAACCTGTGCGTTTGCCAGCTGGATCAAAGAATGCAGCAGGGCTGAGGAAAGTCCATTTTAATCCTACGGTTTGTTGAAGGTCTTTTAAGTTTTCACCTTGCTGTGAAGCAGTAGGCACATACTCCTTTGGAAATTCCGGTGTATCAACAAGTCTTGTTGTTTTGGCTTCATCAACAAAAAGACTGCCCGCTCCGCCCACAACGATTAAACGGGTACCGGGTACCTCTTTCAAAATATCAATCAGCTTTTTCCCTGCCTCTACGTGAAGGTGCTCTTGTCCAGCAGGTGCGCCAAATGCATTGACGAAGACATCAAGGCCTTTGATGTCTTCTGCTTGTAAATGAAACACATCCTTCTCAATAACAGCTACGGATGAATCTGTCACTTTTTTCGCATCTCGAACGATGGCTGTTACCTCATGTCCTCTTGATTGAGCCTCTTTTACAATTTCCTGTCCTGCTTTACCTGTAGCGCCAATAATGCCGATTTTCATATGAATTCCTCCTGTAAAATGATTTTATTTAATAAATAAAGGTGTAACCGATTTAGTTACAACAGAGGTAAAAAAAATTGAATAGATCATCCAATTTTTTTGATTAACACCTGCGTTAGTTCACTTAATTTGATCTCAGCAAGCACTTGCTCCATCGCACTTTGAGCGCGGCACAAGATTAACTCAAGCACAGCCTGGATATTTGCACCGATCGGACAGTCAGGATTTGGGCTTTCATGGATTTGAAACAATTCGCCCTCATCCACCACCTCAACCGCTTTATACACATCAAGCAGCGTGATATCGTCTTCACTGCGGTTCAGCTGAGAACCGCCTTTGCCAAGACTCGTTGAGATTAGGCCTGCTTTTTTTAATTTACTCATAATACGGCGGATGACCACTGGGTTTGTATTTACACTTCCCGCGATATCCTCCGATGTCTGTAATGATCCTTTTTCAAGTGATAGCAAGGCCAGAATATGGACAGCGACAGTAAATCTGCTGCTGATTTTCATGTTTTCTCACCTCTGTTGTAATCATTATAGTTACACCATAACATATTGTCAACAAAAAAGTCTGCCGAGCTACTCAGCAGACGTAGATTGACGTGCATTCATTTCTTCTTTCGTATAAATCATGCGCATTGGATTTCCTCCAACAAATGAGCCTGCTGGAACATCCTTATGAACAAGTGTACCAGCCGACACGATCGCCCCATCCCCAATGGTCACACCAGGTAAAATGGTGGAATTGGCTCCAATTAAGACTTCATCCCCAATATAGACTTCCCCAAGTCTGTATTCTTTAATCAAATACTCATGGGTCAAAATGGTTGTGTTATAGCCAATCACCGAATTTCGACCGACCGTGATTTTCTCAGGAAACATGAGATCCACCATGACCATTAAGGCAAACGCTGTATCTTCGCCAACCTTCATACGAAGAAAGGTTCGGTATATCCAATTTTTCATTCCCATAAAAGGCGTGTACCGTGCGATTTGAATGAAAATAAAGTTTTTCACCACTTTGAAAAAGGGGACCGTCCGATAGACTTGTCGTAACGAATTGACCCCTTTTACAGGATATCGATCTGTTTTTCTCAACTCAATCAGCTCCAACAATCGCCAGAAGATCACTCATTTTCTTTAGCATAAAATCAGGGCGATGCTTTAAAAGGGCCTCTTCTCCCTTAATTGACCAAGCAACACCTGCTGTTTTTGTCCCTGCCGCTTGACCAGACAAAATATCGTGATAATTATCGCCGACCATCACCGCTTCATGTGGATCACTGCCAAGCTTGGATAATGCCAGCTGGACTGGCTCCGGATGCGGCTTCTCATTTTGGACATCATCGAGCGTCACAATCACCTCAAAGAATGGCTCTAAACCGGTCAGCTTCAATCCCATTAACACTGTGTCACGTATCTTTGTTGTGACAATTCCAAGCTTAAATCCTCGATCCTGCAAAACCTTCAATGTATCTATAACAGTCTCATATTCAGTCACGAGCAGATCATGCTGTTCATGATTAAACGTACGGTACATCTGAATCATGTCATCCGTTAGATTAGGGTCCATCGCAGAGAATGTATCAAATAATGACGGACCAATGAAATGGAGGATCTCTTCACGGCTGTACTGACCAGGGTAATAATGATCAAGCGTATGTTGAAATGAAGCAATAATTAATTCATTCGTATTGATTAATGTGCCATCTAAATCAAATAGCACGGTGTTAACAGTTGATTCGTTCATATGGCTTCCTTTCTAACAACTGCGAGCTCGCGCTTTCGCCAAATATAGCTAATGGCAGCTGTTAATAAAATAGCAGATATCAGACGGATGACAAGAAGCGGCCACACAGGAATCCCAAGTGGAATAAATATCAGCGTGTCTTCGACTACTGCATGGCAGGCAACAAGGAAAATGAAAGCAAGGGTTAAATCCTTTTTACTCACGCCGTCCTCTTCCACTGCCTTCATCATCACGCCAGCTCCGTATGCTAGACCAATGGTTAACCCAGCGACCATCGTCATCGACGTATTTTCTTTCATTCCAAGCATTCTCGTAAATGGAGACAGCCACTTAGACAGCGTATGGAGCCATCCTAAATCTCTCATGAATTGAATGATGATCATGAGAGGGATGACGATACAGGCGAGCTGGAGCACACCGAGTACGGCTTTTTGTAAAGCGACAAGGACGATCATGTACCAGCTGGAAGGCACATCAGCCGTTTGGGCTGCTGTCAGCAGTCCATATTGTGCCGGCTCCTGGCCTCCCTGCCAAACGAGATGAATGACAATAGCCGAAACAACAGCAAGACTGATTCTGACCAGCAAAATGACAGACACTCTCAGTCCAACTTTTGCTGCCACAGTCGATTCGATGATCAGGTTGTGACAAAAGGACAGCATCACGGCCAAAATAAACACTTCCTTCACAGGAAGATCTAAAGTCAAAATGGCCGCTATGCCCGCATACAAGTTCAGCACATTTCCTAACACAAGCGGAATGGCTGCTTCTCCTGAAAGACCAAACAATCCCATAAATGGCCGTATGAATTGAATGATCCAATCCATAACAGGCGTATGCTGCAAGATACTGACGAGAATGGTAACCGGAAAGATGACTTTTCCAAGTGTCCAAGTTGTCGATAGCCCTGCTTTTAAGCCGTTTTTCCATGTCTCCTGCATCCTTCTGATCCCCCCTGCTTTAATTCGATGAGTTGTTCTCTTTATACGGGATCGATGCGTGACCTTTTATTCTTCTAAAGATCAGCAGCAGAACAGCCACTACAAAAATGGCAATCGAAATCATTTGAGCGATTCGAAGGTGTTCTGTCAGCATCAAACTGTCCGTTCTCATACCTTCTATGAAGAAACGACCGATTGAATACCAAATTAAATAAGACAAGAAGATTTCGCCTCTGCGCATCGCTGTTCTACGTAATAAAATCAAGATCACAACACCGGCAAGATTCCATAATGATTCGTATAAGAACGTTGGGTGATAATACGTCCCATCAATATACATTTGATTAATGATAAACTCAGGCAAATGCAAGTTCTCTAAAAAGGCTCTTGAAACAGCCTCACCATGCGCTTCCTGATTAATAAAGTTCCCCCAGCGTCCAATGGCCTGCGCTAGTAAAATACTAGGTGCTGCTACATCGGCTATTTTCCAGAAGGACACCTTTTTCACTTTTGTGAAGACGATCGCTGTCAGCACAGCACCTATCAGCCCGCCATGGATGGCAATTCCGCCATGCCAAATCTTAATGATTTCATTTGGGTGCTGCTGATAGTAATCCCATTCGAAGGATACATAATAAATTCGTGCACAAATAATCGCTATTGGAATGGCAAATAAGATTAAATCAATAAACGTATCTTTATTGATTCCTCTTTTCTCACATTCTCTCAGTGCGAGCCAGAGTCCTAGTAAGGCTCCGACCCCAATGATCACACCATACCAATGAACCGAAAGAGGTCCGAGCTGAAAAGCAATCGGATCAATTGGCTGAATCGCTTCGTTCATATAGACAACTCCTATTCATCTTGGCCATTGTCTTCAATGACATCGGCTAGTTTACTTGTAAATTGTTCCGCCGCATTATGTCCCATGCGTTTTAACCTGAAGTTCATCGCAGCCACCTCAATGATAACCGCTAAGTTTCGACCAGGGCGGACAGGAATGGTCAGCTTCGGTACATCTGTATCGATGATTCGCATCTTCTCTTCTTCAAGTCCTAAACGATCGTACTGCTTGCCTTGTTCCCAAAGCTCAAGGTTCATGACAATCGTAATTCTCTTATAGCTTCTGACAGCCCCAGCTCCAAATAAGGTCATCACATTAATGATGCCTAACCCGCGGATTTCTAAAAGATGTTCAATCAGCTCTGGTGCGCTTCCGACTAGCGTATCCTGATCCTCTTGACGGATTTCCACGCAATCATCTGCGACCAGCCTGTGTCCTCTCTTCACTAATTCTAAGGCTGTTTCACTTTTTCCTACTCCGCTTTTTCCAATTAACAATACACCTACACCATATACATCAACAAGTACGCCATGAATCGCGGTCGTAGGTGCAAGCTTGCTTTCTAAAAAGTTGGTCAAACGACTCGAAAGTCTTGTCGTTTTTAGACTTGAACGTAACACAGGTACGCCATTTTCATTTGAAGCTTCAATTAATTCCTTTGGCACTTCACGATCTCGTGACAAAATAATTGCAGGGGTAATATCAGTACAAAGAGACATCATTCTCTGCTTTCGTTCGCGTTCTGGGAGCTGTTCAAAAAAAGAAAGCTCTGTTTTCCCTAAAAGTTGAACTCTTTCTTTTGGGTAATATGTAAAATAACCAGCCATTTCAATACCTGGTCTGGAAAGATCACTGATTGTAATGGGACGATTAATCCCTTCTTCCCCACTTACCAGTTCAAGATGAAATTGTTCCATTATGTCCTTCGTACGAACTTTCGGCACGCTTCTTCCTCCTTTTATCACAGGCGATTCAGAAATACAGCTCTATTTTATCACTTTCAATGATGATCCCAAAACAGTATTTTATCCTGATCCTGTTTCAGTTCATTTACTGGTATAGACAACTATACTTAAAAAGGGTAAACTAAGTCAAAGACAATGACTAAAGGGGGCACAATCATGAGCAGCTCTTTATTGCTCTCCAATATTCATATTGTGACAAAGACTGAAATGATTGCAAACGGTTTTGTCGGTTTACGCGACGGCAAGATTGACTATATTTCAACAACACCACCGACAGGAAATTATGAAAAAGTATATATTTCCCGGGAAAACTTTTATCTACTTCCCGGAATGATTGATATTCACATCCATGGCGGATATGGAGCAGATATGATGGATGCGACATCAGAAGCCATGAATACACTCGCTGACCACTTACCGTCAGAAGGAACGACAAGTTTTTTAGCCACAACCATCACTCAAAACCATCATGAGATAGAGCAAGCACTTAAAAATGTCGCCAAGTGGAAACAATACAATGAAGAACAAGCAGGCGTTCAGGCACAATGTTTAGGTATCCATCTTGAAGGTCCTTTTATTTCTAAAGATAAAGCAGGGGCACAGCCTGTTCAATGGATACAGCAGCCCGATCGCCCTCTTTTTGAAAAATGGTTGGATGCTTCTGAACGGCTTATTCGAATTGTCACGTTCGCACCTGAGGAAGACCCTGATTTTGCTTTTCTTTCCTTGTTGCAAGAAAAAAACATTATTCCTTCTATTGGACATACGAATGCCCATCATGACATGATTGAATTAGCAGCAAAGCATGGTGCACGCCATGTCACGCATCTTTATAATGCACTGAGTTCGTTTCAGCATCGTGAACCAAACGCTGTAGGAGCGGCTCTTACAAACGAGGATCTCCATACTGAGCTGATTACGGATGGGATACACTCCCACCCACTTTCCATCAAGCTTGCGTATTTGGCAAAAGGAAGTGATCGTTTAATGATGATCACAGACTCGATGCGCGCAAAAGGACTTGGAAATGGCACGTATGAATTTGGGGGTCAAACAGTCACAGTGAGCGGCGAACAAGCTTTACTGGCAGATGGTACACTTGCAGGATCTATTCTGCGAATGAAAGATGGCGTCAAACGGATGAAACAGATCACACATTGCGAATGGACAGAGATCGCAAAGATGACCTCAACTAATGCAGCCATTCAGCTAGGACTTGATCAGCAGCTTGGTTCGATTGAAGTTGGAAAACAAGCAGACCTTGTGATCTGGGATGAGTCTGGTGAACTAATGATGACGATCTGCCATGGACAAATCGTCTTTGAGAAAAAGGAGGCCAACCACTAATGAACATCATTGAATTTGAAAATAAAGAACAATTAGGAAAAGAAGCAGCAGCCCTGATCGCGCGCACAATCGCTTCTAAACCAGATGCCGTACTCGGCCTGGCAACGGGCGGTACACCTCTTGATACGTATCAAGAGTTAATTCACCTTCATCAATCACAACAATTGTCTTTCAAACAAACAAAAACAGTCAATTTAGATGAATATGCAGGCCTTGATCCAGATCATGAAAATAGTTATATGACCTATATGAAACGTCATTTATTTGATCATATTGATCTTCCACAGGATCAGTATTTCCTTCCAAATGGCGCTACACCTGATTTAGAAAAGGAATGCTTAAGATATGATCAGCTCATTCAAGACATAGGCGGCATCGATCTTCAGCTTCTTGGAATCGGTCAAAATGGACATATTGGTTTTAACGAGCCCGGTACTCCGTTTAACTCAAAGACTCATGTCGTGCAACTAGATGAAAATACCCGGCAGGCCAATGCAAGATACTTTTCTTCTATTGATGAAGTGCCTACACATGCCATCACCATGGGCATTGCGAGCATTCTTTCTAGTAAAAAGATTCTCCTTCTTGCATCAGGAAAATCAAAAGCGAAAGTGATACAATATTTAGAACAGACTGAGATACATCCAGACTTCCCAGCATCTTCTCTGAAACTTCATGAAGATGTGACGATTTTGATTGATCGAGAAGCTGGGTCACTACGCTAAAGCTAAACACGAGAGGATTTTCACATGTTTATTGATAAGCAGTCACCTATTCCGATGTACCATCAGATTATGGAGAACTTGAAAAAACAGATTGAGGATGGAACATTAGCACCTGATACACTCATTCCTTCTGAAAGAGAATATGCCGAACGCTTTGGTATAAGTCGAATGACTGTCAGACAAGCCTTATCGAACCTTGTGAATGAAGGATATTTGTATCGACAAAAAGGAAAAGGCACCTTTGTGAGCCGAAAAAAATTTGAACAGCCGCTTCAAGGCTTAACAAGCTTTACAGAGGATATGCGTCAGCGTGGTCTTAAAGCTTCAAGCCAGCTGATTGATTTCACAAAAACCGTCTGTCCAGATCACTTGCTGCCTGTCTTACAACTGTCAAATGGCGATGCTATATTTGAACTCAAACGGATACGCCTCGCAAATGATGAACCGATGGCGATTGAAACGAGCTATATCCCTGAAGCATTTGCAGGAGATTTAACAAGGGAACATTTAACTGGCTCTATATATGAATATATAGAGACTCAAACAGGCCTTACAATTGCTCATGCAAAACAAGAGCTTGAAGCGAATGTGGCTTCAAATGAAGAAGCACACGTGCTGTCTATTTCAACAGGCGATCCCGTGCTCTCAATCGCAAGAACGACTTATTTTCAGAATGATATTCCGTTTGAATATGTTCTTTCCGTTTATAGAGGAGATCGTTACAAGCTCATTCATACAATGGAAAGATAAACAGTGCCCTTATAAAAGGAGCACTGTTTTTATTTCCTAAGAAATGTTTCTTCACGATCATTTTTTGTATGAATTTTCCATATCGGTGAAATCGCTTTTCCTTGAAAACGATCTTTTGCTACGGTGTACCAATAATAGTCTTCGTTTGGCTTTAAGCCTTTCCACTCAAAGCTTGCTTTTTTGCCGCTTTTTACGCCGCGCGCCTCTCCTAACAAAACATTTGTGTACACATTGAGTTCAAAATAGTTGGTTTTGACAGATTTCATTTTCGGCGTCAAATCCACATCGATTGAAAATTCATCCTGATCTCCATACGTTTTAGGATCGTAGAAATGCTCTTGATTCATGTAAGGTGAGTATGTCGTAAAATGAAGCTGGTTTTTTTCTTGATCGGCTGTTATCAATCGCATAAACCCTTGTCCACCTTCAGGCCCTGACTGATAATCGGCGAGTATTTGATATACTTTCCGGTCTACTTTACCATCCTTGTCATCGTCAAGCTCATCTACTTTCCTGCTCGCTCCGTGATAGTGACCGCTAAATACCGCCACTATATTGGGATGGCGTTTCACTACCTGGTGGAAGATGAGGTCGCCAATCGGACTGCGGTTGCCACTGACCAACAAATACTCATGGAAATTTAAAATGACGATACGGTCTGGATGCTCAGAAATCACACGGTTCAACCAATCAATTTCATCTTGCTTAATCCCCCAGCCCATGTATACCATCATATAATCATTGCCACCGGCAGAGATGAGATCATAATGACCTCGATTGTTTTGATAGGATTCACCATAGTACGGTTTATTTGCAAAGCGTTTCTCACCGAAATATTTCCCATATTCCGCATAAAAACCGTCCTTATGTCGAACATCATGATTTCCTGCTAAAACACCATAAGGAATCTGATGCTCATCTAACACGCGCATAAACGTATCGGCTCGTTGCCATTGTTTATCTTTTGAATCATCCACAATGTCACCTGTATGGAACACATATTGAATGTTTAACTTTCCTCTCTGGTCTCTGATCCACTCGACCATTTGTTTAAAGATATGAGGATAGCTCTTTGCATAATATTGTGTGTCAGACATCCAAACCATCTTATATGGCTTTTGCGCTTTACTGATTTCATCCTGTACAAGCAAATCAAACGTATAATTTTTCATATACTGTCTGACGGACAGCAGTCCTTTCAGGTAAAATTCCTTTTGATCCTTAGCAAAATGATGAGTGATTTTATCCCACTTTTCTTGCTGATGATTCCATGCATACATGGTCACCTTTCTCCCTGTCAATGAACTCCCTTTCCACATCGCCTCGACGACATCCTTTTCACGTACATCTTGATGAACCTTGATTTGAAAACGATGATAGGGAAAACGATGTAAATCCTTCGTTTCAACTGACTTACCATCAGCAAATGCAATGCGATTCCTTTCTTCATGAGAAAAGATCATTTCTCCTTTTTCGTTAAAGCTCTTTGGCGGTTCTGTCTCCGCTGCATATTTCAAAATGTTCATTGATGGATGCAACGATGTATATTGATACGCACGGTAAAAGGAATAATCCAGCTTATCATTCGTTGGGTCCTTGGTGAGCACAGTTTGCTTTGACGATTTCATTTTCGTCTTATCTGCTACACGCTCTGGTGGCTCAGGGTGTTCATGTACCGTCTTGAATTCCTTTTTCAACGTTGACATGTTTCCCGCTGCATCCTTTGCTTTAATTGTCAACGTGTGCTCCCCCGGGTTTAATTCGCTAGAGGACGTCTGGTATGGCAAGGAAATTGACTTGCCATCTACATATGCTTTCATCTCTTCTATGCTACTCCAACGATCCGTTACCTTTGCTTTTAACGTAAAAGCTCCTTTATATGGATCCTTTGTTTGGACGTTGGTTTTAATTTTTGGACCCGTATTATCAACCATCACATGTACAGATGCATGCTCGTCTGATGTTTTGGCCTCAATCAGGTGCGGCCCCTCTTTCAACCTTCTTGTATCCCACTTCATAAACGTTGAAACATAAGCTTCTTTTGGTATTTCAAATTGAAATGTTCTGACCTTTTTGGCGTTACCGCTGTCTCCCATTCTCCATTCTTTTTCCGGCTTTGCATTGATTGGAGGAATTTGAGTTCCATTCGATAAAATCATCCGGACGTTTTTTAGTTCAAAATCATCGTGATTCTCACCAGGCAACCGATCAACTGGAGAAGATTTTGTTCCTGCATGGAAGGAAATCGATTGGAGACCTGCTTTTTTCATCTCTGCTTCTGGTATTGGCATTGTATAGGTACGATACACTTTTGTCGAATCATCAAAAATAGAAAGTAAGTGCTTACCTATGGACACACCATTTTTAAAATATAAATTTGTCCCTTTGACATCAAATGCAATATATGGATCTGCTTCAAGGGCAGAAAACACTGGCTGATTCCGCTTTCCATCTATCAATATTTCAATGCTTTTTTTCTGATCAGACGTTGCTTTTAATGGATATAATCCTGAAACCGTATCTCCTTCTTCTACATTGAATCGAAGGCCATGAGCTTTGCTAACTTGCTCCACATCAATCATTTTTTTCATCGTCATTGCTGTATTTTCACCGTCTGACGCTTCAAGCTGATATTCCAATTGTTCTTTACCAATCAACTCAGGTGAGTAAATAATATGATGAAATAATCGGTCGTTATGATCTTTTTGAAGCAGTATTTCCTTAAAATCATCTTTCCGATTTGTTCGATAGCGAAGCTTGACGGTTTTGACGACCTGATCATCCTGTACATCTGCTTTAATCTCTATGCTTTCAGTTGGTTTCACTGGTTTCCTCACTGTCATATCTTCAATCACAGGTTTATGGATATCTTGAGAAATTTCTTTTTTCTCAGATGGAATTTGTGCTTTTAGCACTTTGCCAGGCGTAGGCTCTTCTTCAATTTTCGAGATTAGCTTCATTTGCGAAGTACCGTCCATTGGATATTTGAACAGCAAAGATTTATGCTCACTAAACCATGAAGGCTTTAAGCGAAATGCTGCTGAAGAAATCTCCTCCCCTATATTCGTTGTAATGGAAACAAGACGAGATTTAGAGTTGGAAAGCCCTTTGCTTTCGATGACAGATACATGCTCTCCCTCTTTTAATTGACTTTTGTACATGGCATTGAAGTCCGCTACAGTTAAATGCTCCTGCCCTTTTTTCCTCAGCCAGAAAACATACGGTTTTCCAGGTGAAAGAGTGACTGGATTTGTGTGAAAGGAATACACATCATCCATTTCGGTTCCTTGTGCAGGATTGCGGTAGCGAAGCTGATAATGTTTAAGAGAGATAGGCTCATGTGTTGTGTTATATACCTCAATAAATTCAAATGCATCTTTGCCTTTGCGATTTTTTGAATTGACAACAATTTCTGTGATGACTAAGTCCGGAATGCGCGAAAGATCCTCTTCAAATCCATTTAAGTGGACAGATTGTTCTGCCGTTTTGATCACGGACTTTTGCGTAAGAAACTCTGTATAGTAACGAACGGTTGAATTCCATAATTGATCTGGCGGAATTTTCGCGGTAAATTCTGGCTTCATACCTGGCAGCCGTTCCATTGGGATCAAACGGTACCCTAGCTCATCACTTTGTTTATAATACAAGTTCGCAGACAAAATTTGTTCCGGATCCGTAATCGACGCACGAAACTGGAGATCACGGCTTTTTTCCCCTAGAACTGGACGGACATCCACATGAAAGGGATCAAAGATAAAAGGAGAAAAAGGCTTGTCCGGTATATTGACCTGTGTTTGAATAAAAGGCCCTGCTGAAGCAGGCTGATTGAAACAAAAAAGAATGATAAAAAAACATAAAAGCATGATTTGTCTGCTCACGTTCACCATCGTGCACCGCCTCCCTTCGGATATTGTGTCTCCTGAAGGAAGTTTTTATGTCAGATGAAACGGAGAATCGATACAAAATGGGTCAAAAAAAAACCGTTAGCTTTTTTTCGCTAACGGCTCCACAATTCCTTTTTGTATCAACAGATGGAAAATGGATAAGATGACAGCCATCCAAATGGCCGTTCCAAACCCATCAATATTAAAACTATCGCCCATAAAACTTGATGTCATCATAAGTGTGATGGCATTAATCACAAATAAGAACAATCCTAGTGTAAGAACGGTTACTGGAAGCGTTAAAATGATCAAAAACGGCTTCACTAAAATATTGAGCAAGGATAAAATGATACTTGCCACAATGGCTGCGCCAAACCCTTCAATATACACGCTCCCAAGCCCTGGCAGAATGCCTGAATCAAAATATCCAGCAATGACGATTAAAAGTAATGCATTGACTAAAATACTGACGATCCATCTAAGCATTTAGTTAGTGCCTTCTTCCGGAACAACAAAATACCAGATGAAGTAGACCAAGAAAATCGGCATAAATGCTGTCATAAATCCGATGATGACCGTTAATATGCGAAGCAGAGATGCATCGACCCTTAAGTATTCGGCAAGTCCACCAACAACACCCGCTATTTTTTTATCTGTTGCTGAACGATAAAGCTTCTTCATGTAGAATCACTCCTTGTCTGATTGGTGCTTTACTTGTATTGAACCTGTTTTTGTTTCTGCAAAAATGGATATACTGTTCACTGCCTGTTGGTTGGCTTTGATCATTTTCTCTTTTTGTAATGTCTCATTTTTCTCTTTAATCATCTCTGCATCAAGCAAATCGTGAGAAATAGACCCAAGATTGCTTTTCAGCTCAGCGGTCACTGCACAAGCACGCGGGATCTGGACGTCCACACTGCCTGTTGTCGTTTTCGCATAAATGGAACGGCACTTCTCATCCGACAGCTGAACAGCAATGTTTCCGTTAAAGCTTTGGGCATCAATTGACTCACTTTTCCCGCGCAGGTCAATAAGCCCATTAATGGTTTCTACTTCAATCATACCACACTCGTGATCCGCCAGTTTAATTTGTCCGTTTGCTGTTTCAATTCCAACCTTTTCCGCCTGTAAAGAGGCAAAAGAGACAACACCATTGGTGGTTTTCGCAGTAAGTTCTTTTGTCTTTAGCTTTTCCCCGCGGATCGGACCATTAAACAGCTTAACCTTGATTTTATCGTATTGGATACATGGCACATATAAAGTGACATTGACTTTCATTGTCTTCTTTTCGGTCCGGATAAAAAATTTATCCCCTTCGAGGCCGCAGTCCAATTGATTGAGAAATTGCTGCCTTGCCTGCTCTCCGTCTTCTGCACGGTAGATTTTCGCATGGCATTCTGCTCGAATGTCGCCATCGTCCCAAGGCATCACATTGAGACTGCCGTTCGCCAATTGAATATCTAAATGAGAAAGTGAGGCGTCTTTGAACTGAAAAATGTGCTCAACGTCGACCGACTGTCCAAAGTTCAAATCAAGATCTACGTCTTTCACCTTTTTCACCGCAGAATCTAACCACCCAAACAGCTTTGCACCAAGATTTTCTGTACCAGTTCCTTTGCTCTCCGTGCCTGCTTTTTCTTCATGAAAGGTGTGATCAACCGTTGATTTTTCTAATGAAACAGATGGATTTTCCTCCAATTTTTCAAGCAGCGTAATCGCTTCTTTTGCAGATAATGTCCCGTCTTCTACTAATTTTAAAATGCGTTCTTTTTCATTCATACAAAGCCCCTCCTACGATTTGATGGATTGAAGTACTTTAATACCTTGAATGATATTCCAAATGACAGAGATCAAAAAGCCAATAGCGACTAAAAAGGACAAGATGAGCATCGTGATCACTGGCATAAGTGAGTCACTTGCCTGTGTCGACAATAAAAATGGGATAGACCCAAAAACCAGCAACACGCACGCTGCGACTGGCAAAACATGTGACCATAATGCTCGCAACGCGTGCCGTTTCGGTTCCTTTTGGTCGACTACAAAATATGCCACGATCGGTACAATAAACGGCATAAAAAATACACTGAAATAACAAATTGATGCAATGATCGACTGATCTCTATTCATATATATTCGCTCCTTCATGATGAAAATTCCTTTCTAACTCATACGTTTATTGCGTATCAAAAGTTTCAAAATCATTCAATTTACATATGACCTTAGACACAAATTACATCTTTTTGCACCTAAGTGTAGATTCTTCACGGATTACCCTTTAAAATATGTTGAAAAGATGGTGATTATCATTATAGGGGGTAATTATTTTGACAGATCATCATAATACTAACCACACGGCTCAAACGCTTTTAGACCTTATACAGAAACAAAAAAGCATGAACAGCGATATGATCAGGGAGCTTGAGACCATTCATCCGTCTCATCCACAGTATGGTGATATCCGTTATTTAAAAGTACTGCTCGACAGCAGCAGCACGCATATTTTAAAGGATTTAACGCAGCTCAGTCATTTAATGCCAAAGGAAGATGCGCAATAAAAGAAAACCCCTCTTAAGGGACTGACCCCCGTTTTTGAGACAGGGATCAAAACACCTTTATACAGCCAATTGCCGATAGTTTATCGGTGATTGGTTGTTTAGTTTCGTTTGAATACGAATGTTGTTATAATAATAAATGTATTCTTTGACAGTGCGTTCTACGATGCTGGTCGTAGTGCGGTCAATCCTGTTAAGATAGAACGTTTCAGACTTTAGTGAGGAATGAAACGATTCGATGGAGGCATTATCAGCGGGCGTCCCTTTACGGGACATGCTCATGGTAATGCCTTTTATATGAACAGCTTTCTGATACTCGTAAGATGTATATACAGAACCTTGATCGCTATGTAACACGCAATTCTCAGGCAGTGCTGGGAGCTGATTAAGTGTGTTTAAGATAAAGTCTGTGTCCTGCTTATCACCAATCGTAAAAGCAATCACTTCTCCATTATATAAATCCAATATACTGGAAAGGTACAATTGTTTCTGTCCATAAGGCAAATACGTGATGTCCGTTACTAGTTTTTCAAGAGGGCGATCAGACTGAAAGTTCCGATCCAGTATGTTACCGGCCACGGCATAGGGCTGCCCATTCTTCTTACGCTTTTTCATTTTAACCCGGCATTGCCACTGGTTTTTCTGCATGATACGTTGAACAGTTTTATGGTTAATACGCATTCTCATTTTTAGTATGGCTGTGATTTTTCGATAACCATATCGATATTTGTGCTTTCGGCACAACGTGCCGACCTGTTTCTCTAGTTGTCTTTTAGAATGATTCTGAGTCAGATCCTTTTTCCATCTATAATACGAAGTACGTAAGATGCCTAAATGGACACAGATGTCCTGTACCGTCATCGTTTTGTGAAATTCTTCTACCAGTTTGATTGACGTTTCCTTATCAACTTCCTTTCCAATTCGTTGTACTTTTTTAACACTTCATTCTGTTGACTCAAATAGCGATTTTCTGCCTGCAGTCTCTCTAATTCGGAAGAGTACTCGGGACCCTTTCCATAGGTATATTGTTTTCCAACAGGCTGTTCGAACCGGTGTGTATCCCCAGCCTTATGCCACCTCACCCATGTCTGAACCTGCGTCTTATTCTTGATATTCAATTTCTGCATGATCTCTTTCATAGGTACGCCTGCCAATCTCATTTCTACAGCCTTCTGTTTGACTTCAACCGGATAACTCACTCTTGTCCCCATAGAAAAAACACCTCCATGTTTTATTTCGGATCACAACGATCCATTTTCAAACTTGAAGGTGTTTTTTATTTGTCTCATCTTACGGGGTCAGTCCCTAACGAGGGGTTTTTTTATGATGAAGTCACACTTTCTGTTTCTTTGACCAACTGTTTCATTCGTTTACGGTCACGCTCTAAAATAGGCTTTAAGTATCGACCAGTGTAAGAAGCTTTTTCTTTTGCAATTTGCTCAGGAGTCCCAGAGGCAATGATCGTTCCGCCGCCAGCACCGCCCTCTGGTCCGAGATCAACGAGGTAATCAGCAGCCTTGATAATATCAAGGTTATGCTCAATCACTAGCACCGTATCTCCGTTTTCGACCAAACGCTGAAGCACTTTTAATAAACGGGCAATATCATCCACATGCAGACCTGTTGTCGGCTCGTCTAAAATATAAAGAGACCTTCCGTTTGAACGGCGGTGAAGCTCAGATGCCAATTTCACACGCTGGGCCTCTCCCCCGGACAATGTCGTCGCAGGCTGTCCAAGTGTAATGTACCCTAGTCCAACATCAAAAATCGTTTGAAGCTTCCGCTTAATTTTCGGGATGTTCTCGAAAAATTGGAGTGCGTCCTCCACGGTCATTTCAAGCACATCAGCAATGTTCTTCCCTTTATATGTGACCTCAAGTGTCTCGCGGTTATACCGTTTCCCGTGGCACACCTCACAAGGCACATACACATCAGGTAAAAAGTGCATTTCGATTTTAATGATGCCATCTCCGCGACATGCCTCACAGCGTCCACCTTTGACGTTAAAGCTGAATCTCCCTTTTTTATACCCTCGTACCTTTGCTTCATTGGTTTGTGCAAACACATCCCGCACATCGTCAAATACACCTGTATACGTGGCAGGGTTGGATCTTGGCGTACGGCCGATTGGAGATTGATCAATATCAATCACCTTATCTAAATGATCCATTCCTTTGATTTCTTTGTGCTGTCCTGGCTTCGCCTTCGCTCTGTGCAGTTTTTGCGCAAGTGATTTTAATAGAATTTCATTCACAAGCGTACTTTTCCCTGAACCAGACACCCCAGTCACAGCTGTAAAGACGCCTAGAGGGAACTTCGCATTGACGTTTTTCAGGTTGTTTTCTTTTGCACCTTTGATCTCAATATAGCGGCCGTCAGGCTTTCTTCTTTCGATCGGCAGCGGGATAAATTTCTCTCCAGATAAATATTGTCCTGTTAAAGATTTCTTGTCCTTCATGACTTCTTCCGGCGTTCCAGCTGAAATCACTTTTCCTCCATGAACTCCTGCTCCAGGTCCAATATCAATCAAATAATCAGCGGCTAGCATCGTATCTTCATCATGCTCTACGACAATGAGGGTATTCCCGATATCGCGCATGTTTTTCAATGTCCCGATCAATCGGTCATTATCACGCTGATGCAGACCAATAGATGGTTCATCTAATATATAAAGAACACCTGTCAGCCTTGACCCGATTTGAGTCGCCAGACGAATCCGCTGCGCCTCTCCTCCGGATAGTGTGCCAGCCGAGCGGCTCAATGTGAGGTAATCTAATCCCACATTATTTAAGAAGGACAAGCGCTCTTTGATTTCACGTAAAATGAGCTGAGCAATCTGCAAATCTTTCTCAGACAACTCGATTTCACCATATAAATCAAGGGCATCAGAGACAGACAAATCAGTGATTTCTCCAATATGTTTGCCATTGATCAGAACCGCAAGCGTCTCTTTTTTCAGACGATATCCTTTACATGTCGGACATGGCTGGTTCGCCATATATTTTTCCATTTGCTCACGAATATAATCAGAGCTGGTTTCTTTATAGCGTCGTTCAATGTTACGAAGAACACCTTCAAATTCAATTTCATTTTCACGTACCTGACCAAAATCATTTTCATATTTGAAATAAATCCGTTCAGAGCCGCTGCCATATAAAATTTTATCGAATAAATGCGACGGTATATCTTTCACTGGAATGTCCATGTCGATGCCGTAATGTGTACATACTGCCTCAAGAAGCTGAGGGTAGTATTGTGAGCTCTGCGGCTCCCAAGGGGCAATGGCATGCTGTCGTAATGTCAAATCCTTATTAGGAATGACAAGCTCAGGGTCAACTTCTAGTTTAGAGCCAAGCCCATCACAGCTCGGACATGCACCAAAAGGACTATTAAATGAAAACATTCTCGGCTCAAGCTCACCAATAGAAAATCCGCAGTGCGGACAGGCATGATGTTCACTGAATAACAGCTCTTCTTGTCCAATCACGTCAATCATCACACGGCCTTCACCTAGTCGCAGCGCCGTTTCAAGGGAGTCAGACAGCCGAGCCGCAACGCCCTCCTTCACCACGATTCGGTCAATCACGACTTCAATGGAATGCTTCTTGTTCTTTTCAAGCTCGATCTCTTCTGATAGATCTTCCATCTCTCCATCGACTCTTACTCGCACATAGCCTTGCTTTCGAATTTGATCAAGTACTTTAACATGTGTTCCCTTGCGGCCAGATACGACCGGCGCAAGCACTTGCAATTTCGTTCTTTCTGGATATTCTAAAATACGATCTGTCATCTGCTCAATCGTTTGGGACGTAATTTCAATCCCATGTATCGGACAAATAGGTTTCCCAACTCGAGCATACAAGAGTCGTAAATAATCGTAGATTTCAGTAACGGTTCCAACTGTTGATCTAGGGTTCCGGCTCGTCGTCTTCTGATCAATACTAATCGCCGGAGAAAGACCTTCAATGGCATCTACATCCGGTTTATCCATTTGACCGAGAAATTGGCGCGCATACGCTGAAAGAGATTCAACGTACCTGCGCTGACCCTCTGCATAAATGGTATCAAAGGCAAGAGACGATTTTCCTGAACCAGATAAACCCGTGATGACCACTAGCTGGTCACGCGGGATATTCACATCAATATTTTTAAGGTTGTGGGCTCTAGCACCTTTCACCTCTATTCGTTCCATAGCCATCAGGCAATCATCCTTCCGCTTTTAGCTCTAGCAATAGATCTCTTAATTCTGCTGCTTTTTCAAAATCAAGCGCTTTTGCTGCATCTTTCATTTCCATCTCGACCTTTTCGATCACTTTTTCTCGTTCTTTTTTGCTCATTTTTGACAGCTTTGGTGCTGCATTTGTTTCATATTCTTCCGATTCTTCATGTATCTTTGTTGCTTTAATGGCATCTCTAATTTTCTTATGGATGGTTTGCGGAGTAATTCCATATTTCTCATTATACGCCTCTTGCTGCTCTCGTCTTCGCTTCGTTTCTTGAATCGCAATATCCATTGATTTGGTCATTTTATCTGCATACATAATGACCCGGCCTTCCGAATTTCTCGCGGCACGGCCTATCGTCTGGATGAGGGATCTTTCAGAGCGTAAGAAGCCTTCTTTATCTGCATCTAAAATCGTCACGAGCGAGACCTCTGGAATATCCAGTCCTTCACGAAGAAGGTTGATTCCCACAAGCACATCATATTTTCCAAGACGCAAATCGCGAATAATCTCAATCCGCTCAAGGGTCTTAATTTCTGAATGCAGATAATTAACTTTGATTCCGATCTCTTTTAAGTAATCTGTAAGATCTTCAGACATTTTCTTCGTCAGCGTCGTCACAAGCACACGTTCATTTTTCTCAACCCGCGCATGAATTTCTCCAATTAAGTCATCAATTTGCCCTTCAATCGGACGCACTTCAATGATTGGATCAAGTAAACCTGTTGGACGAATAATTTGTTCCACAACCTCAGGTGTTTTCTCAAGCTCATAAGGACCAGGAGTGGCAGATACATGCACAATATGATTAATATGCTTTTCAAACTCATCAAAGGTGAGCGGTCTGTTATCAAGTGCTGAAGGCAGACGGAATCCGTGATCAACCAACACTTGCTTTCTTGCTTGGTCCCCGTTGTACATCGCGCGGATTTGCGGGATCGTCACATGTGACTCATCAACAACAATCATAAAATCATCCGGGAAATAATCAAGCAATGTGTAAGGTGTTGAACCAGAAGGACGCAAGGTCAGGTGCCTTGAGTAGTTCTCGATTCCTGAACAAAAGCCCATTTCTCTCATCATCTCAAGGTCATATCTTGTCCGCTGCTCAAGGCGCTGCGCTTCTAGCAATTTTCCATTATCTCGAAGTTTTTCGAGCTGCTCTTCAAGCTCTTGTTCAATATTAATAATCGCTTTTTCCATTTTTTCTTCTCTTGTGACGAAGTGAGATGCTGGGAAAATAGCCACATGCTCACGATCACCGAGTATTTCTCCAGTGAGTGCATCCACTTCACGAATACGTTCAATTTCATCACCGAAAAACTCCACTCTGATACAATGTTCATCACGTGAAGCAGGAAAAATTTCAACGACGTCTCCTCGTACTCGGAAGGTTCCGCGCTGAAAATCTATATCATTACGAGAATACTGAATGTCCACCAGCTTTCGAAGAAGCTGATTGCGTTCAATCTCCATTTCAGTACGTAAAGACAGCACAAGCTCTCGGTATTCCTCTGGCGAACCTAAGCCATAAATACAGGAGACACTGGCAATGATGATGACATCTCTCCGCTCAAATAACGAGGACGTAGCGGAGTGTCTCAGCTTATCAATCTCATCATTGATGCTGGCATCCTTTTCAATAAATGTATCAGTCTGAGGCACATACGCCTCTGGTTGGTAATAATCATAGTAACTCACAAAATATTCGACAGCATTATTCGGAAAAAATTCCTTGAACTCGCTGTATAGCTGACCGGCAAGTGTCTTGTTATGCGCAATGACAAGTGTCGGTTTGTTCACTTCTTTGATCAGGTTGGATACAGTAAAGGTCTTTCCCGTACCTGTAGCACCTAACAGCGTTTGATGCTGTTTCCCCTGATGGATCCCCTCAACAAGCTTTTCAATTGCCTTCGGCTGATCTCCTTGGGGCTGATAGTTAGAAACTAATTCAAAGCGGTCACTCACATCAAAGCCTCCGTTTCGTTACGAAATCTATCTAATGAATATATTATCATAAAAGAACACAAAAATACGAACTAAAGTTCGGCTCTTACTTGATTTTTATTTCCAATACAGTCATACCCTCTCTTCAATACCAAATAACCCTCTTGCGAAAACCTTCCTTTCAGTATGGAACATTTTGGTGAGAGATATTCGATGAGCAGAAAAAGAGAACAAAAGAAAGCTGCACTCACTAGAATTCGTAAGCACAGCTTATAAAACGTCATCTTTCTGCCTAACACGCTCTTGATGATGATATCAATGATTTTTTTCAGCCTTTTCTCTCTTTTCAATTTCTTTTTTAGCCATATATAATGCCCCAGCTACTAAAGAAATGATATCTAATCCCACAATAAAGTAGGTTTCTGTATAGCCCTTCATGTACGAGGCAAATAAAAGCGCTGCTGTTAATGCAATGCCCACATAATGATTATAAGTAACCTTTGAAAATAAAATAACGAGCAGGAAAGGAAAAACAAGTGCAAATATGGCTTTTGTAATCACAAAAACCCTCCCTCTTCTTGGTCTACTCCCTTGATTATAGTAAAGATTGGCATATTGAACAATTCACAGTTTTCAATTTCACCTATTTTTCTTTCTGTTCGGAGACTTTTGTTATAGATATAGAAGGAAATTAGTGAGAATGTCCCCTTTGTAAAGATAGGTCTTTCCGTCTTTGACAGTAACATCCAATAAATCCTATGATTAAAATGATAGTGCGCACTATCATTTTAGAAACGATAGAGAGACAGACAAACCATTGGCTATTTGGATAAGGGGGCATTCCCATGTATTCAGTTTTATTTCATGCGGCTGAAGAATCCGCAGCACTCGCAGGGGCAAAAGGCCTGAATTTAATCAAATTAAACAATCACGGCCTGCCAGTCCCAGATGGATTTATTATCAAAACCAACAGCTTTTCAAGCTTTCTTTCATATCACAACCTGCATCCAACTGAACAAAACCTTGCTGACAAAATCAAAAAAGCATCGTTTCCTTCTCAAATGGAAGCAGAACTCCTTTCGTCCTTTCAATCATTGCGGAAAACTTATCCCTCAGTTGCAGTTCGATCCTCTTCTGTTGCTGAAGATCTCGAAGGCGCCTCATTTGCAGGACAGTACGAGACCTATTTAAATATCAAAACAAATGAAGAATTCTTACAGGCTGTCAAAGAATGCTGGTCTTCTTATTTTGGAGCGAGAGTGACAGAATATAAGGAAGAGATGGATGAAAACGAGGAAGAGATGCCGCTCATGGCTGTTGTCGTTCAAGGATTGATCCATTCTGACGTCTCCGGTGTCATCTTTAGTGAGAATCCCGTAACAGGAAAAACAAATGAAATGATGCTCACAGCAAGCTACGGACTAGGAGAAGCAATCGTCTCCGGGCTTGTGACGCCTGACACATTTGTTATAGACAAAGAGACACTTTTTATTGAAAAATCACTTGGAACGAAAGAGCTGCAAATTATCCCTTATCAAGAAGGTGTCATTGAACAAGCAGTAACGGAAGAAATGGCTGGTCAGTTTTGCCTGAATGATGACCAATTAGAAGAAATCACGCAAATCACCAAACAAGTAGAAGCACTTTATGGTCATAGCGTCGATATCGAATTTGGAATAGCAAATGGCACATTTTATTTACTTCAAGCCAGGCCGATTACCGCAGCCCTCTCAAAAGCAGCAGATGAGACAGCGGGCGCTTCTTTTCAAATGCAGCCAGACGAGCTGCAGGATTTCTGGATCTCAATGGACGATCATCTGCCGGGCCCAACAAGTCCTCTCTTTTCAAGCCTGATCATCCCAGCATTAAAAAGCGGTATGAAGAAAAATGGTGAAAAATATCAAGTGCCTGATCTGAATATTAAAGATATCAAGCTTTATAGAGGTCACCTGTATTCATCACCGTCACTGCCTGAAGCAAGTGCAGAAGCTGCACCAGTTTTTGATGAGAGCATATTTGAGTTATTTCCGCATTTAAGTGAACGTATGTATGAGATTTTAGAGAAAAATTTCTTTCCCTTTTACGAAAAACTCGATCATAAAATGAAGGAACCGATGACCATTGAAGACGCCATCGTCGGCTTCGAAGAATTAAAGACTTTTTATATACAAGCATACGATGATCATTTTGATATTGTCATACCTCAAGTCATTTTATCGGCTATGATTGAAGACATGCTTGTGACGTATACTGGTGATCAATCACAAGTGATCCTGCTGCATGAGATGATGATAGGCGTGATGAACAAATCTCTTGAAACAGACAAGAAGCTATCTGATTTTGCAAAGAGTGTCCTTCAAGATACTGAACTTCATCAAGCATTTATGAACCATGAAAAGAATCCAGCACTGCTTGATGCACTCACTCAATCGGAAAAAGGCAGACACTTCATTTCGACATTAGAAGAATTTCTTCAAGTCTATGGCTGGCGATCTGTTAAAAGTCATGACCTTACGGAAGAGACATGGGTGGAAAACCCTGAGTTTATACTAGATATCATCAGAAACAATATTCAACACCAAAGTGATTTTGATGAAGAATTTGCACAAGCCGTCATCAAAAGACAAGAGACATATGAACATTTTATGAGCCAAGTGAAGGATGAAGCGTTTAAAACGAAATTTGAGACTCTTTACCAATTCGCCCTACAGGCCGCTAATATCCGTGACGATCACCACTTCTATATTGATGCCATGTTAGATGCTAAAGCCAGGGTATATCTATTAAAGATTGGTGAACTTCTTGTACAAAAAGGAGCGATCCCTCATCCAGAAGATCTATGGTACCTCTACGATGAGGAGGTACACACAGCGCTCACAACCTCTACATCATTTGATACGGTCATCGCACAAAGAAAAATTGACATGAAAGATAATGAAGCCATCCAACCACCAGCTTATATGGGTACCCCAACTGAAGCTGAATTGCAGCAAGTAGAAAGAATGCTCGGTTCATTAAGAGAAAATGAAAACAATACAAGTGATATGATCTATGGAATTGGCGCATCTAGCGGTATTGTTTCTGGAAGAGTAAAAGTCATTACATGTGCTGAGGAATTCTCTCAATTTCAAAAGGATGATATTTTAGTTTGCAAAACAACCACACCTTTATGGACGAGCTTATTTAGAGATGCAAAAGCAGTCATCACCGATGCTGGAGGCATTTTGTCTCATTCAGCTATTATCGCTAGAGAGTATATGATGCCAGCTGTCCTAGGAACCCGAATAGCGACTGAAACACTTCAATCCGGTGACCTTGTGACAGTAGATGGAAGCAATGGACGCATTCAGATATTAAAACAGCATGCACGTGTCTAACTTTATCGTTTTGGATCATATTGGCGGTCATAGATTTTATCGGTATACTTACTTTGTTGCAAACACATTCATAACCTGAGGTGAGTATGCTTGTTAAAATCTACAAATCAACGAATCATTCGCGCAACAATGGATTTATTGACTGAAAAGGGCTATCAAAAAACCACAACCAAAGAAATAGCCACAAAAGCGAATGTCAGTGAAGCAACAATTTTCCGCAACTTTAAAAACAAACGCGGCGTTATTGCTGCCATTATGAAAATGAAATCAACGCCGACGAAAACCTTAGAAGCAGAATTTAAAGGGGATTTATACACCGATTTAAAGTTTCTCGGTTCCTATATCCTTGAACATTTAACTTCAAAAAAAGAATTCATTTATATCAGCATGCGAGAACCGGCTATGTTTAAAGATCTGACCAGTCATGAAAAAATTTATCCTCAAGAACTAAGGGAAATGCTGATACAATACTTCAAAAAGATGAGTGCTTTGCATAATGTCTTAAAAGGAAAAGAAGACATTTATGCAGACATTTTCATTAGTACGTATTTCGGTTTTTTTATTCAGCAGCTTGAGCAAGACTTCCAGCTCGTATTAACACAAAAAGATGATTTTATTGAGACATACACACACATTTTCATGAGAGGAATTTCTCCCGTTTAAAGGGTGGAATTCTTCTTTTTTACAAAAGGTGGTATACACATTGAAATTGCAAAAAGAGAATTTGATCATCTATTCTTTGTTACTTGGAGCTATACTAGTTCCGGTCAACTCAACGATGATCGCAGTCGCTTTATCATCCATATCAACTTATTATGATCAATCCATTTCAAACATTACTTGGGTTGTCACGATTTATCTTATTGTCATGGCGGTCACACAGCCTATCGCTGGTAAGTTAGGAGATATATATGGACACCGCCGCATGTATTTAACCGGAGTGACACTCTTTTTAATCGGCTCGATTGGCTGTGCTTTAGCACCTAATCTAGCATTTCTCATCATCTTTCGCTCCATTCAAGCAGCTGGCGGGGCTATTTTAACACCGAATAGCATTGCTTTGATTCGTGCAACAGTCTCACCCGAAAAGCTATCTAAAACAATGGGTTACTTTGGATTTGGTGCTGGTATTGGTGCCGCACTTGGGCCATTTATTGGATCGATTCTCATTCAGAGTTTTGATTGGCATTCCATATTCTTAGTAAATATTCCATTTCTGTTTCTTACACTAGTCACCGGCGTCTTGCTCATTCCAAACATAAAGCATACACGCATACATGCAAGGGTAGATATGATCGGTTCATTGTATTTAACCATCGGAATTGCCACAATCATTCTATGCTCAAAAAGCCAGCTACTAAATGAATATTTAATTTATGGCATTCTAGCATTGATTGTCATTCCTTTATTCTTTAAACATGTACGCAAAGTAAAGAATCCCATTATCGATTTATCCCTATTTAAAAACAGTTCATTTACAAATGCGAATCTGTCGATCATGCTAAGTAATTTTGTGATGTATGCCATCCTTCTCATTATGCCGCTGTTTATGGAACAACAACTTGCGCTTTCTCATACAAAAAGCGGTATGATTCTATCGATATTTTCTCTTTGTATGTCTCTTAGCGGTTTATTAGGCGCAAGACTCCATCCAAAAAAAGGCGCGAAAAAAATGATTCGCTTTTCATTTCTCTGCCTTACTTTATCAGGCATCATGTTAATTACACTGAGTCAGTACCCAACCTTACCACTGCTTATCGTGACACTAGTCGCAGGTGGAATTTCATCAGGGATTGGTATGACAAGTATGCAGATGGCTTCTTTAACAGCTGTTGATCAAAGCTTAACTGGTTCGGCATCTGGTATTTTCTCAACCTTTCGATATTTTGGCAGTATCATTTCGTCGACATTGATTGGTATCATGAGTGGTTTCCAATCTTTATTTATTGTATTAATGGGCGCAGGAATCCTTGGCTTCCTTTTATCCCAACGCGTCAAAACGAAATCTACCTCTCCATCATCTGGGCATTCTGCCTAATCACTCCCTGCGCTCTATGGCGATTTAGAGCGGGGAGTTTTCATTATTTTTATCACTGTAAGCTATAGCTGGCACAGGAATCAAATATTGAAAATCCTTTTTTAAAGATGAAAAAATGCCACATGACTAGACAAAAAAGGAACTTTAAATCGAATTGTCCTCATTCATCCACCTAAAATCTGTTTTTCATCTCTTTCAGCATTGATAACTTCGATTTTTTTTCACAATTTTTGTGGTATGCTTTTTGAAAATAGAGGACGCAAAGGAGCGGAAGAATGGAACGTGTAAAATATGTTGTGATCTATTTATCAGCTCTATTGTTATTCCTGTCAGGCTGTGGAAAAGACCAGCAATTTACTCCACCTGACAGCTCTCAATCGATCGCGGTCATCTCTCAATTAAAAAAAGCCTCCTTTTCAATAGTTGATTTACAAAAGAATAAAATGATCTCTTCCGTTGATTTAAAACATCCGCTCACTGATCTTATCCAAATCAACAAAGATGTCATCATCGCAACTAGTAAAGAAGGAGAATCGCTTATCGAAATTAATTTAAAAAAAGGTACAGCAACAGATTATATGGATGTGAATAAAGGGCTGACTTCCCTTACATATGATGCAGCTTCTCACACCTTAATTGCAGCAGATTCGCAGAAAAACGTCGTTTATTTTATTGATACGCAGCGTAAAAAAATAAAAGCAACTGTGAAGACCGGAAAGTTACCTTCTTCTATGACACTTTCTCCGTCAGGTACTTTATTTGTTTTAAATGCAGAAAGTCATACTGTCTCTGTTATAGATATTGAGAAGGAAAAACATATACGTACGTTCTCTGTACTTGAACGACCATCTGGTATTCATTTTGATGGACAATCCATTTGGATCGGTGGTCACGGTAAACCAGGCACCTTAAATAAGAGCATTTTTGCTTACGACCCTCAAACAGGTAAAAAGCAGCGAGAAATAAAACTAGGCGTTATGCCTGTTGCATTCTTTTCAGAGAAAAATTCTTCTACTTTATATGTACTTTGTCATGGAGATCATACGCTATACAAAGTAGATACAGAGACGAATAAGCAGCTTGCTTCTGTTGAAACTGGTCAAAATCCGAATTATATCACCGCTGATACCACATCAATATATGTGAGTAACTTAGATGACAATTCAGTATCAATTATCGATAAACATACATTCATGATGAAAAATCGACTGAATGTCCCATCAGGACCTTATGCTATCGTGTTGGAGGAAAAGAAATGAAAGAACAAATGCATATTTTAATTGTAGACGATGAGTTCGATATGCTTGAGTTAATCGGATCCTTCTTAAAAAGACAAGGCTTTCACATCATCACAGCTAGTAATGGAATGGATGCCTTACGTCAGCTTGAAAAGGAACCCGTTGACCTTGTAGTACTAGATATCATGATGCCTGATATGGATGGATTTGAAGTCTGCCAGCGTATCAGGCAAACATCTCAAATCCCCATCTTATTCTTAACAGCTAGAAGTTATGAGGAGGATCGAATTAGAGGCCTAGAAATTGGTGCGGATGACTACATCATGAAGCCTTTCAGTCTACGTGAGCTTGCAGCAAGAATTGAAACAACTTTGAGACGAATTAGAGGTCTTTCGCTAAAGCGCAGCCGCATACAGTTTGGTGACATGGAGATTGATCAGGATGGTAGACAAGTCTATATCCATCAGGAGCCCATTAATTTAACTAGAAGAGAATTCGATTTGCTCATGTTTCTTTTACTCAATCAAGGCCAAGTGTTTTCACGAGAACAGCTCTATCAAAAATTGTGGGAATCACATTCTACGAGCGGCTCTTTACGAACAGTCGATACACATATCAAAACGCTGAGACTGAAATTAAAGGGAGCGGAACGGCATATAAAAACCGTTTGGGGTGTCGGCTATAAGTTTGAGGAGGAAGAATGAAGCCTTTATCGATTAAAAAGAAAGTGCTCTTCTTAATCCTTGTAGTGACCGGAATCGTTGCTGCCTCAGCTCTTGCCCTCACCTATTACTTATACCAGCACTTGTATGTTGATAAGCAGATTGATTCCTTAAGTTTACAAGGTAAAAAGCTGGCACAAATTTATCATCAACACGGGAAAGATACGTATTTTACCGATAGAGTAAAATGGGCTAACGACTCGAGTCAGGCGAACATTATTTTTACAGATGACCCAATGGAGCTTTCAAGTGGTCTTCCTTTTGATACGAACACAAATGATAACCTCATCACGTTCAAGGAACGCCAAAAACTCCTTCAAGGGGAAACCGTCGTGTTGATTAGAGAACACTCACAGTTTCATCAAGATATTCTTGGCATCGCCATCCCTGTTTTCTCAAGCAAAGATGAGCTATCAGGGACAATTTTTCTATCCATGCCCTTATCGGATGTATATGAACCCTTTGTCCAAATCAGATTGACACTTGGCATATCCATTTTGTTAATTCTGCTCCTGATTTTCTTTATCGGATATAAGAGCTCCAATAAAGTCGTTCGGACAATTAATCAAATGAAAGAAATTGCGATGGAAATGGAATCTGGCGATTTTTCAAAACGGATGGCTGTGACCAAAAACGGAGATGAATTAAACCAGCTGAGCCGCTCTTTTAACAAACTGTCTTCTACCCTTGAAAAAGTTGAGCAGCACCGCAGGGAATTTCTTGCGAATGTCTCCCACGAACTTCGGACTCCGCTAAGTTATATGAAAGGATATGCTGAAGGTATTGAAGAAGGGATCATTGATCAAAAAAAAGGAATGCACATCATCCAGGATGAGGCCGCACGTTTAAGCCGACTTGTGCATGATCTTTTAGACCTTGCGCAGCTAGAAGGAGATTCTTATCCACTAACGATGGAGCCAATCGTCTTTGCTCAGCTGATTCATGACGTTCTTGATCAAATGGCATTTATCGCTAATCAAAAGGGCATTTATCTGAAACGGACACTTGATGAGGATTGTATTGTGTATGGCGATAGCGATCGGCTGCAACAAGTGGTTCGTAATTTACTGGACAATGCCATTCATTACACTCCCTCTGGAAAATCGGTCTCGATTGAATTACTAGTTCACCAACATAAAGCTGAATTGAGAGTGACAGATGAGGGCAACGGCATTCCAAAAGAAGACCTTCCACATGTTTCTGAGCGATTTTATCGAGTAAATAAGGCACGTACGAGAAAAGATGGCGGCTCAGGTCTTGGACTAGCTATTGTCTATCAAATCATGAAAAAACATCATGGCACGTTCGATATTCAATCTGAGCCAGGATGCGGTACGACAGCCATCATCCAGCTGCCAAATACTCCAGTCGTTGAAAACCTGCCAACGATATAACCAATTAGATTTTTTAGGTAAGGTTATTCGTTTAATCCAAATATACGCATCAGTCGCCTAAATTTGAACAGCTATTTTCGGCATCTTTTTGATCATCTACTTTTATGCATCAATTCCTTTCAAAAGGATAGTCGATTGCTTTCGTTCAAACAATAAAACTACATTAAAAAAGCGTGCGAGACCTTCTTCAAGAGTCCTGCACGCTTTTAAATTAAACAGCTGTTTCAAACCGCTTTCTATTGATGAAGAAAGAAAGCGTAATGATGAGATAGATACCCATTGTGACCAAGGTTTGGACAATCGGAGTTGTTGATACAACACCGATAAAAATGGCAATGATCGCAATGACAGAAAACCATGTTGTGAAAGGATACAGCTTGACGCGATATCCTCCTGGTGCTGCTACGCTTCGAGACTTTAGATGCCCGACAGCAATAATAAACCAGATGAATAAGACCGTGTAGCTTAAAGATCCCATTAAATAATTAAAGGTTTGACTTCCTACAAAAAGAGAGATTAATACGGCTACATACAAAGTAGATGTACATACTAGAATCGCTCTGACTGGCACCTGCTGTTTCGACAGCTTCGAAAAGCCCTTCCATATACGGCCATCCATTGCCTGTGTAAATAGTACCCTTGAAGAAGCATACAGACCAGAGTTCATAGAAGACAAGATTGCTAATAGAATAATCCCGTTCATGATATCACTTGCATATGGCACACCAATCGTTGCAAACACCGTGACGAATGGGCTCACTTGTTCATTGTTTACTTGATTCCAAGGAATTAAGCTGACGATGATGAAGAACGGAAGTACATAAAAACCGATGATTCGTACAAATGTACTTTGAATGGCTTTTGGGATGACTTTTTCAGGGTTTTTCGTTTCTGCTAATGTAACCCCAATCATTTCAGTTCCGCCATATGAATACACGACCACCAGCATTGCCGCAATTAAGCCGCCTGTTCCATTCGGAAAAAATCCTCCGTGTTCGGTTAAGTTGGATAATCCCGGTGCTGCATGCTGTCCGAATGAGACAAACAGCATCGTTAACCCAATGATAATAAATAAAAGAATGACAGCAATTTTAATAGAAGCTAACCAGTACTCTGTTTCAGCAAACATTTTGACTGAACAAACATTGATCAATGTCACAACAAGTGAAATGATTAACACAAGTGTCCAAATCGGTACTTGTGGGAACCAGTACTGAATAAAGATTGCAGACACGATCGCTTCTGCTGCAATGTTCAACACCCACATTTTCCAATAGATCCAGTCTAAGAAATAGGCGGGGTATTTGCCTAACACAGGTTCAATTAAATCACGGAATGTTCTAGCGCCAGGTCGTGCAACTGTCATTTCGGCAAGTCCTTGCATAATAAATAATAAAATAAGACCACCAATCATATATGCCAAAATGACAGCAGGACCCGCGATATCAATGGCAGAACTGCTTCCTTTAAACAGACCAGCACCGATGGCACCGCCAAGTGCGAGCATCATGATATGCCTTGACGTCATTGTTCGTTTTAATTGCACATGTTCCTTTTCCATTTTCTATAGCTCCTTTAAATTTGAATCTTCAGACAAATATAAGATAAAAGCATATAAAAAGGCCAGTCATCTCCTTGAAGAGACGACTGACCTTGCAACCGCGTTACCACTCTTATTGACTCAGACATAGCTGAATCCAACTTGAAACCCGATAACGGAGGTCACACGTAAAGACTTACTATTCATTCAGTCTTGCCGCTCCTTGAGCGAGTTCAATGATTCGTTTTACTGCGTTGCACCAACCCGCAGCTCTCTTAGAAAACGGATATTCATTTACTATTCTCAAGTCAAAGCGTTTTATAGTCAATTTGTCTATTTATCAAAGATTTTATTTTTTAAATATACTGACTAACCACACAATTGTCAACAGCCTTTTTCAGACATTTTCTTTTAACGAATCCAAATGGCTACTTCATCCATTGGACGACGCGTTTTGCCGCGCTTTGGCTCAATGACTCGATACCCAAAGGCAGCCATGACAGAGATGTCGTACTGACCATCTTCAAGTAATCCTTCTTCCTCAAGCATACGATGAATTTCATCGTAGCTGAATCCCTCAACAGGGCATGAATCGATGCCGATTTGTGCTGCGGCTGTCATCATATTTCCAAGGGCAATATACGTTTGTTTGGAAGCCCAATCGAAGAGCGTGCGGTTAGTTTCCATCAAATGAAGATCATTCTCTTGGAATTGTTTGTAGCGTTCTTTTACCATCTCAAACGTTTCGTCTGTCATTCCTTTGATTTCCTTGTTGATGTATTCTGCATATGCTGAATCATACCGGGCGTCTGTTCTTGCCAAAATGATCACAAAATGGCTGGCAGTTGGAAGCTGCTTTTGCGCACCCCATGTATATTCTTTTAATTTCTCTCTAAATGCTTCATTTTGAACGACGAGGAACTTCCAAGGCTCAAATCCGACAGAGCTTGGCGAAAGTCTTCCTGTCTCTAAAATGAACGCAAAGTCATCTTCTGGAATCTTTTTCGCCGGGTCAAATTCTTTTGTCGCATGACGGAATTCATACGCCTCAATGATTTCTTTTTTTAATTGCTCTTTGTCTCGCATGGTATTCATCCTTTCTAGTGAACGATTAGGGTGTGAAGTTTCACCAATCCAATTTCTTTCCATTCCCATATAGAAATTGTTATGATAAGAAAACAAACAACCCGAATGTGTGATGTGATACCTCTATGGTAAAAGAAAAACTTCCTTTGATTCAAGTACGCACATTTTTGTTCGTTAGGTACAATCATGTTCGTTTATCACCCATTTCGCCTTAGAAAGGAGTGTAAAGATGAGTGCACCATCCAATCCAGTCAGTATTGTCAATCATGGCTGTCCCGTTTCCACCACAACGAGTGTAATAGGAGGAAAATGGAAAGGAGTGATCCTTTATCATTTGACTTGCGGTCCAAAACGATACAACGAATTACGCCGGCTTCTGCCAAGGATTTCTCAGCGTGTTCTTACGCTGCAATTGCGCGAGCTAGAACAAGACGGAGTTGTTCACAGAGAAGTCTATGAGGAGGTCCCTCCTCGTGTCGAATATTCACTCACTTCTTTAGGAGATACGTTAAAGCCTATCATCTTCGCTATGCGTGAATGGGGCGAATCCTATGGAAAAGAAGCGCGTCCAAAAGAAAAAAGCTGCCATCTCTAGCAGCTTTTTTTTATGATGAAATCGCCGTTGATTCTTGCTGAGGATCATCCTTCACAAACAGGATGCCAAGCTGATGATGCTCCCCTTCGTAAGAAGCGCGTTTCTCAAACCTTGTCTGACCATTCAAGCCAATGATCTCAAGCTTTGTCAGAGCACGATTGGTTTGAAGGGCTTCGTAAAATTCCGAAACGGTTTTGACTTCAATTCCATTCACCTTTGTAATGACTTCTCCGATCTCAAGCTTTAAATCAGCTGCAGGTGTATTCGGAATGATTCCCAGCACCATTAGCCCTTGATTACGCTTAGAGAAGTAGAATGGAGCTGCATTGTCGTTGACTCTCTGTTTCCATGAGAGGAATGCTCTTCCGGCAATCGCTATCAATACAGCTCCCCATGCAATCGGCTCAAACCAAATACTTGCAGCACCTAGTAAAGCAACAGCGAGTCCAAGCATGAGAATACGCCGTGCCGTAATTTGAATGCTGACAATTGGCAGCGATCCTTGAATCCGCTGCCCGAAACCGATGATGTATGGAATCAAAATAAATGAAAAGCTTTGATCGTGTACTTGAAGCACCGGCCACCATGGCAGAGAAGAAGTAAATTCACCTGCCGGCATCAGCAAAACAAGCGGTAAAAGCCACAGACGATTTGCCCGCTGCTGGCCAATCAAAAGTCCTCTCGCACTCATCACCATTGCAGGCGATGTTCGTAAATGCGCCGTTCGATAGGCTAGAATCCCCTCGGTCATTAATAAAAGTCCTAGCAGAATAACAACGGCTGATGTATTCATCATTGAGAGCTGCGGCAACCATGAATGGCTCACTTGGAAATACATCAGTCCAAGTGCCGCAATAAAGCTGAAACCGAGTGTGTATGCAGACGAAAGCGCACTCGCCTTAAAGAATAAAGAGCAAACAATGGTCATCGCTGCAATCAGCACGATGAATCCAGGCGGGAGGGCAATCCCTAAGCCTACTGAAATGACGGATAGGCAAATCCCTAGAATCCATCCCTTTGAATATGTAAATTTAAGTTCATCGTATACATCTTCTATTCTTGTTTGAAACGCTTTTCTCTCCCGCTTTACGCGGATGTAGCCATGTAACAGGCTGATTAATACCATGAAATAAAAAAGAGGGTGGATTAAAAACAGACCGACCGCTTTTAATCCAGCTCCCATCCACTCCGAGCTCATTATCGTTCACCGCCCAAGTCAAGCATTTTCTCTTATTCTATCAAATAAATCGATGCTTGACACCAGGTTTATTTCTCCTGATTCATCCAAAGTGTGACATTCGACAGTGAAAAATCTTTTAAGTAGTGATTGACATCTACATCTAGTATGCCGCCGAGCAGCTGCATCGACCTCTTGATGTCGGTTAAGTTTATACCAAGTCTCTTATGATTATCCATTAAATAATTGAAGTATATCTCAGCACAGTCTTCATCGATTTCGTCGACTGATTCTACCGTTGTGTAATTGACCAAGTACCTGCTTAACAGCATGAGCAGACTTAATGCCTTTGTAGCGGAAAACGTCACATCTTTCGTACGACTCTTAAGCTCCTCTACCAACTCGTAATATTTTTTCTCTCTCACAATACTTGCCCTTTTCAATTGTGTACCCCCATTTACTAGTTCTTTTAAGAAAAGCGCAAACCTCGGTACAGCTTAATGCTCAAGCTGAATATCCGCAAAAAATAAAATATTTAAAATGAGTGCTACTTTATATTGTAAGAATTATTTATGTAACATACAACTTTCAAAAGTTTCATTTTCATGACATGTTTAAATCAACAGAAAGTCTCTTATATAAATATGTTATCGGGTAAAATCGAAGGAATGTTATGTTTTTTGTAAAATAAATGAATATATTTCTCGATATAATTTATTTTTAAGAATAAACTATTACATGTTTGTGACACTTATGAACCAAAAAAAAGAGGCATTTATTCGCCTCTTTATTTTTTAAGATATAGTGCTTTTAGTGCAGTCTGCAGTTGAAGATCATTTTTTTCATAGGATTTCACTTCATCCACCATTTTGTTCATCATTTTCGCTGTCTTCAGATCAATTACACCTGATTTGTTGAGATTGTATGTGCTTTGGAAGGCTAATACCGCCTTTTTCGTTTCTTCATCAAAGTAGCCGTCTACTCTGCCGGGGTCGAATGACAAGCCCTTTAATAGCGTCTGTGCTTGTCTCACTTCTTCATTGTTCATATCAAGCTGAAGTGGTTCTTTCAGCTGAAGCGGTCCTACAGTAAAGTAATCTGGCTGATGAATCGCAATCGTCGGTACGACACCTTTTTTGTGAATCCAATTTCCTTTTGGCGTGAGCCATTTATACAGCGTTAATTTAATGTTACTGCCGTCACCCATTGGAACCGCCTGCTGCACAGTGCCTTTCCCAAAGGAGACATCACCGACGACTTCATATTTTCCGGCTTCTTTCATAGCACCAGCGAGTATTTCAGAAGCGGATGCACTGCCTTTATCAATTAAGACATTAACTGGGTAAGGCTTCTGTTCTTTCCGCTTTGAAAAATAGCGTTTCCTGTCGCCGTTCCGTTCTGCAATTTGAATATAAGGCTGATCTTTTGTAATAAAATGTTTCAAAATGTCTTCTACACTTTGCAGATAGCCGCCAGGGTTTCCTCTCACATCAAGCACAAGACCTTCTATGCCCTTTTTCTCGAGCTGTTTCAGGCTTGATGTGAAATCCTTCGCAGTATCTTCTGAAAAGCTTGAGATCGCGATATAGCCTGTTTTATGACCATTTACCTCTTTCACAGAGGAAGTCACGGTTTCAAGTGGGATTTCTTCTCGTTTGATATGGAATGTTAACTCTTTTTCAATCCCATTTCGTCTGATTTTCAGAGCGACGGATGTTCCTTTTTTCCCTCTTATTTTCAGTACAGCATCGTTTAAGCTTTTTTCTTTCATCGACTCACCATCAATGCTGATGATTTCATCTTTCGGCTTTAGACCTGCTTTTGCTGCAGGGGATTTTTTAAAGGCAGAGACGATAATGATTTTTCCTTCATCCATCCCCACTTCTGCCCCAATTCCCTCAAAAGAAGAATCAAGCGAATCAGAAAATTGCTTGGCGGTTTGCTTGTCCATGTATACTGAATACGGATCATTTAAAGTTGAAAGCATTCCTTGAATGGCGCCTTCAAGCAGCTTTTGGCGATCCACTTCCTCTACATATTCATTCGAAATAAGGTCATAGGCTTTCTCAATTTTCTCCATCCCATTCTCTTTCGCCTTATCACTTGATTGAGCTTGTCCAGCCATTGCAGCAGCTGCTTGCGGTGACTCCGCATGAGTTCCCTCTTTATGCGTCATCACCCCTGCACTGATTAATAGAATGACACTTGCCATAATAGATGCGATTTGTTTTTTCATATTTGGCCTCCTTCTTCAACTCTTCCTGATGACCTGAGTTATTATATGCCAGAAGAAGGGATTTCATGTAAAGACATTCTGCTGCGAAGGCTTGACTAATTATTTTATTAGGTGTAATTTTTATTTTGTTATGATCGAGAAGGAGTCTTCGCTATGTATATTATATTGACGATGCTATTATTAGGAATTTTATTAGGATTTGTAGGAGCAGGCGGTGCTGGTTTTGTCATCGCATTGCTTACGTTAATTTTTGATATCCCTATCCATACCGCACTTGGGACATCTTTAGCCGCAATGGCATTTACGACGTTATCAGGTGCATACAGCCACTACAGGGAAGGGAATATTCAGCTGAAATCTGGTTTGATCGTCGGAGCTTTGGCTTGTGTGGCTTCCTTTGCAGGAGCTAAGATTGCTCCTTTTATTCCAGAAGGAAATCTGCACTATTTAACAGCTGGCATGCTCTTTTTATCCGCTGTGTTTATGATGATCAAATTATTTGTTCTGAAGGAAGAAGCTGAGCAGCAGCCGCTTTCTTCACGTCAGCTGCTCATAAGGGGTATTATTTTAGGACTTGTATCCGGATTGCTGTCAGGTATGTTTGGTATCGGGTCCGCACCATTTATCCAAGTAGGACTTTTGATTTTACTGAGACTTTCCATTCGACAGGCAGTTGGCACGACGATGCTTGTCATTATTCCAATTTCCATCGGTGGTGGAATTGGATATATTACAGAGGGCTATGTTGATTTTATCTTGCTCATTCAAATTTTAATCGGAACAGTATTAGGCGCATATATTGGCGCAAAATTTACTCGCCTTGCACCGAAGCTTTTATTGAAATCGGCTGTACTGTTAACACCTATTATTGCCGGTTTACTGCTGTTATTTTAATTTTATTTAGAATAAGAAAAGCCGATAACGTGATGTTATCGGCTTTTTGATTAGCGAATATATTGCGCTGGATTGACTGCATTTGATTTTGCGCCATTCCATAATCCTTTATGAATTTCAAAATGGAGATGCTGACCATGTGACTGGCCTGTATTACCCATATATCCAAGGAATTGTCCTTGCTCGACTCTCTGCCCTGTGGACACACTCCTTGTAGATAAGTGGGCATATACCGTTTGATAGGTCTGTCCATTGATATTATGCGTAATGAATATCACATTCCCGTAGCTCGATGAGTAGCTTGAGTTCGTGACTGTTCCAGATGCAGCTGCGACGACAGATACTGTGCCTTTTGCTGCAATATCTAATCCGAAGTGGTTTCCGCCAGAACGTCCGCCAAAGCCAGATGAGAATCGGCCAGCAGCTGGTTTAATAAAGCCTGAGCTGCTTGCTGGTGTATCAGATACTTGATCTGAACCGCCACTTTGAGGTGTAGGTGCACTTTTTTCAGCAGCTGCTTGTTCTGCTTTCTTTGCTTCTTCCTTTTGGCGGCGTGCTTCCTCAGACTTCACAGCCGCTTTTTGGTTCGCTAAAATTTCTTGTTCATTTTCAAGTTTGCCTAATTCATCATGGGCATGGTTCTTTTTATCTGTTACATTCCCTAAGATTTTTTCTTTTTCTTTTTGCTGTTTAGACAAATCCTTTTTCAACTCTTCTAGCTCTTTCAGAGATGTTTCAAGTCCACTTAGCTGATTATTTAGCTCTGCTTCTTTTTGCTCCACCAGCTTTAAATCATTTTCATGTTCTGTAATCATGTCTTTGTCTGCTTCAACAATGGTTGTAACAGCTCCAACACGACCGACAAAATCACTAAAGCTGCGAGCACCCAGCAGCACATCTAAATAGTTGATCGTACCGCCGCTTTTTTGCATCGAACGAATTCGATCTTTGAAAATAGCTTTTCTTTTTTCAATTCGATCATTGATGACTTGAATGTCTTTTTTTAGTTTCTTGATCTCTTGCTTCGTTTGTTTGACTTCTTTTTCTTTTTCTGCGACTTTTTCAGTTGCAGCACTTACCTTGTGGTCAATCTTTTCAATTTCTTTTTTGAGCTTGGATTCTTTCTTTTCAAGCTTAGCCAGCTCTGATTTCTTTTTCTTCAAAGTTGATTCAGTCTTTGATGTTTTCTCTTCGATTTGTTGACGTTTTTGATCTAGGTCTTCGTATGCGAATGCACGATTCTCGTTCCCTGGAATATACAGCCACGTTGTTCCAATAAACGCTGCCATTCCAGCCATCATCAGCTTTCTTTTCAAAACGATATTCCCCTCCTATGACAACTGTCTGCATGAAGAGTCGACCGGATGAATCGGTTCAACCGGTCACACCTTCTATCAAACTCTCGAGTGCTGCCATCAAAAATAGATTTATACTTTTAAGAATTTACGGATGGACGTCAAGCTTCCCCATACACCAATGATTGCACCGATCAAAAGAAGGACCAGTGAAACTTGATAGACAAACGGGTTATATGGAAGCATGGAAATAAATGAGCCTTGTACTCTCGGTGCCACCCAGCCCACTGCATATTGATATGTGCCAAGCAGTAGAGCAATCGGTATAATGGAACCAAATACACCAAGCAGTAATCCTTCAATGAAGAATGGCCAGCGGATAAACCAGTTCGTTGCACCTACGAGCTTCATAATCTCGATTTCTTTACGTCTAGCAAAAATCGTAATTTTGATCGTATTAGAGATCAAGAACATGGCTGTAAATAAAAGCCCAATAATGAGCGCAATCCCTACATTCCGCGCCACTCCAACCACATTAAAGAGTCGGCTGACTTCTTCTTTTCCGTAGGTTACTTTATACGTACCTTTTAGGTTTTCTAATTTCTTCGCTACTTTTGGTGTATCGTGTGGATCTGATGTTTTCACAATAAACGCATCGTTTAATGGGTTTTCTTGATCAACAAGTCCCATGGATTGTCCATTTTCACCAAAGCTTTTAATCAGCGCTTTTAGTTCGTCATCTTTAGATGAGTACTTGACATCACTGATTTCAGGAATCTTATCAATTTCTGCTTTTAATTCATCCTGCTGCTTTTGATTCGCCGTTAATTCGATTAACACTTTTACTTCTACTTCTTTTTCAGCGTTCGATGCCATGTTGTTCAAGTTGAGCATAATCACAAGAAAAACCCCAACTAAAATCAATGTGACAGTGACCGCACTAATTGATGCAAATGTCATCCACGTGTTTCTTCCAAGTGAACGGAAGCTCTCACGTAAATGCCGCGAGAGAGTTTTAATCATAAATGCCGTACTCCCCTCTTGCTTCGTCACGCACAATCATTCCATCTTCGATTGCGATGACGCGTTTCTTCATGCTGTTTACAATCTCTTTGTTATGTGTCGCCATGACGACTGTTGTTCCTCGGTTATTAATCTCTTCGAGTGTCTTCATGATTTCCCAAGATGTGTCTGGATCAAGGTTTCCTGTCGGCTCGTCTGCAATGACTACCTCAGGACTATTCACGATCGAACGAGCGATAGATACACGCTGCTGCTCACCGCCAGACAGCTGGTCAGGAAATTGTCGTGCTTTGTGCTTGAGCTGTACCAAATCAAGTACATCCAGCACTTTTTTCTTAATGATATGAGGCTGTTCCCCAATGACTTCAAGAGCAAATGCCACGTTCTCAAACACTGTGAGGGTTGGAAGCAGTTTGAAATCTTGGAATACTACGCCAATTTCTCTTCTTAAGTAAGGGATTTCTTTTTCCTTAATCGAGCCTAAATCTTTGCTATTAATTAAGATTTTCCCTTTGGTTGGCTTCTCTTCACGATACATCATTTTGATGAAAGTGGATTTACCAGCACCACTGGGACCAACAACATACACAAACTCTCCTGGGTGGATAGAGACATTGATTCCATTGATCGCCTTTACACCGTTAGAATAGATCTTGTAGACTTCCTTCATTTCAATCATGTAATCACCTAATCTTTTCTTATTGCTGACTAACAGCTTATCATGATGTTTTGACACTTATCGTCAAAAAACGTTATGTATGGTCACGCACATACCCTTCGATACGTACAAGCAATTTATGTCCTTTTCATCCAAAAAGATGAAAAAATTGAATCGTCTAAATTTCAACAACTCCAATTATACGTCATGAATCGACGCAATGGTATTACATTTATATTTCAAAACTTATCGTTAAAAGGTAAAAACAACATTTAAAACCGAAAAACATGTCTTTTTACCCTTATTTTTTAAATAAAACTTAATATAATACGTTTTCATACTATCCAAAAGTCTTTTTCTACATATAAAAACAAAAAAACCTTGTCGATTAGACAAAGGTTTTATTTTTTCTCTGCAAGCCATTTTGCTACTTCTTTTGCTTGCTTCTCATCTACCATTCCGCTTGGCATAGAGCCTTTACCATTCTGTGCAATATCTGCAATTTGGCTTTCATTATATTTCTTTCCTACTTCTTTCAGGCTTGGTCCGCCTCCGCCAGATAGGTCTTTCCCATGACAGCCAATACAGTTTTGCTGATAAATTTCCTCACCACTGCTCACAGTTGAAGCACTTTTGCTGCCTTCTTTGTCACTGTCACTGCTGCTTGAATTTCCTCCACAAGCCGCAAGAACAAGAATCATCGCTGCAAACAGCATCATTAATCCGCTCTTTTGCATCAATTTCCCTCCCTTACAATCATTTGGTCAACGCTATTATATCCTTGTTTAAGCCCTTTTAAAACCCTCACCAAGCACCTCTTTTGCATCCATTACGATGACAAATGCTGATGCATCGATTGCTTTCACCACTTGTTTCAACTTTGTGAATTGTGACTGTCCAACGACACACATTAGAATTGGACGGTCATGATCGGTATATCCTCCGACTGCTGAGATTTTTGTGACACCACGGTCAATTTGATCAAAAACTGCCTGTCTGACTTCATCCTCATGCCCTGTAATGATCATCGCCATTTTCGAATGACTGAAGCCGGCCTGTACGACATCAATCGTTTTACTTGAAATAAACACACCAATGACAGCGTACAGTCCCTCTTCAATCCCGAAAACAGTCATCGCAGCCAGAACGATTAGGCCATCCATCATTGCTAAACAGGTACCAAGCGTGAGGCCTGTATATTTATTGATGATTTTGGCAGCGAGCGCCGTTCCACCTGTTGACCCATTTCCAAGGAACACGAGCCCTATGCCGATCCCAATCACCACTCCGCCAAAAATAGCTGCTAAGAGTGCTTCATGTGTCACAGGTGCAATATGCCTTGTGACAAACACCATCAAAGGTAAGAAAATAGAGCCAACGAGCGTTTTCACGCCAAATGTACCGCCTAATAAATAAAAGCCAGCGATAAACAGCGGAATGTTGAGCCCCCACTGCACATATGCCGCCTCAAAGCCGAATGACTGCATAATCGTACTAATCCCGCTCACACCACCTGCGGCAATCTGATTCGGTAATAATAACGTATTAAATCCAATCGCCACAATGGCTGATCCAATTAAAATGAACAAGTAATTTTTTGCTTCAATCCATAATTGTGAATGTCCCTGCTTCATGTCTGTCTTCCTCCGTTACTTCTGAATGCACACCTATTTTAAGCCCTCCAATTATGAATGTAAATAACAGCCAAATGCAGTGCTAATGGATTAATACTTTATCACACAAACGGATCAGCGTGCTTGCCGTTTGGCATAGGAGCAAATGATGGTATATTTAATATGTACATGAGAAAGAAGGGACATGCGATGAAGAAAATACTGAAGATCACAGGCATTACATTACTTGCACTGATCATTTTGGCTTTTGGTGCTTTCTATACATGGAGCCGCTTTACATACGGACCATCTGCCGCTTTAAAAAAGCAAGTGAACATCGAGCAAGTGGAACATAAAAACGACGTATATACATTTGCATCAACTAAAAGCGATACGGGCATCATTCTCTATCCAGGAGCAAAGGTAGAACCACTTTCGTACGCCTATATTGGGAATGAATTGATGAAAAAAGGCTATTCTGTCTTTATCCCTGACATGCCATTTTCGTTTGCGATTTTTAATACAAATAAAGCACAAGATATCATAAAAGATCATCAAAGGATCAAACACTGGTATATTGGCGGTCATTCACTAGGCGGAACAGCCGCCGCTATGTTTGCAGAAAAAAACCAGCGCCAGCTCGACGGTCTTTTTTTCCTTGCGTCTTATCCAGCATCAGATGAGCTGAAATCATCCTCCTTGAACGTCCTCTCTATATCAGGTGAAAAGGATGGACTTGCGACACAAGAGAAAATCAAGCAATCGAAAACAAATTTGCCGTCTCAAACCGTTTATCATGAAATAAAAGGCGGGAACCATGCTCAGTTTGGCATGTATGGTAAACAAAAAGGTGATCAGCCAGCGGACATTCAAGCCCTCACACAGCAAAAGGATATCGTTCAGACGATGCTTGGATGGCTAAAACCAGCAAAAAAGCTCCATAAAGAAGACAAAGGGCTAAAATAAAGATCATTTTAACCCTTTGTCAACAATCTAAAGCTTCCGTAATAGGGGCATTTCATTTTCACTTTTTCGTCGCTTCTAAAAACTCTTCAGCGTCTGCTACAGCGAGGCTAATGGCTTCCTCCCAAAAGTCTTTTTGGGTAAGATCGACACCTAAGTGCTTAAAGGCCAAATCTTCTACTGACATTGAAGCTGTATCCTTTAGTAATGCAATGTACTTTTCTTCAAACGAAGTACCAGCCTGCAAGGCCTTTGCATAAATTCCTAGTGAGAACATGTAGCCGAATGTGTACGGGAAATTATAAAACGGTACACCCGTGATATGGAAATGTAGCTTAGACGCCCAGAAATGCGGATGGTATTCATCTAGTGAGTCACCAAAGGCTTCTTTCTGCGCTTCTACCATCAGCTCATTCAACCGATCCGCCGGCACTTCTCCTTGTTTACGCTCTTCATAAAAACGCTGTTCAAATAAGAAACGAGATTGAATGTTCATGAAAAATGCTACACTCCGCTGCAGCTTATCCTCTAACAAGCTGAGGCGCTCCTCTTCATTTGCCGCTTCTTTCAATGAAGCATCAGCCACAATCATTTCTGCGAATGTCGACGCCGTTTCAGCTACATTCATCGCATATTTGCGATTAAGAATGCGAACATCCTGCATCACTTCTTGATGGAACGAATGACCAAGCTCATGCGCAAGTGTCGCCACATTGGATGGACTTCCTGAGAAGGTCATAAAAATGCGGGACTCTCCGCTGTCAGGGAAATTTGTACAAAAACCGCCTACTCGTTTGTTCGGGCGATCCTCCGCTTCTACCCAACGCTCATTAAAGGCCTTTTCTGTAAAAGCAGCAAGCTCTTCTCCAAATCCAGCGAAATGCTTCACAATAAAAGCAGCTGCTTCCTGATACGGATAGATCTTGGTCTCACTGCCAATAGGAGCCCCAACATCAAACCAGCTTAGCTTATTCACTCCAAGCATGTCAGCCTTTCGATGTAAATAATCAATGAATGGCTGCTTATGTTCATCAATCACAGACCACATGGCATCAAGGGTTTCTTGTTTCATCCGGCAAATATCAAGCGGCTCTTTTAAGATATGATCCCAGCCTCTTGCTTCATATACTTGCAAACGAAAACCTGCCAAATGATTGAGCGTGCTTGCAAATAGATGTTCGTCCTGCGTCCATGCATGCTCTAGGTTATGATAAACAGCCTTTCTGACTTCACGGTCTGAATCATCCATCGCATTTTCCGCTTGGCCGACAGAGATCATCTGCGTTTCACCATGTTGTTCAAATGGAATCGTAATCTTATTCACTAAGCTAGAATAAAGCTCATCCCATGCATGGTAGCCATCTACGGCTAGCTTTTGAATCAATGTTTCTTGTTCAACAGGCAATTGATCCTTCACGCGTTCTCTGCGTTCATTTAATATGTAGCGAACATCTGAAAAGGCCTCTGAATTCATGAGATCCTCCCATTTTCCAGGAGAGATGGCAGCAAGCGCCTGATCAAACAGCGCAAGAATGGTACCTAAATCAGCTTCCAGCTTAGCAATCGTACCTCGAAGACTGCTAGCCTTCATATCCTTTGTATTTTGAGATTGAAGACAGGAAACAAATGAACCTGCTTGAGACAGTTTTTTATACGTGGTTTCATACGTGTCAAGGACAGACGTTAACCTATTCTCAATGTGTGTATCTTCTTTTGAAAAGGCATCGACCTTTTGTCGTAATTCATCTAATAGCTGCTGAATGTGTTGCAAGTATGTTTTAAATTCTGGTGAAGCGCTGCCTCCTTTAAAAAAGGCATCTAAATCCCACGTCTCTTGTAATGTTGTTAATCCCAAAATATTTCCCCCTTTATTTGCTAATTTCATCATACAAAGGATATAGAGTCAGTATGGCGTATGTATTCCTTTATATTCATTATATTTTCTCACAATAAAAAAAACCCGGCAAGAAGCCGAGTTTTTATGATAATTTCGAACGTAAGTAAGCATCGATAAATGAATCTAAATCTCCATCCATGACCGCTTGAACATTTCCCATCTCCGTATTGGTTCGATGGTCTTTCACAAGAGAATACGGATGGAATACATAAGAGCGAATTTGGCTTCCCCAGCCAATTTCTTTCTGCTCTCCTCTAATTTCATCCAATTCAGCCTGCTGTTCTTCGATCCGTCTTTGATAAAGTTTCGATTTCAGCATTTTCATCGCACGTTCTCTGTTTTTGATTTGTGATCTTTCTGTTTGGCATGTCACCACGACATTGGTTGGAATGTGTGTGATACGAACGGCAGAGTCAGTCGTATTGACGTGCTGTCCACCTGCACCGCTTGCTCGATACGTATCCACTTTGATATCTTCTGTTCGAATATCAATATCGATTTCTTCATTGAACTCAGGCATGACATCACAGGAAACGAAAGAAGTATGTCTACGGCCAGATGAATCAAAAGGAGAAATACGAACCAAACGATGGACCCCTTTTTCTGCCTTTAAGTATCCATATGCGTTATGCCCTTTGATGAGCAATGTCACAGACTTAATTCCTGCTTCATCACCAGGAAGGTAATCAAGCGTTTCAACCTTAAAGCCTCTGCGCTCTGCCCAGCGAGTATACATTCTCAGAAGCATAGAACCCCAGTCCTGTGATTCAGTACCGCCTGCGCCTGGGTGAAGCTCAAGGATGGCATTGTTTTTATCATATGGTTCACTTAAGAGAAGCTGCAGTTCAAAGTCGTTAAATTGCTTAGTTAAGTTCTTCAGCTCTTTCTCAAGCTCTACATGAAGCTCCTCGTCATAATCTTCCTTTAACAGGTCATGTGTCATTTGCAGCTCTTCATGAGATTCACTGAGCTCATGGTATGAATTCACATTATCCTTTAGTGCATTGGCTTCATTGATGACGCCTTGTGCCTTTTGCTGATCATTCCAAAAATCAGCCTCTGACATGGTCGCTTCAAGTTCTGCAATTTTGGCTTCTTTTGTTTCGAGGTCAAAGAGACCCCCTAAAATCAGCTAGCCTGCTAGCCATATTTTCAAGCTCTTGTCTAATTTCTACTAATTCCATATCCTTCACCTCATAGATGTAGGGCTGACATGAATAGAAAGAGGTTTTCACCTCTTTCCATTACTTATTCTGTCTTCCCATGACAATTTTTATATTTCTTGCCGCTTCCGCAGTGACATGGTGAGTTTCGACCAATGTCTACGACTTTACGTACCGGCTTCTTTTTCACTGTCTTCTCCTCATCACCCTCTTGAGGCTGATGAGCTGTTGTTTGACCTTGAACGACTTCTTCACGTTCTAAGTTGTTTTGGATTTCTGATTTCAAAACATATTTGGCCACATCATCTTCGATTGAAGCGACCATGTGCTCAAACATCGCAAATCCTTCCATTTGATACTCACGAAGCGGATTTGTTTGTGCATACGCACGTAAATGAATCCCTTGACGCAGTTGATCCATTGCATCGATATGATCCATCCACTTTGAATCCACCGCACGAAGAACGATGACTTTTTCAAATTCTCGCATTTGTTCGTCGCCATATGTTTCTTCTTTTGCATCGTATTTTTCTTTAATACGATCCATAATGAAGGAAGTGATTTCATCTGCTTCTTTACCGTAAACATCCTTGACCGAAATGGCTCCTTCATCTAAATAGTTCGTGTTGATTAATTCAACAAGACCATCTAGTTTCCACTCTTCTGGAAGCTCTTCTTTCGGCGTATAAGAACCAACAGCGCGCTCAATTGAAGACTGAATCATATTGATCACAATCGATTTTAAGTTATCAGAATCAATGACTTCAAAGCGCTGCTTGTAAATCACTTCACGCTGCTGACGAAGCACATCGTCATATTGCAGAAGCTGTTTACGGGAATCAAAGTTGTTCCCCTCAACGCGTTTTTGAGATGATTCAACGGCTTTAGACACCATTTTACTTTGGATAGGCGTAGTGTCATCCATGCCAAAGCGGTCAAGCATGGCCATCGTACGCTCTGCACCAAATCGGCGCATCAATTCATCTTCCATGGAGAGATAGAATTGGGTAATCCCTGGGTCTCCTTGACGACCAGAACGTCCACGCAGCTGGTTATCAATACGTCGTGATTCATGACGCTCTGTCCCAATTACAGCTAGACCGCCAAGCTCTTTGACGCCTTCGCCAAGCTTGATGTCCGTACCACGTCCTGCCATGTTGGTCGCAATGGTGACGGCACCCTTTTGACCAGCCTCTTCAATAATTTGTGCCTCACGCTCATGGTTTTTCGCATTTAACACTTGATGAGGAATCCCTTTATTTTTAAGCAGCTTAGAAATAAGCTCAGACGTCTCAACCGCTACTGTTCCGACAAGCACTGGCTGCCCTGTCATATAGCGCTGCGCAACATCTTCAGCCACTGCTTTAAATTTACCTTCCATTGTGCGGTAAATTAAATCAGGTCTGTCATCACGAACCACTGGTTGATTGGTCGGGATTGTCACAACCTGCATGTTGTAAATGTTACGGAATTCTTCTTCTTCCGTTTTCGCTGTACCCGTCATACCAGAAAGCTTTTCATACATGCGGAAGTAGTTCTGGAATGTAATCGTTGCAAGGGTCATACTTTCGTTCTGCACTTCGAGACCTTCTTTTGCCTCAATGGCTTGATGCAGACCTTCACTATAACGGCGTCCTTTCATTAGACGTCCTGTGAACGAGTCAACAATAACGACTTGACCTTCTTCAACGACATAATCCACATCTTTTTGCATCGCAACATGTGCCTTTAGCGCCTGGGCGATGTGATGGTTCAGTGCGACATGTTTGACATCAAATAAGTTTTCGATGCCGAATGCTTTTTCCGCCTTGGTCATTCCACTTTCTGTCAGCTGTACACTTTTTGTTTTAATATCGTATGTGAAATCATCTTCTATTTTTAATGTACGAACAAATGCATTGGCTTGTACGTAAAGCTTTGTAGATTTCGCAGCTTGTCCAGAAATAATAAGAGGTGTTCTCGCTTCATCAACTAAGATGGAGTCAACCTCATCAATCACGGCATAATGAAGCGGTCTTTGAACCATTTGCTCTTTGTAAAGCACCATGTTATCTCGTAAATAGTCAAAGCCAAGTTCATTGTTTGTAGAATACGTAATATCAGCAGCATATGCTTCTCTTTTTTCATCTTTGTCTAAGCTGTTTAAGTTTAAGCCAACCGTTAAGCCAAGAAACTCAAAAATCTTGCCCATTTCCTCTGCATCACGGCTTGCCAAATATTCGTTGACTGTCACAATGTGGACGCCTTTTCCAGAAAGAGCATTTAGATAAACAGGCATTGTTGAAGTCAACGTTTTACCTTCACCTGTTTTCATCTCAGAGATGTTGCCTTCATGAAGCGCGATCCCCCCCATGAGCTGCACCTTAAATGGGAACATTCCTGTCACGCGGCGTGATGCCTCGCGAACCGTTGCAAATGCTTCAACCAACAGGTCATCCACGGATTGTCCTTTTTCAAGTTTTTCTTTAAATTCGTTCGTTTTATTTCGTAAAGCCTCGTCAGATAATTTCTCAAAATCTTGAGCAAGAGCTTCAATTTCATTTGCTTTTTTTTCATATTTGCTGATCGTACGTTTCGTAGGATCAAACACTTTGTTTAAGATTCCAAGCATATAATAACGCTCCTCTATTTCATGCAATTTTTCGGCATGTCCAAAAGATTGACAGGTCCATATTTACCTGCATTTATCATACCATACCTTCCTTCATTTCCAAAGAATTTGCAATGATTTCGCACAAAAAACCCGCCCCTCATGGAGGGAACGGGTTTACTTTTTTTAGGTTGTTTTTAGATCAGATTAAGCGTTCGGCTCAATCAGTCCATATTTTCCATCATTTCGGCGATAGACCACATTGGTCAAATTTGTCTCAGCATTTGTGAAGACGAAGAAACTATGACCTAACATGTTCATTTGAAGGATGGCCTCTTCGCTATCCATCGGTTTTAAATTGAAACGTTTTTGTCTGACGATTTCTGTTTCATCAATTTCTTCGTCATCTTGAACAGCTACGTCAGCCGTCCCATTTCCTCCAGCAAATAAGTGCTTTTTGGCACCTTGTTCGCGGAATTTACGGTTTACTTTTGTTTTGTGTTTTCGAATTTGACGTTCTAATTTACTGGCTGCTAGGTCTACTGCATTGTACATATCTTCATTATGCACCTCAGCTCGAAGTGCTAGATCAGTCATTGGAATGGTAACCTCAACTTTAGATTCTTGATCATTGTAAAACTTCAAGTTCACGTTGACTGAAGCATCTACGTCTGTCTCAAAATAACGCTCCAGCTTTCCAATTTTTTTCTCGACATGATCTCTTAGTGCAGGTGTTACGTCGATGTTTTCTCCTCTGACATTGTAATTCATGTAAAGAACGCCTCCTTTAAAATTAAGGATATGTAAACCTATTTCTACTTTTCCCTCCTTTTCTCCTGCTCAAACGTAAAAAAAATGTGAATTTTTATTGAAATTTGTCGAATTTTGCGGTGCATCAATTGTTACTTGATAGGTGATGAATATATATTCGGCTCATTCTTGAAAAAGACCAGCGCACATTTAAATGGTGAAAGATGATATTGATGTTTTCAGCGATTGAGATAAGGTTTTTAAATCCTCCGCCGCTGCTTTCATTTCTTCATTTGCTGCCAATGATTCTTCTACAGCCGCAGACATGTACTCCGTCTCTTCTGAATTGCGTTTGGCTCCTTCTTCAATGACCCCAACCGTCTGAGATATTTCCTCTGTACTAGCTGAAATCTCCTCTGCAGTAGCTGAAAGTTCCTCTGCTTTCATCGAAATATCACGAATAGATTCCAGGATTTCATGAAAGCTCTGTTCTGACAATTGCGATACTTTCACACCTTCTGCTACATCCTGCTCAACCTTTGTCATCGAATGTGATGATTTTTCAGTATCTTTGTTCACGTTCGCGAGCAATTGACTAATTTGATCTGTCAGCTGACTAGATTCTTCCGCCAGTTTCCTCACTTCATCTGCTACCACCGCAAAGCCTCTCCCATGCTCTCCTGCTCTTGCCGCTTCAATAGCAGCATTTAAAGCAAGCAAATTCGTTTGATCAGCGATGGCATGGATATGACCTAACAAATCTTCAATGCCTGTAAACTGGGCTTGTACATGAGCCATTGTGGAATGGTGCTCGTTCACAGACGCTTTGATAGAGCTCATTTGTTTTACGAATTGCTGAATAAGCGCTGCACCCTCTTCAGCCTTTTCAGTCACTGAAATTGAGTGACCCGAAACATCGGATGTGTGTTCAGCTGCATTTTGCATACCAGTCGAGACTTCTTGAATGGCAGAAGCTACTTTTCCGACCGCGTTTGATTGTTCACGTGAAGCTTCACTGACCTGTTCAATCGAGCTAGATGTCTGCTCACTGGCCGATATGGTTTGATGAATCGTTTCCTCAAACTGAGCAGCAGAATCAGCTAATTGTCTTGATCCATGTTGCACCTGTAAAATGAGCTGACGCAAATGCTTTGTCATTTGATTAAAAGCAGTACCGAGTTGACCAATCTCATTTTTAGAGGTCACTTCAATCTCTTCAAGTGTAAGGTCACCATCTGCCATCCTTCTCGCAGCATTTGTGACAGACACAATCGGCTTTGTCATACGATAAACAAATCTTGTCCCAATCAACAAAAAGCCAACAATAATGACCGCACTAACTAGAATGAGAGTAAATAGTAATTGATTACTGTCTTGGTTGAGCTGATTGATTTTTTGGTCACGTTGCTTCAACTGGGTTTGAGCAAATTCTTTTGTAAAGGTATGTATTTCTTGTTCGATAGGTTGTAATTCTTGATTGAGGCGTGTGTTGAATTCTTTTTGATTTTGCATATTCAATGAATTAAATAGTCGGTTCGTTGAGGTGTAGTAGAGATAATTCTTTTCTGAGATTTGATCTAATAGATTTTTTGCTTGTTTGACAGAGCTCATTTTTGTAGCTTCCGTTGTTTTCTTATTAATCTCTTCATATGTTTGCTCAATTTTCTGTAAATTTTCAGCATCTTGCACGACAACATATGTTTTAATTTGTGCTTCCTGTTTTTGCAAAAGCGCCTCTAATTCCAGTGAGGTTTGATAAAGCTTTACTTCTTTGCTAAGAAGCGTCTTATAGGATTGATCTGTTTTGTAATAGATAAAGCTTGAGAATCCTAAAATACTGACAAACAATACACATATGACAATAAGCCCAAACAAAAATTGATTTTTTAGTCTCATAATTTCCTCCGAAAGTCTGAATTGAACAAAAATTAATGAATGACATACGGCCTCATACAGGCATGTATTTCATCCATCCACTTTCTATATTCAGGTATAAAATATGCTTTAAGGAATGATTGGAAGTGTATTGAAGGGAATGTATAGAAAGCTAGTATATCAAAACTTAAAAAAATTTGATCAAACGAACGAATCGTTTTGGCAAAGTGCTCATTTTCTATAATTGAAAGCAGAAGGGGATGTGTTGTCTCTAAATGAAAGAAGGCATGGATCAGATCATTAAAGATCCGATCCCCTTCTGTTTTAGCAAAATCCTTCTCAATTTCATCTAAATATTTTAGACTCTCTTCTATCGTAAATAGAAGTTCATAATATGTGGTTAATAAAATATAGTCATCTGAACGATACGCCACAGGTCTCACCTAATTATTTCCGTTTATCGTAATATACGCCGTCACTCGTCATAGGCTGGTATGGATTTTGATAATTCAGCTGTTTCGTTTTCTTTTTTTGAATGGCTTGAATATCTGCTTTGATCCCATTTTGGATCACAGTTAATTGCTTCGCCATCTGTTGATCTGTTTGGATGATTTCTTTGATTTTTTCTTTTTCTTGATCCGTCAGCTCATGCTGAATATCTCTCATTAATTCGTCTCTCTCAATTAAAAAGGCATCAAAGTCTTCAACCAAGGTGTCACTTTGCGGATTTGCCGTTATTTCGGCTGCCATTTTTAATGTTTGGTCATGCAGCTGGTCCACAATACTCATAGAGATCCCCCGATAGAGTGGTGACGCCCTTTTCGATCGGTTTGAATAACTTCCTTCCACGCATCACGAAAATCAGTTACGTATTGCTCTACTTCATTCAACATCTCTTCGTCATTTTGAAGATTGGCTTCAATCAGTCTGCGATAAATGTAATCATACATACTTGCCATACTATTTGATACGTCATAAGAACGATTTAAGGTGACATTTAATTCTTGAATGATGTTTTGAGCCTTTTTCAGGTTCACATTTCTCGTTTCTGCATCCTCTTTTTGAATGGCATACTTCGCGAGTCTAATGAACTTTAAGCAGCCTTCATAAAGCATAAGCGTCAACTCGGCAGGTGTTGCAGTCTCAATAGAATTTTTTTGATAGGCGGCATAAGGGTTCTGAATTGCCATATGTTATAAACCTCCAATTATTGTCCAAGCAGTTGAGAAAGATAGCCAGATTGGTTGTTTAGCTTTTGAATCGCGCTATCCATGGCGCTAAACTTTTTGTAGTAGCGGGTTTCCACCATTTTTAAACGATCTTGGAATGTATCCATTCGTTTTGTTAAAGAATCAAGGTCCTTACCAAGTCCGTATTCCTTTAATTCCATCGTTGTGCTTCCCGCCTTTGTTTGAATGCTCTTCGTGAAGGCAGTTAAGGAATTTTTGACACGATAAATGATTCCTTGTTCTTGATATTGTTGCTGTGCTTTGTCTTTATCTTTTGAATCCACATTTAAACTACCCGAGATGAACATTTGTCTGACTTTCTCCGGGTCTTCTTCAATGGCTTTTCTTAATTTCTCTACTCCATTAAGATCCTTACTAAATTCCAGCTTTCCACCATCTTTATACTTGGATGATGTCTCAATACCAATTTGTGTGAGCTGAATTTTATTCGCATCACTTGTCGTAATATTAGCATATAAATCACTTCTTATTTTAGAGGCACCAGCTCGTAAAATGGAATCACTTCTCAGCAAGCCAGACTTCGCGGTCGTTTCCCATAGCTCTATTTCTTTTTCAGACATCCCTTTTTTCTCTTCAGCCGTTAATGGTTGATAGTCTCTGTTTTTCTTTTCATTGACTTTACCATTAATTTGCTCAACGAGCTCATTGTATTTATCAACAAATTGTTTAATTTTATCAAAGATTGCATCCACATCTGTTGAAACGTTTAAGCTGACAGGCTGATCGGTTGTCCCTTTAAGCTCGTACGTAATACCAGCCTGCTCAAATATATTGTTGTTATTTTCCATTTTTAGGCCATTAATCTCGTATTGCGCTTTTTGTCCTTGAGTGGTCGCAACTAATTTGTTATCTCCATCTACTTGGAATCCTAATTGAGTGAAGAATGAAGCTGAATTACCATCAGCTGCTTTAATGCTGACACCTTCACCTGTTGTCCGAGAAGTAAGAGCGATTGTATCCACGTAGTTCGTTCCATCAAAGATCTGTCCTTTGTAAGCTGTCACACCTAATTGCGAGTTGTTCAGCTTTTTCACGATGTCATCAATTGTATCGGTATCAGCAGTATTGATCGTCACCGTTTTCGGTTTTGTCGAATCTGGTGTCGTCACCTCGAATGTAAACGTGCCATTTGCAGGTGTAAAACCAGAAGTACCAGACGATTTGAAGACAGAAGCTGTCGCTAGTTGGGTGACATTGATTGAGCCAGAGGCAGCATTTGTTGATCCAGTTGCTGTGACAGCAGATTCATTTGAGCTTGTCACTTTTTTGGCGCCATATGTAGTTGGACGCGTTAAGTTTAAACTATTGATCAAATCATCTAATTCTTTAATCTTCGAATTGACCTCGCGATAGCTGTCTCTTTGCCATTCAAGTGTTTGTTTCTGGCGTGTCATTTTATCAAGTGGTGCTTGCTCAGTTTTCATTAGCTTTGATACGATTTCATCAATATCAAACACATTTGAAAATCCAGTAATTCGATTGACCATTTTTTATGTTCTCCCTTCACTTACATTCTTTTATCTACAAATAAACCGACAATTTCTGTCATTGCCGCATAGAAATCAAGCCATTCCTTGGAAGGAATCTCTCTAATGACTTCTTCTGTTTGGTTATCTACGACTTTGACATAATATTCATTGAGTTTTTCATGTAATTCAAATTGCAGATGAAATTGAGTGGGTTCAATGAGCTTGTTTGCTCCTTGAAGCGTTTTTTCAATTTCTTCTTTTGAAACGACCTTGCCATTTGCTTGTAAATCAGAGTTTGCATTGTCATTCTGGTTATTAGAAACACGGGTTTGAAATGCATCGATAATTGGCTCTAGCGATGTCAACTTACCAACAGACATAGTTATTCAGCTCCTGTGCTTTAATCTACCTTTTATATCGGCTTGGAATTTTCAAATTAAATATAGATGGACCGATTTGTTAAAGTTTCATATAGATGGTGAACATCCAAACAGAAACGTGGAGAAGGATAGCTGAATCAGATAAAAAAATCCTCACTTTTTTTGTGAGGATAATTGAGAGAGGAGATCTACGGATAAACTCGCAGCACGACTGTTCTCTTCTTGAATAGACAGGTACACTTCTTTCCTGTGAATATCAATGTGCTTAGGAGCTTCAATCCCGATTTTCACTTGATCGCCTTCGATCGAAATAATCTTGATTTCAATATCATCGCCAATTTGAATCGACTGGTTTAATTTACGCGAGAGAACTAACATGAGGATGCCACCTCTAACAAATGTTTTGTATGATAGGCTGAATCATGCAAAATCACCTGCTTGGCTTTCATGTTTTTCCGGTTCACAATAATAGGCGCTCTTAAATTGGCTGTCGTTTTTTCAATAGAAGATTCCATTGTTAAAATCACCATAACTTCCACATCATTGGCATCTTCTACTTCTAGAATATCTACGACCGTTTCGTCTAGATCGAATTCATATTGATTAAAGAATAAAAACGGACTGCTGACAATAAAGCCTAACTCTGCATTTTTCAATGATTGAAGAACTAAAAATGGAGACTCTTCTGATAAAGGTAAAATGACAAACTGTTTTTGATCCAGAAATCCTGGTATTCCATTAGAGAAGTTGATGATTTGCTCCTCTTTGATTGTCACTTCACCATGGTATTTTGTTTGAATGATCATAATTCACGACCTTTTTCATTTTTCTTAACTATACCTTATCACCATTTTGGCCCGTTTCGTCAACTTCTATTTTTAAATCTGGGTATTGTAACATATCAATATTGACCTTACCTGGCTGATAGTTAACGATTGGTTTATGAGGCGTTGCCTCTATAATAGCTTTTTGAGGCTCCACTTCAATTTGAAGCTCAGATGGCTGATAGTGAATTTTCACACTAAAGAATGAAGGGATCACACCAATATTGAATTGTTTGGCTGGAGGAGTGCCATTGATTTTGGCAAACTCGGCAATTGCATTCCCACCATTCTCGATCTTGATGAGTTCACTGCCTTCTTCCGCTCTTCGGCCCATTCCCTCTCCAACAGCACGTTTCCCCTCAGCTGCCCATTCTTCAGAACGCCTAAAAATTGACTTGATATCCATATCGGCAAATGCTTCGGTTTGATCTATTGTTAATTTTGACGGTGTCCTTGTCATATTCATGACGGCTCTGGGCTGCTGAATCTCAAGGTCTGCTCTTGGCTGCTCTACTTCTTGCCGAGAAGGAGTTGTCGACATTTGCAGCTTTGCATAGGTTTGTTGCATTAACAATCTAGGGATTTGCATATAGGTACACCTCCATGATGCAAAAAAGCACCCAACGGATGCTTTTTATTATCTTAAGAAATCGACAAGGGATGGCTGAATAACTTTAGCCGTCGTTGCTAAAGCAGCTCTATTCACAACCTCTTGTTGAAGAAGATCAATAATTGCTTTTTCACTTTCTACATCTTCATTATCTGATTTGGCATTTTTCAGTACTTCGAATTGTGAAGTCAAGCGACTGCCTACTAAGTCAACACGATTTGAACGGGCTCCTAAGTCCGAGCGCTCAGCACTCATCACTTCTTTAAACTGATCGATACTTCCTAACGCATCATCAGAATTTGCGAACGTTCCATTTTTCAATGAGTTTTCTAAATCCGTCAGCATTTCAATGACATTTTGACCGCTGGCAGTCTGTCCACCAAACGCTGAAATTGGATTCGAGTTCACATTTAAAGTGATACCATCAGAAATGTTCGACTTAACAGAATTTGCATCTGTATAGTTTTCAAAGTTAAACGTAAACGTACCATCTGCGTTCTCAACAACTGGTTTGACATTTGTATTTGTTCCATTAAATACGAACTTACCTAACATCTGAGTGTTCATCGCGTCAATGATTTGTTTCTTCATCTGACCAATTTCCACGCCGACAGCTGCTAAATCTTCTGGCTGCTTTGTTCCATTAGCCGCATCAAGCACTTTATCTCGTACATTTGACATAATATCAATGATTTCAGTGACACTTGTTTCAGATGTATCAATCCAGTTCTGTGCTTCATTTAAGTTTTTTTGATATTGATCATTTCGAAACATTGCTGTGCTATATTGAAGGCTTTTTACTGCTGCAACGGGATCATCAGACGTTTTTGTGAAACGTCTCCCTGTTTGTGCTTGCTCATTTATTTTAGAAAGTTTTTCATAACTTTTACTAATATTACGAAGTGAGTTTTGAGAAATCATACCTTGTGTGACTCGCATCAGTTATACCTACCTTCCTACGACACCCATGCCGTTTATTACTTTATCCAATATTTCATCTTGTAATGTCACAACTCTCGCAGCTGCATTATATGCATGCTGAAATTGGATCATATTCGTCATTTCTTCATCAATGGAAACAGCACTCGTTGACATTCTACGCTCATTGGCTGAATTGACAAGAGCGGCTGAACTGCTTTCTAGCGTTATGTTCTTTTTCCCTTGAATCCCCATCTCAGCAATGACATTTTGGTAGTAATCCTGGATCGTCGTTGTATTGCCGCCGATTGGTACCTTTAAGTCTTGAATACCAGCTAATTTCGTAGCATTCGAACCGTCACCTTTTGTTTGATTGAGAGATGCTGCAATATTATCTGTTGATGCTAAAATAACATCACTCACTTTGATACGAGCAGCTAAACCTTTATTCAGATCATTATTATTCTCGATATCAAAAAAGTCTTGTCCACTTGTGCCATTTAATGTGTACCCCTGCTTATGCACATCATTAAATGTATCCATGAAGACTTGTGCTACTTCATCAAGCTCTGCAAGCATGTCTGGATACATGCCTTTTTCAGCACCATTTGACATGTAGCCATAAGCCTCAACAAGTGCTTTTACTTTACCATTCACTTGAAGCTGATCTGCTGCAATGGTTGTTGTTCCGAATTGAAGTGAGTTAACAAGTCCCGTTGTATTATCATAGGAGATTTGCAGTTCAGATTTTTCGTTCGTAATACCATTCAAAATCGTTCCAGCAGATTGTCCATTTGCACCGATAATGTCGATGTTGACAGTTCCTTCTGCAATTTTGAGTGCATTCCCGCCAGATGGATTGTAGCTCACTTTAATATCAACGAGTGAAGATAATTGATCTACCAACGCATCACGCGTATCATATAGATCATTTGGAAGATACCCGTTTGGTTCAACTGCTGCAATTTGTTTGTTCACTTCATCTATTTGAGATAAAATCGTGTTCACATTTTTGGCTGTTGAATCGAGTTCTGTTTTTAAATTCTTCTGTATCGTTGTTAAAGAAGAATTAAGTAGACGGAATTGATCTACTAAAGCCTGTGCACTTGTTTTAACAACTGTACGCGCAGACGCTGTATCAGCATTTTTGGTTTCGGATAGGACCTGCAATGATTTCCAAAGGTTATCAAAAGCTCTGTTTAAGCCTTCATCCGTCAAATCATTCATGACTCCCTCCATTTGCGAAAGGGCATCAGATTTTGTTGAGTAGTAGGACAAGTTATTGTTATGATCTCTGAATTGCAGATCTAAAAAGCTGTCTCGAATTCTTTCAACGGTTCCAACTTGAACTCCTGTCCCCATTTGGCCATACGTCTTGCCGTCATAAACTGAAATGACTGGATAAGGATTATCTGCTTTAAAGGTAACTCTTTGTCTTGAGTAGCCATCTGTATTTGCATTGGAGACGTTGTTTGATGTGACATAAAGCCCTGCACGCTGGGCTGTGATTCCTCTTTTTGCCGTTTCTAGTCCCATGAATGTAGAACCCATTGGTATCCTCCTTGTTTACGCCTTTGAATCAAACAAAGCCCTCTGCTGTTTAGGCTTTGAACTCTCAAGACCATTTTGTCCGTAATTCATATTTTCTTTATTAGGGTTAACGAGATCGAATGTCAGTGAAATAAATTGAAGCGACTGCTGAATGAGCTGTTTGTTCAGTTCATTTACATCTTTCAGTTCCACCATGATGTCTTTTAATTTGTCATATAACGAAATGAGCTCTTCTTGATCCGAACCTTCAGCCTTTTCGATACACGCTGTGATGGTTGGCGGTTCATCATTTTGTAAAAATTGAACTGTCGCTTCAATTCTTTTTTCTTCTAATTGAGAAATGGCCTGAATATATTTTTGCTCTAAATTCAGAACCTCTGAAAGAGCATCAATCTCATTACTTTTCAGCATTTCTGTTTTATCTTTCGACAGCTTCAAAAGCTGTTCATGCAATCCATAGAGACGATGCAGCTCTTCAATGATTATTTTAACTGACATTCACGCTACTCCCTTTTGTTATTGTTGTTTATAAAAATTCAGCATTTTATCAGCAATGCCCTTTGTATCTACTTGATATGTTCCGGCTTCAATGCTTTTTTTAATTTGGTCTATTTTATCTTGGCGTTCTTTCATGATATTCGGCACCTTTTGCATTTCGATTGCCTTTTTAGAAATTTCGACTTTATCAGTTGATTTTGCTTGATTTGATTGCAACGTTTGTTTCTCATATGTTTTCTTGTAAGGATTTACTGGTTGTGTTCCATATCGATTAATTTTCACGGGATTCCTCTCGCTTTCCGTTACAGTCTGTCTTGATTCTATCCATTTTATCGACCAAACTGCAACTTAGTTTAGGGAATCAATCGTTTTTAGGATTAATGGCATAATAGGTGTCTTTTTTCCTAGATTCAATCTCCCTTTTACGCTCTTCTTCTTGGTTCATTTGACTCATTTGTGACTGAATGTCCTGTTCACATTGACTGCACAGCTTGTTTTTTCTGATCGGTTGGCCACATCTTTCACAAGGATAGTTGATATTCGGAAATTGGCTAATTTGAAGTCTTTTCAAACGGATAAATTTCAAGATTAATTCTTCATCAACTTCTGTTGCATCTACTATTTCAGCAATGGTTGATTGTCTATTACTTTGCTTTCGCAAGAATTTATAAACGATATCAAAAGAACGTTCTTCTTCTTCAAAGCATTTGTTACAAACCGTTTGGATGGTCGTTTTTAAAAACAGCTGATTACATTGCGGGCAGTTTGCCAATTGATTCATAACCAAAACCCCTTACGTTATTTTCTCTTCTTATTATCGGTTAATTATCCTGAATTTTAACTACGGATCAACGTAAAAGAGGAAACACTTTTGGCACCTGCTTCTTTTAAAATTCTCGCCGCATCATAAATGGTGGCCCCTGTTGTATAAATGTCGTCAATTAAGATAACATCCCTTTGAACGATCGCATCTGTCTGCTTGATTTGAAACATTCCTTTTTGATATAAACGTTCATTTTTCTTTTTCTTGGACTGTTTGCTTTGATGTATTTTCACAAGCGGCTGAAGGATCGGCTCACCAATCAAGGAAGCAAGTATGACGGACTGATTAAACCCTCTTTCCTTTAGTCTTTCTTTACTTAAAGGAATCGGGATCAGCACAGGTTCTTTCATTGAAAAAGAGCGCTTAAATACTGCTCGGACATCTTGTTTAAAAAGCTCAGCTAAAGCTGTATCACCTCGAAATTTAAAGCGGGAAAGGACATCTTTCATCAAATCGTTGTAAGCATAGACAGACCTATTTTTCACAAGTACTGTAGTAGAATCAGGGCGTTCTTTCCACATGGAACAGTCTTGACATAATTGATCGTTCGACTGTGCTCTCCCGCAGGCTGGACAAATCGGGCGTTGAATTTTTTCTAGGTGATGCTTACATGCTATACATAGACGATCATCATTTAATAGAAGTAATGATTTCCATGTAAAAGAAGCGACAAAATGTCCCTCACAAATGAGGCAGATCAATTGTTATCCTTATTTATCGGCAGACGATTTTCGCATCTTGGAAATGTGGAGACCTTTGAGGCGGCTTCTGTCAGAATGACCAGCATGGCCGTATTCTTCTGTTTGTCCACCATCTCAGATTTACTGTAAGATATTTTATCGATATCTGTTATATACTGAGGCTTCACTTGATTTAGTGAAATCGCTAATACATCTTCTATACACTTTTCACAGTGACAAATCATGTTTAATTGGTTGAGATATTGATAGAGGATTTCCTTGAGTAGTGTTTCTTTTGCATTGAGTAGCATATTTGTCTCTCCTGCCATTTGTGTATTGTGAATATAAATGTACCATGAAATTTAGTTGAACCTACATTATTTTTCGGAGAACTCTTTTTCAGCTGTATCATTCATTTTTACAATATGCTTCATTGCTTGTTTCATACTTCTCGTTAAACCAAAATGAAAAAAGAAAACATCTCCTTTAAAAAAATCGGGATGTCTACCTGCTCTACCAGAAATCTGAACAAGTGCACTTTCTGTAAAGATAGTAGATTCTGCACCTAGTACCCCCACTTGCACATTTGAAATGGTTACACCTCTTTCTAGAATTGTGGTTGTAACTAGTACATCGTATTTGTAATCTCTGAATTGCTGGACCTTTTGTTTCCTATCTGGATCATCAGCAGACACCCCTTCTACATTTAAGTGGTGCTTTCTAAGAACCTTCGTTACCTTCTTCATAGTAGAAATAGAAGGAACAAAAAGTAAAACCCTTCTCTTTTTTGTAATATGTTTCTGCATCCAATTCATTACTTTAGGTGGGAGCTGATTCTTTTTAAATTTCTTCTTCCAATGTCCAATCCATTGAAAGGATGGGACCGGTAAAGGTTGTTGGTGAAAGCGCAGAGGAATTTTTATGGCTTCTAGTTGTCCACGAGATACATCTCTTATCATTTTCTTAGACGGCGTCGCACTTAAATAAACCCTAACCCCTTTCTTTCTCATTGCCTTTAAAACAGCAAATTGGAGACGTTCATCGATTGAATAAGGGAAGGCGTCGACTTCATCTATAATGAGCACATCAAATGCATGTTTATATCTCATCAACTGGTGAGTTGTAGCGATTACTAACGGTGCTATTTGGAACCTTTGAGGACTTCCTCCATAAAGAACAGCTATTTTCATTCCTTGAAAAGCTTTTTTAAGCCGCGGCTCTAGTTCAAGGACAACATCAGTTCTAGGTGTCGCAATGCAGACACTCATTCCTTGATGTAAGGCATATTCTATTCCGTGAAAAAGCACCTCTGTTTTCCCTGCCCCGCAAACTGCCCAGATGAGTAGATCAGATTTGTTTTTTATCGCTTCGATCAATTTCTCTGACGCTCTTTTTTGTCCTTTAGACAGGTTTCCCTGCCATGTTAATTCCGAGTGACATGCTTCTTCCATTTGTGGACCCGTCCATTCATAAAGAAAGCCACATTCCGTTGTTTTCCCCATCATGATGCATGATCTACAATACACACAATCTTTTTGACACTTGTCACACGAAGAGTGGGCAAAGTACCGATTTTTTGATACACCACATCTGCAGCAAATAAGACCATTTGCTTTCCTCTCAATAGCAGGTGTTCGGATAACTAACCCTTTCTCCTCCAGCCAATCCAAATCAGACTGTGAGCATCTTGTTTCAGCAGTAAGCAGGTGGCGTGACTCCAGGTGCTTCCTTAGTTCCATTGCTTTGTCCATGTTCAATTTCAACAAACACCTTTCAACTGATGTTTGCCTATTATGCGCAAAGACATGACCTTTCGTCCAACAGCTAAAAAAGAAAAACAAAACCCCTTTTCTAAGAGAAAAGAGGTTTTTAGGATTTATCTAATCAGCCAGCCAAGAGCTAAAGAGCCTTCGCCTAGATGAGTGCCGATTACGGCACCAAAATAACTTTTATAAAATTCAACATGAGGATATTTATCTGATAAGTGCGCAATCAAATCGTCTACTTCTTCTTCTCTATTACCATGTATCACTGTTGCTCTCATCGGGACACCACGCGATGCATCTTCATCAAATAGTTCAAACATACGTGAAATGGCTTTTTTCCGTGTACGAATCTTCTCAAAAGGGACAATTAGCTTGTTGTCAAAATGCAGTATAGGCTTTACCTTTAAGAGGCTCCCAATAAAAGCCTGAGCACCATTTAATCTGCCGCCTCTTTGTAAATGAGTTAAATCGTCTACCATAAAATAAGCTCTCTGATTCTCTTTCAGGTAATTGAGATGGGCTAACACTTCTTCTGGAGAAGCACCAGCTTGGATTTTCTCAGCAGCTTCTATCACATAAAAACCTTGTGCCATACAGCTAGTTTCTGTATCAAACGGATAAATGTCAATTCCGTCAACTAGGTCATTTGCTGAGGCTGCACTATTATATGTTCCACTAATTCCGCTAGAAAGGTGAATACTAATCACGGCATCATATGTTTCACTTAGTTTTTCATATAATTCTATTAGTTCACCGAAAGCAGGCTGAGAGGTGGTTGGAAGGTCTTTATGCTTTTTGACTTCTTCATAATATGTCTTCCAATCCATTTCTATTTCTTCACGGTATGATTCATTGCCAAAGATGACATTAAGAGGGATCATATGAATATGATGTTTATCACGCAGCTCTTGTGGTATATAAGCAGTACTGTCTGTTACAACGGCTATTTTCATTCTTAAATACCTTCCTTATCCGTTAAGTTGCTCTTTTTTATTTTCAAAGAATGATCATTGTTATTCATTAGATTTATAATAGTAATCAAAAAAGCCTGCCTAATCAATAGGCAAGCCCGTTATATCCGAAAAAGACTCCTTATCTACCTATCATTTCTCTCAAATTAACATGTGAGAAAATCAAAAACAGGCGAAAAAGGAGTACTTGTCCGGAATATTATCTCATTTCTACCCAGCCGTTCTTAATTGCTACAACAACAGCTTGTGTACGGTCGTTTACATTCATTTTTTGTAAAATGTTACTCACGTGGTTTTTGACTGTTTTCTCACTAATAAAGAGCGACTCACCAATTCCTCTATTGCTCTTTCCGTCAGCTAACATTTGAAGTACTTCGCACTCACGTCTCGTTAAGATATGAAGTGGTCTGCGAATTTCAGGATATACTTCATGCTGTGGATGTGCTGAAACGCCACTAGTCGCTAGGCGTCGGAATTCATTTACTAAGTTATGAGTAACTTTCGGATGTAAATAAGATCCTCCGTCAGCTACGACTTTCACTGCTTCAATGAGCGTGTCTGCATCCATTTCTTTTAACAGGTAGCCTCTTGCTCCTGTTTTCAATGCATGTGTCACATAGTTTTCATCATCATGAATAGATAGAATAATGACTTTTGATTCGGGATAAAGCTCAACTAGCTGCTTTGTAGCCTCTACACCATTTACATTCGGCATATTAATGTCCATAATGACAACATCCGGATGATAGTGTTCTACGATACGTGCAGCTTCGTCTCCGTCGTCTCCTTCTGCAACTACTTCAAAAGTAGGTTCAAAATCTAAAATCCGTTTGACACCTTCACGGAATAATTGGTGATCATCAATAATTACAATATTTACTTTAGTCACAAGCTACGCCTCCCCATGTTTATTGTTCTACACCTGAACTTTATGGTCAATATGTCTTTTGTCTCTATTTTACAATTTTATTTTGCAATGTTAATGGCACGCGAATCATGATGAATGTCCCTAGACCTATTTTTGAGTCTATGGTCATTTTACCTTCCAGTAAGTCTACGCGTTCTTTCATGCCAAGTAAACCGAAGGATTTGTTTTTGTTTGTTTTCACATCTTTCATATCAAAGCCTTTTCCATCGTCTTTGATAATTAACGTAACAAAGTCTTTCGTGACTTCTACTTTTACAGAGATTTCTTCAGCTTCGGAATGCTTTAGTGAATTTGTGACAGCTTCTTGGGCTAGTCTAAACAGTGCCACTTCAAATTGAGAAGCAATTCTTTCGCTTTCTGTATCCCCTAGGCATTGGAACGTGATCTTGGTTTTTCCATCATACTCTTCGATTGTGTTTAAATATTTTCTTAGCGTCGGAATGAGACCCAAATCATCTAAAGCCATTGGTCTTAAATCATAAATGATTCTTCTCACTTCGTACAGAGCATTTCGCACATTCTGTCTGAGACTTCTAATTTCTTTAAAGCCTTCTTCTGTCCCACGGTCTCTGAAAATACGTTCAATTAATTCGGAACGCATCATTACGTTTGCCAGCATTTGGGCCGGACCGTCGTGAATTTCACGGGATACCCTTTTACGTTCTTCTTCTTGGGCTTCAATAATTCTAAGTCCAAAATCTTGTTTTGCTTGAGCATCTTCAAGTAACACGCCAACTTGACGTAAGTCCTGATTGAGATAGTTGAGAACAACTGTGATCTGACTCACAAGAGTTTCAGAGCGTTCAATGACGTCTTGTAGGCTTAACAATCGTCTTTCCAGATCGTCTCTTCTTTCTCTCAGCTGCTTTTCGCGCTGCTGGATCATAGTGAGTTCCACTTGCAGATTATGTGCTTTTTCGTAGGCCTCCCGTATTTCTTCTTCGCTAAATTTGTTGAAGTTTCTGCTGACCTCAGATAAGCGATTTCTAGCATGTCTCGTATGGACTTCTAGTTTATCCCCAAAATCAATTACTTCGTTTACTTGCTGCTTGATTTGCTTCAGCTCTTCTACAAGGCTTTCATATTGTTGACGGGACTGTTCGCCTATCCTAAATACTTCGTCCTTGCTGCCATCAACTGTACTAAGCATTTTCATGATGATTGAATCCAATAATTTCGGATCCATTTTAGGTGTTGTCATGGCTTTTCCCTCCCGTAACAGTGATGTCATCTTTTTTTATTATAAATGTCATTGATCTGCATTTTATGTCGAATTATAATGAAAGAATGCGTATAAATCATGAAGTTTTTATGACGACCCTTTTTCTACCCCTATCATCATAACAAAATACGCTGTAAAATTCTAAAATCAATGCAAATTTTCTCTAGTCTTACAATTTGCTTTTCAGGAGGGTATGTCTTTTGCTGCATCGCTATCTTACAGTAAAAAGTCGTGGCGAGCATGAGATCGTCATTGAAAAATCACGTTTTATTTGTCATATACAGCGTGCTGTCTCAGAAGAAGAAGCACAAGCATTTATACAATCCATTAAAAAACAACATTGGAATGCCACACATAATTGTTCTGCCTATCTCATTGGAGAACATGACCTGATTCAAAAAGCGAATGATGATGGTGAACCAAGTGGTACAGCAGGTGTGCCAATGCTTGAAGTGTTAAAAAAACGGAAGCTGAAAGATACAGTCGTAGTAGTCACTCGTTATTTCGGCGGTATTAAGCTAGGCGCCGGTGGTTTGATTCGTGCCTACGGAAAATCTGTATCAGAAGCCATCAACCATGTTGGGATGGTAGAGCGCTGTTTAATGCGTACGATGCACACAACAATAGATTATACATGGCTTGGAAAGGTAGAGAATGAGCTTAGAGCCTCATCTTTTCAGCTAAAAGAAATTCATTATGCAGAAGATGTTATTTTTGAGACGTATGTAGAAGAAACACAAACAGAGCAGTTCATTGAATGGATGACAGAGCTGACAAATGGAAAGAGTGTTACAAAAGAAGGCGAACTGATTTATTTAGAAAAGGACATTGGTCCGATAAAGGAGACAGATGAATGGCACAACGAGTAAAAGTGCGTGTACGAAAGAAAAAGAGTAAGAAGAAGAAAATTTTCAAACGTATCCTGGTTTTATTTTTGCTTCTTATCATCTGCATGGGCGGATTTGCAGTCTATAAAATAGTCAATACACTTCAAGCCGCTGACAAAACATATGACGAACTAAACCGCGGAGAGAAATCGAAGCTTCGTGATGCGGTCATTGATATTAAAAAGAAACCCTTCTCTGTACTTTTTGTCGGAATTGAGGATTATGCCACAGATGGTGATCATGGCCGTTCAGATTCACTTATTGTCGCAACAATTAACCCTCAAGACAAAACGATGAAAATGGTTAGTATCCCCCGTGACACACGCGTACAGCTTGCAAGTGACACGACAGGAAGTAAAGAAAAGATCAATGCAGCATATGCTAAAGGCGGTAAAGACGAAACGATCGAAACTGTCGAACAATTCTTGAATATTCCGATTGATAAATATGCGACCGTTGATTTTGACGGATTCAAGGATGTCATTGATGAAGTCGGTGGAATTGATATTGATGTTCCATTTGACTTCAATGAAAAAAGTGATGTGAAAAAATCGAAAAAGATTTATTTCAAAAAAGGCAATATGCATTTAAACGGGGAAGAAGCACTTGCTTACGCACGGATGAGAAAACAAGATCCACGCGGTGATTTTGGACGTAATGATCGTCAGAAACAAATTTTACGTGCAATGATTGATCAAATGTCGAAGGCAAATAACATCGCGAACGTGGATAATATCGCTAAAGAAGTCAGTGATCATATTACGACCAACTTCCGTATCACAGAAGGTCTAGCGCTTCAGCAAATCTACAGCGGGTTTAAGGGAGACGACACAGAAACACTTTCTATTAAAGGGTCGGATCTTTATTTAGGGCCAAATCGAACGTATTACTTTGAGCCAGATCAAACCAATCTAGCTAACGTACAAAATGCATTACGGACGCATTTAAAGCTTCCTACTGAATCTGGTGAAACAGGATCAAGTGATACAACTAATCCTTCCAGCACATCAGGACAATAATAAAACAGCCCAGTTCCTAGGAACGGGCTGTTTTTTATTGTCTTTTCACCATTCGTTTATAGAATTTCGTAAATGGTTTGAACTCTTCGTTGACCAAACCCGTGACTTCCGCAATCACTTGCATAAACATCACCAGTAAAAAGATAATGATCAGCGATAACCAAATGGTCGCGCTTGTCAGCAAAATCGCACTTAAGCTAAAGACTAGCCCAATCATGTAAATCACGATGACAGCCATGCGATGGGACAAGCCAAAGGCCATTAGTCTATGATGAATATGGGATTTGTCCGGTGATGAAATGGGCTGTTTGTTTAATATGCGTCTAATGATTGCAAAGGTCGTATCAAATATAGGAACACCTAGAATGATCACAGGAACAACAACACTAAACAAAGTGACACTTTTGTATAACCCTAAAAGTGACAGCACCGAAATCATATAGCCTAAAAATAGCGAACCGGTATCTCCCATAAAAATCTTCGCCGGATGGAAGTTGTAAAAGAGAAAGCCGATCGTACTGCCAATGACGACAAGAGATAAAGAAAGAATCAGAATCTTATCAGCAGAAAATGCCATCACTGCAATCGTTGATAAACCGATGACAGAAATACCGGCAGCTAGTCCATCAAGGCCGTCAATTAAATTAATGGCATTTGTGATACCCACAATCCATAGCACGGTGAGGGGGTATGCCATCCAGCCTAACTCAATTCGATCTGTTAAAAAAGGAACAGAGAAGAAGTCCATTTTTAAGCCCGTGCTCACAATCAAACAAGCAACTAGGACTTGTACGAGAAATTTAAATCTTGCACTTAAATTATATTTATCATCAAATATACCTAAAATGACGATGAGTACGGCACCAACTGAAATTGCTGTAATTTTATTATGTAGAAACAGCCCACCTGCTAATGCTCCAGCCGCTACTCCAATAAAAATTGCCAAACCACCCATTCGAGGCATTACTTTATCATGAACTTTTCGTTTATTCGGCTGGTCCACTGCACCAATCTTAATTGCAAACTTTTTGACGATTGGTGTCACAATTAAAACTGTAGCCAGAGAGACAAAAAACGCTAATAAGGCGCGTTCGTAATCCATAGGTCAGTCTCCTTCTAAATTGAAATCTGTATTTTGTATATTGGCCGCTCTTTCCATTATACAATTGAATAGAGGATGATCACAAGCTCCCCCTGTGAGGAAGAAACAAATAAAAACGCACAATCCCGAATGAATTATGCGTTTTCTTTAATATTCGTTAGTTCCACCATGTTTGTGAACAGCGCGTGCCAATCTTTTTTCTTCGCTCGGCTTTGTCTTAGATGTCTATAGCTCGTGTCGTCTTTTTTGCTGATCACTTTCAGGCAGGCTTCTACGAAGAGCGCAGGATCATCGCCCTCTAAATATTCATACACATCCTTCTCTTTTAGCCTTTCCGTTGATGGGAGATTTAAACCGACAACCGGTATTCCAGCGGCTAAAAATTCATAAAGCTTGAGAGGGAACACCGCTTGATTGTAAGGGGATTGTTTATATGGCATCATACCTACATCAATCAGCTTCATATAAGCAGGCACTTCTTCTGGGGCAACAGCACCTGTCCAAATCACATTAGGCAGTTTGAGTGCATGCTGAAAAGATGGATCTCCATTCGTTCCATCCGGACCGACAAATAAAAATGTCCAATCAGGCCGCATGCGAGCAGCTTCAGCCATCATGTCAAAATCGAGCTTTGGCTTGATTCCTCCGATAAAACCAAGCACAGTCCCTTCTCTTCCTTCCAGCACATCTTCTTTGCACGGAAGATTGCTTTTCGCAAACACATCGTATTCGACGCCATTTTCCACCGTAAACACATCTTTCGGTTCTCCCATAAGACGTTTTTTGATTTGATCGTGTAAATATTGAGAAGAGCATGTAATGCTGTGTGCGTATTTAATGATTCGATTTTCTGCTTTGACAATGACACGCTGCCTCATATAAGAAAGGATGTTATGGTTGCCGCTTATCGGCTCTCCCCACAGGTCACTGCAATCATAGACAATATGTTTCCATTCAAATAAAGAAGATAAGAGCGGAAAGCCCGGAAACGTATACCATAAACAAACAGCGATCCCCTTCTTCTCCTCATGCCGCAAATGTTCAAGGAGAGGGGATAATTTATGAATATAGAACATGTCTTGATATCGACCAAAGCGAAATAATTTGCTCTTGAGCACATCAGGAATGGTCAATTGCTTCATTCGATCTGTTATGGGCTGAAAGGGAGCTGTATGACGAGATGATGACGGGCATACCCAGATGACCTCTTTTGTTTCTGGATCAGATGCTAGAAATTCGGCCAGCCGATGCCGTCTGTACCTCAGTCCGTCCTGTCCCCATTCTCCCGTCGCTACGACAACATGTATGATCGAGTCTGCTTTCACCTTTATCACCTTTTTTCCCTTCTGTTTATAAGCGCTTCTTCACAGCATTTGTCGCATAGTGCATAAAACACCAAGACGCTTTGACAAAATGAAGCTGCTCAATTTCTCTGTAGACAAACCACGTTTTTTTCGCTGCTTTCCACTTGTTACTAGAGATGGAGTTCCCAACGATGCGATATTCACTGAGCGGTTCACTCATACCATAGGCTATAAATCCTCTTTTTAATATAGACAGCCATGTAGCTAAATCCTGCCTTGTGCGAATGTTCGGCATTTCCACATGTCCTACCTTTTGAAGATCAAGCATGACCGTTAAACAGCCGATAATGGTGTTTTTCAGGGCTTCATTATAGTCTAATCTCGCTGGCGCAGTGACGGTTTTTTCTAATGGTTCTCCGTTTTCTGCAATGATGTCATATGCCGTAAATGTAAAGGCATAATCATTTGTCAGCATGAAGTCTACCTGTTTTTCAAGCTTCGTCTCTTTCCACATATCATCGCTGTCTAAAAAAGCGATAAAGCGTCCTTTTGCCTGTTTGATGGCTGCGTTTCTAGCAAAGGCAGCTCCCCCATTTTCCTCTAAATAAATGACGTTGATTCTGTCGTCCGCTTGACTTAAATCCCCTAATAGCTTTCGAGTTCCATCTGTAGAACAATCATCTGCAATGATCAGCTCCCAATTGGAATAGGTTTGGGCAAGGACGGAATGAACTGTATCCGTTAAATAACGTTCCGCATTATACGCAGGTGTAATGATGGATACTAACGGTTGATTGTTCACCTAAGACTCATCTCCAGTTCATTATTAAGATTCTTTGAACACTTCGGGTAAGACCACAAACATAAGCGAGATACTAAAGCCAATGACAAGCCCAAGAAGTGCCCGTTTTTTGGCTGACATGCCTTTATTGCCTTCATCAAGTACTTGTGCAGGATCAACAATTTTTGCCTGTTTCATTCCAAGCTTTGTTGACTCCAATTCATATAAGAATCGTTCTTTATCGACTTTGGAATCATTGCTGACCAATTCGTCTTCAAGAGCAGCTAATCTACTTTCAATCACCTGCTGCCTTTTTGTAAATAATGCTTTATCTTGCTTGAGAAATGTATCCGACACTTGCTTCACGACAGCCAAAGCACGATCCTTATCGGCATCCGTGAAAGACAGCTGTAATTGTGTATCTGATTGATTAGTAAGGATGAGACGAGTTTTCACATCCTGTCTTTCTTCTTCTTTCACATCACTGAGTGCTTCATTTAGAAATGCATCGCTTTTTAATAGAGATGTCACTTCTGCCATGTTGTTATACACCCCATCATCATATTTACCGAGAGTGAGGGTAACAGCAGCTGTGTAACTAGACTGCTGCGTAGTTCCTTTAGCAAAAAAGAAACCAAAGGCGCCTAATACGACAGGCAGCAGTATGAGCCATACGATGTACTTTTTGATTCGCTTCCCTATCCTAGATATGAAACCAGACATGTTCATTCTCCCAACATTGACGTATTTGCTCTTTCACTAGTGTAGCCATACAAACGCAGCATCACACACGGTTTACCATAGCTTGAGTCGTTGTTTGTTTTTCAACATATTCACCGCTGCGATCACCAGTCCTAAAAATACCCAATGGAAATATAAATTCGAGACAGAGCTAGGACTGATACTTGAAACGAGAAAGCTCAGCATGGCTGCAAACAACCCCTCAATGATCATTTTTGCCGATCTTGTGTCAGCCCATTGGTATTGTTTGTACAGTGTGAACATGAGATAGGCGTATACAGAGATATAGCCCAGCATGACTGCAAATCCGAAGTTCGTCATCAATTCCAGCAGCCAATTGTGCACTTCTACGACCTGGTCTGTGTCAAAGATCGAAAAGTGAGCTAAGTAGTAAGACACATTCCCCGCTCCAACTCCGAATCCGTATGAATTCGTAAAGAAGTGCCAAGCATTTTTGATTAAATTCGCTCTCGCGATGTTAGACGGGAGTGGTTCACTAAAAGAATGCGCGACCTGAGAAGCGAGAAACAAGTCATAAAAGACCGAATAAATCTTAGCTGAAAAAACAGCGATACCGATGACGACAAGTCCGCTTGCTGCAATGATTGACCACTTTTTGAGAAAACGCGGCAGCAGCAGCCACACATAGATCGCCACTCCTGCAAATATCCCAAGCAGACTAGCGCGGGATTCGGTTAACAAAATGAGATACAGCGCGGCGATTGCACCTAATAATCCAAACGCTTTGATGTAACCGTTTTTCATTTGACGCATGCATGCTAGATATAAGAAGAAACTAATCGATAAAAACGTTGCAAAGTCATTCTGATTAAAAAAGACAGATGTAGGATAGTGCTGTTTATACGCTGGCCCTAGATACAATGAGGTATTCGGTAAATGGTTCAATGTAAAATGATTATAGAACCCAATCCCCATCACAAACACAGTCATGACCAGCCAAATGCTATAAAAGGTCACCACTTGATCCATTCGCTGAATATACATGACGACTAGAAAGACAAATCCCATCCCCATTGCAAGAAGGGACATATATTTCAGGCCGTCTGTGACCGAATGAGCCCAAAGCAGTGAGATGAGACCGTAAAGAAACCATACAGCGAAAAAACCAAGAATTCCTTTGACACGAATCTGCTGCCACTGCGATATGTACGTCCCCTGATCTCTCATCCGCCATATAAATAAAGCAAAGGCGGCGATGAGCATGATACGGTAGAGAAAAAGACTAAAGAATCCTGCACTAATAGAAAAGAAAGCGTTGTTGAGAAAGGTCAATGTAATCAAAAGATAGATGACTGACATGAAGATTTGCTCACCATTCATGTACAGCTTCATCAACACGAGAGCAGCCGACAGGATCAGAAGTATAACCGGAACAGCCACCATCTTCTTTAACCCGACGGGCTGCGCGGCTGCCATTTGTACAAGACCGATCCCTGCTGCAAACAATATACATCCAATCATGATTTGCCATGCTGTATGCTTCACACTCATACCCATTTTCCTCCTAAGCAACCCATCCGATTTGAGGGATTAAGCCTTGACTTCCTGTTCATAGTAGGAAATGGTACGAGCCAAACCTTCCTGTAAACTCACAACAGGCTCCCATGCTAAGACTTGTTTCGTTTCCTCATTTGCCAATGTACTATGCACAATATCTCCTGCACGCTGCGGCTTGTAAATTGGTTCAAGATGCGACCTCGTTACTCGCTTCATCGTTTGAAACAGCTCATTCACAGTGATTGAATCACCACACGAGATATTTAAACAAACGTTTGATTGAGCTGTTAAAGCCGCAACATTAGCCGCTGCTAAATCACCTACATAGATGAAATCTCTTGTTTGTTCTCCGTCTCCGAAAATGAAAGGAGCCTCATCCTTTGCAAACTTATCAGAGAAAATAGAGACAACCCCGCCTTCGCCAAGTGCATCTTGTCGCGGACCATAAACATTGCTATACCGAAGAATACAATAGTCCACATCATACAGTGATTTTGCCATTTCTAAGTATCGCTCTACTGTGAGTTTCGATAAACCATAAGGCGAACCAGGCTTTAGCCGGTGAGCGGTATCCACTGGCAAATACACTGGATCTCCATAGACAGCTGCCGATGAGGCAAATACCACCTTCTCCACCCCTGCTTCAGCCGCTGCTTTCATGACGTGCAGGGACCCTTTGATATTGACCTCTTCGTCATAAACGAAATTCTGAACAGACACGGCGACACTCACCTGTGCTGCAAGGTGAATGATATAATCCGGTCTTATTTGTTTGATCAAATCGACCGTTTCTGATTTTGTGACATCTGCCTCAATGCATTGAACGGAAAGGTGGGCAATATTTCCCCGAGATCCAGTTGAAAAGTTATCAAGAACGATGGGCTCGTAGCCTTTTTCTAGTAAAGCCTCTACCGTGTGTGATCCAATAAATCCGCTTCCCCCAGTAACCAATACTTTCTTCATCCAAGCTCCCCCTGTTATTGTGCCTTTGATACCAATTCTGCTTCCCATACGCCTGGGCGGCCGATAGACTGGTAAATAAATCCTCTCTCTTTCATTTCTGCTGGATCAAACAAATTCCTTCCATCAATTACAATCGGTGAACGAAGCAGCTGCTTGATTTGATCTTTATCCATCTTCTGTACGTCATCCCATTCTGTTAGGATGAGGCAAGCATCCGTATCTTTTACTGTTTCATACAGGTCATTACTGAAGACAGCCTGCGGGCCAAGCTCTCGTTCTGCTTCTACATAAGCAACCGGATCATAGGCCTTCACAAAAGCACCCAGCTCTCTCAGCATTGGGATAATGTCTAATGCAGGTGCAGAACGCATATCATTCGTATTCGGTTTGAATGCGAGACCTAAAACAGAGATGGTTTTTCCTCTAATATCACCGAATACACTCATCAATTTGCTGACAAGGTGCGCTCTTTGGAGATTGTTCGTTTCAATCACGGACTCGATCAGCTTGAACCGGTAGCCGGCTGTTTCGGCAATTTTGAGAAGAGCCATCGTGTCTTTCGGGAAACAAGACCCACCAAATCCAATGCCCGCTTTTAAAAATTTATGCCCGATACGGCTGTCTAATCCAACGCCTTCGCTAACTTTTTCAACATCAGCGCCCACCCGCTCGCAAATATTTGCAATGTCATTGATGAATGAGATTTTTGTGGCAAGCATGGCATTTGCAGCATACTTAATCATTTCAGCACTTTCTAAATTGGTCTCCACAACCTCTGTTTGAAACGGATCATGCAATCTTTTGATGATGGTCGACGCATGGGTGCTTGTCGAGCCGATTACTGCCCGCTCCATATTCATCGTGTCTTGGATGGCAGATCCTTCTCTGAGAAACTCTGGATTGGATACGACATCAAAAGGATATTTACTGCGCGATGCTTTTTCGACAATGGCTTGAACGAGCCGGCCTGTTCCAACGGGCACTGTGCTTTTATTGACGATGATTTTATAGCCATTTAGATGTTCACCAATTGTTTGAGCGACAGCTTTCACGTACGTTAAATCTGCTTCCCCCTGTGCTGTCATCGGTGTCCCTACAGCAATATAGATAATCTCTGATTCCCGGATAGCAGCAGGAATATTGGTTGTAAAAAACAGTCTTCCTTCTTCCGTATTCTTTTCAATCAATTCCTTTAAACCCGGTTCATAAATGGGAACGACACCACTTTTTAAGCTGTTGATTTTTGATTCATCGATGTCACAGCAGATGACACGATTTCCGATATCAGCAAAACAAGTACCTGATACTAACCCGACATACCCTGTTCCAATCACAGCAATTTTCTTCAACATTTTTCATCCTCTCAGTAAAAGCATATTGTCCGTTCCAAGCTGTTTATCTATCTATCATTCTTTGCACATTTCATCTTGTTTAAACGATGGATCTTGATTGATGAAGCACCTTTTCATATTGCTGTATGAGCTGCTTCGTATTATTTGCTGATGAATATTCTGTATGAACGATTTGATGAAGATCGCTTTTCACTTGCTCATTCCATCTGTTTTCATAAAGGTAGGCGTGAATGGCCTCTTTTAACTGATTTGTCGAATGCGGATCAACGAGCAGATGTTGATAGCTAGAAAATAAGGTTGGGAGACCACCGACTCTTGTCGCAATGACAGGTACTTTTAAAGCGAGTGCCTCCAGAACGACGGTTGGCATTCCTTCACTATAGGACGGAAGTGCAAACAAATCGGCTGCGATTAAGTAGTCTTTCACCTGCTCATTCGGCACCTGCCCTGGGAGTAGAATAGATGCTCCAGCCCGTTCTGTGAGCTCCTTTGCAAGGGGGCCTTTTCCAACAAAAACTGCTTTCACACCATCCAAGCCGCTGACAGCATCAGCTAATTCAAGTAAGCCCTTCTCTTTGACTAACCGCCCGACGAAGACAACGAGCTTGTCGTGAAGGGGTAAGCCTAACTTTTTCCTGATGAATTGTTGATCTTCTTCCGTTTTAGAAAATGACTGGAGCGGAATACCGAGCGGGAGGCATTTCGCTTCTACCTTTGTCATGTCATTTGTCTTTTTAGCAAGCTCCTCGCTCACCGTCAGAACAGCAGATGCCTGTTTCACCGCCGTTTCAAAGGCTGCATGTGCCCCTTTGCTATAGCCCGGATACACGTTCACATCACTGCCATGTAAGGTCAAAAGATAAGGAATTTGCGTTTCTTTCTGAATCACAGCCGCCGCTCCGCCAGATGGCATCGCAAAGTGCGCATGGATAAAATCTGGTGACAGCTGATAACGCTGCATGGCGCTGAGAACAGTAGAAGCTATTCGTTTACTCGGCTGTGCCCATTTCAGCTGTCCAGGAAACGCTGTATAGGGCGGCCTGTATACGGTCACTCCGTTTCTCACTTCCTGTTCGGGCAGATCCTTTTTCTGCCGATAGGACGCCTTCAGCATCCGCAAAACCGGTGGATTGACCGGGTTGGGACAGATGACGGTCACTTGTATTCCTTGTTTGAGCAGCTCCTGCACTTGCGTTTCATGGAACACACCTTCACTTGGATGTTTTTCACTAGGATATACACTTGTCAGCCATAGCACCTTCATGACGAACGACCTCTTCTCAATAATTTGCCTGCCACCTGCGGATACATTTTGATGAGCAGCAAGCCATACAATGCTGCGCTGACACAAATCGTCAATCCTAATTGAAGTAAAATGTCGGCTGACGTCAGCTTCATGCCTTGATGCAGGGCTACCGCACAGGCGGCCATCAATAGCGTCATAGTAGCAGGCTTGCCAAGTGATTTTAAATAAACCTTCATATCTAGCTGAATGACATACGCCATGAGCCATCTGCCGACAATGAAGTTGAGCAGGCTGACACCTGAGTAAACCCAAGCTACTGTGAGCAGACTGCCTGTGCTGACACCTACATATAAGGTGCATCCATACACGATGAGCATCCCCGTATCCCAATAAAAGGCTAAGTCCGCTCTCCCCTTTGCAAGGAGTATTGACCCGTTTGGATTCATCAGCACACGCAGAAGTCCGACAATGCATAATATATTAAGAACCGGAACAGCTACGAGCCATTTCTCACCAAACACTACTTCTATAAAGCTATCTGATACGGCAGCAAGACCGATTAATAACGGAAAGCTAATCAATGCGAGCATATTCGTCATACTGAGGAAGCCCTCTCGCAGCATGGAGTGATCACGCTGACTTTTTGCGAAAACCGGGAAAGCCACTCTCGTCACGATTGGGTTAATTTTCAGCACGGGGATCGTCACGATTTGATACGCCAAGCTATAAATACCTAACGCTTCTGCTCCTAGAAACCGGCCGATTAAAATCATGTCTATGTTCGATCCTGCTCGATTGACTAGTCTGGACGCGAGCTGGAATGCACCGAATGAGAAAAATTCTTTCACTTCTCCTAATGCAAAAACAGGTGCTGGGCGCCACTTCTTCCAATAAGCTGCGGCATACATAAGCCCTTTTCCAGATTGCAGAAGCACTTGAGAAATGACATAGGCTACAATCGGATTGATGAAGAAGGCCAAAGCGAGTAAAACAAACAGCGATATCATAGTTGCAATGGCTTCAATGGCACTTAATGTTTTAAAGGCTAAGTCCTTTTGCATCATGTATTGGTATTGCTGGCCAATGGGTGCAATCAGAAACATGATCGATAATAGTTTGAGCAACCCCTCCAGCTCTGGCCGGTTATAAAAGGCGGCAATCATTGGGCTTACTAGAATGAGTAAACAGAATAAGATAATGCCAGTGAGTAAGTTGATCCAATATAATGTGGATAATTGACGTTCTGTTGTTTGTTCCTTTTGGATGATCGCTGCCCCGATCCCTAGATCAAGTAAAATCTGCGTAAATATTGTGACAGTTGTGATCATGCCAACGAGTCCAAACTCTTTCAGTGACATCACGTTCCCTAAAAAGGCGAACTGTGCAATTTGGATGATCGTGATGATAAATGCGGACAAGCTTGTCCATTTTGCCCCGCCCAGCATGTGTTTTTTCATACTTGCCATTTCTCTTCCCTACTTTACTTATCTGGCTCCGTCACCCGTCATGATGACTTTTAACGTTTTTACCATAATCTTCGTGTCGAGAGAAAATGTCAAGTTTTGAATATACTGTAAGTCATGTGTTAATTTTTCACTTGGACTCATTTCATATCCTCCATTTACTTGAGCAAGACCTGTCAGTCCCGGCTTGACCGTTAATCTTTTCGTAAAACCTGGAATCGTCCGATTAAATTCTGCGGTAAACATCGGTCTTTCCGGACGCGGACCTACGATACTCATTTCTCCTTTTAACACGTTGATGAATTGAGGGAGTTCATCGATTCTTGTTTTACGAATGAAGGCTCCCACTTTGGTGATACGTGGGTCGTTTTTTTGTGCCCATTTCGCTCCTCCGCTTTCAGCATCGGTTCTCATCGATCTGAGCTTCCATAATTTAAAGTAAACACCGTCTTTCCCGACCCTCTCCTGCATATAAAAGGCTGGTCCCGGTGTTTCCAGCTTAATCAAAAGAGCAAACAGCAAAATGATTGGCGTACTCAACATCAATCCGATGAACGAGAACATTAAATCTATGAAACGTTTTGCAAATAAATAACGAACCATATGTTCTGTTAAGGCAAAAGAGTGGTTTCGTCTCACTTCATATTCTCTATAAAGATTCATCGCTTTCTCTGCACTCACTGACCTGCACCTCACCATTCAAAGTAGTTGTTGTGTAAAGAGATGTTCTATGAAGGTCAGTTTAGCAGAGCAACATTAAGCAAATGTAAATGCGCTGTTAAGTCTTGTAAAACTGTGTTAAGAATGTGCACTTATATCAAGTTATGCCCTTTTCAACGTAAAAAAGACCCGCAATTCTGCGGGTCTCTGGGTCTTTTTTTATTTTGCTTTAACGGATTCGATCGTTTTTAATCGAAGGGTTCCGTTTGCATCTTTTGTATAAGTGACTTTCACTTTTGATTCTTCTTTTAAGCTGTTCACTTGTTTAGAAAACGTATTTCCGAATTGAATAGCAACTTCTTTGCCATCAATGTTCACAGCAATGGTATGTCCATCAGCCAAGCCGACATATGTGCCTTCCTTGGTGACTTCATTTTTCTTATTTGTTGTTGATTCTTTCTTTGTTTTAGAATCAGTTTTTGATTGTTCCTTAGTAGGTTCTTCTTTTGTGATTTCTTTACTTGAGCTGTCTTTTGCGTCTTCATCAGATTGACCAGATTGCTCTTCTTTTGGAGCAACTGTTTCTTTGCTTTGATCATCTGCTTTTTCATTTGATGACTGATCTTCTGTTTTTTCCTTTTTCTCTGAAGCATTTTCTTTCTTTTGATCAGCTGCTTCGGTTGTTTCCTTTTTGCTATCATCCTTATTGTTGTCGCTTGATTGATTTGTTGTGCCGCATGCTGTGAGTAGTACACCTAGAAGCAATACTAGAAACGGCATTGTGATTAATTTTTTCAAAATTGTCACCTCTTCATGATTTGTCGATTGGCTGTCGCTTAGATTCATGCGTAAACCATTCACCTTTTATGTTTCAATTATAACAAAGATAACTAGAAATGAAATGTATTTTTAACTTGACACATTATTGACGACCCGATCACTTCATAGACTTTTGAAAAAAGGCTGCCGAGAGACGTTCTCGAGCAGCCTAAGAGGAGTATCTGAGGCACCCCTCATGTTTGTTTTTTCTTATCTAAAGTAACCTGACACACCGCTTGAAATGCCTGACGCTAAACGATCTTTATACGTAGCCGATTTCAAGATGTTTGAATCAACTGGACTTGACACAAAACCAGTTTCTAAAAGAACACTCGGCATTTTAGAATATTTAATCACGTAGAATCCAGCTGTTTTCACACCACGGTCTCTTGTACCAAGTGCACTGACCATTTTCGGCTGAATGTTTTGCGCAAGCTTCAAGCTGTTTGCAGACGCATATGTTTTGTCATAATACGTTTCTGTTCCGTTTGCACTGCTGTTATCATTTGAGTTTGCATGGACACTAATGAAGATATCTGCATTTGCTGACGCACCTTTGCTCACTCGTGTTTGAAGACTGTCAAATGTGTCTGATGTTCTTGACATGGTAACAAGTGCACCCGCGTTGTTTAATTTCGTATTTAAACGCTTAGCTACATCTAAATTCAAGTTCTTTTCATATAACCCGTAGCCTACAGCTCCTGAATCATGTGCGCCATGACCTGGGTCAATGAATACTTTTTTCCCGACGACAGGGTTTTTCAATTGATTCACAACAGTTGGTGTCACCGTATTTGCACTGCCTACGACAGTAAATTTGGTGATTTTTTTACTGCTAATAGTTGCTCTTGTTACTTTTGGTAATGTTTTTTCATTCGTTAGAAGCAATGCTTTGTTTTGCTTCGCTGCGATCCCTGCAGCAGAAGATGAAGTGGCGTAGCCAAACCCTCTTCCTACATAGGTATTGTTCGTGCTCATATTATACTTTTTCACAATATTAGCGGCAACGTCATAACGAGTGGAGCCTTTAATTCGTGTTGGAGATTTCAATTGATTATAAGCTGCTTTTGTGACGTAATTTTCTCCGCCGACTACAATGGTTTGTTTGACATTGCTTGCTTTTGCAACAGATGCGATTTCAGAACGAAGTCCCTTTTTATCTGTGTAGAGAATCGGGAAACCTTTTTGTGCTGCTACCGGTGCAATTGCAATCCCATGAGCATAGAAGGAACCTTCAACGACAACGACGCCTGCTGGCTTTTTCATTTTCTTCGCGATATTTGCAGATAGCTCATATCGATTTTTTCCTGAAATACGTTGTGTAGAGATGCCCATCTTCTTCACTTCATTGATTACGTTATTTGACACACTTGATGTACTGCCTAAAACGATCACTGTCTTTGTTTTTAAAGCCTTTAGGGCTTTTTTCGTATCACCTGAAAGACTCTTACTGTTTGTATAAAGAACTGGTCCATTTTTTTGGTGTGCAAGTGGAATCCCTGCTGTTGCATCCGCATACGCAGTTTTCCCTACTATTACGACTGTACTTGCAGTTCCCCATCCCTTTTTCGCTACGTTTGCTGCTACAGCATATCTGCTTCCGCCATCAATTCGTGAGACTGAATTATCTGCTGAAGCTGTTGGAACAATAACGAAAATGGCGATGAGGCTGAGGATGGCTGTTTTCATGATTGAGCGCATCATCTATGTCCTCCTTTAACCCTTTAATAGTTTGTTAGTTTTGTACCTGGATAGTAGAACGAAAGTATGGAAGAATATGAGTTTCCAGATTCTGCTCTAGCTTTGGCACCGTATTGGCTCATGCCAATGCCGTGACCATATCCTTTTCCTGAAATCGTAAAGTCATTTGTATTGTTTTTGACTGACGCAAATGTGCTCTTCACCTTTGTTGCGCCCATGATGGATCTAAACTCGGTCATCTTCATACTTGCCGTTGTACTTTTGTTTACTGCATATGTGCCTGTTTTATTTTTCAGATGATATGTCAGCTTGATTGATACCGTCTTCGCACGTTGTCCTTTTGTTTTTCCTGAGAACGTCAGGCTTGAGATGGATGCAATCTTCATATCAGATGCAGCTGTTTCTTTGTTTTTGAGCAGCCATGATTTGAGACCAGCAAGATCCGTTGCATTTGTCTCTTTTGCCTTAGACCACTGAGATGCTGCTGTACTAGCAGTCAATGTTGTGCCTAGCTGTTTTTTAGAGAGTTTTAATGTCCATGCATTGATCGGATCTTTTGTATCCTTTTTGGCCACTAAGTACGGCAGTGCATTTGCCCACACTTCTTCACTTGCCTCTGTATATCCGCCATTACTAGAATAATAGGTGGCTGAAATGAGCTGATTGTTGTATTTCAGTACTTTCCCTTTTGTGGCATCGACAGCTTTTGTCGAATTTGTGTACCAGTTATATCCTCCATATACTTGGAAGGCAGTTGTATCAGGTACGACTTTTCCAATACTTTTCACTGAATACGTTCTAGCGGCCACTGCCTGTGCTTTTAGCGCTTCAACATGCCAGCTTGCAGGCATTTCATTTGGTACCACGCCTTTTAGATAGTCTTCAAATGGAATATTTTCGAGAGTCGGCCTGATATAACCTGATTCAATTGCAAAGTTGACGCTGCCTAGGTAAGGCTTCCCTGCAATTTGAAGGATATTTTTCGTTGAATATTTCTCAGGAACAACTCTTACATTGTTATACGTCTTTATGCCTTTTAATGAAATTTTTCCGTTAGAAATATTCAATGGGTAGTTTTGATTTTTTTTCAGATAGACTTGTTTGGCTAATGAGTTCTTCAAGCTATCTTTAATCGCACTTGTGCTACCAGCAAGGTGATAAGCATATGTACCCTTTTCTTTCAGCAGTTTTTTTAGTGACGCTGTGACAGAATCCGGTTTCACATACACAACAGTACTATTAGACTTTGCAGCCAATTGAGACAGCGGCATAGCATAAATATAGCTAGAGGCTTTTGCCAAATAAACTTTATCTGCATTGATATTTAATTTCTTCATTATATTCACAGAGAGTTCATAGCGATTGGCACCACTGATTCTTGTTACCTGTGACGTTTTTTTAATTTGATTCTCTACTTTTTGTCCCGTACTTTTCGTACTACCGATGATGATGACTTTGCTTGGCAGCTTGTAAGACGGAATGGAATCTTTTTTTGTTAAAAGGATTGGGTATCCCTTTCTCGATGCATAGGATGCAATCGCAATCCCATTCATAAATGAGTTTCCACCGACAACGACAGCTTGCTTATAGTTACCCATTTCTTTAGCAATTTTTTGGGAGATTTCAAACTTGTCTTTTCCACTAATGCGTCTGACTTTCCCATACTTTTTAATAGATTTCTCAGCAGCTGTTGAAATACTTTTCGTGTTACCAACGATCAGGATGTTATCCGGCTTCATTTTCTTCAGCTGATTTTCAGTTGTTTTTGTTAGTTTTTCAATGTTTGTATACAAAATGGGTGCGCCTAGTTTGTAAGCTAACGGTGATACAGAAATGGCATGATCAAATGCATCACGGCTCACAATGACAACTGTTGATGGATTCTTCCAGCCGGCAGATGCGATGCTATTGGCAACTTCGTATCGATTTTTGCCATCATATCTTTTCGTGACAGCCACATTCGATCCTGACAGCTTGTATTCTCCAGCTGTGGATAGATCCATCGTTTTTTTATTTCCGATATAATTAGACAATTTCACTGAAATTGTCGAGCTAGCCATGGCAGACTGAAAGGGTGCGATTAGTAGAGTCATTGTCATGAGAACAATAAGTGTAAAGCCTGTTTTCTTCAATTTTTTTCATCCCGCCCATCTTTTTTACTTCTGTTTTTCAATCTTTTGAATTTCCTTTTGACCACTGTCATTGATAAAGTAAGAGATTTCTACTTTGTCTCCTGGTTTGAATTCATTTAACACATCTTTAAAATTATCCGTAAATTCATAGCTTAAGGTCGTATTCACTTTTTTCACTTCGACTGTATGTGCATCAGCCATTCCAATAAATTCAGCTTTTTCTTCCAGCACCTGAGGAGTTGAACTGCTTGTGTTGTTTTCTCCCGAGGACTGCTCAGCCGTTCCACATGCTGTGAGCACGATACCAAGTAGTAGTATTAAGAACGGTAAAACGACGATTTTCTTCATTTTTTTCACCTCATGTCTTTGTATCGTCTTATAACTTAATATTTTAAGGTAAATTTAAGGTTTTTTGAAACCTTTTTTTTGTTACAACGTCTATATCTAGGTTCAGAGTAAAAAAATAACTTGTTTATCAAGATTCGTAAACCTATAATCATGGAAGAATCATAGAAAAGGTGAGGGACATTATGAGAGCTGAAAGAAAACGAAAGAAGAAAAAGGTTCTTTGGATTGTTTTATCGATTATTGGCTTATTCGTATTAGCAACTGGCGGATATGCATATCATCTTTGGAATACAGCAGCATCAACCGTGGCAGGCATTCAGGAGAATTTAAAGAAGTCAGATAAGCGTGACAAAGATGTCGATTTAAATAAGAAAGACCCGATTTCTATTTTAGTCATGGGTGTTGATGAAAGAAAAAATGACCGCGGCCGTGCGGATACATTAATATACATGACCGTTAACCCAAAAACCAAAACGACTGAGATGGTGAGTATCCCGCGTGATACGTATACGAAAATTGTCGGAAAAGGCACAATGGATAAAATCAACCACTCCTATGCATTCGGCGGCACACAAATGGCAGCTGATACTGTAGAGGAATTGCTTGATGTACCTGTTGATTACTTCGTGAAAGTCAATATGGAAAGCTTTAAGGATATTGTCGATACACTTGGCGGCATTACAGTGAACAGCACATTTGCTTTCAGCTATGATGGTCATTCATTTGGTACAGGAGAAATTAATCTAAATGGCGATCAAGCCCTCGCCTACACAAGAATGAGAAAACAAGATCCAAAGGGTGACTTCGGACGTCAGCAAAGGCAGCGTCAAGTCATTGAAGGCATCATTGCTAAAGGGGCAAACATTTCATCTATTACGAAGTTCGGCGATATGTTCAAAGTCGTGGAAAACAATATGAAGACTAATATGTCATTTGATGATATGTGGACGATGATGAATGACTACCGTGACGCAAGACAGCGTGTGAAGCAGCACGAGCTGAAAGGAACGGGAGCACGCATCAATAATATCTATTATTATCAGCTTGATGATAGCAGTTTGGCTAAAGTGAAGAAGGAATTGAAGGACAGTTTGGAGCAGTAAAAAAAGAAGACTACATAAATGTAGTCTCAGATTGTTGACAAAGGGCTAAAATGGTTTTTATTTTAGCTCTTTGTCTTCTTTTTTTATGATTTAAATGGGGCAGGTTTTTCTTCACTTAATCCAAATCGATGGAGGAGCTCCTCGACAATTCGTCTCGATGCTTGTCCGTCACCATAAGGGTTAGACGCCTTCGACATGCTGTCATACTCCTTCTGATCTACTAGCAGCTCTTTAGCCATTTTGTAAATGGTCTCTTCATCCGTACCTGCAAGCTTAAGTGTGCCTGCTTTCACGCCTTCTGGACGTTCTGTTGTATCACGGAGCACTAAAACTGGCTTCCCTAGAGAAGGCGCCTCCTCTTGTACACCGCCAGAATCCGTTAAGATAAAGTGCGAAGCGGCAGCAAAGTTATGGAAATCAACGACTTCAAGCGGTTCAATTAAGTGTACACGATCGAGACCGCTAAATTCTGTCTGAGCTGCATCACGTACGGCAGGGTTTAAATGAACAGGATAAACGACCTGAACATCTTCAAACTCTTCTACAACACGTCTAATGGCTCTAAACATATTTTTCATCGGCTGGCCGAGATTCTCTCTGCGGTGGGCCGTTAACAAAATCATTTTATCCGTGCCTATTTTCTCTAAAATAGGGTGCTGATAATGCTCAGTAACTGTAGTTTGCAGGGCATCAATCGCTGTATTCCCTGTCACACAAATGGTCTCTTCTTTTTTATTTTCAATTAAAAGATTCTGCTTCGCTTCCTCTGTAGGAGAGAAATGAATATCGGCAATAGTGCCTGTCATTTGACGGTTCAATTCCTCTGGGAACGGCGAATACTTATTGTGTGTTCTCAATCCTGCTTCGACGTGCCCAACTGAAATTTGGTGATAAAATGCTGCCAAGCTTCCTGCAAAGGTTGTTGTAGTATCCCCATGGACAAGGACAATATCAGGTTTTTCTTCTTGGAATAATTGGTCTAGCTTTAACAGTGCATTTGATGTGATTTCAGATAATGTCTGGCGCTGCTTCATGATGTTTAAATCATGATCTGGCGTAATTGAAAAAGCCTCAAGAACTTGATCAAGCATTTCTCTGTGCTGGGCTGTCACAGTGACAATCGAATTTATCAGTGGATGTTTATTTAATTCAAGGACAAGTGGTGCCATTTTGATCGCTTCAGGTCTAGTACCGAAAATAGTCATTACATTTAGTTTTTTCACTTGTTTAATCCTCTTTCCTAGTATAGTACTTTCAATTATACACAATTTGGAGGATAAATTTAATGGTATAAAAAAAGAAATTTACATTGAATTAACGTTAAATTTCTCTTTCCTTTACATTTAACATATAAAATATGAATTATCTAAAATTCATTTTAGTGAAATCATTTGTCTTTCCTATGATTTGTAAGTTACACTTTAAACAGACGACCACGAACAAACATTGAGTGATTAAATCGGTTATCTATGTAAGGAAGGTGCAAAGTTCATTGAAAAAAGTACGTAAAGCCATTATACCAGCTGCAGGTCTTGGGACACGTTTCCTCCCTGCAACAAAAGCTATGCCTAAAGAAATGCTGCCAATCGTTGATAAACCAACTATTCAATATATTATTGAAGAAGCTGTTGAATCAGGAATTGAAGACATTATTATCGTCACTGGAAAAGGAAAAAGAGCCATTGAGGATCATTTTGATTTTGCACCAGAGCTAGAGCGCAACCTAGAGGAAAAAGGGAAGAGCGAGCTTCTAGAGAAGGTGAGAAAATCCTCTAACATTGCTGACATTCATTACATACGTCAAAAGGAACCTAAAGGACTTGGACACGCTGTTTGGTGCGCACGCAACTTTATCGGTGATGAGCCATTCGCCGTTTTATTAGGTGATGATATTGTTCAAGCGGAAACACCAGGGCTTCGCCAGCTGATGGATGAATACGAAAAGACCCTTTCATCTGTGATTGGTGTTCAGCAGGTAGCAGACAGCGATACGCATCGCTACGGGATCATCGACCCTCTTACACAAGAAGGACGCCGCTATCAAGTGAAAAACTTTGTGGAAAAGCCACCGCAAGGTACAGCACCATCCAATCTAGCCATCTTAGGACGATACATTTTCACGCCAGAGATCTTTATGTACCTTGATCAGCAAGAAATTGGTGCAGGCGGGGAAATTCAACTGACAGATGCCATCCAAAAGCTGAATGATATCCAGCGTGTATTCGCCTATGATTTTGAAGGAAAACGATACGATGTTGGTGAGAAGCAAGGCTTCATCGAGACGACTCTCGAGTTTGCCCTTCAAGATGAGGATCTGAAAAAGAAACTCATTCCATTTATGAAACAGCTTCTCGAAAAAGAAGAAGCGAATTAAAAAAAGCTGCCGGAATCGGCAGCTTTAGATTGTTGACAAAGTGCTAAAATGATTTTTATTTTAGCACTTTGTCTTCTTTTCAGCGTGATAGAAAACCTTTGAAGTCTAGGAAGGGCGAGCACTGGCGCGGAGCGAATTGAATATTCGTGAGCACCAGCGCGCAGACCTGACAACGAATGCGAGGGTTTGTCTACACGCTGAAGCTGTCGGAATCGGCAGCTTTTTATTTCATCACTGAAATCGTCAGTGTATGCTGTTCATTATCAATGACAAACAGATTGCTTTCGCCCTTTACTGCGAATTTCGTTTGTTTCTCATTCATCCAAACCTTCTGTTCTGTCAGTCCAAGTGTCGAAGGAGAGATCGGCATCACCTCATGAAAGACAATAGCATTTGCTTGACCATTTTGAATGACATAGTCAGTTTTCTCTGTGGTCAATCGCTCAATCGTACCGCCTTGATCACTTTTGATCGAGCTCAGCGTTTGCATTTTTTGCTTAAGCACAGATTCCTCTTTTCCAAGGAAAGAAAGTAAATACTCATACGAGCCAGCAGATGCGGGCGATACATACGAGTTGAACTGTCCAGGTCCAATGGATAAAGACTTTAATTCCTCTGCAGGTTGAAGCCCTTCAGGTTTGACAAAATACGTCTCTGATGCTGTTTTGATTTGAACGGTTTGTTTATTTTCAGCGACAGCTTGTATCTCTTGCCCGAATGGCAAAGTGACACCTGCCTTCTTTTTCATGGCTTGATCTTTGTACACCGTGAGTGGATCTGCCGTGACAAGCGTCTGTCGATCCACCTTTTTCATATCAGGCGCCCCTTTTGTTAGCTGGTTCTTTGACTGAGGCGATTCTGTCTTATCTGCTGGGATGGCGCCAAACGTCGCCAGTGTACGAAGTGGACGATCCGAAAACATCGATAAGGCAAGTAAAATCGTTAAAACAGCTATTATCGTCACTTGAAAGGCTGGTCCAAAAAAGGAACGTCGTTTTCCGTTCTCATCATATCGAGACACCTTCTCTGTCTTTTTTTGTACACCTTTGCGACCTTCTTTGTGTTTCAATTGATATTCTTTTTTTTCTTTTTTAGAAAGCTTGTTAAACCATTCAACAAACTCCTTATACTCTTTCACAACCTTCTTCGTCTCATCAAACATACGAAGCTCACCATAATGCATCCAAGCCACTCGGTCACAGATTTTTTGAATTTGGCTAATGGAATGGCTGACAAAAAAGATCGTCTTCCCTTGTTCTTTAAATTCTGTGATTCGATCCACGCATTTTTGATAGAAGGTTTGGTCACCAACAGACAACGCTTCATCAATAATCAAGATATCTGGATCGATATGCGCTGAAATGGCGAAGCCAAGACGTGACTTCATTCCGCTTGAATAGCTTTTCACAGGCTGATCAATAAAGTCACCAATATCCGCAAACTCTACGATTTTTTCATATAGTTCGTCTATCTCTTTATTCGTCAGCCCCATCATCAAGCACTTGAGGCGAATGTTGTCTTTCCCGCTTAATTGGTTGTTTAGCCCTGCCGCAATGGCAATTAACGAAGGCTGACCGTCCATATCAACTTCACCACTTGTCGGTGGAATGATTTTCGCAAGAAGATTCGACATCGTTGATTTTCCAGATCCGTTGATCCCTACAAAACCAATCGTCTCGCCTTCATATACATCAAAGGACACATCACGAACAGCAAAGAAACCTTTTTCATTTTTATTAGGAAAAAACAGCCCTTTAATCTTATCTGACTGCTTTTTATATAGGACGTATTGCTTGGATACGTTTCGAAACGAAACCTTTAGTTTCATCGTATAATCTCCTTACTTTTTAAAGAAAATCGACAAATTTATCCCTAAATTTCATATGAAGCAATGAACCGACTGTTAAAAGAAGTAGCGTGATCAGCCAAAAGTAAAGCGTATATTTCACATCATGGAAGAACCATTCTCCCTTTAACAAGCTATTTCTAAAACCATCAATAATGTAGAAAAGAGGATTCAATTTTAGTATATCCCCGATCCATGCTTTGTCTCCAGTGAGCTTCTCTGAGATATTCCAAAAAATCGGCAGCAAAAAGAAAAGTAAACGTGTCACTGATTGTAAAAGAAATTGATAGTCTCTCACGAGTACGCTAATCGTGGAATTAAACAAACTAAACGAAAACATAAACGCGATCATACAAATAAGATAGTATATATATTGTAGCCAATGCGCATCAGGATATATGCCATAGGAAATCAGCACAATCAGATAGACACCCATCATGACAAAGTAGCTGAACAAGTTGGACATAATCACTACAGACGGCAGCGCACTAATCGGGAAATTCATTTTCGATACCATATTAATACGTTTAAACACACTGTTTGATCCATCAAGTATCGTCGGACTAATGAAGAACCAAGGGATTAATCCAGCCAGCATCCAAATGATAAACGGAACTTCCATCCCTCCAATGACAATTGGCTGTCCTCCGCGAATTCCCAGACCAAAAACAAACCAGTAAGCCAGCATTTGAATCAATGGATTTAAAAACTGCCATAAAACACCTAAATAATTCATCTGATATTTTGATTTTGTTTCATAAACAGCAAGTCGCATAATCAGCGGAAATGAGCTGATTTGCTCCTTTAATATCGTCAACATTGCGTTCATTCTAATCTTCCTTAGATATAAGTTTTTGGGATTACTTTTTTAAAAAGCACCGCTCATAATTGTAACAGATAACGATACACATTTCATCTTATAACAAAAGTCATGCACGTCAAACTAGAAGACAAAAACCCCCTGAATCCTTTCAATCGTTGATTCAGAGGGTCCTCACATATTAGATAATTTGGTGTTCTTTTAAGAAATCCGTAATTCTTTTCGTATTCTGATTATCGTTAAAGCTGTTGATTTTCAGGTATTTTTCTTTATATTCATCTTCCACAACATACTGACAATCGATCGCATGTTTCACGATTCGAATCAGCTCTTGTGTATTATATGCTATCGGTCCTGGTGCATTTTCATCGTTTACAGGAGGAATCGCCTTATACTGTCTAATCAAGTAATCTTTTTCTTCCCAATAAAAAATAGGGTAGGCACCTCTATATTGTGCATCATAAATAGCAGATGAATAATCAGTAATAAACACTTTTGACACTTTTAGCGCTTCCGATGGGTTATCAGAAATAATATGTTTATACTGAGGCAGATTTTGATAAACGTACTGTGAAAATTTGTTATGCGGTACAATTAACAGACGATCAAGAAGACCTGCTTCTTCAAAGCTTTTGATGATTTTAATTAGAACTCTATAGTAAGATGTTTCTTCAATTCTATTCGTATAAATAAGTCCCTCTTCCCAATATCGGTAAGTTGGCATAAAGGCGATCTTATCTGCACCTTCTACTAATTTGGCATGATCAAAGGTTGCCAGACCTGTCAAAATCAAATCCTCACGATCATAGTTCATTTTATAAAATTCACCGGCCTCTAATTCAGAGCTGATGACTGATTTATAAATATTGTATTGATTCTTGTCTTTATGGAATCCAAAGGCCATTGGATTATCAACCGGTTTAGCAAACATAATGCCATGCTGTAAAAAGACGAGTGGGACACTCATGATTCTCTCTCTGAGATGGTCAATATACAACCTATCATTCAGAACATGGTTAGATAATTCACTTGATATAAAATAACTGGCATTAAATATACTTAAATAATGTCTGAGACTGTATTTCGGTATGATACCCTTTCCATATTTCGCTTTCAATGCTGGATATGCGTTTGATTTCTTATTAAGAATAAAGTAATTTTTTGAGTCTGTTTGACAATTTTCCTGTACATAGTCATACACTCTAATAGCTGATTCATCTGCTTTATCACTCTTTTTCTCAAAAAACAAATTCACACGATACTTTTTGTCTTTATAGAATGATGATAGGATACTCGCTATTTTTATTTTCACTTTACTAAATAAAGAATATTCCTGTGAATAAGGAATAATGGTTGATGTCACATTTCCAAATAGATTGGTTCTTAGGACTTGCAGCTTGTCCCCATTCTTTTTCGTGATATATGTTTTGACCTTCTTATCCCTCTTTTTCAACCTTAAACTATGGATAATTCGGTGATCATTTCCTACGAACAAGTTATTGTGGATTCTGCTGTCTAAATCAAGATCATTTAACGAAATTTTAAAGAAACCATATCTTTTCAAGAATTTAATTTTTCTAAATGGTCTTATAAATTTTGCCAGCTGATGTTCAGAGTTTCTAATGTAAAGATATTCATATTTTTGGTCTGAATTATACGCATAATGCGTCAATCTTCCAAAAACATAAAAACTATTAAACAAACTAAAGATGCGTAATCTCGATGTATGTTTAGTAACGAGATATGGGTTTCCTCTAACTAAGTATACGCCATTCGTTCTGACATAGATGTAATATCTTTGCTTATTAATCACCAAGATATTAAGAATATTGTCATCTTTGAACTGCTCCAAGGTATCTTTACCAAAAACTTTTAGCGGCTGATATCTAGGAACGAGTCTAAAGTTGACGATTTTCTTTTGATCCGTCACTTTATTTAAAATTTTGATTTGATTACGATTATTCACAATCACTTCAATATCTTTATGTTCCTGCATCACATCAAACAAAATTTTCCTTACATTTAGTTCTTTATTCTGACAGTCATAGGTAATCACAAAGTGGAAAGCACTGTATTGAATAAAGGAGATATCCTCAAATCGTCTATCTGCCTCTTCGATGGGCAAATCTATTTTATAATTGCAATTGATTTCATCTACATTCAGCAGCCCTGAAAATAATAACAATTCCTTTTCGCCGCTGTATAAGCCGTAGCGATCTAACCCTAATTGCTTGACATAAATATCAGCAAATTGATTGTTAATTTCAATAGGAAGTATTTGATCCGGCTGGATCATGTCTGAGCATTCTTTGACAATATACAGGTTATGCTCCTTTGCATAGAGATAGATCATTTCATTAGAATTGTCTATTGTGGATTCAAAAATCATCTGATCCTTTACATCAATTTCACAAATCCACTTTGACTCATTTACATTTAGCTCTTTAAATTCAAAAGTGCACAACTTCTCTATGTTATCAATATATATAACTAACTTGTGTTCATCTAAATTAAGAATTTCTAAAAAATTATGATAAAGTTTGTACATTGAAGCACCTCTATATTATTTTCAGCAAATTTACATTACCGGATAATCTTATCTAAATTTAGCATGTTTACTGTTAAAATTCTATGTTTTTTTATTTTTACCATAACTTTTAAATATGTGTACATTGGAATAAAAAACACAAAAAAGTACCGTTCAAAGGTGAAGAACGGTACTTTTTAAACTATTTTTCAGAAAACACCACTTCCACCACACGCTTCGAAGACTCCCCACTCTCTAAGTAACAGAATTTCTCATAAAACGGTGCGAATGAAGCTGGCAAAGTAAAGGTTGGCTGTTCTGTTTCTCTTACCCAGTCAATGACGCTGGCTGTTTCTTTCACAAGAGGTCCAGGTGCTTCCTGTTCAAAGTCAAAGTAGAAGCCTCTCAGCTTGTCACGATATGTTTCGATGTCTGGCACATAGAATAGCATCGGACGTTTAAGGTTTGCATAATCAAAGAATACAGATGAGTAGTCTGTGATGAGCAGATCAGAAATCATATAAAGGTCTCTGATGTCTTCATAATGAGAGAAGTCATAGGCAAAGCCTTCATATGGTCCTAAATCAAAGTTTTCAGCTACTAAATAGTGCATACGCAGAATGATAATATATTCATCTCCGATAGCGGCTCTCAGCTCATGCAAATCAAGGTCTAAATCAAATTTGTACTGCCCTTTTTTATAAAATTGATCGTCTCTCCATGTTGGTGCGTATAAGATCAATTTTTTATCAAGCGGCAGGTTCATCTTTTGTTTGAGTGCTCTCATCGTTTCTTCATTGTTTTGATTGTGAAGGAAGTCATTTCTCGGATATCCTGACTCAATCATGGTCTTTTGAAATTGGAAGGCACGTGTGAAGATTTCAGTCGAGTAAGCATTTGGAGAAATGAGGTAGTCCCAATTCGACGCTTCCTTCGTGAAATTCTTTTTGTATTTTTTCGTGTTTGTTCCAGGCATATGCACCTCGTCCATATCCATCGCCAGTCGTTTTAACGGCGTACCGTGCCATGTCTGCAAGTATGTTGTATGCTCTGGTTTTGGAATCCACAGCGGCAAACGGCTGTTGACGACCCAATACTCAGCTCTTGCCATCGCAAAAATCCATTTCAATGACAGACGATTGATATAGTAAATATCCTTTTCCTTAAACGGTGCTTCGTGCCCTTTTTTCACGCTCCAGATCAACGTATATTCAGGATGATTTTCTTTCATATACTCATAGATCCCACGTGGGTTACAGCTAAATTGTTTTCCATTAAAGCTTTCAAACATAACGGTTTTCTTTTTCACAGACAGCTTGCTCGCCAGCTGAAAGGTCGTTTTAAAGGTCCTTGTTACAAGACGGTTACGGACTTTTTTGATTTTACCGATTTGCTTTTTGAACTTCTTCCACTTGCTTTTGACATAGTACTTCGCACGTGTTTTCATTGTATAATCATTAATTCGAATGCCAAGCGTTTGTCTTTTTTTCTTTCGATACACCTCATATCGAATCGGTACATCATTTCTTTTATGAATTTGAACAAGCCCTTTGAGTTTGTTTGAGCGATCTCCAAGGACTAAAGAAGTGGTCGTTAAAGTCTCCTCTACTCCACCTACATCGCAAATAAATTCAAAATAGAAACGATATACAAAACGTTTGTTTAACGAATAGGTCAATTCCTCTAAAGGAACTTCTGCTAGAAATTGATAAAGCTGAGGTACCTGTTGATCATCACGGTATTTGACCACTTCATCTTTTATTGGGGTCATATTTACCGGAAAGCGATGCTCAATTGGCTCTTCGCCATTTCTCTTCACTAGAAGCTTTACTTCCTTGATTTCATAAGGATGCTCTGCACTGAGAACGCCTGCATAACCAGATAAAGATAACGTACATTCTTTGCTGAGCTCGATATGATTGAATTTCACAACCTTTAGCTCACGCTTGATTTTAAACGATGCATTTCCTTTATCCGTACGATACGGGATGACATACAGCATCGCGTCTTTATTTTCTAAATAAGTCAGCTCTGGCTTCTCTATTTCCATTTTTAAACGGCGTTTATAGTATGGCGTCTTCTCTTCTACTTCGGCATGATCCGTTTCTTTTAGTTCTTCTTCCTCTTCTTCTGAATCAGAATCATAGGCTGAGTCCTCAAGCTCGTCCTCATCCTCTTCTTTGTTTGCACTCAGATAGTCTGTCACATACAGGTTGTATGTCTGACCCTGCTCTAATGCAAGCGGAAGCGATGGTTCACTCAATACCAATTTAAATAGATTGTCTTCTTGATGAACAAGCGGAAGGAAAAGCTCTTGTTTTGATACCCTTTCCCTCATAAACAAATAAAATTCTCTATCTGTTAATGGCATGTCATCGTCGATGCGAATAAGCATTTCTAGTTTCTCATGATGATTTTTTAACCCTTCAACGACACTCTTCTTATGAATTCCCTCTTCAATCATTAATCGTTAATCTCCTCTGTTCAGAAATCTTACCGTTGTGTTGTCACATTATTTTACTTTCCAAGAATAGTTTCCTTGTTTCGTTTGATACGACCACCCATCGATTGACGATGGTTTATTGGTGAGCAGCTCTTCCTCTACTTCTAGACGCTGCAAAACTTCCTGAAGTTCTTCTGTTTTAAAACGAATGTAAAAATCAACGTATTTTGTTTGATTGGTTTCAATGTTTTTCTTTGTTTGAAAATGCCCAATTGGGAAGCTGACTTGATGGTTTTCATCGATTGTTTGAGATATGATTTCAGCTCCATTCACTCGATCATATCCTGCGAAATCGATTTGCACATGATCTGCATGACTCATTTCGTCCTTCAGCTCAAGCTGAAGATGAAGAACATGATGTTCAGCGCTTAGATCACGCAAAACCCATTTCATGCGGTCCACGATCCTTCTCAGTTCATCTTTACGCTCACGATTTTCGAGCATATGATGTAGCCTTGTATTCCAAAGAGACATTTCATCAGAAGGCACAAGATAAAAATAGGCTTGTTCTCCCAATACCTTCTCAACATCTACCTTATGCTTAGTATCTCCAAAGAAGACGGCATCCACTTGCTGTTTTCTTATTTGTTTAAATAATTCTTCATATTGAGAATTGAGTTGATGCGGATCTTCTTCATAATGTGCGTCATGTACAAATGCAGCATAATACGTTGTTTCGGGCTGATCGATTTTAAACAGGTGACGGTCTTGATCCCGGTCTTCTGTAATCATCAGTTTCAAACGGTCATTTTGTGTTTGAATACTAGATAACCATCGTTGCTTTATATCTGTCTTCTTTGTAAAAGTTTGAATTCCTGTTTTTTTATACCAATTAATATGCCGTACTGGATTCTTTTTTGTATCTCCAGGGTAGATGATCTCCATATAGATATTGCCATCGTCATTGATTAGTTCTTCCAAGTATAGGGCACCTGTATGAGGAACAAAGCTTTGTACTCTGCACAAAACGCCCTGCCAATTGTACTCTTCCCTCTTTACTAATTCCTGCTCTTCATTATATTGATCAATATAACAAATAGGGGAAGATGGCAGTTCATATCTCGTCACCTGCACTGTTGATTCTTCTGCTGGCATCACTGCTTCATTGATCGATTGAAAAGATGTACCGATGATAAATTCCGAGTAACGCCTTTTACTTCCGCTTTCCGGTAGAATATAGTGCTCAAATACATTCAAGATGTCAACTTGGTGCAGAAGGGTCTCCTCCAAGCTATGAATATGTTCTTTCACATTTGCATCATAATTCAAAGTTAAAATGGCATTACGTTTATGTTTGTCAGCCAATGGCTTTAATCTTGCTTTTAAAGACTTCGTTAAGTGCTCATCCTGTTTTGGTACATCACCCATGATAAAGTAGTAGTCCATATCAGGCATGTCAACTGATGTCATTGTTTCATGTTGTTCAGGTTGATCCAATGAGTGTTCAACTTTTTTCTTCATCCAATTTTGAAACAAAGGAAGCTCTCCTTAAAAATAATGATAACTTGCTCATTGTATTTTACATGAAAAAGCACTTCTCACCAAAAGATAAGAAGTACTTTTTTTGATCTATTAAAGTCCAGCAATTTCTTCCTTAATTTGTGTTGTCGAGATGCCTTCTGTTCTTTTCAAGTACACGACTTCGCAATGCTCTTTTAAGAAATCGAATTTACCTTCCCAGTCATCTCCCATGACAAACACATCAATATCGTGCTCTTGCACGTCACGGACTTTTTGATCCCAGCTGTTTTCTGGAATGACTTCGTCTACATAACGAATCGTTTCAAGAATGAGCTTTCGATGCTCGTAGCTATGATAAGCCTTTTTTGATTTTTGTAAGTTAAACTCATCTGTCGAAATGGCCACCACTAAGTAATCTCCAAGCTGCTTTGCACGTTCGAGCAGCTTAATATGCCCCCAGTGTAATAAATCAAATGTACCGTAAGTAATAACTTTCTTCATCGCAAACATGAACTCCTTTCTTCATTCCTTATTCAACTGCTTTCATGCAGTAACGTTTATCCGTAATCCTATGATCTTCGTTCGTATTTTTTCGCTCTTCGGAACCTCATTATATCACAGCGCCCATCAAACGTTAAGCAGATGTAAAGACAAACTATTTCCAATTTATTGGGCGCAGAAGCGAAAGTCCGAAGAATCAATGTTTCTCGCAGCAGCCTCCTTATGAATTGATGAAAATGTCATGAAATTTAAAGGTTTGTAAAGTTATTGTTAATATTTCATGGAGCATCTGTGATAAAATGATGAGTAGACGAAGAATGAATTTACAATGAACGTTCATAGATAACAAGATGAAAAAGGAGGTCTAAACAATGCAAACAGAAGTGGTCTCTAACCTTTCTTATGTAAATGGCGACCTAGATGAATTTATTAGCTATATGAATCACCATCATATTTCTCAAAGAAGAGGCGCCATGATTGCGACTGTCAATCCAGAGATTGGCTATGCTGTTATGAAGGATCAGACGTATCATCAAGTTGTCTCTTCTGCGGATTATGTGCTGCCGGATGGTGTAGGCGTCGTCTTAATGTCACGTTTGACACAAAGTCCGCTGAAGTCAAGAATTGCTGGCTTTGATGTCTTCATGTCTATGCTTGATCTAGCAAACAAGCAGTCTAAAAGTATCTTTTTATATGGGGCGAAAAAAGAAGTGCTTGAGGCTGTTAAACAGCGAATTGATACGGAATATCCAAATGTGGTCATTGCAGGCAGCTGTGACGGTTATCAAGCCGATAAACGTTTCGTAGCAAAACAAATCGCTCGCTCGAAAGCAGATATGGTGTTCGTTGCTTTAGGTTACCCAAATCAGGAGAACTTTATTTATGAATACCGTCATTTATTCCCGCAGGCTGTTTGCATCGGTTTAGGCGGAAGCTTTGATGTATTTAGCGGAACGGTGAAGCGTGCACCACGCTGGATGATTAAAACAAATACAGAATGGCTGTACAGACTTGTTGTGAATCCATGGAGATGGAAGCGAATGTTGAATATTCCTAAATACGCTTTTGCCGTATTGAAAGAAAACAAAGGAAAAAAACGTTACTATCCTGAGCAAGTAAAGGATCAGACGAAGCAGCTGTGAGAGACTGACCAATGATAAATATACGCTCAATGATCATTTCAAGCTATGCAGCTTTCGTTTCTTTTATTGGATGGCTGATGAGCGGCGTGAAACCGCGTGAAAACCAGGTGACGCTGCTTGTTTCATTTCAAGAGAATGCAGCTGCTCTTATTGATACTTATCAACAACAGGCGAACATGACGATGAAGCTTACTGTCCTCTATACGAAGCATGCTTCTGCGATAGAAAAGGACGAGTCTCATCTGTCATTTCGCTATTTTCATGAAAAAAATCCTCTCCATCTCATTCAATGTATTTATACGATGTTTAAAAGCAAGGTTGTCGTAACAGATAATTACTTTCTCATGACAAGCGTACTCAGAAAACGTCCTTCTACCACCTGTATTCAAGTATGGCATGCCAATGGGGCGTTGAAAAAATTCGGTCTTGAAGATGCTTCAAATTCGGAACGAAGCCGTCGTGACATCAAACGGTTCAAACGAGTCTATGCGTCTTTCGATTATATCGTTACAGGCTCAGATCATATGCGCGAGATTTTTAAGTCTTCGTTTGGGGTGAATGATGAACGTTTTTTACCAACAGGTGTACCGATGACGGATGTGTACTATGACCAGCGCCCGTCTTCCTTGAAGCCGAATGATTTTCCTAAAGGGAAAAAGATCCTGCTTTATGCACCGACCTATCGAGACTTTGCAATGGACAGTCTTGTCCTGCCTTTTTCAAAGGAGCAATTACAAACAGAGCTAAACGGAGATTATATTCTGCTCGTCAAGCTTCATCCTGCGGTCAAACATTTAGCGAAGGCGGAAACAGACGATGAATGGATATTTGATGTGTCCGATCAGCCGCTTTATCCATTGCTTTGTGCATGCGATGTCCTGATCACAGATTACTCATCGATTGTGTTTGAATATGCACTGCTTGAAAAGCCTGTTTTGTTCTTCACTTATGACTTAGACACTTATCGAGAGAAACGCGGCTTAGTCGATCGGTATGAGGACATCATTCCTGGGAAGGCTTGTATCACTCAAAGCATGCTCTTGAAGGAGCTACTTCATCTAAATGAATCAGATCAACTAAAACGAATTAAAACCTTCGCAGAGGAATGGAATCAATATTCAAAGGGAAGGTCCAGTGAGCAGCTCTTATTCTTTATTGAACAGCAGCTCTTACACAAAAAACGTCCGGCTTCTCATTAGGAAGCACGGACGTTTTTTTATTTGTTATAAACCGGGATATCGTAATAGAGCGTATAGTTATCAAGTAAGTTATACAAGCTATACATACGAGTGACTTGCTTATATGCCCAGCCAATATCTGTTGCATATTGATGAGTCGCTGAACTAGACCAGCGCATTTTATAAATCGTATCTTGTTTGTATGTGGCGTGGTTGATATAGCTGTTGCCAATGAATTTTGCCCCGCCAATAATGGCTGCCTCTGGCGTGAACCATTGCTGTTCATACGCATATTTTGCACCGAGGTAATTCGGATTGCTGTCGTATGCGCCAATGCCATACATATTATATACTTTCTTTCCATTAAACATCGTACCATTCGCTAAAATGGAACCTCCGTTACCTGTTTCAAGCAACGCGTGAGAAATGAGATAAATTTCGTTGATATGATACGTTTTCGCTGCCGTAATAAAGGCTTGTCCTTTACCTGCTAGAATCCCTTTGCCTGCTAGAATCTTTGAATTGACTTCTGCCGGATTGAGATTCGCAGCTTCAGAGAGTTTCAGAAATTGAAAATAAGATTGAGTGCCCTCAGCAATATTGGCTGGGTCTACATATTTTTGCACCTCTGCTGAGCTTGCATTTCTCCAGCCAAGGCTGATCTTGATCCAGTTTCCTTCTTTCCCAAGCTGTTTCACTTTTGCTCCTTTATTCAGCTGCGCCACGATGTTGCTCGCAGAGCTCGAATCAGGTGTCGAACGAACATTTAAGCCGTCCGTATTCACAGTTGACGTCGCCGGGTCGACATATGGTGCATAGACATAAGCTGCGCCATCTGTCTGTGGTGACACCTTCATTTGCTTGTTCACCATCTCATTGACAGTGAGGTTGTAGTTCGTTTGCATGACCATTGGGCCATTTTTAATTTTTACAGCTGTAGCTGTCCAGCCATATTGACTTTTCACAAAAGCAATCGCTGCATTTACAGTTGGTAATCCTGTGAATTGCTGCGTAATGTTGATTTTGTAGGTTGGTTTCGTTGTTGTTTGATAGGCAGCTGGTTCATTCCGTTTTTTGAAAAATGCCATGCCTTGATCGCGCAATGCAGCTGTTGAGATGGCGCCTGTTTTGATCTGATATTGACCATAATCAGTTGTCCCTGTTTTTTGAGCAGCTGCTTTCATTTTTTGTTTCGTTAAATAGCTTAGCGCTTGATTCAGTTTAGTCTGATTCACCGTCGGCTCTGTCGTGATCCGGTATTGTTTAACCGCTTCTGTCAACGTTTTTGTACTGCTGGCAACGCCATTTTTCTTGATAATCTCTTGAGCCTGCTTGACTTTACTTTGCTCATATACAGGTGTTGTCTTGAGACTATACGTTTTGCTGACAGCTTGGCCCTTACCAGTTGTAATGCTGCTTGTCACTTTCTGCGTTTTTAAATATGCGGCACCTTTATTTATTTTGGCTTGCTCCGCTGATTGATTGACGACAAGTCGATACGTGCTGTCAGATGCTTTACCTGTTTTTTTCGTTGTTGCTGATACCTTTTTCTTTTGGAAGAAAGCTGCTGCTTTTTTCGCTTGATCATCTCCTAATAGGTTTCCAGTCACTACTTGATATGGCTGTGTAGAAGAGATCTTTTGCGATGTGTAGCGCCATTTCTTTTTCTTGAAAAAGGCCACCGTTTTTCCGTATGCTGTATCGTTCAGTTGATTGAGCTTCACGATATAATTTTTTGTTTTTCCCACTCGCTGCACAGTCCCTGTAGCGCCGGTTTGTTTCTTAATCTGGGCCGCAGCTGAGGATGCCTGTTTGTTGTCTTTGAAATAGCCTGATTCCAAGCGATACACATTTTTTAAAGCGCCTGTCTTTTGAATCTTCCCGCTGATCTTTGCTTCTCTTTGAAGCTGGGTAAGAAGCGTCTGTGCTTTTGACTGGTTCGCTTGTGCAGCTGATGTGACGATGTAATATGGCTTGCCTGCTGTCACCGTTTGAAGCACCGCTTTTAAACCAGACTCTTTTTGAAAGCCTTGCAGGATCGTATTCGCCTTACTTTGCCCAACGATACCGCCTGAAATCAGCTGATACACAGTGCCTGCTTTGTTTTCAGTTTGGTATGTACTAGTGACACCGGCCTGCTTTTGTAATTCGGTTTGAATATTTTTGACTTTCGTTTCAGAATCAATGGTCCCTGAAATGACCTGATAAGAAGGTCTGCTTTGATTGATGACTTCATAGGTGCTACCGAGCCCTGTTGTTTTCGTTAGCTCGAGCGAGAGCTTTTTCGCCTGAGCTTCATCATTGACGGGGTCAGATACGACCTTTTGTAATGGAAGGCGGTCACCCACTGGGGACACCGTACCGCTCATACCCGTCTCTTTTTTTAATGCAGCTGCACTTGCACTCGCTGCTGCTTGTGACTCATATCCTGAGGCAGTGAGCTGATAGGTCGACGTGTTTCCTGAGGTTTGATAAGTGGCTGTCCACTTTTTGTCCTTCTTCAATGTTTCCACTGCTTTTTTTACTTCTGATTCTGTTGTAAATACCTTTGAGGTGTTCATCGTATAAATGGATTGATCGACATAGGAGGCTGCTTGCACTTCTTTGCCCGTCTGTATTGTCATACCAAAGGCAGCTGCGAGTAACATAATCTTGATGGTTTTTTTCACGTTCACTGTCCCTCTCTTACTTTGCATAATAGTCTACTAATCTCTTTATCGACAAAAACAAGTACTCTTTCAAGTTATTTATGCAATAGAAAAATAGAGGACCCCTTCGAAGTCTTCTCAGCGTGTAGACAAACCCTCGCATTCGGTGTCAGGTCTGCGCTTCGGTGCTCACGAATGTCAAATTCGCTCCGCTCCGGTGCTCGTCCTTCCTAGACTTCAAAGGTTTTCTATCAAGCTGAAAAGAAGACAAAGGGCAAAAATAAAGGTCATTTTCGCCCTTTGTCAACAATCTGAGAGGACCCCTTCAAAGTCCTCTTTTTCTTTATATATGCGATACAATCAGCTCACAAGTTCCTTCAATTGAGAAGCTTCCTGTTTCAGCTGGCAGGATAAAATGAGCTCCTTTAGGCAGTGGATATGTATGTCCATCATGCGTTAGAGCCCCTTCCCCGCTAATTACACTGCACAGCAAAAATGAATAATCTTGCGAAAGCTCCACTGCTTGATCAATTTCCCATTTATACACAGAGAAATACTCTGCTTCAACAAACGTTCGAATGGTCAGCCCACGGCGTGTTTCAACTGATTCATCTGCATACCCGTCTACATGGGGAACCGTTGTGACATCAATGGCTTGCGCAAAATGAAGTTCACGTTCATTGCCATTCTGATCTTTTCGTTCATAATCATATACCCGATAGGTGGTATCTGAGCTTTGCTGCGTTTCGAGGACAAGCGTTCCTTCGCAAAGCGCATGAATGGTACCGCTTGGCACATAATAAAAATCACCAGGCTTAATCTTCACACGACGCAAAAGACCTTCCCAATCTCCACTGTTCATCATGGTCACAAGCTCAGTTCTTGTTCTTGCATTGTGCCCATAGATCATTTCTGCTCCTTCTTTGCAGTCAATGATATACCAGCACTCTGTCTTTCCAAGCTCGCCATTTTCATGTCTTTCCGCATAATCATCATCTGGATGAACTTGAACGGATAAGTCCTGGTTTGCATCTAATATTTTGGTTAACAGCGGGAATCGATCGCCTTCTATTCCCCCGAACAATTCTCTGTGATTGTCCCATAGTTCGATCAGCGTTTTCCCTTTATATGGACCGTCTTGCACGACACTTGGTCCGTTTGGATGAGCAGAAATTGCCCAGCATTCTCCCGTTTGATCAGAAGGAATATCATAGCCAAATTGATCTCTTAAGGCTGTACCTCCCCATATTCTCTCCTTCAATTCAGGCAGTAAAAAAATTGGTGACTGCTTCATTCAGGATGACTCCTCCCTTTGCTACCCTTTGATAATCCTTGCCAAGCTTGATGAAAACTAGCAAGTCTCAACTTTTATTATGACGCTATCTAAAGAGAAGTCAATCCTTTCAGTACACCAAATGAAAACGATAACACTAAAATGTTTCATCCTTTGACAGAGCCTGCGAGAAGCCCTTTGACAAAGTATTTTCCGAGCAGAATATAGACCAAGAGTGTCGGCAATGCGGCCAATATTGCCCCTGCCATTTGGACGTTCCATTGCACAATTTGACTGCCCGATAGATTTTGCAAGGCAACCATCACTGGCTGATGCTCCGCAGTGGTCATCGTGACTGCAAATAAGAACTCATTCCACACATTTGTGAACTGCCAAATGGCGACTACAACAAATCCTGTGATCGAAAGCGGAAGAATCATATGTCTGAAAATCCCGATAAACCCTGCACCGTCCATTTTTGCCGATTCAATCATTTCATCAGGAATGCTCACATAGAAGTTTCGAAACATGAGCGTTGTGATTGGGAGTCCATATACGACATGGACAAGCACCAAACCTGGAATCGAATTATACAATCCGACTTCACGTAAAAATTGAATGAGTGGAATGAGGATACTTTGATATGGAATAAACATTCCAAACAGCATCAGCGTAAAGACCACTTCTGATCCTTTGAAACGCCATTTTGATAGGACATAGCCATTCATCGCCCCTAAGACAGCTGACAATAAGGTAGCCGGAATGACTAGATAAAGAGAATTCATTAAATTGGGCGCTAGCTTTTCAAATGCGATTTGATAGCTTGAAAAATCGAGTGTTGACGGCAGCGCCCACATTTTCTCAAGGGTCACTTCACCTAATGGCTTCAAGCTTGTGACGAGCATGACATAGACTGGCATCAGAAAAAACAGACTGCACAAAATCAATAAAGCATAAAGGACTGGACGGACAAACCATCTAGCTGTCATGATGACGCCCCCTTCCGGCTCGACAGGAGATATGGCACGATAAAGACCGCAACAGAGACCAGCATCACAATCGCGATGGCGGCACCGCCTGCATAATGGTTTCCTCTAAAGGTCATTTCAAACATGTAAACGCCCGGAACATCTGTGACAAAGTTTGCACCCGGTCCTGTCATCGAGTAAATCAAATCGAAAATCTTTAATGAAATATGAGCCATGATGATAATGACACTTGCAGTTATCGGTTTTAATAAAGGAAAAATAATCTTTCGGTAAATCTGCCATTCGGTTGCGCCATCCATTCTTGCAGCCTCTCTTACTTCCTCTGGAATGCCTCTCAAACCCGCCAAATACATTGCTAGAGAAAATCCAGTCATCTGCCAAACAGCTGCAATTACGACTGCAATCATTGCCGCAGGGACACCAAACTCAATTTTCCCCCAGACAAATCCAGCTAAAATGTTCGTATCCGTGTACCACTTAGGCTGGATACCAAGCGTCTTTAAAAATAGATTCACCCCTGTGGACGGGTTTAAAATCCATTGCCAGACGACCCCTGTCACAACGAAGGAAAGGGCCATTGGAAAGAAAAATAAATTCCGAAATAGAGATTCACCCTTGATCTTCTGATCTAGTAAAATCGCAAGTGCGAGCCCAGAGGCAATAACGGCTCCAATAAAGAATAGAGTGAAAAAGACCGTGTTTCGAAGATCTGACTGAAAGCGGAAATCTTGAAACAGCATCATATAGTTTTGAAGACCTGCGAAAGAGAAATCAGGAACAAGCGAGGTCCAATTTGATAATGACACATACCCTGTCCAGCCAATAAAGCCGTAAACAAAGATGAATAATAAAACAGCCGACGGGGCTAAAAATAGAAGCGCAAGCAGCTGATCCCCACTCCATTTTTTCCGCACACGTTTGACTTTGGGTGTTGCTGCTTTTGTGATCGGCGATGTATCCATACGCATGAAGCTACACTCCTTTTTAAAAAAGAGGCGGTGCTTAGTCGCCGCCTCCTCGTCTTTATTTCATTGAATCTTTTAAAGATGAAACAAACTGGCTGCTGTCTTTTTGTGTGACGAAGATATTGACGGCTTGATTCGCTTTTGTCACAAACCCTTCTTCAGCAGCTGAACCATGTGCGAGAGACGGCGCCAGCTTTGATTCTTTAAATGCCTTCATCGCCGATTTTCCGTATTCATCATATTTAGAAACATCTGCATCCACACGTGCTGGAATCGATCCCTTCAGCGGATTAAATGCATCCTGTCCTTCCACAGATCCTAAGACAGATAAGAATTTTTTCACGTTTTCTGGCTGTTTCACGCCCTTCGGCAGTCCAAATGTATCGGTGATCACCATAAAGCTTCCCTCTGTGCCAGGAGTCGCCACGTATCCAAAGTCTTTATTCACCTTCAGATCCAGATCATTCACAAAGTACCCCTTCGCCCAGTCGCCCATGACATTCATTGCAGCTTCCCCTTTTGCTACGAGCTGCGAGGCATCCTGCCAGTTACGAGAGCTGTGATCATCATTGACGTATTCAAGCATACGCCCAAAAATATCTGCCGCTTCCTTCACTTTTGCGTCATCCATTTTCATGTCGCCAGCCCAAAGCTTTTGATATCCATCAGCGCCTAAAACGCCGAGCAGCACACTCTCAAACAAATGTGTTGCTGCCCAAGGCTCTTTATCCCCAAGTGCGAGCGGTGTAATGCCTTTTTTCTTTAATGCATCTGCTGTTTTGAAAAATTCATCAAAGGTCGTTGGTGGCTCTAAGCCTGCATCGTCAAATACCTTCTTGTTATACCAAAGCACATTGCCCCTGTGAATATTCACTGGTACTGAATAGATTTTCCCATCTTTGCTGACAAGGTCGATGAGTGATTCTGGAAATTTGTCCTTCCAGCCTTCTTTTTCATATAGATCATCCAGAGGCTCCATTTTGCCTGCTGTGACCCAGCTCTCATTCAGCTCCGCTCCGCCATGTACTTGGAATGTAGCTGGCGGGTCATTTCCTTGCATCCGGCTAGTCAGAACAGCCTTTGCATTTGTACCAGCACCACCTGCGACAGCTGCATTTTCAATTGGGATGTCTTTATTTTTCTCTTCAAACAATTGAATGAGTGCTTTCAGTCCGTCCTCCTCACCTGCTCCAGTCCACCAAGAGAAAATGTCGAGCTTCTCTGCTCCGCCCTCTTTTTTCGCATCTGAGCTCGTCGATGAACTACAGGCAGTGACGATAAGCATACAGAGTACTAACAGCGTAAAGCCTAATTTAACCTTCATGATTGATCCCCCATCCTCATTTTGTAAGCGTTATCATAATAAGTATAATGGCAGATCCTTTCTTTTTTTTAGGCAAACTTCTTCACTTTTTTATGAAATTCTTCATTTTTTTACGGTCTGTTTTCGATATTCCTTCGTTGAACAACCCACCATCTTCTTAAACACACGGCTGACGTAATTGGGGTCTGTATATCCTGCCTGATAGGTAATTTCTTTTAAACTAAGCGAGCTGTCTTTGAGAAGCTTTTTGATTTTATCCAGCCGGCAGGTCGTCACATACTCTTTAAATGTCAGCCCTGTCTCGTCTTTAAACCGTTTTGTGAAATAGGTTGGACTTAAATCAACATAGGCGGCAGTCTGCTCCAGCGTGATCTGTTCACAAAAATGCGTTTTGATGTAGCGCTTTGCCCGCTCGATATCATTCACAGTCTGGTTTCTTGCTTCGTACACGTCAAATAAATATTCACAGCACTGACGGCATTCAGCAGCGGTGCTGATCGTTAATATTGGCCAGTCTGTTCGGAGCCGTGATTTAAATAAAATCAGCAGCTCTTTTAGTTGTGACAGGGTCGCCCCCTCTAGCTCAAAGGCATCGAATAAAGCGAGCGCATCCTCTCTTCTCCCTTCTTCCATTGCCTGCATCATATCGTCTGCAAGCTCAGGCAGATGGATCAATGGATGAGACTGTTCTTCTGTTTGGTAAAAACCATAACGAACAACGCCGGGGCTCTTTTTCCGCTGATAATAGGCAAGCTTCGCCTCTGCTGCACTTTTCTGAAGATAAAGCGGATTTGAGACCGGGTGTCCTATGCCAACGATAGGTGAAGGCTGATCGCTTGTTGTGGCAGTTCGAATCGCCTGCAGGACATCTGCCTTTAACTGACCAGGCGCTTGGTGACGATAAATAAGACATGTAAACAGCTCACCACTCACCTGAATCGGCACTGTATGAAAAAGGGGAGATGTCTGTAAATCAATCAACAGCTGATCCCCGATTGTCCGCTGTACAGCGATGACAAGACCTGCTTCGAATTCATGAAACAGTTGTTGAAACTCCGTTGAGGTATAGGATTGACCGTTTATGACATGAGCTTCAAGCCAATTTGACTGCTGACCGGCCGCCATCGCCTGCCGCTGAGACGCCTCCTGCTGAATCTCTGCCGCAACCGTGCGAATGGCGGCGATGGTTTCATCTTTGTCAGCCGGTTTGACGAGGTATTGCTTCACCCCTTCCTGCATCGCTTGCTTGGCATAATCAAACGTATCGTAGGCTGTCAGCATAATAAATTTTGTATGAGGGCTGCTCGCTTTGATTTGCTTGATCGCTGTGAGTCCATCCATTCCCGGCATCTGAATATCCATGAGCACAAGATGAACGGGCTCAGTTCGCACGAATTCAACCGCTTTCTTTCCATTTTCAGCTTCTCCTGCGATATGACACTCTGGAAGCCAATCCGTCATGAACTTCCGCATCGCTAGCCGTTCTATTTTTTCATCATCCACAATCAGCACGTTCAGCATGATGGTCCCTCCTTCATCGGAATAGCCAATTGAATGGTGGTGCCTTCGTTTGGCTTTGAGTCAATTTGCAGGGCATCTTTTACCCCATAAAACAAATGCAGCCTTGACATCACATTGCGAAGACCGATCCCTGTCGAGTGCCCTTTACTCAAGATGTTTGGATCTTCCTCTTCTTTTTCTGATAGCAATCTCCTTTTCTCTTGTTCGTTGATTCCCATCCCATTGTCCCGAATCCGAATCATCACATAGCCGCCTTCTTGATAGATCGAGAGTTCGACAAGCCCGTTTTCCTCCTTTGGTTCGACGCCATGAATAAAGGCATTTTCAACAAGCGGCTGTAAGGTGAGACTTGGGATATGTACAGATAAACACGATTCATCTATGATCGTTTTGCATGTGATACGATCGGCAAATCTCGTTTCTTGTATATGAAAATATTCTTTGACCACTTTTACTTCTTGTTCGAGCGTAACGGATGCACTGAGAGCTGACAGCGAATAACGCATGAGAGTGGAAACAGATTGGATCAACCTCGATGTGGCATCCGCTGATTCTAAGTAAGCCATGCGTGAGACGATGTTTAAGGTATTAAATAAAAAATGTGGGTTCATTTGGTTTTGCAGCGTTTTCAGCTTCATGTCTTTGATTTTTTGATCTAAGGCTGCCTTTTGTTTCATCTCTTCAATCATCATTTTCATCTCTTGTCGCATTCGCTGAAAAGCCTCATTTAATACAGAAATTTCATCCTTTGAGGTGACATGCAAGTTCGCTCCATCAAAGTTTCCTTCTGATACTTCCTTTACGCTTCGAGAGAGATGGACGATCGGTCTTGATATCCCGCCAGCAATCATATACGCCATCCATAAGGCGACCCCAATGGACAGCGTAAACAAACATAAGGTAAAGAGCGCATAGGTTTGGTGTCTTTTTTGCAGAGATTGATAGAGTACTTGATACTCAGACAATTCATCATCAAGCAGGGTCATCGTTTGCTCTTGTATGTAGGAGGAGACGGTTCTTACTTCCTTCACACTTGCTGCATATTCTTTGATTTTCCCTTCTTTTACATGTGTCATGGTCGCATCACTTTCATTGATGAGCGTCCGCATCATATATTGGTATTTTTCGATAGAAGGAATGGCCGCATGAAGCCCGGCATCTTTTCGCAATGCCTGGTCGTAGGATTTCATTTTTTGTTTTGAAGCTAGATATTCTTTGGCAAACTGCTGATCCTTTTCAATCGCATACGCATTGACCTTTTCATACATCGTTTTTGCCTCTGTCGATATATCATTAAGCAGGAGAAAAGAACGAAAGCTTCTGCTATATTCTGATGTGATATTCGAGCTGCTCCAATAGACGAAAAAAGCGGCCACATTGCCAAGGAACACAAGGGTCAAAAATGCCAGTAGCAATTTACTTCGAATCCTTCTCACGGCTGCACCCCCTGCCTTCTGTCTGTTTGCTGCAGCGGCAGATCCTCGCGCCGAATCACACTCGTTCCTGTGTACTGAAGCGGTTCTTCTTTTTCACCTTTTTGCAAACGCACAAGCGATTCCACTGCTTGATAGCCCATTTCATAAGGGTGCTGAACAACGACGGCATCAATCTCTCCATCATCGAGCGCCTGAATCGTATCTGGCAACGTATCAAATGCGAGTACATAGATATCTGCGGACGATTGATATTGCGCTGTTGCTTGAATAATCCCTGCACCATCTAATGCACTCGTGCCGTAAAATGCGGTAAGCTTCGCATGATCGTTTAATAGTTTATACGCGGCACCGGAGGCCCCTGATTTGGTAATGGCTGATTCTTCTATTCCAGCAATATGAATGCGTTTTTCAGCGGCGACGGCATCTCGAAACCCTTTGACGCGCTGCTTTTGATGAACGGCATCAAGCCTGCCTGTGACAATTCCTACATACTGTTCGCCTTTTGTATCTGCGATGAGTGCCTGTCCTGCGATAAAGCCAGAATAATAATTGTCCGTGCCTACATACACTTGACGCTTACTCCCCTCTGCATCCGTATCAACGGTGACAACATCAATGCCCTTTTCCCTCGCCTTCTGAAAAAGCGGTTTGTATTTTTTCGCATCAAGTCCCTGTGTCATAATGCCATCGACATGCCCTGCGATTGCCATATCAATGGTTTTCAAATGGTCGTCTATATCGGCTTGCTTGGGACCCAAATATTCTAAATACACGTGATGAGCGGCTGCCGCATCAGCAGCTCCCTTTTGTACTAGCTGCCAATATTCGTTATCAAGCTCCTCCGGTACAAGGACAAAGTGATATTGATAAGTTGTTGACGCTTTTTCGGGAGCGCTCTCAATTTTAAATAAATCTTGACCTAATGATGTTAAAAAAATGACAGATACGACACAAAAAGTGAGAAAGGCGCCCACCACGATCCACTTTGAACCTTTCACCACATCCTCCCCCTTTCAAAATTGCGCATAAAAAAAGAGCTGCTTATAAGCATACTCTCTCAACCTCTATAATTCCTTTGTCATAAATAAACTGTTTGGATCTTCGTGATATGAACCGAAAGGCGGACAAATATAAAACCCAACACTCTCATATAGTTTTCTTGCTGGCTCGAAGAAAGACATCGCACCTGTCTCTAAGCTGATACGTGAATAGCCGCGCCTTTTTGCCTCTTGGAGAAGATGGTTCAGCATATACCTTGCTACACCTTTTCGCATATGGTGAGCTGCGGTCCTCATGGATTTGATTTCGCCGTGATCACTTGACAGCTCCTTTAACGCTCCGCAGCCAAGAAGCTTCTCTCCATCCCGCACACTCCACACTGTGACATCTTGCTTTTTCAAATCAGCTAACGGAAGGGCATGAATGCTTTCTGGCGGGGAATGCTCTTTCATTTCTTCTATATGAGCGGTAATCAGCTGCTCTATTTGTCCATCCGTGAGTGTATCTTGTTGAATGTACACATCTATCACTCCTTCACGATCATTGTACGTGAAGAGTCAGTATTCACCAGCAGTTATGTCAGATAAACGAACAAACAACCAGCATCCATCTGCCAGTTGTTCATTTGATAGCGCTTATTTATGAAGAAAGAACCGCTTGTAATTCTTCTGCTGTACTGCTCTCCAGCTGACTTCCGACCCCTACAGCCACTGCGCCTGCTTTCAGCCATTTTGGCACATCAGCTGGATGAATCCCACCCGTTGGAATAAATTCAATATCTGGAAATGGGCCTTGTAAGTTTTTCATATAGGATAAACCGAAGGAGCCGCTTGGAAAAAGCTTGAGCAAGCAGTATCCAGCTGCTTTTGCCTGCATGATTTCACTTGGGGTGAGGACACCTGGTACATAGAGTGTGTCGTGAAATGAGAGATGCTCTCCAATGACAGGAAGATATCCTGGACTGACAATAAATTGCGAGCCTGCGTCAATGGCTGATTGCGCCTGCTGAAGGGTGGTGATTGTGCCCGCTCCTACAATCAGATCTTGCTCATGCTGAAAGGATGCGATGATGCGTTCCGCATTGGGCGTGGTATACGTCACTTCAATGGCACGAACGCCCTTTTTCTTTAAACGCTCTATGATCTTAATGCCTTCTGCTTCGCTCCCCGCTCTCACCACTGCGATCAGCTTACAAGCCGCGAGACGTTCTTTAACGCTCAAACTTGCTGACTTTCCCATATCCTTCGTCCCCCTTCATATATTCCCGTCTCTGATATCGTTTGGCTTCTTTCATAAAGGCCTGAAGCTCTTCCCGAGTAGGCAGGCCGTCCTTATCGCCTGGAGACATCACCGCAAGAGCCCCTACAGCATTGGCTCTTATCACAGATTTTTCATATGATAAACCGTCCAGTAAACCGCTGATAACCCCCACGGCAAACCCATCACCGGCACCGACTGTATCCACGACATTTGGCACATAAAAGCCGCTCACAATCCCCTGACTGGCTGCACTTTTATAAAAGGCACCTTCTGCACCGAGCTTAATGACCACAAGCTTGACGCCTTTTTGCAAATAAACATCGGCAATCTCTTCCGGCTCATGACAGCCTGTGAGCCTTTGCCCTTCTGCAAGCCCCGGAAAAAACCAATCTACTTGAAAAGCGATCTGATTCACTGTATGGATCATATCTTCCTCCTCTTCCCATAGCTGCAGCCGAAGGTTTGGATCAAATGAAATGGTTTTGCCTGCTTCTTTCATCTTTTGAAGAGCATGAAAAGAAAACGCTCTCATTTCATTGGATAATGCAGGTGGAATACCTGTCATATGGAGATGTCCTGCCTGTTTGAAATAATTCGCGGGAAAGTCGCTAGGACTCATTGTGCTCGCAGCAGAGCCTTTGCGATAATACGTGACGTCAGGATCTCCATCCATCACTTTGGATTTAAGTAATATCCCTGTTTGAGCCCCATCATTTGATCGGATCACTGCACTTGTATCGACTCCTTCTTTTTGAAGCTCTTCTAAAATAAATGTGCCAAGTGAATCTGCTCCGACTTTGCTCATCCATCCCACATCAAAACCTAGCCTCGCCAAACCGACTGCCACGTTACTTTCGGCACCAGCAAGCGCCTTTTGAAATGTATGCACTTGATGAAGCTCTCCGGCTTCTTTTGCGTAAAACATCGCCATTGATTCCCCAAATGTGACCGCATCCAATGCTTTCACTCATTTCTCCCCTTTCTTGGTACCGGTTTCAAATTAGTTGAAAAAGAGAGAGCATTCACATATGTATACTCTTCTCTGTCTGTTTATAAGGATTTTCTTACGATGATTTCTCCATCAAGCTGAATGGTTTGGGGCGCACTTTCATCCCCTTCAAGCCGAGTCTTGATTTTTTGCATGGCGGCTTTCCCCATTTCATGAGATGGCTGGGCAACCGTTGTGATTCCAGGCCCAATCAGCTTATACCATTCTGTATCATCAAAGCCTGCGATGCCTATATCTTCTGGAATCTTTAACCCGAGTTCTACAAGCTCACTGATCAGCTTCAGCATAAGTAATCCATTGGCTGCTAAAATCGCTTTTTTCTGCTGGCTTGATTGTACAAAATGGACAAGCTCTTCTCGCAGTTGTTCCTTTTGTTTCAAATCAATTTCTGCAATGAGCGGCTTCTTATATTTACTCATGGCTGTCTGTTCATATGCTTCTTTTCGTTCTTCACGAGGACTGATTCCATCGACCGGTTCAGTAAAGAAGGCGATGTGCTCATAGCCTTTCTCATACATTTGTTGAAGCAACTGGATGGTGATATCACGGTTATTCGTTGTCACTGTGTCGACTTTTAGTTCAGGTAATTTCCGGTCAACAAGGACAATCGGCACACCGTTTTCCTTCAAATCCTGCAGAATGTCATTGTTCTGACCTGTCGTATTGATGATGAGCCCTTCAATATAATGTGCATTCAGCTTGAGGAGCATTTCTCGTTCTTTTTCTGGTCGGTTATCTGTGTTGCATACCATGATGCTGTATCCATATTCATCACAAATTTCTTCGACTCCGCGAAGTGTCGCTACAGAGAATGGGTTCGTAATGTCGGCTACAATGAACCCAATGACCTTGCTTTTTCTTACTTTCAAACCTTGTGCGAGCTGACTCGGACGATAATGCAGTTCCTCAATGGCTTTTTTAATTTTTTTGACCTTTTCAGTAGAAATTTCATTTGTTCTGCCATTGATATATCTGGATACAGTTGATTTTGAAACACCTGCATAAGCGGCCACTTCGTTGATGGTCACTTTCGTTTGCTTTTTCTCTTTCATTCAAAAAACTCCCACAATCAATGTCTTCTCATTTGTTTCGAAACCGATTTCAAATAACTTAAAAAGAGCATATCATAATTTCTTGAATTCCAGAAGATTTTTTTGCTTGGAGATGGCAAAAAAACATTTAAATAAACAAAAAGAAAGCGATTTCAAAATAACGGTTGACGGCATGCTCTTTTTCCTCTAAAATTTTCCTTGAAACCGATACCAAATAAAATACCCACACTTTGTTTCAGATGGAAAGGGAGGCTTATTTCAAATGGAAAATCGTTATGCTGTACATCCTGAGCAGGTCAAACGTTTTACAACAGAGGAACTTCGTCGTCATTTTCATATTCCTACACTATTCGTCAGCGGTGAATTAAAGCTCTACTATTCACATGAGGACCGCGTGGTGATTGGCGGAGTCATGCCATCTGCAGAGCCGCTCAAATTAGATGCCGGCGACTTTCTACGTACAGAATATTTCCTTGAAAGACGAGAAATCGGCATTGTAAATGTCGGCGGCCAAGGAACAGTCACTGTCGATGGTGAAGCCTTTGTACTGGAGCACAAAGATTTCTTATATATTGGGCTTGGACACGAAGATGTACAGTTTGCTAGTTCATCCGGCGAGGGAGCCAAGTTCTATCTTGTATCCGCCACGGCTCATCAAGCGTACCCTACGCAAAAAGCAGCCATCGCTGAATTAACACCGAATCACTTAGGGGAAGCGTCTGCTTCAAACGTACGAAACCTGTATCAAGTCATCCACGCAAACGGCATCCAAAGCTGTCAGCTCATGATGGGAATCACTCAGCTGGAAACCAATAACACGTGGAATACGATGCCCGCTCATATTCATGATCGGCGTATGGAAGTGTACTTATATCTTGATATCGAAGAAGATGCTCGTGTCTTTCATTTTATGGGGGAGCCATCTGAAACAAGACACCTCGTTGTGGCCAATGAGGAAGCGGTCATTTCTCCTGCCTGGTCTATTCATTCAGGCTCGGGTACAGCGAATTATTCATTTATTTGGGCGATGGCGGGCGAGAACTATACGTTTAAAGATATGGACTTTGTCCCAATGGACCAGCTGAGGTAATGTGATGACGACAGCATCCTATGTAGCGTCCCTCTTTTCTCTTGAAGGCAAAACAGCCCTTGTGACAGGCCCTGGAACCGGCATTGGGCAGGGCATTGCTGTGGCGCTTGCCAGGTCAGGCGCAAATATTATCGGCACATACCACCACACACCGCTTGAGGAAACGAAAGCGCTAGTCGAACAGGCGGGCCGCTCGTTTCATGCGGTTCAGGTTGACTTTTCCGACCCTCAAACTGCAAAGCAGGCTGTCGATGCCATGTTACAAAAGCATACGATCGATATTTTAATCAATAATGCTGGCACCATTAAAAGAGAGCAGGCCGCTCATTATTCAGAGGAAGATTGGCATACGGTCATGGATGTGAATATCAATAGTCTCTTTTTCCTCACCCAAAGGGTTGGGCGGCAGATGCTGAAAAATGGGCAAGGGAAAATCGTCAATATCGCCTCCCTTCTATCGTTTCAAGGCGGCGTCTTTGTCCCCGCTTATACAGCAAGTAAACACGCAGTCGCAGGGCTGACGAAGGCTTTTGCAAACGAATGGGCGAACCAGCATATACAAGTGAATGCGATCGCTCCTGGTTACATTTCGACCAATAACACGCAAGCCATTCGGGACGATGAGAATCGAAATGAAGAGATTCTCAAACGAATTCCTGCCGGGCGCTGGGGAAAGCCTGAGGATCTAGCCGGTGCGGCTGTTTTCCTTAGCTCACCAGCCTCTGATTATATGAATGGTCATATTTTAGCGGTTGATGGCGGCTGGCTTGCGAGATAACAGACGAGAGAATTCCTATTTGCAGGGATTCTCTTTTTTCTATTTGCATAATTCTCCACCATCCGAGTCACTATATAAAAAAACATGACATGAGGGTGAGGTATTATGAAAAGTCGTATTGAACAAGATATAGCGTCCGTCATCAAGCGCGTCAAAAGCTTTGCCGGGAAAAGTGATGATATCGTGTTCCACTCATTTTCATTTGGCCCTTCTGCTATCTCTGCATGTCTCATGTACGTTGAAGGACTCACAGAATTTGAGATGCTTTCCAAACAAATCATTTCACCCATGCAAAAGGAACTGGATATCACCGAGGTTGATTCTAGTACGCTTCCAGCCCTGTCTAAAACGTTCTTTGGCATCCAAAATGACGTGCTGGAGGATATGAACCTTGCCATCGAGCAGTTATATAACGGCAGGGCTATTTTATTTGTAGATGGCGCGGCTCAAGCACTTGCGCTCCAAACGAACCTTTTTCAATTTAGAGAAGTAGAAGAGCCGCAATCGGAAGTCCTTGTAAGAGGGCCTCGGATCGGCTTTATTGAAAATCTTGAAAAAAACACGGCTTTAATCCGTGAGCGGGCAAATGACCCAAACCTTGTCATTCAAAAGGTGAATGTAGGTACTCGCAATAAGAAGTCCGCAGCCCTTGTGTACGTTCGTGATATTGTTGACCCTAAATTAGTAGAAGATGTTTTATCACGCATGACCGAAATCAAAATGGATGACATCCCTGAAACCGGCTATATTGAACAACTGATTGAGGACAGCCACATCTCCATTTTCCCGCAGATTCAAAATACAGAACGTCCTGACCGGGTGATTGCATCTGTGCTTGAAGGAAAAGTGTCAATTTTACTCGATGGCACTCCTTTTGCGCTCATTTTACCGATGACCTTTACAGCCTTGATGCAATCACCTGAAGATTATTATCAGAGATGGACTAGCGCGACTCTTTTACGTTTACTCCGTTATATCGCCGTGTTGCTCACGATTTTTTTACCCGGGCTTTACATTGCACTTGTCTCTTATCATCCAGGCTTATTACCCACACGGATGGCACTCACCATCGCAGGCAGCCGACAGAATGTTCCGTTCCCTCCTGTTGTTGAGGCGATTCTTATGTCTTTTACGATAGAGCTGCTGCGGGAAGCTGGACTTCGGCTTCCTAGAGCCATCGGGCAGACAATTGGGCTCATTGGCGGCGTCATCATTGGTCAGGCGGCTGTCCAAGCCAATATTGTCAGTGCCTTAATGGTGATTATTGTGTCGCTGACTGCACTTGCTGACTTTACGGCACCATCCTATGACTTTAGTTTCCCGCTACGCATCTTGCGGTTTATGGCTATTTTCAGTTCAGCGATGTTTGGGTTATATGGCTTAATCATGTGTTATTTATTTGTGCTTTGTCACCTGATGCAATTAAAGACCTTTGGTTTTGACTATTTCACACCTGTTTTGTCTTCACCGTTTTCAGATTTAAAGGATACGTACGTACGTTTACCAATTGGGCTATTTAAATCGAGACCGAAAACAGCAAAAATAAAAAATCTCAAAAGACAAGGAGATTAAACGATGTACAGAGCTGAGAAGCTATCATTGTTACAAGTCACCATTCTGTGCAGCTCTACAATGATAGGCGCTGGAATTTTAACCATTCCTCGCAGTTCTGCCAATTCAGGATTCCCTGATGGCTGGATCATTGTATTAATACAGGGAGTCATCTTTGCTTTCGTTGCTTTTTTGTTAGGATGGATTGCTGAAAAAAATGCACCAGACACCATTTTTGAGTCAAATAGAAAAGGAGCAGGGGCAATCGTTGGCACGTTCTTTAATTTAATGCTGATTGCCTATTTACTAGGCATTGTCGGTTTTGAAGCGCGTGTACTCGGGGAAGTTGTCCAATTTTTCCTGCTGGAATCGACTCCCATGGCAGTGATTGTGATGATTTTTCTTCTCGTGGCGATCTATCATTTGAAAAGTGGTATCTTTCCAGTCGTCAAAATGGTCACGTACATTTATCCCATCGCCTTGATCATTTACATTGGGCTCATGCTGTTTTGTCTGAAAATATTTGATTTTGATTATTTACGTCCTGTCATGGCGCACGGGTTTAAAGATTTCAGTAATTTGTTCTCTCAAACATTTATTCAATTTACAGGCTTTGAGGTCATTTTGTTTGTTGTACCACTCATTTATAAAGACAAATGGTCGAAGGCGAAATGGGCCGCTGCCATTGGAGTTGGAATTACAACCCTCGTGTACTCGCTCACACTTTTTATTGTGATTGGCTCCATGACAGTGGGAGAAACGAAATCCCTCACCTGGCCCACTGTCTCACTCATTCAAGCACTAGAACTTGAAGGGGTCTTCATTGAAAGATTTGATATTTTTTTACTGACGATCTGGACGTGCCAGCAGTTTATTTGCATGCTTGGCTTTTTCCAATTTGCCATTAAAGGATGCCACACAGTCTTTAAGACGACCAATGTAACGAGACTGCTTTGGCTGCTGTTTTTGATTACCTCTGCCCTCTCTTTATTTCCGAAAAATATCAATGAAGTCTTTTACTACTCTACTTTACTCGGCTACGCATTGTTCGCGGTTTTAGCCATTCCTTTTATTACAGCTGTTCTGCTGATGATACGCAAAAAATGGGGAGGTCGTTCTGCATGAGAGGAAGGCGTGTACTGTTATTCTTTTTTTCCTGCTTCCTTTTTCTTCTATCAGCAGGATGCTGGGATTTAAAGGATATTGAAAAACTATCGTTTGTACGCGGTGTTGGTATTGATGAGGAAGACGAGGATGGCGTTAAGCTGACCTACCAAAACCTTGTACCGAAAACAGGCGGAACACAAGAAGCCGATTCTCCCAGCTATGTGAATGTTGTCTCGAAGGGAAAAAATGTGCTGGAGGCTGTCAGTAATGTCGCCTTGAAGGACCCGCCGATCTATAGTGATCACTTGAAAATCTTTTTGTTTGGTAAAACTCAGGCGGAGCATCACGATATTCAAGGAACACTCAATCATTTTATTCGAGATGATGAGGTTCGGCGCAGCAGCTATCTCCTCGTGACACGAGGAGATGCGTCAAAAGTCGTCAACCAAAAATTGAAATCACAGCAAAAGGTCCCAGTTGAGCATATCTTCGAAACATCTAAAAATCGAAGCTTTAACGGAAAGATCGTACCGCCAACACGTATTGGCCGGGCGTCTGATTACTTTCAGATGGGCGTTAGCTTCCTTGTGCAAAGTGTAGATGCGATAGACGGTGAACTTATTTATGATGGAGCAGGCATCATTCACGGAAAAACACGTAAGCTGATCGGTTTCATCCCTGCGAAGGATGTCCAATCTTTAAACTGGGTGATGGACCGAATTTCAGGCGGCGTTGTACCTGCCACCTACAAAGGTTATCCGATAACGTATGAAATCAAAAAAGCAAAAACGAAGGTCGAGCCCTATCTGAAAAATGGAAAGGTATCCTTTAAAATTAGCGTACAAACAAATGGAAAATTGTCTGAGGATCAATATCCTCCTGAAAACTCATTCGATGAGCAGTATATCGAACGATTTGAGCGGATTTTTGCTCATAAAATTAAAGAACGCATTCAAAAAGCGGTCCATCATGTGCAAAAAGAAGTGGGCGTTGATCCCATATTTTTTAACCAGCAGTTCCGTATGAAATATCCTGACTATTGGGATCAGCATGGTACCGAGTGGGATAGGCTCTTCCAAGAAGCAGCTATTGATTACGATGTCAAAGTCAGCATCTTGAACTTTGGTGCAGAAGGTGCAACAAAAAGCTTTAAATGGTAAAGCAAAAAGGCGGTTATCCCGAAGGGGAGCCGCCTTTTTTACGCACGACGATGAGAAGCTGATACAAGGTCACTTGATCAGTCAACGCTTTTGTTTGAAAGCCAAGTGACGCTCCTACTCTTGCCACCTCGTCAAAATACAATTGGACGTTTTGATCAATCGGAACATTGATCCTCTGCTCGATCACCCGTTCAAACAAATGATCTGGGAAAAGCGCACGCATTGTGTTTGGTGTGAAGAACCTCAGGTGACCTCGGTCTAAAATTCCTACATCTTGATACGTAAAATCCCCTGTCATTAACGGAAGAAGCACCTCCGCATGCATCATGTTGGGCAAGCAGCAAATGATCACACCGCCTGGCTTTAAAGATGCGTGCGCTTGTTCAATGATGTGCCAAGGATCTGACACATGCTCTAAAACATCCGAAAAAATGACCGCATCAAAAAAAGCCTCTTTCTCTAACCATGGGTACTCATCCGCTTTTGCCTCGATGACTTCTTTGTAATATGCCTTTGCGATGGCTGCTTTTAATGGATCAGCCTCTACTCCGTACATGTCAACAGACTGCCTATTCATTAGTTCAAGCCCTGTTGCTCCTGCGCCGCATCCCGCATCCAGTACACAAACAGCATCTTCAGGCAGCAGAGCCGCAAAGTACGGATGAGGGGTCATCAAATTAAGATCAATGCCCCATTTATCTAAAAACCGAAGCCTGTTCTCTGCAAACAATGTAGAGATGTTCGTTTCTTGATTCGCTCGAAAGGTTGCATGACCGTGATGATGCACAAATGAATCGTGAACGATTTGAAGCTGATATCCCTTCAGCAAGGATCTCAAACAAAGGTCGTCATCCTCAAAAGATCCATACACGAACCTCTCATCAAATAAACCCACCTCTTCAATGAGCTCTCTTTTCACAAGCAGACAAAATCCCACAAGCCGATGTACATAAGTTCTCTGACCTTTTTTTGCAGCCGTATAATTCTTCGCAAAGGCTGGCAGCTCTTTTACATCTGTATACGTTGGCTCGACCATTTGAGGACCGCTCACATAATTGGAGACTGGCCCTACCATCCCGATACGTTCTGATGCAAATAACGCCTCTTTTAATGGAGAAAGCCAGTTTTCCGTGACGATCGTGTCGTTATTTAAAAAGAGAATGCTATCCCCTGTCGCTTTTTTTGCCCCTTGATTACAGCCCTTTGCAAAGCCTCGATTTTCTGCATTTTCTATGAAAATCACATCTTTCAGCTCTCTCACATATTCCTTCGTCCCGTCGGTTGACGCATTATCAACGATGATGAGTTCATATTGGTCACTTCGGGTATGCTGCTTGATGCTGTCGATACATTTTTTCGTTAAATGCAGTTCATTGTATGTCAGGATGACAATGCTCGTTTTCCCTTTCATCTCATTTCCACCTTTCGCCCGTCTATTCCATATGTATGTCATATGCAGCACGTTCAGAAGATGAGAGATTGTCCTTTCTTGATTAAACGTTTGTTTAACAAAGAAAAACCAGCTGCATGCGGGCAGCCGGTCATTGTTCACACCGTTTTTCCTTCGTCACCTGTAACGGAACGGTTCCTCTTTTTTAAATCTTCTTCAATTTCTTCAAGACTTTTCCCTTTCGTTTCAGTCACCATATATTTCACAAACAAGAAGGCGCCTACGCCGATGACCGCGTAAATAAGGAAAAGATTACTGATACCCATCGCGCTTAGTAAAGTTGGGAATGTAAGCGAGATGATTAAATTCCCTGTATGAAGGAGGAAGGTAGAGACACCTGTACCAATTCCTCGGACATGTACCGGAAACAGCTCAGGAAGCATGACCCAAACGACAGGACCCCAGCTGACAGCAAAGATGACGATAAAGAGCCCTAAACAAATAATAGTCGTCCATCCCGCAGCTGTTGACCCCTCGAAAAATCGATTGACCACTGACAGGACTATCAAACTAAGGACCATGCCAGCATTCCCAAATAAGAGCAACGCTTTACGCCCTACACGGTCAATAATTTTAATCGCCACAAACGTCATGACAACATTCACTGCCCCAATTCCGACGGTTCCTAAAATGGCCGCTGAATTACCAAAACCAACGCTTGTGAATGTTTTTGGTGCATAGTAAATAATTGTATTGGTACCGATAAACTGCTGCAGAAAGGCAAGACCGACACCAGCGATTAATGCTGGGCGTACCCATGGCTCAAATAATTCCTTAAAACCGCCTTTTTCTTCACTTTCCGCCTGTTGAATGTCTGAAATTTCTTCTTCCACTTCTTGCTTACTTTTTCTGAGTTTAGATAATATCTCTTTCGCACGGTCTGCCTGTCCATGGACAAACAGCCAGCGGGGGCTTTCTGGCATAAACATAATCCCACATAATAAAAGCACAGAAGGCACGACCGCAATTCCAAGCATCAGGCGCCATGCCTCTGCATCCGCTAAAGAGTAATTCACAATATAGGCGAGAAGAATACCAAATGTGATCATGAGCTGGTTTAATGAGGACAGTGCACCTCTCGATTCCTTTGGAGCAAGTTCAGATAAATATAATGGAACAATCGTGGTCGAGCACCCGACAGCAAGTCCTAGCACAATTCGGAATAAGACCATCACTTCCGTATTCGGAGCAAGGGCTGTACCAAATCCGCCGATAATAAATAAAATCGCTGCGGCGATGATGGCTTTTTTCCGCCCAAATTGATCTGTCAGCTTTCCAGATAGAGAGGAACCGAGCATCGCTCCGATTAAAATCGAGCTGACAACAAGTCCCTCTGTAAATGCGTTTAACCCTAAATCCTCTTTCATAAATAAGATGGCGCCAGAAATGACACCTGTATCATAGCCATATAAGGCGCCGCCAAGTGCGCCGAAAAAATAAAGCCATCCATTCCGATTTTTCATGTTCATAACCCCTCTTTTGTTCTGTATGTACTGGATGTTTCTCTATGAAAAATCATTTTCCTCACTTTCTATCACTTCAAACATTTCGATGTTTTATGACAAATATATTTCATTTGCGTATCATTGAAACTTTTTACGATAAGGAAACGTCAATTAAGCGTTAGTGAAAAAAACGTCGCACTATATCCCGTTTTAAGGTATATTTGTTTTAGTTTGTAAGCAAAAAGAAGGACATCTTTACTATAAAAATCATAGCGAGGGTTTAAAATATATGGATCAATCAAGAAGCAAACGCAAAGGAAAAAAGCGTTTAAAACCATGGGTGAAAGTCACTCTATTTATAGTCGGTATCCTTTTACTGACAACCGCTTCTGTCACAGGCTATGCCTACTATAAAGTGACAAGCGCTGCAAAAAAAGCACAAGTATCTTTAGATCGCGGCGCACAATCTGTCAAACGGATTGAAGCATTCGATCCTGGGAAAGACAGCTTTTCTGTCTTGCTGCTTGGTATTGACAGCAGACCGGGCGAAACAGTGAAACAAGCACGAAGCGATGCGATGGTCTTAGCAACCGTCAATCGTACAAATAAAACCGTAAAATTATTAAGCATTCCAAGGGATTCATATGTGAATATTCCAGGGCATGGCTATGACAAAATTACACATGCACACGCATTTGGCGGTGCAGATTTAACCTTGAGTACAGTCGAAGATTTACTAGATATTCCGGTTGATTTTGTGATCCAAAGTAATTTCAAAGCATTTAAAGAGATCGTCAATGAACTAAACGGGGTCTCTATTAACGTCAAGGATGAATATGTGGTCAAACAGGTTCTAAAAGATACAAAGGGCAAGGTACAGCTTCAAACAGGAACCCATACACTAGACGGTGATCAAGCTCTCGCATATGTGAGAACAAGAAAAGCAGATAGTGATTTAATGCGCGGGCAGCGTCAAATGGAAGTATTAAAAGCCATTTTTGATAAATCAAAATCGTTAACATCTATTCCGTCATATGACAATATCATTGATACACTTGGTGATAATGTCGCGACCAACCTTTCAATGAAAGAGCTAGTCGGGCTTTTCCCGCTTCTGACGTCATTGAAATCGGTTGATACCATTCAGCTGAAAGGCTCTGATTACCAGCCAAACGGAGTTTATTATTACCAATTGGATCAAAACCAGCTAAACGAAGTGAAGACTGAATTGAAGAAGCAGCTTGAATTATCATAAACAGAAAGCGTCCCTAAGGGGCGCTTTTTTACTTGCTGACGATGATGCAGATTTTTCCCCTTTGGCTTATTTCCTTGATCATTCGATCATTTTTGTTTAGCCTTGATAGAGAGGACAAGCATCGTATTGCTCATGAGAATGAACGAAATCGTACATACTTTGAAGAGGCTATTGCATGCATGAAGGAGGATTTGACAGCGATGAAAAAAATGATTGCGATTGATTTAGACGGTACACTTTTAAATACAAAAAGTGAAATATCTGCTCAAAACAGGGAGGCATTGATCCGCGCGAAGGAAGCGGGATATATTGTCACCATCTGTACAGGGCGGGCGACTTTTGACGTGAAGGAACTGCTTGGCGATTTGGACATCCCTATTATTGCAGCAAACGGCGGAACCGTTCATACAGAAGGTTACGAACTTTTCAGCCGTATCACACTTGACCAAGAAGCAGGAAAACGAGCGGCTCAGGCATTAGTAGAACGAAACATTTACTTTGAGGTTTACACGGACGATGCGCTCCTCTCTCCTTTTGATGGAAAAGAGAAGCTGAAAGCAGAATTTGATGTGATCAAAAGCGCGAATCCAAATGAAGATATAGCTGATTTATGGGAAGGGGCAATGACTCAATTCAAACAATTCGGCATCAAACCAGTGGATGATATTCGTCAGATTTTTGGGTCGAATGAAGCGACCTATAAATTACTCTGCTTCTCATTTGATATGAACAAACTACAGGAAGCTCGCGATCTTCTCGCGGAAATGCCTGAGCTTTCATTGACCTCTTCTGGAAAACATATCATTGAGGTTCTTCCAAAAGAGTCTGGAAAAGGACATGCTCTCAAAAAGCTCGCAGCTCATTACGGCGTAGACCGCTCACATATTTATGCGATTGGCGACAGCCCCAACGATCTATCCATGTTTGAGGAAGCAGGCCACCGCATTGCAATGGGGAATGCCGTTGATGTCATTAAAGACAAGAGCACCTATATTACAAAAGGCAATCATGAAGACGGTGTTGCTTACTTTATTGATCTCCTTTTACAAAATCAATTCCACGAAAAAAAGACGCTTGTCTGATCAGCGCCTAAAGAGAAGTCTAAAAGTCCGATACGAGCGTGGATCGGGCTTTTTCTTTATTTTTTGATTCTAACAGCCGTCTCATACTTATCCTTCCAGTACGTACTTGTTTTCATATTCGTAAGCACGACACCATTTGAGACGGTCATGTGAATCACTTGATTTGATCCTGCATAAATGGCCGGTATCAATGACGTGCCACTAAAGAAAACGAGATCTCCCGGCTTCAGCTCCGACCGTTTCACAGGCGTACCTTCCTTGACTTGACCTGACGCATAACGAGGCAGCTCAATTCCAAGCACTTCACGATACACATACTGTGTGAACCCTGCTGTGTCAAAGCCTTGCTTTGGATTCGTCCCACCTTTGACATAAGGAACTTCACCAATATACGTAGCGGCTTTTGAGACAATCGGGTCTTCTTTTGCTAATTTCAGCTCTGTTAATCGTTTCGCACCTGTCCATTTTTCGCGCCAATACGATTCGGACAAATAAGAAATCGTGACACTTTCCGAACGGCTCGCATGAATAAAACGGTCGCCCCCAATATACATCCCTACATGAGAAATGCCTGGCTTATATGTGTTGCTAAAAAAGACAAAATCCCCAGGACGTATATCATCTAATGCCACTTTTTCTCCAACCATCCACTGCTGTTCAGCACTTCGAGGCAAATAAATCCCTAGTGATTTTTCAAATACATATTGTAAAAAGCCTGAACAATCAAAGCCAATCTTAGGGTCTGCTGCACCAAATACATAAGGAATACCTACATATTTCATCGCATCTTTCACAAGATGATTATCCGAGATTGACGGTGTGCCGGGAAGTCGTTTGACTGCATAAAATCGGTCCGTCCAGTATTTGCTTTTGCTGACGTTTGTTTTCACCACACCTTGACTAAGCGTGATGTGAATGACCTGATCGTTACCAGCGTAAAATCCTACATGTGTCGGGATATCCTTTGTTTCTTCAAGGCTTCGAAAATATACAAGATCACCTGGCTGGGCTTTGTCCCATGATACCTTTTTTCCAATCTGATACTGATCGATTACCTTCCGCGGCAAATCAAAAGCGCCTGATGTCTTGTACACATATTGCGTAAACCCTGATGCGTCAAAGCCCGTTTTTGGATCGGTTCCTCCTTTATGATAAGGTGCTCCAATCAACTTTTCCGCTTGCTGCAAAGGAGACGCTGTTTGAGCAACTGCTTCTGATTGAGTCATGAACATCAGCCCTACGAGCGCGCACCCACCAATCACTATTCCTTTCCACTTCATGACCTTTCCCCTCCTTTCTTCTATAGTTTCGGCATGACACCTAACCTTTTACACCTTTTTTCGACAAAAAAGAGCACGCAATGCGTGCCCTCTATGCTCGTTAGAGTTATTTACTTGCTTCCGTTTTTGACTGTTTTTGTTGTTCGATTTTCTGCATTTCAACCGAGATCTTTTGTTTTTCATGATCTGTGAGGCTGTCACTAAATTTAAAAGCAGACATAAAGACAAAGACTAAAATTAACGCAACAAACGGCCAGCTTGCTTTTAGAAATTTCATTTCTTCTCTTTCCCTCCGTTTTCTTTTAAGTGTTTAACTTTATCAGCGTGATCTACTTCAAAGAAAATGTGTCCGTCTTTTTCTTTCCAATCCGCATTCGTACCATTTGTCAGCATACGGATAATGGATTTTGATTCAAATGATCCTGCTTTAACCGGAGCAGGTGTTGCTTCTTTGATGTACATTGGGACCACTTCAAATGTCGCTTTTCCATCTCCATTCAGATGATACTGAACAAGTGCAGAATCACGTGTTCTTGACCAGCCTTGGTCAAAAATAAAGTTTCCTAAGCTATAGAAGATCGCCGTGCCGTTATAGACTTCCATTGGCTCAAGAACGTGCGGATGAGCACCGATAATGATATCAGCACCAGCCTTAGACATCGCTCTTGCCAATTCTCTTTGTCTATCGTTTACCTCATTGTTGTACTCCTGTCCCCAGTGAGCATGAACAACGACGACATCTGCCTTTTCAGCAGCCTGCGAAATCATCGGAATAAAGATAGATGGGTCGGCTGGCAAGATACCCGCCTGGCGATTCGTTGCTTTAAAATCTTTCCCATACACATCTGTAAAACCAAGTGTAGCGATTTTGACACCATTTACTTCTTTATACGAAATGTTCTGCTTCGCATCCTGAAGGTTAAGGCCTGCGCCTGTATAATCCATGTCAGCTTGTTTAAAGGCATCAATCGTTTTGTTCAGCCCTTTTTCACCATAGTCTGCCGCATGGTTATTCGCAAAGTTTAATACAGAGAAATTCAAATCCTTCAACGCTTTGACCGAATCCTCATCCGTTTTTAAATGAATATTCTTTTGCGCCGCTTGTTCCCGGTCTGATGCGACTGGATGCTCAAAGTTACCAGTCACATAATCTGACACATCGAAGTATGGCTTGGCATAGCGAAAGAGATGCTGTTTTCCATAGCGGTCGGTTACTTTCTCTACGTTTCTTCCAAACATAATGTCACCGACAAACGAAGCGGTCAGGATGTTTTCTGGATTCTTTTGTACAGTTGGCACTTTTGCTTGCCCGATAAACGTAAATAGAAATGTACAAGCAATGACGATCGGTAAAGCAATCAGCACGTGTTTATTCGTTTTTTTCTTTTGGTTCTTTGTGATTTTCAGCAGCTTTTCCTGAAAGCTCAATTTTTTATTCATCATTGGACACACCTTATCTTAAAATAGATAGTAAACATACATGATGGCAAATGTTGCACCACTTAGAAGTAACGTGCTTCCAAGGGTCATCGTAAGACCTTGCTTTTGAATCGTATTTGCAATCAATCCAGGAACGATAATACCGATTCCGCGGAATTCTGCTATTTCAAATGGGACCACTGGATAGAAGAAATCAAAGACTAGCTTTAAGGCAATCCCTGTAATCAGCATCGCAGCAAACTTTCTGCGTCCGTATAAAATCATAAATTTCGATAGACCAAAGCGAACGATGACATACGTAAGCAAGCTGACAGATAAGACAACTAAAATGAAGACTGGCTGGTTAAATACAAGCGCCAGATAACCTGGGACAACAAGTCCAGCTGGTACGATTCCTGTTTTTTCTGCAAAGATTAAACTAAGTAGAACACCTAAAATTAACGAGATATAAAGATCTGATCCGAACATTTTCTATATTTCCTCCTAGCTGACAAGCTGCTTAATTTTGTATTCTTGAATTTTTTCGATTAACGGTTCAGCGGCACCATGAATATTGCCGACTCCATAAACCACTCGATTATGAAGCTTTTTCTCAAGCATGTTCATAATTTCTTCTGTAGATTGATATTCAAGGTTGTGTAAGTGGTCAGCCGGAATTTTTCCATCCTCATATGCCTTTACAATTGGATCTGTTGTTTCACCAATTAAGACGAGATCACTTGCTTCAATATAAGGAAGTACATCCTCCGCAAACTGGATCGTTCGATCTACACGATCCGCACGGCAGTTCATGATAATAATCGGTTCATCTGTTGGATATCCAATTTCTTTCACACGCTTCCAAATGTTCAATGTAGATGATGCGTCATTTGCCGCAAAACCATTTACAAAGTGTCCAGGCGTTTTCGCATCCATTAATGGAAGAATTCTCATCGCTCCTGGATCAGGCGGCGCATTTAACATTCCTCGGAATGCCGTATCTTCATCAATTCCCAATGCCTGTGCAACACCAAGTGCAAGTGAGGCATTATCTGGGAAGACCATGTACTCAAATTTCCGTAAATACTCATCAGAAATCTTGGAATTATCTGCAACAATGACTTCTGTATTGCGTTTTTTCGCAATCTCTTTAAAGAAATCCGTATATTCACTATCCGTAATAACCAAGTGTCCATTGTAAGGAATTGTCGCTGTAAAGGCTTCTGCTATTTCATCAAGTGTCGGCCCCATAACGTCCATATGATCTTCAAGAACGTTTACGATCACGCCAATATTCGCTTGAAGCAGCTCTTCCTGAAAGATGATTTGGTAATCTGGATTTACCGCCATACATTCACTGACGATGGCATTTGCTCCTCTTTCAACGGTTTCTCTCATAACTTCCTTCTGCTCACCGATATTCGGTCCTTGCGGTTTCCTTTTAATCGGTTTCTCCTCTGGCGTATCCCAATAAATCATTCTTGCATCTGTTCCCGTTGTTTTGCCGACAGTTTTATAACCTGCCTCCATTAAGATACCGGTTGTCAATCTTGTAACGGTAGACTTTCCGCGAATACCATTAATATTGACGCGCACCGGTAGGGCATCGATATTTTTCTGGTGACGCTTCTTTTCAATAAAGCCAATCCCTAACATGATGACACAGGCTATAACGATTAACCACATCGCTTATCTACATCTCCTTTTTTTATGAGTGTGATATGTAAATTCAATCAACAGTATATAGGTTCAGCATAAAATCACAATCGGTATTATGTAACATAATCTTTCACTTCCTCGTATGCCAAATTCCTCTAATCAGAAGGTGTATTGACCTAGCTCCTCTTTAAATGAAAAGGTCAAAAGACGGACAAAAATCAGCCTGAATTTCGGCTTCAATCAAGAGTAAGCGTTACCATCAAGCATCGAAAAATCTTTTGTCCTTTTCTCCCTAAATTTTTTGACAATTGTTAAGATGTATTTTGAATCAATGTTTTAAAGCCCTTTAAACTCTATAACATCAGTCATATCAGCGCTTTAAATGAATAGTGCGTGTTTTGGAATGTTTTCGATTTTTGAAGGAACAGGTTAGAAAGTCATCCTCATCGGTTAGAACGCTACACGTTGACCTATGACAAAGGTCACCTCATAAAAAATCAAGTCATATGCTTATTTCAGGGTCACAAAAAATTGGGATAAGATGTAAATTATTGATCATTTCGAAATGCCTTCTCTTTACGATATTCGCTCCTTATGACCCACATAATGAAATATTATTCATTTGTTTTTATCAAGATTCATCATTTCTTAACATTTTTAATATGATTTTAGTTGAAAGTTGTCAATTCATGTCATGCTTTCCCCAAAGGCGACGAATAAAATCAGCTTCCCCGCTTACACTAAGGTTAAAAAATCTGTGAGAGGAGGCTAAAGATGCCAAACAGCAATGAGCAAACACGGTTGCATTTTTTATCAGGCAGCTTCGAGGAAAAAATCCGGATTCTGAAAAAAACATTTCAGCAAAGCGGCGATTTTGAATACCGAGAGTTAATGGTGAATGAAACGAAATCTGTCCTGTTTTTTATTAAAACAAGAATTGATGAAGGCAAACTGAACAACTTTATTATCGGTAACTTGTTAGGTCCTCCTGGAAAACAAGATTATACAAAGTCTCTTAGTACGCTTGAAACAGGCGACTTGACTCTGATCACTGACAGTATTATTGCAGGAAGCATTGCCTTTCTTGATGAAAATTCCTCGCAGATCAAATTATTTGCTGTCGGGCAGCCGCCGCTTCGCTCTATTTCTGAGCCTTCATCAGAAAGCATCATTGCGGGTGCTCATGATGGATTTGTGGAAAGTTTGGATACGAATATATATTTACTGCGTTCTCACTTAAATGATCGGAAGCTCGCCATTCAGTACCATAAGGTCGGTACAAAATCAGAAACAAAGCTTGCGATTGTTTATATTTCTGATGTAGCGAATCAGGAAAAGGTAGAAGAGGTAAACAGACGGATCTCTTCTATTAAAGTAGACACGCTGATTAGTCCTGGTTCTATTGTTGAGGCGATCGAAGATGATTCATTTTCTATTTTTCCGCAGCTGATTGATACAGAACGTCCTGATAAGGTGAGATCTGCCATTCTTGAAGGTCGTATTGTAGTGCTGATGGACGGGAGCCCTATGGCAATTATTCTTCCTGTCACCTTTTTTAGTTTCTTTCAATCACCAGATGATTATAATAGCCGCTGGATTCCAGCTACATTTATCCGTATTTTGCGTTATCTCGCCTGCATCATCGCAGTCATACTGCCATCTTTTTATATTGCGGTGATTGGATTTCATTATGAGGTGGTCCCTGATGAACTCGCCGTAACCATGAAGAATTCTATTATTGGGATTCCCTTCCCTCCTTTAATCGAAGCCATGCTGATGGAAATTACTATTGAACTCATACGGGAAGCCGGGGTGCGTCTGCCAAAACCAATTGGACAGACCATTGGGATCGTAGGCGGTTTGGTCATTGGGGATGCGGTAGTACAAGCAGGACTCATCTCGAATGTCCTTATCGTTGTCGTTGCCGTGACTGCCGTTGCTTCCTTTGTCCTTCCTTCATTTGAAATGACGTCTACCATCAGGATGCTGCGTTTTCCGCTCATGTTCATGGCGTCAATGTTTGGCTTTATCGGCATTTCATTTGGCCTGGCCATCGTCCTCATGAATTTATGCCGCCTAGAATCATTAGGTGTACCGTACTTATCACCTGTTACACCTTTTAACTGGCAGGATTTAAAGGACACCGTCATTCGACTACCTATGTGGATGTACAAACAGCGTCCTGTTTATTTAAATCCGCAAAGGAAAAAACAAATTGAAAATTTGAGAGGGTGGGAAAAGAAAAATGAAAAATAAAATATCTCCATCTCAAGCGATCTTTTTTCTCATCCAATCTCAAATTGGTGTTGGGATTTTAGCGCTTCCCCATTTGCTGATGAAAGACATGGGGCACGATGGCTGGATGGCGATTATCTTAGCCGGCGTATTTATTCAAATCATCAATACCATTTTCATTTATATCATTCAAAAATATCCTGACATATCGTTCTTCCAAGCATTAATCAAAGTCTATGGGAAATGGATAGGGCATATTTTAATCGGGCTTTATACAGTTTATTTTGCCTCGATCTGCATTGTTGTTCTCTCCATTTTCACCAGAATACTTGGTATATGGGTACTGCCGCTTACGCCAAACTGGGTCATTAATTTATTGCTGACGATCTCCATCATCTACATCGCAAAAGAAAAAATCACAGCGATCGTCAGGTTTAACTTTATCTTGACCCCCTTTTTGCTCATGTTGTCTTTACTCATGTTCTATTCGTTAAAAGGAACCAATATTGACTACCTCATGCCTTTCTTCCAGACGGATTTGTCTCAGTTCCAGCTTGGATTGAAAGATGTGGTGCTCTCGATGAACGGCTTTGAAATGATTCTCATCATCTCTCCATTCATGAAAGGTTCCATCAAAGAACGGTATAAGGTCATGACGATTTCAAATATATGCACGACGCTTTTCTACCTATTTATTACATTGATTTGTTTTATGTTCTTCAGCCCGATTGAGCTTGATATCATACCAAATCCTGTGCTTTATCTATTAAAGACCATTACATTCGGAATCATTGAACGAACAGATTTAATTTTTCTAAGTTTCTGGGTGTTTGTCATTCTTGCCACACTCAGCAATTACCTTCACTTCTGTGCCAATGGCCTAGCGAGCCTACTTAATAAAAAAGAGCATAAAAAATATGTCTATTATTTTGCCATTTTCATCTACGCGGCTTGCTGTTTTCTCGCAAACGATAACTTTAGAATACAGCGCTTTAACGACTTTACGACCATTGCTCAAATTTCAGTTATTTACACACTGCCGATCATTATGGCCATCATCATTTTTATCAAACATCTTAAAGGGAAGGTGAAATCGCATGCGTCATAAGTTTTCGCTGACGCTCCTCATGTGTATATCGCTTATCTTCATGCCTGGCTGCTGGGATCAAAACTTATTAAAAAATATCTCTCTTGTGTTAACGTCTACGGTTGATCAAGGAGAAGACGACAATGCGAAGTTCTCCATCACCTATCGTAAAGTACAGCAGTCTCAAAGCATGGCGCAAGGAAATACAGGCAGCTATTTAACCACTGTTCTTACAACTGAAGCTCCTACATTAAGAAAAGCAAGAACCAACTTCAGCCGAATTGTCGATCAAAAAATTGATATATCAAAAATGCGAGTCATGCTAATCGGTGATGAATTTGCTCAAAATAGCCTTCTCCCCTATTTAGATATGTTCTATCGAGATCCAAAAAGTCCTTTGCTCGCCAATCTTGCAGTGGTACAGGGGGGAACCTGTGTGGAATTAATCGACCAGCTCCTCAAGGAAAAGGTCATTGTGAGCGATTATTTAAATAACCTCATCACCACTGCATCTCAATCCTCCCAAGTAGCACCTAAAAACATGCAAAGCATTCGTTCCAAAATGCTGCAAACCGGAGAGGATTTCACACTGCCGTTACTCTACTATGATCAAGAGAAAAAACTAACGAGTGTAAAAGGCGTCGCCCTATTTGATAATGAGAAAAAGAAAGGTGAGCTGTACGGACAAGATGCCATTCTTCTCACTGTCATGGACGAGAATATGGGCAAATATGCGAACTTCACTAAAAAAGTAAGAAGTGATATGAAATCAAAGGAGAACAATTACATCACCATTCAAGTGACAGATTCAAAGAGAGACATCAACATTATCAATCCTGACCATCGAAACTTAACCTTTTCTCTTGAGTATGAATTCACGACCTCTGTCCTTGAATACCCGAAAGATAATCTAGACACAGATAAAAAAATTAAAATGCTCAACAAAAGGCTTTCCGCGATTTTGACAAAAGAAGCAGAAAAAGTCGTGGCCTCCCTGCAAGAAGCAAACTCTGACGTCCTTAGCCTAGGCAGAAAATATCGGGTAAGACACTATGATGAATTCATGAAGATGAACTGGGTTACGGATTATCCAAATGTAAAAATCATCCCAAAAATCAAAGTGAATATTACAGAAACAGGGATTATTAGTTAAGAAAAGGAAGAGTTCATCTTTCTTTTCTTTTTTTATTTTTTTAAGATTGTCATTTAAAAGCTTTCATGATAATCTATTTGTGTAAACGGTTACACATTCACGAAGGGAGGCACTCCATTGGCTACCATTAAAGATGTTGCAAAAGCTGCACAAGTGTCTGTTGCCACTGTGTCTCGCGTGCTTAACGATACTGGATATGTCCATACAGATACGAAAACCCGCGTGACACAAGCGATGCAGGAGCTGAACTACTTTCCCAATGAAGTGGCTAGATCCCTTTTCAAAAGAGAATCCCGCTTAATCGGTTTGATCTTGCCTGATATCACAAACCCCTTCTTTCCTCAGCTTGCTAGAGGCGTAGAGGATGAGATTCATGCGCAAGGTTTTCGGTTATTATTCGGAAACAGTGATGAAGATCGAGAAAAGGAATTGGCTTATTTACAAACCTTTAAACAAAATCAAGTGGTCGGTGTCATCGCTGTCACAAACGAACCTGAATCAGATATATACAATGATGATGAATTGCCGGTTGTGTTCTTAGATCGAACCGTCTCGCATGCACCTTCTGTATCTGCAGATACTGCAGCTGGCGGGAAAATGGCTGCAATGGAATTAATCAGGCGCGGCAGCCGGCAGATCACACTGCTGAAAGGACCTGCCCACCTTCAAACAGCGAGGCAGAGATTCAAGGGTGCACTCGATGTACTGACCGAAAAGGGTGTCGACTTCCATGTGATGTCTAATGCTTCATTTTCTTTTCAAGAAGCCCGTAAGAGTGCCAAGGCTCTTTTCCAGCTGTACCCTGAAACAGATGGCATCATTGCCAGTAATGACATTGTCGCAACAGCGGTCATACACGAAGCACTTCGGATCGGAAAAGCCGTTCCAGAGGATGTTCAAATCATTGGGTTTGACGATATTCCGCAAAGCGAGCTGCTCTTCCCTTCCCTATCGACAATTAGGCAGCCTGCCTATGAGATGGGAAAAGAAGCGGCGCAGCTGTTAATTAAAGCGATTCAGAAACAACCTATAGATCAACCAGTTATTCAAATGCCCGTCTCTTTTATTGAACGAGAGACCACAAGAAAGGTGGATTCACAATGAGTCATATTGTCGTAGTAGGAAGCTGTTCAATGGATTTAGTCGTCACTTCGGATAAACGGCCAAATGCCGGTGAAACAGTGTTAGGCGAATCATTTAAAACCGTCCCAGGCGGAAAAGGCGCCAATCAAGCAGTCGCCAGTGCCAGACTCGGTGCTGATGTATACATGGTCGGCCGGGTCGGTGATGACGCTTATGGTCAAGATATTCTCAGCAATCTACAAGACCAAGGGGTCCGCACCTCATATATGAAACCGGTTACCGAAATGGAAAGCGGCACGGCTCATATCATTTTAGCGGAAGGTGATAACAGCATTGTCGTGGTCAAAGGGGCAAATGACGAGGTCACTCCTGACTATGTAAGAGAAGCACTTTCTACAATAGATGATATTGGAATAGTGCTCATTCAGCAGGAGATACCTGAAGAAACGGTCGAAGCTGTCTGCGCCATTTGCAGCGGAAAAGAAATCCCTGTGATTTTAAACCCTGCACCTGCCCGCAAAGTGTCGCAGCAAGTTTTAGACCAGGCTGCCTACATTACACCGAATGAGCACGAGGCTGTTCTCATGTTTAACGGACTCCCAATTGAAGACGCCTTGCGTCAATATCCTAACAAATTACTGATTACAGAAGGGAAAAATGGGGTTCGATATTTTGACGGATTGAAAGAAGTGCTCGTCCCAGGATTTCCAGTCGAAGCAGTAGATACAACAGGAGCAGGCGATACCTTTAACGGAGCCTTGGCTGTTGCCTTAACAGAAGGCAAATCTCTCTATGACGCACTTGCATTCGCTAACCTTGCAGCATCAATGTCTGTCACCAAGTTCGGTGCACAAGGCGGCATGCCAACAAGAGAAGAACTGGAGAGAAAAAAATGAAAAAAAACGGCATCTTAAACAGTCATATCGCCAAGGTACTTGCTGACCTTGGTCATACAGATACAATCGTCATCGCAGACTGCGGCCTGCCGATTCCAGAAGGTCCAGTCAAAATCGACCTGGCACTATCAATCGGCACACCGTCCTTTCAGGAGGTCACCTCCCTCCTTCTTCAAGAAATGGCGGTTGAACACATTACTGTAGCTAGTGAAATCAAAGAAGCCAATGAGCGAGATCATCTATTTCTAAAGAAAGCGTTCTCACAGCCATTACATGATGTAGACCACGAGACGTTTAAAGATATGACCAAACAGGCAAAAGCAGTCATTCGCACGGGTGAAGCCACCCCATACGCAAACTGCATTCTTCATGCCGGTGTCATCTTTTAAAAGGAGGAGCCAGATATGAACATTGAGATGCATAACATCCATAAGGCCTTTGGAAAAAACACCGTTCTTTCCGGGGTCTCCTTTGACCTCGTCACAGGTGAGGTTCACGCGCTCATGGGTGAAAATGGCGCAGGAAAATCAACTTTAATGAACCTGCTCACAGGTCTTTATTCATTAGACCAGGGAACGATTCAAATCGACGGGAAAGAAACCGCTTTCAAAAATCCGAAGGAAGCGGAACAACACGGCATCGCCTTTATTCATCAAGAGCTCAACATATGGCCAGATATGACCGTCTTGGAAAACCTATTCATCGGGAAAGAAATCTATACGAAATTTGGATTGCTAGACACAAAGAAAATGAAGGTTCTTGCCCAAAGCCAGCTGGACCGATTGTCTGTGAACCTCTCGCTTGATCAAGAGGCAGGCAGCTGCTCTGTTGGACAAAAACAGATGATTGAGATTGCAAAGGCATTAATGACGGAAGCGAAGGTCATCATCATGGATGAGCCAACAGCAGCTCTTACAGACCGTGAGATTGAAAAGCTCTTTCAGGTCATTGAATCTCTCAAAAAGGAAGGCGTATCCATCGTCTATATTTCTCACCGTATGGAGGAAATTTTTGCGATCTGTGACCGGATTACCATCATGCGCGATGGGAAAACGGTCGATACGAAAGCCATACCTGAAACAAATTTCCATGAGGTCGTCAAAAAAATGGTCGGCCGCGAATTAACAGATCGATACCCTGAGAGAACGCCTTCTCTAGGAGATACTATCCTTGAGGTGAAGCAAGCGACAAGAAAAGGACAATTTCAAGATATCAATTTCTCCGTTAAAGCTGGAGAAATCGTCGGTGTTGCAGGCTTAATGGGCGCTGGCAGGACCGAAATGATGCGGTCACTGTTTGGTCTTGATCCTCTTGATCAAGGGGAAATCTGGGTTCATGGGAAAAAGGCTATCATTAAAAAACCAAGTGATGCCGTCAAGCTCGGCATCGGCTTTATCACAGAGGATCGCAAAGATGAAGGACTCATGCTGGATGCATCCATTCGAGAAAACATTGGTCTGCCAAACTTAGAAAGCTTCTCTCCAAAGGGACTGATCGATAAGAAAAACGAACAGGATTTTGTTGACCTGCTCATCAAAAGATTGACGATTAAAACGGCTTCCTCTGAAATCTCTGCTCGAAGTCTCTCTGGTGGAAATCAGCAAAAAGTCGTCATCGCCAAATGGATCGGCATCCAGCCGAAGGTCTTGATTTTAGATGAACCGACAAGAGGTGTCGACGTCGGAGCGAAACGAGAAATCTACCAGTTAATGAATGAACTGACTGATCGAGGTGTTGCCATTTTAATGGTCTCCTCTGAGCTCCCAGAAATTCTAGGGATGAGCGATCGAGTGCTTGTCATTCATGAAGGAACCATCAGCGGAGAATTAAATAAAGCAGACGCAACACAAGAACGAATTATGACACTAGCTACAGGAGGGAAGTAACATGAAACCACTTACTTCAAATGGACGATTTGACAACATCATGCAAAAGCTTGGGCCATTCTTAGGACTCATCATCCTTGTCGCCATTGTTTCTATTTTAAACCCGGCCTTTTTAGAGCCATTAAACATCTTAAACTTACTGAGACAAATCTCCATTAATGCCCTCATTGCCTTTGGAATGACGTTTGTTATTTTAACAGGAGGAATTGATTTGTCGGTCGGTGCCATTTTAGCACTTTCTAGTGCGCTGACTGCCGGATTTATCGTGTCTGGTATGGACCCGATTTTAGCTATTATCGTTGGCTGTATCATCGGCGCTATTCTTGGGATGGTCAACGGTCTTTTAATCACAAAAGGAAAAATGGCTCCTTTTATCGCAACACTTGCCACGATGACGATTTTCAGAGGATTAACACTTGTTTATACAGACGGAAACCCGATTACAGGACTCGGATCTAACTATGCCTTTCAGTTATTCGGACGCGGGTATTTCTTAGGCATTCCTGTTCCAGCGATCACGATGCTTCTCACCTTTATCGTGCTCTGGGTGCTGCTTCATAAAACGCCTTTCGGCAGAAGAACATATGCAATCGGTGGGAATGAAAAAGCTGCGCTCATTTCAGGAATCAAAGTACCGCGCGTAAAAATTATGATCTATTCATTAGCAGGGTTCATGTCTGCTCTAGCAGGTGCGATCTTAACATCTCGTCTAAACTCAGCCCAGCCAACAGCTGGTACGTCCTATGAGCTTGATGCAATTGCTGCCGTTGTACTTGGCGGGACAAGCCTTTCCGGCGGAAGAGGGCGAATTGTCGGCACACTGATCGGGGTGCTTATCATCGGTGTCCTGAACAACGGTATGAACTTACTTGGTGTATCATCATTCTATCAATCTGTTGTGAAAGGGATTGTCATCTTGATTGCAGTCCTACTAGACAGAAAGAAATCTGCTTAAGGAGGCAGCTGCTATGAAAAAATTTCTCATTCTCATTCTGACTCTCTCATTGTTCATGCTTTCTGCCTGCTCGCTAGAACCGCCAGAGTGGGCCAAATCAACAAAAGATGGGAAGAAAAAAGACATCAAAATCGGTCTCTCGATCTCGACCTTAAACAATCCATTCTTCGTTTCTCTTAAAAACGGGGTGACGAAAGAAGCGAAAAAGCTTGGCATCGAAGTTGTCATTGCAGATGCTCAAAATGATTCAGCAAAACAAACAAGTGACGTAGAAGATTTAATTCAGCAAGGGGTCGACGCATTGCTTATCAACCCAGCGGACTCGTCTGCCATCTCAACTGCTGTTGAATCAGCGAATGCTTCAGATATTCCTGTCATCACATTAGACCGTTCAGCTGAAAGCGGTAAAGTAGAAGCACTGGTTGCTTCAGATAACGTCAAAGGCGGCGAAATGGCAGCCAACTTTATTATCGACAAGGTTGGAAAAGGCGCTAAAGTCGCTGAATTAGAAGGTGTACCAGGCGCTTCCGCTACACGTGAACGCGGAAAAGGATTCCATCAAATAGCAGATAAAGATCTAAAAGTGACAGCAAAACAAGCAGCTGACTTCGACCGAACAAAAGGGTTGAACGTCATGGAAAACCTCCTTCAAGGAAACCCTGACATCAAAGCCGTTTTTGCCCACAATGATGAAATGGCGCTTGGCGCACTAGAGGCGATTCAAAGCTCTGGAAAAGACATTCTCGTCGTTGGCTTTGACGGAAACGAAGATGCACTCAACTCGATCAAAGCAGGAAAACTATCTGCCACAGTCGCCCAGCAGCCAGAGCTGATCGGAAAACTGGCAGTCGGTGCTGCAAGCGACGTCTTAAAAGGGAAAAAAGTACAAAAGAACATCGCAGCTCCACTGAAACTAGAACAGAAAAAATAAACACAAAACCCCCGACTTCCCTCGGGGGTACAGATGGTTGACAAAGGGCTTTAGTCCTTTGTCTTCTTTTCATTTCATTCTGGTCTTTTCAGCACATATGACGTCCCTAAATGGGCATAATCATTACCCGCTAAACGTGCGACTGGCTTCAATTCAGAAGTAGAAACATATCCTTTTTCCGCATCATACACAGCCTCATCTAAATGCGCACACACAACCCGGCCAATGATATGATCGACTGTGATCTCCCCTTCATCATTTTGAAAGGTAAGATGCTTTTCAAGCTTACATTCAAAGCGAATACGCGCTTCCTGAATGCCCGGCACTGACACGACATGACTCTTAACTTGATGAAGACCGGTTCGATCCAGCTCACTCTCATCCTGTGGCAGCGTAGCAGCTGTTTCATTAATATCTTCTATTATCGCTTCATCACTCACATGGACTACAAATTCTCCTCTGTCAATCATATGCTGCGCTGTGTCTTTCATCTGACCTTCGCGTCGTCCGATAGAAACTGCGAGGAGCGGCGGGTGTCCGCTGATGACATTAAAGAAACTAAATGGTGCGGCATTGACAACATCGTCTTTAGACAGACTTGTAATAAACGCAATCGGTCGTGGAACAATAGAGCCCGATAATAATTTATATGCTTCTTTTCTTGATAGCTGATCCATTTGCAACGTAATCAATTCAGACACGCCTCCTTTTGGTGTATCGACATCATACCATACCTCTTTTTCTATGCCTCTGATTCAGGCTCGGTGCGATGCAGGATATGGTGGACAAGATGAAATAAAGCAGGATTATGATTTTCTCGTCTATAGGAAATCGTCCATTCTGCCAGAAGCTGTTCACCTTCAATGGACCGATACACAACATCTAGATTAAATAAACGCCGGGCTGATTTCGGAATGACCGCAATGCCGATACCAGCTGTGACAAGGCCAATCACCATTTGATATTCAGCCGCTTCCTGCACAATATTCGGAGAAAACCCGTACTTTTCACATAGCAGGACAAAGTGTTGATAAAGGGACGGCCATGATTCCTGTGATAAAGAAATAATCGGCTCATGACGAATATCTTCGATCGTGACCGCCTCTTTTTTCGCCAGCGGATGATTTTTCGGAATCGCAAAAATACATTCACTTTGCTTCATCAAACGGCTGACCAGTTCTTCATGAGGAGATGTAGGATGTAAAAAACCGATATCAATCTCCCCATTTAAAAGCGCTCCTAGCTGCTGCGGAACAGAAAGCTGCTCCAGCTCAATACTGACAGAGGGATACAGCTCTCTGAATTCGCGTACAACTGGCGGCAGAATATCATACGTCGCTGTTCCAACAAACCCTATGATGATTTTTCCCAGCTCTCCTCTTGCTGTATGCCGGGCATGATCAACGGCTTTATCAAGCTGATGCAGCACACCACGCACCTCATGTAAAAAGACCTTTCCAGCAGCTGTTAGCTCCACCACTCGCTTCGACCGGTGAAACAAAGGAAACCCCAATTCTTCTTCAAACTGCTTAATTTGCTGACTAAGTGGCGGCTGTGTCATATTCAACCGTGCGGCTGCTCTGCCAAAATGCAGCTCCTCCGCTACTGTGACAAAGTACTGCAAATGTCTCAGTTCCATCCTTTCACTCCTCGCACACTTATTCGTGAAACATATTAAAACCACGTTAAACAGATATTGGAAATTTTCCATTTTGAAATGTATAGTAAATCATATCATGAAAATATATTTTCATAAAAAATTTTACTTGCCGAAAGGAGTGCGGGGTAAATGAATTCTCAAGCACAACCCCTAACAAGACGAGGAGCAGAATTGATTGTTGATACGCTGATTGCTCAAGGTGTGACCCATGTTTTTGCAATTCCAGGTGCCAAAATTGACGCCGTATTTGATGTATTAAAAGACAGAGGTCCAGAGCTTGTCCTATGCAGACACGAACAAAACGCCGCCTTTATGGCAGCTGCTGTCGGCCGCTTAACCGGCAAACCAGGTGTTTGTCTCGTCACATCAGGTCCTGGCGCATCTAATTTAGCAACAGGTCTATTAACAGCCAATACAGAAGGTGACCCTGTTGTCGCAATCGCGGGAAACGTCATTCGTGCAGATCGGCTAAAACGAACACATCAATCACTCGACAATGCGGCATTATTCAAACCAGTCACTAAATACAGTGTTGAAGTACAAGACGTTCATAATATACCCGAAGCCTTAACAAATGCTTTTCGCGCGGCACAAAAGGGGCAGGCTGGAGCAGCATTTATCAGCTTTCCACAAGATGTCGTGACAGAACACACCACACAAACACCAGTGTCTGCTCACCCTTCTCCAGAACTAGGTCCTGCACCGGATGCTCTCATCAGCTCGGCTATCGCCAAAATTCAAAACGCACACTTACCTGTTGCCATTGTGGGAATGAAAGCAAGTCGTCCAGCTGCTGCAAAGGCTACAAGAACATTATTGAAAACACTTGGAATTCCATTTGTCGAAACGTACCAAGGAGCCGGCGTTCTCTCAAGAGAGCTCGAGTCTCAATATGTAGGCAGAATCGGTTTATTCAGAAATCAGCCGGGGGATCTTCTCATTGAACAAGCAGATGTCCTTTTAACCATCGGCTTTGATCCAATTGAATATGATCCGAAGCATTGGAATATTCAGCCGAAGCAGCGACAGATCATCCATGTCGATGACATGCAGGCAGATATTGATCATTTTTATGAGCCAGCGCTTGAGCTTGTCGGCAATATAGCTGAAACCGTTAAACATCTAGCCCATGACAGTGTTCCACTTTCTCTATGCAAAGAACAAATTGAATTCGTCACTGAATTACAGGAGCTGTTAAGCGACATTGAAAAAGCACCAGAAAGAGAAAGTCATCTATCTCACCCGCTGGATGTCATTCATACATTAAGACGCCTGATTCCTGATAACACGAAGGTCACCTGTGATATCGGGTCTCACGCGATTTGGATGTCGCGTCACTTCCGCGTCTATGAGTCGAACACATTCCTTGTGAGCAACGGAATGCAAACATTAGGCGTCGCCTTACCATGGGCCATTGCGGCTTCCATATTGAATCCAGATGAAAAGATCATTTCGGTCTCTGGTGATGGCGGTTTTCTCTTCTCTGCAATGGAGCTAGAAACAGCCGTCCGCATGAAAACAAACCTCGTTCACCTTGTTTGGAATGACAGCACATACGACATGGTGGCATTTCAGCAGGAAATGAAATATGATCGCACATCCTGCGTTGAATTCGGACAGATCGACTTAGTGAAGTATGCGGAAAGCTTTGGAGCGACTGGATTACGGGTTAACTCACCTGAAGAGCTTTCAACTGTCCTTCAAAAGGGTATAAACATAGAAGGACCCGTTATTATTGATATTCCGATTGACTATCAAGACAACCCAGACCTCGCCAGTCAAAAATGGCCAGAAGTCTTTCGTGAAAATCGCACATTGAACGTCTGATACGATGTCCATACATTACACCAAAGGAGTGAGCGGATATGGGTATGATGCACCCAATGAATCAACACAGCGACACAAGACAACATGACAAACAGCAAGAGGTCTATCAAGTATCGACGATGACCTCTTTGCTGGAAGCCGTATATGATGGAGATTTCTCCCTTTCACAAATTCCCGAGCACGGTGATTTCGGTATTGGTACATTCAATCAATTAGATGGAGAGCTGATCGGCTTTGATGGCGCATTCTACCGACTGCGCTCGGATGGAACAGCGACACCGGTTACCAATCAAGACTATTCACCCTTCTGCTCTTTAGCATTCTTTGAAACAGATATCGTTCATCGAATTGATGCAGCCATGACGAGCAAAGAGCTAGAAGAAGAAATCGACCGCATTTTACCAAGTAAGAATGTGTTTTATGCAATCCGCATTGATGGATCATTCAAAAAGGTGCAAACACGTACGGTCGAAAAACAGGAAAAACCTTACGTTCCGATGGTGGAAGCAGTCAAGTCACAGCCCATCTTCGATTTCGAGGATATTCAAGGAACGATCGCCGGTTTCCGTACACCGCAGTACGCACATGGTATTGCAGTGAGTGGATATCATCTTCATTTCATTGATGACGATCGAAGTGTCGGCGGACACGTTTTTGATTACACTGTTGATCAAGTGACCATCCGAATTTCTCAAAAACGTCATATGAATTTACACTTGCCAAATACGCAGGAATTCTTCCAAGCAGACATTGATCGAGCTGACCTCGCACAACAAATTGCCAGTGCAGAAAGCAGTCCAGATCAATAAAATAAAGACATCCCGGTGATTCCGGGGTGTTTTTTTATGCAAAAAGAATACTTATCACTTCATTATATTTCATTTCGTTAGTAAATTTAAATTCACTCATTCTATTCGTAATGAAATATGCTAAAATATCAACAGAAGAAAGGTGGTCATACGGTGTCAAACGACTATAGCATTCCGAACTTAACATTAGATGAAAGAGATAAACAAATTTTATCCATATTACACGAGGACGGGCGTATGTCCTATACAGATCTCGGGAAACAAGTCGGTCTTTCACGTGTTGCTGTACAAGCCCGTATACAGCAGCTCATTGAAGCAGGCGTCATTGAACGATTCACAACGGTCATCAATCCTGCTAAGATCGGCATTCATGTTTCTGTCTTCTTTAATGTAGAAGTGGAGCCGAAATTTTTAGAAGCAGTCGCCCTTCAGCTTGAGCAGGAAACAGCTGTCACAAGCCTTTATCACATGACAGGGCCAAGCAAGCTGCATATGCATGGCATTTTTCAAAATGAACAGGAAATGGAGACATTCCTGACAAAAAAACTGTACCCGCTAGAAGGCGTCGTGAGTGTGGACTGCCAAATGCTCATTAAACGATACAAAAGCCGAATGGGCATGAAATTGTAGACAGGAGTTGAAGCACTTGCAATCATATATCGAACTCATCATCGCTATGGTGCGAACCGGTATTCTCGGTTTTGGCGGAGGTCCTTCCGTCATACCACTCATTCGCCATGAAGCGGTGGTGAAATATCAATGGGTCAATGATGACGAGTTTGGAGAAACACTCGCCATCGCCAACGCATTACCAGGTCCGATCGCGACCAAAATGTCAGCATATCTCGGCTATCGATTGAAGGGCGTATCCGGCGCAATTGTCGCAACAGCTGCCCATATTTTACCGACATGCCTCGCCATGGTGGCACTCGTCACACTTGTCAGCGTCTTAAGCTCCTCACAAATCATTCAAAATATGATTGGCGCCGTGACACCAGTTATTGCCGTCCTGCTCGGGATCATGGCATACGAGTTTGGACAAAAAACGCTGAAAGGCTTCGGAATGATCTTCGGGATCGCTCTGTTCCTTCTTGCCTTTATCGGGCTACAGGTGCTGTCCATTCATCCAGGAATCATTGTTATCACCTTTTTATGCTATGGCGCTTTTCATTTCAAACTGAAACAACGCTGGAATCGACCAAATAAAGAGAAAGGAGTGTCTTCATGATGCTGATTTTCTTTTTATTCTGGGCATTCTTCTTGTCCAATCTATTAGGATATGGCGGAGGACCTGCATCAATTCCGCTGAATTATGAAGAAATCGTCAACCATTTTCATTGGATGACGAACGAAGGATTTTCCAATATGCTTGCTTTAGCCAATGCACTGCCAGGACCAATTGCGACGAAAATCGCGGCATATGTCGGTTATGACGTCATGGGCTGGCCAGGCTTTATTGTGGCACTGCTTGCAACTGTACTGCCATCAGCCATTGGATTGATTTTATTGCTCAAGCTGATTGACCGTTTTCGCCAATCCCCTGTCGTCAAAGGCATGACCTTATCCGTCCAGCCTGTCATTGCGATGATGATGCTTTTATTAACATGGGAAATCGGCGGAGATGCAGTAAAAGCCATTGGCTGGGCGCAGTCGCTCGCCATTGCCGCGATCTCCTTTCTCTTTATGACTAAATTCAAAATGCACCCCGCCTTTCTCATTGTGGCTGCCTTTTTATATGGCGGATTCATCCTGCCGCATTAAAAAAACCGATAGCATGACCTGTTATCGGTTTTAGATTATTGACAAAGTGCTAAAATGATGTTTATTTTAGCACTTTGTCTTCTTTTCAGCGTGATAGAAAACCTTTGAAGTCTAGGAAGGGCAGCTACTTTTGCGGAGCGAATTTAATATTCGTGAGCACCAGCGCGCAGACCTGCGGGCGAATGCGAGGGTTTGTCTACACGCTGAAACCGATAACATGACCTGTTATCGGTTTTCTTTTACATATATATTGGAGAAACTGGTCTGCGCCCAATCGAATGATACTCGACTCCTGCTTGTTCTGCCGCTTCAAGCGTATGGCAGTTGCGTCCATCGAAAATAAGCGGCTGTCTCATCCATTCCTTATAGGACGTAAGCGGGAACGTCTGAATTTCTGTCCACTCTGTTAATATACAAGCTGCATGGACATCCTTTATCGCTTCTTCAATCGTATGAGCAAACACGACTTTTTCAGGTAGCTCACGAGCAGCATGGCGTGCGGCAACAGGATCATACGCCACAAGCTCCGCGCCTAATTGATGGAGTTCATGAGCAATTGGAACCGACGGCGCCTCCCTCATATCGTCTGTATTCGGTTTAAAAGCAAGGCCAAGAAGTGCAATTCGCTTTCCTTCAAGATTTGATCCCAGTCTCTCCTGAATACTTCGGATAAAACCGGCTCGCTGCTCATTGTTTACTTTGATAACAGCCTTTAGCAGCTCAAAATCATGCGACACATGCCCTGCGATTTGGACAAGTGCATTTGTATCCTTTGGAAAACAAGAACCTCCGTAGCCAATCCCCGCCTTGAGAAATGAAGAACCAATCCGCTGATCGAGCCCCATTCCCTGCGCCACCCATTCAACATCAGCACCTGTTTTTTCACAAATGGAGGCAATCTCATTCATAAAGCTGATTTTGGTCGCAAGGAAAGCATTTGATGCATACTTGATCATTTCTGCACTTTTTCGGTCTGTCTTAACCACTGGCAGGTGGAAATGAGCATACATCTCCTCGAGCCGGTCTAATACAGCTTTTGTTTCAGCCCCAATAACAAGCCGATCTGCCCTCAATGTATCTGAAATGGCAGAGCCTTCTCGTAAAAACTCTGGGTTAGATGCAATCGATAATGGCTCATTCCGTCCTAATTCTTGATGGATCATCTGTTCGATTTGATCCCCCGTTCCAACAGGCACCGTACTTTTCACCACAAGAACCGCACCTGATTTCGCTTTTGTACCGATCTCCTTTGCGGCTTGAAACACATATTGTAAATCAGCTTGGCCATCTGCCTGCTGCGGGGTGCCAACCGCAATCATTAACACATCTGCCCGCGAGTAGGCTGCCTCTCCATTTATGTGAAATTGAATTCGTCCTTGCTCAAGATTGCGTTTCAGCAGTTCTTTTAATCCTGGCTCATACATAGGTGGATGTCCCTGTTTCAGCTGCATGACTTTTCTCCGGTCAATATCAATACACGCCACATTGTGCCCTGCCTCCGCTAAACACACACCTGTGACCAGTCCCACATATCCACAGCCTGCAATTGCAATATTCATGACACCATCAGCTCCCCATACGCCTTATGCTTGTAATGACATCGTATGCCGGGAGCTTTCGTTCCATTCATAAAAGCATACAAAAACCCCCTGCCATCACCAGCAGGGGGTCACTTTTATGAAACAAGACCATTTCGAATATGAGCAATCAGATTTTCAAGCATTTCTTTTGTGGTGACATCATTTGAATTCTCACCAATATCATGAGCGTACATCAAAATTTTTAAAAACTCTTCTTGATTCAAACCCTTATTATCCATGTCTGTATCCTTTCGATTCCACTAATTTCATTATTATATGCTGTAAGGTTGGTTTATGCAATACTCTAATACATCATTCGACAGCTTTTGAAATTTATGACCATTTTCATGAAAAACTTTTTTATAAATCACCATTGAGCTATAATAAAAGAATTGGAATCTTTTACTTGGTTAGGAGCGGATCAAATGCTTCAGCACAACATCAACGAGGAAGAAATCAAACAAACAGCCGAACAGATCAAAGAACTTCTTCCTGCAACAGATGAAAACAAACAACTCATCAAAAAAGCATTGATTACTTATAGACAGGACAGTGTATATCGTCTCAAGCAAGAATCTGATACGGAATGGTCAGCTTATGTACATGATGTTGTGGCAGCAAGAGTCCATCTTCATGTGCTGTTTCCTGTGAGAAGCAGCTGCTCATGTCCGGCAGATGGACTTTGTAAACACATTCTCGCTGTCTTCTTTTCGCTATACGCTCAAGTGGAGAGTGTGACTGGATTTACAGAAAATTGGTCAGAAAAGGATGAATTACAGCGCAGCAAAGAATTGATTCGCCAGCACTTCCAAGTGAAGCGCCCAGACGAACAATCACTCCAAAGCTGGCTGAATTTTTTCCAAGAGGAATTTAACCTCTGGCTGAAACGGACACCAAAGCATCAGCAAACACCGCAGCATTTGTATTACGGCTATTTATCGATCCTAAAAAAACACGCACCTCATTCTCCTGAATTCAAGAGTTTGTATGCGATTCATACGTCAATCGATGTGTGGTTAAGGATTCATGAATTAATCGACCTTGGCCAGCTTGATGCCGAGAAGGACTTTTATTCCATGAATCCATATGTCGAACAGCTTATGAACACCATTTTCGATTCAGTGGATCACTTGAAGACATACGCCCTTTCCTTTTCCCTCGATCCGTTTCTTGAAAACACACCAACTGCCGTTCGGACACTTCTTCAAATAAACGGACCTTTCCAGCATGAACGAGTAGCGGTCTTTATGGAGATTTGGGGCACCATATTAAATAGAGGGAAATGGGTTAAAAAAGAAACAGAATTACTAAGAAACGCTCAGCAGCAAGAACAAACGGTTGAATGTACCATCGGATTGATGCACATGGATTATTTAATGAAAGAAGACGATAGCCTCTTTCAGCAATTAAAGCTGCTCAATGCAGATATGCTGCCAAATGTGCTCAATTGGCTGAAGGATCTGACAAACCGCAAGGACTGGAAGCGGCTCAAGCTCTGGTATCATGAGATCACCTATATTTTAGAGGAATATTGCCAGCTCGACCTTTCCTACAGAGAACTGCGAGGAGCCGTCAGTGATTTCTTCTTTTATTTAGACGCATATTTTAAGCAGACGAAGGATCATCATTTATATGAACGCTACCTCCAGATTTGCATGCCCTATGCGTTTACTGAATATAGTCAGCTATTATATGCACAACAGCGTTATGCAGAATGGATTGAGATTCACAGCCTTGTTGGTTTCTCCATCAGTGAACTGGAGAAGGATCTGATCAAACAAATTGCAAAAGAGGAGCCTGAAGCGCTCATTCCATCATATCACCGTGAAATCTCACAGCTTCTCGATCAAAAGAATCGAAGTGCTTACCGGGAATCTGTGAAAATGCTAAAAAAACTGCGCACGCTTTATCATAAAACGAAAAAAACTGCGATTTGGGAAAGATATGTAAAGCAGCTTCAGGATTCAACGAAACGGCTGCGTGCGTTCCAAGAGGAAATGAAGAAAGGAAAATTAATTGATGACACGCCATAAACAAATTGTCATTCATGCAGAACAAACAGAAGATTTCTCTTTCACCATTTCAGCGCAAGCAGAGGACGGACACCCTGTTCCGCTTAATGAAATGAAGAGGCAGCTTTTCCAATGGCACGAATCGTCTTTTTACGGAACATTTTTAGAAGATGTGAGCTTTATTGGCACACCTGCCTTCCTGCTAAGCCCTTGGATGACCGTCGAACTGCTAGGAAAAAATTCGTTTAATACCTTTAGTCATGTGACACTAACCGATGAAACGGAACCACTGATGAAGACCGCCTCCACCATTTATGAATTCATTGAGGATGAAGATTTCATTCCCGATTACGAGGCATGGACAAAAGGTGTGCTTCGTTTTAAAGACAAAGAAGGACTATTAGATGGCTATACGGCTGAGTGGTTCTCCTTTGCCGTACAGGATTATATTCAATTTGATAATGCCTTACAGCACAAATGGAACCGGATGACAGAACAATCGCCTGCGCTCTCATCCTTCCAAGGACATTTTTTAGATGAGCAGGATTTCTTGGAAACGATTGGCTGGATTGATGACGACACACCTTTCACTGTCGGCTTGCGTTTAAATGAACCGGATTTCGACGGAGATGATTGGAAAATCGAATTGTTTTTGCGTGATAAGAAAAACAGCGACCTTCACTTTTTTGAAGGCATCCGTTCATTGAAAAGGTCTTGGCATCCGTATCAAGATAAAATCTCAAGAGAGCTGGAGCGATTCGGTCAAATTGTCCCTTGGCTTTCTTTCACATCTGGCACCACGCTCATGTCAGAAGACGAAGCATGGCTTTTCCTATCTGAAGCAAGTGAAACACTTGTGAATATGGGCATTGAGATCCTGCTCCCATCGTGGTGGCAAATTGTCAAAGAAAGCACCATGATGCTAAAAGCAAGGATTTCCTCTACCCCGAGAGGCGAGTCGCATGTCGGAATGGATGCCTTGATGGACTTTAATTGGCGCTTCGCTACAAACGGCATCGAGCTGACAGAAGATGAGTTCAACGAGCTTGTCCAAAGTAAACGGCGCCTTGTCAATATTCGTGGACAATGGATCAAAATCGATCCAACCTTCATCCAGCAAATGAAAAAATGGATGGAGCGTGCCGAAAATGAAGGGCTGCACATGTCTGATATTTTGTCACGTGAACTGGCAGATCAAGAAGCATCCTCTGAATCGATTCCAGAGCTGCTAGACAGCTCAGCATTTGCACATATTCAATTTGAACTTTCGTCTCAATTAAGAGGGCTTGTTCATCAGTTAAATGATACGCATGAGCTGCCTTCCTACGAAATGAGTGAGTCCTTCAAAGGCACACTCAGGCCGTATCAGCAGCATGGTGTCAACTGGCTGTTATTCTTAAGATCTCATGGATTTGGGGCTTGTTTAGCAGATGATATGGGTCTTGGAAAAACGATTCAAATGATTGCGTATTTCACATATTTAAAGGAGCAGGAGCAAAATGCCGCTCCATCTCTTATCATTGCGCCGACCTCTGTTTTAGGAAACTGGCAGCGAGAGCTTGAAACCTTCGCACCACATTTGAATGTTGCCTTGCATTACGGGCCATCGCGTCCTCAAGGGGAACACTTTACAAAGGCATACGAGTCAACAGATATTGTCCTGACGTCTTATGGACTCTCACATTCTGATCGTGATGAATTAACGTCAGCAAAGTGGGATACGATTTGTTTAGACGAAGCCCAAAACATTAAGAATGCCCATACGAAACAATCGAGAGCGATCAGACAGCTCAAAGGGCAGCATCACATTGCCCTTAGCGGGACACCTATGGAAAACCGTTTGACAGAGCTTTGGTCCATTTTTGACTTCGTCAACAAAGGATATCTCGGCAGCCTGACGAGCTTTCATAAGAAATTCGTTCTGCCGATTGAAAAAGATCGTGATGAAAAAAGAATTGAACAGCTGCAGCAGCTGATTAAGCCTTTCCTATTAAGACGAACAAAGCAAGATGAAGAGGTTGCCCTGAACCTGCCTGAGAAACTCGAAGAAAAAGAATTCATTCCGCTATCTGCTGAGCAGGCTTCTTTATATGAACAGCTCGTGAAAGATACATTCGAACACATGGCTTCGTTAACAGGAATGCAGCGGAAAGCCATTATTTTAAGTATGCTCGGCAGACTCAAACAGATTTGCGATCACCCGGCTCTCTATTTAAAAGAGAGTGGAACCGATGTGAAACTGCTAAAACGTTCATTAAAAATGGATAAACTCGCAGAGCTGTTAAAAGCAATACATGAGCAAGGAGAAAGCTGCCTCATTTTTACGCAGTATATTGGAATGGGGAACATGATCAAGCAACTGGCGGAAAAAATGTTTGGAGAACCAGTTCAATTTTTAAATGGCAGTCTGTCCAAACAGGAACGGGATAAAATGGTGGACCGCTTCCAGAAGAAAGAATTCAACATCTTAATTCTCTCTTTAAAAGCAGGAGGAACAGGACTTAACCTAACCGCCGCAAACCATGTCATTCACTACGACAGATGGTGGAATCCTGCTGTGGAAAACCAAGCGACCGACCGTGCTTATCGGATCGGACAAAAACGATTTGTTCACGTCCATAAGATGATCACAACGGGCACGATTGAAGAAAAAATCGATCAAATGCTCGAAACAAAGCAAACGTTAAATGATCAAATTATCCAAAGTGAAAGCTGGATTACAGAGCTATCGACAAACGAACTAGAAGATTTATTCACATTAAGTGCCGCCGCTCAATCATCTTAATCCAAGCAAAAAGAGGACTTTTCTCAAACATGATGAAAAGTCCTCTTTTTTCATTTCATATGAACATAGGTTAAATGTGCAGTTTTTTCAATGCAGATTTCACGTTCATATACGTATTCAATTCACGGAAGTCTTCTCTCATTTCTCCCATTTTCATCGCAAGATTCGGTTTAATTCCTGTCACGATGAGTTCCGTACCTGTCATTAAAATCAAATCGTTCAGCTTAAAGATCGCATCTGCCACAAATGAATCGACTTCTAATAAACCAGACAGATCGACAATAAAATAATCGTCCTTGGATTGAGAGATATAGGTGGAGACTGTGGAGATAATCTTATCAAATCTTGGCGCTGTTAACGTACCAATGATCGGTAACACAGAAATACCATCTTTCACAGGAACAATGGGAACGGAAATGTTCAGCACTTCATCAATTGATTGCTCAAGAAGCTCCTGCTGTTCCTTCTCTTTCGTGACATCTTTTTGCAGACCAACGAAATAAAGACGTTTCCCTTCATTTTCGTCAATCCAAAGAGGAGCTACACTTAACTCATTCCAAAACATCTGTCCAGATTTTTTATAATTTTTCAGCTGAACAGTGACAGCCTCTTTGTTCTCAATAGCTGTTCTAATTTGTTGGAGAGCAATTTGCTCTGTTTCATTTCCTTGAAGGAAACGACAATTCTTCCCCAATACTTCGGGTTCTTGATAGCCTGTCATATCTAAAAAGCCCTTGTTCACATATATTAAAGGATTATCAGGTAAAGACGGGTCCGTCACCGTCAGGCCAACCTGAGTATAGTCTAAGGCTTCCTTGATTAAATGCAGATTTTCGGACTTATAAGATTCCAGCGCCATTCGTTTACTCTCCTTAATTTCCTTACAAGCGGGTTATGTTCATCATTAAATTATATGATGTTCCACATCATGTGTAAATAGAAGTAGTTCTGAATTACTCTTTTGTAGAATGCGCTTTATCCTATGTGATTTATACAACGACATCCGATGCATCTATTTCAACAGGTGTCGAATCATATACGCCACACCATGTTCATCATTTGTTAACGTGACATGATCAGCGATTTCTTTCATATCCTGTCTCGCATTGCCCATCGCAACCCCAACACCAGCTGCTCGAAGCATCGATTCGTCATTTAAACTGTCTCCTACAGCCGCTGTCTGGCTTAAAGGAACACCAAGTCGTTCTGCCAGCCTTGTTAATGCCTGGCCTTTAGATGCATCCTTTGAACCAATTTCAAAGTTATGATCGGCTGAACTGACCATTGTGACATCTGAATCATCACCAAACATATCCCATCCTGCCTTCAATCTGTCTTCAAAGAAAGAGAAACCTAAGATGTTGTAGAATGAAAGCTTTCGATCCTCACGAAACAACTCTTTATATGTATCAATATAAGAAAAACCTGACTGACTGTATTGCACTTCTGCCGCTTGTTTTAAAACACTCAGGTCCGCTTCTGGATTTGCACTTTTTAAGCGATCCATTTCAATCGCAAGAAGCTCTCTACCACGATTCGGTGTGAAAATGGCTTCGTTTGTAAAAACTTCATAATAATAATCACGTTCTTCAAGCCACGACAATATGCGTTTGGCCTTTTCTTCTTGTAAAGCAACTGAATGATATACTTGTCCAGCCGGATCATGAATCACAGCTCCATTGGCACTAATCACCCATGTATTCATCCCAAGCTCATCAAAAATAGACCTCACATCAAAATACGCTCTTCCTGTAGAAACGACAACTTCCAATCCATTCGCCGCTGCTTCCTTTAATGCCTGCTCATTTTCCTGACTCACTTTGTGTTCACTATTCAATAACGTTCCGTCTAAATCCGTTGCAATCAATTGAATGTTTGTCATCGTTCTCTCCTTTTTGTCTCCATTTTGGCTATCATACCGCTGATAAAATCCATCATCAAGAGGTGATCGGTTTATCATTGAATAAAAGGGTACCCGGCCACGCTACATGACCGGATACACACAAGGGGATTTAAGGGGACACATGACCTATACAAAGAAGCGATGGTTCTATTACGCAGTGTTCTTATGCTCAAGGCAGCGTCTATCAGCTTTAGCTAGAGGGGGCTGTCAGATGCTAGACGTTACCTTTTGATTCAGACCGTACCTCCTTTCCTTTCAACTGCCCTTAGTCTACCGAGAAAGGTTGTATATGACAAAACATGAAAATGACAAAATTCCCCCTCAAATTCTCTATTTCCTCTTTAATTTCTGCTTTTTACCGCTTGAGTATAAAACATCATCTTGTTTTGTTTGATGAAAAACTTATTTTTCATAAATTGATAAAAAACATCTGAATGAATCCAATTACTAGAAGGCATGTGAATATAATCAGATCCGTCCCACGCAAACCAATAAAAACAAAGCTGCCCGTCATGAATCGACAATTGAAATTCAAAGTAGTCCATTTGATCCTCGGTGACGTATTGAAACGTGAGTGACTCGCCTTCTTCCATGTACACATCACAAAATGAAAGAATGTCTCCCCACGAATAAACGCGCATTTTGCTCTTTGCCTTCTCCTCGCCAATATGTATGTTTCGCAATTGATAAGACTCCATAAAACATCTCCTTTCACTCATATGCAGCTCGCTTTAAGCAGGCAGCGGTTTCATTTATACAGATGTTGTATGCTATAATGTTACTTACGAATAATGAACGCTTGTGAGGTGCAAAAAATGAAAACCTTTAGGCTGATTGATTTAAAAATCGAACTTGATCCAAAGCAAGATAAAATGTCCAGCATTCCCCTTCGTGACGGTTTAATCATTAATAAAGAAGATGGTGAAAATCACTGGATGATCGAGGCACTCATTCCAAAGAAACATAGACAGGTGTTTGAGGTGCTCTTTCAGCAGCACACTGAAGTGAAGATTCTAGTAACGATCACAAAAGAAAACAACCGCCCTGTTCATCTATCTGTCCAAGTCAAAAACATTGTTGCTTTAGAAGAAAACATTTCTGTGCTGCTCGATGGTAAGATGATTACAAATCGTTACAGAACAGAAACCGAAGAAGTACTTAAAGACCTCGTCAAAGAGGGCCTTTCCGGAGAAAAACTGCTGGATGCATTTAAACAAAACACATAAAAAGAGCGGGATTAGCCGCTCTTAGATAGTTGACAAAGGGCTAAAATGAATCTTATTTTAGCCCTTTGTCTTCCTTTCAGCGTGATAGAAAACCTTTGCAGTCTAGAAAGGGCGAGCACCGGAGCACAGACCTGACAATGAATGCGAGGATTTGCCTACACGCTGAGAGCGGGGTTAGCCGCTCTTTTTCTATTGCACATCTTTCGATTGGCTTTGATGTTTCAAGAGATCTCTAATTTCAGTTAGTAAAACTTCCGTTTGATCCGGCGTTTCTACAACCTCTTCTTCCTCTACCTTTTTCCGTTTTAATTTATTCAAATAACGAATAAAGATAAAAATGGAAAACGAGATAATCAAGAAATCAATCACTGTTTGTATGAAGCTTCCATATAAAATTTGCGCAGATCCGATCTTAATAGATAGACCGCTAAAATCATGTCCGCCAATAATAATACCGACGAGCGGCATGATCAAATCATTCACAAGAGAAGTGACAATTTTGCCAAATGCTCCCCCAATGATGACACCTACAGCCAAGTCAATGACATTTCCCTTGACTGCAAATTCTCTAAATTCTTTCAGCATCTTTTATCACCTTCATCTTTTTTGTCTAATATGACGTTTTTTTGTCAAAAATGCAAGTCCTGATCCGTTCAGACTAGTTGTTTCCATATAAAAAGCGATTCATCCTTGATGAACCGCCAGGCAAATCATGATACTTTAGGACCGATAGAAAATGTAAGTTCTGCTTCACATGCCACTTCGCCGTCTACTGTGGCTACTGCTTTTCCTTTTGCAACTGGACCCTTGAGGCGCGTCACTTCTACCTCTAAACGAAGCTGATCGCCAGGCTTCACCTGTCTTTTGAAACGGCAGCCGTCAATTCCTGCAAATAAACCAATTTTCCCTTTGTTTTCTTCTTTGCCTAACATAATGACTCCAAACACCTGCGCAAGTGCTTCTACAATTAGCACACCCGGCATGACTGGGTATCCTGGGAAATGACCATTAAAAAATTCTTCGTTTACTGTGACATTTTTAATCCCAACTGCTCTTTTCTCTCCCTCAACCTCTAAAATACGGTCGACCAATAAGAATGGATAACGGTGTGGAATAATGTCTTGAATTTGCTGAGCATCAAGCATATCTTGATCTCTCCTTTTTTCTATATCGATGATCTTCATTTGATTCCTATAGAAGTATATTATGAATGCTCGTATTTTTCAACGTCCGCTCCACATATATGGTAAAAAATAGAATCTACTATTACCTATTGTCATCAAATATAATCCACACTACACTCATTGTTTTTTCACAAATATGGTAATATATATTACATCATTGATTGAATAAGAGGGTAAAAATGAATTTTATAAGTGATAAATCCATTAAAAAACTTCTCCATTCGTGGTATACAATGCTAAAGCATCGACATTTTTCGAAGGCTGAAGAAATCAAAACAACTCTATTAAAACATCAACGTAAAATATCAAAAAAACAGGAACTCTATTTACATTATCAGCTGATGCTTTTTCGCCAGCAGCTCTGGATGAATCAGACAGAGGACTTAGAAAAAATGAAACATGAATTGATGCAGCACAAAGATGATATGAACGAAGAACTGGCCTATTACTTTTACTTCTTTCTCGGACTTTACGAAGCTTTAAACAGCGATCAAAATGATGCGATCTACTATCTCGAAAAGGCGGAAGAACGACTGTCGTTCCTTAACGATGAGCTGGAGGAAGCAGAGTTCCATTTCCGTACAAGTGGTGTTTATTATAACAACCGCTATTCGTTGCTATCGATTCGTCATGTTCAAAAAGCCATGGATATCTTTGCAAAGCATGGGGATGACCACAGCCTCTATCGTTGTAAAATTGTGCTTGGTCTTAATTATAGCGATCAAAAAAAATATGAAGAAGCAGAAGCTCTTTTTATTGAGATCATCGAATACGTGAAAATCATTGATGATCAAGAACTGCTCGGTATCGTTTATTATGACGCTGGCTTTATTCAGTCGAGACAAAACCGTCACAAGAAAGCGCTGGAATACTTTAAAAAAGCACTTCGTCTCCCAGCATACCGGAAGTCCGCACACTCCTATGTATCGTGCCTCTACGAAACTGTGCGTTCCTGTTATAAAGAAAATTTAACCGATGAAGGTATGAAGTATATTCAAAAAGGATTAAAAGAAGCCGTTGCTTCACAATTTGATATATTAAGAATCAAGTTCCAAATCTTATTTCTTCTCTACAGCCAAACGCCAAAGGCAGATGAGCAGATTGCAAGGCTCGTCACATGCCTTGAACGAAAAGAAGCTTGGATTGATCTTGAGGATTTGCTTGCCGATGTCTCAGATTTTTATAAAAAAAAGGGCGACTTTGAGCGAGCCGCCTTTTTTATCATGAGAGGCTGATGTCAGCCTGCCCATTATCGAATTGTATTCACTAATCCAAGCATTTGATCACCCATCGTAATCGTTCTTGAGTTCATCTGATAGGAGCGCTGTGTTGTCATGAGATCTGTTAATTCTTTAGACATGTCCACATTCGACGTTTCAAGTGCACCTTGCTGAAGCTGAATCGCTTGGCGGTTTGCTCCATTCAGTGCTGTTAATGCACCTTGATAAGTACCGTCAACTGAGAACAAATTATCTCCTTCAGAGACAAGTGCTGAAGAGTTATTGACTTGTACAACACCTAGATTCACTTGCTGATTCGGTTGATTATCTCTTGAAATGGCTGTTAGACGTCCATTTTTATCAATTGAAATATCACGGAAATTCGCATTTAAGACGATTTCATTTCCGTTTTCATCAAGAATCGGATGGCCTTCGCTAGTGACAAGCTGCACTTGATTACGATTATTGCCTGGCTGTAAGTAAAGAGAACCGTCTCTTGTATAACGAATATTACCGCCGACATTGACCTGCATATACTGAGACGGCGCTCCAAATGCAACATCAAGATCACGACCTGTTTCTTTAATCGAGCCTTGCAGCGAGTTAATGGACGCATTCACCATCGTACCCGTACCAAGCCTTAGCCCATCAGGTGTCAGACGACTGTTTGCCACCTGCGCATTTTTTTCATCCACCTGGTTGAACTGTTGTCTGATCAGCTCTGAGAAACGGGTATTTTTCGCACGGTACCCTGTTGTTTCACTGTTCGCGATGTTATTACTGATAATATCAAGCTGCTTTTGTACTTCGTTCATTGATACAGCTGCATTGATCATTGTTCTAAGCATGAGAATCCTCCTTTCTTTTTCATTTCTTGATTAGTACACTCTGCCAATTTCATTCACTGCTTTTTCTAAGCTTTTATCATACGCCTGAACCACTTTTTGGTTTGTTTCAAATGCTCGATAGGCGGTTGTCATTTCTGTATATGATTTCGTCACATCCACGTTCGACAGCTCCGATACACCTTGACTTAACGTATAGGACATTTGACCGTTATTGACTGCGCTTGGCAGGGGCTGGTTATCAGTTGTACGGTATAAATCATTTCCTTCTCTCGCTAAGTTCCTTGTATCCATCGCAACACGCACATCAATTTGCCCGAGATTTTGTCCATTTTCACTCACAGTTCCATCTGCATTCACTTTGAAATTCTCACTCTGAACCGTAATTGGCTGACCTGTGACAGAAAGAAGGGCACGTCCATTGATAGTCAACTGATTTTGTGCGTTCATTGTAATTGAGCTGCTTTTCGTATAACGAACGCCTTCTGGTGTATTGACCGCATAAAAAAGCGCTGATTTCTGATTGGTCTCCGGGTTGATCGGCACATTATTTTCGACTAGTGCGACATCCGTTGTTTGATCTGTTGTTTTTAAAGTTCCTTGTGTAAATTGAGGAATCAGTTCCTGCATATATGTCCCCGTATTAATGCCGCCAATCGGCGTTTGCTGTGGAACACTAAAACCTTTGCCTGAGGAAGTTTGGAAACGTCCTGACTCCATTCGGCTTAGCAGCATTTCTGGAAATGCCCGCATGGTCCCCTCATCCGCTTTATATCCTGGCGTATTCGCATTTGCGATATTATTTGAAAGCATTTCTGTCCGCCGCTCTTGAGCGATCATGGCAGATGTTGCGGTATATAGTCCTTTTAACACGTGCTCACCTCATTAAAATTCTTTCACATGACCTAAACACAATCTTCTATGAAATATATCGGCATATTTGCAGGGTTCTTTAATAAAAATCCCCCATTCTTTCGAAAAAGAATGAGGGACATCATTAGCTGAGTTTACGCTTTGGCAGCTTGTCCATATTATCAAGCATGACGCCAGTACCAACAGCTACACAATCCATCGGATTCTCAGCCACGAAAACTGGTACTTTCAGCTCTTCTGCAAGCAATTGATCAAGCCCGTTTAGAAGAGCTCCGCCACCTGTAATGATGACGCCGCGATCAATAATATCAGCTGATAATTCAGGCGGTGTTCTCTCAAGAACTTGCTTCGCAGCCTGAACAATCGCAGATACAGATTCACGCAATGCTTCTTCTACTTCTTTGCTTGTGACGGTAATCGTTCTTGGTAATCCTGTCACCATGTCTCGTCCACGAATTGAAATCTCTTCATGACGTGCGTCTGGGAATACCGTTGCAACTTGGATCTTAATATCCTCAGCCGTGCGTTCACCGATCAACAGCTTGTACTCTTTTTTAATGTAGTTGAGAATTTCCAGATCAAATTTATCTCCAGCCATTTTAATAGAAGAGGCGGTTACAATGTCACCCATTGAGATGACAGCGATATCTGTCGTTCCGCCTCCAATATCTACGACCATGTTTCCACTTGGCTGAAAAATATCCATACCAGCACCAATAGCTGCTACTTTTGGCTCTTCTTCAAGAAATACATGCTTACCGCCGCTTTTTTCAGCAGCTTCTTTGATCGCCTTCTGCTCAACAGATGTAATGTTTGTTGGGCAGCAGATGAGCATACGCGGCTTAGAGAATAGCCCTTTCACATTTAATGAGTTAATAAAATGCTTGAGCATCGCTTCAGTTACTTCAAAATCAGCAATTACGCCATCTTTTAATGGACGAATCGCAACAATATTCCCAGGCGTACGTCCAACCATACGTCTAGCCTCTTCTCCAACAGCCAAAACTTTCCCGCTGTTTTTGTCAAGAGCTACAACAGATGGTTCATTTAACACAATTCCTTTTCCTTTGACATGAATCAGTACATTGGCAGTACCAAGATCAATTCCAATATCCCTAGCAAACATCTATATATATCCTCCTTGAAAATCTGTTTCCATAGCAAATACCACATTCTGCCCTAATTATATATTCTATCATAATTTGCAGAAAAAAAGATATTTCTTTACAAAAGTCTTTACAAAATTTGTGGTTAGAAACTACCGATATGAGGAAGATATATATATCATGTTTAAGAACAAAGAACTAATCTTATTGTTTCACAGGCTCGCCTTCTAAAATTTCTTCTTTTTTATACTTTAATTTAGTGGCTTCTCCCCCTCGCAAGTGGCGGATTGATTTATGATAATCCAGTATCTCCTTCACTTCATTAGCCAGATCTGGATTAATTTCTGGCAGTCTTTCTGTTAAATCCTTGTGTACAGTACTTTTAGAGACTCCAAATTCTTTCGCAATTACACGAACGGTTTTCTTTGTCTCCACGATATACTTTCCTATCTTGATTGTTCGCTCTTTGATGTAATCGTGCACACCACTCGACCTCCCTAAAATGGATGTGAGAAGTGTGAAATGAGATCCGTATCAATATTGTCCATTTTCAGCGGCGCTTGTTCGTCTTAATTCCTCATCCATTAGGTAGTAAATGCCAAACACGATCCCTCACCTCAAACACTCTCTTTGTCAGGTTTGTAACAGTGTATTAGCATTGCATAGGGAATATGCTAAAAATGAAGATGGGACAAGGGATTTATCAGAAAATGCAATCATTTCGAGTGGCGAAAATTTTCACTTTACAAGAATGGGTCGAGCACGTAAAATAGAAAAGGTGATTTTATTTACCTAGCTAAATATTGAATAAAGGTGATCATATGGATACGTTAAATAGAGAGTGTTTACATCAAATACACCAAAGCGCCAGGTTGCTGTCTAAAAAGGCGAACGAAGCGCTTGCTGCTTATGACTTGTACATGTCCCAATGGACTGTACTTTTTTGTTTGGATACATTCGGCCCGAAAACCCAAAAAGACATTTGGACATATTTGAACGTCGAAGCCCCAACCATTACCCGAACCGTAACCCGTCTAGAAGCAAATGGCTGGGTGAAACGTGTACAAGGAAAAGACAAACGTGAAAATCTGATCGTGATGACAGATGATGCTAAGGCCCGATTTGAAGAAATCAAACGTACGATGGAACAATTTGAAGAAGAATGTCTTTCAAATTTCACCCACGAAGAAAAACAACTCCTCCATACACTTTTACACAAATTATCAACTGAATAGGAAGTGACATACATCATGAACGAACGCATTTGGACGAGAGACTTTATCATGATTGTCCTGGTGAATTTATTTACGTTCACCTCTTTTTATGCCCTTTTAACCTTGCTACCTATTTACACAATGGATGAACTAAATGGAACAGAATCACAGGGCGGTCTCCTTGTGACGGTCTTCTTATTGTCTGCCATTGTGACAAGACCGTTTTCAGGAGCGATTATTGAGAAATTCGGTAAAAAACAGATGGCGATTTTCTCATCAACGGCTTTTGCCTTACTCACTTACTTATACATCCCAATTGATCAATTCCAAACGCTTCTCATGCTGCGTTTCGTGCAGGGCATCTTTTTTAGCATTTTGACGACAGTAACCAGTGCCATTGCGGCAGATATGATTCCAAAACATAAACGTGGGGAAGGACTAGGCTACTTTGTCATGTCCATGAACCTCGCTGTGGTCATCGGTCCATTTATCGCACTGAATCAAGTAGGAAAAGTAGGATTCCATTCCTTATTCCTTCTTTTTTCCATTATCGTTACCATTGGTGCCGCTTTTACGATGCTGATCAGACAGCCAGAGCTTGAAGATGGGGGTAGTGTCGTCTTCCGATTTACTTTTTCTCATCTGTTTGAAAAAGGTGCATTAAAAACAGCGGCAGTCGGCATCATTATTTCCTTCTGTTATTCGCCGATCATTTCATTTATTTCAGTCTATGCCAATTCCCTTGACTTGATGGGGGCAAGCAGTTATTTCTTTATTGTGTTTGCGGCAGCGATGCTTGGATCACGTCCATTTACAGGCAGACTTTTTGACCGAGTAGGACCTCACATTGTGATCTATCCTTCGATTGCTCTTTTTGCGATTGGTTTATGGATGCTGACAGCTACACATTCAGCTACAATGCTTCTTCTATCAGGTGGTGTCATTGGACTTGGCTATGGATCGCTAGTACCATGTTTACAAACACTTGCCATTCAGCACTCACCAGCTCACCGTACAGGCTATGCGACGGCTACTTTCTTTACCCTATATGATACGGGTATTGCTGCTGGCTCATTTGTATTTGGTCTTCTTGTCAGCTTCACAGACTTTTCAAACGTATATCTCATTGCAGGTATTGTTGTCTTGCTCAGTATGTTTGTTTTTTATTGGAGTGAACGAAAGCCCCAAGAAGCAAAAGCACAGAAGGTCTCCCTATCAGAATAGGATTCTATTTTAAACTTCAACGGAAACATGCTAAAATATAGGATGTTTCAAATAAACGATTATTTGAAAAATAGTTTGCATTAAGCGAAGGTATAGGTGATGTTTTGAATTACGAATTGTTTAAAGTGATACACGGGATGGCTCATCATTCTGAGTTTTTAGATCAGGCCATGATTTTTATTACGAAAAAGGCCATTCTTGTGTACGCCCTTGTCTTATTGATTTGCTGGTTTTTAGGTAATCACAAATTTAAGAAGCATGTCTTCTTTTCAGGTGTAACGGGCATCGCGGCACTTATCGTCAATTTTGCGATTACACTGGTTCATTATGAGGAGCGGCCGTTTGTGGCGCATAAAGTCGACACACTCATTCCGCACTCAGCAGATGCTTCCTTCCCAAGTGACCATACAACAGGTGCACTGGCTCTTTCACTTGCCATTCGATCTCGTAATAAAAAGCTCGGCAACATCTTGCTCGTCTTTGGATTACTCACAGGATTCTCCCGCATCTGGGTCGGTCACCATTATCCATTAGATGTTTTAGGCAGCTTGGTCGTATCGATTGTGGTCGTCTTTATCATGAATAAATTATGGAAATTCTTTGACTCTCCAATTGATCGCATCGTTACTTTCTATGAGACAATTGTAGGGAAAATATTTAGAAGGAAGCAAAAGGATCAGGGCTCTGACCTGTCTAACTCTTAAGCGGCTTGCGATAACGTGATGAAGAATCTTCTTCCACTTATCGCGCCGCTTTTTTTATTGTCTGTCCTCCTCTGACCTTGTTCGAAAAATAAAGACTGACACCGATGCCGATAAAGGAAATCATGATCAGCGTCCAGCCTAACTGCTCAAAATGAGGCCCAGCAATTTCATCACCAAACAGCATACCGAGAACAGCAGATGACAGAATGGAACCAAGGTAGCGACATGTTTGAAAAAGCCCAGAGGACGTGCCAATCATATGCCGAGGGCTTGCCTTGAGCATCGCAGCTTGCAGCGCAACATTTCCAATCCCGTAACTAAGTCCAAGCAGCGCTAGAACAAGCCCTTTTCCCCATAATGGTGCCGGAATAAAAAAGAAGGTCATCGCAGACGCCCCAGCCAGCATCAATACCGCACTGGCTAATACCGGATGGCGTTCATCCCCGCGGTCCACCCACTTACCCGTCAGTGGAGAGACAATGATGCTCACCCCAGACATGCAAAGCATAAAAAGACCCGTCATTTCCACACGCCAGCCTAATTCATCTTGGAAATAGCTCGGCAAACCAAAGAAAAGACAATAGAAAAAGATATTTAAAATGATAAATTGCACATACACGAGTGAAAGTCGCTGCTCCTGTCTGAACATCCGAATTTGAATAAACGGTTCATCCACCTGATACTCCCACCAAATAAAAGCGCCTGCACTCAAGAGACAAAGAATCCCCTGTACATATTGAATGCCATGACCTAGTGATAATAAAAACGAAAGCAGAAGGACAATACAAACTGTAAAAAGCAGCATCCCTGGCAGATCGAGCTTCCGTACCGTTTCACCTATACGCAGCTTTCTCTTTTTCTGCTCCTTTGGAAACAAAGATAGTCCAAGAAAGAAGCTGATTAAAATAAAAGGCAGATTCACTAAAAAGATAGCCGGCCAGCCGCCGATTGTCATTAAAAAGCCGCCAAGTGTCGGTCCAAGCGCCGTCATCGCTGAAGCAAAAATGGACAATACCGCTAACGCCGATGCCTGCTTGTCTTGAATATGATCCCGAATGAGTCCGACACCAGAAGGATAAATGGCACTGCTCCCAATTGCCTGCAATAGCCGGATCACAATCAGCACCGCAAACGTCGGGGCAAACGGCGCACAGATGGCTGAGACCGCGACAAGACCCAGTCCGAATAAAAATAATGTTCTCCGGCTCATCACATGATCCCCAATCCGGCCGCTCACCGGCTGCGTCACCGCACTAGCTAAATAAAAAGACGAAATAAGCCAAGATACAGTCGTAAATGACAAACCGAATTCATGCTGGATTTGATGCAAGGCCAAAGAAATCATTGAGGAATTTAACGGATTTAACATTGTCCCAAAGGCAATCGCAGTTAAAAAGACTTTTCGGTTGTCCCTCCACTTCTTCATACACCGACCCCCTCTTTGTGTTCTGACATGTTTCCTTCCGTTATTATGAGATTCATTTCCCTTTTTTACCCTGATCAATTCAAGTTCTCTCTTGGAAAAGCAAGACATACATTTTAAAAAGGGCGAGTGTTGGAAAAACACATATAAAATTGAGAATATGAGGAACAAATGGTAAGATGCTACACATATTTAAAAGCCTACTTTCTCCTTATATGGAGAAAGGCTGAAAAGGAGGAGAAGCTTATTATTAAGAAAAGACGGTTTTGGGTCCCAGCCCTTTTCTCGGTTGCAGTATTACTTCTGTCTTCGTGTGGTGCAAATGAAACAAATGGGAACGGAGATAAACGTAATTCTACAGCGAAAGGGTCGCCAATTTTGGAGGATGGAAAATTTATATTTGCAGCATCAGGTGAATTTCACCCGTTCAGTTACATGGATGGAAATCAGATGTCAGGCTTTGATATCGATGTAGGCAATGCGATTAGTGACAAACTAGGCCTCGAGCCTATACAGAAGAAATATAAATTCGCAGGCATCGTTGAAGGTGTGAAATCAGGAAAATTTGATGCGGCAGTTGCAAGTCATACCATCAATGAGGAACGAAAAAAACACGTCCTTCTTTCTAAGCCCTACTACTACTCTGGTCCGCAAATTTTCACAAGACCTGGAGCAGACATTCAACATGCTGATGATTTAAAAGGCAAAGAAATTGCTGTATCAAAAGGCTCGTCCTACGCTGATATTGCAAAGGAACATAGCGGGCAGGAACCAAAATATTACGACAGTGATGTCGTCGCTTTAGAAGCACTAGCCAACGGAAAACACGATGCAGTCGTGACGGATTTTGCGACAGGTGCAGAAGCCATGAAGAAAAAATTAAAGATCGAAGCGCAGGAAAGACTCGGACAAAGTGAGCAGGCAATTGCTGTATCTAAAGAAAATGAACAGCTCATAAAAGAGATCAACGATGCGATTGACGCATTAAAAAAGGATGGAACATTAAAACAAATTAGCGAGAAATACTTTGATGAAGACATCACAGTCAAACAAAATTAAAACCACGATTGTGCGCCTTTTTTAGGCGCACTTTCTTCAAATGGAGATGATTGTTTTGCCTACCCTATCACATTTTTTTCAGACGCTGATTGATTCAAGAGGTATTTTTTTAGAAGGAATGCTGCTCACCTTACAGCTCACTGTGATCAGCATCTTCATCGGCATGTTCATCGGGCTTTTCTTTGCTTTATTGAAAATATCACGCGTGGCTGTCTTTGGTTATATCGCCAACGCCTATATCTTCCTTGTACGCGGCACACCACTGATTGTTCAAATTTTCATCCTATATTTTGGACTGACAGAATTAAATATTCCCGACTTCTGGGCCGCTTCCATTGCGCTCGCCTTTCATAATGGAGCGTATATAGCAGAAATATTCAGAGGTGCCATCCAATCAATCGATCAAGGGCAAAAAGAGGCTGGACGCTCTCTTGGCATGGGGCGTTTTCTAACAATGAGACGTATTATTCTCCCGCAAGCGATGCGGCGTGCCCTCCCCCCTCTTGGCAACCAGTTCATTATTGGCTTAAAAGATTCATCACTCGCCGCCTTTATTAGCGTCAATGAACTATTTAACGTCGCCACCACCCAAGGCTCAAACAGCTTTGACAATATGACCTATTTACTTGTTGTAGCCGTCTATTACTTAGTTCTTGTCCTGCTGTTAACATTCGCTGTCCAAACCTTTGAGAAGAAACTATCAGTCAGTGACCATTAGGAGGAGAAACATGACAGAATCAAAGGAACTCATTCGTGTTGAAAAACTCAATAAACACTTCGGAGAACTGCATGTTTTAAAGGATATCGACCTCACTGTTTATGAAAATGATGTGGTCGTCTTAATTGGAGCCAGTGGCTCTGGAAAAAGCACCTTGCTCCGCTGTATGAACTTTTTAGAAATCAAAAATGATGGAGAAATCGTCATTGATGGCAGCCCTGTTCACCCAAAACGCGATCAATTAAACGAGATGCGGCAAAAAATAGGCATGGTGTTTCAGCATTTTAACCTCTTTCCGCATAAAACTGTGCTTGAAAACATCATCGAAGCGCCTGTTATGGTGAAAAAAACAAAAAAGGCTCAAGCTGTATCAGAAGCCAATGTCCTGTTAGAAAAGGTCGGACTTGCGGATAAAGCCAACGTATATCCTTCTAAGCTATCAGGCGGTCAAAAGCAGCGTGTGGCTATTGCAAGAGCTCTCGCCATGAAACCAGATGTCATGTTATTTGACGAACCTACGTCTGCCCTCGATCCAGAGCTTGTAGGCGAGGTACTGCAAACAATGAAAAGTCTCGCAAAAGAAGGCATGACGATGGTCATCGTCACACATGAAATGGGCTTTGCGAAAGAAGTCGCCGATCGTGTCGTCTATATGCACGAAGGCCGTATCGTCGAAGAAGGCACGCCATCAAAATTGTTCGATTCTCCTCAAGAGGAACGAACCAAGCTGTTTCTCAGCTCCATTTTATAGGTCAAACGCCCTTTATTTTTCGTGCTCAATGCACGTTTTTTCTCATATTTCACGAACTTTTCATCCATTTATATTGAATATAACCAAAAACCATGTAAGATTACCTTACATGAATATGTCATATATGACTTTTCTCTCTATAATGAAGAATTAAGAAATCAATTAATTCTGAATGATTCAGGGGGAATGCAGCATGCAAATGGGTGATACAGTATTTATGTTCTTCTGCGCACTACTCGTGTGGTTAATGACACCGGGTTTAGCCTTATTCTACGGAGGACTCGTGAGAAGTAAAAACGTCTTAAGTACAACCATGCACAGCTTAACTTCACTAGCGATCGTCTCTATCGTATGGATCATGTTTGGCTATTCCTTGGCTTTTGCGCCAGGCAATGCATGGATTGGAGGCTTAGACTGGATTGGATTAAAAGGCGTTGGCTTTGAACCCGGTCCCTACAGTGAGACCATCCCACATTCATTGTTCATGATGTTCCAAATGACCTTTGCCGTCTTAACAACAGCCATCATCTCAGGTGCCTTTGCTGAACGAATTCGCTACTCAGCGGTCGTTGTGTTTACACTCCTTTGGGTCACATTTGTATACGCGCCAGTCGCACACTGGGTATGGGGCGGCGGTTGGATTGGCGAAATGGGTGCGCTCGACTTCGCTGGAGGAAACGTGGTTCACATTTCATCAGGTGTTGCAGGTCTAGTCGTAGCGATTGTGCTCGGGAAGCGTAAAGAAGCAGCAAGCTCTTCTCCTCACAATTTGATTTATACTCTTCTTGGCGGAGCTGTCATTTGGTTTGGATGGTTTGGCTTTAACGTTGGAAGTGCCCTTACCTTAGACAGTGTCGCAATGTATGCCTTTATTAACACCAATACAGCTGCTGCTGCGGGAATCATCGGCTGGCTGTTAGTCGAGTGGATGATCAACAAAAAACCGACCATGCTCGGCGCGATTTCTGGAGCCATCGCAGGTCTTGTGGCAATTACACCTGCCGCCGGTTTTGTCACACCTTTTGCTTCTATCATCATCGGAATTATTGGCGGGATTGTGTGTTTCTGGGGAGTCTTCTCACTCAAAGCCAAATTTGGCTATGATGATGCACTAGATGCATTCGGTCTTCACGGAATTGGCGGGACTTGGGGAGGAATTGCAACCGGGCTTTTCGCAACAACCTCTGTCAATGACGGCGGAGCCAATGGATTATTCTACGGAGATCCCAGCTTACTTTGGAAGCAAGTCGTCGCTATTGTGGCCACTTATGCCTTTGTAGCTGTTGTGACATACGTAATCATCAAAGTGGTCAATCTCTTCTTTAAGATTCGCGCAACCGAAGAAGAAGAATCAGTGGGTCTTGATTTAACCATGCATGGGGAAAAAGCTTATCAAGATTAAAGAAAAAGGGGTGTCTCTATGAGCAAAATGTATAAAGTGGAGATTGTCACACGTCCAGCCAATTTTGAAACATTAAAGGTGGAGCTTGGAAAGATTGGCGTCACTTCCATTACCTTTTCGAATGTACACGGCTGCGGTTTACAAAAGGGACATACAGAGCTATACCGTGGCGTCAAAAAGGAAAGTAATGTGTACGAACGATTAAAGATTGAAATCGTCCTAAGCGAAGTACCTGTCGAACAGGTCGTTGAAACAGCTCAAAAGGTACTTCGTACAGGCGAACCAGGGGATGGGAAAATTTTTATATATGAGATAGAAAATACAATCAACATTCGGACAGGTGAAGAAGGACCTGCCGCTCTTTAAACCATCCTCCGCCGAGTGCGGGGGATTTTTTAAAGACAGAAAAAAACCTCTGCATGATTCATATACAGAGGTTTCAAGACTTAAGATTGTTTTGTTTCTTCAGATTGACTGCTGTCTTTAGAGGAATCAGAAGACTTTTCTTGATCAGAGGATTTGCCCTTCTCATCAGACTTTTCTTCAGATTTTTCTCCAGCAGGCTCTTTGGCCTTATCTTCAACAGCAGGTTCCTTCGTTTTTTCATCAGCTTTTGGCTGAGCAGGTTCTTTTGCTTCTTCCGTCACTTCTTGCGCGGCCTTTTCAATAGTTGAAACAGGCTTGTCAATGAAGCTAAGTGGATTAAGCGCTAAACCTTCCATACGAATTTCAAAATGCACATGGTTGCCGCTTTCAGCACCATAAAGATTTTTACCAGAAGCACCGATGACATCATTCTGCTTCACTTCATCGCCTTCTTTAACACTCACTTGTGACAACGATTGATAAACAGTCGATAATCCATCTTCATGTTCAATTTCAACGACATGACCGAGAACGGGATCTTTTTTCGCTTGAACCACTGTTCCACTAAGAGCAGCTGTGACATCAAACACTTTGCCATCTTTATCTGCAAGATCAATACCTTTGCTCAAGGTATAGGTGTTATTATAGTTTACAAGTGCTGCTTCTTTTTCTTTTTGATCAGCATCTGCTTCATAGAACTTTTTCACGACAGAAACATTATCAGAATTCTGGACTGGCATGGCAACATTTTCAATTGGCTTTCCAACTTCAACGGCATCATCACGCTGTTCTTGCCCTGTTTGATTTCCATCAGATAGTTGGTCTTTCACATCTTTTGATACAGCTTGATACCAAAGAACGGCTGTTAACACGACCGCTGCGCTGACCAAGTAAATTGCAGGGAATACCCAGCGCTTACGGAAAAATTGCTGAACTTTTGTGATTTTGGAAGTACGTTTCTTTTCTTCCTCTCTCATTTTTCATCACCTCAGCAACATTCTGAACACTTTTCAAAAAATATATACACACGAAATCATTTTTCTTTTTATTTTGCGCAATCGCATCAATAATATGTATGATGAATGAAAAAAAGATGGGGGACTTTTATGTGAAAACTTTCAACCGTATAGCAACAGAAGATGACCTCAAAGCAATCGTTGATATTTACAATTCGACTATTGCTTCAAGAGAAGTAACCGCCGATACAGAACCAGTTTCAGTTGAAGACCGCCGGCAATGGTTTTTGAATCATTCAGAGAAAAGACCTCTCTATGTGAAAACAGATGAGGATGGACATATTTACGGCTGGCTCAGCTTTGAAACGTTTTATGGAAGACCTGCATACAACGGGACCGTTGAAATGAGTATTTACTTAAACCAAGACGATCGAGGGAAAGGCTTAGGGTCACTTTTTTTACAAGAGGCCATTGAGTTGGCACCTTCACTAGGCATTCGAACATTACTCGCCTTTATTTTCGGGCACAACGAAGCCAGCATTCGATTATTTAAAAAGCATGGCTTTGAAACATGGGGTCACCTGCCACGCATCGCAGAAATGGACGGCAGCAGGTACGATTTAGACATTCTAGGAAAAGAATTATAAAATGAGCGTCTCTCCAACAAAGAGACGCTTCAGATTGTTGACAAAGGGCTAAAATGATCTTGATTTTAGCCCTTTGTCTTCTTTTCAGCGTGATAGAAAACCTTTGCAGTCAAGGAAGGAAGGACGAGTACTGGAGCGGAGCGAATTTGACATTCGTGAGCACCAGCACGCAGGACTGACAACGAATGCGAGGGTTTGTCTACATGCTGGAGCGTCTCTCCAACAAAGAGACGCTTTTTTATGATGCGTGTAACAGCTGTTCAAACTGTTTCGCATTTTGAACAGATTTTCTTTGGAGGATGATGCCATGTTCATCTATCAGAATCGCTTGCGGAACAACAGTTACCCCATACAGCTCCATGATTTGCGAAGAGCGCATATACACAGCTTGATCAGGCAGCAATTGAAGGAGCAATGCATCATCTCCTTGTTCATCTCCATTGATGAACATGAATTGAGTATCATCGCTAGAAATGTGCTGACGCATATCAGACAAAATGCTTTTGCATGTCATACAAGTGGTATTTACAAATAACAGCATCACGGCTCTTCCGTTCTGTAAATACTCCTTTAAAATAACCTTATCTCCTAAATGTGTATAGCTTCGAAATAACGGCGCACCATCACCAACATCCGCTTCCTTTAATTCAACCCCATCAAGGGATTTAATTTTACTCATAAATTTTCCGATAAAGCGGGCAAGCAAAAACACGACAGCCAGCTGAGCAATGACAATGAATAACACAATAATTAGTAGAATATCAGTCATTTCACTTGGTCTCCTTCTATAAACGATTCAAATTGATTCATCCATTTTCTTTTGAACATCATGATTGTTTTCCCAACCGCTATAATCAGACAGACAGCCACTGCAATCAGAAAACAAATAATATGAAGTGGCCACGGAATTGTTTCTACATAGGGATGGACATAAAACAACCCAATCACAAGAGCCAGCATCGACACATTACGAATCACAATTCCCCAGTGAAGATGGTCATTTTCAAGCAAACCTCCACAGCCGCATGAAATGTTACGATGTCCTCTCAATAAATTGAAGGTGACCGCTCCAGTATAGATACATAAAAGTGCTGTAAGACCAATCGCAGGTACAAGAGACATGTTCCACACGAATAATAAACCCGTACAAGCCAATTCAACAGTCAAAAACAAATAAAACATGGGCGCCGTGAGCGCAGGAGGCAGCAGGCGATAAGCATTCATCTGCTGAATATGCGCCGGTTGTTTTCTCACTTTATCAAGCCATGCACCTGCAAAGATGATTCCTAATAAATAGACACCTATAAAATAAAAGACACTCACCTTACGCCATCTCCTTTTGTTGAAATAGTTGGGATTGTGCCTCGTAAAGCCTTTTGTACTCTCCATCTAGCGCCATTAGCTCTTCATGGTTCCCCTCTTCAACGAAAGCACCATCTTTCATCACGATAATCCGGTCTGCTAAGCGGGCCGCTCCCATACGGTGTGTGATAAACAAGACCCCTTGATCCTGCGTATGATCGAATAGCTTTCGAATGAGTGAAATCTCCGATAGCGGATCGAGAGCAGAAGTCGGTTCATCTAAAATGATAAAATCACTTTCTCTAAAAAAGGTTCTCGCCATCGCAAGCTTTTGCCATTGTCCGCCAGACAGTTCATGACCTTCTTCAAAAAACCGGCCAAGCTGCGCATCGTATGTTTCTTCCATTTGATGAATTCTTTTCTCTATGCCGGCTTGCCGTGCAGCTGAGATCATGCGCTCTTTATCATCTATTTCGTCAATACGGCCAAATCCAATGTTTTCTTTCACAGTGAATTCGTACTTCATAAAATCTTGAAAAAGGACGGCCATTCTCGCATGATATGATTTTTTATAAATGGTCGAAATCGATTCACCATTGACCTTTTGCATATTCGGCTTATCTGGATCATATAAACCAGTCAAGCATTTAATCAAGGTCGTCTTACCTGATCCGTTATCCCCCACCAATGCAATGCGTTCACCTTTATCGATATGAAAATGTATATGTTCAATAGCAGGCGTTTTCATATTCGGATAGGTAAAAGAGAGATTTTCTAGCGTAATGGACTGAATACATTCAATCCTCCGAAGCGATGCCGCTTCCTCTGTCTGCTCACCAATTTCTTCTTCTCTCTTTTGAAAAGCTCTCATTTCATCAATATAGAGACTCGTTTCATATAAACTAGAACATTCCCTCGTCAAATCCTGAAAACCACTTTGAATATTTTGCACAGCTTGGAGCACAGCGACAAACGTACCCGCAGCTAATTTCTTTTGAAAGATAAGAAAGACAATAAAAAGACCGCAGCACACATAGGCAAATGTCATAAGCAATCCACCTGCCATCTCCCAGCGAACCTGACGTTTTAGTAATTTATATTTTTCATCTGCACTTTTTACATAATGGCCTTTCCATTTTTGAAGAAGGTAATTTCCTATTCCATATAAACGGATTTCCTTCAATGAATCTCGCTGCGCAACAAGATCAGACACATACATTTCTCTTCGATCATTTGCCGTTAACATGCGGTTTAATTGATACCGTGCGCCTCCAAAGAAAAGCTCAATCCACAAGACAGGCAGAGTACATAAGATCAGAATGACCGCCAAGCCCCAATGGATACCAATCATATAAATGAGAAGTGATACAACAGTAATCAATGCGCTCATGATTGTAAAAATACTTCTAACCATACTCAGAACATGCTGATGACTGTTCATCACACGTTGACTTTCATTATAAAAAGACGGGTGTTCAAATGTAATATATGGAAGCTTAATCGCTTTTTGAAGCAATTCACCCTTCAAATGCAAACCAATCAGATTTGTCGCTTTCTGCTGACTAAGCTGAAGAATGAATTGAAGCCCATATCCTAAAATCACAATGACCATTTGCAACCCAAATAACCTTAAGACCTTTTGAATATCTCCTGAAGAAGTCATGAATAAAATAATTTCATTAATCAATGTTTGAATAATCCAGACACTAGCCAAAGGCATAAAGCCAACGATCACTTGGATGAATAGAGTTAACAGAAGATATGATCGACTTCTTTTCCAAGTATAGGAGATTGCATATAAACAATGGTTCACTGTACTCATCAAACGCTCCACCTTACACCATTTAGTATAATTGACATATTTTTGATATTTATATTATGATAGCTCTGCGTAACTTCATTCTGAGAGGACGATATACGATGACTTCAATCTTACTTTTACAGCTAACTCTTATTCTTTGTAGCCTTTTATTGACGATCGGAATCATTATCTATTTAAAACACCAGATGGAATTAATCATCTTACCGATCCAGCATGTTGGACAAAAATTTGTTCATCCGCTACTCGAAAAACCATCACCTATTCAAATAAATGATCTACTGCAAACCAATCACAAGCAGCAGCTGCTTGTATTCACTGACACAGCATGTCCGCATTGCATCCCATCACTGGAACAATTCCTAGAAACGAAAAAGCAGCGTCAATTAGACATTTCTTTTAGTATTTTGCTAAAGAATGGGAAAGAAGAGGATCAAGAATTATATCGTGATAACCAAACCAACATGCGAATTATCTCAGTGGACGAACAAATGATAGGCGCCTTTCATATTGAAGAGTTTCCATATTACATCATGGTAGAAGAAGATGAAACAATCTCATATGCAGCCCCTTTTCCGGATGGTCTTTATTCAAGGTTTTCTGCAAAATAAACATAAATGAGGCATGTGAAGATAACAAACACACGCCTCATTTTTTTATTGGTTTGGATCTGCCTGTACATCCTGATCCTTTTCCCTTGCGGCGATTTCACTCGCTTCACTTGAAGCTGTGGCTTGTTCCTCAGCTTGTTCAAACTCACTGCGAGCCTCATTTGAAATATCTACTTGGTCACCATGCTGATTCACAGTAACGGACGAAGAAGACGATTCTTTTTGAACCTCTTTCTCTAGTTCCTTTAATTTAGACACATGAAGCTCTAAATCTTTTCCTTGCTGAACTAGAGTCAGTTGTTGAAATAATGCCTTTCTCTCTTCTGGAGAATGGTCGCCTTGAACAATTTTCGCTGCTTCGTTTAAAAAAGAATTGGATGTTTGACTCGCTTGACGACTGTTTGACGTCTGCATAGCATTTGTTAAGAATGAAATTGAAGATATGCTCATGCGTTCACATCCTATTAAATAAAATCCTTGAATTTAGCAGCCACATCTAATGCGTTCTTGGCTAGTACAAATCTCACCTGTATCACGATCCACGTAGTAACGGAAAGTTCCAACACCTTGAAGGAAACAAGTTGGCGCTGATTTGCATGAAGTGACTAATTTTTGCAAAATACATCTTGAAGCTGCAGGTTGAACATTGGTCATTTTGTTTAAGAAACGATCTAACATATGAATTCCACCTTCCAATTTTTAAGGTAATACAACACAATAATAACCAATTACAAGACAACTAACAACATATTTTGATAATTTTACTAATTATTTTTAACTACTAATCTTATTTATGACATAAATTGTCGTTAAAATTCATAGTAAATGTTACTTTTTTCTTATTCGAAGATAATTTATTTATCCATAAATAGTAAAGTGAAGATAGAAATTTTTAAAAATTGTTCTACATTCACTCTTCCTAAAGTACTACCTGCTCAAGTATGATAAAGAGTGAATACATAAAGGAGTGAACACCATTGCAACAAACTGAGAAAATCATTCAATCTCTTCATTCGATCACAAAGTGGGGAAAAGTTGGTAGTATATTTCTCTATATTTCAGGTGGCTTAGCTATTCTTATTGGTTTTTGGCTTGTTCTTCCTGCTGCCCTTGGCGTCTTCCTCATTATGATGGGAATCCATGTACAAAAATCTGTAAACGCAGCGGAACAATTAATTCAAGCTCCTGATACTTCTTATGAAGAGTTATTAGAACAATATGCTAAGATGATGAAAATGCAGACACTATTTGCCATATCAAGTATTGTCGCAGCCATTCTATCATTCATCGCCATTATCCTGATGCTGGTATTAGGCGGTCTAGCATTTCTTCAAGAAATTCCCAGTGACATTCGGCACTACGAAGGTGAATACGAAGAAGAGCTTGGTGACTTTTATTAATGGAGAGGGGGTATCAATGAACATTTGATACCCCTTTTCTTTGATATTTGGCATCGTTTTACCCTTCTAAGCTTGACATTCTATCTTGATCATTTTAAAATACAAATCGTAACCATTACGAATTAAAGGAGGTTCCTATTACCGATGCGTGTAAAAATTACCTTAGCCTGTACTGAAACTGGTGACAGAAACTATATCACAACAAAGAATAAAAGAACGAATCCGGACCGACTGGAGTTAAAAAAATATTCTCCTCGGTTAAAGAAATATACCCTTCATAGAGAAACAAAATAATTTTTTAGGTCACAAATCGTAATCATTACTTTTTAAGAGAGGCGGAAATGAACATGAGCATTGGCAAAGGGACAGAAGGAAATGAATAAGCGAATACCCGTTACAGTATTAAGTGGTTTTTTAGGAGCTGGAAAAACAACGATATTAAATCATGTACTACAAAATCGTAAAGGGTTAAAAGTAGCTGTTATTGTTAATGACATGAGCGAAATTAATATTGATGCAGAACTAATCAAACAAGGCGGTGAGCTCTCTCGATCAGATGAGAAGCTAGTTGAATTATCTAATGGTTGTATTTGCTGCACATTAAGAGAAGATTTGTTAATCGAAGTAGAGCGCCTATGTAAGACTGGTCATATTGATTATATTGTCATTGAGTCAACAGGTATTAGTGAACCTATTCCAGTCGCGCAAACTTTCTCTTATATTGATGAAGAAATGGGGATAGATTTGACGCGCTTTTGCCGGCTAGACACGATGGTCACTGTTGTAGATGCGAACCGTTTCTGGACCGACTTCCAGTCAGGAGAAAGTCTATTAGACCGTAAACAAGCCGTTTCCGATGATGACGAACGAGAAATTTCCGATTTACTGATTGATCAAATTGAATTTTGCGATGTGTTGATTATCAATAAGTGTGATCTAGTATCAAACTCAGAATTAGACCGACTTGAGCACGTGCTGACCACACTTCAACCAGAAGCATCTATCATCAGAACCTCAAAAGGGCAAGTAAAGCCAAGTGACATTTTAAATACTGGTTTATTCGATTTTGAAAAGTCCAGTGCTTCTGCTGGCTGGATTAAAGAAATCAACGCTGGGCATTCTCAGCATACGCCAGAAACAGAAGAATACCAAATCTCATCCTTTGTTTATGAAAGAAGACTTCCCTTCCATACTGGCAGGTTAAATAATTGGTTAGATCAGATGCCAGAGCAAATAGTTCGCGCTAAAGGATTTACATGGCTTGCCACACATCATGATTTAACCATTTTAATTTCACAGGCTGGAAAATCTGTTGCGATTGAACCAATTGCCTACTGGATTGCTGCCTTGCCTGAGCAAGAAAAAGCACAGATATTAAAGCAAGAACCAGAGCTTCTTGATGAGTGGGACGCAGAATTTGGTGACAGGCATACAAAACTTGTGTTTATTGGCGTAGATTTACCTAAAGCAGATATCATTCGCACACTTGATCAATGCTTACTCACACCTGAGGAATTTGATCAAGAATGGACTACGTTTGAAGACCCCTTTAAATGGAAAATCCAACATTAAGCCAGGAGGGTTTTAAGTGGCAAAGAAATCTAAAATTGCTAAAGAAAAAAAGCGGCAGCAGCTTGTATTGAAATATGCAGAATTAAGAAAAGAGTTGAAAGAAAAAGGTGAATATGAAGCTTTAAGGAAATTACCTAGAGACTCTTCCCCTACTCGCTTAAAAAACCGCTGTGAGTTAACCGGTCGTCCTAGAGGTTACTTACGAAAATTTAAAATGTCTAGAATTGCTTTTCGTGAGCTTGCCTATAAGGGCCAAATTCCAGGAGTGAAAAAATCGAGTTGGTAAAGATTGAGTTGATCTTATCACAGTTCCCATAAAAGTAAAGCAGTAAAAAATGTTGAAAAATCTATTTTCTAAGCATATCTCAACCTTTTTGAGCCACAAAATAACATTTTAAAAACCAGCAGAGTTTCTGCTGGTTTTTGATCATGACAGGATTCTAAGATGAATAGACCTATTTCTATAAAAGGATTTTCAACAATGATTATGACATTTTCTCTACTTTTCAAAAAATCATGATCATGATACTTTGTTGTCACTACCCACCGATGTATGACATTTCAACTTTTTTCTGATCTTTCTTCTGCTCTCTCTCAGCTGAATATTGATCATCTCTATTCGACCATAGTTCCTTCAATATGTTCTTTATATCTTCATTATCTTTTGTTGAGCGAATCACCCGCTTCAGATCAAAACCCGATGATGCAAAAAGACATGTAAACAATTCACCGCGAGCAGAAAGTCTCGCTCTATTACATGTTCCACAAAAGGCATCTGAAACAGAAGAAATAATGCCTATCTCTCCTGAGCCATCTTGGTAATAGAATCGGTTGGCTACTTCACCTGGATATTGAGGAGGTTCTGGTTTGATGGGAAATGTTGAATCAATTAGACCAATAATCTCTTTCTTTGTCATGACATGCTCTAGATTCCATTTGTTCGTATTTCCGACATCCATAAACTCGATAAATCTGAGAACATGTCCTTCTTTTTTAAAGTAAGCTGCCATTGGTAAGACATCCTGATCATTCACACCTTTTTGAACAACCATATTGATCTTAATAGCAAGTCCAGCTTTTTTTGCAGCCTCAATCCCATCAAACACTTTTTGGATAGAAATATTCCTTCCGTTCATTTGCTTAAAACGGTCAGGGTTTAATGAATCCAAACTAATGGTGACTCTTTGAAGACCTGCTTTCTTTAACTTTTCAGCATATACAGGTAAAAGCGTTCCATTGGTTGTCATAGCAATATCTTCGATTCCTGGAATTTTTGAGAGCTTTTCTATTAAGATAGGCAAATCTTTTCGCATTAAGGGTTCACCACCCGTGATGCGTATTTTCACCACACCTAGGTCCTTTGCAAAAAGGGTAGCAAGCTGTTCAATTTCTTCGAAACTAAGCAGTTCTTCTTTATTCAAAAAAGGATAATCTGGTCCAAAAATTTCAGCAGGCATACAGTACGTACATCTAAAGTTACAGCGATCTGTTACTGAGATTCTTAAATCGCGCAATGGTCGATGTCTCTTATCCAATATACTGTCCATACTTTGCCTCCTATTCTGTTATACGCTGATGGTGAGTGTATATATTAAAAGATTCTCCTCTGACAAATCCAACTGTCGTGATATTTAATTCTTCTGCCATATTAAGCGCCAGCTCAGTTGGTGCTGATTTTGAGATGACGATCGACACTCCTAGTTTTGCTGCCTTCAATAGAACTTCTGACGATATCCGGCCGCTAAACACAAGGATTTTATCTCTAAGCGGAATTCGATGAAGTAAACAGTATCCATAGATTTTATCTAAAGCATTATGTCTTCCAATATCAGTTCTAGTGATGAATAGTTTTTCTGTGTCACACAGTCCAGCATTATGCACACCACCAGTATGTTGAAACAATTGACTTTCTTCTTGTAAACATTTCATTAGACACATACAAGTTTCAGCAGAAATGTTGATTCGATCAATGGCTGTTTTTGCTGTTTTCACATCTTGGAGAAAATAAAAGTGTCTCCCTTTCCCGCAGCAAGAACCAATCACCCGCTTAGTAAAATCTGATGACTGAAATCCGCTTGAGTGAACTAAATCAACATAGGCAAAGCCCATACTTTCATCTATTGTAAACCTTTTAATCTCATTTTCAAATCGAATGACTCCTTCTGAAGCTAAAAAACCGATCACCAATTCTTTCAAATGATCTGGTGAACAAACAAGTGTTACAAATTCCTCTCCATTCACGATCACAGTTAAAGGAAATTCTTCTACAACTTCATCTGTTTTGCAAGTAAATTGACCTTCACGGTATTGGTGTATAACTCGTTTCTTTTTAACAGAAGGATTCATTGTATGATCTTCCTTTCAGCACAAATTTAGTTATATGAACCAATCGAATTGTGATATTATTTTAAAAAGTCATAAAAATGTAACATATTTCTATCTTATCAAACTTTTTGATTGCTTTATATGGGGGGGAACAAAATGAATAAATCGAAAAATCGCTGGCTAATCGCAACAAGTGCTGTAGGAATTCATTTATCTATTGGGTCTGTTTATGCTTGGAGTGTTTTTACGAATCCTTTACATCAGGCCTTTCAGTGGTCATTGACAGAAATAAGCCTGACCTTCAGTATTGCTATTTTATTTTTAGGATTATCTGCTGCTTTCATGGGGCATTTCGTTGAAAGATATGGCCCAAGGGCATCAGGGCTCTTCTCAGCCATTTTCTTCGGTATCGGGATGACAGGGTCAGGATTCGCTGTACACATGTCCTCACTCCCTCTCCTCTATTTATTTTATGGTGTACTCGCTGGGATAGGATTAGGGGTAGGCTACATTGCACCTGTATCAACTTTAGTGAAATGGTTTCCGGACCGAAGAGGACTTGCAACCGGCTTAGCTATTATGGGTTTTGGATTTGCGTCTCTTATTTGCAGCCCAATTATCCAATATCTCATTGAAAAAGTAGATATCGCAAATACCTTTTACATTCTTGGAATTTCCTATTTTATGATCATGGTGATTTCATCTCTTTATTTATCACCACCAACACCTGATGACGTCAAACAATTTGATGTGTTAAAAACAAATCAAAGAAAAATCCCTCAGGATTTATCACAGCTTACAGCAAATGAAGCGATCAAAACACGACGTTTTTATTATTTGTGGCTCATGCTCTTTATTAATATCACATGCGGAATTGCCATTATTTCAGTAGCATCGCCTCTTGCTCAAGAAAGTGTTGGATTCACTGCTGGTGCTGCAGCTACCCTTGTTGGCGTTTTAGGTGCTTTTAATGGTTTAGGACGGATTGGCTGGGCTTCCTTCTCAGATTATATCGGAAGGCCGAATACGTATACAATCTTCTTTAGTATCCAGCTCATTGCCTTTCCTTTACTTCCCTACTTAAAAGAACCGCTCGTCTTTTCAATCATGATGGCGATCATTTATACGTGCTATGGAGGAGGGTTTGCCTCAATTCCAGCCTATATTGGGGATTTATTTGGCACGAAACAACTTGGTGCCATACACGGTTATATTTTGACAGCCTGGGCAGCTGCTGGTTTAGCAGGACCTTTATTTTCATCCTTTATCCGGGATATAACAGGTAACTACACGCAGAGTCTGATGGTGTTCTCTGGCTTATTTTTCATCGCTTTTATCATATCTCTTCTCATACGGAAGGATATTCAGCAGCTTAGAGAAACAAACCTTACTGCTGATGCTTCTGTCTCATCCCGACCTTAATTTGAATTTGACAGAATCACAATCTAAAGGTAATTTTTAGATATGAAAACGCTTTATAAAGTAATAGGAGGGTGATGATATCATGGGGAAAACAAAACATAAGGGGCCTATTAAGCTTAATAAAAAACCCTCACCAAAGCTATGGGCCTCTTTTGCGCCTATGGGACTTGGAAAAGTAAAGCCGAAACACATTCGAGATACGATGAAAGTGGCTTGGGAGAACAAGGATAATCTCCCCTATGCATATCGCATTTTAACGCAAGGCGTGTGTGACGGCTGTGCCCTTGGTGTTTCAGGGCTATATGACCAAACGCTCGCAGGACCTCATATATGCACCACAAGACTAAATGTACTTCGTCTTAATACAATGCCAGCTATTGATCCAAAATGGTTTGAAGACATTCAACAGCTCAAACAAATGGACAGCACTACTCTCCGCAAACTTGGACGTATCCCTTATCCACTGATTCGAAAAAAAGGTGACAATGCCTTTACACGTATTTCCTGGGATGATGCATTAGATCAAATCGCAGCTAAAATCAAATCAATTGATAAACGGCAGCTCGCTTTCTATTTAACAGCTAGAGGAATTACAAATGAAGTCTACTATACCGCTGCGAAGGCAGCTCGCTTTATCGGGACAAATCATATTGATAATGCGTCTCGCATTTGTCATTCACCGAGCAAAACCGCTCTTAAGCGATCCCTTGGGATAGGAGCCTCCAGTTGTAATTACAACGATTGGATCGGAACAGATGTCTTAATTTTTTGGGGATCTGTCGCAGCAAACAATCAGCCCGTTTCCACTAAATATATGTATGCGGCGAAAAAGAAAGGAACCAAAATTATTGTCATCAATCCGTACAAAGAGCCTGCCATGGAAAAGTACTGGGTTCCCTCTATTCCAGAAAGTGCTTTATTCGGCACAAAAATCGCGGATGATTTCTATCAAGTCAATATAGGCGGCGATATTGCGTTTATGAATGGTGTCATCAAACATTGGTTTGACATGGAGCAGCACGCGCCCCATTCCGCTCTTGATCATGAATTTATTCAAGCCCATACTACCGGCATACAGGATTTACAGCAGCATGTCGCACAGTTGAAATGGGAAGACCTTGAAGCATCATCAGGCTTATCAAAAGAAAGAATGAAGGAATTTGCGATCCTTCTTGCCAATGCCAATTCAGGCGTTTTCATTTGGAGCATGGGTCTTACTCAGCACCGCTTTGCAACTGATAATATATCACAGGTTGCCAACCTTGCTATGTTACGTGGGTTTATTGGCAGGAAACATTGTGGTGTCATGCCAATTCGCGGGCATAGCGGTGTTCAAGGTTCTGGTGAAATGGGTGCTGACCCGTTTGTTTTGCCGGGCAGTGATTTTGATGAAGAGAATATTGAAAGAATCGAAAAGATTTGGGGGTTTGACATTCCGAAATGGCATGGTGACACCATTGGGCAATCATTTGAGAAAATGGCTCTCCCTAAAGAACATCCGCAAAAACTCAAAATGCTGTTTACGAGTGGCGGGAACTTTTTAGAAACGATGCCAAATCCAGATGCGATTGAAAAAGCTTTATCTGGGCTTGAACTTCGTGTCCATCAAGATATCATTTTGAATACCTCTACACTTGTAGAGGCAGAAGAGACGGTAATTATTCTCCCTGCTATGACAAGATATGAGCAGCCAGGAGGCGGTACTTCCACTAGTACGGAACGCATGGTATATTTCAGTCCAGAAATTGAAGGACCTCGGATTGAGGAAGCCAGAGCAGAATGGGATATTTATATGGATCTTGCAAAAAGAGTACGTCCACAAGATGCTGAGCTGATTCATTTCGAAACGGCTGAAGACATTCGCCGTGAGATTGCGATCGCAAATCGAAACTATGATGGCATCCAGCATTTACGTCATAAAGGAGACGTTTTCCAATGGGGAGGTGCCTGGCTATGTGAAGACGGAGAGTGTCCAACACCGGATGGCAAAGGACATCTTCTTCCTGCCCAGCTGCCTCAATATCGAAAAACCGAGGGACATTTTAATATTACAACAAGAAGAGGAAAGCAATTCAACTCTATGATCTATAGTGAAAAGGATGCCTTTAATGGTGGGAAGCGTCATTCTATCTTGATGAATGAAGAAGATGCTAAAGAGCTTTATGTCAAAGAAGGTGATCCAGTTGTTTTGTTTAATCAGTATGGATCCTACCAAGGAGTCGCTCAATTTGGGGAGTTGAAACGTGGCAATATCGCTGTTTACTGGCCTGAAGGGAACGTTTTAATTCCAAAGGGTGTGTATGAGAGCTACTCACAGATTCCCGAATATAATACGGCGGCCATATTAGAAAAAGCCGAAACCTTTCATGCAAGAAAAGACCAGCACTACGTGGAGAAACGAATTGATGAATTAGAAACCACCTTGAATTGATCTTCAACTAAAAAACAGCTGGGGAAAACAATCCCCAGCTCCCATTCATATCCTACTGACTAAAAGCGCTCGCTGCATTTTGTAGAATGTGATTCAATTCTTCTGCATTTGCAGCCGGTTGATATTGTCCACCACCCGCTTTTGCAACAGACTTTAGACTTTTTGCTTCTTTTTCATTCACGTCAAAGCCGATGATATTAACAATGGTGTCAATTCCACCTTCATGTAATTCCTTTGCTGCTTGTGAAGGGCTTCCTCCACAAGTTTCTTTACCATCGCTGACGACGTAGACAATATTTTTCCCTTCAGCCTGGTGATCTTCAAAATCTTGCTTCGTATCTGTTAATGCTTTTGCAAGTGGTGTCCATCCGGTTGGCTTATACACATTCAGCGCTTGCTGAAATGTTGATGACTCATATGAACCAAATCCATAAACGGCTTCAGAGCTTTCACAAGAAATTGCTTTTCCAGCATTTTTATTGGTTCCTTCATGACCAAACACACGAAGAAGAACTTGTGTATCATCTGATAAAATACTTGCGAAGCTTTGAATAGAACGTTTGGCAATATCGATTTTCTTTTCGCCTTCAACTGATTGCGCCATGCTGCCGCTTAGATCGAGTAATATCACCACATGAGCCGGCTCCTGTTTTTTTGTCACAGCATGAGCTGGTGAAGAAAGAAACAGGACAAGACTAGCCAAAATGGTTAATACGATATTGCGTTTCATTCATAAAAACCTCCCTTTTTACATTTGTACAGAAAAAGAGAAACGAAAGCATACATCAATCGTTTCCCTTTTGTTCAGCAAGTTATTCGTGTAGTTTTAATGATTCTGCTGACAGGATAGAACCCATTTCTTTACCAGTGCTTGCTTGGTAGTAATGCCCTTTACCAGCTTTTGCTACTTGCTTTAATTGACCTTCATAGCCATCATTAAAGTCTAATCCAATGACATTAACAACAGTCGAACCTTTTGAGTTATGCAATTCTTTTGCTACTTTTACTGGATCTCCGCCACAAGTTTCTTCGCCATCAGTGATGAGGTACACAATATGTTTTGTTCCATTATTAAGCTGCTCATCCGCTTGCTTTGCATGTTCAAGAGCACGAGCAATCGGTGTCCAGCCATTTGGTCCAAGTCCGTTTAAAGAGTTTTCAAAGCTTTCTTTTTCGTAAGGCTGTACGCCATAAACGCCTCTAATGACTTCACATGATTGAGCTTTACCTGAATTTTTGTTGTTTCCTTCAGAGCCAAACAAGCTCATACGAATTTTAGCGTCTTTTGGAAGTGACTGAGCAAATTTAAATACCTCTTGTTTTGCGAGGTCAAATTTGCGTTCTCCCTCTACTTTTCTTGCCATGCTTCCACTTGCATCAAGTAAGATGGTGACTCTTACATCTTTGTTATGTTTTTTGACTGTAGATGCTTTTGCAAATACAGGTGAAGAGATCGACATAGATAATGTCAATACAGCTAAGGTTACGAGTGTAAATACTTTTTTCAACATCATTTTTTCCTTCCTCCCTATGTATTAAATTGAAACATCTTAATCGTAAAATATTCTGTCTTGGAATGGTATAGGACTCGGTCCCTTTTTCTCTTTCATCAAAATCACTAAAAATCTGTCAGTTGTCTAGATACATTCACCCAACACATCATTTTTTCTCTTGTTTTCTCCTTCTTTCGAGGGGCTTTGTATCGGCCATCGGTTCTTGTCGGGACGTAAATGTTTAAGATTTCCTGAGGTGCGTCTTAAGTCGCAAATTGACACATTCTGTTCAAAACTCTTGGAACACACAAAAAAGATGCCCCTATTCTGGAGGCACCTTTGCTTTATTTTTTAGCCATATACGTGTTAAGAAAACGATCTGCTGATTCAATTTGAATCCCTTTATAATAATGTTTCACGATAGCATCTACTTTTTTGCCTGACTGTGCCATATAATGCGCACCGTACTGACTCATTCCAACACCATGGCCATACCCTTTTGTCGTAATGATAATTTGCTGGCCCTGTCGTTCCCATGTAAAGTCTGCTGAATGAAGTCCTAATGACTCTCGAATGTCTCTGCCTGTCAGTGTTTTACCGTTTATTACGGCTTTTGCTACTTGATTTCCTGGTGTCCGCTCTACTATCTGTCCTACCTGAGCCTGTTGAGTGAGCGTCACACCTAATTTTTGCTGAAATTCACTAACTGGGATGGTTTTCTTGTTTTGAAATTTTGGCGATTTTTCGTCCCATTTACTTGAAACACTTTTCAAATATGGAATTTCATTTTTCCAATAAGCTTCGGCATTTTCCGTTTTCCCATTACTTGTTGAAAAGAATGAGGCATCAATTGGTTTCTCGTCATAAGTGAGCACTTTTCCTTGTGTGCTGGCGACAGCTTCTGTGACTTTTTTTAACTTCCAATTGTACGCTTTTCCCCAAATTTTCTTGAGTTCCTGCTTGTTTTTATACACTTGGAACATTTGGGTATCATCTACAAGAGAGCCCTTTGGTGATTTGACGGTCTTATCGATGATCATTTGTCTGACGATATACGTTCTTGCGGCGAGTGCCTGTGCCTTGAGTGCTTCCATCTCAAAATCAGCTGGCATTTCAGATGCTACGACACCGATCACGTACTCTTCTAAGGGGATGTTTTCTACCTGCTGATGAGCTGAACGATAGACGGGGATAGCGACGGGTGATTGCTTCAATTTGACTGTACCCTTTACTTCTTTTTTAACTGATGGCTCCGCTGATACATGCTGGCTTGCCTCCGGTTTCCCTTGAAACGTCGGCAACACAAGTAAAGTTGGAATCATTAAAATAATGATGCATATTCCTGCGATTGTCCATATCATTGGTTTCATATTTGGCTGCCCCCATTTGTCATTGAATCTCTTTTATCCTATGGGCGGGGACAAGCTAATATGACAGCTTCTTTCATTCAGTGGACAAGTCTATTGATGAAGATAAGAGGCTCTTTATCAACTGATTTTACTGTTCGTCTTTATGAATAAAATTTAAGATGGTTGGATACACTAGTGATAAGCTTTTAAAATAAAGCATTCTATGATTCTAAAAAAAAATCAGCATGCCCCAATGGACACACTGATTTCTTTATGATTACGCGTTCAGATCTGATACAACTTGTTCTTGTGTCACATCTGCTGTTTCATCATTTACTCTTTCAATATCTGCACCGATTGCTGCAAGCTTCTGGTGGAAGTTCACATAACCACGATCGATATGCTTCAACTCAGTGACACGTGTATGACCTTCTGCTACTAATCCAGCAAGTACAAGTGCTGCTCCTGCTCTTAAATCAGTCGCTGACACTTCAGCACCTTGAAGTTGAACCGGCCCGTTGATAATGACAGAGCGACCCTCAATTTTAATATCACCATTCATACGGCGGAATTCTTCTGCATGCATAAAGCGGTTTTCAAATACCGTTTCTGTGATCATGCTTGTTCCGTTCGCACGAAGCAATAGCGCCATCATCTGAGATTGCATATCCGTTGGGAAACCAGGATGTGGCATTGTTTTTAGATCGATTGGCTTGAGCTCAGATGGTCCAATGACTCTTAAACCTTCTTCTTCTTCAATGATCTGAATACCCATTTCTTCCATTTTTGCTACAAGTGATGTCATGTGCTCCGGCACTGCACCTTTCACAAGAACATTTCCTTCTGTAATGGCTGCTGCCACCATGAAAGTACCTGCTTCAATTCTGTCAGGGATGATGTTGTGTTTTGCACCGTGAAGTGTTTCCACACCTTCGATTTTGATTGTACCAGTACCAGCTCCGCGAACCTTACCACCCATGGCATTGATGTAGTTTGCCAAATCAACAATTTCAGGTTCTTTTGCTACGTTTTCTAAAATCGTTGTTCCTTCAGCTAATGCTGCTGCCATAATGATGTTTTCAGTTGCGCCCACACTTGGGAAATCCAAATAGATTTTCGCACCTTTTAAACGGCCTTGAACTTCAGCCTCGATGAAACCATTTCCTACTTGAATTTTAGCTCCCATTGCTTCAAAGCCTTTTAAATGCTGGTCAATTGGTCTTGAACCAATCGCACAGCCTCCAGGTAATGCAACTCTTGCATGACCTGTTCTTGCTAAAAGTGGTCCCATGACGAGCACAGACGCTCGCATTTTACGGACATACTCAAACGGAGCCTCAGTTTCTAGTGCATGAGATGCATCCACTGATACTTCGTTATTTTCAAAATGTACTTCTGCTCCTAAATGACGTAACACTTCATTGATTGTATATACATCGGAGAGCGTAGGTACATCACAAATTACGCTTTTTTCTGTACTTGCTAACAAAGATGCAGCGATAACTGGTAAAACGGCATTTTTTGCTCCTTCTACTTTAACTGTGCCGTTTAACTTTTGACCGCCGCGGACGATGATTTTTTCCAAGGTCTTCCCCTCCGCGTCCCAAATTCTCTATATTAATATTCAGTCGTTACGATTGGTGTGCCAACCGTAATCGTATGATTTTCGTTCATTTCCGAACTTCTGATGGCAATTTGAACATTCATTTTATCATTTGAAGTCATAATGAACTGTTCCCACTTATCTGTGTAAGCGGAAAGCGACACAAAATTAGACTCAACGAGATACTCAACTGGTTTTGCTTGAAATTCATTTGCTAACATTTCAGCCTTTTTTTGCAAAACAACATCCATCATACCATTTACATGACCATCGAGACAAGTAAAAATTACAAATTTCTCTTGTAATATGCTTTTTGCATGACGTACGAACTGATCATATGTATGCTTCCAGGTATTCAGTGGGCGAGCACCTTTTTGCTCATATAATAAATACGACTTTTGATTGGATTTTGTGTCGGTCTTCACGAGTAAAATTTTCGATAATGTATCATTTTTTTCATCTTTGTAAATTCCTGTGACTTTGGTGACATGTTTTTCTTCTTTTTCGGTCCACTCATACTGTCGTAGTTCGTCTCTCAAACGTTTCACTTTTTTTGAAAATTGTTCGGATGAAATGTCTACATTTGTTTTGGCGTGAAGAGTCCATCCATCTACTTCAATTTGCTGGCTTTTCAAACCTTCTGCTATTTGGACGAGCGGAGAAGATTCTTCCGCACGAACACCTTGAATCATCAGAACAAAAAAAAGAATAAACGCAAATAATGGCCAACCTTTTACATACTTTCTCACTTGTCATTCCCCCTTGCTACAAGTGTTGCCGCAAGGAGGTCTATGCATACGTGGAAAAGTCATCAAAGGCCATACTTTTGACACTTCTTTTTACGTTCCCGCATAAGACAGTGACCAAACCTTTTATGTTAGAACATATAAGGTATTTGTTTGGAGAAATTTAAGTAATCAAGGAAGAAATTGCTGACTGCAGATGCAATAGCAATGGTAATGAGCATCATCAGCAATCTTGCCTGAATGATTTTCCCTTTTTTAATCAGTGGGTCAATATTAACGGCAAGCAATGCCCACCATGTAATCGCAATAAAAAACAGGTGGATCACAATACTAACAATTGCTTGTTGTCCTACGTCTTCCATACAGTTGAATCCTCCTTATATTTATTTCTGTAAAGGAAAACTCCCTTTCATTATATCCTCGAAAATCGGAAAGATGAATCATTTGGAAAAAAGAGCTACATTTAGAGTAAATCCCCTCTTATCCTGGTGCCAAGGAGATGATATACTGCGTGTGGAAGGAGCTGAACATATTGAAAGATTCTTTTCCTGACTTTGTTGATTTGTACGGAGAACTGGTTCCCTCATTTGATCATGAATGGGAGGCCATTGCTTTCTACTTTGATTATAGACAGACACAGCTAGAAGAATTAGCGCAATTGTGTCATTTTCATAACATTTCTTTGGATTACTCTGAGGAAAGCCTGTATCAGTTAGAATCACTTTACTTTGATGCATTTACCAAGCAGCTGTTTGCTGAGTGGAAAATGCCAATAGATGCATTAGAAGCGATGATGAGTGTGTATATGGGAGAGGTTGTCCTCCGACATCATTCAGATGCTGACTGGGTGGTACGGCCTTATATGGACTCTCCGCATCAATATACGCTGGGTTTGCGACGGCACAATAAAACGTGGCATAGTACGCAGTTTTGCGAGCACTTATATCTTGAAAAACAGGATTCTCACCCTTATGTGTCGATGTACCAATCCCTCATGTCATTCTAAAAAAAATCCTTCTTATCATTGTGATAAGAAGGATTTTCTGTTTTATTTCCCTGCTACATTTAAACGGTTTAACGCCCGTTTTAATGCGAGTTCCGCCCGGCGTATATCACTTTCATTCGGGTGGTTCAAATGCTCTTCAGCACGCTGTTTCGCTGATTTCGCACGATCGACATCAACTTTATCTGATGTTTCAGCGGCCTGAGCAAGAATGGTTACTTTTTCAGGGCGAACTTCAACAAATCCGCCACTGACTGCAACCAATTCAGTTGATCCACTATGTTTTAAGCGAACTGCACCGATTTTTAGCGGAGCAACCATTGGAACGTGGCCAGCTAAAATACCAAGCTCACCGCTTTCTGCTCTGACACTGACCATTTCCACATCCGCTTGATACACTGGGCCGTCGGGAGTAACGATATTGACTTGAACGGTCTTCATGCTTTTACCCTCCTAAGGACCAGATTAGGCCTCTACACCCATCTCTTTGGCTTTTTCAACCACTTCTTCAATGCGTCCAACTAAGCGGAATGCATCTTCTGGAAGGTGATCGTATTTACCAGATAAGATTTCCTTGAAGCCTTTAACAGTTTCCTTCAATGGCACGTAAGAACCTTTTTGGCCAGTGAACTGCTCTGCTACGTGGAAGTTTTGAGATAGGAAGAATTGAACACGACGCGCTCTGTGTACCACAAGCTTATCGTCCTCTGATAATTCATCCATACCTAAAATGGCAATGATATCTTGTAGTTCTTTATAACGCTGCAATGTTTGCTGCACTTCACGCGCAATGGCATAGTGCTCCTCGCCAACGACCTCAGGTGCAAGTGCACGAGATGTTGAAGCAAGAGGATCAACCGCTGGGTAAATACCCATTTCAGTCAGCTTACGCTCAAGGTTTGTCGTTGCATCAAGGTGAGCGAACGTTGTTGCTGGAGCTGGATCCGTATAGTCATCCGCAGGTACATAGATCGCTTGAATCGATGTAACCGATCCTACGTTTGTAGACGTGATACGCTCTTGCAGCTGACCCATTTCTGTTGCAAGTGTCGGCTGATAACCTACCGCTGAAGGCATACGTCCAAGAAGGGCTGATACTTCAGAACCTGCTTGTGTAAAACGATAGATGTTATCGATGAAGAACAATACGTCTTGACCTAGTTCATCACGGAAATGCTCTGCCATTGTCAAACCAGTTAGGGCAACACGCATACGTGCACCTGGTGGCTCGTTCATTTGACCGAAGACCATGGCTGTTTTTTCGATAACGCCAGAATCTTTCATTTCGTAGTAAAGGTCGTTTCCTTCACGTGTACGCTCTCCAACACCAGCGAATACAGAAATACCGCCGTGTTCTTGTGCGATGTTGTTGATCAATTCTTGAATCAGAACGGTTTTACCTACACCGGCTCCACCGAATAGACCGATCTTTCCGCCCTTGATGTAAGGAGCAAGAAGGTCAACAACTTTAATACCCGTTTCAAGAATTTCAACTTCTGTAGAAAGTTGATCAAAAGAAGGCGCTTGTCTGTGGATTGGATCTCTTTGAGCTTCCACACCAAGTGGCTCATCTAAGTCAATATTATCTCCCAGTACGTTGAATACGCGTCCAAGTGTTACGTTACCAACTGGTACTGAAATTGGTTTTCCAAGGTCTACAGCTTCCATACCGCGCTTCACACCATCTGTTGATGCCATTGCGATGGTTCTGACTGTATTATCACCTAAATGTAGTGCTACTTCTAAAGTTAAGTCGATCGTAACTTCACTTTCACTTTCCGCTTTATGCGAAACTCTGATCGCATTATAAATCTCAGGCAAGTGACCGTCTTCAAAATGAACGTCTACGACTGGTCCCATGATCTGACTGATGCGTCCTGTTTTCATTGCATTCCCTCCTGACAATTATTTCTATTCTAAGGCAGCTGCTCCGCCGACAATTTCTGTAATCTCTTGTGTAATCGCTGCTTGACGAGCACGGTTGTAAGAGAGTGTCAGGCCGTCGATCAATTCCTTTGCGTTGTCTGTTGCACTCTTCATTGCTGTCATCCTTGCAGCATGTTCACTTGCTTTGCTGTCAAGAAGCGCACCGAAAATCAAACTCTCTGCATATTGAGGAAGGAGAACTTCAAGAATTTCTTCTTCAGAAGGCTCAAACTCATAAGATGCGGAACGTTTATTCGGTGTCGCTGCGGCCGAAATGTCCGTTAGCGGCAATAATTTCTTCTCTGTTACTTCTTGTGAAATGGCACTGACAAAGTGGTTGTAGAACATGTAAAGTTCGTCAAACGCTTCATCAGAGAACATTTGAACTGTACTGCTTGCTAATTCTTTAATATCAGCAAACGCTACTTCGTCTCCAAGCCCTGTGACTTCAGAAATAACTGGAATACCGCGCTTTTTGAAGAAGTCGCGTCCGATTTTACCAATCACAATCACCGCATATTCATCAGCGGATTGATGACGAGATTGAATGGTTTGGTAAGCGGCACGCAAAATCGAGCTGTTAAAAGGTCCTGCAAGTCCTCGATCAGATGTAATGACGAGATACCCTGTTTTCTTGACAGGTCTTGAAAGAAGCATTGGGTGCTTAGCACTTGTTCCAGTTGCGATTGCAGCAACGACTTCCTGGATTTTTTCCATGTAAGGAACAAAAGACTTCGCATTGTTTTCAGCACGATTCAGTTTCGCAGCTGATACCATTTGCATCGCTTTTGTGATCTGACTCGATTTTTTCGTTGACGTGATCCTTGACTTTATATCGCGTAATGAGGCCAAAGATTTCACCACCTTTTTTCAGGAATCCGTGTTCATTTACGTGAAAAGAGAGAAAAAGAGAATCTTTTTCTCTCGGAAAGATTACTAATTAGTTGCTTGGTGCAAACGTACGTTTAAAGCTTTCGATTGCTGTATTCCACTCTTCATCAGCAGGCATGTTTCCTGTTTGAGAGATCGTGTCAAACAAGCCTTTATGGTTTTCTTCAATGTACATGAATAACTCAGCTTCGAAACGTTTGACATCAGCAATCGCGACATCGTCTAAATATCCTCTTGTAAGTGCATAAAGAATCGCTACTTGTTTTTCAACTTTAAGCGGTTTGTTCAAGTCTTGTTTTAAGACTTCAACTGTTCTAGCACCACGGTTTAATTTTGCTTGAGTCGCTTGGTCTAGATCAGATCCAAATTGAGCGAATGCTTCAAGCTCACGATAAGAAGCAAGATCCAGACGAAGTGTACCTGCTACCTTTTTCATCGCTTTGATTTGTGCAGAACCACCTACACGGGATACAGACAATCCTGCGTTTACTGCTGGACGTACGCCTGAGAAGAAGAGGTCAGATTGTAAGAAAATCTGTCCATCTGTGATTGAAATAACGTTTGTTGGGATATATGCAGAGATATCGCCAGCTTGCGTTTCTACGAAAGGCAATGCTGTGATAGAACCGCCACCCTTTTCGTCACTAAGCTTCGCTGCACGCTCTAATAAACGAGAGTGAAGATAGAAAACATCACCAGGGAATGCCTCACGACCTGGAGGACGACGAAGCAATAATGAAAGCTCACGGTAAGCTGCCGCTTGTTTAGAAAGGTCATCATATACAACAAGTACGTGCTTGCCGTTATACATGAATTCCTCACCCATCGTTACACCTGCATAAGGAGCAAGGTAAAGAAGTGGGGCTGGCTGTGATGCAGAAGCTGTGACTACAATTGTGTAATCAAGCGCACCATGCTTACGAAGTGTTTCAACAACACCACGAACCGTTGATTCCTTTTGTCCGATTGCTACATAAATACAGATCATGTCTTGATCTTTTTGGTTTAGGATCGTATCAATTGCAACAGATGTTTTACCTGTTTGACGGTCACCAATGATCAATTCACGCTGTCCGCGTCCGATTGGAATCAAGGCATCAATTGCTTTAATCCCTGTTTGAAGCGGCTCATGAACAGATTTACGATCCATAACGCCTGGTGCTTCACTTTCGATTGGACGAGTTTTGCTTGTTAAAATTGGACCTAGTCCATCAACAGGCTGACCAAGTGGGTTCACAATACGTCCGATTAACTCTTCACCAACTGGAACCTCCATGATACGACCTGTACGTTTTACATCGTCACCTTCGCGGATATCTTTGTAAGGTCCTAAAATAACGATACCTACGTTAGACTCCTCAAGGTTTTGAGCCATACCCATTACACCGTTAGAGAACTCAACCAGCTCTCCTGCCATAATGTTGTCAAGGCCATGTACACGCGCGATACCGTCCCCTACTTGGATGACTGTACCGACATCTTTTACTTCAATTTCAGATTGATAGTTTTGGATTTGCTGCTTTATCAGCGCGCTAATCTCTTCAGCTTTGATACTCACTAAGGTTTCACCCCTTCTAACGATTTTCGCCTGCAAGCTGACGTTCAATGCGGGAAAGCTTTCCGCTGACACTGCCGTCATAAATGCGGTTTCCGATACGGATTTTCACTCCGCCTATTAGATCCTTGTCAATCACATTTTCAACACGCAGTGATGTGACTCCGGCTTTTTTGGCAAATACTTCAGATAAAGATTGAATTTCAGCGCCGCTCAGCGGTTTCACTGAATACACGATCGCATCGTCTATTTGTTTCGTGCGGTTTGCCAGTTTCACAAACTCAGACGTCATTTCAGAGAAAATATTCGTGCGTCCGCGGTCAATCAATAAATACATTGTGTGCAATACATGTGTCGAAACACCTTTGAAAGCTTCTGCAATCAAATGTTTCTTTTTGTCTGCCGTAATCTTTGGATGAACAAGAAAGTCATTCAATTCTTGGTCAGCCTTTAGAACTTTTTTGATCTCATTCAGCTCTTTTTCAGTTTCGTCTACTGCCGAAGAAGCAAGAACGATGTCAAAAAGAGCAGAAGCGTAACGCTTAGAGACAATAGTCACGCTCATCGGCTTTCGCCTGCCTCTTTAAGATACTCTTGAATCAATTTCTCTTGTGCTTGCTCATCAAGTTCTCTTTCAATCACTTTAGATGCAATAAGTACAGATAGTGATGCAACCTGCTCGCGCAGTGCAGCCACAGCTTGTTCTTTTTCTTTCACGATTTCAGTTCTAGCAGACTCTTTCAAGCGCTCTGACTCTTGACGTGCTGCTTGAATGATCTCTTCTTTTTGTTTCTCACCAATCTTTTTCGCATTTTCGATGAGTGTATGTGATTCTTCGCGTGCTTCTTTCAATAAGACACGTTGTTCTTCAAGAAGCTTTTCAGCTTGAACGTGCTTTTGTTCAGCACTTGAAATTTCATTTCCTATATAATCTTCACGCTGTTTCATAATCCCTAATAAAGGCTTAAGCGCAAATTTCTTTAAAAGTGCAAGCAAGATGAGCATAGCGATCAGCTGGAATATCATATCCCCGGCGTTGAAACTTAAGCCACCTGCTCCTAAAACCACTGGTAACTGAGACATTTAGTACGGCAACTCCCTTCTTTAAATAATATGTTAAGAAACAAAACATAAAGGAATGGCGAAGTTTCGAACTAATCTGATCTTCGCCATTAAAATTCATATTAGAACGCTTCTCACATATTAACCAAAGAATGCCAAGAATGCGATAACGACAGCGATAATTGGAAGTGCCTCAACTAAAGCTACCCCGATGAACATAAGAGTTCTTAGTTCTCTACCAGCTTCTGGCTGACGAGCGATTCCTTCAACTGTTTTAGATACGATTAGACCGTTACCAATACCTGCTCCTAGTGCTCCCAAACCGATTGCAATTGCTGCTGCTATTAAATTCATTAAAAAGCTCCTCCTTTAAAATAACGTCCTTTTTGGACTCTCAATTTTTTAGTGTTCGTCGCTGACTTTATGAGAAATGTACACCATTGTCAGCATGGTGAAGATAAATGCTTGGATTGTTCCGACAAACAAACTAAATGCCTGCCATACAATCATCGGCACGATGGCACCTAATGTACCAACGATACCAAGCGCAATGTTTTGCGTGTAGAAATTGGTCGCAAGTCCTGCAAGCAAACCAAGAAGAATCTCTCCAGCAAAAATGTTTCCATAAAGACGCAAACCAAGTGTTAGCGTGTTTGCAAATTCTTCAATAAGTTTCAATGGTACTAAAAGTGGAATTGGTCTAAAGTAGTCTTTCGTATATTCCTTGACTCCTTTTGCCTTGACACCGTAGTAATGTGTCAATCCCATGACCATAATCGCTAGTGTCATTGTAATTGCAGGGTCTGCTGTTGGTGATTTCCACCACAAGTTGTGATCGACCGTAATCGAAAATGGCAGTCCAAGCATGTTTGAAACAAATATGTACATGAGTAATGTAACGCCAAGCGCTAGAAATGGGGCTCCTGTTTTCATGTCCATCGAACTACCTATGATATTTCGAACAAAATCAACAATCCATTCCATGAAGTTCTGCGCCTTTGTCGGACGAATAGACAGAACACGAGTAGTCAGCACCGCTATGAGAAGAACGATGATACTAGCAATCGTAATCATGAGAACATTGGATAAGTTGAACGTTAACCCTAAAAATTCTGTCGTTTTTGAACTGTGACCCAAAGAGTATTCACCTCTCTTCCATAGTAGAACGTTTAAGTTGAATGAAGGAATCTATCATAATGACAGGATATATTGTCATTAATCCTATAACAACACCTGCCAGATGAACTTCATTAGGGTAACGCCAAGCAATCGCTACTGCGAGAATTGCGTTGGCCCACCTGGCTGTACTTCCCATTGAACGAATGGATTTTCCTTTTTTAACCGCTCGATCAAAAGCGTGCATTCTCCGTATAAGTAGGAATAAATTAAAGAAAGCAAAAATTGTGCCGATAATCAAACCAAGAAACAGTGGTTTAAAACCAGGCATGGCATAGCCAAACACAAAAATTGCCAATAGATAGAACATGTATTTACTCTGTCTGCGGAAAATCGCGTTTGGATCGTTCATTCATCTGACTCCCGATGAAAAATATTGTAAAAAAGGTAATAAATGGTGATGAAAACTGCGTAGAAGACGCTTATGATAAGCAGTCCTGTTCGAAAAAAATCAATCACCCATCGGTCTAATTGCACAATCAGACTTGAAATCTAAAGATCTATGGGATGTTGCTTCATTCGCTGATACAAACCCTGATAATTAAAGGGTTCACAATGAGGATTAGTAGAGTGCTATAGGCTATGAAAACCTTACCATAATACCCTCGTTTAGCATACAATAGCGTCTATGATGTGTCAATCCGTTGAAAGTTAAAAAACTTTTCTATAATGATAGAGCACACAAAATGTTCACAATTTCATCAAACTTTAGGAGACACGTGACATTCATTGAAAAAAACAGCTAATGTTCAGTATACATTGATTTTTCTAAGAACGATATCAACCGTTTGTCATATATTTCAAAAAGCCCATATGCACGTTTGCATGTGGGCTTTTATTAAAACATGTTATTTCGTTCCATACATACGGTCACCAGCATCACCAAGACCTGGGATAATGTAGCCTTTTTCGTTCAATTTCTCATCTAATGCTGCAATGTAGATATCAACGTCAGGATGGTGCTTTTGCATTTCTTCTACACCTTCAGGAGCAGCAATCAGACACATGAAGCGAATGTTTTTCGCTCCGCGTTTTTTCAAGCTGTTCAATGCTTCGACTGCTGAACCGCCAGTTGCAAGCATTGGATCTACTACGATAAATTCACGCTCTTCCACATCAGATGGAAGCTTCACATAATATTCAACAGGCTTTAATGTTTTCGGATCACGGTATAAACCGACATGTCCCACTTTAGCAGCTGGAATGAGTTTCAAAATCCCGTCCACCATACCAAGACCTGCTCTTAAAATTGGCACAACACCGAGTTTCTTCCCTGAGATCACGTTTGATTTTGCTACTTGTACAGGTGTTTCTACATCTACCTCTTCAAGCGGTAAGTCTCTTGTGATTTCAAATGCCATTAATGTTGCGACTTCATCCACTAGCTCTCTAAATTCTTTTGTTCCTGTATGAACGTCACGAATATATGTAAGTTTGTGTTGAATAAGCGGGTGATCAAATACATAAACCTTTGCCATTGCTTGCTACAACTCCTTTTCTGTCATCTTCCGGTGAACTTTGCACACTTCCTACAATTCTACATAAAAAGACATCATCTTTCAATATGATTCGCAAATCCTACAAAAAAAACCCACATGCCAAAAATAGGCAAATGGGTCTGCTTTTTAATAATCTAATTCGTTATATAGAGGGAAGCGGGCAGTCAGATCAGATACACGCTTTTTCGCTTCTTCTAATTTCGCTTCATCTTCATGATGTTTTAGAGCAAGCGCAATAATGGAACCGACTTCTTTCATTGCCTCTTGATCGAAACCGCGGCTTGTCACTGCTGCTGTGCCAACACGTACACCACTTGTGACAAAAGGTTTTTCTGGATCATAAGGAATCGCATTTTTGTTCACTGTAATACCGATTTCATCAAGAACATTTTCTGCAATTTTTCCTGTGATACCAAGAGAACGCAAGTCGATGAGAACAAGATGGTTATCCGTTCCACCGGACACAAGCTGAATATCTTCAGATAAAAGGGTTTCAGCTAGCTGCTTTGCATTGTCAATGACGTTTTGTGCATATGTTTTGAAATCTCCGTTCAATACTTCACCGAAAGAAACAGCTTTTGCAGAGATGACATGCATCAGTGGTCCACCTTGAATACCAGGGAAGATCGATTTGTCGATCTTTTTACCAAACTCTTCACGGCATAGAATCATTCCGCCGCGAGGTCCACGCAATGTTTTGTGAGTCGTCGTTGTCACAAAATCTGCATAAGGAACTGGATTTGGATGAAGACCTACTGCAACAAGACCTGCAATGTGAGCCATGTCGACCATAAAGTAAGCACCGACTTCATCCGCAATCTCACGGAACTTTTTGAAATCAATTTGACGTGGGTATGCACTTGCACCCGCAACAATTAGCTTTGGCTTATGTTCACGTGCTTTTTCAAGTACATCTTGATAGTCGATATGCTGCGTTTCTTTATCAACACCATATTCTACAAAGTTGTACTGTACACCACTAAAGTTAACAGGGCTTCCGTGCGTTAAATGCCCGCCATGTGATAAGTTCATACCTAGCACTGTATCGCCATGCTCAAGAATGGTAAAGTATACGGCCATGTTCGCTTGAGCACCTGAGTGAGGCTGTACGTTCACATACTCAGCGCCAAAAATTTCTTTTGCGCGGTCACGTGCGATATCTTCTACAACGTCTACATGTTCACAACCGCCATAGTAGCGTTTACCAGGGTAACCCTCTGCATATTTGTTTGTTAATACAGAGCCCTGCGCTTCCATGACTGCTTCGCTTACAAAGTTTTCTGATGCAATTAATTCAATTTTGTCTTGCTGGCGTTTCCGCTCTAGTTGAATTGCCTTGAATACTTGTGCGTCTTGCTCAGGTAAATGTTTCATCAGCGAAATCCTCTCCAATCTATTTCCATTCGATGTTTTCACCATCTCATTGTACACGGTTTTTGAGTGAAATGTAAAAGTTTTTTTGGAAAATCGACTTCTTTTTTTACGAAAAACCGAATATTCAAGTGGTGAAGCGCCTTCATCATTCAACATTATATTAGAAATATATCTTAGCTAAGATTTTGTATAAACCGCTCGTTCTCCGCCAATCAGCTTCGGACGCGTTTTCGCAAACGTCACATGTGCATGTCCTAATTGATGACGACTAAGGCGAACAGGTACAGCGACTCTCTTTAGATGCATCCCAATGAATGTATCACCGATATCGATCCCAGCATGCGCCTCGATGGATTCAACTAACACAGGATGTTCCATGTGCTGATACGCATGAGCCGCCATCGAACCACCCGCCTTTCGGACAGGTACTGCCGCCACAATCTCTAGATTAAGCCGGAAAGCCACTTCTTCCTCCACAACAAGAGCACGATTCAAATGCTCACAGCACTGGAAAGCGACCTCAATGCCGGTCTCTCGTCTTAGCTGATCCAATTCTTGATAAATGGACGCAGCTATTTGCTCACTTCCTGCTGTCCCAATGTGCTCACCAGCCACTTCTGATGTACTGCAGCCGATCACTAAGATTTGCCCAGCACGCAGTTCGACCATTTGATGAAACTCTTTTAACATTTCAAGCCAATCTTGACCAATGTTCATGTTAAGCGCTCCTTATAGGTGCTTTTCTTCGTAATCAGCGATCTTACCAATCCGTACAGCATGTCGTCCTGCCGTAAATTCTGTTGTCAGCCAAATGTGTGCAATCTCACGTGCTAATCCAGGTCCAATGACTCGTTCTCCCATTGCAAGGACGTTTGTATCATTATGTTCTCTAGTCGCTTTCGCACTAAATGTATCATGTGCCAGCGCGCAGCGAATTCCTTTTACTTTGTTTGCTGAGATACTCATACCGATGCCTGTCCCGCAAATTAAAATGCCGCGGTCCACTTCTCCGTTTGCCACCATGTTAGCTACAGGAAAAGCATAATCTGGGTAGTCTACAGAACCTGATCCACATTCACAACCCATATCAATGTATTCAATCTTCAATTCATCCATCAGTTGTTTGATTTCTTCACGAATATTCGTTCCGCCGTGATCGGATGCAATAGCTACTTTCATCGGGCAATTCCTCCTAAGGGTGAGTTGATCTGTTATGCCTTACATTTATTCTTTATTTACAGTTATATTTTAACCTCTGCTTAGTCATTTGCAAACAAAAGCAGAAAAACCGTTGATGCAACGGTTTTACAGGTTGTCCATTATGAGGACGTCTAATCCTTTTTCAATTTCTCAGCCAGCTGCTGGAGCAATGCTTCAAGTTCATCACGTGTTTCCTGATAAACAGACAGGCTTCCTCCAAATGGATCGGAAACATCGCCTTCTGTCCCTGTTGCGAATTCCTTTAGAGTGAAGATCTTGTCTTTTGCATGTGCATATTGCTCCACAATCAACTGTTTATGCTGCATGGTCATGGTGAAGACGTAATCAGCTTCTCGCAGAAGATCCTCTGTCAGTTTTGCTGAAGAGTGATTCAGTGGAATGCTTTTCTCAAATAGTGCTTCGACCGCTTGAGGAGAAGCCTTCCCAGCATCTGAGGCAAAAATGCCCGCTGATTTAACAGTGACCTCTAAACCTTTCTCTTGTGCAATTGAAGCAAAAAGGGCTTGAGCCATCGGACTTCTGCATGTATTTCCCGTACAAACAAATAAGATTTTCATCTTTCGCCCTCCTTTTCTTCTATTATATAGCATTTCATTCTACATGTTATGTAAGGAGACTGACTAGAGCGGAAATAATAATTTGATACCAAAGGCTAGTAAAATGATTCCGCCAAGCGCTCCGCTATATGATCCCACCCATGAACGGACCTGTTTACCGAGTAATAATCCAAGCCATGTGAGGATCATACTAAAAAAACCAAACAATAAAATGGTCATCCATACGTGAGAACCGTAAATTCCGAGACTTAAACCAACGGAAAAACTATCTAAGCTGACACTTGTTGCAAAAAGAACAAGACCAGCGCCAACAGGTGCGATAAATGGTTTATCTTCTTTGCGAATAGACGCAATGATCATTTGCAGCCCGAGCACCAAAAGCAGCGCCCCGCCGATATAGGTGGCAAGGAGACCGAGCCAGCCTGATAGGAGCTGACCTGTTAGCATACCAAAAAGCGGCATAAACATATGAAATATCCCAATGACAAGTCCAATATAAATGATCTGGCAAAACCTCAGTTGAATCATTCCCATGCCAAGTCCAACCGAAAAAGCATCCATCCCCAGTGCAAAAGCCATGATGCTGAGCGTCAGCAATTCGCCAGCTAGTTCGTACATGTAAATCCCCCTTGGACACGCATTCTCCTTTAACCTATGTTTGTCCAAGAAGGGTTAGAACTATTTGAATGAAGAGAGAGTGCGCCCTCCTGCTGCTTTTTGCAGACGGTTCATAATTGCTGAACCAACCCCCTGCTCTGAAAAGGCTTCTGAAATAATGACATCTACATCTGTCTCATCAAATTGTCTTAGTACACGATATAAGTTTGCCGCTATCGTTTCAGGTTTTTCTCTCCACCCACAGCTGAAAACAACATCTGCCGCAAACAACGATTTCTTTTCTTCTGTTGTCAGCACGCCAACTTTGAAACCTTCCGCCTGGTATGTTTGAATGTGACGCTGCATCTCTTCATCACTTCCAAAAAAGAGATACATCTTAGCTTCAGGGGCGTAGTGTGTGTATTTCATCCCTGGCGATACAGGCGCTTCGTCCTTTTTTGTCAGCCCTGGGTCAATACTAACCGTTCCTACTACCTCTTCTAAAGCTTCTTTTGTAATCCCGCCCGGCCTTAGGATGACTGGAATCTCGTCGACACAGGATACAACCGTTGACTCAACGCCAATACCAGTTGAACCACCATCGACAATTCCAGCGATTCTTCCATCGAGATCACTCGCTACATGGTCAGCTTGTGTTGGTGATGGTTTGCCTGAACGGTTGGCACTTGGTGCGGCAATCGGCAGGCCAGCCGTTCGGATGAGCTCAAGCGCAATCGGATGGTCAGGCATTCTCACACCGACCGTGGATAAACCTGCCGTGACCTGCTTTGATAAAGTGCCCGGCTTACACGGAAGAACAATGGTTAATGCACCCGGCCAAAAGGCATCCATCAATGCCTTTGCTTTTTCGCTTTCTATTTGCGCAAATTCATGAAGCTGCTCAATTTCCGCAATGTGGACAATCAATGGATTATCACTTGGACGCCCTTTCGCTTCATATATTTTCATGACAGCTTCTGTCTCTTTCGCATTAGCCCCTAGTCCATACACCGTCTCTGTCGGAAAAGCGACCACTTCGTTTTGCTGCAATAACAACGCTGCCTGTTCAATTTGTGGATAGTATGTGGATAAATTCTTTTCTAAATCCACAGACCACCTTCTTGTATTTAACATCATACAAACTCCTTTTAAAAAAGATAAAACTGTTGATATATCTCAATTATCCTTTTGAAAGTATAAAAGATGATGATCAATAAAACAAGCGTTGTCCACAATTTGTGGATAACGCTTGTTTAACGGTGGATAAGTATGTGTATAAGTTCAATATATTGTGATTAACTGGCTTTTTTTTGAAGAACCACTGCCTGTTCTTTCGCTAAGATCTCTTTTGCATGTGCAGATACCCACATGCTTTCTGGAATATCCTCTAAAGCCGTGAAGCCCATCAATGCCAAAAAGTCATGTGAGGAGGAGTGGTTGGTGACGACATAAAACGTATCCACACCTATTTTCCCTCCGAGCGTTTGAACACTTTGGAACAAAGATACGATGTGTCCCTGACCTAGTTTATCTGATATGACAAGAGACCGCAGCAGGCCCTCTTGTTCACTAAGCTGTTCAAGACCTAAACACCCTGCCAGCTGACCTTCTGCATCTTCCATGACAACAAATGTCGTACGCTCTGCAAGCGTGACGCCGCCTTTCGCTTGTCCTTTTTCAAGAAAAGCATTGATCGCTGGGGCATCTTCTTCTGTGGCTATTCTTAATTGATAAAACATGCTTTCACCTCTTTTTGATCTCTTACTTCAACTCTATGAGGCAAAAACAGATTTATACCTTTTTTAGGAGAAAAGACTAGAAACCCATTCGAATAAAAAGAATTTCACTTCACCCGTCTCTTCTTTCTCTTCTTTGACCACTTCATTCACAGACTCATCTGTTTGCTGTGCTGTCACTTCGGAATCCTCATCCCCCTCTGGCGACGCGATGGCTTCTCCATTTGAAAAATCGATAAAGCAGAGCGGCGGGAATAACACACACCACCAATTGGCTCCATCCCCTTCTCCAAGCGTAATTAAAATGGCTTCATATTTCCCTGCAGGATAGACGAAATTTCCATAGAGCTTTGTTGGAAATGAGGCTTTTTGAAAACTGACTGATACGGATTGATCAATGTGCTGCTCCTTCAATTTCGCTTTGGCAATGCGATTGATTTCTGGCAGCTTGGACCGAATCACACGTCTTGCTTCTTCAATGGATGTAAGGTCTTTGACCCATTCTGTCATATTGGCATTGACTTCGTCTCGAATGCTTCTTTTCACATCCTGATCTGCTGAACGATCACTATTTGCTAAAATGCGTAATCGAATGGCTTCCTCTGGTATCACAACAGGCTGATTTGCAGAAGCAGCCGCTGTCTCCTCTCTGCCAAGGTTTGCAAAAGCACCGCATAATAATAGAAACATATAAAGACAAATCATCATTTTACTTTTAAACATGATGTGTTCCCCCCACTTTTTCTCTTCGCTACAAACATTGTGTCCAGGAAACCCATCTCATAAACAGGAAAAATGATTTTTTTAATAGATTATAAGTCAAATGAAAAAAACCGTTCCATTAAGAACGGCTTTGGAGTGAGGATTGGTAATCGGAAGGGTACAGTCTTCCATCCCAATCTCGGCTGATTTTTAACCCTGCATCTGTTTTGATGACAGTCATTGCTCCTTTTTTCTTGATTTCTTTTTTGACTTTTCCGTTCTGATTAATAAATTGAATCATCATTTCATAGTTAAATTCAATTCTGTCATCGCTTTCATCTGAAGGCGTAAACGTAATTTTCTTCAGCTTAATTTGACAATCTTGATCCTTTGCTGCTTCTAACACGCTCGGGAACATGCTGTCTTGTGTATATTCTTGATATTCATGCTCGGTTAAATAAGACTTCAGCTTCTCCTTCATGTCAGTTAGGTCATCTGTTCGATTCACTGTGTATTGTGCTTTTTTATAGCTTTCTCCAAATGCTGCTGCTTCTTTTTTAAAGCTCGGTTTGCCACAAGCACTCACAATCAATAGTACACTGACGATGACCAACACCATCGCATACCTTCTGTTCACACCATTCGCTCCTTCAAAACAAATTTATGTAAAAAAATCATGATCAGAATGTTCATTCTTCTATATATACGTTTCTCTTTTACCATAAGTTTCATCTTTACATAATAAAATAGTCCGACTTTATTCAGCCGGACTTTCCGTTTTGAATGTGTGCGCAAACAGCTCGGTCTTTCTCGTTAATATCCTTGACGATGCGGACATCTGCCGCGGGAAATGACTGCAAGAGAAGTGCTTTTACATCTTGCCCTTGCGTATGTCCAATTTCAAAGACAACGACCGCCTGCTTATGAAGTACATGGTGAAGATCACGAATGAGACGCTTATAAAACCACAGACCATCACGTCCATCTGTCAGCGCATTTACTGGCTCATGCTTCGTAACCACCTCTGACAAGCTGTCCATTTCTTCTGCCGCAATATAAGGTGGATTGGAAATAAACAGATCCACTTTGATGCCCTGATCCTTGATAGGTTCGAGTAAGTCCCCTTGTAAAAAATGGACGTCTGCACCTAGCGCTTGCTGATTCCGCTTTGCTACCGCAAGTGCTTCATGTGAAATATCCGTTGCTGTGACAGATAGTGTTTCTTTTTCAAGAGCGAGCGTAATCGCAATTGCCCCGCTTCCGGTGCCAACGTCTACTGCTTGAAGCGGCTGATCGTGCGGGAAGATGTCACTCATCAAATTCAGTGCCGCCAAAACGACCTCTTCCGTTTCAGGGCGAGGAATGAGAACATGTTTGTTCACCTCGAAGGGACGGCCGTAAAAAAATTCAATACCTGTTAGATGCTGAACAGGCACGCCTTTCTTGTGCTGCGTGACAAACTCGCTGAATAACCGATCTTGCTCCTCTGGCAGCTGATCATGAAAACGTGCAAGAAGTTCACTTCTGCTTAAGTCCAGTACATGCATCAAAAGGAGCTCTGCTGCGTTTTGGTCTCTACCGGCTTCCGTTAACAAAGAAGAAGCCCATTTAAGGGCTTCAAAGTTGGTACGCTGATTATTTTGCATTTTGAAGCTTTCTTGCTTGGTCTTCCATAATTAATGCATCTATGACCTCGTCAAGTTTTCCTTCTAAAATTTGATCAAGCTTTTGAATCGTTAATCCGATGCGGTGGTCTGTTACACGGTTTTGTGGGAAGTTGTACGTACGGATACGCTCTGAACGATCCCCTGTTCCAACAGCAGATTTACGCGTTTGATCATATTCAGCCTGTGCTTCACGCTGGAATTTATCATAAATTCTCGCACGTAATACTTTCATGGCTTTTTCTTTGTTTTTGATTTGTGATTTCTCATCCTGACAGGAAACAACCACACCTGTTGGAAGGTGAGTTAATCGAACAGCAGACATGGTTGTGTTAACACTTTGTCCGCCAGGCCCGCTTGATGTGAAAGTATCTACACGGATGTCTTTTTCGTGGATATCAATTTCAACTTCTTCAGCCTCGGGCAAGACAGCAACTGTCGCTGTTGATGTATGAATCCGTCCGCCTGATTCCGTTTCCGGAACACGCTGCACGCGGTGTGCACCGTTTTCAAACTTTAGTTTGGAATATGCGCCTTTCCCGCTAATCATAAAGATAATCTCTTTATAACCGCCAGTTCCAGTCACATTCGCTTCCATTACTTCTGTTTTCCAGCCCTGCATTTCAGCATAACGGCTGTACATACGGTAAAGGTTTCCAGCAAAAAGCGCGGCCTCTTCTCCTCCTGCTGCACCACGAACCTCCACAATAACGTTTTTGTTGTCATTCGGATCTTTCGGGATCAGCAAGATTTTCAGCTCGTCTTCTAAACGTTCCGTTTCCTCTGTGAGCTCTGAAATTTCTTCTTTGACCATGTCGCGCATCTCGGCATCCAGCTTTTCTTCCAGCATTGCTTTCGCTTCGCTCAACTGGTCGTATGCCGCACGATATTGTCTATATACCTCAACAGTTTCTTGAATATCAGATTGTTCCTTCGAATATTCACGAAGCTTCTTAGGGTCGTTCACCACTTCAGGGTCACTTAAATATTCATTTAGCTTTTCATAGCGTTCTTCAATTGATTTTAAACGGTCTAACATGGTCTTCACCTCTGTTTTGTGCGTAACAGTCTAATTATAGTATAGCGGGGTATGACAGTCAAAAAAATTTCCAAAACAATTGATTTTCTGCAATTTTCCGCTAGAAAACACGATCTTTGGCGATTGGTTACTTGTTTTGTCTAACGTGAAGGAACAGTTCCTTCTTGAAGAGAATGGTACTTATAATTGAAAAAAGGGAGGGCATTTGGTTTGAATACAAATGAGGTTGCAAAAGAAATTGGCGTTTCTTCAAAAACGATTCAGCGTTGGGTTAAACAGCTCAACATCCCTGTCGCCCGGAATGAACTTGGACATTATGAATTTCATGAAGATATTGTACAGCTTCTCAAAGAAGTCAAACACCAAATGAGTGAAGGTGTGATCCTTCAAGACATTCGACTGCCAATCCACACGGAAACCGTTCAACAGTTATCGCCTGCTGCAGAAACTGATGCCTCCACAAAACGGATCGAAGCATTGGAAAAGCAGGTGAATCAGCTCATTCAGCAGCAATTGCACAGCACTGATGTAGAAAAACGACTGCAAGAACTCGAACGGAAACTGGCTAAAAAAGCAGATGAAGGTGTATCCTATCAGCTGCTCCAGCACCGTAGGGAAATTGAAGATCTCACCACTAAACTTGAGCGTCTTGCTGCGAGCTTGAAACAACCCTCTCAAATAGAAGAAAAAAAGGAAATCACGCACACTGACATCAAAAAAAAGCGTGCGCTCTTCCCTCTGTTTCATTCATTTCGCTAAGAAAGGCTGCCTCATGAGGCAGCCTTTCTACTTTATTATGAGGTAAGCGCAATAATGATCGGTAATGAAATTAATGACATGATTGCACTGATCACAAATGCGGATGCAGTTTCTGCTTCTTGTTTTTCAAATCGGGTTGCGATCATGGCTGCAACAGCTGAACCTGGGAAGGCAACAAGTAATACAGCTTTTGTAATTTCATCAGCCGAAAGACCCATGAAAATGGCGATAAAATACATAAGCAATGGTTGTACAGCTACTTTTAGCAATGCGATACTGAATGCTGGTAGGCTTAATTTAATTTTACGGATACCAACAGTGACACCGACTGCAAATAGCGCAACCCCTGACGTAACACTTCCAATTTCCTCTAGCATTTCATGTCCAATTTCAGGCAGTTTAAATCCTAAAAGAACAAGAATGATACTTGCTAGTGGTGCAAGTGCAAGCGGCTCTGATAAACCGTGCAAAATAGCTTTCGTCGTCATTTTAAGGAAACTTTCGCCGTCTTTGGCTTTTCCTTTTGTTTTTTCACCGACAGTTGACACAATAATCGCAATTGGATCAAGCATTGCATTTACAACTATTCCGGTAATTGCAATCGGAATTGCAACTTCTTGAGCCCCAAATAAACTGCCTAGGACTGGAATCCCCATAAATGCAAAGGTCGGTTGAGCTGAGTTTAACGAGAAAATAGATGAATTTGTTAAATCGTATTTAAAAGCAAATTTCGTAACAAGAAGGATAATGATATAAAAACCTACGATTCCTAAAATCAATGCAACGAAAAATGGAATTTGACTATAGAATTTATCTTTTGGTGTTGACAGAATGCTGGCGATAAAGTGCGCTGGCAAAGCATACTTTGTCACAAGTGTACTTACACCTTTTGCAGATTTAGCGTCATAGCTACCGAAGTGTCCTGCGAACCAACCCAGCGCGATAACGAAAAAAATCGGTGCTAGGAGGATCAAAATATTTAAAAAGTCCACCTTACTCTTCCTCCTTAAATCCTTACAAGTTTCTATTTATTGCGGCATTGTTTAAATTACCCTAAACAATGCCGCGTTACACAATTTATTATGCTCTTACAATTTTTTTATATTCAGGAATCCACATTGCATCTTTCACAGCTTGTTCGATGTCGTCAGGCGTTCTTCTTGCGACACCATCTTTAATTGCTGCTTTTGCCACTTCAATGGCCACTTTGATAGAAACTTCTTGCAATTTATCAATGCTTGGAAGAAGACCAGCACCTGGTTTATCATGATCAACCATTTCAGCAATCGCATCCGCAGAAGCAACGAACATGCCTTTTGTGATGATTTTAGATTCCGTTACGATTGAGCCAAGACCAAGTCCAGGGAAAACGAACGCATTGTTTGATTGTCCAATTTCATGTTCAATTCCGTTATACTCAACGTTTTCGAACGGGCTTCCTGTCGCAACAAGTGCACGGCCGTCTGTCCATTTGAATAGATCTTCTGGAACAGCTTCCGCAAGTGGTGTTGGGTTAGACATTGGCATGATCACTGGACGCTCTGTATGTGCTGCGATTTCTTTAATGATTTCTTCAGTGAATGCACCGCCTTGACCTGATGTACCAATTAGAATCGTTGGCTTCACCCTGCGAACAGTTTCAGCAAATGAGATTTGCCCTTTTTCATCACGTGCCCAGCCTTCTACTTCATCAGAAGAACGAAGGTATGGTTTTTGGAAATCAAACACTTCATCTTCGAATTGATCTGTCAGTAATCCTCTGTAGTCTAAAGTCCAGAAAGCATTGTTTGCTTCTTCTTCACTTAGACCCTCAAGAACCATTGTGTCACGCATTTGATCTGCGATTCCGATTCCAGCTGATCCAGCTCCGAAGATCATCACACGGTGATCTTTCAATTGAGTACCAGTTTTCTTGACAGCTGCAAGAACACCCGCTAAAGTAATGGCACCAGTACCTTGAATATCATCATTGAATGTTAAGATGTTATCATTGTATTTTTTCATGATGTTACGCGCATTTTTGTTTCCAAGGTCTTCCCAGTGAAGTAAGGCTTTCGGGAAGAATTTAAGCGCTGCTTTTACATATGCATCAATGAATTCTTCGTATTTTTCACCTTGTACACGTTTGTGATGGTTTCCGATGTATAATGGATCATTCAATAATTTTTCATTGTTTGTTCCAACATCTAATACGACTGGAATCACGCGGCTTGGATCAATACCTGCAGCAGCCGTGTAAACAGCTAATTTACCAATTGCGATGTTGATACCACCAACACCCCAGTCACCAATTCCAAGAATGCTCTCAGAGTCAGTTGCTACGATCAGGTCGATATCTCCTGCTGTTGCATGTAAGTTTTCAAATGCTTTCTCAATGCCGTCAATGTTCTCGATTGAAAGATAGACACCATGAGGTCTTCTGTATTCATGGCTGTATTCTTGAATCGCTTCACCAACAGTTGGTGTGTACACAACAGGAAGCATTTCACGAAGCTTGTCTGATATAAGCTTATAGAACAATACTTCGTTACGGTTTTGCAAATCACTTAAGTATACGTTTTGACGAAGACGATCTGGCTGTGCTAGGAATTGCTTGTACGCTCTCTCCGCTTGTTGTTCTAAAGTGAGAACAGTTGGAGGAAGTAAGCCTTCTAGTCCAAGCTCTTGTCTTTCTTCTTCAGAAAAAGCAACGCCTTTGTTCAACGTTGGAATCGATAATACATCTTTACCTGTCAAAGTGGTTTCGAGGTACCCTTCTTTTGTTTTCTTCACGTTGTTCATCAAAAACTACCCTCTTTCTAAAATATAAATAAAGTGAACTATTAATTTAAAGAACGATTAAGGAGAATAATCCTTAATCAAAAAAATTATGACAAGAAATCGAACTTTTCGTTAAATTGCTTTACACTACAGTTAGTCATTTTATGCCTGCTTATACTAAAACGCAAGCGTTGAAAATTAGATAATTTTTTCGTAGCGTTATTTAATTTATTTAAGTACAAATGATGGGTGTTCAGCCAAAATCTCAAAAAACGAAACACAGCGGCATTTGCTATTTTTTTAATTGTCAAGTGTTGTACCAACGTCAAGTCTTGGTACTTCATGGTGATGTCTGCATCGTGCTTCGTATGATTCCTGCGCACCTACTAAAATAATGGGATCATCATAGGATGCGGGTTTACCGTCGATCAAGCGTTGTGTTCTACTCGCTGGGGAGCCGCATACCGAACAAACTGCTTGAAGTTTTGTTACAAGCTCTGCACATGCCATTAAATGCGGAACAACACCAAATGGCTCTCCTCTGAAGTCTTGATCAAGGCCTGCAACAATGACTCGGTAACCTTTATCAGCCAATTGAGTGACAATGTCAATGATTGTCTCATCAAAAAATTGCACCTCATCTATGCCAATGACATCGGTTCTTTCTGATATGTGCGTTATTATGTCTTTTGGTGAGGCTACTGCAATCCCATCGACCGATGAACCGTTATGTGAAACAACTGAGCTTGTACTATATCGGTTATCAATCGCTGGTTTGAATATTTTTACTTCTTGTTTGGCAAAGGTGGCCCTTTTGGCTCTCCGAATCAATTCTTCCGACTTTCCAGAAAACATACTTCCGCAGATGACTTCAAGCCAACCGCTTTGTTTCATCACATACATAAGGTCTTCTCCCCCGTTTTAAAGTTCCATCAATCCACGTAAAAAAACAGGCAAGAACGGATTCCTGCCTGTTTATTGTATCTATTATTACTTAAGACCGTATTTTTTGTTAAAGCGGTCAACACGTCCATCAGCAGAAGCGAATTTTTGACGGCCTGTATAGAAAGGATGGCACTCAGAGCAAATCTCGATGCGTACCTCTTCTTTTACTGATCCAGTTTCAAACTCATTTCCACAAGCGCATTTGACTGTAGCTTTTTTGTAGTTAGGATGAATTCCTGTTTTCATCTACTGTCATCTCCTTCCGCCCTGAATCCAATTCGGAAACAGAGTTAATATCTCAGAATAAATTCTGAAACGCACATGATGAAATTATAACAGTGTGAGTCTATGATTGCAAATGTATTTTTTCAACAAGCTATCTTCTTGATGCAGACATGTTCGCTTGTTTCCATTCTTGCGTTAAAATATCGAAAAATTCTTGGTTTGTCTTTGTTTTTCTCATTTTGCGCATGAACTTCTCAGCAAAGTCAGGTGTATCTGACATCGATTTTCTCATCGCCCATAAACGATCAAGATGCTCTTTTGGTACAAGCAGTTCTTCTTTTCTCGTACCAGAACGACGAATGTCGATTGCTGGGAAAATTCTTCTTTCTGCAAGAGAGCGGTCCAAATGAAGCTCCATGTTCCCCGTTCCCTTAAATTCCTCATAAATCACATCATCCATACGTGATCCCGTATCAACGAGCGCAGTGGCTAAAATCGTCAAGCTTCCGCCTTCTTCAATGTTACGCGCAGCACCAAAGAAGCGTTTTGGACGGTGGAAAGCCGCTGGATCAATACCGCCGGAAAGCGTTCGGCCGCTTGGCGGGATGACAAGGTTGTACGCACGAGCAAGCCTTGTGATGCTGTCCATTAAGATGATGACATCTTTCTTATGTTCGACAAGACGCATGGCACGCTCTAATACAAGCTCTGCTACTTTAATGTGGTTTTCCGGTACTTCGTCAAAGGTTGAACTAACAACATCCCCTGCAACAGAACGTTCGATATCTGTTACTTCCTCTGGGCGTTCGTCAATTAAAAGGACAATCAGCTCTGACTCTGGATGATTTTCAGAAATGCTGTTGGCAATTTCTTTGAGCAAAATGGTTTTCCCAGCCTTAGGCGGTGCAACAATTAAACCACGCTGCCCAAACCCAACTGGCGCCATCATATCCATAATTCTAGTAGACAGGTGATTAGGCTGTGTTTCAAGAATCATTTGACGATCAGGGAATAGCGGCGTGAGTGCAGGAAAGTGAACACGTTCCTTAGCTGATTCTGGGTCGTCCCCATTTACCGCTTCGACATGAAGGAGGCCATAGTAGCGTTCATTCTCTTTTGGAGGTCGTACCTTTCCAGACACCTTATCTCCGTTTCGTAAATCAAAGCGTCTGATTTGTGAAGCTGAAATATAAATGTCTTCAGAACTTGGGGAGTAGTTAATTGGTCTTAAGAAACCAAATCCCTCAGACTGAATAATTTCAAGAACCCCTTCCATAAATAAGAGATCCTCTTGCTCAGCGTTCGCCTTTAAGATGGCAAAGATTAATTCTTTTTTTGTTAGTTTGCTGTAATAAGAGATTTTGTACTTTTTTGCTAGCTCATACAGCTCTTTTAATTTCATATTTTCCAAAGATGAAATCGAAACATCTTTCAATATGGACACCACACTTTTCTAGTCAATGTATTTCATTACAAATGCATGACCATTGTATTTGATTAGCTTTTAATTCCGTTTTTGTTGGAATGACCTCGCTCTCATGGTAACGCTCCCACTCGTTTTATCGTAAAGATAGGAACAATGTGAACTCGAGCTTTGTCAACATAGAGAAGGATAATGAGTATATCGTCATGATGCGGCAGTATTTAAACTTGTTGAAGCTTAAAAGAAGTAAATTCGCAGAAAATTTCGCAGCACTCTTTAGTTTTACCTCATTTGCAGAGAATATTCAACTTTAAAAAGAAAATGATATACATTTGACACCTATATGAAAAGCGGGTAATAAATACCCGCTTTCAGATTACGGACGAATGACAAGATTCGGTTTTTTCTTTAAGCTATGTCTGCCGTCTACGAAACGAACTGTACCTGATTTCGCACGCATGACAACGCTATGTGTTGTTCCAACAGAGCCTTTGAATTGAACACCTTTTAATAGCTCACCGTCTGTTACACCAGTCGCTGCAAAAATGGCGTCGTCGCCTTTCACGAGGTCTTCCATTCTTAGGACTTTGCCAACATCTAGCCCCATTTTCTCACAGCGTCTTAGTTCTTCTTCACTTTGAGGAAGAAGCCTTCCGTGGATTTCACCACCAAGTGCCTTTAACGCAACAGCAGAAAGGACACCTTCGGGCGCTCCGCCTGAACCAAATAGAATATCAACACCTGTATGATCAAATGCTGTATTAATGGCTCCTGCAACGTCACCATCATCGATCAGTTTGATTCTTGCTCCTGCTTCTCTCAGTTCAGCAATGATTTTCTCATGTCGATCTCTGTTTAAAATCGTTGCAACCACATCTTCAATATCTTTGTTTTTTGCTTTTGCTACAGCGCGAAGATTGTCAATGACAGGCGCTTCAATGTCGATGCAGCCTACCGCTTCTGGACCTACTGCGATCTTATCCATGTACATATCAGGTGCATTCAGCAAGTTGCCATGATCTGCAACTGCAATAACAGCTAAGGCATTCCAGCCGCCACTTGCCACAATATTTGTTCCTTCTAATGGATCAACAGCTACATCCACGCGAGGTCCGTATCCGTTCCCAAGCTTTTCCCCAATATAAAGCATTGGTGCTTCGTCCATTTCCCCCTCGCCAATGACCACTGTTCCTTTCATCGGAATGGTATCAAATACATCACGCATTGCACTTGTTGCAGCATCATCCGCTTCGTCTTTTAATCCTCTTCCCATCCAACGAGCAGATTTTAATGCGGCTGCTTCTGTCACCCGTACTAGTTCCATCGATAAACTTCTTTCCATTTTTGTCCAAATCTCCTCTCACAGTCAAAGCCTTATGAATTTTGAAGTTCTTCTATTTCTTGGTCACTCAGCTTTTCACGCCAGATGGTTGCACCCAAGCCTTCAAGCTTCTTCTCAAGCAAACTATATCCTCTGTCTATATGTTCAAGCCCTGTGATTTCGGTCACACCGTCTGCCATTAGCCCTGCAACAACGAGACAAGCACCTGCACGCAGGTCACTTGCTTTCACCTTTGCTCCTTGAAGCTGCGTTTGTCCAGTGATAATGGCAGATCTTCCTTCGACCTTCATGTTTGCACCCATTCGACGCAATTCGTCAATGTGCTTAAAGCGGGCTGAGTAGATCGTATCTGTGACCACACTCGTGCCTTTCGCCTTTGTTAACAGCGCCGTCATCGGCTGCTGAAGGTCCGTCGGAAAGCCCGGATACACAAGGGTTTTGATATCGACAGGCTTGAGCCCTTCGTTTCTGCCAACGATCAGCATTTGATCGTTGCTCGTTTCAATGGTGAACCCCATCTCTCTAAGTTTCGCCGTAATTGATTCTAAATGAGTTGGGATCACATTATCAAGTACAACTTCATCTCCCATCGCAGCACCAGCAATTAAAAATGTGCCTGCTTCTATACGGTCAGGGATGATGGAATGCTTACAGCCATGAAGAGATTCTACACCTTCGATTCGAATCACATCAGTACCCGCACCTTTGATTTTGGCTCCCATGCTTGCAAGCAGTGTCGCTACATCAATAATTTCGGGTTCTTTTGCGGCATTTTCAATGACCGTTTTTCCTTCAGCCAGTACGGCTGCCAGCATGATATTGATGGTCGCACCTACACTGACCACATCAAGGTAAATACGGGCTCCGACTAATTTTTCAGCGCGCAAATAAATGGCACCCTGCTCGTTTGTCACCTCGGCTCCGAGTGCTTCAAAGCCTTTGATATGCTGATCGATCGGCCTAGGTCCTAAGTGGCACCCTCCTGGCAGCCCAATGACAGCCTGCTTGAATCTTCCCAGCATAGCGCCCATTAAATAATAAGACGCACGCAGTTTCTTCACTTTCCCATTAGGAAGAGGCATACTGATCATGGAAGCAGGATTGACAACCATTTCACCTTTTTCAAACGTGACCTTTCCGCCAATCTCTTCTAACAGATCTCGTAATGTGTCAATATCTGAAATATGCGGAAGGCCCTCAATCGTTACTGGAGAATCAGCGAGAATCGTGGCAGGAATCAGTGCCACTGCACTATTTTTCGCACCACTAATATGTACGGTCCCGCGTAAGGGGTCACCGCCGGCAATGTTTAACTTTTCCATATTTGTCTCCCTTCTTAAAGAAGATCACTGTTGGAGTTATACTGTTTGTGGATGTCGCGCTTTAAAAGGTCTTGTCCAAAATTTAGCCAATATCAAGAGAAAGAATACAGGTTAAACGAAATTTGTCGGAAGAAAAATAATCGAAGCTTTGCGAGGCTGTGATGTTCTCTTCTTTGCACAAAACATTTCTTAGCGTTTTTAAGGAAAACTGCGGCAAACAGGAGACAATCCCGCCTGCCACAATCACTTATTTATTCCAATCTGCTAAAAATTGCTCAATGCCCGCATCCGTTAATGGGTGTTTCGTCAGCTGCTTGATGACTTTCAGCGGCATTGTGCCGATATGAGCACCTCTAAGTGCAGCTTCTGTCACGTGCTGCGGATGACGAATGGATGCAGCAATGATTTGTGTATCTAAGCCATGAACATCAAAAATGGTTTTCACTTCGCTGATGAGATCGAGACCATTTTGGCCAATGTCATCTAAGCGGCCGAGGAATGGAGAGACATACGTCGCACCAGCTCTAGCTGCAAGAAGTGCCTGGTTTGCACTAAAAATCAAAGTAACGTTTGTTTTGATTCCAAGGTCTGTTAACGCTTTGACAGCTTTAAGACCATCTGTTGTCATTGGGATTTTAACCGTGATATTTGGTGCAATGGCAGCAAGCTCTTTTCCTTCTTCAATCATTTCTTCTGCTTTGAGGGAAATGACTTCCGCACTGACAGAACCTGATACCACGTCAGTGATTTCGCGAAGACGGTCGTGGAATGATACGTCCTTTTCTTTCGCTACTAAACTAGGGTTTGTTGTGACGCCTGCTAAAATGCCAAGCTCGTGCGCCTCTTTGATGTCTGCGATATTCGCTGTATCTACGAAAAATAACATAACCGTGCCACTCTCCTATCAATAAATTGTCTGAAATGTAAATTTTGATTGCGCTTTCTCAAGATATGGAGAAAACCGCCTGTGACTCAGGCGGCTTTCGGTTCTCATCAAATTATGCTTGGTTAGAAGAACCAAATTCACGCATTTTGCCGATAACAGTCGCTTTAATTGCGTCACGAGCTGGTCCAAGATATTTACGTGGATCATACTCTTCTGTTTTTGCAGCAAGTGTTTCGCGTACTGCTTTCGCAGAAGCAATTTGGTTTTCAGTGTTTACATTGATTTTAGCTGTACCAAGTGAAATTGAGCGCTTGATGTCAGCAGTTGGGATACCTGTTCCGCCATGAAGAACAAGTGGAAGACCTGTCATTTTACCAATTTCTTCCATTTCAGTGAAACCAAGGTTTGGTTCACCTTTGTATGGACCATGTACTGAACCTAATGCAGGTGCAAGGCAGTCAATACCAGTGCGTTCTACAAGCTCTTGGCACTCTTTTGGATCAGCATAAATAACGCCCTCAGCGATGACGTCGTCTTCTTGTCCGCCAACAGTTCCAAGCTCAGCTTCTACAGATACACCGTGGAAATGAGCAAGCTCAACTACTTTCGCAGTTGTTGCTACGTTCTCATCGAATGGATGGTGAGAAGCGTCGATCATGACAGAAGTAAATCCTGCATGGATTGCTTTTGCACAAGATTCAAAGCTTGAACCGTGATCTAAATGAATCGCAACAGGAACTGTTACATTATATTCTTCGATTAACGCTTTAACCATTGCGACAACTGTTTTGAAGCCGCCCATGTAGCGTCCTGCTCCTTCAGATACTCCTAAGATAACTGGAGATTTCTCTTCTTCAGCAGCTTGTAAAATCGCTTGCGTGAATTCTAAATTATTTAAGTTAAACTGTCCAACAGCGTAACCTTTTTCCTTTGCGTCTTTCAACATTTCTGTCATTGAAACTAAAGGCATGATGAAAAATCCTCCCTATGTAGCTAATTTGCTTACTAAAAAAAGCTCTCCACCCTAGCATGACCAGAATTTCTCGCCATATGTAAACTTTCAAAGTCAGATCGCTTTCTTCTTCTTATCTAGGATACCAATTATTCGACAAATCGGCAACAGAATGACTCGATTCAATCATTTCCATCTAACCGTTTGTTTCGAGCGGTAAGTATTCTTTGACAGCGTCTCGGATCTCATCAATATCAAAAGGTTTTGCAAAGTGTGTCAAAGCACCGAGTTCTTTGGATTCTTGGATCATGTCTAATTCGCCATAGGCTGTCATAATGATGACACGGATGTCTTCATCAATTAATTTCATGCGTTTTAAAATTTCAATTCCATCCATTCCGGGAATCTTCATATCAAGCAGCACAAGGTTTGGTCTATGATTTTTCACAATATCTAACGCCTGAAGTCCATTCGCTGCTTGGAAGGTTTGATAGCCTTCTTTATGAAACACTTCATTCAATAATATTCTAATACCATATTGATCATCGACAATTAAAATTTTCTCATTCATCTGTTACACCCCATTGCTTTCATTTTTCGCCATAAAAAGAGCTGTTGTTAAATAATTCTGTTTGATTTTCACATTTCCTTTATTTATAATAGTTTACTTTACGACATTTTCTGAGCATTTTTCCTAATATTCTCTTTATATTCTATTATAAAATGATCTGACCGAAGGAGGAAATCAGTCTTGTTAAAAATTTTCACGACCCAGTTATCAGGTATTTTTTCACGTATTGGAGAAAAGCAGGCTGAAGCGATCGAGGATGGTGCACGCCTTCTTGCACAAGCCATTGTCAGTGGACATGCTGTTTATTTTCACGGGAAGAATGAACTGGCTGCTGTAGCCCTAGAGGCAACTGAAAGCAAGGAGCCATTTCCAGGTGCGAAAGTGCTGCCACTTGATCAAATGGAGCGCAGCTTGCTTCATCCAAGCGATAGAGTGCTGCTATTTTATTCAGACCCAGAAGACGAGGAGATTCAATCTCTTGTAAAAGAACTGCACGCGCAAGGGACGCCCGTTGTTGGTGTCGGGCCGGCACAAAAGGAGCCGTCCATGATTGAAGAGCTTTGTGATGTCCATATTGATTTTCAGCTCAAGAAACCGCTTGTGCCCGCTGATGACGGAACAAGGTTCGGTTATCCTGCTTTAATGACATGCTTATACGTCTACCACGCTCTATCGTTTACTGTGAAAGAAATCGTTGAGGAATATGAATAAAAAAACTGCCGAGAAGATGATATTCTCGGCAGTTTTTTTGTTTTATTTTGATTCAGATGCTTGCAGTGAAGCACCAACGAAATCTCTAAATAATGGCTGAGGTCTTGTCGGTCTTGAGACGAATTCTGGGTGGAATTGAGAAGCAAGGAACCAAGGATGATCCTTCAGCTCGATAATTTCAACAAGACGTCCGTCTGGGCTTGTACCAGAGAAGACAAATCCTGCAGCTTCCATTTGCTGTCTGAATTCATTATTAAACTCATAGCGATGGCGGTGGCGTTCGTAGACCACTTCATCGTTGTATGCAGCAAATGCTTTGGAGTCTTCATTTAATTTACATGGATACAGACCAAGACGAAGTGTTCCGCCTAAATCATCTACATCCTTCTGTTCTGGAAGAAGGTCAATAATTGGGAATGCTGTTTCAGGATCAATTTCCGCTGAATGAGCTCCTTCAAGGCCAAGTACGTTTCGTGCATATTCGATTGACGCAACTTGCATTCCTAAGCAAATTCCGAAGAATGGCACTTTGTTTTCACGGGCATATTGTGTAGCAATAATTTTCCCTTCCACTCCGCGGTCTCCGAAGCCTCCAGGAACGATGATGCCATCGACATCTTGTGCGAAATCAGCCATATTTTCTGCTGTCACTTCTTCTGCATTGATCCATTTGATTTGAACGTCTGCATCAAATGCATAACCAGCATGGCGAAGTGATTCAACGACAGAAATGTATGCATCTTGCAATTCAACATATTTTCCTACTAGACCAATTGTGACTTGTTTTGAGAGGTTTTGCACTTTATCGACTAGCGCTGTCCACTCCGTCATATCTGCATCTTGGCAATCAAGTTTCATATGTTCACATACAAGCTTGTCTAGTCCTTGTTTTTGTAAATCAAGCGGAATAGAGTACAGCGTGTCTGCATCCTGACATTCGATAACAGCTTTTGTATCAATATCACAGAATAACGCAATTTTGTCCTTCATGTCCTGGGTCATTGGCATTTCAGTTCTGACCACAATAACGTTTGGCTGAATACCAAGGCTGCGAAGTTCTTTTACACTATGCTGTGTCGGTTTTGTTTTCAGTTCACCTGCTGCCCGAATGTAAGGAACAAGGGTACAATGAATGTACATGACGTTTTCACGGCCAATGTCACTCTTCATTTGACGAATCGCTTCTAGGAATGGAAGGGATTCGATGTCTCCTACTGTTCCGCCGATTTCTGTGATGACCACATCTGCACCTGTTTCTTTTCCGGCACGGTACACGCGATCTTTAATTTCATTTGTAATATGGGGAATAACCTGTACAGTTCCGCCTAAATAGTCACCGCGGCGCTCTTTCTTCAGAACAGTAGAGTAGATTTTACCTGTTGTGACGTTGCTGTACTTATTTAAGTTAATATCAATGAAGCGCTCATAGTGACCTAAATCAAGGTCTGTTTCAGCACCGTCATCTGTGACGAAAACCTCACCGTGCTGATATGGACTCATCGTCCCTGGGTCTACGTTGATATATGGATCGAATTTTTGAATGGTGACATCCATCCCTCTATTTTTCAGAAGGCGGCCTAACGAGGCAGCCGTGATCCCTTTTCCAAGTGAGGAAACAACTCCTCCTGTTACAAAAATATACTTTGTCATTTCGTATGCTCCTCTCTTTTTTACCCTTGCATGACTAGACATGCACAGCTTCATCCTTTTTAGAGTGTATCCCTAAATCTCTTGAAAAATAAGAAAGCTCCCTTTCAAATAAATGAAAGGGAGCGTAAATGAACGTATCTTTACGTACTCTTTTTAGAGAGCCCAAAATACATACTACATAGTTCGCTCTCGAAAGTCAAGACGGTTTTGTCCTGTTTTGAGGACCGGTTTATGAGGGTTATTTCTCTTCCTCTTTATCGTCTAAATCGTCTTCGTCAATTTCTGTTAAGCCGTCATCATCTTCGTCATCATCTTCGTCGAATTCTTCTATATCTTCCTCAATTTCCTCATCATCGTCTAGGTCGAGATCATCGTCGTCTTCAACAAGATCAAGGTCTTCTTCAAGCTCTTCGATTTCCTCTTCCTCTTCAATTTCATCGAAGTCTTCTTCAACGACAGCTGCTTTTGTTTTTTTCTTTTTCGCTTTTGTTTTCACAGCTGGCTGAACTTCTTCTTCGATTTGATCAACTGGATACCAGCTGCGAAGTCCCCATCTCTGATCACCTAACGAAATAAAGCGGCCATCTATATTTAAGTCTGTATAAAATTGAGCAAGGCGATCATCAAGATCAGATTTTTGTATTCCTTGTAAACGGACCATTTCATCTATTAACTCGGAAAACGTAATCGGTGTTTTGCTGTCTCTGAAAATTTCATAAGCAAGTTCAACTAAAGACATGTGCTTGAGCTGTTCCTGTGAGTATTCTTTCAAACTCAAGGTCAGACACTCCCTTTCTATTACATGTATGTATCCATTTATCAGTGAAATAATAAGTGTTTATCCCTTATTTTTACGACAAACCATACCTCTCATTATAAACAAATTAGGGGAGTTTATGCCACCTTTAATCATGTTAATTTTTGATTTTTTCTCAAGGGGCTCATCATCTGCATGAAATGGGTCTGGCTTTTGTGTATGGTATGCTTTTTGTCTTTTAGTTTGTTCATCTCTATTTTAAAACGGGATTCTCTGAATGAATAAGATCACGATAGCAATCGTACATACCATTCCCGCAGGCATGAGGACAAATAGTTTTCTGCGGCTGTTTTCTTTTTCTTCCTTCTTTTTTGGAGACTTTGAAAGCTCTGTGGAGACCATAATCCAAATGATCATTGTGACTAATCCTAAAATACCCATAAATGTTGTGTTCATCATGAAAACCTCCATATTGATACTTTTGCCAATTTTATCATAATGATAAGGTGGCATGGGACAATTTTGGAAATAATTTAACATTTGAGGACTAATTTTCGCACCAAAACAGACCACCTCACATCAGGTGGTCTTTGCTTTGTTTCTACATATCTAGCAGTTTGCGCGAGATGACTAGGCGCTGGATTTCCTGTGTACCTTCATAAATTTGGGTGATTTTCGCATCACGCATGTATCGTTCGACTGGGTAATCCTTTGTATAGCCGTAGCCGCCGAAGATTTGGACGGCTTCTGTTGTTACCTTCATAGCTGTATCTCCAGCAAAGAGCTTGGACATAGCTGATTCCTTTCCATACGGGAGCCCTTTCGTTTCGAGCCATGCTGCCTGATAAGTGAGCAGCCTGGAGGCTTCAATTGCGGTTGCCATATCTGCGAGCTTAAACGCGATTCCTTGCTGCTGAATGATTGGTTTGCCGAATTGCTTGCGCTCCTTCGCATAATCGACTGCCGCATCAAGAGCGCCTTGTGCAATCCCAACAGCCTGTGCAGCAATACCGTTTCTGCCGCCATCGAGGGTCATCATCGCTATTTTAAAGCCTTCTCCTTCTTGTCCGAGCCGGTTCCTTTCATGAATCCGGCAATCTTCAAATCGAATTTCGGTCGTTGGCGATGAGCGAATGCCCAGTTTGCTTTCCTTTTTGCCAACAGAGAAGCCCGGTGTCTCTTTTTCTACAATAAAGGCAGTCGTATTTCGAGATGTAGCTTCTTGATCAGTCACAGCAAACACAATATAATAATCCGCAATGCCTCCATTTGTAATAAAGATTTTCGCACCGTTCAGGACGTATTCATTGCCTGCCTTTACTGCCGTTGTCTTCATTCCGCCGGCATCTGAACCCGAACCGCTCTCAGTGAGTGCATATGCCCCTACCTTCTGTCCTTCTGCAAGCGGCTTTAAATAGGTCTCTTTTTGTTCATCTGTTCCGAAAGTATAGATGGGCCACGAGGCGAGAGAGGTGTGGGCGGAGAGGGTGACGCCTGTAGAGGCGCACACTCTTGAAAGCTCCTCCACTGCGATGACGTAGGCTAAATAATTACTACCGATCCCGCCTACCTCTTCCGGCCAAGGAATGCCCGTTAAACCGAGCTCCGCCATTTGGCGAAAAATAGTTGGATCATACGTTTCTGCCTCGTCCCGCTCTGCTGCTGTTGGCTCTACTTCATTTTTCGCAAAATCCCTCACCATTTTTTGAATCATTTCATGTTCATCACTTAATTGAAACTGCATCATGAGCCACCTCGTTTCATATTAGCTGTTTACAAATGACCAGCCTTTGAATTTCACTTGTTCCTTCATAGATTTCACAAACTTTCGCATCACGAAAGTAACGTTGTGCTTGATAGCGATTCGAATAACCATCCATGCCGAGCAAATGGATCACTTCTGTACTGATCTCAACTGCCGTTCTTGAGGCAAATAGCTTTGCCATGGATGCTTCCTTTGTGACCGGACGATTCGCCTCTTTATAAGAAGCCGCTTGATAGACTAATAGTTTGGCTGCTTCAAGCTTCGCTGCCAAATCACCCAGCCGAATGGTCGTTTCTAGACCTGCCGGGTGCTGCTTTAAATAAGTCACTGCCTCAGTTAATGCGGCTTCTGCAATGCCGAGGCTTTGAGCCGCGATACCGATTCTCCCCGCATTTAAACTAGACATGGCTATGTGAAAGCCCTCTCCTTCTGCACCGAGCAGCTGCTGTTTTGGAATCCGCACAGCATCAAAATGAAGCGTAACGGTTTTTGACCCGTGCAGTCCCATCTTTTTCTCATCTTTTCCGATCGTAAATCCTGGTGTATCTTTCTCGACAATGAATGCCGATATATTTTTTTTCGCAGAAGCAGGATCTGTCACGGCAAAGACAAGATACAGTTCTGCTTCCCCGCCGCTTGTGATAAACATTTTTGTACCATTTAACACATAATGGTCGTCTGCCCGCTTTGCCCTTAGCTGAATACTGGAGGCATCTGAGCCTGCCTTCGGTTCAGTCAGGCAAAATGCTCCCAGTTTCTGCCCAGATGCAAGCAGCGGAACATAGGATTCTTTTTGCTCATTCGTTCCAAAAGCCAAAATAGGCATCGTCACAACAGATGTATGAACGGACACAATGACACCGATGGTCGCACTCACTTTGGATAATTCATGAATGGCGATGATATACGTTGTAAAATCTGCTCCTAAGCCTTGAAACGAAGCTGGTATTGGAATCCCCAGAAAGCCTTTTCGTCCCATTTCTGCTAAAAGTGTTCTTGGGAACTGACCTTGTTCCATGGCCTCCACTTCAGGGAATATACGCTGTCTTGCAAATTCTGCTGCCTGTTCTCTCCAGAGTCGCTGTTGATCCGTAAGCAAAACATCCATTTTGACTCCCCCTATGAGTGGTCGTGGTATGTGTAAAAACCTCTCTTTGTCTTTTTGCCCAGCCAGCCTGCATTCACGTATTTTTTCAAAAGAGGACAAGGTCGATATTTGCTATCCCCAAGTCCCTCATGAAGGGTATTCATAATAAATAAACATGTATCTAGTCCGATGAAATCAGCGAGACGAAGTGGCCCCATTGGGTGATTCATTCCAAGCGTCATGACACCGTCAATGCTTTCTGCATCTGCCACGCCTTCATAAAGGGTGTAAATGGCTTCATTGATCATTGGCATCAATATGCGGTTTGATACAAACCCTGGGAAGTCTTCCACTTCAATTGGGGTTTTGTTTAATGTCTTTGCTGTTTCACAAACGAGTTGATACGTGTCGTCACTCGTTTGCAGCGCTCGAATGACCTCAACGAGTTTCATGACAGGCACCGGATTCATAAAATGCATGCCAATCACTTGCTCCGGTCTACTCGTAACAGCTGCTAATTCTGTGATCGACAAGGAGGATGTGTTTGTTGCAAATATCGTCTTCGCCTCTGCAAATTGATCAAGTGTCTCAAAGATTTGTTTTTTCACACTCATTTGTTCAGATGCAGCTTCAATCACTAAACGTGCCTGCTGCACGTCCTTTAAATCTGTAGATACGGCAAGCCGCTGCGTAATATCTCGAACTGCCTGATGGGCTAGCTTTCCTTTTTCTGCTCGTTTCGTCAGTTGTTTGGTCATGGAGGAAATGGCTCGATGAATCTGCTTTTCAGATGCATCATGCAGCAGGACTGTGTAGCCAGACTGAGCAAAAACTTGGGCAATGCCTGATCCCATTTGACCAGCTCCAACGACCATGACGGTTTCTTCTGTACTCATGACGATGAACGCCTCCCTTTTAATCTACCTTTATCATGATGGCATCTCCTTGACCGCCTCCACTGCAAATCGCCGCAATGCCAATACCGCCGCCTCTTTGTTTTAATGCATGAATCAAGGTCAATATGATCCGTGTTCCGCTTGCTCCAATGGGATGACCAAGCGCCACTGCACCACCGTTGATATTCATTTTCCGCCGGTCCAGCCCGATTATTTTTTCACATGCCAGCGCCACAGCTGAGAAGGCCTCATTGATTTCAAATAGATCGATATCCTCTAGACGCTTGCCTGTTTTCTGTAAAATTTTCTCGATAGCAAAGGCTGGTGTTTTCGGAAAATCCTTTGCCTCTACAGCTACCTGCGTATGACCAAGCACGATTGCCAATGGCTTGACGTCATGCTGCTTTGCATATGTGTCTTTCATTAAAAGAAGCGCACTTGCTCCATCATTGACACCTGGTGCATTTCCAGCGGTAATGGTACCCGTTTGATCAAAAACAGGCATGAGCTTTGACAGCCGTTCATATGACGTATCACGACGCGGGGATTCATCTTCTGTCATCAGCCGCTCTCCCGTTTTCGTCTTGACGGTGACGGGAGTGATTTCATGCTGAAAAAAGCCGTTTTTCTGCGCTTCGATCGCTCGTTCATGACTTCTTAATGCCCAAAGGTCTTGCTCTTCCCGCGTGATACCGAACTCCTTCGCAGCCATGCTCCCATACTCACCCATATGAACGCCTGTAAACGAACAGGTTAATCCATCTAAAATCATCGCATCTTGTAGCGCACCATCTCCCATTTTGTAGCCCCATCGCGCTTTTTTTAGCAAATAAGGGGCGTGTGACATGGATTCCATACCGCCCGCTACGATGACCTCCGCATCTCCAGCTCGGATGATTTGATCTGCTGTGCTCACACTGCGCATTCCTGATGCACAGACTTTATTGATGGTTTGCGTCGGAACGGACCACGGAAGATCAGCATATCTTGCTGCTTGCCTTGAAGGAATCTGACCTTGTCCTCCCTGCAAAACACTTCCCATGATGACCTCATCCACATGATGTGATCCCTGCACTCTTTCCAGCGCAGCCTTGATGGCCCTTCCGCCTAGTTTTGCGGCAGTCAACCCACTGAAAGCACCGCCTAGTTTTCCAAATGGTGTTCTTGCTCCAGATACAATGACCGTCTTACTCATGTATGTCCCCTCCAGTTTGTTACCGTTTACATATTGTCTAAACAGCAGATGTACAGCGCCATGTATAAGCCGATGAACATTCTATTCATCGGCCTGTTTTGTTTACGAAACCTGCTTTCCAGCCTCGCCAAACACTGATTTTTCAAGAAGCTCTGCGACATCAAATGTACCTACCTGATCCTCTACTTCCTTTGCCTTCGTGCCATCTCCCAGCATCGTTAAGCAATAAGGACACCCTGAGCTAATGATGGACGGCTGCACCTGTAACGCCTGCTCCGTTCGGGCAGTGTTAATTCGGGTACCTGTCTCTTCTTCCATCCACATTAAGCCCCCGCCTGCACCGCAGCACATACCAGTTTCACGATGACGTTCCATTTCTCTCAGCGTCACACCAGGGATGGCTTTTAAAATGTCTCTCGGTGGATCATACACTTCGTTATATCTGCCTAGGTAGCAAGAGTCGTGGAAGGTGATGACCTCATTCACTTCATGTACAGGCGTTAGCTTCCCTTCTTTCACTAGCTCTGCCAGTAATTCTGTATGATGGTACACTTCTGCCTCAAGCCCGAAGTCTGGATACTCATTTTTAAATAAATTATAGGCGTGCGGATCAACCGTAACGATCTTTGTGACACCGTTTTTCTGGAATTCTTCAATGTTTTTCGCAGCAAGCTCTTGGAATAAAAATTCGTTTCCAAGCCTTCTTGGTGTATCGCCAGAGTTTTTCTCCTTATTTCCTAGAATGGCAAAGGAGACTCCTGCTTCGTTGAGAAGCTTTGCAAAGGCAAGCGCAATCTTTTGGCTTCGATTGTCATATGCTCCCATTGAACCAACCCAGAATAAATAATCGAAGGTTTGATCTGCTTTTTTCAGCTCTTTTACTGTCGGCACGTGCACATCTTCTCTCAGTTCACGCCAATTTTCTCTTTCTTTCCGGTTCAATCCCCACGGGTTCCCTTGGCGCTCTATACTTGTCATGGCACGCTGTGCATCTGCATCCATTTTCCCTTCGGTCAGCACAAGATATCTGCGCATATCAATAATCTTGTCGACGTGTTCATTCATGACAGGGCATTGGTCTTCACAGTTTCGGCACGTCGTACATGCCCAAATTTCTTCCTCTGTAATGACTTCACCAATAAGAGAAGGATGATACATCGAGCTGGCAGCCGATTCCTCTGCACCTGCTCCTCTCGCCTGAAGCGCCAGCTGATTTCCTGTTGTCTGCCTGAAGGCAAGCTGCGGAACCCAAGGCGTCTTCGATGTAATGGCGGCCCCTTTATTGGTTAAATGATCTCTTAACCTTAAAATCAAATCCATAGGAGACAGCATTTTCCCTGTACCTGTTGCTGGGCACATATTTGTGCAGCGCCCGCATTCCACACAGGCGTAAAGGTCGATCAGCTGTGACTGACGGAAGTCTTCAATTTTTCCCACACCGAAGGTCTCTTGTGTCTCATCTTCAAAATCAATTTTTTGCAGCTTGCCTGGCGGGTCTAATCTACTGGCAAATACATTCACCGGCCCTGCAATGAGGTGAGCATGCTTTGACTGCGGGACATACACTAAGAATGTCAGCAAAATCAGGAGATGCACCCACCATGCGACATAAAAAACGACTGTTGCCGCAAGAGGTGAAATACCGCCCAGCAAGAAAGCAACACTGGATGCGATTGGCTCAGTTGGTGATAAAGAGTGTCCATGCCAGATGATATTCATCCCGTTCCCAAGTAAAACGGTCAGCATCAAGCCGCCAATAAATAAAAGCACTAGACCGGATTTAAAGCCACGCTTTAAACGGACAAGCTTCTCCACATACCTTCTATGGAACGCCCAAACAACAGCTACTAAAATGAGAAGTGTGACTACCTCTTGGAAAAAGGTAAAGACACCGTAAAGCGGACCTAAAGGGAGTCCGCTATCTGGAACGAGTCCCTTCATAATAAAATCAAGGGCTCCGAACTGTACAAGGATAAATCCGTAGAAAAACAGCACATGAATGATGCCGCTCTTCTTGTCCTTTAACAGCTTCTTTTGCCCAAATACATTGACCCAAACACGCTCTAAGCGTTTTTTCATGTCTTGTTGGAACTCTTCTTTTTTGCCAAGACGAATGTACGCTGCTCGTGTTCGAATGAGATAAATAAACAAATACACAGCGTAAGCGGTCACCGCCGCAAATGCGATCATGTTCATGATTAAAAGGCTATTCATCTTGCTCCCCCTTTCATTCCCCAAAACCCACTTTGTTCCGTTTCTATGTTGTACCTCTATCATAAATAATGAATGAGTATTCAGTCAATATTTTTTACACGTTTGGGTACACTATTGAAATATGCCAAAAAGGAGGAAGCAACATGATCGCATTGATCATCCTACTCGTACTCATTGTCATCGTTTGTCTCATATTGTTAGACCTTTATATGGGAAAGAAATATTTTTCTACCCGCGCTTTTGAACGATCTTTTGATCAAACAAGCGGTGATGCCGCCTTTTATCATGATGGCGAACCACTCTTTGATCAGCTGCTCACCGATATTCAGCACGCTTCTTCTTCTATTCATATGATGTTCTTTATTGTAAAGAACGACAAGATTGGTCAAAGGGTGTTACAAGCTTTGAAAACAAAAGCGGAACAAGGGGTTTCAGTCTTTTTACTGACCGATCGATTAGGGTCTTATTCGTTTGATCAAAAGTCCATTGACATGCTGGAGAAAAGCGGCATCCAATTTTACTTTTTAAATAAGCCTCGTTTCCCTTTTTTGATTTATCGGTTAAACATGAGAAATCATCGTAAAATCACAGTGATTGATGGAAAGATTGGCTATATTGGCGGGTTTAATATTGGCGATGAATATGTTGGGAAAAAGGGTCGGTTTGGCATTTGGAAGGATTATCATTTGCGCATGACGGGGCAAGTTGTCGCAGATCTCCAGCATGTGTTTTTGAATGATTTATACCGGACATCTGGTATTCATCAGCTGCAATATGAGGTTTTTCCTGCTTTGGAACCGGGAACACTACAATGCACAACACGCGCGACTGCTGGTTTTTCTTTAGAAGCTTTGTTCCTCAAAGATATTCAGCAGGCGAGGAAACAGATCATCATCTGTACACCTTACTTTATTCCATCTGCTCCTCTTCTGAGTGCACTGCTTGATGCACGAAATCGAGGCGTCACGGTTGAAATCATCATCCCAATGAAAGCAGATCATCCACTCGTCAAAGAGGCTGGATTTCATTATTTGAAGGACCTCATTGCCTCCGGCTGCCTTGTTTATCGTTTTTATAAAGGATTTTATCATGCGAAAGCCATTCTAATTGACCAGAGACGCTGTATGATCAGTACGGCAAACTTTGATAAACGCAGCTTGTTTTTAAACGAGGAAGTAGACGTCGCCATTGATGATACCGACTTTACTGCCCACGTAGAGGAAAAGATTCGCGAGCACATAGAAGTGTCTGAGCTTATGACAGAAGAGAAATTGGCACAGCTTCCGCTTCTGTCACGTCCGCTGGAATGGGTTGCCGCCATGTTCTCTTATTTTTTATAAAGGAGATGACCTATGCGTTATCGATTCGGTTATGTATCCAATGCCGTCACCTTGTGGGAGGCTTCTCCTGCCAAGTCGCTGACCTTTGCAAGATACAGCAAGCTCTCAAAGGAAGAAGGAAAAGAGGCGTTATTACGAACAACAAAGGCCAATCTCGTGAATACATTAAGAACGCTTTATTTCGCCATTGCTCATGATATCCCGCTTTACCGTTTTTCGAGTTCGATCGTCCCGCTTGCGACCCATCCCGAGGTACGCTGGGACTTTGTGACACCTTTTCAAAAGGAGTTTCTTGAAATTGGCGAGTTGGTGAAACGGCATGAACTGCGTGTGAGCTTTCACCCCAATCAATTCACCTTGTTTACTAGCCCCAAGCCTTCAATCACAGAAAATGCCGTGATTGATATGACGTACCATTATCAAATGCTTGAGGCGATGAAGCTCGAAAAGGAAGGCTATATGAACATTCATGTGGGCGGTGCGTACGGTGATAAAGAATCGGCGCTTCAACGTTTTGATGACAATATCAAACAGCTTTCGGCGCATATCAAGGCAAGAATGACGCTTGAGAATGATGACAAAACGTATACGTCGTTAGAAACCCTTGGTGTATGTGAAAAGCACGGTATTCCCTTTGTTTTTGATTACCATCATCACGTGGCCAATAAAGATGATGATGCCGTGCTTGAAGACATCCTGCCAAGAATGTTCGACACTTGGACGAGCACTGGCATTCCGCCTAAAATCCATTTATCCTCACCGAAATCAGAAAAAGCCATACGCAGTCATGCAGATGGTGTAGATATGTCCTTTGTCTTACCGCTTTTTCATGCATTAAAACCGTATGGGCGTGATGTAGATTTTATGATTGAGGCGAAGTCAAAGGATCAGGCCCTTCTTAGACTCGTCGAAGAACTATCTGCGATAAGAGGCAACAAGCGAACCGGCGGAGGAACCATTGAGTGGAAATCATAGAGAAAGGTTTATCTCTGTGCAAACAGGGGTAACAAAGCTATTGTGAGAAAGTAATCAACAGGAGGATATGAAGATGTCTCAGATCTATTCAATCCAAATCGCTGCGAAAGCATTAAATTTACATAAGCTTATTTCTCTTTATGAAAAATGCCACCAGGCTCAACATCGTCTATATGTGTATTCTAAAAAAACAATGTGTAACATCAAGAACATCGTAGAGCTTGAAACCTTCAGGCTCACTCATTTAGAATCTGACTACTTAATTGTCGTAGAGGGAAAAAAAGCGCAAGATCTCTTGCAGCCATTTGAAAAAGAGAAGGTTTCATAAAAAAGAGCAGCCATCAGGCCGCTCTTTTGTTATATCCACTCTTTCGTTAACCACACTTGTTTTGAAGCTGCATCCATTTTCACTTGTGCCCCAATTGGCATCGTAAGCATCGGGTGTGTATGGGCACAGTCAAAATCTGCGATGAGCGGTTTCTTTGTCTCTCCAAGCACCTCAAGTAAAATCTTGTAAGGTTCTTTGCCCGTTCCCTCATCATCAAACAGCTCATGTTTCCCCAAAAGAATCCCTGATACCCGCTCAAACACTCCATTTACTTTCAATAAAGAGAAGTTTTTTTCTACAACTGAAGCGGTTTTCATGCAATCTTCAATGAGGAGAATGTCTCCTATTTCGATCGCTGGCATGAATTCACTGCCCCATATGCCGTACATTGCATTCAGGTTTCCGCCAATCAACCTGCCTTCTACCTGTCCTTCTATGACGCACAGCCAATCGTTCGGACGCTGCCCTTTATCACGTGTCTTTTCTTCCCAATTGATTCGTTCATCCGTCCAAAAGGGTGGTTTTTTGATCTGATAAGGAATGGATTGAGGCTGCATCAGGATGTCTTCGAACGACTGATATGTATAAGCAACGAACGGTTCAAACTCCCCAAAAGATGGAACAAGCGCCGGTCCGTAGAATACAGGCAGTCCCGTTTTTTCGTAAGCGGCTAAAAGAATCGCTGTCGCATCTGAATAACCGATCATGATTTTCGGATGTTGTTTCAGCAGCTCAAAATCAAGATAAGGCAGCAAACTATTTGAATTTGTCCCGCCAATCATTGACATGACGCACGCCAAGTCCTCTCGAGCCATTAGCTCATTCAACTCATTGGCTCGTTCTTGAATTGTACCTGAACGGTAGTGATCCTCTTTCCCTGTTAATGATCCTGGTACCACAATGAATCCTTTTTGCTCAAGCCACTCCTTCGCCCGCTCATACCTAAGAGGCGAGGTCGCTGATGCAGGACTTGAAGGTGAAAAAATACCGATCTTATCGCCTTTTTGTAATCGCCGAAGCCCCTTCATTCCATCAGATCCTTCCTACACGAGTTTTTTCTATCCTAACAAAAAAAGACCCTTATCAAAAGGGCTTTATCTTTCTTTTTAATGACCAAACTGCGCTTCGTGCAGTCTGCTATATACGCCGCCCATTTGAATTAAATCTTGGTGGCGGCCTTGTTCTTCAATACCTTCCTCTGTCACGACAATGATACGATCGGCGTGTTTAATTGTTGCAAGGCGGTGGGCAATGACGAGTGTCGTCCTGCCGACAGCTAGTTCGCTCAGTGCATCCTGTATGGCTTTTTCTGTTTCTGTATCAAGTGCTGATGTGGCTTCATCTAGAATGAGAATGGACGGGTTTTTCAGGAACATCCGTGCAATTGATAGACGCTGCTTTTGACCGCCTGACAGTTTGACGCCGCGCTCACCTATCACGGTATTTAACCCTTCTGGGAAACGCTGAACGAGTTCCTCTAAATGCGCACTTCTTACAGCCTCCCAAATCTCTGCATCGCTGGCTTCTAAGTTCCCGTACGCAATGTTTTCACGAATGGTGCCTGAGAATAAAAAGACATCCTGCTGCACAATACCGATCTGCTGCCTTAAAGAAGACAATGTCATCGACTTTGTGCTTATACCATCAATCGTGATCTCCCCTTCATCCACATCATAAAAACGAGGCAGCAGACTGCAAATTGTTGATTTCCCCGCTCCTGAAGGGCCGACAAACGCAACCGTCTCTCCTTGTTTGATCTTTAAATCGATATTCTTTAACACATGACTGTGTTCATCGTAGCCAAATGTTACGTTTCGATATTCAATTTCACCTTTCAATCCGTGTACATCACGTGCTCCCTCTGTATCCTTCACATCCGGCTCTGTGTCTAGCAAATCGACATAGCTTTTAAAGCCCGCAATGCCTTTCGGATACATTTCAATGACCGTGTTGATTTTATCAATCGGTCTAAATAAAACATTTGTGATCAGAACAAATGCGATAAAGCCACCTGCCGTTAATTGACCTTGCAGGACAAACCATGTACCTGCGAGAAGGACAAACAGTGTCACAAGACGTGTGAGAATATAGCTAATCGATCCATTGACCGACATAATTTTATAAGAAAGAAGCTTCGCCTTACGAAAACGGTTGTTGTTTTCCGCAAAACGCTTTTTCTCGAAATGTTCATTGGCAAAGGCTTGAACAAGACGAATGCCCCCAATATTGTTTTCAACCCTCGCATGAAAGTCTCCAATGTCATTGTTGAGCTGTGTAATCGCCTTCGTCATCTTTTTATTAAAATGTAGGGCGAGCCAAATGATGACAGGCATGATGAGGAAGGTTAAAATGGCCAGCTGCCAGTTAATCATCAGCATGACTGCAAAGGCACCAAGAATCGTCATAATCGCTATAAACAAATCTTCAGGACCGTGATGCGCCACTTCTCCAATGTACATGAGGTCGTTTGTCATCCGTGACATGAGCTTCCCCGTTTTGTTGTTGTCAAAGAATTTAAAGGATAGTCGCTGAAAGTGATCAAACAGCTTTTTCCTCATATCTGTTTCAATATTGATGCCAAGCATATGCCCCCAATACGACACAATAAATTGCATAACCGAGCTGAGGGCATAAATGACAAACAGCGCAAGTGCCGTCCAGACAATGACTGTCCAGTTCCCTGTTGGCAACAATGTATCAATGAAGTAGTTCACGATAAGCGGGAAACCCAGTTCCATCAATCCAACGGCGACAGCGCAAAAGAAATCTAAAAAGAACAGACCTCGATAGGGCCTGTAATAGGCGAAAAAGCGTTTTAACATATGTAAAAGAACCTCATTTCCTCTATAATTGATAATCATTTTCAATTATAGAGGAATCCTCTTCAAAATACTAGATTAGGAAATGATTTCTTTGACTAGAAATCCTCATAGAACGCCAGAAAACAACCGAGCAAATGATTCCTTTAATCGCTCTTTTAAGCCTCTTTTATAAAAATGAACAGGTCCCATTTGCTCACATTCTTTCATATCTTCTTCATAATGTGCCATCAGCTGCTCAATGGGCTTTTTCGCGGCCGTAAAGACATTGACCTCAAAATTGAGCTGAAAGCTTCTCATATCCACATTTGCGGTACCGACAGAGGCAAGTTCTCCATCTGCAATCATCACTTTTTGATGCATGAAGCCCTTTTGGTAGTGATACACCTTGATGCCCTCTTTTAGGAGCTCAGAAAAATAGGACCGTGTGGCGTATTGTGTGAGAAAGCCATCATTGATCTCCGGAACCATCACCCGGACATCCACCCCTCTTGTCGCAGCAATTTTCAATGCCGTACGAAGGGATTCATTTGGGACAAAATAAGGTGTCGCAATCCAGACAAATTGTTTCGCATTTGAGATGAGTGCATCATATAAATCACTCATACTTTCTTTCATATCGGGTCCAGTTGGTACAACCTGAATGACATCCTCTCCCGTCACAGGATGCGGAGTATGATATTTCGGATCATCAATTAATACTTCATCTGAAACATACTCCCAGTCGAGCATAAACACAGAGTGAAGGGTTTGGACAGCCTCACCCTTTAACATCGTATGCGTATCACGCCAAAAACCGATATTTTCATCACGTCCGACATATTCTTTTCCGACATTTAACCCGCCGACAAATCCTGTCTTCCCATCAATGATCACGATTTTTCGGTGATTGCGGAAATTGATTTTTTGATTAAAGAAACCATATTTTAAAGGCAGAAAAGGAGCGACCTTGACTCCTGCCTGCTTCAAGCGTTTAATATCTTTTCGGGAGAAGCGAATGCTGCCAGCCGCATCATAGATGAAGCGAACCTCTACCCCTTCTTTCACTTTTTCTATCAAAATCTCCATCATCCGGTGCCCGAGGAAATCCGATTTGAACATGTAGTATTCTATATGGATGAACGATTTTGCCTTTTTTAATTCTTCAAAAATACGGGGAAACGTCTCCTCCCCATTTTTTAAAATGTCCATATCACTATTTGTGTTCACATGCATGCCTGTTGCTTTTTCTGTGTAATGAAAAAAAGTCCGCTGATTTTCGGTTAGACTTGATTCATCCGGCTTGCTCTCAAGCTCAGATATTCTGCGTAGTTTTTCACGGTTGTACATTCTCTTTGATTTGAATAAATGACCTTTCACATAGAGCTGTCCCGAGAACAAATAAAACATATAGCCAATGATTGGGAAAAAGATTAGCACATACATCCATAAGAGTGTGTGCTGTGATGTACGGTTCTCTAGCATAAGCGAGATGATACTAAATAAAATAATGGCGAGATAAACTGCTGCGTACAGCTGAACACTCCACGCTGGAACCGGCCACCAATACACCACATATGCCCCGAATATCATAAAATATAAAAATAAAAATTCCAGTCTCCTCTTTTTCACATTCTTCGCCCTCATTCGTTTCTGTCTTTTCTCTTCCATACCCTTTGCACAGCTTGTATGAAACGCACGGTCCACTTCTTTCTTCTAGCTTTTACAGACTTGGACCATTTGATCCGATATAATGGATAAATATGTGATGGAAAGGAAGATTTGTTTATGCATACACCACCTCCTTTAAAAAAAGGCAGTCATCTTCGTGTCATTGCCCCAAGCCGAAGTGCCAGCATTTTATCAAAAGAAGGAATCGCTCAAGCAAAAAAGCGTTTAGAGATGTTAGGCTTCACTGTCTCCTTTGGACAGCACACGTTTGAATGTGACCTTCACTCCTCTTCATCTATTGAGCACCGCTTGTCTGATCTGCATGAGGCGTTCATGGATGATGAAGTTGACGGTATTTTGACAGCAATCGGAGGCTTCAATTGCAATGAGCTCTTGCCTTATATTGATTACGACTTGATTCGTCAGCACCCAAAAGTTCTTTGCGGCTACAGTGATATTACCGCACTCGCAAGTGCTATTACTGCCAAATGTGAGATGGTGACATACTCTGGACCCCATTTCTCCAGCTTTCAAATGGAACAGGGACAAGAGGAGCAGACCGCTATGTTTCAAGCCTGCTTGATGAATGGTAGTGAGTCTTTTAATGTGAATCCTTCGACAAAGTGGAGTGATGATGCGTGGTATCTTGATCAAGCGAACAGACAGTTTCATCCGACGAAATGGGGAATATATCAAAAGGGAACAGCCGAAGGTACCTTGTATGGCGGTAACCTTTGTACACTGAACTTACTGCAAGGGACATCGTTTATGCCTCATATTAAGGATGCCATCTTATTTGTGGAGGATGATGATTTGGTTTTCCCTGAAATGTTCGCCAGAGACCTCACATCCCTCTTACAGCATGCAGAATCCATTAAAGGGCTGATCATCGGACGCTTTCAGAAGAAATCCAAGATGACAGAGGAACATTTGAGATTTATCCTAGATAAGCACCCAATGCTCAAACACATTCCAGTGTTCTACGATGTCGATATCGGACATACACAGCCGGTCTTCACCTTACCGATTGGCGGAAACGTTCAGCTAGCGTGTGAAAATGGAGACGTGAAGCTGCGTATTCATTCATAACTAATAAAAGCCAAAAAGCACCCGAATATGTGGTGCTTTTTTCTATGCCACCAACTTTTTTAAAAATTTTTTAGAAAAAGTGATCCAACCCTCCATCCCCTTCGTTAAGTAGATGTAAAAAGAAAAGAGAGGAGGCAAAAACATGTTCTCTGATGTACTTAACCAATTATTCGATTCTATCTCTAACATTATTAATACACTTGGATAATTCTAATTAACGCACACATACTACATGCTTACCGAAGGGAGGATGCACTCTATGTTTTCTGATGTACTTAGTCAATTATTCGATTCTATTTCTAACATTATTAATACGCTTGGGTAATGTTCAACATCCGCTGTCTCTAGTAGATAGCGGATGTTTTTATTTAACAGATTCTGAATGGAATCAATTTAAATAACTATAAGGAACCTTGTTTGATTATCATCAATTCAAAAGACCTTTTATGAACTTGTTTCTACAAATCCAATTGGATGTTATGATCTATTAAAGGAATATATTAACTATATGAAGGAGATATAATGATAAAACGTTTGATTGGTTTGCTTTTTATTACCCTTTGTATTGTTGGATTAAGCTTCACTTCAAAAACTCTCACCCTTTCTGAAGAGGAATTAGATGAAAAGGTCATCCACGTATTGGACTCATTATGGGAAGAGCATGCATTGTTTAACTATCAAATTATCAAGACAGATCCCACAATTTCCATCGGCATCGATACTTCAAAAGATATGGCAAGTTTGCAATCTGTCTTAGAAAAGAAACTTCCTAAACAAGCATTAGAGGATTATGAAATTGAGATTTTTCAGAGAAATAAAAGTGATCTAAAAGCTGATTGATGAAAAACACGAAGAAACCCACTCTCGTTCCGAGCGGGTTTCTTCGTGTTCTTACATCTTTTCCGGTGCCGATACGCCAATGAGTTTTAATGCATTCGCCAGCGTAATTTGTGTTGCTTTCATGAGTGAAAGACGTGCTGTTGTTTTTGTTTCGTTTTCTACATCAATGACCTTCTCGGCATTGTAGAAGCTGTGAAGGGCTGATGCAAGGTCATAAATATAGTTCGTCACGCGGTGCGGAATACGCTTTTCAGCTGCTTCTGCTACAACTTCTGGGAAGCTACCAATGATTTTGAGAAGATCGTATTCTTTTTCCGATTGAATGTGAGAGAAATCTGCTTTTTCAAGGTTTGGCTCGTAGCCTTTTTCTTCCCCTTGACGCAGCATGCTGCAAATTCTCGCATGGGCATATTGTGCGTAGTACACAGGGTTTTCGTTAGACGTAGAAATCGCTAAGTCTAGGTCAAAGTCCATATGTGTCGCCGCACTTCTCATCGCGAAGAAATAACGAGTGGCATCTAGGCCTACTTCTTCAATCAGATCACGCATGGTGACGGCTTTTCCTGTACGTTTACTCATCTTCATCTTTTCACCGTTTTTGTATAGGTGAACGAGCTGAATGATTTCTACTTCAAGCTTGCCAGCAGGATATCCAAGTGCTTGAATCGCCGCTTTCATTCGAGGGATATAGCCGTGATGGTCCGCTCCCCAAATGTTAATGAGCTGATCAAAGCCTCTGTCTAATTTGTCTTTATGATATGCGATATCTGGAAGCAAGTAAGTGAAGCTGCCGTCTTTTTTAATGAGCACGCGGTCCTTGTCATCGCCAAAATCAGTTGAACGCAGCCACGTTGCGCCGTCTTCTTCAAAGACATAGCCTTTAGCGCGAAGTGTTTCCAGCGCTGGTTCGATTTTACCGTTTTCATATAAAGAGGTTTCTGAATACCATACATCAAATGGGACACGGAAATTCTCAAGGTCTACACGTAATTTCTCTAACTCATATTTTAAGCCGTATTCACGGAAGAACATCATACGCTCTTCTTCTGGCTCATGCACGAAACGGTCACCAAATTCATCTGCCAGCTTTTGCCCGATGCCTTTGATGTCTTCTCCTCTATAGCCGTCTTCAGGCATCTCTTTTTCAAGACCGAGCGCCTCAAAGTAACGTACCTCTACAGATAAAGCGAGGTTATTGATCTGATTGCCTGCATCGTTGATATAGTATTCACGGCTCACCTCGAACCCTGCTTTATCAAGGATGTTGCAAAGAGAATCACCTACAGCTGCTCCGCGGGCATGTCCAAGGTGAAGGTCACCTGTTGGGTTGGCTGAGACGAATTCAACTTGCACCTTTTGGCCGCCGCCTGTATTCGTTTCACCATATGCCTCTTTTGCTTCAAGGACAGCTGGGATCAGCTTTGTTAAATACTGATTGTTCATATAAATATTAATGAACCCTGGACCTGCGATATCCAGTTTTTCAATAGAAGCTTTCCCTTTATCAAACGCTTTGACAATGTCCTCTGCGATTTGACGAGGTGCTTTTTTTGCAATGCGGGCAAGCTGCATCGCCATGTTGGTGGAGTAATCACCGTGAGTTTTATCTTTCGGCACTTCTAAAAGGACATCTGGTACCTGGCTTTCATCAGCAAGTCCTGCTTTGACGACTGCCGCAATAATTTCTTCCTTTAACGCATCTTTGACCTGTTCTGCGATATTCATGAACGTAAATCCTCCTTATACGAAATCGATAATGTATGTAAATGCTTTTGATCTTCCCCTGTCAGCATATCGTACGTAATGTGCAGCAGTCCCTTGTCCACATCGAGATCAATGCCATGTGTGTGTACATCAAGCTGTAGTGTACCGAATGGCATCGTGTAATGTGTGACGGTCGTTTCTCCAATGAGAAAGCGCTGCTTCATTTGAATGGCCCCTGATCTCATGACAAAAATTTCTTTTTCACTCATTTTCACAACGGTTTTTACTTGACCCATTTCATGTTCTTCATGGTAAGTGAGATACGTTTTGTCATTCTTTTCTTGATACGTTCCAGTCGTGCGGAATTCGATCGTTTCAGCCGGCTCCGTCTCTGGTTTCATCACTGACTTTACATGAATTGAAATTTGGTTTTGTGTCATTTTGCACTTCCTTTGCTAAGACCCGTTTAACTAAAATAGTATACCATATTCATGATCGCCTATCATACCATCATTTCTCTTCTTCACTGCGATTAAACTTCGTTTTTGATCTTACACCATCCCTTTAGAAAAAAAGAAACAGGAAACTCACTAATACCACCAATCCAGCCTTTACGCCCATGTCTTTTCTTTTGATTAAATAAAAAAGAGCTTGTACGCCTGAACTTGCCAAAAATGCCTGAAAAAAATCAAATGGCACGATCTGTGCTCGCTTAAATACCACCTGCATGAATAACGCAATGGCCGTCAGATAGAAAAAGCCTCGATCTTGAAACAACCCCAACATCTCTTCCTTTGCTACCTTTTTCGAAGCAAAAACGGGCGGCGCAGCTGCGAGCTCTCGTTTCAGAGTGAGAAAACCCGCCGCTAACACACAAAAGGCGAGAAGCACCATCAATATAGAAGAAAACATGAACTGCCTCCTTTATTTTTTGATCCATGTAAAAAAAGAGCTTGTCCACATGAGATGACAAGCTCCTCTATCAAGGTGTTATTTCACAAATCCAAGCAGCATTTCGCGTAAAAGCTTGCTCGCTGTATTCGCTGTTTGGTCGGAATGATCGTATACAGGTGCTACCTCTACAAGGTCTGCACCGACTACTTGAACCTCAGATCCTGCAATGGCATGAATGGATGCAAGCAGCTCTTTTGATGTAATACCGCCAGCATCCACCGTGCCTGTACCAGGTGCATGAGCTGGGTCGAGTACATCAATGTCGATCGTCACATAAACTGGACGCCCCTTCAGCTTTGGCAATACTTGCTTCAACGGCTCCAGCACTTCAAATTTAGAAATGTGCATGCCCGCTTCTTTTGCCCATTCAAATTCTTCCTTCATCCCAGAACGAATCCCAAAAGAGAACACATTCTCAGGTCCAATGAGTCCTGCTACTTTACGAATCGGGGTAGAATGAGACAGAGGCTCACCCTCGTATTCCTCACGAAGATCCGTATGTGCGTCCATATGGATAATCGCCAAATCAGGATATTTCTTATGCATCGCGCGGAAAACCGGCCAAGACACAAGATGCTCGCCGCCCATTCCTAATGGAAACTTCCCTTTTTCTAAAATGCTGTCGACATACTCTTCAATTAAGTCCAAGCTTTTCTGAGCATTTCCAAAAGGAAGCGGAATGTCACCGGCATCAAAGAATGGTACTTCGTGCAGCTCACGATCTAAATAAGGACTGTATTCTTCTAATCCAATCGAAACTTCACGAATACGGTTTGGACCAAAACGTGAGCCTGGTCTATAACTGACGGTCCAATCCATCGGCATACCGTATAAAATGACTTTTGCATCTTCCCATGTCGGATGACTTCCAATAAACACTTTTCCTGAATAAGCCTCGTCGAATCTCATGCAAGATTCCTCCTTTTACGCTTCAAAAAATGCGCAAACTGTTATTTGCGCATTTCCTCTTCGCTTCATTTATTTGATTAAGTCGCTCACAAATTTCGGCAGAACGAATGCTGCTTTGTGCAATTCTTTTGTGTAATATTTCGTGTCAATATCAAAGAAACGGCTGTCTTCTACAGCAAGTGGATCATATTTTTTTGAACCGATGGTAAATGTCCAAAGACCACTTGGATACGTTGGAATATTTGCTGTGTAAAGCTTCGTGATTGGGAAAATCTCTTTCACATCACGCTGTACATTTGTAATCAGCTCAGGTGTGAACCAAGGGTTGTCCGTTTGTGCCACGAAAATACCGTCTTCTTTGAGTGCTTTTGAAATTCCTGCGTAAAATCCTTTAGAGAACAGGTTCACAGCTGGTCCAACTGGTTCAGTTGAGTCCACCATGATAACATCGTACTCATTGTCAGCTTCAGCAATATGCATAAAGCCGTCTCCAACTTTGACATCTACACGAGGATCGTCTAGTTTCCTAGCAATCGAAGGAAGAAATTTTTTCGAGTATTCGATGACTTTGCCATCAATATCAACAAGTGTCGCTTTTTTCACACTTGGATGCTTCAGGATTTCACGAATGACACCGCCGTCTCCTCCACCTACGACAAGAACATTTTCCGGGTTTGGATGAGTGAAAAGAGGAACATGTGCCACCATTTCGTGGTATACAAACTCATCTTTCTCAGACGTCATCACCATACCGTCTAAAAACAGCATATTGCCAAACTCTTCTGTTTCCACCATTTCTAAATGCTGAAAATCTGTTTGTTCTGTGTGAAGGGTTTTGTTCACCTTCAAAGTAATACCAAAATTCTTCGTTTGCTTCTCTGTATACCAAAGTTCGCTCATTGTCCATCTTCCTCTCATCCAATAATAAACAAACATCTATTGTTAGCGCCTTTAACGGCTATGACTATATCGATTGTCCAAGAAAAAAGTATAGTGGATTCATATCAAATTGTAAAGAACCGCATGAGTTCTCTTCAATTTTAATGCACGCTCTTGCAATCATTTGTTTAAAACGGTTTTCTTTGTTCCATACTGATAAAAAACCGTCAAAATGGGGGCTTTGCATGGACACAATCATGAGTAATAAAAAAATCCGCATGACCGTGAAAACGATTCGAGCCTGTTTTTTTATTGGCTTGCTCGCTTTTCTATTTGCAGGCACTGTCTTTTTGACGATTCTTTTAATAGCCAAATGGCAAGGCGCCCCTTCTGTTCAAGTTCCCCAATCTACGACGATTTATGCAGCCGATGGTTCAAAGCTTGGAGAATCCAGCTTTGGAGAAAAGAGATATTGGGTGCCCTTAAAGGACATGTCCCCTCATATCAGGCAGGCAGCTGTAGCTGTTGAGGATAAAACCTTTTATGAGCATCATGGCTTTGATGTGAAACGGATGGCGGGTGCTGCAGTGGCTGATATTCGTGCCATGGCTAAGGTACAAGGCGCAAGCACGATCACCCAGCAATATGCACGAAATCTGTATTTAGATCATGATAAAACGTGGAAGCGAAAATGGAATGAAGCCTTTTACACGATTCGCTTAGAGCAAAACTATACAAAAGATGAGATTTTAGAAGGATACTTGAACACCATTTATTATGGTCATGGAGCTTATGGCGTAGAAGCGGCGTCCCGTCTGTATTTCGGGAAAAAAGCGAAGAATTTAACCCTCGCTGAATCTGCCTTACTTGCCGGTATCCCAAAGGGCCCTTCTCTCTACTCCCCTTATGTGAATGAAGAGAAAGCCGGCGCAAGAAAGAATATGATTCTGAGGCACATGCAAGAGGACGGCATGATTACGAAAAAGGCAGCCGCTGAAGCCGCGAAAGAAAAACTGTCCTATCGCCCTTTGCAAAAGAAGCAGCTGCAAGCAAAGCAAGCTCCGTATTTTTATGATGATGTGATTCGTGAGTTGAAACAAAGCTTGGGGTTAACTGAGGAGCAGATCGAAACCTATGGCCTTCATATCCAAACGACTTTAAATCCAGAATTACAGAAAATGGCTGAGAAGACGTTGAAAAGCACAATCTATTCGAAATCAGATATCCAAATCGGCTTTACTGCTATCCATCCCCAAACAGGTCATGTACTCGCCCTCATCGGGGGAAGAGATTATGAGAAAAGTCCATTCAACCGAGTGACACAAGCGAAAAGACAGCCCGGTTCAACAATGAAGCCTCTTCTTTATTACATTGCCTTGCAAAACGGGTTTACACCAGCAACCGTCATGCGCAGTGAAGAAACGGTTTTTGAGCTCGATGATCAAGGAAGCGGTGCTGCTTATTCACCAAGCAATTACCATGGCTATTACGCAAATGATGGCATTACGATGCTTCAAGCCTTGGCGCTGTCTGATAATATTTATGCCGTGAAAACCCATCTATTTTTAGGAATGAAACAGCTTGTACGTGCGGGCAAAACATTTGGCATCAACGAAAAACTAGATCAGGTGCCATCACTTGCCCTAGGCACGTCTCCTGTCAAACCAATTGAAATGACCAATGCTTACGCAATGCTTGTCAATGGCGGAAAACGAGTCAAACCCACCTTTATTACAAAAGTAACGGATGCTAAAGGCAACGTGCTTTTTGAAGAAAAACAAAAACGAGAGCAAGTCCTAGATGAAAAGGCAGCCTTTGTCACCACCGACATGATGTCAGGAATGTTCAATGATCAGTTAAACGGCTATACGAGTGTCACAGGCCGCACCATTATGAAGGATCTCACGCGAACATACGGAGGAAAATCGGGAACGACAGGAGCCGACAGCTGGATGATCGGCTTCTCTCCCCAGCTCGTCACAGGTGTGTGGACAGGCTATGATAAAGGGCGTACCATTGACTCGGTCGAAGAAACAGCCTATGCAAAAAAGATATGGGCATCCTTTATGGAATCAGCCCTCTCCAAACAGCCAGCCTCCTCCTTCATGCCGCCAGACGGCGTAAAAGGTGTGTATATCAATCCAAAAACCGGCGATCTCGCAGGCCCAGGATGTGAATCAAAGGTATTCACCTATTTTATAGAAGGAACGGAGCCGACAGGTGTGTGCTACGGTGCTGAGGATAAATCATCTGAGCAAGATCCAGTTCAAGATCAAAAACCAAAGAAATGGTGGGAAAAGTGGCTGAAACGTTAAAAAAAGACATGAAAAACCCCGAGATTTACATCTCGGGATTCTCCATGTCCTAGCTTTAACACCAGTTTACTCAAAAACCAGCTGGAATTGGTAATGATTCGCCATTCTTCACAAAAAATTCACAATTATACAGAGACAGACAATCCTTCTTTTAATTCATCTGTGGATGCTTCCCATAGTGCTTCATTATGACTCTTCAAGAAATCAGCCAGCACCTTTTTCGATACATCATCCATATGACTGACGACGATATTTCGCTTCATTGATTTATCCATGAAATTCACATGCTCTGGAAGCGACTTATACCCGCGGCGGATTGAACGGTCGACGGTCATTTCGCAAGCCGTCACACCCGCATAATAAGGACCTTCTTCTCTGCGGTCAATGGTCACCCATACGAGCCAATACGGCTTTCCGTTCGGTACCTCTTCTTTGCTTTTCAAGAATTTAATTCCTTTTTCCACGGCACTTCTTGCATGCATCGCACCAATATCAATGACAGCTTCCTTTTCCTCTACGTCAATGATCACCGGCGAAATGTTATCTAGGCTGAGCGCACCAGCTCCAAATCCTCCGTGTCCGTCGGTTGCATCTGTTTTTTTAATGATGTTAAAACCAATTGGTTTCTTCTTTTTACCTTCCATTCATTAAACCTCCTAAAGCAGCGGCTTCAAAATAAGATTAAACCATTGAATGATTTGATCCCGCATTCCGATCAATGGACCAAAAATAAATTGTCCTAGCGGCGTGATCACGAATATGAGAAAAATAATGATCCCATATTGTTCGAATTGCGTCATTTTCGCACGGATACGGGGGCTGACGACGTCCTCAATAATACGATACCCATCCAGCGGCGGAAGTGGCAATAAGTTAAATAGGAACAAAATGACGTTCAAGTTAATAAATATCCGGAAGAAATGATCAACTCCCGGCTCAAAGCGCATGAGCGACTCCCCGCCAAACTTCTGAAGAAGCACGTACACGAAAAAGCCTAGAAACGCCAACACTAAGTTACTTAAAGGGCCAGCAATCGAGACGCAGATTCCTGCTAAGCGCGGGTTTTTAAAATGGTAACGATTGACCGGTACAGGTCTCGCCCAGCCAAACCCGGCGACAAAGATCAAAATCGTCCCAAATACATCGAGATGCTTCAGTGGATTTAATGTGAGTCTCCCTTGGTTCTTAGCTGTCGGGTCGCCGAAACGATACGCAACATATGCATGCGCCAGCTCGTGCATCGTAAATGCAACAACAAGCGTAATGGCGACATATGGAATGAGTTCTAATGGATACACAAGAAATTGGTTCAAAGGCATGAATCCCTCTTTCTTTCTATACAATGATTTACTTCATTCAGTATACTATAAGAAGTCCCTTAAACTAAAGGGAAGCGTAGCATGAAAGGAAAAAGGAGGTTTTCGCATTGCCGATTGTCACCGTACAAATGCTTGAAGGAAGAACAGACGAGCAGAAACGAGCGCTTGTGGAGAAAGTCACTGATGCTGTTGTTGAAACAACAGGCGCAGGTGTAGAAAAAGTCTCTGTCATTATTGAAGAAATGAAAAAAGAACACTATGCCGTAGCAGGAAAACGCATCAGCGACCTGTAAGCATAAAAAAAGGACAAGCACATAGATGTTTGTCCTTTTTTCTCTTATTTTATCTGTACCACGCTTTGTTACGGTTCACCTGATTTTTATGAGCCGCATCGAAGAAATCGACTGTGTAGGAATAATCATAATTCATTAAGCAGACAATGCCGCTTCCTTGAGGGTCGTGCGGTAAGCCAAAGTTATGGCCGTATTCATGCGTAGCCGCTTTTGCTGTATTCGCTGTTCCTTGGTCAAGGTTAACGGCGAATGCACTTCCGCTTGGTGCACTATTGTAGACATAAGCGATTCCGCCAGCATCAAAGTTTGGATTTGCTGTAAATCCAGTGACAAAATCGTATCCTCTGCCATCAAAGCTGCGCGCAAGGTTAGACAAAATTTGCTCTGCATTTGATCCCGAAGACGTCCAAGATCCTACTGCTTGTACGACAAAGTCGACATCATGATCACGGTTAAACGTGACATCTGCTTGCTCGATGATGCTGACAATCCGTGTTTGCCAGTCACTATATTTCGCACGATACTGCGCATCAGCAACCGCATAGACAGTGACCTTCTGACTGCCTGTACTTGCCTTTGTTGAAATAGAATCTCCTGTATTCGCCTTAAAGGTTCTAGAGCCCACCTGCTTACCAGACTCATCTAATACCTTTGTTGTCACATCTCGTTCAATTGGAGGTGCTTTCGTCAAATCTTTAAAATCGTTTGCCTTTGGCAATCCCTCACTAATATGTGTTTCGAACGGCGCATGACCATGATCATGCCCATGACCAGCACTCGCGACTGGTGCTGAAGCTGAACTTACTCCCGGTAACAAACTACCTACCAATAAAAATGACAAAAAGACTGAACGCTTTTTCATTCCTATCCCTCCTTTGATTTTCACAAAGTTATATATTCACTGAAAATTCACCACTTTCCTTCTATTCAGTCAAAAACAGGGAATTAGATACACAGGAAGAAAGTCGAAATACGTCATATTCACTAATTTTTCGGATATTCCGACACAGATTTCATCGAAAAATAGCGCTTTTGGTCTGGGTCATTTACTTAATAAACTCCCATGGTTTTAAGAAATGATGTCATGGACTCAATGACACATCTGAAAGAAACAAAAAATGATATTAGAAAAGATAAAGTCATACTTTACTGATACCAATTATACTTCTTTACGATTCTACCTTATGATGAAAAACATAAAACATGGCTATTTCAAAACAGAAGGGACGATCCGCATGTCTGAAAAAAAGCACATACAATTTGGATTAATGTTACATGGTCCGGGAGGTCACATGAATGCGTGGAAGGATGAATCAGTTCCAGCAGATGCAAGTGTTAATATTGATTACTATCAAGCGATGACAAAAAAGGCAGAAGCAGCGGGTTTCCGTTTTGTCTTTGTCGCAGATGGCTTATATATTCATGAACATTCGATTCCTCATTTCTTGAACCGATTTGAACCATTAACCATCTTATCCGCTCTTGCTGCAGTCACCAAACAAATTGGACTTGTGGGGACCGTATCCACTTCCTACAGTGAGCCCTTTACCATTGCCAGACAATTTGCCTCCTTGGATAAGTTAAGCAGAGGCCGGGCAGGATGGAATGTTGTGACTTCACCGTTAGAAGGTTCTGCTGAAAATCACATCATCCGTTCTCATCCTAGCCACTCCCTTCGATACGAAATTGCAGAAGAGTATTTACATGTAGTGAATGGGCTTTGGAATTCATGGGAAGAAGATGCTTTTATAAGAGATCGTTCAACAGGTGTCTTCTTCGATCGAGATAAACTGCACACATTAAACCATCATGGGAAACACTTTTCTGTCAAAGGTCCTTTAAATATTGAACGATCTGAACAAGGGCAGCCCGTGATTTTCCAAGCAGGTGCTTCAGAGGCAGGAAAAGATCTAGCCGCAAAAGAAGCAGACGCTGTATTTACAAATGCCGATTCACTTGAAAAGGCAAAAGCCTATTACCGTGACGTGAAAAATAGAGCCGAAGCGCTTGGTCGAAAACCATCCGATATCAAAATATTCCCTGGCATCCACCCGATTACAGGGAAAACAGTCGAAGAAGCAGAAGAAAAATATGAAGCCATTAAACATCTAGTCTCTATTGAAGAAGCCCTGCATTACCTCGGCAGATTCTTTGATCATTTGGACTTTAGTCAATTCCCGCTTGATGAACCTTTTCCTGATATAGGTGACGCTGGTTCAAACAGCTTTCAATCTACAACAGAATCCATTAAAAAAATGGCCAAAGAACAAAATTTGTCCTTAAGAGAAGTCGCTTTACAAGTGACCACTCCAAAAAGTGCCTTTTTCGGCACTTACGAACAAGTGGCTGACAAATTGATTCAATGGATCGAAGAAGATGCCGCAGATGGATTTATTTTTGGCGCTCCGATTCTAGCTAGTGGTTTATCCGAATGGACAGAGCATGTGATCCCGGTTTTGATAGAAAGAGGATATTATGATCCAAATTATCAAGCTCATACCCTTCGCGAAAATTTGGGTCTGCCTATTAAGAAGAATCAGTTTCTTAAACAAACCGTAAAATAAACATGAAAGAGGGTTCAGCGCAAAGGCTAACCCCTTTTTCATGTTGTTCGATGCAATCGATTTTCAATGAGATCAATAAACTGGAGTACAGCTCTTCCAGGCGCATCATTTGTTTTCCTCAATAGACCAACTGGCGGGGACACTTGAATGCCCTTTATTTCTAATACCTTTGTACCGGGGAGTGTAAAAGAATGGGCGGTTCGAGTAAAAAGAGACACTCCTAATCCAGCCTGAACATAGTGTTTATGGGACATGCTGCTCGTAATCTCTAACTTATTGTAATTGCTCCCAATGACGTTAACGATTTGTTGTTCAATTTGGATGCGGATGGGGCAATTGTGAGGTGTGAATAATATGGTTTCATTTTCTAAATCTGTTACCTCCGCTGCATCTTTTTCCGCCAATCGATGGGAAGACGGAACCAACAAAACAATATCATCTTGAAAAAGCGGCTTATAGCTATTTTCCATCGAAGCTTCTGGTGCGCCGCAAATTGCAAAATCAATCTCATCATGGGAAAGCAAGGAACTCAGTGTATTTGCATCTGCTACTTGCACAGAAAATTCTACATTCGGAAACCTTTCCTTGAATTCTGCAAGAAGCGATGGGAACTCTAAGCTGGCTGTGGGCTCAGAAACACCGATGCGAATGAACCCCGCAATGCCTACCTCTAAATCTTGGAGCGTTTTCGTCAGTTTCTCATATTCATTGAGTAAAGAATTGGCTCTTTCATAAAAAAGCTGTCCTGATGCTGTTAACTTTAAGGTCTTCCCTCTTTCTAGAAGCTTCTCTCCAATTTCCTCTTCTAAATGTTTGATGTGCAAAGTAATGGTTGGCTGAGAATAATTCAGCGCTGCTGCTGCTTTTAAAAAATTTCCGTATTTCACGATGGTGGCAAAAGTGCGTATCGCTCGAATCTCCATGAAAACCCCTCTTCTCCCTGTATTTTAAATATCTGAATCGTGGATTTATGATTACTAATTATACTTTTCTATTGGTTTGCCTTATTATAATTTATATTATCAACTATTCCAAGTTGTTTAGACGGAATTATAAGAAATGGAGGAGACGAATTGACGAAAGTAACGATTATAGCAGGAGGTCATTCCGTCCAATCTCGATTAACGGGTGTCCTGCAGCATATTCAGCAGCAGTTAACATTCAATGGAATAGATGTACATACCATTCAAGTTCACCAGCTGCCTAGCAGCGCACTAATAGGAGCAGACTTTTCAAACGAAGAGATTGTCAAGGCCATTGAACTCGTGAATGAGAGTGACGGTGTCATTGTGTTAACGCCTGTCTACAAAGCGTCATTTTCCGGTATTTTAAAAACGTTTTTAGATTTACTTCCCCAAAAAGCATTACAAGGAAAACCCGTCCTTCCGTTCGTTTTAGGAGGAACCTATGGTCATCTGCTCGTCATTGAATATGCTCTTAAACCGATTATTCACCAACTTGGTGCAACAGTTGTTCAATCTGGTGTGTATGTCGTGGATCAACAGGTCAAAAAGCAGGGTTCAGATAATTATTTAATTGATTCAGATGCCATAAACAGGTTAAACCTCGCATTATCTCAATATCAAAGTCTGATAGGAGGAACAGCCAATGTCGATCACCCTTAGTATTCTTGATCAAAGCCTTGTCGGTGAAAACGAGAACGCAGAGGCGGGCATTCAGCATACTGTCAGATTAGCTGAAGCAGCGGATCAGCTTGGCTATCACAGGTTTTGGGTGTCTGAACATCACAATAACCCTCAAGTAGCAGGTTCATCCCCTGAAGCCCTTGCCGGCTATCTATTAGCAAAAACGAGCAATTTGCGAATTGGTTCTGGAGGTGTCATGCTACAGCATTATAGCCCATTTAAAGTAGCTGAAACATTTCATGTACTGGCATCACTAGCGCCTGGCAGAGTCGATTTAGGCGTTGGGAAAGCACCAGGAGGGCTGAACCTCTCGACACAAGCACTTCAGGAGGATTATCAAGCGTCACGGAAAGATTTTTCTCAAAAATTAGTAGATCTCAAAACCTACCTTACGGAACAATCAAATGAATTGAATGCTCAGCCCATCCCACGTTTGTCACCCGACATCTTCCTTTTAGGGGGAAGTACGGAGAGCGCTAAATTCGCAGCAAAACTCGGAATCTCCTTTGTATTTGCCTTCTTTATTAATGGAGATGAATCATTATTAAAAGAAGCAAGGGAGACCTTCCAAACATATCAAAAAGCGGGCACTCGCCAGCAGTTCCTTCTCGCCATCACCGTTTCCGCAGCCGAAGATCATGAACAAGCACTCTTGCACATCAAACAAAAGGAAACAGTAAAGGTCTCCTTTTCCGATGGAAGAAAGCTCAATGTCACATCAATAGAGGATGCAGAAAAGCTAGTGAAAGGAACGAAAAAAGAACACTACAGCATTCACGTACAAAAAACCGGCTATACCGCTGGCACAAAAGAAACTGTTCATCACCGGCTGACTGAGCTGGCCGAGACATACGATATCAATGAATTCATCGTACTAACTCCGATCGTAGACATTGAGGCAAGAATTGCGTCTGTCACATTGTTAAAAGAAGCGTTTAACCATGAACAAACAGCAGCTAAAAAAATAAATCACGAGGTGAACGTCTAATGTCAAACAGTCAAAAAATCATTTTATGGAGCAAAAATGGATGCAGTTATTGCAAGGACATTCAATCCTATTTCAACGAACAGCAGATCCCTTATTCAACGATTGATGTCACTGAACATGATGATTACAGAAACATTTTAGAGGAAAAATACGGCGTCCGCTATGTGCCTGTAGTTGAGATCAGTCATGACCCCCACGTGTATCAAGCATTGTTGAATCCAGATATCGAGACTTTAAGAAAAGCAATAATCTGACATTACATTTTGAATGGAGGTTTGTCATGAGTCGAGATATTTTTCGTATCGCTACCGAAGAAGATGCGCCAGCCTTTTTAGAATTGCTGTCCAGTGCATTTAAACCACTTGGGGAAATGGGCATTGATTGGCCATCCACGAACGCCACACTTGAAATGGTCATAGAAAACATTACACAGTCCGCTGCCGTTGTTTTAGAACGAGACGGGCGGCTCATATCAACCATCACCATCCGTTTTCCTTGGGAGAGTACGCAACCGGTCTCAGGATATCCATTTGTTTGGTGGTTTGCGACAGCTCCTGATTTAGCAGGGCAAGGGATTGGAAACAAGCTGCTCGATTATGTGGAAAACACCTTGCTCCGCCAAACATATAAAGCGCCTGCGTATACACTGGGCACTTCTGGCCGGAAACACCCTTGGCTTTTAGACATGTACGAACGAAAAGGATACACAAAATATATTGAACGTGAAGCCGAAAATGGTGACTTAGGTATCTTGATGTATAAAGTACTTATCCCAGAACGGTTCGATGCTGCCATATTAGGCGCGCCACCCGCAGAAGAAAAAGTCGAAACGACTTCTACATAGGAGGTGATTCAACATGGGTGAGTTTTTCAAATGGGAGTATGTGGTCACACTCTTCCCTAAAGTATTATCAGCCCTTCCGACCACCTTGCTGATCGTTTTATTTGCCACTTTGATTGGCAGCTTTCTTGGATTCATCCTTGCTTATTTCCGAATTGAGCGCATTCCTGTCCTGCATCAGCTCAGTGCAATCTATGTCTCATTTATTCGCGGAACACCTATCCTTGTTCAAATGTTTATTGTCTTTTATGGCCTGCCAGGTGTGCTCGCAACAATTGGCCTTGATATCTCCATGTGGAACAAATTGATCTTTCTTTATATTACATATGGACTCAATACTGCTGCCTACTTTTCAGAAATATTCCGATCAGCCTTATCAAGTGTCCCAGCATCTCAATATGAAGCGGCTGCCTCGATTGGGCTGACAAAATGGCAGATTTATAGAAGGACACTCATTCCTCAAGCAGGAAAAATCGCACTACCGAATATTGGTGTGGCCATCGTCAACTTATTACAAAATACCTCTCTCGCCTTTACACTGGGCGTAATGGATATTATTGGAAAGGTTCAAACATTAGGGGCATTATACTACCGCGTATTAGAAGGATACTTTATTGCTGCCGTCATTTTTATAATGTTAAGTCTGCTGCTAGAAAAAGCGTTTGACCTATTGGAAAAGTGGATCAATACACCGAAAACAAGAAAACAGCGTCAAGCAACGTTCGTTTCCTTAAAAAGAGCGGAAACGGCCTTTACAGTCGAAAAGCGTGCGAAGTAAAACGAGGAGGATTTCACATGAAAAATAACAAACAATTCAAAAAACATTCCATCATCGGTCTGCTTACACTTGGCTCATTGCTGCTTGCTGCCTGCGGAAATACGGAACAATCGAATGAAGTCAAAGCAGAAGCAACGAATAATGATCCAGATGCGAAAGAAATCATCGTTGGCACAGGGAACGCTTACCAGCCTTTCGTTTACTTAGATGAAAACGGCAAATTAACAGGCTATGAGAAGGCTGTATTAGACGAAGTCGATCAGCTGCTTCCACAATATCAGTTTAAATATGAATCCTTTGAATTTAAAAATATTCTGCCCGCTTTAGATGCTGGTAAAGTAGATCTCGCTGCCCATCAATATGAAATCAATGATGAGCGCCAGAAGAAATATCTATTTGGAAAAGTTGGCTACACAGACTATACAAGCTATGTGGTTGTTGATAAAGCATCCGGTCATGATTTTCAAAGCCTGGATGATTTGGCAGGACACAAGGTACATACTTCTACAGGGAGTAATTTCGCTTATCTGCTAGAACAATATAACGAAAAGCACGATCGGAAAATTGACATTGTCTACGGAGATGGCGGGAACGAAATTCTAGTCAAAAACCTTCAGAATGGCACAGTCGATGCAGCCTTGCTCACAAAGTATGACGTCAATAAGCTAAACAAACAGTTCAATGCCAATCTTGTGACATCTGGAAAGCCTGTAAATGTATCTAAAACGTACTATCTTTATCAAAAAAACAATACAAAACTTCAAAAAGACATTGATCAAGCATTACAAAAGCTGATCGATAACGGCAAGCTCGCTGAATTGTCTAAAAAAATATTGGGCGGAGACTTTACTACATCATAAGAAAGGAGCGATCTGAGTGGATTTTGATGTTGCCTTTATGCTGCAGGCCTTTCTAGCTGCACTTCATTATTTGCCAACAACTCTGCTGTTAGGCTTTCTACCGCTAATATTTGGCTCTGTCTTTGGATTTGGTATTGCCCTTATCCGTTTTTATCAGGTGCCTGTATTATCTCAATTGTTCAAATGGTTTGTGGCTATTTTTAAAGCTATTCCTGTTGTTCTAATTTTGCTCGTATCTTATCTTCTTTTTTCAGACTCGCTGGATCATTTGGCTGCATCTCTTTCTCTTCAGATTCGTTTCAGTGATTTGGACAGACGATGGATTGCCATTTTCGCCCTTACTTTATATGCCGTAAGCGGGTTATCCGAAATATTTCGAAGCTCTCTTGCATCTATTCCAAAGGGTCAATTCGATGCCGCATTATCCGTTGGTTTCACCAGCAAGCAGGTCTTAAGAAGGGTCATCATTCCACAAGTCTTTCCCATCTCCCTTCCTCTTCTGAACAACATGCTGATCAGTTTAATCAAAGCCTCTTCTCTCGTCTCTATGGTGTCTGTGGTCGATATTTTAAACGGCGCTTTAATCAAAGCCAATGTGAACTATCGTTATCTTGAAGCATACATCGCCGTTGCCCTGATTTACTGGGCACTGTGCGCCTCTATTGAAGCCATCACAGCCGGATATGAGAAATATGGACACAAAAACAAAAGGAGACGATTGGCATGATTAACATAAAACAGGTGCATAAAGCGTTCGGCAAGAACGAGATTCTAAAAGGAATTGATTTATCAGTGGAAAAAGGCGAAGTGGTTGTCATATTAGGTCCGAGCGGTTCTGGGAAATCAACCTTTCTGCGTTGCTTGAATTTTCTTGAGCGTGCGGATCAAGGAGAAATTAGCATTGATGACACGACTGTCAAGTTCAATCAAGCCAAGCCTAAAGCCATTCTCGCACTTCGAAGAAAAACCGCCATGGTCTTTCAGCAATACGATCTATTTCTTCATAAAACAGCACTTGAAAACGTCATGGAAGGTTTAGTCATTGCCCGTAAACATCCGAAAGATCAAGCCTATGACACAGCTCTTCAATTGCTTACAAAGGTTGGATTGCTAGAGAAAAAGGATGCTTATCCGCATCAATTATCTGGCGGACAGCAGCAGCGAGTTGGCATTGCACGGGCACTGGCTTTAAATCCAGAAGTCATTTTGTTCGACGAACCGACCTCTGCATTAGATCCTGAGCTTGTAGGAGAAACGCTTGATGTCATTAAACAGGTAGCGCAAACCGGGGTCACCATGATCATCGTCACGCACGAGATGAGCTTTGCCTATGATATTGCCGACAAGGTGATTTTCATGGAAGATGGGGTCATCGTCGAATCAGGTACGCCGGAAGAAGTCTTTGAACAGACGAAAGAAGAACGTACAAAACAATTTTTAGCGAGATTCTCTTATCACCATTCATAAAATACAAGTCGATCCATGCGGTCGACTTGTTTCTGCGCAAAATAAAAACCAGTCTGTTCTAGCCATTAGCCATCACACACTGGTTCTTCTCGTTAGTTCAATTCCTTCAACTGATCAATATAAGCAAGAGCATCCTCAAATTCTTCGTCCGTATAGCGCTGCTTGCTTTTAATGGTGAAGACCTTTTCCTTTACCTCATCTTGTGGCAGATCATCAAAGTATAAAATCGTAGAGACGAGCTCTAGGAAACGAGACGACTGCTCGTTCATCTGCTGCGTCAGCACTTTGAGGTCAGGCATGTCCACTTCACACTGATCGAGAAACTCTTTCCCATTGTCCGTCAGCGAATAGCGATATTGATAGTATCCGCCTTTTTTTTCCTTCATTTCATCCAAGAATCCAAGGTTGCACAGCTCTTCAATTCTGAGCGTCAACTCCTCTGAATAGGGGCCATAAAAGTGAAAATCGTATTTCTCGTAAAAAGGCAAATCTAGCTTTTTTGCTATGTAAATCATCTTTTGCAGCTTCTTCCGTCCAACGATTTCCCCGGATTCAGAGAATACCTTCATCAACTTTGCATGCTCTTTCAACAAATTCCCGACATCTCCTTTTTCAGTACTTCCTTATCCCAATCCAAGCAGCTTCATGATCGCCTTCTTTTCTTCAGCTTTTTCCGACATATCTACAATTAAGTCCATCGGGAAATAAAGTTTATGATCGGTTCTTCGTTTACCGGAAATGGCATCAACAATATCTGACTGTCTCGACAGCTCTTTAATATGACCGCTTTGCGTCAAAAGGTGGATCGGCAGTCTCTCTTCTTCCTCCCCTGGTCTGTAGAAGTCGTATGGCAAGTCAGAGGAAGAGTCGACGACTAAATAATAGTCAGGATCAATGCCTGCCTCCTTGAACAAGGCGGTCAGCTTGAAATATTTTGTCATTTCTTCATTCGGATTAAACTCTGTATATTGGAACAATCGGCGGTTCATAAAACGGCGGCACAAATCAGCCAGCACGTGATCTTCTTCATCTTCCCACGCCTGAAAATAAAATAAGACAATGGATTCATCCAGTTTAATATAGTCCTCTGTGGTGACATTCCCTTCAAAAATCGAATAAAAATGAACAGGGGCATGTGTGAAAATATAGCCCGTTTCATGCAGCTCTTTTGCACGATGGAGAATTTTCGTTAAGATGACTTCTGCACTGCGTGTCACCGGGTGGAAATAGACTTGCCAATACATTTGATAGCGGCTCATAATATAATCCTCGACCGCATGCATCCCGCTCTGCTTCATCACAATCTGATCTTCTCTCGGACGCATCACGCGCAAAATACGCTCCATATCAAAATGGCCATAGCTGACGCCTGTATAGTAGGCATCACGCTGCAAATAGTCCATACGGTCGGCATCAATTTGACTTGAGATCAAACTGACCACCTGTTTGTTTTGATACGTTTTGGCAATGACTTCAGCCACATGCTTCGGGAAATCATCACTCACCCGGCGAAGCACTTCATTGACTTCGGTTTGCCCTAAAATAATATCTCTTGTAAACGATTCATGATCTAAGTGGAAGACCTTTTCAAAGGAATGAGAAAATGGTCCATGTCCGAGGTCATGAAGCAAGGCCGCACTCAGGACAAGCTCGCGTTCTCCCTCATCCCATTCCGGCCGTCCTTTGAATACATCATCCACAATCCGTCTCACAATCTCATATACACCGAGTGAATGATTGAAACGGCTGTGTTCTGCACCATGAAACGTCAAATAAGTGGTTCCTAGCTGTTTAATTCGGCGCAGGCGCTGAAATTCTCTTGTTCCTATTAAGTCCCATATTAATGCGTCCCGTACATGAACATAACGGTGCACAGGATCTTTAAATACCTTTTCCTCAGATAATTTCCCTTTTGGATACGCCATCGTTTCGTCCCTCTTTTTTTAAGACGTGTTTCTATTATATCGGGTAACTTTTCCCGAAAACATCCTTGAATTTGCTCGTGAATGTGTTCTCAACGATTGCATGGACGTAAAAAGCCCGACCTGACAGGGACGGACCTCTTTTTAGGTCGACTGAACACATTCAGTGACATTTATTTGACTTTCTTTTGAACCTTTTCGAGTAACTCATCTTCTGTTGGTGCGGATAATGGGCGATTGTTCACAAACGCAAAAGCCTTTTTTCGTCCTGGACCACAATAGGATTGACAGCCAATTTCAATTTTTGCATCAGGGTCAACCGATTTGAGTCGAGGCAGCAACGTCTTTAGGTTCGTCGCATCGCAATCGTCACATACGCGAAACTCATTAGCCATGGTCTTACGCTTCCTTTCAATGATGAACTTCATTTTATATGAAACAGTTGGACAACCAAGAGTCATAATATACCACCCAACATTGTACATCGAAGCGGCTAGACTTGCAAGACGCATGATAATCGCTGAGACGTGCTCATATAAAAGCTAGTATTTTCCACTATCCTTTTAGCAAACTTGTATAAACCTTCTTGAACTTGGCTAATCTAATACCATCAAATCATATGGGGGTTTAAACATGTCAAAACAAAGACAAGATGCTTGGTCAGAGGAAGACGATCTCCTTTTGGCAGAAACCGTCTTACGTCACGTCAGAGAGGGCAGCACACAGCTGAATGCGTTTGAAGAAGTAGGAGACAAGCTAAATCGCACCTCAGCGGCATGCGGTTTTAGATGGAATGCTGTTGTGAGGCATCAATATGAAAAAGCTTTAGCCCTTGCCAAAAAGCAGCGGAAACAACGGATGCGCGCACTCGGCAATGGTCAGCCTGCAAAGAAACGATTACTCTATCAGCCGCAAGTAGAAGAAACGGTCATGCAAGAGGAATTCTCACAGGAGCTGGAACCAGCGCAGGAAGAAACGTTTGCACCAGCATCTGAAACAGCCGAGCAGCTCCAGTTTGTAGACCAAAGCTACAATGAAGAGTTAGCTAGTTTATCACATTTATTGTCACAGGCTTCTCATGTCGCAGAGAAAAAGCCAGAAGCCAATCCTTTTAGGCAGCAACAGGATTTAACCATCGAAGATGTCATTGATTTCTTGCGCCGCTATGAAGGCGATGGACAGCAATCCTCTGCCTTACGCATGGAAAACAGCCGGTTAAAACGAGAAAATAACGAACTTTCACATAAAGTCACACAGCTAGAAGCAGAAGTGAAAAAGCTTGAAAAGGATCAGCTCACGATTCAAGAAGATTATGAAACACTCGTCAAAATCATGAACCGTGCAAGAAAACTAGTTTTGTTTGAAGAGGACGACACTGCCGCTCCAACCTTTAAAATGGACCGAAACGGCAACCTCGAAAAAATGGCAGAATAACAAAAAGTGCTCCCCATCTGCGGGAAGCACTTTTTTAAATGCCTAAAAATAGCATCACACTAAAAAGAACATTAATCAAAAAGACGAACATAAAAATATACCTGACTTGTCTCACCTGAAAATCACCAAATATAAAAAGATAAAGACCTGCGATACCAAGTGTCAGGACAGGCTGAAGAAATGGCACTAAAAGCGAAATGCCGTAGCCGGCTCCCATGAGGACAGGAAGCCATAGTAAATAGAGGTAACCGCCGTTTTTTGATTTCAAGAAACCACTCCCTCTCTTTCTTCTACTTCTATCTGCTTGATTTCAGGTTGAATAAACTTGAGTCCGACAATTGTGCGGCCGCGCCTTTTTGAAGTCCAAACGGCAATTGCCGGCTGATCTGTCAGAGATTCTGCGTCAATGGTGATCAGCACTTTCTCATTTAATTCAATTGAAGCTTCAGACTCGATTTTGCATCCAGATAAACTAATATCATGTATGTTCACCGGCACCTTCTCTTCTAATCGGCCCTCATAGGACAGCGTGCCTGCCACACCTTGCAAAGGCCTTCTCATCCATTTTCGCTGCAAGGCCTTTGGTACCTTCTTCGTTTCTCTTACAAAGCGGAGAAATGTCCGAACAGCATAGGATTTTTTCTCACGATCCGTTATCGATACATGCTCTCGTGTGAATAGGAAGCGGATCAGTGATAGATACTCTGATTTTTGTGTGTCAGTAAAAGCAACACCAACCATCAGCTTGTCTCCCTCTGGATGGCTCCAAACCACATCACACGCCACACTTTCATCCTCTGAAAAGAACAATTGCGTTTGTCCTTGATAAAGAGAAGAAGCTTGATCCAATGGAATGGATAGACGCGCACCTGAATCACTCATATCTAGTAGAAAACAAGCAATCGACTCATCTTGATGATCAGAATGAAGCTGTCCCTCTTTTTCAATGACAAACCGCTCTGATTTTCGATAACGCGGACGGTCAAACGCCACAAGCAGTGCCATGAATAGACCTGCACCGTTATACATCACCCAAAATATATTAATCAACATGAGATCAGCATTCATCGTCCCATTTACCTTCACATCGTATCCTATTTTCACTAGGACAAGCAATGAGAGCAGCAAAAAGATCAAATGGGGAATCATCGTTTTCAAATGAAAGTGTCTTTTGTCCGTTTGAATTCCCTTTGGTGTGACAAGAAATTCCACTCTCTTTTTGAAAAACAGCTCACTTAAAGCCACACCAGCCAGGTGGAATGCCATAGAGCTTTCATAAATATGACTCCAAAACATGCTTCTTTTTTGATTCGACACTAGTTTAAATGCTAAATAGGAACTAAAGAACGCCGGTAGCCAGAACATGAAAATGGACTGGAAATCTGCCCAGAAACTTTGAATACCAAACAATAAAAACAAAATCGGCGTGAGAATGTAAATCATTTTAAACAAACCGTTAAACCAATACACAATACCATCTAAATAAAGAACTCGCTGCATCAGCGTTAAGCCACGAACCTTCAAAGGATTAAACTTACGGGCACACTGAATGTTCCCTCTCGACCACCGATCTCTCTGCTTTAACAGATCCAGCCAGCTTTCAGGTGCCAGACCGACGGCTAATACTTCTCCGACAGACACAGATTTGAACTTTCCTTGGAGTAGCATTCCTGTCGCCATGTCTTCTGTAATCACCCCAGTAGCAAATCCGCCAATTTCATCTAAGGCGATTCTTCTAAAGACAGTATTACTACCGACATACATCACAGCATTAAACCGATCCTTCCCAGCTTGGAGGGTTTGCATGAAGAAGTCCTGCTCATTTGGAATTCGATCCTTCGAGAACATATTATATTGGAAAGGATCTTCGTTATAAAACGCCTGTGGAACTTGAACAAACGCCGTCGCTCCATCATGAAAGTAAGGCACTGTTTTTTCTAAAAACGAAGGAAGGGGGACCATATCCGCATCAAGTGTGAGAATCAGCTCCCCATTCGTTTGAGACATCGCATGGTTTAAGTTACCCGCCTTCGCATACTTGTTATCTGTTCTTGTCAGATAATGAACACCAAACTCAGAAGCAAGCTGCTCTACAGACGCCCGCTTGCCATCATCACATAAATAAATGTGGACTTTGTTCTTTGGATAAGAGAGATTCACACAACCTGCAACAGTGCGTTTCAGCACTTCAATTGGTTCATTATATGTAGCTATGAAAATATCAACTGTTGGCAGCCTGTCAAGATCACTGATCATGACTTGTTTCCGATTGGATGGCTTCCAAACAAGTGTATAAAACACAAGCAGCTGTAAAAACCCAATGCATTCACAGGCAACAAGCAAAATACCCATCACAATATTAAAAATACCTTCATGCGGCAGTGTAAAGAAAAGACGCCAGCAAATATAGGCGGCATTTGTTAACACACAGAGCACAATGATGATTTTTTTAACAGTAGTGGCCACCGGCTGAATACGATACATTACATACAGCACAGATAAAACACAAAGCATAAACAGCGGGTAATACGTGGTGAATAATGACAATACATTTTCCTTCTTTCTTATGCCATAAATGACTATTACATATAAAATTTCATAACAAAGGAGGGGGTTTTTTCATAACATTGCCCCTCCAATTCTATTCAAGTAGCCAAATCAACTATTATTTCCATAACCTATCTAACTGATTTGAATAAAAATCAATCGCCTTTCGATAACTTAAAATAGCAGGATCCTTTGTCGTTTCAGTTAAACAGTTCAGTAATATTTCCATCGCTTTGCTATGTTCCTTTAAATTATACAAAGTCATGGCATAGAACGTTTGAATGGCTTTGTTGTCTGGATAAGTTTCCATCCCTTTTAGGAATATCTGTTTTGACTTTTCATATTCTCCCAAAGTTCTGTATGTACTTCCTAACCCTAGTAAAGCGTCTTCTAGTTCTTCTGAAGACAATCCTAACTCAATGGCTCTTTCATAAAAAAAGACAGCTTGCCTTTCCTCTCCTAACAAGTCATAACTCCAGGCACATTGATAATGAATAGAGGCATCGTCTGGATACTTCTCTACAAGATAAGAGAGCATTTCATTTGATTCTTGAAGGTGTCCACTTTTTCGAAGTTCAATGGCTTTCTCAAGCTTCGTTTCCATCACTTCACCTCTATGCTTTTCAAGATTTTTAAGAGAACACCTTTTCATTCCGCTCAATCATCCGCGTCATGTTTTTTTCAAATTCAAGCTGTTCTTCTGCGTTCAGTCCTGAGGCTGTCAGCTGATCACTTAACGTTTGAAGCTCTTCTAGTAAAAAGCGCATAAGAAGCGCACAATCAATTGGTTCTCCAGTTAATTCTGATAAAGACGCCATCGTATCTGGCTGTATATCAGGAAATACTGCCTTCACTTCTTCTCGTTTGTCCTTTAAAGCGGCGTCATAAAAACGGCGGATCAAGTCGGCACGTTCCCGCCCGCTTCCATCTGCACACAAATAAATTTGCACAGCGACTCCACCGCGTAATCTACGCTGAGAAATGCCTGCAAATTTCTTTCCATTGATGCTTAGATCATAACTGCCCGGACAATAAGAGCCGACAATCTCATAAGCTTCAATGTCCACCTCATACTTAGACAGCATCCGGCGGACCAATTCCACCATCGCATCATACCCGCGGTCAATATCAATGCCCTTCTTTTGTTCCGCAAAGATTAACGACAAATTTAAGACACCTTCATCCAGCACCACAGCAAGACCGCCTGAGTTACGTACAATGACGCGATACCCCTCTTCCTCAAGCAGTTTCACACCATCTTGGAGAAATGGAAGTCTTGTATCCTGAATCCCAAGCACAATTGTATTGTGATGCACCCAAGAACGCGCAGTCGCTGGTGAGAGTCCTTTCCCGACTGACGCACAAAGCGTATCATCCATCGCAAAGGATTGCTTCGGGTCCACATAGAGACCTAGGCTCGATTGATCTATGATTCGCCATTTCGGCTGTGTCAGTAACTCAATAGGTTCATTTTTCATGTCCTGCATATCCTCTCGTTCATAAACTGTGTTTATTATAACATGGGATGAATGGAGGGAGAATCCGGAGTGATATTATCAAAAAAGCTCCATGACATTTGCGTCACAGAGCGTTTCAGTTGGATGATTTGTTTTTACTTTTCAGTGATTCATGCATTCTAGGCAATATAATCATTCAACGATACATCCCTCACTCACCCATTTCAGCAAGTTTTCAGTCATCAACTCTGCATGCTGAGGGTCCATTACACCAGCATCCACAATCCACACCTTTTTCTCCTCTTCGGCCTGACGCATGAGAAATACTCGCCCGCCGCCATCGTCGCCAATCGCCACATAGCCGCTTGCATATTGCTGAACCTCCCATGTTGCATTGCGTTCCGCCATGTCCTCAGTGCCGTATAGTAGGACATCGCCGCCAATGGAACATCCATTTGTCTGTTTCAGCAAGTTTTTATAAGCATCGGGTAGCACCATGTTTAGTTGGGATTCTGCCTTTTTGATGTTTATATCAGTTTCTGGATTGTTGATGATTAGGCCTGGGATTTGGGATAAATCGACCATTTGGATCCTCCTAGATAAGTGCTATGTTTATGAAGTTTTGCTTTATCTTTAGATTTACTTAACAGGTCACTCAATCCACAATTATATTCCAATTTATGAATTTCCCCTTGTCCAATTCTCATATATTAATTGATCAATGGCAAAGTAAATCTTGAAAGGCTTTTAATAGTCTACTAGTAAATCTAGATAATATTTATCATCCTCTTGGATATTGGTTAAAAACTCCTCTAAAGAATTAGCGATTTGGATATCATAATAGTATATTGCGCTTCTATCCTTTTCATTCAATTCAATTGACATTAAAGCTGTCTCATTTGCTTCAAAAAATATTAATTTGTTATTCTCAAATTCATCATAGATTTCAATGTCTGGATAGAATTCAAAATCATTAGCCCTTAATCGAAAGTCTCTTACAGAATAAGGGTCCATAATACGATTAATGTTAAACTCAGACCCATTAATAAAACCGTAACCTACCTCTATATAAAAATTAATTAACTCCTTGGGAAACTTTAAATCAAGTTCCTTTTCAACATCTATTATTTCTTTTTCAGTTACTAAAAAAAAACTATTTTCTTCGTTTTTCTTAATAAACTCATATCTCATTATTTTTTAACTCCTTTAAATAATGTATTTGCTGGTGAACCTGCACCATGTATACCAGCTTGATGCTCATTTGGAAATTTTGCAGGATGCATATTCCACCATTCATGCTCCCCTCCAAAAGTATTTTCAATTATATGGTGAGCATCATACTTATCTCCTTTTTTTCTAATTACTTTACCGGTTTTTTCCGAAATAATATTTTCATTATACACTGGCCACTTTTGTCCAGTATTTCTTTCCCAATCTTTGATTACTTTATTTTTCAAACTATCAAATTTCGCCCGATGCTTAGCCGTTTCTATGGGTGACATTTTGTTATACTCTTTATTTCTTAATGCTGCTTTCAAATTATCTATTTGGTTTTTAGGTAGCTCTCTTCCTGTTCGTCCTTCTATATCCCTAACATATTTTCTTATTGTGTTAGAATCTATCTTGCTCCCTGTACTAATAGTAACCCTTTTCACCGCATTCTTCCCTTGATCCATCTTAAAAACATATTTCCCTACCTTCACTATTTTAGCGATTGGGATAATTGAAGCTACGGACAGAACTTGGTCTGTTCTGCTGATGTTTTGGCTGGTTTCTGGGTCTTTGCCAGTAACGGCTCGATATCCGTCGTAGATGCCGCTGTATTCTAGGATGATGTTTTCGGCTGTTGAGACGACTTCACCGTCTAATATGCGTTTCGCGTTTCCTCGGCTGCGGCTTTCTGGGATTTTGTCTACTTCTTCTATTCTTACTTCACCGTTCGCGATATACGTTCGGATGATTTGTTTATTGGCGTAAACGGTGTATCGGCCGCCAATAAAATCAATATCGGATGAATCGGTGACGACTTCATCTGCGATATCGAATTCTTTTAATTTTTTAATGCCTTTGACGTTGTATAGTTTACCATTTATGACCCTGATGTCTCTATGAATCTTGTTTTTCCCGTTCACGGCTTCCCCTTGCAATGTCGTAAGGGATGGGTCGTTGACTGTGACTTGTTTGTTGATGTGTTTATGTGTGTCATCCAGAACAACCGTCTCCACATTCGTCCGTTCTTTCTCTCTCAGCTTCTTCAGCATGATCATCATCGGGTTGTCTTTCGGGTTGTCTATTTTGTCATTCAATCCACTGATGGTGCTGCTTATTTTTTCTTCTTTTTCATTTTTGAAAATAGACCCTTTTTGATAGCTCGTGATGTCGATTTTTGGGCCGGTGAACATGGTGCTTAACGTGTTGATGTATTGCTTCATTGTTTGAAGGGAGCTTTTTGTTTCTTGTAAAGCGCTTGTTTGCTCTCTGTCAAATGCATGAAGCAGACCAACGGTTCTTGAGGTCTCGAGCCATGCTTTTTGATAGTTTTGCTGAAAAGCTGATTCGTCTACATTTGGCAAATGAACAATATGACCAATTCTGCCGATGGCATGGTTTACATCCGTTACAATCTCAGATATCGTGCGCTCCGCTTTTTTTAGTCCTTGATCTAGTTCGTGTTCAATAAATGATTGTGAGATCAAGCCGTGCTGATTTGATTCAAGTGCATGAAGCGCCTGTTTTGTGCTTTTCAGCGCAGTGCTGTATTCCTCAATGACGACCTGAAAGAATTGCAGGAAGGGAATATGACATTCTGTATAAAAGGAGCGGATGGCTTGTCCCGCCTCTCCCTTTAGTGCGCCATCAAGTGAAATGATGTGATGGATTTGTTTTTCTATGGAGCTGATTTGTTGTGATTGCTGCTTTAATGTATTCAGCGTTTGGTCAATTCCGTTTATTAGCGCAAAGGCGTCAAGGGTTTTCATTGCGTTCTCCTTTATTTTCTTTTATTGCTGGAGGCAAGCGCCTTGTCCGTTTCGATCATGGTGTTCACCGCTTGTTCTGTTTGTACAAGCTGTTTCTGAAGAATGCCTATGTAGGATGTACTTAATTCGTTCAACTGTTGATTGATTCTTTCTAATGTATCTGCTGCTAGGAGCTGGTTTCTCCCTTTGATGGTTGTTGGAAGTTTTGTATTCATTTGAGCGCCTGATTGTTTGGTATGTTGTAAAACTCGTTTGATTTCACTGGCATCTATTTTGATTTCTCTACTCATGTGACTTCCCTCTTTTTTCTTCCAATTGTTTCTGCTTTTCTCTCTCTATTTTTCTTTCAACGGAATGGATCTCATGTTCTAACGAATGGATTTCCGATTTTAGGTCACTGATTTTCTCATCAATTCGATTCACTAGATTGGTCAGCTGTACACCTTTAATCTCTTGACTGGCGGATGCCATCTCGTCTCGAATGTCATCAAACGTATCTGCAAGATGGCCAAACCATGTATGTGATGTCAGATCTGGATGAGTGATTTTTTTACCAGCATCTGCCAGAGTCGATTTTGCTTCTTTTATTTCTTTTCGACACATGCTCAGTTCTATGATTTGTTCTTTTTTTATGGATATGTCTGCCTTTAACGAATACAAGGCTGTTGTATAACCGATGATAGCTCCAGACATCGTCAAACACCTCTATTCCTTAAATAGTCCTCCGTTATGTTACCATTTCCTAGCACAAGAGGCATATGATTGAAAACGAATTCAACGAAAAATGAATCGTACGTATTGGGTTTTTATACCTATTTCTCACGCGCAAAAAAAGCTGAATTCACCAACTGAATCCAGCTTTTGACGCTTATTTGATCGAATCACCAGCTGATGCTGATGGTTGATCGCTAAATGACGTGTCTTTCTTTTCAGAAATATAATGAAGAGAGAAACCAACAAGACTAAAAAAAGCGCTTAACACTAGTGTGGGATTTTTGAATAGGTTCGTACTTGCTATGATCAAATCTCCATTCTGCAAGAGAATCCCTAGTATTTGACCGAATACCAACAGGGTACCTGACGTTAAGAAAAGGACAAGCAACACTTTAAATAAAAATTCCATCAATGCTCTCATGTGTTTCTCCTTTCTATACTGGAAGTATGCCCATTCCGATGAGCCAGCCAATTCCTACAATCGGCAGCATATAGTAAAGAATGAGCGGTATAAATGTTTTCTCCGGCCGGGCTCCTGCAAGACCAGAAGCGATGAAAATTGACCCAGATGCCGGCGGGGAAGCGCCTTCTGTTGATGAAAAAGCAAGAATGGCGACAACAGCGACAACAGGGTCTACTCCGACTGAGATTAAAGCTGAAAATGAGACAAGCCCAACAGCTGTTAATGTGGCAGTTGAAGATAATGGTCCAGCCACCAGCGTTACAAGAACACCAACAATGAGCACCATGAGCCACTTCGGAATGGCAAGTACTGACGTGATTTGCGTCAAATCTTCTGCGAGTCCTAATTCAGCAAGCACCTGACTAGCAGCAACAGCAAACAGCATCAAGGCACCGATCGTTGTAAACTTAGGGATGGCCGACTTGAAAAACTGAGACCAATCTAAAGCAGACGCTTTTTTTCTTCCAATTGTTAAGCTAATCAGCATCATGAGAATCGGAATCCACGTAATTAAAGAAATTTGATCCATTGCCTCTGGTCCAATGTTTGGATTACTTTTTAAGTAGTTTGCCAGCGGACCAATTGTGATGATGATAGGGATCAAGGCACCGAAAAAAATAAAAATCGATTTCCATCCCTGTTTCACAGCTTCTCTAAAGGGAACAATATCATCTGGCGGCATCGCTTGGATTTTATTCTTTTTCACCAGAATATACACCAAAATAAACCGGTATACGACTTGATACAGTCCTCCTATTAAAAGAGCAATATATAAATCACCTTCAGAGACAAGGGCTGCAACTGGTGCAAAGCCCAGCATGATAAACATGGAAGAGTTTGGCGGTAGCGCGGCTCCAAGTCCGCCATTCCCAGCTAGAATCGTGGCCGTATGGGTTCGGCTCCATCCTGATTTAATCATCCAAGAAGCCGTAATAGAGCCAGTGGCAGCTGTGTTTGCAGAATTTGAACCTGAAAGAGCACCTAAGACTGCTGAACCTAACGTACTCATATAAGCCGCTCCCCCAGGAAGCTTGCCGACAACCGAATTCAGGATGCGCAAGAGTGCGTGAATTAATTCCAGCTTTTCGATTAAATAGGCCATGAACACAAACGCAACGGCTGCATAAAGCACCTCATATGTGGATGCAAATTTTAAACCATCCCAGAACAGTCTAAGCGCATCCATTCCGCCAAACAAAGTGGTTGCAATAAAGCCTAACAGCATGGCTTCTCCCATATTTCGTTTCACGACGACATTCCATATAATGATGACGGCTATGAATACAATCAATGCAATAAAACCCATGTCGTTTCTTCGCCTCCCCTTTCTTAAATAAAACGCTTACAAAAATCACCCTTGCTGCATCACGTCAATGACCTCTTTCCAGCTGACCGGCTTTTTCCCATTAAACCGTTCAACGAATTGAAAGTCTGCTAATCTCTCTAGCTTCTGTTGTGCTGCCCGGGACATGCTCGCATCAATATGAGCTGAATCCAGCATTTCAATAGAGCCAAGTAATTCGACCGCTCGTCTTTTTGCATGTAATGCACTCCCTGTCACAAGACGATTCATCGTCTCTTCAAAACTTTTGCTGTCCAGCGTTTCGCTTAGTGAAGAAATCACTTGATCTTCGACATTATATTTTTTAGAAATTTCCAAAAATTCAACAAGTAAACCGACGATCCCTTTCATATAAATGCTTCTTATTAGCTTTAAGGCTGAAGCATCTCCAGGCTGATCACTGATTTTTGTAATATTCATACCGTATTCTTTCGTTAATTCAATGAATCGATCTGTTCCACTTCCGCTAGCAGTGATTGGAACCTTGTGTTTGTTAACCGGAAGAGATCCTAGCATGGCGGCATCTACAAATAGAGCTTCTTGCTTTTTAATTTCGTCTGCCACTTGTTTTTTAATATCTGGAGTTGATGCCGACACATCCACATATACTTGATTTTTTTTCAAACTTCCTAATACGGATTGAGCCACTTCTAGGGTTTTATTCGCTGGCACAGCCGCAATGACAATGTCAGATTTTGCAATGACTTCACTCACATTACTTGTTAATTCGACGCCTGTGCGGGCTGCTTTTTCTTTCATTGGTCCAGCAAGTTTCTCATTCTGTAATAGTACATCATACGCATAAAAATGATCTAATCCTTCTGTTTTCAATCCCGTTGACAGCTCATATGCAGCTTCTCCATAACCGATAAAGCCTATCTTCATCACAGATTCCCCTATCTCTGGAATTTTTTCATTCTGCCCTCTAGCCATGCAGGCGCTAAGAGACTGATATCCTGCTTTCCTTCGCTCATATAATGTTGAATGGTTTTTAATCTTTGATGTTCATATGCTTGTTTCTCTTCAGCCAACGACAGCATCTCTTCTGCTTTCTCCTTCGGAACAATCACCACTCCATCATCATCTGCAACGACTAAGTCACCTGGTGATACTTTGACCCCTCCACACGAGATGATTCCATTCAATTCACCAGGCCCATCCTTAAAAGGTCCATTCGGCGTGAATCCCTTACTATAGATTGGAAAAGCTAATTCCTCTAAAGCGACTTTATCGCGGACAAGACCGTCGATCACGATTCCTTCTATTCCAACAGCTTTTGCTGAACCGGCCATCAATTCTCCTAAATATGCGTGACCCCTATGATCTTTCCCATCAACGATGAGTACATCGCCTACTTGTGCAGAATAAATCGCTTGGTGAAGAAACAGATTATCTCCTGGCCGTAAGCTCACGGTAAAAGCTGTGCCGACTACATTCATGCCTCTCGCAACTGGTTTGATTTGATGATCCATCGCGCCGGTGCATCCCATCACGTCTGACAACAAGGTTGAGTTAAGCTTTCTTGCCCTAGCTATAAGATCATTTGACACGAAATGAACAGTACTCATTGTTTCCATCATCCCCTTCGAGTTATATTTATTACATTTAATTCATTTAAAGTAATATATATTACTTTCGTGATATGATCATACCATCTCATTTTTAATTAGTAAAGCGCTTTCAAAAAAATAAAAAATGAGTTATCACACGACTATTGTGTTGTGTGATAACTCATTTTCGTTAACATATGATTGATTTGATCTAAACGTGGTTTTGTTCTTTCTGGATCATTCATCGCTAATGCACTTAAGATGAAATCGACGATAAAGATAGCAGATACGACAGAGTTATGAGAGCCTACACTTGCTGAGGAACACGGTAATACATATTGTGCATATTTAGTTAGTGGAGAGCTGTAGCTGTCTGTAATTAAAAGGACTTCCACCCCATAAGACTTTGCTGCTTCCATCAAATCCTTCATACGCTTTGCATAACGCGGATAGCTGACCGCTATAATGAAATCACTCGAGTTGAAATGAACCAAATCATCCACCCAGTCACTTTGATCTGCATCAATATACTGGCAATTCCCCAATAGCCGATTGATTCCTAACGACATGTATTCGCCAACAGGTCTTCCACTTCGGACACTTGTACACAAAACGTGGCGCGCATTGGCTATTTTCCCAACAATTTGCTGAAAGGTTTCTTCCGTGATATTGTCCAATGCGTACTGGATATTTTGAAATTGCAATTCTACATGGTTATGCAGGAGCTTACTCTTATTTGAATGCTTGAGATTCGCCTCAAGTCTTGTTTGAGGGTCGGCTTTATGCTTCATCGCTGATTGGAGCTCTTTTTGAAACTCAGAAAAACCAGAATACCCCACAGCAGCAGAGAAGCGCATGATGGTTGCTGTACTCGTCCCGACTTTTGACGCCAATTTATCGACAGTTAAAAAAGCGACCTCCATTGGATGTTGTACGATATAATCTGCAATTCTCCTCTGTGCATCGGTTAAAAAAGCGACCTTATGCTGAAGCTTATGTATTAAATCCTCCATTTTAGCACCTGCCCATCCTATCGGCTTTATCTACGATCAGATTGTTTTCTTTCTATATTGTACACATTTGTCCAAAATAAAAAAACAGCCAGCACGAATCTATCGCGCTGACTGCTTTAGCCGAGATGCTATTTTATAGTGCTTGAGCTGCTGTGATAAGTGCAAGATTGTAAACGTCTTCAGCATTACAGCCTCTTGAAAGGTCGTTTACTGGTTGGTTTAAGCCTTGCAAGATTGGACCTACAGCTTCAAAGTTACCTAAGCGCTGTGCAATTTTGTAGCCGATGTTTCCAGCTTCTAGACTAGGGAAAACAAATACGCTAGCATCGCCTTTAATGACGGAATCTGGTGCTTTTTTCGCTGCTACTGAAGGAACGAAAGCTGCATCGAATTGGAATTCTCCATCAAGTACAAGCTCAGGTGCCTTTTCTTTTGCAATGCGAACTGCTTCAGAAACTTTTTCTGTTTCGTCTGATTTTGCTGAGCCTTTAGTAGAGAAGCTAAGCATTGCCACACGTGGTTCGATGTCGAACATTTTGGCTGTGTTTGCACTTTCGATCGCAATTTCAGCTAGATCTTGGCTATCTGGTGCAATGTTGATTGCACAATCAGCAAACACATATTGCTCTTCACCACGAGCCATGATGAAGACGCCAGATGTTTTCTTTACGCCTTCTTTTGTTTTAATGATTTGAAGTGCTGGGCGTACTGTGTCAGCAGTTGAGTGTGCTGCACCGCTCACAAGTCCGTCTGCAAGACCTTTGTACACAAGCATCGTACCGAAGTAGTTTTCATCTAGTAATGCTTTTCTTGCTTGCTCTTCTGTTGCTTTGCCTTTACGTCTTTCTACGAAAGCTTGTACAAGCTCTTCAAAACCTTCATATGTATGAGGATCATACACGTCAACACCATCAAGTGTAAGACCTAATTCTTTTGCTTTTGCTTCAACTTCTTGTGTTTTACCTACAACAATTGGCTGCAAGACTTTGCCATCTGCTAGTTTTTGAACGGCTGTTAGAATGCGTTCGTCCATTCCCTCAGGAAAAACGATCTTTACTCCTTTACCTGCAACCTTTTCCTGAACTGTTGAAAAAATATCTGCCACTTATATACCCTCCTTGATTTTACAAAAAAAGCGTTCTCTTTCAAGCATACTCTTCTTCTACATAAATTCAAACTACCAACTTACATTATAGCGCTTACAAATTAAATTCTTATTTTTCAAACTAATTTAATCAATTTCCATAAAAGCTGACTTCGTCGTTCAAGTTTTGATCACATCTCCATTTGGACAAACTATGTTATAGTTGGAACAGATGGAAAACTGTAAATAGGAGTGAAATAAATGAGCGAACAACATACAACCAATGAAGCAGCTCAAACACTAGACGGCTGGTATGCACTTCATGATTTTAGAACCTTTGACTGGACAGCTTGGAAGCTGCTGACAAGTGATGAGCGCCAAGCGATTCTTCATGAGTTCACAGGTCTATTAGAAAAATGGAAAACAGCTGAGCACGATAAGGCTGGAAGCCAAACAATCTATAGTATTGTCGGCCAAAAAGCAGATATTATGCTCATGATTTTGCGTCCAACCATGGAAGAACTGGGTGAAATTGAACTTGAATTCAACAAGACACGACTAGCAGAGTTTACGATCCCAGCTTATTCGTACGTTTCAGTTGTTGAACTTAGCAACTACTTAGCAGGAGGCGGAGATGGCGGAGATCCTTACGAGAACCCGCATGTACGTGCACGTCTATACCCAGAGCTCCCTTCTTCTCAATACGTGTGCTTCTATCCAATGGATAAAAGACGTTCCGGCAATGACAACTGGTACATGCTCTCTATGGATGAGCGTAAATCACTCATGAGAAGCCACGGTTTAATCGGCCGCAGCTATGCTGGTAAAGTAAAGCAGATCATTACAGGCTCCGTCGGTTTTGATGATTATGAGTGGGGCGTCACTCTTTTCTCTGACGATGTGCTTCAATTCAAAAAATTGGTTTATGAAATGCGCTTTGATGAAGTCAGTGCACGCTACGGCGAATTTGGTTCCTTCTTTGTCGGAAACCGATTAGCAAACGAGCAGCTGGCATCTTATTTTCATGTATGATAAACTCTTAAGGCTTCGGATCTTTCCGAAGCCTTTTTATGTATTTTTTTAGAAGGGTGATCACATCATGAAAAACTTCCCCATCGCTATTTTTGCATTAACGCTCGGTACGTTTTCAATTGGCATGACTGAATTTGTCATTATGGGACTTTTGCCAAACGTCGCAAACGACCTTCATGTATCTATCTCTGCTTCAGGGCAGCTGATTACTGGATATGCACTTGGTGTGGCAGTTGGCGGCCACATTGGTTAATCCCCCCTTCTCGTAGAGATGGGGGTTTTCATTTGAATAGCAACAGACATTGATACTCATGAAGTCAGAAAGAAAATTCACAGGATTGGCTTTGTATGTGAGCATTTGGGATACGTTGTGCAACCATAAAACGAACGGCCAGAATGTCTATTTTTTTTACGGACCATTTGAGCTCCACAAACACACTTGATCGGCCTTGCCTTTACTTTCTGTTTGAATTCACCAGCTGTCATGCTTACTGATAAATTGAGTGCTGTCATTAGTTCAATGAGTTTGTATCTATCCAAAAGCTTAACATCATTGCTTTCAGCCAGTTCTCGCGCATCTTTTGTATAAAAGTTGTTCGTGATCACCCAAGACTCTTCAGCCTTATAGTGATTTTTGGCGGTCTCTATTTCCTGAATCGCTTTTATACCGACCTTAGCTTTTTGACGCTTTGCTTGCACTACGATCTTTGCGCCTGATTTTTTTATGATGAGATCAGCCCCAAAATCCTTTCTTTCAGGTGTCACCTGAACCTTATAATCATTGGTCCTAAACATATATGCTAGGTATTGCTCAAACTGAAAACCATCCATATAGTCAATATCCTTAATGCTAGACTTTACGAATTTGCTCTTGTTTTTGTTTTTTGAAAGAAAGCTTGCAACAAGATAACAAACACCTATCATTACGATTACGGCAAATACAATAAACAAGACATTCCAGGTGTTAGGTAGTTTCAATAAGATATTTGTCCTCACCAAAATTGACTCCTCCTATTGTAAAGAAAGAAAAAACCTCCTAAATAGGAGGCTATCTTTGCTCAGCAAATTCCACTCTTTTATTTTCAAGACCATCGATTGGCTCCAAGCTTTACCCTTGCTTGACTTTAGTTTCATTTTTACAGTATCCATTGAGTAATTTGGCCGTTTCCTTTGGCGTGACTTTTTTCTCCCCCAATTTCTCCAAATTTTTCTTAAACAAAAACTATAAGCCTTAGAATTTTCAAGAATAGGTTTCCCGCACTGTTTACCAGTTGCTATTAATTCTCGTTCAAATTTATTGTCTTAATGTTGTTCTTAATGTCAGTACAAGTTTTATTGATAAAAAGCCTCAATTCCATGTAAAAGTCTTATTTCGTCATTTTGCATGCTTCAACTTCCAACAGCAATAACTCTAGATATACTGTTGCATGCATTTTAGTAAGAAGATAATCATCCGGCATCATTTGAATTTATGTTCTTCCCAGCTACGTTGAAATTAACTTGTTGTCTTTACGTTCAATGTAACCACGTTTGATTAGTAGCTCAATGATAGAATCGCGCGTTGCCACCGTACCGATTCCTTCAGCACGTTTCCATGTTTTCTTCTCTTCATCATCTAATAGCCCCTTTATATTCAATTTTTGGTGCAGCTGCATACGCCGTATTTTTCTTGAAAAGATTGAATAAAAATGACAGTTCAAATTCATTACTTTCAATCTGTTCTTCAAAAACTAATTCTTAAAATTTTTTTCAACATGATTAATCAATTTTTCTTTCCCATCCATTTCTAAACAGCCCTCATTATTAATCCCAAATGTTTCTATCCCCTTGGCTGTATAATTAGTGGTTAGGGTATCATTTGTGGAAAGCATTAAAGAAGCTATAACAATTAAACTTAAAACAATCAATAAACGCCTTAATAATAATTTCTTATACATATCCTCACCCTTTTTAATAAAAAAAGAGTATTCCTTTTTAAGAAATACTCTTTTTTCTTGCTATTTATTTAGTTCATCTCATGGCACGTCAAGTTAGAATGAATGCCGTAATAAAAGACTGTAGATGCTACAATTAAATATGGAAACCAACTTAAAATACATTATATGGTACAAGAAATGTAACTTCCATATTTATTCGTATTATCTCTTTTTATAATGTTGGTTTTTGGCATGTACCAACAACCTTGGATTTCCTATCATAAATAGAAAACCTCAGTCACGAATTGGATCACAAGTGGATTTTAAGCTTCTCCCCACTAACTAGATTAGTCGTATAGTTAACTTGGTTGGTGATCTTCGACCAAGCACCACGCATAATTTTTTTAAAAAGAACATTTTAATAACAATTACAGTTTAACTTGCTCTCTATAACTAACTGATCTTGACCTACCAACCTTAACCAGTTCACTATTTCTATTCTTGCGTTTAGCAAGAACTTTGCCTTCTATTGTTCTTACTGTTCTTATATCATAATAAATTTCATGCAATCTTAAGACTTGATTATTATGGACATTTTGAACAAATAAACTTGATTTCAGAACATAAATCTCTTTATTAAAGGTCTTAATCGTCACTGTATTAGCAAGATCAACAAATTCAAATCTTACCATTTTTTCTTCTGACATTTTTTGCACCTGTCTCATATGTAATGTTGCACCACCGTTTATAAATTTTCTGTTAAATCCTCTGTCTTTATTCCTAATGTTTGCGCGATTTTCATCATCACAGCAAGAGAGGATTTATTATAGTCACCATTCTCAATCTTAGAGATGGTTGCTTGTGAAACCCCGGATACTGCTGCCAACTGAAACTGGGTCCACCCTTTTTCTTTTCTCTTTTCTTTAACGATGTTCTTTATTGTTTTCAACTCCTTAAGGTATTTTTCAAAACTTTTATTCCTTCAGGAATATTCATCAGAAATTAAAATATCTCACCTTTTTCTGCTATTATTAAATTAATAACAAACATTGGTGCGTGGATCTTATGAACGAATTACAAAATGAAATAGGAAGAAGAATTCTCAAACGCAGGCAAGCATTAAAGATATCATCTACTGAATTCTCTCGCCTTTCAGGAGTCTCCCAATCCTCTATAAGTAAAATTGAAATGGGGACTTCCTCACCCAAACATCGAGACACTGATTAAAATTTGCAATGCTTTAAATATTTTATGAAGTTCTGCCTAAATCTCTCTTCCCTGAAATTGATGATAGTGCTCAGATTAATGAAAAGCTTATGCATGTACTTAATAAATGTCAGGTGGCGAAATAGAGTTTATTCAATCATTTTTATCAACTACTGTTCTTTCACATATGAACAATATTGCCCCCTCATACAATCCTTCAACGAATTAAGTGATAAGGAACGTGACTTATTGAGGGCATTTTTAAATTCGATTACGAATATTACTTTACAAGATGATAAAACAAAAAGGGAGGGTTAATTTTATACCCCCCCTTTATTTAAGTTTCTCCTTTATCGTCTTCAACTGTTTTTTTATTGTTTCGACCGATTTAAACAAATGTTCCGCGATCTGCACTCTTGTTAACCCTTTTTCTTTTAATTTATAAACCTCTCTTTCGGCCGGAGTTAATATGCTAGCTTTTCTCTCCATACGCAGTTCATTAATCAACAGGCTTGAAACATCAGCATTTAATGTAACCTTATCTATAAAAGCTTCTCTAATAAATTTTGGGATATCTTTGTACGATGACTTGTTAATGTAATTCATGGCCCCTTGATCAAATGACTCTAGAATGATTGCAGGCTCTTCCCAGGAAGTAAGCATGATGATCTTCTGGAAACCTCTTTCAACCAACTCTTTTGATAAATCTAAACCGCCTAATTCCTCATCTTCAGATAAAGTTAAATCCATAAGTATAATATCAATTTCATGATTCTCCAGCTGCAAGGCTTCACTTTTTGTGAAAGCTTTTTTTACAACAACCATATCTTTTTCTTTCGAAATTAAGTCGCTAATACCCTTCATCCACACTGGATCATCCTCAACAATCATTACCTTGATCCTATTATCCATAGCTTTCACCAACAATTTCTTTTTTCGAACTTGATTTTAAGTTGCTAACTCTGTTTCTAGGAATAGTTAAGGTTATAGTTGTTCCCTCTCCTAGTTGGCTATTTACTTTTATGCTGCCGTTATGTTTTGTCATGACGTTATAACAATATGTTAAGCCAAGACCAAAATTTCCAACCTTCTTTTTTGTAGAGAAAAACGGGTCTAACATTTTAGCCTGCATTTCTTTATTAACGCCCTTTCCATTATCAGCGACATCAATATGTAATTTACGACGCACCTGGTAGACTCTGATCTTTATCTGTTTATTATCCTTCATTGCTTCCATCGCGTTTTCCATTAAATTTAATAACGTTTCTTGCAAGTGAATAGGATCTGCATAGATATTCGCATCCACTTCAAATAATTTCTTTAATTGTACAGTGCTGATCTGTGGCTGAAGTAGTTCAACACTTGAATTAACAAGGTCTATAATATTAAATTCTGTTTCCTTTAATTCCATAATATCTAGTTTACTTTGAATACGGCTCGACAACTCAAACAAGTGAGTGGCTGATTTAAGAATCATATCAACTGATTCCTGGTTTTCCCCAAATTTTGACTCTTTGAGGTCATTTGCAAGAAGATCTATTTTTGCTACTTCATTTTTTATTGAATGATTTAATAAGGCAGTACCAGATGTTACTGCCTTCATGGTTAAGTCTCTTCTTTGTTTTTCAAACTTTATTTGTACTCCCAGGAAGCCATATTTGATTATAAAATAAACAAATAATACAAAAGCAATAGCTATTACCCAAGGGTTTAGCATCCACACACCAAATATTCCAAAGGCTTCTAAAATTATATTGGTGAATACCGCGAATAAGAGTGTTGGTACAATAACTAGACAAGTATAAATTTTTTGTCTTTTGCTTGTTATACTCTTATCTGTATATGCTGCATAAACCATCAATCCTAAAGAAATAAAGACGTATGGTACGACCCATAATGAAAGAACTACATGATGTGTTTGCCATAGAGGGAATTCCGTAAAGTAAATTTGCATAATGATTACGGGTATGAACAAAATTATTTTCCAAATGAAACTTTGCTTTTTACTTTTGATTATTTCTGAAAACACAAGGCCGAAAATCATGATTGCATATGCTGTTCCATAGTGTCCAATAGATGATGTAATGTAATGGATTAGCTGTAGATGGCTAGATGAACCATCCAAGTAATACGACAAAATTACACTTAAACCACCAAAACCACCAAAAAATCCAATAAAGCTACCCCATCTTGTTTTTTCATTTTCAGGATAAGTAAGAAACAAAACTAAACTCATGGCCCACAACAATGCAGTTAGGATGAACATCATTTTATTTCCTTAGCCTACTTTCAATAAATTGAAGTGTGTCAGCTGCTATTCTATTTCTAGATAGAACAATTCCAGCATGCCCACAACTGTATACGTGCCTTTTAGGTTGATTCCAGCTATTCCACAGAGTATCAGCATCGTTTATGTCGATATACATGTCATATTTTCCTGATATTAAGAGTACATTTTCTTTGTCTACGAGAAGTTTTGCTTTACTAGGGTTGATAATATCCCAAGCTTTGTCGAGTTCTTCATACGTTGTCCCATGTTCCTCCAGATCTCTTCGTATATACTTCCCAGGAAGAGTGTTCCAGATGGAATGCGCAATATTATTCGCATAAAAAGCTGATACAACAATATTCACGTCTTTCTCGACTGTTGCTAATAAGTTTGTTAGCCACCCTCCTAAACTAATACCAACTACGATTATTTCCCCACCTTCATTTTCCTTGATCCATTTAATCAGCCCTCTAAGTTCAACAATAGCTTGCTGGGAGGATTGCACTGTTCGACTTATATTGGCGCTAATCATGTGTTCACCAGAATATGTTGAATTTTGCGGTTCCCTATCGAAATGATAAGGCAACGTGTAGTAATACATATTCCAATCATAACTTTTAACGATCTTATCGTGATAAATCTTCTTGATTCTGTCGTATGAATCCATACGCCATCCATGTACGAAGATTACATTGGGCTTGTATTTTGACTCTTTTCGTAAAAACACTTCCCCAGAAACCTTGTCATTCTTATCTACACCAGATTTGATGCTTGAATTAAAAGAAAATATTCCACTTTTTAAGTTTGTTGTATGGTTATCGATGTGAAATTCTAAATCAATTGGCTGAGTACTAAAAAAACGACCCCTATTACCTACGTCAATAGGCAGGTTATTATAGTGACTTTCTTTGCTTCTTGTTCTGTGCATATCCATTAATGCTGCGTAATCTATTACTTTTAAAAGCTTCAAAAGAATTAACTCCTTTAAACCCAAATTATTACTATACGAATATTTTAGCATAAAAAGGTTATTTTTTTGGAAACAAATTAAATAAATAAATTGATAAATGAAAGCTTATTAGTAAGCCAATAATGTGTAATTAACAAGATAGATTAAAGTAACCATTAATATAAAAATACACAATAAAAAGACAAAAAATATAAGGGAAATCATAAAAGACCTTGTCGATGCATATATATCAATAGGTTGAGAGACTTTAAAGATTAATATAAATCCACATCAACAAACTCACATCAGCCATAATACCTTATTAACAATTCACATTTTTATAAATACATTTAGTCTGTTTAAGATATCTTGAAATACAGAATTTTATTTTCTATATATGCCCTCAGCCATTCTGCCTTTAATATAGGGAATGCCGGCGGTGCAGCGCTTGGCGGTCTTGCTATCGAAAACACATTTACAGCTTGTTTCGTTATTTGCTGCAGCTGTGACATTTATTGGTCTTATCATTACGATTATGAGCTATCAGTCAGATAAACGAATAAAAAGGACCTGAGACAGGTCCTTTCAGCGTGTAGACAAACCCTCGCATTCGTTGTCAGTCCTGCGCTCCAATGCTCACGAATGTCAAATTCGCTCCGCTCCGGCGCTCGCCCTTCCTAGACTTCAAAGGTTTTCTATCACGCTGAGCTGAAAAGAAGACACAGGGCTAAAATAAAGATCATTTTAGCCCTGTGTCAACAATCTGAAACTTTTTATTTCACCACGGTCACTTCTGGCTCTTCTATTGGTTTCACACGTTCCTGAATGGGATGAGAAAAAGAGTGCCCTGATAAGACGATATGAGATACTGTTTTGGTAAACCCAGACACTGCCTGAATAAAGGCTTCAATTTCTTCAAGGGAAGCGACAGACAGCTTAATGAAAAAGCATGACTGCCCTGCCACTCGATAAGCAAAAAAAGCGCGTGGGTGCTGATTCATAAAAGCCACAAAACGTTGATACTCCCCGTTTAGCACTGTGACTTCCAGCAGGCAGTCAATCATAAGCCCTAATTTTTTATAGTTAACCTGAACCGAATACCCTTCGATAATCCCTGCATCTTCTAATTTACGCACTCTTTCTGCTACCGCAGGTGCGGATAAATTGACCCGCTTGGACAATTCCCTCATAGATAAGCGGGCATCTTCTTTCAATTCATTTAAAATATGCACATCAACATCGGTGATTTTCATTCGTACCTCTCCTATCCAAAAATCGTTCCATTTGAAAAGTATTTTATGATAATACTTATGATGCGAAATGTAAAATAAAACTAAATAATGGTAGAATTTATTTTAACGGAATTGAATGAAAAAGCAAGTTTGGAGGGATCACCTGATGAAAGAATCTTTAGACAGCCAGGCTTCTAAAACATTTCCCATCACACTTGCCATTGCGCTCACACTTGGCGTCTTTGCGGCGGGATCGGAAGAACTGGTGATTTCACCACTGCTGCCTGATTTATCAAACTCTTTTCAGCACTCTCTTGATATTCTCGCCCTTTCCATCAGCATTTATGGGTTAGCTGTGCTGGTTGGAGCCCCGCTGCTTGTTCCTTTAGGGGACCGGTATTCAAGGGAGCTATGCCTGATTATCGGGCTTTCTTTCTTTTTGATTGGCACCGTAATGTGTGCGGCTGCCCCGAATCTGGCCGTATTTTTTGCAGGCCGTGCTATTTCTGGGCTGGCGACCGGTGTATTTGTGCCAACAGCCTATGCGCTTGTGGGTGACCGGGTTCCTTATGAATATCGAGGCAAAGTGATGGGGCTCATTGTGTCGAGTTGGTCTCTTTCTCTTGTCCTTGGTGTACCAATTGGCGCCTTCATCGGGCAGAGTTTAAACTGGCGATGGACCTTTTGGATTTTCGCCATCATGAGTCTCATTGTCCTGCTGCTCGTCATCCTTGAATCTCGTAAACAAACCGCCACAGCGAATACAGGAACACCTCAAGCTAGGGAGAAAGCTGGCTCTTTATGGGGAGCTTTGAAAATTGATCGTGTCCCCGCCTATTTGACCGTGACATTTTGTAATATGCTTGGATTTTATGGCATGTACTCGTTTTTAGGAGCGTATCTACAAAGTTTGTTTTCTGGAGGGCAATCGACGGCAGGACTTCTGATCATGGCTTACGGTGTCGGTTTTTCCATGAGTGTATTTACAGGGAAATTAGCAGACTGGTTTGGCAAAACTCGTTCTCTTTTCTTTGTGCTGGGCGGCATTACGCTCGTTCTCGCCTTACTTCCTTATGCTCCTTTCTCATGGACATTGCTGATTTTTGCCCTATTTATTTGGGGTGCCATGCAAAGTTTATCTGTCACGCTTTTGAGCACTGTTCTAAGTGACTGCTCCCAAACCCACCGAGGCAAAGTGATGGCTTTTTACAGCCTTGCGTCCAATCTTGCCGTTATGCTTGGTTCCGCTCTTATGGGACCTGTCTATGTCCATTTCGGCTATCATACGGTAGGGCTTGTATGTGCTCTCGTTACGCTTGTTGGTTTTCTTATTAGCTTCGTCAGCTATAAACGTGAACGAACCTTACAGCAGAAACATAAAAACACATTTGAAACGTAAGTTCAATTCACTGCACATCTAGGTATGTGCAGTTTTTTAGATCAATTTTTAATATCATCATAAAATACATTTTTTATAAATTTTGTTGACAATTGCCAATTTTATTTTTTATAATCTAGTAAAAATTTGAAAAAGATTGGATGGTAAACATGATCTTAAAGAATGATGTTTTTCATTTCAAAGAAGAGCCCATCGTTTCACCTAAGATGTTTACAGTCAATACACTAGGCCCTAAGGGGACAAGCAGTGAATACGCAGCAAAACACTTCATCTCTCATTCCACCACCACTCTCGGCACTCATACGAAACTATCCCTTTATGACACATTCGAAACTTGCATTGAACATACTCTCTCTCACGCACTCCAATACACTCTCGTTCCACACGCATACGAAGGAATCAAACACTTCTACATGAGACCTGACCTGCAGCTCTTACAAATTTTCAGATGTGACACACCCATGTATGGCTTGGCTGTCAGACCAGATTTTCCATTTCAAGAACAAATGCTTCACCATTTAAAAATTGTCTCTCACCCTGCACCTGTCAATTTGATTCAATATTTCATTCACCAAAATGCTGAATTTGAGCTAGTCAATTCGACAAGTACTGCCGCACAAAAAGTAAGAGACGGCGAATTTGATTTCGCTTTAACCAATGAGGTAGCCAGAGCCACATATGGCCTCACCTTCGTTCGAACGTTTAAAAGTATTCCTATGAGCTGGTCCATATTCGGAAAAGGAGAGATATAATATGCAAACTGAACAAAAAACGCAAGAACGATATTTTCCACAAGCCAAAAAAATAGAATGGGAGAATGGTGTCACACAATATTCCACGGTCAGAGGTGATACGGAAGTGCTCATCTCATACGTCCCTCCTCACACGATCATTAAACCTCACGAGCATCCCGAAGCACAAATCGGCATCGTATTAAAAGGCGAGCTTCAAATGACAGTCGGCCCATCGACCCAATTGCTTACCCCTTTAGAATCAGCGTATATCGCACCACCTTTTGTCCCTCACGGCGCTTCTAACCTGACAGATGAAGAAGTGATTGCTATTGATATTAAGAGATTAAAAGATGGCGAGGAATACACGGCGCCTCCTACTTATTTCTTAGACATTTTCAAAACACGAGATTTACTTCCTGGCATGGAAGTGACCTTTTTTGTTGAGGATTGGATGGAGCTCATGATAGCCAACATTCCTGGAAATGGCGGAGAAATGCCTTTTCACAAACACCGGAATGAACAAATCGGCATTTGCATTAGCGGAGGTTATGATATGACGATTGAAGGCTTTACAGAGAAAATGGAATTTGGTACTACCTACTTTTGTGACCCTAGGGAAGACCACGGTGCGATAAATCCAAAGCTGGAAGCATCAAAGTCTATTAATCTCTTCTTCCCTCCCCGCTATAATCGGTTGAAGCCAAAAGCGTCTAAGGTGAAGAAATGAACCTCGATGGAAAAGTCGTCCTGATTACAGGAGGTGCATCGGGAATTGGGCTTGCTGCAGTCAAGCTTTTCCTTGAGCACGGAGCAAAAGTCGCAGTGGCTGACATCAATGAAAAAAGCGGCAAACAGCTCGTCGAATCATTGGCGCACGAGCATGTTGCGTTTTTCAAAACAGATATTACGAATGAGTCTGACTGTCAAAAAACCGTTCAGTCTGTGCTGACCCAGTTTGGGACAATCGATGTGCTGATTAACAATGCAGGCATTGAAATTGTCTCTCCCGTTCACGAGATGACACTAGAGGATTGGAACCACATTGTACAGGTCAACCTGACGGGTGTATTTCTCATGAGTAAGCATGCTTTGCCGCATATGCTTGAAAAAAAAAGCGGAAGTATTATCAATACCGGATCTGTCGGGGGTCTTGTCGGCTGGCCTGACATCCCTGCCTATAACGCAACAAAGGGCGGTGTCATCCAGCTGACCAAATCGATGGCGGTCGACTATGCCGCCCATCAAATCAGAGTGAACTGTATCGCCCCAGGCATTATTGATACACCATTAAATGAAAAATCCTTTTCAGACAATCATTCAGAAAGCCTTGAGGTTGTTAAAAAGGAAAAAGCAAAGGTGAACCCATTACTTCGTCTCGGAAAACCCGAAGAAATTGCGGGCGTCATGCTGTTTCTCGCCTCTGATCTATCCAGCTATATGACTGGAAGTGTTGTCACAGCAGATGGCGGTTACACCGCTAGATAAAAAGGAGTGCTTTCATTGAGTAAAAAAACCGTACTTGTCATTGCTGATCTAGGAGGATGCCCGCCCCATATGTTTTACGAAAGCGTGGCTGCATCGTATCATATCGTTTCTTATATCCCGAGACCTTTTGCTATTACAAAGGGACACGCTGAGCTAATCGAAAAATACTCTATTGCGGTCATCAAAGATCGAGATTATTTTGACAAAAACCCTTCTTTTGAACACCCAGATTCGATTTACTGGGCACATGATGATTATCTAAAATCCGAGGAAGAGGTGGTGGACGACCTAGTTCGCGTCGCTTCCTTTTTCAAAGCGGATGCGATCACCACCAATAATGAATTATTCATTGCACCAATGGCAAAAGCCGCTGAGCGACTTGGGCTGCGCGGCGCTGGGGTAAAGGCAGCTGAATTAGCGCGTGATAAAAGCCAAATGAGGGCTGCATTCAACGCAGCTGGGGTCAAAGCAGTAAAAACTCAGCCTGTCACGACTTTAGCTGATTTTCAGCAAGCCATTGAACATATTGGTACACCGCTTATTTTAAAGCCTACATATTTAGCAAGCTCCATTGGCGTGACCCTTTTTCATGACCGATCCGGCAGTGATGATCTCTTTTTAAACGTACAATCCTATTTGCAAACCATTCCCGTTCCAAACGCTGTGACGTATGAAGCACCGTTTGTCGCTGAAACGTACTTAGAGGGGGCTTACGAGGATTGGTATCAAGACGACGGCTATTCTGATTATGTCAGTGTAGAAGGATTAGTTGTTGAGGGTGAATATATCCCTTTTGTCATTCATGATAAGACACCTCAAATCGGCTTTACAGAAACGGCTCATATCACTCCGTCGATCCTAGACAATGAAGCCCAGCAAATCATCATTGAGGCAGCGAGGAAAGCAAATGAAGGATTAGGTCTTGAAAACTGTGCCACTCATACAGAAATCAAGCTTATGAAACATCGAGAAACCGGACTGATCGAATCAGCAGCTAGATTTGCTGGCTGGAATATGATTCCGAATATCAAAAAGGTCTTTGGGGTGGATATGGCTAAGTTGCTGATTGATGTATTAGTCGATGGAAAAAAAGCTAATTTGCCAAAAGAACTACTTTCTGGACATACGCATTATGTAGCAGACTGTCATTTATACCCTCAGCATTTCAAAGAGAGCGGACACATTCCGCCTGAGGCCACACACATCACCATTGATCATGTGCATATTCCGCAGGACACTTTAGTTGGAGATACTGTCATCATCAGCGAATCTGTCCCACCTAAAGGAACCTTTGTAGATCTATCTTTATTTGAAGCATTTAATGGCATCGTGTCTCTTGAATTAAAAGGGTCGTCTTCTCAGGATGTTGCCGCCTCCATCCGTAACATTCAAAAGCAGGCAGCCATTCAGTTAATGGATGAATTAGTGAAGGGATAAGAAAGAGAGGATTTCGTGGTGAAGATCTTACCATCTTACATGATTGAACGGCTGCCAGAACAAAAATTTGGAACCGTATTTGAGAAAATTGCGCATAAAACACAACACGGAGCGAACATTGTGAACCTTGGTCAGGGAAATCCTGATCTTCCTACTCCGGCGCACATTGTGAATGCCCTTCAAGAGGCAGCAGGCTCTTTGCAATTTCAGCAATATGCACCTTTTAGAGGCTTTGACTTTTTCAAGCAAGCCATTGCAGATTTCTACAGAAAGGAATTCGGCATTGAGGTTGACCCGAAGAAGGAAATTGCCCTTTTCAATGGAGGAAAAACAGGCCTTTATGTGATGAGTCAGTGCCTGCTTGATCCAGGGAACATTGCCCTCGTCCCCGATCCGGGATACCCAGAATATCATTCAGGTATCTTGATGGCGGACGCAAAGCCACATTGCATCCAGCTTGAAAAGAAAAATGGCTATTTGCCGAATTTCTCTTCAATTGATCCAGACGTGTTAAAAAAGGCAAAGGTGCTTTTCTTAAATTATCCGAATAACCCAACTGGTGCTGTGGCGAATGAAGCTTTTTTTGAAGAGGCTGCAGAATTTGCGTCCGCTCACGATCTGCATGTGATTCATGATTTTGCTTATGGTTCCTTTCATTATGAGCAAAAACCAGTGAGCTTTCTAAAGGCTCCTCTTGGGAAAAACGTAGGAGTGGAATTATATTCTTTATCCAAAACATTCAATATGGCAGGATGGAGAGTCGCTTTTGCTGTAGGCAATGAGGACATCATTCATGCCATTAACGCCTTCCAGGATCATGTGTTTGTCAGTATGTATGGTGGATTTCAGCATGCCGCCACCGTCGCTTTACAAAGTGATGACTGTCATATTCAATCATTGAAAGAAGTCTACATTGAACGAATGGCTTTCTTCATCCGTCAAGCGGAGAAGCAGCTTGGCTGGACCATTGAACGTCCAGCCGGCGCCTTTTATTTGTGGGCACCGATTCCTGATGATTTCGAGGATTCTCATGCATTTGCCGACTATTTACTCGAGCATGCAGATGTCGTCGTGACGCCTGGGGGTGTGTTTGGAACACATGGAAGACATCATGTCCGCATCTCAATGGTGGCGCCAATTGAACAGCTTGCCCTTTTTATCGATCGGCTGCATATACTGCCGATTCGTTTTCAACAAAAAACCCGCATATAGCGGGTTTTTCATATTTATATACTTTTCATCGAACCACCATCGACAGATATTTGCTGTCCGGTGAGATACGAGGCTTCCTCTGAAGCAATAAATGCCGCCAATGAAGCCATTTCACTCGCTGAACCTACTCTTTGCATCGGGATTCCTGACGCAACAGCCTGTACAGCTTCTTCGCGTGATAATGACTGCTCACGCATCATGTTTTCGATAAACTGTTCATATCGATCTGTAGCAATAAATCCTGGGTTTAAACAATTCACTGTGATCCCTGAAGGCGCAAGCTGTGTGGCTGCATTTTTACTAGCATTGATAATCGCTGCATTCATCATACTGTTCGTAAACATTTGATCACCAGGTTCCTTCCAAAGGTTCCCGACAATTTGAATGATCCGGCCATATTCATGTCTTTTCATCATCGCTGCCGCACGTTTCATCATATCAATGTACGCTAGGGCTTTCTGAGAAAATGCTGCCAGCATCTGCTCACTTTCACATGAATTAAAAGTATCTGGCTTCCCTCCTGGAATGTTATTAATCAACACATCCAGTCTGCCAAACTCTTGATCTATTGCCGCAAAGGCCTCAGCTCGCACTCCTTCATGCGACATATCACCACAGAAAAGAGACACCGGCTCCTTTGTTTCTGCCATACGCTCAATATGCTGCCGCGCATCTTCTAGTAAGGATTGATTTCTAGAATTGATGATGACCTTTACATGGTCCTGGGCGGCAAGCTTTATGGCGATTGCCTTTCCAATCCCTGTACTTGCCCCTGTTACAAATGCAATTCTTTTAGACAAACTCATCCACATCCCTTTTCTGCTTAACTTAGAAAAATACATAAAATGACACTTATAGAATGTATTTCAACAAAAAAAGACCTTTCTCCTGCGAAAGGCCTTTGTTCTTTATTTAAATGTCGTTTCCCAATCAAATCCGATTGTCTCGTCATTCCAAGCGATTCTCTTTTCATCTGGGTTTTTCGGGTCATAGGATTCTGTCGTGAAATAGACAATTTGCAGCGGCGTCTCGCCTAGTACCCGGTAGCCATGTGCGACACCCTTTGGGATGAGGAGGAGCATTGGATTGTCTTCCCCCATATAATACACATCGGTTTGACCCTTTGTAGGAGAGTCCTCACGCAAATCGTATAAAACGACCTGAGCATGACCTGCTGGGAAAAACCAAACGTCATCTTGCTTTTCATGATAATGAAAGGCTTTGATCACACCTGGAAAGCTTTTCGACCACGATGCCTGCCCAAAACGTTGCAGCATGGGCTCATCATCTCGAATGAGCTCTGCAAAAAAGCCGCGATCATCACAATGTTTCATGAGTTTTTTCGTTTGTACACCATCAATCATGCTGATGCCATCTCCCTTCTTTCTGCAAAAATTCGTGAAGCGCATCCTTCCAATGTCTCGGCTTCCAGCCTGTGGCTTCAATCGCTTGAAGGTCTAACACAGAATAGGCTGGACGAGGTGTTTGGAAGCCGTACTCTTCTGTGGAAATTGGCTCAATGGTCGTAGACAGGCCGCTTTTTGTCACAATTTCTGACGCAAAGTCAAACCAGGAACAGCTTTCTCGGTTACTGACATGATAAATTCCTGCCTGTTGATCAAATAAATGAATGATGGCCTCTGCGACATCCTTTGTATAAGTAGGTGAGCCTATTTGGTCATTCACGATGCGCAAATGATCCTTTGTTTCTGCGAGCCGAAGGATGGTATTCACAAAATTATGTCCCTCATGTCCGTATAGCCACGATGTACGGATAATTTTCACTTCGTCTGATACAAGATGAAGCAATTCCTCACCAAGCTTTTTACTTTTTCCATAAATGGTGTGAGGATCTGGCTGTGCATCGACTTGGTAAGGCGTGTCTGCTTGCCCGTCAAACACATAATCTGTACTGACATGTAGCACATCAGCCCCTATGTTCTTAGCCTCCAGCGCTGTATAGTAGGCGCCAATGCCATTAACAAGATACGCCTTTTCCGTTTCTGTTTCACACTGATCTACAGAGGTATATGCTGCTGCACTGACAACAATATTAGGGCGAAAGTGTCTCATCGCGTGTCTGACTGCTTGCTGGTCTGCGATATTGAGCATGCTCCTCGTTAAGGCAATGACGGTGATGTCTTTCTCCTTGAGCTGTCTGCTCAATTCTTTCCCTAGTTGCCCGCCTGCACCGGTGATTAAAACTTTCATCCGTCACCCTTCTTCGCTCTGATCATATTTGGCATGATACCAATTGATCGTTTTTTCAATACCTGCTTCAAATGATGTCTCCTGCGTCCAGCCAAGCTCCCGTTTTAGCTTACTGGCGTCAATCGCATACCGTCTGTCATGTCCTTTACGGTCTTCAACAAACGCAATACGGTCATGACTGATCCCGAGCTGCGTCAGAATGGTTTTGGTTAAATCGAGATTCGTTTTCTCGTTGCCGCCGCCAATATTGTACACTTGCCCAGCTGTTCCGTTTTCAAGGACCTGCTTTACAGCTCTCGCATGATCCTCTACATACAGCCAATCGCGAATCTGCTGGCCGTCCCCATAAATCGGGATCTTTTCTCCATTGATTGCTTTTCTAATAATCGTCGGTATTAATTTCTCTTCATGCTGATGCGGTCCATAGTTGTTGCTACATCTTGTGATCATTGCGGGTAATTGGTGAGTGTGGATATAAGATTTTACAAGCAGGTCTGAGCTTGCCTTGCTTGCTGAATAAGGATTATTCGGTGAAAGTGGTGTTTGTTCTGTGAAAGCAGGATCATCTGGCTCTAAATCTCCATATACTTCGTCTGTTGAAATATGAATAAGCTTTTTCGCCTTTCCTTTTAAGACCGCTTCAAGCATACGATAGGTACCGAGGACATTTGTTTGAATAAAAGGCTCTGCCGATTCAATACTGCGATCAACATGGGATTCCGCTGCAAAATGAATGATGGCATCATAGACTTCATCAAACGCTTGATCTAGCTCATGTTGAAGAGCGATATCCCCTTGAATAAAACGAAAATGAGACAGCTTTAATAATTCCTCCATCTCCTCTGGATGACTGGCATATGTTAACTTGTCAAAAACAGTGAGCCGGACATCTGTTTCCTGAAGCAACAGCTTCACAAAATTCAGTCCAATAAATCCAGCTCCGCCTGTAATTAAATAAGACTTCGTCATTCGTATCCCTCTTTTTTCTTCATCGTTTCAAACATTTTCGTCGATGCTTGGTGGAGAGATTCATGTGTTCCTGCATCAATCCACCACCCTTTTAACATATCATAGGTCAGCTGGCTATTTGAGATATAGAGATTGTTTACATCTGTAATCTCTAATTCGCCTCGATCTGACGGCGAGATTTTCTCAATATATTGAAAGACTTCTTGATCATAAAAATAGATACCCGTGACGCAGTAGGATGAACGCGGATGCTCCGGTTTTTCCTCAATTGATAAAATTCGGTGGTGGGTGGCATCAATTTCTGCAATACCAAACCGCTTTGGATCTGCCACTTCTTTCAACAGAACCTTCGCTCCGCTTTCTTGCTGCTGAAAGGCTTCAACAAAAGGGGTTAGCGATTCCTCAAATACATTATCACCAAGCATTAGCACAAACTTTTCCCCTTCTACAAAGGGCTTTGCGTAGGATAAGCCGTCCGAAATTCCAGAAGCTTCAGGCTGGACCTGATACACAATGTTCATCCCTAGTTCCTGATCGCCTTCAAGTAGCTTTTGAAACAGCGGGATTTGTTCTGCTTGTGATATGACCATTACATCCAATATTCCCGCTTCTTTCAATTTGAACAATGACCAATAAATCATCGGATATGGGCCAACCGGCAATAAATGCTTATTGAAAATCTTTGTTAAAGGTGCCAGTCGTGATCCCTTTCCTCCTGCTAAAATAACTCCCTTCACATCTACACATCCTTATGTTCTTTTTGGTGATGATTCATGAGGTGTATAAGAATGTTTTTCACTCGTTCGGTTCCTTTTCCATCAATGAGTGACCGTCCATTGAGATGGATGCTCCTGCGGAGAAAGTAGCTGCCGGATAGTCTGCGAGTAGCACGCCATATATCCTTTTCATCCACAAGGCGACCTAATCCAAGATGGTGACAGGCTCCCTTTTGTGCAAAACGAGTCGCTGTTACTGCTTGGTGGTCTACTTGCGAAAGGACAATGCTGGGCACTCCGATACAAACGGCCTCATATAACGTCATCCCGCCAGCAACAATCGCTAGATCGGCTTCTGCAAGACGGGCAGGTAATTGATCCGTATGACGAATGAATTGAATATGTGTAGCCTCGATTTCTTCTTCGATGCGAGAGGCTTTTCCTGTAACCGCTAGAATGTGTAAATGGCAAGCTTCGAGAAGTGCTGATACAGCCTTTGTTAATAATCCGCTTGGATCACTGCCTCCAAGGCTGATCACCACCTTCTTACATTCTTTGCGAACCTCATATGTGTCTTTTAATTTGCTGATCTCGTGATCTAACAATAAATAAGGTGTTCCATAAAAGTAGTCCGTTCCATTTACTTGCAGGTGCTTTTCATCCAGTCCACCATAAATGCCGTTTACGACAGCATCAGCAAGCTGGCAAGCTTCTGTTCTTTCTTCTTCAAATAAGACCAGTTTTGCATTTCTGGAGGACGCTTTGATCGATCGAAGGAACTGAAGGTCACAATCAAGGACATCGATTAGCAGAAGATTAGGATTTAGCTCTTTTATGTCCTGCTCCATTTGAAGGAATACGTTTGATTCCTGCACCAAATGAACGTGCCATGCTGGATGCGAGAGCATTTCTACACAAATCTGTTCATTTGTATAAAAATATAAGTCGTTTCCTTCTTGAATCAGTTCCTTTGCCAGCCGTTTCATTCTAACGACATGCCCCATCCCTCTTAAAAAACCACCGTACACAACAATCATGATTTTTTTATTCATTCAGCATCCTTCTGTCTCACAAATTGATTCAACCGAACAATATTAGGGTCTTGTTCACAAATGGCGATAAGCTCAGCCGTAGGCACAGTAATAGATCCACCGGCTTTCTCAAGTAAACGGGTAGCAAATACATAATCTTCTTCTGTATCAATCGTGAATCGATAAGCAGGATATGCGAGTTCTTTGGGCGGTGTGAATAATTGCAGTTGAAATCGATCAGGATGCTTTCGGATATACAGCGTGACATGCTCACGCTCCGGCTGCGTAAGGGGAAAATTGTCGATTTCACGTAAAATGGATGCGTCGATCATTTCCCCGGAAATACCGAGTGGCGTTCCAGTCGTATACGTATAATCAGCCTTCTTCCGTCTATGTTCTTCAAGCATTTTCGACAAAAGCGCCGGATCTATAAATGGATTATCTCCCGTTAAACGTACAATGGTTTGTGGTTCAAAATGTTGAGCTATCTTTGCGAATCGCTGCAATACATCCATCTCACTGCCACGAAATACCTTATAGCCCTTTGATAAACAATAATGAGCCAATAGATCATCTTCTGCTTCGACTGTTGTGGCGATCATGAGGTTCTGCGTTTTGTGATTGTAATGATCTGATTGCTTTACCCGTTCAACGATGAAATCGATCAATGCCATACCTCCGATCGGCTTCATCACCTTTTTTGGCAGTCTTGTTGAGCCCATTCTAGCCTGTATGACAAAGAGCACATCATTGATCATTTATAGACTCCTGCATGAGCACATCTTTCCACGAAACCCCTGTATGGGCTGGAATGTCTCTGACAGCCTTGACGCCAAGTAAAATTTCCATGTACCGCGGATGCAGACCTTGGCTTTTTTGTCCTGGACGTAATACGGCTAGATTTTCTTCGGTCAATGTCTCGCCCTTTGCAATCCCTTTTGTCGTAAAAATCCCTCGATACGCAAATTCACGAATCTGCCCTTCAATGGCTGTTGTCGTTTTAAAAGAACTGCCAAGGAGCTCCTCTGACACAGAATGAGCGTCTGTTTCTGATTGATTTCGGTCCTTTTCTGCCGCTCGAATATGCTGAACCATTTCCTTTAATTCTTCGGGATCGAGTGCAAAGGAATGATCGGCGCCAGGCAGCGTCTTATCTATCGTAAAATGCTTTTCAATCATGGCTGCCCCAAGCTTCACAGCAGCAACAGGGGCTTCAGTAGGATGCTCACTATGATCGGAAAAGCCGATGACTGCCTCAGGAAAAGCGGCGGCTAAGGTTTGGAGCACACGAAGATTCGTATAAGCTCTAGGTGCTGGATACTTTGCGACGCAATGCATGATGGCGACCTGATCGTTTTGCACGCTTGTAACCGCCTCATATGCTTCATGAACATCTGCAATAGTGGCTCCGGCAGTTGAGAAAATGATGGGCTTTTGAAAAGAAGCTGTGTGACGCAAAAGAGGCAAATGATTGATTTCATAGGATGCGAGTTTGAAAGCTGGTGGATCGGTTTGATTTAATAAATCCGCAGATTCTTCGTCACACACTGTGCTTAAAAATATTAGCCCTTTTTCCTCACAGCGGGTTAATAACACCGGCAGCCATTCTGGCGGCAGCTCCATTTGTTCGACTAAGGAAAAAATGGACACCTCTTCTCCCTTGGCTGTTTCGTATAAACCCGGTTCCTTTTGATACATCCGATCAGCTTGGAACATTTGAAACTTCACTGCATCGGCACCTGCTTCTTTTGCCACATCAATTAAAGCAAGCGCCTGATCCAGCTTTCCATCATGGTTAATGCCTGCCTCTGCAATGATAAAGACAGGCGCGCCATCCCCCACTTTGCGATCTCCAATGTAGAAATGCGCCATCTTATCTCTCTCCTTTTTTCGGCCATACATGGTAATACAAGAAGGCATTTGTTGTTCTAAATCCCATCTTTTCATACAGCTGAATGGCGGTTGTGTTATGCAGCTGTGTTCCGGCAGAAATAAAACGATGCCCTCTCTCATAAGAGACCTTCATCATCTCAATAAACAGCTTTTTCCCGATCCCTTTTCCTTGTACATCCGGTCTAATCGCAAACAGCTCAAGCGCCAGCTCATCGCCCTTGGTCATCCCTTGTATCAAGCCCACGACTTCATCGTTCACCTTTGCTACGATATTGATATCTGCACGTCCGAGCACATTATTTCTCATCCACTCTTGATAGAAATGCTGGACGACATTCTGGTCTAAAAATGGATCGAGGGCATACCGGCTTTTGACAAATGCCTGATAAGCGAGTGACACCGCCTCATCGTATTCCTTTTCATCCGGCAGACTGATGACCACATCTTCACCTGTTGATGGCATTTCCATGTGAACAGGTGGCGCTTCAAGACGAGTGAGACCGCCCACATAGTACACATGTGACAGCCTTTGGACGATGCGGTTTTTTTCAACATCCGCCGCTTCAAGACGTAAAAAGAAAAAATCGCATTTTTCTGTTCTCATCCAATTGATGAAGCGCTCCATCAATTCCTGAAAAGCAGATGCTGACTCAGCTTCCGCAAACTTCACATGAAAAATATGCTGATCAAATATGCCGCTTTCCCATTTTGACCAGTCGTATAACAGCACTGCTTTCAGCTGGGCGCCACTGACAAGACCAAACTGTTTGAAGCCTTTCATTTGTTCAATTTGTTGACCGTATTTCTCAATCCAAGCGGACAGCACCTGATCGTCTATTGCATGAACGGCCTTCATGAAGATGCCTTCTGTTCTTTTAAAATAGACAGCACCGCAGTGATGACATCCTGCACATCTTCATCTGTCATACTTGGATAAAGAGGCAGTGAGAGAGTCCGCTTGTAGTACGCGAGTGACTCAGGGAAATCCTCTGGTGAATAGTGATAGGTTTGTTGATAGTATGGATGCAAATGAACAGGGATAAAGTGAACACTCGTGCCGATTTTATAGTCCTTTTGCAGCTGATCAATCAGCTCATTGCGTGTGATGAATGCTTCTTTCGGGTCCACTTGCAGTACATATAAATGCCATGCATGTCTTCCCTCATGATGGACTGGCGGCAGGATCAGCCCTGCTTCCTTTTGAAATGCTTGATTGTATGCTTTCGCAATTTGTTCTCTCCGTGCCTGCATATCATCTAAACGGCTTAGCTGAACAAGCCCTAACGATGCCTGCACATCAAACATGTTCATTTTATAGCCAGGTTCCTCGACCTCGTAGTACCACGTTCCTTTTTCTCCATAACGATTCCATGCTCCCTTGCTCATCCCATGGAGTGCTAGTCTTCTGATCCGAGCGGCAAGTGCATCATCATTCGTCGTCAGCATGCCGCCTTCTCCGGTCGCTATATTTTTCGTCGCATAAAAACTAAAGGCAGTCGCATCACCAATCGAACCAACGGGCTGACCGTGGTACGTTGTGTAAAGAGCATGAGCGGCATCCTCAAGCACAAATAGATCGTACTTTTTGGCAATGGTTAAAATCCGGTCCATATCGCACGATTGACCAGCAAAATGAACAGGGACAATCGCTTTTGTGTGTGGTGTAATCGCCGCTTCTAGTTTCTCTGCATCGAGGTTGAGTGTCGCTGGGTCAATATCGACAAATACAGGAGCTGCCCCTGTATGAATGATCGTATTGGCTGTTGCGCAGAATGTCAGAGGCGTTGTAATCACCTCATCCCCATTCCCAATCCCTCTTGCTTTTAAGGCTAAAAATAAAGCAGCTGTACATGAATTGACAGCGATCGCATGTTTTGCACCGGTCAGCTGCCGGAACTCTTCTTCAAACTGTCTGACTTTTGGTCCGGTTGACAGCCAGCCGGATTTTAATGTTCCAATGACTTCGTCAATTTCTTCCTGCTCAATCAACGGCAGGGCATAAGGAAGAAATTGTTCTCTCTTTTTTTCCATATCGCTTGCACACCCCTATCCTCATCTCTGAAAATCCACACCTGTTTTTGTTTGAAGCAGAGAAAGCAGAACATCGGTCGATCGCGCATGCGGATAATGTTGTTTAATGAACTCAGCTCCTTGCCTCTTTGCCAGCTTCATTTCTTGATCATCCGACAAAATACGAATGGCTTTCTCAGCCAGTTCAACAGGGTTTTCCATATGATAGCTGCCAAGCGACTCGTAATAAGGGTATCTTCTGCCTTCTGTCATTTTCCCGATCAGCACACTCTTTTCAAAGAGCATCGCTTCAAGACCGACGGTTGATGTGAGCGTAATGACCATATCCATATAAGGCAATAGGTCATACAAGTCGATTTCTTTTTTAATCAATCTCACATGATTTCCTGCTCGTTCAATGGACACATACTCATTTAATCGGTTTCGGGCAATTTCCCACGGATGCGGCTTCATGATCAACTGAATGTCTTTCCGTTTTGCAATCGTTTTAAGCACATCACCATAGAAGGCTTCTGAAAACGGCTGCGTTGCCACAAGCACGGTCTTTTTGGCAGGATTGAAGTTCAATTTTCGAAAGACCATTTCCTGTTGAAGCGGCGTTCGATCCTTCACCAAGTCAAACCTCGGATGACCTGTGATCTCCACCTGTTCCGGCTGACAGCCTTTGTGTACATACCAGTCTTTTTCATACTTTCCAAACACCCCGTGACACGTCGTGAAAATCGGCAAAAAGGCTTCGTCTCCCATCAGTGCGCCGTGCTGAAGACAGATACTCGTGAGCTGGCGTTTCACAGTTTGCAGTGCAAGTACGCGGCTGTAAGCATCCTCCGTTGTCCCCACAATAATGGCTGCAATTGGCTCCATCTGAAATAGCACTTCTGTCTGGTCAATCACATCAATAAATTGCACAATGTCCTTCCGAAGCTTTTCTCTAAAAAAGACATTGCCAAAGACGGGGTGCTTTGCGTAAGGTTTAAGGAGAGCATTTGCTTTCTCAATATATTCAGCATGGGCTTCTTTATTAACCTCTCCCGCTAATTCCGGCTTGCTGATGACCGGTAAACCGAAATAGTCTGCCTTCTTCCAGCGAGCAAGCACCACCGTTTGACTCGGATGGAACCGCGTGTAATTTTGTTCAGTAAAACGCAGATGTTCAAAGTGAAGCAAGACCTTTCCATTCGCCGGACGATAAGCAATACGCTTGATCTGCTGCTTATGTTGATCAAAAAATGGCTGAATCTCTTCCGGCAATGGACAATCGGTTGTCAATTCATGACCGAATGCTTCATCCTCCATACGTTCCCTCACTTCAGGACTGATATATTGATAGAAATTGCTGATCAACCCAAGAGGAATTTGTTGATAGGACAAATCCTTCATGAGATTTACATACTCAAAATACACCTGCCAATAATGATGAATATAGTGCGACACTTTAGGTCACCTCCCATGTCTTTGCTTTAATATATGGCGGAGCTCCCAGCAGGTAGACTGCTCAGGAAGTGCTTGAATAAAGGCACTTTTCTCTTCTTCCGCCAATTGATAGTGAATCGACTGTTCTGTGATGTAATTTGTATCTAACACTTCATCATAGGGATAGAACGGATAAAAATGATTTAATCGAAAAAAGAACCGGGCATCCCCTATTCGATAAAAATGCGGACTCTCGTCCCAGTAAGACCCAAATTCAGCATGAATTTTTGTTAAAATAGAAGCACGATGAACGACCGAGCAATGATCTATGGCACAAGGTGCATTCCATTGCACCGTTTGCGCAGGTCGAATCGTTTCCTTTACTGGCTCTTTATTGCTATTTAAATAGATTACTTTCGATGCAGAATAGACAATATCTTCACCTGGTCGAGCATCTAGATAATGTGTGAGCTTTTCTAAACGGTCCAGGGCATAGACATTGTCATCTGTGGCATAGGAAATATACTCGCCCTTTGCTAGTTCTAAAGCTTGATTAATGAGGACGGCGTATCGGGTTTTCGCTGTTCTCTCCTCCAGCGATTTGACACCGCTTTGGATAAAATGAACACGGGGATCTTTGCGAAAGGGCTCAATCGCGTCAAGGGTTTTTTCATTTGAACCATCGTCCATGATAAATAGTTCAAAGTCTGACAGCGTCTGCTGCAAAACCGCTTCAATCGATCTGCCGACGTAAGCCGCCTTGTTGTAGCTCGTCATAATGACAGTTACTTTTGTCAAAGTTTTCACCTCGGTCTCTTTCAAACTATGTTTATCATATGTGTCTCCTCTTAAAGAGACTGTAGAGTGACCTATTTTTTATAAAATTGTATTTTTTTAATGATCTATCTTTGAAAAACGCGAACTTTTTGGTAATATAAGTAATCATTTATGTGTATTAAAGGAGTAAAGAACATTGGAAGCTATGAAGAATGATCACTCCCAACAAGAGGAAGTAAAAGGTTTTTTTCGATTTTTCAAAATTTTTGTCGCAACAAAAACGATTATTCGCTCATATCAACATTCCTATATTCCCATTTGGCTGATGATGCTCCTTGCAAGTATCGCTGGTACAGGCTGGGTCTACGAAGGGTATTTTAGCGAGTATATGGGCAATCATATTCCATTTCCTTTTATTTTGTTACAAGGTGCGGGATATGGTATTCTCGCAGGCAATCTCGGTCTATTTTTCGGTGTACTCATCCTAAAGTGGTTAGGGCGTCTTTTTTTCGGCAGTCAAACGGCATATCGAGATGTACTCAAAGCCTTCACGCTGACGACCTTTTTCCCTTCCGCTTTATTTGCACTCAGTTGGATTTGCACGATTGGAATGCTTGGTCCGTATACGTTTGTCAAAATCTCACCCTATTTAGATCAGCATTTTGAGGTATGGTATTATCTCGATCTTTTGACACTGATTGATGCTTATGCAAAGACGTGGATATTTGGAATGACTGTTTTAGGCATTGTCGCTGTGATGAAGCTGAAATTATGGCAAGCCTTCCTCATCGTGATCACACCGCTTGCGGCATGTTTTCTTATCATTACTCTTTTATTTGGTGTCCAGCGCGCTGTAAATTGGATGATGTAAGGCCTGACAAAGAATGCGAGGGTTTGCCCGCGCCTAAGGAACTGCACCACAGTTCCTTTTTTTCGTTCAATGTACATATTCTCCCCTCCTGTCTCATAGTGTGAAAGAGAGAAAGAATGCTATGGAAACAACAGGTGCTCAAGCGCCTTCTGTTTAGAACACCATGAGGAAAGAGGAGGAACGTTATGAAATTGAAAAATCAATTTGGGCAAGGTTCGGGTTTCGAAGGTCAAGATTTTCGCCAGCAACAATATGGAGCAAATCCGTATCCTGCGCAGCAGATGGGTTATTCAGTCCCTCCCCAAACGCAGGGTCAAATGCAAGGACAAATGCAGCAGGGATTTTCACCAATGCCGTCTACTGGTTCTTCACCAGGGGGGCAGGGCACGCAGAGCGGCGGGCAGCCTTATCAAATTCCTTCTGGACCGATTTATCAGCAGAACGTCACTGGTCAGCTGCCAATCGAGCAGTCCTATATTGAAAATATTTTACGATTGAACCGCGGCAAGGTAGCCACGATTTATATGACGTTTGAGGCAAGTAAGGAATGGAACTCGAAGATTTTCAGAGGCGTCATTGAAGCTGCAGGACGTGACCACATTATCATTAGTGATAACAAGACAGGAACACGATACTTACTATTAACGATCTATCTTGATTACATTACGTTTGATGGGGAAATTCAATACGACTATCCATACTCTATGTCCACGTATTCTCCGAGGTAGATAACGCCACATATCGCAAAAGCAAGGAGCAGGCGCCCTTGCTTTTTTCTTTTGATTAGGTTTTTGTCACACCTCTAGGGCGCTCGTCATAAGATGCCTAGTAGTTTTTATCAAACGCCTAGAGGTGACATCAATGACTGTTGAGCTGGATTATACATCACCAAATGTTAAATATTCATACGATCTGAATCAAAGCCCCCTTGTGAAATACGATCAGCATAACCTGATTAACGTTTTAGGAAAAAAACAATTAAATTCGTTGGATCAAGTATCTCTGCTGGATATATATTTGAGTAAAAGCAAAGTCGTAGAGCCTCATTATCATCAAAATGCCGCAGAGCTTGTTTATTGTATAGCCGGTTCTGCTGCCGTCTCGATGCTGAATCCATTTACAAAAAAACTGCACACCTATACCATCACCCCAGGACAGGTAGCAAACGTACCTCAAGGCTGGTGGCACTATGAAGTTGCCCTTCAAGACAGAACTCATTTGTTAGCCATTTTCAACGCATCTACGCCAGAAGTGATCCTAGGCTCAGACCTTCTCACCCTCACCCCTGCTCACATCATGGCACATACGTATTGTATGAACGAAACACAGTGGAAACAGGCGACTCAGCCTGTGAAGCCAAGTGCGTTTATCGGACCATTTTGCCACAGAGAAGAGGAAGCACAAACGAACCCTGTCCCTCCGTCTCACTACATCCCTTATTATCAAGCACCGCCAAACTACGCCCCTTACTGGAATTAAGAAAAAAACCGATGCCCCTCTCAGAGCATCGGTTTTTTAGCTTATAAATTTTTTGCTGCTGCAATGACAAGCATGATCCAAGAAGCAATAAACGCCACTCCGCCAATTGGGGTAATGGCACCTAGAATCTTCACCTGAGTCAATGCCAGGACATAAAGGCTTCCTGAGAAGAAAAGGATACCTGCAAGCATCACCCAGCCAGCGGTTGGGACTAGAGAAACACCTGACAGCTTATCTGCAAGAAAGGCAACAATAAATAGTCCAATCGCATGGAACATCTGATATTGAACCCCTTTGTTCCAAATCTCTATATACTTTTCAGGGATTTTCCCTTCAAGACCGTGCGCACCGAAGGCTCCGAGTCCAACAGCTAGCATCGCATTAATCGCACCTAAAATGAAAAATAGTTTCATTCGTCATTCTCCTTATCTCGTCAATTATATTTATCATAGCGCGGGTGACAGACGATATTCAACTTTCCCTTTACGTTGACACGAGATTGTCGGATTTCTTTTTCTTTCGTAACAGAACTTGATCGACCGCGATCGCAATGAGTGTACCTAGAACAAGTCCATTGCTTAATAATGAAATGAGCACAGGATGCATGCCTTTCAAGGCTTCCTGCGGTACAAACATCGCCCCTACACCTGCTAAAACGGCAATCCCTAGGACAAAGCGAATCCGCGGAATTTCTTCTTTCTCATACTGATCAAACTCAGACATCGCAATCCCAATCATCGAGGAGAACACCACAAAGTTTACAGCAAGCCCCACAGGTGATGGCAATGCGGAGAAAAAGCTCATGAGCAGCGGGAATAAACTAATGAGTACAATGAGCAGACTTCCTATGAAAAATGGCTTTCTCGATGGAATTTTCGTTGTCTGGATAAATCCTGCTGCCCCGGAAATAGGTACAGGCGCAATCGCTCCGATCAATCCGCTCAGTAAGTGACCAAATGCTGCGACAAAACCAGCCGGACGAGCTCTCTTCCGCTCACGCAGTTCACCAAATGCCTTCACTGAACTTTCCACAATTCGAATACTTGCCAGCATGTTCACAATGAGTAATATCGTAATGAAAAAGGACGTGACAAGCAATCCACTGTCAAAGACTGGCATGCCGAATGGGAAAAGCTTCGGAAACTCGATGATTTTTTCTGGAATTCGAACCGGCTTTGCCAACCCGAGTAGAGCGAATAACAACCAGCCTCCTGCAAGGGCAAACAACACAGAAAACTGTCTTAAGTAATGCCATTTTGAGCGGCTGATCATGAAGGTCAGGATAATAATGAAGATTGATAAGCAAAAGACAAGCCCATCCACCTGATTTCCCCGATAGCCGATGCCCATCAGCCCTTTCATGATCGGCTGACTTAACTGGACAACTAATAATAGCAAGTAAATGCCTGTGACGACTGGCGTAAATAAAGACGCGAGCCAATTAATGATTTTAAATAAACTAAAAATAAAAAAGAAAGCGGCACTAAAAATTAAAGCCCCTTGTAGTGCTTGCAGAGTTTCAGGATACGTCGCAAAGATGGTTCCTGTCATACCTGCATAAAGGGTATACACACCCCACCAAAGCCCCGCTGGACTTTCATTGATCGGCAGCATATGGCCGCATAAACACTGAACCATCGCCACAAGACCAAGTGAAAAGAATGTGCTTTGAATCAGCTCCGCTGACTGCACTTGGTTCAATTCAAATGCTTGTGCAATCGCAATTGGTACAGCAATAGAAGCTGCGATAAAAAATGCCATCCACTGAATGGCGCCCAAAAATAGTTTCAAACCGATCACCTTCCCTTTGTCGTGACAAGACCATTAAAAATCAAAGATAGAGTCGCCGTTCCCATCCTTCTCTTTTTGCCCCTCTTCTTGATGCTGAAATTTCTTCGCACCACTCGCACCCATCAGTTTCTCAAGCATGGCTTGATCTGAGGATACGGGCGGCGCGGGCGGTGTCTGTATCGAAGAAGGTGGCGAGATAACCGGCGTTTGCGGCATTTGCACCTGTGATGGTGCATCGAGAATGACATCACATAGTGAAGAAATCGCCGCCACTTGGCGTTTCACCTCTTCATCATTTTCACTTTGTTTCGCCTTTTGAACCGCTTCCTCCATTTTTTGAAGCAGGCTTGATATATGAATATTCAAGGGTAGACCCTCCAATCTAAAAAAGTCTCTTTTCAACATTATTTTACCAAATGAACAAACGAAATGGGTTCATTTTTTCAAAGCAGTCTGCTCCCGCCTCTCTTATTTGACCCGACATAGCCCTTCACACATAATAAAGGAAACAACATCGTTTATGAAAGGATTGAATAATGGACAAACTCACTACTCTTTTTCAGAAACAAAAAGTCTTTCAAAAGCCGCCGGTGGAAGAACGCATCCGTCTTCTTAAAGACTTAAAAGCAGCCATCAAACAGCATGAGAAGGATATTTTACAAGCCTTGGCCCATGATTTACATAAATCCGAACAGGAGGCCTACACAACAGAGATCGGGATGGTGTATGAGGAAATCAATCATACCATCAAGCACCTCCACAAATGGGCAAAACCAACACGCGTGAAAACGCCCCTCACTCATATCGGGTCGAAAAGTATGATTATGAAGGAACCTTATGGCAGTGTGCTCATCATTGCCCCTTGGAACTATCCTTTCCAATTGGCCCTTTCTCCATTAGTTGGTGCCATTGCTGCGGGTAATGCCGTTATTTTAAAACCGTCTGAGCTGACGCCGCAAGTCTCAGAAGTAATCAGTGCAATGGTCGAACCTGTATTTCAAGAAGACCATGCAGCTATCGTAGAAGGCGGTGTAGATGTGAGTACAGAGCTGTTGAAACTGCCCTTTGATTATATCTTCTTTACAGGAAGTGTGGCAGTTGGCAAAGTCGTCATGGAAGCCGCCGCAAAGCATTTGACCCCTGTCACACTTGAGCTTGGCGGAAAAAGCCCTTGCATCGTCACGCCTGATGCAGATATCAAATTAGCAGCAAAGCGAATCACGTTCGGCAAATTTACCAATGCTGGCCAAACGTGTATTGCACCAGACTATTTGCTTGTTCATGAATCCATTAAAGACGATCTTTTACGGGAAATGACAGCCTGTATCCGTGACTTTTATGGCGACCAGCCTGAAACAAATCCGCACTTTGGGAAAAATGTCAGCCAGCGTCATTTTGACAGGCTCTCACAATTTCTCTCAAATGGAACGATCGTTACAGGTGGACAGCGCAACGAAGACGAGCTCAAAATTGCACCAACCATATTAGACCACATCACATGGGAAGATCCTGTCATGCAGGAGGAAATTTTCGGACCGATTCTGCCTGTCATGACCTTCGATTCTCTGCACGAGGCAGCTCATATGATCAAAACAAGACCGAAGCCGCTTGCGCTTTACTTATTTACAACAAGTAAAGAAACAGAAGCCTATATTCTAGACCATCTCTCATTTGGCGGAGGATGTATCAATGACACGCTCATGCATGTCGCTACTCCTTACCTGCCATTCGGAGGCGTGGGTGAAAGCGGCATGGGACGATATCACGGGAAAGAAAGCTTCTTTACGTTTACGCATGAAAAAAGCGTCCTGCGCCAAACCAATCGCTTCGATTTTTCCTTCCGTTATCCAAATGCGAAAAACGGACTCGACTTGGTTCGTAAATTTTTAAAATAAACAGGACGAAGGGTCTCTCCCCTCGTCCTCTTTTTACTCAATATCTTGGATACACCAGTTGATTTCTTCAATCCCCATTTGCTTTAAATACGCGTTTACCTTTGAAAACGGACGACTGCCAAAAAAGCCGTTTCTTGCAGAAAAAGGACTTGGATGAGGTGACTCAATGATGTAATGCTTGTTTTGATCAATGCGTTCTTTCTTATTTTGAGCATGTCTTCCCCACAGCACAAAAACGACGGGCTGATCACGTTCATTCAGCACATCAATCACGCGGTCTGTCACACGTTCCCAGCCCTTGCCTTTATGCGAGTTCGCCTCGCCCTTTCTCACGGTTAGCACAGTGTTTAAGAGCAGCACACCTTGCTCTGCCCAGCTCACAAGTGAGCCGTGATTTGGAACAGGACAGCCAAGATCATCCTTTAGCTCCTGAAAAATATTTCTCAATGATGGCGGATGCTTCACACCAGGCTGAACAGAAAAGCTTAATCCATGTGCCTGACATGGGCCATGATAAGGGTCTTGTCCCAAAATCACCACTTTGACCTCTTCATATGACGTCAAATGAAGCGCACGATAAACGTCATCTGGTTTCGGAAAAACGGTCTGCGTGCGATATTCTTCCTTCATCCATTCACGTAATTCGTGATAATATGGCTGTTCAAATTCACTTTTCATCACAGCCCACCAGCTATCATTTAAAAATGGCTTCATTGGGGTTCTCCTCCTTGTGTCTGCTGCGTTAGTCTTGAGATCATCGGTTTTCCATCCCACACAATCTCACTCTCTGATTCTCGTTTTTTCATTGCTGGTTCTTCTAATAAGACAGCAAAGTTCGCTGTCGGAAGGTCACCCAGCCCATGCTTTTCACTTAGATCATCTAAGTAGTTCTTCCTTGTCTCACCAAGATCACTAGACTGATTCCCTCCGCCGTCAAAAAACGCATAGATCACGCTGGCAGCTGGCACTCGTTTGATCCGGGCATGCTGTGATACACGCAAAAAGAAGTCCCAGTCCCAATAATGATGCATCGCTGGATCAAAATAGCCAATCTCATCGTGTATACAGCGTTTATACATACTGCCGGAAGGAACATATGTAGAAAAGACACGCATATCCTCAATAGCAGCTGTATACGCAAACAAACGTCTTGACACCGGGAAGCGGGTCGCGCCTTTTTCTTCAAATGACACAATTTCTGCATCAGAAAAGACAAAATCGGCGTCCTCCAGCGCCTTACTCATACGTTCAATATGACAAGGTGTAAAGTAATCATCGTCGTCACTCAGCATGATCACATCGCCAGTCAGCTCCCGCACCCCCACGTTTCTAGCATTCACATGCTGGACGTTCTCATCTAAATGGATCAAGCGGATCGGAAGTTCGGGGTAGAGTTCCTGAATGATCTCGACGCGCTCTCCTGCATCATTCACAACCACAATTTCAAAAGGCTGTACGGTTTGTCTCGTAATAGATTCAAGCAGCTCACACAGTGCGCTGAGCCGGTTATGTGTCACAATTAATAAGGAAATCTTCATATTCAGCTAACTCCTTTAATAGATTCGTCTTTTTCCATTAAAACATAAAATGACGTTCTTCTCATGATATAAAAGGCGGTTTGATGTGACGGGAAAATGGGAATTTTCGATGGAAAGGAGTGATCACGATGGAATATTTCACAGTAGAAAATAGCAAAGAAGCGAAGCAGACCATTGAACAAATACGCTCAGCAAAGGATGATATTTTTGTTTTTGCATACGATCCAGAACGCTCTGATACCGTCACAGAGCATACGAATGCCAAAAGCATGACAGCGGTCGATCAAGGGATTTTAGATCAAATTGCCAATGTCATCCGCACTCGGGATGACGAGCTCATGGCCAAAATGATGTCAGTTGGCGCCGATCAGGAATTAGCTTTAACTCTTTTAGACGAACTGAAAAAGGGGAAATTAGTGATTTTTAAAAGGTAAGGGGTAAGGCGTTCCTCCTAGAGTGGAACGCTTTTTTATGCCGTTTCATTGTGATAAATGGAAAAGCTGATTATAATAAGGATAGAACAGTAACTGTTACACATCACATTGGAGGTTCAGCAACTATGTCTATGAATAAAGCACTCACCATCGCAGGCTCGGATTCAAGCGGCGGTGCAGGTATCCAAGCAGATTTAAAAACGTTTCAAGAAAAAAACGTCTACGGGATGACAGCTTTAACCGTTGTCGTTGCAATGGACCCTCATAACCATTGGGATCATCAGGTGTTTCCAATTGATACGGCGACGATTCGTGCGCAGCTCTCTACCATTGTAGAAGGTATTGGGGTAGATGCGCTGAAAACGGGTATGCTTCCAACAGTCGACGTGATCGAACTTGCAGCGGACACCATCAAAACATACGACCTAAAAAATGTCGTCATTGATCCTGTTATGGTTTGTAAGGGTGCGAACGAAGTCCTTTATCCAGAGCACGCGGAAGCACTGCGCGAAAAGCTTACGCCACTGGCAACAGTCATCACGCCTAACCTTTTCGAAGCAGGTCAATTAAGCGGAATCGGTGAGATCAAAACGATCGAACAAATGGAAGAAGCAGCAAAACGCATTCACGAACTTGGTGCCAAGTATGTGGTCATCACTGGAGGCGGTAAGCTAAGCCCAGATAAAGCGATTGATTTGCTTTATGATGGACAAACCTTCGAACGACTTGAAACAGAGAAGATCGACACAGAATACACACACGGCGCAGGCTGCACATTCTCAGCAGCAGTCACAGCTGAACTAGCAAACGGCTCAGACGTGAAAGAAGCCATTTATGCAGCAAAAGAATTCATCACAGCTGCCATCAAAGGCTCTTTCCAACTAAACGAATACATCGGACCAACAAAGCATTCTGCTCATCGTTTTGACAAATAAAACAGAAAAAACCCGATTCGCCTTGTTAGAAGGTGAATCGGGTTTTGTTTATCGAAAGCTGCGTCTCTGTGCAAACAGCCAATCTGTTAAGCCTGGTGTCTCATAAGCAGGCGTCCATGATGCATGGTCATATCCATACTTGCTTGCGTACTCCGTATAAAGCGGCTGGCCACCAGCTTTTTGAATAGCTTGAATTGTATTTCTCGCATAGCTGATAGGGATAATGGAATCATCTTCTGCATGAAATGCCCATATCGGCTTGTGCGCTAAAATTCCTACCTTGCTTGGATCTGCACCCCCCGCAATAGGAATCATCGCTGCAAACAAACGAGGATATGTGATGTTCAACTGGTACGTCCCAAATCCACCTTGTGATAAACCCGTCGCATAAATTCTTCTCTGATCAATCTGATAAGAAGTTAACACATGCTGAAGGACATCATAAGCTTTGTGTAAATCTGGTGAAAATTGAAACACGTTTGTCAGATCGATTTCATTTTGCAAATTTCTTGTTAATGCAAATCCTCCATCGACAGCATTTCGCGCCTGAGGTGCTAGTACGTACGAAGGATGTTTCTTTTGGAGTTCAGGGGAAGCCCATAAAACTGCACCATCATTCGCAAGTAACTGCTTTTGATTGTCTGTTCCCCTCTCCCCGCCTCCATGTAAGAACAGGACTAGAGGATAGGCTTTACCCCTCTTACGGTTTTTTGGAATATACAGCCGATAAGGCATTCCTTGGTATTCGAAAGATAAAAAAGATGATGCAATGTCCTCTCGTGTGACAAAGCGATAATTGTACGTAGACGTGGAAAGGCGATGGTTTTTATTGTAAGCGCTTACTTTTAAAGTCGTATCAGTTTCTATATGAATGGGCTTTTTGTATAACTGACTTTGAGTTGTCGGCTGGCTGCCATCTGTTGTGTAATAAAGAGAAGCTTTTTGAACGTGAGAATGCAGAGCTACCTCTTGTGAACGATAATATTGACCAGATGGGACTGAAGCAGTTGATGCAAAATACGACGTATGATTTCGGGCAGAAGAAACGGAAGGAAAAAGAAAACTCATAGAAAATAGGACAATGATAAAGGTGATCAGGCATTTCTTGGTTGTATGGTTCATATCGTTCCTCCTGTACATGCTCAGATGAATTTTTATTTATTATTTATCATGACAATAGAAATGTCAACGCTTTCATTTTAATTTCTGAATCATCTGACCGAAATAAAAGAGTGCACTCGCACGCAAGTACACTCTTTTATCCATAAATGAATACCTACTTTTGCTGATCAGATTCTTTCGCCATTTTTCGAATAAAGGCTTCAATGGATTCAACAAATAAGGCATATTCTTTCATTTGTTTATACGTATCTGACAGCTTCTCTTTTAATTCTTCCTGCTCTAGAGAAGGTTCACCGAGAATAGATTGGACTTGAATGAGCAATTCTTTATATTCTTCACGTTTATCTTCAACATGATCTGCCATTGTCTCCAAGCGTTTTCTAGTCGTCGGCTGCTGTTTTGAATTCAAATAAACAACCCCTTTTTGTCCTACCGCATTTGGATAAACGTCAGCCTCAGCTGTATATATTTTAAAATGATACCATAATGCCACTTGATATCATATATGCAAAACGTCATCAAACCGCTTCCAGCCAACCTTGTATATACATGATATAGCTCCTTAGATACAGGCTGAATTCACTAGAAAAAAGCAGATCATTGACCTGCTTCTCTTTGTAAATGCCATGTTTTCAGTTTCAGCATTGTTTCATTTCTACCACTGATCGAGATTGATTTATTTCCCGGGGAAGGAAAGTAACGAGCAGTCAATACTTCCCGGCCTCCGTTTACAAAAATCTCAATCGACGATGCATCGATAAAGATGTGAAGATCTTGTAATTCCTCTATTGCTACTTCTCGAACTTCTTTTGATCGATCTTCAAATCGATCTCGCTCTAGTGTCAGTTTGCCCTCATCTTTATCATAAATGATACGGGCTGCCGCTCGAATACAGCATTCAAACCCTTTTTGTGTATCAATTTGATCAATGAATAACTCTGCGCTCGTAATATCATCTACAGGAATCGATTGAACGGAGCGTTTGATATGGAAAATATGCTCTTGTTCGTTGGTTCTCATCGCCTGAAGCTCAGTGACTGGCTTTTGAATCAGATGTCCGTCATCATCTAAACGCAGCTCTCTCGGAATGGTGAGGCAGTGTATCCATTGATACGAAATCGTTGGGTGATGCTCTTCTCCTTGATCAGGCACTCCCATCCATCCGATTAAAAGACGTCTGCCTGATTCGTCTAGAAAGGTTTGCTGCGCATAGAAGTCAAAGCCTCGGTCCAGCTCCTCAAATGCTCCGTGCGTATATTGATAAGTATGGTCATCCAATCTCCCAACAAAATAGCCTGATTGATGTGTATTATGATATTTTAAGCCATCTGGCTTGAGCCCCTGCGGCGACACAATCAATACATCCCGGCCATCTAATTCAAATAGATCTGGACATTCCCACATATAGCCGAAATCCTCTAATCCATTTTTCCCACTGCCTGCAATGATGCCTTGAAACGTCCAATTATCTAAAGTATCAGAGGTAAACAAGACGAGATTCCCTTTCAGGTTCAGGCTTTGTGCACCTAGAACCATGTACCACTGGCCATTTCGCTTCCATACTTTCGGATCACGAAAATGGGCGGTGAATCCATCTGGCAGCGTCGCCACGACTCCTTTTTTCTGAAAATGAATGCCATCCTCTGAAACAGCTAAACATTGATACGTCTCGCGGTTCCCTTGTTCATCGCGAACGTTGCCAGTGTACATCACATACATATGTCCATCGTCAATGACTGCACTGCCAGAATAACAGCCGTTTTGATCAAACCAATCACTTGGCGCAAGGGCGGCTTCCTCGTGCTGCCAATTTACTAGATCTGTCGATGTGTAATGGCCCCAAAATTTTGCGCCGTGACCCGTTTCGAATGGCTGCCACTGATAAAAAACGTGGTAAACGCCTTTCCACTGAATCAACCCATTCGGGTCATTTAAAAGACCTACTGGCGGCATTAAATGAAAATGCTGGCGGTACACATCTTTTTTCACCAAATGCTCGTAGTTTCGAATACGTTCTGCTACCTTTTGACGAAGTACTGCGTCAGTTGTTGTCATGACTGTGACCACTCCTTGATTATTTTTCGACTTCTTTTACTTTAAAGATGATGGTGAGAGTAAATGAAACAGCAACAGCGATTAACATACCAATCACATAATTCACCACATTTTGCACACCGAATGGCGCTGCAATTGCAATCATCGGAATCCCCGTTAAACCATAGGCGTTGGCGGCTACCTTTGTGAAGACAACAAATGCCCCGCCTAATGCGCCTCCGATCATCGCGGCAATAAACGGTTTACGATAGCGGAGGTTGACACCGAATATAACAGGCTCGGTAATCCCTAGGAAAGCTGAGAAGGCTGCAGGAAGTGCAATTTCTTTTGTTTTCGCGCGTTTCGCTAAGAAAAAGACTGCCAAGCCTGCCCCGCCTTGCGCTACGTTGGACATCGCCCAAATTGGCAGCAAATAGTTCCGCCCAATATCATTCAGCAGTCCTGCTTCAATCGCATGGAAGCTATGATGAACCCCTGTGAGCACAATGAGAGAGTAGGCTCCTCCGAAAATAAGTCCTGCTAAGAACCCTGCGTGATCATAAATAAATGTCAGTGCATTCGAAATTCCTGTACCGAGCATTCTTCCAAGCGGTCCAACAGCAATAAACGTCACAAATCCAGTCACAATCACCGTCACAAATGGGGTCACAAGTAAATCAATACTGTTCGGAACCACTTTTCTTAAATACTTTTCAACAAGGCACATGATGTACACAGTCAATAACACTGGAATGACTGTTCCTTGGTAACCAAGAAGAGCAATATCAAAATTGAATAAATGCATATACTCTGGTTTCGCATCCGTCAGTCCCCACGGGTTGAGCAGGTTCGGGTGAATCATAATCCCCCCAATAACGGCTCCTAAATACGGATTTCCACCAAACTCTTTCGCTGCACTGACACCAATTAAAATCGGTAAAATGATAAAGGCTGCACTTGAGAACATATCAAGCATTTGGAAGATCGCGGAGCTTGGGTCAGCCCATTTGAAGGCTTTCATCATGCCTAAAAGCCCCATTAATAAACCGCTTGCAACAATGGCTGGAATGATCGGTACAAAAATATTTGACAACGTCTTTGCAAAACGTGCAAGTGGATTCATTTTTTGTTTCACTGCTTCATCATGGCTGACAGGTTTTTCTTTCTCGTCGTCTGTCTCAAGGCCGGTCTCACGAGCAAATGGTTCATATACTTTGTTGACCGCTCCCGTTCCAAAAATGATTTGGAATTGCCCCGAGCTTGAGAAAGCCCCCTTTACCCCTTCAAGTTCCTCAATGGCATCTTTGTCAATCAGTTCCTCATCTTTCATCACCAATCTGAGTCTTGTTGCACAATGCGTGGCACTGATGACATTTTTCTTGCCGCCTAATAGTTCTGTTAATTCTTTGGCTGTTTTTTGATAATCCATGTTGTCTCCTCCTTTTTTAAAACAAAAAAGACCTAAAATTCACTAACGATAAAAGGACATACACGTCCCCTCGTTACGCAAATTTTAGGTCTTGCCTGCCTGACAGTCACAATCCCACGATATCAAGTTTTGATTACGCTTTCATCATAGTATAAGAGCGTGACGTGCGTCAACCTCTTTTTTCGAATCTATTGACCCATATACACTATTTAAAGTAGTGTGCATAAAAAAAAGCCTGCATGCAGGCACAACCACTAAACCAATTCGGCATCCTGCAGACGCTGGACATGCAGCGTGATGTAGCCGATCTCCGATTCAGGGAGATGAAGTTCATATTCATTTTTTAACAATTCAGCGAGTCCACGTGCACACTGGTAAGCCAAATCATACTTTGTTTGGATAAAACTCAGCATGTCATCGTCCATGATTTGAAATGCCTCATTTGATTCCAACCTGCCTAATGCATACCTCAAATGTGTCACAAGTCGCTGATAGGAAATACTATCCTCATCAATTGAATGCTGAAAATAGCTTTCTATATGCTCGATCATTTCTTTGATCATCGTTGTATATTTCACAGTTTTTTTCATAGACTCCGTATTCATTTTGGCCGTATGAATATGGAGTGCCACATACCCTGCCTCATCGTCCGGCAGTTCAACCCCAAGCCGATCCTTTACATAACGAATGGCATACTTTCCAATTTCATATTCCTGCTTATATAAGACTTTGATCTCACCAAGCAATTTATTATATAGCACAATGCCCTTTTGAATGCGCTCAATGGCAAAGGATAAATGGTCAGTCAGTGATATGTGGATATGATCACTAAGCGGCATCATCAGTTCACCCTCTGCATAACTGATGATATGCTCTGCCACCTCAATATGCGCTTCGGGCAATGTCGCAAGAATTTGTTTGAATTTCTCATTTTCTTCACGCACAACAAAGATTTTCTCTATTTTTTGAACGGGAATGACGTCATTTTTCCCCTTCTGAAAAGCAATTCCGGGCCCCATCACAATTTTCTCCTGATCACCCTCCTTTACAATCACCGCATTGTTATTCAATATCTTATATATCTTCAAGGGGTATCCTCTCCCACTAGATAACGTTTCTTATGTGGGATTTTACCCTGTTTCATCTCCCATGTAAAGGTAAGAGCGGACCAGCACGCGCCTCTCTCGTCGTCTTCTCATCAAGCATCATCAGACTTTGCTTAAACGGTTTCTCTGACCTGCGCTTCTTGTTCTTTTCTTCTGCCAGCTTCTCTAGCTCTCTCTCGTTCACGACTTGAAAGAAACGATCATCCACCGCAGCCGCCTGAAAACGTTGCTGCTTCATCATCACACCAGGATTCACAAGCACATTCATCATGAAACCAAACCATACACTCAACCAGTTTCTGAATTTCCTCACCGAACATCCCTCCGCTTTTCTTAGAATCTAGCAGTTCTAGCAAAACAACTGCTCCTATCATATCCCGAGAAAAAAGAGAGGTTTGTCACAATCTGGGTGAAAAAACAAACTAGTTTTCAGAAGTTTTGTTGAAAAGTGCAGAAAATCATCATGTACGAGGGTGTTTGAATAAAAATTTTATACACACTATATCCAAAAGATAAGCACACCTTATCAACAGGGTTTATCCACATATCAACACCCCCATACTAGATTTTGTGTATGGGATTTTTTTATTTTCCATATATATATCTAAATAATTGAGTTATCAACAGAAGTTTGTGTATAAGTGAGACTTTATAAACAAAATAGTACTTTATGACTATGTAAAATAAGACCATTTTAGTAAAGGAATTGTTTTCATCGTATTGAATACTTAATAACGGGCAGTGAATCTTTCCTATTTATCCACAAAAAGAAAGGCTATCTCCCTAAAAACACAGCTAGAAAGGGGAAAATTAATGAAAAAGGTTATTTCTCGTTCTTCTATTCTATTGTTCTCCACTATTTTTATTTTATCCACATTCTTTACAGGTCAACAGGCTAGTGCCGCTCCATCGAACAAACAGGTGGAACTGGAAAAAGCAGAAATCTTCGGTGAAATCAATGTCAAATCTAGAAAACATACCACTGTCATTGTTGAATTAAAGGAAAAATCCTTAGTTGAAGCTAAGCAAGAAGGCAAAGCTCAAACAAAGGCCTCCCTCAAAAAATCTCGAACAAAAATAAAAAATGCAGCACTCAAAGAAGTTGATAAAGCGAGTGTTCGTCAAGAATATGAAAAAGTCTTCTCTGGTTTCTCTATGAAACTTCCTGCAAACGAAATTCCGAAGCTGCTCGCAGTTGACGGAGTAAAAGCCGTTTATCCGGATGTTACATATCAAACAGATGAAGTGAAAAAGGAAAGCATTCAGCTTCCAAATGAAGATGTTTCCCCTCTTATGGATAAAAGCGCTCCATTTATCGGTGCAACAAAAGCTTGGGATGCCGGCTACTCTGGAAAAGGGGTAAAAGTCGCTGTTATTGATACTGGTGTAGACTATACCCACCCTGATTTAAAAGGAAACTTTGGTTTATACAAAGGCTATGATTTTGTTGATAACGATTATTCTCCGCAAGAGACACCTAAAGGAGACCCTAGAGGTGAATCGACAGACCATGGCACACACGTCGCAGGAACAATTGCTGCCAATGGACAAATTAAAGGTGTCGCAAAGGATGCCTCACTTCTTGCGTACCGTGTACTTGGACCAGGCGGTTCTGGGACGACTGAAAACGTCCTTGCAGGCATCGACCGTGCTGTTACTGATGGAGCAGATGTCATGAACCTCTCTCTCGGAAATAGTGTGAATAATCCTGATTATGCTACAAGCATCGCACTCGATTGGGCCATGTCTGAAGGCGTTGTCGCTGTCACATCAAATGGAAACAGCGGTCCGAACAGCTGGACAGTCGGATCTCCCGGCACGTCAAGAGATGCAATATCTGTCGGAGCAACTCAGCTTCCTTACAGCCTTTACAATGTGAAATTCCCGAACTATTCTACTGCAAAAGTGATGGGCTACTACCAAGAGAGTGATTTAAAAGCACTTGACCAAAAACAAGTCACACTCGTCCATGCAGGTATCGGTGACGAAAAAGCATTTGAAGACATCGATGTGAAAGGAAAGGTTGCCGTGATCGAACGAGGAGCCATTGCCTTTGTTGATAAAGTCGACAATGCAAAAGCTGCTGGTGCAATCGGCGTTGTGATGTATAACAACACCGATGGAGAAATTCCAGTCGATGTACCGGGTCTTGCTCTTCCTACGATTAAGCTTTCAAAAGCTGAAGGAACGGCGCTTGTCAAAGCCATTGAGGCTGGAAACAATACAACGACTTTCTCCATTCAATTTGTCAAAGAACTTAGTGAGCAAGTCGCTGACTTCTCCTCTCGTGGACCAGTTGTGGATACGTGGATGATTAAACCTGATTTATCAGCGCCAGGCGTCAGCATTGTGAGTACAATCCCAACGCATGATCCTTCTCAGCCTTACGGATATGGCTCAAAGCAAGGGACAAGCATGGCTTCACCGCATGTGGCAGGGGTTGCAGCGATCATGAAGCAAGCAAAACCATCTTACTCAACAGAACAAATCAAAGCATTACTCATGAATACAGCAGAAAAACTATTTGACGCAAACGGCAGCCCATTCCCTCACAACACACAAGGGACAGGCAGTGTTCGAATCATTGAATCACTCCAAGCGTCATCTATCGTTTCTGATGCGAGTTATTCTTACGGCACTTTCTTGAAAGAAAAAGGCGTTCAAATCAAAACAAAGAAATTCAAGGTAGAAAACCTTTCAAAAGCACCGAAAACGTATACCATTGATTACAAATTCGATGGCAGCGGCATCAGCACAAACGGAACGAAAAAAATCACTGTCAAAGGGAATTCCACTGGGTCCTTTACTTCCGCGGTACAAGTGAAATATGGTAAAACGAAAAAAGGAACGTACCAAGGCAGCATTACCCTTCGCGAAAATGGCAGAAAGGTCACAGAGATTCCGACTTTATTGATTGTAAAAGAGCCTGATTATCCTCGCGTCACTTCGGTTTCTGTAGAGCCGGATAACCGTGCTGGAAGCTATGTCATTAGCAGCTATCTGCCTGGCGGAGCTGAAAACCTTGCATTCCTCGTCTACTCGACAGATGGAGAGTATTTAGGTGAAGCAGGTGTTTATCAACATGTTGATAAAGGAGAACACCGCGTAAAATGGAATGGCACAATTAATCAAGGTCAAAAGCTCGAATCTGGTGAGTATACAATGCTTGCGTATGCAAGTTTGAAAGGGAAGTCCGACACGGTTCAAACGAAGGAACCTTTCGATATTTATCCTGAATAAATGTGAATCACAAGAAAAGCCTTGTATGAGTGGATCGCTCATCAAGGCTTTTCGATCATATATGGAGGAAAGAGAGATTGATGTTGATATTGCTATGGATCGTTTCTTTTTTTATTGCTTTTTTTCTAACGATCACCTTGGTGTATTTTTTCACCCTTTTATATGCGAACCATCCTCGTCCTTTTCATCAAGCATGCGAGCTGACGGTCTATGTGTCCTTCATTTACCCGCTTAGTTTGCTGGTGACAGCCGCGTTTATTTTCATCATGATGCTCCTCTTCCCTATCTACCGGCTGCGTGGACGGTAAACAGACATACATACGTTATGCATCAAAGGCTTCTTTTAATAAACGATAAGATGTGAGCCGGTCTTGCATGCGGTGAGTGATGGTCACGGCGATCACTTCATCTGTACGATAAGCCTTCGTTAGTGCCGTCAGCTGTTTTTTCACAGAAGATGGCGTTCCAACCACCATCCTTTGACGATTGGCAGCCACTCGTTTTTGTTCATATGGACTATAGGAATAAGCCTGTGCCTTTTCATATGAAGGAAAGCCCCCGAGGTTTTGCCCCTGTTCATTGGCAAGTAAGGATAAATCTAAGCTGACTGCCAGTTTTTCTGCCTGTTCCTCTGTTTCAGCACATAAAACGAAGACCGCCAGACTAACGCGCGGCTCATCACCGAATGCTGAAGGTTCGAACCGGTTGATATATTGCTCCACAGAATCTTCTCCGCCTTCGCCATTGATAAATAGAGCAAACGTATAGCCTGCACCTGCTTTCGCCGCAAGTCTTGCACTTCCTCCAGAGGAACCAAGCATCCATACTTCTGGTGCAGTCTCTGTCTTCGGAGAAGCAGTTAAATGAGGCAGTGGATAAAATTCATCTGCTAGGTCGTGTAAATAGACCTTCAGCTCTTCTACCTGCTCAGGATATTGATCACCTAGACGTTTTCGTTCACCATGATGAAGAGCTATGGAGGAAATGGGCATACCACCAGGAGCACGTCCAATCCCAAGATCGATTCTGCCAGGAGCGAGGGCTTCAAGAACCCTGAAGTTCTCTGCTACTTTATAGGCACTGTAGTGGGGCAGCATCACACCGCCTGAGCCAATACGTATGTTTGACGTAACGGCTGATAAATGACCGAGAAGCACCTCTGGACTTGATCCTGCAAGCCGGTTTGAAAAATGATGCTCTGATACCCAAAAACGGTGATAGCCCCACTTCTCTGCCTGCTTTGCCAATTCAACCGTTTGCTTTAAGGCTTCAGCAGGTGTTGCATCTCCAATCAAAGGAGATTGATCCAGTATACTTAATTTCATCTTACTGCACCTCTTACAGAAATCCCCCTCTCTCAATCGAAAGGGGGATTTCTTATTTATTTTCGATTAAAGCCCTTCTCTTTCACAAATTCCCCAAGGAAGGCACGCTTTGGCTGACTAAAGCCGCGAAGCATCTGCTTAGACCAAGTATCGGTTCTCTCTCCGTTTGTTCGTTCTTCATAATATGATGAAATACGGTCATCGTATTCTTTTAAATAACGATCCACATGCGCTTCATCTTGCTGATATGAATTTTCATGATAAATGAGTTCAACTGGCAGTCGTTCCTTTTGTGACGATTGACTCGCTGGATGTCCGACAACCAGACCAAATAACGGCAGCACATATGATGGCGTTTCAAGCAAATCAGAGACTTCTCTCAGTTGATTACGCAGACCGCCTATATAGCAGATCCCAAGTCCCATTGATTCTGCGGCTATACTCATATTTTGCGCAGCGAGCGCCGTATCAATGACGCTAATGAGAAAGGCTTCTGTATTCTCAAGCGCCTCCTGATGATTCTCCCCTGCCTTTTTTGCAATATCATCATGGCGTTTCAAGTCTGCACAGAAGACAAAGAAATGCCCATTCTTCTCAACGTATGGCTGATTCCCAGCCAGTTCAGCAAGCTTGGCCTTCTTCTCCTGATCTGTCACCCCAATAATACTATACGCCTGTACATAGCTTGATGTCGAAGCAGCCTGTGCACTTTTAATAAGTGTCAGCACCTCTTCTTCGGACAAACGCTCGTCTGTAAACGAACGGATGGACCGATGATTTAATATCGTTTCTATCGTTTTGTTCAATTCGAAGACCTCCTTCACTTCTACTATCATAAGGCAAAGCCATATGGCTTTTCAAAAATTAAAACTCGAATGAAAAAAGACAGTCTATGCTTAGACTGCCCTTACCCGTTTTATTTAAATAAATAACTTTGGTATTTCGTTAATTGAACACTTGCATTATAAGCAATCCCGAATCCAATGAGAACAGATAAAACAGAGCTTCCTCCGAAGCTGATAAATAGGAGCGGAATTCCTGTTACAGGCATCACGCCTATGTTCATCCCAATGTTCTGGAACGTATGGATCACAATAAGTGCTGTATATCCCACACAGAAGAATGACGCGAATCGGCTATAAGGATGGATACGGTCAATCAGCACGACAAGCCGGTAGATCAAGAAGAAGAACATGATCACAACAAACGCACAGCCGATAAAGCCAAAGGCTTCTCCTATAATGGAGAAAATCATATCTGTTTGTGCTTCTGGGACATAGACCTTTAAGTTTTTAACCCCATTCCCAAAAATCTGTCCAGCACCAATAGCCATAATGGCCTGGTCTACTTGGTATTTATCAGACCCCGAGGCATCCTGAGTCTGCGCTTGGTTGGCTGACGTTGAACTATCAGGTAGCCAAGCGGTAATCCGGTTAATCTGATACTGCTGAATACCAATTGTTTTCGCAACATCAGGGAAAAGTATGATCACGGCTAACACAGCGGCAACTAAAAGCACAACAACGGAACCGATGAGAGAAATCAGCTTCCAATTGACCCCTGATAAAAACACCATCACAACGACAATAAACATACAGACAGCTGCCGTACCTGCATCCTGTAAGAAAATCAGTCCAACTGGAACAGCTGCCACCCCGGCAATTTTTAATAGAAGGAAGATATCATCTTCTAATGTCCGTTTTCCTCTAGGGCTTGACTTGCCAATAACAGATGCGAGCATCATAATCAAACCAATTTTCATGAACTCTGAGGGCTGAAGTGTTCCAACCCCCGGTATCACAAACCAGCTTTTTGCACCATTTTTAATTGGAGCAAAATCATGACCTCCGATTTGTGCAGGAGCGACTTTCAGAAAGAGTAACAACAGGATGCCGCCTATAAAAATATAGAGACTGAGCTTCTCTAATTGCTCCAAATCAAAGTAATTTATGGCTACGATACATATAACTCCGACCATGTAATAAATAATCTGTCTGGTCCATGCATTAGATCCATACTGCCCAAATTGACCCGCAGCATAAATCGCAATGACACTGATGGCAAAGAAGGCTAAAAATATAAAAATTAAATCCCCTTGATAGTACGGAGATGTATTCTGCTTGTTCATGAACTAACCACCCTTATTACAAAACATAAAAGCCCTTATTTATATTAGATTGAAATTTTCACAAAAGCAACTCACCTTAAATATGACGGAAGATACATCCGAAAGGTTCCAATCATTTTTCAAAAAATGAAATACTTTTCATCCTAATAATAGGAAAAAATTCCTCTATACTCTTTCCATTCAACCGATCACGAGTCCTTTAAAAAGATTATTTTACAGATATTAAGGGGAAAATTCAATGACCTATGTGGCGATATGACAAGCAATTATCAAGTCAGTATAAGTTTTATGGAGAGAAAAGGAAAAAGCTACTTTCTACGGAATAAGGCCCATTTTCCAATTATTGAGTTTACTTCAAAGTCAATTGTGGTATAATACTTGTAACAAAATGTTCACAATATCTCCTAAAAACAGACACAATTGCATCCTGACCTCTCATTTGAATTGAACATCAACTTACAAAGGAGTTGGATACGATGGATATGTTCTTTGCGTACCTATGTATTGCAACGGCTACACCCCTGTTTTTATGGCTTGAAAACAGAAAAATTGCGCTAGCTTCAATTCCACCCATTATGATTATGTGGATTTTCTTTGGTCTTTACATGACAAGCAGTTTATCTCCAGCAGGACATACCTTCATGATCGCATTCTTTGCCATTAACGTCATTTTGGCACATATTGCAGCGTTCCTCATTTATGGACTTCCATTCATTCGCAAAAGATTCAGTAGCACCAGATAAATAACGCACCACTTATTGGAGACGTTATCAACATCATGATAAAAACCACTCACCTTTGAGAGATGAGTGGTTTTTTATTATTTCTCTGAATGCTCCGATTGCTTTGGCGCAGAAGGTGAATAACCGTCTTTGCTGTTCTCTCCGTGGCTGTAGTGAGCCGCAAAGATCCAAACAGATCCGATAACGAAGATAATCGCACAAAACAGACCAAACAATGTATTTCCGACTTGAACAGTTCCGTTCTCGCTTTCTGTCATGTGCATAAACATGAATAGCTGCAAGAACGCTTGAATGAAGGCAAAACCAAAGATAATCCAAAGTTTTGCAGAACTGCCAATTTCAGCTCCAATGGCAATCCAGAATGCTAAGATCGTTAGCACGATGGATAGGATGAAGCCAACTACGTGTTTCCAAGGGAAGTGTTCGTGCTCTGCTGAGGAATTTGTTTTTCCAGCCATATCACAAAAGCCCCCCTAATCCGATCAAGTAAACAGCTGTGAAGATGAAAATCCATACTACATCAAGGAAATGCCAGTATAGACTTGAGATAAAAATCTTCGATGCTGTTTGTGGAGTTAATCCACGTTTTTTAATTTGGAACAAGACCCCGGTAATCCAGAAGATACCGATGGATACGTGTAGTCCGTGAGTTCCTAAGAGTACAAAGAATGCAGACCAATACGCACTTGTATGAATGCTCGCGCCCTCATGTACATAATGGAAGAACTCGAAAATCTCAAAGCCAACGAAGCCTGCACCTAGAAGCAGTGTCAGAATCGTCCAAATGACAACCCCTTTTGTACTTCCACGGCGCATTTCATGAACGGCAATCCCACATGTAAATGAACTAACCAATAGCAGGAATGTCATGATCAATACAAGCTTCATATCAAACAGCTCAGCTGGTAAAACGCCGCCAGCTGTTCTGCCATGAAGAACAAAGTAGGTCGCAAAAAGTGTTGAGAATAACACGATTTCCGCGCCAAGGAATATCCAGAAACCAAGGATGTTTAAACGTCCCGTTTCAGACTGATATTCAAGCGGTGCATTTGCATAGCTGCTATCATTATGTCCCATTACTTCTGCGCCTCCTTATTCTTTTTCTCTGTTTCAATCACTTCTTCAACAGGAATATAGTAGCCATCGTCATATTCAAATGAGCGTAAAATCATTGTTGCGAATACACCGATTAAGCCAATAACGCCAATCCAGTACCATTCAAATACAAGACCGAATGCACCAAGTCCGAAGAATGCAGACATGATAAGCGGTCTGCCTGAATTGTGCGGCATGTGAATTTTCTTGAATTCTTTTTCAGGATGAACGTCTACATTGTTTTGCTTCCAGTGATGGAATGCATCTGGTGTTGTCACTTCTGGAAGTGCTGCAAAGTTATAATGCGGCGGAATTGCAGAAGATGTCGCCCAGTCAAGAGTACGTCCCTCTCCCCAGCTGTCTCCAGACACTTCACGCTTCGCGTGTCTCCAGCTGTAGTAAATGTTGTAGCAAAGGATGATGAATCCGACACCCATCATAAATGCACCAATTGTTGAGATAAAGTTTAGTGCAGTCCAGCCATCTTCTGGTCCATACGTATAAATACGTCTTGGCATTCCTTGCAGTCCTAAGAAGTACTGCGGGAAGAAACAGATGTTAAATCCGATCATGAATACCCAGAAGAACCATTTGCCGATTCTTTCGTTTAACTTGTAACCAAACATTTTTGGATACCAGAAAACAAGACCAGCAAAACAAGCAAAAACAGTACCTGCGATTAATACATAGTGGAAGTGGGATACAAGGAAGTACGTGTTATGGTACTGGTAATCCGCAGCTGCCATCGCAAGCATAACCCCAGTGACACCACCGATAACGAAGTTCGGGATGAAACCAAGTGCCCAAAGCATTGGTGAAGTAAAGCTGATACGGCCTCGATACATCGTAAAGAGCCAGTTAAAGATTTTCACACCTGTTGGTACAGAAATTGCCATTGTTGTAATCGAGAAGAATGAGTTAACCGCTGCACTGTTCCCCATTGTAAAGAAGTGGTGAACCCACACAAGGAAACTAAGCACAGAGATTGCCACAATCGATACAACCATCGCTTTGTAACCAAACAACTGTTTTCTTGAGAACGTCGCAAAGATTTCTGAGAAAATACCGAAAGCCGGCAGGATCACGATATATACCTCAGGATGTCCCCAAATCCAGAAAAGGTTCGCCCAAAGCATTGGCATACCGCCTGCTTCGAGTGTAAAGAATGCAGAACCGAATAAACGATCAAATGTCATAAGTGCTAAAGCAACTGTTAGTACAGGGAATGCGAATACGATGATGACAGACGTGATCAATGTTGTCCATGTAAACATTGGCATACGCATAAGCGTCATACCTTTTGTACGCATTTTTAAAATGGTCACCATGAAGTTAATACCAGTCATAAGTGTACCAATACCTGCAATTTGGAGCCCGAGCAAGTAATAGTTCTGTCCAGGTCCTGGTGAGAAATCATTTCCGGCGAGCGGCATGTAACTCGTCCAGCCTGCACTTGGTGATCCTCCAATGACGAAGGAAATGTTGAACAGCATCGCTCCGACCATAAATGTCCAGAAGCTCAGGTTGTTCAAATAAGGGAATGCAACGTCACGTGCACCAATTTGAAGAGGTACAACGACGTTGATTAAACCAATTAAAAATGGCATCGCCATGAATAGAATCATGATCGTACCATGCGTTGTGAAAATTTCATTATAGTGGTTGGAATCTAAAAACGTATTATTAGGAAGCGCCAGCTGTGCGCGCATCATCAGTCCGTCTACCCCACCGCGGAAGAACATAATCACAGCAGCAAGGATATACATGATCCCAAGCTTTTTATGATCAACTGATGTTAGCCATTCTTTCCAAAGCCATTTCCACTTTTTAAAGTAGGTTAAAACAAACACGATAGCAATGGAAGTAAGAGCGATAGAAATTTGCGCACCAAGAATTAATGGGTCTCCAGTTACAAAAAACTCATCCCATTTCAAATGCATAACGGCCTCCTCCTTTCCTTAGTCAGTTTATTCATTATCTAGTTTTCTTTTATAGTTCTTCACATTCTCGAAAGGATCTGTTTTGGAATGCGGAGAAACTGATTGGTAACCTAAACGTTTGCGTGCTTGGAGTGCGTATTCAGAATCCTCTCCATGCTTCGCAAAGGATAAATGTGTTGATGAGAATGTCTGCACATCTGCAGCATCAGGAAGCATCAAGTAGTCATACGTTTTCTTCGTTAACTTTGGTGCTTCTTTTTTCGTTTTGCTTACCCATTTATCATAGTCAGACTGCTTCATCGCATTGACTTTGAATTTTTGCTGAGCAAAGCCCTCGCCTGTGAAGTTGGCGTTTCTTCCTTCATATGTGCCAACTTGATCAGCTTGAAGATATTGTTCCATCTCCATTCCAGCCATCGCATACTTCTCCCCGCCTAGCTGAGGAATCCATAGTGATGCCATTGTATCAGCAGAAGTGATTTTGAATAAAACCGGCTGATCTTTTGGAATGTTTAAGTAGTTCACTGTCTCAATATTTTCCTCTGGATAGCTAAAGATCCATTTCCAATCAACAGCTGTAGCATAAACGACAAGAGGATCTTTATGGCTTGTTGCTTGAGGTGCCTCTTCCAAAGAGTAAATTGTTTTTACAGTTGGAACTGAAAGGGCAGCAACGATTAATATTGGGATCACTGTCCAGATAACTTCTAGAAGCGTATTCCCGTGTAGTTCTGGATTATAAGAGGCGTTTCCAACGTCCTTACGCTCACGGTATTTTACCAAAATGATGGTAAACAGTACAAATACCGCACCAACGATAAAGAGCATGAATCCGATGGATAAAAGGATTAAGTCTTTTTGTTGTGCTGCGACAGGTCCTTTAGGATCTAAAACAGCGATATTGCTGCAACCTCCTAATAAAAAAACACTCACGAGCATCGCTAATAAAAGCATAGGTTTAATGGCTCTGAACAAGAAGATCACCATCCTTCCTTAGATAATGTATATATTGCTGAATAATTGTGAAAAGCCATCTGCCTTCGAAAACTTTTCTTCCCTTTGTAATGCTATCAAAATCTGTTAGAGTTAGCTTCCCTTTTTTCAAAAGTTCATTTATTTTTCAACAGATTTCTATTAAAATGTCATAAATTCGACATAAATTTATATTATTGCACACACAATAAATTTCTAGGATTTTGAAAAGTTGAGAGTTGAAGGCAAAGGACAAACAATCAAGAACTTTGTCAAATTTAGGTTTACCACAATAAAAAAGTTTGGTCAAATTTCAATTTAACTTAATGAAATTTTATCTAGGTAAACAATTTCAAAATAGGTATCCCCACATTTAACAAAAACCTTACTCATTTTAACGCAAGTTCACAAGAAAAGAAAGTATCGATCCTCTGTGTATACGCTGTAAGAATTGGTAATGATGCTGAATTAGTGGAATCTCGCTAAAGACTTCCAACAAAAAACCGGCTCAGCGCCGGCACTCTGCATTTATTCATCTCTCACTAAGATGTCAGGTCGTCTATAGATCTTCCCTTCATGTTCAATGTCCATGTACGTCCACTTGCCTGTATACGTTAAAAAGCGGTTTCCCTCTTTTTCTACAACAATCGTATCCTCTGATTTCAGTCCAGGCAATGAAGGGTTCCATGTAAACACTTGATGAAGCTGAATTTCTTCCTTCGATGAGGGAACAGCAATGATTTCCCTAGATACAAATCCCGTCTTTCCCCCTTGATGAAGCTTTTTCCAGCTATCAGGGAAGCCCTCTTTTTCGTACTGAGCAATACCTGCTTTCAGAACATCACCTAATGTTTCCCCAGGACGTGTAGCGGCATTCATGACCGTGTCAATTCGTGCTAGCCGCTCTTTGTTCTCTTCAAGCTCCTTCGGAAGCTGACCAAAGTAAACAGACCTTGTAACATTTGCAACGAGCCCGTGCCGCTCCGCGCAGAGAACAACAAGCGCGTGCTTTTGAAGAGCTTTATCTGTTGGAATCGGGTGACGGTATTGATGGATCCGGTCATCCGTTGCCACAAGCAGGACTTCTATCGTCATCCCTTGCGCAATGGCTCTTTGAGCAACAAGCGAAGCAATCTCGTGCTCGGTCTGCCCTGGAACGATTTCTTGACAGACACTTTCTACAATGACCGCTGTTTCATGACAGAGCGTTTCATATTGTCTGAGCTGTGAGGCAGTTAGAATCGAGCGAATATTCGACAAATCCGGTTCGATCCATTCGAATCCATCCATTTGAATGTCCGTCCCAATTCGTTTACCTTTTGTGAGTTCTTGAATGTATGGGGTCTCATCCTCATACCAATCCATTGTGACCACTTGAAACGGATGATCGACGTACGCCATTTCCTCTTCAATGATCCGCTTTTCTTCCATTTGATTCACAATGAGAACGAGGTCGTCTTTTAAGACGAGCAGCTGGCACACGCCCTCTGGCGTATTTAACACAATATGATTCCTTCTTCCGCATGTCAGCCAGGAGAAGTTATTTCGCTTTTGAATCAAAACACCTTCAAGCTGCTTTACTTCCATTAGTTCTCTTACTTGTTCAATCATCTAATCACCTGCCTGTTTGAAGTGTTTGAATGAAACGGTTAAAAGCTATTTTCCCTTGCTCAGTTCTTTTAAACACACCTGCCTGCGAGAGAATTCGAGAAAAAATAAAGCCAATTTCTTTTTGTAAAATGGTTTCGGTATTGTTCTCTGTAAAAGAATTCTCTTCAAGCAGCCGCTTCGCCCAAGCCTCGTGCTTCATGATAGCAGGACGGGCTTTGATTTCTTCAAGTGGATTTTCGGATAGCAAAGCCTCTTTTAATTGGCTTATTTCCTCTGCTAATCTACCAGGAAGCACAGCAAGGCCCATGACTTCAATTAATCCGATATTCTCTTTTTTAATATGGTGGACTTCTTCGTGCGGATGGAAAATGCCGTCCGGGTGCTGCTTGTTTGTACGGTTATTACGAAGCACTAAATCTAATTCATAGTCATCCCCGTGGCGCCTCGCAATAGGTGTAATGGTGTTGTGAGGTGTCTCTCCTGTATGAGCGATGACCCCCACCTCTTCATCTGAATACAGTTTCCACTCCTGTAAGATAAAGTCTGCTGCGTCTGCGAGCGACTGCCGCTCACTGCTTCGAAGGCGGATCACAGACATCGGCCATTTCACAATACCAGCTCGCACACCTGGAAAGGCATTGAGAGAAAAGACCTCTTCCATCTCTGCTTTTGCCATCGGAAATTCATGTGCACCGCCCTGAAAATGGTCATGACTTAATATACTGCCTCCGACAATCGGAAGGTCGGCGTTCGACCCGATGAAATAGTGCGGGTATATAGATATGAAGGAAAGCAGTCGTTCAAAGGTCTTTTTGGTGATGCTCATTGGCTCATGTGTGCCTTTGAACACTATACAGTGCTCGTTGTAATACACATAAGGTGAAAATTGCAGAAACCACGATTCACCTGAGAGTGACACAGGAATAATCCGATGATTCTGTCTCGCTGGATGGTTAATCCGTCCCTCGAACCCAACGTTTTCTTTACAAAGGAGACAAAGAGGATATTGCTTTTGACTGAGCTTCTTGGCTTCAGCGATGGCTTTGGGGTCCTTTTCCGGCTTCGATAGATTAATGGTGATCTCTAGCACACCATCGTCTGTTCGTGTAAACCACTGTACATTTTTGGCGATCCTGCCTGTATGAATGTAGTGTGCATGCTGCTGCATCTCATAGAACCAGCTCGTAGCTGCCTTCGGTCCTCCCTGCTGACGTTTTTCCTCAAACTTCGCATAGATGACACTTGGAGGTGCCACCAAGCAGCCCATGATTTTCGCATCTAGTAAATCACGATACGTATCCGTCCCCTCAGGAATAAGTTCTGTTTCTACTGCCCAATCGAGCATCGGCATTAAGATGTCTTCAAGGTCTTCTTCTCCTGAGACTGTTCTTGCTTCCGCTTCATCGAGTCTGAGCACCTCAAGCAGTCGATTTCTCGTATATTCGATATCTAGTGATGTTATCAGCTCTTTATTGATCCCGTATTGAATCAGCTGTTCCAGCTTTTCAAAAATATCAATCGCCATTCCCTCTGTCCCCTCTCTTGCCTGCCTTTACGTTTTATTCACTTTGGTAGCCATCTGGATGCTTCTGAAACCAATCCCACGCACTCTGAATGATCGTGTGAAGGTCAGCATATTGAGGTGTCCATCCCAATTCTTGCAGTGCTTTTTCAGAAGAAGCAATCAGCTTTGCTGGATCTCCCGCGCGCCTTTTTGCCACTTGTGCAGGGATGGCATGCCCGGTGACTTTTCTGACGGCTTCTACGACCTGCTTCACAGAGAACCCTGTTCCATTCCCTAAATTGTAGGTCGCACTTCCTTTTCCAGCACGCAGCCGGTCAACAGCTAAGATGTGTGCCTCTACTAAATCCATCACATGAATGTAATCTCTAATACACGTGCCATCCTCTGTCTCATAATCATCACCGTAAATCATGATTTGATCCCGTTTTCCTAAAGCAACTTGCAGAATAATTGGAATGAGATGCGTCTCAGGCTGATGATCCTCTCCGACAAGTCCTTCTGTATGGGCACCAGCTACATTAAAGTAGCGAAGTACTACGTGTTCTATTCCATACGCTTGCTCAGACCACTTCAGCATTTTTTCAATGGCTAGTTTCGTTTCTCCATAAGGATTCGTTGGGTTCGTTTCATCCGTTTCATCGATCGGCACCCGCTTCGGTTCACCGTATGCAGCAGCAGTGGAAGAAAAGACGATGTGTTTCACATCAAATTCATTCATGACTTGTAGTAAAGCAGTTGCTCCGCCGACGTTGTTGTTATAGTACTTAAGCGGGTCTGTTACACTCTCCCCAACAAGTGAATCTGCCGCAAAATGCATGACCGCTTCTATTTGATGCGTTTTGAACACCTGTCTTAAAAAGGCGTGATCTCGTAAATCACCCTCCTCTAAGACAGCTCCTTCCAAAACAGCTTCTTTGTGGCCTGTCTGCAAATTATCCACTACCACTACTCGTTCGCCTTTCGCTAAAAGAGCCGCCACCGCATGACTGCCTATGTACCCTGCTCCTCCACAAACTAAAATTGTCATCACACTTCCCCCTTTGTGAGTTCTCTTGCGCCGCCTCCAATTCCAGCTGTGTAAAAAGAGGCTTGAATCCCTGTTTTCTCTTGATATATCGCACCAGTTTCTTCTATAAATGAATCTAGCAGCTCTTCTTTCACGATGCTGATCGTACATCCGCCAAAGCCTGCACCTGTCATACGGGAGCCAATCGTCCCCGGGTGCCGCCAAGCTGCTTCAGCCAGTGCATCTAGTTCAAGTCCTGTTACTTCATAATCATTCTTTAAAGAAAGATGAGAAGCCTTCATGAGCCCACCTAGTTCTTCCATTTTATCATCTTTCAGAAAATTTACTGCTTTCATCGTCCGCTCGTTTTCCGTCACGACATGTCTTGCTCGTTTGCGGCAGACGTCATCTTCAATCAAGTGGGCAACCCTCGCAAATTCATCCGCAGTGAGCTCACATAAGTGGGCAATGTCGTTTTCTTTCTGAAGATCATTTAAAGCGGATTGACACTCTGCCCGGCGCTCATTGTATTTGGAATCAGCCAGTGTCCGTTTTTTGTTTGTATTGGCGATGACAAGCGCAAGTCCCTCTTGCCGAAACGGACTATATTCAAAGGCAAGGGTGTCACAATTGAGCAAAATGGCGTGATCTTCTTTTCCAAGGGCAATCGAAAACTGATCCATGATCCCGCAATTGACACCAATAAATTCATTCTCTGCACGCTGTGAAAGGAGGGCAAGTTGGACATTTGAAACGCTGAATGAATGCCATTCATTGATGAGAACAGCGGTAACAAGCTCAATGGAGGCAGAGGAAGACAGGCCTGCACCATTTGGAATATTGCCACTGTACACAATGTCAAAGCCTTCTTCTATCTTCATTCCTGCTTCTATAAACTGTTTGAACACACCCTTCGGATAATTTGCCCAGCCGTCCGATTCTACGTAAGCGATTTCAAAAAGATTGAATTCTTTCACACCATCGCGATCAAAGTTCAAGGAATACATTCTCACGCGGCCATCTGACCGCTTCGCACAAGCAGCATATGTCCCTAGAGTAAGCGCGCATGGAAATACATGTCCTCCATTGTAATCTGTATGTTCACCAATCAAGTTCACTCTTCCTGGGGCAAAAAAGTAGCGAAGTTCTTCTCTATCTCCAAATTGCTGGTGAAATGCCGCGCGTAACGTATCGATCATATCCATTCCCCTTTTCTCTTCTGATACTTTTTATTTTAGTTGTCCCAGCAGCATCAGTTCAATGGTAAAAAAATCGTTAAAAAATACCCTTTTTTTGCTGTGAATGGTACGATGTGATATGAGGTGTAACATGATTCTAAATAGAAAAAGGTTGTTTTTTGCTGTGAAGGAGGGTTTCCAATTTGAAGAAAGAAGCATTTGCATTTCGTTTTCACCATTCTGATGTGACATTGCCAGCACAAATCTGGTCTGTTGGCTGGGAAGTTCAATCTTCTTCGTTATATAGCTGGAATGGCGTGGAGCGGAAGGATCAGGGCAAGTGCATCTTTCAGCTCACACTGTCTGGACATGGCATGATTGAAATCGGAGAGAAACGTTTCAAAGTATTGCCGGGTCAGGCCTTTCTCGTGAAAAGCCCAAGTGCCTACCAATATTATTTTCCAGAAGACAGTGAGCATTGGGAATTTCTTTATTTAACGCTTTACGGGGAAGCCTGCGATCTTTGCTTTGACCAATTTATTGACCAAGGAAAGCAGGTCATGCGTTTTCATCCGAATTCCAGACCTATCCGCCTGCTCAAGACCATTTATGATGAAGCCAGTGAAAGACGGATTACCAATCCATTTGAGGGGTCTAGCCTTGCTTATCAATTTGTCATGGAACTGTATTCATATTTGCCAAAGCTTGAGGGACAAATGGAGAAATGGCCCGAGCCTATCGTTCAAGCGGCATTGTTTGCCAGCCATCATTTTCACGAGGAAATTGGCCCGGACGATATGGCAGCTGCGGCACGTTTATCCAAAAGTCATTTTACGAGGGAATTCAAAAAGGCCACTGGCTTCACACCTATTCACTATCTAACCAATATTCGGTTAGAAAAGGCGGAAACGTTACTGAAAACAACAAAATACTCGATTGAAGAAATCGCCATACAGTGCGGCTACAGAAATGCGAATTACTTGAATAAAGTCTTTCGAAAGAAAATCGGCATGTCTCCAAAGCAACTGCGGGAAACAAGCGATGCATAATAAAAAGCAGCCGCTTTCACAATTGGCTGCTTCTTTTACGCTTTCGTCAGGTCAACATGAATTCTCCCTTGTCTTAAAACAATGGTCATTTGCGTGTCAGGTGTCATTAAGTTTTCCAAAATGTCCGTTGCTGTTTGAAGCGCAATGTCCATTCGGTTGATCTTTTCCTTTTCTTGTTCCGAAAACGCTTCTGGATGTGCGGTCATTTCTTTGACTAGCCTCAGCACTTGTTCATGCTGCTTTTCTGTTTGCTGATATATGACATCATATAATTCGTCTGGCCTGCTGCTCATTTCATATCACCTATCTTTTTTCATGTGTTAAATCGCATCTTCTTTTGTTTTCTTGAAGACGAACCATTTACTGGCGACATAATTCACGACCACAATCACAAAGTTGACAAGAATTTTTGCGACAGTTTCATTGAGCGCCATTTGGGTCACAAATAAAATCATCAGCCCTAGATCTACACCTAGAGACATGAGACGAACACTAAAAAATGAAGAAAGCTCACGCATAAGGCTTTTCGTATCACGGGCTTTTTGCTTGAAGACATACTTCTTATTGGTGATATAAGCAAAGAGAACAGCAAATACCCATGAAACAACTGTAGCTGTTTTATAATCCATGGAAAACATCTCAACGAATAAGTAGAAGCTGACTATGTTGACGATGGTTGTACACACACCCATCACAAGATACATGACAACTTCTTGATACTTTTGAAAAAGGCTATACATGTCTTTCTTCATTCCTTCTTGGTGGTTTCTGTTTCTTTTAGAATACCATCTTGAGAAGAACTTCCCAAACGAACAATATGTACGTCCTGCACAGATGAAATTTGTTCTACTCGATGGCATATGTCACCTAATTGGTTTATATAAGCCAAATGTTTTAGGTCTTTTTCATTATTTTAATTTATAATCTTTTAACTGACTTTACAATTGTTTATTATTAGAAGTAAGAAATCAATATTTATGGGTTTTTTAGTCATTTTTTTAGGAACGTGGTAGGTGATAGATTTTACAAAATAGGTTAAATGTCATCATTTTTCGACAAAATCTATTTTGCGCTGTTTTCATCCACACGTACAGTTACTAGACGGTTTGTTCAAGTCATTGGTTGCAGATGAATATGTCTTATTGAACTGGAGGATATTATGGATACGCAAGTGAAAAGAAGAGTTGACGAAGAGTGGGTTTATTTGATTCAGGAAGCGAAAAAAATTGGACTAGCCATCGAAGAAATACAAGCTTTTTTAACATCCAACGGTGATCAGAAGATGATAAACAAACCGTAAATCAACGCCGTTATCCTTTGTCTTTCAGACTGCTTTGGCTAAAAGTTCTGACTTGTCAATTGACCTTTTAAAAATCCTTTCATGACGATACGCTACAGTAGAACACCCCTTCATACCAATCCCTTTCACTCATGGGGTTCTGTCTTTCTATATTAGGAGGACAGTCCGTTTCCCGTTCTTTATATGATCCCTTTTTAGCCGCCATTCATAAAAATTGTTCTTCTCTCGTTATAAAACCAAGCTCCCCACCCATATATTAAGCATGAAAACAATGAGAAAGCAGAAAGGTGGGTAGAGCGTGAGTTCAGATTCCCTTTCCTATTATCACCAAAAAAAGGATCAGTATTATCATGGCGTGAACCCGGTCATTGTCAGCCGTATTCGTGAGGAATGGACGTCTTTATTGGATATCGGATGCGGCACAGGCAAGCTTGGAAAAGTCCTGAAACAAAAGGGCCGGACCATTTATGGAATTGAATCGTTTGAGAATGCAGCAAAAGAGGCTGAGCAAGAGCTAGATCATGTGTTATGCGGAAATATTGAACAGATGACGCTCCCTTACGAACAGGAACAATTTGACTGCATTATATTCGGAGATGTCCTTGAACATTTATTGGACCCGTGGGCCGTTTTAAAGAAGGTCAAACCTTTCCTTAAAAAAGAAGGAGCCATCCTGTCATCCATTCCAAATATCGGTCACATATCAACCGTTTTAGAATTATTAGCCGGCAGATTCACTTATACAGATGCAGGATTAATGGATCAAACTCATTTACGTTTCTTCACTCTTCATGAAATTCATGCACTGTTTCATTCAGCAGGCTTTCGTATTCGCGAACTCGAAACCATTCGCGTACAGCATCCTTCCTACGCGAGCGTGATGAATGATTTACATGAATTACTCATGAAGCATGGCATTCGTTCAGATTTTCATGAGGCCGCTACCGCCTATCAGTATGTGGTTGAGGCGGTTCAGCTTCATGAGTAACCCCACCATCCTGTTTGTTTTATGTGTAAATGATGAGTCTATGTTTCAGGCTTGCTTTCGGCAGCTCGCTTCACTTCCTGCTCCCCATGGATATCATGTGGAGGTTTTGCCGATTAGACATGCATCCAGTATGACCTCTGCTTATAATGAAGCCATCACTCATCCAGCTCAGTTTAAAATTTATCTTCATCAAGACACCTTGATTGTCAAACAGCATATGCTGCTTGAGTTGATCCCGCTTTTTTTACAGCATCCATCACTTGGGATGATTGGGGTCATAGGTGCAGAAAGCGTGCCTGACAATGGGATCTGGTGGGAAAGTTCTGATTGCAGGGGGAAAGTCATTGAATATCGTCACGACACCTATCAGTTGCTTTCGTTTGAAAGTGGTCGTCAACAGGCAGAAACGCAAGATTATATGAACGCTTCGGCGATTGATGGTCTTTTCATGGCGACGCAATATGATGTGAAGTGGCGTGAGGACCTCTTTGATGGCTTTCATTTTTATGATGTTTCGCAATCCTTTGAATTCATGCAACAGGGCTATGAGGTTGGCATTGCGAAACAAGAAGAGCCTTGGTGCATCCACAAATGCGGAGATCATTTTGATGCGGAAGCATATGAAAAAGCGAGACAAACATTTCTTGCAAATTATCGATAGAAAGCACCCTTTTCGGGTGTCCAGAATGTAGAGAAACTCATGTTTTTCTACATTCTTTTTTATTTTCCACATCATGATGTTAGGTGAGAATGGGTCTTTTGGTGCTTTTGAGATCTTGTGCAGCTTTCAAGAAAAGGTCACGGAGCACATGCTTTCGGATCTGATTTGTAGAACCGATAACCTTTCCGAGAAAATAAAGCTGTCGAGATTTTCTCGACAGCCTGACAGACCCTAAAGGTCTGTTTGATTCATCAAGTAGATAATCTAGAATCACGTGTTCCAAAACGAACATCAGGATTTTCACTAGAACGGGTTCCATTCCTCACAGCAAAATCCTCAGTAGTAACGCTACTGCCTGTAGCATTCCTTACAGTCAGATCAGTGGATTCTGGAGAAGTAGCATTTCTTGAATTCACATCAAAATCGACAGATGATAATGAGATCATACCTAGCAATGCTGAAGCACTCAAAAAACCAGTAAGAACCGTTTTAAAATTCATATGAACAGTCGCCCCTTTGGATTTGTTTTCGGGCGTACATCACTTTTTCATACATTTTTACAGATTCATCCATACGCCCATTCTCATTATAGTACCGAGCCGCTTCGAGCGCTAGGTCTTCCATGTATGGATAACCCCTCTCATTCTCTAATTTTTCCAACGAGCTCAAGACTTCACTTAGGTTTGCTGTTTTTAAAAATAAAAATTCCAATACCATCAGTAACGATAAAAATAGTTCATTTTTTCTATTCTTCGCTTCTTCCAAGCCTCTTTTGAAAAATCTTTCACCCTCAATAAATTCCTTTTGACTCAAATGAAATAACGATAATTCATAAAAAACCAAAAGCAACTCTGTAGCATTAATAGGCTCTCCTTCTAGAATAACCTGATTAAAATAAGCTAGTGCCCTATTAAAATCACCTAATCCTTTATAACAACACCCAATATTAAATAATGATTTCACAATCATTGGCTTATTAGAAATTGCCTTAGATTTTTCTAAAGCTGACAATAAATGAGGAAGCGCCTTTTCTCTGCATTCAAAATCAATGAAATTACCTGCCATAACAGTTAGACAATTAATTTCTCGAATCATATAAAGGGAATTGCTCTTATGCGCCTTATAAGTATCATAAGAAAGACCAACGTAATACATAGACACATGTGTCTGTTTCATGTGATAAAACACTTCAGATAATTTGTAATAAAATTCCGCTCTTTCTAACTCATCCCCTACTTGCTCCAGGCGCTTTTCCGAGCGCTTATAGAACACAATAGCTCTAATAAACTCACCATTTTTGAATTCATACATGCCTTGAAAAAAATTAAAATAGTATTCAAGAATGGCTGACATCTTTTTTCCTTGTCCTTCTACAGCTTTCAAGTAATCCGATTTTTCAAGTGGTTCTTTAGAAGGCTGCACATAGTCTGTCATCAATTGATGACGAAACTCCATCAACTGAAAATAAAGAACCGCCTGTTCATCTTCTTCCATGACATCTATATCTTTTCTAACCTCTTCCCTTAGCATCTGGGCCTCTTTAACATTGAATCTTTTTATATGCTTATACCATTCATTTATCTTGATCGCTACAACTGGAGACGGTATAGACGCCATCTACAATCCCCCCCTAGAAAACCAATTTTTAATAAATGTTAGCACAAGAATTCCTAATAAAACCCTATTTATCCATTCGTATGTAAAATTTTCGGCATGACGCAAACACTTTTTAAGCAAGTAGGACACAAGACATATCGGTTTTTAGATGCTATCACAGCAGTTAACGCATTTAAATCCCATATAAGCGTTCTTGAAGCATCACACTATGAAAAACCCGAGCATAAATAAAGATGCTTAGAAACAAATATGAACGCTCTTGGTGGTGTTTTTAAAATAGGTGCCATGTTTTTTAAGAAACAAAAAAACAGGCTCTTTAGCCTGTTCTTTATTATCCAGTGATGACCATATTGATGAATGGGACACTCAGTAAAAAGTAAACAACGGCAAAAACAACTTTATAACCCATCTCTTTTTCTTTATTATTCTTACGTTTTTTCATATAAACAGCAAAATAAGAAGCACCAATTAACATCATCAATACTGGTATTACAGTCATCATAAATTATCCTCCCTAATAAAAGAACCTATATTGCGGTCACCGCAACCCAAAAAGAAACTTTCCATCACATTACCAATTATCAAGAAATAAATGGTAGCATGGAAATATATCAAAGAAAGTGAGTGATTCTTATAAATCCATGTCTCCTATGCTTCTTTATGCAACCATTTTTTTGACTCTCTTATGATCCCCCAAAATAGGAACCTGTACAGAATTACAAGCAAGAAAAAAGTATAAACAAACTCAAAGGGAGAGAATGGTTCATAATCAATTATGTATGCATTAATAAACACTATTACCAAAGAAAACAATTCCATCAAAGAATCTATAAATCTGTTTTCTTTGAACACGTCCCTTGTCTTTTTGAAATTAAAGATGTCTTTAATTTCCCCACTAGAAAGTCCTTTGATTAAAGCTAAACCTATCAAGTACACACCAAAAGACATCTCAAAGGAAAAACTCAACATCTGTGTGATTACACAATAAATCAAAGTGAATAAGAATAAATACATTTTATTACTCTCCTTAACCTCTAAGTATTCCACCCCAATAGAAGGAAATATCATGTATGCGTTACCCCAAAAAACAAATAGGAGTGGTACGTATGTTTAAAAAATTTCTAGTAGTGTTATGTGTGCTTACTATTACATTTGGTTTCTCTTCTCCAATGATTAGTCATGCCAGTCAAGGTAATAATGAGACCCCTCCAGTCAGTGTAGATAAAAAACAATTGGAATTAGCTGAGAAACTATCTAATTACTTCGAATTAGATAAGGATGGAAATATTCATTTTACAGCTGATAAAGAAACCCTTATGGAAATGGGAATTTCAGAACACGACAGTCTACTAATGACTTCAATGAAATCAGAAGAATTTAGCTTTGAAGAGAATGAGAAAAAAGGTGACATGCAGACTTTAGGTTTTGTAGGTTTACACCTCAAATTAGGACCGAAAGTTAGAAGCATGAATGCCATAGTAGCAGGTGGATTTGCAGCCGGATATATCGGTTGGTACACAAGTCGAATTGCTGCTGCCGGACCATGGGGTGCTGGAGCAGCTGCGGCTATTACTGCTGGAACTTCTGGTGCTGTTGCATGGGCAGTTAAAAACAAATATAAGAAAGTTGATGTAGGCGTAAATATTATGTTTGTTGATTTAGCATATACTGTAAAAATACCTTAAAAATAACTGTTAAGCAACAATAAATAAAAAAAGCAGGCTCCAGTAAGAGCCTGCTTACTCTTAATATAAGACTTCAACACAAAATTTTTGAAATTCCTGAAAATATTTTGGTTCTGCATTAATTAGTGGTAAGCGTATAGAAAGTGTTGCAGCGTGCAGACGATCGGTAAGCCCTCACATTCTTCTCCTAGTAAAACAACCCTTTTTACATAAAAAAGAAGCCATTAACGGCTTCTTATGTTGATTTTCACTTTTCCACTATTTTATATCCGAAATCTATAAGGCACAGTTGAAAACCTCTCTGGAATGAATTTTTATCATCTTTATCTAACATACCATCCTTGTATGTTTCAATAAAGATTATAGCGCGCGACTATTCCATTTCGGGTATGCCGGCGTGTACCGGTACTAATTTATATTCCATAATACGATTTTCTCCTTGATCCTCGACTTCAAAATACCCTTTTTATAAAGCTATTTCAATTACGGCCACATCTTCACCATTGGATTTTGTTATGAAAGAAACCTCTTCTTCTGGAATTCCCACATTTATTAAAAATGACTGAAAAGCGTGGCTGCCTTCCCCGTTATAATTACTGGCTAAACCTTGGTCAATAAATAATTTATAGGCAACAGTCTCCACATACGTATAATATCTCACTTTTTGACCATTTCTAAAATGCGTAATACGTGTGACCTTTCCTAATGTCGGTAACAATGCTAAAGCAAAGTCTAAAGTCGATTGGCTACTCTGTTCCTGAATAATGATTGTTGCTTCTTCTCTTTGAAATGGTGGTTTAAATTCTGTATGCTGCTCTAAATATTGTTCTTTAATAGTTGCCATGTCTAAATCCTCCTTTAAGTTTCATGTTAAAATAACGAATTTCAGTTTTTGGTTGTGTGGAGAGAATGCGAACAAAACAGCTGCTCTGGAAGATCCAAAATGAGCTAAAACACGAATGAAAAAGTGTGGCCATATATACAAGAAACACGATTTCACGAATATTGTCTTTTGTCTCGTTTAAATCAGATTAAATCCTTTTAAAGTATATAAGTTTGCCTGTTCAAGTGACTGATTAAAAATGACTGGACTATCATAATGATTATACTGCGCTTCTTTTTTTCCGGTCCGATCGAAGAAAATCTTAAACCAGTAATATATCGGATAGGGTCTTTGTTTAATTGTACTTCCGTCTGGCAAACGTAAATGTACATATTCATAAATCTCTGCTAGTTCATCATCAACAGTAGGAGTTATTGCAGCGTGTTCTACAGAATGAGGTATATACTCGCATACCTGAACACGAGTAGCTTGATTGATTCTATGATGAGTTGAACCATAAGAATGGCAAACTAGCGGACGAGAATCGTAAACTGAACATAATTTTGTTTCTGGATCAAGTAGTGGACAAGGAAAGCTATTCAGTCTAACTGTCATGTGCTTCTTCATTTGTTCAGCAAGTATTGTGCCATCGTCTTTCGGTTTATATATCTCTAAATTTCTCCAGGTGTCAGGTCTTTCATTTTTAATTGTTTCACACTGATCCAAAGCAGTATCATATATTTTTTCTACTCGATCTTTGCTCCAAGTCTTCAACTCATGCATAATAAATTCAAACTCAATTTCAGTTATAGAAAAATCCTCATAGTAGCAGTTATAACACCCCTCTTGACATTGAGGAATATTACCTGTTGATTTTTGATAATCTTCTATTTTTCGTTCGTACTTTTTTTGTGTTTCGTTAAGCCGTGCAGCCCTTGATTCAGGATGAATGTCCTTATGATACTTTTTATATTTCTTACCGCTACCACAGAAACACGGGTCATTTCTTGAGATTGCCTTAACCATTTGCCTTTCCCCCTCTAACAACAGGATCAACCCATTAATTTCCTAAACAATTTATCATAGATTACTAAGCCAGTACGAAGCAAAAAATACCGTCTTGCGCCTGCAAGACGGTCAGTAACCTTTCCATATGTCACTCTTCCAAGGCCGATATTTCATATAATAGAATGCTTGCCCCTTCTCGACTTAACACAATACCTCAAGATAAAGTCATGTTTTAATCAGGCTCATCACCCTTTTCGGGTGCCTTTTTTATGATATACTGTCATAAACAGCCAGATCGTCTCATATGCATTGGAGTACCTTGTCCCTAATTCGTACAAAGGAGGAAACAATGGCAGACAAAAAAGTTCATTATAAGAAGGTTGCCGCTTCAGAGGATTTTCGAAAACTTCTCGAGGAAAAACGCAGATTTATCGTACCGATGACGATTTTCTTTTTTCTCTTTTACTTTTCACTTCCGGTTGCTACATCCTACTTCACCTTTTTGAACACGCCGGTAATTGGCGCGATCTCATGGGCGTGGTTATTCGCCCTCACACAATTTGTGATGACCTGGGTATTATGTGGACTTTATGCGAGGAAAGCAGCTCAGTTCGACAAATATGTAAGCGCTTTAAAAATTGAATCAAGAGGTGATGACGAATGAGCATGACCGCTTTTATTTTATTCATAGCGATCGTAGGGCTCACGTTGGTCATCACGTATTTTGCTGCGAAAAAAACGAGCAATGCGAGCGATTTTTACACAGCAGGTGGAGGTCTGACTGGATTTCAAAACGGACTTGCCATCGCTGGGGACTATATGTCTGCCGCATCATTTTTAGGAATCGCTGGAATGATCGCGTTAAATGGATTTGATGGCTTTTTCTATAGCATTGGCTTTCTAGTGGCGTATCTTGTCGTACTTTACGTTGTAGCCGAACCGCTTCGAAATCTAGGGAAATATACGATGGCCGATATGATTGCTGCACGATTTAAGCGTCCTGCCATTCGAGGAGTTGCTGCGTTTAACACAATCACAGTCTCTACTTTTTATATGATTGCACAGCTTGTTGGGGCAGGTGCATTAATCAAGCTGCTTCTTGGCATTGATTACTGGATTGCGGTACTGATCGTCGGTGTCTTGATGACCATTTATGTCGTGTTTGGTGGCATGATCGCAACCAGCTGGGTACAGATTACAAAGGCTGTACTTCTCATGCTTGGGACACTGATTATTTCACTGCTTGTATTTGCAAAGTTTGATTTTAGCCTGCTGAAGATGTTTGAGGAGATGAAAACAGCGACCCCGCTCGGTGGGGCATTTCTTCACCCGGGAAATAAATATGATGTGCCTTTAGAGACCCTGTCTTTGAACCTTGCTCTAGTGCTTGGGACAGCAGGTTTGCCGCACATTTTGATCCGGTTTTATACGGTGAAGGATGCCATTTCTGCGCGTAAATCTGTTCTATCCGCTACGTGGATCATCGGTATTTTTTATCTAATGACAGTTTTCCTTGGCTTCGGTGCTGCTGCCTTTGTTGGAACAGAAGCGATCACAGCAGCAGATGCAGCCGGAAATATGGCCGCTCCCCTGCTCGCCCAAGCCCTTGGAGGAGATTTGTTATTTGCCTTTGTTTCCGCTATTGCCTTTGCGACCATTTTGGCAGTGGTAACTGGTCTCGTCCTATCCGCCGCGTCTGCCTTTGCGCATGACTTTTATAGTCAGATCATCCGCAAAGGGAAAGCGAGTGAACGGGAACAGGTAAAAGCGGCACGCTTTGCTTCCATCGGCGTGGCCATTCTTTCTATCATTCTCGCATTATTTGCCCAATCGTTAAACGTTGCTTTCCTGGTGTCACTTGCCTTCGCAGTGGCAGCAAGTGCAAATTTACCATTGATTATCTTCACTGTTTTTTGGAAACGATTTAATTCTACGGGTGCCATTGCAGGGAGCTTAGTAGGACTTTTGAGCGCACTGATTATCGTCTCGCTCAGCCCAAGCGTCTGGGACCCATCGGGAGCAGCCATCTTTACAGGAGACCCACTCATCCCGCTGTCGAACCCTGGAATTATCTCGATCCCGCTTGGATTCCTTGCCGCTTACTTAGGCACGATCTTCTCCTCTGAAAAAGCAGATGAAGACACCTTTACGGAAATACAAGTAAAGGCACATACAGGGATGCATATGGATACTGATTCATAAGGAAGAGCCGGCTGATGAGCCGGCTTTTTGTGTTCTTCTCAAAAACAAGTTTCAGTAAGGTATAAATTGACCTTTTAACTTATTTTTATACTTCTCTAATCTGGCAAACCTTCTACGTGTGATCAAAGAGCAGCATGTGACGAGGATCAACAAAATTTCATGCTCTTCTCCTCTATTATCAATCACACTTTTCATCCCTATCACCTCCTTTTTATGTGTGTTCAAACATCCTCCTACACAACATCATTCATATGTTATCATTTTATACACATACTGGAAATCATTTCACATGTTGAGAAACTCTCATTTGAACAAAAAAAGCTGCAAGAAAGAAGTGACATTACTTATGCGTCAAATATATTCTGCCAAGTTATTATTCGAATCCATCTCATCACCAAGCAGTATGCCCGATAAAATATTTGAAGAACGAATCATTTTGGTGCGAGCAAAAAACCATTGTAAAGTAAAGGATATCATCCAAAAAAGCTTTCCAGAAGAAACCTTTGAGAATGCTGCAGGCGGACAAACGACCATAAAATTAGCATCCATATTAGATGTCTTTGAGCTTGTAGATGACTTAGATCAAGAACCACTGCATTTAAGTGAGGTGTACAGCCGCCACCTTATTTTTGATAAAGAAACATCAGCGAAAGAAGCCATCGAGGCTTATTCTTTAGACAAATAAAAGAAGCCGGCTGATGAGCCGGCTTTTTATTTAATAGCGTTGAAATAACTCTGGATTTTTCGGAACGTTTTCTAAATAAACGATTTTTCCTTTGTCGTCCAGTTGTGCAATATCAATTCCTTCTGCTGTATAAACACGGCCATCCGAAAGTTTTCCACAAACGGCCCAGTTGGTTTCATACTTTCCGTCTTCTCTTTTTTTCCACCCATCCCACATATGCTTGATGTCTTCATGCACGTGGAAAAATGTGTTTAAAAACTGTGTAAACGCTTGGATCCCAGGCTTCTCTGCACCATTTAAGACAATCATGACATCGTCAGAAAACAATGCGAGCAATTCATCCATTTGCTCCTGCCCTTTTCCAGCTTCATCGTAGCGGCGAAAATACGTATCGAGCACTTCCATTGTTCATTCTCCTTTATTTACCTGTCATTTCGACAATAATCGAACAATTTGATTGTACACAATTGTTTCTCACCTGTCTATTTTCCCCGAAATCAGAAAAGACATGAATTGAGTCAATCCATGTCTCCTCCAGATTAAAGAGATACTTTTTCTGATGCAACAAGTGCTTTCAATTCTTCTGCTGCTTTTTTAGGATCAGCGCTCTGGCTAATGGCGCTGATGATGCTAATACCATCTGCCCCTGCTTGTATGACTGGCGCTGCATTGCCATATGTGATACCCCCGATGCCAACAATCGGAATATGAAGACCATGATGACGCACTTCAGTGATCAATGATACTCCTTGGACACTGCGTGTATCCTTTTTCGTTTCTGTTGGATAAACTGGGCCCATGCCGACATAATCTGCGCCGTCCTTCATGGCTTGTTTCACTTCATCTAGGTTATGCGTAGACACACCTAATATTTTATTCCCGATTTTTTGTCTGACGTCTTCTGCATTTGTATCTTCCTGGCCAACATGTACGCCATCTGCATCAAGATCTATCGCTAGCTGCACATCATCATTTACAATAAAAGGAACATTCGCTTCTTGGCAAAGTACTTGAAGTTGGCGAGCCAATTGTTTTTTCTCTTCTCCTTGCAAGGCCCCCTCGCCCTTTTCTCGAAATTGAAACATGGTGATTCCGCCTTGAATCGCCTCTTTCAAAACATCAAGCGGTTGCCGGCTTGTATTCGCTGTTCCCATAATAAAATAAACCGATAATTGCTGTTTGATTTGCTGTTGATCAGTCTTTGTCATGTGAAACTCCCCCTATTTTCCCTATCGACAACACATCATCGCCAGTTGTGTGTGTGAGTGCATTGAGCAATTCCATTTGAAACGTACCTGGCCCTTTATTCTGGGTGTACTGAGCTGCCTTTTCAGCTGCGACACCATAAAACAATAGAGCAGCTACCGACGCGTGAAGCGGCCTTTCACCTACTGCACAAAATGCCCCGATGACAGACGTCAGTAAACAGCCGGTTCCCGTCACCTTGGTGAGCCATTCATGTCCATTATGAATAGACAACACGTCCTCTCCATTTGAAACTACATCGACTTCCCCTGTGATCACCACAACGGTCTGAAGTGTCCTCGCCGCTTGTTTGACTAATGCCGATACATCTCCGTTCGCTGCTTTCGCATCCACGCCTTTTGACTCCCAGCCATCCACTTCAAGTAAATGAGCAATTTCTGCAGCGTTCCCTCTGACAACGGTCATGTTCACTTGCTCTAACAGCTGTTTTGCCGCTTTCATTCGAAACGCCGTCGCACCAACGCCGACAGGATCTAATAGAACAGGTATCCCCTTTTTATTGGCAGATTGTCCAGCCAGAATCATGGCCTCCACCGTCTCCTTTGTCAGTGTGCCAATGTTCAGCACAAGCGCATCGGCTAATTGCGCCATTTCAGCCACTTCTTCTTTGGCATTTGCCATGACCGGCGAAGCGCCTAAAGCAAGCAGACCATTCGCTGTAAAGTTCGTCACGACTTGATTGGTGATATTATGAACAAGTGGATTTTCCGCTCGAACCTTTTCCAATAAATGAGATGCGATGCTTGTTTTCATCCGTATCGTCCTCCCTTTTACTCTGCTCCCCATACATAGGATTTCGTATGCTTTAACCATTCTCTTGCCGCAAACGACAAATAGCGATCCTTTCGCCAAATGACTCCTAAATGCCATGGGATCGACGTATTTAAGGAAATGACTTTCACCTTTTCAGGATCAAGATCACGGCAGATCCGCTCAGGCAGAAGGCCAATTCCCAAGTTCTCGGCTACCATCTCACTAATGAAATCCCATTGAGACGTTTCATAAATGACATTGGGCCGGAAGCCCGCATTCATACATTCATTCAATATCCGGCTATGCAGAACAAAGTCTTCTCGAAAGAAAATAAAGGACTCTTCCTTTAAATCAGCTAAATCAACCTTATCTCGACCTGCCATCGGATGTGATGGATGCGTCACGAGCTTCATGTCCTCTTTAATAATGGTGTACGTATGAAAAATTTTATCATTTGCAGGCAGAACAATGACACCAATATCTAACGAACCATCTTCGACCCCTTCCTCTACTTTAATAGAGCCGTGCTCAACAAGTTGAAATGTGACATCAGGATACTGCTGACGAAATTCTCCCATGACATTCGGGAAAAAACTCGATCCAATCATCGGCGGCAGCCCGATGCGAATATGCCCTTTTTTGACATTCATTAGATCATTTAGCTCGCTCGTTAAATTTTGAAATGATTGTGTGATTTCACTCGCCTGGGTATACATCGTTTGTCCAGCATCTGTCATTTCAACCTGCCGGCCATTCCGATAAAACAACTGCACCCCCAGCTCATCCTCGAGATTTTTGACCATCTTGGAAATGGTAGGCTGCGACACATAAAGAGATTGTGATGCTTTTGTGAAGCTTTTTAACCTCGCCACTTCTAAGAAATATGTTAAATGTCTAATGTCCACATGACTCACCCTTCCTATAGACAAAAGGAATACTAATTATTCGATATATGTATTTTACCTATAACTGAACGTGCTGTACACTTTAAAGTAAGCTAATCAATTGGAACATTGTCATGTTTTTGTGAAACAGTGAACAATTTATATAGAAAAAGGAGTGAACAGAAAGTGAAATTGCTCAAAACGCCGCTGATTGCTGTCCTTCAGATTATGGCTTTGTTTGTTTTTGCGAAATTGATGAATGTGCTCGCGGCCTTTTTGCATTTAAGAATACCGGGTACGATTTTAGGCATTCTGGTCATTTTCTTATTACTTCATTTTAAAATCATTCAATTAAAATGGATTGAACTTGGTGCCGTATGGCTGCTCGGAGAACTGCTGCTATTCTTTATCCCATCAGCCGTTGGTGTCATTGATTATGGAACATTGATTTCTCAATCTGGTACAAGTATTGTCCTTGTCGTCTTACTGAGTACCTTTGTCGTCATGCTCTCGACTGGTATCATGACGCAAATGATTGCGAAAAGAAAGGAGCGGAAAAAGCTATGTTAGTTGGCGCACTATTTCTGATCTTAACGGTTCTTTTATATCTCGGATCAAAAGCGGTGTATAAACGGCATCCGAAGGTCTATGTCTCACCATTACTTGTGACACCGCTTGTCCTTGTCGTCTTTCTGTTAATCGTCAACATTCCTTACGATGCATACAATCAAGGCGGGAAATGGCTCACGAATATGCTTCAGCCTGCGACTGTTGCTTTTGCCATTCCTTTATATAAGTATTTTCACATTCTGAAGAAGCATGCAGTGGAAATTATTTTGAATGTGGCTTGCGGTTCTGTCATTGCGATTCTATCTACGGCATTTATCGCGAAGTTGTTTCATTTGGATACAGGCCTTATTGAAAGTCTTGTTCCAAGGTCGGTCACAACACCAGTGGCGATGAGTGTGTCAGAAATGATTGGCGGGATGCCGTCCGTTACGGCAGTATTCGTCATTTTAACCGCACTGTTTGGGTCAATCATCGGTCCAATGATCATTCGTTATTTCCGTATTGATAATGACATTGCCATGGGCGTCCTGCTTGGTACTGGTGCACACGGGGCAGGAACATCGAAGGCATTTGAAATGAGCTCCGTCTCAGGGACGATCTCAAGTGTGTCGATGATTCTTTCAGCCATAATTACATTATGTGCAGCACCTCTCCTCATGTCGTTTGCCTTATAAAAAAAGCCATTTCCTTTATCAGAAAATGGCTTTTTTCTTATGCTTGTATGAAGACAACCTTTAAATAATTTCCTTCTGGATAATTCTTCGTCGTACGGAAATCCTCAGGAAGTGTATATTCTTCAAGGATACGATAGGTTTGTCCTGATTCTTTAAAGGCCTGCGCAATAAATCCTTTGAATTTCTTCATACCAAATGCACTGCTATTCGTTGATGCCACAATGACGCCGTTCTCAGCTGTGATTTGGATAGCTTCTTTTAATAGCTTCTTATAATCCTTCGCCGCACTGAATGTGTGCTTTTTCGTGCGTGCAAAGGATGGCGGATCTAAGATGACAAGATCATAGGTCCATCCTTTTTTCGCAGCAAACGGAAAGTACTTAAAGACGTCCATGACTTTAATATCCTGCCCGTCCACATCTATATCGTTGACTTCAAACTGTTCAGATGTTTTTTTCAAACTGCGGTTTGCGACATCTACACTTGTCGTCCGGCTCGCTCCGCCAAGCGCTGCTGCCACGGAGAAAGCACCTGTGTAAGAAAATGTATTGAGCACGGTCTTTCCTTTTGCATAGCGATCTCGAATTGCTTTTCTCACATGACGTTGATCAAGAAAAATGCCTGTCATCGCACCATCATTTAAGTAAACCGCTACGTTCATGCCATTTTCTTTCACGATGAGAGGAAATTGACCTTTCTCCCCTTTTACAAAATCATCATCTTCTATATACTGTCCCGACGTATCAAATCGTTTCTTTTCATAAATGCCTTTATAGTCTGGATATACATGCTCAAGTGCAGCCAATACTTCCGCCTTGAATGTATAAACTCCTTCGCTATACCACTGGATGAGATAGAAGCCGTCATAATGATCAATCGTGAGCCCACCAATGCCATCTCCCTCTCCGTTGAACACACGAAAAGCAGTCGTCAGTGCATCATGAAATAAATGCGTTCTGCTTTTTGCTGCCTGCTCAAGCTTGGAGACAAAAAAGGCATGGTCTATTTTTTCGTTGGCATCAAAGGTGAGTACCCAGCCGATCCCTTTATTTTGCACACCATAATATCCTTTTCCTAAAAAGGTGCCTCGCTCATCCACCCATTCAATCAGCTCGCCTTCTTTCATACCGTTTACATGCGATACAGCATCTTTAGAAATGAGCGGGTATCCCTTTTTCACTTGTTCTGCAAATGTTTGTTTTAATGAGATTTTTTTCATTCGTGTCATCCTTATCCTAAATTGACTCTCTCTATCCTATCATATGAATGTATACGTTACTTCTATTATGATAAGATGAGGAGAAAAATATCAACACACCATAGAGGAGGCTCTTTTTTTGACGACATTACGATTAGATCATACAGGTATTATGGTTTCAAATATTGATACGTCCATTGATTTTTATGAAAAAGTCGTGGGCATGAAATTAAAGGATCGCATCACTCATACAAACGGAATCATTGAGCTTGCATTTCTCGGCTTTAAAGATGAGGCAGAAACGGAAATTGAGCTCATCCAAGGGTACAGCAGCGATCTGCCATCTGAAGGAAAGGTTCACCATCTTGCCTTTACAACTGACAATATTCATGCTGAATTCAATCGTATTCAAAAGCTGCAAATCGAATTAATTGATGAAGAAATTACGACGCTACCAAATGGATACTGCTACTTCTTTTTCAGAGGGCCAGACCAAGAATGGATCGAATTCTTCCAGCGCTAATATTTCCTAGGAAATGGGGCCGGTTCCCTTTATGCTCCATAAAAGAAAAAGAGTAAGAGCATCCATATGCCCTTACTCTTTTTTTATAACACCTTACTAAGAAATGATTTTGTACGCTCATGCTGCGGATTTCCAAAGAGAGCCTCCGGTTTGTCTTCCTCGACAATATATCCGCCATCCATAAAGATCACGCGGTCTCCTACCTCTCTCGCAAAGCCCATTTCATGTGTGACCACAATCATTGTCATGCCTTCGACGGCTAATTGTTTCATAACTGCTAATACATCCCCGACGACTTCAGGGTCAAGAGCAGATGTCGGTTCATCGAATAATAACACTTTCGGGTCCATTGCCAAGGCTCTTGCGATGGCGACACGCTGTTTTTGTCCACCAGATAATTGGTTAGGGTAGCTTTTGGCTTTGTCTTTTAAGCCGACCTTTTCAAGCAGGTCCATCGCTTTATCGACTGCCGCCTTCTTGTCGGTACCTTTTACCTTCATCGGTGCGATCGTGATGTTTTCTAAAACGGTTTTATGAGGAAATAAATTAAAGTGCTGAAACACCATCCCCACTTCTTGTCGTACTTTATTGATATTCACCTTTGGATCTGTAATCGTATGTCCGTGGACAACGACTTCACCAGCCGTAATATCTTCTAATTTATTGAGACATCTTAGAAACGTGCTTTTGCCTGATCCAGAAGGACCAATCACACACACTACTTCCTTTTCTTCGATGACTGCATTAATATCCTTTAACACTTCGTGATCGCCAAAGGATTTCTTTAAATTCTTCACCGTAATCATACTCATTTGATATCAAATCTCCTTTCTGCGTAGCTAGCCAGTAGAGAAAGTAAATAAATGATCACGAAATAAATGATACCGACAATGAGCCAGACATTCAAAGGATCAAATGTTGCCGATGCCTGTACTTGTCCCCGCTGCATAATATCGGCAATTCCGATAATTGATAAGAGAGACGTGTCCTTCAAGCTGATGATGGCTTGGTTTGTAATTGCTGGAAGCATGCGGCGAAATGCCTGTGGAAGGACGATAAAGCGCATGTTTTGTCCCCCTGTAAAACCTAAGGAACGCGCAGCTTCTGTTTGTCCTTTATCAATGGACTGAATCCCAGCACGAATAATTTCTGAGAAATAAGCTCCTGCATTAATCGCTACTGTAATAATCCCTGCCGGCACTCGATCAAGCGATATGAATTCAAGTGTATTCAAACCAAAGTAAATAAAGAATAGCTGTACGATAAATGGTGTGCCTCGGATGGCATTGACAAAGACAAGTGCGATGAAATTTAAGATTTTAAAAGGTGACAGACGGAATAATGCCACTATTAAACCGATGATAAATCCTAAAATGATGGCAACAACAAAGATATATAAAGTGGTTTGCAAACCATCCATTAAATACGGAAATGCATTAATAATCGTGTCCATGTTTCTCCCTCCCTAATTCACATACGACGCATCATAAAGAAAGCGCGCTCGGAGCGCGCCTCGCTTGTATTATGACTTCAAATATTTATCAATAATTTTGTCATATTCACCATTTTTCTTTAGGTTCTCTAGACCTTTATTAATCTTTTTCAATAGGTCTTGGTTTTTCCCCTTCATCACAGAGATACCATACTGGTCTCCATTCAATCGGTCTCCAACTGTTTTCAATTTTAAATCTTGCTGTGCAATTGCATACGTAATGACAGGATAATCCTCAATTAAGGCATCTGCATTTCCGTTTGAAACTTCTTGGAACATCGATGGGCTGTCATTAAATTGAACCACTTCATACCCATATTTATCTGCGTTATCTGATGCAAATTTTGCACCCGTCGTCCCATTTTTAACAGCTAGCTTTTTCCCCTTTAAATCATCAATTGATTTGATGCTACTGTCCTTTTTCACAACAACTGTCAATCCAGCATCGAAGTACGGATCTGAGAAATCTACCTTCTTCTTACGCTCATCTGTAATGCTCATTCCGCCCATCCCTACATCAAGCTGACCTGCCTGCATTGCCGGGATAATGCCTGAGAAGTCCATCGCTTCAAGTTTCACTTTGAAGTCTTGGTCTTTCGCGATGGCGTTAATCAGATCAACGTCGATTCCTTCAGTTTTACCGCCCTTTTCAAATTCAAATGGCGGATATGTTACATCTATCCCAATTTTATATGTGCCTTTGCCTTCTCCCGAACCGCTGTCCGATTTTGATCCACAGGCTGCCATGACGAGCACAACTATGAGTCCCATGATCAGCAACATCGATTTTTTCATAAAACACGCCCCCTATTGTCAGTTTTATCTAAATATTCGCAATACCAATAATACTATACCACGCTAAAGCTATAGTGTGTGATGTTTTTTATCAATACCAAAGATCCATACAATTCTAGATCAATAGTCTCTTTAAATTTTACTTTTTTGCGAATAACTCATTTTATTCTAAAAGAAGAGCGATTCACAATCATAATGTGAGATAATCTCACAAAAAACGAGATAACACCTTGAAAACCGCCGTTTTTTCTAACATACGAAAACAAACGCTTGAATGACTTTCTCCTCTCTATTGATATCGTAATATATCTTCTCTAAAACCCTCTTTTTACCTAAAAATATGTAAGCGTATACAAAAGGCACACGATCCCTATTTCTTTCACAACTGGTTGAATTTACATCAAAAAACATGTTTTACAAATTGCGAGAGAGCGCTTAAAATATAAGAAGATACTGAATATGGAAAGTGAATTCAGATGAGCGGGAATCGAACGAGATGGATAGATGAAGAAAGGAGGATATAAATTGGCAGAAACAGGTGTTTTGTCGTCCGTTGATGTAGCGAATATGTTAAATGACTGGTATGTCATGATGAAAAAAAGAGAAATACAAGGTGCGATCCAGCTAAAAGAAGAGATTCTTCAAGCGTTTGATCGCATGGAAGAGAATCAAGATGTCCTACTTTACTATCAATTGCTAGAGTACCGTTTTAAGGATCTCATTGAAGATACAGCTTCGCTGGATCACAGTCTTTTTGTTGATGAAAATGCAATCCGTACAGATGACATGCTCAGCTACTATTTCTATTTCTTTAAAGGGATGTATGAAATGCGCAGAGGCAATCAGGATACGGCATTTCACCTTTTAAAATTGGCAGAGGATAAATTAGATCTCGTCCACGATGACATTGAAAAAGCAGAATTTCATTATAAAACAGGGTGTCTTTACTATAATATAAGATCCACGCTCCTCTCCATACACCACTTGAAAATGGCTTCATCTATTTATGACGCAGATCCATGTTATGTGAAAAAATCAATCAGCTGTCAAATGATGCTCGCTTTGAATTATGCTGATCAATCAAAATATGATGAGGCAGAGTCATTATTTGAAGAAGTGATTCATTCACTAGAACAAATGGAAGACCCAGATTTACTTGGTCACGCGTATTGCAATGCAGCTTTTATTAAAAGTCTTAGAAATGAATACAGTGAAGCTGTGCCGCTCCTAGAAAAGGCTTTATTGATCGAGACATTTGAAACGTCTTCTCCAGGCGGCTACTTACTTGCCATGTATGCCTACACAAAAGCACTATTCAAGCTGAAAAAGCCTGGTTTGTTCCACTATTATGTGCAGCTTTCACTTCAAAAAGCAGAAAATTTAAAACAACGAAACATTTCTCTTAAATTATCTATTTTAGAAACACTTATGCTTCAGCAAGACAACATGATAGAGCAAATCAAGTCTTATTGTGATCAATTAGAAACTATGAATTTTCTTGTCGATCTTGAAGCCATCTGTCAGGATGCAGCTGCTTACTTAACAGATATTGGACTTCATGAAGAATCCACTTATTTCTGGAACAAGGCGTTGTCCTTAAAAACTTGTTAAGAATATGGAGTGATGTATGATGAAAAAATGGCTTATCACAACTGCGATTTTGACACTCTTGATAACAGGTGTTTCTATTGGCGCTTCAATCCAAAAAGAGAGCCAATCTGCACAATCTCAAGATATCATTCAAAAGAGAGACCGCGGCACCAATCCTTAAACAAGAAAAAGAGTAGCTGTGAATATCGCAGCTGCTCTTTTTTATACGTTAATCGATTTCTCGTTTAATATTTTGCATTTTTTCATCTAAGTAATGGGCGATATCTGCCGCTTCCTTTAATTCATCGGTTAGCTGATGAGGGACATCGTTTTGCAGTTTATAATAGATTTTATGTTCAAGGCTCGCCCAAAAATCCATCGCTATGGTCCGCACCTGAATCTCAACCTTCACATGCTCCACACGATTCGTTAAGTACACAGGGATTTCCACAATTAAATGCACACTTCTGTAGCCATTTGGTTTTGGATGTTGAATGTAATCCTTCACTTCAAGGATTTTTAGATCCTCTCTTTGCCTCAATACATCCATAATATTATAGATATCTTGAATAAAGGAGCAGATGATACGGACACCTGCGATATCATGAATATACTCCTTGGCACATTGTGTTGTGATGTCGCATCCTTTTCTTGCTAATTTATTTACAATGCTTTCAAAGGATTTGATCCGTGATTTTGTATGCTCTATTGGATTGTGGCCATGGATTAAATTATATTCCTGGCTAATGATTGAAAACTTCGTATCCATTTCATCTAATGCAAATTTATATACTAATAATTCATTTTTCCAGTCTTCCATGACGTTCTTCAAATCTTCTACATGAGTTGCTGACATATTCATTTCTTTTTGTCATCTCCTTTTGGGAAACGGCGGCTGCACCGCTTTCCGTTTACTAGACGGAGACGGGACTCGAAAGGTTTTAAAAAATACGTCGTCAGCCTCGCTGTTTATAATATGTCAACGCCAGCGCAAGGGCGAGTACAGAGCCTTTCACAATATCCATCGCATAATAAGGGACAGACATCATCACAAGTCCATTTTGCAAAATACCGATGAGCACAGCCCCAATAAAAGTACCAAATGCATTTGGTTTTCCTGCTCCCATGACGGAAAAACCGATAAAAGCTGCCGCTACGCCATCCATTAAATATGGTGTGCCCGCATTTATTTCCGCTGTCATTACCCTTGATGCCAGCACAATACCGCCGATTGCTGCAAATAAAGCCGAAAGCAGATATGCCGCGATTTTATATTTATTCACATGAATACCGGACAATCGAGCCGCTTCCTTATTCCCTCCAATGATGTACATATATCGTCCGTGCTTTGTGTAGGTCATGAAAACATGTGCAAATAGCACAATCACTGCCATTAAGAGAATGATATATGGCACCTGTCCGATTTTGCTGAAAAAGGCAGGGATTGTACCCGTTGAGAATGTACCATCAGGCAGCACCATGTTTTCAGAAATGGTCGCCCCTTTCGTATACGTCTGAGCCAGCCCTTGAATAATAAACATCATGGCTAATGTCATGAGCATATCTGGAATTTTCATTTTGACAATCATCAAGGCATTGAGTAAACCAACAATAAGGGCAGCCGCTAGCGCAGAGAGGATCGCAATCAGCGGGTTTTGCGAAAACCACACAAACATAGAAATCACAATTGCATTCGATAACGTTGCGACTGATCCGACCGATAAATCAAAGCCGTTGACTGCCAAGGAGATGGTAAGGCCCACCGCAATAATGGTCACAATGGAGATAGACCGTAAAATATTGATAATATTCCCTGATTGCAAAAACGCTGGATTCGCTGCCGCAAATACCACAATCAATACAGCAATGGTTAAGATCGTGCCATATCGATAAAAGAAATCAAATAGATGAAAGGATGGCCGCTGTTTTTTCGTTTGCTGCACAGGGGCTGGAATTTGTTGTTCACTCATGATTGTCCTCCTGTTGAATGATATAAAAGCTCTTCTTCAGTCGTTGGGGCAGTCATTTCCCGGGCAATGCTGCCATCATACAGCACATAGACTCGGTCTGCGATCCCTGCAATCTCCGACAGCTCACTTGACGCATAAATCACAGATTTCCCGCGGGCGGCAAGCTCTGCAATCAGCGTGAAAATATCTTTTTTCGCTCCAACGTCAACACCTTTAGTTGGTTCATCAAAGAGATAGACATCCGCTTCAGCCAGCAGCCATTTTCCGATGGCAATCTTCTGTTGATTTCCACCGGATAGATGCTTCACCTTTGCTTCAAGAGATGGGGTTTTGACACCTAGTCGTTTGACGATTTCGTTTGCTTTCCGCTTTTCCTTCGAACGATGTAAAAAGCTGAACACGCTTGAGAATGAACGAAGACTTGCGGCCGTTAAGTTCCACCCCACGCTCTCTTCTGTCAGAATCCCTTCCTTTCTCCGTTCTTCTGGCACAAGGGCCATTCCAGCTCTCACGGCTTGATGAGGCGATGTGATGCGAACGGTTTGACCATGAAGCTTCACAGTCCCTGTCGTTTTTTCTGAGGCGCCGAAAAGGGCTTTACACAATTCCGTTTTTCCAGCACCGACAAGGCCCGCAATTCCGAGAATTTCACCCTTTTTCACATGAAGATGAATATTGCGTAATTTATGCTGGTCGTTTAGCTGCTTCACTTCAAGGGCAATAGGTGCATCCTTCAACGGTGTACGGAGCGGGAATTGCTCCTCTAATGGCGCACCTAGCATTTCTTCAATGATCTGCTGCGGATTTGTATTTTGAACAAGATGAGCTGCGACATCGGTTCCATTTCGCATCACTGTCAGTTCATCACAAATGGTGAAAATTTCAGGCATGCGATGAGAGATAAACACAATGCCCGTTCCATTCTGTTTCAGCCGGTCAATCATTGAAAATAATTTGTTTGTTTCTGTATGACTTAGCGGAGCTGTTGGTTCATCTAAAATTAAAATGCTACATTTGATTGAAACGGCTTTGGCGATGAGCACCATCTGTTTTTCCGCAAGGGTCAGATCACTTACAAGGCGTTTTGTGGAGATGTCGATGTCCAGTTCTTTTAATCGTTGAGCTGCCTTACGGTGCAGCTCTTTCCAGTCGACAAATGTTTTTTTCTCAATCTGATGCATCATCATATTCTCACCAACACTTAAGTAGGGAACGAGAGCTGTATCCACTTCTTGATGAACCGTCTGCACACCATATGAGGCCGCATCCTTTGGGGTTTGAATCGATGCCGCCTGACCATTGATTTGGATGCTTCCTTCATAGTGCGAATGAGCGCCAGAAAGAACTTTCATTAACGTGGACTTCCCAGCACCATTCGCTCCAATCAGTGCATGAACTGTCCCTTTTTTTAATGTGAAATTCACTTGATCTAACGCTTTTACTCCTGGGAATTCAATCGAAATATGTTTCATACAAACTAGCGGCGAAGTCATAGATGTCCTCCTTCTCATGATCATCATCTGAAAAACGAAACACCCTCTATAGAAGAGAGTGCACGGCGTTTATTTTGAATAATGCTTCTTCAAGGTCTTCATCCAATCTTCTTCAAAGGCAGTCGATGAGCCGAACCCCTTCACTTCGTCTGCAAGATTGACCATATTGATGGCCTTTCCTGATTGTTGAAGCTGTTTTTGTGAGATGAGAGAGGCCTCAAGGTCATAGGAAGACGGGGTTTTCTCACCCGCTATTTTCTTCGCAAGAATTCTCACGTCAACTGCGCCAATGAGCTTCGGATCAACCGCTGCTGTGTACTTCCATGGACTGTCTTTTGCTGTCATTTCTTGAAGATCCGCATTTGACACATCAATCCCATAAATCTTCACTTCTGTTCTTCCTGCTTCCTTTAGCGCTCTTGCTGCGCCAATGGCAAAGGCATCCCACGTAGCAAAAATAGCGTCAAGTTTGCCCTTTGGATATTTATTCAGCATCGCTGCCACTGCATTTTGTGTTTGAACAGACGTATCAGAGGAGGCAATACCAAAGCGGTCAAGTTCCTTGATCCCTGCATGTTGTTTGAGCGTTTCTTGATAGACCTTGTTCCGTCTCACCATTGGCGGGAATCCATCTACCCAGAGGTACGCAATATTTGCTGTTCCTTTAAAGTCAGACACGAGTGCGTCTAGTGATTTTTTCGCTAATTGTTCGTCATCTTGAGACGTCACTGTGACTCCTTTGATGTCCTTCAGCTTAGGATTTGAATCGAACGCTACGACTGGAATACCCTTCGCTGTGATCTTTTTCACGTCAGCGACGGTCGCCTCGTCGTCCCCATGAGAGATGATAAAGCCATCATAATTTTCTTCCAGCGCCTGAGAGATCGCGTCATGGAACTTCGCTGTATCTCCATTTGCGGTGTAGACATCTACCGTAAAGCCAAACGCTTCACCTTCTGCCTTCGTCCCAGCTAAAAACTGCGCTGTATGATCATCTCCTCCAATTTTACGAATGACTTTAATTTTTGCTCCCTGTCCCTTTGCAAATCGCTTCGGTACATTGTCAAAGGAGACCTTTTCGTTCGCATTTGTCTTTGAGCCTGCACTTGATCCAGTGCCGCAGCCTGTTAATAGGACGGTCAATACCGTTAATAATATAAGACAAGATGTAAAATAGTTACGCTTCATTGCTGTTCCTCCTCAAGTTGTTTTTATTTTTCACATCGGAAAACTAGGTAAAAATGTGGGAAAACGCCAGTAAACTGTTCTTTCATTTGAAAAAGAGACGAAAAAAAGCCTCTCTTGGAAAGAGAGGCTTGATCACCGTTGCATGAAACATGTATCGGGATTCTTCCTCTCTTATCTGTCAAAGCTGTAACAGCTTTGCAGGAATTAGCACCAATTTCTATAGTAGAAACGGTTGCCGGGCGTCATAGGGCCAGTCCCTCTGCCTCTCTTGATAAGAGATCCGTTATGAAATTTTGTTTTCGTTGAAATGTCTTCTTTACTTTAATGTGATGTCACATCAATGTCAATGATTTTTTTGAAAATTTAAAACAATGAGTTTGCGATTCAGACTTGCTTAATTTCCGATGATTTTCTTAGCAGGTGATGACTTCTTCAGGCGAAAATCATATTTTTTCTCATTCATAAATTGTGGATTGAGATGTGCTGATCCTTTATCTTGACCGCTTTTAGAGAGATACGTTTTGTAGCCTTCCATCCATTTCCCGCGCCATACCCACTGTGATGCTTTTGCACCTTTGCGGTCGTCATATACGTTCTTCTGGAAGATATTCTTTTGATTTACTCCATAAAGATTCACGACTAAGTAATGCGATGCACTCGCTGTCATGATATTGCTCGTGATTCGATTGTTCACAGCTTGATATTGCATCAACAATTGACCGCCTTCTAAGCCGGCTGTGTCATTTTTGTATAAAATATTATGTGAGATCGTCGTATTTGTTGTTCCGCCTCGCTTTTTATCATAGCCGCCAATTGAAATGCCTGTATAACGGTTCAAATACACTTGATTGTGTTCGATGCGAATGCGATCTGCCATTTTTCCTTTATGTTCACTTGTGACTTCAATCCCTAGGTCATTGTGATGTGTGATGTTATGATCAATCACAATGTCCTTCCCGCCATCCACATAAATTCCGCCAGCGGAGATGTCTTTGCCATAGGCTGGATTTCCTACACTCGTAATCTCATACACTTTGTTTCTAGATACGACACCATTTCTGACTTGATCGTACTTTTTAGAAGGTGCTACGTTCTCAAAACCAATTAAATCAATGCCTATATTATCAGTGTGGCGGACGGTGTTATGTGTCACACGGAACTTTTTGACGTTCCCATTGAGCACAAGCGCTTCACTGAAGCCCAGTTTTAATTTTTCAACAGTGTTTCCTTTGATTTCGATGTCTTCAATGGCTGCAGGAGCTTTTGTTCCATAGACCGCAATACCGTGCGCATTCCCATTTGTGTGTGTCGTCTGAATGTCATACACTCGGTTGTTGAGAAGTTTGACGCCTTTCCCGCTTCCTTTGATGAAAATACCGACTGGGGTCAGATCTTCCTTATTCGTCTTGAGATGTCCCACCGTCAGACCTTTGAGGGTAATGTAACTTTTTTCATCGATCGAGACAAGACCGCCATCTGCTTGATTTCCTTTGAGTGAAGCCCCGCTAATGACAGGTTTTTCTTTTCCGTAAGCTTGAAAGATAACAGGTGCTTTCTTTGTACCTGAATGGCGGACAATCAATTTCTCTTTGTATGTGCCGCCTCTCACGTAAATGGTTGCCCCGGCTTTCGCCATACTTGCCGCTTTTTTCAGCGTGCGAAAAGGTTTTTGCTTCGTTCCTGGGCTTTTGTCGTTCCCGTTTGTCGCCACGTAATAGGCAGTTCCCTGCTTGGCGCCAGCCTCCTCTGTCATCGCTTGACAGCCGAAGCTGATCACGGTCATGAATAAAATGAGTAAAATGCTTGGTATCGCTCGTTTCATCTTGTTGTTTGCTCCTTTCACTTCTCTTCTTTCTTTATCGGTTAAAAAAAAGAGGATTAAAATATGACAATGCCCCTTGCAATGTACTAGTCAAAAGGTGTATGGTTGAAAGAATATCTTACAGGTAATTTATCCGCTTTTAAATTGTCAGATTAATCAGTTAATAATGTATTTGGATTTTATTTCTTTATTAAAAAGGGGTGACATGAGGCAGACTGACGGCAGAGAGAAGGAAAGCGCTTTAACAGATTTTTCTTGTCTGAATTCCAGAAAACCTATTGCTAATATTTTGTGAAGGTATAGAATAGAATCATAATTATTTCATATTATTAGAATTTTCAAATAATCAAACAGCAAGGAGATTTACGATGCCAAAACAACCCATCCGCGTTGAACTTAGTTCAACAAAAAAACCAAAACCTCAATCTGATCAACTTGAATTCGGAAAAATCTTCACAGATCACATGTTTGTGATGGATTATTCCATTGATCAAGGCTGGTATGATCCAAGAATTATCCCTTATCAGGCCATTCCAATGGACCCAGCTTCGATGGTCTACCATTATGGGCAATCTGTTTTTGAAGGCTTGAAAGCTTATGTTTCTGAGGATCAGAAAATTCTCTTATTCCGTCCGGAAAAGAACATGGAACGCTTAAACAGATCCAATGACCGCCTGTGCATCCCACAAATTGATACAGAAACGGTTTTAGAGGGCTTAAATGAACTCATTCGCATTGATAAGGATTGGGTACCTGATGCAGAGGGCACTTCATTGTATATCCGTCCATTCATTATTTCCACTGAGCCGTATTTAGGCGTTGCGCCGTCAAGCACATATAAGCTTCTCATTATCCTATCTCCAGTGGGGTCTTACTATAAAGAAGGCATCCATCCTGTCAAAATTGCCGTTGAAAACGAATTTGTCCGTGCCGTTAAAGGCGGAACAGGAAATGCCAAAACAGCTGGAAACTACGCCTCAAGCCTCAAGGCACAGCAAGTTGCTGAAACGAAAGGTTTTTCACAAGTTCTTTGGCTTGATGGAGTTGAGAAAAAGTACATTGAAGAAGTCGGGAGTATGAATATTTTCTTTAAAATCAATGGAGAAATCGTGACGCCTGAATTGAACGGCAGCATTTTAGAAGGAATCACACGTAACTCTGTACTTGAGCTATTAAAACACTGGGGAATTCCAGTGACAGAGCGTAAAATTTCGATTGATGAGTTAATTGAAGCACATCAATCAGGCGAGCTTGAAGAAATCTTTGGAACTGGAACAGCGGCCGTCATCTCTCCTGTCGGGGAATTAATTTATCACGATCAGCCATATGTGATTCAAGATGGTCAAACAGGTGAAGTATCGAAGAAATTGTATGAAGCCATTACGGGTATTCAAAAAGGAACACAACCAGATATCTTCGGCTGGACAGTAGAAGTCGATTCGGTCGTCAAACAAGCTTAAGCATGTAAAAGAACCTTTCAATCATGAAGGGTTCTTTTTTTGTTTATTCACCCCTCTGATATACCTTATAATGGTAATAACACGTTAAGGAGTGATGGTATGTTTTTTACTTATCTACTAGCGTTCTTTGGTATTTGCATCGGATCGATCATCATCGCTACAGGTTTCGACGATTCACCGTTCCACACCCGGTTTCTATTTAAGTTTCTCGGAATTTCTATCCTTGCTCTTTCTATTACTTTTGTAAAGGTTAGACGAAAAAGGTTACGCAACAAGAAGGGGAAATAGACTTAGATGTCCAGTCAGCCTTCCCATCAAATCGTGCACCAAAACAAGACCGATACACCCACAATCGCCCCTATATATATCCACTGTTTCCCTTTGATGCTCCGCTTTCTTTCGATCAGTAAAAAAATCTCTGGTAAAAAGACGATGATGATTTCTATGATAAAGACAAGATAATAAACAAACGGCATCGGCTGAAAATCAAAGTCTCTTTCATCTCCACCAATTGTTGCGAAATACATCAACAGGTTGGTTGCTGGAATGGTAAAACAAACGAGCAGGCGAAGAACATAAATCCACACATACTGTCTATGACGAATAAGACCAATAAATGAAGCGATGATTCCATACAAAAACAAGACCACTGTGCCATAACTCAACAGAGGTTGAACGATAAAGCCGTAAAGCATTAAACCAATTGCAACCATACTCAAACCGTCCTTTCTTTGAAGCCATACATGTTGTTTTTTACTATCATACACTTCTTTCTTGAATTTCCATATGGGGCAATGATAAAAAAACGACCCCATAAAGGGGCCATTTTGTTTTACGCTTTGACTGATTTGAAGAATTGCGGTAAATATTCACGATGTGCTTCGAGCATTTCATCTAAAATTTGCTTTGCAATTTCGTCAGAAGGGACAAGCGGATTGATCGTCATTGCCACAAGAGCCGTCTCGTAATCTCCTGTGACTGCCGCTTCTGCTGCCACACGCTCGAATGATTTGATTTGTTGAACGAGTCCTCTCACAGCTACAGGCAGATCACCCGTCGCGATTGGTTTTGGTCCGTCCTTCGTAATGATACAGTTCACTTCAACCGCTGATTCAGCCGGAATGCTTGCAATCGCCCCTCTGTTCACTGTATTGACTGGTTGGATGTCATGCTTATCATTATAGATGGAGCTGATTAAGTTACATGCCGCATCACTGTAATATGCCCCGCCTCTTTTTTCGAGCTGTGGTGGTTTAATCGATAAATCAGGATCTTTATAGAGCTCAAATAATTCGTGCTCGACCTGCTGGACTACCTCTGCTCTTGTTCCTTTTTCTTGGGCCGCTTTTTGCTCTTCTTCCAGCATATCTTTTGTTTTATAGTAATAGCGATGATACGGACATGGGATCACTCCTAATCCTTTTACAAAAGAAGGTTCCCAGTTTTTCGCTTCAATGTTCTTCATAGACCACTGACTATTCGGGTTTCCTAATTCATCGAGTACTTGATCCATAATGCTGACCCCGTCTAAATACACGTCTAATCCATAGACCATGTGATTGAGACCGGCAAACTGTACCTCGATCCGTTCAACTTCCACATCAAGCGCCTTGGCAATCCCCATTTTTATCCCAATTGGAACATTGCATAGTCCAACTACTTTTTTTAGATTTGTGTAGCGCAGCACAGCTTCTGTGACCATGCCAGCTGGATTTGTAAAATTCACAAGCCATGCATCTGGACAAAGCTCTTCCATATCCTTCACGATATCTAGAATGACTGGGATGGTTCGAAGGCCTTTAAATAAGCCGCCTGGTCCGTTCGTTTCCTGACCGATGACGCCGTATTTAAGTGGGATTCTCTCATCCTTAGCCCGTGCTTCCAGCAGTCCTACACGAAATTGTGTTGTCACGAAATCTGCGTCCTTCAGGGCTTCCCGGCGGTCAAGCGTCAGGTGTACCTCAATCGGCAGACCGGCTTTTTCGACCATGCGTTTCGCGAGAGCACCCACGATGTTTAACTTTTCCTGACCCGCTTCAATATCCACGAGCCATAATTCCTTTATAGGCAATTCATGATATCGTTTGATAAATCCTTCGACAAGCTCAGGCGTATAGCTTGATCCTCCGCCTATTGTGACAATTTTGATTCCATCTTTCATGAATTGACACCTCCGAGTTGCTTCATTTTTTCATGGAGCTCGATGATTTCCGCCGCAAGCTCCTTGACGGTCATTGCGTTCATGAGATGATCCTGTGCATGGATCATTAAGAGGCTAATATCGGTCTTTTCTCCTCTAATTTCTCCTTGGATCAGCTCTGTCTGTGCGTGATGCGCCTCATTTAACGCGTCTTGTGCTTCCTGCAATTTTTGCTTCGCCTCATCAAAATTCCCTTGCTTTGCACATGTAATGGCCTCCATCGCAGAGCTTCTGCCATTCCCGCCGTGTAAGATGAGTTGAAACACAATTTGTTCCATTTCCATCGGCCGCATCCCCCTTGTTTCCTCTATTACATGCTGACGACATTTTCATCAGTTGTTGCATTTGTTTCTAGTTCACTTTCTTCTTTTAATTTCTGCTTATCCCACATTCTAAAGAATGGGTAGTATAAAGCGAATGACAACGCTAGGTTAATCAGCTGCATGACAGCACCTGAGATTTTGCCTCCTGTGGCGAGATAGCCTGAAATGATAGGCGGCATCGTCCATGGGACCGCAATCCCCGCCGGTTTTGCGACAAGCCCTGTGCTCATTCCGATATATGTCGTGATGATCATCATGATTGGCGTAAGGATAAACGGAATCAGAAGCATTGGGTTCATGACAATCGGCATTCCAAAGATGATCGGTTCGTTGATGTTAAAGATGGCTGGCCCAATGGCAAGTCGGCCAAGTTGTTTCATTTGTTTACTTCTGGCACGTAAGATCATCGTCAGCACCAAGGCAAGCGTTGCACCGCTTCCGCCAACATTGATGAAGATTTCAAAGAACTGCGCTGTGAAGATATTTGGCAGCACTTCTCCTGCTTGGAATGCGAGACGGTTCTCATCCATCGCACCGAGCCAAATTGGACCCATGACGCCGCCGACAATGGTTGCTCCGTGAATACCACATGCCCAGAGGAGCATTTGTACACCAATGGCGACAATACTTCCACCTAAGCTTCCACCAAGAATGGAAAGCGGTGTGCCAATTAAGACCGTGATGATATTATGAATACTCTCAAATGGTGTCATCTCAATCACAAGTCTAGCGACCCAGATCAGCGTGATGACCACAAAACCTGGAATAAGTGCGATAAACGATTTACTCACTGCTGGCGGTACACCATCAGGCATCCTAATGACGATATTCCGCTGGACAATGAATCGGTAAATTTCAGTTGAAAGCATGGCAATAATCATGGCAACGAATAACCCTTTACTGCCCATCAATGTAACTGGAATTCCCCCACCTACTAAGATGGCTTCTGTTGAGCCTTCAGGTGTGAAAGGAACTTGATATGGTGTTGCCAAAAGGAAAGCTGCAACAGCGATCGCACCAGATGATAGGGCATCCACTGCATACTTTTCAGCAAGCCTGTAGGCAATTCCGAAGGTTGCAACAAGTGCCATAATGTCAAAGGTCGCATTAACAGGATAGGATAGTTTCGTGGCCCATTCTGCTCCGAAGATACTTGCCATAAAATCGCTGTATCCTGGGATCGGAAGGTTGGCTAAAATGAGAAACAGTGAACCGACAATAATGAGAGGCATGGTTAAAACAATTCCGTCACGCAATGCTTGTAAATGTCTTTGAGCGGCAATCTTCCCTGCAAACGGCATGACCTTCTCTTCTAGAAATCGGTTGAATCCATTCATCCCTTCCGCCCCCTTTATCCGTTCACTAACTGTTCAGCAGATTTTAAAACCTCAGCCCCGTTACATACGCCGTAATGCACGGTATTGATGACGTCGACTGGAATCCCTTTTTCTTCTCCGAGCTTTTTCATTTGTGGTAATAAATATCGAACCTGTGGTCCTAATAAAAGCACATCGGCTTGATCAATATGATTTTTTGCTGAATCTCCAGATACTGCCCAAATACGATAGTCTTTTCCTTGTTCTTGTGCGCTTTTCTCCATTTTTGTGACTAGTAAGCTTGTTGACATACCTGCTGCACAAACCAATAAGATGTTCATGTGTAAACGCCCCCTTTTGAAAGTGTGTAGCTTTTCTTTACACATTCATCATATTATGAAACCGCTTTCATAAACACCTATACTTTTTCCTTTAGGAAGCGGAAAAAGTTAAGATCACATTGTTAGCTCTTGTACGAAGGGGCCTTTTTATACATGATATCGAGCATGTCTTCAAATGTATCACAGGCGATGAGATGCTGAATGAATTTCACATTGTGCACAAGCTCGCCCAGCAGACGATACATCCCTTTTAAATCTTTGGCATTCTCTTTTTCGACACAAAGCAAGCAAACAAATTGAACTTTTTTCTCTCCCCATATGATCGGTTTTTCTAATGAACAGATCGCCCAAAATGTCTCTTCTGTCAGCGGCGTCATAGGGTGCGGAATGGCTGTATAATGCCCGAAGGATGTCGGTGCAGCCTCTTCTCTTTCCATCACAGAAGGTGTAAGTTCTGCTGGTGCTAATCCCATATCGATAACTTGTTTCGTGAGAAAAGTGATGACCTCTTCCTTTGTTTGAAAGGCGCGTTTTGTAAAGACCAATTCCTTTTTCATATATTGAGAGGCCAATGTCACCCTTGTTTCACTCGTCAGGGCTTCTTCAATTTTTAAAAAGTCGCCGCCTCCCAAAATGGTGTTCACTTGTATGACTGGAATCGGTAAATCCATCTGAATCGGGACCGTTGTAATAATCAAATCCATGGCATGTAAAGAGACATGCGGAAGCGAATAAAGCTCTGCTGTTCCTAAAATGGTCAGCTTCGACCCAAATTGTGACCGCAGACGATCTTGAAGCAGTCTTGCACTTCCTGCACCAGACGCACAGACGATGAGACATCGCTTCGGCGGAATCTCCATTTTCCTCCGCTCTAAAGCCGCACCAAAATGAAGCGCCATATATCCGATTTCATTCTCATGAATACTCAGCCCCTCCTCTTCTTCAAGGACCCTGCTGGCGATAATTCCTGCTTCAAAGGCAAGTGGATACCCCGCCTTTATTTCATCAAGCATTGGATTTCTTAAGTTCATCCCATATTTACACCGGGTCATGGCTGGCTTTAAGTGCAGACTCAGCCCAATCATTAATTCCGCATCACCGGCTAAATCAAGCTGCAGCTTTTGATCAATGGCTTGGAGCATCAGCTGGACAAGACGGCTCGTGTCATCATCCACAATTTGTTTTTGAGCGCTCGATGAAAAGGACTGCACCATTTTGGCTGTTCCTAATAAATGAATGGCGATATAGACGATCTCTTCTTGTGGAAAAGAGACTTCCAGCAGTCCTTCAAGGCATTCCACCATTTTTTTAGCCACCTCGTATTCCTTTGCCCGTGGAATCTCATTGATTTCCTCTGGCAAAACAGATACATAGTTTCCGTGTCTAATTCGTTTGCAGGCAATCGCGACATGAACGATTAAATTATTCATGCAAATGTCTGATAGATTCATTCGTTCTTCATTGATATAATCAATGATTGTTTTCTGAATCAATTCCAGTTCATGTTTTGGCAAAATGGTGACTGCCGTGTTCAGCATCGTTTGGCAGGATCGGCGTTCACTGAATAAATATTCTGACATACAATAACGAATTTTCATCTCCGATCCTTTGATCCGGCAGCCTTTATTCGGCTTCGCTTCCAGCTTCAGATCAAAGGGCTCAAGCTTGCGTTTAACCCATTTCATATCGTTACTCATCGTCGATTTACTAATAAACAGCAGCTGCTGTAAGTCTTCCAGTTTCACATAAGATTCTGCGAGAAGCAGCTTTTTTAAAATAAACCGGACTCGCTCCTCCGGAAGGACCGCCAGCGGCTCTTCCTGTTCGACCTCCTCTTTCATAAAACGGCGAAAGGCATTCTCATCGTTGATCAACAGCTCATAACCAGCTCCTCGAACAGCTGTTACAGCCGCTTGATAAGGAGCAAGACAGTCGTTCAGTTCCTTGATGTCTGTACGAATGGTGCGGCTTGTTACTTGTAAACTGACAGAAAGCGCAGCGCTTGTGAGCGGGGTCTCCGCTGCCATGAGCTGACTTAAGATGTGCGCCAGTCTTTTACTCAGCATCAGATCGGCCTCCTTATGTAAGGGTGGAGAATCTGCCTTGTCTGGACAAGGTGTATACGCTTGCAGTTCTCTTCATTACTCATATTCTACTGAAAAGAAATAAAAATTGCCATCTCATTTATATGACAAACGCCCCTATTTATACAACAAACCCTATCCAATGTCCTATGAATCTTTTGGCAGGACCGTTGGGGAAACCATGAAAAAAAGGCGATACACCTCCGTATCATCGCCTTTTATGAAGAAATCAGCTGCGTAAAGACAACCAATCTTTTTTCATGAGTCCCTGCTGCATGATCAAATGTCCCTGTACACGTGATTAAATTGAGATTCCGTGTAAAAGCATACCCGAAAAACGCATTTGGTTTTTCTTCACGCGGATAGCTTTGCACTTTGACGACTTCAAAGGTTCGCTTTTTACCTGATATGGATGTCACGATTACCTTGTTTCCCTTTTTCAGCTCCTTCAATCGATAAAAAACAGAAGGTCCCCACTTATGATCAACATGACCATTCATAACGGCATTTCCTTTATCTCCTGGCTTTGGACCATCCTTAAACCAAGCTGTGTTGTCCGTATTTTTTGGAACCCCCATACTGCCATCCTTTGATAAAGTGGTTTTCTCTATTTTTGCTTTGACATCAATCGCCGGAATCGCAATTTCAGCCGGGACAATACCGGACGGTTCGTCTTTTAACATGGCTTTTGAATGAGACTGTTTTGTGGCTTGGTTTGTTGTCATTTTTTCAGGAGATGAGGTTGTTTTAGCGGATGACGAATCATCCATCGATTTTGATGCACAGCCCGTGATGACAAGAAGCATCAGAAGACCAAACAGCCATCTTTTCAAGTCAGTCTGCCTCCTTTGAAAGAAAGGAACGGCACGATTGTGCACGTTCCCCCCCTTTTGTTTTGATATAAGCTTAATTTGATGTCTTACGACGAATTAGGAAGAACGCACCCATTGCACCGCCTGCTAGGATCAAGCTTGCGATTAATCCCGCAAATGCTTCATATGACATACCTAAAGGACCGGCTGTGCCTCCCATACCTGTTTTCGGCATTTCGTTAGGCATGTTAGATTTGAACAGTTCAGGATGCTGATCAACAATCGCTGCTGCGACATCTTGACCGACCATGAACATATGACCGTATGCTTCTCTCACTGTTGGATAAAGCTGATCATATTCGCCATTATGGTAAGACGTATATGTTTTGATCAGCTCATCAATATGCATTTTTAAGCCAGCTTCTAAATCCGCCGCCTTTAAACGGCCATCTGTCGCTTGATCTAGAAATTTCGCTTGCTTCATCCGATATGCATCCAAGTTTTTCACAGCTTTTTCTTTCGCTTCTTTGTCTCCTGACGCATCCGCTTTGACATAATCAACTAAGTAACCAATATGGCTTGACCAAATGGATTTGAATTGTTTTCCTGCATCCTTACCATAAACAGATGCAATCGCATTAGATAAATCATTTGTATTCTCGTTCAAAGCTGCTGCTGCTTGATCAAAGTCCTTGCTACCATCATTTCCTTTTTGCATGGCAACGACCGCAAGTGCCAAATGCTCTGAGAACAAGTAGTTTAAATCTTCACGAAGATCTGCGGCTGGTGTATCGACAGATTTATGATCAAATTTCCCAGGAAATTGATCTGTGATCGCCCACGATACGCCTTTACCTACTTCAAACATATGATGAATGGATTTTCTAACAGTCTCATAGGTCGTATCAAAATCCTTTTCTGTGTAGCTGTCAAACGCTTTTAATAATTCGTTCACATGCATCTTCAAGCCTTCTTCAAGCTCACTTGCTTTCAACCTGCCGTCTGTTGCTTGATCGAGCATGTCGGCTTGTTTCATACGATATTGGTCAAGCTGCTTGACTGCTTTCTTTTTACCTGCCTCATCTTTCTTTGCGGTTGCTTGTACATAATCCACAAAGTAGCCGATATGGCTTGACCAAATGTCTTTGAATTGTTTCCCTGCTTTTTTTCCGTACACAGAAGCGATGGCTTCCGATAAGTCATTTGTGTTGTCATTTAGCGCTGCCGCTGCTTGTTTAAAATCTTTGCTGCCGTCAATTCCCTTTTGCATTGTGATGACTGCTAAGTAGGCATGCTCCGAAAATAACTGGTCTAGTGCTGCTCGAAGATCGGTTGCTTTGTTTGACACCTCTTGTGACGAAGATGTCTTCTTTGCCTCTCCATGCATATGTCCTTCGTGTGCACTTGCGCTATGGGCTGCCGGAAATAGTAATGCTGCGCTAAGCGGAATGGTTAAAATCGCTTTTTTCATGTTCATCTGTTTTTCCTCCTCTTTCCTTTTGTTATGTACTTAACGGAAAGAAGCATGAAATGGATCATTCAAATCTATCATCTTTTTTGTTTAGCGCACAATTCGGTCATGCTTGCATAAAAAAAAGCCGGATTATCCGGCTGATACGTTACGACGTTTAGATGCTTTCCGCTCTTTATATATTTTTCTCACCACTGGATAAATCACAGGTGCCCATTTAAAAATTTGTTTCAGCCATTTTTTCATTTCTCCCGCGCCTCCTTATTGTCATTCTTACAAGGAAGATTCCCCATCTTGTCATGAAATAAACAGGTGCGGGAGAGCAGGAGTTAAATCACGCCTTGTGCGATCATCGCATCTGCCACTTTGCGAAATCCTGCAATATTTGCTCCTACTATTAAGTTTCCAGAGTGTCCATATTCGTCCGCTGTCTCTGTACACTGACGATAAATCGTCTGCATCATTTGTTTCAGCTGATCATCTACTTCCTCAAATGTCCAAGACATTCTTGCACTATTTTGCGCCATTTCCAGCGCTGAGACACCTACCCCGCCTGCATTCGCCGCTTTTGCCGGCGCGAATAGAATATCATTCTGTTCAAAAACTTTGACTGCCTTTAGAGTAGAAGGCATATTCGCTCCTTCTCCTACCGCAATGACACCATTTTCCACGAGTTGCTGTGCCTGCATCTCAGATATTTCATTTTGCGTTGCACATGGAAGCGCAATGTCACAAGGAACAGACCAAATTTGTTCGCAATCTTCAATCAATTCAGCATGCGGGTGAATGTCTATGTATGCCCCAATCCGTTGATTGCTTATTTCCTTCAGCTGCTTCACTGTTTCAAGTGAAATGCCTTGTGGATCATAAATCGCTCCGCTTGAATCACTGCACGCAACGACCTTACCACCTAGCTCTATGACCTTTTCCATCGCATAAATAGACACATTCCCTGAGCCGGACACGACAACTGAACGTCCTTCAAATTGAAGTCCATGTGCTTTTAACATTTCTTCCATAAAGTACACCAATCCATAGCCTGTCGCTTCTTTTCTCGCTAAGCTGCCTCCAAATCCAGGGCTTTTCCCTGTGAGCACACCTGCTTCATAAGCACCACGCATTTTCTTGTACTGCCCAAACATATAGCCAATTTCGCGTGCCCCTACGCCAATATCACCTGCTGGCACATCTTGATCAGGTCCAATATATCGGCTGAGCTCACTCATAAAGCTTTGAACGAAACGCATGATTTCTCCATCCGATTTCCCTTTAGGATCAAAATCTGATCCACCTTTTCCTCCACCGATCGGCATACCAGTCAGTGCGTTTTTAAAGATTTGTTCAAATCCTAAAAACTTAATAATGCTTGCATTGACAGATGGGTGGAAACGAATGCCTCCTTTATAAGGACCGATGGCACTGTTGAATTGAACCCTAAATCCCCGATTAACTTGTACTTTCCCCTCATCATCTACCCATGGTACGCGAAATACCACAAGCCGCTCAGGCTCGATGAGTCGTTCTAAAATGCCTTGTTTTTCATACTCTGGATGCTTTGCAAAAACGGGAACGAGTGATTCGAGAATTTCTCTTACGGCTTGCTGAAATTCCTCCTCACCAGGATTTCGTTTTTCCACCTCTTCTAACACACGGTCGATGTAGCTTTGTGCTGTTTGTGCTGCTCGATCTAAGGTCAACATGTCTCATCTGCCTCCTTTGTATATCTTCACACATTTATCCTGTTAGATTTTCTAACGCATATTGAGATTAATTTAACACCATTTGTAAAAACTGATCAATACTGATAACAGATGAAAATGATGCCGATTTGAGATGGATCAAGCAGCCGCCGCAATCGTTTTTAGAAAGTATCCCTTACAGAATGACTATTGAGCTAGAAATCATGATTTAGACGTTATATATCCCGCACTCTTTGACAATTAGATGAACCATGAATGATTTCTAGTTGATCTTCAACAAGAAAAAAGGCCTAAAGTTTTATAGACCTCTGCTCAATCTTTTCGGATCTCCTTCTCTTTTTTTCGATCAGGGTACACGACACAAAACCAATATAAAATAGAAGACGATGGGAAGTTAATTAAACCGACAATGCCCCAAAACCACTTATAACCTCCTCTTTTTTTGGCATCCATAAATAAAAGAAGGCCCTGCGCAAATAGTAACGGCAATGCGCACAATAAGATGATCATCTCCGACTGACTCATAAGGAAGACCCTCCTTTACTATGTTGATATTCCTTGATGCCGACAATGACGCAGAGCGGCACACTCACTACTTGAAGAAGAATGAAGATGATAGGCAAATGGGTGATGGCAGCGACAAATAGTGTGAGAATGGTCAGACTGATGAGAACGTACGCCAGTACTTCTTGTTTAAAACGCCTTTTCTCTTGTTCCTTCGCCTGCTTCAGCATCATCATGACAGCCTGTTCACTTGGCTCTTTCACTTCGATTTGATCATCTAGCTGCTGTAACTCTTCCTTTAAACGTTCGGTGAACTGATCTTCCTTCATTGAGACCACTCCTTTCGAATTTTCTTTAATCCATGATGAACCCTCGACTTCACAGTGCCTTCTCTCATCCCGAGCATTGAAGCAATCTCTGGATAAGTAAAGCCATAATAATAGTGCAAAATAATCGGCGCTCTCTCCTGAGCCTTCAATTCGTTAAGAGCATCCCACATCTCATGCCATGTATGTCCCTTTTGCTGAATCTCCCATTTAAAACGGCGTATCGTCTCTTGATTCGCCTTTCCTTCCCTCAATTGTTCACGTTTTCTTTTCTTCTGGTGATCCAAAAATTGTCTAGATGCAATGGATATGAGCCATGTTGAAAATAAGGAATCTCCTCTAAAAGAAGAGAGTTTCATGTACGCTTTCAGCATCGTTTCTTGCATGATTTCTTCTGCAAGCTCTTGTTGAAGGGTGAGCTTCATTATATAACGGTAAAGAAAGGAATAATGATGGCGATAAAGAGCTGTAAATGCAGCATCATCCCCCTGCTTTGCCCGCTGAATCAATAATGTCTCTTCTGTCTGCTCCAAACACACCCCTCCTTCCTTTTTCTTCTCTTATTCATGAGACGACACGTATGACGATATCGTTCAAAATAGATTTTATTTTTTTAGCTTGTCTGCTTTTCTCCCTGTTGATCCAGTAATTGAAGCGTTAAATATCCAGTTTTTTCTTATGTAATGATTATGACATTCTTTCGGCTCTAACAAAATGATGCGTTCTGATTTTCTATCAAGCGGAGATGCTCTCCCCCATAATCACTAGGTCATCCCAATACCTATTGTCAATGATCCTTGTCTCATTTAGACGAAAATAAAATAATCATGGCCTTAGTTTTCTAGAAAATCATTGAATACACAGCGCCAATTCTTAGCCGATGATACCTTTTTGCATGCTATGCTCTTCCTACATTCCGAAAAAGGCGATACTGGCGAAGAAAGGAGGAGCAGTTGAATTGCAGCTTATTTTTGGAAACGTTTACATTAAAACAAAAATGAATGGAGATGTTGACTTTGAAGAAAAAAGTTCCAATGTTAGCTGGTGTGTTAGCGGTTGGTCTCGTGACTTCATTATTTGCACCTAATGGGGAGGCAAAGGCGGCAGTAAAGTATCCCGAAAGCCCTTCTATTATGGCCAATTTTAATCAACAAGGATTCTCCACATTAAATGGCGGTACAACAGGCGGTGAAGGCGGTAAAACCGTCACAGTCAAAACTGGAAATGAACTATTGGCTGCCCTCAAAAGTAAAGGAACAAACGAAAAATTAAAAATTGTTGTCGACGGGACGATTACCCCTTCTAATACATCTGCCAATAAAATCGATGTGAAAGATACAAACAATGTCTCAATCGTCGGCAAAGGCACAAAAGGTGAATTTAATGGAATTGGCATTAAAGTATGGCGTGCCAATAACATCATCATCCGCAACCTGAAAATCCATCACAGCAAAATAGGTGACAAGGATGCCATCGGAATCGAAGGCGCTTCTAAAAACGTATGGGTCGATCATAATGAACTGTACAATACATTAAACTCTGGTAAAGATGATTATGATGGATTATTCGATGTGAAAAATGACTCCGATTATATTACCTTCTCATGGAACTATGTTCATGACAGCTGGAAAACGATGCTCATGGGCAGCTCTGATAACGACAACTACAACCGAAAAATCACTTTCCACAACAACCGTTTCGAAAACCTGAATTCTCGTGTACCATCTATGCGCTTTGGGGAAGGACATGTCTATAACAACTATTACAAAGGCATCCTGACAACTGCAATTAACTCTCGTATGGGCGCAAAAATGAGAATTGAGCACAACGTATTTGAAAATACAAAAAATGCGATTGGCAGCTGGGACAGCCGTCAAGTCGGTACATGGCATGTCATCAACAACTCATATATTAACAGCTCAGGCAGTCTGCCAACGTCTTCTACAGGTACGTACAACCCTCCTTATAACTACTCCTTGCTTAACGTGAACAATGTCAAATCAGAAGTGGTATCAAATGCTGGTGTTGGAAAGGTAAATCCTTAAAACCACAAAACGTTCGGGCAGAAATCTCTGTCCGAACGTTCTTGTCATTTCATCTATTTATATTGTAGAAAACGGACGATCCATCTCATACAATTTTTGATAGCGCAGGTTTTCTTTCAGTAAATCCTGATGCTCCCCCTGCATCTCAATTTGTCCATCTTCAATAAACATAATGCGGTCACATGCCTCACAGCCAGTGAGATGATGGGTAATCCAAATGACCGTTTTCCCTTTTAACACATGGAAAATGGTTTCAAGCAGCTCACGCTCTGTGCGTGGGTCAAGTCCGACGGTGGGCTCATCTAATACAACAATCGGGGTGTTTTGCAGCAAAATCCGGGCTAACGCCATCCGTTGTCTTTCTCCACCTGAGAAACGAATTCCTGTCTCCTGCACACCGGTGTGATAGCCCTCTGGCAAAGATTCGATGGTATCGTGCAGCTGCACTTGTCTCGCTGCTTCTTTTACTTGCTCCTCTGTCGCATTAGGAGAGCCTAAGCGAATATTGTTTAAAACAGAGGTATCGAATAAATACGGCTGTTGATTGAGTACTGACACATAGGTGGACACGTTCTCTCGAATGCTTTCGACCGGTTTCCCTTGGATACTGACAGCTCCTTGGTTTGGCACGACAGCTCCTTCTAACAACTTCAAAATAGTCGATTTTCCTGCACCGCTTTTTCCTAAGAGAGCAAGTGATTCTCCTTGCTTCAATGAAAATGACAGGTGCTTTAGCACGTGTTGGTGCAAATCATACCCAAAGGACACTTGATCAAAAGAAACAGCTTCATCTTGAGAAACAGCTGACTGATCCACTATCTTGCGATCAGATTCTCCTTCATACGAAAGCTTTTCATAATGATGTAATCTGCTGACAGCATGCTGATAGACTGGAATATCACCAGCTGCATCTGAGAGTGGAAGAAAGGCTTCTGTTAACGGAAATAGCACAAGCACGAAGGCTGCAATCAGGGTGTGTGACATCGAGCCTGACTGAACGACGGAACCGCTCCAATACACGACAAGCACGACAGCTCCTCCAATGATAAGCTGTGCAAAAAACTGGCGCAGACGGATAAATCGATGCTTAGCTGCTTCAAGCGCTAACAGCTGCGCTTCTTTCTGTTCATATTCATCAACAAAATCTTTCTGCCTACCGCTAAACAACCAGTCACTCACGCCCATGACGGCATCTGTTAAATGGCTGTACAGTTCATTTCTGCCTTTTTTCATTTGAATTTGTCTCGCCCGGTTCACTAGCACTGTGACGTATGGGAAAACAAATACGAGAAGTGCCATATAAAGCAGCATCAAGCCAGCAAAAGGCCACGAGAATAGGCCAAGTGCCCCAATCGATGCGGCATATAAAAGCAGCGCACCGATAGATGGAAAGATGGTTTTTAAATAGGCATCCTGCAGTCTCTCAACATCATCTGACAAGAGCCCCAGCATTTCACCTGTACCCAGCTTTGTCTGTTTCGCACTTCGTTCAGCCATGTCATATAGGCGGACACGCATTTTTTCAATCATGGTCAAAATGAGCTGGTGGCTCGCCAATCTTTCTGCATAGCGGGCAGCTGAGCGCGAAATACCAAAGGTACGGACAGCTACAATTGGGACGTAGACCATAAGTATATTCTCAGGTCTTGTGGCAGCTTTTGAAATGAGAAATCCTGACGTATACATCAGCATAGAAGCAGAGAATACTGCAATTGCCCCTAGAAATAAAACCAGCGCAAACAGCTTTTGATTCTCCTTGATATAAGGTATAAACCAGCCTTTACTTACCATGTGTGACCGCCCCCATTTGCTCCTGTACCAATTGATAATACACGCCTTTTCTTTGCATCAATGATTCATGTGTACCCATTTCCGCAATCGTTCCTTGATCCATGACAATGATCTCATCCATGTCTGGCATCCAATGAAGCCTATGTGTCGCTAAGAACACAAGTTTATCTTCAAACAGCGGAAGCATTGTTTTCTTCAATTCATACTCTGTCTCAATATCGAGATGTGCTGTTGGTTCATCTAACAGCATAATGGACCGCTTGCCCAGCACCGTTCGCGCAAGCGCAATTCTTTGTGCCTGTCCGCCGCTTAGCCCTCTTCCCTGTTCTCCAATGACCTCATCGAGACCATTTGGCAGCTGCCCCACGAGCTGAGATAAGCCAGCTTCACTGGCAGCTCTTTCCACTTCTTCATCTGTTGCATGCGGTTCATAAAAACGAATGTTTTCTCTTAATGTCATGTGAAATAAATAAGGGTGCTGCGGCATATAGACGACTTCCTTTTGCCATTCCTTCATCTGTAAATGAACAAGCGGCTGGCCGTTTAGTGTGATTTGACCTGAGGTCGGTTCAACAAAGCCGCCGAGCACATCGGTTAATGTCGATTTCCCTGAACCACTGGCACCAATGATTCCGATTTTCTTCTTCCCTTTCACAGTGAGATCTACATCCTGAATCGAATAAGGGGCATGTTCGTCATGCTGGACACTCACATCTTGCAGGGTGAGCGCAGACTGTTCATTCCACTCGTTCAACTGCACTGATTGTGTTTCCTGCGCGCGGAAGCCCTTTTCTTCTAAAATGACCTGCATCGCCTCATTCGCTTCTTTTCCATTTAGCGTGGCATGATAATCATTTCCCACTTCACGTACTGGCAGGAAATATTCCGGTGCCAGCATGAGCGCCGTCAAAGCCGGCAATAACAGAAGCTCTCCTTCAATTAATCGCAAGCCGAGAAAGACAGCGACGGTTGCAATCGACAGCATGGAAAAGAAATCAAGCGCAAATGATGAAAGAAATGCGACCTTCAGCGTGCTCATGGTCGCCTTTCGATATCGCTTTGACACTTCCCCGATATTGCGGGAATGTTTTTTGCTAATCCCTAAATAACGAAGCGTTTCAAGGCCGCGGAGAGAATCAGTAAAATGATTGGATAATTTCTCATACGATCTCCATTGTTTGGCCGCTTTACGCTGAGCGACAAGACCTAGCAAAATCATAAAGATAATTAAAATCGGCAGCGTCACGATTAAAATGACGGCAGATGTTTCGTCTAATGTCCAAACATAGATGAGGACCATTGCCGGTATCACAGCCATGTTCACCATCTTCGGTAAAAATAGCTGTAAATACTGACGATATTGAGCAATTCCCTCCATCGCTAATGTGACAAGCTTTCCTGTACCCTTTTTCTTTGTAAAAGCTGGACCTAAACGAAAGAGTTGGTCTAACAGCTGTTTTCTGACGTCTGCTCCAATTCGGGAAGAGTAGGTAAACATGACCTTCTCCCGAATCAAGGTGAGACCGTGCCGCACCAGAAAGGCAGCAAGAAACAGCAGGACATAAGGCGTTGCCTGCGAAAGGCTTTTCCCGTCAAACAGCGTAGTAATGGCATGTGCCAGCCACTGTGCTTGGAAAATAATACTTGCTCCTTGGATGAGTGACACAATACCTAAGAGGGCAAGAAGCCCTCTCATTCCTTTTAATTGAAGCAAACGTTTATCCATTAGTAGGTCATTGGCTCCTTACCGCTTACACGTTTACGGAAGACGTAATAGCTCCAAATTTGATACCCAAGCACAAAGGGCAGCAAAGAAATGGCAACAATCGTCATCACCGTCAGTGAATAAGATCCAGATGCAGCGTTTTGAATGGTCAGATCAAACGTATGGTTGATTGAGCTAATCATGACGCGCGGGAACAATGCAGTGAACAGCATCGTCACTGTCACCATGATGCCCGCACCTGTGAATAGGAATGTCCAGCCATCACGTTCTTTTTTCATAAAGAATAGCGCCGCTACGTAACAAACCACAATGAGGACAGTTAACGGAATGGTGATGATCGGGCGTACCGTATAAATGTCTGTTTCCATGATAGATACACCAACAAATAGGACAAGAACTGGCAGCGCAATAAGCAGGACACGCTTGCCAAGCTTTCTCGCACGATCTCTTAAATCACCCTCTGTACGAAGTGTGACGAAAATCAATCCGTGCAGAAGGCAAAGAACCGTCACAGCTAACCCGCCAATCACTGAATAAAGATTCACAAAATCCGTAAAACCAGCGTACATGTTCATGTCTTGATCAATTGGCATCCCGCGTAAAATACTTGTGAATAGCACACCGAGTAAAAACGGCGGCAACAGACTGCCAAAGAAAATCACCCAGTCCCATGCTTTGATCCAAGAGGCTTTCTCAACCTTCCCTCGGAATTCAAAGGCGACTCCGCGCCCGATGAGTGCTAAGAGGAGAACCGCAAACGGTATATAGTATCCACTGAACATCGTGGCATACCAGTTAGGGAAAGCAGCGAAAATAGCGCCCCCAGCTGTAATCAGCCAGACCTCATTCGCATCCCAGAAAGGACCAATCGTGTTAATTAAAATGCGGCGTTCGTGCGCATCCTTTCCAAGCAGCTGCATGGACATCCCAACACCAAAATCAAATCCTTCTAAGAAGAAAAATCCAACAAACAATACTGCGACAAGAATAAACCAAATCTCGTTAAGATATGCCATGATATGCGCCTCCATCAAATGGATCTGTAGACAGGTCCGTTTCATCCTTTTGATCTGTATCCTCTTCCGAATGTGCACCTTTTTTAATTTCTCGAATGAATAGGTAGGCAAGCAAGATGGCAAGAATCAGATACATCGTCGTAAAGCTAATGACTGAGAATAACAGCATGCCGTACGATACGTTTGGTGAAATCGATTGAGCCGTCGTCATCATACCAAAGACCGTCCACGGCTGACGCCCAATTTCAGTCATGATCCAGCCAGCTGAGTTCGCAATAAATGGGAAGGCAATCATCCCTACCATGAAGCGTAAAAACCATTTGTTCGTTTCGAGTTTCTTTCTAAAGCTCAAGTACAAGCCAATCATACTGGCAAAAATCATCAGCATGCCGGCACCAACCATGATTCTAAAGCTCCAGAAGGTTGTTTTTACTGGCGGAATGTAGTCTCCAGGACCAAACTTTGCTTCATATTCTTTTTGAAGGGTCAGCATGCCTGGCACATCTCCACTAAACTTCGAATAAGCCAAGTAACTTAAAGCAAACGGAATATTGATCTCCGCAGAGTTTTCTTTTTTATCTGTATCAATATTGGCAAATAGTGTCCAAGCCGCTGGATCTCCACTATCCTTCCAAAGGGCTTCACTTGCTGCCATCTTCATTGGCTGTGATTCCATTAAGTGCTTCGCTTGATCATGTCCAGAGAATGCCACACCTAAACCAGAAATTAAAGCGAGAACCATGGCAATCTGGAATGATTTTTTGAAAAAGGCGATTTCTTGTTTTTTGATCATTTTATAGGCACTAACTCCTGCAATAAAGAATGCACCTGTAGCCAGCGCACCAAACAGAACGTGCGGGAATTCAACCCAAAGCTGCGGGTTCGTTACAAGAGCGCCAAAGTCATTCATTTCTGCACGGCCATTTTTAATGACAAATCCAACTGGCTCTTGCATAAATGAGTTGGCGAGTAAAATCCAAAACGCCGAAAAGATCGTACCAAGGGAAACAAGCCAAATACACAATAAATGAATCTTCTTCGGCAGACGATCCCAGCCGAATATCCAAAGTCCAATAAATGTAGATTCAAGGAAAAAGGCGAGCAGTGCTTCAATGGCAAGCGGTGCACCGAATACATCACCGACAAACCTTGAATAATCTGACCAGTTCATCCCAAACTGGAATTCCTGGAGAATCCCTGTCACCACACCTACTGCAAAATTGAGTAAGAATAGATGACCCCAAAACTTCGCCATCTTTTTATAAATCTCTTTTTTCTTGACGACATAAAGGGTCTGCATCAATGCAACGATAAACACCAAACCTATTGACATAGGAACAAAAATAAAATGAAATAATGTCGTTGAAGCAAATTGAAATCTTGCTAAAAACAGCTCACTCACAGCCTTACATCCTCCCTTACTTTCACATGCCGAATGATTCGAAATGTCTATGCTCACCATTTCACAAAATGTTCACTATTTGTTCAATGGTTCACAAACAATAGCCTGTTTGAAATGGTTTACTCGGTGAAATTTTACTCTTGCTTTTCATTCGGTTAGTTATTTATACCTGTACTTTACACCCATACGCTTCAAAAATAAAGTAAATTTTACCTAAAAATTGGGAGGTATTGTGTCAGTTGTTTGAATACTTTGTCAAAGATATGTGACAGAAAGTAAAAAAACGTAAAAAAATAGCGCTGCACGTGAGTTGCAGCGCTGTGTTTCTTTTTTAGGCTTTTTTCTGTAAAGCTGGTCTAGTGACTTGCACTTCATAGTACGTAATTTTGTTTTTTAATAGACCTTCAGGTTTCGCTTTTCCATGAGCGTGCGCATCACCAAATGCCTGAGATTTTGTCCAATTCACAAAGTCTTCTTTTCGATTCCAGCGTGTATGAATGGTCACTTCATCGTAATCGGTTGTCTGCTGTGTGACCCATACTTCCATGCCTAAAAATCCTTCCATGAATTCTACTTGTCCCTGCTTGTTGAAACGCTTGACGAGGTGGTCGGCACTGCCTTTTTCTACTCTTACCTGGTTGTTGACAATGATCATGTTTTGTTCATCTCCCTTTTGTTGTTGGATCGAAGCGATTGGAATAATCAGCGGGTGCTCACCGTCTAAGTGAACTTCAGCCTGAATCCCAAAGACCTCTTTGAAAAAGCTTTCTGTTAATACTTCTTTTGGTGTCCCTATTTGATAAATCTGACCACGTTTCATCGCAATAAGGCGGTCACAATATTTTGCTGCCTGCTGCAGGTCGTGAAGAACCATTAAAATGGTGATTCCATGCGTCTTATTCAGCTGTTTGAGCAGCTCTAGTAAATCAAGCTGATGCGCAATATCTAAGTAAGTTGTCGGCTCATCCAGAATAATCGTCTCTGTCTTCTGAGCGAGCGCCATCGCAATATACGCTTTTTGCCTTTCTCCACCAGACAATGTATGCAGCATTCTATTTTCATTGATCCGGCTATTGGTCACATCAAGCGCCCACTCAATCGCTTCTTGATCTGTCTTCGAGCTTTTTTTCCAGATCGAACGATGCGGACTGCGTCCAAGTGCGACCAGCTCCCGTACGGTCATAGATGGAATGGCTGTTCTCGACTGCATGAGAACGGCGATTTCCTTTGCAATCTCCTGAGCCGTCATCTCTTTTTGCGGTATATCGTGAATGTATATCGTGCCGCTTTCGATTGACGTAAGACGTGCGGCTGCTTTAATAAAAGTCGACTTCCCTGATCCATTCGGTCCAATAATTCCTGTCACGCTTCCTTTAGGAACAGCTGCTGAAATTGATGACAGCTGAAAGCCTCCTTGACTGAGACTCACGTCATCCATAGCGATCACATCCAACTTAACCCCTCCCTTTCTTTTTTAATAAATAGAGGAAGAAAGGTGCACCGATGCAGGCAAGCAGGATACCGACAGGCAGTTCAACTGGCGTAAACCATACCCTTGCGGCTGTATCTGCAAAAACCACAAGCACGCCTCCGCCCAGCATCGAGATTGGCAGCAGATACCGGTAGTCATCTCCAATTAAAAGACGGATAAAATGAGGAACGACTAGTCCGACAAATCCAATTAAGCCGCTCACACTTACTGCTGCACCAGCTAAAAGTGCCGCCAGTGCAATTAAGAAAAACCGGGTGCGCTCTACTCTGAGACCGAGCAGCTGAGCCGATTCATCGCCAAGCAAAAGAAGATTTGCCGGCTTGATGGCAAAAAAACAAAGGCACAACCCAGCAAGCGCATAGGGCGACACGAAGGTTAGATGATGCCAGCTCCGTCCATTTAATCCTCCTGATAAAAAGGGCAGAACAGCCTGCACACGCTCACTATAAAGCACCATAAACCCATTCATCACCGCCCCAAGTAGGGCATTGACTGCCACTCCCGCCAAAATCAGCTTCAGCGGTGAAACCCCTTGATCAAATGAGAGCATATACACCACAAGTGCCGCTAATAAAGCGCCAAGGAAAGCAGCGGCTGGCAGCAAATACGTGAATTGTGGAAACACAATCATGCTAAGCACAGCAGCCAATCCGCCGCCAGCCGTCACACCGATGATGCCAGGGTCAGCGAGTGGATTTCGGACGACTCCTTGTAAAATCGCCCCTGATGCTGCGAGACAGGCCCCAACGATGAAACCGATGAGAACGCGCGGTAGGCGTAAATCCATCACAATTTTCTCATGAACAGGCTGACCTGATCCCGTCAAAGCAGCGAGTAAATCTTGCAGTGATAATTGAACAGAACCTAATGCAAGCCCTAGGCATGCGCCTACAACTAACGAGATGAATAGTCCGGGTATCAGCCATCTTCGCCTCGACTGTCTTTTTTGAAAATCTAATTCTGCATTCATTTTCATGATGACAATCGCTTCAATCTTTTCTCTAGCTCATCAATCGCTCTCATCACGTCTGCGCCTGGATTCGTCCCAAATAGATCACTAGGCAGAATCTCGACGTGTCCATGTTTGACAGCTGATACATCGTGCCATGCGGCATTCTGTTTCATTTCACTCATAAAGCCCGCTTTCACATCTTCAGGATTGCTGTGGGTCATAAGCAGGATAAGATCAGGATCAGCTTCGATGACCTTTTCTGCATTGATTTGAGCGTATTGAGGGAATTTCTCGAGTGCTGGTTCATTCTCAGCAATGTTCGTCCCTCCAGCGATGTGCAGTAAATCTCCGCTTAAGGATTGAGGAAGTGCCGCCATATATGTGCCAGGTGCCCCGTATACAACGAGTGTCTTCACTTTTTTCTGAGGCTGTTTGACCTGCTTTTTCCGCTGATCGATTTGCTTGTTAAGCGCTTTTGCCTTTTGCTGCTTCCCTAGCAAATCTCCGAATAACGTAATTTGGCGCTGGATGTCCTTCACTGAATTGGCACTTGTCAAAAGAAGCTGTGAACCAATTCCTTCTATTGTAGAGATGTCCTTGCTGTTTAATTGTTCATTCCCAAGTACAACATCGGGCTTTAAGCTTGTGATGAGCTCTACATCAAATTGATGTGTGGTACCAATTGTTTGGACTGATGTAGCCTGTTGTAAGCTCTCTGGTAATTCGGCGGCCGGACGACCGACCACCTCACCGCCTAAGGCATATAGGATGCTCATGTCTCCAGTCGATAATGAGACAATACGCTGAGGGGAGTCCTCAAACGACAGCGTTCTGCCGGCAAAGTCCTTTATCTTCAGCGCACCTTGACCGCTCCCTTTCTCTACAGGTGCTGCCTGACTGCATCCGCCGAGGAGAAGCATCGAGACAAGTCCCACGAAGATCACATGTGAAAATTTCAACCGTCTGTCTCTCCTTTTCTAGTAAACTTTCTTTAGCTTTGCCTGTACCACGAGACGCCCGTTTTTCGGTGCAAGCACATGATCACAGGTCGATAGAGTGAGAATGAGGTCATCTGTGGACACGTCTGTTTTCGTTTGGTAGATTGATTTTTTCCGCACAGCTTGCAAGTAGTGCGCATATTCGCCAAGATCTCGAAAATCGGTTTGAATATAATCGAAGTCCACCGTTGTTTCATACACGGCAAAAATCTCCGCTTCATAGCTTTGATACAGCGTATCGTACTGAAATGTCCGATGCTCATCGAAGAAATCCTTTTTTAAATAGTTTGTGAGTCCAGCGAACATGGACCCATCCCTCATCCGATGTCCGTACACCACAGTATTCGAGCTTTCATGCAAGACGTCATTGCGATAATCCATAAAAATACTGCCTGCCCGGGTGTCGTTTTTTAAGTAATTACGGGTTAAGTAGAACGCATTATCGCGAGATTGGACGATTGGGTACTGAATCATCGTGTCCTTCATATTGATCCAGCCGACAATGTCATCGTTTACCTTCCGCAGTTCATCAAATGACGTACGAATGGTTCCCGGCCCCCGGCTTTCATTCATTCCTTGCTCATGTCCATACATCGTCTGAGCCTTTGCAAGCACCTGACGATTTTGATAATAGCCGAACAGCTCTAAGCCAATGGCTGACCCGCTATAAATGAATACACCTAAACAGACGATCGTCAGCATCCGCTGCCAGACCCGTTTTCCTCTTTTCACACTGTCTCACCTGCTTTTTGCACAGCTTATATACCAACAGGCACGATATACATCCCTGTTTCTGCATCCTGTTTAATCGTGACGGACACATCATAAATGTGCCGCACATTTTCTTCTGTTAACACATCATTTGGCTGTCCTTCACTCATAATCCGGCCATTCTTCATCGCAATGATGACATCGCTGTAGCGGACAGCCTGATTCATGTCGTGTAGCACCATAACGATTGTTAGTCCATGTACGACATTGAGCTCACGGATCAGCTCAAGAATGTCAAATTGATAATAGATATCCAAATAGGTTGTCGGTTCATCTAAGAAAAGGATCGACGTTTTTTGCGCAAGTGCCATCGCAATCCATACTCGCTGCCGCTCACCGCCTGACAGTGAGGCGAGCGGCACCTTTCGTTTTTCCGTTAGCTTTGTACTGGAAAGCGCCCACTCTATCGCTCTCTCATCCTCTTCCTTGTCTCCTCCGCGCATCGTCTGGTACGGCGTTCTGCCGAATGCCACGACCCTCTCGATCGTTAAATCAAGCGGCGCTTCATTTTGCTGATGGACGACAGCCAGCTTTTTTGCCAGCTCCTTTGGCTTAAATGCATTCAGTGCTTGGCCGTCTAAGTGAATTTGCCCTTTGTTTGGCGCATGGTTATTCGCCATCAATGAAAGCAGTGTAGATTTCCCTGAGCCATTCGGACCGATAATGGTTGTGATTTTCCCCTTTTCAATGTGTGTTGTGACCGATTGAACGATGTCCTTCTGCTGGTCATATGAGAATGACACCTCACGAATGTCCATGGAGACGGTCCCCCCTTCTTAGTAAAAAGATCAGAAATGGCCCGCCAATCACGGCCATGATCGTAGAAGCAGGAATTTCATTTGGCGCGACAAGCGTCCTGCCGAGCGTATCAGCCGTCAGAATCAGCAAAGCCCCGCTTAACGCAGAAAATGGAATGAGTACCCGGTGATCCGAGCCGACAAGTCTTCTTGAAATGTGTGGGATAAGCAAACCGACAAACGCAATCACGCCTGCGACTGCTGCTGTCACCGCCGCAAGCAATACAGCTGTGATGGAAATCAAAAGGCGCATTCTGGTCACACGCAATCCTAAATTTTTCGCTGTCTTGTCCTGAAGAGCCAAGAGGTTACACCATCTGCTAAAGAAAAGGGCTACGACAAGGCCGACGACGCCATAGACTCCGATTAAGCGAACATCTCCCCACGTTTTCATCGTGAGATTCGACTGTCCTGACTGATTGATCGTGATATTGAAATAGCTGCAAATGGTCACAAATGCTTCAGCCATTCCAGTAAACATGGCATTGATGGCGATCCCAACCAAAATCATACGGATGGGGCTTAATCCACCCTTCCAAGACAGAACATACACGAGGAAACACGCAATGGCTCCACCTAACACCGAAAATAAAGGAGAGTAGAAATAAAATTGAGGAAGTGCTGTTATTGCCATTAAAGAAAAGAAGCTGGCTCCTGATGAAATCCCAATGACGCCGGCATCAGCTAATGGATTCCTCATGACCGACTGCAGCAGTACACCGGAGACAGATAAAGCAGCCCCTGTAAACATGGCAATGAGCATGCGAGGAATTCTGAGATCTTTAATGATTTCTACCTGTGCATGTTGACCGGTGATGAGCCCTTCCAATAATTCAATCGGGGTGACATGAATGCTCCCCGTAATGGCGGAATAAATAAACACGCACACCAGTAAGACACTGACTGTCAGAAATAAAATCCCTGTTTTTTTCATCTTAAACGTCCTTTTATCATTCAAATTCGCCGCTTATGACGGATACAGCATACGCGTTAGTTCATCTAGTGCTTCTGCTGCCTTTAAATTGCCCGTTGTCCCGAATAAGCTTTCTTCGAGGTCATACACCCGGTCTTGCTTGACTGCATGAAAATGCTTCCAAATGTCATTTGTTTTAAATTCTTGATCAAACATGCGGACGACTTCATCTGGCATCCCATGTGCGGCCCGGAGGATGATATCTGGATTGGCTTTTTGTAAATACTCCGTATTGGAAGCCAAATACTCCATCTTCTCGCCTTTGACAATGTTCTCTCCGCCTGCGATCCGCACAAGATCACCAATATATGAATGCTCTGTCGCCACCAAATAACTGCCTGGTACACCAAGCAAAATCAGAACGGATGGCTTTCGTTTTCCCTTCGTCTTCTCTTGTATGTCTTTCTTTTTTTGCTCAAAGTCAGACACAATGCGCTCGGCTTGTTTCTTTCTGTCATACTGAGCTCCAAGCTTCGTAATCGCCTTCTCCATGTTAGCCATGCTCTCGAGATTTAAGTATGTGGCAGGGACACCTGCTTGTTGAAAGGGTGTCTCTAAATCATATTGAAGGGTTGTAACGGACAGGACATCTGTCGGTTGAAGTGATTGGATGATTTCCATGTCTGGGCTCATTGGATTGCCGACTTCTGGCAGTCCTTTATAACGAGCTGGCAAGGATTTTTGGCTTGTTGGCACCCCAACAAGATCGATCTCTAAGGCATCCATGATCTCCACAGCAGCTACAGTTGTTGCCACAATGCGCGCATTTGAATCTGCGCTTTTTTTGCCTTTTGCTGAGCTTTCAGCTGACTGTGAGCAGCCCGATAAGATCACGCACACACTAAGGGCAGCGATCAAGGTACATAACATTCGATGCTTCAAAAACAGAAGCCCCCTTTCGAAAAAAGAGAGTGGATGCGTCGATGATCTCGCGCATCTCACTTCAACTAAACCATCTATCTTGTTCTTGTTTGATACTTTCTGACGAGTACGAATAATGACCCGCCGAATAAAAGAATATACACCCAAAGAAGAGAGGTATCTCCTGTTTTTGGATTCAGCTGTCCAGTCTCAGACTTAGTTTGGTCATCTGATGGAGTAAATGTTAGCTGCTCTGCACCTGTTTCCTCTGGCGCTAAATTCTCAAGTTGATTTGGTTGATTTGATTGAGAATCGCGATCATTTGGATTTTTGACAAAGCCGATACTCTCATCGTCTCCGATGATCGATCGAATCCCGCTTCCTTCACCAAGAGCAATTCCTTTTGTGTCATAGACAAGTTTGACATCGTACTGCTCATGATAATTCGCAGCCGGAATATCAATTTTTACGCGTGCTGCCTGAGCCGTGCTTAAGCTTTTGGCTTCGTATTGAATCACTCGTGTATCTGATTTTTGATCTGTTTTTGCAACAAGCGTCTCTTCAAACTTGCCACCTGTTCCTACTTGGAAGGACGTGATAGCTGAGCTATTCTTCACTGTATATGAAACGAAATGGCGGCCATTTTTCACAACCAATGTCGCAGGGCTCACGACGTAATCGTTCATACGAGAAAGCTCATCCTTGTCTGCTTTCTTCATTGAGAAAGGAAGCTTGTATACACCATCTTTAAGCTGAGCCGTCTCTTGAGCAACTCCGCCGTTATTTGTTTCTGGTGATGGTGTGTTTGGTTTTGGTGTTTCTGGTGCAGCAGGTGTTTCTTCCTCTACCTGTCCGCCTTTAAGTGGCGCGATACTCTTTGCATCGAATTGAAAACGAATATCGTAAGTTTGGTCATAGTGGGCGGCCGCTACTACAATGTGAACTTTTCCTTTGACCGCTTTTTTCAAATCAGCGACATCAAATGACACCACTCTTGTGTTCTTTGCTTGATCTGTGCTGACGGTCTTCACTTCTTGATAAGAGCCGTTTTTCTCTATTTTCAAAGAAGCAACAGACGTATTGTCCTTCACCGTAAAGGAAATGGTTTGCTTTCCGTTTTTGACGGTTAAGGATGCAGGATGTGAGAAGTATTGGTTCATCCGAGATGCCTCGTCCTCATCCCCTTTGAGCACACTGTAATTGATGCGGTACTCGCCATCTTTCAGTTGGTTTTGCGCGGAATCTACTGGCTTTGTACCATTGTTATTGTCTGGTGTTGTCTGCTGATCGTCTGGCTTTGTGCCATTTTGATCATCCGGCTTTGTTTCGTTATCGTCTGGCTTTGTGCCATTTTGGTCATCCGGCTTTGTTTCGCTATCGCCTGGCTTTGTGCCATTTTCGTCATCTGGTTTTGTTTCGTTATCGTCTGGCTTTGCAGGTGTAACGAGCGTTAGGCTGCTTTGATCGAATGCAAGCTGTACGTCATATGCTTCGTCATAAATAAAGCCGCCTAAATCCCAGTAAATTTTCACCCAGCCGTTTAATTTGGCTGATAGGTCGGCAACATCAAACTTGATCACACGTGTATTGGCAGTTGCATCCTCACTAACGGTTTCAGTGGTGACAAGAGCGCCATTTTGTTCGACCTTGAAATCTGTAATCTCTTTGCTTTGCTTCAGTGTGACATAGGCAGTCGTCTTGCCATTTTCCACAATCAGCTTAGCTGGCTTTTCTGTATACGTATCCATCATGGACGCTTCTGTGCTGCCATTTTTTAAAACAGTGAATCCGACCGTGTATTCACCATCAACAAATGATGCAGCTTGAGCCGTTCCTTGAGGAATCTGAAATGCAGTCAATAAACTGAATAAAACGAGCAGAATGGCTGCCTTTAGATGAAAAAGACGTTTCAAATGGTGACACTTCCTTCCTTAATGCTTAATGATCCACTTTCTTGCTAAAAATCCGCCTGAGCATAGAGCAAGCACAAGGAGCCACCCTGTCTGGTTTGTATCACCAGTTTGAGGATTCTCTTCTTGTTTTGTCGTGGATGAATCAGATGTTTTCGTTGATTCTTTTGATGGCTGCTGCTTTTCTGCTTCACCCGCTGATTTGTTTGTGCTGTTAGACGAAAGTGATTTCATGCTGCTCTCATCAAATTTCAGCTGAATGGTATAATCATGATCATAATCAGCAGATTTTACAGTGACATGAATTTTTGATTTGATTGGTTTAGACAAGCTCTGAGCTTGGAACTGAACAATCCTTGTGTTGGCTTTTTTATTGGTTGAGAGAACCGTTGTATCAACATAGCCGCCATTTCCCGGAACTTTAAATTCCGTCACCCAGCTGCTATTTTTAATGGTCATTTGTACTGTCAGCTTCCCATTTTTTGCAATCACTTTTGCTGGCTTCAGCCAGTAGTCATTTGCCATAGAGACCGCATTTCCTTCAGCCTTGAGCACAGTATAGTTGACGGAGTATGTACCATCCTTTAACGTGGCAGCCTGTGCGTTTGAAAAAGGCAGCATGAGTGCCAATAATAAAGCGGTCATGAAGACTGATAGCCTCATCATTTTTTTCATCAAGCGAATTTCCTCCCTTTTTACTGAACAGATGCTGCATCAAACTTGATACGGATGTCGTAATTACCTGTATATCCGATGACCGGTACAGTCACGCTCACTTTTGCTGGTACGACCTCTGTCAGGCTGTTCACGTTGAATTCTACTGTTCTCTTATTCGCAGCTGTGTTTGTACTGATCACCTTCGCATCTTTGTAGACACCTTGTTCAAGTGTTTTAAAGCTAGTGATCCAAGAACTATTCGTTAACGTGACTTGTGCTTTGATTTTTCCATCCTTCACGACAAGCTTGGCTGGTTTTTCAAAATACGTATTCGCTGTTGAAGTCGAATCGCTATCTGCCTTCCATACCACATATTGTGCTGAATGTTGACCATCTGCTAAGCCTGCTGCTGAGGCTGAGCTAATCGGGGCTAGAGCAAATAATAGAACAAAGCTAAAGAACAATAATACGTGTGATGTTGAACGAATGGCTTTCATGTGAACCCTCCTAAATGATATTGATAATTATTCTCAACGGATAATAAAAAAAATAACCTTCATAAGCGCTTGATCACACTTATAGATGATTATGATAATCATTATCAATTGAGTTGAAAAAATAAATCTTTGCTTCCTAAAAGCCAAAGATGTCTGTTTCTAAATGATGGTTTGACACGTGTTTTAGGCAATCTGTCCCATTCATGATACCATGGCATGACCTCCATTCCATTACAGGGAAAAGAACCCTCTTCTTCTTGATCTTATATGATGAGTGAATTTATTGTCAACATCATTTTTCATACTATTGACTTAGATTTCTGGAAAATCGCACAAAAAAATTTCGATCAGACAGACTGATCGAAATCGATTAGGAAGGAACATGTTCCCCTTTTTTGCTATTTTTACGTTCTAAAGACCAAGCATACATTTCACGAATAATCGGCTCTATTTTCTTCCCTTGCGCTGTTAATTCGTATTCAATCCGTACTGGAATGTCAGGGTATACGTTCTTCTCAACGAGTCCTTCAGCCTCTAAATCCTTCAGCCTTTCAGATAATAATCTGCCGCTGATGTTCATTTCATTTTCAAGCTGACAGAAACGCTTAGGGCCTGTCAGAAGCTGATTGATGATGAGAATGACCCACTTCTTGCCTAGAATCTCCATGGCATCTGTGATTGGGCAGCCATCTACTTGAGCCATACCTTACTCCCTCCCGCTTTTCTCTCTTTTTTTCATTATAACACAATTAATTACTTGAAATAAGTTACTAACTATTATATAGTTTAGTTACTTTAAGTAACAAGGTATTCATTTTTATATATTTTCAAAAACATTTAAACATGCCGATGCATATATCATGAAGGAGATGACCGAGCTTGAAGACAATTGAGGAGCTAAGATTGGGTGTAACAGAGTTACATGTATCCAGCTTTGAGCGTTCTTTACCTTTTTATACAGACATTTTAGGATTTTCTATATTAGAAAAGACAGATTCCACAGTGACACTTGGCAGCAATGCAAAGGAACCAATCCTTTTGTTAAAAGAAGATGCACATCTAAAAGAGAAACCTGATCACGAGCCAGGACTTTATCATTTTGCTGTTTTATTACCTACCAGAAAAAACCTGGGCACATGGCTGGCACATGTGATCAAAAAAGGCTATCCTTTAATTGGAGCAAGCGATCACTTTTTCAGTGAAGCCATTTATTTAAGTGACCCTGACGGCATTGGCGTAGAAATATATGCTGATCGCCCTGAGGACGTTTGGGTAGGTGAGAATGGAGAACTGAAAGGTGGCGGAAATGCACCTCTTGATGGAGATGGTCTCCTGCAAGAAGCCGCTGATACGACGTGGGAAGGACTTCCGGCTGGCACAGTAATGGGACACTTACATTTCCATCTGAACCCAGAAGAAGCTGATTCCTTTTATGTCAATACGCTCGGTTTTCATATCCGAATGGCTCCACCAGCAAGCGTATTTATCGCCGCTGGTGTATACCACCATCACCTTGCCTTTAATGCATGGGGACGCGGACGAAAAGGAGCCATTGATCCACGTTTTTCAGGAATTAGAAGCTATACACTCGTATTCCCACAAGAAGCAGACAGACAGTCCGTCGTTGAGCGCCTAACAAAAGCAGGCACTCAAGTGAAAACAATAGGGAAAAGTAACGAATTTGTTGATCCATTTGGCGTTCTCGTTCGTTTACAGATTGAAGAAACAGACAAAAAAGAAGGTGCAGAATATGGACAAACACACAGATCTTAAAACAGCCATTTTAAAAGATAAAATCAAACGAGTACAGCAAGAAGACGGGTATATATATATCACTGGACCCATTAAATTGCCAGTGAATTTAGACGGCAGAACGGTGATGTTCAACTGGTATTCATGGTTAAAAGACGACGGGTTAGAGCCATTGTCAGATGAAGCTTTAATTGAAAGCCTCTCGTCCCGCCAGCTTGCCGATCATCAGCAGTCAAGCGTGCTAGTGTATGGAGATTTCGAGCACGCTGACGAAGCTCTTATCCGCATGCATTCCATTTGTCACACTGGTGATATTTTCGGAAGCAAGCGCTGCGACTGCGGATTCCAATTGAAGCAGTCCATGCGAATGATTGAGGACAATGGTGCAGGTGCCCTGTTTTATTTAGCCAACCATGAAGGCCGAGGTATTGGACTTTTCACGAAAGCCATGGCTTATATCCTTCAAGAAAACGGCTACGATACAGTAGAAGCGAACGAAGCACTCGGCTTTGAAGATGACACGCGTCAATATGAAGAAGCCATCGCGGTTCTTCAAACACTTCGTACAAAGCCGGTCAGACTCATTACCAATAATCCGAAAAAGACAGATGCCATCAGCCATGCAGGTTTATCTCTTTCTGGACGTATTCCGCTTTGGGGTGATGTCTCAGAGTTTAATGAAAAATACTTGCAGACAAAAATCAACCGCTCAGGTCACATGAAGGCGGAGCAAGAGGTGCGTACGATTGCCACATCATGAGCGATATATGAATCTAGCCCTAGAAAATGCACGGGCAATGAAAGGCCAGACATCACCGAACCCGCTCGTCGGGGCTGTGATTGTGCGCGATAATGAAATTGTTGGAGTCGGTGCTCATATGAAAGCCGGTGAACCACATGCTGAAATTCATGCACTTAAAATGGCTGGAGACAAGGCAAAAGGAGCCACTATTTATGTGACCCTCGAGCCTTGTTCCCACCATGGCCGTACAGGTCCTTGTGCGGAGGCACTTGTGAAAGCAGGCGTCGAAACCGTTGTCGTGGCAGCACTTGACCCGAACCCGCTTGTCGCTGGCCGCGGAATCGCCATTTTACAAGATGCTGGCATCCAAGTGATTACAGGCGTACTTGAGCAGGAATCCATTCTCATGAATGAAGTGTTTAATCATTTTATTACGAAAAAAACACCTTTCGTGACGCTCAAGGCAGGTATTACCTTAGACGGAAAAATTGCGTCTGCTACGTCTGACAGCAAATGGATTACATCTGAGACATCCCGTTATGATGCTCATCATATCCGCAGCATTAATGATGCGATTTTGGTCGGTGCTCAAACTGTTATTCATGACGACCCTTCACTAACTGCACGGATTCCAAATGGGCATCATCCGGTTCGAATTGTTTTAGACTCTAAGCTATCAACACCGCTGACAGCAAAGATCGTCACTGATCAGATGGCACCAACATGGATCTTTACAACAAAGCAAGCCGATGAGGAAAAACGAGCCGCTTTAGAAGCAGCCGGCGTCAACGTCTTTGTAACAGACAGCGAGACGCGGGTGCCCCTGCAAGAAGTACTTCAAATGCTGGGAGAAAGAAATGTCTCCTCCCTCATGATTGAAGGCGGCGGCCAGATCAATGCTTCATTTTTAGAACAGCAGCTTGTAGATAAATTGGTCATTTATATGGCACCTAAACTCATTGGCGGAAGGCTGGCTCCTTCCTTTTTCGGAGGCGAAGGCATACGTCTCATGAGTGATGCCATTGAATTGGATCAGCTCTCAGTAGAAACACTTGGGAAAGATATTAAAATAACGGGCTATCCCGTTTATCAATAACAAAAACAAGGCGGCTGTTTAGATCTCCTCAACAGCCGCCTTGTTTTTAAAAATCTAGTTTTTTTTAGTCTGTTCTCTCTAAAAATTCAATTCGATTCCCAAAGGGATCTTCTACATAGAACCGGATGGCTCCTTCCAATGGCTCATCTTCTCTGATGCTAATGTGGTGATTCAATAATGCCTTTTTTAATTCCGATAGACTCTTTACAAGAAAAGCTGGATGGGCTTTCTTTGCAGCTTGGAAATGATCCTGAATTCCAATGTGAAGCTGATGATGACCGCATTGAAACCAGACACCTCCACGTTTAGCTAGATTACTAGGCTTGGGTATTTCCTCCATTCCTAAAATTCCGCCAAAAAACAAACGTGCTTTCTCTTCACTACCTTTTGGGGCAGCTAATTGAACATGATCGATTCCAACAAAATTTGACATAATCCTCTCTTCCTTTCTTTTCTCAATTGGTTTTTCTATGAAGTGTTTCATACGATGTAGAGTTTGATTGATTTCATCTAAATGACAGTGCAAAATTTTTTTCAAAAACAGAACTCCCATTGTAATGAAAGTTCTGTCCATCTAAGTGTCTCTTGTAATGACATTTGAAACCAAGACATATCATGTGTAGTGATTCATTTTGGTGAAATTTGTCGTAAAATGTTTCATGTGAAACATTGATAGTTACTTCCCTTCTACCAACCTGCCAAAGCTTTCGGGTGAAAGTCCCGGTGACACGCGAACACGGTGCAAGGACATCATGCCCTGTTCCTTCTTCGCGTGTCCTGGTTCAGTGGTGACAGCCATTCGATAACCGGCTTGCTTCGCTAGCTTTAGCGTGTCTTCGTTATAGCGCCCGACAGGATAGCTGACCATTCTCGTACGCTGAGAAAAACGTTGATCAAAGAATGCCTTTGACCCTTTTAATTCCTCTTTCTGCTGCTTCTTTGATAAACGATTGAGCTCTAAATGATGAATGGTATGACTCTCAATTGATAGCCCATTTGCTATCATTTCATCCATTTGTTCATCCGTTAAGTGATTCGGACGGCCAATGGATTGCTCAATCATGAAAATCGTTGCCTTCATTCCATACTGCTTTAAAATCGGAAATGCCTTTGTATAGTTATCGGTATATCCATCATCGAATGTAATAAGGACACACTTTTCACTTGGCTTCGTATTTGTTGTGAAGACGTGGTACGCTTCTTCTGGCGACAGCGTGACATAGTCGTTGTCCTTCAGCCATTTCATATGAGCCGCAAACTCGCTCTTTGGTACACGAAGCGAGTTACCGCTGGAGATGCTGTGATACATCAAAATCGGAAGCTCTACCGGTTCCTTTTGCTTAATCCAGTTTTGTGTATCTATCTCTGCCTCTTCTTTCTGCTGAATCTGTTTTGTTTCTTTTGCTTGTAATTGACCCTTTTCCTCTTTGACTACTTGCTGGTTTCCTTCCGTTTGCTCCTTCGTTTCCATACAGCCCGAAATGAGCAGCGCCACAAGACCAACCGCAATCAACATACATGTTTTTTTCATTCACCAATCCTGCTTTCTCTCTATCTATCGAATGATTATAACAGAAATTGGTTACTACCTGATATCTATTTTGACAGGGTGTTCATTTTTTTACACATTTCAATCATTTCGATGGCAAGCAGATGAATGGTCTCTGTTGTGAGCATTTGATCTTCTGCATGTATCAGCAGTAAAGAAAAGGGAAGCTGCTCACCTGCCGCCTCTTTTTGGATCAGCGACAAGTGCAGGTTGTGGATGCTTCGAAACGCTTCCTCCCCTTTTTCAATCAACTGCTGTGCTTTTTCAAAATCATCAGCTCTTGCTAGACGAATCGCTTCAACATAATGACTTCTTGCCTCGCCTGCATGAGCAATGATTTGAAAGGCTGCTCCCTGCATTTCCTCTAATACCGTCATCTGCTTCTCCTCCAATTACTTAAGATTCATTTGCTAGTTTCAGAGCATGCTCTAGTATTTTTTCTCCGTTCGCTGTTCCGTATAATCTCACATTGATGACATCAACAGGTATTTGGTAAGGTGCCGCTGTTTTTTCTGCTGCCTTTTTCATAAAGCTTACTTGCGGTCCAAGTAAAATCACCTGCACATCTTCTCCATGCTCTTCTAATTCATCCGCAATAGCCCCTTCAGGTATGGCGTATATCTCATAATCCAGCCCCTTCGCTTCTGCGGCTGCCTTCATTTTGGATACTACAATGGATGTCGACATTCCTGCGGCACAAGCGAGAATGATTCGTTTCATATCCCAACACTCCTATCGATAGTTGACTTCTGTTTGGGCCTTCAGTTCCCTTGTTTTAATTAATGTCTGGTACCAATACGCTGATGCCTTCAACTGACGATTCCGTTCATTTTCCAGCTGGATTTCGACTAATCCGTAGCGATTTTTAAAGGCATTCATCGGCGATACATTATCCGTAAAAGCCCACAGCATATAGCCCTTGCAATTTGAGCCTTCTGCTTTCGCTTGAAGTGCCCGTTTCAAATGCTGGCTGATAAATGAAATGCGATACTGGTCATCAATGATACCGTCTTCTTTTTTAAACCGTTCTTCCTTTTCTACGCCCATGCCGTTTTCGGCCACAAACCACTCAATATTTCCGTATTCTTCTTTAATTCTCATGCCCATATCATAGACAATGTCCGGGTAAATTTCCCATCCTCTGAATGGATTCATTTTTCTTCCTGGAAGCTCAAACATATCGTAATAATAAGACGGGTGAAATGGTGTCATCTCATTCCACGCCTTACTCGGTGCTTTGACACGATGCGGATAGTATAAGTTGAGCCCAACGACTTCAACCGTATGATTCTTGATGACCTGAAGCTCTTCCTCTGTCGCATCGAAAAGAATCTCATGCTTTTTTAACACATCAAGCAGTTCTTCTGGATACTCTCCTTTGATGGAGGGATCTAAGAACATTCGATTGAAAAACAAATCATATATCCGTGCCGCTTCTTGATCATGCGGAGCAGAGGATCTTGCATACGTCACTTCTGGATTGAGAATCACCCCAATTTTTGCACCTGTTGATTCCTTCAATCCCATCTCCCGAAACAGCTTCACTACTTTTGCTGTTGCCAGCGCTTTATGATAGTTCCACTGCATCCATTTCTTCGTATTTTGCTCAAAGGGATAACGTATAGCATCTAGGTACACGCGTGTTTGGACAACAATCGGTTCATTAAAGCTAAACCAATGCTTGACCCTGTCTCCATATCGCTCAAACACCTTTTCCGCATAGAGAACAAACAGCTCGACGACATGCTTTGATGACCATCCGTCGTACTTTTCAAGCAGCACGGCTGGAAGCTCATAATGCTCTAAGCAAAACATCGGCTCTACACCTGCTGCGATTAATTCATTGATCAAATCATCAATGTAACGGGCATATGCTTCATCCACAATCCCCTTCTCGTAATCGATGAGAAACCTCGACCAATTGATCGATGTCCTATAATGAGTCAGACCGATTTCTTTCATAAGGGCTACATCTTCTGGATAGCGCTCGTAAAAGTTCGTCGCTCCAGCCGGGCCATATCCTTCGTGCCACACGTGATACCCGTTCTTATACCATAAGTCGATGTACGAGTCCTGATGCGCTTGCTTTCCCTTCCACCCCTCCGTTTGCCAAGCAGAGGCCGCAGCACCTAGGATAAAATCTCTTGGAATCTCGATTCTGTTCATGTCGCCACCTTCCCTTTCCTCGTTTGAACGTGAAGTCCTTCCCAAATTCCTTGCAAATACATAGCCTTCACAATTGCCCCCATATCGAGACTTCCTGCCCTTTTTTCGTATATTTACGGTCAAGTGAAATGGGATCATTCTCTCCGAACCACCTACATTGCATATTCATTCATGCCTCTCCTTTTATTCTGAATCTGGTGCCGCTTCTGGTTTGCGGTTAGACAAGAGGACAAATGGCAAATAGATGAAGACTGCGACCACAATACAGATGAGCTGTGTGATGACAGCCCCCATGCTGCCAGCGGTGGACAGCCATGCATTCACAATCGGTGGTGTCGTCCACGGCACCATCACGACGGCTTTTCCAGCAAACCCTGTAGCTGTCGCAATGTAACCAATCGTTCCTGTCACAAGTGGTGTGACGATAAATGGAATTGCCATCACAGGGTTTAACATGACAGGTAAGCCAAAAATAACGGGTTCATTGATGTTGAAGAGACCCGGCCCAGATGAGAGCTTGGCAATACTTCGCATCTCTTCCCTTCTTCCAGCAATAAAAATCGCAATCAAAAGCCCAATGGTCACACCTGAACCACCGATGCTCATATACACATCCCAAAATGGCATCGTGATGATATTCGGAATCTCTTTTCCTTCTTGAAATGCTGTCATATTCACTGCAATTGATCCTAATAAGAGCGGCTCCCGGATCGGTTTGATCATCTGGTTGCCATGGATGCCGATCACCCAGAAGAATTGCGCCACAAACATCAACGTTAAAATCCCCGGTAGACCCTGTACGACACTTTCTAGCGGGCGTTGCACCACGTTATACACTGCTTCATGCAAATAAATGCCTGTCAAACGGTGAAATGCAAAGCCGAATGAACTAATGATCGTAATCGTAATGATCGAAGGAAAAAGTGATGAAAAAGATGTTGCCACATTCGATGGAACTGAATCTGGCATCTTGATTTGCAGCCATTTCACCTTGGTCAGCTTACAAAAAATTTCCACAGATACGATCGCAATGATCATCCCTAAAAATAAACTTTTTGGATCGGAAAATTGCCTTGCCAGTACATCTACAACCTCACGCATCGATCCATCCACTTCAAGTAGAAGTGTCGTTGGAATAACAGATATAAATGAAATCAATGCCATCAGCCCTGGGAACAGGGACTTGTGCCCGTTGATTTTCCCAAGCTCTATCCCGATGAGGAACACAGCCCCAATCGTTAAAAAGTTCAGCGTGGCATAATTGATTGCCTTCATAATTGGCTGAAGCTCCGCTAAAAATCTGAACATCTCAAAATGAGCAAGCCCTGTTTCCGGGCTCATGATCATATTTGCCACCAATACAGCAAAAGCCCCTGTAATGATGATTGGCATCAGTGTGACAAATGCCTGTTTAATCGCCATAATATATTTTTGATTCGTGATGCGATAAGCCACATTCCCCATGACATCTGCCGCTTTCTCCTTAAAGCTCATGATCTGTCTCCCCCTTTGCAAAAACTCGTGATCATCCTCCTTTTTGATGTTATTTTAAAAGCGCTTTCATTAACATCTAATCTTTTTCCTCACAGATGCGGAAATGGGTGTCCCGTTTTTTCATTCGGATGCTCCAATACTTGAAGCGCCGCCGTCAGTTCCTCAAATGAAGCGGCCTTGATGAGTTGCTCCACCACTTCCTTGCGCTCTGTCAGCCGTACAAGAAATTGATAAAGTGATTGCAATTCTTTTTGATACGTCTTCTGGATACTTAACAAACAAACGACTTGTACCCGATTTTCACCCCACAGCACCGGTTTTTTCAACGTACAGATCGCACAAAACGTGTCATCTGTTGCCGGCTTCATCGGATGAGGAATCGCAACCAAATGACCGAACGATGTCGGTGACACTTGCTCTCTTTCCAGCAATAATTGTTCAAACTCTTCCGGGATGCGATCCTGTTCCTTGAGCACGTTTACGAAAAATTGCAGTACCTCTTCCCTTGATTGAAGGTCTTGCTGAAAAAATGTCAGCGCCGGACTCACATACCGCAAAACCCCTGTATCCTGCGCGCCCTGAACAAACCGTTTCAGCCGCACAATATCATCGTCACTTAGAATGGTATGTACATCAATCACTGGTACCGGCAACGTGTTCTGAAGCGGAATGGTACTAATAATAAAATCAATGCTTCTCAAATCAAACGAAGGAATTTCTCCAACACTTGCAGTGCCAGCGATCTCCAGCTTTCCGCTAAAAGCCGCTGTCAGTTTATGAAGAAGGAGCTGACTGCTGGCGACACCCGTCGCACATACAATCAGGCATCTCTTTCTCACATGCTGTGATTTTGTCCGCTCGATTGCAGCACCGATATGAAGCGCCAAATACCCAATCTCATCCTCATGAATCTCAATTCCCTCTTTTTCTCTCAGCCACCTACCCATATAGACGCCAGCTTCAAATGCAATGGGATAATGCCTTTTAATGTCCGTTAAATAAGGGTTACGAATGTTCATACCGTACCTAAAACGATGAATAGCGGAACGTAAATGAAGACTTAATCCAACGATTAATTCTTTATCAAATTGAATATCAAGTGACATGTGCTCCTCTACATAAGCAAGCAGTTGGTGGATGAAGCGAAAGTGATCTTCGTCTAGAAGATGACATAGCGTATGACCGGTATCTCCGTATGCCATCATTTTCGCTCCCATCAAGTGAATCGCAATATACGCCCTTTCAGATAATGGAAAATCAATCGCTAGGACATGCCGAATATCCTCTGCCATTTGTTGAGCTACTTGGAAAACAGGCTGCACTTGAATCTCTTTTAATTCCGTTTCTGGCATCATGACCAGTTTTTTCTCTTCAATTCGTTTGCATGCAATGGCGATGTGGGTGACTAAATTACTTAAACCGATTTCTGACAGATGAAGTCCGCTTACTTTTGTACGTGAACGCACGATATCCTGAATCAATTGATACGTTTCTTCAGGTAACAGCGCCGGGTTCGCATGCGCTTGCTGAAACACATGCTCAGCCATACAATATCTTAATTTCATTTCATCCCCTGTCAGCTGCAGTCCATATTTAGGACGATGTGACACAGAAAGGCCATGTAATGAAAACAAATGTCTGACCGCTTTCAAATCATTTTTCACTGTCGATTCACTCACAAATAATTCCTCTGCGAGCGCGTCTAACTTAATATAGTCTTCTGACAGAAGCAGCCTTTTCAATAGATAGGCTACACGGTCTTCAGGCTGATTGGGAATGGTCTGCTCCTTTTTTTCGTTTCTTTCTCTCAACGACTTTTTCAAAAATGTACGAAAAGACCCATAATCCTCGACGGTCAATGTATACCCTGTCCCGCGTTTGATATGTAGTACGGCCCCATGTTCATCCAAAATATATTTAAGCGCTTTCATATCTGTTCGGATCGTTCTTGATGTGACGCCAATCATGCGGGCAATTTCTTCACTAGTCAGTTCCTGTTCCGCTTGCATCAGTCGTTTCAGCAGCTCCTCCTGACGTAGAGATAGCATAGGCTCTCCTCCCCTGGCATTTACTTTTGCCTATCATCATAAACGAAAGTAGAACTCTTTGCCCAGTTTTTCTTTCAAATCGGGAACCACGATATGGCTCATTCGTATGAATAGGAAACAAGAGGAGGGATGCATCATGGGTTCTTTTATGTTTGTTGTTATTATGATATTGGCTTCTTTAGGAGCAATCATCGCCCATTTATTCACATCAAAGGATCAACGTACGTCTGCGAAGCGTTCTTCACATCACAGTTCAACAACAAGTACCTATACTGATTCTTATACTCATCACGCTTCTGATGCCTCCTGCGGGGGAGATTCCGGGGATAGTGGTGGTGGATGTGACTAAACAAAAAAACAGCCGCTCGCTGATGAGATGGCTGTTTTTATTATTTTAAAGAGCCTTCCAGCCCCGTTCAATCAGATGTTTAACATCGAGTGCAAAATCCTCACCCTTTTCCATCACGTCCTGGGCTCTACCGGCAAAGTTACTGGCAACAGCCAGCTCCATTTTTTTTAATTCAAAGTGCAATATTTTTTGATCAATCTCGGCGATATATTTTTCATACTCATTGTTCACGATGTCATGCATGACATGATAGGCATCTTTTCGGTGGCGATGAAAGTCGGTTCCTCTCTCACCTTTCCATGACGAATCTAGAGCAGGTTTCTTGATTTCCTTTATGTCTGACTGCGCAAGATCTTGTTCTGTTCGAATATTGCTTTTGGCTGTCTTTAACCGAGAGATCATGTCATCAAATTCTGCACGTCTGTTTTCAATTCCCATATGCAGATGGTGTAGCATCTCGGATAAACTCATGTCATCCACCTCTATCGGACCTCATACGAAAGCACAGATCAGAGCCTTGGAAACGATCGACTCACTTGATTTTTCCAAACCTGACATTTCTATCGTTTTGCTTTCATTAAGTATAGTATAAGGTGAAAAGCCTCAGTCTTAAATAGGGAAAAGGTGTCCTTTTAGTGACGTGTTTGGAAGAAAATCGGAATAACACAAGGTCGTACTTCCCGAATTATATATGGTCCTTTAGAACTATATTTCGTATCATCCCATGAAACCCATTAGAAAAATGATTGCCATTATTTTGCCGCAATCGCTTCGTCCTGTTCTTTTAAGGTTTTCACATTAGAGCGCGTGTCCTGAACATTTTTGATTAAGGCTTCTTTAAAACTTGAAACCATTTCGTTCACCTCTGCTTCGCGCGCCGTCCACTTGGTCACAAATTCAAGGCTGTTTTCACCTGCTTTATCTGCGGCTTTTTTCATCGTTAATGCTTCGACTGCTTGGGAGACTTCATCTAGTTGATCCATAACTGTTTGGTAGTTTAACTTAATTTGTCCCATCGTGATATCCTCCAGATTTGTTCAGCATGAAGGTAGCTTATAAGCTGCTCCATGCTTTTGAGATCAAGCGTTTGGCGTCCTCTACTGCGTCTTCTCCTTTTTCAGCAAGACGTGCGGCGTCTCCTGCTAAGGAACTGGCAAAGGATAACGCAGCTTGTTCGGCTTCTAACGTACTGATTTTGAATTCGATGCGGCTCACGTAGCGTGGGTACTTGTCGTTCACAATCGTTTGCAGCGCATCATGTGCTTCATTCCGCTCTGATTTGAAATCCTGGCTTCGCTCACCTTTCCAAGAGGTCCCAAGCTTTGGCTGCTTGATTTGCTTCAGGTCTGTCTCTGCCGCATCTTGTTCACGTTCGACCTTACTTTTCGCCTTTTTCAGTCGAGCGATTTTCTCTTCGATTTCTGCTTTTTTACTTGTAATGCCACCGTTTAGGGCAGACAGCATATCCGATAAGCTCATTATGGGTTCCTCCTCCTGACAAAAAATAAAAACGCTGCTTAGAGATCCTCTAAACGAGCGTAAGGTGAATAGCACTTTTTCCAATATTGTTATTATAAGGTTCAAAGACTCATGTTTGAATAGGTATTTGTGCCTTTTTTATGGGATAAATATGCTTTCATTCTGCTTCACATTACCCCTTAAGACCTCTTTTGTAAGGGGTCTTAATTCCTGATTCTTGGCTATATGCCACATATAGTTATACAGACCTAGGACAAACAAAAGCCGCCCGGTTGAGGAGCGGCTTTTGTAAACGGCTTATGAAGCTGATTCTTCTGATTCTTGTGGATTCTTAACGTACCAGATGAATTTCCCTGTGTATCCGTAAATAATAGCAAGAGCAATGGCAACAAAGCTCAACCACATAAATGGTAAATAAGAGAATGTCGATACGCCTAGAATTCCCGCCATGTAAATCCCGTTATCTGACCAAGGAACCATTCCTGACGTCAGCGTACCACCGACCTCTGAGTTTCTGGATAAAACTCGTCTGTCTAACTTTAATTTATCATAGCTCTTTTCCATAATTTTCGGTGTAAGAATTAATGATACATACATCGCACAGCCAAAGATATTGGCGAAGAATGCAACAACAAGTGTTGATAGAGTCACATTTCCTGCATTATGCAATTTCTTCTCGAATGTAGCGACGATGACTTTTAATACGCCCAAGTATTCAAGTACTCCACCGAAACCAAGTCCGAGAATAATCACCACTAGAGATCCTAACATATTGACAATACCGCCACGATTTAACAGCGTATTTAAGAAATCAACATCTGAATTAATAGAGAAACCATTATAAGCTGTACCAAGTGCATCGGCTGGATTCATTCCCTGGAATGCCATTGCCCAGACAGCGCCAAGAAGTGCACCAATAGCAATAACAGGCATTGAAGGTTTTTTCAAGACAAGTAATAGTACAACAATCAACGCCGGAATAATCATCCAAATATTAATGGTGAATGTGTCCTGCAGTGCTTGTTTCAAAAACTCTACTTTGCCTTGATCAATATTTTTTCCGCCATACATAAATCCGGTGATTGTAAACATAATGGCTGTAATAACAAAGGCAGGAATGGATAAGACCATCATCGCTCTAACATGTGCGAGCACGTCCACTTTTGAAAGTGAGGAAGCGAGCACCGTACTATCAGATAAAGGAGATAACTTATCACCAAAATAGGCTCCAGATAAAACGGCTCCAGCCACGATAGGTAATGGAATTCCCAATCCTTCACCAATTGCAATCATGGCAATACCTGCAGTTCCAACTGTCCCCCATGATGTACCTGTAGCAACAGACATAATGGAACAGATGATCAGCGTAGCTAGTAAGAAAATATTAGGATGAATAAATTCCAGTCCGTAATAAATTAATGTTGGTACCACTCCGCCGGCAATCCATGTTCCAACAAGTGCACCTACTGCAATTAAAATCAAAACAGCCTCTAAACCATTCGATATCCCTTTTGTAATGGCGTTTTGAAGGTCTTTGTATGAATGTCCTAATCGAATACCTAAAGCAATGACCATAAACCATGAGATAAACAATGCCAGTTGAATATCCAATTTGAAATAAAGAGTAAAAGATAAAACAATTGCTAAAAACAAGCCAAGTACAAACACGACTTCTAAAATAGACGGCAGACGTGGTGATTTCATTGTGTTTCCTCCCTTTGTGCGTGCGTTAAGCGTTTTCAAAATATTGTGAAAAAAGTGTGTCAATTCGAAAGAAAGTGAATTGCCTGTTTTTCTCTATTTCACAGGCAATTCTACATATTAATAAAATAAAATTTTTGATATTATTATCGCTCTAGGAGCTCTGCACCCGCAATGCCAGGCTTTGTCATCTCGAATGGATTCAAAATAATATCAAGTTCTTCTTCTGTTAACACATCATTTTGCAAGCAAAGATCTCTGATCGATTGTCCTGTTAAAATGGCTTCCCTTGCGATTCTAGCCGCGGCTTCATAGCCTAAGTGAGGGTTCACGGCAGTGATCACGCCTGCACTTTTTTCGACATATTCTTTCAAACGTATTTCATTTGCTTCAATGTCCACTAAGCAATGATCTGTGAATGAACGGAATCCGTTATTCATTATACTAATAGATTGAAGCAAGTTAAAGACCAAAACAGGCTCCATCACATTTAACTCAAGCTGACCTGCTTCAGAGGCAAGACAGATGGTGTGGTCATTCCCAATGACCTGGAATGCGATTTGGTTAATGAGCTCTGCCATGACTGGATTGACTTTCCCAGGCATAATGGATGATCCTGGCTGACGAGCTGGCAATGCAATTTCAGCAAGACCTGCACGCGGACCAGAAGCCATTAGGCGAAGGTCATTGGCAATCTTAGACATGTTCATCATGCATACTTTTAATGCAGCAGACACTTCTGTGTAAGCATCTGTATTTTGCGTTGCATCCACGAGATGCTCTGCGCCTACAAGCGGAAGACCAGAAATATCGGCTAGCTTCTTCACGACGATCTCAATATAACGAGGATCTGCATTTAGGCCTGTCCCAACAGCTGTTGCACCCATATTGACTTCATATAAATGCTGCTTTGATTGGTTGATCCGCTTAATATCACGGCTGAGCACGCGGCTGTAAGCCTCAAATTCCTGTCCTAAACGAATTGGAACAGCATCCTGTAGGTGCGTACGTCCCATTTTGATCACATGATCAAATTCTTTCGCTTTCTTTTTGAATACGTCCTGCATCGTTTGCATTGTCTCAAGCAGAATGTCTAACTGCTTCAATACAGCAATATGGATAGATGTTGGAAACGAGTCATTCGTTGATTGTGACATGTTTACATGTGTGTTTGGGCTTAAATGGATGTATTCACCCTTTTGATGTCCCATGATTTCTAGCGCTCTGTTTCCAATCACTTCATTGGCATTCATATTCATCGACGTTCCTGCGCCGCCTTGAATTGGGTCTACAATAAAGTACTCATGCAGCTTGCCTTCAATGACTTCATCAGAGGCTTGTACGATGGCATTTCCAATTCCTTCATATAAACGTCCAACTTCCATATTGGCTTGAGCTGCTGCTTTTTTCACGATGGCAAAGGCTCTAATTAGTTCCTCGTGCATGCGATATCCAGTAATCGGGAAGTTTTCTTTTGCACGAAGGGTTTGAACCCCATAATACACGTCTGCCGGAATTTCTTTTTCTCCAAGAAAATCCTTCTCATAGCGATAAGTTGCTTGAACCATCTGATATGACCTGCTTTCTATAGAATAGTTAAATCACTAAATCTTCTGCGATTGGCGTTTCCATAATCTTTTTCACTTCTCTTGGGTCTGTTGTTTTACCTAGTGCCCACATGAGTTTCGGCACGATGGCCTCTGTGTTCATGTTTCGTGAACGTGCCACTAGTTCTTGATTGATTTTGCGTCCTACTTCATACACGCTCATGTCTTCTCCTTCTTCAAGACACTGAGTTGTGATGACAACAGAAATGCCTTCTTCGAGCAATTCGTTGATTTTCTCTAAAAGGTTTCTTCCTTCGAAAGGAATTCCGCCGCTGCCGTAGCTTTCGATGACGACTCCTTTGTAAACACCTTTGATTGCATCTAAGAACTCAGGCTTTAGACCTGGGTGCAATTTCAAGAGACAAACGTCAGTGTTTAAGGATGCGTCTAATTGAAGCGGTTTCATTGACGATCTTTTTACTTTGCTATTGTATTCAATTTGATGGTTTTCAATCGATGCAATATATGGATAGTTAATACTTTCAAATGCATCATAGCTTTTCGTTCTTAGTTTGATTGCGCGTGTCCCTTGAATGACTCTGCCATCAAAGACAACATACACGCCGCCTACGCCGTCACATGCAAAGCGAATCGCATCGGTGATGTTTTTCTTCGCATCTGTTTTCTTGAACGTAATCGGGATTTGTGAGCCTGTAATGACAATTGGCTTATCCGGATTTTGCAGCATATAAGATAGTGCTGCTGATGTATAGGCCATTGTATCGGTTCCATGCGTGACGACAAAGCCGTCATATTGATCATAATTTTCATAAATGGCTGTTGCGATATCCACCCAGTATTCAGGCTGCATATTTGTACTATCTATACTCATTAGGGACTTTGTGTCCATTGTGTACTCTGCATTAATTTCGTTTAAATAGCTTAAAAGGTCCTCAGCTTTAACACCTGGAGCCAAACCATTTTCACTCTCTACAGATGCAATCGTCCCACCAGTGGTTAAAAGCAATAATTTCTTCAACAGGTCCACCTCTTTCAGTAAAATTACTTCGTTTGTCACACATATTATAAGCTAGCTTGTGCTATTCTATAATATACGCTTTACGCGTACCTTCATTGCCATTATAGTCACATAACGCGAATTAATCAAGAAATTATTACGCATAACGCGTACATTCTATCACAAAATATGATATACTGTTGTTGTATATAAAGGAGCGTTCATGTAATGATACTCGATCGTTTAACCACTCTTAGAAAAAAGAAAAAATGGTCTCTCCAGCATACGGCAGATCGCCTAGGTATCGCCAAAAGCACCTATGCCGGTTACGAATCTGGGTACCGACGACCTTCGCTTGAAGCAGTGAAGCGCCTGGCTGATTTGTATGATACGTCCATTGATTTTTTACTTGGTAGAACGGACGAGCCAGAGATACAACGTAAAATCTCTGACATCAAAATTGAACTGACGGAAGCAAAAGAAGGAACCATTCTTGTAGACGGCGTTCCCCTAAATGATGAAGAAATCAAACAGCTTGTTGCCTTTATTCGGGCGAAAAACACCCTAAAAGTATAAAAAACATAGAAAAGAGAGGCCCCTATTAATCGGGTGCCTCTCTTTCCTTTTTCAGCTGCTTAAGAATAAGGAGAAGACAGCTGACTTAATTCCTCTAACCGCCGCTTCGCTTCTTCTTTATTAAATGAACTATAATAGCGATAATTCTCATCATCTAAGATGCGGTAATGCTGACTGAGCACATTTTGCTGAAGACGAAATGTGCCTTTTTTGATAGAAGTCCGCCACCAAACCTTTCCGCCGATTGTCCGTTCCACCGATAAATGCAATTCATCATGTGCCACGACTTCCAGAATCTCAAGCGGATCATCCCCTAGTGTCCCTTTTAAAATGTCACTATCTCTGAATAATGCACATACGGCCGCCGTTTGCGTCCAGTTGAGGCGCAGCCTATTTTTTTCAACCTGATGCAAATGCCGTTTCGATAAACCAAGTACCTCAGCCATGCGGTCCTGCGTATAATTCTTTTCTTTTCGAATCCGTGTCATTTGTTCTGTGACGAGGTCGATTACCATCTCTTTATCCATCTCTCATCACCTCTCCGAGTGTTCAGTCTTTACTGACATCATACACGATTTCTTCGAAAAAGTGGCGCCTCATCCTTTAGAATATTGGCAAATACTATCTAATTGATCTGCTCTTCGACCTGACCATGCTGCTGTCTCCAATTCTCTTGGGCTGCCTGATTTAAATATGGATAGATCTCTTGTTTGACGGTTTGCTCGAATACTTCTTCATCTAAAATACTGTACGCTGGAATCTTGATCAATTTCCCATCCATTTTCCGAATGAGCACATCCATGAAGAGAAATCCCCTTACACTGTACCGATGCCTGCGCATATCAATGGATTGAATGTCATGAAAAGGGATCGTCCGCTCTCGATACAGTACAGCACCATTTTTTCCGCGCTGAATGCGAAAAATCACATTTCCCCTCTTCGTAAAAGCCGGCAGAATCATCAAAAAAGAGATCAAGCCATAGACAATGCCTAATAGTCCGCCTAAAAATAAAAACAATGTATAATTCGATTCAAATGTAAGAGCTTCTGAAAACAACCAAATACCAATGATACCGAAGCCGCCCGTTGCTAAGAATGCCCATACCCTTAAAAAGGCCCTGCTTCTCACTTCTATTACTTCACTTGGATTCAAGCGTCATTCTCCTTTTCTCCATTAGAATATAGAACGTAATCCGTCTCTATGAGCCGTCTCCACGCGAAATTCATTTTCTTTTATTCCCGACACAAGCCACGACTGTTTCTCACCTGGAATGACAAATAACATGGATTCCACATCAGGCGTATTATTTTTGTCGTAGACGACCTTCATGAGGGAGTCCATCTTTCCTTTTCTTGTCTGTACATCAGAAATAAATGCCTTCACAAGTTCTTCGTTCTCTGCTCGATGAAGGAAGGAGGGCCACTCATTCTTCGCCTCACTTGCTTGCTCTAATAGCTTTTCAAATTCCTCTGCTTGCAGGGTGACGACAGGTGCAGGGTGATCACTCATCTGTATATTGAAAAAGGCAGTCACTTGCTCCTCTGCCTGCTGGTCATCTTTCAGTTTTTGAATCTGATGGACTTGTTGATCATAAAGTGTATGGTGCGCATATACGCCCATCTGTGTCGTGTGAAAGGAGGTACTGACTTCTTCATCTTCATCCCCAAATCGAGATGCCTTGACGGTGTGAGATGCATCATTCATCGCCTGGATGAAATGACGGTATTCCGCTTTATAACGATATTGTCTGTTTCGAAATTCAAGTACACCTTTTGCGAGCAAAGAGCGGCATGCAATTTCAAATAAAAACCCTAGGCGCTCGTCCTCTGCATCAGGATAATAGGCTTCCTTTAAGGACATGCCCTGTTCAAAATAGCCTTCACTGTAAAAACTAAAGATGAGTTCCTCAATACTTAGACTTAGCTGATCCAACTTGATCTCTCCTTATCCAAAAGAAAATGCACCCTTAAAGAAATCGCCTGCACCTTTTATGAGCGAATCTGCGGTTTCTTTTGTTTTTTCTATCCCTTTATGTATCACCTGATTTGCCTGATCAATGGTGTCATTGACTGCTTTCACACCTTTACCCGCCAGCTCGAATGCTTGTTTCCCTTTATCCACGACTGCATGAATTGGGTCCTTTAATTTCACTGCAACCTGCTCAGCAAAGCCTGATGTCAGCTTGGCAACTTTTTCTCCTATAAATCCACCGACTGCGGAACCAATGGCTCCTCCAACGACAGTTCCAATCGGTCCTGCAAAGCTTCCAAGAGCTCCTCCGACAACAGCACCTGCGACAGACCCGCCAGCGATAAAGACCGTATTGTTCACTGCATTTCCAACAGCCTTCGCATTTTCACGCTTCAGGACTTCTGGCTGATCACCGAATTCTGCATAGTTCTCTGCAATTTTCAAACCACAGCCGACCGTTTCCGTTGCACCAGTGACTACCGTTGCAATGATGGCATTTCCTTTGGCGAATCTTGATCCATTTTTCAAAACAGACTTGATCGCAGCCGTGTCCTTCCAATTGATACTTCCTTTTGTAAAATCTCGGACACTGTTCGTGAATGCAACTGTATCGTCAGGATAAAATTTTGTGAATTTCTTATGGACCAAATCAGCCATCGACCAGTTTGATCGTTTTAATAATTCTTTATTACTCAGCCAAATCCTTGCTAGCCGGTCAAATCTCGTTCCTTCTACCCGGCTGGTCAGATCAAGCAGCAGCTTTGAATGCTGCGCTGCATAACGGCCATTGTCTTTAATGAAAGTCGTCATCCCAAGCCCGTAGTATTTCGCCTGCATCATCACAATACCAGCTAAGCTCGTGAGTGTACCATATTGATCATAGATACTGTACAATTTCCGTAAAATATCGTCTGCTTCGACCATTTTATCTTTTGCATGACGAATCGTAATATCATCACTGCTCAATTTACTGATCAATGCTTGTCCTGCTCCCCATGCATCCCCGACGCCTGAAAAACAGCTACTATACCGAGGATCACAGCCTAAAATGAGACCATCCAGTTCACTATGTAAATCGCGGTGCTTCGTTTCAATGGTAGAAAGTTCGCCTACAACATCATTCGCAAGCCCTGTCAGCTGATCTGGATCAACCACTATGTCACGTGCCATCACATCATCTCCCTTCTCGGTTTCTTTCTCTCCGTTCTTCTCGTCTCTTTCGCTCAAGCTCTTCCATTCTGGCTATTTCAGCTTTCCGTTCCTCGATTTTGACCGCTGCATCGCGCAGTTCCTGACTTGTTTCAAGCAAGTCCTTTTCGAATTGATCATAGCGTGCGGTTGTTTCCTCAAAGCTTTGATCAAATTTATTCCTTGCTTCTCCCTGCCAGCCTGATCCTACTGCCTTGAGCCGATTCTCCAACAGCTGCTTTGACTGCCGAATCTCATCAGCTGCTTCCTGAAACTTTTGAGCGAGTGCCAGCGTTTGACTAGAATCCAACTTTCGCACCCCTTTCTCCCAATTTAACGTACAAATGGATGATTTTATATGTCCTCATTATAAATAAAAAGACACCCAAAAAAATCACCCTAAAGAACCATTCAACACATCACCAAATGAAAGTAGGTCTTTTTCCTCTCTAATTGCCAGAGAAAGCCTTTCTTGTTATGAAGCGCATTCAAGACATGATAAAATGAACGTATTCTACAAAAGGAGTGACGTATACATGAAAGAGGAAATGATTCAGCGTTTCACAAGTTATGTGAAGGTAGATACGCAGTCGGATGCAGATAAGGAAAGTTGCCCATCGACTGAAGGACAGTTGAACTTAGCGAGACAACTAGTTGAAGAAATGAAATCCATCGGGATTCAAGAAGTGACAATGGATGAAAACGGCTATGTCATGGGAACGATCCCATCTAATACAGACAAAGACGTGCCGACCATTGGCTTCCTGGCTCACATCGACACAGCTACTGACTTCACCGGCAAGAATGTGAAACCGCAGCTTCATGAAAACTATCAAGGCGGCGACATCACCTTAAATGAAGAACTACATATCGTTTTATCTCCATCACAGTTTCCAAATTTACAAAAGTATCAAGGACATACGCTGATCACAACAGATGGCACAACCTTGCTTGGTGCAGATAACAAAGCTGGTATCGCAGAAATTATGACCGCCATGCATTACTTAATTGAAAATCCAGAAATCAAGCATGGAAAAATTCGCGTCGCCTTTACACCCGATGAAGAGATTGGCAGAGGGCCGCACAAATTTGATGTTGATGCCTTTGGCGCTTCCTATGCGTATACAATTGACGGAGGACCGCTCGGGGAGCTGCAATATGAAAGCTTCAACGCAGCAGGTGCGAAAGTATCCATTAAAGGAAACAACGTCCACCCTGGGACAGCGAAAGACAAAATGGTCAGCGCTGCGAAGATTGGGATGCTCTTCCATAACAAGCTTCCTTCTGATGAATCTCCGGAATACACAGAAGGCTACGAGGGATTTTTCCATCTCACGAAGTTTGTAGGAGAAGTCGAAGAAGCAGAGCTGCAATATATTATTCGTGATTTTGATAAAGACAAATTTAACGAACGCAAAGCACTATTTGAAAAAATAGCAAATGACTTAAAAGCCATTTACGGAGAAAACAGCATCAATCTCAAAATTCAAGATCAATATTATAATATGAGAGAAAAAATTGAGCCGGTGAAACATATTGTGGATATTGCCCATGAAGCAATGGAAAACCGCACAGTGACACCTGTAATCGAACCGATCCGCGGCGGTACAGATGGCTCCCAGCTTTCATATAAAGGTCTTCCAACGCCAAACATCTTTACTGGTGGGGAAAACTTCCACGGTAAATATGAATTTATTTCTGTCGAGAACATGGTGAAAGCAACAGAAGTCATCGTTGAAATCGCCCGTCTATTTGAAGAAAAAGCATAAATATGTTTACAACCGTTCCTGTTCGGGAACGGTTTTTTAATAAAAGTTTACAATTTTCTGAAACTTTTATGACATTTATTCGTACTAATAGAGACAACCCCAGAAAAATTCTTCTTGACGAGTGCAATAACTGGAAATATAATAGTTAAAAACAACCGGTATTTTAGACCTAAATTAGCAGATCACCTAAACCTTAAGAACTAAACCGATTCTGCTGCATATTTTCAGTTATAAACATCACTCACCCTGTCTACACTTAAAGAATAGGATGAATTGGAGGAATGTCATATGATGATTTTATTGATTATCGCTTCACTTTGCTGCTACTTACTATTCTCTTTCAAAAAAGATAACCGCACACCAAAACGAAAAAGCGCAGAGCTTTCGGAGTTTGAAATCTTTCGTATGCGCCGCCACTACAACGGAAAACGACGTCACCCACTAAACGATGCACCTAAACAAGTATAAATCTGAAAAAGAGCCTCATATGGGGCTCTTTTGTGTGAGTACATAAAAAAAACGACCAGATTCATTGGTCGTTTTTCCTTTTATTTATACACCTTCGCAGGAACTTGAATCACAGGAATTCCTACATAGTAAGGTGAAATTTCATATGGCTGGAAGACAACAGCAATTCCCTTTTTCGTGAAGTAATACTGCGTGTTGTAGTTGATTTCAATGTCTCTTTTTTTCAGGTTCGCATAGAATTTACTTTTATGTTTCTTTGTATAGTTATAGACATAATCTCTCACTTTCGTACGCTTTTTCTTCGTTTTCACAACGTCTGTCAAGAACAGCTGCTTTGTCTTTTTCTTTGTCAACACATAGTTCATGCTGGAAACCATCGTATCCCCATGCATTCCACCATCATTCATGTAATCATAGTTTAAGATACTGAGCTTCTTCCCATTGTTAAATTTCGTTTTAAACGATCTCTCGTAAGTGATCTTCCCAAAGCCTTCCTTTTTCGCTTCGTCCTTTAAGAACAAGTACGTAGAATAAGAGAATGCGATATCTTCTTTTAAATCACGATTGATGGTTTTCATATGCGCCTTGCTTAGGTTTTTCACCTGTGCATATTTGAATGTTTTTTTCTTTTTATAATAGTGTGTGCTTACTTTTGCTTTTTTTGCTTGTTTGGCATCCGCAGATCCAACTGGCGCAAACAACGAAACAATCAGTGAAAAAATGATCAGACTGATCGTTAGGCCTTTTTTCATTGTCATAGTAAAAACCCCCATTTTTGTCTATTACCAATTGAGTATACCATGACAAAAGAACCAAAAAAAGCAGTATTTACATTTTATTCTTTCTTTTCCCACTTCGGGTTTGTTTACCGTTTTCATAAGTTCCTGTATGCTTAATGTAGAATGCTAGATGAAGTGTGGTGTTTATCATAGAAGAGAATATTTTTAGTCACATTCGGACGACGTTTCATAGTTTGTCTCCGACCCAAAAAAAGATTGCCAATTACATTTTAGAAAATCCTCAGAAAGTTGTGCTTCATTCCATTAGTGCACTCGCTGCTGAATGCAATACTAGTGAAACGACGATCTTTCGGTTTCTACGAAAAATTGGCTATGAATCGTACCAAGTGTTTCGTGTCCATGTCGCACAGGATATTGCGACCAATACGCCTCAATCCATATACGGCGAGATCGAGGCATCCGATAGTGTAGCTGACATTAAACATAAGGTCATAGAGTTAACAACAAACTCTATTCAAGATATGAAGCATATATTAGAAGACCAAGCCGTCACACAATTCATTGAACAAATGAAGCAGGCACATAAAACCGTATTCTTTGGAGCCGGTGCATCCAGCTTTATTGCTGGAGATGCTTATCATAAGTTCCTCCAGCTTGGTTTTGAAGTGAGTCTATGCAGTGATCCGCATATGATGAACATGATTGCTACTCACGCCACGGAACACGATTTTATCGTTGCGATCTCCCATTCAGGAGAGAGTAGAGAAATTCTTGATGCCGTGCAATTTGCTAAAGAAAAGGGAGCAAAGGTTGCCTCTATCACCAGCTATCCGAAATCAGAGCTCGCAAAGCGATCTGACTTTCATCTGCTCAGTTCTTCCAGGGAGACAACCTATCGATCTGACTCTATGATCTCCCGTATTAACCAGCTTGTAATCATTGATGTACTATACGTCGCCGCTGTTTTAGAACTAGGATCAGATGCCATTGAAAACGTGAAACAATCTCGATTAGCCGTAGCTAAAAATAAAACATGAACGCAAAAGGCCGGAGCTGATTCCGGTCTTTTTTTGTGACTTTTCTCATATTTTCCGTTGACACGTTCCTATCACGTCATGTACATTAAATGAACAATAGTTTATTTCCTACTATTAAAACAAAAAGATAGTATATATACTAACAAAAGAAAAAGAAAGCGCTTTTTATAAGGGTTTTCTATATAGGAGGCGTTCAATGTGACAAAGAAAATTGGATTCATTGGATTAGGTATTATGGGAAAGCCTATGGCACTCAATCTATTAAAAGCCGGTCATACTGTGACTGTTTTCGATCTAAATGAGGAAGCGATTCGAGCGTTACAAGAAGCCGGAGCAAAAGGTGCTGTTTCAGCAGCTGATGCCGCTTCTGAAAGCGATATCATCATCACAATGCTTCCTAAAGGAGAGCATGTAGAGGCAGTTGTTGCAGGTGATCATGGCATTTTAACTACAGCTAAACCTGGCACTGTTGTCGTAGATATGAGCTCAATTTCCCCTGTTACTTCTAGAGCTTTAGCTGCTCTTACAAAACAGCATCAGGTGGAATTTATCGACGCACCTGTCAGCGGCGGAGAACCGAAGGCAATAGACGGAACACTTGCCATCATGGCTGGCGGCGAAGAAACCATCTTTGAGCAAGTGAAGGATGTCCTGCTTGCGATGGGCACAGAGGTCGTATTAGTTGGCACAAATGGAAGCGGAACAACAGCGAAGCTCGCCAATCAAATCATCGTCAACTTAAATATTGCCGCTATGTCCGAGGCGCTCGTTCTTGCCGCTAAATCGGGCATTGCCATTGACAAAATGTATGAAGCCATTCGCGGCGGGCTGGCAGGAAGTGCCGTTCTCGATGCAAAGGTCCCTCTCATCTTAGAACGAAACTTTGAACCAGGCGGACGTATCGACATCAACTTAAAGGATTTAACCAATGTGATGGAAACTGCTCATGATATCGGCGTTCCTCTCCCGCTTTCTAGCCAGCTGCTTGAAATCTTCCACGCCCTCAAAGCGGACGGAAAATCTGGGCTTGACCATGGCGGCATCGTTCAATATTACGAAAAAATGGCTCATGTCGAAGTGAAGAAGGGATGAGATGGTCATGAAGAAAAGCACTGACATACTGAATGCCATTCCGAAAGCGGATACAAAGATCATTCAATCAGCATACGAACAAGCACTGAACAGCTTTCATCATAAAGTCATTGTATTAGATGATGATCCAACAGGGATTCAAACCGTACATGGCGTCTCTGTTTTCACCGATTGGTCAGAAGAAAGCATCGAAGCCGGTTTTCTTGAAGACAGCCGCATGTTCTTTATTTTGACCAATTCTCGCAGTATGACAGAGAAGGAAACGACTGCTGTGCACGAAACAATCGCTTCCACAATTGTGAAGGTAGCGGAACGGGTTGATCAGAATTTCATCATTGTCAGCCGAGGAGATTCCACTCTTCGTGGACACTTTCCGCTGGAAACGGAAGTACTCAAAACCACAATTGAACAACAAAGCTCACCCCAATTCGATGGAGAAATCCTTCTTCCTTTTTTCCAAGAAGGTGGACGCTTGACGATCAACAATATTCATTACGTCCAAGAAGGACACGAATTAATTCCTGCTGGTGAAACAGAATTTGCACGAGATCGCACATTCGGCTTTCAGTCATCTCATCTCGGAGAATGGATTGAAGAAAAGTCAGACGGTTCGTTCACGAAAGAGAACACCACCTACATTTCATTAGATGATCTACGGGCTTTACGAATTGATCAAATAAAAAAACAGCTCATGAGTGTGACCGATTTTAAAAAGGTGGTTGTAAACGCTGTGGACTATGACGATGTCAAAGTCTTTGTCACCGCTCTCATTAAGGCCATTCAAGCAGGAAAGCAACTCATGTTCAGAAGTGCGGCGGCACTTACAAAAGTTCTTGGCGGTATAGGGGATCGTGCCTTATTAACAAGACATGACTTGATACAAGAACAAAGCCCGCACGGTGGTCTTATTATGATTGGTTCTCATGTGAAGAAGACAACAGATCAATTAAAAGCGCTTCAACAAAATAAAGAGGTAGCTTTTATTGAGTTTAATACACATCTCGTGCTGGAGCCTGACCTATTTCATCAAGAAATTGACCGCGTGATTCAGCAAACCGAGGCATTATTAGCATCTGGTCAATCTGTGGCGGTTTATACAAGAAGAGAACGGCTTGATCTTGGGGATGATCGTCAGGAGGAAGAATTAAAGCTCTCTGTAAAAATTAGTGATGCTGTGACAAGCATTGTCCAGCGTCTCACAATTCGCCCTAAGTATCTCATTGCCAAAGGTGGCATTACCTCCAGCGATATTGGAACTAGAGGACTTCACGTGAAACGCGCAACTGTGGCAGGGCAGATCAGACCAGGCATTCCCGTTTGGCAAACAGGCGAAGATAGCAAATTCCCTTTCATGTCTTATGTGATTTTCCCGGGAAATGTTGGTTCAAGGGATACGTTAAAAGAAGCTGTAGACATACTAGAAGGATAAGCATAGGGGGTGTTTTCGCGCCCCCTTATGCACCACAAAGGAGGAAAGATCATGTCGTTAGTGTTTATCGGACTTGGCGTTTTATTATTGCTTTTACTCATGGTTGTCTTTAAGTTAAACGCTTTCATATCTTTGATTATTGTTTCTTTAATTGTTGCTGTTTTAGAAGGAATGTCACCACTTGAAGCGATTGCTTCCGTCGAAAAAGGACTCGGCAGTACGCTCGGTCACCTCGCACTCGTTCTCGGTTTTGGGGCGATGCTTGGTAAATTGATGGCTGATTCTGGCGGAGCTCAGCGTATTGCGATGACACTCATTGACCGATTCGGTATTGGAAAAATTCAATGGGCAACGATGCTGACGGGATTTGTGATCGGAATTGCTCTATTTTATGAAACCGGATTCATTATCTTAATTCCACTAGTCTTTACGATCGCACAAGCTGCAAGACTACCTGTGCTTTATGTGGGTATGCCGCTCGTCGCTGCACTCATCACCACACATGGCTTCCTCCCTCCTCACCCAGGGCCGACTGCCATTGCAAATGTATTTCAAGCAAACATGGGACAAACCTTATTAGTTGGGATTATTTTAGCGATTCCTGCTGTTTTAATAGGCGGACTTCTCTTTACGAAACTATTTAAAAAAGATCAGTTGCACGCACATATTCCAAAGAACTTATTTAATCCAAAGGAATTTACAGAAGGAGAAATGCCAAGCTTCGGCATTAGTATTTTCACCGCTGTTTTGCCTGTATTGCTCATGACATTCAGAGCAGTTTTAGAAATTTTCTTCCCGTCCTCCCCATTACTGCCAACCGCTGAGTTTTTAGGTGAACCGGCGATTGCACTGTTAATCTCCGTGCTTCTTGCTATCTACACGTTTGGACTTGGCAGAGGCAAGAGCATGCAGGATGTGATGAAGTCGATCACAGATTCTATCGGTTCTATTGCCATGATTTTATTAATTATTGCAGGTGGCGGCGCCTTTAAACAGGTGCTCATTGATAGCGGGGTTGATCAATACATTGCAGGAATCATGCAAGGAAGCACGCTTTCTCCCCTGCTTCTCACCTGGCTGATTGCTGCGGTCCTTCGTGTATCTTTAGGATCAGCCACCGTCGCCGGTCTCACAGCGGCTGGCATTTCTGCTCCTTTGATTGGATTGACAGGTGTGAGCCCAGAATTAATGGTGATCGCAACAGGTGCTGGCAGTATTACGTTCTCTCACGTGAATGATGCGGGTTTCTGGATTTACAAAGAATACTTTAACCTGTCCATGGCCCAAACCTTTAAAACGTGGACATTGATGGTGACCGTTCTTTCACTTGTCGGACTAGCGGGTGTTCTCGTCGCTGATTTGTTCATGTAGAAATATTAAATTAGCACCTTCTTTGAAGGTGCTCTTATTTAAAAATCACGTCTCTTTATGTTCTTGAGAGTTCGTACTTTGGATTAGTAACACCAAAGTAATTAAACACTTCGTCTTTTAAAAGTTCATTTGTATTTTTGTTACTATCTGTACAGTCGATATAATTTTTAGCTATTTTCATTTTTATATTTTTATTGTTAATAAATTCAACTATATGTTCTTTATTAATAAAACCATCATTACCTTTAGGGATGAGAATTGATTTGTCACCAATTATTTTAGAAAAAGAAGTTTGAGTATTAAACTCATATTGTTGAAATAGAGTTCTCAAATACTCATCACCTTCTTCTTCAATTACACTTTGAACTGCTTTATAATAATTTTGGGGATCCAAACAATCCTCGATGACTGTACGTTCATAAAATTGCCCCTGTCTCCAAGGCTCTAAAAATTTAACAGCTTCTATATTATTACTAGTTAATGTTTGAATCCTTCTTATATCAACTTTACCTTTGCTCTCAGGAGCTTTAGTTACGTTCACTTTATTACTATCAGTATCGATTAAGCAAAGAATCTTACCACTAAATTGATCTGCTGTTAATTTGTCTGAAAGCGGATAACTTAATAATCCATATAATTTTATTACATTGCCACAACCACCAACAGGTAAAACACGGAAATTCTCTAAACCATCAAGCAAATTCTCTAAATATAGCCTATCTGTACTACCTTCACAAATTATCCAATTAATATTTTCAACACTTTTTGAAAAGCTTATAATGCTCGAAGCTAAATCAAACATGCTTTTCAATTCAATGTCATCAGGAAAGCGCCGTTGTTCATCTAAATAATCAAAAAAATTAAAGTCAGATATTTTTATATCAACATCTTGCTCTTCTTTTCTCAAATGATATAAATAACCATGATCTGTTATTGGTAAAGATCCATACCAATGTGTAGTAATTAAAACCTGCCTTTTAAAATTACTTGCTAATTCTTGAAGTCTCATAAATTGAGGAAAGCAGTTTGCAATATTCATTGAAACTTCAGGTTCATCGATAGCTAAAATTACTTCCCTATCCATTTCTTTTGAATTAGATAAAAAGGCATAAGCAATATCAATTAAAGCTTTTCTTTTTTCACCAGAACTTAATTGATTTACTTCTCTGTTCTTAAATCTTAATGGTCTTTTAGAAAAATATGCTTCTATTATTTTATCTCTAATATCTGTAACGGTTAGATTTTTTTTACTAAAAGCTTCAGCACTATAGTTATAATTTTCGTCTATTTGTTTTATTGAACTATTGATACCCTTAATAAATTCATTAAGATAATCATTTGTGAAATTCAGAAAACTCCTATTCTTACCCTCTATTTCATATTTAGAATTTAATACATTATCTATCTCATATAAAATGTCTTTATTCATTAAAGTTTGCATTTGCCTATCTTCTAACTTTAATGTTTCATCAACATTTTGCTCTACAGGTATATATATGTATGCATAATATTCTTTTAATATTTTCCTCAATTTGTCTATCTTTTTTTCAAATTTATCCTCACCCAATAATTTCCTATAATGACTATCAAAAGGAGTTAAAGTTGATTTGCCATTATATTTAATGCCAGCTGGCAGAATATAATACTTTTCCTCAGAATAATTACTTATTAATTGCTCCAAATGACTAAAGAATATCTTTGCATATTCTCTTCTTGTCGCACCAACCAGAGAATTTTGTATACCATTCCAAAACTGATCACTTATAACTTCAATATCATTTAATAATAGTTCATTCTCTTTAATTTCAATTTTATTAAAACGGTTTTTATTTAAAACAAATTCTCTTAAAATTTCTTTCTCTATCATAAAAATGGGAGTTATATAACATTCTTCTTTTTTTGAACCTCTATTAGCATTCCATTCTCTATTATTAAAAAAAACATCTATTGCTTCTAAAATCCCACTTTTACCTATACCATTAGTACCTATATAAACAGAATATTTTTCCTTTAAATCACTTGTGATAGGAATAAATACAGACTTTGGATATGATTTATATCCATTTAAAAATACTCCTAGAATCATGGGTATCCTCCTTTATAAATTTTTCCATATAATTAAATATAAGTTTATTTGACAAAATAATCAATAAAAAACCATTGACTTTCTCTCAAAAAAGTTGAATAATTATGTTTATTAAGAAAATTGAATCAAAAGGTAACCTTATTAAGAGTGGTGGAGGGACTGGCCCTGTGAAACCCGGCAACCGCTGTTCCTCGGAACAGAATGGTGCTAATTCCTTAAGCAAGCAGATGCTTGTTTGAAGATAAGGCAGAGTTCTCTCAGTATATGATGCTCTTCCTTATCCAAGGAAGAGCTTTTTTATTTGATTTTTAACCTGTAGAAAGAAGGGATTCAGCATGACACAAGTACAAACCATTGGAAAGAAAACAACGAAACCGCCATTTCGCGCAGATCAAGTAGGCAGTTTACTTCGTTCAGAACGTATCAAGGAAGCACGCAAGCAAAAAGCAGACGGCACACTGACAGCAGAGCAGCTCCGACAAATTGAAAATGAAGAAATCACTCGTATTGTTGAGAAGCAAAAGGAAATTGGATTAGAGGTTGTCACAGATGGCGAATTCAGACGTGCTTGGTGGCATTTTGACTTTCTTGAGGGGCTCGATGGGGTCGAAGGATTTGAAGCAGATCAAGGTATTCAATTCCACAATACGACGACAAAAGCACGGGGCATCAAGGTAACGGGCAAGATTGATTTTACAGATCATCCAATGCTGGAGGATTATCGATTCCTTCACAGCATCGCTGGGGATCATACGGCTAAAATGACGATTCCAAGTCCGAATATGCTCTTTTTCCGTGGAAAGCTTGAAGAAGGAGTATACGACAGCCTAGAGGCATTCCACCATGATGTGGCACAGGCGTATAAGAAAGCCATCCGTGCTTTTTATAATGCAGGCTGCCGCTACTTGCAGCTGGATGATACAGCATGGGCCGTGTTCTTTTCTGAAAAAGGGCATGAACAAATCAAAGCCTTTGGCCGAGAAGAAGATGAACTGCGTGAGTCATTTGCGAAAACAATCAATGAAGCAGTTGCCGATCGTCCAGAGGATTTGGTGATCACTATGCACATTTGCCGTGGTAACTTTAAATCGACGTGGGCAGCTGAAGGCGGTTATGAAGCAGCGGCAGAAACGATTTTTGACGGCTTAGATCTGGATGGTCTCTTTTTAGAATTCGACGACGATCGTTCTGGCGGTTTTGAACCCCTTCGCTATGTGAAGAACCCAAACCTCCAAATCGTACTAGGGCTTGTCACTTCAAAATATGGTGAGCTTGAGCCTGCTGAACAGATTAAAAAACGAATCAAGGAAGCAGCTCAATACGTTGACATTAACCAGATTTGCTTGAGTCCGCAATGCGGGTTCGCCTCAACGGAGGAAGGCAATTTGTTAACAGAAGAGCAGCAATGGGAAAAGCTTCGTCATGTGATTGAGATTGCAGATCAAGTGTGGACTTCATAGTCCCCTTGACGAAAAAAAGACAAACCGCAGTATGAACGGTTTGTCTTTTTTCTTTTATGCATCTAAATGATTACCATTTGTCGCAATCACTTGTTTATACCAATCGAAGCTTTTCTTTTTCTTTCTATCTAATGTACCTTTTCCTTCGTTATCACGGTCGACATAAATGAAGCCGTAGCGTTTTTTCATTTCAGCTGTTGATGCGCTGACAAGGTCAATTGGGCCCCAGCTTGTATAACCCATCAAGTCTACTCCGTCTGCAATGGCTTCTCTCGCCTCTAGCAAATGGCTTCTGAGGTAATCAATTCGGTAATCGTCTTGAATGGAACCGTCTTCTTCTACTTGATCGACAGCTCCCAATCCATTTTCTACGATAAACAATGGTTTTTGGTAGCGGTCATATAGTTGGTTTAGTGTTGTACGAAGTCCTTTTGGATCAATTTGCCAGCCCCAATCACTTGCTTCTAGATAAGGGTTTTTCACGCCTTCAAATAGGTTACCACCAGTCACTTGTCCAAGAATCTCTGGATCTGTACTTGTCACAAAGCTCATGTAATAGCTGAAGCCAATATAGTCCACTGTATGGTTTCTTAGGATGTCTTCATCACCATCTTGGATCTCAATATGAATTCCATTTTCGCGGAAGTATCGTTTCATGTAACCTGGGTAGTAGCCTCTTGCCTGTACATCTGAGAAGAACAATGTTTTACGATCTTGATCAATCGCTGCAAACATATCTTCTGGTCTTGAGCTGTACGGATAAGTTGTCATCGCTGCGATCATACAGCCGATTTTCGCATCAGGAATGATTTCGTGTCCTGCTTTGACAGCTAAAGCACTTGCAACAAATTGGTGATGCGCTGCTTGATATTGAATGCTTTTCTCGTCTTCGCCCTCTTCAAATACAAGTCCGCCACCAGTGAAAGGCGCATGTAACACGACGTTGATTTCATTAAAGGTCATCCAATATTTCACTTTGTCTTTATAGCGAGTAAACAACGTTTTCGCGTATGTTTCATAAAGATCGACAAGCTTACGGTTTCTCCAACCGCCGTAGTTTTTCACAAGTGCAAGCGGCATTTCATAATGAGAAATCGTGACAACTGGTTCAATTCCATGCTTATGCAGTTCATCAAATACTCTGTCATAAAAAGCAAGGCCTGCTTCATTTGGTTCAGCATCGTCGCCATTTGGGAAAATACGTGGCCAAGAAATGGATAGTCTGAAGCATTTGAATCCCATTTCTGCAAAGAGTGCAATATCTTCTTTATAGCGATGGTAGAAGTCAATCGCATCATGATATAAGTTCAAGTCTTTCATTGATTCATCGAATGGATGCATAATACCGTGCGGTGATACATCAGCTGTCGATAAGCCTTTTCCATCTTTATTATAAGCACCTTCAATTTGGTTGCCCGCAACAGCGCCGCCCCATAAGAAACCTTTAGGAAATGTTTTTTCTAACTTGTTCATGTTGAATGCCCTCCTCATTTTCTTCTACACTGACTGTGAGCAGTGTCTCTTGTACTGAAATCGTGCCTTCTGTTTTCGCATCAACTTGTGCAAAATCGTTTGTGTTGGTCACAATAATTGGTGTGGTGACATCATAGCCTTCTTGCTGAATGCCCTCGATATCAAATTCAACGAGCACATCTCCTGCTTGAACAAGATCGCCTGACTCTACATGACTTGTGAAATGTTTTCCGCCGAGCTTCACCGTATCAATTCCAACATGAATGAGAAGCTCAGTGCCTTGGTCACTCTTTAAGCCAATGGCATGTTTCGTTTGAAAAATGGTTTCAACCTTGCCGTTGAATGGTGCTACTACACGTCCAACTGCTGGGACAATAGCTGTACCTTTACCCATGATTTCATTAGAGAATGTTGCATCATTTACTTGATTTAGCGGCTTTAATTGGCCTTCAAGCGGGCTTTGTACCACTTCATTTTGAAGTGCTGCTGTGTCTTTCTTTTCTTCTGGTTTGTCTGCTTTTGTATCATCTTTCACTGGTACATCTTTGAATCCTAGAACAAGTGTCATGATCGTTGCTGCGACAAAGGCGATTACTAAGCCGATGATAGAGTAGACAAATGTTGGGCCAATGAATGTCGGGAGACCCGGGAGACCTGCTGATCCAGATATCACATATGATTTTACTTTAAAGATTGACATGAACACGCCGCCTGCTGCTGCACCAATGAGGGCTGCAAGGAACGGTTTTTTCAATCGCATGTTCACACCATACATAGCAGGTTCAGTAATACCCATTAATGCAGTGATACTTGTAGACATCGCCAATGATTTGAATGTTTTGTTTTTTGATCTTAAGAAGACACCGAATGCTGCGCCTGCTTGTGCCATATTTGCTACAAACATCATTGGAAGAATGAAGTCAAAACCGTTTAACGTAATGTTGTTGATCATAATTGGAAGTAGTGCATAGTGCATGCCCGTAATGATCAATGGTGACATGAAGCCGCCGATCAAGAGTCCGGCCAAAATACCTGCATGTTTGAACAATAAATCAATTCCACCTGAAAGGCCATTTCCGATAATCCCACCAAGCGGTCCTACTGCGATAAGCATAATTGGTACTACGACAAGAAGTGTGACCGTTGGAACAAGGATGATCTTCAATGATTTTGGGCTATATTTTTCCGCGAATCTTTCAACATATGAGCCGAGCCAGATGGTGAGTAGAATCGGAATGACCGATGAAGAGTACACAACGGCAACCACTGGTAGCCCTAGAAATTCTGTATTTCCTGCGCCTAGTAAAGCCGTTAACTGCGGGTGCAGTGCGGCGGCTGCAATGGCAGCGGCGATATACTGATTTGTGCCAATTTTTTTGGCTACGCTTACAGCAAGCAGAATCGGTAAGAAGTAAAAGGCTCCGTCGCCGATAGCTGTTAAAATTGCATATGTGCTGCTTTTATCCGATATCCACTGGAACGTAAGCATGAGTGCCAAGATCCCTTTGATCATACCGGCACCAGCAATGGCTGGAAGAATCGGTGTGAAGACACCAGAGATAAAATCGAAAAGCTTAGATATCACATTTTGTTTTGACGCTTCTTCTGTACCGCCTGATTTTACATCTGTTGACAGGCCTGAGTCAGCAATCATCGCTTGATAGACATTTGAAACATCATTGCCAATAATAACATGATATTGACCTCCGCTTTGATTCACACCCATGACCCCGTCTGTTGATTGCAGCTTCTCCTTATCCGCTTTGCCTTCATCGTATAAGTTGAAGCGAAGTCTTGTCATACAATGCGTGACTTGCTTAACATTCTTTTCACCGCCGACAAGCTCTAGAACTTCTTTTGCTGTTTGTTTGTGGTTCATTGTATTACCCTCCAATCGTTGATTAAATCATGATATAGAAAAAACCTAAACATCCATTAATGTCCGAAAAATAGCGATTCAGACATTAATCGATATTTAGGTTTTGCCTGCTTAACCAGTAACAATCCTTCATAGCGATTGATCGTTATTTAATTTTTATAAGTCTTTGGATATAAAAAAACCTAAATCATGCCTTATCAAAGATAGGGACAATGATTTAGGTTTTGCCTGCTTGACCAGTAACAATCCTAAAAGATTGTGGGTTATGTTGTTTATAGTTATAAAGTATCATGTTAATTTTATGATGTCAACGCTTTCTTTTTAAATTTATTTTCTTTTTATCACTCTGTCGATATGCAAAGTTAAATATAGCATCTCATCTTCTATGAGACTTCGGTTGTGTTCTTTTTGAACATAATCGTTAATTTTCTCAGCACATTGGAAAGCTGCAGTGTTTTTCTCTTTTACGACCTCATACAGGAATTCATTTTGATTTTCCATTTGTGTTTCGTTAAACAGACGCTGTCCAAAAAACTTCAAATGCGTGACAAAACGGAAATAGTTTAATGATTCCTCGTCTAAATCAATTTGAAAGTGATACTTGACGATATTTAAAATATCTTGAATGAGTTTGGTAATTTGAATCACGTTCGGCATTTCTTCATTGAGCTCTGCATTGACAATGTGCATCGCAATAAAACCGGCTTCATCCTCAGGAAGATGAATGTTGAGCTTGTCCTGAATAATCCGAATCGCTTCTACACCACACATAAACTCATCTTTATACAACCGCTTAATTTCCCAGAGCAGGGCATTTTTGATGTCCATTCCTTTTTGATGACGTTCAATAGCAAAGGTGATATGATCTGTCAGTGTCACATAGATGCTGTCATTCAAATTTTTATTAAGGGTTGTTCTCGCATGATCAATAATCGCCTCACACACTTGCATATACTCGATTGGAATATCATAAAGCAGGGTTTTGAATTTTTCTGATATATCTTTATTTTGAATGGAAAATACTTTCTCAATACGTTCTTCGTCAATCGGGTCTCCACTTTTCTTTTGAAAAGCGATCCCTCTGCCCATAATGACCAGTTCATGCTGCTCGTCATCATACGCACTGACCACATTATTATTGATTACTTTCGAAATGATCAATTGATACCCCCCAGTACATTCCGCTTTTTCGAGCATCTCATTGTTGATTGATATGTCATGTTATTATTATTTTCAAAAAAGAGGACTTTAAGATGATTTTACATTTTTTTTTGATACGGTCAACTAGAAAGAATGACATATTACCTCTCAAAAATGACGAAATAGGGGCAAAAAAGTCTAAAAACATACACAAAAACACTCTATAAAGAGTGTTTTTTACAAAATTAGGAGCAATCCCAATTATAGACGACATTCTCGAAATTTTTTCGTTTGAGGTCTTCTGGTTTGATAAAAAAGTTGGCGATTCCGCAATCTCCCCACAACATGTCCACTTCATCATCTGAGTCGATTTGTAATAACAGAACGGTATGTTCCTGGTCTTCGTAGGTACGCGGGTCCTCTTGTGTAAAGCCTGGATATCCACCCAATTTGTGACCAAAGCCACTCTCTGTCTCATAAAATTCATCTAACAAGGCATCTGCTTCATCTCCATCAATACCTTCTATATCTTCGAATAGGTCCCAGCTTCGCTTACCTGTGATTTTCTCAAAGCGGAAATCTTCTACACTAATCGTTTCACTTGATCGTTCACCTGTAATGGCGCCTTCCTTCGTTACAGGAAAATAAAAATCATCAGGAATTTTCACAAAAGAAAAATCAGTCAACAACTCTTCTTCTGCCAAGAAAGGTTCCTCAATAAATTTGATCCGAAAATCTTTTTGCTCTGTTTTTTGGTCAATATTCATCCCATAAAGATCATCATGCACAGAAATAAAAATTTGCAGAAGTCCTGTTTCTGGATAATCCTTCAGCTTCGGCAGCTGGCCAAAATTAATTTGTGCCAAAAGCTTCATAGGGTGTCCTTCACCATCAACTGGATATTCATCGTTTTTAGGGAAGTAAGGATCACCTGCAATTTTGCTGTCGTATGGTCCTGTTTTTCCTTGTTTCATCTTTAGTTGAATCGTTGGCTGTTCCGTTTGATCTAACATTTTACGGTAAGGTGCTATGATTTCTTGTAGCTTCGCTGATTGTGTCACGATGGTCTTCCTCCTTATGAATAGGTCTACTGACCAGGGTAGTATCTCTTTTTCTATCATACAGAAGTGTACACTGCCTGTCAGCGATCAATCGGTCAATATCCTAACAAGTTCCTTACCTTAAAACGAAAAAAACCTCCGATTGATCTGGAGGTTGTGGTCGATCTATTTTTTATTTCACTTGATAATTCACTAAGTCTTCTGCGAGTGATTTCATCGTTTCATTTGTTTCATGAAGACCTTCAATAATTTTTGTGAACGTGCCTACAAGCTCTGCTTGATGCTCAGAAGAAGCGACAATTTGTGCTATTTCTTCTTCCATTCCTTTAATCGACCCCTGTACATCTTTTAGCGCTGTTTCAATATCAGTCGTCGCTTGTTTGGCGTGAGTTGACAGCTTTCTCACTTCCGTTGCGACCACTCCGAATCCTGCTCCTGCTTCACCTACTCTTGCAGCCTCAATTGATGCGTTGAGTCCAAGTAAGTTCGTTTGATCAGAGATACCTTTGATAAGATTGGACACTTGATTGATTTTAGAGGAATTTTCTACAGTGGTTTTCGTGTTTTGTAGAATTTGTTCACTTGTCGCTTGTAGTTCCTCTGAATGTGCAGCAACTTGCTGTACCATTGCGACTAGTTTTTCGGAAGCTTGGTTGCTCTCTGTCATGATGTCATCTAATCGTTGTTGATTGGTCTGATCATAGGCAACGCAGAAAGCAGCGACTACTTGACCCGCTTCATCTTTAATTGGAACGGCTACAATATCCATTGGAATCCCGTATACTTCTTTCGGAATTTGGATAAACGATGGCTCTCTCCCATTTTTCAACATAGAAAAGTTTTCGAATCCTGGAGCTACGATATCTCCAGCTTTAAACCCTAGGTCAATGTTTCCGTGTTGCTGATAATAAAGAACCTTCTCTTTCCCTAAAACAGAAAAGGTTAGTTGCTCTCTCATAGCTAGTCCAATGATTGGTAAAGCGTCTATTATGTTATCAATTTTCTGTGACATTCGCTCACGTTCATCCTCTCTTTTTCTCAGTACATTCTCTTTATCGGTTCGTTATAAGATCTATTACAGCCTGTAATGTGTACTAATATCAACCAAATGACCTAAGACATATAAAAAGCCCACATTCTATCAAGAGAATGTGGGGGGTTTTTAAGAAAAAGACATGCATATCAAGACACTGATAACGATGAGCAAAAGATACATATAGTCGATCCATGAAGTGCTGATGACATGATAATACGTCCGCTCCCTCTCACCCGTGAAGCCTCTTGCTTCCATCGCAATGGCCAAACGTTCTGATTTTCGTACGCCCTGTGTAAAAAGTGGAAGTGCATAACGCATAAAGGCTTTCCAGCTGTTTTTTTGCTTATAGCCTCTGATTTTATGTGCCGCCTTCATTTGCTTTAATTCACTTTGAAATAACGGAATAAACCGGAAGCCAGCAAGCATTCCATACGCCCATTTTGGCGACATTTTGCACTGATGAATGAGGCTCATCATAAATGCTGTCAAATCTGTTGTGGACGTAAACAGGAGACCAAATGTCACAAAGCCAAGCATTCTGAGAGCGATGGTGAGTCCATTTCTTAAACTCTCCTCTGTCATATGAAACCATGCCCATTTCCAAACAGTATGATCCCCCTTGCCAAAGGCCGCCATCATCCAGAACACGAGAATAAAAAAGAGCAGATAAGGGACAAGTCTTGTGAAAAGATACTTCAAATTCCATCCGCCTAAGACAAGTCCAACACAAAGTGCAAACAGCCAGATGATGAAGGTTGTTTTAGGATCAGATATCGCCATGAGACAACACATCGCAAGTAGATGAGCGAGTAATTTGATGACTGGATTCACAGTGGAAAGAAAGGAATGATTACTTTGCAATCGTCAGCACGTCCTTTCTTTCAGCCACATAGCGATAATGCAGCGGGGCTCTCAGCTGATAAGCATTGACAAGTTCCTGATTTGAAAACAAATCATAAGGCGTGCCATCATACACATGCTTTCCTTGATGAAAAAGAAGCACTTGATTGGCACACTCATCGACAAGGTCCATATCATGTGTGACCATTAAAATGGTGGTGCCTTGGCGTTGACGATCTTTCAAGCGCCTGATTAATTCCTTCGCTGTTCTTTCATCCTGCCCGAAAGTCGGCTCGTCTAACAATAGGACATCCTGATCAAAAAGGAGCATTGTAGCCACACTCAATCTTCTTTTTTGACCTAGGCTTAAAGTGAAAGGATGAGCTTTTGCATGCTTTTCTAAACCGAACTCTTTCAATAGCTGAACTGTTTTTTCTTGCACAACGGATTCTTGCCAATTACGCTGCCTTCCACCAAATGCAATTTCATCGAACACTGTATCTTGTATGAATTGAAGCTCCGGATTTTGAAACACAAAGCCTGCCTTTTCATATAGTTCTCGGTCTGACCACTTTTTAAGGAGTGTCTCTTTTAAAAAAATGTGGCCTTTTTTCGTTGGCTCTAAACGAACCAAATGTTTAAGACATGTGCTTTTTCCGCTTCCATTTTCCCCAATGATCGCCACCCAATCCCCTGCTTTGATATCAAGCTGAAGATCACTCATAATTCTCTTTTTCCCGTAGCTTAATTGAAGATCTTCTGAACGAATGATAGTCTCCCGCTTAGTCGACGGCACTTTTTCATTCTGCTTCTTTCTTGCTTCAAAGGTTTGCATAAGCTTGTGACTCATTGGATGAAATGGATCTTGAAGGATCGTAGACCATTTCTCGGGAAATAATTTCGGCCTCCAAATTCCTGCCTCTTTCATTTCTTTTTCATATGTCGTCAATACATCTTTTGGAGACCCATCTGCTAAGATGCTGCCTTGATCGTCTAATAAAATCACCCGGTCCATCCATTCAATGACACCATCTAGCACATGCTCTACAAAAATCATGGTTTGTCGCTGATCAGCTGCAAGCTGCTGTAGAAGCTGAAATATCTCCATTCTTCCTGCTGGATCAAGCTGTGCGGTCGGTTCATCAAAGAACAGCACATCTGGCTCTAACGCTAGTAAACAAGCAAGCGCCAATCGCTGCTTCATGCCGCCAGATAATGTGTGGATGTCTGTATTCGGATCGACATCAAGTTGGACTTTTTGCATGAGCTGCTGAATGATGCCATCCATCTCGTCACGAGGGACAGAACGGTTCTCTAAGCTAAAGGCAATTTCTTCATTGACGCGATGCATACAAAACTGGGAATCAGGGTCCTGAAACATGACGCCTGTATGTCTTTGCAATATCACTTCGCCCTGCATGTCCGCTTCTAAATGTTCTGGAATGATGCCAGCCAGAACGGAGATGAGCGTGGATTTACCGCTGCCGCTTGGCCCTAAAATAAGCACCTTTTCTCCTTTTTGAATGGAAAGAGAGATTTGATGCAACACGGGCTGAGGCTGTTCATAAAAACGGACAGTGAGATTATTGCACGCGAGAAATGAATCCATGCTGTTCACCTTTGTTTCGTTTTTCTTTCATGATGGCATATTGATTCAATACACCGGTTTTAAATAATGCGTCCACCACTACTTTTGCTAAACATCCGCCCAGTATCATTCCGCTGATGATTTGAGTCATCAGTGTGATGAGTAAAACTTGAGGCGTGTAATAACCAAAGCCATTCGCAACGAGGCTGTAAGCCATTGCTCCAACAGCTGCAAAGGCACCTGACAGCATCAGTGTCCACATGCGATATCGTTTATAACCAAAAAGAGCAAAAGCAATTTCTGCCCCAAGCCCTTGGCATACACCAATCAGCAGGGCTGCAAGACCGAAGTGGCTGCCTGTTAGTAATTCCACTGCGGCAGCGGCTGTTTCTGCAATCAGGGCAGCTCCCGGCTTTTGGATGATATACGCTACGATTGGACTGGCAATTACCCAAATGCCAAACATGATGTTGCCTCCTGCTGGGCCAACAAGTGCTGTAATGGGTAAGTAAAGTGTGGACCACCCTAAATAGATGACACCACATGCAACGGATAAAATGACAGCAAGGACAACTTCTTTCATCTTCCATGTCATGATGAATGCACCTCCAATGGAAATGGCCAATCTTCCACCGTAAACGCCATATCCCAAAACTTGTACTCAAGCTGACAGCTTAGGATAAAGTGCTGTTTCATTTTTTCCTTTTCCTTTTCACTTGCTGCTTCCGCCAGCTGATCGAGCCGCTTGCAAAGCTCTACTGTAATAGAGTCGGTTAACCCTCCATAAAATGTGATCCACTCATAAAAAGGATGTGATGGGTCAGGCTGCACATCTGCGAGCATTCGTTTCCCGATTTCCCAATATGTCCAAGGGCATGGAAGCAGGACAGCGATGATTTCTCCAAGCGTGCCTTCCTTGGCAACTTGCAGCATATGATGAATATAGTGATGAGCACTCGGAGCAAGCGGGGCACCTTGGAGCTCATCATATGATACACCTGCCACTCGGCAAAGATTTTGATGAGGGTGTGTCTCACTATCTAGTACAAACGCAATCTGCTGATGGAAAAAGGCAATATCTCCTTTGTCTGTACATCTGCTAAGAGCCGCTGCATAAATTTTAATAAAAGCATGTAAATATTCTGCATCTTGTTTGACGTAATGAATGATCTGTTCCTTTTCCAGCTTTCCTGCTGCCAGCCCTCTGACAAACGGATGCTGATAAATGGCTTCAAATAATGGTTCTGTTTCTTCTCTTAATTGCGCTGAAAACGTCATAAAAAAGCCTCCTCTTCTTCAGTTGAATAAATGAAAAAGCCACCCCAAATGGAGCGGCCTTCTTATCGATTCAATCATGAATAAGACGAGGTCCAGCTCCACTTCCCTCCGCTAGTACAAACTAGATCAGGTTCAAAGGGTCCAAGATTTTCTCTTGTCTCAGTCATACATGACTCCCCTAGTGGACTTTTGTCATTTAATTATCTTTACTCTACACATGTAGAGATTTGCTGTCAACCGCCTTTCTTAATTCAACGTTCTGATCGTAGGCAGCTTTTCGATCCCTGCAGCATAGTAAAAATTAAGGACACTGAAGAAATCAATTGGTTTTCCCGTTTTCAAATCAACAGCTAAAATATGATCGCCGTAATTTGTCATATCATCAATATCTAAACGCCTTGGCGTTGTCTTTCCAAGTGTATCAACAAAGCTACTATGGTAGTATTGCCCACTAGCAAACGATGATTCATGATACATAAATAACGTCTCCACATCTAAGTAGACGAGAATGGCCTCAGATGAACTCGCATAAGGAGCAGAGTACGATACTGGTGCCGAAATACTTTTCACTTTCACACTTTCAACAGAATGGGTTCTCTGATCATATTTTCCGTCATATGAAAAATAAAATACACGCTCCCATTTATAATCGGCGGTCTTAGATTGTTTGTTATACACTTTTGTACCATTAGCGAAAACATCCCCATTCGCATACTCAGCTACAAAGTATTGCAAGGTTGAGGAGAGGGAAACAGCCCCAGTGAAATTGGGTGGATTTTTTGCATTCACTTGTAACGTGTAAGAGTCTCCGAAATTTCCACCGCTTGTGATACCGAATGCGTAGTCACCTGCTGGTAAATTGGTCAAACCAAGGAGACTGCCTGCTGGCTGAATCAAGTCCGTCGGATAAGCTTGTCCAGTTTCATAATCAACAACAAATAATTGTACGAAATAATCGGGATTTGAAGAGGTAATTCGGCTGATGAGTGCCTGAGGTGAAGTCGTACTTAACAACCATAAATCGACTGGGTCATCCTCTGATAAGACAACCGATTGGTTGATGGCTAGTCCATCAATGGAGCGAACGGAAGATGTACGCATCTTACCATCTTTAGCGGCTTTTCGTTTGATACTGATTCCATTTTTCTTATCTACTTTAAAAGATTTTTTTAGCTGCTTCTTTTGGATAGCGGTTCCTTCATCCTGTTTCAAAAACGAGTCTTGCACTTGCTGAATGGCTTTTTCCGTCAGTGGTGACAATTTCCCATCTGATTTCGGTGCTTCTTCTGCTTTTAATACTGGTGAAAATAAACCTGTTGTGACGAGTAGAATGGATAATAAAGCTGCAGTGATTTTTCCATATAATGCTCTCACAGGAACATCCCCTTTTTCCTCAATTGGGTTTTTTACCCTGTGAATATTTTACCATTATTTCATTCATTGTTATGGTCTTTTTTAGGAAATCTTTATGACAAAAAACCAGCCGTATTTGCTACGACTGGTTTTTTGATCACTTTATGAAATGGTTTTAACAAACAGGCGTGCTGTTTCTGCACTAGAACCTGGATTTTGTCCAGTAATGATTTGTCCGTCAACTACAGCGTATGGTGCAAAGGCATCTCCTTTTTCAAACGCTGCCCCTTGCTCACGAAGTTTTGTTTCCAATAAAAATGGAACTTTTGATGTCAGCTGAACAGCTTCCTCTTCTTCGTTTGTGAAGCCTGTGATTTTTTTACCTTCGATAAATGATTTGCCATCTTGATCCTTCACATCAATGAATGCTGAAACGCCGTGACAAACAGCTCCGACTGCACCATTTTTGTTTGAAATAGCTAAGATTGCATCGGCTACCAGTTGATTAGACGCAAAATCGATCATTGGGCCGTGTCCTCCCGCAAAGAAGATGCCATCATAATCAGCTGGGTTCACATCTGTAAGCGCCTTTGTGTCTTGAAGTAATTCATATACATCTTCATATTGCGCTGGAACACCTTCTGGAATTGAATTTTTATCAATAGGGACAGTTCCACCTTGAATAGAGACAATTTGAACGTCTAGTTCATTTTCTTTAAAAATATGAAATGGCTCTGCCAACTCTTCTAGCCATAAGCCTGTTGGATGTCCGTTCATTTCTGAACTGCTTGTCGATACTAATAACACTTTCTTACTCATCTTGATCATCCTTTCGATTTATCATGTTTTCATTTTACATTTTGCACAATTAAATATCAAGCAATCGAACTTCGGTGCAACTCTTTATGGTATACCCGATTTTCTGAAAAATATGGCATGTCATTAATCTAATCAATATGTCACATTCTATTGGTAGGGAATTTCATGTAAAATTGTCATTGAGTGATATCATATGAGGTAAGATGGATAGACCTCACGGATGTGAGGGGACTTTTAAAGGAGTGGAAAAGAGATGAAAACCTATTCGATTGTGATGATCATCATCACGCTCTGTATCATATTGGCCGTCTTTTTGATGAACTTAACAGGGGTCATGTATGGAAAAATTATTTTGGCTGTTGCCGTTGCGCTATGTCTGACATCCATTATTCGTCTAATGGGTCTTCGAAAAAGATAAAAGCCGCCCTTTACTCGGGCGACTTTATTTATGGTTAAATTGCCAGGATAAGCGCAATTAATGCAAGAAGCGCTGGTACTCCTTGCTTGACGATGATTGATTTATTAGAGGTCACACCGCCAAATACAGCAGCGATGATCACGCAAATAATGAAAAATAGCTGAATCATATATCCAACAGTATTCGATCCAAGAATGAGCCCCCAAATCAGTCCTGCAGCTAAAAACCCGTTATAAAGCCCCTGATTGGCAAACATCACTTTTACATTTGGATCCTTTTGCAAGTGTTCTGGCAGCTTAAAGGATCTCTTTGCCATCTTTGATTCCATAAAAAACATTTCTAATAACATAATGACAAGGTGTTCTAATGCGACAATTCCTACTAGTATTATTGCCAAAATATTCAATTTAGTTAATTCCTTTCTGATAGACGATCACGAATCTCTATTTTATCCGTGTATAAATCAAAGTCTTGTATTAATTCAAGCGCTTCAGTAAAGCGGCTTTGTGGAATGTCTTTCATTTTCCTCACACCAAACTCCTTTTTAATAAAAGCCATGATGGTATTGATATGAAGCTTACCGTGACCATCATACTCCAAATGGCTGCAAAAAGTCTGCATCGTCCCTCTAATCACCTTTAATTGCTTAGCAGTGACACAACTCATTGGTAACGCTCATCCTTTCCTTTGTTTTAACAGCTAAAAAGAACCATGTATGAAAGAAAAACCTTCCAGTCTCTATTATATAATGATTTCATTCGGATATCAAAATAAAAAAGAACAGACATTCGACCAAAAAGCCGCCCTTTTCATCAAAAACAGTTTATTACCATAGCAAAAAGCCGGATTCAATGGTAGAATCCGGCTTTCTGTTTAGTTACTTTTAGAAATTAATACCTTTCCAACAGAACGATCCTTACTTTGTCCAACGACTTTAAAGGATAGACCGTATGTTGGGACATCACGCCCTGCATCTGGATTATTTGGATTCACATAATTCTTTTTATCACTAAATGTACGAGTCGGGCGAATATAGCGATCTACCAACGTTAAGCCAGTTGTCGCTGTATAATCAATATTGAGCTTCGTACTTGGATTCAAAGAAAATGCTGCATCATGTACTTGGAAACCTGTGGCTGCAATGGAGCCGTCACTCCACTTCAATACTTGCTGATCTGCATCTACTACCCCAAGGAAACCGTTCCCTGGGTGTTTTCCTACCCAGTTATCACTGTAGGATTGATCGACATACCACACGACCAAACCGTTATTATAGCTCATGAGGCTTGCCCCTCGTTTGATATGCTTTAACCCTTTATCGACGTCAGCATATGAGCGCCACTCTAGTAAATAGTATTGAGCTGCATATTGTTTTCCATTCGATTTCGAGAATCCGTTAAAGGTGAAAGTAGATGTGCCCTCGGCATCATCTGACCACACTTTCGTCCCATCTGCAGTGATGTTTAAATCATCTACAAATAAGCCTGGCAGTGAATAGCCTGCATCGGTTGTATAGCGGAATTGCAGGTCAATTTTCTTCCCTGCATAAGCAGAAAGATCAAATGCTGCATCTACCCATCCGTCTGATTTTCCGTCAATTCCATTGCCTTCGTTCGCTCCAGCTTCATTTCGATCGTTCGTGATGTTACCAGCAATGGTCTTCCACTGATCAGTTCCTGTTTCACGAACTTCTACATACGCATAATCATAATCTTCTTCGATATCGTACCATGCTTTAAATGTCAGCTCTGCTTTGCTCCCTTTCGACAAATCGATACCTGTTGTCGTCATGGTCGCATTTAAATTGTCACCCGTTCCGCTGAAGTACGAATTTTGTCCTTGAGCAGGTTTTGTGACAACAATCTCTTTATCTGGTAAATCTACCCGAACCGCATCATGGTTCGTTCCTTTTGTTGCTGCTTCATCAATCAGCACTGTTTTGCTTTTCTTTAATGTTTTACCATCAATGGTTTGTCCAGTAAGCCAGTTACCACCATGTAAGTTTTGAAGCATTTCTTTCGCATATGGACTAAAGCCTGTTGGTTCCGTTCCAGGGACTTTACCTGCCCAGCTTCCGCTTGACATGATCGACCAGTAGGAAACGGGCTCGCCTCCTCCTGTGTACTGTGTATCGTACTCATCAGGAAGACCAAGATCATGTCCGAATTCATGTGTGAATACGCCTGCCGCGCCATCTTCAGGCTCAATGGTGTAATCTAACGCGCCTAACTTTCCGCCTTGTCCGACTTCAGATTCAGTGTTTGGAATTTCAAATACATCACCAAGTGACCAGCGGTGCGACCAAATCGCATTAGAGCCAAGTTGTCCGCCGCCAGCTTCTTCACCTACGCCAGCATGAACGACCATCAGATGGTCAATGATGCCGTCTGGTTCGTTATAAACGCCGTCGCCATCCATATCATAGCGGTCCCATTGATCATATTCACCGAGATCAATGTTCGGGTCCTTTGCTGCTGCTTCGAGTGCTTCTTTCACCAATTCACGCGGTCTGCCGTCACTGCCTGATTCATCAGGTACGTTCCCGCCATAATAGGCTGCTTCATGCTTCGCTGTATACCAGCCAGCCACCGTTCCACTGATCGTGTAACTGCCGCCAGACTGTTTCTCATAATATTGCTTCATGGATACTTTTCGTTTCCCATCTGGACCGATGTAGCCATTTTTTCCGAAAAGCATGTCTTGATAGTGCTGCTGATCGTACTTGTCATAGTACATATCAGTCTCTTCTTTTTTAATACTATTATGCTTATAATCTTTAAAATCTACTAATAAAACCAATACCTTATCATTGCGAACTTCGCCTTTATACTTTTCCTTTTTGACCGGTTTTACATGATTGCTTTCTTTTCCATTATGCTTCTTTAACTTTTTCTTTTTGGCTAATTTGTTATGTACCTTTTGTTTGTATTCTTTCAGAAATTCAGGCTCTTCTGTTAAGGTGCTTGCACTTTGTTTCATAGCAGATTCTTCTTTTTTCTTTAGATATTTCTTTAATGCTTTTTGGGTTTCTGCTTCATTGGCATTCTTTTTGATCTTTCCTTGTTTTTTCAAGGCTTTGATGAGACGGTCTTCATTCACAACACTTGCATCGAATGGAATACCTGAATAATGACCGCCGTCTGAGGATGTTGACTTTTCTGTAGTGTGGGCAGATAGTGGGGTGCTGAAAGCTGTCAATGTGCCTAAACCGAGGACAGCCGTTAGTGCAATGCTCGTCCATTTCCCTTTTTTCATTTTGGTTCCTCCCTAATTTGGTAATAAATAATATCTCATTCTAGCATATTCCAATATACTTAAGTCGAAAAACATTTTATTTTCAGAAATTTTGTGGAAAATGCACAATACGGGAATGAAATGGGTGGAACAAGGTGTCGAAAATAAAAGAACCCTAGACGATAAACGTGACTGATCCCCGTTTTTGATACATGGATCAAAACACCTTAATGAAACAGCCAGTTGCCGAAACTTTTTCGGTGACTTTCTAATTTCAAACTGGAGTGGAAGAATTCGATCGGGCATTATCAGCGGGCATACCCTTATGGGACATGCTCATGATAATGCCTTTTTCCTTAATCTCGTTTTGATCAGCATATGAAGTGAGACTGCTCCTTGATTAACCAATCGTATAAGTGACTAAATCTTTTATGATGGGTAGATAAAACATTTTTTGACCAAACGGTAAATTCGTAATATCGGTCACTCTTTTTTATGGATTTGTCGTAGAAGAATCCCGTTTCAATTGATTTTCTACATGTAAAACAGATCGTTAAAAAGGCATATTAGGGTGAATTTTGTTGAAACTCTCAAATTTATTTCTATTGACATCAACCAAGAGGTGTAACTATAATGGTTACATCTCATCTAGGTGTAACTGATTTCGTTACATCTTTTTTCTAAGGCTATCCAGCATGAATCAAATATTCACTTTGTTTCGGGGAGGTTAATGATTGAACAATATCCAATTAATTCGCTAAAGAAATATTTATTTATGTGTTGGCTACACTCATACATAAGACCTGTGTTTTTAGTCATTAATAACATATAGGGTCTTCGTAAAAAATGAAAAAGGAGAATCATCTAATGTTTAAATTAAAATCAGTCATAGGATTTACTTTAGGTCTTTGTTTCGTGTTATTGCTAAGCGCATGTGCTAGCAATGAAGATACAAAAAATACAGTAATCGATAACAAAAACACAGCGGACAAACAAGCTGTAAATCTTAAAATCACAACATTCAACCCTGGTGATAAAGGAGTTTTTGCTGTCACTTCTAGCTTGATTGAAGGACCGAAAGAAGTCATTCTTGTCGATGCCCAGTTTGAAAAGGATAATGCAGAGAAGTTAGTAAAAATGATTCGCGATACAGGAAAGAAACTGACAACTGTTTATGTCAGTCATAAAGACCCAGATTATTACTTTGGTCTCTCTGCCATTCGTGAAGCATTCCCTGATGTGAAAATTGTGGCAACGCCTGAAACTGTTAAGGGAATTAAAAAAACGATTCAGGCCAAAAATGATTACTGGAATCCAATATTAAAGAAAAATGCACCAACAGCACAGATTATTCCAGATGTTTTAAAGGGAGATAAACTGACCGTTGATGGAAAAAACATCAACATCATTGGACTTGACGGACCAGACCCATCTCACACTTTTCTTTGGGTTCCATCGAAAAAAACAGTTCTAGGTGGAGTACCTGTTTATGAGAATGAATATGTTTGGACAGCAGACAATCAATCTCAAAAAAGTCGTGATCAATGGCGTGAAATTCTAAATCATATTCTTGATCTGAAGCCGGAACGTGTGATTCCAGGTCATTATCTAGGTAAGAGTGCTGAAGATACATCAGCAGTTGTGTTTACCCGTGACTATATTACAAAATTTGAAGCAGCAGCTAAGAGGGCAGACAATTCAGCTCAATTGATTGCTGAAATGAAGAAAGAGTATCCGAACTTTACGAACACTGGAGACTTAGAATTGAGTGCTAAAGTCATGAAAGGCGAACAACAGTGGCCGTGATGTCATAAATATGATTGACCATTCAGTGTGTTCTCATTTTAGATGGGAGCACCTGAATGATTAGATGAAATATTTTGACTTGATTATTTTACCTCCTTAATTGATTTCATCTTCACTTCAAGTGAATAACTAACTCTTGAACCCATAGAAAAACACCTCCAAATTGATTTCAGGTATTCTATACCCGATTTTCAACTTAAAGGTGTTTTTATTTGTCTCCCTTTATAGGGTCCAGTCCTGAACGCCTAGGGTGTTTGTTGTTTTACTATGAAAGTTGCTGGCCTTGAAAGGCAACAACGTCAAGTGGAGCGGCTAAGAATTCTTTTGCCTTCGCTACGAAAGCTTGGAAATGTGCACTCGCATTATGGCTCTGAACCGCAGCGTCATCTTTCCACACTTCTACCATTAAGAAGGTATGTTCCTTATCTGTATCCTTGAACAGCTTGTAGGATACATTGCCTTCTTCGGCTTGTGAAGCTTTCATTAATGCATTGATTTCTTCTAGAAATACGTTTTCTTTTTCTGGATGAATGGTCATCCCTGCATGAATAATAATCATCTAATCGTCTCCTTTTTAAAAGATATTATTTCCACTCTGTAATGCGTTCAATCGGTAAGCGGTAAGAAGCATAACCTTCGTCAGCAGCTTTCCCAATTGATAACAGCATCACTGGTACATAACGTTCTTTATCCCAGCCAAATGTTTCAGCGATGACTTCTTTATCAAAACCGCCAATTGGATTTGTATCATAGCCGTGTGCACGTGCTGCAAGCATAAGCTGCATAGACACAATTCCACCGTCAATTAAGATTGTTTCGCGATTCACTTGCTCTGGAAGTACCTCAAAGTGTGCAGTTAGTGCAGCAATTTGTCTTTCTTTCACTTCTTGCGGCATGTAGCCATGCTCTACTGCTTTTGAATAAATTTCATCTAAGTATTCATTGCTTTTCATATCTGCAAATACTGCAATGACAGCTGCTGATGTTGACACTTGAGTTTGGTTGAATTTTGCAAGTGGTGCAAGCTTTTCTTTTCCTTCTGGGCTGTCAATGACCATGAAGCGCCAAGGCTGTGCATTCACTGATGATGGTGCAGTTGTTGCTTCTTCTAGAATCTCTGCCATTTCTTCTTTGCTGATTTTCACAGCTGGGTCATAGTTACGAATAGAACGGCGTCCTTTCAAAATTTCCATAAAATCGTTAGTTTTTAATGTTGTAGCCATGTTGAAACACTCCTTTAGGTTGTTTGAATCTTTTCGATGTTTTGTTGTATTCGGCTGAGCACATCAGTGAGAAGCTTTCGTTCTTCGTCACTTACGTTTTCAAGCATTTCTGAGATAAATCGTTCTTTTTCTTTTTTAGAAGCTTCGATTCTTGTTCTGCCTTCTTCTGTCAGACGAACAAGTGTGACTCGATTATCTTCTGGCTTTCTTCTGCGCGTGACCATTCCTTTTGCTTCTAACTGTTTTAAGTGACGCGTCACAGCCGCACTATCAATATTTACTTTTTTCTGCAAATCTGACTGGCTGATTTCGTCTGCTTGGAATAACAGTGATAGCAACTCTAGTCTTGATTGGCTGATGCCCGTGCATGCTTCGAACTTCACGCCCATCATACGGTTCACACACTGCAAACGGTATAATACCTCTGCTTCTTCAGAGCAAAATGCAGTCAATGCCATCCCCTCTTTTCTATTCAGATCAATTAGTTGATATATCAATCATTGACTCGTCAACTAATATACACCCATTATTTAATGATTGCAAGAGGTTTGTTTCATAAAGTGAAATTTTTTATCTCAATAGAAAAAGAAATGAACAAAAAAAGGACAAAAGCGGCGAAGCACTTTTGTCCTTTTTTCTTTATTCTGTGATCACAGTGTGAATGAGAGTTGGTGCATCAGCATGATCTGCGATGCGGATGTTGTCATAAATTTTCTCCACGACATTCGCAACATCTTCACGATTTGCATGAAGTGTCACGAGTGAATCTCCTTTTTCAACACGATCGCCGACTTTTTTGTTCAGCATGATGCCGACAGATAGGTCGATCTCGTCCTCTTTTGTCGCACGTCCTGCTCCAAGAATCATCGCTGCAACACCGATCTCGTCTGCGACGATTTCAGCAACCACACCTGATTCCTTTGCAGGAACGTCGATTTGGTAAGGGGCTTGCGGCAGTTTTTCCGGCTGATCTACAATCGAGCCGTCCCCACCTTGATTTTCTAAGAATTCCTTGAATTTCTCAAGTGCTTTGCCGTTTTTCATGACTTCAATTAGCTTTTCTCTTGCTTCATCAAGCGTTTCTGCTTTTTTCGCAAGAACGACCATTTGACTTCCTAAAGTGAGCACAAGCTCGTTTAAGTCTTCAGGGCCTTCGCCTTTAAGCGTATCAATCGCTTCTTTCACTTCAAGGGAATTTCCAATCGCTAATCCTAGCGGCTGAGACATATCAGAGATGACAGCCATCGTTTGTCTGCCAACGTTGTTTCCGATGCGGACCATGGCTTTTGCAAGCTTCTCAGAGTCTTCAGGTGTTTTCATGAAAGCACCTGCACCTGTTTTCACATCTAGTACGATCGCATCTGCGCCAGCAGCAATTTTCTTACTCATAATAGAGCTTGCAATGAGCGGGATGGAGTTAACGGTTCCTGTCACATCACGAAGGGCATAAAGCTTTTTATCCGCTGGTGTCAGGTTGCCTGATTGACCAATGACCGCTACTTTATGACGGTTCACAAGCTCGATGAATTCGTCTTTTGTAATTTCTACGTGGAAGCCTTTTACCGCTTCAAGCTTGTCCACTGTACCGCCTGTATGTCCAAGGCCGCGGCCAGACATTTTCGCAACAGGTACATCAAGTGCAGCCACAAGAGGAGCAAGTACAAGCGTTGTTGTATCGCCTACACCGCCTGTTGAGTGCTTGTCTACTTTAATACCCTCAATGGCAGAGAGGTCAATCGTGTCTCCCGAGTTCGCCATAGCGAGCGTTAAGTCAGCACGTTCTTGATCCGTCATATCTTGGAAGAAAATCGTCATAGCCAAGGCACTTGCTTGGTAGTCAGGAATTGTTCCGTCCGTATATTCTTTGACAAAGAAAGAAATTTCCTCTGAAGATAATTCTTTTCCGTCACGTTTTTTCGCAATGATATCTACCATTCTCATTGTTTTCACCATTCCTTTTCTTAAATTAGTAAATCAAACCGACAACGCCTGCTGTTAAGAAGCTGACAAGTGTTGCACCAAATAGAAGCTTTAATCCAAAGCGTGCGACAACGTTCCCTTGTTTTTCGTTTAAGCCTTTGACTGCTCCAGCAATGATACCGATAGAAGAGAAGTTCGCAAATGATACAAGGAATACAGAAATGATCGCTTCTGTACGAGCAGTGAAATGCAAACCTTCTCCAGTTAGAGCAAGCATTGCCACAAATTCGTTAGATACCATTTTGGTTGCCATAATGCTTCCTGCTTGTACAGCTTCGCTCCAAGGTACACCGACAAGGAAAGCAAATGGGGCAAACACATATCCAAGTACATCTTGGAAAGAAACACCGATGACAGCTGTAAAGATTCCATTAATCATCGCAATTAATGCAACGAATCCAATCAACATCGCAGCGACAACAATCGCTACTTTGAAACCATCCATAATATATTCGCCAAGCATTTCAAAGAAGGATTGCTTTTCTTCTTCTACAATTTCAATCATGTCTTCGTCCTTAGCCACTTCATAAGGATTGATGATAGACGCAATAATAAACCCACCAAATAGGTTCAGCACGAGTGCTGTTACAACATACTCTGGTTTAATCATTTGCATGTATGCACCGACAATGGACATCGATACAGTTGACATCGCAGATGCACACAATGTATAAAGACGTTGTTGAGGTAATAATCCGAGCTGTTTCTTAATGGAAATAAAGACTTCTGATTGACCTAAAATCGCAGACGCTACTGCGTTGTAGGATTCTAGTTTCCCCATTCCATTTACTTTACTAAGCAAATACCCGATTCCGCGTACGATAAGCGGGAGGATACGCCAATGCTGCAGGATACCGATCAATGCCGAAATAAAGACGATCGGCAGTAAGACATTGATGAAGAAAGTTGACGCCTTATCATTCATTAATCCGCCAAATACGAAGTTGATTCCTTCACCGGCATAGCCTAGAAGCATTTGGAATCCCCTTGCAAAGCCCCCGACTAGGAAATTTCCAACACCTGTATTGAGCAGAATATAACCTAAAATAAATTGCAGTACAATCATGACAATTACTGGACGGAATTTTACTCGTTTTTTGCCGTTACTAGCCAGCCATGCAATGGCGAGAATCACCAGCAAACCGATGATACCAATCACGTATTTCATGTTTTTCCTCCTCGAATGAATTCGTTTACATTAATGCGCTTGTATGGAACAAACCCTATTTCGCAAACAAAGTGCGGAAGAAATTCCCAGAAGTGAGATCCTTCCGCATATGACTTTTTCATCATTTATGAGTCACGAATGTTATCCTACCATAGGATCGTATGAATTAATAGTCTTTCGAAGGAGCTGATTGATCCCCTTTGATAATAGAAACGCCTGCACTCGCACCAATTCGGGTAGCGCCTGCAGCTAGCATTGCCTCAACATCTTCTTTTGTTCTCACGCCGCCTGATGCTTTCACACCGATGTCAGGTCCTACTGTTTTACGCATTAATGCGATGTCCTCAGCAGTTGCACCGCCTGTACTAAATCCAGTCGATGTTTTCACAAAATCAGCGCCAGCTTTCACTGAAAGCTCACAAGCTTTGACTTTCTCTTCATCTGTGAGTAAGCACGCTTCAATAATGACTTTCACAAGTGCCTTCCCTTTTGCTGCGTCTACAACTGCACGAATATCTTGCTCAACTGCATCATATTCGCCGTCTTTCAATGCCGCGATATTGATGACCATGTCCACTTCGGTTGCACCGTTCTCAATTGCATCCTTTGTTTCGAATGCTTTTACTGCTGTTGTGTTTGCACCTAGCGGGAAACCGATGACTGTACAAATATCAACGCCTGTTCCTGCTAGTTCTTTCGCCGCAAGAGACACCCATGTTGGATTCACACAAACAGATGCGAACTGATGAGTCTTTGCTTCTTCAAGTAACTGCATGATTGCAGCTTTCGATGTATCTGGTTTTAGTGCTGTATGATCAATAAGATTTGCTATCGTCATGCTTACACTTCCTTTTAATTATGATACTTTCATCATATATGACCGATGAACATTTGTAAACATAGTTATGAAATTTTGTTCATCTATTTTGTGACATTTAAAAGAGCCTTTGCTGTATGCTGATCAATCATCAATACGTTCGCATATTTTCCTCTTAGTGCACCGTGGATAGAAGCAACCTTGCGATGTCCACCAGCAACAAGAATAGAGCGTTCTTTTGTTCTTAAATCATCAAGCTCCACGCCAATCGTACGGTTGTTAATCGCTTCACTGCAAATGCGTCCTTCTTGATCATAAAAGCGCGAACAGATGTCCCCAACACTGGATGCTTTGAGCAGTGCTTTTTCTTCTTCGCGGAAGTAACCAAGTCTAAACAAAAGGGCTTCATCTCTTACCGTTCCAACAGTGAACACAGCAATATTCGCCTGTTTGCCCATTTCAATGATGCGCTGAATATGTCTGTCCTGTTCAACCATCTCCTTGACGGCAGCACTATCAAATACAACAGGAAGCGGTAAATAGCGCGGTGCTGTTTGAAAGGCCTCGGCAAACAGCTGGATGGTTTCCGCAGAATATGTATTCACATGGGAGTGGCTAATCCCACCCTTCAGCTGGACAACCTCTACACCTTTGACCTGTTTAGGTTGCATCTTTTGAGCAATTTGATACATGGTGGTTCCCCAGCTCACACCAACGATATCACCGTCTTTTACTGTGTTTTGCAAGTACTCAGCACCAAATTGGCTCAAGTATTCGGTGATCGTTGGATAATCATCTTTGGGCGAAAACACCACATGAGCTTCAAGCAGGTCATATTTTTCCTTGAGCAATGAAGACAGCTCATTCAAGTCTTCAAACGGGTCCATTACCGTTATCTGGACGTACCCCTTCTCCTTCGCATATTGAAGCAGCCGAGATACAGTTGGTCTCGACAGGTCGAGCTGTTTGGCAATTTCCTGCTGGCTGTAATCCGATAAATAATACAGCCTTGCCGCTTCAATACTCAGTTGTTGTTTCTCCCGATCCATTCGTACGCCTCCTTTTTTCTTCTATCATAACAAATTGTTCAACTTATCATGCACAAATGTTCATTTGAAAAAAATCGTATAGGCGGCTTGGAAGGTCTCATTCTTCTCTAAAGTTTGAATACCGAACTTTTCCTTGTACTGCCCATTCGTCCCTTCAACATCGGCAATACCGTACCAAGGCTCAATACAAACAAAAGGAGCCATTGTGCCCGTTTCTTGATGATAAGGTGACCAAATACCAACGAACGGAAAACCAGTGAGATCAACCTCAACCCCGTGACCTGCCTGAGACACCAATGACACTCGATTGATATGACTAAAGATCATCGCATCATGCTGAAAAAGCTCTGGTCGAAGCTGAATTGGTTTAAGCTGAATGCTTTTTTCTTTCTCCCTGACAAGTGAATTTTTTAGTTCATATTGGACAGGAAGATGCTCAGTAGAAGGCGTCAATGTCAGGGAATAATCTGCTGTGCGCTCTCCTTCAATTAGCGGAACTTGAAATGCGGGGTGACCTCCGATGGAGAAATACATCGTGTCATCTCCGACATTATCAATTTCCCAGGAAATCATCAGACCATTTTCCGACAGCTCGTATCGAATACGGGCGGTAAATTCATAGGGATACTGCTCGATGTGGCGGCCTTTTGATTCATATTGAAAGGTCACTGTATGTTTCGTTTCTTCATGTAAATCAAAATCAACATCACGCAAGAATCCATGCTGCGTGAGCTCATAGGTTTGATCATCTATCTTGTATTGGTCATTCTTTAATCGTCCAACAATCGGGAATAAGACAGGCGACACCCTGCCCCAGTATGCAGGATCGCCAGACCACATATATTGACGTCCACTTTCCTTATGAAGCACCTCTCTGACCTCGGCACCCCTCTCATTGATCTGAATCAATAACTGATCATTTTCAATTGTTCTCATTTCACACATCCCCTTTCCATCTTCTTTTATTATGACAGGGATTTTGGTTTTGAGTATAAAAATAAGGCAGCCTTCCTGACCATCAATTCTATCTTTATATAAAAATTTTAAAAAAAGACAGAAATTCGCCAACAAAATGTGATGCTGATTCGTCTAATCTTATATAAAATAAAAGAATCGTTGCTCTTTTGGAGTGACAACAAAAAAGAAGCGTTTTGACATAAATGGGGGATTCATTTTCATGAGCAGCAAGGAGAATCGTTTACGTTATATATTAGGACTAGATGGGCTAAGAGCCGTTGCTGTATTGGCGGTCATTGCTTATCACTTACATATTGGACCTGCAAGCGGCGGGTTTCTTGGCGTTGATTTGTTTTTTGTGATTTCTGGTTACTTGATTACAACGATCTTGTTACATAAGCAGGATTTGGGTTATCAAGAGCTTTTACCATTTTGGATGGGCCGAATCAGAAGGCTCCTTCCAGCTGCTTACGTGATGATTTTCTTAACCGTCAGCTGGTGTGCAATTGCGGGTTCGAATGCACTATTGTCCATTCGTGGCGATGCCTTATCGTCCTTTTTTTATGTCAGTAACTGGTGGTACATTTTCCATCAGCTGTCTTATTTTGATAGCTTCAACGCTGTATCTCCACTGAAAAATTTGTGGTCTTTGGCGATAGAAGAGCAATTTTATATCATTTGGCCGGTACTATTGATTGCTGGGCTAAAATGGGTGAAAAATAGATCCCATCTGCCAATGATCACCTTTGGCCTTGCACTTGTCTCCGCCTTATGGATGGCAATCCTTTATTCACCCGATATGGACCCAAGCAGGGTTTATTATGGAACAGATACTCGTGCATTTGCGCTTCTGATTGGGTGCAGCCTAGCATTTGTATGGCCCATGCAAAGACTGTCCAGCAAAAAGCTCCTTCCTGTTGGCAGACGTATTTTACATATCGCTGGTTTTGGTTCGTTTGCGGTTTTTCTTCTATGTGTTTATGCAGTGGACGAATTTGACGGCTTTCTCTATCAAGGCGGCATGCTTTTATTCTGTCTTAATGCAGCGATTTTAATTGCGTGCATCTGCCACCCTGCAAGCCTATTGGGAAAATGGCTCTCCTATCAGCCGCTCGTCTGGATTGGAAAGCGTTCTTATGGTATTTACCTGTGGCATTATCCCATCATCGTGCTGACCACCCCTGTCATTGAAATTGGACAGCCTTCTATGGGGCGTGTCGCATTGCAGATCATTGCCATTTTACTTATCGCAGAGGCCTCTTACCGCTTCATCGAACAGCCGATTCGCCGGCTTGGCTTCACACAATATTTTGCCTCTTGGTCTATTTGGAAAAAGGGATTCAAACAATGGTCTACGTCTCATAAAGTGTTCCTTGGAATCACTGCAGCTCTTTTAATCTTATTTACCATTGGCATGTCCAGTTCGTCCCATACGTCTCCACATGCCAAGGAAGTGACACAAATTAAGACGGCACCGAAAAAAGCAGGAGACTCTACGGAATCGAAAACGAAAAAAAAGAAAGAAAAACACGAGAAGAAAGCAGCAGATCAGAAGCAGTTTCACCAAATTCTTGCTATTGGTGATTCCGTCATGCTGGACATAGCGCCGAATCTTGAAAAGACATATGCACAAATCACCATCGATGCAAAGGTTGGCAGACAAATGAACGAAGCCGTCAGCATCGCTCCTCAGTATGCTTCATTTAATCAATCTGATGCCGCTGTTATCATTGAGCTTGGCACGAATGGCTATTTTACTGAGGGCACATTGACAGCATTCATTCAGCAATTTTCAAAGGCGCACATTTTCCTTGTGAACACGAGAGTCCCAAGGTCTTGGGAAAGCGATGTGAATGCAGTCATTCAGCGAGTGGCCGATCAACATTCCAATGTGACCCTGGTCGATTGGCATTCAGCCGCTACTGGACAGCCTTCTTATTTTCAGCCTGATGGTGTTCACCTTTCAACAAAAGGCTCTGATACATTGACACAGCTCATTACAGCTAGCATCAAGAAAAAAGGAGATGTGTCATCGTCATAAAAAAGACTAGCATCCTGCTAGTCTTCTTTTTATGACGTTAAAAGGCTGGCTTTCAGCGCTAACACACGCTTTTCCTTCGTTTTTTGATCCACCAACGCAAAATCACCATTCTCATACGCTAATGAAAATAATTTTTCGATATGAAACACACCTGTCTGAAACCGCCTGCCCAATAAATGCAGTGCCGCAGCAGAGGCGACTTGAGCTGTTGCTTGAGACTCATCATGCCCTTTTATTCCAAGTGCTACGTGATGAATCTTGTTCCTCTCCATTCCTGTCGCCTCCACTTTCACTGCATATTGATCTGTTCCCATTTGAGCAGATTGAATCATAGAAATGGCTCGTTCCTTGATTTTCGGCACAGTGAGAAGGGACGTCATTCCAAGGCTCCTTGTGACAGCAAATGCCCGCGTTGCCGCGCGAGAATCAAAACAAAGCCTTGTTGTCACAGAAGGCACGCTGAGCGTCAAAGGCAATGTCTGCTGATCAGAGAAGGGGAACTGATAGGCTTGCCGCTTTCCAAGTTTCACACCAAAATCTATACGCTTGCCTCCAGTAAAGCTTTTGACTCTTTTACGCTGATGATGCTCAGTAACCACATAGTCAGTATGGACATTGTCAAGCGTCCATTCAATGGCGGCTTTTCCATGCTGATCACCCAATCCAAGCATAATCCCTATATCTATTTGATTCACTGATGAGAGCATAGATGCTGCTTTCGCTGCCAATAAATTCGTAAGGCCAGGCGCAAGCCCGACGCTGAGTAAAGCCGTTGCACTGGTGTGCTGGTGATCCAGTTTTGCCATCTGTTCCATGTACGCCCCTTTCGCAGAAATATCTATATAATCAATGCCTGACCGCAGAACTGTTTCAGCAAATGACGGATCTTCTTGATCAAGGCACATGATCACCAGTTTTGTTTGATCCACCCAGTCCGAAAATAACGGCTCACTGACATCTAGTTGATAGGGAAGAACTTTCCCTTTTGTCTGGCGTGAAAATTTCTCAGCTTTCTCATAGCTTCTGCCTGCCGCTACAATTTGTCCGGGATACACTTCGCTTAGCTCAAGACATATTTGCTGTCCAACATGTCCATAGCCGCCTATCACCATCACCTGTGATCTCATTTCTTATCCGCCTCTCTACGACCTCGCTTGCAAACAAGCCCCTTAATCATTCCTGCCTGAAAATAAGGTCTGATGTCTTCAAATCCTGCTTTGATTAAATGCTCTTTTATCTCTTCCTCGGGAACAGGGTGTGTCGCGCTTCCCAGCCTGTCTTTAAAGGACGTAAACACTTCTTTTTCTAGACCTTGCCGCTGCATGAAAAGAGAAAGCATGTGAAGCTCCTGTTGAAATGCTTGGGACTTCATCTCTCCCTGTATAAATGCCAACATAAACGGCGCATCTGGTTGAAGCCTGCGGGCAATCTCTTCTAAAAAGAGCTGGCGCTTTTCTATAAAATGAATGACAAGCAAGCTCACCGCTGCATCGTAAACAGGTTCAGCTGAAACCTTATCTAATGAGGCCTCATGCCATGTGACACGCGCCTCCATCTCAAGCTGTGCAACTCGCTGTTTCGCCATGTCCAGCATAGAAGGTGACGGATCGACCCCTGTGATGAGCCAGCCTTCTTTTCTTTGAAGCATATTGATGATCTCTTCGCCCCCACCCGCTCCAACAGTCAGGATGCGGGGAGCCGCTCCCTTTAATTCAGTTTCTAATACGTCTATTGTCAACTCATGCAATAGCTGATAGCCGGGTACTTTATGAGCAATCGTCGCTGCATATGACTCAGCAACGGGATCGTGCCAATGCTGGTTTCCTTTCATGTCCTTCTCCTCCAGTTCCTTTCCGCTTTACATCGTTTCCTGTACACTAACGGTATGACCTCTTTATTGTAAAAAGAGACACCAGAAAACACGATCCCTAAAAGTGGGGATTTTTGAGGAGGAGATCATGTGACCAATCCAGCCACTCATTTTCAGCAGCTGAGACAACACATTCGGGACGAGCTTGCTACCGTCCTTGATTTTGATGCCGCCTGTATCACGACCATTGATCCAGCCACTCTCCTCTCGACAGGTTCCTTCACAGATGAACCGATTGAAGACATTCATGACCAGCTGTTTCAAAATGAGTTCTTAAAAAAGGACGTACATCAGCATGAGTCTCTAGCCAAAGGTCCCGTTCATGCTGCGAGCCTAGTCCAAAGCGGAGAATACCTTAGCAGTGAGCGCTACCAAGACATTTTGTTACCTAAAGGATGGTCTGATGAATTGCGGGCAGCTCTTGTGATTCAAGGAGAATGCTGGGGCATTGCCAGCCTCTATCGTCTAAAGAACAAGGAACCTTTTCAAGAACAAGATATTCGAGCGGTCATCGAACAAACGCCTAGACTCGCAGCCAAGCTGAGAGATGAACTTTTCAGGAAAAGAGATACCGAAGAGGACGCGGCGGCGGAGCAGCAGGGCTTCCTCATTCTCTCGCACGATTACAACCTTCTTTATGGAAATGAGACGGGTCTTCATTGGCTTCAGACGTTTCAAGTCTTTGAACAAATCCATGACAGGGCGGTTATGCCGCGCCCGTTTAGAGCATTAGGGGCAAAACTTTTATACGGTGGCATCGACCAAACAGCGGCAAGCATGACGAGATTGCCTACGGGGCTGTTCCTCTCGCTTCAAGCATTTCGATTAGCGCAGGCAGCCGGTCAGGAAGAGGCTGTCATGATTCACATCAAGAGAGCCCAAACCAATGATATTCTTCCTTATGCGGCAAAAACGTACAAGCTGACAGAAAGAGAGATGAACGTCCTCGACTGCTTATTAAAAGGACAGTCTACAAAGGAAATTGCCAGCACTTTATTTATTTCAACCCATACCGTCCATGATCATGTGAAGGCGATGCTGCAAAAGACAAATTTGAGCAGCAGGCGGATGCTTGTTTACTTTTTCTCTCACATATAAAAAAGCGGCTACCTCACTGGTAGACCGCTTTTTCGTTTATTTCCCTAAAACTAACTCATGCAGGACATGTGCAACACCGGCTTCATTATTGGACTTTGTCACAACATCCGCTACTGCTTTGACATCATCAATGGCATTTCCCATGGCAACACCACAGCCCGCAAATTCCAGCATCGATACGTCGTTCCCATTGTCACCAATGGCCATGACCTCTTCACGAGCAATCCCCAGCTCTTTCGCTAGGAGCTTCACGGCATTCCCTTTGCTGACTTCAGGATGCAGGATTTCAAGGAAGAAATCTGTACTTTTCACCATCATGTACTTGTCTTTTACTTCAGATGGAATGGCTTGTATCGTCTTTTCCAACCGTTCTGGCTGATCAATATACATCATCTTCGGAAGTCTCATTGAAGGATCTGCCTCTTCAACAGGTAAATATTTAAGCGGCAGCTTTGTTAAATAAGATTCAAGTACTGTGTACTCACTAATATCACGATTCGGTGTGTACAAATGAGCGGAATCGAAATAATGCATCGGTGTATCGAGCTCACGGCTCAGCTTATATAAAGAAGTTAAATCCTCATAGGATAACGTCAGTTCTGACACCACTTCATTTGTGTGACTGTTTTGGACGAGCGCCCCATTATAGGCAATCACATAATCTCCCTCTTGATTGAGCTGAAGATCATCTAAATAGCGATTCACTCCGCCAATAGGCCGTCCTGTACATAACACAATTTTAACGCCCTCTGCTTTCGCCCGTTGAATGGCTTCAAACACCTCATCCGGCACCATATGTTGATCATTTAATAACGTACCATCCATATCAATTGCAACTAATTTATACATTCACTGGTCCCCTTTTCTCAGCAAAAAACGTGCTGCACTATTTTGAGCCATCATCTATATGATGACAGGTTATATCATTACTATTTACCTATTTTAGCCTATCGTTTTTTCATCACGCTGTCTACTTGTTCTCACTGTAACAAAATTGTCATATGCCTTCTCTATTATATCGTATTCTATTCATCCTGCTTTAAATAGAGTTTCTACCCTTTTCCAACGGGAAAATGAAGACAAATGTTCACCACTGAATATTTTGAAACTAGCAAATCTAATTGTATGATGGATAGCAAAGAAAGGAGGTGCAGGGAATGCTTACGTTTACTAGAGGTAAATTGTCAAAAATGTCTGGTGTGCATATTGAAACCATTCGTTTTTATGAAAATGAGGGTGTGCTCCCCGAACCAAAGAGAGCACATAACGGCTATCGTTTATATGATAAAAAATATGTACTCATGCTATCCTTTATCACAGAAGCAAGAAAGCTAGATTTCTCACTCAAAGAAATTCGTGAAATTATTAAATCGCTATTTGAAAAACAATCAAAGACAGAAGCTGAACAGCTGCTCGAACAAAAAGTTGAGGATATTCAACACTCCATTCAAGAGTTAAAGAAGAGGAAAGCTGCCATTCAATTATTAACAAAACAAACATTAGCGAACATCAGCTAATTGTAAGGGTTGCCAAAGATGTGCCAGTGTTTGCCACTGGCGCCCCTCTACGCCCAGGTCTCAAGTGCGCGTACGATTCAAACATCAGTTATACTAGAGACAGCTTTACTTGATATCAAACGAGTGGAAGGGGTTTTGAATAGAATGAACATTGCAACCATTGGAACAGGTGTGATTGTGGAAAGCTTCTTGCAAGCGATTGAACAGCTTGATGGCGCTTCTTGTCACGCCGTCTATTCAAGAAAGGAAGCAACGGCAAAGAAGCTCGCAGACCAATTTGGTGTAAAAACGACTTATACGGATTTAACGGCTATGCTAGAAGATCCAAACATTGACGCTGTTTATATTGCGTCACCGAATCGATTACATAGCGAGCATGCCACGGCTGCATTAAGAAACGGAAAACATGTGATTTGCGAAAAGCCTTTCACCTCTAATGTCAAAGAGCTGGAAGCCTTAATCGCACTCGCAAAGGAAAAGCAGCTTCTCCTCTTTGAAGCCATTACGACCGTTCATATGCCAAACTATCATTTAATCAAAAAACACCTTCATCAATTAGGTAAAATCAAACTGGTTCAATGCAACTATAGTCAATATTCAAGCAAATACAATCAGCTGCTAGCCGGCGAAACGCCAAATGTCTTTAACCCTGAATTCTCAGGAGGAGCGTTGATGGATATTAATATCTATAATGTCCATTTCATCATGAATCTCTTCGGATCACCGGAGCAGGTCCGCTACCAGGCAAACCGTCATCCCAATGGCATCGATACATCTGGTGTTTTGACTTTCACCTACAATGATTTCATTGCGACAAGTGTCGGCAGTAAGGATACAAGCAGCATGAATTTTGCATTGATTCAAGGAGAAAAGGGCTTCATTCATGTGAAAAATGGGGCGAATGGCTGTGAGGAAGTGCTGCTTCATGTGAATGACCAGGTGATCTCACTTAATGCACAAACAAATTCAAACCGCCTGTTTTATGAAGCAGAGGCTTTTCAGCACATCATTGAAACAAATAATCATGAACAGTGCTATGCATGGCTTGATGAGAGTCTTTCTGTGATGAAAGTCCTTGATGCTGCAAGAAAAGATGCAGAGATTGTTTTCCCAGCAGATCAATTTTAATGAAAAAACCGCCTTCTACACGAGAGGGCGGTTTCTGACGATTAAATACTCTTTGAATACGCCACAAGACGCTGAGACATGTGATTCACTTCATCGACTGCAGCATTTACTTGCTCTGTTAAAGCAGCCTGTGTTTGCGTAAGAGCTGTCATATTCGAGATATTTTCAAGAATTTCATCAATTTGCGTTTTCATTTCCGTCAAGCTAGATTCGATATTCTCCGTTGCATTGGCACTATGAAGCGCCAGCTTACGCACTTCATCTGCAACGACCGAGAATCCTCGTCCCTGCTCACCAGCTCTGGCCGCTTCAATCGCAGCATTTAGACCAAGCAGGTTCGTTTGGTTCGCTACTTCTTTAATCAAGTCAGAAATATTTTTCGTCTCATCTGCACTATTTTTTGCTAAGTGTGCGGCAGACGTTGACTGCTCTTGAGCAACAGCCAGCTCCTGCGCTTGATTTGTCACAGAGCTAATGCCTGATACCATTTCGCTGATTGAACTTGAAAGCTGTTCTACTTGTGAAGCCATTTCATCGGCTGTTTTCTCTTTGTTTTTTTCTAACGTGATGTCACGAATGGTTCCAGCCACACGAAGAGGAACACCTTTTTCATCACGAATGGTTTCACCACCGGCATGATACCAGCGATACTCGCCATTTTTACTCTGCAATCTGTAATCAATATCAAATGGTGTGCGTCCAGAGTGATCATTTAAATGATCTGCAAAGGCTTGGAGAGCTTTTTCTTGATCCTCAGGATGCAGGCGGTCGCTCCAGCTGCTTAATACGTTCGGGAAATCCTTTTCGTCCGTAAAACCAAGCGTTTTTCTGAACTGCGGGGACCACCAGAACTCATTGTATGGATTGACTGGATCGCCGGCCTCTACGACCATGTCCCAAGGAGCTTCCACAAGCGCACGGTTGATCAAATCATATCTCGTCACGAATGCTTGCAGTTCTTCTTCTTTTAATTTCTGATCATGAATATCAAAAAGAGCTCCCGCCACACGAAGAGGGACACCATTTCGATCACGAATAGTCGTGCCAGTTGCTTTGAACCAGCGATAATCTCCGTTTTTCAACTTCAAGCGATATTCGATATCATATGGTGTACGTCCCGAATGATCCGATAAATGCGAAGAGAATGCATTTAGGGTATATTCTTGTTCATCCGGATGAATTCGAGATGCCCAGCTGTCTAAAACGTTCGGAAAATCGTGCTCGTTTTGAAAGCCGATCATTTTGCGGAAATCATCCGTCCATGTGAATTCATTTTTTGGATTGACCGGATCTCCAGCGATCACGACCATATCCCATAAACCAACTTGAATGGCTTTTGTCACTAAATTCATACGCATTTGAATATCTTCATTAACTTCCTGCATCTTTTGCAAAGCTTCATTTATTTGGGCTACTGCTTCAATCGTTTGACTTGAAGAGAATGCAGCAGTATCTATTCTTGCTGAAAGGTCTCCCTTCTCAATTCGTTCTACTAATCGACTGCTTTCATTTAAAAGGGTTCCCGACGATGAATCATTTGCTTTTCTCATAAACATCTTTCATAACTCCTTTCATTTCTTCATGCTTTTTTGAAATATTTTACAGTTATAAACAATTCTTTATTAGGACTTTAGTAATACAGTTGATATATCGACAAAAACTGAAAATTGTTTATGTCAGAATGAAGGCAAATGTTCATTTTTTCACGAAGTTTCAGATTTTGGGGATGGGTCATAGAAAGGACTTATGGAAGAAAACGGCTCATTTGATAGAATCAACCGCCTTTTTTGTCTGAAAAATCTCTTTTTTTATATTGACACTGACGTCTCGAAAAAAGAAAATGGAACATAAGCATTTTTAAAAAAGGAGAACGTCATGAGCGCGAATCAGGAACAACAAGAATTAAAAAAGCTTTTATCACCGCGTCACATTCGCATGATTGCATTGGGCGGGGTCATTGGTACAGGAATCTTTAAAGGAAGTGCCGATACAATCGGTTTAGCAGGTCCTGGGGTCATCTTTTCCTATGTATTTGCCGGATTATTATTGCTCATCGTGATGGCAGCCTTAGCTGAAATGGCGATTGTCTATCCAGGAAATAACCTTCGCGACCTGATACAGATTGCGCTTGGTCAACGTTTTTCATTTGTCGTCGGCTGGGTTTACTGTTTCATGTGGCTCACTGTGTGTGTCATCGAGATTATTGCGGCAGGCAGCCTGCTTCAATACTGGTTACCGAACGTGCCGCTATGGTCACTATGTTTACTCTGCTCTCTCTTAATCATCGGAATTAACTTAAATAATGTAAAATACTTTGGTGAAATTGAGTTTTGGTTCGCTGGAATGAAGATTTTCGTTATTATTGTGTTTATTATTCTTGGTGCAGCCCTATTATTTGGGATCATTCCGAACGAACAAAGCACATCTGCACTCACCAACTATCAAAACTTCGTCCCGAACGGATGGGGTGCGATCTTTGCCTCTTTATTAGTTGTTATTTTCTCTTATGGGGGCTCTGAATTGATCGGGCTGACTATTACAGAAACAAAGGATGCCGAAAAGGTCTTGCCTGGTGTTGTTAAAAGTATGATGTGGCGTATTATCTTATTTTACACTTTGCCGATTTTGATCATCTGTGGACTCATTCCTTGGAATCAAATTGATCCAAATAACAGCCCATTTGTTCAAGTCTTTTCAGCAGCCGGTATGCAAGGCGCCTCTCACTTCATTAATTTCGTATTGATTACAGCCGTTCTATCGGCGGCCAATTCTGGCATTTATGGAACGACGAGAATGATGCATTCTCTCTCTAAATCAGATGGCGGTCCGAAAAAACTGGCACAGGTCAATAAAAGAGGCGTACCCATTTTGAGTTTATGGGTGACCGTTCTGTTTCTTCTCATCGGGACATTCTTTGCTTACTTATACCCAGAGCAAATTTTCAGTTATATGCTAGCTATTCCTGGTTTTGCTGTTTCACTCATTTGGATTAGCATTTGCATGGCACATCTGAAACTTCGCCCGAAATATCCACAGGAGCCTTATTTTAAGGTGTGGCTGTTTCCGTATTTGACTTTATTTGCAGGTCTTGTACTAAGTGTGAGTTTTGTGATGTTTCTATTCAGACAAGAAAACTTGCCTAGCTCGATTATCAGCATCGGTTTCTTAGTCGCAGCCATCATCGCTTCATTCTTAATGAAAAAGAAGGCTTAAACGCTAAAACCCGCCAATGAGGCGGGTTTTTTCATGAACTACTGTCTTCTTTCACTTCAAAATCAACCGACGCTTTTGGGATACCGTTAATGATAATCGATAAAGTATGAGTCCCCTCATAATGTTTTCTTGTCGTCATATTTTGAAAAGACTGTGACCTGACGAATTCTCTATGTAACGTTGCGTCTGTTTCAAACTCTGTGATTTTAAATACCTTTTGATTGCGAGTCCCCCGAGCTTTGACGTAGTCTATGGCATACTCTACACGCAGCTTTAGCGGCTTATCGGCTTGTAGGGTAAAATGAAATGTCATTTTCTCACCGATCCGAATAGGGTTTTGTATGATCTTCAAATCCGTTACCTGAACGGATGGATCGTCCCCATAGCCAAACAACGCCATAATATCTGGATCTCCTTTTTTGAGTAAAGTACGGGATGCATGTTTAACAATCCAGTTCGTATGTTTGTTGGTTCCATACCAGTTTTGAACTGTCTGTTTCATCAGATCTGGCTGAATTGCAGAGATATCATTTAAATGATTCGCTACACTTTTTTGCACATACCGCGACGGGTCTTCCTTCAAGTTTTCCAAAATGGGCAGCGTGACCGAAAGATTCTTTTTAAGCGAAGGGACAGATAAGCCCCATGGCAGACGCGGTCTGCAGCCTTCACTAGCCAGCCTCCGTAAATGCTCTTCTTGATCCTGAGACCATACGAGCATTTGCGCCAGCATTTTGTCCTGATCTTGAATCAGAAATGGCCGAACGGCAAATTCAGAAGTGGAAAAGGGTGTGAAGAATTCGAGCGCCTTGATCGAGAGGTCCCAGTGTGCAAGGCCGTACGTCTCGACGAAGTCTGGAAATACGAGCGCACTAAGTCCTGAAAAATGCGGGGCTGCCTGACGCAGTACCTCAATTGCCTCCTCATAATCCTCTGGTAGACAGGCATGCATCGATTCAGTGACTCGTCTCATCCGTCCTTTTAACTCAAGCTGCTGCCAATCCTCTTGAAATACGAGCCGCTGGAATGGCTCAGCATCAAATACAGTTGAAGCCTGCGTAAGTTTCTCCGCTAATTCTTGGATAAATAATTCATTGTACACATGTTTTAATGGTTCGATCGTGTCCACCTCCCACATTTCAATATCATTATTTTACCCCAATCTGAAGAAAGTGGTATTAAAAAGAGCCCAATTCCAAAGAACTAGGCTGTTGTTCGCTATATAAACATATTAATGATCATAATAAATGCAATGGCACTAACGGAAATGATCGTCTCCATAGCCGTCCATGTCAAAAACGTCTCTTTAATGGTCATACCAAAATACTCCTTGATCAGCCAAAAACCAGAGTCATTGACGTGAGATAAAATTAATGAACCTGCTCCTGTTGCTAACACAAGCAGCTCCCTGCTCACATCAGGCATAGTTGCAGCAATTGGTGCTACAATACCTGCTGCCGTCATCATGGATACCGTCGCAGATCCTGTTGCCACACGAATCACTGCAGCAATCAGCCAGCTAAGCAAAATCGGTGAAATCGGCGAGTGTTTGGCTAAATCTGCAATATAATCACCGACACCTGAATCAATGAGCACATTATTGAAAGCTCCTCCTGCTCCAATGACAAGCAAGATGGAAGCGATCGGACCTAAGCACTCATTACTAAAGGAAAGCACCCGGTCACGGCTCATTCCTTGCATAAAGCCAAGACTGAAAAATGAATAAACTGTTGCAATCAGCAGTGCTGTTATTGGATCTCCGATGTACTTGAATATCTGGAACCACATATTGTCCTCTGGTAAGATAATGTCCGCCAATGTGGCAAGAAGCATCAGAATCACTGGCACCAATATGGTAAACATCGTATTCGCAAAGCCGGGGAGCCTTCGATCTTCATTTCGTTCAGTGAATTGCTTTCTCAGCATCTCCGGAACGGGTTTATGTATCCGTTTTCCAATCCACTTACCGTACAGCGGGCCAGCAATAATCGCTGTCGGCAATCCCACAATAATAGAGAAGAAAATGGTTTTCCCCACGTTGGCATGATAGATGCCAACGGCTGCCATTGCCGCTGGATGAGGCGGGACTAGCCCATGCACGACAGACAAGCCAGCGATTAACGAGATCCCAATGGTCACGAGCGAGATGCCTGTTTCAATGGCAATTGTAAAAAGTAAAGGAATGAGAAGAACGAAACCGACCTGGAAAAAGACAGGTATCCCCACGATAAAAGCAACAAACATCATTGCCCAATGCACATTCTTCGTCCCAAACCGGCCGATTAAAGTTTGAGCTATTCGCTCTGCTCCCCCTGATTCAGCCATCATTTTCCCAAGCATGGTACCAAGCGCTAGAACAATGGCCAGCAATGATAACGTATTGCCTAATCCCGTTTTAATCGATTGAATGATTTCCTGCAAATCCATCCCCGTCGCAAAGCCCACTAGCATCGAAGTAATAATTAAGCTCACAAATGGATTCAACTTAACGACTGTAATGAGAATGAGTAAAAGGACAATCGCCGCAATCACGATGAATAAAAGCATGTTCTCCCACCTTTTCCCTGATGTTTAACGATTTTGTTTTAATTGCAGCGCACTAATGACATCAAATTCATCCTTCAGTTTGTCGTAGAGGCGCTCATATAAATAAAACAGCTCTATGTAAGTTTCATTGTTCTTCATATTAGGTTCATGACGAGCAGAGATTCGAATCCACTCTTGAACCTCTTCTATCTCTTCCATATGACCTAAACTATGAAGTGCAAGGACAGCAGCCCCCAGTGCTGACGCCTCGTAGCTTTCTGGAACAAGCACTTCTCTACCCATCGTATCCGCTAAAATTTGCCGCCACAGCGGAGATCGTGCAAATCCGCCCGAAGCTCTGACATCCTTTGCTGAACCGGTTAAATCTCTTAAGGCAACACCGATCGAGAAAACACTCATAATGACGCCTTCTAACACAGCTCTAATAAAATGCTCCCGCTTATGCTGAAGACCGATTCCAAAGAAGGTGCCTCTCGCATTTGGATTCCAATAAGGTGCCCGCTCACCTGATAAAAATGGCAGAAACAGCAGACCCTCAGAACCAGCTGGAACCTTTTCCGCGATGTCCATCATCAGATCGTAAGGGTCCACACCTAGACGCTTTGCTACCTCCACCTCTGATGACCCGAATTCATCCTTCAGCCATCTCAGCATGATCCCGCCATTATTGGTCGGTCCTCCTACAACCCAATGCTTATCTGTCAGGGCATAGCAGAACGTTCTTGATTGCTCATCTGTAATTGGTTTGTCTACAACCGTACGGACCGCACCGCTTGTCCCAATCGTAACAGCCACCTCTCCTTGACCAATCGCGCCCACACCTAAATTCGCTAGAACGCCATCATTCGCACCAATGACAAATGGTGTATCTTCTTTAATGCCCATACGCAGTGCAATCTCTGGTTGAAGTCCTCTCAGTTGATATGTCGTTGGGACAAGTTCGGATAGTTGACTGGCTTCAATTCCAGCAATACGAAGCGCCTTCTCATCCCATTGAAGCGTTTCCAAATGAAACATGCCCGTTGCTGAAGCGATTGAATAATCGACGACATACTGACCGAAGAAATGATAAAGAATATATTCTTTGATCGAGATAAATTTTGCTGCCTTCTTAAAGACATGTGGTGCCATTTCTTTCATCCAACGTATTTTTGAAAGCGGTGACATTGGATGAATCGGAGTACCTGTCCTTTTATAAATGTGGAAGCCATCCATATCTGATTTAATTCGTTTCGCTTGTTCTGCACTTCTGTTATCTGCCCAAATGATACTGTTCGTTAGCGTCTTTCCATCCTGATCCATCACAATTAAGGAATGCATCGCTGTACTGATCCCGATGCCTATAAGATTTTCTTCATCAAATGCTGCTTCCGTCAATGCACCTCTTACACTCGCAATGACGGCTTCTAATATCTTCTCAGGGTCCTGCTCAACCCATGCTGGCTGGGGCTGAATGAGCTCGTAAGGAACTGAATGCTTCGATAATACCTTCCCCTGAGGTCCAAACAGAACCGCCTTTGTACTTGTTGTTCCTATATCCAAACCAATTACCGCCTGGTTCCCCTTCATCTGTATCACGCCCAATCATTGATTTGAAGTCACATATGTAGTTTTTGAATGCCTGCTAAATCCCATTATAAAAATAATTTTTTCGACATTCAACGACCGAAAAGAAAATTATTTTCAATAAAAAGCTCACAATCGTTACCACATCAGCATTTTTCATTATCAGAAAAATTTATTTTTGGAATCATTACACCCTTTTTTGTGAAATGGTTTCTCGCATTTGTTTTAAATTCGTTATTGTTTCCTGCTGCCTTAAATGAGCAAGTGCAAAATATAGAACGTCAATGACCGTCAGCTGCGCAAGTCTTGCGGACATCGCTTCTGTTCGAAAAGCCGTTTCTTGTGTCGCAGTATACAACGTGACATCTGCAAGCTGACTCAATGGTGAGCGCTGATAGCTTGTAATACCGATGGTTTTAGCTCCTTTACTCTTTGCAGTTTTCATCGCATCAAGCAAATCTTTATTACGTCCAGAATGAGAAATACCGATCACTGTACTGTGCCGGTCAAGAAGACCAGCAGACATCGCTTGAAAGTGAGAATCTGTGTGAACAATACAGTTGATGCCTGTCCTCATAAATTTATGAAAAGCGTCAGTCGCAATGAGGCCAGACCCACCACTCCCATAAAACTCTAAGCGTTTTGCTTCATGAATGATTTGGATAGCCTTTTCTACATCCCCTGGATTCAATAATTGAAAGCTATCCTTTAATGCAGATATATTCGTCTGAAAAACCTTTTGCATAAAAACAGCCATATCATCATCAAGACTCATTTCTTCATCTACATAATTAGGCTTTGTTTGGTCTATTTCCTGGGCAATAGCAATCTTCAAATCTTGAAAGCCCTCAAATCCAAGCCTTTTACAAAGACGAAAAATCGTTGCCTCTGAGCTTGCGGTCTTTTTCGCAAGTTCCACGATAGACAAATGGATGATGTCGCGGGGCTCACTCGTAATATGCTCTGCAATTGCTTTCAGCTTTGGCGGCAATCCCCTGCTTGCTGCTCGTATTTTTTCAATACTACTTAAACTAACAGAAGCCAATTGACTTCACTCCTCCCTTATTCATGTGAACGCATACATTTCCTCATGTTCCCATCTTATAAAAAAGAAGCCTGTTTGCACAGACTTCTTTTTTAAGCGTTCATTGTTTTGATCAATAAATCAAAGAAAGCGTCAGCATTTACATCCGTACACACTTGAACGTTGCGCTCTTTCTCCCATAGATGCTGAAAATCACAGATCATCTGTCCATCACAAAACTCACTCTTCGTCTCGACGTCCACATGAAAAGCCTGTGTGCTCACGAGCTGCTTGTCAATGGCAAGACTGACAGCAAGCGGATCATGCATGGCACACGCCCACACACCATTGCGCTCAAAATAGCGCTGACGGTAAATGCTTGTACTCTCTCTAATATAATGGGCCAACGTTTCATTCTGAATCGCATCAATTCTTTCATCCGTAAGCAAGACCTGTCTCGTGACATCTAAACCCACTTGAGTCAATAAAGGGAATCCTGCATTCAGCACTAACTTCGCCGCTTCTGGGTCTGCATATGTATTAAATTCCGCTACCGGCGTGACATTCCCCTGACCCTCAACGACACCACCCATAAAAATGACTTCTTTCACGTGATGAATCAGCTCAGGGCACTTTTTCACTGCAAGAGCTAAATTCGTTAAAGGTCCTGTCAACACAAGCGTAACCTGCTTCGAATACTGCATCACCCGGTCGATGATAAAATCAGGCGCAAAACCAGCATCTGCTTTTTTCATAGGCTGAGCATCCTTTAAAGCACCGCCAATCCCATCCTCTCCGTGAACCCGATGTTCATAATGGGGCGCTCTTAAAAGTGGGGTTGCTGCACCTTTGATGACAGGAATATCATCTGCCTCAACCAGCTCAAGCACTTTACACGTATTCAATGTAGCCGCATCGACAGACACATTCCCACACACCGTCGTAATCCCCAAGATATCAAACTGCTGACTTTTCACTGCCAGCAAAATCCCAATCGCATCATCAATTCCAGTATCTACGTCCAAGATCAATTTCTTTTTATTTGCCATGATTGAAATCTCTCCCTTATTTGAAAGTGTTGTTAGGGGAATGATAGCATATACCTTTTTCAACGATTTGAAGATAATCAGAAGTTGAACACTTGTAATTACTCTTTTTTTCCGATGTCTTTGAGATACTGTTCGCGTTCTTTTTCAGAGAGCCTCTTAAGATAGTTTTCCTTTATTTCAGGCTCATCTTTATATTTATCCCAGTCTTTAAATCGATAAGACAACTCTGGAGAATAGCTCATTGAACCAATTTCCTTAGATTTATGCATTAATGATGCTGAGAAATAAAATTTTTCAGGCTCATCATTTATATAACCATCAACTGTTACATATCCCATTGGACTTATGACTACCTTTTTTTTGAATGTTATTTTCTCTATAAAATGATGGATATCTTTATTTTGTAATCGTTCTTCTATTTTGGATTTCATCTTCTCTGCATACTCTTCTGCTTTTTCTTGATCGCTTTTCTCTTGCACCGCATCATTCGATTGACTTAGCTTATTATGCTCAACGATTAATGAAGTTACTGAGAAAAAGATGATCACAATCAATACAGATACAAGTTTTATTGTATTTTTCATATCTAGCACTTCCACCTTTTTATGAATGAAACATAAAAAAGGCACGTAAATACCTGTTTTACTCTTTTTCTCCAATGTCTTTCAGATACTGTTCACGTTCCTTCTTGGTGAAACTTTTAAGGTAATTTTCTTTTATTTCCGGCTCATCTTTATATTCTTCCCAATCTATGAAGCGGTCGGATAAATCAGAGTCAAAACTCATTGAGCCTATTTTTTTAGCTCTATATTGTAAAGAAGCTGAGAATCCGTACTTCTCCGGTTCATCATTTACATATCCATCAATCGTAATATCTCCCATAGGGTTGATGGTCACATCTTTTTCAAATGTTATGGTTTTGATAAAATGATGAACATCTCTTTTCTGTAAGTGTTCTTCAATCTTGGGTTTCATCTTCTCTGCAAACTCTTCTGCTAATTCTTGATCACTCTTTACTCTTTCTTCCACGCTATTTTCACCCCCCACTTCGTTTGATCCTTTTCTTTTATCAAATTGTACAATAATTAAAATCACAGAGATAACTATGATGAGAACTAGAATACATATAATTCTAATTACATTTTTCATTTATACAATATCCACCTTTTATTGATATAATACAGCTGTTTTTTGTATAATAAGCTATGGATTTATAATAGCTATTTATACCACTCTATAATATAATTACCAAAGATAAATATTACAGGAGTGTTAATATTGACCACAAAGTCAACTGGATTTAAGCTTACTGACGAAGACTATAAAGAAATATCATCAAAATCTTATGCTATTAAAAATTATAAGAACTATAAAGAGATAGAAATTAGCAATGGTAGAAAAATGTATGTCGTTGACTATAAAGAAACAGGAAAAGGGCTTAACTCACTAACTCTGGTATCAAAAGATGACTTTATTCGATCCGGTAAAGGCAAAGACCTCACCAAAATCAAAAACGCAGTCATCGCCTACCGCGGGTCAGAACCGATTGGCGCTGGCCAATATAAAGATACCATTAAAAAACATGGAAAAAAAGAGTCAGATGATCTTCTTTCTACCATTTTGACGAAGCTGCCTCCTTTTCGTCAGTCACAGACGTCAAAGGAAGTCACGACGAAGGTGGCGACAGGGACAACGACCTATACAAATGAGATTGTGCAAGATTGGCTGATATCAGATACAAAGTATTTGATTAAGAATATTCCCTTTGAAAATGGTGCAGAGAATCAAATGGTTCAAGCAGATCGGTATGCGAAAGAAATACATAAGAAAATGCCAAATGCCAAGATGTATGTGACAGGGCATTCACTTGGCGGATCGAATGCGTCCTATGTTCTTGTTAAAAATGATTTTATTAAAGGCGGGGTCACCTTTGAGAATCCGAATATTTACCCCAATCTATCGGGTGGCCTCCAAGCCAAAGCATTAAAAGGTGATTACCGCAGTAGATTAACAGAATATATCAATCTCAATGACGGGCTTTCTCTTTTAAATCGACATACGACAGAAATCGGTCGTGTGAAAGTGATGTATGATGCCGCTTTACCTGAAGGCGTCGATTACTCCGAGGATTCCTCCAAAGCCGTCCAATTCATGAAAGATCTCCTCAATCGGGCAATGAGTGTGAATCCTTCACTGGATGCGAATTTATTCCTTGAAGCCCTCGCCGGCAGCCATGGCTTAGATCGGTATGCCTTTTCATCAGATGGCTCCGTTGAAACCATTGATGATATGTTGAAAAAAAACCCTTCTCTCACTGCCGCCATGTTACATCAATTGAGTCAGTCGAATGTTCACCCGCAAAGTGTGGTGGCGATTTTAATCAAGTCGCATGTTCTCATGAACACAGGTCGTAAATTCTCGACATATGCCGAGCACCATATACAGCAAATCATTCGCAAAATCGAGAAACTCGATGACAAAGTGGATCAATCGGTAGAACGAGTTCGTTCGAGATACAAACAAATTGTCGGTTTTGGTTCGTATGACCAGCTGACGGCATCAGATGTGGATGCTGTAATTCGCCACTTAAAAACAGAGGGACTTGAGAATGAGTTCTATTCCGTCAAAGAGTATGATACAGCGATTGATAGCGCGATGAATATAAAAAGGTGGCTGGACTCAATATCAGATGATATGAGCCAGCTAGGAAAAGAATACCATGATGCAGATACAGCCCTGGCAAAGAATATGGGCATTTCTTAAGGAGAACGAGGAATGGAATTTTCAAAGAAACAACCAACAGATGCAGACCGTTTTTTGCAACGAATGACAGATACGCATACATCAAGCTCCGTCTTTTCTCAAACAAACTTTCGCACTGAAGACATGACACCAGCAGAGCTGGCTGCTTTGAAAGCAAAGATCAAAGAAGAACAGAAAACAGCGCTAATCAGAGCCATCCGGCATCAGCTTCAACATGAATTTGCAGAAGACCGCCAAGAAGCGGGAAAAATTTTAGATCTAATTGTTGAACTTCAGAACAAAGTGTATAAACATCAAAAGCGCATCCATACGCATATGTCAGGACAAGCCATTGACGCCTTAACAGAGAAAATCGAGCAAAGACTCAAGTTTTACGAACTGAAAGAAGATGTTCAATCCGCCATCGACTCGATTGGCATTTAGATGAACCTTCCGTCCGATGAATCTTTTCCTCGTCTCACTCGTATATACTAAAAGAGTGATTGATTTGAAAGGAGATCTGTTTGTGGGATATATTTTGTTGTTTTCGGTTGTGATCGGTCTTGTCTTGACCCTCTTGCTCACACCACTCAAGTTGATCGTTAGAAAGAAAGGGACAGAACAGCAGGTTCCGCTAATGTGGATTGCAGGCCTTGCTTTGCTGTTCATGGTCGGTATTTTTGTTTTCTATTATATGACCAATTTGGATCGTAACCCTTCATCCCTCTGGTTGATTGGACTTGTTGTGACAGCAGCAGGCGCCTTTTTGTCAGTTGGATTGGAGCGTAAGATCAAAGGCGTGCTGTTTCTTATTTTATTACTGCTCGGTGTTTATATGGCGACAGCTTTTCTATTCAATGCGAATGAGAAATTTGATGTCTCCAAAATGGATCAAAAGGTCGAAATCAAAGCGTTTGATGAGACGGAAACACCTGCAAGTGTCCCGCCTCAATTTGCTCGGAACAAAATGAAGAAATCGTTCGGACAGGTTCCGAACACAAGCTACTATGAGCTTGGCAGCCTGCAAATCCAGAAGGTCAACGGTGAGTATGTGTACATCGCCCCAGTGGAATTCTCGGATTTCTTTAAATGGATTCGTTCAGGGAGTACGCCGGGTTACTTTACATTAAGTGCGACCGACTCATCTGCCAATCCAAAGTTTGTGAAAACAGAGATGGTTTACACACCTTCCTCTTATTTCAACAAAGAAATTGAACGTCATATTCGCCTTCAATACCCTGATTTGATTTTCTACGGCGACACACAGCTGGAAATCAATGATGATGGAAAGCCTTATTACATTCGCACGTATGGCGATTTTATCTCTGCCCGAAACGGCTTTAAAGCTTCCGGTGTGGTCGTTGTTGATGCCAAAACAGGTGCAACGAAGAAATATGCTCTAGATCAAGTACCTGCTTTTATTGATGGGGCTGTTTCACCAGAAGCGGTCAGTCTGCAAAACAGTTATTTCGGAAACTATATTCACGGTTTCTGGAACAGTATGTTTGGAAAATCAGATGTGAAGCTGCCTTCAGATGAAGGAACAGAAGCCAATGTGAGTCCAGTGTTTGATTCAAAAGGAGATATGTACTACTTCACAGATTTCACAAGTCCGAAAGAGGGCGTTGATTCGATGCTTGGATATGCCCTGACAAATGCCCGAACAGGAAAAGCGACTTATTATACCGGAAATCTTGAAGCGTCCTACATGGATTCTCAAGGCGCTCTGCAAATTATCGAGAAACGTTTCATCGAGAAGAAATGGAAAGGTCGCATGCCGATTCTGTACAATTTCTATGGAGAAGCCAGCTGGCTCACGCCGGTTCTCGATTCAAATGGATTCCTGCAAAACTACTTTATCGTGTCTGCAGCCAATCCTGAAATCGCTGCGTACGCTTCTACACCAAACGAAGCACTGAGAGCCTATAAGACAGCTCTGCAAAAAGGCGGCGGTACCGTTAACAGTTCCTCTAAGCAGGAAAAGAAAGAAACTACAGGGAAAGTCAAACGAGTCTACAAAGAAAAGACCGGTGATTATACAACCGTTACCTTCCTGCTAGACGATGGGAAAAGCTACACCATGTCATCTGAAAAAGAACCTCTCGTCATTTATTTAAAAGAAGGCGATCAGGTCACCATGAAATACACAGATACGGGTGAAATCTTCCTTCCAGTTGATGAGATAAGCATTAAAGGGTTATAAAAAAGATGCTTCTCCTACTGAGGAGAAGCGTCTTTTCAGATTATTGACAAAGGGCTAAAATGATCTTGATTTTAGCCCTTTGTCTTCTTTTCAGCGTGATAGAAAACCTTTGCAGTCTAGGAAGGGCGAGTACCGGAGCGGAGCGAATTGGACATTCGTGAGCACCGGAGCGAAGACCTGACACCGAATGCGAGGGTTTGTCTACACGCTGAGATGCTTCTCCTACTGAGGAGAAGCGTCTTTTCTCTCTTTCCTTAACAATTCAACAAGCAATTCCTTATTTTTATTTCCCCCTGTCATGGGTGACTCGACATAGGAGAATTTACGTTTGAAATCCATTCCCCTCACAGAAATGACAGCCAATTCACCGCCAATGCTGCCTCGTTGGAGGACATATTTAGATAAAACAGAAAGCCCCATTCCATGAATCACAGCCTCTTTAATCGCTTGATTGCTGCTAAACGTCACAAATGTCCGTGCTTTCAGTCCATTTGATTTCAGGACGTGCTGTAAGTATTCTCCGGTACCTGATCCCTCTTCTCTCGTGATCCATGTTTCGTTTTGCAATTGATCAATCGTGACATCCTTTTTCTTAGCAAAGGGGTGATCTAATGGCGCGACGATATAGAGCTCGTCTTCTAGAAAAGTTTCTACTGTCAGTTCTTTGTCATTCGTCTGTCCTTCGATCAAACCGATGTCGACATGGAATAAGCGGACATGACTGGCGATCGCCTCTGTGTTATCAATGACCACCTCAATGTCCACATGCGGATAGAGCTGATGAAACTCTGCCAATATTTGCGGCAGCACGTACTCTCCAATGGTAAAACTCGCCCCGATTGTCAGCTTCCCTCTTGCCAGATGATGATGCTCATAAATATCCTGCTTCGCCTGTTCATATAAACGAATGATTTGTTTTGATCGATGGTACAGCATATCCCCAGTTGGTGTAACAGTTAATTGCTTTGGCGAACGATTCAGCAGAACGGTCTGGAATTCCTGCTCCAAGTTCTTAATATGAAGACTGACACTTGGTTGAGAAATCCGCAGCTTTTGGGCTGCCTTTGTAAAGTTTTTCTCTTCCACAACTGTCACAAATGTCTTCAGTGCATCGTAATACATCGGTCCCTCTCCTATCAGAAATCTTAATCCAAAACCTTTCATATATATATCTTACTAATTCCTTCCCAGTGCGTAAAGAAGCGCTCAACTGAAAAAAATTTAATAAAAATATTTACTAATTTTTTTAAAGACTCTATACTAGAAGGAGATATTTTCTATAGGAGGTGCTGATTTGGCAGCTAAAATAAAGGACATTGCTGAAAAAGCTGGATTATCCATTGCGACTGTATCTCGCGTACTGAACCAAGATCCTAACCTATCTGTCACGGATCAAACACGCGAGAAAGTATACGCCGCCGCTGAAGCTTTGTCCTATCAAAAGAAAACATTCAAACATTCATTAAAAAAAATCGCCTTTCTCTATTGGATGACCGAAAAGGAAGAGCTTGAAGATATTTATTTTAAATCCATCCGTCTGGGCATCGAGGAACTTACGAATACTCGGAGTTTAAATGTCACCGCTTACAATCCATCTGATGGGCTTCACTCCATTGATCCTTCTACAGAAGGGATCATTGCCATCGGCCGATTTAAAACGTCAGAGCTTGACCAATTATATGAGATCACCCAGCATATCGTTTTTATTGATACGTCACCAGATGAAGACCGTATTGATTCTGTAAAGCCAAACCTGAAACGAATTGTTGAAAAGATCATCGATTCTTTTATTGAAAAAGAACACACATCCATTGGATTCATTGGCGGCACAGACCTAGATCTGAATACGAATATGCATATTCCAGATATTCGAGAAACGACTTTCCGTGAATATATGATGGCTCACAATGTCCTTGATGAACGATTTGTCTATGTCGGTCACCATTTCTCAGTAGATGAAGGTTATGCGCTGATGATGAAGGCGATTGATGAGCTTGGTGATGACCTGCCTTCCGCTTTTTGTGTCGCTAGTGATCCTCTTGCCATCGGCTGCTTACAAGCATTAAACGAGCGCGGATTTTCTCTGCCGAACCGCGTGAGCGTCTTTAGTATCAACGATATTCATGTGTCTCAATATGTGTCACCACCGCTCACCACGTATCATATCCACACGTCTTTACTTTGTGAAACAGCAGTTGATTTACTGTTAGAAAGACTTGTAGACGGCAGAACATTACCGAAAACTGTGCTGATTGCCTCAGAACCTGTCTTTCGAAAAAGTACAATCTAAACAACTGGAAGCCCCATCCAATGTGGAGGGCTTCTTTTCTCTCTACATCAGTAAAAAATTTTACTTAATAAATTTAATAAAATATGTTTACTTTTTTTACTCAAGTTGATATTCTCACATTAAGAAAGCGTTTTCTTATCATCTGTGAAAAAAGAACGAGAGGGGATTACCAATGAAAAAGGGAAAATGGGCGACATTATCAGCAGTCGTTGGGACTGCTGTGCTTCTGCTTTCAGCTTGCGGACCGGGAGATGACAATTCAAGCGGAACACAGCCAGCATCTACAGGTACAAAGACCTTACTAGTGTGGGAGGATGTCAAAAAAACTGAGGGGATTCAAGACGCTGTAAAAGAATTCGAAAAACAACATGATGTGAAAATCAAAGTGGTCGAAAAAGCTTATGCCGACCAAATCGAAGCTCTCCGTCTAGATGGAGCAGCTGGGACAGGTCCAGACGTCATCACGATGCCTCACAATCAAATTGGATCAGCTGTCACTGAGGGGCTATTACAAGAAATCAAGCCAGATCAAAAAGTGATCAACTCCTTCACAGACGAATCGATTCAATCACAAACGGTAGATGGAAAACTGTATGGTCTGCCAAAATCCGTTGAAACCACTGTCCTTTTTTATAACAAAGATCTTGTCAAAAAGGCACCAACGACACTTGATAGCTGGTATGATCTTTCGAAAAAGCTGACAAAAGACGGAAAGTACGGTTTTGTTGCGAAATGGGATGAAATTTACTATGCACAAAGTGTTTTAGGCGGGTCTGGGGGCTATATTTTCAAGCAGAAAAGCGGCGGCTCTTATGATGTTAATGACATTGGTTTGAACAACGATGGTGCCATCCAAGGCGGAGAATACATTCAAAAATTCTTTAGCGAAGGACTTTTCCCGAAAGGCATCATTGGTGAACAAGGAATCAATGTCCTCAACTCCTTATTTACAGAGAAAAAAGCAGCAGCCGTCATTTCTGGTCCTTGGTCATTTGGTCCATATAAAGAGGCGGGTATTGACTATGGTGTGGCCGAGCTGCCAACACTCCCTAACGGAAAACATATGAGCTCATTTTTAGGTGTAAAAAGCTACAACGTCTCCTCTTATTCTAAAAATAAAGAACTTGCTGAGAAATTTGTTGAATTTATCACGAACGAAAAAAATTCAAAGAAGCGCTTTGAATTAACAGAGGAAATTCCACCAGTGAAAAAACTGATGAAAGATCCAATCATTACGGAAAACGCAAATGCGGATGCTGTTTCTAAACAAACGAAATACGCCACACTGACACCGAACAATCCTGAAATGGAAGAGGTGTGGAAGCCGATTGATAGTGCATTAGGACTGATTGCAACTGGTCGTACAGATGTGAAAAAGGCACTTGATGATGCGGTCAATCAAATCGACTCTCAAATTAAAGCAAATCACTCCAAATAACCATCAAATGCGGGTAGTCTATCAAACTGCCCGTAGTTGATCTAATTTTATATGAAGTAGGTGTTAGACGTGACGGGTAACCTTGAACTAGACCGCACACACATAATGGAATCAAAGACACACCGGAGACGGGCGCTAATGTTCTCCTTTATACCCGGGATGGGGCAGATATACAACAAACAGTACGGCAAAGGGGCACTCTTTTTCCTGTTCGGCGCCGCTTTTTTGATAGTATTTTATGATTTATTCAATATTGGCTTCTGGGGACTGTTCACTCTTGGGACAATGCTGCCTCGTGACAACTCTGTTTTTCTTTTAGCAAAGGGGATTATTGCGCTGTTAACAGCTGGTTTTGGTATCGGCTTTTATGTACTCATGATGCGTGATGCTTTTATGAATGGAAAGAAACGGGATCAAGGGGTACCACTTCATTCCATCCGTGCTCAATATCATCAGCTCATCGATCAAGGCTTTCCTTACTTAATGAGCACTCCTGCTTTCTTTTTACTTCTATTTTCTGTTGTCTTTCCTATTATGTTCAGCTTTGCGCTTGCCTTTACGAACTATGATTTATATCACTCGCCTCCTGCCAATCTGATCGACTGGGTAGGAATCAAGAACTTTCAAAATATCTTTTCCATTGATATTTGGAGAGACACCTTCATTGATGTACTTGGCTGGACCGTCGTATGGACTTTGGCCGCGTCGACCCTTCAATGTGCCCTCGGCATCTTTTTAGCGGTTCTGCTCAATCAGAAGGATTTAAAGGGAAAACGGTTTTTTAGAACCATTTTGATTCTCCCTTGGGCTGTTCCGGGCTTTGTGACCATTTTGGTGTTTGCTGGACTGTTCAATGATACATTTGGGGCCATTAACAATACACTTTTTGCATCGATAGGGATTGATCCAAAACCATGGCTAACAGATCCATTTTGGAGCAAAATTGCCCTCATTGCGATGCAGACTTGGCTTGGATTTCCTTTCGTTTTCATTATGACAACAGGCGTTTTGCAGGCGATTCCCGAGGATTTATATGAGGCTGCGACCATTGATGGAGCCAATTTTTTTCAGAAATTCCGGTCCATCACGTTACCGCTTGTTCTCTATTCCATTGCACCCATCCTCATCACACAATATACGTTTAATTTTAACAACTTTAATATCATCTACTTATTTAATGGCGGGGGACCGCCTGTTGCGGGGTCAACCGCTGGGGGAACGGACATCTTGGTATCTTGGATTTATAAACTCACGATGCAGTCCTCTCAATATGCACTCGCTGCGGCTGTCACGATTTTACTTTCAATCTTTGTCATCGCCATTGCACTCTGGCAGTTTAAGAGAACGAATTCATTCAAAGAGGAGGACATGATGTGATATGGGATCAAAACAAAACAAGCTCATTCGCCTGAGCATTACTTATTTTATCCTTTTCATTGCCTCCATTTGTATTCTATATCCACTGCTTTGGACGATCGGTGCTTCCTTTAATCCTGGAAACAGCCTTATGAGCACAAGTATGTTTCCGAAGAATCCAACGTTCAGTCACTTTACCGAGCTCTTCTTTGGCCCGGGAGCACTTTATGCAAAATGGTATTGGAACTCCATGAAGATCAGTATTGCCACAATGTTGTTAACGCTGATTTTTGTTAGCTTTACAGGCTATGCCTTTTCTAGATTCCGTTTCAAAGGGCGGAAAAATGGGCTGATGCTCTTTTTACTGCTGCAAATGATTCCTCAATTTTCAGCGCTGATTGCGATTTTCGTTTTGGCTCAAATGCTTGGGCTGATTAACAGCCATCTTGCACTGATTTTGATTTATGCAGGCGGACAAATTCCGATGAATACGTATTTAATGAAAGGCTATCTTGATGCGATTCCGAAGGATCTTGATGAATCAGCCAGAATGGACGGCGCAGGGCATTTCCGAATTTTCATCCAAATTATTATGCCGCTTGCTAAACCTATTTTGGCGGTTGTCGCCATCAACTCATTTACAGGACCACTGGGTGATTTCATCATCTCCAGTGTCATTGTCCGCTCACCCGAAATGTATACACTCCCGATCGGTCTGTACAATCTTGTGTCAGACAAAATGGGGGCCAGCTACACGACCTTTGCAGCCGGGGCTTTACTCATTGCGATTCCAGTCGCTTTATTGTTTCTTGTGTTACAAAAACAATTTGTGTCCGGCCTCACACAAGGCGGGACAAAAGGATAAGGGGAGATTTGATGAAGAAATGGATGCTCGTCACGGTTGTCGTTTTCTTTTTGATGGGGTTAGGGATTTTACCTGAAGCAAAAGCGGATGCCATTTCTGTTCAGCCGATCAATGGACTGCAAGGTGATTTCATTAAAGGAGCCGATATCTCCATGCTTGCGGAAGTGGAGAGAAGCGGCGGCAGATACTTCGACCAAAATGGAAAACAGGTGGACCCGCTCAAGCTATTAAAGGAAAAAGGCGTCAACTATGTGCGTATTAGACTGTGGAACCACCCATACGACAATCAAGGCCGTGCCTATAATGGCGGGACAAATGATCTCAATACAGCCATCGCTTTATCGAAACGCGCAAAAGCACAAAATATGAAAGTGCTGCTTGATTTTCACTACAGTGATTTCTGGACTGATCCTGGTAAACAGTTCAAACCGAAAGCATGGGCATCTCTTTCTCAAAACGATTTAGTAAAAGCGGTTGGCACTTACACAGGGGATGTACTCAAAGCGATGAGAGCCCAAAATGCGCTGCCGAACATGGTACAGGTCGGAAACGAATTGAACTCAGGCATGCTGTGGCCGAACGGCAAAAGCTGGGGTGAAGGCGGCGGTGAATTTGACCGGCTCGCCGCTTTGCTAAAGGCTGGCACAAATGCAGTCCGCTCTGTCGATTCAAATATCAAAATCATGCTTCACCTTGCCCATGGTGGGGACAATGGCGCCTCCCGCTGGTGGTTTGATGAAATCAACAAACGAGGCGTCTCATTCGATACGATCGGTCTATCTTATTACCCGTATTGGGACGGCGGATTTAGCGGTCTTACTAACAATATGAATGATATTAGCGCGCGCTATAACAAAGACGTCATCGTGGTAGAAACCGCCTACGGTTTTACAACAGCAAATGGCGACAACCTAGAAAACTCATTTAACCAAGATTCAGTCAATACTGCTGGCTACCCAGCTTCACCTCAAGGCCAGGCATCTTTTATACGAGATCTATCAGAAAAAATTTCACAAGTGAAAAACAATCGCGGGAAAGGGTTCTTTTATTGGGAGCCGCTTTGGATTCCAGCGAAAGGCGCTCCGTGGTCAAGTCAGTATGGGCTGGCTTATATCCAAACAACAGGTACGGCCGGAAATGCTTGGGAAAATCAAGCGATGTTTGATTTCAACGGAAAAGCACTGCCTTCTCTAGACGTATTTAAACAAATGACACCGTAATTAAAAGGATAGGACGTGACAAAATGGGAAAGCGTTACCCACTCGTTCACCCCAATGTGAAAGGCTTTTTGCATGGTGGCGATTATAATCCAGATCAATGGCTTCATATGCCGGAGATCATTGACGAAGATTTTCGATTAATGAAGCTTGCACACTGTCAAACATTCTCCATCAACATTTTCGCATGGAGTAAGCTAGAGCCAAAAGAAGGTCAATATGATTTTACATGGCTGGATGACATCATGGACCGCTTGGCAGCACAGGGGGCACACGCCATTCTTGCAACGCCAAGCGGGGCACGACCTGCATGGCTCTCGCAAGCATATCCAGAGGTATTGCGCGTCGAAGCGAACCGTCAGCGTAACTTACATGGACTTCGCCATAATCATTGCTTCACCTCACCGGTTTATCGAGAAAAAACGAATACACTCAATCGTTTGCTCGCTGAACGCTACAAGGATCACCCAGCACTGATCATGTGGCACATTTCGAATGAGTACGGTGGCGAATGTCATTGTGATCTCTGCCAGGGAGCATTTCGAGGCTATTTGAAAGACAAGTACAATCATGACCTTGAAGCTTTAAACCAAGCATGGTGGACGGGGTTTTGGAGCCACACGTATAGTGATTGGTCACAAATCGAATCACCTGCACCGCACGGGGAGCACATGATTCACGGAATGAACCTAGACTGGAAACGCTTTGTCACAGCACAAACGATCAATTTTTATCAAAATGAAATTGAACCGCTGCGGGAATTGACGCCTCACATCCCAGTGACCACCAACTTTATGGGAGACTACCCGCATATGCGCCCATTTCTCGGACTGGATTATCATGAATTTGCAAAAGAGGTCGACGTGATTTCATGGGATAGCTATCCAGCATGGCATAGCGGCAGAGAAACAACCGCTGAATTAGCGTCAAACGTAGCCTTCGTTCACGACTTATATCGTTCATTAAAGGACGGTCAGCCATTTCTCGTGATGGAGAGTACACCGAGCCTTGTGAACTGGCATGAAGTGAACAAGGTCAAACACAAAGGCATGGCACACCTTTCTGCCATACAGGCGATTGCCCACGGATCAGACTCTGTGCTTTACTTCCAGTGGCGTCAAGGACGAGGTGCCTCCGAGAAATTCCATGGCGCGGTAGTCGATCATTCCGGACATGAACATACGCGCGTGTTTCAAGAGGTCGCTGATCTAGGGAAACAGCTGGAGCAGCTGCAACCCATCGCGGGGACATCCGTTCAACCAGAAGTCGCCATCATATATGATTGGGAAAACCACTGGGCCATTGATGATGCACAAGGCTTAAATAATACAAACAAACGCTATGTAGAGGCTTGTCAAACTCACTATCGAAGCTTTTGGAAAAAAGGCATTCCTGTTGACATTGTCGGCATGGAAAAGGATTTCTCATCCTATCGGGTGCTCGTTGGTCCAATGCTCTACATGATCAAACCAGGCGTCGCAGAAAAAATCGAAGCCTTTGTCAAAAGGGGCGGCACTTTTATAGCGACATACTGGAGCGGTATGGTCGACGAAAATGACCTCTGTTTCCTCGGCGGTTTCCCCGGTCCTCTCCGCCATGTACTTGGCATTTGGGCTGAGGAAATCAACACATTGATGCCAGATGAACATGTATTAATGACCACAGGAAATGGACGCACCTACCATGTCGGGCAATATTGCGAATCCATTCATCCTGAAACGGCCTCTGTGTTAGGACATTTTGAGAACGGCTGCTACGAAGGACAGCCAGCCCTGACTGTCCATCCTTTTGGAGATGGAAAAGCATACTATATGGCTTCCGAAAATGAGCAGATTTTTTATGATGAGTTTTACGAGGAACTCATCGCAGAAATGGAGATACAGCCCGTCCTATCAGCGGTGATTCCAGAGGGAGTCAGTGTACAAAAACGAACAGATGGCACTCAGGAATATGTGTTTATGATGAATTTTACAGAAGAGCAGCAGAACATATCACTAGATTCAGCGGAAAGCTATGAAAATATCCTGACTGATGAGCAGGTGCCAGAGAAGCTTCAGCTTGATCCTTACGAGTACATCATCTTGAAAAAATAATTTAAAAGAAGTGTTCATTCATTGGACGCTTCTTTTTATTTAGATAATTCTAAATACCTATATAAATATATTTATTAGTAGAAATGTATATGAACCTTTATATTTTATCTAAATTTTTTGACATGTTTGATACCGCACCACGAATGGATTCACCATCCTTTTTTACCATTGTATAGGTATGAAAGCGGTTGCCTAATGCTCATATTTTTGATACCCTTTTTTTCAATGCAGCTGTGGGACTGCATTGTGATAAAAAGAGCAAACAAATGTAAACGGTTTATTGTAGGGGGAGGGTCTTATGTTAACGCTTGTTGGATTGTTGATTATTTTAACGATTGTTGTATTGCTGATTTGGGGGAAAGCAAGTCCAATTGTCGCCATGGTCATGGTGCCTTTAATAGGAGCACTGATTGCGGGATTTGGGATAAATGACATTCAAACCTTTTTTGAAGAAGGAATTATCAAAGTATTGCCGGTGGCGACCATGTTTATCTTCGCCATTTTATTTTTCGGCATTTTACAAGATACAGGGTTCTTTGAACCTGTAATTAAAGCATTAATTAAGCTGACAAAAGGAAATGTTGTCACAGTTGCAATGGGAACTGCTTTAATTGGGATCATTGCTCACTTAGATGGAGCAGGGGCTACAACCTTTTTATTAACTGTACCTGCACTGCTGCCGCTTTATAAAAAATTACATATGAGTCCTTACTTGCTGCTGTTATTAATTGGGACGAGTGCTGGATTAACCAATATGATTCCTTGGGCTGGTCCGACTGGACGGGCAGCAAGCGTCTTGAATATGGATCCATCTGAACTCTGGGTGCCGCTTATTCCGATCCAGCTCATTGGGGTGGTGCTCGTGTTAGGAATGGCGTTCTTTTTAGGAAAGAGAGAAGAAAAACGAATTCGGGTGAAAATTGCTGCAAACGAAGTAGCTGCTGTTCAACTAGAAGGCGCCGATTGGGATCGTGCCATTCAGTCTATTAGCGAAACAGGTGACGCTTCTTTAAAGCGTTATCATCTCATCTGGGTGAACCTTATTCTATTTGTCTGTGTTGTGGTACTTCTCGTGTTAAACGTGATTCCTGCTAGTTATATGTTTATGATTGGCCTGTCACTAGCACTGTTGATTAACTTTCCGAATGTAAATTTACAGATGGAAAGAATCAAGGCGCACGCACCTAGTGCACTGATGATGGCGGCTGTTATTTTCTCCGCAGGTTCATTTTTAGGAATTCTTGAAGGTACAGGGATGCTGAAAGCCATTGCGGTCGACAGTATTCATATTTTACCAGCTTTCTTACTGCCATTTTTACATATTATTGTCGGGATGCTTGGAGTGCCGCTCGATATGCTGACTAGTACAGACGCCTATTATTACGCCCTTCTGCCAATTGTTGAATCCATTACATCTGAGGTTGGCGTATCTGGTACTTCAGCGGCATATGCCATGATGATTGGGAATATTATCGGAACCTTTGTCAGTCCGCTTGCACCTGCTGTTTGGCTCGCTGTAGGCCTGGCAGGGGTGGATATGGGGAAACATATCCGCTACTCCTTCTTTTGGATGTGGGGATTCAGTATTATCCTTCTGTTCGTGGCGATGCTAATCGGTATCATTTAAAAAAAGAAAGACATGCGTACAACGACGCATGTCTTTTTCTTTGTATTATGAAGGATATTCACTTGTGTGAATGTCTGTATTCGGCTTTCTAATAAGAGACATTAATCCAATGATAAACAATAGAACCATTGGAGCGAATGCAAGACCGATTGTTCCAATTAAAAGAGTCACAGCAGACACCAAGAAAAGAACACCTGAAATCACGGCACGGCGGTCTGTTTTCAAGAGAATAACACCGACAATCGATAGCACTGCTGCAATTCCAGAAACGACCATAAACTGCGTACCAAATGCATTAACTGAAGCTTGAAGCGTTTCAATCGGTAATGTTTCGCCTTCCTCTTGTAGCACTTCATTAATTTCATTATAAAATGATGGACCTACCGAGAGGATTAATGCTCCAAATCCAACACCAATGGCATTGAGGACAATACTAATAATCCCCATAATTTTTTCACCTTTACGACTAATCATGTGTAAACCTCCTAAAAATTTTTAAAATTTAACTGCCTGTTTTCACTTCTCGTTTTTGGAAGACAATTAAGGCAATGGCCAAGAAAATAGCCCAATAGATGACTAGGACGATTAATGAGAATCCTAGAGACATACCTTCGATAAGAGTAACCTGTTCCATAAAGTATTGGGATGGATCGTTTGCAAATAACAAATATTTTGACCAATCAAAGAAGAGCATTAAAATACCTGTAACTGATCCACCCACAATATAAGCTAACACACTAATGGCAATGGAGATGGCTTCACTTCTAAATACTGTAGAAATGGCGAACGAAAGGGTTCCCAAAACGACAAACATTGCACAATGAGCAAGATAATAATAGATCATATTTGCAAACTGCGAACGTTCAATCACTTCACCATTGTGATACACCAAATTCACATAATCAGTGCTAAGTCCAAAGAAAATAGCACCCAATATGAAGGACAAGATAAATAGCACCACAACAAGTAAAAGAGCATACAGCTGTACTGTAATATATTTAGATATTAGGATCTTTAGCCTTGATGGTGGACGAATCAATAATAATTTGATTGTACCATGCTTGTATTCAGCCGACACAATAGTGGAAGCAATAATGATCACAAACACACCTACTAGCTGAAGTAAATTGGCGTTTGTTTTCACATAATCCCATACACTGTGGCTAAACTGATCAGCTGGCGGCAAGTTATGCTTGATTCGATAATCATTAATAGCGATCTCTTTTTCAAGGTTTCTTTTAAAGAAACCAGTCTCTGTTTCTTTGAGCTCTTTCTTGTTTTCCGTATTCATCATTTCTAGCTGGGTTTTCCATTCACCTGAAGCTTGATCTTTGTCATTTGTTTTCACTACAAAGATCAGTGTAGCAATCATACCTAAAACAAGAAGTCCAACCATAATCCAAGTTCCAACACGATAACTGATCTTCATCCACTCGTTTTGAATGAGGCGTATCATACGTCTGCCTCCTTTTTACCTGTTAAGCTTAAGAACTTATCTTCTAAGGTTTGTTTTTCTATTTTGATTTCGTACAAATGAATGGACGCGCCGCTCAAATGACGAATCAATTCCGGCATTTTCTCTTCTGGCAAGGAGAAGAATAAATACTGCTCCTCTTCTCTTACAGTCGTGCCTTCCTCAAATGCGCCGATGAGCTTCTGCGCTTCTGCCAGCTCACCAGATGCGACCTTCATTCGGTAATTGACCAAATCGTCTTGATTCGTCTCTGCACGCTGATCCTCAATCGCAATCAGCTTTCCTTTTTGGATAATCGCAAAACGATCACACATCAGTTCCATTTCTGACATGAGGTGACTTGAAACAATGACAGCTAGCCCTTCTTCCTTTGCAAGCCTTCTCAAGTAATCTCGTATCATGCGAATTCCCTCTGGATCAAGTCCATTGGTCGGCTCATCTAATATCAGTAGTTTCGGTCTATGTATAAGTGCTTGCGCAATGCCTAAACGCTGCTTCATGCCTAATGAAAACGTTCGGACACGCTTATGTTTCACGTGCTGTAAGCTGACCAGCTCTAGCAGCTCATCAATTCGCCCTTCATCCACTTTCCCATTCATTCTGGCAAAGTGAACAAGATTTTGTCTTGCCGTTAAATGATTATACATTTCTGGGTTTTCAATAATGGCACCAACATCTTGGATGGCATGCTGATATGAGGATTGAATACTATGGCCATTAATCAGAATGTCACCAGATGTAATTGGAGAAAGACCGACCATCATACGAATGGTTGTTGTTTTCCCTGCGCCGTTTGGTCCTAAGAAGCCAAAGACTTCGCCCGCTTGGACAGAAAAGCTCAAGTCTTGAACGATCTTTTTCCCGTGAATATGCCTAGATACATTATGCAGTTCTAAAACGTTCGTCACGTTACCTCTCCTTCTTTGTCTAAGTATCATCTATCATCTTATTCCCTGATAAACACCATGATCCGTTAAAAATAGAAGAACACTTCCATATGGTACAGCAATGCCCAAAAGTTGTGAAGGGGATTAGGGAAAATTTAGAGAATCCTCTGCCTTTTTTAAGGTAGGGTTAAGAAAACAACAATTTTTTATGTGAAAAGAGGCTTGATTTTTTAAAAATGAACCTTTTTCAACAGGTATATATGTATGGAATTTTTTTAAGATTATTCCTTTCACCTATAAATAAAGAAATGAAAAAGAGGCCTCTACTGACAGCCTCCTTTCGTTATTATACCTTTTTCACAAACTCTGATTTTAACTTCATTGCGCCAAAGCTAGGAATTTTACAATCAATGTTATGATCGCCTTCCACTAAACGAATGCCTTTGACCTTCGTTCCTATTTTTAAAACGGAAGAAGAGCCTTTTACTTTTAAATCTTTAATGACAGTGACCGTATCCCCATCACTTAATAGATTTCCATTCGCATCTTTGACCACAAGCTGCTCCTCTGCCGCTTGTTCTTGTTCAAGTGACCATTCATGCGCACATTCAGGACAAACCAGCAGACTGCCATCCTCATAAGTATACGTTGAACTGCATGAAGGACAATTTGGTAGATTAGACATTTGTGTTTCCTCCAACTTTCTATAGCATTTCATACAATTTTACCACATTTCTATAGAAAGAATGTGATAGAAAAGGAAACATTTTTCATCGTTTACTTATTTCTTCCAATTGATATAGCAGCCGCAATATTTCGAGCGGTTCTTTCTACATGAATAGCCCCATCTCTCATTGCCTCAGAAAGAGAAGTTACACCTGGAACGATACTAAAAAGTGCATCAATGCCATGCTCATGTACGACAGCACTGTCTTTTGAGAGGGAGCCCGCGATACCAATCACAGGCAGGTGATACTGCTTTGCTGCTTTGGCTACACCGATTGGGGTTTTTCCATAAATGGTCTGCTGGTCAATTCGGCCTTCCCCAGTAATGACTAGGTCTGCCTCCTTGATGACATCATCAAACTGAACAGCCTTCAGCACAATGTCAATTCCTCTTTGCAAATCGGCGTGTAAAAAGCCTAATAAACTCGCACCAAGCCCTCCTGCCGCTCCTGCCCCCGCTGCATCTTCAAAGGATACAGTAAACTGCTTTTCTGCTATGTGAGCAAAATGAGCTAAATTCTTGTCTAACACTTGAACCATTTCTTCATCTGCACCTTTTTGAGGACCAAATACGACAGACGCTCCTCTCTTACCTGTTAAAGGATTATCCACATCACAGGCTGCCTCCAGCCGAACGGATTGCAGTCTTGGGTCAAGTCCAGATAGATCAATAGAAGCTAGTTGATGAAGGGCTCCACCGCCTGGCGATAGCTCCTGTCCTACTTGATCAAGAAAAGCCGCACCTAATCCTTGCATCATCCCAACGCCGCCATCATTTGTTGCACTTCCGCCAAGCCCAATGATGACATGCTTTGCTCCTTGATCTAGTGCCGCAATCATTAATTCCCCAGTTCCTTTCGATGTCGTAAATAACGGATTGCGTTTTTCTTGCGGAACAAGGTGTAACCCAGAGGCTGCGGCCATCTCTATAACGGCCGTCTCACCGTCTCCTAACATGCCAAAAAAGGCATCGACAGGGTCACCAAGCGGGCCTGTGACTACTTGATTGATCATGTACCCGCCGGTCGCATCAACTAGTGATTGAACAGTTCCCTCTCCTCCATCTGCCATGGGAAGTTTAATATATTCAGCGTCTGGCAAAATCGCATGAAATCCTCGTTCGATGGCACATGCTACCTCATATGCAGATAAACTTTCTTTAAATGAATCTGGTGCAATCACAATTTTCATCCTAAAGCCCCTCGTTTCTTATCAAATGCCATCAGCCAAACAACTGAAAAACGCCGAAAATAATGGTCGATACGACAGTTAATGTCAAACCAATTAACGATTCAAAAGGCATGAGTTTCAACCGCTCTTTGATGTCCATTTGAACACTTCCTGCTGTTGCATGAAAAAAGCTCCCATGCGGCATATGATCAAGCACAGTTGCACCAGCATGAATCATGGCTGCTCCTGAAAGAGCCGATACACCAAGCCCAATGAGTGTACCGCTAAATACGCCACTCGCTACCGCCGTTCCTGCTGTTGTCGAAGCAGTGGCGGCTGACATAAATATCCCTGAAGCTGGTGCAAGTAAATACGGTGGTAATCCCGAAGCATCGAGTGCTTGAATAAACACATCTTTTAAGGAAGAATTTGATACAATTCCTGCTAGTGTGCCTGTCCCTAATAACATAATCGCTACACCCGACATTTTATGAAGCCCCGACATCGCATAATCATTGAGAAACTTCCCTTTTTTCATGAAAAGAGCGCCTATAATGCCTCCGATCGGTAAGGCGATCATTGGGTCTATATTGATTTGAAAAAGCGGTCTTAAAGCCAACAATAAAATGGTGACAAGTGGACCCGCAAGTGCTTGAAAAAAAGCTGGCACTTCACCTTTGCTTAACGAGGTTTCCTCTTCAAGAACAGGTGTCCCTTTTTTTGCAAGCTTTTTAGCTAACACATATGTAACAGCCAATCCAAACACAGCCGGAATGACACCCGCAGCCATCATTGAAGTAAGCGGTACACCAAAAACATCAGAAGCGGCAATGGCATTTGGATTCGGTGACATGATATTCCCTGCCTTCCCGCCTCCAATCATGGCGAGTAAAATCCCCGTTTTTGACAGCTTTGCCCGTTTCGCAATGGCAAGTGCGATAGGCGCTACCGTGATAACAGCTACATCTACAAAAACACCCACTGTTGTTAAAATCATGGTTGCCAGTGCAATTGCTAATAACGCCCTCGCCTCTCCAAGCTTCTTCACGATCGCCTCGGCGATAGATAAAGCTGCACCCGACTCAATTAAAACGCCAGCCAGTACACCTGCCGCCATAATTCTGAGGACAGCTGGAATCATATCCTTAGCGCCTTCCATCATGACGTTGACGGTCTGAACAATATCTACACCGCCTACCAAGCCGCCTATGAAAGCACCTGCCAGCATGCCATATGCAGGTGATACTTTTTTTAGAATAAGAACAATCGCAACCACAAGTGCCGTCATGGCTCCTAGTGTACTTACTGTCACATCTCCACTCATTTTCGATCCCCCCAAAATGTCTTTCTTTAATTGTAAGCGTTTACTAACTGGGATCGGGTTATGAATCTAGATGAACTTTTTTCATTTATTCCTTTATTCAATTGTGCATATGCACAATTAAGATAGTTGACTCATCAACTGCGCCATATAAAGCTCCATCAACTGTTTCACATGACGGGGATCTTTTCCAGTCAAAGCTTGTATTTTATCTAAACGATATCGCAATGTATTCCTGTGAATAAATAAACGATCAACAATTCTTTGTAAATCACCGCCTTCTTTAATGTAAATTCTTAATGTGTGGGCAAGCTCCGCTTCTTGTATTATTGGCTTGTAAAAGTCAACCCAACTACTGTTTTCTTCAACAGCTCCTGCAGTAATCAATAGCCTTTCCAGCTGATAAGATTCAAAAAAATAAATACTTTCCTTCGGATCAAGAGCCTTCCCCAACCTCAAGGAATCTCTTGCGTGCTCAAAGGACAATGACAGCTGGCTTATGTCGGCGGCGACAGTCCCTATCCCCACCAGCACCTGGCCTCCTACTGCTTTTTCCATTGTTCTTTGCAGCTGCCCAACCACATGCTTTAAAAAATGATCAGAAATCGGCTGCCTTAAAAGAACCAATTCATGACGAAAGGTCATGCCAAGCAAATCATCCACATTCTTATCGTATTGAATCGCATGAATCATTTTATGCACAGCGTCTTCTGAGGATGGAACTGGCTGAAAAATGATGGCCATTCGGCGTTTATCTAAATCCATTCCCAGCCATGCAGCTCGGTTCTTTAGCTGATGATCACCAACGTCCGAATCAGAAATTAACTGATTGACAATTTCACTCTCTATTCGCTGCCGCCACTGAACTCGTTCAAGCAGAAAAGACTGCTCTAACACCAGCTCAGCCGCCATTTTCACCAGCTCGGCATGATGCCGAATGTCCTCTGGCTCACCAGTAATGCCAATCACACCAACTACTTGTTCACGAAAGCAAATAGGCAAATTGATTCCTGGTCTCACTCCTTCTAAGTGTAAGGACGCCTCGTGGTCAATTTCCATACTGTCCCCGCTTGTCAGAACAAGTCGTGCACCATCATGTTTCTGACCAATCCTGTTTCGTTCACCAGAACCAATGATGACACCATCCGCATTCATCACATTGATGTTTTTATCTAAAATACGCATCGTACGTTCAACCATTTCTTGTGCCAATTCAGTGGTTAAAAATTGCATGAGGCATCTCTCCTGAAGGTATTTTCATTCAATGTATCATAGTGTCATTGCACAATAAATGCAAAGTGTTTAAAAATGAGGCATTGACAAAGATACATTGAAAAGTGTTTAATCAAATCAAGAGACCGACCGACAGTCTAGTTAAAAGAAAGGATGGCTTTATGAGAACAGTTAAACATCCTGAAGAACGTAAAAATGACATCTTAAACGCAGCCGAAGAGCTTTTTTCTACCAAAGGCTATCAGCAAACAACGATTATCGACATTCTGAAAGCTGTTGGCATTGCAAAAGGCACTTTTTATTATTACTTTTCATCCAAAGAAGAAGTGATGGATGCCATTATTGACAGGATTATCAAAGCAGATATCATCGTGGCGAAGCGTATTGCGGCTGAGCCAGACCTTCCAGTCGTCGACAAACTATTTCGCATTATCATGGCGCAATCGCCTCAGCAAGGAAGCAATAAACAGGGCATGATTGAACAATTCCATCAGCCTTCTAATGCAGAGATGCACCAAAAAAGCTTAATCAAAGCGATTAAAGAACTATCACCCGTTTTAGCTGATGTCATTCAGCAAGGGGTGGAAGAAGGGACATTCAAAACAAAGTACCCGCAAGAAACGGTGGAATTCCTTCTTGCTTCTGCACAGGTCATATTTGATGAGGGCCTTTTTCAATGGACAGCCGAAGAGAGTATGCAGCGCGCGCTAGCTTTTATCGATATCCTCGAATCCTCATTACATGCAGAAAAGGGGAGCTTCTCCTTTCTTCTGAAACGTTTATCTGGAGAACTTGATGAACATAATCAGTGATTGGTCACTTCAATACCAATCCTGCATACACTATAGACTGACGGTCGGTCTAGAAGGAGAGTGATACCCATGGCTTTATTATCTAAAAGAGGTTCATCCCACTTTATTTACCTCGTGCTTGGACAGATTATTTCCGTTTTTGGGTCTTCCTTAATTCGGTTTGTTTTATCTTTACACGTGCTGGATATGACTCAGCGTGTTGACTTATATGCCTTACTATTCGCTTTATCCAATGTCCCGCTCCTTCTTTCCCCCTTAGCAGGCGCAATCGCTGACCGGTTTAACAGAAGGAACTTGATGATTTTATTTGATGTTCTCACCGGCATCATGATTCTGGCTTTTTATTTTTGGTTATTCTCAGGCAATGATTCACTCTTTATGATCGGAGCGGTAATGGTGCTTCTTGGTGTGATGAGTACGTTCTATGCTCCCGCTGTGATGTCGAGCATTCCACAGTTAGTAAAACAGGAACAATTAGAACAAGCAAACGGGATCGTCAATGGCGTGCAGGCACTTTCAGGTGTTCTCGCTCCTATTATCGGCGGGGTTCTGTACGGACTGATTGGAAGTCAATCCATTATAGGTGCCAGTGCCATCGTGTTTTTTCTATCAGCATGCATGCTTTTACGGTTAAACATATCCTTCTCACCTAGCCCCCTAACGGAAACTATGGGCAAAGTGCTTGTAAAAGATATGAAACAGGGATTTTCCTATATTGGCAATCAGCCATTTTTAAAAAGAGCCATGTTGCTTGCTGCAATGTTAAATTTCATCCTCACGCCCTTTTTTATCGTAGGTGGTCCAATCATTTTAAGGGTCACAATGAAAAGCAGTGACATCATGTATGGTGTAGGCATGGGCTTGATTGAGTTCGCTGTCATCGCAGGAGCTCTGCTAGTTGGACTTGTAGCAAAGCATTGGCGCATCCCTACTTTATATCGCTGGCTGATCGTCATCGCGATCATCTTGCTACCTGTCGCATTCTCTACATCCAATACAGCTCTTCAATTTGGCACTTATCCAGCTTATTTTCTCTTTCTAGCAGGATGTCTTCCGATTGCTATGCTTCTTACAATGATTTCAATCGTTGTGATTTCACATGTTCAAAAGAAAACGCCAAATAGTCAATTAGGAAAAGTGATGGCCAATCTGACAATGGTTTCTCAATGTGCTGCCCCGCTTGGTCAAATGATGTATGGGTTCTTGTTCAATACGTTTTCAACAAACATGTATGTGACAGTACTAATAGTCAGTATTTTCATGTTTGCCCTTGCCTATTTAACAAAAAATATGCTGCAACATGAAGGAGAATCAGCCTCATGAGACTGACGTTTATAAAGAAGGACTTAACCCGCCACCGTCTCATTTCCATCGGTTTAACCATATGCATTATGATGACATCATTTCTAGCAACAAGTGCCGCTCAAATGACAGTACAACTGAATGGTTCCATTTCTAATCTGCTCCATTCAGCCAAGGCACCAGACTTTGTCCAAATGCATGACGGCAGCCTAAAGGAAAAAGATATTGAGGCATTTTCAAGCAAGCAGTCCATGGTAAAAGCACATCAAATCGTCCCAATGATTCCAATTGAACATGCAAATATCAAATTCGGAAACGAACCCGCCAAAGCAGGTGTGATGGATCATTTATTTGTGAAACAAAATCGTTATTTTGATTTTCTTTTAAATGAACAAAATGAAAAGCTCACTGTCAGTAAAGGTGAAGTGGCTGTCCCTATCTATTTTCAGCAAAGATATCATCTCAAAATAGGAGAAACGTTACTGATTGGGAAAGGGTCTAATCAATTCTCTTTCCGTATTAAAGCATTCTTGCGAGATGCACAAATGAACCCCAGTCTTGTTAGTTCGAAAAGATTCCTTCTTCATCACAAGGATTGGGACGCAATGAATCAAGTGTTTCATAAAAAGGAATATTTAATTGAATTTTTACTGCATGATGCCGCGCAGGCAGATGCCTTTCAAGCAATCTACCAGTCATCACAGCTTCCACAACAAGGTCCAGCTGTCACATTACCTTTGCTGCGTATGCTGAACGCATTGACAGATGGAATGGTGATTGCCATTCTCCTACTTGTTTGCATGCTGCTCATCGGTATAGCTCTTCTCTCTCTTCATCTTGCTATGACGGCTTCTATAGAAGAGGACGAACGTGAAATTGGAATATTGAAGGTGCTTGGGATTCCTTTAACAAAAATCAAGCAATTATACGTTGGAAAGTATGCCTTCCTTGCTGGTATAGGGTGTATAGCAGGATATGGGTTAACTCTTATATTTGGTGATATGTTTACAGCCAATATTCAGCGATACATGGGGAATCAGCCTTCTTTTACTTATTGGTTCATCCCGCTTTGTGTTTCTATTGTGATGGCAATGATCATCATTTCTTGCAGCTATACTGTCCTAAGAAAGTTTGGTCGAGTATCAGCCGCTCAAGCACTTCAAGGTAGCGTCATTTCAACGAATGATAAAAAACAAATACCCTTGCATCTCAAGAAAAACAGGTTCATATCAGTCAATATTTGGCTTGGTTTAAAAGATCTGTTATCACGAAAGAAGTTGTACACAACGATTACTTGTATTATGGCCCTTTGTACATTTTTGATGCTGCTGCCTATTCAGCTATGGTACACCTTACAATCGCCGGATTTCATCACATATCTTGGCTCTGGTCAAAGTGACCTTCGAATTGATATACGACAAGGAAATCATCTAGAGGAAAATACTAATAAAATAGAATCAATGATCCGTGAAGATCGAGATATTCATGCATTAGCCATATATGAAACAACTTCTCTTCAGGCAAAATCAAAGGAGAATTCATTAGAAACACTCTATTTAGAAACAGGTAATCTCTCAGCATTTCCTCTCACCTATTTACAAGGGCGACAGCCTTTAAAGAATAAAGAAATTGCCTTATCAGTGCTCAGCTCAGATTCACTTCAGAAAAAGGTTGGAGAAAAAATTACTCTCGTAACAAACGGGCAGGAAATTCAAAAAACTGTGACTGGCATTTATCAGGATGTCACCAACGGCGGGAAAACAGCAAAAGCAATATCACAGCCATTTCCTCAAACAGCTCTTTGGAAAACTATTCAAATCCAACTAAACCAAGGAGTAGAAATTGCGAAGAAAAAGACAGTATTTGAAAAAGAGATATCTCCTGCAAAAGTGACAGATATGAAAGAATACGTTCATCAAACAATCGGCAGCACAGCATCTTTAGTAAAAGTCGTTGCATTTTTTTCTACATTAGCTGCTTTTGGAACCGCCAGTTTGATGTTATTCATGTTTCTGCACATGTTAAAAGCAAAAGATTCAAGCCGAAACCATTTATTACGAACGATTGGATTTTCTAAAAAAGATGTAACAGTACAATATATCACAAGTTTTATAGTCGTTATCTCTTTGGGCACATTTATTGGCACGATCGCTGTCCACACGATTGGGCCAGCTTTAATGAGTGTAGGTGGCGCATCCTTAGGGGCATCAAGCCTACAGTGGCTAGCACCACAATGGGTGTCAGTTGTGTACCCAATCACACTATTGATTATCAGCTTAGCTTTAACTGCTTCGTTATTGAAGACGTTTTTTACTAGTCAAACTACACGTCATACACTTTCATAAGGAGATGTTTCACATGGAACACTTGATTGAAACAAAGCGATTGTCTTTGCAAATTGATTCTTTAAAAGGACAGAAACAAATCATTCTTAAAGATATCCATCTATCGATAAATCCTGGGGAGTTTGTGACCATTATGGGACCTTCCGGATGCGGGAAAACCTCCTTGCTTTATCAGCTTAGCGGGATAGAATCAGCCTCAACAGGAGAGATCAAATATAAAGGCAGTTTATTATCAGAAATGACAGATAAACAGTTAACTGCTCTGCGTTTAACAGATATGGGATTTGTCTTTCAACACAGCCACTTACTAAAAAATCTTACTCTATTTGATAACATCATTGCTGCAGCTTACTTAACAAAGAAAAAGCCAAGAAAAGAAGTGAATGAGCGAGCTAGATATTTAATGGAGAAACTTGATATTGATCATTTAGCAGATAGATATTTGTCAGAAGTATCAGGAGGTCAGCTTCAAAGAGCCTCTATCTGTCGAGCACTTATGAATGAACCAGGCATTCTTTTCGCTGATGAACCAACAGGTGCTCTTAACTCCCATGCAACGAAGGAAGTGATGAATATATTTTCGAAAATCCATTCTGAAGGAGCGACACTACTGCTTGTCACACATGACCCAAAGGTTGCTCTTCGTTCTGAAAGAATCATGTTTATGAATGACGGAGAAATAACGGCTAGCTTACATTTAGGGAGATATGATGATGAGTCAACTGCCGAGAAACGGGAGACCAGATTAAATCAATGGCTTCAAGATTTAGGGTTTTAAGTTGGAATAAAACAGGCAGCCTTTCTGCCTGTTTTACTTTTCCTGGCACTCAAATGAATAATCCATAAACATACTATTAGTCTCTAGTATGATTTTGCCGCCTACTTGTTGACAAGATTCTGTCAGCAATTCGATTTCTTTGCTATAAAAGTATCTCTTTGTCATATACAGAGTCACTAAAACAAGTAACAGCGTCGCCATAATCACTGTGATTTGCCAATCTAAGTTTTTAAATCTTTTTTTCATATCAACATCCTTTCCAACAGACTAATTTTTGTCTGCTTCTATCCGTTTCTATTCCAAATTTGATCTAGCATCATCATAACTGATTTTCTTTAATAGATCGACCTTCCAACTTACCCACCTATTAACTAAAATCTCTTTATTTGTAATATACCAGTGATATTTTTGATCATAATCATAAAATCCATTGTATATATTTCTTTTTTAGACGATTAAAAAAAGATTTTAATCATTTGTATAAACATTCAATCACCATTACAATTTCGTACATCACATGACCATAGGTCCTTTTTATTACCTCTTGGCAATCACCTCACAGAAATGATTATATTCTTCCAAAAATTGTGATATCGTTTTTTAGTGAAACAGGTGAAAGGATCTTAAAGAGGTGAAATTTCATGGCTATCATTTCTGCTGAACAGGTGGGGAACCGTTTAAATGATTGGCGAATTGCGATTCGCAAACATGATGTACAAAGTGCTAACGCAATGTACACAGAATTAAAGCAATTGCTTCAAGAAATGGAAGAGAATCAGGAGGTATTGACTTATTATTCATTGCTAGAAGGCAAGTATAAACTCATGATATATGAACGAAGAGGTAAAAAACTGAATGAACAGACAGAGTTAGATTGCCCCTCTAAAACAAACGACTTAATTGAATACTATTTTTACCTATACAAAGCCCTTTACGCTTCATATAACAGAGACTATGCATCAGCCATTGGACTGTTTAAAATTGCCGAGAAAAAACTGCAAAACATTCCGGATGAAATAGAAGTAGCTGAATTCCATACGAAAATCGCAAACTTATATATGCTACTTCGTCAAAGCCTAATTTCTCTTCACTATATTCAGAATGCTATAGATATTTTCAAAAGTCATGAAGGATATGAAAGAAGATTAGCGACAGCCATTGTCATCGCCGCTGCTAATTATATGGATATTGGCGACTTCACAAGAGCAGAAAACTACTACAAAAAAGCATTACACATCGCTGACAATCTAAATGATCATTTTCTAACTTCACAGCTTTTTCATAATATCAGTATTCTGTATGCCGAAGCTGGAGAATCGAAAAAATGTATCGATGCTCTAGAAAAGGCTCTAAGTGATGAAAACTACCTCTCATCGTGCTATTTCCATCACACCATGTTTATGTTAGTCAAAGAGCTGCTCTCTATTGATGAAAGAACACAAGCTCTCTATTACTTCGAATTGGTCAACCAAAAACACGAATCAGAGAAATGCCCCATCTATACAGCAAAAATGAATTTGCTTTACCATCTATATTTTACTGAGGATATGTCTCAAAAAGCTCAAGCCTGTTTCGAGGAAATCAGCATTCTAAAAGAATTAAAGGATGCTGAAGGTGCCTGTGAATTAAGTGCACTAGCTGCAAAACACTTTGAAGATTTAGGTGCCATTCATCAAGCCTATCTCTTTTTGAAGGAAGCCTATCACATGAACCATCCTATATTTGAATGGAGGAATTCTAATGAAAAAAATGAGTTTATTGATCCTTGCTTTAACCATCGTTGTTTTCGGACAAACAGTGTCTTTCAATTCGTTAAATGAGACGAATCCTGGCACAACAGAACGACCTATCGGAACTTAATATAAAAATTGATCACAGCAAAGAACCACTTGCCTGATCACAAGGCAAGTGGTTCCACCATTATTTTAATTGCTGATAAGATATGAGGCGGTGTATATGTACCGCAAGATAAGTAAGCTCATCATTAGGAATGACGATACTATGCACCTGTTTAATATAATCTTTGATTTTAAAAGCAACATCCATCGCCTGAGGATACAAGTGTGCAATTTGTTCAAACAACTCATTTTCTTGATCCGACAGTAATTTATTTGCATACAACCTCTCTACAAAGAACTTCACATGTGTAATGAACCGACTGTAATGAATATTCTCTTGGTCCATTTTCATATTCAATGTATAGCGCACAAGATTGACAATGCTCCCGATCATTTTGGCATATTTCATGCTATCTTTTGAATCGGATTCTTCACCTAATGCATTGATTAGGTGAAAGGCGATATTGGCAGCTTCTTCTTTTGGTAATTGTATGCCCAATGTATCATTGACTAACTCAAGAGCGTACTTCCCTACTTCAAATTCTTCAGTATAGTAATTTTTGATTTCCCAGTACACGCGATTCGTAATATTAATATTCTTTTTATGTCGTTCAACAGCAAAATTCAAATGATCCATTAAGGTAAAATAAACGCCTGAATTTAGATTTGAATTTAACCGTTTTTCTGCATATTGGACGATGCGCTGAGTTAAATCGATAAACTCTTGAGGCATAGAATCTAGCAATTGAAGAAATTCTTTTGCTCTCATGTTATCGACTGACATAAAGACTTGGTCCGCTTTTTTCTCTTCTATCATTTGACCCGGTTTCTGTCCATAGCCAATCCCACGGCCAAACAAAACCATCTCCTGTTGGTTCTGATCTTCAGCCAGGACCACACTCGAGTTTAAAACTTTTTTGATTTTAAACATCGTCATCACCTGTTTTCATGATTGTGGTGTTCAATCAAGCGCTTCACCATTTGTCTCAATGACTTTTTGGTACCAATAAAATGAGTCTTTTCGAGATCGTTTTAATGTTCCGTTCCCATCATCATCTTGATCTACGTGAATAAAGCCATAGCGTTTTGACATTTGTGATGTACCTGCACTAATAATATCAATGGAGCCCCAACTCGTATATCCAAAGAGATCGACGCCCTCTTCAATCGCTTCTCTCATCTGACGGAAATGCTCTTTAAAATAGTTAATCCGATAGTCGTCATGGATAGAGCCATCACTTTCAACTTTATCCTTTGCACCCATTCCATTTTCGACAATGATAAGAGGTTTTTGATAGCGATCATACAGTTCGATTAAAGAAATTTTCAGACCAACCGGATCAATTTGCCAGCCCCAGTCAGTTGAAGGCAGATAAGGGTTTTTGACTCCTCGAATCGTATTTCCTTCTGTCTGTTCTAACCCTTCTTGAGCTGATTCAGTTAAAGACATATAGTAGCTAAATGAGATGAAATCGACTGTGTTTTCTTTTAGAATGTTGAGATCATCTGCTTCCATTTGAATATGAATATTTTTTCTCTCAAGCATCCGTGTAATCAGTGCCGGATATTCGCCAAACACCTGAACATCTGCATAGAAATAGTTTTCTAAGTTTTGTTTTAAGGCTTGTTCCACATCATTCGGGTGACACGTATGCGGATACGTTGTCAATTTTGTCAGCATACACCCAACTTGGCTGCCTGGAATAATACGATGGCAATCAGCTGTTACAAGAGCAGATGCAACAAATTGATGATGAAGCGCTTGATACACCGTCTCTTCTACTTTACCTTCTGGGCAACGATCAGGAATAATTCCTGCTGTAATAAACGAGTGGCGGTGAATACTATCAATTTCATTAAAGGTGAGCCAATATTTCACATCATGTTGATAACGTTCGAAACAAACATTGGCGAACTTCACAAAGAGATCGACCACTTTTCTTTCCACCCAGCCATTATATTTCACACTAAGGGCTAAAGGCATTTCATAATGAGAGAGTGTCACAATCGGTTCTATATTGAGTTTTTTCATTTCGGCAAATACACAATCATAGAATTGCAGCCCTTTTTCATTTGGTTCAGCTTCTTCTCCAGTAGGGAAGATCCGACTCCACGCAATAGAAATGCGAAGTGTTTTAAAGCCCATTTCAGCAAATAGAGCCAAATCCTCTTTATAGTGGTGATAGAAATCAACCCCTCTTCGTTTAGGGTACTTTTTATCGTCTGGGTCTTTTATTGCACGATCTATATTTTCAGAAGTCACAGCAAGATGTCCTTCATAATCTTCTACACTTAAATTGGAACGATACATTGCAATATCTGCAACTGATGGTCCCTTTCCATCTATATTCCAAGCGCCTTCTGCCTGGTTGGCGGCAATTGCGCCGCCCCATAAAAACCCTTTTGGAAAACCTTTAATTGTTGTCATATGTTTAGCCTCCTAATTGTGTGACAACCATCAATGTATCTTGACGATTGACCTCTTGTAATGGCTGTACCTTTATATCATATTGATCTGTATTTGTGATGACAGCAAGTGTAACTGGATCATAACCTGCAGCTATAATTTTTTCTACATCAAATTCAATCAGTAAATCTCCTGCTTGAACACGTTCTCCTGCCTGCACTTTTGGATGAAAATACTGTCCTTGCAGTTGAACGGTATCAATGCCAATGTGGAATAGTACTTCAACCCCTTGGTCCGTTTTCATACCAAGTGCATGATTTGTTTCGAACAGCATGGTCACCTCACCATCTACTGGTGCGTAAAGCGCTCCTTCTGAAGGGACAATGGCAATTCCGTCTCCCATGACCTTTGAAGAGAAAATATCATCTTTTACTTCAGATAGAGAGATCATTTGACCAATCACAGGACTTTTGAATGTTTCACCTGCTCCAATTTGTTCAGCAAATGCCGCTTGATCATTTGTCTTTTCTTCTACTGTTTTATCCTTACCTAATACAAAAGCAGCGATAAAGGCGACAATAAAGGAAATGACTGCTCCAATGACTGCAAACATTAGATTTCGTGGGAGCTCATCTGATATAAACATCGACATACTTGCTAATCCAGGGCCAACAAGTACAAAGGCTTGTATACCAACTAATCCAATGAAGATCCCGCCAACAAACGAACCAATCATGACACTTCCAAGGACTCGCTTATTTTGAAGTGTCACACCATACAAAGCAGGCTCTGTGATACCAAAAAATGCTGAAATCCCTGCCGAAATGGCTGTTGATCTGAGTACCTTGTCTTTTGTGCGTAGTGCTACAGCGAAACACGCTCCACTTTCCGCAATATTATGCGCAAGTGATGCTGGCAAATAAAGTGCTTCTTTCCCAAGGGTACCCATCGTTGTGACTGCATAAGGGACCATCGCTTTGTGCATACCTGATGCGACCATGAATGGAAGGACTGCTGCTAAAATCGCGACAGCTACCCATCCTACTGTATTAAACATTGCAAGAATGATGGATGAAAAACCTTGTCCTGCTGTAAAACCAATCGGTCCTAATAGAAGTAATGTAACTGGTACAGTAATGACTAATGACATCATTGGAACAAAGAAAATCCGAATTGGTTTTGGTGAAAATCGTGTAAAGAATTTTTCCATTTGAGCGTACAGCAATACAGAAAGGATTGCTGGGAACACTTGATACGCATAAGCTATATTTTTCACGTCGAATGACAGCAATTGCGCACCTTCAGTAAGCATAGCCGTCATGTTCGGAAGAAGAAGCGCACCGACTGCTGATAATGCGACCAATGGGTTTACCTTTAGTTTATTCGCCGTCGTTACAGCGACTAGTAAAGGCAGGAAGTAAAGAGGTGCGTCCCCTACCATGTTCAATATTTGATAGGTTTGACCCTTTGCATCCATCCAGCCTAATAGAGAGAAAAGGAGAAGAAATGATTTTAAAATCCCTCCGCCTGCGATAGCTGGAACAAGCGGCTGGAAGACACCGACAATGAAATCTAACAGAACTGTGCCTATTTTTCTTTTTTCTTTTGGCTGATTAGATGGCACGACTTGCCCCGATGAGCTGCTGCCCATTAGTCTTGTTACCTCTTGATACACTTCAATCACGTCATTCCCAATCACCACTTGGCATTGTCCTGACATTCTGACAGCTATGACACCTGGTGTTTTTTCTAGTGCTTGTACATCTGCTTTTTTCTGATCAATTAGTGTGAAGCGAAGTCTTGTGGAACAGTGCTCAAGATGCGCAATGTTTTCTTTACCACCAACATGCTTTAAAACGTCTTTGGCAACCTGTGTGTAATCCATTGTTTCTCCCCCTTTTCTCATACATGAGACCTATATTTTGGCAATAAAAAAAGGACCTAAAACGACAAATTAAAGAAACTCATCGTTTTTAGATCCTGCCTGCATGACCAGTCACATGTCTAATTTATTTATATTGGATTTGTTTTTAGTATATATCGATTATATGAAAGCGTCAACATTTATTTTTTTGAAATTTATTAAGGTCTATATACCTAAATTGATTTTCTTTAATTTAATTGAAACAACCTTTCTCGCTTGTTTATACATCGATATCCTTTTATCATCAATAAGAACTATCTCCATGATAAAAAACCAGATAAGTTTACTCATCTGGTTTCCACCATCTATTTTTTTCTTTCTTCCGCCTGCTTTTTGAAAGCATTCGCTTGTTTTTGATATTCCTTTTTCGTGACCGCTTTTAACTCTACGGTACCGCCTGTCATTTTAAATGGAAGTTTGATTGATTTTACATCTCGATCAGTGGAACCTTGAATGATTCCATCTTCAATTGAGGGCTCATAGCCCATAAAAAAATTTCTTCCATCCGTCTCACCCGAAACTTCTAATCTCATTTCTTTATAAGGCTTACACTCTTTTTCAGGAACAGTTGTTATTAGAAGTGAGCCGGTCCATCCAAGCTCAATATGCATCGTTTTCACCTGTAAAAATAGTTGTTTGTCCTTTGCCGTATAGAGAAAACCATAGATCTTCGCCACTTTCTCCTTGAAGTTTCTCATACTATCATAAAACCTATTTTCCGCGGTATCGAATAGATAATCATATCGTTTTTGAATATCTTTATGATATTTATCTAGCTTTCTTTGATTGATTGCCTTATAAATCGTGCTTTTCTTTTCGCCTTGTTTTTTCACTGAAAGGTCTTTACCTGAAAAATGAACTTCGTATACGATCGTTTCTTTACCTTGTGTGACTTTGAATTCATACCCGTTTTCTTTTGAACTGCCGGATAAGACAAATTGTTTTTTATAGATATGCGGATCCCATCTCACTTCTTCTACATACTTTTCATTCAAATGCCCCATTACTTTCCCTTTACTCTCAGATACCTTAAACCAGCTCATTCTATCTTTCGTTTTATACGCAAATGCATAGGAATGGTTCAATGAATTTTTTTGTGCAATTGCTTGATATGCTGTCCAGCTGCCTCCACCAATGACTAGCACTGTTAGGATAGACACGATCCACATTTTCAATTTGCTCATACGTACCTCCTCTGTTAACATGTGTATTTTTTCTCCATTATCATGTCAAAACACAATGAACAAAATCTGTTATCTCTTCACCTCCTTTAGAAAATTTTAAAACCTGCTTGTATTTTCCACTGAATATCAATTATTATATATCTAAATGATATATCTTTTAGATAGGTGTGCTGATATGAAAAAATACAATGATACGACGTATGCGGTTTTAGGTATTTTAACGACAGATTGTAAGTCTGGGTATGAAGTGAAGCAATTAATTGATAAGAGCTTGCATCATTTTTGGAAAATTAGTTATGGACAAATTTATCCAGCTTTAAAGTTAATAGTCGAGGAAGGCCTTGCTGAGGTTTCACCTGCTTCTACGTCAGGTCGCTCCGACAAGCGGGAATATCATTTGACTGAAAAAGGGCTGGAGACGTTAAGAGAGTGGCTGGCAAAGCCTCTCGATCAGTTACCAACGGAACGAAATGAAGTGTTATTAAAGTTATTCTTCGGTCAATATCTTTCGATTGAGAAAAAGCTGGTACTGCTACAGGATTATGAAAGGCAGCTTCGTATCCGTTATGAGACCTATGTTTCGATTGAAGAAAACATTCAAGAGCTTTATCCAGATGAAGCAGATGCGAAGTATTGGCTGTTTACTTTAGATTACGGAAAAAGAGTGGCTCAAGCAGGAATTGATTGGTGCGTGGAAACATCCCACTTGATGAAGAAGGAAGGGTAAATGAATGAAAAAAGACATACGTGCTGGCAGATTTACAACAGAGAATTCTGACTCGATTGTTGTGTTTATTATCGGCATGCGGATCAACAAACGCTGGGCGGTCCATCAATGGATGCCTGTGTTCATGGCGATGCCTGGCATGATCAAAGAGCTGTATACCCATCAAGATGAGCTTGGTTTCCTCGGAACAGAGAATTACTTTGGCTTACGTACGACAGCGATGATCCAATATTGGAAATCAACAGATGACCTTCTGGCTTATGCGAAGATGGAAAAACATTTGGCGGCTTGGAAGAACTTCCATCAGAGGGCTCAGAACAATGACGCAGTGGGTATTTATCATGAAACCTATCAAATTCAAGCCGGCTCGTATGAATCTGTCTATGTGAATATGCCTTCTTATGGACTGAGCCAAGCGAGAGCGCCTATTCCAATTGGTAAAGGAAAACAAACAGCGAAAGAACGGCTGAAAACAACAAATTCCTAGAGAGCGAATCTCTAGGAATTTCTTTTTGCAACGGTCACAAAATGCTTTAATATGCGGGCTGTTAATCCCCAAATGGTGTAGTTTTCATAATCATAAAACCATTCCTCTATCGAACGGCTTCCCCAGCGGTACTTCTCACCATTCATGATTTTTTCATAAGGGAAATCCTCAGCAGGTGTTGGCTGAACGGATACATGATGTAGGTACGGCTCATATTGAATTAGCCATGATAGAGGCACGGTAAAGGTCTCTTCTACTTCTTCTTGATTGAAGGAGTGTTTCACTTTTTGTTCATCAATGATCCCGACATATGGGTAGACCACGAAGGATGGAGACGCAATGTAAGGACTAAGCTGTCCAAGAATCTCCACCGATTCTGGCGGAATGCCCAGCTCTTCATGTGTTTCTCGCAATGCAGCTTCCTGTGCTGTTTCGCTGCCGTCGAGTTTGCCACCAGGGAAGCTAATATCTCCCGGCTGTTTTCTCATGATGAGCGATCGCACCTCAAATAAAATATGCCATTCTCCGTTTACTTGCACCAAAGGGACAAGGACTGCAGCTTTGAACGCTGTTTCTTCTCCAATAAATAACGGTTGAGATTGATGTAAGTCATTTTTTAATTGGTCAATGAACACGGGCATCACCTATTTTCTGTTTCTCTTTCTTTTAGCGTATCATGGTTCACCTTTTGAAGAAAGATGATCTTATCTGACAATTATTTTTATCAAATTGACAACTTTACTTGTCAATTTGAATAACATGTTTTACAATCAAAGAAAGATTCAGATCAAAATTGAGGTGACAGAATGAAAAATCGGCTAAAAGAGCTTCGTGCACGTGATGGTTTGAACCAAACTGAGCTTGCCAAGTGTGCAAAGGTTTCTCGTCAGACCATCAGCTTAATGGAACGCGATGAATTAATGCCGTCTCTCTTGCTCGCTGTTAAGCTTTCACGAATTTTTCAGGAACCCATTGAACGTATTTTTCTATTCGAGGAGGATGAACTATCATGAAAACTGTATACAAACTGCTCTCAGGTGCTCTCCTTGGCTTTCTCGGCGCTTACTGTCTGCTGGCTGCCGAATTTGAAATGACACTTCTTGATATTGCATTCGAAGCGACACTTGTCATCAGTGGATTGACGATTGTATTGATTGTTTATTGTTTTTCAGGGATTTCACGTATGAAGAAAAGAGTATCTCTTTCGGTATCTGGAGATGAAGAGGATGAACTCGAAGCAAAACAGTCTCGTACCTTTAATGATTTGTCTTTATCCAATACGGTAAGTACCATTTTGTCCATTATTGCCATCGGTATAGCCATCGTCACTGAGCAGCCTATTTGGCTGATTCTGGTCAATGCTGGTTTATTTATCGTCACCATTATCAGTTCTTACGTAGCGATATCCGTTCTAAAGCTTGTCTACCCTAATCGCAACCTACCAAGCCCTTCTGACAAAGATTATAGTAAAAAGCTGCTCGCTATTTCTGACGAAGGTGAAAAGCATGTGATGCTTGGCGGACTGTTTCATACGTATCAATTGATGAATATCTTATTGGTCGGTGCCATGTTTATTTTGATTGTGTATTCCCTTGGCTCCAATCACTCTCAGCTGTTCTCAATCATGATGATTGGACTTGTTTTAATCATTTTGAATGCAAATTATATGTTCAGGATTAGAAATCGTTAAATGAACAAAAGCACAGTCAATTGAACTGTGTTTTTTACTTTAATAATTGGCTGAATATTTATTTGAAAAGTATGAGATAAATATACCTACAAAAATCACAGTAAATATATCACCTGTGATATATTCAAAAATAGGAATATAACCCATTATTCCTTTTTCAATATTAACAGTAGGATAATTATATAGTGGTTCTAACCCTTTATATATTATTAAAAGAAGTTCATCTTTAGTAGACTCAATATTATTAAAATACCCAAAAATATCATTATTATAATAATAGAAGGAACCAAAAACAATACCTATTATAATATGAAAAAGCAAATAAACACTAATGAGATTTGCTAAATTGAAAAATGCAGATCTAAAGATATCCATTGTACTTTTTAGAAATAAAAATAAGTATAAAATAGTGAAACAAGTTATTAATGGTATTAACATAATATTAGATATATTCTCTAAAAACACTAGTGTAAGACTAAGTGGATAAATCAGAACAATAAGCAATTTAGTCAGATAAAATAAAACATTAACATCTGAGTTATTGTGTTTATATGTAAGCAATATAGCTAAATATAGAAGGAACACTATTCCCATATAAAAATAAAAATCTTTTAAAGCAAAATGATCTACAAATAAAACAGCAAAAAATAAGAAAACCCCCAGCCAAACAACCCAACTTTTCGGACTGCTTATAAAGAGACACTTCAACATGGCACTCTTTAATAGTCTTTTTAATTCTCTCCACTTTAAAGGGGGTGCAGATTGATTATTTACTTTTTTTATTTGATTGAAATACTTCAAAATTTTTTTATAATATCTTTCAATATAAAATATAATCGGCACTATTACCGGCACTAAGAGAATTATAATAACAATGGCAAGTATAATACCCATAATTATCCTCCTTATTCATAAATTTATCTAAATTTATTACGATCCATAAGAAAAAAAGATTCAAAAAAAAAGCCTATTACGGCTTTTTTCATTAAACAGCACGGCGTTTCTTTCGTGCATAAATCAATAATAAGAAACCAAACCAAACCGGTGTTAACAAGAGCGCCGGGCGTGTTGCATCCGCAAACAGCATGATCACAAGAATGGCAGCAAAAAGGACAAGAACACAAATGTTTACAAAAGGTGTGAACGGTGCTTTAAAAGTAGATGCTGCATGCAGTTCAGGCTTTGTTTTTTTATATTTCAAATGGCAAATTAAAATAATACTCCATACCCAAATGAAACAAATGGCACTGATGGTTGTGACAATACCAAAGGCTTGTTCCGGAATTAACTTGCTTAAGAGAGCACCGACCGATACCACAATTGTTGAAACGAATAGTGCATTACTTGGAACAGCGTGCTTATTCAGACGTCCAAAGGAAGATGGGCCCTGTTTTTGATGACTGAGATTATACAAAATTCGGCTCGTCGAGAACATACCGCTATTACAAGCCGAAGCCGCAGACGTCAAGACAACAAAATTAATGAGCCCAGCTGCTACTGGAATTCCGATCAGCCCAAAGGTTTTTACAAAAGGACTTTCTGATGCACTGAGCTCAGTCCATGGGTTGATACATAGTAAGACAAAAATGGCGCCCACATAGAAAAATAGAATTCTTAATGGAATTTTATTAATCGCAGACGGGATGTTTTTTTGCGGATTGGCTGTTTCTGCTGCAGACACACCGACCAGTTCCACTCCCACATACGCAAAGATGACCATTTGGAATGACAGTAAGAAGCCTGTGACACCATGAGGGAATAATCCGCCGTGTGACCAAAGATTTGTTACCGTCACAGGCCCTGTATCTGTTTGAAAACCAATGATTAAAAGGACAATTCCAACGCCGATCAATAATAGAATCGTAATCACTTTAATGAGTGCGAACCAAAATTCCATTTCTCCGAAAAGCTTCACCGTTAATAAATTAAATCCTAGTAAAATCAACAAACAAATGATGGCAGGAATCCATTGCGGGATATCAAACCAATACTGCACATACACTCCGACAGCAATAACATCCGCCATCGCGGTCATAATCCAGCAAAACCAATACGTCCACCCTGTCACAAAGGATGCCCACGGACCAAGGTAGTCCTCTGCAATATCGGTTAATGACTGATAGCCTGTCTTCGATAAGAGCAGTTCACCAAGTGCCCTCATGACAAAAAAGATCGCCATCCCGACAATTAAATAAGCAAAAATGATCGATGGACCTGCCAATTGAATGGCCTTTCCAGAGCCTAAAAATAGCCCAGTTCCAATGGTTCCGCCAATTGCAATCAACTGAACATGGCGGTTTGATAAATCTCGTTTCAATTCTTGTTGTTCCAATGCTAACGCCCTCCTACGACACGATCTTATACTGAAATAATGAACTCTCAAAAAGTCCATAAAAAAAGAGATTGGATGCGCTCCAATCTCTCGGTCATAAAAGAATAGCAAAATAGCGAAAAGCAATACACGGCGTCATCCATGCATTACAAATACAATATTTCGTACTCTTCTGTCCTTTTGCCTGAGATTGTGAACCCTTCGGCGCCGCACATTCATGCGGTCTCTCCAGAAGCTGCTCCTGCCATAGTGTGACCCACAGCAATCATAGCCTTCGTTATTTAATTAAAATGTTGCTATTTCTGAATAATTTCATATTTTACGCCTCTAAAAGAAAGCTGTCAATGGAAATCTTTTATGATTGACGGTGGTAGCCATATAACTTCACTTCATCAATCCCTCTTGATTCATGTATAATAAATCAAAAGATGTTCGGCTCGTTTGCTGGAGAAATCCCTCTTGATCAAGAACAAAGTTAGGAAATCCATGGAAGTTGGTGAAAACAAATGAAAAAAATGAACAAACAGCGTGTCACATTACAGGAAGTCGCCAAGCATGCCGGTGTTTCGACTTCAACGGCATCACTTGTTGTTCGAAATAATCCTAGAATCTCTGAAGCCACTCGAAAAAAAGTACTGCAATCCATGGAGGACTTAGGATACGTATACGACCGCGTTGCTGCCAACATGCGGTCAAAAAGCTCAAATATCGTTGGTGTGATTGTCACGGATATTTCTAACACCTTTATTTCTGAGTTTTTAATTGGCGTGCAAACCACGCTTGAATCACTAGGCTATACTGTTTTACTTGGTACGACCTTTGACAGTGTCGATAAACAGGAGCGGCTCATTTCCACAATGGTAGAGCACCGAGTGGGCGGGATTATTTTAAACCCAGCTTCAAAAAGCTCTGCACGAACGGTCAAACAATTAAATCAAATTCGCACCCCAAAAGTACTGGCAAATCGTGAATTATCAGATGTGCAATGTGACTATGTCGGCGTTGATTATGAACAAGGTGCTTGGATGGCGATTCGTCATCTTCTTCAAAAGGGACATCGGCGTATCGCCTTCTTAGGCGGCATCAAGACCTCATCGACTTGGATTGAGCGGATGAAAGGTTTCAAAAAAGCCCATGACGAAGAAAATCTGACGATTGATGATTCTCTTATTATTGACATAGAACCTACTCGTGAAGGCGGGAAAGAAGCGCTTGCCCAAGTGATTGATCAGCCTGAGCCTCCTACTGCTATTTTTTGTTTTAGTGATCTAGTCGCATTTGGAGTCATTCAAGAACTGTCAGCACGGGACATCAAGCCTGGTGAAGATATCGATGTGGTTGGATTCGATAATGTTCCTGAAGCGGAGATGTACCACCCGCCGCTCACCACTGTTTCCTCTTTCCCCCGATCCATCGGGGTAAAAGCAGCGAACCTTTTATATCATAAAATGAACGAGCAGGATGAAGAGCTGCAGAGATTGATATTAAAGCCTCAACTTCATATTAGAGAAACCGCTCCCTCATGATGAAAAAGAGAATTGCATGCAGCAATTCTCTTTTTTTGTTGATCAAGTCAACTATTTCTTTGTTTCATTTTTATTTTTTTAAATCACAAAGTCATAAACTTGACACATTTAAAACACAGGAGTATATTTATCTCGTTGCTTCTTTTAGTATATCGTTATACCTATTTCAGAGTATCGTTTTTTTAATCAACATCAGTTAAAAGTGGAATTTTCTGATTCTGATCAAATTATGAAGATTTACTTTCTTATCAATTCTATTTTTATTTTTAGGTTTTAGTAGAACGATGTACTTAATTGAAAAACAGATGAATATTCATTATTTTTTTCATCAATTACACAAGGGGTGTTGTGATGGGCATCATATTATTTACTTTTAAGGAAATAACAAAGGGTGTACAAAGAATTTGACCCTAAAGGGTTTCAAATATAGGAGTGGGAACATGAAAAATCCTTATATTAAATCGTCTGTTGGCATGTATTTAAACTACTTCATGCTCGGCATGATCAATATTATTGTAGCTTCCAACATGGACAGCTTATCTGAACGCTACCATGTGGATATTCCGAAAATCAGCTTGCTTGTATCGGCGATCGGAATTGGTAAACTGGTTGCTCTCTTTTTCTCAGGCCGGTTAGCCGACCGCTGGGGACGTAAGCCTGTCATTATTACAGGAAACTTTCTTTACTTATTATTCTTAATCGGTATTCCAACGACAACGAGTTATACACTAGCATTTATCTTTGCGATTTCTGCTGGGATTGCAAACTCGTTACTTGATTCGGGAACATATCCTGCTTTGACAGAATCGTTTCCTAAAAAGGCAAGTTCAGCTTCTGTTTTAGTGAAGGCGTCCGTTTCAATTGGAGCGACTGTTCTTCCATTTATCCTGGCATTCCTTATTGCACATGACATCTTCTGGGGCTGGGCGTTCTTTGGACTAGGGCTTCTTTATTTACTTGTTGGGATTTACTTAATCTTTATGCCGTTCCCGAACCATAAGCAAGTCTCTTCACAGGATGACCTTCCAGTACAGGAACAAATGAAGGAAGAACCTAAAATGCTTGGTGAAGGCTTAGCTGTTGTGCTCATGGGGTTCACGTCGACTGCATTGTTTGTCGTATGGCAGACATGGCTTCCGCAGCTCGGGTTAAAATTAATCGGACTTGGCACAGAACAAGCCACACAGCTTCTATCTTATTTTAGTATCGGTGCACTGGTGTCTGTTCTCTTGCTGTCGATCGTCTTAGATAAATTCATTTCACCTATTATGGTGGCAATTATTTATCCAATTGGAGCATTCCTTGCGATGCTTTCATTATTCCAAATTGAAACATACAGCATTGTGATTGTCAGCACCTTTTTCTTAGGGCTATTTACAGCGGGAATCTTCCAGCTGGCGATGAGTATCATGATGAAACTATTCCCGACAAACAAAGCAACGGCTTCATCCTACGTCAACATTGCGGCAAGCTCCGCGTTTATTCTCGTGCCGCTCATTACAAGTGGGTTGGTCAGCACGTACGATATTAAAATGACGTTATTTTTCGATATGATCATTGCGGTTATGAGCGTATTGCTAGCGGTCTTTGTTCTTGGACGCATGAAAAAATTATTTAGATAATTAAAGGAGATGTCAATCATGACAAACATACATGAACGAAATATTGATGGGAAAACAAAATTAGTCGGTCTTCTTGCTACACCAATCGGGCACAGCCTTTCACCACGGATGCATAACCTTGGCTATACACTAACAGGGATCAACTATGCTTACCTCGCATTTGAAGTAGGGAATGATGAACTAGAAGCAGCCGTATACGGTATGAAAGCAATGGGTGCTGCTGGATTTAACGTTTCTATGCCGAACAAAATGAAAGTATTGGATTACTTAGATGAACTAGACGATTCTGCAAGATACACACGTGCAAGCAACACCGTTGTAAACAAGGATGGCAAGCTGATTGGCTACAACACAGATGGTCTTGGCTACGTGAGAAACTTGATTGAGCATGGCGTTGAATTAGCTGGACAAAAGGTCACACTCGTTGGCTCAGGCGGTGCCGCTACTCCGATTGCGATTCAGCTTGCACAATCTGGTATTCGTGAAATTAGTATTTTTGCTCGTAATGATCAATATTTTGTTCAAGCTGAAGAAAATGTGACGTACATCAACGAAGAAATGAAATCATTTGGTGTCAAAGCGAACATTTTCCCACTTGAAGACAAAGACGCGTTCCGCCGTGAAGTAGCAGAAAGTGCGATCCTAGCAAATGGGACAAGCCTTGGCATGAAACCACTAGATCAGCTCAGCATCATCGATGATACGCTTGATGTTCTGCGTGAAGATTTAATCGTGACAGATGTCGTATACAATCCGCAAAAAACAAAGCTCCTTGCTCAAGCACAGGAAGCTGGCGCCAAAACCATTAACGGTCTTGGCATGATGCTATGGCAAGGTGCACTTGCTTACAAACTCTTTACTGGTGAAGATATGCCAGTTGATCAAGTGAAACAGATTCTTTTTGAAAACGACCGTTTCTAATACAAAAGAAAGACGACTTCCTAAGCGGAGGTCGTCTTAAATTATTGACAAAGGGCTAAAATGATCTTCATTTTAGCCCTTTGTCTTCTTTTCAGCGTGATAGAAAACCTTTGCAGTCTAGGAAGGGCGAGCACAGGAGCGGAGCGAATTTGACATTCGTGAGCACCGGAGCACAGCCCTGACAAAGAATGCGAGGGTTTGTCTACACGCTGAGACGACTTCCGGCGGAGGTCGTCTTTTTTTTAATCATGTACCATGATTTGACGGTATCGATACAGGATATACAGTGCGCCGATAATGGCCGCAACAGCCACCACTGCATCGAACATAAAGATTTGTAAAATGGACAAGTGACTCTGAATTAAACCCGTTACGACAGGGATGACGATAGCCGACACACCGCCCGCTGTGGAGATAATTCCTGTCATCGTCCCTTTGTTTTTCCAGAAGAATTCAGCCATCACAGTTAACGTCAGCTGAAAAACTCCTGCTGTTGAAAATCCTAATACAAAAGCATTGACGGTTCCGATGACTGGGGATTTCACGACCAAGAGCACACAAATGGAAACAAGCGTAATGATTGGATAGATCAGCAGCACAGTGACCGGACGGACAAAACGGCGCAACAGAAATGCGAGCATCACGACAGACAGCAGCCCGCCCATGCTATAGTAACTGAGCAGTTTCACAGCACTGCCCGATGTCATCCCCAATATGGCCTCACCGTAAGTGGGAAGCCAAATTTGCGGCAACGCATATAGCCCATTTGACGTAAAGCTGATCACAATGAGTGCGATCCCTTCTCTCCAAAATGTAGGCTCTGTCGAGAAGCGCGGAAGTCCGTCATGCTCCGTTACCTGGACTTGCTCCACCTTGCGATGATTCGGAAATGGCAAGGTCCACAGCATCAAGACATTCACAAGATAGATCAGAGCAGGAACAAAAAATGCTATTCCATAAAACAAATCATGCTCTGCTAAAAAGAAAATCGCCAATGGCAAGATGGTTGCCCCAATGGATATAAAGGCCTTCACCATCACATTCGCAGATCCCGAGTTTTGCGGAAAAGCCTCCATTAATGCAGGATACGTCCCTGCATCCATCGCTGAATTCGCGACCCCTGCCAAAATCGCAAACGCAAACGCGATTTGGTAATTTGGAGACAACGGAATTCCGATGAGGAACACCGCCATCAGCACACCCGAAACCAAAATGACCGGCTTTCGCCCAAAACGATCTGACAGCACGCCCGATAAACCATACGTGAGTACCCTGCCAATGCCAAGCGCCGAAATCATATAACTAATTCCTGCACTATTGGTATTTAACTGTTTGATTAAAAATGGCATATTGGAAGCCAATATAATATTGACCATCCCTAATAAAAAATAATTGATATAAAGACTAGAAGCCGTTCTCACATACGGATTCCTCATCCTGACACACCCCTCAACACCATCGCAATGAAGTGATAAATAATGGTTACGCTTATAAGAACTCATATGTGAGGAAGAACAGCTTTGCAGCCTTCACGTTCATACATCTCATCATGTCATGCAGCTCACCGCTTACATGCCCTTCATGTATCAAGCATTTCTTCAATTTTTCACTGCTCTTATTTTATATGAATGTGAAAGGTAATGATAGTGAATTGCTTAAATTTGAGAGAAAATCATCGATCAAGCGTATGACTCCATCGTTAGAAAAAAAGAGTGGTTCATTTCACTCCTTAAACAATTCTGTACATCGTTCATTCTTACAACCCCCAAATACTTAGCTCATAAAAATATTCGGTTCTCTCTATGCATAATCCAAAACGGAAATCCTCTGCCACTAAAATAAAATCCCCATACCCACTTAAAAATTTTGTTTGCTCAAGAAGGCGATTTAAATGAATAAAGACTTCATTCACATTCACTTCAAGTGCTTCAATTTCATGCTCTCGAAAAAACATGAATCGCGCTTGTGCAGGAGTTACTTTCACCTGGCTGACCCATTCCTTTAACATTTGTACAGACTTTTCAATATGCTCTTGATAGTGTTCTCCATGTATTTGGATTTTATGTTCTCTCGATTGAAGGAAAGCAAACACCTTCTGACAAAACAATTGATTTTCTTCGATGTCTAAAAAGGGGTGTTGTGGAAGTGTCATATAGCTTAATTCGTTTATTAAGTGTTTTCTTCTGCTTTTTCTTTTTAAGGTTTCGATTTTTGATTTTCTGTTGTTATTCATACTAGTTACCTTTCTTTTTAAATCAAACAAAATGTTTACGTTTAAATTTGATCTTTTAAAATGTCTCCTTTCAAGTACCAAACAATTAAATAAAGTACGATCTTTTTTATTTAATTACCCTTTCAACCAAGATGAATTTTGTTTTTCTTAATAAAAAAACCTTGAAAGGATACTATCCATCAAGGTTTTTGTGGGTACTAAGATTCAAAAGCCGTTTTTTCTGGAAATATGCCACCTTCTCTTACAAGGCATACTGCCAACCTTTGAGCCGCTCGATCAAAATAAAACTCATTGGGAATATTTTGATCTGGCAAGCTCTCTAACTCTCTAAACTTCCTAGTTATTTTACTTAACTCTATTTTACCCATAACCTCTTCATTAGGTCCAAATTTGTAAACTACAGTTTCTTCATCCTCATATTCCTTTAATAATAAAACATACGAAGCCAATTTTATTCCTCCTTTGGTGGATACCATGGACGCCCAGATTCAACTGTTTTATCATGTGCGGTCCTGTAATCTGTCTTGAATATCCCTTCAAACTTTGATTCAAAAAGTTCGTGATTTAACAAGTCAATATCATTCTTTTTATAAGTACCTTTTTGTAATCTATCCCAGGCTTGTGCTATTTGATAATCTGAGTCAAAACGCCCAACCCCATGTTCTTTTATATGCTCTTTTATAAATAAATGCTCCTTTATTCTTTGTATCCTGTGTTCGGGCATTCCAGTATTCTTAGATATAGACTTTATATCAGCTTTTGTCTTTCTAAAAGACTCATACATTTCTTCTGCTTTATCAAGTTGTTTTAGATATGCATCTATTGAAAGTTCCCTGCCACCAGTTTGAACTCTATCAGCACTCTTAAATCCCATTTTACCATGAAACCCTTTCGCCCCAAACGGCAAAAGCATTCCCAACGCCGCGTTCATACTCGCTTCCTGCTGTTCTTTCGAGATCTTATTTCCAAACATGTCTCGGCCTGTAATCGCTTCGCTGAAGCCGTTGGTGGCGGTGAGGCCATATAGTCCTTTTTGCGATGTTTTTAAGGCGTCAAAGGATTTTTGTGATGTTTTGTAGATATCGACCGCCCTGACTGCGGCTGATGTGACTTGGGTCGTTTTATAGACGGCCTTCCCGCCTTTGAAAATGCGTCCTGCCCAGCCGACGATTGGGATGTAGCCTGCGGCCGCCATACCGCCTGCGGCGACGCGCTGACCTGCGGTGAGTTCTTCCCCTGTGATTGGATCAACGCCTGTTGCGGCACGTTTTGCATCGTTCACACCTGTCAGTTCATTCACGATGTTTCCGCCATAATCGAGTGCTTTTTCATACCAAGGGCGGTTGGCGAGGGCTTCTTGTTCCTTTGCGATCTCGCGGGCATCTTCTTGTTCTTTTTTGATTTTCAGATATTCAGAAGTTTGCTTTTCAATTTCGCTTTTTGCCTTGTAGATTTCGCTATTTTGATACGCTTTCTTGTCAAAATTCATAGGTGAAATCGCTTTTCCGTCATTTGTCGCATTCATCATTTCAGCGTACAATGCCATTGTAGCTTGCTGCTCCGTCTCTGACAAAGCATATTCATCTTTTAAATTTTGATCAAGCTCGCTTAGATCTTTAACCGTCTTTTTCCACTCGTCTTCTGCATCTGCGATTTTATCATCAAAGGTTTGACTATCAAATACTTCTAGCGAAATGAGGTCGTCAATGTCTTGAAAAATGGTTTTGAGTGCCTTTTTTTGATCCTTCACAATGCTTTTGGCATTCTTGATGCCCATATGTACTGCGTTGTCTAAAAAGTGTTCTTCTACAAAGGTATCGCCACCAAAGTTTGTATCATCCAGTGTCCCAGAAACACCTTCATGAAAGGCTTTTTGCTTATCAATGAATCTGATAAACATGTCTACATTTCCAGCCAGCTCTTTATAAAAGCTTTTAATGTTATCGGCACCTTTTCCAGTGAAATCATCACCAAGATTAGAAACACCTTGTAATGCTTTTTTTAAATCTACCATTTGTTCACGGAGTTCCTGGTAGTGTTTTGCCCTTGCATCCATGGCACTTGTTAGTGCTTTTGCATCAAGTATCTTCCCCAGAAGAAGTCACTCCCTCTATTATTGATCATAAAGTCTATTTTACCGTGTCCACCAAAACGGAAAAATAGGTTAATTGACATAAAAAACGGAATAGACTCTCTATTTAACGGGCTAAATAAAATAAGCTAGACAAAGCACTTTGCTCTGTCTAGCCATACATCCGTTTTATTTATAATCATTGACAGGTCCTTTATCCATCAATACCTCAATTTCATTAGAAGACTTCATTTTTAATTTAGGTCTCCGCTCAGAGTTTGGTTTGCTATAAAGCTCAAGTGGGCGGATGATCACACCATCATTTGTATTTTGAAGCATACCTGGCACACAAGAATAAATACGATCATTGTCATTGGCATGTTTGGAATGAATCGTCACAGACGTTCCTTGATGATTATCGATACTCATAGATACTCTATATCTATAAAAAGAACCTGTCCCGTTTGATTGAGCAGAATAAACAACCGGAACGACAGCAAGGATATCGTCATTTAACCGTAGTTTAATAACTTCTGTTTTCATTGATTCATGGTCTCTACCGACATCTCCCATATGCTCAACAGCTCCGTTGTCGTAACTTTTGAGAGCAGAAATTCCTTTCGCACCAAACATAGCCACATCTACTTGCTTTCCTGACTTTGTGTAGACCAATGCATAAATATCATAATCGGTGCCGGACTCCCAAGATACTGTCGCTGTGATCTTAGGCGTTTTCTCTATTATGATCGGTTTATGACCTTTGTCTAGACTAATTTTACCTTGAACTTTTTCTAAACTGATAGGTGCAACAACTTTCTCTTTAGCCATTGTATTCGTTTGAGCAGGGCCATCAATTGGTTGTTTTTCAGGAGCCATCTGAGGTGTAGAAATATCCTGTTCATCAGGTTCAACCTCCACACCATAAAGCTTGCATAGCCCTTCCAGTCCAGAATCGAAACCTCGCCAGATTGATCGTGCTTTCGTATCACCATTTCTTATATACAGCTCTACCACGACAATGCCCTTTTCATTTGTAAAGTTTACTGGTGTTAGATAAAACACCTCGTCACCTGTTCGAATTTCTGCTTGCAAATGCTTCACTTGAGAAAAGCCCGTTCCTTGATCTTCTGTTAATGTAATAGCCATCTTTGTGATTCCAGCAGGCACTTTGCTCATATCAAAATTCAATTGATGCCTTTTCAATTGACCTAATACCTCTGCTGGTAAAAGTGCCGCTGCACCCGAAGCACTCTCTGGTTGATTGTAAAAAATAATGCCATGATCTCCTTCAACCTGATCCGAATCTGTTAAAAGAAACGCCGTTAAAGAAATATCAATTTCAGATGACACTTCATAGCTGATGGATACCTGTCCCTTTGGAGAGTTTAGTACGGTATTGGCTCCCATTTGCAAAGTGTGATTCATTACAACAACTCCTATTCTTCATCTACCATTTAACGTTTTTATAGATCAATTATACCAAATCATGTAATGAAACCTATTCATATCTTTATCTCTTTTCAACCTCTGCTGCGATACCTAAAAACAAACCACTCTCGAAACAATGTGTATAAAAGAATCATTCCTGCTGTTATGGTAATATTCGGCCTTTGGATTCTTCTTCAAATATCCTTGAACATGAAGATCTTTCACAACCCAATGAACTATTTTGTCGCCATTACCCTCTTTTTTCTTTGTATTCAGGCATTAATAAAACTTAAACGATGAAAAACCCGAACAAGCATATACCACGCTCATCCGGGCTTCTATTTTTTTCTTTATTACACTTCTTCACCATTCGTGGCAATGACGTTTTGGTACCAAGTAAACGAATCTTTTTTGAGTCTCTTCATTGAGCCGTTGCCTTCGTTGTCGCGGTCCACGTAGATCATGCCGTAGCGTTTTTTCATTTCACCTGTTGTGAATGACACGATGTCAATGATACCCCAAGGTGTGTAGCCAATCAGGTCAACACCGTCGTATTCGATGGCTTTTTTCAGTGCTTCGATATGAGAAGCGAGATATTGAATTCGTTCTGGGTCATGAATGGAACCGTCTTCCTCCACTTGATCTATAGCACCAAACCCATTTTCAACGATGAAGAGCGGGATTTGATAACGATCGTAAAAACGATTCAACGTATATCTTAAGCCAGTCGGGTCAATGGACCAGCCCCAGTCACTTGATTTGATATAAGGATTGTCTACACCATGCGGAAGGGCTCCGTTGACAATGTCTCCGTCGTTATCAGACACTGCATCACTTTTAACTGTTGTCGACATGTAGTAGCTAAAGCCAAGATAATCTACTTTGCCTTTTCTTAAGCTTTCTTCATCGCCTTCTTCAAACGGAATATGATAGCCTTCGCGTTCGAATTCTTTAAGTGCATAGCTCGGATAGTAGCCCCGAACTTGTACATCTGGGAAGAAATAGCGTTGTCTCATATATTCTTCAGCAAGCATCACATCCTCTGGATTTGAGGAATACGGATAGATTGGTACGTGAGATACCATTGCACCAATTTGAAAAGCAGGATTGATTTCTTTGCCTTTTGCTACTGCCCATGCACTTGCTAGTAATTCATGATGTCCTGCTTGATACATGATTTCTTTGGCATTTTCGCCTTCTTTGACTGATACCCCTGAGTTTGTCCATAGGAACAGCGGGTTGTTGACATCCATTTTGTTATTGATTTCATTAAATGTCATCCAGTATGTGACTTTGTCCTTGTAACGATTGAAGCACACTTCAGCGAATTTCGCGAAGTATTCAGCGACTTTTCGGCTTCTGAATCCGCCATATTCTCTTGCCAAATGAAGCGGCATCTCAAAGTGAGACAGTGTAATCACAGGCTCGATGCCATGCTTGAGCAGTTCATCAAATACATCATCATAGAATTGTAAACCTGCTTCATTCGGTTCCGCTTCATCTCCCTTTGGGAAAATTCGGCTCCAGCCGATCGATGTACGCAGGCATTTTAATCCCATTTCGGCAAACATCGCGATATCTTCCTTGTAACGATGGTAGAAATCGATTGCTTCATGGTTCGGATAAAATTTGCTGTCTTCTATCGTCTCCGTCATTTGTCTCGGTACTCCGTGGGCACCAGCTGTCATTACATCCACAACACTTGGGCCTTTTCCTGCTTCATTCCATCCACCTTCGAATTGATGTGCAGCTAATGCTCCGCCCCATAGAAAATCTTTTGGTAATGTCATTATATATTCCTCCTATTTCACAATTGTTATCATGACGTCCGTTGGCTGACATGTCGATAGTTGTTCTACGATCACATCTTCGTATGCTTGTGTATTGGTGATGATGATCGGTGTGACTGTTTTTAATCCTTTGCTTTCAATGGCTTCTTGATCAAATGTCATCAACAAGTCACCCTTCTTCACCTTGTCACCTTCTTTGATCTTGAGTGTAAACGCTGAGCCATCTAGAGAAACCGTATCAATTCCTACGTGAACAAGTAACTCCACACCAAATTCTGAACGAAGTCCAATGGCATGCTTTGTTGGTGCAAGCATGACGACGCTGCCGTCAAACGGTGCATACAGCTTATTATCTGTCGGTTCAATCGCAAACCCTTTGCCCATCGCCCCAGAGCTAAATACGGCATCTGGTACTTCAGATAATGCGAGTACTTTTCCAGCAAGTGGTGCAGTGACTGTTTCTTCATTGTTCATCGAAGCATTTTTATTTTCTTCATCTTCGACTGGTGTTGTACTTGCCGTCTGTTCTACTGTATCTTCCCCATAACCAAACATTTGAATGAGCACAACTGGTAAAATCAGCGCAATTGCGACACCAATTAAAATACCGATGATTGATGTTGGATAATCTGCACTAATTCCGTTCACAATTGTCAGCGGACCAGGCAAGCCTGCATACGCAAAGTAATAAGGCGTAAAGAAGCTGGCAACAATGGCACCGGCTGCTCCAGAAATACATCCGAAAATAAATGGCTTTTTAAAACGTAAGGTAACACCGTAAATCGCTGGCTCGGTGATTCCGAAGAGTCCCGTAATTCCAGCTGACACTCCGACTTTCCGAGTTTCGTGGTTTCTTGCTTTTAAAATAACTCCTAACACTGCGCCGACCTGAGCGATAACAGCGATGGTTTGATATGCCTGGAAGGAGTCCCGTCCGTACTGTTCAAAGTTGGCGAGCACCATTGGCGTGATGCCCCAGTGAACGCCGAAAATGACAAGCACTTGCCAGAACCCACCGATAATGGCGCCTGCTAAAGCCGGTACATTTTCTGCCAAGATATTGTATCCGTTTGCAATCCCATTTGCACCTGCTGTTGAAAGAGGTCCAATTAATAAAATGGTTAACGGAACCATGACGACCATACAGAGAAATGGCACAAATAACGGTTTGACAACCTCGTGAATCCGTTTGTTTAAAAATCTCTCTACATATGAAAGAATCCACACTAAGAACAGCGGAGGCAAAACGGATGACGTATAAACAGTTTCAGATAACGCAATCCCTAAAAAGGTAACGCCTTCACCTGAAGCTACACGTCCAGCAATTTCTGTCCAAGCCGGACTAACAAGCGCTGCTGTACACGCTACGGCGATATACATATTCGTTTTAAAATGCTTGGCTGCTGTGATGGCAATAAAGATTGGTAAGAACGTAAACGGCGCCCAGGAAATAAAGCTAAAGACTTCATACGTTCCCGTTTTCGAAAAGCTTGGAAATAACAAATTAATGAGGATAAGTGCACCTTGCAAAATACCAGCTGCGGCCAAAATATACACAAAAGGCGCAAACACAGCGGACATGGTCGCAATGACACGGTTCAATATCGTTCCTTTGTTTTCATTAGGCTGGTCATCATCCGACGTTTGGAGCTGAACAAGGCTTGAAAAATGCTCGTATACCTCACCAACATGCTGGCCGATGACGACCTGAAATTGACCACCGTTTTCTACCACGGTAATGACGCCAGGCATCGCATTGACTGCTTCCTTGGCCTTTGGATTCGAACGTTTCAGTACCAAACGCAGACGCGTGGCGCATCTTGCGGCACTCACCACATTTTCTTCTCCGCCAACTGCCTCTAAGATGTCTTCTGCAAGCTTTTGATAATCCCTCACTTTTGACATATAACCCTCCCTTTATCACTACTAGTATATGTACATTATAATTATACCGGTACAATTTATCAATACATATATCATTTCAATTAACATATCAAAGAAAAATCGGTATGTGCTATAATCAAAGACAATAAATCGTGAAAACAAAGAGGAATGGCTATGTTAAAGTATCAACAAATTGCGAGCGATATTGAAAAATATATTGTCACCCATGAGCTGCAGCAAGGGGACAAGCTTCCTGTACTTGAAACCCTCATGAGCCAATTTGCTGTGAGCAAAAGCACCATTATCAAATCATTAGACCTACTCGAAAGAAAAGGAATTATCTATCAAGTGAGGGGCAGCGGCATCTTTGTTCGAAGACACAGACGCAAGGGCTACATCAGCCTTTTATCCAATCAAGGGTTTAAAAAAGATTTAGAGGAATTTCAACTGACTTCAGAGGTTTTAATGCTAGACACCATCAAACCGCCTGAAGAAGCAGCGCTTAATTTGAATATTGAACAAGATGAGGATGTTTTTTACCTCAAACGCATCCGTTACATCAATGGACAAACCTTATGTCTAGAAGAATCCTATTACAGAAAAACCATCATTCCCTATCTCAACACAGAAATTGCCGCCGATTCTGTTTTTAAATTCATCAGTGAAGGCCTTGGGCTCAAAGTCGGCTTTTCCGATATGTACTTACAAGTGGGCAAACTGAATGAAACCGAAGCAAAACACCTCGGCCTCAAACAAGACGATCCCGCTCTCCGCGTCGAAACCGTCTTTCATCTCACAAACGGCCAGCCTTTCGATTTCTCGAAAATCACATATAACTACATGCAATCCCAATTTTTTATTCAGGCGAATAATTATTATGGGTGATGGAAAAGACCCCTCATAGCTGAGGGGTCTTTTAAAGTGGACATATTATTTGTAATAGTTATAGTCATTAAACGTTGCTATCATATCTTCTTGCGTTCCTTTTTTCCCACGATTCGTATTAAAATATAACGTTCCGTCATCAAAATCAACAGCTTCTATTTCAAAAAGAGTAAATGCACTGCTCGTAATTCGGAATGAAAGGTCTTTTCTCGTAAACAATTCTTTTGAAAAATCCTTTGTAGGTGTCTCCTTTTGCTCTTTGATCATTTGATTAATATTTAGCGGATATGTGAGAATAACACTCACATTAGAAGCTCCTCCATTAGTAGCCGGTTTAGATAAAGGTACATATAATGTTCCTTGGTAGAATGAGATTCCTTGAAGAATGTATTTGGACACATCGACCACTGATTGGTTTACGACAGCTTTTGTATAATTTAATGCAAATGTTGCCTCATATTCAAACTGCCCTTTCTTGTCATTGAAATTCCCAATAAAAAAGCGATTGCCAGACCTTACAATAAACTTATCGGTTCCAACAGAATATGTGATGCCGCTAATTGATAAATTCGTCCCTTGGTACTGCAGAACATAGGATTTAGCCACTTTGTACGTATTTTTCTTCGTGTTCACACTTAACTTCACTATCTTTTTTACATACTTTACACCATCGGTCATCGGCGCTACATACAAGCTAACTTGTTCATCACCTTTTTGAGCTTTCACAGCTAGGTCATTCGCATGTCCTAAATCATTGCTAGTACTATTGGTGTCAGAGTTTTTAAGGAGCTTAACAGTTCTTTTGCTAGACGAGGTGTTCATTTTTATCGCGTACAATTGCGTCAGATGGTTTGACGTATTTATTTTTGCAGAATAAATCGTATTATTATTACGATCTACAGCCATCCCTTGCATAGAAGTGTAAAATCCAGAACCAGACATTGCAGAATACGTTGTATACGTGTTGAAGTATCCTGATTGAGCCTGAACAGTAGTAGACCACATACTGCACAAAAAGATGACAGCCATTGAAATGATAATCTTTATTTTTTTCAAAAAATCACGCTCCTATCAATGAAATTTGTATCATTTAGCTATTTAAAAAATCGCCACCCTAAATGAATGGCGATTGAACACTCTACTTTTCAGCCTGAAACTTCTTTATTGTCTTATTACTTTCCGACATGCCTTTCCCAGTGACGGTGAAGTAAAGCTTTCCACCCTTGGCACCTAGTTGTTTAAAAGTGACTTTCACAACCTTGCCTTTAGAAGCCGTTGATTTTCCAATCAGCTTCCCTGATGAATGATAGATTTTGACAACATCTTGTTTCGCTAATTGACTGATCGTGACAACGTCTTTTTTCTTCTTGTTGTTCACGATTGTGATTTGATTGCTTTTTAACGAAGTAGATGGTTCGCCTTTAAAAGAAATGGCTTGCTTTCCGCTTTCCAGCATCTTATCTTCACTACGCGTCACAAACACTTTGCCGCTCTTGGTCCCTACTTGTTTAACGTACAATTTGATAGATGAACTGTTCGCTGGTTTTGATGTGGCAAGTAGTTTTCCATTTGTTGAGTAAACTTTGATGACATCTTTTTTCTTGATCTTACTCACTGTAATGACATCTTTTTTATTTTTAAGATTATTGATTTTGACTTGATTGGCTTTTAAAACATTCGATTTTTCACCCTGATAACGAATGGATACTCGATTGCTCTCTTTTAAACCAGGCTCTTTCATACTGATATAAAGTGTTCCATTTGTTTGTCCTAATTGTTTCAAGGAAATCGTCATGTTCGAGCTAGATGCAGTTTGTTGAGCAATTGCTTTTCCACCAGAAGCTTGTTTAAAGATTTTAATGACGGATTGTTTTTTGATTCCTTTTATCGTCACCGTATCGTTTTTTCCTTTGTTGTTTGTTACCTTCACTTGAGATGATAGAAGTGGCGATGTGATGACTTTTTTAACGGTAACAGCTGGCAGGGCAACCTTTCTCTTCCCGCTTTGCAACGTGATGGTCACTTTAGATCCTTTTGTTAATTTCCCTGTTTTTAATTTGAAGTTTTTCCCCGGTGTAATGGCAAACGGTCCATATTTCTTTTTCGTTATGCTTGAGCTGAGTTTCGACATAGCTCTTATTGTGTTATTTGCTGAATCAGTTTGCACCTCTACAACAGCTTGATCACCAAACGTACTGATGCCATTAATCGTATCACTTGAATCATCAATTTCTTCCACAAAAACTTTCTGTACATCTTCCTGAGATTGATTCGTTTCATCTGGGTTATCTGCCATGAACGACTTGACTGTGATTAAGTCACCACCGATTAACTTTGAAACAGGAACATCATAGTATCCATTAGGGTCTGTCTGGCCTTCCCCAATGACTCTTCCCTCTCCATCTAAAATATTGATCATACTTTTAGGAGTTGCGGTCCCAGCTACTGAAGTGGAAAGCTGAGTAAATGGATCAATAGTCGGAGCTGTTGATCTGAGTCGGAAAGTGGTCTCATATAAAGCATTATCAAAAGAGGGTTCCATCACTTGAAATTTACTTTGATCCAATGCTTTTATTGTGTTTTTGTCCACACTCAATTCAAAGTTGCCATCACCATCTGCAGTTATCGATTGAATGATGTCACTTGATTTTTGATTTTTAAAGACGATCTTTGCATAAGGAATTCCCGTTTGGCCTTTCACTGATTTAGACCATTTCGTCGTAGGAATAAGCGAGATTTTCTTAGGATTAACAATTTTTTTGTAAACGTCGATATTGCTGCCAGTCGTCATTTTCACTGTTAGAAATGTGCCTGCATTTAGGGCAGGCAGCTTTAAATGAATGTCATCATTGAATGTGCCTGAAGCAATCACTTTGCCATCTTTCATGACCTCTACTTTTGTGTTCTTCACCGTTTTCCCAGTTAGCTCCTGAGAAGTATCATATATCGGATCTAATGAGGTAAAAGATTCCTTGAAAACATACACTTTGTTTGAAGAAAGCTTTGTCCCATTTTGGTCATACGTATCTAACTCCACCGTTTGGCCTGAACTAATGTTCCAAGAAAACAACTTAAAGTTTCCGTTACTATCTGCTTTTGCGTAGTGCATATATTTAGATTTCCAGTTACTCGGAACACCCCAATCTACGAATGCAACGATTGCGTTTGGCGCTGTTTTACCTGTTAGATAATTATCACCATATTGATAACGATCAATCGTTGTTTTCGTTCCACCCTCTGCGGCACTCACATTTTCCTGTATATTGAAAGTTAACATCATCATACAGAGAATAGAAGCTACTATTTTCAGGACTATTTTCATAAAGTTATCCTCTTTTCCTATTAATGTTTTAATATACAAATATTATACATTTTATCCAAAGTAGGCACAAGAGTTAATATCGTGACTAAAGACTTATCTAATTACTGTTTTAATAGATACTGTGAATTTCAAACTCTTACATGAAAACTTCCGATTTAAAGTATCAAAAAGATTCATTTTACGAATGCATTGAACAAACTTATGATAAACGTAACAAGAGTGTATAGGAGGATTCATTATATGAGAGACATTAGGGTGTACCATGTCGATGCATTTACAACTGAGAAATTTGGAGGAAATGCTGCTGGGGTCGTGTTGGATGGTGATCTTTTAACGGAGGATGAGATGCAGAATATCGCCAAGGAGTTGAATTTACCGGAATCTGTCTTCTTGCTGCCTGCACATGATAAAGAAGCTGATTATCGGGTCAAATACTTCACACCGACGGAAGAGGTTAATTTCTGCGGGCATGCGACTGTTGGATTGACTTGGCTTTTGGCGACGGAGCTTGGGCTGGCAAAAGAGAAAACAGGGGTCGTGTTAGAAACGAAGATTGGCAATGTTCCTGTTGTATGGCACGAAGAAAATGGCAAAGTCATCGATGTGGAAATGACGCAGGTGACGCCGAAAACGCGAGATTTTATGATTGATTTAGAAGAGCTTAGTGACATGCTTGGTGTCAGCAGTGACCGCATTGATCCATCTTATCCTATCAAATTAGCAAACACCGGAAACTGGCATCTTCTCGTTCCGATGAAGCACCAGCAAGACATTGATCAAGCGGCACCGAACTTAGCGGCATTAGGGAAAATGAATAAAGAACAGAATATCACGACGACTCACCTTTATACATTTCATACCACAAAAGAAGTTGATCTTTACACGAGGGATTTTGCACCTGGGATCGGTATACCCGAAGATCCGGTGACAGGGGCAGCAAACGGAGCATTGGCTGGCTATCTTTATTTGGAAGGTATCATTTCTCAGCAAGAAACCACTCTCCTGCACGTTGCCCAAGGGGATGCCATCGGCAGACCTGGCATCCTTCGTATCACGGTCATTCCGAATGAATCAAAGCCTGAGATCAAAGTGGCAGGCGCGGCGGTTATCACTATTCGCGGTGTGTTGACTTTATAAACCATCAGCTTGAATGGGAGACATCTCGTTCAAGCTGATTTTACTTAAAATGATCTTTGACCACTTCGATCCATCTTTTAGCCGATGGGGATGCTGCTTTGAATGATTTGAACGCCAAGTTGATCTCACGATAGACGCTTGTCTCAAGTGGAATGACTTTCGTATGAGACATCTGCGGCGGCAAAATTAATGTCGGAATGATGGTCACTCCGAGCCCTTCTTGAACAATAGAAATGAGCGTATTGTTGTCTCCAATTTCAAACAAAACTTGAGGCTTCACGCCTCTTTCTTTTAATAATTTCTTAATGAGCAGGTCACAGCCCGCTTTTGGCATAATGAATGATTCATTATGTAACGAGTCAACTTCTATCACTTTCTTCGTATGGAAGCGATGATTCTCTTGCATGAGCACCACCAATTCATCTTGGAAAAGTGGAACGGTTTCAAATTCTCTTGATGGCTGCGTTAAAAAACCGACATCAACCGTGCCAGACGCAATCCATTCCTCAATCTCCTCATAACCACCTTCATATAACTCTACTTGGATATTGGGATACCCTTTGGTAAAACGGTGAATCAGCTGCGGAAGCATTTTTGAAGAAAAACTGGAGAACGTTCCGATCTTGATATTCCCCACTTCCATCCCTTGAATCAACGCCGCCTCCTGCTCAAGCAATGCCGCATGGTGGATGATTTGCCGAATATGCGGCATCACCCGCTCACCTGCGTCCGTTAACGCCAGCCCGTTTCGATTCCGCCGAAGCAGCACAATCCCTAACTCTGACTCAAGCTTCGCAATATTATGACTGACTCCAGACTGCGTCAGCCCAAGTTTATCCCCGGCTTTTGTAAAACTACCGCATTCAACGACTGTTAGAAATACTTTGTATTGGAATGTGATCAGTTTGGTCACCTCGTATCTTCATATTGTAAATCGAAAAATAACTCAACATGTCTAATTTATCTCAAGATTCAATATTTACCTATAACCACTGAGATATTTTGCTAAATTTATGATACGATAATAGGCAAAAAGACTACAGGGGCTTGCTAAATGAGTGAACTTATTATTGAAAAACGCGATTTTATGACAGATCAAATTCTTTCTTTACGAACAACCGTATTTCATAATCAACCTATTGTCTATATTCTTTATGATGAAAAGAAGAAACCATCTGCTTATATTGGTCAGTCAGTTCAAGCTAGCAGACGTTTGAAAGATCATTTGAAAGACCAGAACAAGAATAAACTAACCAAAACCATTCTGATCGGACATGAACGCTTTCATCAATCTGCCTCTTATAATATTGAGACAAATCTCATAAACTACTTTATTGCAGAAAATCGTTTTCAATTAAAAAATGTTAGCCAAACACGATCGAGGGAGATGCACCATTATTATCAGAAAGACTTTTACAATGAAGATGTCTTTGAAGAGGTGTGGAAGCAGCTTCAACAAGAAAAAATCGTCACTAACTCAATTGAAACATTAAGAAATAGAGACATTTATAAGCTTTCTCCTTATAAGGAATTGTCATCCCAACAAGTAGAAATTAAGAATGAAATTTTGTCTTTTTGTAAAGAGCATATCAAACAGTCAGGGCATCATGTTATTTCGATAGAGGGTGATGCAGGAACTGGGAAAAGTGTTTTACTGAGTTCCCTCTTTAATACAATTCAAGATTTATCAAATGATATGGAATCTGTCTTAAACAAAAAGAACAATTATTTACTTGTAAATCATGCAGAGATGCTTAAAACATATCAAAACATCGCCAAGAGTCTGCCAAATCTGAAGAAGAAACAAATCATGAGACCAACCTCGTTTATCAATCAGATGACAAAGTCAGGTGATATGGCTGATATCGTGTTAATTGATGAAGCCCACCTTTTATTAACAAAAGATGATAAGTACAATAACTTCCATTACCAAAACCAACTAGAGGAGATTATTAAACGAAGTAAAATCACCATTGTCATTTTTGATCCAAAGCAGGTACTCAAAATTAAAAGCTACTGGAATGAAAAATTACTCGAGGAAATAACAAACAGATACCATGCCAAGACTGTGAAACTTACAGAACAGATGCGTATGCATGCTGATACTGATACGTTGAAATGGATTGACCAGTTTGTCTCAAAACGATTATTAACTCTGCCTAAAAAACAGGAATCTTTCGAACTCAAAATTTTTGAGAATCCTCATCAATTTAAAACTGCCATTCAAGAAAAAGATAATGAAGTAGGCCTATCCCGCATTGTATCTACCTTTGACTTTTTACATAAAAAAGATGGAGCTGCCTATATCGTAGATGAAGACGGTATCAATATGCCCTGGAATTTTACAAATGATAAATGGACATGGGCTGAACATGCAGATTCAGTTAGAGAGGTGGGCTCAATCTATACGGTTCAAGGATTTGATTTAAATTATGTCGGCGTCATACTTGGCCCTTCTATCAGCTATGATGAAGAAAAGGATGAACTTCTCATTGACACGTCAAATTATAAAGATACAGGTGCATTCACATCTAGAAGTGACATGTCAGCAGAGGAAATCAAACAGGCAAAAGAAAAGATTATACTAAACTCAATTAACGTTCTGATGAAAAGAGGCATCCACGGTCTTTATATTTATGCAACAGAGGAAAAATTGAGAAGGAAATTACAAGAAATAAATGAGGGAGGCAAATATGACTGAAATCAAAGATTTAATACATTCGATTAACCAATTTAGAGATGATCGAAACTGGAGACAATATCATAATCCAAAAGACTTGGCCATCTCAATTTCGATAGAAGCAGCTGAACTGCTCGAAGACTTCCAATGGAAAAGTAATGAAGAAGCTCTTGAGGCGAACGAAGAAAATATCAAAGAGGAAATAGCAGATATCTTAATATATTCTCTTATGCTTTGTTCAGATCTTCATCTAAATGTGAAAGAAATAATTGAAGAAAAATTAATAAAAAATGCAGAGAAGTACCCCATTGAAAAGTAAAGAAACATGATTTGTTCTACTGATTAATGAAGAAGAGTAATGTCCTACCACTCTTCTTCATTTCATTATGCTTTAAGAACATATTTATCTAATTTGTCGTTGTCGATGAGGAAGACCTAGACGCTGCTTCATCAGCCTTCACACAATCAATCGCAACAACGAGTGCAATCATCACAGGCTCCATCTCTTCTTTCAAAATATCGACCTTATAACTATCTCCCCATGTAAACCATTCCTTCTTCACCTGGCCGATCACTTCGCCGTTTTGCAGCACTTGGAAATTCATATCCCACCAGTTACCCTGCACTTCTGCACCCGCAGCATCAATTGAATATTTTGCTTTAAAGAACGTAAACTCTTTTTTGATCGTCAATACCTCTTGACCACCAACTTCTACTAAAAACTTCGGTAAAAAGCTAAACATTTTCTTCGTAATCACAGCAATTTCTTCTCGTTCTGTATTCAGAATGGTGAACGTCTTCGGCACCTTCATAAAGCTGCCCTCGACTACATACACATCGTTCTCCTGCTGATCCTTTACCGTAAACCTGCCGCTCAGACTAAATACTTTCTGCTTCATATATAGTTGCTTCATACGTACCTCCGATTAAATTCAAACATTTATCAGTCTTTTATCCATTCTTTAATTACATCTAATTATACCAAAAAATAGAATGATCAAATAACATGTCAGAACTCATGCAAGTTATAATGGAAATATAAACAAAATTGAGAGGGGAACTCATGAAAAAAATCACGTTTTTTGATTGGACCATTCAATTACAAGCAAACTTAACGGCAATAACAGATCATAATGAAAAGAAGATGGTCATTTTAGAGCCATCCATTGAATTAAACGGTGTGATATGGATAGATGAAAACAACGAGCTACAAATCAAACCTACTTGGGATTGTGTCATTACAATCGATCCAACCAACAAATCTCTAACAATCCGGCAAACAGAAGAAGTATTCGGAGATGTGTACGAATGAAAACAGGAGGAATGATGAAGGAAACCACTTTTTTTGATTGGACGGTTCACTATCCTGAACATTTAACAGCAGTCAAAGATGATACAGAAAAGAAAATGGTTTTTCTAGAACAGACCGTTGAATTTAAAGGAATTATCCGTATTGATGAGAATAATGAACTGCAAATGAAGCCGACTTGGGATTGTGTCATTATGATTAATGCAAAAAACATGTCTGTCACAGTTTGTGATGCAGAAGATGTTGTAGGTTTGCCGTAGAAATTAAAAAAAGTCTCGTTTGAGGGAAATCACTCAAATGAGACTTTTTTATTTAGTTAGTATTTAATAACCATTTACAAAGTAAGCAATGGTTTCTACTTCATCTTCTTTCAGTTCTCTGTTCACATGTGCTTGATATTCACTCACTATTCTCTGCCGATCTCCACCATAAAGATCAGTGTATTTCGCCATCATCCTAAGTTTATCTGCTTCCTGACGAAACTCCTCTTTTGTCCACGGTCTTTGGTGTGAAGGAATATACGTATCTGCATCAAAAGCATCTAACTCATCTAAAAGACGCAAGATTTCTTTCACCGTATAATGTACTTTTTCAGCATACATTTTCGGATAAATGCAATCAGCAAGAAACAGGATTTTTTCCTCTTTCACATACACGATCACTGAATCTGCAGCATGATCGCCCCCAACATGCTGCACGACGCAAGTAACCCCGCCAAGATCAATTTCCATCCGCTGGTCAAACGTCACATCCGGTAAAACCACCTGAATATCTCGATGATCCTGATATTCTTCTTTTATCGCCTTCGCGCAAAACTCAATCTCCGTTCCTTCCCTCACCCGCTCATCAATCGCCTCATCTGACCAAGAAAACGGAAGAAGCTTCTCCATTTCCTTTCTTGTCTTTGCAGAAGCAATTGAAACCGTATCAGGCAGCGCTGGCAGACCAAAAATATGATCCCAATGCCAATGCGTGAGGACAACCATATCAGGCTTGGCGTTCTCGTGTTTTAAGGTTTCTTTGATAAAGTATTTGGCATGATCTTCTGAGTTACCAGCATCGATCATTAATGTTTTGTTATTGCCTACGACCATACCTAGGATGGGGCGGTCGGTTCGTGATACTGGTGTGATGTACCAAAATCTCTGACCTATTTTTTTAATTGAGTGCATTGGTGCTTCCTACTTTCTGTCATTATATTTAAATTGAAACACGTTTTTTCCCTTCGTTTTACTGTTTATGATTAAGTATATCGAATTTCATTACTCGAAGTAGCACGTGAAGCCAATATTGTTACAATGATCGCGATTGCAACACCCAAAGCCCCTGCCCAAGTAACGGAAGATAGAGAAACCCTCTCTACAAAGATACCTCCAATAGCTGCACCTGCAGCCATCGCCAATTGCATCATTGACTGATTGAGACCTAATAGTATACCTGATGACTCTGGCTCCATTGTAGCTAGGTGATATTGTTGAGTCGGGCCAGAAGACCATGCAGCAAATGACCATAATATTAAAATGAGCAATACTCCAACATAAGAATGCGTAACTAGTGAGAGCAATATGAGCATGATGACATGTAATGTCATTCCACTAATCAGAGTAAAATTCACACCCCATCGATCGGTACTAAATCCACCAAACTTTGACCCAACTAGACTAGCAATCCCGAATACGAGGAGAACTCCACTCAGCAATTTGCTGCTTACACCTGATATATTTAAAAGGTAAGGGGATAGATAGGTATAGGCAATTGAATAACCACCAAGCCAGAAAAAGGTGATGGCTAATCCCAACACTACTTTTGGTTTTTTAAAAAGAGCGAGTTGTTGAATTAAAGGTACAGGTTTATCCCCTTGGATTTTTGGAATCGTAAGAGAAATTATAGCCATAGCTAATAATCCGAGTAAGGCTATTCCTCCAAATACAGCTTTCCAACCAAAGAAATCACTAGTCATTCTGCCCAGTGGGACTCCAATGATCAATGATGCTGTAAATCCCATTACTACTGTAGCAATAGCGGTACCTTGCTTACCTTTTGGTGCAATTTTTCCAGCAATTGTTAATGCAGTAACTACGACCATCCCCGCTCCAAGAGCCATAATAATTCTTGACACAATAAATAATGGATACCCAGGGAGGACGAATGCAAGAATATTACCTAGAATAAAAACGCTAAGTGAAAATAACATTAACTTGCGTTTATTCATTCCCGATGTTAAAGCCATTAATACTGGGGTGAAGATGGCATACACAAGAGAAAAAATCGTAATTAACTGGCCAGCTGCAGCTATCGTAATCCCTAATGATTCAGAAATATTATCCAAAATACCAGAGATGATATACTCTGATGTACCAACTAAAAAACTTACAATAGCTAAAATGTAAATCTTTACAGTGTTTGACAATGTAGATCACTCCTTATATATAATACATTTACATATCTAGAATTGTTAATATGTATGGACAAAAAAACATATTACGATAAGTCGATTTGTATTTAATAAATGAAACTGAATTCTGATGTATGAATTCAGTTCATTTATTAAATATTTTTTTCTAGAATCTTAGCAATTTTTTTTATGGCATTTTCATCTCTTTTATAATACGTGTATTTACCTATACGCTCTGTCGTAATTAATCCAGCTCGAAGTAAAATTGAAAGGTATTGAGATGCTGTTGATTGCGTCATTTTCAATTTATCTGTTATTTGACTAACACATACCCCTGTAGTATTCATATCAATCCCTTCATGGGGTGTAAAATGACGATCAGGTTCCTTTAGCCATTGTAAAATTTGAAGTCTTGATTCATTGGATAAGGCTTTAAAAACTTCTATTGGCTCCATACACCCCATTATATCGATAAATAACGATATGTCAACACGTGTTGTTTGAGAGCCCTTACAACTTTCTGTTTTCCTAGGTTATTCTCGCCGCTTTAGGCTTAATCGTTTTTTTTTGCGGAGTGGTGGGGAAAACCCTATATCTTCTTTCCTGCTGGCAATGGAAATGTTTGATGGAAAAGGATTAGAGTACTTTTTTGATGCTTGTACATCTAAATTTATCCTTCTCACACCTCACTAACTTTGATAAGGCTCACCGTGATGCCTTTAAATGAGGTTATTATCTCACCTCCAACATGTTGCACGACACAAGTAACCCCGCCAAGATCAATCTCCATCCGCTGGTCAAACGTGACATCCGGTAAAACCACCTGAATATCTCGATGATCCTGATATTCTTCTTTTATCGCCTTCGCGCAGAACTCAATCTCCGTTCCTTCCCTCACCCGCTCATCAATCAAGAAAACGGCAGAAGCTTCTCCATTTACTTTCTGGTCTGTGCAGAAGCAATTGAAACCGTATCAGGCAGCGCAGGCAGACCAAAAATATGATCCCGATGCCAATGCGTGAGGACAACAAGATCGGGCGTGGCGTTCTTGTGCTTTAAAGTTTTTTGGATGAAATAGTTCACATGATCTTCTGAATTACCGGCATCGATCATTAAGGTTTTGTTATTGCCTACGACCATACCTAGGATGGGGCGGTCGGTAAGTGATACTGGTGTGATGTAGGCGAAGGTTTGGCCTATTTTTTTGATTGTGTGCATGGTGTGCCAGCTTTCTAATATTTTAGGTTTTATCCATATTGAGAGTTGTGCGATGGTAAATCGTAAATCGAATCTTATTTCTTTAATAAGTGTTTAGCTAACTTTCGATCTTCTTTATCCTTCGTCTTCTCGGAAATATGTTCAATCAATTCTCTTGTGGCTACTTGTTGTTCCAGCATCTGATCTAAGTGTAGCTTGAATCAATACTACGATATTTAATAAAGAAAATCTTTAAATAATAAACTTATAAAAAATAAGAAAAAAGTCATTATTAAATTTCATTTAAAACATTATTATTTACTTATTTTATCTTTTCATCATTTAACAGCGTGTATAGGTATGTTAGTATGGCACCCAAAGGAGGATGATAAGTGATGAATATTAAATTAAAAAGCACCCTAATCAAATTGGCAGCCTCTCTATTTCTGATGAGCGCCGTAGCTCTCCCTATTTCACCTAAAGATGCAAATGCCACAAAGTCACAAGCCACATATAAAGTGGAGAACCTTAATAATAGTGAATTAAAGATGACGTTCGATCATGCTGATGTTCATATCGATTCTAAAGGAAATGCGATATTGGAAGATCAAATAACGAATGAAAAACAAGTTCTTCCTAAGACATCGACCGATAAAAACGATCATCCTGTTACTTTGCATTATGAAAAAATTAAAAATGGGATTTTAATTAAAGTTGTGAGTGAAAAAACAAGTGGAAAAATCAGTACTCAATCTGTTGGAAAATGTATTCTTGGTACTAGTGGTGGGGCAGTAACCGGAGGTGGTACACTTGGTCTTGCTGGTGCTGCTGTAGGAACTGTCACGATACCTGGTATCGGAACTGTAGGCGCTGGTGCAGTTGGTGCAATCACAGGTACTGTTGGTGGAGCAATGACAGGAGCTGCTGCTTCTTGTTTTTAATGAAGAGCAAAAAGGGTACTCTCTTTTTATCCTAAAGGGAAGGTGATCATGGTGTATAAAATCATCATTCCATCTATACTAATCATTTTTTTTCTCTGGATTCTATTACAGATTTCACTAGAGATGAGCATATTTAAAAATCCAATGAATTATTTTATCTTATTCATTCTTTTCTTTCTTACCATCAAGCTGGTAAAAGAGAAACAATAGGAACCTTATGGGATGTGCTAGAGGAGATGAATAAATTCATCTCCTCTTAGCTAAGATTCACACTAATATCTTTAATTGGATTTCTTCATATTTAAATTTTCCTAGACACAGCAGTTCAATTAAGCTTCAAATTTTATTTATAGTCTAATATCGGCTCTTTACCCTTTACATCTTCAAAATACTGAGTAAACGAAGAGACACCTGAATAAGATATCGATAGATACTCTTTAGCACGAGTCATTCCTATATACATTAACGGTACTTCTTTGTCTTGGTTCTTTTCAAACTTATATGGCATTAAATCAGCCTTAACAATAAATACTGTGTGGAAGTCGAGACCTTTACTACTATCAAGAGAGCAGATTTTTACCGTCTCTTCCTTTGGATTAAAATTATGTTTTGTTGCTCTATTTTCAGTTATCCAATTGTAAGGAATATTCCTTTCCTTAAATGCATCTTGAATTGCTGATATATATTGGCTGCTCTTTCCCTGAATACGGTACAAAATGGCCATTTCAGAGTAAGGTACATTCTTCTCGAAGTGTTGATTCAATATTTGTTTAATAACCTCCTCTATTTCTTCTTTAAATGTACTACATCTTAAAATCTCTACTTCCGGCCCTTGACGTTTCGTCTTTTTTGGAGGGATGATTTCGATTGTCTCTGTCTGTTCTTGTTTTAATTTATGATCTAAAGCTCTATGGCTATCGTAAAATTTCCATGCAAAAGTCACAATTTGTGACGTATTACGATAATTTATATTTAAGATTCTAGATCTACCTCTAAAATCAAGCCCCGTATCTTTCACATAGCTCCTATTTTTCCGATAGATATTTTGTGCTCTATCTTCTACTAAAAGCAAAGATTGCGTCTCTTGATCTAAGCATAAGTTGATGAGATGCAGCCAGCTCCCTTTAAAATCTTGTCCTTCATCTATTAAAATGGCATCATATTTTGTAACAGTTGAAGCGTCATTTTCTATCTTTTCAATATACGGTTCGATTTCAATATCAGTAATTCCATGGTCTTTCTTAATCCATTGGTGAAAATTTAGAATTTGTATATTTTTTAAATTCGGTATTTGTTTAGGCTCTGATGTTAAAACCTCGCTTGGTTCGGTGAATTTAGAATGAACCATTTGTTTAATATTTTGTTTCAAAGCTGCATTGTAACAGAGTATCAATATTTTCCATTCTGGATGTTGTTCTGCTAACATTTTTGCTCGGGTCGCTAAGATTAAGGTTTTACCACTTCCTGCGACTCCTCTAATTAGCCGATGTTTATCACCAATCTGTTTAGCCAAGTTTTCTTGATGCAGATCCATCGTTTTGATGTTTCGAAAAGATAATAACAGTTTGGCTTGATATGGGACTGGTTCAACATCTGCCCCAACACGTATTTCTTTGTATAGATGATAATAAATCCTTTTTAATTCGTCAGATGATAGTGGTGTATTTAACTTGAAAGGCACATGAAACATATCAAACAACTTTTCTATTAAAATCTCAGCATCAAAATGATCATTATCCGGATCAATCTGATCACGGGATAAAATAAATTGTGGATCAATAACCTCATATACTTTGTTTTTTAAAAGTTGTTCTTCATGAAGTCGAGTAAACACGACTCCATAACCATATGGGAACTTTAATTTGAATTGATATTTCCCTTCGGTATTGATTAAATCAATGTCTTTTTCAAGCATTTCTTTTATTTTAAAAGCATACTCTCTTGATTGAATTAAAGGACTCTTAACTCTATGTAAATCACCAGACGAATCTAAAATTCCCCAAGTATTGTCGTTTAGCTCTCTTATTGTATTTTTGGTGTAATCTTTTACTTCCAGAACTAATACCCCTAAATCAGGACCAATTATCACAAAGTCTGGTCTAAACCCATTGATATTAGGCTCATAATGAACAATATAATCATCCGGAAGATATTCCTTTAATGTTCGAAATAAAATTCGTTCTCCTGCAGTAGCAGTACTTTTAATAACTTCGGGCACAATAATCGCCATAAATACACCCCTCCATTATTCCCTATATTAATATATATCGGAATTATTTAGGTTATTTACATAATTTCTTTAAATTTTAGTTTCTATTTTATCAACATCACAAAAAATAGAAATTACCAATATTTTACTTTACTAATAAAAGCAAAATAAAGCTGTTAAGTTTACTTAACAGCTTTAGAATAAGAATACTTTTATTAATAATTTACATACCCATAACCTAGAAAATATTGCAAAATCTCTTTAATAAAAGAATAAATCTAAAAGCTACTCTACAGTTACTTTATATTCTTTTTTGTGAGACCTAAACTCTTTATTCTTTGTTATCAAAAATTTCTTTAACTTGTCTGTCGTTTCTTTACGTTCAAATATCTTCCTATCTAATAAATCTAATTTTTCTATAGTTGCCATTTCTTTTATATTTTCAATAGATTTCTTTATAATTTTATTAGTACTTTCTTCTTTTAATAATTTCTTTTTTATTTCGTTAGATAAATTCTGAACTTCTCTTGAATTAAGTTTAGGACTAAACTTACCATCTTTAACAAGCATATATTTTACTGTCATTAGTACATGCCATTTCATTCTAGTAAAACTTTTATAATCTTTATTCTTTCTAAAGAATGACTCCACTCTATAATAAAGCAAAGCACTTATAAAATACGGTTCTAACTTATCATTATCTCTCAAGATTTCATCTTTAACTTTTCTAGCTACAGTTCCATAATGTCCTGACACACCATGAGGATTGTCCAAAAACATTGAAGTGACTGATTTAATTTGTTTTGGGATATTTACTATTTTAGTCTGAGGAATATCTTGATTTCTATACTGATTAGATCTTCTTTCATAATAAAGATGTACATCTATTTGTTCTCCTCTTTGAGAATTATAATACTCCTCTAGTAATTTGTGAAAATTATTTAAAGCATCTAATTGTTCTGGTTTAAGTCCAGTTTGACTATTGGTTGATTTAACAATCTCATTCTTTGTACTCTCATCTTTTGTAGCAATTATTTTTAAAGGGATAGAAATACTATGTTGTTCCAAATTATTAAAACTATCAAATATCACATTACTAGTCTGACATCCATTTACAATTTGATAATTAAGTAACGTAAATTTTTCACCTACTGGTTTAATTTCGTCTGCGACTATTGTCACTCCATTATTTAGAATACCAAATAATTGAGATTCGTTATCAAATAATCTTTTTTGCATGTTTTTATTTACCTCGTTAGTTTCTACACCCAAATAATCGCGAATATTATCCTCAAATACATTTTTTACTCCTTTCGTTTCTTCATCTACTAATAAATTCATATATTCTACTATATCTACTAAACCAAAATAAGCTGATGTAATTTTATCTCCATCATAAGCATATGTAATATTTTTTGGAAACTTAAATGTAGCTTCTAAGTCTGAGTCAATTTTTCTGTATAATTTTTGAATTTCTTTGATACCTAATGGTATAAATTTCAAATCTTCTGAGAGCACTCCAGTTCCCTTTAAAGCCTTTATACCATCAGAAATTGATATCTGAATATCCTCACTAAGTTCTGTTGATGCAGAGTTTGTAGCATAATACATTGTACAAACAGGATTTCCTTTTCTAAACAGGTGAGAATTATCATAAATAATATTCTTTAATTCCCAGTATTTATCTAATTCGGGTATTGAGCATTTCTCTTCGTAGATAAATTTATGTACGTTTTTAAGGAAATAATTTATATCAGAATCAGAAAAGTTCTCTGATGTTTTTGATTGAGTAAAAATAAATTCAACAGACAATACTTGTTTTTCATCTATTAAAACTTTTATATCTTCTTCATTCAAAATGATCTTATTATTAACTAAAATTGCTATACCATCAATCGCTTTTGCTGTACCAGTTTGAAGTTCCTGAAAGTTTCTTTCTGAGTCAATAACATGATTGTTTAAGACACAATAATTTATAAAATCTTCAAATACTACACTTTCATTAGCATTTTCAATTTCAAATTTAGATTTAAATTCTCTAAGAAAACTTTTCATAATAGGATTTTTCATCTATATTCTCCTTTAAATAGTAGTAATAATATTTATTTGAACGATACTTAATTTCACTTATGATAAGGCTCCCCGCACCAATACATTTATACTAAGTTTGTTAGATTGACATATATATCATTAATCGGACCAAGAAGATGCGCACTCTTAAAGATACTGCTATTTTCTATAATTACCTAGAAATTTTTCTGTTTTTTGGTTTATAAAGGAAGTCAACAAATCGGGAGTGGACCTACAGAATTAAACTGATACCTTACTTATCCTCATCGTTTATCGGAACAGCCTTACCGTTTGGATAATTTTTAACATTATGCATACTTTTAATACAGCTTATTTATTTTTATACTAGCTTTAAAAAAACTGTCGCCAAAGGTCTACAATCGGACTGAATAGATTTACTATCTTCTGTCTCTTCTCATCACTTAACTGATAAAATAATGAAAGGCCAGCAAATGCTGTTGCCGGTACGGATAATATAACTGTAATTATTGAAAGACCAAAAGATCTCTTTCTTAGAGAGTTATTTGTTTTAATTTCAAGCAATTGAACCGTGTCATCTATCATTTTTGCGAAATTTTGGGAATGCTCAGATGTCTTGTCAATAGAGTACTTAGTGTTGTCGATAATCATCTCAGTTGTACTCTTATTACGAGTGTATTGAGGGTAGGATGGTTCGAACTCAGCAATTTTGTTTACTTTTGCTTTTACTCTATTAAAATAGTTATCTCCAATTTCATTTTTAAACCTTTTAAGTATCTGCAAGTTTCGCTCTAATTCGTACCTTATATTTATCAATTTATGGTACTTAGGCTTTTCCTTTTGTATTGACGAAAAAGTATTAGATTGTTGTATAGCAAGTTTCCGACTTGTTGCTTCGGTATATTCTTTCATTACCATAGTCGGTAATATTAGATTGGCAAACTCTTCTAACATGTGCACTATTTGAAACTCAAGAGAATAATACGTTTGCTTTCTCTTAATCAATGAGTTACAAGTAATCTTTAATGAGCTATCAATATTGTAAGGTTCACTTCCATCATAAAAAAGTTGCCAGTAACCATCCTTAGAGATATCTTTAAAAAGACTATCCATTCCAAGTGAACGCCAAAATAAACTTCTTTTCTCATCTTCATTTTGTCTAAAGACGCTTGAAGTTTGATTTAACTTATAGACTTCTATACTTGGAGGAATTAAGACATTATTTGTAAAAAATAAGGGGAAATATTTACTAATTTCATTCATTGTTCTCCATTTTAGCTCTATAATTAAATCCTCTAACTTCTGATTTTTTATAATGTCATCAGATAAACTTTTCCCTCCCCAAGATTTAAAAATACGTTTAAGACTAAGATTAAACGAAAATTCCCCAGTTATGTCAATTTCGATTATCTTTTTAAATTCACTTAAAAATGTGTCTGAGGGCTTTATAACAAATTGCAAAATAATTGAAGATGAAGATAAATGTGTTCCATGGATATGAACTTTTTCTACAAATTCTGTTATTTTTTCCCCCTTAGTAAAATTTATTGAACCAAAGTTACTCCAACGTCCTCCACGAATGCTCTTTTTCACCTGAGTACAAAATTCGTCAATACGTTCGGCTTGTCCATGTTGAAATTTCGACGGATAATCTTCTATTAGTTTCTTTAGTCCTTTATTGAGTGTATCTATATTTTCAATAGGTATATATTCTGCTACATACACAGAAAGCAAATCTAAGTCAACACCTTGAGGCATTTCAGTGGTTGAGGATTTACCTCTTTCCATGGCTCTTATATTAATTCTTGCTGATTCCAACACTTTAGGAATATATTTTGACTTTGCCTTCCAGTCTTCATCCAAAGAGATTTTTTTTATAAAAGGAATACTGAAATCAGTAAATCTCTTATTGAATCTTTCTTTCAAACTTAATCTATTACGACTGTAAGGGTTCTTTAAATCTATCATTTATCTTACCAAACTCCTCTGATAAAGTTTATAAGGTGTCTACAATAATCTACTTCTATTTTTTTTAGATATTTTCTATAGTTCGTTCCCATGAACACATTTCAGCTTCTTTTTTTGATAAACCTAATCCTTTAATCACAAAGGGATTATATTTCTCCCCAAGCCATTACCTATTTATGATAAGGCTCCCCCCGCACAATCCGAAACGCCCGATAAATCTGCTCCACCAACACCAACCTCATCAACTGATGCGGGAACGTCATCCTCGAAAACGACAGCTTCTCATTCGCACGCTGCATCACAGCATCACTTAACCCAAGCGACCCGCCTATGACAAAACATACTTTACTTTTTCCGTATGTTGCCAGCTTATCTATTGTATCGGCTAATTCTTCGGAACTTTTCATTTTTCCTTCGATGGCAAGGGCGATGACGTGGGCGTCTGGGTTGATTTTGCTTAGGATGCGTTCGCCTTCTTTGTCTTTGATGATTTTCATGTCTTGCTCGCTGAGGTGTTCGGGTGCTTTTTCGTCTGCGAGCTCAATGATCTCGATTTTTGCGTAAGCCTGTAATCGTTTTGTGTATTCGGCTATGCCTTGCTTTAAATATTTCTCTTTTAATTTTCCTACTGTGATAATTGATATATTCACAGGTCATCCCCACCTTAAGAACAAGTTATTCATATAAGTTATCAACAATTGTGGATAAAATTTGTGTATTTTGTGTCCGATCATTCGTTCCCCACTATATATATTGCAGGTTCATCGCACAATTCACAGGTTGTGGATAAGCTGTGTGTATGTTCGATTTTTCTGAATTCTGGCGGTGTTTCGTGATCATCTATGTACATGTCTAGTACGGTTTCTATATGTTCTGCACAAGCATAAAGTGATTTGTTCATAAGTTTCTAATTCCTCCAATATATTGTCTGGTTATTCACAAGTATTTCGCTCAATGTTCAATATAACCGATTTATTCACATGTTAATAGTCTTTTACCATTTTCCACACCTTTTATCCACAAACCAAATAAAAAAGCCTCCACTCCTGTGAAGGCTTCCTTCTATAGAAAAGGATTATAAAATCTCGTTCCTCTAACAAATGTAATCACTAGCGAAACGATCAGTACCACACCAACAAACAATAACGCTGCATAATCTGCTTTTTGAAAGTCTTTCGCCATAAACCATGTGCGCTTTTTATGCTTTCCAAATCCGCGCAGCTCCATCGCATTGCTGATCGTTTCAATCCGCTCTAGGCTAGAAAAAATCAGCGGCATCACAATCGACAGCGCATTTTTAATCCGTTTCCCCAGTTTTTCATTCTTCGATAAATCAATGCCTCTTGCTTGCTGAGAAATTGCAATCGTTCGAAAATCACGCTGAATATCTGGAATATAGCGCAGAGCAATCGCTACAGCATAAGAAATTCGGTAGCTAACCCCGATTCGGCTGAGCGATGAGGCGAATTCACTTGGATTTGTTGTCACGATAAACAAAAGCGCTGCTGGCATTACGGTCACGTATTTCAGTGTAATGTTCAACTGATAGAAAAGCTGTTCAAGTGTGACGTTGTACCAGCCTGCAATGTGAAATAGCTCGTGCTTTGCTCCGTAGATGGCGACACCTTGCTGCGGCGCAAAGATATAAATGGCGATGTTGTTGATGACAAGGAAAATCGCCAGGACAATCACCACGAAGGAGATATCACGAAATCGCACGTTTGATAGCTGAAAGAACACGATACTGGCAACTAGCATAAACACTAATACACCTGTATCATACGTGAGCATCGCTGCGGATGACCAGAGGATAAAGCAAATGAGTTTGGTTGCACCTGTCAGCCGATGAATCGGCGACGGGCGGTCGATATAGGACAGCATGTCTACAGCCATGTCATTCGCTCCTTTCTGTCAACCTCAATGAAGCGATCCACGAGCTCATTTGGATTTGGCCAATCTGCTTTCAGTGCCAGTTCATACAGCGACGTTTCCTTTAAGCTCGCCTTTTGGACAAGCAGCTGATCTGTCAGCACTTTGGCTGGTGTATCATCTGCGATTTTTTCTCCATCTGAAATGACAATGGTTCTTGTTGTGTATTCAAGCATCAAGTGCATATCATGGGTGATCATCAAAATCGTGACACCCTGCTGATTTAATTGCTCTAAAAACGTCATCATCTCTGTGTAATGTCTAAAATCCTGTCCGGCGGTTGGCTCATCTAAAATAATGATTTCTGGTTCTAATACAAGAATTGATGCGATCGTGACGCGCTTTTTCTGTCCAAAGCTGAGAGCAGAAATCGGCCAGTTCCGAAATGGGTATAAACCGCATACTTTTAAGACTCGCTCCACCCGTTCCTTGATGTCTTCTTCTTTTACGCCTCTTAAAACGAGACCAAATGCGACTTCATCAAAAATCATTTGTTTTGAAATCATTTGATTTGGGTTTTGCATAACGACGCCGATTCGTTCGGAGCGCTGTTTGATCGTATCTCCTGTGATGTCATCGCCATTTAAAAGAATTGACCCTTTCGTTGGCTTTTCAAATGCACAGAGCACCTTAGATAATGTCGTCTTGCCTGCGCCATTGGCTCCTGCGATGCTGATCATTTCTCCTTTTTTGACGGTAAAAGAGATGTTGCTCAGCGTATTTGGTCTTGTTGGATAGTCAAAGCTCAGCTCGCGCACTTCTAGTAAATCCTGTGCTGCAATCTGCTCTACTGACGGCTCAGATGCTTCCATCCATTGCTCGATTTTCTCTTTTGCCTCGTCGTCTAAGGTGAGACGCTGTAAATCAGCGATCTGATCTCCCGGTGCAACCGGAATGCCTGCATATTTCATAGCCTTTACATATAAAGGCTCACGTAAATACGCCGCTTCTAATACATTTGAGGCGAGCAATTCATCTGGGGTCATATCCGCTGCAATCGTTCCTTCATTGACAACGATGATGCGGTCCACATGGCGGAAGAGGACGTCCTCTAATCGGTGCTCGACCATCACGACGGTTTTTTTCGTTTGTTTTTGTAGTCGATCAATGAGATCGATCACTTCTTTACCTGTTGCGGGGTCAAGGCTTGCAAGTGGTTCGTCAAACAGCAAAATGTCGACATCGTTGACAAGTACGCCTGCGATGGCGACACGTTGTTTTTGACCGCCTGACAGCTCATGCACGGACGATGCCAGCTTGCCGTCTACCTCTGTTAATTTTGCCGCTTCTTCGACACGTGCTTTCATTTCTTCGCGTGTGACTTGATCATTTTCAAGTGTAAATGCGATGTCTTCTCCAACGGTCAGCCCGATAAATTGTCCATCAGGGTCCTGCAGCACCGTTCCGACGAGCTGTGAAAGAGAGAAAATGTTTTCTTTTTCTGCATTTTTCCCGCCGATGTGAAGACTTCCTTCCATAGAACCTTTATAAGACGCAGGAACTAGCCCATTGATGCAATGGGCTAGTGTGCTTTTTCCCGATCCAGACGGGCCTGCGATGAGGACTTTTTCGCCTTCATAGATGGTCAGGTTGATATCTTTCAATGTCGGTTCTGCCTGACTGCGATATTGAAATCCGAAATGTTCGAATTGAATCATCGGTTTCTTCATTTATGTGTTCCACCTTGCTTCATGATGTTTCTTTCGATAGACTGCCGCTTTTGCTTCTCGTTTTCGCATAAGCCGCAATGATGATGGTTCCTAGTACACCGACTGTGATGATGTTTGAGATTCCCGCCACGATGCCTTGAACAAATACTTTGTTCGCAGGTTCTGCATAGATCACAATGTCGAGTACCGGGGCAATGACAAACCAGCCCAATGCCTGTGCGCCTGCTTGTACGGCATTGAAGAGCGTGATTTTTTTCCAGCCAAAGTCGCCCTCTTCTACTTTTAAACGGTTCGAAATCAAGCCAATCAATAACCCAACAACACCTGAAACGATAATCCAGCTCCACCAAGGGCCAAATGTGGTGGCATCTTTAATAAGATGACCAATAAACCCAATCAGTGCGCCTGCAACAGGACCAAATAGCACGGCCATTAATGCAAGGAATGCGTACGAGGTTTCAATTTGTGTATTCGGAATCCCAGTTGGAATGGAGACGAATCGTCCTAAAATGACAAAGACGGCTGCGCCAATTCCGATGGCAACGACAGTTTTCGTTGAAAGTTGTTTACCTGCCATGATGTATCCTCCTCTTATTCGTATATAATGCGCGGAGCTTTGCGAATCGAAAGGCGCCAGCCTGTGCCTGTTCCGATGTTATAAGCCTTTGCAAATGACCCTTGATTGATCGCCACGCCTAAATGATCGAGTGAATTGACATATACGAGTGGTTCGCCTACCTTTAAATCGGCAAAAGATCGTCCATAGGTCATGATATTTTTATACACATTTTTTGGCCCGTTGGCAATGGTAACTTCTATTGCATCCCCATAATTGATTGAAAGCTGCTCAAATAGCGTATGATGAATGTTTGTCCAAAGGTTTCCGAACCTCACATCTAAAATATCAATCGTTCCTGTGATGACCTCTTCTTTCGCATAAGCCTGTACGACTGGAAGGTGAATAATATCATCAATATCCGCCTTTGGCCCAACCTCTTCAAAAGAAATCACACCTGAAGCGATTCTCGCCCCTGTATACGCGTAAATATCTCTCCCGTGGAATGTATGTGATTTTCCCGACTTCGGCAGTCGGTTAATGGTTTCATCTAAATAACGGGCTTCCGCTATGCCAATATCCTGTGCGACGTGCGTGAGTGTCCCGTTATCTGGGGTAATGATGTAGTGCGAGCTTGTGGTTTTGACGACAAGACTCTTTCTTTCTGACCCTACGCCTGGGTCAACGACGGATACGAATACCGTCTCTTCTGGCCAGTATGTGACGGTTTGGAGCAGGCGGTAAGATGCCTCCCAAATGTCATACTGCGGAATATTGTGTGTTAGATCAAAAAGGCGGATGCTGCTGCTGACCGTATTTGCCACTCCGTACATGGCACTGACTGCTCCATCATCAATACCGAAATCTGATTGTAAAACCAATGCATGTTCACTCATGTCAATCTCCCTTTCATTTGAAAAAATGGATGTGGTGTTTCACGTGGAACATTTGAACATTTGTATGAAAAAAGTGGACAATAAAAAATACCCCATCCTTATCTTTGAATCATAAGGACGAGGTATTTGTCTCGTGGTACCACCTTTATTTACTGTTTGCTCGCGCTAAACAGCCTCTACAAGTACAAAGCTCCAATCTGGCTCATATACTGTGGTTTTGATAACGAGTACCAACTCTCGTCGTGTCCTACTAATATCATAGATATGTTCAGCACGAGGCTCAGAGACCATTTTTCGAATCATTATTTTTGCTTCTTTTCAGCTGCCGAAGCTCTCTGTGGAAAAATTGATGATTGTACTTTCTCTCGTCATTGCCTGTTTAACTATCTTGAATTAAAGCTATCATACATGATGTTTTTTGATAAATCAAGATATTTTTCTGAACATTTTCAAAAATGAGTCAACTGGTGTTGAAAGAGTCTTCTTTTTATAAAATTTAAACAAATGTTAAAGAGCAAGATATGGTGTCTTTCCTTTCTAGCGGTATAATAAAGATGAAGGGAGGTACAGCGTGTGTGGACCATCTGTATGAATGAGTTTAAGCAGCTCTTCAAAAGCACAAAATCCATTTTAACAATTGTTATTATTTTCATTTTATCTACTTTTGTTTCAACTCTACCGTTTATTGCTGCTCATCAGGACAAATGGGAGGCAAAGGATCCTTATTCCATTGGGAATGAACTGGTGATGTCGTTATTTGGTTTCTTCCTTATTTTCTTATTGTCTCACGATATTTTAAGCCGAGAAATTCATTTGAAAACCATTCGTTTTCTCGTCAGTAAAACCACTCGTTTGAACATTATTATCGGGAAATATCTTGGACTGATGCTGTTTTGGCTTAGCTGTATCATGACGACATACGTACTGAATATGGTGATTTCACATCGTTTCCTGTTCTCTGATGCGTTAAAAATCTTAACCTTTATCAGTGTCGGTATCTCATGTGCTTTATTTTTTTCCATGCTCTTTCCAACCCCACAGAAATCAATGTTTGTTGGGATGTTGTTTTCCTTTCTTTTCCCAATCGTCAGTATGATATCTGTTCTTTCTTCAGAACGATTGATTCATTGGTTCCAATATATGACGCCTTATTATTATGTGCGCTTGAGTGAGCCGCTGACCTATATACTCTTGAATACAGCATTGACCGTTATCTTACTCATTGGAACAGCACTCCTATTTCAAAGGAGGGATGTCTAAATGCTACATACAAAAGAACTCACAAAAAAATATCGGACAAAAGTCGCGATAGATCACATTACCCTTGATGTCAATCAAGGTGATATTTTCGGGCTCATTGGACCGAAGGGTTCTGGTAAGACGACGTTTTTCAATATCATTACGGGAATTTCCCGGCAAACCTCTGGGACGTTCACGATGATGGATATGCCTTCATTAAAAAAGGTGAGGCAGCATATCGGTGTTCTGCCTGAATATACGGATTTATATGAAGGGCTTACGGCACTTGAACATATTGCCTACTTATCAAAAATCACCGGGACGCGCCAGAAAACGAGTGATTATGAAGAACTGCTCGAATTTGTCGGCTTAGATCGCTATCATCAGGAAAAGGTCGGTTCGTTCACACCTGGTATGAAGAAACGGCTCGGCATGGCGCAGGCTATCGCCCATCGCCCCGAATTTATTTTACTCGACGAGCCTTTTGCTGATATTGACGCAGATTCAATCTTGCACATCCAGCAGGTCATTGACACGTTAAAACATGAAGGGAAAACCGTCTTATTAACGGCTGACCACCCAAGGTTCACAAATAGTATTTGTACAAAAACTGCTTTTATTTCTGAAGGAAAATTAGTGTCCCCCCATACACATCCTCAAGAGAAAACCATCACATCCTCAAACATACGTGCAACCTTCAAGCATGCGTGGATTGATGATGAGGTGAAGCCTGTTCTCACACAGTACTTACAAACTGTTGGAACAGATCTTGTGATCAGTGATGACGAGACCTCATTGTTGATTCGTTCAGAAGCCCAAGTCCCATCGATCATCCGCGCTTTCGTGAAATGCAAAGTTGATTTATACAGAGTTACGGCTCAAGATGCCATGAGTTCCTCATAAAAAAGCACCGCATGCGATCCGCACGGTGCTTCTTCTTTATGATAAAGGTTTACTCATATAGATTCCGGTTTCTTCAAATCCCGTCTTCTCATACAGTGAACGGGCAATTTGATTATGAGCAAAGACATGAAGCGAGAGTTTCTGCACGCCTAATGACTTTGCCTGCTCCTCTAATGCAGCAATGGCCTGTTTTGCAAAGCCTTTTCCTCGAAAAGCTTCGAATAAAATAAAGTTGTAAATAAAACCTTCATGCTGCGGGTGATTGGGGTCATAACAAAGCCAAACCCAGCCAATCGCTTCTTCCCCATTCAAGAGATTCCATAGCTCATGATGCTCTGTCTGTAGACCTTCAGGAAGGAGCCGACCAAATTGTTCTTCTGCGTTCGCAAGTGATTCTTCCTTTTCCCATGTCCCTGCGAGTACCTTTTCTTCTGCGTACCGCTGAATGGACTTCTCCATCAATGCATCGTAATCCGCTTGTGTCATTGGTTGTAGTGTAACCAATCATACCGCCCCCTTTCCTCCATCATATGATGAGCATGCAAAAAAAACCAGTCCCATCAAGGAACTGGTTATCCGCCGAATCGGTCGGTTTGAGAAAGTTTGATTTCTACTGATTTTTTCTTTCCACTTCGGTAAAACTGCACCTTTACTTTGTCGCCGACTTTCTTTTGATATAAATACTTACGAAGGTCTACGATATTCTGTACACTCTTGCCATCAAAGGAGGTGACAACATCCAGCTCTTTGAGCCCCGCTTTTCCTGCTGGAGACAAAGACTCGACACTCATCACGACAACTCCTGATGTGACGTTAGATGGCAGCTTCAACGTTTCCTCCCAGTGATAGCTCGCAATATCTGCTAAAGATTTCATGCCAACACCTAGATACGGACGCTTCACTTCTCCGTAACGTTCTAAATCTTCTATGACAGGGATGACGAGATTCGCCGGGATAGAAAGCCCGATGCCTTCAACCTCTGATTCTGCAATCTTCATTGAGTTGATGCCGATCACTTTTCCGTCCATATTGATCAAGGCTCCACCGCTGTTACCTGGATTGATGGCGGCATCTGTTTGCAGTACCTCCGCATTCCAATCCGCCTGACCGTCTCCATTCGAGTCCACAGGAATCGCACGTTCCGTTCCAGAAATGACACCTTGTGTGACAGAGCCTGCGAATTCAAGCCCTAATGGATTTCCAATGGCGATCACTGGCTCACCGGGTTTCACATGATCTGAATTGCCAAAGGCGGCGGTTTTCTTGATCTTATCACTTTTGACGGTGAGAACTGCTAAATCCATGAGCTGATCGCTTCCGACAAGATTGGCGCCAACTCTTGTCCCATCCTGAAGACTCACTTCAAGCTGGTTGGCACCTTTGATGACGTGGTGATTGGTCACGATATAAAAGGTGTCACCCTTTTTCTTATAAATCACACCTGACCCGCTGCCTGCCTCTCCGCCTTCTTCCCAAAAGCTCGACTTTTGGATATTAATGACGCCTACAACCGTATCCGACATATTAGATACGACTTTTGTGACGGCATCATTGACGTTCACATTGACGGTCTTTAAAGGGCCCTGTGCTGCTTGCCCATCTCCGTTCTGCTGCCACCCAAAGGGACTGCCGCTCTGTCCTGTTACATAGGGGAAAAAGAATCCCATTAAAAAAGCTCCTACCAATACACCGATCAGACCAGATAGGAAATATCCTTTTCTGCTTCGTCTCGGCTTCCACTCTACATCGCGATAATCCACTATGTTTCCTTCCTTTCAGTGAATAGATGATGTATATAGTGTTGGTAAGAAGCTCTTATCTTAATCATACGATTGTAAAAATCATACGGCGCAAAGCGGGGTTGCTTTTTTCGGGTCCGTATCATATAAATCAAAGCCATCCCCGACAACAAAGCCTTTCATTTCAAGCGTCTGCTGGACCGCCATACGGGCTAAATCCTTCATGTTGTTGTCCTGACTCAAATGAGCCAAGTAAATGCGTGAGGTGGCATCTCCAATGACATCTGTCATCGCAAGAGCCGCATCTTCATTTGAAACATGTCCGACATCGCTTAGAATTCTACGCTTAATGCTCCACGGGTATCGGCCCATTTGCAGCATACCGACATCATGATTGCTCTCAAATACAAATGTATTGGCTGATTGAATGATGCCTTTCATACGGTCACTGACATAGCCTGTATCCGTCATTAGAGCAAGTTTGCGCCCGCCATAATGGAACACGTAAAACATGGGCTCGGCCGCATCATGTGAGACGCCAAAGGACTCAACATCGAGACCGCCAAAGGATTGGACGGTTTCCATATCAAAATGGAATTTTTGCTCTGTGTCAATCTTCCCAATATGAGTCTCCATCGCCTTCCATGTTTTCGCATTTGCATAGACAGGGAGCTTGTACTTTCTTGCCATGACACCTAGTCCTTTAATATGATCTGAGTGCTCGTGTGTCACAAAAATGCCGTCCAAGTCTTCAGGCTTGCGGTCGATTTGACCAAGCAGCTCGACCATCTGTTTGCCGCTTAACCCAGCATCCACTAAAAAGGCATGCTCGTCTGTTTCTAAATAAAAAGCGTTCCCCGTACTTCCGCTCGCTAGTACACTGAACTGCAAGCTCATGTTCTCTCACTCCATTGAAGATTTGTCATCTTTCTCTATATGATCAAGTGTAGAGCCATCAATGGCATTGATCAAATATTCTTCCTCTGTCTTTTTCTTTGAACCAGTTGATACGCCTTCAAGCTCGACTCGCCATACAGGCACCATGACCTGCGTGCTTGCACCTGGGTATTGCGTATAGTAGCCCAGCTCTACCTTTTTCACGGTCGTGTTTTGGCTCAGCATGTTTTGCGTATATAAATCCTTCACAGTTTCAAGCGCTGGCACAAGGGTTTCTTTTCTCACTTCATTAATCGATGTCACCATCGACTGCTGATACGATACGACCTCGTTTTTATCATTTAGATCTAGGGTGATTTTTCCGATGGTTTCGGAGTCATCAAGGCCCTCTTGGAAGATGTATTTCCCTTTATACGTTTGGAAAAAGACGATCTTCCCTGTCTCTTCATCAATACTCCACAGCTTATAGTTCTTCCCATCCAGCAAACGCTGGTTCACCAGGTTTGCCGCCGCTGTTTTCATATCTTTTTTCGGCAAGGCCACTGGTTTAGTGAAGGTCATTTCAAGCAGCGTGACAGGATCATCTTTGTCTGTTTTCGGGAATGTGCTTTTCGCCTTTTGATCAGCTAATTCGTCAACATCCTTTTTCGTATATTGCTTCTTTTCAGCTGTAATGCGGTAGCCAATCTTCGCTTCATCTGATAGATTGCCATATTTGATCCCGTCTGCCTTCATTTCTTCCAGCGTATCCGTTTTTTCGATAATCGCAAAATGATCGGTTGATCGTTTTTCAAAGTATTGAAAACCTAGAAAGATATCGAGAACGAGAAAGGCTAGGATAAAGATCGTTTTGGTCTTATTCCACTCCATGATTCTCGCTCCCCTCTGTCAACAAATCATGCGATAGAATCACGGTTTTGCCGTTGTATTTCATGCACCATACTGGCTCCAGCCAGACAAACATCGCTTGATCTTGATCTGATGCGATGGAAGCAGCTTGATAGGCCGGGAAAATTTGTTCAATTTTCTCAAGGTCATCATATTTCGTCTGCTTGACGATTAAGTCTTTCAGCTCTGTCCCATTCATCAGTTTGACCTGCTCACTCTGACTTGCTTTGTTGCCTAGAATATAGTTTGGACGCTTGTAATTCAAGATGTCATCATTCGCCCACTGTACTTCAAGAGAGGTCATCCCAAATGGATGCTTTGTACTGTTAACGATCGGCAGGCCATCCATAAACATATTAAAGGAAAGCTGCTGATTGCTATTGATGCCAAAGTATTGATAGTCATCGGTAAAGCTTCCCGTATCATTGAAATACTTCACACTTCGCTTGATCAAATCTCCCGTTTGGAAAACGGTGCTGCTGTTGATATTGCGATGCTGATATTGGATGCGGTGGTCTTTTTGATTGGCTTCAAGACGGCTTGTGCCATCTGTGTACACCGTCCGATTTAAATTAGACTCCTCACCGACAAGACTCGGGTCCGTAAACAAAGCGTCCTTGAATTTACTTGTCTTAATCGTTTCGATAAAGAACATTTTCGCTTCAAGCTGCTTTTGCTTTCTCGGAAGGAGGAAATCTCGTTTCGAATTCGCTGAGAATGTATAGAGATCATAGTGCGGCATCTCGTTTTGAGCGGCTGCGATACTGTCCATGAGATTTCGATAGTTAGCGGATTCTATTGTCAGCTCAAGCACCGTTTCCTTGCTGTATGAAACCAAATAGACTTTCTTATTGGCCTTGTCCTGCTGGGAGAACGGCACAATCATCCGGTCAAACGAGTTGTATTCAATGGACTTGTTCGGCCATTTAAACAACGCTTGGAAAATATCAATCGGAATTGGGTCATTGAACACAAGATCCAATGTCTTCCCCTGTCCTCCGCTTCCATAGAAGAAATTCTTAAATTTCTGCTCCGAATATTGATCTGACACATCCGAAATCTCTTTCACATCCCAAAGGCTCACATCATTCCAGAAGTTTTGAAAGAGTTCCTTTTGATCCACTTTAAAATGCTCCCCATTTGAATGGATGAACATCTCGCGCGGCTTCACGACATCAATGAGGCTTCTAGGCTCATCGCTTGATATCTTCTTCGTTTCCACGACCTGAGTGCCGGCATCTGCCTGGTCCTGCATGACGGGCTGGAACATCCAGATATTCCACGTAAACACAAGACTGATCGCAATTAGGATTGTCAATATTATGGTTTTAAAGGTCTCACGCTTCATCCCAATCATCCTCTTGTTCTTCATTGTACGGAAGGGTAAAGGTCACCGTTGTTCCTTTTCCTTCAATGCTGTCAGCCCAAATATCTCCGCCATGAGCCTGAACCATTTCTTTTGCAATCGCAAGGCCTAGGCCGGTTCCGCCAAGTTTTCTTGTTCTCGCCTTATCCACTCGATAAAAACGTTCAAAGATTTTATCCATATCCTTCTTCGGAATACCGATCCCTTCATCTTTGACGCTGAATAATACAAGACCATTCTCCTCATCCAAATCAACGGTAAACATGATATGTCCACCCTCTGGCGAGTATTTCATGGCATTGGAAATGATATTATCGAGCACCTGTGTGATTTTATCTTGATCGATTTCCACATATATTTCACGCTGCGGAAGATTGCGGATAAAATCGACATGCTGCTCTTTCGTCATTTCAAAACGATCAATGACCAATGAGATAAACCTGATAAAATTCGTCCACTCACGGTTGAATTGATAATCCTTGCTATCGAACTTAGACAGCTGCAGCAGGTCATTAACAAGACGGATCATACGCTCTGTTTCATTTTGCGTGACACTGAGGAACCTTGGCGCAAGCTCTTTATCACCAATTGCCCCTTCAGCCAGTGCCTCAAGATAGCTTCGCATCGTCGTCAGCGGTGTGCGCAGCTCATGTGATACGTTTGCGACGAATTCACGGCGTTCTGCATCAATTTTCTCCTGCTCTGTGACGTCGTAAATGACCGCAATTAAACCATCAATCTTCCCGTGCTCTTTCTGAATCACTGAGAAATTCACACGCAAAACAGACAGCTGATCTTCGCGTTCGATTTCTATCAGCATGGAATCTTGATTTTCGACTAAATCTTCAAAGGTATGCGTGTCCTCGAGGCCCAGTAAGGACGTAATCGGCATCTCTAGAGCTGTTTCACGTGAAACATTTAACAGCTCTAATGCTGGGCTGTTTAATAGAATAATCGCACCGTTTTGATTCGTTGCGATGACGCCATCCGTCATATAGGCAATGACCGAAGAAAGCTTTTTCCGCTCACCCTCCGTCATCAGCTGCGCTTCCTCCAGCTCTCTCGTCAGATGGTTAAAGGTCGTCGCAAGCTGGCCAATCTCATCATGTCCATACTTTCGAACCTTTCTGGAAAAGTTCCCTTTGGCGAGCTCGATCGCTTGCTTCCTCATATCCGAAATAGGATGAGTAATTGTTCTAAAGATGAAAATTCCAAGTAATGCGGTCGTCCCAAGTGCGATCAGTGTGCCCGTTGCCAAAATGGTGTTAATGGTTCGCATTTGGTTAAACACGCTCTCCATCGAAGACACAACATAAATCACACCGACAGTTTCTTGGTTTTCATTTTTCACGGCTGTCGCAGAAATACGCACCCGTTTATTGGATTCTGGGTCATAGAATTTCTTTTCATAGTCTTTGCCTACTGCGAAAATCCGGCTAATGATTTGATCTGTGATTTTCTTGCCGGCAATCTCCTGACTGCCGTTATTCACAGAGGCAATCACCTCTCTGCTTTCATCGATATAGCTGACTTCAGAAATTTCATTAGACTCATCTTTGTTGTTAAAGTCGTTTAATATCTTTTGAGCATCCTCTTTTAATTCTGCCTTGCTTTTCGATGAATCTTGTTCTAGGTAATACGATAACGAGTAGATTCGCTGATTCAAGGAATTATCATATGAATTAATTAAGGACTGCTCTAGCTGCTTCACAAAGTACACGCCAATGATCTGCATGGCGACAATGATCAGCAGCACGTAAATTAAGGTCAATTTAAAGTGAATCGAGCGAAAAAAACCTACTTTATTCATAAGAATCTTAGTCCTGCTCTGGGTTTCTTAAATAGTAGCCGACGCCTCGTCTTGTCACGATCCAGCTCGGGTGGCTAGGGTTGTCTTCAATTTTCTCACGAAGACGGCGGACGGTGACGTCTACTGTACGGACATCCCCGAAGTAATCGTAGCCCCATACGGTTTGCAGCAAGTGCTCACGTGTCATAACCTGTCCGATATGTTTCGCTAAGTAATGAAGCAATTCGAACTCACGGTGCGTCAATTCAATCGTTTCCTCGCGCTTAGACACCACATACGCATCTGGATAAATGACAAGTGATCCAATTTCAATATCATTTGATTCAGATTCTTCCTCTGTCTGCGGCGTAGCAATTTGTCTTCTCAAATTCGCTTTCACACGGGCAAGCAGTTCGCGCGTGCTAAATGGCTTCGTCACATAATCATCTGCGCCAAGCTCAAGACCGATGACTTTATCAATTTCAGAGTCTTTTGCTGTCAGCATGATAATCGGCATGTCATATTTCTTTCTCACTTCACGGCATACCTCAACGCCATCTTTGTTCGGTAGCATAATGTCGAGCAGAATAATGTCCGGTTTGATTTCTTCTACCATTTCAAGGGCTTCATTGCCGTCATATGCACAATGAACCTCATAGCCCTCTTTTCTTAAGTTAAACTCCAATATATCAGCAATCGGTTTTTCATCATCTACGACAAGAATCTTTTTTTCCATTGTGATTTCCTCCTGCATTTTTAGCATCTATGTCATTCCATTTTTGCATGTCTCATCAGACCTTTTTCATTTGAGCAAAAAAGGTTCACTGTCTATTATAACGTTTTACGTGGCAAAGATAAAAATAATAACGGCTTTCTTTTCTAGCAATCGTTGGATAGGAAGACGATACTCAAAAAAATGATGGTTTTTTTCCTTTTTTATTGAAACTTTTCCAGTCACTGATCGTCTATATAGATGTAACGTCTTCTTCTTATGGAGCCGGGCCCTACCTAGGTCCGGCTTCTCCCTTTTTATGCCTTCTTTTCATAAAATAAAAACGCACCTGCGATTGCAGATGCGTTTGGAAGTGGCTCGGGACGGAATCGAACCGCCGACACACGGATTTTCAGTCCGTTGCTCTACCAACTGAGCTACCGAGCCATCATCAAAAAGATGAATAAGTATAAATGGCGGTCCGGACGGGACTCGAACCCGCGACCTCCTGCGTGACAGGCAGGCATTCTAACCAACTGAACTACCGGACCTCAGTAACTTGCCTGAAAAAGCAATCGTGGTGCTCTTCCAAGCAAGTGAGGAAAAATTAGCTTAACGCTAAAGTAAATCAATGACCCGTACGGGATTCGAACCCGTGTTACCGCCGTGAAAGGGCGGTGTCTTAACCGCTTGACCAACGGGCCAATACATGGTGAGCCATGAAGGACTCGAACCTTCGACCCTCTGATTAAAAGTCAGATGCTCTACCAACTGAGCTAATGGCTCTCGGTTTGTGAAAAGTAATTCTGAAGAAGTTGTATTGCGTCAAACCAATCGCTTTAAAAAAGCTGGAACATCGCATCCTAACAAGTTTCAGAGACCTTTGCAACAACGAGATTTATAATATCATAGAGTAATTACATATGGCAATACGTTTTTCGACATTTTTTTAAAAAAAGTGTCGGATTTGAAATCTCCTGCCAAATCCCTTCTACTTGCAACCGCCTTCATTTTTGCTGCCTCTTTTCATGATCACTACCTATTCAAGCACATAGAAACGTTTTAGACCTCCCGGAATTGGTTATACATGAAACAAGTGACATTGTGATTGAAAAAGGAGGAAGCAGTATGAGTTCATTCAAATTAGGAGATAAAATGCCCAATTTTTCACTTCCAACCATTCAGGGCGAACATATTGATTTTCACAAACATTTAGAGGAGCATCAAAGCTGGCACCTCATCGTCTTCTTTAGAGGCTCATGGTGCCCAGTATGTGTAGAAGAATTGAAAGAGCTCGAACAGCAGCAGTCATACTTTCAAGACAAGGATATCCACTTAATGGCGATTTCAACGGATCATTCTGATGACTTGAAGGAATTTGCCGATAAAGAAGGACTATCCTTCCCAATCATGTCTGACAAGGACCTCACTTCATTAAAAGCATATGAAGTCCACTATCACGGAGAAGATGCTCCTTATGAAGATCACGGAGTGCACGGGGAACCTGCCTATTTCTTATTAAACGAAAAGGGCCAAGTCCTCTATCAGCAAAGACAAACAAGTCCGTTTGGCAGACCGCATGCCAACGAACTGCGCAAAATCATTCAGTACATCCGCAAAAACTTAAAAGGCCAATATAAAAGCGTGAAATAAGAAAGAAGCCCTCATGACGAGGGCTTCTTTTATCAATTCCTTTTATGATATATCCAGTCTGCGACGAAAAACACAAGAAGACCCGACATGAGAATCACAAAAGTGACGGGTGGTTTATCATCTTGGAAATAAGAGTACAGCGAATGTCCTCCTAATGCGAGAAGATAAAAGATAAATGCCGGCCCAGCTGCTTTATGTGCATTCGCTTGTTCTTTTTTCGTACTTTTTTTGAAAAACATTGTAACGATTCCCCTTTATGCTGCTTTCTTCTTCGTCACCCGGCGAAGTGCCTGCGAACGAATATATTCCATTGGACCAATTCTCCAAACCTTTAGACAACATGCTGATATGGCGATTTGCAGAAGAGAAATGAGCAGCCATGCCAATACGATAAGAGGGGCGTTGATTTGCCCGCCAAGACCCAATCCCCAGCTATAAAAAAGAACCGAGCAGATGACATTTTGCAGGATGTAACAGCTGAGTGCCATTTTCCCTACATATTCAAACCAATTCCACATGAACCATGACTCCGTGTGAGCTAGGAGCTTCGCAATGACAGCGATATAGAAAAGAGAGAGGAATGGCGAAAACGCATAGCGCACAACGAATTCCACTAGTTCGTTCGGAACGAAGACAAGTGCATTCAGCGGCAAACCCACCCACAGACCGATTCGGAATAATCTTTTCCGTAGAGATTGCCCGCGTTCGTTTGCATAAAAAACACCGGCTCTCATCATCCGCACACCTAATAAAAACAGAAATGTGTTCATTGGAATGATAAAGATCGCTTCCCCCCGGTACATGAAAAAGTGTTGTAATCGTTCTTGAACCTGTGAGATCCATGTGTCTGGTAGCTGCTCTTCCAGCGCCGGTTCACTGCTTTGATCATACGATGCTGTTTCCATTTCAGAGAGGGCGAACACCATCAGACAGGACAGAACAAGCAGATGAATGACCCCAGAGAAGAGCATGCCTCTTTTGATACGCTTGCTCCCTCCTCGCACAATAAATGCCACAAGCAAACCGGTGACAGCGTAACTCATGAGCACATCATATTCCATCACAAGTGCAAAATGGACAAAGCCTTCGATAAATAAAAATAAAAGAATCCATAAATATGTACCCGGCCAAGGCGTGTTTTTTCTTTTGGCCTGCTGGTATTTGAGTTCTAGCCCTACACCGAACATGATAGTAAGCAGCGAGAGCATTTTCCCATAGACGAACATGGAAACAAGGCTTTCTAGAAAACTGCCATTCTCATATTCATCTGCAATCTGATCTGTCGCAAAGGTATCCCCTGCATAGGCAAAAAACCAGACGTTCGTTCCCAATGTGCCTAATATGGCGAAACCTCTTAAAATATCTAATAATCTTATTCTTTCTTTCACTAGAACGCTCCTTCCCCCTATACAGTTATCATATTTTGGTAATGATCGGAAGCTTGTTCTACTGAAATTAAGAAATTTTTAAACAAAAAGACACCAGTAAAATGTGCAATTTTACTGGTGTCTGATCAGTCTATGATTATGGACGGTACACGCTGCGGACAACGTTCGTTTGGGATCGATCTGGTCCGACTGAGAAAATGGAAAGTGGAATACCTGTTAATTGTGAAATACGCTCTAAATAATGACGGGCATTTTCAGGCAGTTCGCTTAAATTCTTCACGCCTGTAATATCCTCTGTCCATCCTGGCATTTCTTCGTAGACAGGCTCACATTTCGCTAATTCTTTTAGACTTGCTGGGAATTCTTCTGTAATTTCTCCGTTCAATTTATAAGCGACACAGATTTTCAATGTTTCAATCCCTGTCAATACATCAATTGAGTTAAGAGATAGATCTGTAATCCCGCTCACACGGCGAGCATGTCGGACAACAACACTGTCAAACCAGCCAACACGTCGCGGGCGTCCAGTTGTTGTACCGTATTCACGGCCAACCTCACGGATTTGATCGCCAATGTCATCATGGAGTTCTGTCGGGAATGGGCCATCTCCAACACGTGTTGTGTACGCTTTTGACACGCCGACCACATGTTGAATTTTCGTTGGTCCTACACCAGAACCAATCGTCACTCCTCCAGCCACTGGATTAGATGACGTAACAAATGGATATGTCCCTTGATCGATATCAAGCATCACACCTTGTGCTCCTTCAAATAGCACGCGGCGGCCTTCATCTAGTGCGTCATTCAAGACAACAGATGTGTCCACGACATATTTTTTCACTTGCTGACCATATTCATAATACTCGTCTAAAATATCTTCAATCTTGAAGCCTTCTGCGTCGTACATTTTCTCTAAAAGACGATTTTTCTCTTCTAGATTACGTGCAAGCTTCTCTTCAAATACTTCACGATCTAATAGATCTGCGACACGGATACCGATACGAGCTGCTTTGTCCATATAAGCTGGTCCGATTCCTTTTTTCGTCGTACCGATCTTGTTAGCCCCTTTCCGCTCTTCTTCTACCTCGTCCAATTTTAAATGGTAAGGCAAAATCACATGGGCTCTATTGCTGATTCTGAGGTTATCTGTACTCACATTCCGTTCGTGAAGATACGCAAGCTCAGTGACCAACGCTTTAGGATCAACCACCATTCCATTACCGATGACACAAGTTTTTTCTTTATAAAAAATACCGGACGGAATGAGGTGTAGCTTGTAAGTCACTCCATCAAATTTGATCGTGTGACCTGCATTGTTTCCCCCTTGATAACGGGCAATCACCTCTGCATTTTCTGAAAGGAAATCGGTAATTTTCCCTTTCCCTTCGTCACCCCACTGCGTACCTACTACGACTACTGAAGACATATCGTGCACCTCCGTTAACCTTTCAAAACGTTATCTCTTTCAAACACATTTATTTTATCAATGCAAAACGAAAAAGTCAACGCGAAATCCGAACATTAATATCTCGAAATCAAATTTTGTTCGTTTTAAATATGAGAAAAAGCGCTTTAATCACTTCTTCAGCGCTTAAAAAGGGAGATTTTGAGTAAAAACAACAATTTTGATTATTCTTACTTTCTATTGATTTTCAATTAAATGAATCATAGAGCTTGCCATAAAATCAGGTGAGTACGGTCTCCCTGTCCTCAGCCACCATTCAGCTGTTCCAACGTAAGCCGAAATGACGAATTGCTTCTGCATGTCGATAGGAACGAGATGCGGATCAGGCTTTGAGCCCGCAACCCCCTTTACCCCCAAAGAAAAGCTTTCTTCAAAAAAAGCACGAACCGTTCCATGAATATTGAGCTCTCGTCCTCGCTTCAAGAGAATTTGATACTCCTCTTCGTGTTCTTGCAAATGCTGATAAAATCGAAAAATATACACATATGCCGCATGCTCTTTTTCCAAATTACCTTCTTGTACAGGCCCAAAAATGGCACATTTCATCACATCAAACATCTCATCCATCACCTGCTGGGCAAGATCAAATTTATCCTCATAATGCTGATAAAAGGTCGTGCGGTGGATGCCCGCCACTTTCGTCAAATCCTGTACAGAAATCTTCCCCCATTCTTTCTCGCTTAATAACTGAAATAATGCTTTTCTTAATTGCTGCTTTGATTCCGTTGCGCGCTTATCCCCTCTGTAGCAGTCCGCCACAAGCCGCTCTCCCCTTCCTATTTTCTTCAACAGATTTCGCTTTTCTGTTGGTTGAATCCTCCAGGCTGATGAATTAACTTTAATCTAACACAATGAAAAAAAGGAAGCATCTGACAACCTATAAGGAGTGATGATCATGGAAACAACAACCCCAAGTGCCGTGCAAAAAACGTTATTAAGAGGAAAAAACAAGCAGGACCCGTATCACCCATTTGATTGGTATGCCAACATGCGCCAGACATCACCTGTTCATTTTGACGAAACTAGCCGAACGTGGAGTGTATTCACCTACGAGGAAGCAAAGCGTGTGACAATCGATAAAGATACCTTTTCGAGTCAGCCTCCTAAAAACCAGCGGAAGCATTCACTGATGAAAACAATGGTGATGATGGACCCTCCCAATCACACTCGTATCCGCTCCATTGTCAGCAAAGCCTTTACCCCTCGAGTCATGAAATTGTGGGAGCCTCGTATTCATGAATTAATGGATGAACTCATGGCACAACTTGAAGAAAAAAAAGAGATTGACCTAGTGCAAGACATTTCTTATCCGCTTCCTGTCATTGTCATTGCAGAGCTTTTAGGTGTGCCATCAGAGCATAAACAATCTTTTAAAGAATGGTCAGATATTCTCGTCAGCATGCCTAAAAGTGAAAATGAGGAGGATGTAGCTGAATGGCAGAAAACACGTGACAAAGGAGAAGCTGACATGATGGCGTTTTTTGCAGACACCATTGAAAAGAAACGTCACAATCTCGGTGATGATTTGATTTCCCTCATCATTCAAGCGGAGGAGAATGGAGAAAAACTGTCAGCGGATGAACTAATACCATTCTGTAATCTTCTCCTTTTAGCCGGCAACGAAACAACCACCAACTTGATCTCCAATATGATTTTCAGCTTGTTAGAACAGCCGGGTGCCTATGAAGCGCTCGCCCAATCACCTGAACTCATCCCACGCGCGGTGGAGGAGGCCGTCCGTTTTCGTGCACCAGCTCCTACGATCGTCCGTTATGTCACAAAAGATACAGAGCTTGGAGGAGAAGTGTTGAAGAAGGGAGACAATGTGATTGTGTTTCTTGCTTCCGCCAACCGAGATGAGCGTCAATTTTCAAACGCACACGAATACGATATACACCGCCACCCTAATCCTCATATTGGTTTCGGGCACGGCATCCATTTCTGCCTTGGCGCACCACTCGCACGTCTTGAAGCATGTACAGCTATAAAGACTTTAATCGAACGATATGAGGCGTTAGAGCTCCTTTCTTACGTTCCGATGACAAGCAGCAGCATGTATGGACTGAAAGAACTGAAACTGCGCGTCACGCCTCGTTCATAACAGAAAAGACTCCCGGGCATGGGAGTCTTTTTTTAAACGGGGGTGATTCCATCTGTGTTCATGAGCACAATGCGATACCCATCTGGGTCTTCAATGGTTGCTCCTCCCCGTTCCCAATATGGATTTGTAGAGGTGACTTGCCGTCCGCCAAATGAGATCAACCTCTCTTTCATTTGCTGAAATTCCTCAGCATTTGGAATATAGAACACAAGAAGCTGTTCTGGATGCGGGGAGGGCAGACTTTCTTCTTCTTCATGCTTCGTGATTTCTAAATGAACATGCTGATGAGGAAGTCCCAGCATGACGCCGTCATATCCTTCATGCTGATCAAACGAGCCTATTCGTTTGAGCCCTAAGCCTTCTTCATAAAAGGACACAACCTCTTCCATGTTGACGGTTGGGCGTGCGATGCGTAATTGAGCGGCTTCGAACTGTTGAAATTTCATCAGTCATCACTCCTTTTCTCCTTTTAGTATACGATTTCTCTGTCTTTCTCTCCTCCTCATTTCGACCGTTTTTCAATCATTCTTTCGATGTAGATCCATCAAAAAAAGCCCAGCTTCTTGAGCTGGGCTTTAAGCACCGGGCGGAACACCCGCATCGTCAAATCTTCTTTCCAGGTTGACGAATTTGTTATATTCTTTGACGAACGCCAGTGATACTGTACCAACTGGACCGTTACGTTGTTTAGCAATAATGATTTCAATAATGTTCTTATTCTCTGATTCTTTGTCGTAGTAATCATCACGATAAAGGAATGCCACGATATCGGCATCCTGCTCAATACTTCCTGATTCACGAATATCAGACATCATCGGACGTTTGTCCTGACGCTGCTCTACTCCACGTGAAAGCTGAGACAAGGCAATAACTGGAACTTCAAGCTCCCTTGCCAGTGATTTTAATGCCCTAGAGATTTCAGAAACCTCTTGCTGACGGTTATCGCTTGATCGTCCGCTCCCTTGAATGAGCTGTAAGTAGTCAATCAGGATCATGCCAAGACCGTTTTCTTGCTTCAAGCGGCGGCATTTCGAACGAATTTCACTTACTCTGATTCCAGGCGTATCATCTATGAAAATCCCACTATTTGATAGCGAGCCCATCGCCATTGTCAGCTTGCCCCAGTCCTCTTCTGTCAGATTACCGGTTCTTAGGTTCTGTGCATTGATATTCCCCTCTGCACAAAGCATACGCATGACGAGCTGCTCAGCCCCCATCTCTAAACTAAAGATGGCGACACTTTCGTCCGTTTTGGTCGCAACATTTTGTGCGATGTTCAATGCGAAGGCTGTTTTCCCTACTGATGGACGAGCCGCTACAATAATTAAGTCATTTCGCTGGAATCCAGCTGTCATCCGGTCAAGCTCGGAGAAACCTGTTGGAATCCCTGTGATATCGCCTTTTCGGTTATGAAGCTGTTCAATATTATCATATGTCTGAACAAGCACGTCCTTAATGTTTTGGAAGGCTCCTGAGTTTTTACGCTGCGCCACTTCCATAATGGTCTTTTCAGCATCACTCAACAGATCCTCTACTTCATCCTCACGCGTGTACCCATCCTGTGCAATGGTTGTCGCCGTGCGGATCAGACGTCTTAAAATTGATTTCTCTTCTACAATTTTTGCATAGTATTCAATGTTTGCGGCAGTTGGGACAGAATTCGCAATATCGGTTAAATACGAAATCCCGCCTACCTCTTCTAGTAAATCTGTATTGGCCAGTTCAGAAGTCACCGTAACAAGATCGACCGGTTCCCCTCTATCACCAAGTACAAGCATCGCATTGTAAATCTTTTGATGCGACATTCTATAGAAATCCTCTGGAATTAATACCTCAGAAGCGAGCGTGAGCGCAGATGGTTCTAAAAAAACAGCACCTAATACGGCCTGCTCGGCTTCTATATTTTGCGGCGGCAGCCGGTCATCGAGAAGTTCCGTCATGCCAAGCACCGTCCTTTCATAAAAAAATACGCTACTCATCATTTTAACATTTTCATCAATAAAAAAGTGAAAAACATCGACTATAGTCAAAATTACCATGAGGATGTTTCGCTGAACAGCCAACCAACGCATCTCAATAGAAAAGACCCTGTAACATCAATTGTTATAGAGTCCTTCATTGCCGCTAATGGGATTTGTATCTGTTACCGTTCACATGTTGTTAATCGATCGTTTTCTTCACTCCATAATTTTCTTTTTGCCCAATGTCATGTAAAGACCCGTTTTGATAACCAATTGATAACACCAAATCGGGAATAGAATCAAACCCGTTTTTCGCTAGATCAAACAGCTGTGCTCCGTAATGTGAAGCGGCAATTCGTGCATGTTCTGCTGTGTATGGGTTTTTCAGGAGATCTTCTTTGTATATATCAAAAATATTCGTCCCTTTATCCGTTACAAATTGACCATTTACAATGCTTAAATCCTTTAAATTGTAGCCTGTGACCGTTTTGATTTGATTCACAAGATGGAACTTTGCAAGAGAATCAGGCGTGAATTGAGTAGAATCATCATTTCTACTTTTCATAATATGGAAAAACAATTCTCTTGTATTGTTGCTTGTATTTAATAGGTCTTCTATTTGTTTGGTCAGCGATTCATCTGTTGATCCACTCACCACTAATTTGAAATGATTTGGGTCAATGGTAAAAGTTAAATTTGTGTTTTTAGGAATGGTTATACCGTTTTTAGAGAATAAATCTTGCAATTGTTCGTTGACCTTTTGTCGATTGAATATTTTCTTTTCTACGCTTTCTTGGGTGGGATCGTACCGTTTTTCGTTACGGAAGATGGCGTCATTAAAGTCATATTGCCCTCCTTTTCCAGAATTAGCCCAGCCAATCTCCATCGTATATGCAGCTTCTCTTTCTACTTTAGTTAGATCACTCCTGAAATAAGGAGAGCGTGGATTTCGATACTTATCGTGTATATGACCATGGGGATTTTCGAAACGTTTATTTTGTTCATTTATTTTTTCGTATTTTTCATCTAATATTTTCATTCGTCTATCAGCTTCGGTCATTACATCATTTGTACTTTTGATAGCTGATTGACCCTTATAGTCTATTCGGTTCTGATTGTTTGAAGCACCTGCCATGTATGACGTATTAATATTCATTTTGATTCTCCTTTTTAAAAAAATTAGTGATTATTAAATATATCGGCAATTCAGTTAAAATTTGTTAGTTTCGGTCCGATATAGTAATTATTACAAGGAGGGTTAAAATATGACAAATACTATCTTCAAACGTTTTTTATTACCTGCATTGGTATTAGTGCTTGTTACTAGTTTTTTTGCGCCTAATTCAGCAGAAGCAGCAATTACGGGGAATAACAGTCCTAACACAGCAAGCTCAATGGGATATTGGAAATATAGTCGTCCAGATACGACAATCTTACCTGAAGGTGAAAATGAAGCGTATTATCAGTTCACGATCAATAAGGGTGAAAGGGTTTATGTGCGAAGTTCATATGATAAGCAATATACGGGGATGAAAATCGAGGTGTATAATTCGAAGAGTTCTAAGCCAGGATCAAGAGTAATTAATCCCGATTCAGTAACACCCTTTATATTCGCAAATACTGGTGACGTTACTTCTACTTCAGAAACTTATTTTGTAAAAGTGACCCGTGGTACATATACGGGGAATATGTATTTTACTGTCTCCATTCAAGATCGCATCAAATCTGGAAATGGAACATTCAATTTTACGGGAGCCGCTACCAACATGGGGAACACTTCTTTGAATTTTTTAGGAGTTGATTCTTCTATCATTACAATGGATTTAACGAGCAATTCTTCTATCCCTATAAATGCAATCGTTAAATCAATTTCAACAACGAGTACACAATCGCCTAACCAAGGAAATGTTACTCACAAGCTGATGGCTGATGAAAACAAGATTTGGAACGAATCCATTTTTTCATCTGCAACAAGTGGTTCTTACCGTATTTCTCTTGAAGATCAATTAAAAGTCGCGCAAAAATGGAGCTTTAAGTACAACGCAAAGGCTACAGCGAGATCTACTATGAGCAATGTCAAAGCCGATATCCGTTACGAATATGATGTCACAGATGGATTCTAATTGAATGGTGTTTACAGAATTAAAAAGTAAGGGTACATCCCTTACTTTTTTTAATTGTTATCATTCGCCACTCTTAAAAAAGCTGTGCATACTATTGAATCAGTTTTGAGATATGAGATCACCTACTTTTCGCAAAATCCTCCTCAATGTCCCTAAAAATACAAATGAGTCTATAGACTTATTTTTCCTCAAAATCATTTCAAGAAGAAAAGCCCATATTTATTCCTGTATCAAACAGAAGAAAATGGTAAAAATTCCGAGGCAGTCAAGGTCTTTTGACATTTCTCCTATTTTTAAATGACAAGGTCCGATATTCTCTATTTCAAATCATTTGTTAGTGAGTTAGTCCTTTATTTTCTGAATATTATAATAAAAAAATCAAGTACACAACTTGATGAACATTTGACTTCATAATTGATAACCATTATCATTTGTTTTGCTTGCGGATAGTTGAGAATCATTTTCATTTGTAGAAGCCATTCTTCAAGTACTACACTCATCCAATAGCTACAAGCCTGCTTTTATCATCGTATGAGAGTCGAATTTGAGGAAGGAGATTTGTCACATATGTCCAAACGCCCTGAAGGAATGGGTACTGAGGATTCTTTTTTCGGAGAAAGCCGTCCTTTTTTTATACCCGGGACGGAGCAACTAGATATCACAGCACACCCATACAGACTTTTTATATTTAAACCGAATACTACTCCTCCAGCGGCTGGTTTTCCAGTCATGTACGTGCTTGATGGGAATTCACTTTTTGGCACAATGGTCGAAGCCATTCGTTTACAGTCAAGAAGACCTGAAAAAACAGGTGTTGTACCTGCCATCATTGTTGGAATTGGCTATCAGACAGAAGCGCCCTATCATCCGCTCAGGCATTATGATCTCACTCTTACCAGCCCTGACGCTTCCATCGGGGGCAAAAGAAAAGACTTCTCCATCCATACATATGGTGGGGCCTCTGCTTTCTTTTCTTTTTTAGAAAAGACTGTGAAGCCTTATATCGAGCAACGCTTTCCGATCAACCTAAGTCGTCAAACACTGTTTGGGCATTCTCTTGGCGGTCTTTTTGTATTACACACACTATTTGAGCACCCTGATGCTTATCAGACATATATTGCAGGCAGTCCTTCTATCCACTGGAACAAAAATTTATTTCTAGAAAAAGAACACCAATTCACCAACCGCATACGTCAGGTGCCTATGAATGTCAGGCTGCTTGTAGGTGTAGGTGAGTTAGAAAAACATCATCCATGTCAAATGAATGCTCATGCAAAGTCACTAGCAAATCGTATGCAGCCTTTATCCTCATATGGCTTACATACGGCCTATCACGAGTTCCCTGAAGAAGGACATACGTCCGTTTTACCGGTGCTGATGAATTACGCTTTTCGTTTTGCGCTCTATCATGATGATCTTTTAACAACCACAGACATGAAAGAAAGGTAGTGAACGTATGAAACATAGTAGTCTATCTCAAAAGATTGCCCTTGTCACAGGCGCAGGGCAAGGTATCGGACAAGCAGTCGCAAAAAGACTAGCCGACGAAGGTGCGATCATTGCAGCAGTTGACGCAAATGAGGATCAGCTTCAAAGCACCGTCCATCAAATGAATGATGAAGGCTTAAGTGCCTTTGCCTATCCAGGTGACATTACCGATCAAGCATCTGTTCAGCACATTATCAATCAAATTGAAAAACAGCTTGGACCCATTTATTTACTAGTCAATGTAGCAGGCATTCTTCGAATCAGTTCTATTGACCAGCTTAGTGCAGATGACTGGCAACAAACCTTCGCAGTCAACACACATGGTGTCTTTTATGTATCACAAGCTGTCTCCAAATACATGATGAAAAGATCAGCAGGGGTCATTGTGACCGTCAGCTCTAACGCAGGTGCCATTCCTAGAATGAATATGGCTGCCTATGCCGCTTCAAAGGCAGCAGCTACTTCCTTTACAAAAACGCTTGGATTAGAGCTGGCAGACTATGGAATCAGATGCAATGTTGTCTCTCCTGGCTCTACCGCAACACCTATGCAATGGGCTTTATGGTCTGATGAACAAGGCGCAGACCATGTGATCAAAGGGTCATTAGAGACGTATAAAACCGGTATTCCTTTACAAAAAATCGCTGATCCTCAAAACATCGCTGATGCAGTCATCTTCTTTGCATCTGAACAATCCAGTCATATTACGATGCAGAATCTCACGATTGATGGTGGCGCAACACTCGGAATCTAGCATTTCATCAAAAAGGAGGCCTTTTCATGAAACATTCATTATTGCCGTCAGAAGAAAAAGTACAGTTGATTCAAGACTATCAGCCAGGCGCTTTTTTCCTTGCTTCCCCTAAACGTACAATACTTGCAGAAGGGATTTTCCAGCATATTGAAACCAATCAGCTCAATGAACTCTCCACAAGGGTAGCGCACGTATTTGACACTGCCAAACAAGCTGGTATTCAATCACCAATTATTGCTGGTGCTGTTCCGTTTGATCCGGCGCAACCCGTTCGTTTAAATGTGCCAATCCATGTACAGTTTAGTGATCCACTCGAATTTCATCAAGGTGATGAGGAATCGGAAGTGACATCGCCATCCTATGAGGTGACACCTGTCCCTTCTCCTGAAGTCTACATGAATGGTGTGAACGAAGGGTTAGCTAAAATTGAAAAAGGAGAGCTTAGCAAAATCGTCATTTCTCGATCTCTCCATCTCAAATCAAATCAAGACATTCATACGAAAGCAATACTCGAACGGCTGGCTCGTCACAATACGACTGGCTATACGTTTGCTGCAAATGTAGCTGATCCGAAATCTCCCCAAAAGCGCACACTTCTTGGGGCAAGTCCTGAGCTGCTTCTTTCAAAAATGGGCTCATCTGTGATTTCCAATCCACTCGCTGGTTCTCGGCCGCGTAGTTCAGATCCAGTAGAAGACCAGCGCCGTCACGATGAACTCCTTACTTCAGCGAAGGATTTACACGAGCATGCAGTGGTTGTCGACGCTGTCACTAAAGCGCTTGCTCCTTACTGTCGTAAGTTAGATGTGCCTGTATCACCATCCGTCATACAAACAGAAACGATGTGGCATTTATCTACTGTCGTAAAAGGTGAATTAGCAGATTCCAGTGTATCCTCAATTGATTTAGCGCTGAGCCTTCATCCAACACCCGCAGTATGCGGAACACCTACAGCAGATGCACGTGAAGCAATCCAAGCAATTGAACCCTTCGATCGAGGATTTTTCACAGGAATGATCGGCTGGGCAGATGCAAATGGTGATGGTGATTGGATTGTCACCATTCGTTGTGCAGAAGCTGAGGGTCAATCCCTTCGCCTCTTTGCTGGTGCAGGAGTGGTCAAAGGATCTAAGGCAGAAGAAGAGCTAGCCGAAACATCTGCAAAATTTAACACGATGCTTCGTGCGATGGGCATCCATCAGCTATAAAAATACATAGGAGATGACAAAAACATGTTTGTTCAACCACCTACATGGCCAGAAGAATTTGCAAAACGCTACCGTGAAAACGGCTGTTGGCGTGGAGAAACCTTTGGCGGTATGCTTCGTGAACGCGCCGTATCGTTAAGGAATAAAACTGCGATTACATACGCTGATACGCACATGAGCTACCAAGAACTTGATGAGCGCGTCAGCAGTCTTGCCGCCGGTTTCCATCAGCTTGGAATTCAAAAGGGCAGTCGAGTTGTCGTGCAGCTTCCTAACATTCCTGCTTTTTTTGAAGTCATTTTCGCTTTATTTCGAATCGGTGCTTTACCCGTCTTCTCACTGCCATCTCATAGAAGCAGCGAAATCACTTATTTTATTGAGTTTGCCGAAGCAGACGCATATGTCATACCAGATATCCATGATGGCTTTGATTATCGATCACTCGCACGTCAAGTGAAAGAAAAGCTTCCCTCATTACCTCATGTCATTGTTGCAGGGAAGGCTGAGGAATTCCTTGACTTGGATGATCTGCGCAAGGACCCAGCACTTGATCCTCAAATTCATGTAGAGGCAAGTGATATTGCATTTCTTCAGTTATCAGGAGGTAGCACAGGCCTTTCTAAGCTCATACCTCGTACACATGATGACTATATGTATAGTCTTTGGAAAAGCAATGAGGTGTGCGAGCTCACAAAAGATAGTGTGTATTTAGCTACACTTCCAGTTGCGCACAACTATCCATTAAGCTCGCCTGGAGTCCTTGGGACGTTATACGCAGGTGGAAGAGTCGTTCTTGCACCGGGATCAAGTCCTGATGTCGTCTTTCCACTCATTGAAAAAGAACGGGCAACAATTACCGCAGTCGTTCCGCCTATTGCATTGATCTGGCTAGAAGCCGCTCCACATCGATCAGATGACTTATCGAGTCTTGAGGTTTTACAAGTCGGTGGTGCTAAATTAAGCGCCGAGGCAGCAAAACGAGTGATGCCTGCCCTTGGGTGTAAGTTACAGCAAGTTTTTGGCATGGCAGAAGGTCTGGTCAACTATACCAGATTGAATGATCCTGAACATGTCATTATTCACACACAAGGACGCCCGATGTCTGAATATGATGAGGTACTAGTGGTAGATGAGGAGGACAAGCCCGTCCCGAATGAAGTGGCTGGACACCTTTTAACAAGAGGACCTTATACGATTCGCGGCTACTATAAAGCCGATGAACAAAACAAGAAAGCATTTACAGCCGATGGCTTTTACAGAACAGGTGACATCGTGCGATTAACAAAAGAAGGCAATGTGGTAGTAGAAGGCAGAGACAAGGATCAAATCAATCGTGGCGGCGAAAAGGTTGCCGCTGAAGAAGTTGAAAATCATTTACTTGCGCATCCTGACATTCATGATGCCGCCATGGTGTCCATGCCAGATCCGTTTCTTGGCGAACGCTCATGTGCCTTTGTTATTGCGAAAGGAAACAACAAGCCAGCACCACACGCCTTAAAGTCATTTCTAAGAGAACGCGGGCTCGCTGCCTATAAAATTCCCGACCGCATTGAATGGATCGATGCGTTCCCACAAACAGGTGTAGGCAAAGTCAGTAAAAAAGCATTAAGAGAATTAGCTTCAATCCATACTGCCAACGTATAAAAAAAGAGGAGTGAAAACCATGGCAATCCCTACTATTCCTGCGTATCCAATGCCAAGCATACAAGATTTACCCGAAAATAAAGTGAACTGGATCCCTGATCCGAAACGTGCTGTCCTGCTAATACATGACATGCAGCAATATTTTTTAAATGCATTTCAACAAGATACATCACCGATCACAGAGTTAGTGCAGCATATTGAACAATTACGTGATACATGCAAAGAACTTGGCATTCCTGTCGTCTATACAGCTCAACCTGGTGACCAAGACCCGAAGGATCGGGCCTTATTAACAGATTTTTGGGGGCCTGGACTTGGTGATGATGAAGCATTGACAAAAATCATTGATCAGCTTGCTCCATCTGAAGCAGATACAATGCTGACAAAATGGCGTTATAGCGCATTCAAAAAATCCAATTTTTTAGATATTCTTCACGAAGGCGGGCGTGATCAACTGATCATTACTGGCGTATATGCACATATTGGCTGTATGCTGACAGCCGCAGAAGCATTCATGCTCGATATTGAAACCTTTTTTGTCGCCGATGCCGTCGCTGACTTTTCACTTAAGCATCACAAAATGGCAATGACCTATGCAGCTGAACGCTGTGCGGTGACCACAACGACAAGCCAAATCATTAGTCGTTTAACAGGACAGGAAGCAGACGGTGATGATCTATCCTTTGATGCTATCGTTCACCAAGTAGCTGAGTATATCCAAATCGAGCCGAATGAAATACCGTTTGACGAGAATCTCGTCTATCTTGGACTTGATTCTATTCGAATGATGAGTCTAGCGGAAAAATGGAGACAGCAAGGAGCGACAGTCAATTTCGTTGAGCTTGCAGCTAATCCAACGCTCACGTCTTGGCGAGCTCTTCTTTTCCCAGAAAAACAGCCATCTATCCCAAATATCGATTACTTGTAAAGGAGGTATAGACCCTTGTCGATCCAGTCAGTCGATTCATTCCCACTAACCGGTGCCCAATCAGGCATTTGGTATGCGCAGCAGCTTGATCCATCTAATCCTATTTTCAATACAGCTGAGTATATAGATATTAAAGGTCCTATTGATCCCGTACACTTTGAAGCAGCCATTAGAAAAACTGTCTTAGAAGCAGATTCCTTGTATATGCGCTTCGTTGAGGATACTGACGGTCCAAAGCAATGGTTGATATCTAAGAAAGAGATTCCATTTCAATCTATCAATTTACAAAATGAAAAACAGCCGCTTGATGCGGCTATAGCATGGATGAAGACAGACCTTGCAACACCAGTCTCTTTAGAGAAAGATGTATTATTCCGTGAAGTACTTTTTCAACTTGCTGACGACCGTTTTATCTGGTATCAGCGCATTCATCACATTGCCATTGATGGATTCGCCTTTTCGCTCATTGCACGTCGTGTTGCTGAGGTCTATTCAGCCCTATCGAAAGGGACACCTGTGCCTCCTCAAACATTTGGATCCTTACATGACGTAGTCCAAGAGGAGATCACCTATCAACAGTCCAATCGGTATGAAGATGATCGAGTTTTTTGGAAAAATCGCTTTGCTGATCAACCTGAAATTGTCAGCCTTGCTGAGCTTGCCCCAAGAACGTCGGATCATTTTATCCGCAAAACGGCTAGCTTCGATGCCGAAAAGGTAAGCAAAATGAAAAAAAATGCTCAATTTTTCGGTGGTACGTGGCATGAAATGATTCTTGCGGCATCCGCTCTATATATGCATCGTATGATTGGTGCACATGATATTGTTTTAGGATTACCTGTTATGATGCGCCTTGGATCGTGCGCCTTGCAAACACCCGGAATGGTCATGAACCTGGTACCGCTTCGTTTAACATGCAAACCAGAAATGACGCTCTCAGCACTTGTTCGCCAAGTATCTGATGAACTGAAAGCCATTCGTCCTCATCAAAGATATCGTCATGAAGACATGCGGAGAGACTTTAAACTCATCGGAAGAAATCAACGATTATTCGGCCCGCAGATCAATATCATGCCATTTGATTATGATCTCATGTTCGATCAGAGCATTGGTCAAGCACATAATCTTTCAGCAGGACCCGTAGATGATATATCGATCAACATATACGACCGCGCAGATGGGAACGGATTTCAAATCGACTTTGATGCAAACCCTGCCGTTTACAAAGAGCAAACAGTTGACGCTCATCAGCAGCGTTTTCTTCAATTGCTGGAGGAAATAACCGGACTAGAGCAAGATCAGACGATCAGTCAATTCAACCTTCTTTTGTCTGAAGAAAAAGAGAACATTCTCAAGCACTGGAATGATACAAAACGAGAATTACCAAAAGAATCTTTACGGGAACTATTTGAAAAACAAGTCAGCAAAACACCACAAGCAAAAGCATTACAGTTTGAAGAAATCACTTTGACCTACGAAGAGTTGAATCAGCGGGCAAATCAATTGGCTCATTATTTGAAAAAGCGCGGCATTGGACCAGAACAATTTGTCGCAATTGCTCTGCCTCGTTCCATCGATATGGTCGTAAGTCTATTAGCCGTTATCAAGACAGGAGCCGCATATCTGCCACTAGACCCTGATTACCCTAACGATCGTGTCGCCTATATGCTAGAAGATGCCAAACCGGCGTGCTTGCTCACAGTCAAAGAGACAGCAGACGGTTTGGAGCATCCGCACATCGTTCAACTGGATGATTCAATTGTTCATCAGGAGATAGCAGGCAGCCCGCATCTCAATCCGACTTGGAGCGAAGGCTCCCCGCATCACCCGGCTTACATCCTCTACACGTCAGGATCGACAGGCAAACCAAAGGGTGTTGTTGTAACAAAACGAAATGTGATCAACTTTATATTGTCCATGCAAGATTCATTTTTATTAGATCAAGGGGACCAGCTTTTAGCGGTAACGACCATTGCCTTTGATATTTCCGGGCTAGAAATGTTCCTCCCGCTTTTACATGGTGCCGCTATATTATTAGCAAAAAAAGAAACGATACAAGAACCAGCAAAGCTTTCAGACATGATTCGTTCTCATCATGTCACAATCATGCAGGCAACACCAACGTTGTGGCATGCGTTAGCAGATGATTACCCTGACGTGATAACAGGTATGCGTGTTCTTGTTGGAGGAGAAGCACTCCCTGCCTCCCTTTTGCACACATTACAATCTCTTCAATGCGACATTACCAATTTGTACGGACCTACAGAAACGACGATTTGGTCTACCATGGAAAATGTCACAGCACATCGAGAGAATAGTGGACCGGCGATTGGCAAACCCATTTGGAATACGAGCATTTACATTTTAGATGAAGGACTAAACCCAGTCCCAGCAGGATCAATCGGTGAACTTTATATTGCAGGTGAAGGAGTATCCAGAGGATATCTTGGACGATATGACTTAACGGCTGAACGATTTGTCGCTGATCCATTCGGCACAAAAGGCACGAGAATGTATCGCACTGGTGATTTAGCCAGATGGCGTGAGAATGGCTCGATTGATTATATTAGCCGTGCTGATCATCAAATTAAAATTCGCGGCTTCCGTATTGAACTAGGTGAAATTGAAACAGTTATTATGCAGCACCCAGCCATAAAGCATACATCCGTTATCGTTCGGGAGGATCAACCTGGACAACAGCTGCTTTGTGCGTATGTTGTGCTGACAGACGACTCTTCTCTTCACCCTTCAGAGCTTAGGCAGTTTGTGGCTGCGTTACTTCCAGACTACATGGTGCCTTCTGCTGTTGTCTTTTTGCCGGAACTTCCACTTACACCAAACGGCAAAATCGATCGCAAAGCATTGCCAGTGCCAAATATGTCTTTAGTTAGTTCTGAGCGTACACCTAGAACACCCCAAGAAGACATGTTATGTAGTTTATTTGCAGAAACCCTTGGCGTATCTCAAATTGGCATAGATGATAGTTTCTTTGATTTAGGCGGACATTCTTTACTTGCCGCTCGTCTGCTTAGACGTATACGCGATACATTCGGTGCAGACCTAAGCATGAGCACCATTTTTGAATCACCTCGAGTCGCTGAACTTGCACAGCACTTAGACAAAGCAAAGGACATTCGGCCGCCGCTTCAGGTAGAAAAAAAGCCCGATGAAATTCCATTATCCTTTGCCCAAAAACGGCTCTGGTTCCTTCATTGCCTTGAAGGGCCAAGTCCAACTTACAATATTCCACTTGTCATTCAGCTGACAGGTACATTAGATCAAAAAGCTCTCATTGGTGCTTTAGCAGATATCACTGAAAAACATGAAACCCTTAGAACCATCTTTCCAAATAAGAACGGCATGCCAAGACAGGTTATTTTACACCCGAAAAGTGTTCAGCCTGAACTCCACGTCACAGCTTCAAGTGATCAACAAATTGATAATCAGTTAAACGAAGCCATTCGCTATAGCTTTAATATTGAAGAAGAGCCTGCACTTCGAGCTGAATTATTCATACTTGATGCAAATCGATCCGTGCTGCTTCTATTGCTGCATCATATCGCTGGTGACGGCTGGTCACTTGCACCATTGACACGTGACTTAGCTGCTGCTTACGAAGCCCGTATACAAGGAAAATCAATCTCCTTGCCAGCCGAACCTGTTCAATATGCTGACTATGCTATTTGGCAGCAGAAGCTGTTGGGCAGTGAAGAAGAGACGGATAGTCTATTTGCCAAGCAGCTTACCTATTGGACAGGTGCCTTACATGACCTGCCTGAAGAACTGGAGCTTCCCTATGACTACCCGCGTCCACAGGAAGGAAGCTTCAACGGTGCTACGATCGACTTTACGATTGAGCCCGCTTTACACCAGCTGCTCCTTGAACTTGCAAAGCAGCATCAGGTGAGCTTGTTCATGGTGCTTCAAGCATCACTTGCAGCATTACTGACACGTCTTGGAGCGGGAACAGATATCCCTATTGGCAGTCCAATTGCTGGGCGGAATGACGATGCACTTGACGACATTGTGGGATTGTTTGTGAATACACTAGTATTACGTACAAATACAGCTGGTAATCCAACCTTTAGTGAGCTATTGAAGCGAGTGCGAGACGTTGACTTAGCAGCCTATGAGCATCAGGATCTGCCATTTGAACGGCTAGTGGAAATTCTAAATCCAAACCGCTCCAGATCACGCAATCCATTGTTCCAGGTCATGCTTGCCTTCCAAAATACACCGAAGGCGGAAATGAAGCTGACACAACTTGACTCAGACCTCTACGTGAAACCAGTAGGATCAGCTAAATTTGATCTGACCATCGAATTAACAGAACAAAGAACTGAAACTGGGTCAGCAGCAGGATTAACAGGATTGTTTGAATTCAGCACAGATGTATTTAAACAAAGTACCATTCAAGCAATCGCTGCCAGAATGAAGCGCTTTTTAACAGAGATAGCTGAGCGCCCACATCTGCCGATTGGTCATGTGAACATTTTATCAGATAAAGAGCGGCAAACATTTCTACCTGACAAAAAGACATTCGCTCAGTTAGACCAAGCACTTCGTCTCCCGACCTTATTTGAAAAAACGGTGCAGCAATATCCTGATCGAGTGGCAGTAACGGATGGCAAGTGGCAGCTTACCTATGAAGAGTTAAACAACAAAGCCAATCGTCTTGCTCATTTATTAATAGAAAGAGGCGTTGGACCAGAACAGTTCGTTGCACTTGCCCTGCCTAGATCAATCGATATGCTCGTCAGCCTATTAGCCGTTCATAAAGCAGGCGCAGCCTATGTTCCGCTTGATCCTGATTATCCAGCAGACAGGCTGGCATACATGATACAAGATGCCAAACCAGTTTGCAGCATCACAACAAAAGCAGCTGCATTGCATCTCCCTGCTGATTGCGATTTGATTTTGTTAGACGAAAAAGAAACAAATGATCAATTACAGATTACGCCAAATCACAATCCGGCTGATATAGACAGAATTGAGCCGCTATCTCCTCTGCATCCGGCCTATATTATTTATACATCCGGATCTACAGGGAAACCAAAAGGAGTGGTCATCCCACACCAAAATGTCATCCGTCTTCTGACATCTACTGAACATTGGTTCCATTTCGATGAAGAGGATGTTTGGACAATGTTCCATTCGTATGCCTTTGACTTTTCAGTTTGGGAAATATGGGGGCCCCTTTTATATGGCGGTCGGCTTGTCATTGTTCCTCATACCATCTCTCGTTCTCCAGAAGAGATGCTGCAGCTTCTAGTCGATGAAGGTGTGACTGTGCTTAATCAAACACCTTCTGCCTTCTATCAGCTCATGCAGATAGACAAGGAACAACAAACACTTGGTCAAGCATTATCACTCCGCTATGTCATCTTTGGCGGTGAAGCATTAGAGCTTAGCAGATTAGAAGATTGGTACAGCCGTCACTCAGACTGCAAGCCAAAGCTAATTAACATGTACGGCATTACAGAAACCACCGTACACGTTACGTACAATGTACTCAATCGAGACATGATCGCAAAGAAATCCAGCAGCTTAATAGGCAAACCGATTCCTGATTTACACGTGTACGTACTTGATGAATACCTACAGCCTGTTCCACCTGGGACGACAGGTGAAATGTATGTAGCTGGAGCTGGTTTGGCTAGAGGTTATCTAGGCAGGCCTGACCTGACATCAGATCGATTCCCTGCCGATCCTTATGGAGCACCTGGCACAAGGATGTATCGAACTGGCGACCTCGCTCGCTGGACAGAAGAAGGGGCACTTGATTACATTGGCAGAGCAGATCATCAAATTAAAATACGCGGGTTTAGAATTGAACTTGGAGAAATCGAAGCCGTTCTATCACGCCACGACGCAGTTGCACAAGTTGCCGTGATTATGAGAGAGGATCAGCCTGGTGACAAACGCTTAGTCGCATACATCGTCACAACTGAAGAAGACCGTTTCGATACAGAGACCCTTCGCCATTTTGCGTCAGCCAGTCTTCCTGATTACATGGTGCCTGCGGCTTATGTACAGATTGATACGATGCCACTTACAGCAAACGGGAAGCTTGATCAAAAATCACTACCGGCACCTCAATTGCATATACAGCAAACGGATGGCCGCGGCCCAAGAAACCCGAAAGAGGAAGTTCTATGCCACCTCTTTGAAGAGGTGCTTGATTTGCCAAAAATCAGCATTGACGATCGCTTTTTTGATATTGGCGGGCACTCATTACTTGCGGTTCGTTTAATCAGCCGCATTCGTGATGCACTTGGTGTCAAACTAAGCATCGGAACGTTGTTTGAAGCACCAAATGTTGCAAGTTTGGCAGAGAAACTAGAAACAGGAAGCGATGAAAACGCACTAGAAATCCTGCTGCCGCTACGAACAAATGGAGAAAGATATCCTCTCTTCTGTGTTCACCCAGCTGGTGGTCTTAGCTGGTGCTATGCAGGTCTCTTGAATACATTAGAGAAAGACATCCCTATTTATGGATTACAGGCAAGGGGAATCGCAAGAAAAGATGACTACCCGCACACACTAGATGATATGGCTGCGGATTACATCAAGCACATCCAAACGATTCAGCCAAAAGGCCCTTATCATCTTCTTGGCTGGTCACTAGGCGGAAACGTTGTACAGGCAATGGCTACACAGCTCCAGCAGCAAGGTGAAGAAATCGCTCTCGTTGCGATGCTCGATGCCTATCCAAACCATTTCTTACCGATTAAAGAAGCACCCGATGAAGAAGAAGCACTAATCGCTCTTCTTGCACTCGGGGGTTATGATCCAGATACCTTAACAGGTGAACCGCTCACGATGAAAAGTGCTGTCGACATCTTGAAGAAAGACGGCAGTGCACTAGCAAGCTTAAATGAAGATGCCATTAGAAATCTAAAGGAAACCTATGTCAATTCAGTTCGATTGCTCGGAGAATATCAGCCAAAAACTTATCATGGGGACATATTATTCTTTAGATCTACCATTATCCCAGATTGGTTTACACCAATTGATCCCGAAGCATGGGCACCTTATATCAACGGAACCATTGAACAGCACGACATTCATTGCCGGCACAAAGACATGTGCCAGCCTAAACCCCTAGCAGAAATTGGTGTCATCTTAGACAACTCTCTGCATCGGGTCAAACAAAAGCACTAAGAATAAAGGAGAGATGACAAATGACAAATCCCTTTGATCGTGAAGACGGTGTATTTCTTGTGCTTGTCAATGAACAAGGACAGCATTCACTTTGGCCATCATTTGCACCAGTGCCAGATGGGTGGGAAAAGGTCTTTGGTGAAGACACTAGAAATGCCTGCATCGATTATATCCAGACACACTGGCAGGACTTACGGCCATTAAGCTTAACAAAAGAACCTGCGCTAGCACATGGAAAAACAGACTAAATCATCGCGCCCTGATCTGAATCAGGGTGCTTTTTTGACAGAATAAACATCACCATCTTTCCAGCTCTTTCTGCTACAATTTAATTGAGAATGTTTATCAACAAATAAGAGATCAGGTGGTTTTATGGGAAACAATCAATTACGTACAATGGCAAATGCCGAACAATTCATCTATCGATTGACATTTGCTGAAAAAATAAAGAATGCAGAGCTTCCGCATAAGGAGCAGCAATTATCAGATACATTTTGCCTCCTCGTTAGCATAAGCAGCAGCGGCTTACTCACGCTGAACGATCAAAAATGGCGATTGAAAAATCTAACGCTCTATACAATTCTGTCTGATGAGACATTTATGTTAAAAACAAAGCCTTATCAAAAACACGAGCTCTATCTGCTTCGCTTTCAAATGTACACGCCGCAAGGTCAACACATAGAAGAAGTATCAACTGAACATGCCCGGTCTTTACTGAATGTATGGCAATTTATCGATATTAGCTCAATTGAACAAATTCATTCTTTACTGTCCGAAATGACAGAGGAATGGAAAAGACATGAATCCGTTAGCTTTTTTAGAAGCCAAACCCTTTTTCAACAGCTCATCCTGCAGCTTTTCACACTGCATAATGAAGATATTTGTGACACGACACATGCCCTTTTCAAAACAAAACAATATATTGATCAACATTCCGAAGAACCCCTCAGCCTTACAAGTCTATCTCAAATGGCTGGCATCAGCGCCAATCATTACAGTGAGCTATTTAAAAAGCATTTTAATGTGAGTGTCACTGATTATATCACCAAGAAAAGGATGGCTAGAGCCAAACAGCTAATGGCAAAAGGCAACGCAAAGCTCAAAGACATTGCACTGGAAATCGGCTATCAAGATCCCTATTACTTTAGCCGCATCTTTAAGAAAAAAACGGGCATGACCCCTTCTACTTATATGAAAAGCCGTCAGCGGAAAATTGCAGCCTATGGCCATTCCATACTCGGTCAGCTCACACCCATTCATATCATCCCGTATGCTGCCCCTCTTCACCCTAAATGGACAGCACATGATTTTGAGCATCATGCAGAAGAAATCCCGATTCACCTGAGTGCACATCGGATCAATGAGCACGCTGAAGCCAATTTACAGCAATTAAAGGAAACAAAACCTGAGCTGATCATTGCCAATGATCATGTGACAGAGGAAGAAAAACAAGTGTTGAAAACCATCTGTCCTGTTCACTTTGTTCCATTCACCCATTTGGATTGGCGCACTCAATTCAGACAAACAGCTATGTTCCTAAACGAAGCGAAGGATGCAGAAGAATGGTTGATTCATTATGAGGAGCTCGTCATTCAGGCGAAAAAGACATGCCTTTTTGATCATTCACCAAAAACCGTCCTGCCTCTTCGTATCTTTCAAGATCAACTCTACTTGTCTGTAAATCGCACCATGTCAGAAGTGATTTTTCATGATATTGGTCTTCTGCCAGCTTTTCAGAATGATGGACAGCTAATAGAAAAGAAAATCACCATTCACTCCATACAACAGCTAGATCCAGACGCCATCTTCCTCTACTTGCATAAGGAGCCAAAAACCCTTGCTTTTTATCAAAAGTTAAAGCAACAGGAAGATTGGCAAAATCTCAAAGCTGTGACGCAACAAGCAGTCTATCCACTAGCATCTGACCCTTGGCGTGAATACACAGCAGCCAGTCATAAACGAGTCATTCAGGACCTTTTATCTTTTTTTCCGTAAAAAGTCCATCATTTGACAGAGAATTGTCTATGGATAAAAGGACAAAAGCCTAATACAATCTTTAATTGAGAACAATTATCAGTTAAAGGAGAAAACAAATGAAAAAATGGTTAGCATTGCTTATCCTTTGTATCATGACGATCACCACAGCTGCCTGTGGTGCTGCAGAAAATAAACCTGCTTCAAACACAACCAAAAGCAAGTCAGCTGAAATAGCAGAAACAAACATCAATTACTTAGATCAAACGTACAAACTCAAAACGCCAGTGAAACGAATTGTCATTGCTGGAAGCCTAGAATCAATGGAAGATGCCAAATTACTTAATATCGAGCCTATTGGTGCTTCTACAGTAGGCGGCACATTCCCTGAATTATTTAAAGACATCACAGCGAAAACAGAAGGCATCGGTGAAAAAACAGAACCGAATCTAGAAAAAATCTTAAAACTAAAACCAGACGTGATACTCGGATCAACAAAGTTTCCACCTGCAACAATTAAAAAATTGGATAAAGTCCAAACAACGATCCCAGTATCCCATGTCTCTTCTGACTGGGAAAGCAATCTTTTATTGCTCGGTACACTTACTGGAAAAAGTGAAGAAGCGAAAAACATCATTTCTGATTATCAGAAAGACCTCAAACAAGCGAAAGAAACCCTGAAAGACAAAAGCAGCAACAAAACAGCTGTCATTTTACGCATTAGACAAGGCGACCTGTACGTGTACCCTGAAGACGTATACTTCAACTCTACCTTATATGGGGACTTAGGATTTACAGCACCAAGTGATATCAAAAAAGCCAAAGCACAAGCATTGATTTCATTGGAGCGCCTGGGCGAACTCAATCCTGACTATATTTTCGTTCAGTTCTCTAAAGAGGAAAACTCATCGAAACCTAACGCATTAAAGGACTTAGAGGAAAATAAAATTTGGACAAGCCTAAAAGCTGTGAAAAATGGGCACATCAATGAAAATGTCGTTGATCCTATGCTTCAAGGAGGAACTGCACTAAGCAAAACAACCTTCCTTGATAAGGCCGTCAAATGGTTAGAGAAAAACAACTAAAAAAAGAAGACAAAGGGTTAATGTTTAGCCCTTTGTCTTCTTTTCAGCTTATTTGAGAATCTTGAGGAGTGAATACATATGAACGGAACGTTTCTATATGACGAGTTTAACGGGCGTCAGCTTGATATTTACGTTCCACAGGACACCTCTATTAATGTTCCAGCTGTCTTTGTACAAGATGGCTCTTCTTTGTTTAGAACACACCTGCTAGAGATCGAAAGACTGATCGAAGCCAAAACCATCTCTCCAATCATCATTGTCGGCATACACCCCTTCAATCGACTTGACGAGTATACACCATGGAAGGCGTCATCACTGCACTCTGGGTTTCCTGACTTTAAAGGCGAGGCACAGACGTATGTGTCATTTTTAGCGAATGACTTGCTCCCATATATCAAAAGAAAATATCCAGTCAAACAGACCTGTCATGAACATAGTCACATAGGTGCTTCATTAGGTGGGCTATTTGCAATTTATACTTTATTGATGTACCCTGCTCTTTTTAAAAACATCGCATCTATCTCTGGGTCATTTTGGTATCAAGATTTTCTGCCGTTTGCTAAACAACAAAGCATTCAGTATGTGGATCACCTTATTTATTTGTCTGTGGGCAGTGAAGAAGGTAAAGGCAAAACATCTGCTCAACAGCACATGTCTTTATTCAATAAACAACTACATGATCTTTTATTACAGAAAGGGATGCAGGAATGGCAGCTGCACTATCACATCGAACAAGGGGAGGGCCATCATCTGAAACAATTTCAAAAAAATTTCTTATCAGCCCTAAAGTGGTTTTATCAAAGAGAACTCTAATTTTTTATCTGCAAGGCACAAAGCCGATATGATATATTGGAACCTATAGATTGAAAGAGGAGGGATTTGCGTATGAGACCTTTACAAATCTCAGCCGATACAGCACAAAAACTTGCGGCATCACTTAATGTACCCATTGAACAAATCATGCATATGCCGCAGCATATCTTAATCGCTAAACTAGCAGAACTTGAACAGAAGAAAGATCGTTCTTCTTAAAGAAATAAAGGAGTTTACATTCATGGAACAACAACTAGAACAACCAACATCACATCCCCGCAGCAAGGGACAAACCATCCTGCTGATTGCTGGGATTTTACTCATTGCATTTAACCTGCGGCCTGCCATTACGTCCGTCGGCCCTCTCATCGGCGCCATTCGTTCCGATTTGCAGCTTTCAAATGGACTTGCGGGTTTTCTCACCACTTTACCACTGCTCTCATTCGCATTGCTTTCTCCAATTGCACCTAAAATCGGAAAGCGTCTTGGCAATGAACGAACCCTTTGGCTTGGGCTTGCTGTCCTTCTATTTGGGATTGTGATTCGCTCGTTTGGCTCGATCACCTTCTTAATGGTGGGAACCGCGCTTGTCGGTGTCGGGATTGCGATATGTAATGTGCTTTTACCGGGGCTTGTGAAGCATAAATTTCCTGCACATGCTGGTTTGATGACGAGCGTGTATACGACTTCGATGTCCGTCTTTGCGGCACTTGCATCAGGTGTCAGTGTTCCGCTCAGCCATGCAATGCCTGGCGGCTGGAATACTTCATTCCTCGTATGGGCTGGCCTTGCACTTCTCGCGATGATGGGCTGGGCGCCGCAGCTTCTTCATCAGAACACAGCGGCCGTCAAAAGCATTTCGCTCACAGAGCAGCCGATATGGCGTTCGCGTGTCGCATGGCAGGTGACCTTTTTTATGGGCTTGCAGTCATTCCTTTTTTATAGCAGCATCGCCTGGTTTCCTGATATTTTAACATCACATGGAATGAACCTGTCGACAGCCGGCTGGATGCTGTCCATTATGCAGTTTGCTGGGCTGCCATCCACCTTTTTAACGCCTGTTTTCGCGGAAAAATTAAAAACACAAAGACCGCTTGTCTTCGGTCTTGTCCTTGTGTATTTACTTGGCATGATCGGGCTTCTTCTCGGAGGATCGACGCCTATTCTTGTGATCTCTGTTTTATTGATCGGCATTGGACAAGGTGCCAGCATCAGTCTGGCGCTCACTTTTATCGGATTACGGACGACCAATATGGAGCAAGCCGCTGCCCTTTCCGGAATGGCGCAGTCTCTCGGTTATTTATTAGCCGCCGTTGGTCCTTTCATGATCGGTATCCTTTTTGATCTCACACATACATGGACGCCATCCATTATCATCTTTATCATCATCCTATTTTTCATGTTTATATCCGGTATGCGAGCCGGACGAAGCGTCTATATTTCAGATCCATCATAAAAAAAGAACCCGCCTCCTCATGAGACGGGTTCTTTTCGGTTTATGCTTGTTCTGTCACGTGTACCTTTAATGTTGCTTGTACCTCTGGATGAAGCTTCACCGGTACATTTGTGTAACCTAATGCACGGATGGCGTCATTCAGCTCGATTTTGCGCTTATCGACTTTGATTTGATGATCTTTTTGCAATTTATCAGCAATTTGTTTGCTTGTAATAGATCCAAACAGACGGCCGCCTTCACCTGATTTTGCTGTTAGTTCCACTGTTAGCGCCTCAAGTGTTTCTTTTAATTGTTTCGCTTGTTCAAGCTCTTGGATGGCATTCTTTTTCTCTTTGTTCTTCTGCCCTTCCAATGCGCTTAGGTTCGTTGGGTTTGCTTCAACTGCTAACCCTTGTTTGATGAGAAAGTTGTGAGCGTATCCGTCAGCTACATTCTTGACTTCGCCTTTTTTCCCTTTGCCTTTTACGTCTTTTAGAAAGATGACTTTCATCTTTGAACCCCTCCTTCGAAATATTCATCAATGGCAGCTTTTAACTGCTCTACCGCTTCTTCAATGGTTATACCATACATTTGGGTGGCAGCGTTAGTTAAATGACCGCCGCCATCTAACGCTTCCATGATAATTTGGACGTTGATATCTCCTAATGATCTCGCACTAATGCACACCGTGTTGTCATCTCGTCTAGCGACAGCAAAGGACGCTTCTACCTCACTCATTGACAACAGGGAATCTGCCGTCTGGGCAATCGTGATTTGATCATAATACTCCGAGCTGTCTGACGGTAATGAAGCAATCGCCACCTGATTTTGATACAGATCTGTATGCTGAATGAGCTTTGCCCGTTTGATGTAATGATCGACGGTCTCTTTTAGGAATTTTTGCACAAGGACAGGATCTGCCCCCTTCGCACGAAGATAGGATGCTGCATCAAACGTTCTTGATCCCGTTCTCAGCGAGAAACTCTTCGTATCAACGATGATCCCTGCGAGAAGCGCAGTAGCTTCAATCATGTTAATGCGCAATTTCTTCGGCTGATACTCTAAAAGCTCTGTCACAAGCTCTGCTGTGGATGAAGCATACGGCTCCATATAGACAAGTAATGGGTCACGGATAAACTCCTCGCCGCGTCTATGATGGTCAATGACCACGATATTTTCAATTTTATTGAGTAGTCGTTCTTCCATGACGAGAGACGGTTTATGTGTATCCACGACCACAAGCAGCGTGTCGTCCTTCGCAAGCTCCATGGCTTCCTCTGGGGTGATAAAACGTGACCAAAGATCTTCATAATTCTTAATTTCACTAATCAAACGTTGAACACTGTCCCCAATCTGGTTGGCATCAATGACAATATAGCCTTCTTTCCCATTAGCCTGGGCGACCTTTAAAATCCCAATGGATGCACCGATTGAGTCCATGTCTGGGAACTTATGCCCCATAATCATGACATTTCCGCTTTCAGAAACAATTTCTTTTAAAGCATGAGAAATGACTCGTGCGCGTACACGTGTCCGTTTCTCCATTGGATTCGTTTTCCCGCCGTAGAATTTCACTTTTCCATTCGGCTGCTTAATGGCTACCTGATCCCCGCCTCGTCCGAGGGCAAGATCAAGACTCGACTGCGCAAGTGCCCCAAGCTCTTTTAAAGAAGGTACGGATGCACCGATCCCGATACTCAAGGTAAGCGTCGCACTATGCGCTCCTGTTTTCTCACGGACCTCGTCTAGAATAGAGAATTTCGACGCTTCCAGCTCTGCTAAAATGCTCTCATTTAGAACCGCCATAAATCGTTCGGACGAAATTCGCTTCAGGAAAATGCCATATTCCTGTGCCCAATTGTTTAAAAGAGACGTCACTTCACTATTAATGGTGCTGCGCACCTGATCGTCAAGACCCTGCGTGACATCATCGTAATTGTCTAAAAAGATATAAGATAACACCGTTCGTTCATTTTCGTACTGTCTTTCAATTTGTACCTGTTCTGTGACATCAAAGAAATATAAAAGGCGCTCTGACCGTTTAATAATGACTTTGAATTTTCGGTCATTCAGCGTCACATTTTCTGTCTCGACCTCTTGTTTAATAAGAGGCACAATGGACTCGAATGTATCATACAAGGATCTGCCGACAAGCGTGCTTTCATGAAAACACGAAGCGAGAAATGGATTTGTCCATTCGATATAATACTGGTCATTAAACAGCATAATACCAATTGGCATTTCCATTAATGCTTCTTCTCCAACCTTTTTGACTCGATAGGATAATGTTGAAATATATGAATCAATCTCTTTTTGCACTTGCGTATCTGCCCACTTTAAGAAGTAGAGCACACCTGCAAGGACTAAAAGACCAACCGCTCCTATGATCCAATTATAATAAAGGTTGAGGAGGACTGTGACCACCGCAAGGAAAATCAAAGCGATGATCGGATACTTGATGACAGGTTTTCTATAGAAGCTTGGCACTGATATCAACTCCTCAACATTCAGAGTGAATTATTTGTTTTTTACTTTTTCTCTTAAATCAAAGCCTATGTCAGCAATCCCTATAATACGCACAATCACAGCGACTGGCGGATAGAGAACCCCTAACACGATAGCGAAAATGGGCACCGCTTTTGAGATGCTTTTTTCGTGGCAATAATAGAAGATAAAAGAAAATCCCTGAATAAGCACCAGTATATATAAAATTTGAAACGCACTCGTTTGAACGAGCGATAAAAAGCTGCCTTTTTCCGTCTGAATCAGCATCAAAAGCAGTGTGAGTAAATAATACCATACCATGCTTTTTGGCAGCCGCATATCCTTAAATTTCTTCAAGGCTGGCATGTCTTTGACAAACCGTTTGATCAGAGGCTTCACAAACCAGTGGTTCACGAACGCCGTCAGCGTAACTAACATCAACAGCGCGACAGGTAAAGCACTCAATGCAGTATCCTGCATCTCTCTGAACTGCTTCAGCTGCTTCGCAATGTCCTGCTCAGAAGCGCCGGATTGCTTTAAGACACTCTCTAACATCGGAATCATTTGCTCAATCGACTCTTTCGCGATACCCATGATATCGACTTGAAAAAGCTGAACACTGACAACAAAGGAGATAAGGAAACTGAATAAATAGATCAGCGCACCTGCAATGATGGCATTCCCAGGCTGCCGTCTGCTGTAGAAAACACCCATGCCTAATCCGACAGCAATCAGAATTGGTGCCGTCATGAGTCCATTAATAGATCCAATTAAAAAGCTGATCACTATCCCAATAGCGCCAGCAGCAATTCCTTTTTTCAAGCCGTGCCTGATTGTATAGAGGATGATCGGAATCGGAGCAGCTAGAAAGAAAATAATGGATAATAGCGGCACATACAAATAAAACAGCGTCATGACAGAGAAAATACTGATCATGATAGCGCCCTCTACTAACGCTTTTGTTTGTTTCACACCTTCACCTCTATCTAATCCTTTTACTATATCTTGCTCAATGTGTCCTTCTATGTATACGTACGATGTAAGCTACACCATGTCTTACCCCAACCTTTATTTTACCATAGCGGTAAATCGCAAGTAAAATGCAGGCTATCTTAGGAGCGTTTCACGTGGAACACTGATATCGATTCGTACATGCAACTTTTCAAACAGCATGTTACAATTTTTTAGATTATTCTTAGCTATAAACCCTGAATTCAAGGTCAAAAGCTGTTAGAATAGAAACATCATCAATAAATGTAAGAAGGAGAATTCACATGGGAAAAACACTCGTATTCGGACACAAAAACCCTGACACAGACACGATTTGCTCTGCTATCGCTTACGCTGATCTAAAAAACAAAATCGGCGTCGAAGCAGAAGCCGTCAGACTTGGAGAAATCAATGGAGAAACACAATACGCATTAGATTTCTTTAAACAAGAAGCACCTCGTTTCATTGAAACGGCTGCAAACGAAACAAAGCAAGTCATTCTTGTCGATCATAACGAATTCCAACAAAGTGTAAGCGATATTGATCAAGTACAAGTGACTGAGGTCATTGACCATCACCGTATTGCCAACTTTGAAACAAGTGAACCTCTATACTATCGCGCTGAGCCTGTTGGCTGTACAGCAACAATCTTAAACAAAATGTACAAAGAGAACCAAGTGAAGATTGAAAAAGAAATCGCTGGTTTACTTTTATCTGCAATCATTTCTGATTCCTTGCTATTCAAATCACCAACATGCACACAACAAGACATTGATGCTGCGCATGAGCTCGCAAAAATCGCAGGGGTAGATCCAGAAGTTTACGGCCTAGACATGCTAAAAGCTGGCGCTGACCTAAGCCAAAAAACGGTTCAAGAACTAATTACAATTGATGCAAAAGAATTCGCACTAGGAAATAGCAAAGTGGAAATTGCGCAAGTCAATACAGTAGATATCGCAGAAGTTACAGCAAGACAGGCTGATATTGAAGCGAAAATCAATGAAGTCATCGCAGCGAAAGGTCTTGATCTATTCGTTCTAGTGATCACAGACATCCTAGAAAATGACTCTCTTGCACTTGCACTCGGTGCCGAAGCTGCAAAAGTAGAAAAAGCATTTAACGTCACACTTGAAAACAACACCGCTTTACTAAAAGGTGTTGTATCAAGAAAGAAACAAGTCGTACCTGCACTGACAGACGCACTTTCTTCATAAACACAACAAGACTGCTGACATGTTCAGCAGTCTTGTTTCTTCTTTTAATGAATGTACATATCACTTACAAGGACATCCTTTAACACACTTGTTGGAATCGTAAATTCCACTACACCCATGTAACCAGGCGCCACATCATATTCATTAAAGGAAATCACCAGTTTGCCTTTTGAATTGATATAGAAGCTTTGATCTGGCTGAATCTTCTTAAACGGATCAACCGTATCTTGCTTGGTAATCCAATAAATCTTATTTGAATCCTCTTTCATCTGTTTCTTCATTTGGTCTTTAATATTTTCACTAATCACATCAATATAACGGTCATCTTTAAACAAGCTTGGTAATGTAATGAGTACATGATTTTTCTTATCCACCGTATCATACGTCATTTCCTCTGCCGCAGAAGCTTGAGTCGTCACCTTGTATCGACCTAGTGAAAGAATTTGATCATTGTTTGTTCTCACTTCATATCCGCTCTCTACACTTAAATGACCATTTTTATAACCCTTTGTTTCCTTCTCAAAATCTTGATACAGCTTTTTATTTTCAGCTAAATATTTTTGATTCAGGCTGTCTTGTAATTTTCCGTCCCCAAGCCCTGAAACGTGTGGTGTTTTAAGGTCAATATTCGTTCCTTGATCGCTCTTTTTAAATTCTGTGAATGTCACGACTTTCACCAGCTCGCCAATGACAGGTATTTCCGAAATCGCTCTTGCCGCCTGTGGACTGACATTCACAGTCGTGACAAATAGAGCAGCCGCAGCAACAAGTCCGATCGTCCATTGCTGAAAATGAGGTTTTTTGTTTTTTCGTTTTAATGTCCGTTCAACCATAGCATCATATTCCGGCGGAATAGGGATTTCTAAATATTCCTCTTTTAACTGTTCCAAATGCTTATCCATTTATATTTCCTCCTGCGATAATTCTACTTTTAAAAGCCGCAACGCCTTATATAATCTTGTTTTGATGGTGTTTTCGTTTTCTTCGAGAATGTGGGCGATGTCCTCTAGTTTTAAATCTTCAAAGAATCTCAAGATAATGATGACCCGGTACATGTCGGGCAAATCCTCTATGGCTCGTCTGACATCTTGATCTTCATATACATCTGATTCACCCTGTGATAAGAATTCAAGCGTGTCATCATCTGTCACCTGCACCCGCTTCTTCTTTCGTAAAAAGTCAAGGGCAGCATTCACCACGATTTTATAAAACCAGCTATGCATCTTGGTCGCATCCTCTAATCGGTGAACAGATTTGAGTGCTTTATGAATCGCCTCTTGAACGACATCCATCGCATCTTCTGGGTTTTTGACATAACTATAGGACAATCGATAAAAACTGTGTTTATGCTCCATTACGTAATCAGCAAATTGATCCTCTATTTTTCGTTTCTTCATTTTACAAAGAGCTCCTTTATCTTAAATGCGCATCGGTTATTTCTTACAATGGATAGACGCGCACCTTTTGAAAATAGTTTGCGCTCGATTATTTTTTAACATGTCATCCCATTTCCGTTTCTATACAAAAAGAGCGAACCAGACAGGTTCACTCCTTCAAAGCGGATATTGTTTGATGGACAAACTGTTTAAGTGGGGAAAGCGGATGAATGATCGGAATGCCTGTCTCCTTTTCCATCTGCTGTGCCGCATAAACCATCGATAGCTGCATCACGCAAATGTCTCCACTTTTTTTCATACATCTTCTGAGCTGCTTTTTAATTTGCTCCTCATAAGCATGCATGTCACCGTTTAGGCAAAGGTGAAAGATATCCTCCATCACCATAACCTCTGCATCAATCTGTTTGCCGTGCTCTTTTGCATATGATTCAAGCCGCTCCATTGTCCCATCCACTGTATCCGGGTTTGAAAACACAAGTTGAAGAGGCCCTTTTCTCTGACAAATCAGTTCAAATAACGGTTCATCAATCGGAACAATCGGTTGCTTAAAGAGATGCTGCTGATCACCCAAGGCGGCAATGTATTGTGTACACGTGAGCAGAATGATGTCGGCTTCATCTTCTTTCATCAATTTGTTGATGGCATAGGTTTGCTGCTTGTGAGGATTAAAATCGGGATCTTGTGTAGCACGTTCTATAAATGATGAATCGACCGTGTGATGCAACTCAATATCTGTATCACCAAACACCTCTTCTATATAGGACTGATTAGACGGATGGGCATGAAGGCAGTGTAATCGAATCATCAGGTTCGCTCCTCGTGAAAGTTTTCAATCATTATATCAATCCTTGTATGAAATAGGGAGAAAGATGACCATATTGTTAGGGAGATATTGAAGGAGGGATTTAATTGAAAGAAGATCAACACCCTAAACCATCTTCAGAGTCAGAAGACACTTTAACAAATCGTCAAGGTCATCCCGTAACAGACAATCAAAATATGAGAACCGTTGGGAATAGAGGGCCCACTACGCTTGAAAACTACGATTTCCTAGAGAAAATCAGTCATTTTGATCGCGAACGTATTCCTGAACGTGTCGTCCATGCGCGCGGGGCCGGAGCTCACGGTTATTTTGAAGCCTATGGCACATTCGGTGACGAGCCCATTTCCACTTATACAAGAGCGAAGTTATTTCAGGAAAAAGGAAAAAAGACTCCTGTTTTCGTTCGTTTTTCTTCTGTCATTCACGGCGGTCATTCGCCAGAAACGTTGCGCGATCCGAGAGGGTTTGCGATTAAATTTTATACAGAAGAAGGCAACTGGGACCTCGTTGGAAACAACCTGAAAATTTTCTTTATTCGAGATGCTTTGAAGTTTCCAGATTTGGTTCATGCCTTTAAGCCTGATCCTGTCACCAATCGGCAGGACGGCGAGCGTATTTTCGACTTCGTTTCGCAATCTCCTGAAGCGACGCATATGGTGACATTTCTCTTCTCACCTTGGGGCATCCCAGCAACCTATCGCCACATGCAAGGCTCAGGTGTCCATGCGTACAAATGGGTGAACCATGAAGGAAAAGCAGTGCTGGTCAAATATCACTTTGAACCGAAGCAAGGGATTCGCAACCTGACGCAAGAACAGGCTCAAGCGATACAAGGTGAAAACTTTAATCATGCCACACAGGATTTATATGAAGCCATTGAGCAAGGAGATCATCCTGAATGGGAGGTCTATGCGCAGATCATGGAAGATGATGCCCACCCTCACCTCGATTTTGATCCGCTTGATCCGACAAAGCTTTGGTACAAGGATGACTATCCATGGAAACCGATCGGACGGATGGTATTAAATAAAAATCCAGAAAATTATTTCGCAGAAGTTGAGCAGGTTGCCTTTGGGACTGGCGTTCTCGTAGACGGTTTGGATTTCTCAGATGATAAGTTGCTTCAAGGGCGCACCTTCTCTTACTCTGATACGCAGCGATATCGTGTGGGACCGAACTATTTACAGCTGCCGATCAATGCACCGAAAAAGCATGTCGCCACGAATCAAAGAGATGGGCAAATGGAATACCAGGTCGATCAAGGCAAAGGACAAAATCCTCATGTGAATTATGAACCATCGATCCTCGGCGGATTAAAAGAAGCAAAGCAGGCTGGAGAGGATCATACGCCTTTTGTAGAGGGTGACGTCAAACGGGAAGCCATTGACCGCCCGAACAACTTCGGACAAGCCGGAGAAACGTATCGCCGCTTCAATGATTGGGAACGTGAAGAATTGATTAAGAACTTAGTCAACACCCTTGCGACCTGTCAAAAAGACATTCAAGAGCAAATGATCGAAAACTTTACAAAGGCTGACCCTGATTACGGAAAGCGTGTCGCTGACGGCTTAAAAGCCTTCAAACAAGAACAGCCAAGCGGACCTATAGGATCTACAGGCGCCGCACAAGCTGTAGACGAAGCGATCAACAACAGCACACCATCAGATCCTTATTAAATAAAAAAGAATGCAGCGCCTAGGCTGCATTCTTTTTGTATTCATTGATTAAGCGTTTTGACCTTTTTTGATCCATTCTGCTACATTGACTGTACGTTTTGCTTGATGTTTTGCAGCAGCTTCTGCGTCCTCTTGGATCTTTCCATTTTGATCAACAGTGACACTCACGCCGTAAGGGTTGCCCCCTGCACCGTATAATGAGTCATCTGTGTATCCAGGAGCGGCAATAATCGCTCCCCAGTGGAACATCGTTGTGTAAAGACTGAGAATGGTCTGCTCCTGCCCACCATTTGGGTTTTGTGCAGAGGTCATCGCACTCACTGCTTTGTTTGCCAATTTCCCTTGGAACCATAAGCCACCAGTTGTGTCTAAGAATTGCTTCATTTGAGCCGGTAGGTTACCAAAACGTGTTGGCATGCTAAAGATGATGGCATCTGCCCACTCTAAATCACTTAATTGAACCTCTGGGACATCCTTTGTTTCGTCTAAATGTGCTTTCCATGCTGGATTTGATGCTACAACTGCTTCTGGTGCCAATTCAGCAACCTTTAATACTTTCACTTCAGCGCCAGCTTCTTTCGCTCCAGCCTCTGCCCATTTTGCCATCTGATAGTTTGTACCTGTTGAACTATAATAAATAATTGCTACTTTTACGTTTTCCATTTGTTCCATCTCCTTTTGTTTGGTTTGCCCAAAAAGCTTCTGTAAAAATCCCATCTATATTCCCTACCTTCATTAAAATTGACGACGATACCATAATGCCGCAGCATCGACTTCTTCTCTCGTTAGCTGATGTCCGCGTTTTTCCCAATGTAGTGTGACCGAAGCGCCTGCGCCTTGCAGCAATTGCTCAAGCTCCTGTGATTCCTCTGGACGGCACATTGGGTCATTTTCACCAGCTGCGATAAAGACTTGTTTCCCCGCCAATGAAGGCAATGAAACTCCGCGTCTTGGAACCATTGGATGATGCAGGATCGCTCCTTTTAACGCATCCTTGTAATGGAATAAAAGACTTCCTGCAATGTTCGCCCCATTGGAATATCCGAGAGCGACGACATTGTGACGATCGAACCCATATTCATCTGCTGCTTCTCCGATAAATGTATACAGTTCCTCTGTCCGCTCAATTAAATCCTGCTCATCGAAAACACCCTCTGCTAAACGTCTGAAAAAGCGCGGCATACCGTTTTCCAACACATTCCCTCTCACACTAAGAACGGATGCGTCAGCATCTACTAAATCGGCAAGCGGCAATAAATCTTCTTCCGTCCCGCCAGTACCATGCAGTAATAACAAAACAGGTCTTTGTTCATTCTTTCCTTTTCGAAAAAGATGTTTCATCATAAATCTCCTTTCCCTTTGATTTCTCTTACCTCAATAGGCAGCACAATTTGTTCAATCTGACTGCGCTGCGCCTCATATTGCGGTGGCAGTTTCAATGCTTCACCCATAGTTTCCACTGATTCATCGTGTGCAAACCCTGGAGGATCAGTCGCAATTTCAAATAATATACCGCCAAGCTCTCTAAAATAAATGGCATTGAAGTAATTTCGATCTTGCACAGGTGTCACTTGATACCCGCTTTGCGCAATATGTCTTTGCCAATCTAATTGATCCTGATCATCTGTCGCTCTCCATGCAATATGATGCACAACCCCAACACCCATACGTCCGCGTGCAACAGGTGTCTTGTTCACATCAATGACATTGCCGATCTCACCAAACGAACGGAATCTCACATAGTCCTCTTCTTCTCCAACGCGTTCAAAACCCATTGTTTGTTCGAGCAGCTGCATCGTTTGCTCTGGCTGTGATGTTAATAAAACAGCTCCCCCAAACCCTTTTATCGCAACATCTGGCGTAACGCCGTTAAATGTCCAATCATTTTGTTTCCCTTCCGCACGCTCTACAAGCTCAATCAACAAGCCGTGTGGATCTTCAAGTGAGAGAAAGGCTTCACCAAAGCGTTCAACCATTTCATAAGAAATATCAAATTGCTCAAGACGTTCCTTCCAGAAAGAGAAAGCGCCTGGCGGTACGACATATGTCGTCACGCCCACTTGACCTGCGCCAATTTGTCCCTTTTGAGCACCTGGCCAAGGGAAAAACGTGATAATCGTTCCCGGAGATCCTCCTTCATTTCCAAAATATAAATGGTAAGTACCTGGATCATCAAAATTCACGGTCTTCTTCACGAGACGAAGTCCTAAAACACCTGCATAAAAATCAACGTTCTCCTGAGGATGCCCTACAATTGCAGTGATATGGTGAATTCCTTCTGTTTTCTTCACTTCTAATGACCTCCTAATCATGAAGTAACAAGCCTCTATTCATTATGTCTTTACTGACGTCTTTATATTATCTCGAATTCGAGATATTAAAACGAAAAAATATATTTATCTCGAATTAAGGATATGATGTTTTTAAATAAAAGTCAACGATTTTTGTTTTTCCTTTTAAAAAAGCAGGTCTGCTTTTACATAACAGACCTGCTCTTCCATGATTATCGCAGTAATTTTTTCTTTTTTAAATAGGCTTTCGCTACCTGAAATGCATCCTTACCTTTCACATTCACTTCATAATTCATTTCTCTCATTTCATCGTCTGTGATTTGACCACCAAGCTTATTGAGAGAAGCCTCAATCTCAGGGTACTCCGTTAAAGTCTCCTGCCTTAACATCGGTGCTCCTTGATATGGCGGGAAAACATGCTGATCATCATCAAGCACCTTTAATTTGTATTGCCTCAATTCACTGTCTGTCGAATACGCATCGACTAAATTGATATCTCCTTTTTGAATCGCTCGATACCGAAGCTTCGGTTCCATCGTCACTACATCATCAAAGGAAAATTGATAGGTTTTTTGAATACCTCGATACCCGTCCTGTCGATCAGAAAATTCTAAGGTGAATCCAGCCTTTATGCGATTCTTGATTTTAGCTAGATCAGAAATATTGGATACATCATATTGATCAGCCAGCGACTGAGGCACGGCTAAAGCATACGTATTGTTGTAAGCCATCGGCTCAAGAAGGCGGAGCTGAAAGGATGATTCCAAACCGCGCCGCGCTTGCTCATACACTTTTTCTTTATCTGTGCTTTTCGCTGTTTGTTTAAGGAACTCAGAAATTGCAGTACCCGTAAACTCAGGATAAATGTCAATATCACCAGAACGTAAAGCTTGAAAAACAAAAGACGTCTTGCCAAGACCAGGCTTAAGATTGACTTGAATATCCGTATCCTGTTCAATTAAAAGCTTATACATCGAGATCAGAATTTCAGGCTCTGATCCTAGCTTTCCACCGATGGTGATTTCTTTTTTTTCTTGTTGAAAAAGTGCTGGGCCCGCGACAATAGCTCCTGCAATCACAGCAAAAACCGTCACAGAAATCACAGTCTTTTTAAAAGAAATTTTCTCAAATGTACGCAGCACCACATCAAATAAGAGTGCGAGTAAGGCTGCTGGTATAGCGCCAATGACAATGAGTGACATATCATTTCGGTCAATTCCCAGCAAAATCAGACTTCCTAATCCCCCAGCTCCGATCAGTGCGGCAAGAGTGGCAGTTCCCACAATGAGAACCATCCCGGTTCGGATACCTGCCATGATAACTGGCATGGCCAGAGGCAGTTCCACCTTTAATAACCGTTTACGATGATTCATTCCCATGGCAAGCGCCGCTTCCCTCAGGGAAGGATCGACCTCCTGAATACCTGTATATGTATTTCTTAAAATAGGGAGTAGGGCATAAACGACAAGCGCAATAATCGCAGGCACTTGCCCAATCCCAACGAGAGGAATCAGCAAGCCAAGCAGCGCAAGCGACGGGATTGTTTGCAAGACCGCCGTCACCCCAATCACCCATTCTGCAAGCTTTGGCACCCTCGTTAAATAGATACCTAAGGGAATGGCAATCAAAATGGCTAAAAATAAAGCAATAAACGAAATTTGAATATGCTCAAGCAAGGCGTGTCCCAATTGTTCTTTTCGATCCAATAACACACTGATCCAATCATTCATGTGACTCGCCCCTCTCTCTAGGAGAATCAGCTAAAAACTGAATCACCGCTTGACGATTCACTAGTCCAATTCGCTCCCCATCCTTTTCCACAGCCAATTCCTCATGCTTTGCCAATTGGGATAAGACCTCATCCAGCGTGGTATGTGCTGTGATCACTTCATAGCCTAAAAGAGCCTCGTGAGCCATTGGTCTAGCCAAGACTTCTAGCTCAAACGCTTGTTGTCCTACATGGCGAGCAGCCCCGGAGACAAACTCCCGAACAAAAGCATTGACTGGGTGTTGAACCAATTCCTCTGGACGACCAATCTGCACCACTTTCCCTTCCTTCATGATACAAATTCGATCACCAAGCCTCATCGCCTCCTGCATATCATGCGTCACGAAAACAATGGTCTTTTGAATACGGCGCTGCAAATCAAGCAGATCATCCTGCAATTTCTCCCTCGTTAGTGGATCTAACGCACTAAATGGTTCATCCATCAGAATAATCTCAGGATCAGCTGCAAGTGCACGTGCCACACCGATACGCTGCTGCTGTCCACCAGATAGCTCTGACGGCTTCCGATGTCGATACATAGCAGGATCAAGCCCAACCATCTGCATCAATTCATCCACTCGCTTTTTAATCTCGTTCCGACTCCATTGCTTGAGCTCTGGCACCACAGCGATATTTTCTTCAATGGTCATATGAGGAAAAAGAGCAATTTGCTGCAGAACATACCCAATATCCCAGCGCAGTTCATACATATCATAATCGTTTATTTTTTGACCCTTTATGTAAATCTCACCTTCTGTTGAAGAAATGAGACGATTGATCATTTTCAATGTTGTCGTTTTCCCGCTTCCACTAGGTCCAATGAAAACAAAAAACTCACCTTTCTGAATCTCTAAATCAACCGATTGAACGGCATAGCGCTCATCAGAAAATTGCATCGATACCTTCTTAAATTCAATCATCATCCCACGCCCTGACTGCAATTATTTTCTAGACTACCAATATGACAGATCGACCCCGTATTTGTATAGAACAAACTGTCACTTTTACTCTCTTTTACATACTTCCCCTAAGGTGCCCGCCAAAAACAGCTCTAGCCAAATCGGATGAGATTCTTCGTGAGACAATAAAAAAAGCGAAGAGCTCGAGGCTCTCCGCTTTTAAGTCAACGACTTACTCACCAGTAACGTATGGAAGTAATGCCATTTGACGTGATTTTTTAATCGCTAATGTCAATTTACGTTGATACTTAGCGCTAGTTCCTGTTACACGACGAGGTAAAATTTTACCACGCTCAGAAACAAACTTTCTAAGAAGATCAACATCTTTGTAATCGATGTGCGTGATACCGTTAGAAGTAAAGAAACATACCTTACGACGTTTCGCACGACCGCCTCTGCGTCCACCTGCCATTTGTTTTCACACCTTTCCTTTAGTCAATTTTTCAGATCAATTAGAATGGCAAATCATCATCGGAGATGTCAATCGGTTTACCATCATTCGCAAATGGGTCATCATTGAAGCTATTTCCCTGATTACGATTTTGTTGGTTGCTTTGATTGCCATATGGATTTTGACTTGGTTCATTTCCAAATGGATTCTGATCGTTTTGGCTACCGCCATAATACTGGCCTCCGCTATTGCCACCGCCGCTGTATCCACCTGAACCAGCACCGCCGCTCTTAGGCTCAAGAAATTGAACACTTTCAGCTTGAACTTCTGTCACGAAGACACGCTGTCCTTGCTGATTTTCATAGTTTCTTGTCTGCAAACGACCGTCTACACCGGCAAGACTTCCTTTTTTCAAGAAATTAGCCACGTTCTCGGCTTGTCTTCTCCAAGTAACACAGTTAATGAAATCGGCTTCACGCTCTCCAGATTGATTCGTAAACGTACGATTCACAGCTAGAGTAAACGTGGCTACAGCCGCACCATTAGGCGTGTAGCGAAGCTCAGGGTCTTTTGTTAGTCTTCCGACCAATACAACACGGTTTAGCATATTGAAAGACCACCTTTAAATATATATTTCAATGATTTATACTTCTTCTTTAACAACAATGTGGCGAATGATATCGTCACTGATCTTAGCTAAGCGGTCAAATTCTTGAACTGCTGCAGCGTCAGATTGAACGTTTACGATTTGGTAGAAGCCTTCACGGAAATCGTTGATTTCGTATGCAAGACGACGTTTACCCCAATCCTTTGTTCCAGTGATCTCCGCACCGTTTGAAGTTAACACGTTATTGAAACGCTCGATAACTGCTTTTTTAGCCTCATCGTCAACTGTTGGGCGGATGATGTACATAACTTCGTACTTTCTCATCTGATTGCACCTCCTTTTGGTCTAAGCGGCCCTATACGGGCAAGGAGCAATAAATTATATTACTCACAATTGTATATTATAACAAATTACTTGGCCTATGACAAGAACCTATACATTAAAACGGAAATGAATGACGTCTCCATCTTTCACTACATATTCTTTACCTTCTAGACGGACTTTTCCAGCCTCTTTTGCAGCAGACATGCTTCCACCAGCAAGTAAATCTTCATATGCAACCGTTTCAGCACGAATAAACCCACGTTCAAAGTCCGTATGAATGATTCCAGCACATTCCGGTGCCTTCATTCCCTTTTTAAACGTCCAAGCGCGTACTTCCTGCTCACCTGCTGTGAAATAAGTAGCTAAACCAAGAAGTGAATAAGATGCTTGAATCAGCTGATCTAGACCTGACTCTTTGATGCCAAGCTCTTCAAGGAACATCTGCTTCTCTTCTCCTTCAAGCTCTGCAATTTCAGACTCGATCTTCGCACATACGACGATGACTTCAGCATTTTCACTAGAAGCAAACTCACGGATTTGCTGCACATATTCGTTGCCGTCATGATCTGCTACTTCATCCTCACTCACATTTGCTACATAAAGAACTGGTTTAGATGTGAGTAAATGAAGCTGTTTCACAAGCTTTTGCTGCTCATCTGTAAATTCTACAGATCTTGCCGATTTCCCAGCTTCAAATGCGTGCATTAGCTTCGACAAAATATCAAATTCAGCTACCGCTTCCTTATCCTTTTGTTTTGCAAGCTTACTCACACGAGCCAAACGTTTTTCAACTGTTTCTAAATCAGCCAAAATCAACTCTAAATTAATGGTTTCGATATCTGACACAGGGTCAACCTTACCTGATACGTGTGTGATGTTATCATCTGCAAAAGCTCTCACCACGTGACAGATCGCATCTACTTGACGAATGTGAGAAAGGAATTTATTCCCTAAACCTTCACCTTTTGAAGCCCCTTTGACAATACCAGCAATATCAGTGAATTCAAAAGCAGTCGGAACTGTCTTTTTCGGCTGCACCAATTCTGTTAGTTTTTGCAAACGTTCGTCTGGAACTTCTACAATTCCGACGTTTGGATCAATGGTACAAAACGGATAGTTAGCAGACTCCGCTCCAGCCTGTGTAATTGCATTAAATAGCGTTGACTTCCCGACGTTAGGTAAGCCAACAATACCAGCTGTTAAAGCCATTCTTTCATCTCCTCTATATCAAACGTGCTCGTTATACTGCGTAATATGAACCTAGAGCAATTATAAGTAGGTTTACATGAAAAGACAAGCTAACCGTTATGCATTATCAATAGAAGAAACATTGCCAAAAAGAATAAATCAATCCTTCAAAACGGGAATTTGCATCTAATTCTTCTATACAAAAGAAGAATTTCATCAAAAAAGCATGAGGCCTACTTAAGCAGTTGGCTCCTCATGCTTGACGAGAATTTTCTTCATTTTTCGTTCAAAGTCTCTTCTTGGGATCATGACGCTATGCCCGCAGCCTTCACATTTAATGCGAATATCCATGCCCAACCGAATCACTTTCCACCGATTGACACCACATGGATGGGGCTTTTTCATTTCAACGACGTCATGTAACCCAAACGCTTTGTCTGCCATCAGCTTTCACCTCTCTTGCTCACTTCATTGAATCTATTGTACAAAAAAACGGCGATGAAGAGCAATGCACAAAGCAAAGACCCTCTTTCAATCGTTCATCCTATTCTTTTTTATAGAAAAAACCCTTCTTTTAGATCATTTTATTTGTGACCAATAGTTACTTAAACTCCGCTTTTTTTCAATATTGTCACAAACACCGTAGGTCAAAAGGTTTTTATTGGTAGAACGCTGTGGTTTTTCCATATTTTTTGATTTATGATATCTGCATAAATGTTATGTGAGGGAGCAGGTACGATGGTCAATCGAAAGGATAGATTAACTGATAAAGAATATAAAATCATATCCGATCATGCTGGAAACATAGGCAATTACCAGCAGCACCATACGATAGAAATAGGTCAGCAAACGCTCACTGTCCATGATTTTCTCAAGGTCGATCATCAATTATATGGTTTAACGATGCAGCCGGAACAAACAGACGAGTTCATCGTCGCTTTTCACTGTCCGATGCCAAATCAAATGCCAGTGACCTCGCCACAAGATGTACACACCGCGGCACAGTCATTGCTCAAAACGGATTATGCCTATCCCATTGAAAGGAAGTCCCTTGATAGCAATCAAGATCATGTCTTTTTTAAAGGGAAGGAATACATAGAGCAAGTCAGCCAGAAGCATCCCAATGCAGGTATCTATCTCACTGGACAAGCCCTTGCCGGTGCTGTTTGTGCTTATGTTGCAACAGAACAGCCAGCTGTCAAAAAAGCCGTCACCTTTGATAGCCCAAATATATGGAGCAGTCTGGCGCCTTCGATTCAGCAGAAAGCGCAGCAAGGTCAATATAAACGGATCTTGACTGAATATATTCAACCTAGTCATTATGTAGGTTTACTCAATCGCCATGATCATGGAGTTGGTCAAGTGAAGTACACCGTACCGCCAAGGCAGCAAAGCGACGCCCAACAATCCGTTAAATATAAACAAAGAGAAATTGACACCTTTTTAAAATCAGCTTTTGCGTCTATGAATATAGAATGGAACGAATCCTTTGATACAAATGCCTTTTTAGCTCTTATTTCTGGGAGTTTAAAAGGAAATGGGTATTCATTCCACAAAGATGGATCTGCCCGGATTTTAGATGAACAGCTTGATCATAATACAAGTTTTACAGCCTTGCTGTTGCAAGAAATCCATTCTGGACGTGCATATGCACAAAGCGGTCTAGAAATTATCATAAAATCCCATTTACTGAAAAATTCATCCTACGATCTCCAAAGTGTGATTGAACATGAAGTACACACTATATTTGATAAAATCGATGGGATCGATGAAAGTGTAAAAGACGCCGTCCAGCATGTAAAACAAGAGCTCAAAGGACTCGTCGGCTTTGGCCACTATGATTTATTAAGTTCAAGCGATGTGGAAGCACTGGTAGAAGAAGTGAGGATGGAACAACATCATTCCTCCTTTTATTCACACGAAAAACAACTGAATGCCCTGTACACCTTGAGAGATTACGAACAAGAACTTTCTTCCCTTTCAAGACATATGTACACAATGGGTGATGATTACGCCAAGGCAGATAGGCGCCTTGCGATGCAAATGGGTATTCATTAAGAAAGGAGCCGCCGCATGATCAATCAAAATAAACCTCCTAGTGACGCCCAGCGTTTCTTGCAAAATGTGAGTACCCGCCGATCCATGTCTGTATTTGAAAATCAATCGGCACCACAAACGCAGTCCCCAGAAGAAATAGCCGCAATTCAGGCCCTACGAAGAGAAGGACAGCGAAAAGATCTAAAACGGCTGCTCAAAATGCGACTGCATGACGAATTAGCAAACACTCGCGTGCACTTGGAGTATCAATTGTCTAAAACCGAAGACATGATCAACCAGACGACCATTGTCAAGCAACACATCTCCCAGCATTTAAAGGGACAAGCCATTTCAGAATTAGAGGAACGCCTTCAGCGTCTCAAGCAAATGCCAGTCTATGATGATATCAAAGACGCCATTGACTCTATTCGGATAAAATAAGCACAGCTCTGACAAAGAGAGGTGCTTATTTTATTTTATCAATATAATTTTTAGGGAGAGAAAATATCTTTTTACTTAAAATCGGATATAGCATTAAACAGACAAGCAAATAAAGATTCAGCAAGCTGTATATCGGATACAAGAAAGCAATTAAATCGGCAAACCCAAGAGATGTCAAAGGCGCCATCAACAGAAGCATCACGAACACAACCAGCCAGCGGGGCAATGGTACAAAAGAGAGCATTCGGCTCGATAAACCAAATAAACCTGCCGCTGTCGTCGTATAAATGGCTAGACAAAGGACAACAGTCATAAACACAAACAATGATGTCGGCGCTCCTTCTAATACTGTAAACAAAGGAATGCCTTCTGCTGATAGGCTCCCAGAAATATCAACCAGTATTTCGTTATACACGTACGAGATGACCCCAAAAATCAGGCCGCTTAATATACTCGCCACTTTTGCCTCGCCAAGCCCCTTCATTTCTTTTCCAACCGAAGACAGCACTGCGACTACAGATAATATATTCAAAGAAGCAAAGACAATGCTGGCAGGCCAATTGTACTGCTGCCCAAAATCAATCCGCCACATATGATCATGGTTCATATAATAAAAAACAAATGCATAGATGAGCCCCGCCACCAAAATTGGTATAATGAAAGCATTCACAGATAAAAGCCCTTTCACATCCCAGAAAAAAATCATAAATGAAAACAGACAAAATGCACCGATGCCAATCCAAAATGGCACATGATACATCTCGAGTGTCACCCCGCCACCGGCAATCATGACTGTCGTTGTCGTGAATAAATAAAGGACAATTAAAACATCATACACTTTAGCCAGCCATGGACCGACAAGCCGCTCTAGCACTGGCACAAAGTGATCGGCACGTACCTCATAACTGATTTTCAACACCACATAGGTAGACAACATAAACATCAATGTAAACAGTAGAATGGCTAGTCCACTATCAATGCCAAAAAACTGCCAAATTTCTTGGCCGGAAGCATACCCCGCTCCTATTAAGCTTCCTAAAATTAAAAGCGTCCACCTTGAACCAGCCTTCCACACAATCATCACCTCATAGGTATAGAATTAAGCTTGTTTCCGTATACTGTTACTAACTACTATGACAAGGAAGTGAGACCTATGAATAGCAAGAACGGTCTTTTTTTTAGAAATAGGGTGAAAGAATACGTGTCCCATACGGATACAAACGCCATTCAACAGCTTAAAAGTATTTTATTCTCGCATCTTCAGAAAGCAGGAAAAAGACCCGTTGCCATCGTTTGTATTGGAACAGACCGCTCAACTGGCGACTCTCTAGGTCCACTTGTTGGTACAAAGCTTTCAGGTCTTGATTTGAAAAAGCTTCATGTATATGGCACGCTCTCTGACCCAGTTCATGCGGTCAATTTAAAAGAAAAGCTCGCCGAAATTGAACAAGCTCATAAACATCCGTTTATTGTAGCGATTGATGCCTGTTTAGGAAGAGTGAAAAGTGTAGGCTCCTTCCAAATTGGAGATGGACCGTTAAAGCCTGGAGCAGGTGTACAAAAGGAGCTGCCAGAGGTAGGAGATATTCATATTAATGGGATCGTCAATGTGAGCGGCTTTATGGAATACTTCGTTCTCCAAAACACACGCCTTCATCTTGTCATGTCTATGGCCAATACACTTTCTGAAAGTCTATCTCATATTGATCAAATGGATTGGACAAGAGAAAAAAGCCGTTCTCTCTTCGCTCCTATTCAAAATATCACTGGGAGAATATAAAAAAGACCATCTCGTATCAAGATGGTCACTCTGATGATTCTCTCGTAGAAAGCAATTCGAGAATTCTTTCTAAATCTTCGTTGGAGAGAAATTCAATCTCTATTTTTCCTTTTTTCTTCTGTTTCTTGATCGACACTGAAGTGCCAAAGTAGTTTTGTAAGAAAGACTCTCTTTCTTTCAACACTCGATCCTTTGGTGCTTCTTTTTTCTTTGTTTCACGTGGAACATTTTCGTTTAATTGCTGAACAAGTTTCTCAACCTGACGGACGTTTAACCCCTCGTCCACAATTTTCTTTACCAATGGCGCCAGCTTATTTTTGTTTTTCAAGCTAAGCAATGTTCTTCCATGACCCATCGATAACTTTCCATCTGCAATCAGCTTTTGTACTTCATCCGGTAAAGTCAAAAGACGGAGATGGTTCGCAATATGCGGTCTGCTCTTCCCTAATCGCTTTGCTAATTCCTCTTGCGTCACACTTAGGTGATCTAGTAAGGAAGCATAGGCTTCCGCTTCTTCTAATGGAGATAAATCCTCGCGTTGCAGATTTTCTAAAAGGGCAATCTCTCTCATCAGCGTTTCTGAAAATTCTCTGACGATCGCAGGAATCGTTGTCAGACCAGCTTGTTGTGCTGCACGGAAACGACGTTCACCTGCTACAATGTCATATCCTTTAATCGATTTACGGACAATGATCGGCTGTAAAACACCGTGCTGCTGAATGGATTCTTTGAGATCAGACAATGCATCTTCATCAAACGTTTTCCTTGGCTGATACGGGTTTGGACGCAAATCCTTTATTTTGATTTCTTCAACCGTTTCTTCATTTGAGTCTACAGTGTTAAATAGTGCATTAATACCCTTTCCAAGACCTTTAGCCATTCGCATCCACTTCCTTTGCTAAGTCTAAATAGACATCTGCACCTCTTGAACGTGGATCATACAAGATAATCGGTTTCCCATGACTAGGCGCTTCACTCAGTCTTACATTTCGCGGAATCACGGTCTGATAGACTTTATCTCTAAAGTATTTCTTCACTTCTTCGATGACTTGAATCCCAAGATTTGTTCGTGCATCAAGCATTGTCAGCAGGACACCTTCAATGGCGAGATCCGTATTTAAATGTTTCTGCACGAGACGAACGGTGTTTAACAACTGGCTCAATCCTTCAAGCGCATAATATTCGCACTGTACCGGGATTAAAACGGAATCGGATGCTGTTAACGCATTAATCGTCAGTAATCCGAGTGATGGCGGGCAGTCAATAATCATATAATCATAATTTTGCTTAACAGATTCAAGTGCTCTCTTCAATCTCACTTCACGTGAAATCGTAGGCACAAGCTCTATTTCAGCCCCTGCAAGCTGTATCGTCGCAGGAATGACATCAAGATTTTCGACCTCTGTCGTCTTAATCACATCAAGAACATCTGCATCATCAACTAAAATATCGTACACGCACTTCTCTACGTCGGCCTTCTCAATCCCAATACCACTCGTGGCATTGCCCTGCGGATCAATATCAACTAACAACACTCGTTTACCTATGTATGCTAAACACGCACTCAAATTAACAGAAGTTGTCGTCTTCCCGACGCCGCCCTTCTGGTTGGTAATCGCTATGATTTTTCCCACGATGTCACCCACTTTCAACTTAACAAGTTTCTCATTCATTCATACTTCCTATTCTATCAAAAAAAGTATGAAACGTTTGCTTTTTTTGTTTCTCCATTATATATTCGTCAGCAAATGTCTATTTTCGTACATGAAAAGACGAACTTAAACGTAGTAAAAAATATATCAATATATCTTTTTGAAGAAAAAGATATGCATAAAAAACCCTCACTTCCATCATAAGTGAGGGGCACTTGTCAAAAATGTAATCCACCAATTGTACGGCCTTCGTTCACAATAATCTTAGGGGTCACCGTTTTATAGCTTCTCTTTTTTAAGAATCCATAGGGGGTCTTAATGGTAAATGTCGCATGTCCTACAGCATCGCCTGTTTTGGCATAGGCCTGCCACACAATCTTTGAACAATAAGTCGGGTCCAGTGATTGAATAGACATGGTGATGGAGTATCGAGCCTTTGGATGAGCTTTCACATAATCGCGCGCCCATTCCCCAGCTAGGTCTGCTGTTTCCTCTTGATTAATACGAATGACCTTTGTATTGGCATTATAGCGAAACCAATTAAGAATGGAATCAAGCTGAGGATGCTGTCGAAACCCTGGAATAGAAGCAAAGCTCTTCTCATTAATGACGATACCTGCATGTCCAACGATGCCCTTCAAAGCATCAGTGTTTGTCACCAATATATCCCCTTTTTTAGGAAAAATATCGGTACCAGGATACGGCTTTCCTAAAAGGCGCTTGATGGTGTGCGGCTTTTCATCCGTCACAAACTCATCCTGCTTGTTTTGTTGTAAGCCATAAGCCTTCAAATGATCGCCAGCTGAAATCAGGTCAATTGTGTCGTCCTGAGACTCATGCTCATGATTTAATTGATCTAAAGTGATCTCCTTCGAAACAACACCTTGTTTCTTCAGGACGTTCAGTTCTTTTTTGGTCAGTGGACTTTCTTCTGCAGGAACCGTTGGCGAATTCACAGCAAATGTGGTTGTTTCATTTGTAAAAAGAGAAAAAGAAAATAGTAAATAACAAATAATAACAAAATTCGTCTTTTTCATTTTCATCGAGTCATGTCACCTCCTTTCCTCTATGAAAATCATATTTTACCAGTTTGTGAATAATAAGTAAATATAAAGTAGAACCAATAAAAAAAGCTGACGAGTGGCTCGGGGACTGACCCCGTAAGATGAGACAAATAAAAAACACCTTCAAGTTTGAAAATGGATCGTTGTGATCCGAAATAAAACATGGAGGTGTTTTTTCTATGGGGACAAGAGTGAGTTATCCGGTTGAAGTCAAACAGAAGGCTGTAGAAATGAGATTGGCAGGCGTACCTATGAAAGAGATCATGCAGAAATTGAATATCAAGAATAAGACGCAGGTTCAGACATGGGTGAGGTGGCATAAGGCTGGGGATACACACCGGTTCGAACAGCCTGTTGGAAAACAATATACCTATGGAAAGGGTCCCGAGTACTCTTCCGAATTAGAGAGACTGCAGGCAGAAAATCGCTATTTGAGTCAACAGAATGAAGTGTTAAAAAAGTACAACGAATTGGAAAGGAAGTTGATAAGGAAACGTCAATCAAACTGGTAGAAGAATTTCACAAAACGATGACGGTACAGGACATCTGTGTCCATTTAGGCATCTTACGTACTTCGTATTATAGATGGAAAAAGGATCTGACTCAGAATCATTCTAAAAGACAACTAGAGAAACAGGTCGGCACGTTGTGCCGAAAGCACAAATATCGATATGGTTATCGAAAAATCACAGCCATACTAAAAATGAGAATGCGTATTAACCATAAAACTGTTCAACGTATCATGCAGAAAAACCAGTGGCAATGCCGGGTTAAAATGAAAAAGCGTAAGAAGAATGGGCAGCCCTATGCCGTGGCCGGTAACATACTGGATCGGAACTTTCAGTCTGATCGCCCTCTTGAAAAACTAGTAACGGACATCACGTATTTGCCTTATGGACAGAAACAATTGTACCTTTCCAGTATATTGGATTTATATAATGGAGAAGTGATTGCTTTTACGATTGGTGATAAGCAGGACACAGACTTTATCTTAAACACACTTAATCAGCTCCCAGCACTGCCTGAGAATTGCGTGTTACATAGCGATCAAGGTTCTGTATATACATCTTACGAGTATCAGAAAGCTGTTCATATAAAAGGCATTACCATGAGCATGTCCCGTAAAGGGACGCCCGCTGATAATGCCTCCATCGAATCGTTTCATTCCTCACTAAAGTCTGAAACGTTCTATCTTAACAGGATTGACCGCACTACGACCAGCATCGTAGAACGCACTGTCAAAGAATACATTTATTATTATAACAACATTCGTATTCAAACGAAACTAAACAACCAATCACCGATAAACTATCGGCAATTGGCTGTATAAAGGTGTTTTGATCCCTGTCTCAAAAACGGGGGTCAGTCCCCTCTCATCAGCTTTTTTCTATTTAGGAATCCGAATTGTTAATTGGATATATTCCTCAAATTCTTCTTCCTCGGTATTTATTTTAAGCCCGCTGTCTTCTACCATATGGAGAGACTGACGAATGGTATTCATCGCAATTCGTGTATCACGACTAAACGCCTTACGTTTTGGCTTCGGTTTGCGATCTGTTTTTTGTTCAAGCATTTTCACTACACGCTCTTCAGTCTGTTTTACATTCAGCTGCTTTTCGATGATTTCCTGCAATAGCGCGATTTGTAATTCTGGAAGCTTTAGGGGTACAAGTGAACGTGCATGCCTTTCAGAGATTTTTTTCTCTAGGATGGCCTGTTGTACCTCTTCAGGCAACTTTAAAAGTCTTAATTTGTTTGCAACAGTTGATTGTCCCTTACCTAGACGCTGAGCAAGCGCTTCCTGTGTTAAATCATGAAGCTCTAAAAGACGTGCATAGGCATGAGCCTCTTCAATAGCAGACAGCTCTTCTCTTTGCAAATTTTCAATCAATGCCACAGATGCCGTTTCCGTATCAGTAAAATCTTTTATAATAGCAGGGATTTTCTCCCAGTGAAGAGTCTGTACCGCTCTCCAACGTCTTTCGCCGGCGATCAGTTCATATTTTCCTTCTTCTTCTGTCGGTCTGACAACAATAGGTTGAATAATGCCATGGGTATGAATCGTCGTGGCCAGCTCATGTATCTTTTCTTCTGAAAAAATGGTGCGTGGCTGAAAACGGTTTGGCATAATTGTGTCGACCGGGAGCTCCTGTATCTCTTCCTTTAATGTATCATGCTCAGCAATCTCTGCCTCTATTTCGGTTTCACGCTCAGGATGTTCTTTGTCACCAAGCCCGAAGAAGCGTGAGAGTGAATGCTTCATGAACCTACACCACCTTTAAAAACTACCTTTTTATAATTCTATTTTCTCATGTTTTTTCCTTCTGTAAAATCTTAAATATTGAAGAAAAACCGACCTTTTACATGATCAACCTTCTATTGGTGATTTATTAGGTGTTCCTGGTTTTCTAGGATATTTTTTTGGTGTTTGCTTTTTCTTTTCAATGACAATGATGTTCCGTTCGCTTTCTTCTAAAGGAAGAACAAAGGAATGCTTTTCAACAACCTCTCCTCCGAGGACAGTAACGGCTTTCTTCCCTGCTTGCATTTCTTCATCAGCAGCAGATGCTTTTAATGCCACAAACAATCCTTCCTTTTTTACAAGGGGCAGACATAGTTCGCTCAAGACGGATAAACGCGCAACCGCTCTAGCAGTGACAAGATCATAGCTTTCACGCTTTTCCTTACGTTGTCCAAACGTCTCCGCACGATCATGATAAAAAGTAGTATCTTGTAAGTTTAACCCTTTTGCTAACTCATTGAGAAACGTAATTCGTTTCTGAAGAGAATCAACAATGGTCACATGTAGATGAGGGAAGCAAATTTTAAGAGGAATGCTTGGGAAACCAGCACCAGCTCCTATATCGCAAATCGTCGTTACTTTGTGAAAATCAATGAAAAATGATGCGGAAATTGAATCATAAAAATGCTTTAAATACACTTCTTCCTTTTCAGTAATGGACGTCAAATTCATTTTCTCGTTCCATTCTACAAGCATGCGGAAGTAAGTTTCAAATTGTTCAAGCTGCACAGGAGAAAGGGTCATCCCTTTCTCCTCTAGTGCTGCTGTAAATTGTTCAATGTTCATGCCGACATCCTTTCTATTCTGCTATCTTCGCAATACGTCCCTGCTCTAAATATACTAAAAGGATAGAAATATCAGCAGGGTTAACGCCTGAAATACGAGAAGCCTGTGCAACAGAAAGCGGTCGGACTTCTTTCAGCTTTTGTTTCGCTTCAGTTGCAATCCCTTTGATGGCGTCATAATCAATACGATCAGGAATCTTTTTGTTCTCCATCTTTTTCAGCTTTTCAACTTGTTGGAGTGACTTTTCAATATAACCTTCGTATTTAATTTGAATCTCTACCTGCTCACACACATCAGAAGGAAGCTGTGTTTCAGCAGGAGCTAACGTCACAACAGATTCATAGTTCATTTCTGGACGCTTCATCAAATCACTTGCACGAATACCGTCCTTCAGCTCACTTCCACCAAGTGAACGAATAAATTCTTGTGTCTCTGCTGTGGGTTTAATGATGACAGAATATAAACGTTTTTTCTCTGCTTCAATGGCTTCTTTTTTCTGCTGGTATGCCTGGAATCTTTCTTGAGAAATTAATCCAATATGATAGCCAAGTTCAGTTAATCTTAAATCCGCATTGTCATGACGAAGAAGCAAACGATACTCTGCACGGGATGTCAAAAGACGGTAAGGTTCATTTGTTCCCTTTGTGACAAGGTCATCAATGAGAACACCGATATATGCATCAGATCGGCTTAAAATGACTTCTTCTTTACCCAATGCTTTTCTTCCTGCATTAATACCTGCCATAATCCCTTGACCTGCTGCTTCCTCATAGCCTGACGTACCATTAATTTGGCCGGCTGTATATAATCCAGAAATTTTCTTCGTCTCAAGTGTAGGCCACAACTGAGTAGGCACAATTGCATCATACTCAATGGCATAACCCGCTCTCATCATTTGTACATTTTCGAGCCCTGGGATGGTGGAAAGCATGCGCTGCTGTACATCCTCTGGAAGACTTGTAGATAATCCTTGAACATACACTTCCTGCGTATTACGACCTTCTGGCTCTAAGAAAATTTGATGTCTTGGTTTGTCATTGAAACGAACCACTTTATCTTCAATGGAAGGGCAGTATCTAGGACCAGTTCCTTTAATCATACCTGAATACATTGGAGAACGGTGAAGATTCTCATCAATAATTTGATGTGTTTCTAAACTCGTATAAGTTAACCAGCATGGCAGTTGATCTGTAATATATTCAACCGTTTCATAGGAAAACGCCCGCGGAACGTCATCACCTGGTTGAATTTCTGTTTTACTATAGTCAATCGAGTGACTATTCACTCGAGGAGGTGTTCCTGTTTTAAAGCGAACCAAATCGAATCCTAACTCTGCTAGGTGATCCGATAATTTGATGGATGGCTGCTGGTTATTTGGACCACTTGAATAAGATAGATCCCCTAAAATAATGCGGCCTTTTAAGAAAGTCCCAGTCGTTAATACAACAGACTTCGCACGATAGTTTGCTCCTGTTTGGGTAACGACACCTTTACATTCATCATCTTCTACAATTAAATGATCCACCATCCCTTGAAGCATTGTCAGGTTCGGTTCATTTTCCATTGTTTTTTTCATTTCATGCTGATATTGGAACTTATCTGCTTGCGCTCTTAACGCACGGACAGCAGGTCCTTTCCCCGTATTCAGCATGCGCATTTGGATATGCGTCTTATCTATATTTCGTGCCATTTCTCCGCCCAGTGCATCAATTTCTCTAACGACAATCCCTTTTGCAGGACCGCCTACGGACGGATTACATGGCATAAAAGCAACCATATCGAGGTTGATAGTCAATACAAGTGTTTTGGCGCCCTGTCTTGCAGAAGCAAGAGCAGCCTCAACCCCAGCATGACCGGCACCCACGACGATGACGTCATAATTGCCAGCTTCATAACCCATTTCTTATGTTCCTCCCTTTACTTTCCTAAACAGAATTGAGAGAATAACTGATCAATCAAGCTTTCATGAACAGCATCTCCTATAATTTCACCGAGCTGTTCCCAGCAGCGTGTTAAATCTATTTGAACAATGTCGATCGGTACGTCCATTGCAATTCCTTCAAGAGCATCCTCAATTGACTGTTTTGCTGCCTGAAGTAAGGCAATATGCCTTGTATTACTTACATACGTTAAATCTCCACTTTCAATTGATCCAGTGAAGAACAGTGATTGAATCGCCATTTCTAGCTCATCAATGCCCTTTTCTTGTAATAATGATGTAGTGACCACCGGACGATCCTTCGCTAACTGCTTGACCTTTTCTACATCAAGCTTAGGCTCAAGGTCTGTCTTATTCACAATTACGATGATATCCATACCTGAGACAGCCTCAAAAAGCTTAATATCTTCTTCTGATAATTCTTCGCTATAATTGAGCACAAGTAAAATCAGGTCAGCTTCTTTTAAGACCTGTCTAGATCGTTCAACCCCTATACGCTCAACAATGTCCTCAGTCTCACGTATACCCGCAGTATCGACTAGACGGAGAGGTACACCTCTTACATTCACATATTCCTCAATGACATCTCTCGTAGTTCCAGGAATATCTGTGACAATCGCCTTTGTTTCCTGTACAAGGCTATTCAGCAAGGAAGACTTACCAACATTCGGCCTTCCTATAATTACAGTGGATAAGCCCTCTCGAAGGATTTTCCCCTGCTGAGAGGTCGAGAGCAGCGACTCAATTTCTTTTTTGACCGATGTCGCTTTTTCCACTAAAACGCGATGTGTCATTTCTTCAACATCGTCATACTCTGGGTAGTCAATATTGACTTCAATATGCGCCAGTGTTTCTAGGATCTCGCCGCGCAGTCGCTGAACCAAACCGGAGAGTCGTCCCTCCATTTGAGTGATTGCTACATTCATCGCACGATCCGTCTTTGCCCGAATCAAATCCATGACAGCCTCTGCTTGCGATAGATCTATTCTTCCATTTAAGAAAGCACGCTTTGTGAACTCACCTGGCTCCGCTAATCTTGCTCCTTCTCTTAAAGCAAGCTGCAATACTTTATTGACCGTTACAATTCCGCCATGGCAGTTAATCTCAATAACGTCTTCTCTCGTAAATGTTTTTGGCGCTCGAAGTACTGACACCATGACCTCTTCTATTACTTGATCAGTCTTTGAATCCACGATATGACCATAATGAATGGTATGAGAATCCACTGATACAAGTTTTTTCTCCTTAGGCCCTTTATACATCCGATCAGCGATCTGTACCGCTTCAGGCCCACTTAAACGAATAATCGCAATTGCTCCTTCACCCATCGGTGTCGAAATGGCTGCAATTGTATCCATCGCTCAATCACCTCTTTCTCTACTTAATAGACAGTCTTTTATCTATTAAATGGACGTTGTCCATCTCTATATCAAAAACGCTTAATCCAAAATTTAAAGATACCATAAATGAAAGCGAAGTGAAAGTATCCTCCATCTAATTATCCACAGCTTGGCATCCTATCTATTTTAACACTTAACTTATCCACATGTGAATAACGACGTTCTCAACTTATCTTCACATCTTACACCGAAACCCAATAAATTTAAACGCCCCGATGCCTTTGTTTACTTGTGAAAATGGCATTTTCCACTCAAATTACACCCTAACTTTTTAGAAATAAAGGATGAATTTTCTATAGAAACACAATTTTTCAATAAAAAAAGACTAAAATCCAGCTTTGCTGAATTCTAGCCTTTCTGTTATTTTTTATACAGCACCACAACATGACGCTTGCTGCCTGTATCTTCCGATGCCGTTGCTAGTTCTTTAGAAAAAGCAGCGATCGTATCATGAATTACTTTTCGTTCGTTCGAAGGCATTGGTTCTAAATGAACCTTTCTCTTCGTTTTTAAAACTTTGTTTGCTGTCTTGACGGCATATTGTTCAAGTGCTTCTTGTCGCTTCTTCCTATAATCTCCAATATCAATGGTAATATGATGATACTGATCAGAATAGCGATTAAACACTAACTGTACCAAGGTTTCTAAAGAGTACAAAGTTTGACCTCTTTTTCCAATCATTAATGACGTTTTATCTCCATCAATGTGGAAAGAAATCTTTTTCGGTTCCTGTTTGGAAACAATCTTCGCTTTAGGATCAATTGATTTAACAATATTATCTAAATACTGTGTAGCTAATTTAAGAGCATTTCTCTTTTCTATCAATTTGACTACAGCTTGTCTTTTGCCAAATAATCCTAAGAACCCTTTATTTCCTTCATCAACTATTGTGATATCTACTTCTTCTTTTAGAAGCTGCATTTGTTTAAGTCCGGAAACTACTGCTTCTTCGATTGTGCGACCGACAGCAGTTATTTCCTTCATTTTTTATTCCCGCCAGCTTTTTCTTTTGTATCTAATTTTACTTGAGGAGTTTTAATCACTAATGTTTGGATGATCATGAAAATGTTACCTACAACCCAGTACAATGAAAGTGCTGCTGGGAAACTAATAGCAAATACAATGATCATAATCGGCATAACCCACAGCATGATCGCCATTTGAGGGTTGTCCGAAGGATTTCCAGCCATCATCAGTTTTTGCTGAATGAAAGTAGCTACCCCCGCAATGATCGGTAATAGGAACAATGGATCTGGACTGCCTAAGTCAAACCATAAGAATGTATGCTTTTTAATTTCTGCTGTTCTCATAATCGCATGATAAAAACCGATTAGGATTGGCATCTGAATTAAAATTGGGAAACAGCCAGCCAATGGATTGACGCCATTCTTTTGGAAAAGGGCCATTGTTTCCTGCTGAAGCTGCTGCTGAGTTTTTTGATCTTTAGAGCTATATTTTTCACGAAGTTTTTTCAATTCAGGCTGCAATGCTTGCATTGCTTTTGTACTTCTTAACTGCTTAATCATTAATGGTAAAATGAGCAAACGGATTAACAGTGTCACAATAATGATCGCAACCCCGTAGTTTTCACCAGTCAAATTTGCCATGTACGTGATTAATTGAGATAGCGGGTAAACAATATATGAGTTCCAGAATCCCTTACTATCTGATGTGATTGGTTCATTAATCTGTGTACATCCTGCCAATAGAACCAATGCGCCAATCAAGCTAAATATTAGTAATAATCGCCTTTTCAACAAGATTCCTCCCATTACTTCAAACTTTATTTAAGTTGGAATTGATTACGAAAGTGACTCACCTAATCAGTATGGTAACATTTTTTCATTACAAAGTGGTGGTTTCATTTTAATTCACTAGATGAAGGAAGCGCTTTTAAAAATTGATTCAACGAAAGTTTCTATTACGAAGACTTTTTCGGTTGTTGTTGATAAACAGCGGATTTTCTAAATAAATGTTGGAGAGACTTCTTTGTTTCTTCAAAGGTCAATTCACTTGCTGGTTTTCTTGCAATGACAATGTAGTCTTTTTCTTGCTTTAACTTATGACCTTCCTCTAAAAACACCTGGCGGATCAGTCGTTTAATACGATTTCTCATCACTGCATTACCAATCTTCTTACTGACAGACAATCCTAAACGCAGTTCATCTTGATTTGGTTGATCCAGCTGGTAAATAACGAATTGGCGGTTCGCCATTGATTGACCTTTTTTGAACACCTTTTGAAACTCTTCATTTTTTTTTAGCCTGTTTCGCTTCTTCATGTTTTCTTCCACTCCGATAAAAACTGACAGTTCAATTACGATTTTATGTAAAAAAGACCACTGACATTATTCAGTGGCCTAAGCTGATAATTTTTTTCTACCTTTGCTGCGGCGTCGCTTTAAAACTAGACGTCCGTTTTTAGAACTCATACGGCTGCGGAAGCCATGAACTTTACTACGCTTACGGTTATTTGGTTGAAACGTTCTTTTCATTTATGACACCTCCCTGAGGAATAGCTGTTTAAGACAGTCTAACTCATTATATTTGTGTAACCCATCGATTGTCAATATCAATGATAAAACTCTTATTATCAACCTTATAAGCATAACATAATTTATCAAACGAAGAAACCTTCTTTTTCAGTTTCCAACATTTTATTCTTTTTTTCCTCCTAAAAAGCCTCCAAAACAAGGGTGTGGATATTTTTCCGGCATATTTAGACTATCCACATCCATTATCGACATTTTTTTCACACAAATAACCGATGTGGATAATTATTTGTCAACAGGATGTAAAGTGTGTGGATAAGTTTGTGACACCCATTGCACCATCTCGTTTATTTTGATATTATATTTGTGTTTTAACTCTTAATTACTTATCTGACCTATTTGCGTTATCCACATTCTGTGGATAAGCTGTGGAAAGATATTACACAGGTTGTTGAATTGTTTATCCACAGGCTGTGTAATTTGTCGAAAAGACGTTTTTCTACTATATTATTTGTTTTCAACAATGTATGTGCACGAATGGTGATGACCATTTGCTCTTTTTCGTGTTCTATAACAGTTTGATACTGGTCATTTTAAAAAGAAAAGGAGGGGGGAGAAGCCTT